>NZ_CP097293.1:0-3633265 GCF_023503985.1 Vibrio sp. J383 | reverse complement strand
TAGTAATGAATCTATAAGGCAGGATCAAACTGGTTTGATACATTTTTCACCAATAGCCTCTTTATTTCCTTTGTCGGCCTGAGATTTCGGGCTCGTTATCTTCCTGCGTTAACTCGAGTACTCTCATCCAAACTGCTCCTCGAATTTAACGCCCTTATCCATTAGACTGTTCGCTCTCGTCACTCAGATAAAGCTGTCCCTTTATGCGTCCAATGATTGCCCGCGTGCACTGCTGTTCCACTAGACAAGCAGTTCGATTACAAGATTCCTAACCACCTATTCCGATTATTGGTGGACGAGTCTCTGTGCCTTTTGGACGACAAACCTTAACAGGTATTGTTACAGCTCTGGTTAACGAATCTGAATTCGAGCTAGACAAGCTCAAGCCCATTAAGCCTTATTAGACAACCAACCTGTTTGGCCAGAATCGGTCTACTCACTCTTGGTATGGTGCAGCCAGTTCTATCAGTATCCACTGGGTGAAACCTTGGCTAATGCTCTACCAAGCGCTTTACGAAAAGGCAAAGCTGCCGACTTCGCAACGCTTGTCGAGTGGCAATTGACCCCATCAGGCAGAGATCAACTGATGCAAGGCTTTGGTCGTGCGGTTAAGCAAGCCAAAGTGATGCACATGCTTGAGCACGGCCCTATTCCTCATCAAGAATTCATTGGTGAAGAAGTCGGGGCGCGCGGTGCTTAAGACTTTGGAAGAGAAAGGTTGGATTGAGTCGGTAGAGAAAAAGCCAAAGCGCCAACCATGGCCAGTTGAACTTGAAAACGAACAAGACAAGCCGAAGCTCAATGCTGAACAAGCGATCGCGATTGCGACAGTAAATAGCCAAACCGATTTTAGTTGCTTCTTGCTCGAGGGGGTTACCGGCTCAGGTAAGACCGAAGTCTACCTGAATATGATCAAGCCGATTCTCGACCAAGGTAAACAAGCGTTAGTCTTGGTACCGGAAATAGGCCTCACTCCACAAACGATTAATCGCTTTAAGCGTCGTTTTAATGTGCCTGTTGAGGTGATTCACTCTGGATTAAACGATTCTGAACGACTGAATGCTTGGCTATCGGCGCGCGATAAAATAGCGGGCATTGTGATTGGTACGCGCTCGGCTCTGTTCACTCCCTTCGCTGATCTGGGAATTATCATTGTCGATGAAGAGCACGACGCCTCTTATAAGCAGCAAGATAGCCTACGCTACCACGCTCGTGATGTAGCCATCATGCGTGCTCATAAAGCGCAGATCCCGGTTGTGTTAGGCTCGGCGACTCCGGCCTTTGAAACGCTGCACAACGCTCAGATCGGTAAATACAGTTATCTCACCCTTACTTCACGTGCGGGTGTCGCGCTGCCGACCACCAATAAAGTGTTGGATGTGAAGGGTGAATATCTAGAAAGTGGCTTGTCTGCGTCGTTGATTGCTGAAATGCAAAGACACCTCAAAGCAGGCAACCAAGTGATGTTGTTTCTCAACCGTCGTGGGTTCTCTCCCGCACTGATGTGTCACGATTGTGGTTGGACAGCAGAATGTAAGCGTTGTGATGCCTACTACACCTATCACCAGTACAGTAATGAAATGCGCTCCACCATTGTGGTTCGCAACAGCATATCGTACACAATTGCCAAGGCTGTGGTTCAGCTAACTTGGTGACGGTGGGTGTAGGTACCGAACAGTTAGAGGCTCAACTTGGTCAGCTATTCCCTGAATACAAAACCATTCGTATTGACCGAGACAGCACCCGCCGCAAAGGCAGCTTAGAAAGCGCGCTAGAGTCGATTCGTAAAGGTGAATACCAAATTCTTATCGGTACACAGATGCTTGCTAAAGGTCACCACTTTCCTGACGTGACACTTGTGGCGTTATTGGATGTGACGCCTCTTTATATAGTAGTGACTTCCGCGCCTCTGAACGGTTGGCTCAACTGTTTACTCAAGTCGCCGGTCGAGCAGGCCGTGCCAGTAAGCCGGGTGAGGTTATCTTACAAACTCACCATCCAGAACATGGCTTGTTACAAGCGTTGCTGCACAAAGACTATAACCACTTTGCCCAAACCGCATTGGCCGAGCGTAAACAAGCGATGCTGCCACCTTATACCTTTATGACTCTGTTTAGAGCGGAAGCCAATGACACACGTTTGGTGGAAGAGTTCTTGCGTCAGGTTCGTCATACATTAGAATCGCACCCCTTGTTTGACCAATATTGCATGGTTCTAGGTCCCACCCCAGCGCCACTGGCCAAGCGAGCGGGAAAATCACGCTGGCAGTTGATTCTACAAACTCAGACTCGTTCGTTAATGCAGAAGTTATTAATGAGTGCGAAGCCGGCAATTAATATGTTACCTGCTGCGAAAAAAGTCGTTGGTCACTCGATATTGAGCCGCAAGATTTGACCTAAACCTACTTGGGTTAAAACTAATGATAAGTTTGTTCACAAATATTTCATATTTCTCGTGAGCAACCTCACACTAGTCATGTGATTTTTGTTAATCTAGCCGTAACTTTACACGGATGAAACGAATAAAATATTGCAATAAAAAAAGTGTTAGCAACACTTTCATAATATCTATCCGATTGTATTAATTATTCACGCCTTAAATACTTAGGCGACAAAGGAACTTAAAAGAGGGTTTAATTTATGGCGACAATGAAGGATGTTGCCCAGCTAGCAGGCGTCTCAACGGCAACGGTATCACGTGCATTGATGAACCCTGAAAAAGTCTCGGTTTCTACTCGTAAACGAGTTGAGACAGCAGTACTTGAAGCTGGATACTCACCCAATACATTAGCTAGAAATTTACGTCGCAACGAATCAAAAACCATCATCACTATCGTTCCTGATATCTGTGACCCTTACTTCGCCGAAATCATTCGTGGTATCGAAGATGCCGCTGTAGAGAATGACTACCTCGTTTACTGGGTGACAGTGGCCAACAAAGAAGCGTGAGTCTTCATTTGTTAACTTGGTCTTCACAAAACAAGCAGACGGTATGCTACTGCTTGGCACTGATCATCCGTTTGATGTCAGTAAGCCTGAGCAAAAGAATTTACCGCCAATGGTTATGGCGTGTGAATTCGCACCTGAGCTTGAACTGCCAACGGTTCACATCGACAACCTAACCTCTGCATTTGAAGCCGTGAATTACCTCGCTCAGTTAGGTCATAAGCGCATCGCTCAGATCTCTGGGCCAACGACTGCAACCCTGTGTAAGTTCCGTCAACAAGGCTACCAACAAGCATTGCGCCGCGCTGGAGTATCAATGAACCCAGCTTACAGCACTGTGGGCGATTTCACCTTTGAAGCGGGTGCGCAAGCGGTTCGTCAATTACTAGCACTTCCTGAACAACCTACAGCGATCTTCTGTCATAACGATGTCGATGGCGATTGTGCGATTCAAGAAGCGAAGAAGCTAGGTTTACGCGTTCCTCAAGACCTATCGATTGTTGGCTTCGATGACATCCCAATTCGCCTCATACTGCGATCCACCGCTAACCACTATTTCTCAGCCTCGTTATGAGATTGGACGCCAAGCGATGTTGATGATGCTTGATCTATTGAAGGGCAACGATGTGCAAGCAGGTTCGCGTCTGCTTGAAGCTAAATAGTCGTTAGAGGCAGCACACGCACCACCTCGAATGTAACCTCAGAAATACTCCCTTATAAATCTGCGGCACATTTGATGTGCCGCCTTCCATTTCTGCACTATTATCCTCGCGCAATCTGGATTACCACTGAGGACAGAATCAGCAACTATTGAATTGTCTTGTGGCCTAATAGAGATTATGTAAAGCGTGGTCGTGGCACGAAAAAACCGACCAAGAAACAAGCCCCCTCGCCGTAAACCTTGGCGCAGTGGTCTTTTGGCGATCCTCCATGCCGGTGGTTTTGGTTATGGACTTACTTATTGAGTAATGATCCTGAGCCGCCAGCACCAACACCTGTGGCTACCCAAACCAAAACCCTAAGCCAAAACAGCGAAAGTGATTCCACCGCCTCAGAGAGAAGTGGGACTACGTTGAAACGCTGCAAGCCGCGAGATTGAAGTTAAAGCCAAAGAGCAAGAGATCTCTAAGATCCCTTACGTGATGCAGTGTGGCGCTTACAAAACGTCAGCACAGGCAGAAACGCGCAAAGTTAGATATTGCGTTCCCAAGGTATCTCGAGTGAAATCGTAAAAAGACGGCAGTAGCTGGTACCGTGTGGTTCTAGGGCCATACAAGTTTGAAGCGTGACGCCCGAACGCGATCGCCCATAAGCTGCAACGGGCCGAAAATCGAACCTTGCGCTATTTGGAAAGACACCGATCTAGATTTAGCGATAGTCGCAGTCTTAATCTTAGCAAAAGCCTAAAACCAAACTCCGAAAGCCTCCCATTGTGGAGGTTTTCTTTTATTTACTCCCTTTAGTCAGTTTTCCTTACAACTTCCGCCGATAAGTTGCGCGACATCACTCGCCCTTCCTTGAATTATCCGAGCACCATCTCATTACTTTTTATACCCAAAGATAAGAAATATTAAGAGGCCCTACTCGTGACTACCATTGTATCTGTACGTCGTAATAATAAAGTCGTCATCGCGGGTGATGGACAAGTATCTCTAGGCAATACTGTAATGAAGGGCAATGCCCGTAAAGTACGTCGCCTATACAACAATAAAGTACTGGCAGGTTTTGCTGGCGGTACGGCAGATGCTTTCACGCTATTCGAAAAATTTGAAAGCAAGCTGCAAATGCACCAAGGCCACCTAACCAAAGCTGCCGTTGAGCTGGCGAAGGATTGGCGTAGCGATCGTGCTCTACGTAAATTAGAAGCACTGCTAGCAGTCGCGGATGAAACCGCTTCACTGATCATTACTGGTAACGGTGACGTCGTTCAACCAGAAAACGACCTGATTGCGATCGGTTCGGGCGGTAACTTCGCTCAAGCAGCAGCGACTGCACTATTAGAAATATGATTTAGATGCGCGTGAAATCGCAGAAAAGTCGCTGAACATTGCTGGCGATATCTGTGAATTCACCAACCTCACCAACTATTGAAGAACTAGAAAGCACCGTTGAGCTGCCAATGCCAGAGTAACGACGCTTCCATCCAATAACGTTGTATTCAACAGTGATTAAAGAATTAAGGAAAAACCATGTCTGAAATGACTCCTCGCGAAATTGTTCACGAACTCAATCGCCACATTATCGGCCAAGACAACGCTAAGCGTTCAGTGGCTATCGCTCTACGTAACCGCTGGCGTCGTATGCAGCTGAAGAAGCCTGCGTGTTGAAGTTTCGCCAAAAAAACTCCTGATGATTGGGCCCAACGGGTGTGGGTAAAACTGAAATTGCTCGCCGTCATAGCGAAACTCGCTAATGCGCCGTTCATCAAGGTAGAAGCAACTAAGTTCACGAAGTGGGCTACGTTGGTAAAGAAGTTGAGACCATCATCCGTGATCTAACGGACGTTGCGATCAAGATGACACATCAACAAGCGATGGAAAAAGTACAGTACCGCGCCTGAAGAACAAGCTGAAGAAACGCATTCTTGATGCCCTTCTACCACCAAGCACGTGATGCTTGAGGTCAGAACGAGCAATCAACTGAAGACACCACTCTTCAAACCACTCGTCAGATTTTCCGCAAGAAACTGCTGTGAAGGTAAGCTAGACGACAAAGAGATCGAAGTCCGATGTAGCCGCACCGCAAATGGGCGTTGAAATCATGTCACACTCCAGGTATGGAAGTGATGACCAACCAGCTGCAATGGGCATGTTCCAAAACCTAGCGGGCGACACCAAGAAAAAAGGTAAGATGAAAACAAAGATGATTCAAAGCACTGACGAAGAAGAAGCTGCGAAGCTTGTGAACCAAGAAGAGCTAAAAGAGAGCGCGATCTTCAACGCTGAAAACAACGGCATCGTATTCATCGATGAGATCGACAAAATCTGTAAGCGTGGCGACAGCTCAGGCCCAGACGTATCTCGCGAAGGTGTTCAGCGCGACCTACTGCCTCTAATCGAAGGCAGCACAGTATCAACGAAGCACGGCATGGTTAAAACTGACCACATCTTGTTTATCACATCAGGTGCATTCCAAGTGGCTAAGCCATCAGATCTGATCCCTGAACTGCAAGGTCGTCTGCCAATCCGCGTAGAACTTGAAGCACTATCAGCACATGACTTCAAACGTTTCTTACTGAGCCAAAGGCATCACTGACCGAGCAGTACATTGCCCTGATGAAAACAGAAGATGTCGGCATTGAGTTCACTGAAGATGGCATCAACCAGATTGCAGACGCAGCATGGCGTGTGAACGAAACCACTGAAAACATCGGTGCGCGTCGTCTACTCACACAGTCATGGAGCGCCTAATGGATGAAATCTCATTTGACGCAACAGACCGAGCAGGCAGTAAATTGCTGATTGATGAAGCTTATGTAATATCTAAGCTTGGCGAGCTCGTGGAAGACGAAGACCTAAGTCGCTTCATCCTGTAGCACACAAAACTCCAACTTATTGCTCTATCATCAAAGAAATAGCAGCTAATAAGCGAATTCAAGGCCCACTTTCGAGTGGCTTTTTATTACCCGAAAAATGGGCGTATACTCAAATCACCAGTTTGAACGAAGACTCTACAAAGAAATAGACCTACGATGAAACAATCTCTACTGATTTGGCTTGATGCCGCACGACCAAAAACTCTGCCCTCTCGCACTCGTCTCTATTTTACAGGAAGTAGTTTAGCGTTCGCCGGCGGTCGTTTTCTCTATCAATAGCCCTACTGGCTTTTTTAACTGCCACCTTATTACAAATTTTATCGAACCTAGCCAATGACTATGGTGACGCAGTAAAAGGCACAGACAACGAAAACCGTCTGGGGCCAACACGCGCAATGCAATCCGGCGCGGTGACCGCGAAAACTATGAAGCAAGCCATCATCCTCAACATCGTGTTTACCATGCTCGCTGGGCTGATTCTTATTTTCATGCCTTAACCTCGATTGAAAGCATCTTATCTTTCATCGCGTTAGGCGTATTAGCCATAATGGCTGCCATCGCTTACACGTGGGCAATAAACCTTATGGTTATATTGGCCTTGGCGACTTATCGGTATTTATCTTCTTCGGTTTGTTAGGCGTTTCAGGCACATACTTCTTACATACAGGTCATGTAGAACCAAGCCTATTCCTTCCAGCGCTAGGCTGTGGATTAATGGCGGTTGCAGTACTCAACATCAACAACATGCGTGATATAGAGAACGACAGCGAATGTGGTAAGCGCACCATGGCGGTTCGCCTAGGGCAACGCAAAGCCAAGCACTATCATTTTGCACTGCTTGGTCTCGCCCTTGCTTCTTTCGCTATCTACCTACTGATTCAAGAAAAACCGGTCTGGATCAGCCTGCCGTTTTTATTGAGCATTGTTATTGTTTACAAACATGGCAAGGCCGTTTGGGAAACCGAAAAACCAGCGCAGATTGCACCAATGATGCCAGTGATTGTGAAATGCTCACTGGTCACTAACCTATTGGTTTGCAGGGTTGTCGTAGCTCAAACTCTATTGAGTTAAATGAGACTAATCATTGCAAAGGGATCAAGCACCGATATACTCAAAGTAAGCTCATTGTTCAAAAGGTATACTAATGGAATACAACACTTCAGCACTGTGCGACATATATTTGGATCAAGTTGATGTCGTGGAGCCCATGTTCAGCAACTTCGGTGGACGTGCATCCTTCGCAGGACAGATCACGACATTAAAGTGTTTTGAAGACAATGCTTTGATTCGCTCCGTATTAGAGCAAGATGGTCTGGGACGTGTGTTGTTAATCGATGGTGGCGGCTCACTACGCGCAAAGCGCTGATCAGATGCTGAGATTGCCCTACTTGCCGAAGACAATGCGTGGGAAGGTATTGTGGTTTACGGTGTGTTCGTGAAGTCCGATGAGCTAGAAGACATGAACATTGGTATTCAGGCTTTGGCTACTATCCCTGTTGGTGCGAGGCCAAGAAGGTTTCGGCGAATTGGACGTACCGGTCAACTTGGCAGCGTGACCTCTAACCGAAGATTACCTCTACGCAGACACCCACCGGGTATTATTCTTTCGGCAGAGCCTCTAGATGTATGAATCTTGATCTGGATGTTGAAGAAGATGAGATAGAGTAACTCTCACTCAGCCTTCAAATAATAACACAAACCATAAGAACACAGAAGCATAAGAATACAAAAAAACGCCCGCTACTGAGTAGCGGGCGTTTTTGTTTGTATTCTTATGCTTCGTGTTCTTATGGTTTGTTTTATTATTTGAAGCTGAGTGAGAGTTACTCGATCTCTTCTTCTTCAACATCCAGATCAAGTTCTACATCTAGAGGCTCTGCCGAAAGAATAATACCGGTGTTGTCTGCGTAGAGGTAATCTTCCGGTAAGAAGGTCACGCTGCCAAAGTTGACCGGTACGTCCAATTCGCCGACACCTTCTTGGCTCGCACCAACAGGGATAGAAGCCAAAGCCTGAATACCAATGTTCATGTCTTCTAGCTCATCGACTTCACGAACACAGCCGTAAACCACAATACCTTCCCACTCATTGTCTTCGGCAAGTAGGGCAATCTCAGCATCGATCAGCGCTTTGCGTAGTGAGCCGCCACCATCGATTAACAACACACGTCCCAGACCATCTTGCTCTAATACGGAGCGAATCAAAGCATTGTCTTCAAAACACTTTAATGTCGTGATCTGTCCTGCGAAGGATGCACGTCCACCGAAGTTGCTGAACATGGGCTCCACGACATCAACTTGATCCAAATATATGTCGCACAGTGCTGAAGTGTTGTATTCCATTAGTATACCTTTTGAACAATGAGCTTACTTTGAGTATATCGGTGCTTGATCCCTTTGCAATGATTAGTCTCATTTAACTCAATAGAGTTTGAGCTACGACAACCCCTGCAAACAATAGGTTAGTGACCAGTGAGCATTTCACAATCACTGGCATCATTGGTGCAATCTGCGCTGGTTTTTCGGTTTCCCAAACGGCCTTGCCATGTTTGTAAACAATAACAATGCTCAATAAAAACGGCAGGCTGATCCAGACCGGTTTTTCTTGAATCAGTAGGTAGATAGCGAAAGAAGCAAGGGCGAGACCAAGCAGTGCAAAATGATAGTGCTTGGCTTTGCGTTGCCCTAGGCGAACCGCCATGGTGCGCTTACCACATTCGCTGTCGTTCTCTATATCACGCATGTTGTTGATGTTGAGTACTGCAACCGCCATTAATCCACAGCCTAGCGCTGGAAGGAATAGGCTTGGTTCTACATGACCTGTATGTAAGAAGTATGTGCCTGAAACGCCTAACAAACCGAAGAAGATAAATACCGATAAGTCGCCAAGGCCAATATAACCATAAGGTTTATTGCCCACGGTGTAAGCGATGGCAGCCATTATGGCTAATACGCCTAACGCGATGAAAGATAAGATGCTTTCAATCGAGGTTAAGGCATGAAAAATAAGAATCAGCCCAGCGAGCATGGTAAACACGATGTTGAGGATGATGGCTTGCTTCATAGTTTTCGCGGTCACCGCGCCGGATTGCATTGCGCGTGTTGGCCCCAGACGGTTTTCGTTGTCTGTGCCTTTTACTGCGTCACCATAGTCATTGGCTAGGTTCGATAAAATTTGTAATAAGGTGGCAGTTAAAAAAGCCAGTAGGGCTATTGATAGAGAAAACTGACCGCCGGCGAACGCTAAACTACTTCCTGTAAGAATAGAGACGAGTGCGAGAGGCAGAGTTTTTGGTCGTGCGGCATCAAGCCAAATCAGTAGAGATTGTTTCATCGTAGGTCTATTTCTTTGTAAGTCTTCGTTTCAAACTGTGATTTGAGTATACGCCCATTTTTCGGGTAATAAAAAGCCCACTCGAAAGTGGGCCTTGAATTCGCTTATTAGCTGCTATTTCTTTGAGATAGAGCAATAAGTTGGAGTTTTGTGTGCTACAGGATGAAGCGACTTAGGTCTTCGTCTTCCACGAGCTCGCCAAGCTTAGATATTACATAAGCTTCATCAATCAGCAATTTACTGCCTGCTCGGTCTGTTGCGTCAAATGAGATTTCATCCATTAGGCGCTCCATGACTGTGTGTAGACGACGCGCACCGATGTTTTCAGTGGTTTCGTTCACACGCCATGCTGCGTCTGCAATCTGGTTGATGCCATCTTCAGTGAACTCAATGCCGACATCTTCTGTTTTCATCAGGGCAATGTACTGCTCGGTCAGTGATGCCTTTGGCTCAGTAAGAATACGTTTGAAGTCATGTGCTGATAGTGCTTCAAGTTCTACGCGGATTGGCAGACGACCTTGCAGTTCAGGGATCAGATCTGATGGCTTAGCCACTTGGAATGCACCTGATGTGATAAACAAGATGTGGTCAGTTTTAACCATGCCGTGCTTCGTTGATACTGTGCTGCCTTCGATTAGAGGCAGTAGGTCGCGCTGAACACCTTCGCGAGATACGTCTGGGCCTGAGCTGTCGCCACGCTTACAGATTTTGTCGATCTCATCGATGAATACGATGCCGTTGTTTTCAGCGTTGAAGATCGCGCTCTCTTTTAGCTCTTCTTGGTTCACAAGCTTCGCAGCTTCTTCTTCCGTCAGTGCTTTGAATGCATCTTTGATTTTCATCTTACGCTTTTTCTTGGTGTCGCCCGCTAGGTTTTGGAACATGCCTTGCAGCTGGTTGGTCATCTCTTCCATACCTGGAGGTGACATGATTTCAACGCCCATTTGCGGTGCGGCTACATCGACTTCGATCTCTTTGTCGTCTAGCTTACCTTCACGCAGTTTCTTGCGGAAAATCTGACGAGTGTTTGAAGAGGTGGTGTCTTCAGTTGATTGCTCGTTCTGACCCCAAGCATCACGTGCTGGTGGTAGAAGGGCATCAAGAATGCGTTCTTCAGCTTGTTCTTCAGCGCGGTACTGTACTTTTTCCATCGCTTGTTGATGTGTCATCTTGATCGCAACGTCCGTTAGATCACGGATGATGGTCTCAACTTCTTTACCAACGTAGCCCACTTCGGTGAACTTAGTTGCTTCTACCTTGATGAACGGCGCATTAGCGAGTTTCGCTAGACGGCGAGCAATTTCAGTTTTACCCACACCCGTTGGGCCAATCATCAGGATGTTTTTTGGCGAAACTTCAACACGCAGGCTTTCTTCAAGCTGCATACGACGCCAGCGGTTACGTAGAGCGATAGCCACTGAACGCTTAGCGTTGTCTTGGCCGATAATGTGGCGATTGAGTTCGTGAACAATTTCGCGAGGAGTCATTTCAGACATGGTTTTTCCTTAATTCTTTAATCACTGTTGAATACAACGTTATTGATGGAAGCGGTCGTTACTCTGGCTTTGGCAGCTCAACGGTGCTTTCTAGTTCTTCAATAGTGTGGTGATGGTTGGTGAATACACAGATATCGCCAGCAATGTTCAGCGACTTTTCTGCGATTTCACGCGCATCTAAATCAGTATTTTCTAATAGTGCAGTCGCTGCTGCTTGAGCGAAGTTACCGCCCGAACCGATCGCAATCAGGTCGTTTTCTGGTTGAACGACGTCACCGTTACCAGTAATGATCAGTGAAGCGGTTTCATCCGCGACTGCTAGCAGTGCTTCTAATTTACGTAGAGCACGATCGCTACGCCAATCCTTCGCCAGCTCAACGGCAGCTTTGGTTAGGTGGCCTTGGTGCATTTGCAGCTTGCTTTCAAATTTTTCGAATAGCGTGAAAGCATCTGCCGTACCGCCAGCAAAACCTGCCAGTACTTTATTGTTGTATAGGCGACGTACTTTACGGGCATTGCCCTTCATTACAGTATTGCCTAGAGATACTTGTCCATCACCCGCGATGACGACTTTATTATTACGACGTACAGATACAATGGTAGTCACGAGTAGGGCCTCTTAATATTTCTTATCTTTGGGTATAAAAAGTATATGAGGATGGTGCTCGGATAATTCAAGGAAGGGCGAGTGATGTCGCGCAACTTATCGGCGGAAGTTGTAAGGAAAACTGACTAAAGGGAGTAAATAAAAGAAAACCTCCACAATGGGAGGCTTTCGGAGTTTGGTTTTAGGCTTTTGCTAAGATTAAGACTGCGACTATCGCTAAATCTAATCGGTGTCTTTCCAAATAGCGCAAGGTTCGATTTTCGCCCGTTGCAGCTTATGGCGATCGCGTTCGGCGTCACGCTTCAACTTGTATGGCCCTAGAACCACACGGTACCAGCTACTGCCGTCTTTTTTACGGATTTCACTCGAGATACCTTGGAACGCAATATCTAACTTGCGCGTTTCTGCCTGTGCTGACGTTTTGTAAGCGCCACACTGCATCACGTAAGGGATCTTAGAGATCTCTTGCTCTTTGGCTTTAACTTCAATCTCGCGGCTTGGCAGCGTTTCAACGTAGTCCCACTTCTCTTCTGGAGGCGGTGGAATCACTTTCGCTGGTTTTGGCTTAGGTTTTGGTTTGGTAGCCACAGGTGTTGGTGCTGGCGGCTCAGGATCATTACTCAATAAGTAAAGTCCATAACCAAAACCACCGGCAAGGAGGATCGCCAAAAGACCACTGCGCCAAGGTTTACGGCGAGGGGCTTGTTTCTTGGTCGGTTTTTTCGTGCCACGACCACGCTTTACATAATCTCTATTAGCCACAAGACAATTCAATAGTTGCTGATTCTGTCCTCATGGTAATCCAGATTGCGCGAGGATAATAGTGCAGAAATGGAAGCGGCACATCAAAATGTGCCGCAGATTTATAAGGGTATTTCTGAGGGTTACATTCGAGGTGGTGCGGTGCTGCCTCTAACGACTAATTTAGCTTCAAGCAGACGCGAACCTGCTTGCACATCGTTGCCCTTCAATAGATCAAGCATCATCAACATCGCTTGGCGTCCAATCTCATAACGAGGCTGAGAAATAGTGGTTAGCGGTGGATCGCAGTATTGAGCGAATTGGATGTCATCGAAGCCAACAATCGATAGGTCTTGAGGAACGCGTAAACCTAGCTTCTTCGCTTCTTGAATCGCACCAATCGCCATCGCATCGTTATGACAGAAGATCGCTGTAGGTTGTTCAGGAAGTGCTAGTAATTGACGAACCGCTTGCGCACCCGCTTCAAAGGTGAAATCGCCCACAGTGCTGTAAGCTGGGTTCATTGATACTCCAGCGCGGCGCAATGCTTGTTGGTAGCCTTGTTGACGGAACTTACACAGGGTTGCAGTCGTTGGCCCAGAGATCTGAGCGATGCGCTTATGACCTAACTGAGCGAGGTAATTCACGGCTTCAAATGCAGAGGTTAGGTTGTCGATGTGAACCGTTGGCAGTTCAAGCTCAGGTGCGAATTCACACGCCATAACCATTGGCGGTAAATTCTTTTGCTCAGGCTTACTGACATCAAACGGATGATCAGTGCCAAGCAGTAGCATACCGTCTGCTTGTTTTGTGAAGACCAAGTTAACAAATGAAGACTCACGCTTCTTTTGTTGGCCACTGTCACCCAGTAGAACGAGGTAGTCATTCTCTACAGCGGCATCTTCGATACCACGAATGATTTCGGCGAAGTAAGGGTCACAGATATCAGGAACGATAGTGATGATGGTTTTTGATTCGTTGCGACGTAAATTTCTAGCTAATGTATTGGGTGAGTATCCAGCTTCAAGTACTGCTGTCTCAACTCGTTTACGAGTAGAAACCGAGACTTTTTCAGGGTTCATCAATGCACGTGATACCGTTGCCGTTGAGACGCCTGCTAGCTGGGCAACATCCTTCATTGTCGCCATAAATTAAACCCTCTTTTAAGTTCCTTTGTCGCCTAAGTATTTAAGGCGTGAATAATTAATACAATCGGATAGATATTATGAAAGTGTTGCTAACACTTTTTTTATTGCAATATTTTATTCGTTTCATCCGTGTAAAGTTACGGCTAGATTAACAAAAATCACATGACTAGTGTGAGGTTGCTCACGAGAAATATGAAATATTTGTGAACAAACTTATCATTAGTTTTAACCCAAGTAGGTTTAGGTCAAATCTTGCGGCTCAATATCGAGTGACCAACGGACTTTTTTCGCAGCAGGTAACATATTAATTGCCGGCTTCGCACTCATTAATAACTTCTGCATTAACGAACGAGTCTGAGTTTGTAGAATCAACTGCCAGCGTGATTTTCCCGCTCGCTTGGCCAGTGGCGCTGGGGTGGGACCTAGAACCATGCAATATTGGTCAAACAAGGGGTGCGATTCTAATGTATGACGAACCTGACGCAAGAACTCTTCCACCAAACGTGTGTCATTGGCTTCCGCTCTAAACAGAGTCATAAAGGTATAAGGTGGCAGCATCGCTTGTTTACGCTCGGCCAATGCGGTTTGGGCAAAGTGGTTATAGTCTTTGTGCAGCAACGCTTGTAACAAGCCATGTTCTGGATGGTGAGTTTGTAAGATAACCTCACCCGGCTTACTGGCACGGCCTGCTCGACCGGCGACTTGAGTAAACAGTTGAGCCAACCGTTCAGAGGCGCGGAAGTCACTACTATATAAAGAGGCGTCAACATCCAATAACGCCACAAGTGTCACGTCAGGAAAGTGGTGACCTTTAGCAAGCATCTGTGTACCGATAAGAATTTGGTATTCACCTTTACGAATCGACTCTAGCGCGCTTTCTAAGCTGCCTTTGCGGCGGGTGCTGTCTCGGTCAATACGAATGGTTTTGTATTCAGGGAATAGCTGACCAAGTTGAGCCTCTAACTGTTCGGTACCTACACCCACCGTCACCAAGTTAGCTGAACCACAGCCTTGGCAATTGTGTACGATATGCTGTTGCGAACCACAATGGTGGCAGCGCATTTCATTACTGTACTGGTGATAGGTGTAGTAGGCATCACAACGCTTACATTCTGCTGTCCAACCACAATCGTGACACATCAGTGCGGGAGAGAACCCACGACGGTTGAGAAACAACATCACTTGGTTGCCTGCTTTGAGGTGTCTTTGCATTTCAGCAATCAACGACGCAGACAAGCCACTTTCTAGATATTCACCCTTCACATCCAACACTTTATTGGTGGTCGGCAGCGCGACACCCGCACGTGAAGTAAGGGTGAGATAACTGTATTTACCGATCTGAGCGTTGTGCAGCGTTTCAAAGGCCGGAGTCGCCGAGCCTAACACAACCGGGATCTGCGCTTTATGAGCACGCATGATGGCTACATCACGAGCGTGGTAGCGTAGGCTATCTTGCTGCTTATAAGAGGCGTCGTGCTCTTCATCGACAATGATAATTCCCAGATCAGCGAAGGGAGTGAACAGAGCCGAGCGCGTACCAATCACAATGCCCGCTATTTTATCGCGCGCCGATAGCCAAGCATTCAGTCGTTCAGAATCGTTTAATCCAGAGTGAATCACCTCAACAGGCACATTAAAACGACGCTTAAAGCGATTAATCGTTTGTGGAGTGAGGCCTATTTCCGGTACCAAGACTAACGCTTGTTTACCTTGGTCGAGAATCGGCTTGATCATATTCAGGTAGACTTCGGTCTTACCTGAGCCGGTAACCCCCTCGAGCAAGAAGCAACTAAAATCGGTTTGGCTATTTACTGTCGCAATCGCGATCGCTTGTTCAGCATTGAGCTTCGGCTTGTCTTGTTCGTTTTCAAGTTCAACTGGCCATGGTTGGCGCTTTGGCTTTTTCTCTACCGACTCAATCCAACCTTTCTCTTCCAAAGTCTTAAGCACCGCGCTCCCGACTTCTTCACCAATGAATTCTTGATGAGGAATAGGGCCGTGCTCAAGCATGTGCATCACTTTGGCTTGCTTAACCGCACGACCAAAGCCTTGCATCAGTTGATCTCTGCCTGATGGGGTCAATTGCCACTCGACAAGCGTTGCGAAGTCGGCAGCTTTGCCTTTTCGTAAAGCGCTTGGTAGAGCATTAGCCAAGGTTTCACCCAGTGGATACTGATAGAACTGGCTGCACCATACCAAGAGTGAGTAGACCGATTCTGGCCAAACAGGTTGGTTGTCTAATAAGGCTTTAATGGGCTTGAGCTTGTCTAGCTCGAATTCAGATTCGTTAACCAGAGCTGTAACAATACCTGTTAAGGTTTGTCGTCCAAAAGGCACAGAGACTCGTCCACCAATAATCGGGAATAGGTGGTTAGGAATCTTGTAATCGAACTGCTTGTCTAGTGGAACAGGCAGTGCCACGCGGGCAATCATTGGACGCATAAAGGGACAGCTTTATCTGAGTTGACGAGAGCGAACAGTCTAATGGATAAGGGCGTTAAATTCGAGGAGCAGTTTGGATGAGAGTATCGAGTTAACGCAGGAAGATAACGAGAGCCCGAAATCTCAGGCCGACAAAGGAAATAAAGAGGCTATTGGTGAAAAATGTATCAAACCAGTTGATCCTGCCTTATAGATTCATTACTATACTGCGCCTTAAAGGTATGGCTTTATCGCAGTTTAGTGATGCAGCGGTGTCTTTATTTTATTTTTTAACTACGTGTGGTGTGCGGCTTAGAATCGTATAGCGACACGGCCTACTTGAGGTTATCCCATGAAAACTGGTATCCACCCAGAATACAAAGCAGTTTCTGCAACTTGTTCTTGCGGCAACACATTTGAGTTCAACTCAACGCTTGCAAAAGAATCTATCCACCTAGACGTATGTGACAAATGTCACCCATTCTACACTGGTAAGCAACGTATCGTAGATACTGGCGGCCGTGTTGATCGCTTCAACAAGCGTTTCGGTGCTCTTTCTAGCAAGAAGTAATTCTCGCTATTTAGACATAAAAAGGACACTTCGGTGTCCTTTTTTGTTGCCTGAAATTTAAGAAAACGCTGAATCTTATTCAGCCATCAACGTCTCGAGAACGACAGTCAACCCGCTTGAATTTTGTTTCATAACTTACACCCCACACTCCATTCTTGAAATCCGCTCGAAAGTTCAACAAGCGATAGTAATTTCAACTGCTCACTGGTCTTATTAGTAGTGAAATCTCGTTTTTTAATGAGACAGAGGCTTTAACCACCTAGGAACTTTGAAGTACATCTATTAACATGAACAAGATCCCCCAAATAATAATATCCTAGGAACCTACACCTATGTCTGAAGACAGCCGCCAAGATCAATCCTCTCAAGCGTTATCGCCTCAAGAACAATTCCGTCAGCAAGCTCTTGATTACCATGAGTTCCCAATTCCAGGCAAAATTGCCGTAGAACTGACGAAGCCTGCAAACTCTGCAGAAGACCTAGCACTTGCATACAGCCCAGGCGTGGCTGAGCCTGTTCGCGAGATCGCACAGAACGTTGATAACGTTTATAAGTACACAGGTAAAGGCAACATGGTTGCCGTTATCTCTAACGGTACAGCGATTCTTGGCCTAGGTAACCTTGGCCCTATTGCTTCTAAACCTGTTATGGAAGGTAAAGCGCTACTGTTTAAGCGTTTTGCTGGTTTAGATTCTATCGATATTGAAGTAAAACACCGCACAATCGATGAGTTCGTTGATACGGTTGCGAATATCGCAGATACATTCGGCGGTATTAACCTAGAAGACATCAAAGCACCTGACTGTTTTGAGATTGAGCGTCGCCTGATTGAGCGTTGTGATGTCCCTGTTTTCCATGATGACCAACACGGTACAGCGATTGTAACGGCTGCAGGTATGCTGAACGCGATTGAGCTTCAAGGTAAGAAGCTTGAAGAGTGTAAGATCGTTTGTTTAGGTGCTGGCGCAGCGGCGGTTGCTTGTATGGAACTGCTGATTAAGTGTGGTGCTCAGCGTGAGAAGATCTACATGCTTGACCGTAAAGGTGTAATCCACACTCGTCGTGAAGACTTGAATGAATACAAAGCGCTATTCGCAAATAACACGGACAAGCGCACGCTTGAAGATGTTATTGAAGGCGCTGACCTGTTCTTGGGCGTATCGGGTCCTAACCTGCTACCAGCTAAAGCACTCACGCTGATGGCTGATAAGCCTGTTGTGTTTGCATGTTCAAACCCAGATCCAGAGATCAAGCCAGCGCTTGCTCATGAAGTTCGTTCTGACCTTATCATGGGTACAGGCCGTAGCGATTACCCGAACCAAGTAAACAACGTACTTTGTTTCCCATTCATTTTCCGTGGTGCGCTTGATGTGCGTGCGAGCGAAATCAATGATGAGATGAAGCTGGCTGCGGTTAAAGCTATTCGTGAACTAGCGAAAGAAGAAGTTCCGGCTGAAGTACTCGCTGCTGCAGGTGAGACTGCACTGGAGTTTGGTAAAGGCTATATCATTCCTAAGCCAATGGACCCACGTCTACTTCCTCGCGTAGCAAAAGCGGTTGCAGTAGCGGCCGTTGAATCTGGCGTAGCTCGTATTGAGATGCCTGCTAACTATATGGCTTAATGCCTTAATAGCGTAATAGCTGTTGCTCTATTGAGCGAAAAAGAATAATAAAAAACCGACTCATAGGAGTCGGTTTTTTTATGTCTATCATTCACAGAGCAGCTACCGATAACGTAGTGGGTGATGAGACAAATAAGGTTCAGCTATAGCGAATCAATATTGAAGGCAGTGACTGAGTTGTTTTTATTCTTCGTCAAACGCTTCGAATTCGATACCCATCTCTGTCATCAGCTTTTTCACTTCAGTCGGGATGTCGTCTGGACGGTCTTTACGGAGATCTTCATCCGTTGGCAGTGGTTGGCCTGTGTACGCATGTAGAAAGGCTTCGCACAGTAGCTCACTGTTTGTTGCATGGCGTAGGTTATTAATCTGGCGGCGAGTGCGCTCGTCAGTAAGAACCTTTAACACTTTTAGAGGGATAGAAACTGTAATTTTTTTTACTTGTTCGCTTTTCTTTCCATGCTCAGCATATGGGCTTATGTATTCACCATTCCAGTCGGCCATTGCGTACCTTCATCACTTTAGTTGTTAGAATAAATTAATAGTGGTGATTTTAGCGGGATTTACTGCCATAAGCAAAGACATATAGACGTCCAGAAGTGTTGACGTCTCACATTTATGAAAGTAAAGTGAATAACATATATCTAACACAGCCGCAGAATGCCGACAAGCCGCTGTGATTCTCAGACGCAAAACTTGTAAGGAAGCACCTATGAGCAGCCGGAAGCCAGCAACAATCGCAGTACGTACTGGTATCGAGTCAGACACGCAACACCATGCCGTTGTCCCACCTATTTATCTTTCGACTAACTATGGGTTTCCCGCTTTTGGTGAAGTGCCAAAGTACGATTACACCCGTTCTGGTAACCCAAATCGTGGTTTATTAGAAACGGCATTGTTTGAGCTTGAGTCTGGCAAAGGTGCAGTGGTGACTAACTGCGGCACTTCGGCGCTTAATTTATGGGTTTCTGCTTTCTTAGGTGGCGATGATCTTATTATCGCACCACACGACTGCTACGGTGGTACTTACCGCCTATTTAATACCCGCTCGCTAAAAGGTGACTTCAAAGTCTTGTTCGTTGATCAATCGGATCAAGCAGCGTTGGATGCGGCGATCGCGCTCAAGCCAAAGTTGATCTTAATAGAAACGCCATCGAACCCGTTGGTTCGTGTGGTTGATATTGCAGAGACTTGCCGTAAAGCGAAAGAGGTTGGTGCTCTGGTTGCTGTCGATAACACGTTTTTGACGCCTGTGTTCCAAAAGCCTTTAGAGCTGGGTGCTGATTTTGTTATCCACTCAACCACCAAATACATCAACGGACACTCAGATGTTATTGGTGGCGTTGTCGTGACGAAAACTGAGGAGCACGCTGAAGAGCTTGCATGGTGGGGCAACTGTATTGGTGCGACCGGCACACCATTTGATAGTTACATGACTCTACGTGGTATTCGTACGCTAGGTGCGCGTATGCGTGTTCACGAAGAGAGTTCACGTGAAATTCTGACGGCGCTGCAACAACAAGATCTGGTGGGCACTATTTACCACCCAAGCCTTCCTGAACACCCGGGTCACGAGATCGCGAAGAAACAGCAGTTGGGCTTTGGTTCCATGTTGAGCTTTGAGTTTGCGGGCTCTTTTGAAGCACTTAAATATTTTGTAGATAAGTTAGAGCTATTTTCTTTGGCTGAATCACTGGGTGGGGTTGAAAGCCTGATTTGTCACCCTGCGTCGATGACTCACCGTGCGATGGGCGAAGAAGCATTGGCAGAAGCGGGTGTTTCTCAACAACTACTGCGCCTTTCTGTTGGCCTTGAAGATGCGGAAGACCTAATCGACGATCTCAAGCAAGCGTTTGAAAAAACACAACGCTTTATTGCTGAAGGGGAGGCTTAATAATGGCAACCTTTCGCCAGCTACATAAATTTGGTGGCAGCAGTTTAGCGAACCCTGAATGTTATCAACGCGTGGTCAACATTCTTAGAGAATATTCATCAGCGACGGATTTGGTAGTGGTATCGGCCGCAGGCAAAACAACCAACCGCTTAATTGAGTTTATCGAAGCGCTCGACAAAGATGGTCGTATTGCTCATGAATGCCTGCAAACCCTTCGTCAGTTTCAACTTGAACTGATTGAGGCTCTGCTTGAAGGTGAAGCCGCCTCGCAACTAACGGCAACCATCCAACAAGAATTTACCGCTTTGGGTGAGCTAACGGCTCCCTTGAGTGAAGCACAAAAAGCACAAGTACTGGGTCATGGTGAGGTTTGGTCTTCACGTTTGTTGGCGACGTTGTTATGCCAGCATGACTTACAAGCGGTTGCTCAAGATGCGCGTGCCTTTTTACGTGCAGAAGCGGGTGCTCAACCTGAAGTTGACCGCGCACGCTCTTATCCTCTGATTAAAGAAGCCTTGGCGCAGCATGCACATTGCCGCGTGGTAATTACTGGCTTTATGGCTCAGAACTGCGAAGGCGAAACGGTACTGCTTGGTCGTAACGGTTCGGATTACTCAGCAACCGTGATTGGTGCTCTGGCGGAAGTTGAACGCGTGACAATCTGGAGTGATGTGGCGGGCGTATACAGCGCGGACCCTCGTTTGGTTTCGGATGCGTGTTTATTACCTCTGCTTCGCCTTGATGAAGCCAGTGAATTAGCTCGTCTTGCGGCTCCAGTGCTACACAGCCGAACGCTACAGCCTGTCGCTCAAAGTGCTATGGATCTCAGCTTGCGCTGCAGCTACCAGCCGGAGGCGGGCTCTACACAGATAGAGCGAGTACTGGCATCGGGGCGTGGTGCAAAAATCATTACCTCTTTGGATGAAGTTCTTATCGTGCAACTGACTTTTGGTCACGGCCATGATTTCGACCGTCTGGAGAGTGAAGTCCTTGAAGGGCTTAAGCGTGCTCAATTAGAGCCGCTTGCTTATGAATTAGAACCCGATCAACACTGCTTGCGCCTTGCTTACACGGAAGAGATCGCTGGTGGTGCATTAGAATATCTACAAGACCACGCGATTGAAGCTGAGATTAAACTGAAAGAAGGTTTTTCTCTGATTGCTGCAGTGGGTGCGGGTGTGACTAAGAACCCGAACCATTGCTACGGTTTCTACCAGCAGCTCAAGAGCTCGCCGGTTGAGTTCATCTCAGAAGCGAACTCAGGCTTAAGCTTGGTGGCTGTGATTCGTAAGAGTGAAACATCAAGCCTAGTGAAAGGCATTCACTCTCAACTGTTCCAAGCTCAGAAGCGTGTTGCGATTGCCTTGTGTGGTAAGGGCAACATTGGCTCAAGTTGGTTAAGCCTGTTTTCCGAGCAAAAAGCGGAACTTGAAAAGCGTCGTGGGATGAACTTTGAATTGGTTGCGGTGGTTGATAGCCAAACCTATTGGTTCGACGATCAAGGCATTGATGCGACTTCAGTTGGTAAACGTTTTGATGATGAAGCGATTGCCAACAATGGTAACGACTGGCTAGAGCGTTTAGGTTCTATTCAGGGTTACGATGAAGCTGTGGTACTCGATGTCACCGCAAGCCCTGTGCTTGCAGCAAAGTATCTGCAAATTGCACAACAAGGTATCCACCTGATCTCGGCTAACAAGGTGGCAGGATCTGCATCGAGCGAGTATTACCATCAGGTACAAGATGCTTTCGCTAAGATCAGCCGCCACTGGCTGTACAACGCGACAGTGGGTGCTGGTTTACCTATCAACCACACTGTGCGAGACCTGCGTGAGAGCGGTGACGATATCATTGCGCTGTCTGGTATCTTCTCTGGCACTTTATCTTGGTTGTTTCAACAGTTTGATGGCACGGTGCCATTCAGCGAACTGGTTGATTTAGCGTGGCAACAAGGCCTGACGGAACCGGATCCTCGTGCTGATCTCGATGGCTCAGACGTCATGCGTAAGCTGGTGATTCTGGCACGTGAATCGGGTTTGGATATCGAACCTGAAAACGTCAAAGTCGAATCGCTAGTACCTGCAGAGCTGCAAGAGCTATCGGTGGATGATTTCTTTGATAAGGCTTCTGTGCTGAGCGAAGAGTTAGCTGAGCGTTTGGAAAAAGCGCACTCTCAACAAAAGGTTCTACGTTACGTAGCGCGTTTGGAGAAGAATGGTAAAGCAACCGTAGGCGTTGAAGCACTATCGAAAGAGCACGCACTGGCGAACTTACTGCCCTGCGATAATATCTTTGCGATTGAGAGCAAATGGTACAAAGATAATCCATTGGTTATTCGCGGCCCAGGTGCAGGGCGTGAAGTCACTGCTGGTGCAATTCAATCTGACTTAAACAGAATGTCTAGCCTGTTTTGATTTTCAGATCGGTTGGTTTAATACTCAGAACAATTGGGTTGATACCCAGATCAATTGTTTTAGTACGTAAATAGCATACTATTCACTAAGATAAATAAGGCTGAAAGCACGATGTGTTTGTCAGCCTTTTTTCTACATTATTTCTGCTTTGCGACCCATCTAACGACTTGAGTTTTACTCACGATCTACTTGAGAAAAATTCATAATGGATCTGTTGACATTAAATCGTATTCAATACATTCTACAGACATATAGACGTCTAAACGTCGTTTAAGGATTTGAGTTTTAGTGGTTGCTTTTGCCACAGGGAGAGTAAGATGGGATACACACACGCTAGTCATATCGACGCTTTAAATCAGAATATCGCTGAGCTTTCTGACAACATCAATGTGTCATTTGAGTTTTTTCCACCAAGCAGTGAGAAGATGGAAGAGACCTTGTGGAACTCTGTTCACCGCCTTAAAACACTTCAACCAAAATTTGTATCGGTAACTTACGGTGCAAACTCGGGTGAACGTGACCGTACCCACTCAATCATTAAAGAAATTAAGAACCAAACGGGTCTAGTGGCAGCACCACACCTTACATGTATTGATGCGAGCCGCGACGAGCTGATTCAAATTGCTGACGACTACTGGGCAAATGGCATTGAAAGCATTGTTGCGTTGCGTGGTGACATTCCAGCAGGCGGCGGTGCGCCAGAGATGTACGCGTCTGATTTAGTCGAGCTGCTTAAATCTCGCCACGATTTTGATATCTCAGTAGCGGCATTCCCTGAGGTTCACCCTGAAGCAAAAAGCGCTCAATCTGACCTAATTAACCTAAAGCGTAAAGTGGATGCCGGTGCTAACCGTGCCATCACTCAGTTCTTCTTCGATGTAGAAAGCTACCTACGTTTTCGTGACCGTTGTGTGGCGGCTGGTGTTGATGTTGAGATTGTTCCGGGCATCTTACCTGTTTCTAACTTCAAACAAGCGTCTCGTTTCGCTGCGATGAATAACGTAAAAGTACCGGGCTGGATGGCGAAGCAATTCGAAGGCTTGGATGATGATCCAACGACTCGCCAGTTAGTCGGTGCGAGCCAAGCGATCGATATGGTTCGTACGCTGAGCCGTGAAGGTGTGAAAGACTTCCACTTCTACACGCTAAACCGTGCAGAAATGACCTACGCACTTTGCCATACTCTAGGTGTTCGCCCACAAGTTGCTGCGCTGTAATTAAGCTTCAGCCTTGTTAAAGCGCTATTTGCTGTAAATCTCAAATCCGATAGATACAAAAAAGGCTTGGACTCTAAGAGTTCAAGCCTTTTGCTTTTCTAGCGTCTAGCTTAACTTAAGCAAGAGCACCAAGTTCAAGCAGTACTTCGTCCGCCCATACAATCCATGCTTCACGGATAAGTAGGTTACGACGAAGCGTTAAACGCTCTAGGCGTGCTTGCTTGTCTAGTGTAGATGGCGTTGCGTAGTAAGCCGCTTCGATTTCTTTGTAGTGAGAAACCAGTTTGCGAGACTCTTCAACTAGCTCAGCAAGTTGTACACGGTAAGCGTCAGCAGGTTGTACAGCACAAGCCATAAGCTTAGCTGAGAACTCGTCACGAACGGTTGGGTGTGCAGTTGGTTGTTCAAACCATTCACCTAGCGCGCCACGGCCTGCGTCAGTGATAGAGTAAACTTTACGATCAGGTTTGCCTTCTTGAGGCTCAAGCACGCAAGTTACCTGGTCGTTCTGAGCCATTTTATTTAGCTCGCGGTAAACTTGTTGGTGGCTAGCTTTCCAGAAGTAACCAATGCTTGAAGAGAATTCTTTTGTGATATCGTAACCAGTAGCATCGCGTGTACTTAAAACGGTTAGAATTACGTGTGGTAATGACATGTCTGAAATCCAAATGGTAAACAGTAAACAAATACTTAGACAACAAGTGTGCTTCTAATGGCACGTTATATTGGTTATGTCTAAGTAGCACCAACTCGGCGGTTGGTTATGTCACCTTACAAAGCCGTTTATCACCTAGGTTGACCAGTTTATAGGTCAAGTTGCTGCAGATTATTTTTTTGGAGTGTTTCCGCAGCGGAGCAGTAGTATATCTAAATAATAAGCATAAAGTAGAATACATGGACAAAATAACCCGAAAAACTGACAAAATACTTACTAGTGGTTATCTGGTGAAATAAAAAGGCCGCACATGGCGACCTTTTGTTCTTTTTTTAGATGTAAATGCTGATTAAGTTATAGTAGGAATTACTAATTAACCAGTATTTCGCATACCTGCTGCAATACCTGCAATCGTCACCATTAGTGCTTCTTCTAGCTCTGCTGGTGGTGTTTCACACTTACGAGTACGGTAAAGCAGTTCCGCTTGAAGCATGTTTAGTGGCTCAACGTAGATGTTACGTAGACGAATTGACTCAAGTCCCCAAGGGTCACTCTGCATCAGGTTCTCGTTGTTCTCTACATTTAGTACCGCTTTGATGTCTTTTTGCAGCTGTTCACGCAGTAACTCACCTAACGGCAGCAGTTCTTTATCAACAAGGCGTTGGTCGTAGTACTTCGCAATTTCCATGTTGCACTTCGAGTACACCATTTCCAACATACCTAGACGAGTAGAGAAGAATGGCCATTCGCGACACATCTCTTCAAGTAGCGCTTGATGGCCTTGATCGACTGAGTATTGGATTGCTTCACCTGCACCTAACCATGCTGGAAGTACCAAACGGTTTTGGCTCCAAGAGAAGATCCATGGAATCGCACGTAAGCTTTCTACGCCACCGTTCGGGTTACGTTTTGCTGGGCGAGAACCGAGTGGCAGTTTGCCGAGCTCTAGCTCTGGTGTCGCTTGACGGAAGTAAGGTACAAATTTCTCTTCGCCACGAACCACGTTGCGGTAAGCCTCACAAGAAACTTGAGAAAGCACTTCCATTAGGTCGCGCCACTCTTGCTTTGGCTCAGGTGGCGGCAGAAGGTTCGCTTCTAGAATCGCACTTGCGTATAGGTTGAAACTGTTTACGGCAACATCTGGCAAGCCAAGTTTAAAGCGGATCATTTCGCCTTGCTCTGTTACACGTAAGCCGCCTTTCAAGCTCTTAGGTGGCTGAGAAAGAAGTGCAGCATGCGCTGGAGCACCACCACGACCAACTGTACCACCACGACCGTGGAATAGAGTCAGTTCAATGCCTTCTTCTTCACAAACCTTAACCAGCTTGTCCATTGCGTCGTATTGCGCCCAACCTGCAGACATTACGCCAGCATCTTTTGCTGAGTCAGAATATCCGATCATCACCATTTGGTGGTTCTGGATAAAGCCACGGTACAAATCGATGCTCATTAGCTGTTTCATTACAGCTTCTGAGTTGTTCAAGTCGTCCAGCGTTTCGAACAATGGACATACGTCCATGCGGTACGGGCAACCACATTCTTGCAGCAGCAAGTGAACAGCCAGCACATCCGATGCTGTACGAGCCATAGAAATTACGTAAGCACCAAAGGCTTCGCGAGGTTGAGCAGCAACGACCTTACAGGTGTCTAAAACCTCTTTGACCTGTTCAGATGGCTCCCAGTCGCGCGGTAGCAGTGGGCGTTTTGAGCTTAATTCATTGGTTAAGAAAGCAATCTTGTCTTGCTCGCTCCACTGGTCGTAGTCGCCAATGCCTAGGTAGCGAGTCAGTTCAGATAGGACATCTGAGTGACGTGTACTTTCTTGACGAACATCGAGACGAACTAAATGCACACCGAATGCTTTTAGGCGACGTAGGGTATCAAGCAGAGAACCATCCGCGATTACGCCCATGCCACATTCGTGCAGCGATTGGTAACACGCGTAAAGTGGTGTCCAAAGTTGGTCGATGTTCTGCAGTGTTTCTTTCTTCGGTACTTCAGCATCATGCAGTTTTGCGTCAAGCACTTCTAGCGTGTTGTTCAGCAGAGTGCGTAGGCTCTTAAGGATTGCACGGTAAGCTTCGTGCTCATCGCCAGCCAATTCACGAACGGCATCATTACACTTCGTCATCGACAGTTCGGTAATCAGCTCGTTCACATCACCTAGGTAAAGATCAGCGGCTTTCCAGCGAGATAGGCGCAGTACTTCTTTGGTGATGGTGTGCGTTACGAATGGGTTACCATCGCGGTCGCCACCCATCCAAGATGAGAAGTGAACTGGGCGCGCATCGATTGGTAGGCCTTCACCAAGGTAACCTTTTAGTCGGCCATCCATATCACGTAGGAAATCAGGCACGGCTTCCCATAGAGAGTTTTCTACAACCGCAAAGCCCCACTTAGCTTCATCAAGTGGTGTAGGGCGTTGCTGACGAATCACATCAGAGTGCCAACCTTGAGCGATAAGCTGCTCTAGGCGACGTTCGGTTTTCACGCGTTCTTTGTGTGATAGGTCGCTTAATTCTAATTTAGACAGACACTCGTTGATCTTAACCAGCTTGTTGATCATGGTTCGACGAGTGATTTCTGTTGGGTGAGCGGTCAAAACGAGTTCAATGTTCAGGTCGCGAACGGCTTGAGCCGCGTCTAGCTTGCTGATGTCATTTTGATTTAGTTTAGAAAATAGAGATTGCAGCACGTCTGGTTCGCAAACATGCTCCTCACAGTGGCGAGAGATGGTGTGGTATTGCTCTGCCATGTTGGTGAGGTTGAGAAATTGGTTAAATGCACGAGCAACAGGAGTGAGTTGTTCGTTCGGCAGGTTTTTGATTTCTTCAACTAGGCTGTCACGGTCAGCTTTGTTGCCTGCGCGGGCGGATTTGGAAAGTTTACGGATAGTCTCCACTTTCTCTAAGATAACGTCACCATGTGCATCTTGGATTGTGTTACCTAGCAAGCGTCCCAGCATGCTTACGTTACTCTTGAGAGCGGCGTATTTCTCGTTCATTGTCATCCTGCCTCGTAAAAAAATTACATCCATTGTTCCTTGTTAAGTACACAATCTAGCGAAAAGTGCTGTATCTAGTCAAATAAAGCATTCTAAGTTTGCAATTATTAGGTTTAAAAATGCGGGAGAAGTAAATTTTTCAAAACTTAGAGAAAAAGTGAAATTTAATTACAAGATCAGGCTGTGTCAGGGATAACAGAATAAAAGCCACCTTTTTGGGTGGCCTATATACGAAAATATTGGAAGGGAAGTAATAACTAGAAACAATATTTACGGATCGATTTACTCAGAACATCAATTGTTGGGTCAATAAAATCGAAGCTTAAGAACTCATCCGGTTGGTGAGCTTGGTCAATTGAGCCTGGACCTAACACCAAGGTTGGACATAACTCTTGAAGGAAAGGTGCTTCAGTACAGTAGTTCACGGTTTGCGATTCAATTTCACAAACTGATTCCATGCCACCAATAAATGGGTGATCGTGTTGACACTCGTAACCCGGAATAGGTTCGTGCAGTGGAGTAATCTCAATTCTGCCCGGCCATTTTGCTTCCACTTCTTTAAGTGCGCTGCGCAGCATGTTATCTAAGCCATCTAAGCTAATACCGGGCAAAGGACGAACGTCATAGTGCAGTTCACAGCAGCCACAGATACGGTTAGCGCTGTCGCCACCGTGAATATGACCAAGGTTTAGAGTAGGGCTTGGAATTGCAAAACCCGGGTGATGATACTCTTTGACTAGCTTGTCACGCAGCTGCATTAAAGCAAACAGCACTTCATGCATGATCTCGATGGCGTTGACGCCTAATGCCGGATCAGAAGAGTGGCCTGACTTACCCGTTACTCGAACAGCATTAGCGACATGGCCTTTATGACCACGAATCGGCACTAGGCTAGTTGGTTCACCAATGATGCAGTAATCCGGTTTAAATGGCGCATTTTCAGTGAAATGACGTGCACCCAACATAGTGGTTTCTTCATCACAGGTTGCTAATACGTAGAGCGGCTTGGTCTGTTTGCTCCAATCCATCTTCTTCGCGGCTTCATAAACGAAAGCGAAAAAGCCTTTCATATCGGCCGTGCCTAATCCGTAGAAGCGGTTGTTGTGTTCTGTTAGTGCGTGAGGATCGAAATTCCAACGTCCTTCATCGAATGGCACCGTATCGCTGTGTCCTGCAAGCAATAAGCCCCCTTCGCCAGAACCCATCTTTGCGACCATATTATGCTTGCCGGGTTCGACCTCTACCACCTCAACACTAAAGCCTACGTCTTTAAACCATTGAGCCATTTTTTCGATCACTTTCTCGTTGCCATGATCCCAGCTTGGATCGGTTGAGCTAATGGAGTCGGTGGAAATTAGGCCTTTATAGACCTCAAGAAAACTCGGTAATTGCATAATAACTTCACTTCTACTATTGACAGGAAAACCATAAGTCGGTAAAACACATATTAAATCATATTTAATGCATAAGAAATCAAATAAAGCTAAAAATTAAGTATGAATAGTCAAATTTGAAATGTAACTTACCTCAAGAATGGATGTGTTGAGATGTTGAAAACCACGATCATTGGCGCAAGCGGCTACACAGGAGCAGAACTGGCTCTAATGATAAACAGACACCCTGAGCTCACGCTATCAGGTTTATATGTCTCAGCCAATAGTGTAGACGCAGGCAAACCTATCGCTGCACTGCACGGTAAGTTAGCTGGCCTGATTGATATGCCAGTGCAACCTTTAACAAATCCGGAAGAAGTGGCTAAACAGTCTGATGTGGTTTTCTTAGCCACTGCACACGAGGTAAGTCACGACCTAGCGCCAATCTTCCTTGAGAACGATTGCCAAGTGTTCGACCTATCGGGTGCATTCAGAGTTAAAGGCGAAAACTTCTATCAAGAGTTTTACGGTTTTGAACATCAACACGAACAATGGCTAGACAAAGCGGCTTACGGTTTAGCTGAATGGAATGAGCAAGAAATCAAAGAGGCTCAACTTGTCGCTGTCGCGGGTTGTTACCCAACGGCATCACAGCTGGCGATTAAGCCTTTAGTTGAAGCGAAGTTACTGGATGAGAATCAATGGCCGGTGATTAACGCGACCAGTGGTGTCACTGGAGCCGGCCGTAAGGCGAGTATGGTCAACAGCTTCTGCGAAGTAAGCCTGCAAGCTTATGGTGTATTCAACCACCGTCATCAACCTGAAATGGCTGCACACCTAGGATGTGATGTGATTTTCACCCCGCACCTAGGCAACTTTAAGCGTGGCATTTTAGCGACCATTACCATGAAACTGGCTGACGGTGTGACAGAGCAACAGATACAAGAGGCCTTCGAGCAAGCTTATCAAGGTAAACCAGCTGTGAGATTACTCGAAGAGACATTGCCAAGAATTCAAGAT
This sequence comes from Vibrio sp. J383, assembly GCF_023503985.1. Lineage (NCBI taxonomy): Bacteria > Pseudomonadati > Pseudomonadota > Gammaproteobacteria > Vibrionales > Vibrionaceae > Vibrio > Vibrio sp. J383. The sequence continues at coordinate 3,603,269 of NZ_CP097293.1, read as the reverse complement.
GTAGAACAAACACCTTTCTGCGATTTAGGTTGGAAGGTACAAGGTCAGCACATCATCGTTGTTTCAGCGATTGATAACTTATTAAAGGGTGCATCTAGTCAAGCGATGCAGTGTTTAAATTTACGTTATGGTTTTGCGCCATTAACTGCGTTAGTGTAAGGAAATCTAGATATGAGCCTTAATAATCAACCATTAATCATAAAGTTAGGTGGCGCTGCGCTATCTTGTGGTGAAACACTTAGCAAGTTATTTGGTGCGATTTCAGCTTACCAACAGCAGGCACAGCGACCAATCGTGATTGTTCACGGCGGTGGTTACCTTGTTGATGATTTGATGAATAAGTTGAACCTTGAAACCGTTAAGAAAGAAGGGCTACGTGTTACTCCTTATGATCAGATTCCTTTGATCGCTGGTGCGCTAGCGGGCACGGCCAACAAATTGCTTCAAGGTCAGGCGATTAAAGACGGCATCAACGCCGTTGGTTTGAGCCTAGCTGATGGTGGTCTATGTAAAGTCAGCGAGCTGAACCCTGAATTAGGTGCAGTAGGTAAAGCGGAGCCGGGCGACTCAACCGTCCTGCAAGCGATTCTTAATGCTGGCGCACTGCCAATCATTAGCTCGATTGGTTTGACTGAGCAAGGCCAACTGATGAACGTTAATGCAGACCAAGCTGCAGTTGCTGTTGCAGGCGCGCTTGATGCTGAACTGGTACTGCTTTCTGATGTCAGTGGTGTGTTAGATGGTAAAGGCCACCTGATTCCAAGCCTTAATCAGCAACAAGCCGATGACCTTATTAAAGGTAAAGTGATTACCGATGGCATGATCGTGAAAGTACAAGCTGCACTAGAAGCGGCTAATGACCTAGGACGACCAATTGAAGTTGCAACCTGGCGATACCCAGACAAGCTGACACAACTTTTTGCAGGTAAGAGCATAGGAACACAGTTTTTACCTCAGTAGACCTCACTACGAGTTACTACTAAAGAATTTAGATAAATAAATTAAATATATAATTATTAAAGTGATTTCCAACGCTGACCGCCATGTGCAGTATGGAAACTAGGAGAAAGAAAATGAGCAAAGTTAACGTAAAGAAAGTTGTAGTAGCCTACTCTGGCGGTCTAGACACATCAGTAATCATCCCATGGTTGAAAGAGAACTATGACTGCGAAGTTATCGCATTTGTTGCTGATGTAGGCCAAGGCGATGAAGAGCTGATTGGAATCGAAGAGAAAGCAAAAGCGTCTGGTGCGTCTGAGTGTTACATCGCTGACCTTAAAGAAGAGATGGTGGCAGATTACATCTACCCAACGCTTAAAACAGGTGCTTACTACGAAGGTAAATACTTGTTAGGTACTTCAATGGCTCGTCCAATCATTGCGAAAGCTCAGGTTGAAGTTGCACGTAAAGTAGGTGCAGACGCACTATGCCACGGTTGTACAGGTAAGGGTAATGACCAAGTTCGTTTTGAAGGTGCATTTGCTGCACTAGCACCAGACCTACACGTAATTGCACCTTGGCGTGAATGGGATCTAGTGAGCCGTGAAGAGTGTCTAGACTACCTAGCTGAGCGTAACATCCCTTGTACGGCTTCTCTTACCAAGATTTACTCGCGTGATGCAAACGCATGGCATATCTCTACAGAAGGTGGTGTTCTAGAAAACACATGGAACGCACCTGATGAAGATTGCTGGGCTTGGACTGTAGACCCGGAGCAAGCGCCAAACGAATCTGAAACAGTGACGCTTAAAGTTGAAAAAGGTGAAGTGGTAGCGGTTGATGGCGAAACAATGACGCCATACAACGCGCTGGTTTACCTAAACGAGAAGGGTGCTAAACACGGTGTTGGTCGTATCGATATCGTAGAGAACCGTCTTGTTGGTATGAAGTCTCGTGGTTGTTACGAAACTCCAGGTGGCACAATCATGATGGAAGCACTACGTGCAGTAGAGCAATTGGTTCTTGATAAAGCGGCATTTGAATTCCGTGAAGAGTTGGGTGTTAAAGCTTCTCACCTTGTATACGATGGCCGTTGGTTCACTCCGCTATGTAAGTCAATTCTTGCAGCAACAGATGAGCTAGCACAAGACGTGAATGGTGAAGTGGTTATCAAACTTTACAAAGGCCATGCAACGGTGACTCAGAAGCGTTCTGACAACAGCCTGTACTCAGAAGAGTTTGCAACCTTTGGCGAAGATGAAGTTTACGACCAAAGCCACGCTGAAGGCTTCATCCGTCTTTACTCGCTATCAAGCCGTATCCGTGCTCTGAATAGCCAAAAGTAATCCGAACAATGAGTTAGTGAGCTAGCCTTTAGCGAAAGGTTGAAGGCCAGTAAACAGACATCATTATGCAAAGCCCATTTACTATTGATTAGTGAGTGGGCTTTTTGCTTTCTGTTTGTTTCATAAATCAGCTTCGGTTTTTACTGTCGAATGGCATATAATTCGCGCTCCACGCTGAAAATAATCAACGGATTGATCTCTTGGTGAATAAATATGTGAAAATAATGAATTAATACTTTATTTTCATTTTGAATTGCCGTAAGTTTAAACCATCAGAAAAATACTGAATCTTAATCAGAATTATCATTTGCAAAAACAGTGAGCACTGTGCAATTAGGAGATACACAATGGCATTATGGGGCGGTAGATTTACCCAAGCAGCAGACACCCGGTTCAAAGATTTTAACGATTCTCTTCGTTTTGATTACCGATTGGCTGAGCAAGACATTGTGGGCTCTATTGCCTGGTCAAAGGCTCTACAATCGGTCAACGTTCTAACAGAAGAAGAACAGCAAAGACTAGAGCTTGCACTGAACGAGCTAAAACTTGAAGTGATGGAAGATCCTGAACAGATCTTACGTTCTGATGCAGAAGATATTCACAGCTGGGTTGAGCAACAACTTATCGGTAAAGTCGGTGATTTGGGCAAAAAACTTCACACTGGCCGTTCTCGTAATGACCAAGTAGCGACTGACCTTAAACTTTGGTGTCGTCAACAAGGTAATCAGCTGCTGTTAGCGCTTGATCGTCTGCAAAGCCAAATGGTGAATGTCGCTTCTCAGCATCAAGAAACCGTGCTTCCTGGCTACACTCACTTGCAGCGTGCTCAGCCGGTAACTTTTGCTCACTGGTGCTTGGCTTACGTTGAAATGCTTGAGCGTGATTACTCACGTTTGAATGATGCGATTAAGCGTCTAGATACATGTCCGCTGGGTTCTGGTGCCCTTGCAGGAACCGCTTACCCGATGGACCGTGAAGAGTTAGCTCACAACTTAGGTTTCCGTCGTGCAACGCGCAACTCTCTAGATTCAGTTTCTGACCGTGATCATGTGATGGAGCTGATGTCGATCGCTTCTATTTCAATGCTTCACCTTTCACGTCTTGCAGAAGATATGATTTTCTACAACTCAGGTGAATCGAACTTCATCGAGTTAGCGGATACCGTGACGTCAGGTTCATCTCTGATGCCACAGAAGAAAAACCCTGATGCGCTCGAACTTATCCGTGGCAAAACTGGCCGTGTTTATGGTTCATTAGCCGCAATGATGATGACAGTGAAAGCCCTGCCTTTGGCGTACAACAAAGATATGCAAGAAGATAAAGAAGGTCTGTTCGACGCTTTAGACACTTGGAATGATTGTATGGAGATGGCTGCTCTTTGTTTTGACGGCATTAAAGTGAATGGCGAACGTACACTTGAAGCAGCGAAACAAGGCTACGCGAACTCAACCGAACTGGCTGATTACCTAGTAGCGAAAGGCATTCCTTTCCGTGAAGCTCACCATATTGTTGGTGTGACGGTAGTGGCGGCGATTGCTAAAGGTTGTGCATTAGAAGAGTTAACCATCGCAGAGATGAAAGAGTTCTCTGAGGTGATTGAAGAGGATGTGTATGACATCCTGACCATTGAATCGTGTCTTGAAAAACGTAGCGCGCTAGGCGGTGTATCACCACAGCAAGTGGCTTTCGCGGTTGACCAAGCTGAGAAGCGTTTATCACAGCGTGACACTTCCATCGTGAAGGTTCGTCCTGCTCGTCTGACGGATATTGAAGCGTTGGAAGGCATGGTGGCCTACTGGGCGAACATGGGTGAAAACCTACCTCGTTCTCGTAATGAACTGGTGCGTGATATTGGCTCGTTTGCTGTCGCAGAACATCATGGTGAGGTGACAGGTTGTGCATCACTCTATGTGTATGACTCTGGTTTAGCGGAAATTCGCTCGCTCGGTGTTGAGGCTGGGTGGCAAGGTCAAGGGCAGGGTACCGCGATTGTGCAGCACTTAGTTGATAAAGCACGACAAATGGCCATTAAGAAGGTGTTTGTACTGACTCGTACTCCAGAGTTCTTTATGAAGCATGACTTCTTACCGACATCAAAATCTCTGCTGCCAGAGAAGGTGCTGAAAGATTGTGACCAGTGTCCTCGTCAACATGCGTGTGATGAAGTGGCCTTGGAAGTGAACTTGGTAGAGCAGATCATCGCTAAGGTTAATGTTGCATAAAGCATTGATTTTATAGTCCCTAAAAAAAAGATCAAAAAATTGATCTTTTTTGGGAACAAATTAAGAAAAGTCCGGTCTATTAAAGTACCACTGCTTTTTCTTAGAATTTTCTAAGAAAGCCCTAGAATCGATTGGTTCTGGGGCTTTTTTCTATCTGCTGTTTGGGAAATGAGGATAGGTCGTTAAATCGAAGCACTATCGGGTCATTGAATCGAACATCTAGCCATTATCGTTTATCTAATAAAGTCTCTCAGCTAGCGCTTCTTCTTCCTTAAAGGCAGCACCACAAATTTCATTATCCAATGTAGTGACAGCAAACTACTGAATGCCAACGCGGCCATCCTCAAGACGATGGCATTAATGGTTTTCGGGTCTTCTCTGAAAAATAACCACCATGCTCCCCAACTTACTAGCGACAACACCATTAGCTGGTTCATGCAACGTTGGCAGCGACCGAGTTTGTTGAAGATTTTTTCATTTTTATTGCAATGAACACATGTCATCTTAGGCTTAATTCGCGTTATGCTTGTTGCCTGATAATACCACGTCACAAGATATTGGATCACGGTGACATAGAGAGAGAAGATCGATGATTGAGCGCCAAGAAACGAAGCAACGCATGAGCCGTATTGTTAAACACAACGGTACAATCTACCTATGTGGCCAAGTGTGTGCTGATGCAACCAAAGACATCACAGAACAAACACAGACAATGCTAGATAAAGTAGAAGTGCTACTTGAACAAGCAGGCAGCGACAAAGAGCACATGCTGTCAGCAACGATTTACTTGAAAGACATGAAAGACTTCCAAGAAATGAACGCAGTATGGGATGCATGGGTACCTGAAGGCCACGCTCCAGCTCGCGCATGTGTGACTGGCGACATGGCTCGTGAAGCGCTACTTGTTGAGATCTCTGTGATTGCTGCTGAGAAGTAATCGCTAAGCCTTTAGCGACAAGCAATGGCTTCAAGAGATTCCAGATACCTCGTCCCTCGGTTCTGGAATGACGGTTAAGTTTTGGTTTAGCTGATGCGTCACTTTGGTCTGCTTCAGCTTAGATGCGTTTTTAAAACGACCATCACACTGATTGGCTTCGGCTCAGATGTGCGTTAAAAGTTACGTCATTCCCGTTAGCGACGAAGGAGCGTAATCGGGAATCTATAGTTTGCTCGTGGCCAAAAACAAAAAGGAAAGCCAATGGCTTTCCTTTTTAGTATCTAGTCTTTGTTGATAGACCAAACTGCTAGTTTTTCAACGACCTGAGATTAACAACCAGGGCCACAATCTAGACAGTGTTTCACCATCTCTGGACCAAGGTGCAGTTTCGCATTCAGGTCACGTAGCGCTGTTCGTACACCTTCTTCAATTACTGGGTGGTAAAATGGCATATCCAACATTTCAGAAACCGTCATCTTTTTCTGGTGTGCCCATGCGAGTAAGTGAGCCAAATGTTCTGCGTTTGGTCCCATCATCTCGGCACCAAGGAAACGGCCTGTACCTTGCTCGCCGTAAACGTGCAGAATACCTTTGTTGCGTAGCATCACTCGTGAACGACCTTGGTTCTCGAAAGACACTTCACCGGTTGCGAAACAACCACATGTGCCTAAGCGGGTTATGATCTCTTTGTATGTTTCACCAACCATCGCGATTTGTGGGTCAGAGAATACCGCAGAGATTTTAGAGCGGCGTAAGCCTGCACGAATCTCTGGGAAGCGACCTGCGTTATCCCCCGCAATACGTGCTTGATCAGCTGCTTCATGTAGCAGAGGCAGTTGGTTACTTGCGTCACCAGCAATAAAGACTGATGGTAACGATGTTTGTAGCGTGTAGTGGTCGGCGATTGGCACACCACGTTCATCAAGTTCTAGAGAGGTATTCTCTAGGCCAAGCTTATCAGTGTTAGGACGACGGCCTGTTGCTGCCAGCACATACTCAACGATGTTGGTTTCTAGTTCACCTTGCTTATTGATGAACTGGATTTCGACGCGATCTTCACCTGATTCAGTGGTAATGCGCTTCATGCTTTCGATTTTTACGTCAGCATCTAGGTAGAACTCTTCATTGAAGGCTTTATCTGCATACGCCATGATTTCTGGGTCGGTCACTGGGCCCACTTGACCACCCAAACCGAACAGCTTGGTCTTTACACTTAAGCGATGCAGTGACTGACCAAGCTCTAGGCCAATAACGCCCGGACCAAATACTGCAACCGACTCTGGTAAATCATCCCAGCTGAACACGTCATCGTTAATGATTAGGCGGTCACCAAGTTCATTCCAAACTGCAGGGTATGCAGGGCGAGAGCCGGTCGCGATAACAATACGCTTAGCGGTGACAACCGTGTGGTCATCGATTTGTAGCGTGTTGTCGTCTAAGAACTTTGCGTAGCCAGAGATCTTGTCTTGCTCTGGGATTTCATCAACACCTTCTAAAACAAAACCAACAAAACGGTCACGTTCAAATTTCACTCGGTCCATCACTTCACGGCCGTTAATCACGATATCACCTTGTGGGTGAACGCCAAAAGCCGGAGCTTTCTCGATGTGATGTACACTTTCTGCAGCTGCAATAAGCAGTTTAGATGGCATACAACCAACACGAGCACAGGTTGTACCGTAAGGGCCGCCTTCAATCATCACGACACTGTCAGTGTGTGCTTTTGCAGCGCGGTAAGAACCTAGACCTGCCGTACCGCCCCCGATAACTGCTACATCTACATTGACTTGTTTCATAATAATTTTCTCGCAATGGCTAAATTTAGTGTGAACGAACCCCTCCAACTCTGGTGATTTTTTGAGAGTCAGGATTGCGGTTCAGTTTTGTGATTCTGTTTTATTAGGTTTAGCTTGTGATTCAGCTTTTTGTTACTAACTGCTTCTTGTTACTAACTATAGGTTAGTTAAAAATTGGCGAGTCAGAAGCTGTCTCTTTTTCCAAAGCTCAGATAAGAGTGGTTTGGAATCGCTAACCCACAAGAGGGTGGGTTAGCTGGTATTACTAAGCTATTTAATTACTTAGGTTATTTAATTACTAAGCGTTTATTAGCGACTAAGTGATTAACCTAGGAAAGCTTCTAGTTCTTCGCTACCACCGATGTGTTTGCCACCGATGAATACTTGAGGAACGGTAGTGCGACCAGAGATTGCACGTAGGCTTACTGTTGTTGCGTCTTTACCTAGAACCACTTCTTCGTAGTTTAGACCTTTGTCGATTAGGTTTTGTTTCGCTTTCATACAGAAAGGACAGCCTGGCTTAGTGAATACTGTGATTGACTCTTGCTCTTTGTGTTCAGGAGCAAGGTAGTTAAGCATAGTATCAGCATCAGAAACCTTGAACGGGTCGCCTGGTACGTCTTCTTCGATGAACATTTTTTCTACCACGCCGTTTTTAACCAGCATGCTGTAGCGCCATGAACGTTTGCCAAAGCCGATGTCGTTTTTCTCAACTAGCATACCCATGCCGTCTGTGAAGTCGCCGTTGCCATCTGGGATGAATGTGATTTTTTCAGCTTCTTGGTCTGCTTTCCATGCGTTCATTACGAACGTGTCGTTTACAGAAACACAAAGGATGTCATCAACGCCGTTTTCTTTGAATACAGAGTGCAGCTCGTTGTAACGAGGTAGGTGGCTTGAAGAACATGTTGGTGTAAACGCACCTGGCAGGCTGAATACGATAACTGTCTTGTCTTTGAATAGCTCTTCCGTCGTTACGTTAACCCATGCATCACCTTGGCGAGTTGGGAATGTTACTTGAGGGATTGATTGACCTTCTTTAGATGCAAACATATTGATTTCCTTAAATAGTATTTTAATTTTGTTCTATCAGAGCTTAACGTTTTTCTTTGCTCTGTTTCGTTTCGTTGAGCCCATTATTAGATAAATCCTTTGATAGCTCTAATCGTTTGATGTTATGGTTTTGATAGGTAAATTCTATCAAGAGCATTTTTCTTTTAAATGTTTCTATTAAAACCCTTGTTCTTATTAAAACCTGAGGTAAGAGACTGAGCATGAACATTCGTGACTTTGAATACTTGGTGGCGCTCGCTGAGCACAAACATTTTCGAAAAGCAGCAGAAGCGTGCTTTGTAAGTCAGCCGACATTGAGCGGTCAGATACGCAAACTGGAAGATGAAATTGGACTTCAATTAACCGAGCGTAGCCCAAGGAAGGTAATATTTACAGAATCAGGTTTACAACTTGTTGAGCAAGCCAAGCGCATTCTCAACGAGGTAAAGACGTTTAAAGATATGGCAAGTGGACACGGTGAAGCGATGACGGGGCCGATGCATATTGGTTTTATCCCGACCGTTGGCCCGTACATTTTGCCTAAGATCATACCTTATCTAAAAGAGAGTTTCCCCGATCTTGAGCTTTACCTGCACGAAGCGCAGACACATCAGTTAGTGAGCCAGTTAGAAGATGGCAAGCTTGATTGCTTGGTGCTGGCTGCGGTAGATGAAACGGCGGCGTTCAAAGAGATTGATGTCTATGACGAACCATTAAGCGTTGCCGTACCGTGTGACCATGAATGGGCACAGCAGGACGCTGTCGATATGCTGCAGTTAAATGGACAAACCGTACTTGCACTGGGCGATGGTCACTGCTTACGAGACCAAGCCTTGGGCTTCTGTTTTGCTGCGGGTGCAAAAGATGATGAACGCTTTAAAGCGACCAGCTTAGAAACGCTGCGTAACATGGTAGCGGCAGGGGCGGGCATTACCTTGTTACCTCAGTTATCGGTCCCAAAGGAAAAGCAGAAAGATGGCGTGTGTTACGTGCCAGCGGTGAATCCAACACCTTCACGTCGCATTGTTGTTGCCTACCGACCGGGCTCTCCGCTAAAGGGGCGTTTTGAGCAACTGGCTGAGGCTATCCGAACTCAATTGGAAAAAACGGCTTAGCACTCGAGTTTAGAGTTGAGTTCGTTCAGATGTAGATATAAAAAAAGGGTTGATATGAATTCATATCAACCCTTTTTTGTTGGTTCATCTTACTAGGTTCAACAAACCCTAGCTAGAATAGCTCTTCTACTGCTTCGCCTGATGACGTTGAGTAGATGTCATCATTGAAACGTTCAGTGATGTACTCAGTTGGCTCTGTGCCTTTCTCGAAGTACTCGAACATCGATGAGCTATCGAACTTGTTAGTCAGTAAGCCAGTTTCACGGTCGATACGAACACGAACGATGTTCTCCGGAATCTCTTTACGTTGTGCAGGAACGCCCGCTAACGCTGTACCCATGAAGTCAACCCATGCAGGCTCTGCCGTTTTAGCGCCCGCTTCGGCACCGGTAATCTGGCTCTTGCCAAGGTTAGAGTTCGCTTTAGTTCGACCTAGGTTACGGTTGTGGTTATCAAAACCAACCCATACCGTTGCCACCATGCCAGGGCCGTAGCCGCTGTACCATGTATCTTTCGAGTCATTGGTTGTACCGGTTTTACCGCCAATGTCACGACGCTTCAACGGCTGCGCTCGCCAACCTGTACCATTCCAACCTGTGCCAGCACTCCAGTCACCGCCGCCCCAGATGTTGCTGTACATCATTTCACGAACAAGGAATGCGTTCTGTTCAGAGATAACTTGAGGTGCGTATTGTACTTTGGCATCAACGTCTTGCTCCGCAAACTCATCGGCCATTGGGTCTGTGGCAACCTTATGATCGCAATTGTCCTTACAAACCACTTTTGGTGTCGCTTCGAATTCAGTCTCACCAAATGGCGTTTCAATACGGCTGATGTAGAAAGGTTCAACGTAGTAGCCGCCATTAGCGAATACTGAGTAACCTTGAGCTACCTTCATTGGCGTTAAGCTACCCGCACCTAGAGCAATGGTTTCAGAGCGAGGTACTTCGTCAATATCAAAACCAAAACGAGTTAGGTAGTTACGAGTATCATCTAAGCCAACTTCACGCAGCACACGTACAGCCATTACGTTTTTAGATTGAGCTAAGCCAATACGTAAACGCGTAGGACCCACGTAGGTCGGTGGTGAGTTCTTTGGTCGCCATGCGGTACCTTGGCTCTTATCCCATTGATTAATAGGCGCATCGTTGATCAGTGATGCTAACGTTAAGCCTTTATCAATTGCCGCTGAGTAGATAAATGGTTTGATACCAGAACCCACCTGACGAATAGATTGCGTCGCACGGTTGAATTTGTTGTGAACAAAGTTAAAGCCACCCACCATCGACAATACTGCGCCGTTGTTCGGGTTCATTGCAACAAAAGCAGTATTCGCATTGGGTACTTGACTTAGTCGCCATTCAACAGGTGTTTCTGACTTCGCCTCTGCTGACTCTTCTGTCGGTTCTTCAGATACTTCGTCTCCTGTAATTGCTTCATGGCGAACCCAAACTTGCTCACCAACAGCAAGAATCTCTTTCGCTTGAGAGGGTGCTGGTCCTTGGCGATTATCCGTTAGGAATTTACGTGCCCAGTTCATGCCTTGCCACTCAATAGTGCCTTCGCCTTGGTTTTTAACCCAAACTTGAGCGCTTTTTGAATCAACCGCGGTAATAACAGCAGGGACTAAGTCACCATAGGTTGGTTGAGACTTAAGGTGTTTAACGATTTGTTCCTGATCCCAAGCTGATTGAGCCGTCTGCCACAATACTTTTTCTGCACCACGGTAGCCGTGACGCTCATCGTAGCCAAGTAGGTTCTTAATCGCCGCTTGGTTCGCTGCTTTTTGCAGTTTCGAATCAACGGTCGTGTAAACCTTCATGCCTGATGTATAAGCAGCTTCGCCATAGCGTTCAACCATCCACGCACGTGCTACTTCAGCAACATACGGCGCGCTCAGTTCAATCTCTGCACCGTGGTATTTCGATATCAATGTTTCGCTACGAGCTTCATCGAACTCTGCTTGAGTGATGTATTTCTCGTCTAACATACGACGTAATACCACGTTACGACGGTGAGTCGCGCGCTCAATCGAATAGATAGGGTTCATCGTGGACGGTGCTTTTGGCATACCCGCCAGCGTAGCAATTTCACTAAGGGTAAGCTCAGGGAGATCTTTACCGAAATAAACACGCGCTGCCGCGCCAAAACCGTACGAGCGGTGACCAAGGAAGATCTTATTTACATAAAGCTCCATGATCTCTTCTTTGCTAAGCAGTTGCTCGATATGGATCGCAATGAAGATCTCTTTGATCTTGCGCATTATCTTTTTCTCATTAGATAAGAAGAAGTTACGCGCAAGCTGCTGAGTAATGGTACTCGCCCCTTGTTTGGCTGAACCCGACATTGCAACGACGAGCGCTGCACGGGTGATACCGATTGGATCAATACCTGGGTGTTCGTAAAAACGGCTATCTTCGGTGGCAATCAGAGCTTCAACTAAGTGGCGAGGAATCTCGTCATAAGTCACTGGGTTACGACGCTTTTCGCCAAATTGAGAGATCAACTTACCGTCTTGGCTGAAGACTTGCATTGGCGTTTGGAGCTTCACGTCACGCAAAGTGGCAACATCAGGCAACTCTGGTTTTACGTAATAATAAAACCCAAAAATTGTACTGACTCCAAGAATCATGCAAATCAATGTAAATATGAATAATCGCTTTATGAACTTCACCGGATAATCCCTGATTAGTTAAGGCTGATAAGCAGCAAACCCTTGTACTCTAGGCTAAAAACTTAGCTTTCGTTTATTAACGCTTATTTAACTAATAATCACAACCCCTAGATAATCAACGAAATGCTTGGCACTTCAGGAGCTAGGTCACATGGGTTCATCATTAATTACAGGTATAGATATAAATCATCACAGCATCAAAGCCGTGGTACTAAAACCCGTGGGGGAGTTGTATGCCCTAGTGGGATACAAAGAGCTGCCGATTTCGGACGACATTTTTACAGCTAACCATACTTTGGAGTATCAGAAAACTGTTAAGAAACTTAAAGAACTTAGGAAAGGTCTGCCTTTTGGCTGTTGCAACGTCGCCATTTCAGTACCTGATAACACGGTGATCAGCAAAGTACTGCAAATAGAGAGTGAGTTAGAAGACAGAGAAAAAGAGTTTTCGATCTATCAAACCTTTGCTCATCAATCTCCCTTTCCGATAGAGGAGCTGAGTTTAGATTTTGTAAAGCTGGAAGACAAACGATTTGGTAAAGGTTCGACAAGCAGTTATCAGGTATACGCCACTCGTAAAGAAGTGGTGGATAGCCGAGCGGATGCTTTGACCAAAGCTGGTTTTAAACCTGTGGTGGTAGACACGCAGGCGCATGGGTTGCTTAACATCTGGCAAATGGCATCGCGCCTGTACCCCGAAAAGAAAAATTGGCTGCTGGTGGATGTGGGAATCGACCAAACGTCGTTAGGCATTATTCCACAAGGTTTGGCACCGTTTTATAAAGATATCGCTTTTGGTACCAAAGATCTTCGTAGCCATGGTGCTGCAAGTGATATCGAGAGTGTGTTCGCCACCACTGAAGATATACATCAATTTATTGTTAATTTGATTGAGAAGCTCAAGCGTCAATTACAGCTCTATTCATCAGGAAATGCACAGCAACCTATCTCAGGGATCTGGTTGATGGGCGAGGGCGCCAGCATTCCTATGGTAACCGAAGAGCTAGAACGTCATTTTCAGTTGAGTTGCGAGTCACTGAACCCTTTATCTCTATTTGAGAATAAGGTGGCGAAGCGACGTCGGTTACCAACGAACTGGCAACATTTCGGTATTGCGGCGGGTATGGCGATGAGTGGACTCAAGTGGCAGGGAGAAAAGCATGTTGCATCAAATTAACCTGCTGCCGTGGCGTGATGAGATTCGCGCTCAGCACAAGAAGCGCTTTATCCATCTGATCATTCTTGGCGTCATCATCGCGCTTGCAGGACAATGGGCGGTTGGTCACTATTTTTACGACCAACAAGCCAAGCAGCAAGCCCGTCTTAGTTACCTCAATCGATATATTGCCGAGCTCGACCGACAAATTCAGTCATTAAAGGTCGCAGAGCAGGAGCATAAAGCGATTCTGACCAGGCTTGATGTAGTCGAATCGTTGCAGCTTGGTCGCAACAAGACCACCGACTTTATGAATCTGATGCCGGAGCTTATTCCTGAAGGTGTGTATGTCGACAAGATAAAGATGAATGGTCAGGAGATTGAAATGTCGGGCATTAGCGACAGTACTGCTCGTCTCGCTACGATGTTGGACAACCTCGAGCGTTCAGATTCTCTGAAAGGGGTCGAGATGCACTCTATCGTTCATAACCGCAAGCGCTTCAATAAAGAGTTTCAGACCTTCAAGGTCTCTTTTGTGTTTAGCCCTGTGTCTTTAGAAAACACAACCGCGAGCAGAAAAGAGAAGGGGGCGCATCATGGCTAACCTTCAAAATAAGATTAGTTGGCAAAACAGGATGAGTTTGCAAGATCTCGATGTTGATGAGATCACCGAATGGCCATTGTTGCCTCAGCTTCTCGTGATTCTGGTGTTGATAGTGTTAATCCAAGGTGTTGGCACTTGGCTTTATGTGCTGCCGCTCGACGATGAACTGCAACAGATGAAGCAACAGGAGCAGACCTTAAAAGCGACCTTGAGAATAAAGGCCAATAAGGTTGCGGTCTTACCTAAGCTTCAGAGCCAGCTGGATGAGCTAACTAGCCGTTACGACTATCTATTGGAGCAATTGCCCGTTCAAAAAGAGCTAGCCAGTATGTTGGCCTCTGTGAACGAGCTTGGATTGGATAATAAGCTGACATTTACGCGAATTGACTGGGGGCAGAAGCAGAACAAAGAGTTTCTCTATCGTTTACCGCTCAACATCGAGCTGACGGGTGACTACCACGAGATTGGTGATTTCTCTGCGGCCATCGCTAAGCTGCCACGCATCATCAGCTTTGATGACGTGAATTGGCAGCGAGTCAGTCAAGAAAGTAGCACGCTGCACTTCAGGGTCCGAGCTTATACCTACCAATTTAAATCGGAGGTCAATGATGAAACCCAATAGCGTGTTTTATTCAACATTACTATTGCTTGTACTCACGGGCTGTAAAGCGAATGAAGATTCGTTAGAAGACTTTGTAGTGCAAGTTGAGGCCAAAGCGAGAAAAGAGGTGGAACAACTGGTTCCTGCGACTGAATTTTTGGCCGCTACTTATCAGCGCCGTGCCTTTCGTCCTCCGTTTGAACTGCCTAAAGAAGCCATCGTGCAAAATCAGCCTTTAGTTAAGAAAGGCTGTTGGCAACCTAGCGCGCGTTCTCGTAATGGGAAATTAGAAAAGTACCCGTTGAGTAAGCTTCGTTTAAGAGGCGTCATGGGAAGCGGAACAAGTGTGTTTGGGTTAGTGCAAACACCCAAAGGGAACGTGGTAAACGTCAAAAAAGGCCAGTTTATCGGCTTAAACAATGGCCGAGTTACTAAAGTGACGAGCCAGTACGTTCAGATTAATGAAACTCTTCCAGATGGCTTAGGTTGTTGGCATAAGCGCAACGTTAGACTGGCTCTGAAGTAAACCAATGTCACATGATGTGGATATGAGATGTAAATATGATTAAAGGAATAAGTGGATTAGTGAGCAAGGCTCTACAAGGTTTTGCTGTGTCTGTGATGTTGGTCTTTAGTGTGCTCAGTCACGCCGAAAGCTTACCTAATCAATTGGAGAGTATTGATTTTAGGGTAAACAAAGATAAAGACGCCGTCATTATTATTGAGCTGGCAACCAGCACCGCTGTGGTGGATGTTCAACGTGCTCAGGAAGGGTTAAGTATCGAATTACTCAATACTCAAGTTAATGACGATAAGCTTTATCTTTTGGATGTGAAGGATTTCGCGACCCTAGTGGAAGGTATTGAAGTCTATAAAGAGACGTCCAGCACACGACTGTTGGCGACGATCGCTGGTGACTATCAGTATGAATATAACCTAAAAGGTCGTTTCATAGAGGTGGTGATCAGCAAGCCTGTTATCAATGAAGCGACCAAAGAGAAAAGCGTTTTAGAAAAAGAGGGCAAACTGATATCGATTAACTTCCAAGATATCCCGGTACGAAATGTCCTACAGCTGATTGCTGACTACAACGATTTCAATCTCGTCGTGTCTGACTCGGTAGCTGGTAACCTAACTTTACGTTTAGATGGCGTACCTTGGCAGCAAGTTCTCGACATTATCTTGCAAGTTAAAGGGCTAGATAAGCGCGTTGATGGCAATGTTATTTTGGTGGCGCCAAAAGCAGAACTCGATCTTCGAGAGCAACAAGCGTTAGAGAAATCTCGCTTGGAAGAGGAGTTAGGGGAGCTTAAGTCGGAAATCATCAAGATTAATTTTGCTAAAGCCACCGACATTGCCGACATGATTGGCGGTGAAGGTGCGGTGAGCATGTTGTCCGATCGTGGCTCGATTACCATTGATGAACGCACCAATTCCCTATTGATTCGTGAACTGGAAGAAAACATTGCCGTGATACGAGGCATCATTGAATCTTTGGACATCCCCGTGAAGCAAGTCCAGATAGAGGCGCGCATTGTAACCGTTACCGAGGGTAACCTTGATGAGTTAGGGGTGCGTTGGGGTGTTTCTTCCACTAACGGTAGCTTCAAAGTTGGCGGCTCGATAGAGGGCAACCATCCATCGCAAATTACGCCGTATGACGATAATGGTGGGAATAGTGCGATTGACGATTTCCTCAACGTTAATCTAGGGGCGACATCTCCTAATGCCTCAAGCATTGCGTTTCAGGTGGCCAAACTGGGTTCAGATACCTTGCTTGATCTTGAATTGTCGGCATTACAACAAGAGTCAAAAGCTGAGATTATTTCCAGCCCACGTTTAATCACCACCAATAAAAAACCCGCTTATATTGAGCAAGGTACTGAAATTCCTTATTTAGAGTCGTCTTCAAGTGGTGCTACTTCGGTCGCATTTAAGAAAGCAGTGTTGAGTCTTAAGGTGACACCACAAATCACGCCCGACAATCGTTTGGTATTGGATTTAAGCGTGACCCAAGATAGGCCAGGGCAAGTAGTAAAAACGGGAACGGGTGAGGCTGTTGCCATTGATACTCAACGAATAGGGACGCAAGTGCTTGTTAATAATGGTGAAACAGTCGTACTTGGTGGAATATTTCAGCACAGTGTGAGCAGTACAGTGGACAAAGTTCCTCTGTTAGGAGACCTGCCAGTTTTGGGTGCATTATTCCGTCGTAGCTATGAAAATGTGGGTAAAAGTGAACTACTTATTTTTGTTACACCCAAAGTTGTGATTCAGTAATGAACAATTAGATTAAAAATAAAGTTGCATTAGTGGCACCTAACCTTGATAATTTCGGGTCTTATCACGAATTATCTGTGAGGAATCGGTGCCACGGGCCTTTTAATTTCAGTACTTGTACTGACCTACCTTGTGGCGATGTCATTGAATTAACGTTGTAAATTACTGCTAAAAACATGGCTGAGAAACGCAATATTTTTCTTGTTGGCCCAATGGGCGCCGGCAAAAGTACAATTGGTAGACACCTAGCTTCCCAACTTCATATGGAGTTTCTAGACTCTGACACTGTGATCGAAGAGCGCACTGGCGCAGACATCGCATGGGTTTTTGATGTTGAGGGCGAAGATGGTTTCCGTAAGCGCGAAGAATCTGTAATCAACGATCTGACAGAAGAACAAGGTATTGTTCTTGCGACAGGCGGTGGTTCAGTGCTGAGCAAAGAAAACCGTAACCGTCTATCTGCACGAGGCATTGTTGTATACCTAGAAACAACAATTGAAAAGCAACTTGCTCGCACTAACCGCGACAAGAAACGCCCTCTACTTCAAACAGACAACCCGCGTGATGTGCTAGAAGATCTAGCTGTATCTCGCAACGCACTATACGACGAAGTGGCGGACTACACAGTTCGTACCGACGATCAAAGTGCAAAAGTGGTAGCCAACCAGATCGTAAAAATGCTAGAAGAACGTTAAGTTCATTTTTTCGGAGAGCAAACCCATGGAACGGATTACGGTCAATCTAGCTGAGCGTAGCTACCCTATCTCTATTGGCGCCGGGTTATTTGAAGACCCGGCGTACCTTTCTTTTTTATCAGGCAAACAGAAAGTTGTTGTTATCAGTAATGTGACAGTAGCGCCTCTTTATGCCGATAAAATTTTATCGTTGTTGGATCAAGTAGGCTGTCAAACTTCTCTTTTAGAGTTGCCAGACGGTGAGCAATACAAAACACTTGAAACGTTCAACTCAGTGATGAGCTACATGCTTGAAGGAAATTACAGCCGCGATGTGGTGGTGATTGCTTTGGGTGGTGGTGTTATCGGTGATTTGGTCGGTTTTGCTGCCTCTTGCTACCAGCGCGGTATTGATTTCATTCAAATCCCGACGACCCTTCTTTCTCAAGTGGACTCCTCTGTAGGCGGTAAAACTGCAGTGAACCATCCCCTTGGCAAGAATATGATCGGCGCTTTTTACCAACCAAAATCTGTCATCATCGATACTAACTGCTTATCAACGCTTCCAGAGCGTGAGTTCGCAGCGGGCATTGCTGAGGTGATCAAATACGGCATCATTTACGATGAAGTCTTTTTTGATTGGTTGGAACAGAATCTAGAGAAACTTTATCAACTAGATGAAGATGCACTGATTACCGCGATTGCTCGTTGTTGTGCAATTAAGGCTGAAGTGGTTGCTATAGATGAAAAAGAGTCAGGAATCAGAGCGTTATTGAACCTAGGTCATACATTTGGTCATGCGATCGAAGCAGAACTAGGCTATGGTAATTGGCTACATGGTGAAGCTGTGTCGTCAGGCACTGTAATGGCAGCGAAAACCGCTCAATTACAGGGCCTGATCTCTCAGCAGCAACTTGAGCGAATTATTTCTATACTCAAGAATGCGAAACTGCCAATCCATACGCCAGAAAGCATGTCTTTTGAAGACTTTATGAAGCACATGATGCGTGATAAAAAAGTGCTGTCTGGTCAGTTACGTTTGGTATTACCAACAAGTATTGGTACCGCTGAAGTGGTCGCTGATGTGCCTCAAGACATCATTAAACAAGCGATTGATTTCTGCCGTACTCTTTAAATTTGGTTGTGAGGTTGCCTAGCTAAATTCTAGGCAGCTGAAGCGTTTTACTGATCGATCTTATCAGTAGGGATCCCCAATGAGTTTGGCTCATGAATTAAGAGTATTAGAGTTAGAGTCTCAAGTTGAGCTGCTAGAGCGCTTACAGCTTTTGACTAACTTTGGTTCAAACCTTGTAACGGTTGCGGGCAAAGCTGGCTCTGGCCGATCTTGGTTGGCTCAACGTTACCTTGAAGCATGGTCGACAGAAAAAAATCAGTGTTTACTGCTTTGTCACCCAAGCCAAGACGATCAACAACGTCGCGCGCTTATTCTTAGCCAAATTGTTTCTGATCCCCTGTTTAATCAACATGATTCTTTATCAGATAGCCTTGCAAGGCTACTGGATGGAGAGTCGTGTAATGTGGTTATCGTTGTAGATGATGCCCATCGACTGTCTGAGCTATTGGTATCCGAATTATGGATGTTGGTACTTGAAGCTCAATCAAACCCTCAATGGACGATCAATATCGTTCTCTTCTCGGAAATTGGCCATCTAGACACGCTACTAACACGTCTTAGTTACGGGCAACCACACAAGCCTATCGACCTCGAGATCGATGATCTTTCTCAACCAGAAGCGGAACATTTCTTTGAATCCCTAGTGATTCGATATGTTGATGATGAGTCTGAAACTCGCGTGCGACGTGCGTTTAATAAAGCGCAACCTTTGCCCGGTGAGTTAATGGCTTTAGGAGAATTGAAAGTGGAAAAAAGGATTATTATTCGCTCAATTATTGGCTCACCCATCAATATCGCGATGGTGGTGGCCTTGTTGTTGGTTTTAATTGGTGGTGGCTATTGGTGGATGTTCAGTCAACCAACCCCTGACGATAAAGCGCAATCACTTATCGCTCCCATTGAACAGACCGCTATCCCAACGTTTGAAGTGGAAAGTGGTACCGAGCAAGCCGGAGTCGACGGATCTTCAGATTCTGAAGCCGACACTGACATGAGCTATCAAGGTGCTGACGATGACAGTTCATCTTTACCACCGGTTGTGGTGGAAGGTACAGCCAGTGTTGGCGAGGTGAAACAAGAGCAGCAACGTGTTGTGATTACTTCTGATGTGGTTGATGCCTTGCTTGATGACAAGCCGAAAAGTGCCGATACCAGTGCGATTGATGCTGCCGTAGAAGAAAACACAGGTGCCGCGGTTAGCGCGCAACCTGATGCGGCGAAAAACGAGTCACAAGCTTCAGTTGATGAAGATACTGACCTAACAGAATCAACACCGCCGACGAAAAAGATCACCTTCTCATTTGCTCGCGAAGAGTTACAAGCTATCTCGCCACGCGCTTATACCTTACAGTTGAGCGCGATGACGTCATTAGAAGATGTTCAGTCTTTTATTGAAGAATATGACGTCGAGGACAAGGTTCGTATTTACCCAACACTTCGTAACGACACCAAGTGGTTTATTATCACTTATCAAGATTATCCAACGATTCAAGTCGCGCGAGATGCCGTAAGTGCGTTATCAAAACCACTTCAGCAGTTGGAACCTTGGGCAAAATCGATGAATCAAGTGCATCGAGAGATAGAACGTGCGAAATAACCCTGAGCTTAGCCTCAAAATATGTTACATTCCGCAGCCTTATTTTTGAGTTGATAGATAGAGCAGTAAATGAAAAAGCAGCGTGCCTTTCTAAAATGGGCTGGTGGTAAATATGGCCTAGTTGAAGACATCCAACGTCACCTGCCACCTGCTCGTAAATTGGTAGAACCGTTTGTCGGTGCCGGCTCAGTATTTCTGAATACTGATTTTGAACAGTACCTGCTTGCAGATATCAATCCCGATCTTATCAACCTATACAATCTACTTAAAACCGATCCTGAAACCTATATCACTGAAGCGAAGCGTTGGTTCTGTCCGGAGAATAACCGTAGAGAGGTGTTCTTAGATGTTCGCGCTGAGTTCAATGGTACAGATAACGTCATGTATCGCTCGTTAGCTTTCTTGTACATGAACCGATTTGGCTTCAATGGCTTGTGTCGTTACAACAAGAAGGGCGGTTTTAACGTTCCATTTGGTTCTTATAAAAAACCTTACTTTCCAGAAGCTGAGTTGGAGTTTTTTGCTGAGAAAGCGAAGAAAGCGACGTTTGTTTGTGAAGGTTATAGCGAGACCTTTAGCCGCGCCCGTAAAGGCTGTGTGGTTTATTGTGATCCTCCTTATGCGCCATTGTCTAGTACTGCTAACTTTACCTCTTATGCGGGTAATGGCTTCAGCTTAGATGATCAAGCGGCCTTGGCTGATGTTGCAGAAAGAGCGGCAATGGAACGAGGCATCCCTGTCTTGATTTCAAACCATGACACTACCTTAACGCGCCGTTTATACCATGGTGCGGAACTGAACGTGGTCAAGGTTAAGCGCACCATTAGCCGTAATGGCGCAGGGCGTAATAAAGTTGATGAGTTACTGGCACTTTTTCATAAAGAGAAAAACCAGCAACACGCTTCAACAGAATTGTAGTCGTCACCATAACCCTCGAACTCATTAAATTGAGTGACCAACGGGTACTTTCATAAACTAATCTTTCGAACTGCTAGAATCTGCTTAGGTGCTTAGGTAGAATTGCACACCAAATAGTCTTGGGATTGAGTCTTGTATTCGTGTACGAGATGTCACAAGGCGGTGATATTCGCAATTTACTCACTCTTAAGAGGTTTGGTATGAAAGATTTTCTAATCGCTCCATCGATTTTGTCTGCAGATTTTGCTCGTCTTGGTGAAGACGTAGAAAAAGTACTCGCAGCCGGTGCCGACGTTGTGCACTTCGATGTGATGGATAACCACTACGTACCTAACCTGACTTTTGGTGCACCGATCTGTAAAGCGTTGCGCGACTACGGCATCACAGCTCCTATCGATGTTCACCTAATGGTTAAGCCAGTAGACAGCATCGTACCTGAGTTTGCTAAAGCCGGCGCATCAATGATTACCTTCCACGTTGAAGCATCTGAGCACGTTGACCGTACTCTACAGCTAATCAAAGAACACGGCTGTAAAGCGGGTGTCGTACTTAACCCAGCAACGCCACTTTCTTGCCTTGATTACATCTTAGATAAAGTAGATATGATTCTACTAATGTCTGTGAACCCTGGCTTTGGCGGTCAATCTTTCATTCCTCACACTCTCGATAAGCTGCGCGCTGTTCGTAAACTTATTGACGAATCTGGCCGTGATATCCGCCTTGAGATTGATGGCGGCGTGAAGGTAGATAATATCCGTGAAATCGCAGAAGCGGGCGCAGATATGTTCGTTGCCGGTTCAGCTATCTTCAATCAACCAGATTACAAAGAAGTGATTGATGAGATGCGTGCAGAGCTTGCAAAAGTAAACGCATAATCGTAAAACTACAGATAGATTGAATATTAAGGGGCTAATTGGCCCCTTTTTTACGTCTTGGAGCTCAACTCATAAGACGAACATAATAAATAGGAAAGTAAGATGTCATTAAGCTCAATAAAACTGATTGCCTTTGATTTGGATGGAACCTTGTTAGATAGCGTGCCTGATTTGGCTGTCGCCGCTGACCAAGCTTGTCAGGAACTGGGTTTTTCTTCAGTAAGCGAAGAACAAGTTCGCGACTATGTGGGTAATGGTGCTGATGTTCTTATTGGACGTTCATTGAGCCGTAATCTTACGGTTGATCCAAGCCTAGAGCCTGAGCTTCTGAAGAAAGCGCGCATCCTGTTTGATGATTTCTACGAGCAGGGCGGCCATAAGCTAAGCCACCTTTATCCATCGGTTAAAGAGACGTTAGCTGAGCTAGATAAAGCGGGCTTCACCATGGCGCTTGTCACCAACAAGCCTTCGAAATTTGTACCAGATGTTCTGGCGCAGCACGGTATCGATAAGTACTTTGTTGATGTGTTGGGTGGCGACTCTTTCCCAGAGAAAAAGCCGAACCCAGTAGCGCTGAACTGGTTGCTGGAAAAGCATAATGTGAAGGCTGAAGATATGCTGATGGTAGGCGATTCAAGCAACGACATCAAAGCGGCTAAGAACGCAGGCTGCCACTCGTTTGGTCTGACTTACGGCTATAACCACGGTGAGCCGATTTCAGTATCAAACCCTGACTATGTCGCAGACAACATTGCACAATTACTAGATGTCGTTCTAGTTTCAGCATAAAGCGGACAAAAGTTAGCTAACCTACTAGCAAAATACTTATCAATGAGTACACTGGATGAGCCGTACAGAAGAGCTGTGCGGCTTTCTATTTTAAAGTTAAGAAGCTAAGTTTTTCAGATACTACGTTAAGAAACTAAGTTAACGAGCTTAGCGAACAAGCAAAGGAATTAAAAGCATGAGCAAGCCCATCGTATTGAGTGGTGTTCAACCATCTGGTGAACTAAGTATCGGTAACTACTTGGGTGCTCTACGTCAATGGCAACAGATGCAAGATGATTACGATTGCCAATACTGTGTTGTAGACCTTCACGCAATTACGGTTCGCCAAGATCCGAAAGCACTGCATGAAGCGACTCTAGACGCATTAGCAATCTGTCTTGCTGTCGGTGTTGATCCAAAGAAGAGCACGCTATTTGTTCAGTCACACGTACCAGAGCATGCTCAACTTGGTTGGCTTCTTAACTGTTACACACAAATGGGTGAACTGAGCCGTATGACTCAGTTTAAAGATAAGTCTGCACGTCACTCAAATGACGTAAACGTAGGCCTATACGATTACCCAGTGTTGATGGCTGCAGATATCCTGCTTTACGGTGCTCACCAAGTGCCAGTAGGTAGCGACCAGAAACAACATCTAGAGCTAGCGCGTGATATCGCAAATCGCTTTAACAACATCTACGGCCCTGAAACGCCAATCTTCCAAGTACCAGAACCTTACATTCCAACAGTGAATGCACGTGTGATGAGCCTGCAAGATGCGACTAAGAAGATGTCTAAGTCAGATGATAACCGTAAGAACGTGATTACTCTGTTAGAAGAGCCGAAGTCGATCATCAAGAAGATCAACAAAGCGCAGACTGACGCAGAAACGCCACCACGTATTGCTCATGATTGGGAAAACAAAGCGGGTATCTCTAACCTAATGGGTCTGTACTCTGCAGCGACGGGTAAAACGTTCGAAGAGATCGAAGCGCAATACCAAGGCGTTGAAATGTACGGTCCATTCAAGAAAGATGTCGGTGCTGCATTGGTTGAGATGCTTGAGCCAATCCAAGCTGAATACCACCGTATCCGTGCTGATCGTGCTTACATGGATGCAGTAATGAAAGCGGGTGCAGAAAAAGCCTCTGAGCGCGCTGCCGTGACACTGAAAAAAGCATACGAAGCAGTTGGTTTTGTTACTCGCCCGTAGGGTGAGCTAAAGCCACTCGTTTCAGAATTTAAGCCCAAAGTAGACGCTGTTTACTTTGGGCTTTTTAGTGCCCGTTCCATTTGCTCTCCCAGTAAATCTCTTGTTTGAATTGATGATTTAAGCATTATCTCGCTAACATATTCATAATATTAATGCTGTGCAGGCGATCCTATTCCCTCTCCTTAGGGTTTATAAAATCTTGCTTATTTCTATTTGTGTTGGAAATACATAACGTGCCAAACAATTGATGATTGTTAAGTGATAAGTTCCTCATTTTCTTGCTAACTGACTTATTCCTTTCATAAATAAACCTGATAGTTACCACAAAATACATGACTGCCCATAGACGGCAGTAACTATAAATCGATGAACTCAGGTGAAACGGATGGCTCTTTTACACAAACCTTCATTGCTAGCAGTGGCAATTGGTAGCTTGCTAACAGCAAGTGCACACGCTGATTTGTTTATTTCACAATATGTGGAAGGCGGCAGCTACAACAAAGCGGTTGAGATTGCTAATAACGGCGATAGCAGCATGAATTTAGATGGTTACTCGCTGGCGAAGTCTGCGAATGGCAACGGCTCATGGGGCGCCACTTTACCTTTAGATGGCCACGTTTTAGCGCCTGGTGAGGTACTTGTTGTCGCTCATACGAGTGCGAGTGATGAGATTAAAGCCGTCGCTGACATTCTCAATGCGTCGATTGCTAACCATAACGGTGACGACCCGCTGGCTATCTTGAATTCAGATAACTCGGTACACGATATTGTTGGTTTGATGGGTGATGTGGATTGGGGTAAAGATGTTACTTTGGTTCGAGCGACACAAACTCCTTCGGCAACATTCGATGCTTCACAGTGGGTGTCGTTACCAAAAGACAGCATTGAAGGCTTAGGTTCATTAGACAGTGTTGAACTACCAGAAGCGTTCACTTGTACACAAGATGGCTCTGACCCAGTATTCACAACCATTCAAGAGATCCAAGGCGAGGGCGCAACATCACCGTTCATTGATGGCTATCCTTACATCACTGACGATGAGTATTTCGTCAAAGGTGTTGTGAGTGCGGTGACTACAGGCATAACCAAAGGCTTCTACCTGCAAGCACTTGAGGATGACTTCAATTCAAGTACTTCTGAAGGTCTATTTATCCACACGAATCAATCGAGCTCAGAACTGGCTGCGGGCGACGTAGTGTGTGTGAAAGGTAAGGTTCAAGAATACTACAGCCATACTCAGCTTAAAGTTGAAAACAACCAATGGCTAAAACAGGGCGAACAACAAGCACCTGAAGCAACGGCGATAGAAGCGCTAGACAGTGATGAGAACTTCGCTGCAACGCTTGAACGCTACGAAGGCATGTTGGTGAAAACGACCGAAGCGCTTGATATGCGTGTGACTCGTACCTTTGGTTATGACTACTCGGGTCGTCGTAACAACATGGTACTGGCACATGAGCGTATTAACATGCAGCCGAACCAGCTTTTCGCAGCAGGTTCTGAAGACGCGAAACAACAAACGGAAGATAACGCAGACCGTCGTCTTTTCGTTGAAACCGATCAAAAAGCGGGTGACGGACAGGTTCCTTTCTATCCAGACTTTGGCCGCACCGATATCGACCAAGATGGCTCAACAGAAGACTACATTCGTATTGATGACACCATTGTTGGTCTAGAAGGCGTACTTACCTACAGCTACGGTGAGTACCGCTTAGTGACAACTAACCAGATCTCGGCTGAGAACTTTGTACGTAATGATCCGCGTACTGACAAACCAGACATGGATGAAGGCGACCTTCGCATCGCGACTTTCAATGTTTTGAACTACTTCAACTCTCCATTTGGCGGTGACGCGAATCAACACGGCAACAACCGTGGTGCGAACACCATCACCGAGTTTGAGATGCAGCAAGAGAAGATAGTGAACGCGATTCTTCGCTTAGATGCAGACATCATTGGTTTGATGGAAATTGAGAACAACGGCTTTGGTGAAGGCTCTGCCATTCAGCAGCTTGTTAACCAACTGAATGATCGCATTGAGCGTAAGAAAGACCGCTATACCTTTGTAGCTGTTGACTCTAATGAAGATGGCGTAACCGACGAGATGGACTCGATTGGTACTGACGTAATCACAACGGGTGTTATCTACCGTAAGAAGGTGGTTAAGCTTAAAGATAGCCGCGTTATCGCGATGCCAAGCCAACAAGCACCAGAAGTGTTAGACGATTCTGGCAAGGTGATTGAAGACGGTAAGAACTACCAACGTGACTCATTGGCGCCAACCTTTAAAGTTAAAGGCACTAAAGAGAAACTTACCGTTGCGATTAACCACTTTAAATCGAAAGGTTCTAAGTGTTGGGAAGATGCTGCACCGGTCGAGCAGGGCGGTCAAGGTGGCGTTGACGCCGATAAGCAAGGCTCATGTGAGAACTTCCGTGTGGCTGCAGCAGTTGCTTTGGGTGAAGCGCTAGACGGCATCAAAGGCCATAAAGTGATTCTGGGGGATATGAACTCGTACGGCATGGAAGATCCAATGCTGGTGCTTACGGATTACTCTGAAGAGAAATACGGTAAGCAAATCAAAGCGGCGCGTAACACTTACATTGACGGCGTCGAGCAGTTTGGTGATAACGGTGCGGTGATTACTAAGAACTATGGATACATTAATGCTGTGGCTCAAAAGCACCCAGACAGCTGGAGCTACTCATACAATGATGAAGTTGGTGCCTTGGATCATTTGTTGATCAGTGACAGCCTGAAAGACATGGTTGTCGATGCGACCGATTGGCACATCAATGGTGGTGAGTCGACGTTGTTTGACTACAACGAAGAGTTCAAAGGTGACCTACCTAAGTACCAAGATCACTTCCGTTCATCGGATCATGATCCTGCTGTTCTTGAACTGCGAGTAGGTGGTTCATTTGGCTTCGGTGCTCTGATGTCACTATTTGGTTTAGCAATGTGGCGTCGTCGCAAGTAGCTCAATCACAAATAGATTGGCTTGCTATACAAGCAGGCCAATTCAGATAACTTAAGGCTATCTGTAAACAATTAAGGTCAACTTAGGTTGGCCTTAATTATTGGCGAAATGCAGTTTCCACTTGCCTTTCGCCATGGGTATTGCACAATACCGCCCCTATATCTCCCAATCATTTAGTATTTAGCAAACGATTTCGACCCATGTTACTTATCATCGATAACTACGACTCTTTTACCTATAACTTGTATCAGTATTTCTGTGAGTTAGGGGTCACTGTAAAAGTTGTTCGCAACGATGAGATTGATATTGCGGGTATTGAATCGCTGAATCCTAGCCATCTTGTTATCTCGCCAGGTCCTTGTACGCCTGATGATGCGGGAATATCTCTACAAGTCATTGAACACTTCGTGGGTAAACTGCCGATCTTAGGTGTGTGTCTTGGTCATCAAGCCATTGCTCAAGTGTTTGGTGGTGAAGTAGTGCGAGCCAGACAAGTGATGCACGGTAAAACCTCTCCAATCCGCCACAATGGTAAGAGCGTTTTTCAAGGTCTCAATAACCCTCTGACTGTGACACGTTACCATTCTCTAGTGGTGAAAAATGGCACGCTGCCTGACTGCTTTGAACTGACGTCTTGGACGGAATTCGAAGATGGCAGCATGGATGAGATCATGGGTTATCAACACAAAACCTTGCCGATTGATGCGGTGCAATTTCACCCTGAATCGATTAAAACAGAGCAAGGACACCAGCTTCTCGCTAACTTCTTAGCGCGTTGAGTGTTTAAATTTGACTCTTTTTGCGTCTAAATAAGCCAGTTGAACCTGTTAGCCCATTCGTTAAGCGTTTAAATTCGGGCGCTACGCGTCTCTTACTCCTCTGACGCCGATCACTTTTTATAACATTTCTCTCTCTTCAGGCTAAGTTTTTAGCCTATGCAAAATTATTCGCCTTATTTCCTCTCGAACCCTATATACCGCAATGCCAGTAAGGCTTTGCCGTTGCAGGTTATACGTTTAGGTAAAAAAAGCTTCATAAAACAGATTAATTGATGCATAAATAGTCATAGGTAGTGACGTTTAGCTGGTTGTTAGGGATAGCTAAAGAATAATCTACTATTGAAAACGTTAATTAAATGTAAATATAATGCTGCAGCGGGATTATGGCGAGAGAAAATATCTTTGTCTCACTTATGAACTAGTACGCTTATTTGCGAAGCTTGCGGTATCGAAAAGGAATGTACGATGACAGTGGAAAAAAAAGTAGAACGTAGTCTGTTTAATGAGGTGATGGTGCCTTGTTATAACCCAATGGAAATGATCCCGGTAAAAGGGGAAGGCGCACGCGTTTGGGACCAACAAGGCCGAGAATATATCGACTTTGCTGGTGGTATCGCTGTGAGCTGTTTGGGTCACTGTCACCCAGCAATGGTTAACGCAGTTACTGAGCAAGCAAACAAGATTTGGCATTTAAGTAATGTCATGACCAACGAACCTGCATTGCGTCTAGCGAAGAAGCTAACCGACGTATGTTTTGCAGAAAAAGTATTCTTTGCCAACTCTGGTGCAGAAGCGAACGAAGCTGCATTGAAGCTAGCTCGTCGTTGGGCAGCGGATGTGCACGGTCCTGAGAAGTCTGAAATCATTGCATTCAAACAAGGTTTCCACGGTCGTACTTTTTTTACTGTAACTGTGGGTGGTCAAGAGGCTTACTCTGATGGCTTCGGCCCTAAACCGGGCGATGTAACTCACTTGCCTTACAACGATATTGCCGCGCTAGAAGCGCACATATCAGATCGCACATGTGCAATCATGATGGAACCTCTGCAAGGCGAGGGCGGTATCATCTCTCCAACATCTGAGTTCGTGAACACGGTTCGTGAACTGTGTGACAAGCACAATGCGCTGCTTATCTTTGATGAAGTGCAAACAGGTAATGGCCGTACGGGTAACTTTTACGCTTACCAAGGCCTAGGTGTGACACCTGATATCCTAAGTACAGCGAAATCACTAGGTGGCGGTTTCCCAATCGGCGCAATGCTAACGACCACCGAACTCGCGACACACCTAAAAGTCGGTACGCACGGTTCTACTTACGGCGGCAACCCACTGGCGTGTGCCGTTGCTGAAGCAGTTGTTGATGTCGTTAGCCAACCGGAAACGCTAGCTGGTGTGAAAGAACGTGAAGCAATGTTCCGTGATGGTTTAGCTAAGATTAACGACAAATACCAAATATTCAGTGAAGTTCGTGGTAAAGGCCTATTGCTAGGTGCTGCACTTAATGAAGCATGGCAAGGTCGTGCTCGTGATGTATTAGTAGCAGCGGGCAAACAAGGCTTGATGGTACTGGTTGCGGGTGCAAACGTGGTTCGTTTCACGCCATCATTGGTTATCACTACACAAGAAATTGAAGAAGGTTTATCAAAACTAGACAAAGCAATCGCTACGCTAGTTTAGCCTGAGCGGCGTCATAGGAATGATCGCCATTAGAGCGATCCCATGACGTACTGCTAAAGGCCCAAGATTCTCGTTTTGGGCCTGTTTTGCATCTGGAGGGAATATTGATGCTAGTTGTTCGCCCAATAAAATTATCTGATTACGACGCGTTGCATACCTGCGCGGTTGAATCTGGTCACGGATTCACATCTCTTCCGGTTAACGAAGAACTGTTAACCAACCGTATTACTCATTCTGAATACAGCTTTGCTAAACAAGACGTGACTGAACCTGGTGATGAAGGCTACCTAATGGTTGGCTTTGATACCGAAACCGGAGAAGTCGCGGGTACCACAGGTATCGAAGCCTCAATTGGCTGGGATGTTCCGTTTTACTCTTACCACATCAGCAAAGTGGTTCACTCATCGCAGAAGCTTGGCGTTAATAACGTCGTCAAGCTACTGACTTTCGGCAATAACTACACCGGGTGCAGTGAAATCTGCACACTGTTCTTACGTCCTGCTTTCCGTGGTGGATTGAATGGTCGTTTGATGTCTAAGTGTCGCTTCTTGATCATGTCAGAACACCCAGAGCGTTTCTCGAAAACGATTTTTGCTGAGATGCGTGGCGTATCAGATGCAGAAGGTAACTCTCCTTTCTGGAAATGGCTGCAAGAGCACTTCTTCTCGATTGATTTTACGCTCGCTGATTATCTAACGGGTATTGGTAAGAAAGGCTTCATTGCTGACCTAATGCCGAAGTTACCTATCTATGTGAACCTACTGAGCAAAGAAGCTCAGGCAGTAATTGGAGTGGTTCATGACAATACGCGCCCTGCACTTAAGTTGCTGGAACGTGAAGGTTTCACCAACCGTGGCTATGTCGACATCTTTGATGGGGGCCCAACGGTTGAGTGTGATCTAAGAAATATCGAATCAGTGCGTCATGCGATTCGAGCTCAAGTGACAATTGCAGAGCATTCAAGCTCTAAAGACTTCCTCATTGGTAATACCTCGTTTGAGAACTTCCGCGCAGTAGCTGCGAAAGGTGCGTATGACCAAGCAAGCGACACAGTGATTTTATCATCTGAAGTAGCAAGCGCTCTTGAAGTAAAAGAAGGCGAATTCGTTCGCATGTTGGCTCAATAAGAGCGGCGATTATCTGTCGAAGATTTTAAGGATAGAAGTATGACTCAGTGGATAGCAGGGCAGTGGGTGGCAGGTCAAGGCGACGCCATGACATCAGTAAGCCCATACAATAATGAAGTCGTGTGGCAAGGCGATAGTGCAACTCCAGCACAGGTTGAATCTGCAGTAGCAGCGGCGCGTGACGCTTTCTTAGTATGGAAAAAGATGAGCTTTGCAGAGCGTGAAGCGATCGTGTTGAACTTTGCTGAGAAGGTAAAAGAGAACAGCGAAGAAATTGCACAGATTATTGCAAAAGAGACGGGTAAACCGATTTGGGAAACTCGCACTGAAGCGGGTGCGATGGCGGGTAAAATCGCTATCTCTATTCGTGCTTACCACGAACGTACGGGTGAAGCTTCACGTGAAGCCGCAGGCAACCAAATCGTACTGCGTCATCGCCCATTAGGCGTAATGGCGGTATTTGGTCCTTACAACTTCCCTGGTCACCTACCTAACGGTCATATTGTTCCGGCACTGCTATCGGGTAATACCGTGGTATTTAAGCCGTCAGAGCAGACACCTTGGACGGGTGAGTTTGCGATGAAACTGTGGCAAGAAGCAGGCCTTCCAGCTGGCGTGATTAACCTAGTGCAAGGCGCTAAAGAAACTGGTATCGCACTGGCTGATGCTAAAGGTCTTGATGGCGTGCTATTCACGGGCAGTGCTAATACCGGTCATATCCTTCACCGTCAGTTTGCTGGTCAACCGGGCAAGATGTTGGCGCTAGAGATGGGCGGCAACAACCCGATGGTGATCACTGACCAATTTGGTGATGCTGACGCGACGGTTTATACCATCATCCAGTCGGCCTTCATCAGTGCGGGCCAACGTTGTACATGTGCACGTCGCTTGTATGTGCCTGTTGGCGAGAAGGGCGATCAACTGCTCGATAAGCTCGTTGCGGCTACCTTGAAGATTCGTGTTGATCAGCCATTCGCTGAGCCAGCACCCTTCATGGGCCCACAGATCTCTGAAGCTGCGGCTAAGTTTATTCTGGACGCGCAAGCGAATCTGCAATCGTTAGGCGGTGTCAGCCTAGTAGAAGCAAAAGCGGGTCAAGCGGCGTTTGTTTCTCCGGGTATTATTGATGCAACCAACATTGCTGAATTACCAGATGAAGAGTACTTCGGTCCATTGTTGCAAGTGGTTCGTTACCAATCGCTAGAGCAAGCGGTTGAATTGGCTAATGACACGCGCTTTGGTTTGTCTGCAGGCCTAGTTTCAACAGACGATTCAGAGTGGGAATACTTCGTTGACCATATCCGTGCGGGTATTGTTAATCGTAACCGCCAGCTAACAGGCGCAAGTGGTGATGCACCATTTGGTGGTCCGGGTGCTTCAGG
Source organism: Vibrio sp. J383 (assembly GCF_023503985.1). Classification (NCBI taxonomy): domain Bacteria; kingdom Pseudomonadati; phylum Pseudomonadota; class Gammaproteobacteria; order Vibrionales; family Vibrionaceae; genus Vibrio; species Vibrio sp. J383. Next base: position 3,571,421 of record NZ_CP097293.1, on the reverse strand, counting down.
CAACCTACGCCCAAGTGCGTACTATGCAGCTGACTACTGTGCTTATCCTATGGCTTCAATGGAAGGTGGTGAAACTCAACTGCCAGCGACATTTAGCCCAGGTATTGAGCTTTAGTTTAAGCTCTTAAGCTATAAGTTCATGAATCATAAGCTTATGAGCTCTAGGTTCATGAATAACAGATTCATTGGTTAATTGTGTAATAAGGAAGTGGTGTTATCGCTTCCTTTTTCCATCACGTCCAACACCTAGATTGGGCGGTAGATAATAATAGAACAAGTATGTCACAGGCTGATGGCTGCTGACTCTGTGTCCAGCCTCTCCCTCTCTAATCCAAATTACTAGCTTGCTAGAACCTCTGACAAGGAGTCACCATGACGCCCGATCTACTCTTTAAATCACTATGGGACGATTACATTCATAGGCTTTGTCCATCGGCTGAGAAAGTGCATCACTTGCTGAAAGAAGACGAAGCCCTGATTAATGATCACATTGCACTGCGTACTTTCAATGTTGCACCGCTAGGTATTGAAACATTGGCTAAACCTTTCCTTGAGTTAGGTTACAAGGCGTGTGGCGATTACTTATTTGAGAGCAAGAAGCTAGTGGCTAAGCACTACGAGCACCCAGAACCAAACCAACCAAAAGTGTTCATTAGTGAGTTGAAAGTAGAAGAGTGTTCAAGTGACTTACAACAGATCGTTGCGAAGTTGGTTGAGCAAGTAGACGCAAGTAAGCTTCAAGGTCACGAGTTCTTGTTTGGTGGTCGCCTTTGGGATCTGAGCCTCGCGGATTTCCAAGTTCTAGCAAAAGAGAGTGAATACGCGTCTTGGCTAGCGGCTCATGGTTACGGTGCAAACCACTTTACGGTGAGTGTGAACCAGCTTAATGAGTTCGATGAAGTACAGACTGTGAATGACTATTTGAGTGATTCAGGTTTCACTATCAATGCATCTGGCGGTCAGGTTAAAGGCTCTCCAGAGGTCTTATTAGAGCAATCATCTACAATGGCAGACAAAGTCCCAGTTTCATTTGTTGAAGGCAACGAGGTGATTCCTGGTGGCTTCTACGAGTTTGCTAAGCGCTATGCGATGGCGAATGGTGAGCTTTATACAGGATTTGTTGCAGCATCGGCTGACAAGATCTTTGAGAGCACCAACGGTTAAAGAAAGATATGAGCACGGGCTTTACCCTAAAGATGCGAGTACGCTTCGCTTCGAGGAAGTTTACAAATAGGATTCAGTGAGTTCTTCTCGTATCTCGCATCTGCTCTCTAGATCTTTAGAAAACAAAAAAGCCACCAAATTTGCATTTGGTGGCTTTCAAATTTTTGGCTCAGTTAATCGAGATTAACGAGTGCCGTATACCACGATAGTTTTACCGTGTGCAGAAATTAGGTTCTGCTCTTCTAGCATCTTCAAGATACGACCTACTGTCTCACGAGAACAACCAACGATCTGGCCAATCTCTTGACGAGTGATCTTGATTTGCATGCCGTCAGGGTGAGTCATTGCATCTGGCTGTTTCGCTAGGTTAAGTAGCGTTTGAGCGATACGACCTGTTACGTCAAGGAACGCTAAGTCACCAACCTTTTGGCTAGTTACTTGTAGACGGTTTGCCATTTGCGCTGAAAGGCGCATTAGGATATCTGGGTTCACTTGGATAAGTTGACGGAATTTCTTGAAAGAAATTTCAGCTACTTCACAAGGAGATTTTGCACGAACCCATGCAGTACGCTCTTGGTCTTCTTCGAAGAGGCCAAGTTCACCAATGAAGTCACCTTGGTTTAGGTAAGAAAGAATCATTTCCTTACCTTCTTCGTCTTTGATAAGAACTGCCACAGAACCTTTAACGATGTAGTACAAGGTTTCTGCCTTTTCACCAGCATGAATCAAAGTACTTTTTGAAGGGTACTTATGAATATGACAGTGTGAAAGGAACCACTCTAATGTTGGATCGGTTTGGGGTTTACCTAGAACCATAATATCTTACTTCCTCTGCAGGGTATGCTTGCCGCTTTCCGTATTTTAGCTAAGCCTGGATTGACTTGTAGGATAAGAGCACTCGTTGAGCGCTGCAAGCTATCTTGTGTTTCGTTTAAGAATAGTATCCTTTTTCAGGTACTATTTCTTGATTTTAATCGTGACCAAGCTACGATTTTTTACGCAAAATTGTGCACATGATCACGGTATGAAAAGTAATCAACCAGAATGGCGTCTTGTTAACCTATTTTTCCGGTTTCGATGAGCTGTTGTAGGATGGGCCTTACAATGAGCTCCATAGCAAAACTCATCTTGCCGCCTGGCACCACAAGCGTGTTGTGGCGTGACATAAATGAGCCATCTATCATAGCCAGAAGGTAGGGGAAATCGACGTTTTTGATACCACGCAAACGTATAACCACGAAGCTTTCGTCTAAACTTGGAATCCCTTTGGCGTTCAGTGGGTTCGATGTATCTACGGTTGGAACACGCTGAAAGTTGATGTGAGTACGCGAAAATTGAGGGGTGATGTAATTAAGGTAATCATCCATTGAGCGAACAATGGAATCCATTACTGCTTCGCGTGAGTGGCCACGATCGCGTGTGTCACGAACGAACTTTTGGATCCACTCAAGGTTGACGATTGGCACCATGCCGATCAGCAAGTCGACGTGCTGCGAGACATTGATGTCGCCATCTACCACGCCACCATGAAGACCTTCGTAGAACATCACATCGGAATTTTCGGGGATCTCTTGCCATGGCGTAAAGGTGCCCGGCATTTGATTGTAAGGCACGGCTTCATCGAAGGTATGTAGGTAACTACGGACTTTACCCGTGCCTTCATTACCGTATTGACGGAAGAACTCTTCTAATGCGCCAAAATCGTTGGCTTGTGGACCAAAGTAGCTGATGTGCTTACCTTGCTCGCGAGCCTTACGGATCTCGACATCCATCTCTGGTCGAGTGAAGCGATGGAAACTATCCCCTTCAACCCAAGCGGCCTTCACGTCCATCATATTGAACATTTTTCGGAAGGCTTCTGAGGTGGTGGTGGTGCCGGCTCCTGATGAACCCGTCACCGCAATAATTGGATGTTTAGCGGACATGACAACCCTTGTCTTTTGAGTAACTTACTTGTTAGCAATCGTTTACCACTATAACACGGCTCCTTTATGAGCGCAGCTTAGAAGCGTTTTGTGACTTGAATATCAACGGTTTCATGCAGCTCAGAAAACACGATGCTGACTTCCTTTGAGGCTAATTGATGTTTCACTTGATCAATCTTGTTTTGCAGTGAAACCTCTACGTCGCCGTAGTCTGTGCCTTCACGCAGCACGAATTCTTTAATGAGGTTTTCCAGTGTTTCTGGCGCAATGTCTTGCCATGGGATGATCATAAATACTTCTCTCTTTTATGTTCATAAATAGGTTTATTGATGTGTTGATTACTGTGTCTAGTGACGTCTACTACTCAGTCCTTAAAAAAGGCTCGGTCATTATGCCGAATCTTGGATACTTTCATAGTAAGCAGGCAACGCTTCTTCTAACCAAAACCTTGGTTTGAGCGTGCTACCGGTAATGAACCCCACATGGCCGCCTTTTTGAAACAGGCGATAGTCGATGTTGTCAGGCAACACGAACTTTGGAATTACGTCGTCTGTCATAAACGGATCGTCTTTGGCATGGATGATCTGAGTCGGTAGTTTAATCTTATTAAGTTTTGGAAGCGCTGAGCACTGAGCATAGTAGTCCTGAGCATTCTTGAACCCGTGCAGAGGCGCAGTAATCCGTTCATCAAACTCATACAGCTTGTCTATCTTCTTAATGGTTTCGGCGGTGATATCGAGCTTTTCTTGCAACAGCTTAATCTTTTTCAAGGCATTCGATTTGAGAGAGTTGAGCAGGTACTTTTTATAGAGCTTAGAGAAACCTCGCTCAATACGACTAGAGCAACAAGCCAGATCAAAAGGTGCAGAGACAATCGTCGCCGCCGACAGCAATGGGTCGTCCGCGTACTCAGCCAAATAGTTCGCCAGCATGTTACCGCCCAAAGAGATACCAACCGCTACCTTAGGGTTATTGGGAAACTGGGCGTGTAGATGTCTTAGGAAAAAGCGCGCATCTTCGACTTCACCTGAATGGTAAGCGCGAGCCAAGCGATTGGGCTTTCCGCTGCAGCCTCTAAAGTGCATCATTACTGATAGCCAGCCATCTTTAGCAAAGGCATTCATCAGTCCGTTGGCATAAGGGCTTTCAAAGCTTCCCTCTAAGCCATGGAATAGAACGAATATCGGCTTGTTACTTCGAGCCTCATTACTTGGGGTGTCACCCTCTGGCGATTCGCTCCAAGCAAGATCGAGAAAGTCACCGTCGGGTGTTTCTAAGGTTTGCCATTGAGGGTCAAACAATGCCTGCTTTCTAATAAATCGTGGCACTAAGGTTTGTAAGTGCGGATTCGATAGGCCAGCGGCTGCGGTAAATATTGTCATAAAAACAGTCCATGCTTATTTATGGGCTTTGAAAAGTGTTGAGCTTTTTAGTGAAACGCCCACGTTTTTATTTGAGCTTGGTTGATTCTCGGCATAAGCGCAAGGGTTTCACTGATACGGGCTACAAAAACAAGGTGTAGGTAACTGATTGAATATTGTCGAGATTGAGCTTCAAATATATGGCCAGTCATGCGCGCCACTCTCGTGTGAAAACGAAGAGCGATACCACCAAGGTAAGCTTGGATCTTGATTGAAGATAAGAGAAAGGAAACGCGTTAGGGTTGAGGTGCTGGTTCAGAAAAAGCGTCGTAGAGGTTTTCAGCCCCTAATAAACGACAGTATTGAAAAGCGAGTGGTGATTGCTGGTTAGCCGTAAGCTGAAGAGAATTAATGCAGTCGACGAGATCAGATTGCTGTTGCTTCTCTAACTGCAGTTCAAATTGGAGCGCTTCACGGTAGAGGGAATCGACGACTTGAGGTTTGAGATGCTTACGCAGCTCTCGATAGCTATGAAGCAGGGTTTCAGAGCGGCTTAAGCACTGTTGTACCTTGTGCCACTCTTCTTCGGCAAAAGACAATTGCTGCTCATCAAGCCATTTGAGAAGCAGCAGTAGATTGACGTTGCCGTGGAACTGGTTTTGCAAAGCTAGGCACGCATCCTTTACACCGCGCACACTGTAATACTGAAGGCTAAATTGCCATAGTCGTTCCAGTGTTAGTGATATTGGGGCGTGCTCTGGGCTCATAAGCTATCCATATCCTGTTCCATCTGCTCAAGCTCTTCTTGAGTGGACATCCAATCCATTTCAACTTCTTCTAGCTGTGACTTACTTCTCGCTTGGAGAGCGAGTACTTTATTCAGTTTAGCCTTATTTTCAGCTTCATACAGTGAAGTGTCGGATAATTCTTGCTCAGCTTCTTCGAGAGATAGCGTTAACTTATCCATCTGCTTTTCAAATTGAGTCAGCTTTTTACGAAGTGGTGCCGTCAGTTTACGGAACTCTGCTTCTTTACGTTTCTGCTCTTTTTTCGCTGCTGCACTGTTGGCTCCGTCTTTTGCTGGTGCCAATGCTTGTGCTTCTTTGCGCTCAACTTTCTGTTGTTCGGTTAGCCACTTGTAGTAATCGCTTAGGTCACCATCAAACGGTGCAACTTGACGGTCGTGCACAAGGTATAAATCATCAGTAGTCGCACGAAGTAGGTAACGGTCGTGCGATACGATAACCATTGCGCCTTCAAATGTCTGTAGGGCGAAGGTCAACGCCTGACGCATGTCGAGATCCAAGTGGTTGGTTGGTTCATCGAGTAGCAACAGGTTTGGTTTTTGCCATACCAGTAGCGCTAATACCAAGCGCGCTTTTTCACCACCCGAGAATGGCGCCACCTTGTCGAGTGCTTTTTCACCTTGGAAGCCAAAGCTACCTAAGTAGTCACGCAGTTGTTGCTCGGTGTGTTTCGGCGCAATTTGCATCATGTGCTGAAGTGGCGTTTCTTCTGGGTGCAGCGTCTCCAATTGATGCTGAGCGAAGTAACCCATCTTAACGCCTTGCGAATAGCTCAGTTCACCGCCTTGCTGTTTCAGTTCACCTGAAAGTAGCTTGATTAGCGTTGATTTACCGGCACCATTTCGACCAAGCAGACCGATGCGGCTGCCGGGTACTAGATTTAGGCGAATCTTTTCTAGAATCAGATTGTCATCATAGCCCGCTGATACTTCATCCATCATCATGATTGGATTTGGTAGCGCGTCTGGCTCTCTAAACTCAAAGCTGAATGGGTTATCAAACTGAGCGGGCAACACTTGTTCCATTTTCTCTAGTGCTTTAATACGGCTTTGCGCTTGGCGAGCCTTTGATGCTTTGTAGCGAAAACGGTCAATGTAGCTCTGCATGTGAGACATTTGTTTCTGCTGCTTTTGGAACATTGCCTGCTGCAGGATTAACTTTTGCGCTCGTTGGGTTTCAAACGATGAGTAGTTACCGGTGTATTCATTGAGCTGCTGGTTTTCAACATGCACAATGCGGTTGACGATAGGGTCTAAGAAGTCTCTATCGTGCGAAATAAGAACGAGTGTGCCTGGGTAGTTTTGTAACCAGCGCTCTAGCCACATTACTGCGTCTAAATCCAAGTGGTTGGTAGGCTCATCGAGTAGCAGTAAGTCACTGCGACATAGAAGGGCTTGCGCTAAGTTCAAACGCATACGCCAACCACCCGAGAACTGGGTTAGGTTCCATGTCATTTGCTCTTGGCGAAAGCCTAGGCCATCCAATAACTCGGCAGCACGTGCTTTGATGCTGTAACCACCAATGGTTTCAATCTTGCCGTGGATCTCTGCGACTAATGTGCCGTTGTCGGCCTGTTCTGCTTTCGCCAGTTGATCTTCAAGGCCACGGTATTCACGGTCGCCATCAATCACGTATTCAATGGCTGTTCTTTCTAATGCTGGTGTTTCTTGAGCAACCCAAGCCATTTCCCAATGAGCTGGTTTACTGAACGAGCCAGCATCAATAGACAGTTCGTCCTTGATTAGGGCGAACAGCGTAGATTTACCACAGCCGTTTTTACCAACCAAACCGATCTTGTCGCCAGGATGAAAAGTCGCAGATGCTTGGTCGAGGAGTGGCTTACCACCGCGGAGCAATTGAATATCAGAGAAAGTAATCATAATTGAAATAGCATAGAAATTAGAGGTGAACAGACGCCTGCATAGTAGGCTGAAACCAGATAAAAGTCGATCACAATGCAATTTGCGTTATGATGCCAATAACATATTAATAACTTTTGCTTAAATTCTTGTGGCCTTGCCACCGTTTAGCCCTCAAAGGAATGTTTCAAAGGAATGAGTAATACTCCCTCGACAGACAAAGCCGTGCCAAAGGTGTTAATAATCTACGCACACCCAGAGCCGCACACCTCTATTGCTAATCAAATGATGGTTAAAAAGGTCGAGTCGCTCGGTCATGTCAAAATTCACGATCTCTACGCCATCTACCCAGACTTCTTTATCGATGTGCCTTATGAGCATGACTTACTCCTAGAGTACGATGTGATTGTGTTCCAGCATCCTCTGTTTATGTATTCCTGTCCTTCGTTATTGAAGGAGTGGTTTGATCGTGTGTTAGGAAAAGGATTTGCATTCGGTGAGCAGAGTGCGCTTAAAGGCAAACACTGGCGCAGTGTTATTACTACCGGTGGTAAAGAAGAGGCGTTTGGAGCCGCTGGCTATAATAAATATCCATTACAAGAGATCTTGCAACCATTCGAGCTAACTGCTGCTTTGTGTCAGATGCACTGGATATCCCCCTTAGTTTTACACTGGGCGAGAAATGTTTCAGATATGACGCTTTACCAACACGCAGAAGCGTATCGAAATTGGCTGCGAGACCCGCTACAAGATATAGGGGCGAATGATGGCTCTGACTAATGATTTTCTACAAAGTAGCGTTATATTTTTAGCGGCTGCTGTGGTTGCGGTTCCTATCGCGCAGCGAGCTGGCTTAGGTTCAGTACTCGGCTATCTATTAGCTGGCGTGGCGATTGGCCCGTGGGGGCTTGGTTTAATCAGTGATGTCGAGGCGATTCTGCACTTCTCCGAATTCGGGGTGGTGCTGCTGCTTTTCCTGATTGGCTTAGAGCTTAACCCTAAAAAACTGTGGCAGATGAGGGCGCCTATTCTCGGACTCGGTGGTGCGCAAGTGCTGATCACCACCTTGATTATTACCGCCATCGCCTGTTTGTTCGGATTAACATGGCAAACCAGCCTCGTAATAGGTATGGGTTTGGCGCTGTCTTCGACAGCCATAGCCTTACGTGTTATTGAAGAGCGAGAGCTCGGTGGTAAAGAAGCGGGGCAATCCGGCTTTGCAGTATTACTTTTCCAAGATATTGCCGTTATTCCAATGCTAGCGATGTTGCCTCTACTTGCGGGTAATACGGGCGGCAGTTGGGCTGACATGCTGTGGATGCTAGGTGGTGTGATTGGTTTGCTTGTCGGTGGTCACTTCTTATTGAGGCCACTGTTCCGATACGTAGTCATGAGTGGCGTACGTGAGCTGTTCACGGTCGCAGCGCTGTTATTAGTGATTGGTATTGCCGTGATCATGCAACAGATAGGTTTGTCGATGGCACTGGGTACTTTCTTAGCGGGCGTACTTCTGGCTGAAAGTGAATATCGACATGAGCTTGAAATCGCCATAGACCCATTCAAAGGGTTACTGCTTGGTCTGTTCTTTATCTCTGTGGGTATGGCGGTAAATCTAGGTTTACTGGCAGAAAGTCCATTCGCAATATTGATCGCGGTGTCGTCTCTAGTCGTATTGAAAGGCTTAGTGCTATATGCGCTAGCTCGTATCTTTGGAACACAGGCAAAAGCGCGCAGCCGTATGGCGATGATTCTCAGCCAAGGTGGTGAATTCGCTTTCGTTATTTTTACCGCTGCGAGTGCACAAGGCATCTTAAGCGGCGACCAAGTGTCGTTCTTACTGGTTGTTGTGAGCCTTTCTATGGTAACCACGCCATTGATGCTTAAGCTGCAAGATCGCTTCTTTGCTCGTCAACTCAATCAAATCAGTGAAAGCGCGATGTCTTCTGATGTGGTTGATCGCAGCCCTCGAGTGATTATTGCGGGCTTTGGTCGTTTCGGTCAGATCATTGGACGTCTAATGTATGCCAATAAGATTCGTATCACCGTTCTTGAAAGTGATGCCAGCCAAATCCATATACTTAGAAAATTCGGCTACAAGGTATTCTACGGTGACTCAACTCACCTTGAACTATTACGAGCTGCGGGAGCTGATAAGGCCGAAGCTATTGTGCTGTGTACCGACTCTCCGGACGAAATCATGAAAACCGTGGATTTGTGTAAGCAGCATTTCCCACAGTTGAAGATCTTAGCGCGTGCTCGAAGCCGTGTTGAAGCGTATCAATTACTTAACCATGGTGTAAGCAACTATTCTCGTGAAACTTTCCTTGGGGCTCTAGATTTAGGTCGTCAAACATTGACTGAACTTGGTATGCATCCATATAAAGCGAAGCGAGCAGAAGCACATTTTAGGAAATTGGACAATGGTATGCTCAAAGAGTTGCTTCCTCAGCATAGCGAAGATGCCGAGTTAGCTCAGAGAGCGAAAGAGGCTCGTAAAGAGCTTGAAGAGATCTTTGGGCATGAGATGGAAAATGATCACCAATCTAGAAACTATTGGCAATAGCCTTAGCTTAGAACTTAGAACTTAGAACTAATCGCTTGAGCTTAGCTCTGTAGTTGTTCTAAAAAACTGTAACTTAAAGAACCAATCTAATAATAAACGCGGTCTCTGCTTAGTCTCGAATAGAGCATGTGGGAAGAACTGCGAATCCAGAGTAGTAAAGGATATGAACGTGAAACAGAAAAAACGCTTTATCGCAGGGGCGAGCTGCCCAAGCTGCAAGACTCAAGACACACTCCGCTGGTGGGTTGAAAATAATATCGAGCTGGTGGAATGCGTCGATTGTGACTTCACTGAGCAGCGTAAACCGAAAACTGTAGAGAAATCTGAACACGCGAATCAAGAAATGATCGGTATTTTTAAGCCAGAATGATTGAGTTTCGTTAATTGATCCCCATAATATCCCGGTACAGAATTTTTCCTAAGCTCAACTGTTCGAGCTTAGTCCAAACCTCCTTGGAGCTCTCATGAAAATTGAAAAGAACGTAGTAGTTAGTGTTGCATATCAAGTGAAACTTGAAGATGGCGTAGTAGTTGACCAATCAACTACAGAAGCTCCACTAGATTACCTTCACGGTCACAACAACCTAATTACAGGTCTTGAAAAAGAGCTTGAAGGCAAAATAGCTGGCGACAAGTTCTCAGCAACGGTTACTCCAGAAGACGCTTACGGCGAGCACAACGATGACTTAGTTCAACGTGTTCCTGCAGACGTATTCCAAGGTGTTGAGCAAATCGAAGTTGGCATGCGTTTCCTAGCGGATACTGACCAAGGTCCAATCCCAGTTGAAGTTACTGAAGTAGATGGCGACGAAGTTGTTGTTGATGGTAACCACATGCTCGCTGGCCAAACTCTAACGTTTGACGTTGAAGTTGTAGCCGTTCGTGAAGCGACTGAAGAAGAAGTTCAACACGGTCACGTACACCAAGAAGGCGGCTGTGGTAGCCACGGTCACGATCATGATCATGACCACGAAGGCGGTTGTTGTGGTGGCGAAGGCCATGACCACGCTGAAGAGAAAAAAGACGGCTGCTGCGGCGGCGGTAGCTGTGGTTCTCACTAATACCGAATTAACGGTTTAGTTTAAGAATATTGAAAGCCTCCCTTGTGGAGGCTTTCTTCGTTTAGGAGTCTCGCTTTTTGAGCTGACTTTTAATCTAGCGAACTCAGTGTCTGCAAATCTAAGTGTCCGCAAATCTAAGCATTCGTAAAGAGTTTGGTTTTCGCTATCAGACATCAAACCATGAATGTGGTATTGATAGCACAACATTATAAGACGACGTCAGTGGAGATTTTGCATGTCACAGCCTTTTTCAATTGCCATTCATGGTGGTGCAGGAACTATCTTGCGAAAGCAAATGAGCGATGAATTAAAAACGGGTATTACCGAGGCTTTGGAGAAGTCGGTTTTGGCTGGCTATCAAGTTTTGCAATCGGGTGGCGATGCGCTGGATGCAGTGGTTGCGTCAGTCAAGGTGATGGAAGACAGCCCGCATTTTAATGCCGGTAAAGGCTCGGTTTTAACTCATGACGAATTTGTTGAGATGGATGCTTCTGTGATGCACGGTCGCGAAATGGATGCGGGTGCTATTGCAGGTGTCCGCCATATCAAAAATCCAATTGAGCTTGCGCGTGATGTGATGCTTAAAAGCGATCATGTGCTGCTGATTGGTGAAGGCGCAGAGAAGTTTGCGTTTGAGTATGAGTATATCTTCACCGAGCAAGATTACTTCTTTACTGAGCGTCGTTATGACCAACTTCAGTCGATGAAAGAGAAAGGTATCTTTGCTTTGTCTGAAGCAAAATACGATGAGCAACAAGCTCAAAAATATCCAGATGATAAAAAGTACGGCACGGTTGGCGCGGTAGCGTTAGACCAAGCCGGTAACTTAGCTGCAGCAACCAGTACCGGTGGCGTGACCAATAAGAAGTATGGTCGTGTGGGAGATTCTCCAATTATCGGTGCAGGCACTGTTGCTGAAAATGGCAACGTGGCCGTATCAACGACAGGAATGGGCGAGTTCTTCCTACGTAAAATGGTTGCCAGTGATGTGGCAGCTCGAATGCGTTATCTCAAAGAAGATGTGCACACGGCTTGTGAAACGATCATTCAAGGTGAATTGAAAACCATGGGCGGAGAAGGTGGTTTGATTGCTATTGATGGCCAAGGTGATATCCACTTCGGTATGAACAGTTCAGGGATGTATCGTGCGAGTGTTGATACGAACGGTTGCGTGGAAGTGAAGATTTATGCCGATGACTAAGCTTGTATTGGCTTAATTGGCTTTAGCTTATTCACTCAGGTGAAATAAACAAAAGGGCGGCAGATGAGTATCTGTCGCCCTTTTAGTTTTCTATGTCCCGTCCTGAAATGTGTTTACACATCGAGGACGAGAGACTAGCGATGTGCGTCGCTAGAACCAATTCGTCATTTGGAACCGCACTTAATAGTGTGGAGGTGGCGTCTCTTCTGATGCGTCAGCAAGGTTTGAGCCATCCATATTTTTCACTTTACCCACCACGAACTTCATTTGATCTTGCATTCTCGTGATCAGCATCTGTTGTTGGCTAAGCGCTTCATTGAGTTCTTCAATGGTTTGTTCTTGGAAAGCCAACTGACATTCTAGGTCATTCACGCGGCTTTCTAGTTGTTCAATTCGCTTTTCTGTCATCGTTCTTAATCCACATTCCAAGCTTGGGCGATGCCCGCAGAGGTGCCCGATATCACACGGTTCTTTTCATCAAAGGCTGCATCATACACTACCGCACGGGGAGGGCGAGCATCTTTTAATGGCTCGGCATCGTGACGAGAAATGCGTTTTCCATCTTGAGTATTCCACACACTCACTTGGCTTGATGGCGTACCCGTCACCAACATACTGCCGTCGTCAGAAAAGCGAGCACTAGAGAATATCAGCTGTCGAGACCAGCTCTGCAATTGCGCTTGAGGTTCACCTGTTTCCAAATCCCAGATTATCGCTTGGTTGCCGCCATCGGAAGTAAAAGCCAATTCTCCATCCCGTTGTAGTGCAACTCGTACTACTCTTTGTTCATGCTCGAAGGTACGTAACACCAAGCCTGATTCGGTATCCCAAAGGTAAGCTTTGTAGTCGTTGCCGCCTGATAATGCGTAGCGGCCATTAGAAGAGAGGGAGACTGAATTAACTTTTTCTCGGTGAGCAAGGAACTCAAGACGGCGTCCGGTGACTAAGTCCACATAGATAGCTTTGCCATTAGACAGGCCAAGTAAGACTTTTTCACCATTGCTGGATATATCGACATCACGAATTAGGCCATCGGAAATAGACCATAGCCCCTCAGCTTGAGTCCAAGATAAGTCCCAAACGGCGAAATTCATCTGGCTGGCGGTAATGGCGAAGCGGCCGTTGTCCGAGATGCGGATACGCGATACTTGGTTTTCTGATTGATCTTGTGGGCCGAGCTGAGCGAGTTCTTTATCTTGGACGAGGTCCCAGAGTAACAGTTGTTTTTGCTGAGAGTAGAGCAGGGCGAAGCGTCCATCTCTACTTAGGGCAAAGCTGGTGGCACCATTGGGTTCAATTTCCCAACGTTGCTCATCATCTTGAAAGAAAAAGCAACCATTTAACAAGGTGATGACAATCGTACATAGCAATGAGTGGAAAAATATTCGCATCACATCTAATAATCCGGTTTGTGTCGAAAGACATATGACTAGTATATTGTTATAACTAACGTATTCACACCAATCTAATCATTAGATTTGTGCACAATAACCAATGGCTTGGCCATTAATTGGAGAATTCAATGAAATCAGTTTTAAAAGTATCACTGCTTGCCGCAACGGTTATGCTAGCAGTTGGTTGTCAGAAAGAAGAACCAAAGGCAGAAGCTCCACAGGTAGAAGAAGCTAAAGTTGCAGCAGTAAACTTTAAAACAGAAGATGACAAAGCGGCATACGCAATCGGTGTATCTTTCGCGAACTACCTAAGCACAAGCATTGATAAGCCAAGCGAGCTAGGCATTAACCTAGACAAAGATATGGTTCTTCAAGGTATCGAAGACGTATTCGCAGAGAAAACAGCACTTAACGAAGAAGAAACTCGTGCAGCTCTAGAAGCTCTAGACAAGCGTGTTGCTGAAACAATGCAAGCACAAGCGGCAGAAAAATCTGCAGAAGTGAAGAAAGCCGGTGATGATTTCCGTGCTGAGTTCGCTAAAACTGAAGGCGTTAAGCAAACTGAATCTGGTCTACTTTACCAAGTAATGACGGCTGGTGAAGGTGCTTCTCCAAAAGACACTGATACCGTTCAAGTACACTACAAAGGTACGCTAACAGACGGTACTCAGTTCGACAGCTCTTACGATCGTGGCGAACCAGCAACATTCCCACTAAACCGCGTAATCCCAGGTTGGACTGAAGGCGTACAACTGATGCAAGTTGGTTCTAAGTACAAGTTCGTTATCCCGCCAGAGCTCGCATACGGTGAGCAAGACACACCGACTATCCCTGCTAACTCAACGCTAGTATTCGAAGTTGAACTACTTAAAATTGATAACGCTGAAGCGGCTCCTGCTAAGTAATATCAGCTAAAAGTTTTATTCTAAAATACGTTGATTGAGTAAAAAGCCTAACTTTGAGTTAGGCTTTTTTTATGATTTGAAGGTGAGTATTTGATTTTTAAACTTGTTCTAAATCACTAGTTGCAATGTTAGCTAGGTGTGCAATTAAAATTTTCTGATAAACTTACATAAATTTGTTGATTTTTCACACGAAGGTAAGGAATAAGTGACTACTACAGAAACAGTCAATGCAGATGTGTTACTTGAAATGGAATCAGTCCACGTTATGCCATTCAGTGAACACGATAAAATCATTCTAAGATCTTATGAGGCCGTGGTTGACGGTATTGCGAGTCTTATCGGTCCGTTTTGTGAAATCGTTTTACACTCTTTAGAAGACCTCAATACTTCTGCGATTAAAATTGCCAACGGCGAGAATACAGGTCGTCAGGTTGGTTCGCCGATCACCGATCTCGCATTGAAGATGCTGAAAGATATTGAAGGTTCTAAGCGTAACTTCTCACGTTCATACTTTACTCGCGCTAAAGGCGGAGTATTGATGAAGTCGATCACGGTTGCTATCCGCAATGGTGAAGACCGAGTGATTGGTTTGTTGTGTATTAACGTAAACTTAGATGCGCCATTCTCACAAGTACTGCAATCTTTCATGCCTACGCAAGATGCGGACGAAGCAGCATCATCAGTAAACTTTGCGAGTGATGTGGAAGAGCTTGTCGACCAGACGGTTGAACGCACCATTGAAGAAATCAATGCCGACAAATCAGTATCGAACAATACTAAGAACCGTCAAATCGTGATGGAGCTTTACGACAAAGGTATTTTCGATATCAAAGATGCGATTAACCGTGTTGCTGAGCGATTGAACATCTCTAAGCACACCGTATACCTATACATCCGACAACGTAAAACAGAGGATGAAGAGGGTTGTTAAGCTATACACTTTTAGTGAATGGACCGGTCTACGGCTCACAGTCGGCAAGAAGTGCTTACCAGTTTGCAGTGGCTCTTATTAATCAGGGCCACAAACTTCACAGTGTATTCTTCTATCAAGATGGCGTCAGTAATGGCTCTGACCTTACCGTACCTGCTAATGATGAATTCGACTTGGCTTCCGCTTGGCAAAAACTGGCGGATGAGCACAATGTTAGCCTTGAAACGTGTGTTGCTGCTGCGCTTAGACGCGGAGTGATCAGCACGGATGAAGCAACGCAACATCAATTGAGTGCATCTAACTTGGCGGCTGGGTTTACCCAAGCTGGGTTAGGGAGCTTATCTGAAGCACTTTTGACGCAAGATAGGGTTGTACAGTTTTGAGTAAATTGGCTTTTGTATTTAACACTTTTCCTCATACGACGGCAGCGGGCAGGGAAGGGCTAGACGCACTGCTAGCGGCTTCAGCCTATAGTGAAGACATTACCGTGTTCTTTGTCGGTAATGGCGTTACACAGCTCCTCAAGGCTCAACAGCCTGATAAATCCCTATCACGTGACTATATTTCTGCATTCAAGCTTATGGACCTCTACGACATCGAGCAGGTTTACGTGTGTCAACATAGCCTCAATCAGTTTGGTCTTTCGACCGATAACTTACTGATCGATGTGACTGCGCTTGAAGTGAATGAGTTGACGAAGAAGTTAGCTCAGAGCCAAAAAATACTGACTTTCTAGGGAACGTTATGCTTCATATTGTAAAATCAGTAGACAAACTCAAGCTTGCATTGGCGTACTCGCAACAAAAGGATCACATCCTTTTGGTTGAAGATGCGGTGTATGTTTGCCTTCCAAATCATGAGTTATTCAATCAAATCTCAACCGTTGAACATGTGTCGGTATTAAAAACAGATCTCGATAGCCGAGGTTTACAACAACTTGCTTCAAGCACTCTGGATCAAGTGGACTTCGACGGATTCGTCAAACTAACGGTTTTGAACGACAAATCAGTAACTTGGTAGCTGTGTTTTATCAGTATGGTTAAAAAAAGACCATCCTGAGCTCTAGACGGCTAAAAAAGATCTGTATATTTCTTGACACACATCCCACTGCTGAATAGAATTTTGCGTCCCTATTTACACTATGTGTAATAGGGCTAGATTTTTCATCAAGCTTACTTTCAAGTAAATCAGGAGCTAGTTAATGGCAACTATTAACCAGTTGGTACGTACTCCTCGTGTAAAGCAGGTTGTTAAAAGCAACGTGCCTGCACTAGAAGCGTGCCCACAAAAACGTGGTGTATGTACTCGCGTATATACTACTACTCCCAAAAAAACCGAACTCAGCACTACGTAAAGTATGTCGTGTTCGTCTAACTAACGGCTTTGAAGTTACTTCATACATCGGCGGCGAAGGTCATAACCTTCAAGAACACAGTGTTGTTCTTATCCGTGGTGGTCGTGTTAAAGATTTACCAGGTGTGCGTTACCACACTGTTCGCGGTGCACTTGACTGTGCAGGCGTTAACGACCGTAAGAAAGGTCGTTCTAAGTATGGTGTGAAACGTCCTAAGTCTTAATGCGTCTTTTTTAAAAAGAAAGCGTTAAGTAAGGCCAAACACTATTTATTTATTATTCTGAAAAGTTTTGGAAAAAACCTGAAGAAGACAACGGAGAAATTCCATGCCACGTCGTCGCGTAATAGGCCAGCGTAAGATCCTTCCAGATCCTAAGTTCAAATCTGAACTGCTGGCAAAATTCGTTAACATCCTTATGGTTGACGGAAAAAAATCTACTGCAGAGAAGATTGTTTACACTGCACTAGAAACTATGGCTGAGAAATCTGGTAAAGATCACTTAGCTGTATTTGAAGAAGCTCTTGAAAATGTTCGCCCAGCGGTAGAAGTTAAATCTCGCCGTGTGGGTGGTTCAACTTACCAAGTACCTGTAGAAGTTCGTCCGGTTCGCCGTAACGCTCTTGCTATGCGTTGGGTAGTTGAAGCTGCGCGTAAGCGTGGTGAAAAATCTATGGCTCAACGCCTAGCTGCTGAAATGCTAGACGCGTCTGAGAACAAAGGTACTGCGGTTAAGAAACGTGAAGACGTTCACCGCATGGCTGACGCAAACAAAGCGTTCGCACATTACCGCTGGTAATACCTTTTTAGTGCTGCAAGGTTCCTTGCAGCACTTCTTTAGTTCCTATGCTTATGCTAGGAACTATTGCTATTTCTAGGGCAAGCACTTTTTAGCGAAGCATCGCTTTTAACGCATAATCTAGACATAGCAATAGTCCCTAAGTCTCTAATAAGAGGATTCAACCGTGGCTCGTAAAACTCCTATAGAGCAATACCGTAATATCGGTATCGTTGCTCACGTAGATGCAGGTAAAACAACCACAAGTGAACGTATTCTGTTCTATACCGGTCTTTCTCACAAAATCGGCGAAGTTCACGATGGTGCAGCAACCATGGATTGGATGGAGCAAGAGCAAGAGCGCGGTATTACGATCACTTCTGCAGCAACCACTACGTTTTGGCGTGGCATGGAAGCTCAGTTCTCGGACCACCGTATCAACATCATCGACACTCCTGGACACGTTGACTTCACAATCGAAGTAGAACGTTCTCTGCGTGTACTTGATGGTGCAGTTGTTGTGTTCTGTGGCTCGTCTGGTGTTGAACCTCAGTCAGAGACAGTATGGCGTCAAGCTGATAAGTACCAAGTTCCACGTATGGTTTTCGTTAACAAAATGGACCGTACAGGCGCAGATTTCTTGCGCGTAGTTGAACAGATCAAGGACCGCCTAGGCGCAACCCCTGTTCCAATTCAACTGAACATTGGTGCTGAAGAAAACTTCCAAGGTGTTGTCGATCTTCTTAAGATGAAGGCAATCAACTGGAACGAAGCTGACCAAGGCATGACTTTCACGTACGAAGATATTCCTGCAGACATGCAAGAAATGGCTGAAGAATATCGTACCGAACTTGTTGAAGCTGCTGCAGAAGCAAATGAAGAGCTGATGGATAAGTACCTTGAAGAAGGTGAATTAACAGAAGCTGAAATCAAGCAAGGTCTTCGTATTCGTACCCTTAATAATGAAATCGTACTTGCCACTTGTGGTAGTGCATTCAAAAACAAAGGTGTACAAGCTGTTCTAGATGCAGTGGTTGACTTCCTTCCTTCTCCAGTCGATGTACCGGCAATTAAAGGTATTGATGACGACGAGAATGAAATTGAACGTCACGCGGACGACAAAGAACCGTTCTCAGCGCTAGCATTTAAAATTGCAACAGACCCATTTGTTGGTACTTTAACTTTCATCCGTGTTTACTCTGGAGTTGTTGAAAGCGGTAAAACAGCTTACAACTCTGTGAAGAAACAACGTGAACGTTTAGGGCGCATTGTTCAAATGCACTCAAACAAACGTGAAGAAGTAAAAGAAGTACGAGCAGGTGACATCGCAGCCATTATCGGCCTTAAAGATGTTACTACTGGTGAAACTTTATGTGATCAGAACCATAAAATCGTTCTTGAGCGTATGGAGTTCCCAGATCCAGTTATTCAGATCGTTGTAGAGCCTCGCTCTCAAGCTGATCAAGATAAAATGACTATCGCTCTAGGTAAACTAGCAGCAGAAGACCCATCATTCCGCGTTGATATGGATGCGGAAACTGGCCAGACACTGATTTCTGGTATGGGCGAACTACACTTAGATATCATCGTTGACCGTATGAAGCGTGAATTTAACGTCAACTGCAACGTTGGTAACCCGCAAGTAGCTTATCGTGAAACGATTCGCGGTACTGCGAAAGCGGAAGGCAAATTTATCCGTGAGCATGGTGGTAAAGGTCAGTACGGTCACGTGTGGCTAAAACTTGAACCATCAGAAGCTGGCGAAGGCTTTGTCTTCGTTGATGAAATTGCCAACGGTATCGTACCTAAAGAGTTTATCGCTTCAGTCGCTAAAGGCGTTGAAGAGCAGATGAACAATGGTGTACTTGCTGGCTATCCAGTTTTGGATATCAAAGCTACACTATATGATGGTTCTTACCATGAAGTAGATTCAAGTGAGATGGCGTTTACAATCGCTGCCTCTATGGCTTTCAGATCGGGTGCACTTGAAGCGCAACCGGTTCTGCTTGAGCCTATGATGAAAGTTGAAGTAACTACTCCAGAAGACTGGATGGGTGACGTTGTTGGCGATATTAACCGTCGTCGCGGCATCATCGAAGGTATGGACGAGGGGACAGCTGGCCTGAAGATAATTCGTGCACAAGTTCCGTTGTCTGTCATGTTCGGTTACGCAACTGATTTACGTTCTGCGACACAAGGCCGTGCTTCTTACTCTATGGAGTTTAGTGAGTACGCTGAAGTGCCTAACAATGTTGCAAAAGCAATCATTGCAGAGCGTGGTTAAACAAAAGGGACGCATTTTTTTCATTTTTTGAAAGATCAATGCGTCCAAATATTGCGCTAACGAGAGTTGGCGCATAAAATAGCAATTTCTGGCGCGTCTCGCTCAATAATGAACGTGGCGAATCATAACTAGGAAGGAACACGATTGTGTCTAAAGAAAAATTTGAACGTACGAAACCGCACGTAAACGTTGGTACTATCGGCCACGTTGACCACGGTAAAACAACTCTAACTGCTGCTATCTGTACTACACTTGCAAAAGTGTACGGCGGTGTTGCTAAAGATTTCGCATCTATCGATAACGCTCCAGAAGAGCGCGAGCGCGGTATCACAATCGCAACTTCTCACGTTGAGTACGATACTCCTGAACGTCACTACGCACACGTAGACTGTCCTGGACACGCCGATTATGTTAAAAACATGATCACTGGTGCTGCTCAAATGGACGGCGGTATCCTAGTTGTTGCTGCTACAGATGGCCCTATGCCACAAACACGTGAGCACATCCTACTTGGTCGTCAAGTTGGTATCCCTTACATCATCGTATTCATGAACAAATGTGACATGGTTGATGACGAAGAGCTACTTGAGCTAGTAGAAATGGAAGTACGTGAACTTCTTTCTGAGTACGAGTACCCAGGAGACGACCTTCCAGTAATTCAAGGTTCTGCACTTGGCGCTCTAAACGGCGAAAAGCAGTGGGAAGACAAGATCGTTGAGCTTGCAGAAGCACTAGATTCTTACATTCCACTTCCAGAGCGTGCTGTTGATCTACCGTTCCTACTTCCTATTGAAGATGTATTCTCAATCCAAGGTCGTGGTACAGTAGTTACTGGTCGTATCGAGCGCGGTATCCTACGTGTAGGTGACGAAGTAGAAATCGTTGGTATCAAAGAAACTACTCTTACTACTTGTACTGGTGTTGAAATGTTCCGTAAACTGCTTGACGAAGGTCGTGCAGGTGAGAACGTTGGTGCACTTCTACGTGGTACTAAGCGTGATGACGTTGAACGTGGCCAAGTACTTTCTGCTAAAGGTTCAATCAACCCACACACTAAGTTTGAGTCTGAAGTATACGTACTTTCTAAAGACGAAGGCGGCCGTCACACTCCTTTCTTCAAGGGTTACCGTCCACAGTTCTACTTCCGTACAACTGACGTAACAGGCGATATCACTCTACCAGAAGGCGTAGAAATGGTAATGCCAGGTGACAACGTTCAAATGACTGTTGAGCTAATCGCTCCAATCGCAATGGACGAAGGTCTACGTTTCGCAATCCGCGAAGGTGGCCGTACAGTTGGTGCTGGTGTTGTAGCTAAAATCTTCGCTTAATAGCATTTAGATTTTTGCTCACTCTTCATTAGAAGAGCACGCATCTGAAAAGGGAAGCTTCGGCTTCCCTTTTGTTATTTATAGAGAAACATTCCTTTACCGCGCAATACTCCATACCTCCCCAAGTTCCTTTTTAATATATTCCGATTATTTTCCCAACACTACTTGCATACTAAAACGTGATCTGTATAATGCATCGCACTGGCTAACGCCGGTTTGTGAACCAATGAGCACTGAGGAGTAGGTCTTACCTAGTAATGTATACTCAGCTTATGTTCGCGGTTAATAAAAATAGTAAACTTCGTGTTTACTTCAAAAGTTAACTGACAATGCGTCCTGATTTTGGATGCTACGGTTTCACATAAATCAATCGGCATTCTCTCGTTCTTTCGAGCTTGAGTGGCGATATTGTTTGTGTAATTTTTAATAATTGGAGCTCTGTCTCATGCAGAACCAACGTATTCGTATCCGCCTTAAAGCGTTTGATTACAAGCTAATCGATGCTTCAACTGCGGAAATCGTTGAAACAGCAAAACGTACTGGCGCACAGGTTCGTGGTCCTATTCCACTTCCTACTCGTAAAGAGCGTTTCACTGTTCTTACCTCTCCACACGTCAACAAAGATGCACGTGACCAGTACGAAATTCGTACTCACAAGCGTTTGATCGACATCGTTGAGCCAACAGATAAAACTGTTGATGCTCTAATGCGTCTTGATCTTGCAGCTGGCGTTGATGTTCAAATCAGCCTAGGTTAAGGGAGATAAGAATAATGATTGGTCTAGTCGGACGTAAAGTGGGTATGACCCGCGTATTTACTGAAGAAGGCGTTTCTATCCCAGTAACTGTTGTTGAGGTTGAAGCGAACCGTATTTCTCAAGTTAAAACTCTTGAGACAGACGGCTACGCAGCAATCCAAGTAACTACTGGTGCTAAGAAAGCTAACCGTGTAACTAAACCTGAAGCTGGTCACTTCGCGAAAGCGGGTGTAGAAGCAGGTCGCGGTCTTTGGGAATTCCGTTTAGAAAACGGCGAAGAGTTTGAAGTTGGCGCTGAGCTAAACGTAGAACTTTTCAACGAAATTAAAAAAGTAGACGTTACTGGTACATCTAAAGGTAAAGGCTTCCAAGGCGCTATCAAGCGTTGGAATTTCTCTACTCAAGATATGACTCACGGTAACTCTTTGTCTCACCGCGCACCGGGTTCAATTGGCCAATGTCAAACTCCAGGCCGCGTGTTTAAAGGCAAGAAAATGGCAGGTCACATGGGAGCTGAGCGTGTAACGACTCAAAACCTAGAGATCGTACGTGTTGACGCTGAGCGCAATCTACTCCTTATTAAAGGTGCAGTACCAGGCTCAACAGGCGGTAACGTGATCGTAAAACCTGCTGTTAAAGCATAACGTCTAGGAGTAAGTAATGGAATTGATGGTTAAAGGTGCTGATGCACTAACTGTTTCCGAGACTACTTTCGGACGTGACTTTAACGAAGCTCTAGTACACCAAGTAGTTGTTGCATATGCAGCAGGTGCTCGTCAAGGTACTCGTGCTCAAAAGACTCGTTCTGAAGTATCAGGCGGCGGTGCTAAGCCATGGCGCCAAAAAGGTACTGGCCGTGCACGTGCTGGTACAATTCGTAGCCCAATCTGGCGTACAGGTGGTGTTACTTTTGCTGCGAAACCACAAGATCACAGCCAAAAAGTAAACAAAAAAATGTACCGCGGTGCTATGAAGAGCATTCTGTCTGAGTTGATTCGTCAAGAGCGTCTAATCGTTGTTGATAACTTCTCTGTAGAAGCACCAAAAACAAAAGAACTTGTAGCTAAGCTTAAAGAGCTTGAGCTAAACGACGTTCTGATTGTGACTGGCGAAGTAGATGAAAATCTATTCTTAGCTGCTCGTAACCTATACAAAGTAGATGCACGTGATGTTGCTGGTGTTGATCCAGTATCACTAATCGCTTTCGACAAGGTTCTGATGACTGCTGACGCAGTTAAGCAAGTTGAGGAGATGCTAGCATGATCACTGAAGAGCGTATCTTAAAAGTTCTACGTGCTCCGCACATCTCTGAAAAAGCAACTATGGCAGCTGAGAAAGCGAACACTATCGTTTTCAAAGTAGCTAAAGATGCAACTAAGAAAGAGATCAAAGCAGCTGTAGAAAAGCTATTTGAAGTTGAAGTTAAGTCTGTAAATACTCTTGTATTAAAGGGTAAGACCAAACGTCAAGGTATGCGTGAAGGCCGTCGTTCAGACGTTAAGAAAGCCTACGTTACTTTGAAAGAAGGTCAAGATCTTGACTTCGTTGGCGGCGCGGAATAACAGGAGTAGTAAAAATGGCTATTGTTAAATGTAAGCCGACTTCCCCTGGTCGTCGTCACGTCGTTAAAGTTGTTAACGCTGACCTGCACAAGGGTAAGCCATACGCACCACTTTTAGAGAAAAACTCTAAGAACGGTGGTCGTAACAACAACGGTCGTATTACAGTACGTCACATCGGTGGTGGTCATAAACACCATTACCGTCTGATTGACTTCAAACGTACTAAAGATGGCATCCCAGCGAAAGTTGAGCGTCTAGAATACGATCCAAACCGTAGTGCTAACATCGCTCTAGTTCTGTACGCAGACGGTGAGCGTCGTTACATCATTGCACCTAAAGGTGTTAACGCAGGCGACCAGATTCAATCTGGCGTAGATGCTGCAATCAAAGCAGGTAACACTCTGCCGATGCGCAACATCCCAGTAGGTTCTACTGTACACTGTGTTGAACTTAAGCCTGGTAAAGGTGCACAACTAGCTCGTTCGGCTGGTGCTTATGCTCAAATCATCGCTCGCGATGGTGCATACGTAACTATCCGTCTACGTTCTGGTGAAATGCGCAAAGTACTTTCTGAAGGTCGTGCAACGATCGGTGAAGTTGGTAACTCTGAGCATATGCTACGTGAACTTGGTAAAGCTGGTGCTTCACGCTGGCGCGGCGTACGTCCAACCGTACGTGGTGTAGTAATGAACCCGGTGGATCACCCACATGGTGGTGGTGAAGGCCGCACATCTGGTGGTCGTCACCCAGTATCTCCTTGGGGCGTTCCTACTAAGGGCTTCAAGACTCGTAAGAATAAGCGCACTGACAAGTACATCGTACGTCGTCGCACTAAATAATTTATAAAGAGGAATCGCCATGCCACGTTCTCTCAAGAAAGGTCCTTTTATTGACCTACACTTGCTGAAGAAGGTAGAGAAAGCGGTGGAAAGCGGAGACAAAAAGCCTATTAAGACTTGGTCCCGTCGCTCAATGATCATCCCAACAATGATTGGTTTGACCATCGCTGTCCATAATGGTCGTCAGCACGTCCCTGTTTTCGTTACCGAAGAAATGATCGGTCACAAACTAGGCGAATTTGCACCAACTCGTACTTATCGCGGTCATGCTGCAGATAAGAAAGCTAAGAAGAAATAAGGAGTAGATGATGGAAGCTTTAGCTAAACATAACTTTGCTCGTATTTCTCCACAGAAAGCTCGCTTAGTTGCAGACCAAATTCGCGGTAAGTCGGTAGACCAGGCTCTAGAAATTCTAACTTTCAGCAACAAAAAAGCTGCTGTTTTAGTTAAGAAAGTTCTTGAGTCAGCTATCGCTAACGCGGAACATAACGAAGGTGCAGATATCGACGATCTAAATGTCGCTAAAATCTTCGTAGATGAGGGCCCTATCATGAAGCGTATTATGCCTCGTGCTAAAGGCCGTGCGGATCGTATCTTGAAGCGTTCAAGCCACATCACTATTGTTGTAGCAGATCGCTAAAGACTAGGAGAGTAAGCAATGGGTCAGAAAGTACATCCTAATGGTATTCGTCTTGGCATCGTCAAGCCTTGGAATGCTACATGGTTTGCTAATACCAACGAATTCGCTGACAACCTAGACGGCGACTTCAAGGTACGTCAGTTCCTTACCAAGGAACTACAAAAAGCATCATTATCTCGTATCGTTATCGAGCGTCCAGCGAAGAGCATCCGTGTGACTATTCACACAGCTCGTCCTGGCGTTGTTATCGGTAAGAAAGGTGAAGACGTAGAGAAGCTACGCGCAGCTGTAGCTAAAATCGCAGGTGTACCAGCGCAAATTAACATCGCTGAAGTACGTAAGCCTGAGCTAGATGGTCAGCTTGTAGCTGATAGCATCGCGTCTCAACTAGAGCGTCGTGTTATGTTCCGTCGTGCAATGAAGCGTGCGGTACAAAATGCTATGCGTCTAGGCGCTAAAGGCATCAAAGTACAAGTAGGCGGCCGTCTTGGCGGTGCTGAAATCGCACGTTCAGAGTGGTACCGTGAAGGCCGTGTGCCTCTACACACTCTACGTGCAGACATTGATTACGCAACTTCTTCGGCTCACACTCAATACGGTGTGATCGGCATTAAAGTTTGGATCTTCAAAGGTGAGATTCTAGGCGGTATGCCAGCTGCTAACGCAGTAGAGCCAAAAGGCGATAAGCCTAAGAAGCAGCGTAAAGGCCGTAAGTAAGGAGTCGAACGATGCTACAACCAAAACGTACTAAGTTCCGCAAGGTTATGACTGGTCGTAACCGTGGTCTAGCTAAAGGTACTGAAGTAAGCTTCGGCGAATTCGGTCTTAAAGCTGTTGGCCGTGGTCGTCTGACTGCACGTCAAATCGAAGCGGCACGTCGTGCTATGACACGTCACATTAAGCGTCAAGGTCAAATCTGGATCCGTGTTTTCCCAGACAAACCAATTACTGAAAAGCCTCTTGAAGTTCGTCAAGGTAAAGGTAAAGGTTCAGTTGCGTACTGGGTTGCTCAAATCCAACCAGGCAAAGTTATGTACGAGATGAATGGCGTACCTGAAGAGTTGGCACGTGAAGCGTTCCGCCTAGCGGCGCGTAAACTGCCTGTTAAAACTACTTTTGTAACTAAGCAGGTGATGTGATGAAAGCACAAGATCTACGCGAAAAGAACGTTGAAGAGCTTAACGCTGAGCTATTGAATTTGCTACGTGAACAGTTCAACTTGCGCATGCAAGCTGCAACTGGTCAACTTCAGCAAACTCATACTCTAAAAGCTGTACGCCGTGACATCGCACGTGTGAAAACTGTTTTGACTGAAAAGGCAGGCGCATAATGAGCGAAACTAACCGCATCCAGCAAGGCCGTGTAGTAAGTGACAAGATGGACAAGTCTATCGTTGTTGCTATTGAGCGTACTGTAAAACACCCAATTTACGGTAAGTTCATCAAACGCACGACTAAAGTACACGCACACGACGAAGACAACACTTGTGGCCTAGGCGACAAAGTTGAAATCGCTGAGTGTCGTCCTCTGTCTAAGACTAAGTCTTGGACATTGGTTAAAGTTCTAGAAAAAGCGAAGATTTAATCTTTGTAATTCTATAACTTATAAGCGGCTCCAAATTATTTTTTGGAGCCGCTTGTTTTTTGTCTACCCAATTTAAAAAAAGGGTGGTACAATTCGCGTCCCTTTTAAAGAGGCAGCCCGACCCGAGAGGGTCTAGTTTTAATATTTAGCGGAGCACTAACAATGATCCAGATGCAAAGTACACTTGACGCAGCAGATAACTCTGGCGCGCGCAAGGTAATGTGTATTAAGGTTCTGGGTGGCTCTCACCGCCGTTATGCACATATCGGTGACGTCATCAAGGTTACAGTGAAGGAAGCGATTCCTCGCGGTAAAGTAAAGAAAGGTGATGTTCTGAAGGCGGTAGTAGTGCGCACCCGTAAAGGCGTTCGTCGCCCAGACGGTTCTGTCATTCGCTTCGACAGTAATGCTTGTGTATTGTTAAATGACACTACTGAGCAACCAGTCGGCACACGTATCTTTGGTCCTGTGACTCGTGAACTTCGTAACGCGAAATTCATGAAGATTGTATCACTTGCACCTGAAGTTCTGTAAGGAGCGGCAACATGGCAGCTAAAATCCGTCGTAATGACGAAGTAATCATTCTTGCTGGTAAAGATAAAGGCAAGAAAGGTAAAGTAACTAAGGTTCTGACAACTGGTAAAGTTGTTGTTGAAGGCATCAATCTTGTTAAAAAACACCAAAAGCCGGTTCCGGCTCTAGGTCAACAAGGTGGCATCGTTGAACAAGAAGCAGCTATTGATGCTTCTAACGTTGCAGTCTTTAACGCGGCTACTGGTAAAGCAGACCGTATCGGTTTCCGTATCGAAGATGGCAAGAAAGTTCGTTTCTTCAAATCTAACGGCGAAACTGTTTCTAACTAATTAGAAGTAATTTGGAGTTCTACTATGGCGAAACTGCATGATTACTACAAGTCGTCTGTAGTCGCTGAGCTTACCAAAGAGTTCAGCTACACAAGCGTCATGCAAGTCCCTAGGATTGAGAAAATCACCCTAAACATGGGCGTTGGTGAAGCAATCAACGATAAGAAACTGCTAGAAAACGCAGCATCTGATATGGCAACGATCTCTGGTCAAAAGCCACTTATCACGAAAGCGCGTAAATCTGTAGCTGGTTTCAAAATTCGTGAAGGCTACCCAATTGGTTGTAAAGTAACCTTGCGTGGTGAGCGCATGTGGGAATTTTTAGAGCGTTTAATCTCTATCGCACTTCCACGTGTACGTGATTTCCGTGGTGTTAGCGCTAAGTCTTTTGACGGACGCGGTAACTACAGCATGGGCGTTCGCGAGCAAATCATCTTTCCGGAAATCGACTACGATAAAGTCGATCGCGTCCGCGGTCTTGATATTACTATCACGACATCTGCGGGATCCGATGAGGAAGGCCGAGCTCTGCTGGCTGCCTTTAACTTCCCATTCCGTAAGTAAGGGTAGGGTTACTGTTATGGCTAAACAATCAATGAAAGCACGTGAAGCTAAACGTGCAAAACTAGTAGTTAAGTTCGCTGAAAAGCGTTCTGCGCTAAAAGTTATCATTAGCGATGTAAACGCATCTGAAGAAGATCGTTGGAATGCGGTTCTTAAACTGCAATCTCTTCCACGTGATTCAAGTGCATCACGTCAGCGCAACCGTTGCAACCAAACTGGTCGTCCACACGGTTACCTACGTAAATTCGGTCTAAGCCGCATTAAGGTTCGTGAAGCTTGCATGAAAGGCGAGATTCCGGGTCTTCGTAAGGCTAGCTGGTAATTGCCACTTAATCATTTGGAGTAAATCTTATGAGCATGCAAGATCCGATTTCGGATATGCTGACCCGAGTTCGTAACGGTCAGGCAGCAAATAAAGTTGCTGTAAAAATGCCTTCTTCAAAGCTTAAAGTTGCAATTGCTGCATTACTTAAAGCTGAAGGTTACATCGTAGACTTCGCTGTTGACAGCGAAGTAAAACCTGAGCTAGAAGTTACTCTTAAGTACTTCCAAGCTAAACCTGTAATCGAGCAAATCAAGCGCGTATCACGTCCTGGTTTAAGAGTTTATAAAAATAAAGACTCTTTACCTACAGTGATGGGTGGTCTTGGTATTGCAGTTGTTTCTACTTCCAAGGGTCTGATGTCTGACCGTGCTGCTCGCAAAGCAGGTCTTGGCGGTGAAATCATCTGTTACGTAGCTTAAGGAGTAGATTATGTCTCGTGTTGCTAAAGCACCTGTCGCTATTCCAGCTGGCGTAGAGGTGAAACTAAACGGCCAAGAAGTTACTGTAAAAGGTAGCAAAGGTGAGCTTACTCGCGTTCTTAACAGCGCCGTAGTTATTGCACAGGAAGAAAACAACCTAACTTTCGGTCCGAAAGAAGGTGTTACTAACGCATGGGCACAGGCTGGTACAGCTCGCGCTCTAGTTAATAACATGGTTGTGGGTGTTACTCAGGGCTTCGTTAAGAAGTTAACTCTTAAAGGTGTTGGTTACCGTGCTGCTATCAAAGGCAACTCTGTAGGTCTAACACTAGGCTTTTCTCACCCAGTAGAGCACGCTCTACCTGAAGGTATTAAAGCTGAGTGCCCTAGCCAAACTGAGATCATTATTACTGGTTGCGATAAGCAAGTAGTAGGTCAAGTTGCGGCTGACATTCGTTCTTACCGTGCTCCTGAACCTTATAAAGGTAAAGGTGTTCGTTACGCAGATGAAAATGTGCGTACTAAAGAAGCTAAGAAGAAGTAAGGTATCACTATGGATAAGAAAGCATCTCGCATCCGTCGTGCTACACGTGCACGTCGTAAGATTGCAGAACTTGGCGCAACTCGCTTGGTAGTACACCGTACTCCTCGCCATGTTTACGCTCAAGTTATCTCGGCAAACGGCTCTGAGGTTATCGCAGCTGCTTCTACTGTAGAAAAAGCGATCCGTGAGCAAGTTAAGAACACTAGTAACGTTGATGCAGCTAAAGCAGTTGGTAAAGCTGTTGCTGAGCGCGCTCTTGAAAAAGGCGTAGCTACAGTTGCATTTGATCGTTCTGGTTTCCAATACCACGGTCGAGTAGCGGCGCTAGCAGATTCTGCTCGCGAAGCTGGTCTGAAATTCTAAGGTAGGGTTGGAAGATGGCTAAAGAACAACAACAAGCTAATGATTTGCAAGAAAAGCTGATCGCTGTTAACCGTGTATCTAAGACGGTTAAAGGTGGTCGAATCATGAGCTTTACTGCACTAACAGTAGTTGGTGACGGTAATGGTCGCGTAGGTTTCGGTTACGGCAAAGCTCGTGAAGTACCTGCTGCGATTCAAAAAGCAATGGAAAAAGCGCGTCGTAACATGGTTACTGTTGCGCTTAACGAAGGCACTCTTCACCACCCGGTGAAAGGTCGTCATTCGGGCTCTAAAGTTTACATGCAGCCAGCTGCTGAAGGTACAGGTGTTATTGCCGGTGGTGCAATGCGTGCCGTACTTGAAGTTGCAGGCGTACATAACGTACTTTCTAAAGCATACGGTTCAACGAACCCAATCAACGTTGTTCGCGCAACGATTGGTGCTCTAGTAGACGTTAAGTCACCAGAAATGGTTGCTGCTAAACGTGGTCTAACTGTTGAATCTATTTCGGAGTAAGAACACGATGGCAACTATTAAAGTAACTCAAACTAAAAGCTCAATTGGTCGCCTACCTAAGCACAAAGCGTGTCTTAAAGGTCTAGGTCTTCGTCGCATCAACCATACAGTAGAACTTGAAGATACACCGTGCGTACGCGGTATGATCAACAAGGTTTACTACATGGTTAAGATTGAGGAGTAATCAGAATGCGTTTGAATACTCTATCACCGGCTGCTGGCTCTAAACCTTCTAAGAAGCGTGTAGGTCGTGGTATCGGTTCTGGCCTTGGTAAAACAGGTGGCCGCGGTCACAAAGGTCAAAAGTCACGTTCTGGCGGCTCTGTTCGTCCAGGTTTTGAAGGCGGTCAAATGCCTCTAAAACAACGTCTACCTAAATTCGGTTTCACTTCTCGTAAGAGCCTAGTGTCTGCTGAAGTTCGTCTAGCTGAGCTAGCGAAAGTAACAGGTGACGTAGTTGATCTTAACAGCCTTAAAGCTGCTAACGTTATCACTAAGAACATCGAGTTTGTTAAGATCGTTCTTTCTGGTGACCTAAGCAAAGCTGTGACTGTTAAAGGTCTACGCGTGACTAAAGGCGCTAAAGCTGCAATCGAAGCTGCAGGCGGTAAAATCGAGGAATAATCTCGAGGAACGAGGTACAGATGGCTAAGAAACCAGGAAAAGATTTTCGTAGTGCTCAAAGCGGCTTAAGTGAACTAAAGTCGCGCTTATTATTCGTAATTGGTGCACTTTTAGTATTCCGAGCCGGCTCTTTTGTGCCGATCCCTGGTATTGACGCAGCTGTACTTGCCGATTTGTTCGATCAGCAAAAAGGTACCATCGTAGAAATGTTTAACATGTTCTCCGGTGGTGCTCTTGAGCGTGCATCTATATTAGCATTGGGTATCATGCCGTACATTTCGGCATCGATCGTAGTCCAATTGCTAACTGTAGTTCATCCAGCGTTAGCGGAACTCAAGAAAGAGGGTGAAGCAGGCCGTCGTAAGATAAGCCAATATACACGCTACGGCACGCTTGTACTTGCAACATTCCAAGCTATTGGTATCGCAACAGGCTTACCAAACATGGTCGACAATCTGGTTGTTATCAACCAAACCATGTTTACGCTTATTGCTACCGTGAGTTTAGTAACTGGTACCATGTTTTTGATGTGGTTAGGTGAACAAATCACTGAGCGAGGAATCGGTAATGGTATTTCCATTCTGATTTTTGCAGGTATTGTTGCTGGATTGCCTTCTGCAATCGGTCAAACAATCGAGCAAGCGCGTCAAGGTGAATTGCATGTGCTTCTTCTGTTGTTTATCGCGGTATTGTCTTTTGCTGTAATTTACTTCGTGGTTTTCATGGAGCGTGGTCAACGTCGTATCGTCGTTAACTATGCGAAGCGTCAACAAGGTCGTAAAGTGTTTGCAGCACAAAGTTCTCATTTGCCACTTAAGATTAATATGGCAGGTGTTATACCAGCGATTTTTGCATCAAGTATTATTTTGTTCCCAGGAACATTAGCGCAGTGGTTTGGTCAAAATGGTGAAAGCAGCGCGTTCGGTTGGTTAACTGACGTGTCATTAGCTCTTAGCCCAGGTCAACCGTTGTATGTAATGCTTTATGCAGCAGCTATAATCTTCTTCTGTTTCTTCTATACAGCGTTGGTGTTTAACCCACGTGAAACAGCTGATAACTTGAAGAAGTCTGGTGCATTCGTACCCGGTATCCGCCCAGGTGAGCAGACAGCGAAATATATCGATAAAGTGATGACTAGACTAACCCTTGCGGGCGCTCTATACATTACTTTTATATGTCTGATTCCTGAGTTCATGATGGTCGCGTGGAACGTTCGTTTCTACTTTGGCGGCACTTCCCTACTAATCGTAGTGGTTGTTATCATGGATTTCATGGCACAGGTACAGACTCATCTGATGTCACAACAGTATGATTCTGTGTTAAAGAAAGCGAATCTGAAAGGTTACGGCCGTTAATTCGGTAGTAATTATTTCGATTCCATTTACGGAGTTTAGCAATGAAAGTTCGTGCTTCCGTTAAAAAAATCTGCCGTAACTGTAAAGTTATCAAGCGTAACGGTGTCGTTCGCGTGATTTGCAGTGAGCCAAAGCATAAGCAACGCCAAGGCTAATCAGCAGAAATTTTTACTTGAAATACTAGGTAGAGTCGAGTATATTCCTCGGCCTACCTTTTGCGTGCAAAAGAAGTAGTATGCCGCAGCGTATCCATAACGGGCTTTGCTGCGGATAATTCTTTTATGAACCCCCTTAGGAGTGAATAATGGCCCGTATAGCCGGCATTAACATTCCTGATCATAAGCATTCTGTAATTGCACTTACTGCAATCTACGGTATTGGTAAAACTCGCTCTCAAGCTATTCTAGCTGAAGTGGGTATTGCTGAAGATGCTAAGATCAGTGAACTAACTGAAGAGCAGATCGATCAACTGCGTGATGGTGTAGCTAAATACACTGTAGAAGGTGATCTACGTCGTGAAGTATCGATGAACATCAAGCGTCTTATGGACCTTGGCTGTTACCGCGGTCTTCGTCATCGTCGCAGTCTACCACTACGTGGACAGCGTACTAAAACCAACGCTCGCACCCGTAAGGGTCCGCGCAAGCCGATCAAGAAATAGTCGGATAAGGTAGAGTACAATGGCAAAACAACCAACTCGCGCGCGTAAGCGCGTACGCAAGCAAGTAGCTGATGGCGTAGCGCACATTCATGCTTCTTTCAACAACACAATCGTAACTATCACTGACCGCCAAGGCAACGCTCTTGCATGGGCTACAGCAGGTGGTTCAGGTTTCCGTGGTTCTCGTAAATCTACTCCGTTCGCAGCACAAGTTGCAGCTGAGCGTTGTGGTGAAATGGCTAAAGAATATGGCCTAAAGAACTTGGAAGTTATGGTTAAGGGTCCAGGTCCAGGTCGCGAATCTACTGTTCGTGCACTGAACGCTGCTGGTTTCCGTATCACTAACATTGTTGATGCGACACCAATCCCTCATAACGGTTGTCGTCCACCTAAGAAACGTCGCGTTTAAGTTTCGTTTCTAGGAATATTGGAGAAAGATCATGGCAAGATATTTGGGTCCTAAGCTGAAGCTTAGCCGTCGCGAAGGTACTGACTTATTCCTTAAGTCTGGTGTCCGTGCGATCGATACCAAGTGTAAAATTGATAACGCACCAGGTGTACACGGCGCTCGTCGCGGTCGTCTATCTGAGTATGGCGTTCAGCTTCGTGAGAAGCAAAAAGTTCGTCGTATCTACGGCGTTCTAGAAAAACAATTCCGCAACTACTACAAAGAAGCTGCACGTCTTAAAGGCAACACAGGTGCAAACCTGCTTCAGCTTCTTGAAGGTCGTCTTGATAACGTAGTTTACCGTATGGGCTTTGGCGCTACTCGTGCTGAATCTCGTCAACTAGTTAGCCACAAGTCTGTTCTAGTTAACGGTAAAGTTGTAAACGTTCCTTCTTTCAAAGTAGCGGCTAACGACGTTGTTTCTATCCGCGAGAAAGCTAAACAGCAATCTCGTATTAAAGCGGCTCTAGAAGTTGCTGAACAACGTGAAAAGCCAACTTGGATTGAAGTAGATGCTAGCAAAATGGAAGGTACATTCAAGCGTATGCCTGAGCGTTCTGACCTATCAGCTGACATCAATGAACACTTGATCGTCGAACTTTACTCTAAGTAAGGTTAAAAAAAGAGAGGACACAATGCAGGGTTCTGTAACAGAATTTCTTAAGCCGCGTCTTGTTGACATTGAACAGATCAATACGACACACGCGAAAGTAACTCTTGAGCCATTAGAGCGCGGTTTCGGCCACACTCTAGGTAATGCTCTTCGCCGCATTCTTCTATCTTCTATGCCGGGTTGTGCCGTAACAGAAGTTGAAATTGAAGGTGTGCTACACGAATACAGCACTAAAGAAGGCGTTCAGGAAGATATCCTGGAAATCCTTCTAAACCTTAAAGGTTTAGCTGTACGCGTTGCTGAAGGCAAAGATGAAGTGTTTATTACACTGAACAAATCAGGCTCAGGCCCTGTTGTTGCAGGTGACATCACCCACGATGGTGATGTAGAGATCGCTAACCCTGAGCACGTAATTTGTCACCTAACGGATGACAATGCTGAGATCGCTATGCGTATCAAAGTAGAACGTGGTCGTGGTTACGTTCCAGCTTCAGCTCGTATCCATACTGAAGAAGATGAGCGTCCTATCGGTCGTCTATTAGTTGACGCTACTTACAGCCCGGTTGATAAAATCGCCTATGCTGTAGAAGCGGCACGTGTAGAACAACGTACTGATTTAGACAAGCTTGTTATCGATATGGAAACGAACGGTACTCTAGAACCTGAGGAAGCAATCCGTCGTGCAGCTACTATTTTAGCTGAACAACTGGATGCGTTCGTAGATCTTCGTGATGTACGTGTACCTGAGGAGAAGGAAGAGAAGCCAGAATTCGATCCTATCCTACTACGTCCTGTAGACGATCTTGAACTAACAGTTCGCTCTGCTAACTGTTTGAAAGCAGAAGCGATTCACTACATCGGTGATCTTGTACAGCGCACTGAGGTTGAGCTACTTAAAACGCCAAACCTTGGTAAGAAATCTCTTACAGAGATTAAAGATGTGCTTGCTTCACGTGGTCTTTCTCTAGGCATGCGCCTAGAAAACTGGCCACCAGCGTCAATCGCTGAAGATTAATCGAAAAGTTAGAAGGATTAGGTCATGCGCCATCGTAAAAGTGGTCGTCAACTCAACCGCAACAGCAGTCATCGCAAAGCGATGTTCAGCAACATGGCTAGCTCTCTTGTTCGTCACGAAGTTATTAAAACTACCGTGCCTAAAGCAAAAGAACTACGTCGCGTAATTGAGCCATTGATTACCCTAGCTAAGACAGACAGTGTTGCTAACCGTCGTCTTGCATTTGCTCGCACTCGTGATAACGAAGTTGTGGCAAAACTATTTAATGAACTAGGCCCGCGTTTCGCGGCTCGCCAAGGTGGTTACACTCGCATTCTTAAATGTGGTTTCCGTACTGGTGATAAAGCTCCAATGGCTTACATTGAGCTTGTAGACCGCCCAGCTGCTGAAGAAGCTGCTGAGTAATCTATACTAGATTCTTAATACAAAAAGCCGAGCATTAGCTCGGCTTTTTTTGTTTCTATCGAATTGAAAAATTGCACCACGATGTTTGGCATTTTTACTTGCCTGCTCTGATCTATTTTTTAAAAATATCTCGTATCTCGTATCTCGTATCTCGTATCTCGTATCTCGTATCTCGTATCTCGTATCTCGTATCTCGTATCTCAAATATCTTTTCTTCCACGCACAAAAAAGAGCACCGAAGTGCCCTTACAATATTCTTCAACTAATCGCTAATCGCTAATCGCTAATCGCTAATCGCGATGGCCTACTGCCAAATAGCGGCAAGTGAATCCATAAGGCCACTCGTTGCACCTTGTGATTGAAGTGCTTGAAGAATGATTGGTGCAAATGTCGTAACCATTGACGAATCCATACCTAATCCAGCAAACGCACTTTCAACAGCACCTTGTGAGCTTAGAACTGATGATAAGCCAGTTGATTCAAGTGAAGACATTCCAGGAATGAGTGATGCGAGTTCTTTATTGTCTGCTGAGCCAAGTGAATTTTGTGCAAGTGCCAACATTGAACCGATACCGCCAATTGCTTGATCGCTGGTAACAGATGCTTGATCAGCAACGGTATCAGCAAGTGGTGTTGTTTCGTTTTGTTGAGACCACATATTCACTGCTGCCATCAGGGCAGTTTGCGATAGTTGGGAATAGTTGGTATCTGATGTTGAACCGGTTTGTTCAGAGTCGCTAGTGCTAGCGCAAGAGACTACAGCAAGGCTGCTGAGCATAGTGATGAGTATTTTCTTCATTATTCTTCCTTAAGTAATAAAGTAATCGACCTATTCACTATAAACGAAAAACGGCGATGTAGTCACATCGCCGTTGGATTATTTTAATTTTATTTGCCTATAGTATTTTGTTTTACTAAAGGTTTTTATAAAAATTAAAGGATAGCTAGAAGTTCTACTTCAAATACTAGAGCTGCAAATGGTGGAATTGCAGCACCTGCGCCGCGCTCACCGTATGCTAGATCTTGAGGGATGTATAGCTTCCACTTAGAGCCAACAGGCATCATTTGTAGAGCTTGTACCCAACCTTGAATTACGCCAGTTACTGGGAATTCAGCAGGTTGACCGCGAGATACAGAGCTGTCGAAAACAGTACCGTCAGTTAGTTCACCGTGGTAGTGAACACGTACTTGCTTGTCTGCAGTAGGGATTTCGCCAGTACCTTCAGTTAGTACTTCGTACTGAAGACCAGACTCAAGAACTGTTACTTCTGAACGAAGAGCGTTGTCAGTTAGGAAAGCTTCGCCGTCAGCAGCAGCTGCTTTAGCTAGTTCTTGACGTGCAGCTTCACCACGAGTGTGTAGCTCTTGTAGTGCGTTGTTGATTTCGTCAACTTCGATAGCTGGCATGTCACCAACTAGAGCTGTTGCGATACCAGCAGCGATTGCGTCAACGTTTAGGCCTTCAAGACCAGAACCAGCAAGTTGTTGGCCCATTTGTAGACCGATACCGTAGCTAGCTTTTTGCTCTACAGTTTCAAATTTTACTTCAGACATGAAAAGTCACTCTTTTTGTCAGTACGAAAAGGGTAAGAATACCAGTATTAGCAGCCTGAATAAACGGCTAGCCCCTGATCACTTACGCTTTACCGTGTCCAAATCACAGCTATGTCAATTTTCTTGCTTTGGTCTCTGTTGTAGCGGAAAGATCTATACTGTTGGTACTTTGGTTTTTATACTGTAGTTATTCAATGTATAGGACGCAGTGGCATGAATCGTCGTCAAAAGAAAAAACAGAAAGTAGACCACTTAGCAGAGTTCAAGGATCGACTGAATCAGGTCAAAGAGAAATTAAGCTCGATCGATATCAAGAAAATGAAAACCTCAACCTTGCAGGCCTGGGGATCATTGCCGAAATTACACCAGAGATTATTGATGGTGATTTCGCCGATCGTATTGATCTTACTTTTTGTGCCGCTACCAGAACCTAAAGTAGACGTAGCCCCAGCAACATCGCGCGTTGAGCTTGAGATAAACACGGTTGGCTTAAGCGAACAGCAAAATGCCAAGAGCAGTTCATCAGAACCGAGTAACAACAACTGGCAGGAGTATCTTGTAAAGCAAGGGGATACGTTAGCGCAGGTTTTTCGAAATAACGACTTGCCGTTGTCTGACTTGAACGCGCTAGTGCGTATTGAAGGGGCAGACAAACCACTTAGTCAGATTCGTAAAGGCCAGCTAGTTCGATTCAAACTCGCCGAGACCGGGAAACTAGACATTCTTCAGCTA
Organism: Vibrio sp. J383; assembly: GCF_023503985.1. Taxonomy (NCBI): domain Bacteria; kingdom Pseudomonadati; phylum Pseudomonadota; class Gammaproteobacteria; order Vibrionales; family Vibrionaceae; genus Vibrio; species Vibrio sp. J383. Next base: position 3,534,123 of record NZ_CP097293.1, on the reverse strand, counting down.
GAAAAAGGCAACACTTCGGTGATGTTTTTCCGATTGTCTGACGGTGGCTTTGGCCGTAGTAAGTAGCTCAATACCGATCCTGCGTTAAAGCGTTTAGTCCGATACAGATAGTCGATAGAAAAGAGCTAATGATTAGCTCTTTTTTTTGGTCGCTTGAAAGGTGCAAGCGGTAAGATGATGAGCATAATTCCGATAAAGGTTAACGTATCTGGAATCTCATCAAACCATATAGCGCCTATTATTGCGACAAACACTAAGCCTGAGTATTCAGCCAAGGCAATTTGGCTCGAATGTGCTTTTTGGTAGGCAGCGACCGCAAGTCCGTTGTAGCTTAAGATTAGCGTCGCACTTAATGCTATGTATCCCAAATGTTCCACCGACACCGGCTGCCAGTATAAGAAGCACAGTACTAATGAGGCTGGAATAGAGAATAAGGTTGTCCACCACAGCGTAGTGACCACCGTTTGCTCACTAGGAAGCTTTCTTACCAATACATTGAATAGTGCGAGGGTGAGTGCTGTACCCAAAGCAAACAGTGCTGCCCAATGAAATTGTGATGGCCTCAAGACAATCAATACACCAATAAAACCGATAGTGGTGGCGATAACCTTGCCAAGTGCCGGTTGCTCTTTCAGTAGAAACATAGAGAGAGGTAACATCAACAGGGGCGCGACGTAAAATACTGCGTTGGCGGTAGCCAAAGAAAGGTGGGTGATCGCGACGACCATACATCCGCTGCCGATTAGGATCAGTTGTCCTCGAATAAAGGTCACTTTAGCTTGTTGTAAGCGTCGTTGTTCTTTTTTCTGTTGTAGCCACAAAGGGGTGATGATTAGCAGAGATATCAACTGTCGGAAAAAAATATACTGAAGAGGCGGTACTTCGCCATTCAACAGTTTTACCGCTACGTCGGAAAGCGAGGCAAACAAGTTACCTGCAACCAACAATAGAATACCGACAGTGATATTCGTCATTACTTTTCAAATCTCATGTCTACATGCGGAATATCGTCTTCCAGATACATCTCAGAGATAGTTTCGAACCCGTGACTCGCATAGAAGTTTTCTAGGTGTTGTTGCGCTCCAATATCGATGGTCTTGCTCGGCCAAAGAGTCTCACAGCGTGTTAACGCTTCTTTGATCAATTTATGACCCAAGCCATCACCTCTTGCTGATTGCTTGGTCGCCACTCGGCCGATGCTGGTATTGTCGTAAGAAGTACCTGGTGGTAACAAACGGGCACACGCCACTAGCTCTGCATCAGCATAGCCAAGCAAGTGTTCAACATCTGCGAGTGTATCTTTACCATCGAGCTCTGGATAAGGGCAATTTTGCTCAACAACGAACACATCGACTCGTAATTTAATTAGTTGATAAAGCTGTTGTGTTGAAAGTTCAGAGAAGGGAATTGAGTGCCAAGTGATCATGTTTACATCCAGAGATTATCGATGCTCTGAATGTACTATGTGCGATGATTGTTGGCATTAACTATTGTTAATTCGACCTTTGATTCTGCTCAGGCTGATCGCGGTTATACCGAGGTAAGCCGCAATTTGATTGTCGTTCAAGCGCTGTTCAAGGTCGGGGTAATGTTCGCAGAACAGTTGGTAGCGTTGCTCTGGGGTATAAAGCAACATAAAGCGTTCTTTGTTTTCCTTGTGCATGAGCTGAGTTTCTAACAGCTTTAAATACAGAGGGTTATTTGATGCACGCCACTCGATAACCGCATTCATTGGCAGTTCTAACATTGTGATGGGTGTGAGCGTTTCTAGTAGGTAAGGGGACGCTTGGTTCTTTATCAAACTCTCAAAGCCGATGATCCAGTCTTGTTCCCAGTAGAATTCTTTGCTGTATTGCTTACCGTCATTAGTGAGATAACAAGCGTGGCATAAGCCTTCAAGTACAAAGTAGATCGAACTCGCCATCTCACCTTGATTGATCAGTATGTGTCGGGTTGGCAGTTCAAGCGGCTTCGCGACAGCTAATAGAGATTCAATCTGACTCTCAGAGAAGTCAAAGCTTTGTAGTTGTTCGATAAAAGAGGTGTGCATGAAAATAACCTAACCCAAATAAGTGCCGAAATCATCGCACTTATTTGGGGAGAGGTACAGAGCAGGCTAAATCAATGTCGAGCGTGCTGTTCTAGATAATCTTGAGCGAGGTCTCTGCCCATGTATTTGCCTAGGGTTTTCAATGGTACTTTCTTAAGATTAACCACAATCAAGCCATCCAAGGCATCATTAAACGATGGATCGACGTTAAAGCACACAAGTTTACCGTTCATCCCTAAGTATTGGCGTAGCAGTACCGGTAGGCCTTTCCCTTGCTCCATACGTGCTAACACTTTAGAGAGCAGAGGAACACTCGCCAATGACGATAGCAGGTGATTCTGCCAAAACACATTATTACTGGTATTGAGTGGTGACGAAGGAGAAACCAGATTCGCCTTTTGTTCATCGTAATGGTGTATGGATAAGGTCGTCGCAATCAACAGACGCGCATTATGACTGTAATCATTACTGATACTGACAGGGCCGAATAGGTGAGTGTATTGAGGGTGACGATACACGAAGGCCGCGATACCTTTCCACAATAGTAATAGTGAGTTAAGGCTCTTTTGATAAGGCTTGCTTACTACAGAACGCCCAAGCTCGATACTGTTGTCTAAGGTATCGATGAATTCTTGATTGTAGTTAAACAGGCTACGAGAGTAGAGCTTATCAAGTCCGTGCTCAGCGATGAGCTTGTCGACCATACCAAGTCGGTATGCACCCACTAATTCAGCCTTGGTTTTATTCCAAACAAACAGTTGGTGGTAGTAAAGGTCATACTCATCTAAATCACAGGCAAGCCCGCTGCCTTCTCCGACTTCTCGGAAACTCTCTTCTCTAACTCGACCAATATCGCGCATTAAGTTAGGAATAGATTGGCTTGGAGTACAGTAGACCTCGAAGTCCCCTTGCTCAAGTAACTTCATCTCTTCAGGAAGAGAACCGACCTCTATTGCCAACACTTCTGGTGGAATAGGCGCAATCACTTGGGTGTCAAAAGAGGGCGCGTGGATTGGCGTATTCGGGCTATCTTGTTGGCTCATTAGGTAGGTATTGAGTCGTAGGTAGTTGATGATATCCATCTCTTTTTCAAACGATTTGATCTCTGAATACGGAATCGAAGAGCCAATCGAGATAGAGATAGTCGTCGCCTGTTTATTAAGAAGTTCACGGCCAAGTAAAGCCGTTCTCAGTAGTGGGTGAACACGACCCGCTTGGTAGAAAAGCTCACTGTTCTTGCCATTGATAAAGATAGGCACCGTGGTGGCTTGGTGACGCTTAACAAACTTTGCGACTGATTTGCTCCACTCGATGTCTGTTAGTGTCTTGGCCCCTTTACGGTAACTCGATACTTCGCCAGCAGGGAACACAATCAAGAGTCCACCGTCTGCTAAATGACGATTGGCATCTCGAATAGCTTTAGCATTGGTGCGTTTCGATTCTTTACTGTTAAAGACATCGACCCCAATGAAAAGATCATCCAGTTCAGGCAGTCGCTTGAGCAACTCATTGGCCAACACCTTCACATCCTTTCTTACCGATCCTACGAGATCAGCAAGGATCACGCCTTCAATCGCACCAAGTGGGTGGTTAGCCACAATGACTACTGGCCCTTGTTCGGGAATATTATCAGTGGCGCCTGCTGAAACGGAATAGTCGATATTCAATGCTGACAAGGTGTGATGCATGAATTCAAAGCTAGATAACTCATCAGGTCTATCTTGATAGAGCTTATCTAGCTTAGATAGCCCAGTTGCCCACTCGACAACAGACTCACCTAAACCAAAAGGCGTGTAACGTGGTAAACGAAAAGGACTATCAATCATAATGAAGCTACCTTATTGACTAAAGTTGTTTAGGAAACCGTCTTGATTCTTGAAATCTTTTACACTTAAAAATGCACCGCAAAGCCATACTAGGCATGCCATGCCAAACAGTAATCCGCCGTCATAACCGACAATTTCACCCGCTGCATTAAACTCAGGCATTTGAATACCGAGTGGCGTAAACAGGTGGAAGAAAATCGCGCCACTCATAATTCCCACGCTCATGATGGCACCCAGGCCATGCCAACGAGTAAACAACAAAATGGCCGCAATCAATTCAGCGAACCCAATCAAGTAGCCGCCAAATGAACCGAACCAACTTAAGCCAGACCATGTCGCCAAGGTGCCAAAGATATGCTCAGTCTCGTATGAGCCTGTGAACTTAAAAAACAGCGACTGAACAAATACGAAAGCGATAAATGCCGCAGGAATATGTTTAGCTGGAGTGAATGTCATGGTTATTCCCTTATTTGATCAGTTGCGGCCAAATGGTGTCGGCTTTTTGAATATGTTGTGCTTGGTCTTGTTCCCAACGCTGTTTAATCTCTTGGTCGTAGTTGAGGTAAAGCTTGTTATCAACAATTGTCCATTGGTTCGGGTCACCGGGTGCAAAGTCACTTTTTGCTGAAACAGCCCAAGCGCAATAACCCCCATATTGAGGGGCATATTTTTCAGGATTATTAACAAATAAAGTCAGATTCTTTTCAGAAGAGAAATACCAGTCCGCGCCTTTGTACTCGGTGCTGAATTTTTTACTGCCTTCAATGGGCTTACCTGAAGTGAAATAAGCCACAGTGTCGTAGCCATCGAGCGCCTTACTGCTAAAGAACCCTGTGTAGATTTCATCGGCGGCAAATACGTATGGGCTAACAAGTAGCATGACCATGGTTAATAGTTTTCTCATGATGGATTCCTATAGATTGATTACGGGTGATAAATCGAAGGTAAAACGCTGTTGATTTATCTGGCATGGTTTAATGGGTTCACAAGGCGAGCCGGGCGCGTAAAACATAGAGGCTTGGCCGTGTAGATTGCGTAAGTGTGTAAAGCTCACGGTGTGCGCGTCTTCACGATGCATACAGGTCGCTAAATGAGGTTGTTCGCTGTGATGGTGAGAGTGAAACTGAAGTAAGTTCTGTTGATTCTTACCCGTTGCCATAAGCTGATCGTATTTTGCTTGTCGATAGGCTTGTACTCGCTCTAAATCAACACCGGATGAGAAGAGCGGAGAATCGGTTTCGACTATTTTTTGTTGAATGCCATCCCACATATAGGCGATAACCAAACCATGGTGTTGAGTTAAGTTCGGCGCGAAAGCCAGCAGGGTAAATGGGGCAAAAGAGTGCAGGTCGAGCTGATGAAATGCATCAGAGAGCTTACTGATGTTACGACTCGATGATAGATTCTTGAGTAGCAAACCACGGCTGACTAAAGGTCCAACAGGGACTATGCCTTGATAGTTATTGAGTAGGCATAGCGAAAGCCCGAATTCATTGATACTGATCCAGCTACCACCGCCGGTTGGGTCGAGTGGCATGATGATATCGACGCCGTTAACTCGATATTGTTTAGGTGGCATCGCCAGTGCCCGTGTCTTTTGTTCATCACGATTAAAGAAGACCTGATAGCCATTGTCTTCAAGCAGCCAAGATACTGAACACATGATTATTGCTCCCTCAAATAGCTGCTGGTGGTTGGGGCATAACCGAAGGTATTGCATGTTTCGACATCAAGAAAGGTTGTGATCACCTTGATCATCGCATAGTGATGATTGGCATGCAGAGCAGCAAAGGTGACCTCTCTTTCTAACGTAGAAGGCAGGCTGGCGAATACTTGTGTATCCATTGAAACTTCGGTTTGGATCATGATAGGCGCTTCGAGATCTCTGCGGTCTAGTCGTTCAAGCCAGTTGATCACATAATGGATCTCTTTTACTGCAATTGAGCGGTCGTATTCGACGGGATGACCACGACGGCGAGTGTTGTAATCAACGGTCGCATTCTCTTTTAAAATTAAAGCGTGAAAAAGATCGAGCGTGTGACGAGTATGCTCACCAATAGAGCTTGTGACGTGCGGCTTTGCTCGTGTCAGATAGTCGCTGTCAGATATCGCTAACAAAAACTCTAGACCCTGATTCAATATCTCTACCGCTCCTTTGATGCTAGGAGAGAAAGAAGTGAGGGCGCTTGGTTGGGCTATGGGGTTCATTCATGGTCCTCGTACAAAGTTAGTCAGTGGTCGGATATTGTTGAACAAGACGTCGCTCTTCTTGCCACGCAGCGAATAAGCTTTTGAAAGAAGGAGTCTTATGGCCTCGTTGTTTTTGCTGAGCGCCAATATCAAAAAGAATGCGGTATTGCAGTAGTAGCGTAGAAAATATCTCTCGCAGCGGTGTGTTGCGATCCCAGATATGCCCAGCCTCACTGCTTGCGCCATTGACCTCAAGGATCGTGAAATCCTCGCCGTTCATTAGGCTGTGCATGTCCTTAAACTTGACGTCGAGTCGGCCAAAATGAAAACCATCGAAGTCATCGAATATCTCGTCTAAACGTTCAGTTAAAGCCCGAGTGATGTATTGATTGCCATCGCGGAAGATGCAGCCACGGCTATGGCTACCTGCGAACGCGAGTTGGAACTCTTCGCCCTCTGCGAGCACGTGATCCAATTTATCTTCATGCCTTGGTAGATACAGGTGACTGAGCTGCCCAGCACGCGGGCTATTTTCAATTAACTGCTTGAGTGTCGACTTGCCATCACCCATCACCATTGGCGCATATTTGAGTGTGATCGAGATGATCTCGCCTTGCTTTTTGTTTGGGTAACGAACATAGAAAACGCCAGCTTCTGCCTGATAAGGCGCCTTTTCTTGCAGTAGAAAGCGAGCGTTATTTGGGAAAGATTCAACATATTGCTCAAGTTGATCTTGTGTGTTGATCAGCTTGACGCCTACGCCTCGACAGCCAAGATCTGGTTTAGCGACAATCGGGAAATCAAGATCGGATTGTATGAGTGCGCTGCGTGCATCTTCAGCTTGTTTCTTACCGCTGAGATCCGTTTTGGTGAGGGTGATAAACGGAGAGATCCAACGCTGACTTGAAGATCCGGCAAGGCTCAATATCTCGTGTTTTGATTCGCCTACCATGCCGCTTAACTTGATGCTCGGGTTGGCGATGAGCGGCAGCGCCCAGTCAAAGTGCCGTAACCCTTGCATCAGGCTTTGAATCACCACTGGCGTGTAGAAGAACCAAGTTGGAAGAAACTCATAAGGAGAAACACTGCGCACGGTATCTTTTTCAAGCAAAGGCATGCCTGCATTGATTTGATGTGCTGGAATGATGCGAATATCTTGCGGTGAACTCATGATAATCCTCTAGAGTAGGTTTTATTCATTAATCGATTACCGATAAACAGCAAAGCGATGGCACACGGGATTATGATCCATTGATATTCAGAGGCTTGCAGCCACGCTGATGTCCCTAAATAGTAGATGGCAGAGAAGACAATGCCAGTCCAGATCGCGGTGGCGCTGATGACAGCAAACAAGAAAGTAGGCAGTGGGATGGCGAAAAAGCCACTTAAGGTAAACCCGACGGTGCGAAGCCCTGGAATAAAGCGGATAACAAAAAGGCTGCTGAATGCGTTCTGACGTAATTTGGTACGAAGCGAACGAAAGTACTTATTGGTGAGGGCTTTATATCGAACACCTCGGAAATAACGTCCTGACTTCCCTAAGTAATAAAGACCGAGATCACCCGTGGCAATACCGATGAAAATAGCAAGCAGCGCATATTGAGGAAGTATTAGACCTTGAGTCGCTATACCTGCCGCCGTAACAATCGCAAGATCTTCAAGCAGGTAAGAAAGCGCGATGATGCCAAGCATCAGCCATAGCAGCGACTCTTCTCCTGAATGTAACCATGCTTGAATGCTCTCGACGGTGCTCATCAAATGTCCTTATCTATCCTATAGATGAATGGCTTAACCACCATTCATTGAGTGTAGTAAATTAAATAGACAGGAGGAGCAGATAAAAACTTACAGCTGATTAGTGTTTTTTTGTGTTGGATTTATTCAATTGGTGGTTTGAGTCGTGCTGTTTGACTGCTGTTTGACTGCTGTTTGACTGCTGTTTGACTGCTGTTTGAAGCTAAAGGCGTGGCATTTGGAAGCGGGTTGAACGAGAGTTTGTCGTTCGACAAATTAGAGCTTTGGACTGAACATTTATAAGAAAAGAAAAAGGCTGAGTCGTTAAACTCAGCCTTTCATAACGTTAACTATAGATTACTTAAGCAACCTATTTAGTTAGGTCAATCTGGTAAACAGCAAAACCAACATCGTCAGTCGCAACACGTTTCATCGGGTATTGACCCTTCTCTTTAATGAACTCTGCTGCTTTGTCGCTTGGAGATGTTTCAAAGCGGATATCTAGCTTGTTATCTGTTTTGATTGGCGCAAATGACCAATTGTTATCCGCGCTTGGGCTCACTTGACCTTGCTCTTTGCTTACGCGAGAGATGTAGTTTGCAAGAACAGTACGGTTCTCATCTGGTGCATCAAATGCGATGAAGTCTTCACCTGTACCTGGGAACTTAGCGCTGTATGCACGGTAGTTGTTGGTTGCGATCAGGAAGTCTTGCTTCATGTCGATTGGCTTACCTTGGTAAGTTAGGCCAACAATACGCTGTGAGTCAGGGTTAACGACTTTACAGTTTGCATCGTATTTAGCAGGTTGAGTTACGTCGATTTGGTAATCAACACCGTCGATAACATCGAAGTTGTAAGTACGGAAGTTATCCCACTCAATCAACTGTTGTGGTGCTGTGGAGTTAACATCCACTTGGTTGAACTGACCTGCAGAACACTCAAGCCACTCTTTTACTTCGTGACCTGTTACCTTCATCGCAACTAGCGTGTTCGGGTAAAGGTACAAGTCAGCTGCGTTACGGAATGTCAGTTGGCCAGATTCAACCTCAGTGAAGTTCGCTGGGTCATTCTTACGGCCACCGGCCTTGAATGGTGCAGCTGCTGAAAGTACTGGCGTACCATCTAGGTCAGGGTCACCTTGGATGAACTGTTCAACGTAATCTTTCTGTGCAAGGTTAACGATTTGAACTGTTGGATCGTCTTGTACTAGAGACAAGAAGCTGTACATCACATCGTCTGCTTTACCAATCGGTTGGTTAACAAACTCACGAGTACCAGCGTGGTCTTTTTCTAGTGCTGTTACGATGCCTTCATCAGCTGCAGCAAGAGATTTCTTCTCTATTTTGTCGTAGATAGGGCGTGCTTCTGATTGGCCTTTAACGACTTCCCACTTACCGTCTTTTTGTGCAAGTGTTAGATCCATAACACCAACGTGGCTACCCCAACGACCTGGCATTACTGCCGCAACGCCGTTCATTGTGCCAGTTTCGTTGTCGATGCCTTGAATGTCATCAAAACCTTTACCTGGGAACACTGCGTGAGAGTGGCCGAATGCGATCGCATCGATGCCGTCTACTTCAGATAGGTAGAACGTTGAGTTCTCTTCGCCATTTTTGTATGGGTCAGTTGATACGCCTGAGTGAGGGATAGCAACGATAACTTCAGCGCCTTCCGCTTTCATTTGAGGCACTAATTCGTTAGCCGTCTCAATGATATCGCGAGCGATCACTTTGCCTTCTAGATTCTTCTTATCCCACGTCATGATTTGTGGTGGAACAAAACCGATGTAACCCACTTTTACTTCGTGCTCTACGCCAGCAGTATCTTCGAACGTGTGCGTCTTGATGATATAAGGCGTGAAGTAGTGTTCTTTGGTTTCTGCGTCGTAAACGTTAGCACTGATGTACGGGAAATCAGCGTCGTTGATAGACTCTTCTAGGAACTCAAGACCGTAGTTGAATTCGTGGTTACCTAGGTTTGCAGCGTCGTAGCTTAGTTGATTCATTGCTTTATATGCAGGGTGAACTTCGCCCGCTTCGATGCCTTTGTCTGCCATGTAGTCACCCATTGGGCTACCTTGCAGCAAGTCACCGTTATCAACTAATACGCTGTTGGTTACTTCGCTTTGAGCTTCTTTTACTAGAGTTGCAGTACGTGCTAAGCCAATTTTTTTCGATGGCTTGTCTTTGTAGTAGTCGTAATCCATTAGGTTGGTATGGATATCCGTCGTTTCTACGACACGTAATTTAATCACTTCATCGGTATCTGGTGTTGTTGTGCAGCCTGCTAAAGTCAAACCAAGACCCGCAAGTACAGCCAATGACAAAGGTTTCATTGCAACTTTCATTTTGTAGCTCCAAAGTGGATAGTAGAAAATTCGTTGCGTAATGTAACAAAACCCAATGAAACAATGATTACAACGAATGTTAATTCGTGACTTAGATCGATTACTTTATGGTGTTCTGCAAGACGCCTCCCAAAGCTGCTCAATCAATGCTCAATTGATATCGATAATGTTAGTCCATTCATTTCACCTGCTTATCGATAAATTCAATCCCTTATTAGCTTTTCGAATAAAAAATGAAATTTTAGAATTTCCAGTAATATGAGAGGCTCGTCATAATGCCTATATCAAGGACGTATCAGGCAGATGAATAGCAAGGATAGCTCAAACGAAGCTTCTGTTTTCTTCTAGTGCCAATACTCCCATTCACTCAAGTGGATGAGTTAAATCCCTTGCTTGGCAAGACCAAGTAATGAATTGCTCGTAACGCGAGCCTTAAAGGAAGCACTGAAATGGACCAAGAACGTTTAACCCACCTAAAACAGCTCGAAGCGGAAAGTATTCATATTATCCGTGAAGTAGCGGCTGAGTTTGATAACCCAGTGATGATGTACTCCATCGGAAAAGATTCTTCTGTGATGCTTCATTTAGCTCGCAAAGCGTTTTATCCAGGCAAGATTCCATTCCCATTATTACACGTTGATACGGATTGGAAATTCCGCGAGATGATTGAGTTTCGTGACCGTACGGCCAAAAAGTACGGCTTCGACCTTTTAGTACATAAGAACCCAGAAGGTATTGAGATGGGTTGTAGCCCATTTGTACATGGTTCTTCGAAGCACACTGACATCATGAAAACACAGGGCCTTAAGCAGGCGTTAAACAAGTATGGGTTCGACGCGGCTTTTGGTGGTGCTCGTCGCGATGAAGAAAAATCTCGTGCGAAAGAACGTGTTTATTCTTTCCGCGATAAGAACCATACGTGGGATCCAAAAAACCAGCGTCCAGAGCTTTGGCACACCTATAACGGTCAGGTTAATAAGGGCGAAAGCATTCGTGTATTCCCGCTATCTAACTGGACTGAGCTCGATATCTGGCAATACATCTACCTAGAGAGCATCGATATTGTTCCACTTTATCTTTCGGACAAGCGCCCCGTAGTTGAGCGTGATGGCATGCTGATCATGGTTGATGATGACCGTATGGAGCTGCAAGAAGGTGAAGTGATTGAAGAGAAAAGCGTTCGTTTTCGTACTTTAGGCTGTTACCCACTGACCGGAGCGGTTGAATCTGAGGCGAATACGCTAACAGGCATTATTGAAGAAATGCTGGTGGCGACCTCTAGTGAGCGTCAAGGTCGAGCGATTGACCATGATCAGTCGGGCTCTATGGAGCTGAAAAAGCGCCAAGGTTATTTCTAAGAATCTAAGGAAAGAAAAATGAATAGTGCAGTAGAAGCCGAATTGGCTGAACTAGGGATTGAAGGTTATCTAAGTCAGCATCAGCATAAATCTATGCTTAGATTTTTAACTTGTGGCTCGGTAGATGACGGTAAAAGTACGTTAATCGGTCGCTTACTCCATGATACAAAACAGATTTATGAAGATCAGCTAGCCGCGGTTCACTCTGATAGCCAACGAGTGGGTACTACCGGTGAGAAGCCTGATTTAGCACTGCTTGTTGATGGTTTGCAGGCTGAGCGTGAGCAAGGGATTACGATCGATGTGGCTTATCGTTACTTCTCGACTCAAAAGCGTAAGTTCATTATTGCTGATACCCCAGGGCATGAGCAGTACACGCGTAACATGGCAACAGGCGCTTCAACGTGTGATCTGGCTGTGATCTTGATTGATGCTCGTAAGGGGGTCCTGGATCAAACACGTCGTCACTCGTTTATTTCTAACCTACTTGGCTTGAAGCATTTCATCGTGGCAGTCAACAAGATGGATCTAGTGGAATACTCGCAAGATCGTTTTGAGGAGATTCGCGATCAGTATCTAGAGTTTGCTGAAAACCTAGAGGGCGAAACTAACATTCAAATTCTGCCTGTTTCCGCGCTTGAAGGCATTAACGTAGCTGCACCAAGTAAAGAGCTTGCATGGTTCGAAGGTCCATCGCTATTAGAAGTGCTAGAGAACGTCGATATCGACCAAAAACGTTCTGCGGGCGAATTCCGTTTCCCTGTTCAGTACGTAAATCGTCCTAATTTAGATTTCCGTGGCTTTGCCGGCACCGTTGCCTCTGGCCGTGTCAGTGTGGGTGATGAAATCAAGGCGCTGCCATCAGGTAAAACGTCTAAGGTGGCAAGCATTGTGACCTTTGATGGCGAGCTTGAATCGGCACAAGCGGGTTTGGCAGTAACGCTGACTCTTGAAGATGAAATCGATATCAGCCGTGGTGATTTGATTGTGTTCGAAAATGCTCAAATTGAATCAACTAACCATGTATTGGCTGACATCGTATGGATGACAGAGCAACCACTACAACCGGGCAAAGCTTACGACATCAAAATCGCAGGCAAGAAAACCGTCGGTCAGGTTGAAACGGTTCGTCACCAATATGACATCAACAACCTGTCGACTCACGCTGTTGATGAGTTGCCACTGAATGGTATTGGTTTGTGTGAATGGTCATTGAACGAGACTGTCGCGCTGGATAAATACCGTGAGAGTGCCGATACCGGTGGTTTCATTGTTATCGACCGCCTGACTAACGTGACGGTTGGTGCTGGTTTGATTCGAGACCGTTTGGACTCTGTTGAACAGCAAGTCGGTAACTTCTCTGCATTTGAACTTGAGTTCAACGCATTGGTACGCAAGCACTTCCCTCATTGGGATGCCAAAGACCTAAGCCAACTACTGAAGTCATAAACGACTGAGTAACAGCTTATTGAATCAGGCGGAAACCCATCGTTTCCGCCATAAAGGACGGGTATATGTGGCAACAAGGATTTGTATTAGCGATTTTGCTCGGCATCATTACTTGCCTGCTCGTTACCCGTATTAAGCCAAGCTTTATCTTTGCTGGCGCGGCGTTTATTGCTTTTATGGCTGGCATGATCGATTTGTCGAGCCTAGCCAATAACTTCACTAACTCCTCACTACTGACTTTAATTCTTCTGATCCTCGCTTCAAGTGCGTTGGAGAAAACTCGCTTAATCAGCTGGGTTAGCCGTAATATCTCTGAAGGTAGGCTAGGTACGGTGGTTGCGAAGTTGGGTATTTCCACAGCGTTACTTTCATCTTTTACCAACAATACCGCGGTGGTTGTTTCTTTGATCGGTGCGATCAAACGTAATCAACAACATGCGCCATCTAAACTGCTTATCCCTTTGTCATACGCTGCCATCTTAGGTGGAACCCTGACATTGATCGGCACCTCAACCAACTTGATCATTAATAGTTTTGTTGAAGATGCAGGACTGCCGAGCTTAAACTTTTTCACACCAACGTTGATCGGTTTAGCGGTTTTGGTGGGCGGAGTGTTGATCCTTATTCCGCTGAGTTACTTCCTACCAAGCTACGATGACGGATCTCAGGACGATCTACCTTACTTTCTCGAGGCGCGAGTTGAGCCGGGTTCTCCTTTAGTTGGCCGCAGCGTTAGCGAGAATAACCTCAGAGCATTGAGAAAACTGTTCTTGGCGGAAGTGATTCGAGACGGTAAAACAACCGCGTCTATAGACCCTGACTTCATACTTCAAGCTCGTGATCGATTGCTGTTTTGTGGTGATGTCGAGAGTGTTGCAACACTGCAAGAAATCCAAGGACTAACCCTGTTTGGTCAGCATCACCTGAACGGCCAGAGCTTTGTTGAGGTCGTAGTCAGTTCATCGGCAAGCTTCTGTAATAAAACCCTCAAAACTAGCCAGTTTAGAGATCGCTTCGATGCGGTTGTGGTTGCTATTCGTCGTGGTCATGAGCGCCTTGAAGGTGGCCTTGGAAACATCACTCTAACCGCTGGCGATACCTTGATTTTGGTTCCAGGAAAACGTTTTGAAGAACAACGTCAACAACACAATAAAGAGTTTGTGTTGATGAACGACCTAGACTCAAGCGCCAAGCTTGATGCCGATAAATCGACGTTTGTGTTGCTCGGTTTTGCCAGTGTGATTGGGTTATCGCTCGCTGATGTAGTCCCTATTATTAAAGGGCTAGCGGGATTTTTATTATTGCTGGTGGCATTTGGTGTAGTACAACTTGGTGAGCTTCGCCGCCGCTTCCCCGTCGATATTGTCGTGATTGTTGGTTCGGCACTCTCTATTGCTCAACTGATGATTTCATCTGGGTTGTCTGAACGAATGGGACTGATGTTTATGGAGGCCTTTAATGGCTGGGGCGTGTTTGGAGCGCTAGTCGCGACCTATTTTATGACGCTGGTCCTGACTGAGTTGGTGACCAATAATGCGGCAGCAGCACTCTCATTCCCCATTGGCTACAGTATGGCCGTGGGCTATGGCGTCGATCCCATGCCGTTTATTATGGCGGTTCTGTTTGGTGCCAGTGCCAGTTTTATTTCGCCATACGGCTACCAAACCAACTTACTTGTTTATAGCGTAGGTAATTACCACCTTACGGATTATTTGCGCATCGGCATCCCAATCTCGATTGTCTATTCGGGTTTGGTGCTGACCCTAATTCCTTATTTTTTCCCATTTTAATGCTGTTTATTTAAAGGACTAATTATGACCGCAATACTCAAACCAAAAGATGAGAATGTTGTGTGGCATCAACACTCGATTGATAAAACATTCCGCTCTGATCTGAAATCACAAAAACCAGCCGTGCTCTGGTTCACTGGATTATCTGGTTCTGGGAAGTCGACAGTCGCTGGAGCATTAGAAAATCGCTTGGCACAGCTTGGTTACCATACTTACTTATTGGATGGCGATAATGTGCGTCATGGGTTATGTAGCGACCTTGGCTTCTCTGAGCAGGATCGCCGAGAGAATATTCGTCGTATTGGTGAACTTGCTAAATTGATGGCGGATGCGGGTTTAATTGTGTTGTCTGCTTTTATTTCCCCACATCAAGCAGAAAGACAGTTAGTGCGAGATTTATTACCCGAAGGCGAGTTTTTAGAAGTGTTTGTGAACACACCACTCGAGGTTTGTGAGCAGCGTGACCCTAAAGGTTTGTATAAGAAAGCGCGTGCTGGAGAAATCCCGAATTTTACTGGCATTAGCTCAGTGTACGAAGCGCCTCAGAACCCTGAGATAGATCTACCTGCGGGTGAGAAGACACTCGATGAACTGGTTGAATTGTGTATTGATGCTTTAGAGAAGCGTAATATTTTAGCTAATTGAGATCGTTGGTATGACTAAGGCTGAGCGCTTACTTATCTACTGATTCATGACTGATAAGCTGTGCAGCCTTGGTTTACCGAGACAAGAAACTTACCTCTAGATTCTCTTTATTCCTCTCAATACACTTCACTTTTACACCGTCTATTTTTTGCACCGTCGAGTGTCTAGACGGTGTAATTTACGCTGCTTTTCATTTCTGTCTGAACCGTGAACTTCTGGCTCAATAGCGCTATCAGTTGGTCGTAATATTGCGTGTTTGGCTTGTTACCAAGCAAGGTACAAAGCTCATTGCCTGTTGGGCTGAATCGGTAGTAAACCAGCTTGACCCCTTTTGAGATAGGTGCCAGTGACATGCTCTTACCTTGATAGATTAGGTGCAATGCTGGGTCGAAATCAATCTCACCAGACTCTAACTCAGTCCCCAAAATAATACCCAGTTCAATCAGGTGTAATAGGCTTGAGTAGGGCAGGTTGTGTCCACCAAGGTTGATGGTGTTGGTGGTGTCCCTTTTGCCAAAGCTGAAGATTCCAGCATGGGATTTAAAGCCGAGTAACAGTTTTCTGCTGTTATCACTACCAAAGCTACAACCCAGTGACGCGGCTCTTTGCAGGGTGAGCGCTTCTTTTGGTGTCATGTCTTTTAAGATCTGCAGCGCCTTCATCGACGTCGAGCCTGGGTTGGTGACTTCTCGTTTCAGTACTTGAGCCCATAGCCTCTGCATCGATGTATTGTGGATCTCTTGTGCCATATCGAAGAAACGGTATAGCCAGTCCTGATCAGGGTCTCCAGCCGCTTCATCCTTACATGAAGAGTGTGCCAACTTTAGAATCTGTTCTAGGTTCTTTTGGCGAAGCTCTCTACGTTTTTTCTCTCGTAATAGTGCCCGTTCGATAAGCGTACTCTCAGCTTTGTCGTTGGGTTTTGCACTATGACTGATTAAGGAATCGAGGCCGAAGCTTTGTGCGATGTGCAGCATTCTGCTTGCACTGTCGGCAATATGAGGCTTTTTCTCATGCTTTTGCTGTGTATCGCTAGCATGCTCAATGATCACTGGCTGTTTAGTTTCTGACATAAGAGTACCGTTAGGAGACGACTCAATACCAATCGTAGTAAATAGTTGCTCACCCTAGCTTGTTAAAACGCTCGATAACTGCGTTAGAATTTTTGATTGTAGAATAACTACTTATCAAAACTATTTATTGAAAAGAGCTTCCTTGTTCTCAAGCCTTTTTCCTACGCTATTTCTGAACACTTACTTATTGTGATTGGTATAACTGTCTAAAATGTAACTCTTTATCTTATTGGTGGCTAGATTTTGCGTGCAGAGTTGAAGGTTTCAACAAAATTTTACTTTTGCTAATGATAATAAAATGTTAAATTTGTTGTAATTCTCAAGGAGGAGTTATGAATCAAGTCAATGATAACAAGCTGAAGAAACAGCTTAGTATAGGGTTATTACTCGCTACTTATGTCGCTGTTCTAGCGTACTTATCTAATTACATCGCGTAATTTAGAATAAAATAATCGTTATTAAACTGTTATTGAATGATCTCACTCGTTCAGTGACGGCAGCTCATCCTTGAGCCACCCTTCTAATGACTACATGTCGTCATATTCTTCAATCGCAGTACCTTCAATAAGATAACCGGTTTGCGCCAAGTCATGGCTTATTGACTCAGTTTTCAGCGTACCCACTAAATAGATCACATCCCATAGCTGCTGGATTGGTGCACCTTTAGGGAACTTCACGTAGATGATTTGGTTTGGTGGTGGCGGTGGCACGTGGATACATGCGCCAAAGTACGGTACCAGCAGAAACTCAGTGATCATGTTCTCATCGCCTTCCAATGGAATCACAAAGCCAGGAATTTTGACTGTGCTGCCATTCAGCTCTGGGCGAACAGCGCCAAGTGTCGATTGTTGAGGTTTGTCCATGCTGTCGTGGTTAACCATCGGCATGCCAAATGAGTCGAGTTGTGCTCGCTCTGATTCTGGAATCAAGTCAATCCAATCGAGTGTTAATACCGATTCGTCAGTCTGAGTGGTTTCAGCGTGAGCTGTGCTGATAAATGGGAACATAAGTAACCCAAGTATCAGTAGGAATTTGCGTTGCATCGTAGGTTCCTATTTTAGATTCGAATAGTCATGCCATCAGACAATGACTGACGGTAAGCCCTGAAAGCGGGAATAAAGCCGATAATGATTCCAGCAACTTGCACCAACATAAGCAGTTTCCACTCATGAGGTGTGATTGCGGATATCGATATGTTGATACCATAACTTTGTTGCACAATAGGAGCAACTACTGCGATCAAGGCAAACAACACGGCAACACCCAATGTGATACCGAGGAAGGTTAGGGCACTTGCTTCACTGATCAGTAAACCAAACACATGACGAGGCCTTGCTCCCATCGCGCGCAGAATGGCCATCTCTCGACGTCTTTCTTGCAAGCTAGTGAGTAGACTACTCAGCATCCCTAACAGTCCCGCGATTACAACAAACCCTGAAACAATCAGTAGTGCTTGTTCTGCTACTGCCATCATTCCCCATAATTCGTGAAGCGCAATGCCTGGCATAATGGCGCTCAAAGGTTCTTGGCGGTAGTTATTGATTTCTCGTTGCAGTGCAAAGGTTTGGATCTTCGATTTAAGGCCAACCATCATCGCGGTAATCTGCTTCGGTTGGAAGTCACGTTGCTTTAGCGCTTCAGCATTCGGTGTGTGCCCGAGGTTAGCCCCCGATTCCCAACCAACGTGAATCGCTTCAATGGCCTCTAACGAAACATGCACCGTTTTATCTACTGGTGTGCCGGTTGGCGCGAGTATTCCGACAATGGTGAAGGGCAGATTGTCGTGGCGACTGAAGGCGACATCACTGATACCGTGCGCCAGAATGATGTGATCACCAATCTTGTAATCTAACTTCTTCGCGACATCGGCACCAATCACGACATCAAATAGCTGATTAAACTCTTTACCTTGCTGAAAAGTAAGTGGTTGCTTACTTCCATAGCGATAATTTTCGAAGTAGCTATGGTTCGTGCCCATTACGCGGAAGCCTTTATGTGAATCACCCAATGAGATTGGGATCGCCCACTTTACAGCGTTGTGCTGGCTAAATTCTTCATAGCTTTTCCAGTCGATGTTGTTGGTCGCATTACCGATTCGAAATACGGAATAAAGCAGCAGGTTTACCTGACCAGAGCGGCCACCGACGATAAGGTCAGTACCTGAAATCGTATTCGCAAAGCTGCTCTTAGCTTCGGTTCTTACACGTTCCACACCGAGTAATAGAATGACTGACACCGCCACGGTGAGAATAGTCAGAATGGCTGTGGCTTTACGGTTGAGTACGCTTTTTAAGGCTAAGTGAGTAATTACTTTCATACGACAACCTTAGCTTGGTTAACGGTTTTTAAATCTATGGTTCGAGTGAACAGTTTTTCTAATGTTGGATCGTGACTGACAAAGATCAGGGTAGAATCCGCCTGATTGGCTTGTTCTAGTAACAGTTCGATAAAGGCTTCTCGGTTGTCATGATCCAGAGCCGATGTCGGTTCGTCGGCAATAATGATTTTGGGTTGGCCGATCAAAGCACGAGCGGCAGCAACACGTTGCTGTTGACCAATACTCAACTCGGTAACGGGCTTGTCCATTAGAGCTTGAGGTAGCTTTAATCTGAGCAACAACTCTTGAGCGGTTGCTTGCAGGCTGTTCTGACTTTCAGTGACTTGCTGCTTACGAATCTTAGAAAACTGACAAGGAAGCGTCACGTTGTCGATGACTGACAAGTAAGGAAGCAGGTTAAATTGTTGGAATATATAACCAATATGATCGGCTCTGAATTTGTCTCTCTGGCGAGGTGTTAGCTGTGTGAGATCTTGGCCAAGGATAGATACTTCGCCTTGTTCAGCTTGGTTGATTCCGGTCAGTAACCCTAACAATGTTGATTTCCCGCAACCACTAGGTCCTTTGATGAAAAGGTGCTCTTGGGCTTGGATATGCAGTGAGGGGATCTCTAGCGTTGGGGGCAATTCAGGCTTCCAACGAAAGCTGATATTTTCGAGTTTGACCACAAGTGATGAACTGTCAAAAGACATATTAGCTCCAATAATTAAAGCGGTGTCTCTACTGGACAGTTATTAGAATAATAAATTCCCAGAGCACACCGATTTGTACAGCCAAGTAAGTGAATACTTACTTGGCTGCTTATCTACGTTTAATTCAATCTAATGCTAATTAGAATCGAAAACTAATACGATCTGCGTTAAGCACTTCTTGAATTTGAGCACTGTCAGTTAGCAGGTTCACAGTCATTGATTTTGTGTTGCTGAACTTAGAGAACCATTGAGTATTCACGGTATCCAGTTTTTCAATGTCAGAACATTGGTAGTGGTACTCGACAGTGAACTCACCGTGGCCGCCTTCTGAGTGGTCATGGCCTTCGTGGTCATCATGATCGTGCTCAGCATCGTCATGGCCTTTGTGGTCGTCATGATCGTGTTCTGCGTGGTCATGGCCTTTGTGGTCGTCATGATCGTGTTCTGCGTGGTCATGGTCTTTGTGGTCGTCATGATCGTGCTCAGCGTGGTCATGACCTTCGTGGTCGTCATGTTCGCCTTCAGCGTGGTCATGGCCTTCATGATCGTCATGTTCGTCTTCCAAGGTGTTCGTCACTGACTTGAACTTCAGAGTACAGCTTGCATTTGTGAAGCCAAATAGCTCTTCTGGCTTGTTCAGTTGCGCAATCGCTTGTTCAAATACTTTCTTCTGCTCTGCAGTTTCTGGAGCATGTTCAAAGCCAACCACATCAGCGCCGGGAGCTGTTACTTCAACAAGCAGCTCTTGCCCATCTTGAGCGATGTTCACTTCAACTTTACCGTGCACGTGTGCTTCGTGAGAGCGGAATTCTTCGTTAGCTAGAACATTCGTTGAGACAGTCATGCCGATAACAACGGCTAAAATAGTAGGTTTCATGTTTTTTTCCTGAATAAAGGTTAATTAAAAAGTAGTGGTAATTAAGCGATATTTACAGGAGGTGAACGTGCTAAATAAGCGAAATACAGGCGCTGTAACGAAATTACTGGCTCTGTAATAGTGGCTGTAAATTCTGAATGGAACTCTGGAACTTGTGGCAGTGAGTGCGCAGTAATGAACTGATTTATCGAAAACAGCTCACAGTGATG
This sequence comes from Vibrio sp. J383, assembly GCF_023503985.1. Classification (NCBI taxonomy): domain Bacteria; kingdom Pseudomonadati; phylum Pseudomonadota; class Gammaproteobacteria; order Vibrionales; family Vibrionaceae; genus Vibrio; species Vibrio sp. J383. The sequence goes on along the minus strand of NZ_CP097293.1, from coordinate 3,513,545 downwards.
CGAAGTGTGGTGATCGGGGTCAATATCCACCATATGTGTTGCCGCTAACACGCTTAACATGAGCATCAGCCCAAGCAAGAAGCCTGTTTTGCGTTTCACATTGTTAGGTGTGTTTTGCCACATGAGTATGTTTAACCACAGAATTAAAAAAGGATACTGTTATAATATAACAATATCCTTTGGTCAGGTCTCGAAAAAGACGCGAATATCTTCTTAAAGGCTCGCTTTAATCAACTCAATGACTTGAGTGACTTCTGATTCGTTTAATGCCCCTTCTTTAACAAACAATATTTTACCTTGCTTGTCTTGAACGATAATCGCAGAGCTTTCTTCTTTTAAAGCCCATGATGACGCTACCGTGCCGTCTTCATCTAGCACCATAGAAGACCATGGAAATTCTTCTTTGCTGCTTTCGGCTGATGATTTAACAAAAGACCCAGTACCCCAAATCGCATCATCTTGGTTGATGATAGTAGTGGTTTGGTAGCTGTCTTCTGCGAATTTCGATGCTGTAATGGCTGCCATCAGTGGTGCGTTGAGCTCTTTCGAGCTACTACGGCCAGCGATAGCTTGAACGACGCGAACTTTACCTAGAAGATCATTGGTTGCCCAAGCTTGATATCCGGTATTTCCGTCGTTTAGTACGATTTCACCATAGTTGCTAACATCGACAGCAGGCAGAGTTGTACCTACAGATAGGTTGTGAGCATTGGCGAAGAGTGGAGAGGCTGCGGCTAAAAAAGCCAGTAGAGTTTTGTTTTTCATTATATTTTTGTTCCGCTTATTGGTTTGCTCTGGAAGTATAATATGAAATTTGAAAAATGCCTCTTTAACTTTTTTATCGTACGACGTAGAAATAAGTTGCAGGCTTGTTACCAAAAGGTATAATGCATCAATATCGAGATGAACAATAGATTATCTTGCTGTTTGCTAAAGGAATTAGCGATTGAATGTGCTTTGAATACGTTAGTGTTTAGGTACGTGACTGTAGTACTCAAATGGAATTGAGGTTGTATTATGTTAAGAAAATTTTCTACTTACCGTCCACGTCAGGTGGCACGTTTCGTTAAAGTCCTATTCAAAGGCCAGTTTGCTATTGAGGGTATCGGAGAGTTTCGCTTCGACCAAGGCAAAGTGCTTCTTCCTGAAGTTTCAGACAAACAAAAGCTCACTATTTTTAAAGAAGTTAACGGCACGATTGCTGCGCTGCCGGTGTAACTGACTGTTGTAGATTTGCATTGCGTCAAATAGATTTCCAATGAAAAAGGGCTTCCTAGCGGAAGCCCTTTTTTAATGGATGTTGCTCTAGTTTGTATGCCTAACACACATTATTGCGGAGGGAAGCACACACCCGTACCGCCCAACCCACAGTAACCGTTAGGATTTTTGGCTAGGTATTGTTGGTGGTAGGTTTCTGCGAAAAAATATTTTCCAGCAGGCAGAACTTCCGTCGTGATCTCGTTGCCTAATGATTCAGTCATTGCTCGTTGATATTCACGTTTAGAGTGCTCGGCGACGGCTTGTTGCTGTTCGCTGAATGTGTATATCGCGGAACGGTACTGAGTCCCTAAGTCGTTGCCTTGGCGCATACCTTGGGTTGGGTTATGGCGCTCCCAAAAGGTCTCAAGTATTCGAGCTAAAGATGTTTGTTCGCTATCAAAAATGACACGAACGACTTCGGTATGACCGGTTTGTCCGCTGCATACCTGCTCATAAGTGGGATTGACTGTGTATCCACCAGCGTAGCCAACGGATGTGGAAATAACACCATCAAGTTGCCAAAACAAACGCTCAGCTCCCCAAAAGCATCCCATACCAAGTAGGACTTCTTGTTGGGAACCCATAGGTGCATCGAGCAAGTCCGTTTGATTGACAAAATGGCGCTCAGTGATTCGGATTGGGTCTGCATTTCCCGGTAATGCAGTTGCTGCGGAAACCAGTTGTTGTTTGTTTAGCATGTTATATTCCTTTTCGCATACGTTTACCGCGTAAGTTAACATTAGATCCAGGTTCATATTAACGGCTGCTTCATATTGATTAAGTCTTTAAATTAGACCGTGTTATTCCAAGATTTATTACAGACTCAATGTCTTTTTAGCGGTATTATTTCTTTTCATTTATTAACGTATTGATAACTTTTTCACCAATTAAGCATGATAAGAAAAACTTTACCAGTTCTGATTGGCACTCTATTGTCATCGACGCTCGCTTTCGCTGATGTTTCCCTTGAAATTAAAGGGCTCAATGGAGCGCTTGAGGATAATGTTGATGCTTATCTGAGTGCGATTCCTGAAGAAGAGTACTCGGTTTCATTAAGGTTCCAATCTCGCTTGGAGTCTATGATAAAAGAAGCCCTGAATGCGTTAGGTTACTACCACCCTAATATCACATTTTCTCACTCCGAAGATGATACCGAAATGACCGTTACGGTTGAGCCGGGAGAGCCTGTTGTTATTTATACCTCAGATATCGTTCTGACTGGTGAAGCCAAAGATGATCCTGACTTTTTGGCTTTGATAGCTAGGAGTAAGCTGTCTAAAGGTTCGATTCTGAATCATGGCAATTATGATTCTTTGAAATCATCGATCCGCAACCTTGGATTAGCGAAAGGCTACTTCGATGGGTCGTATGATCTTAGCAAGCTAGAAGTCGCCCCTGAATTAAACCGTGCTTATGTCCGCCTTCATTATAACAGTGGTATACGCTACCACTTTGGCACAACCACAGTGACGGGCAGTCAAATTGAAGATGACAAAGTTCAATCTCTCAAGCCGTTTGAAGATGGCGAACCTTACTCAATTACCAAAGTCGGCGAGTACAACCAAAACTTGTCGAATACAGATTGGTTCTCCTCGGTATTTGTTGAGCCAGATTTAAGCCAGTTAGGCGAAGGCCGAGAAATCCCGATGAAGGTTAGCCTTGCTCCGCAAGCTCGTAACCAAATCGAAACGGGTATCGGTGTCTCAACAGACCTTGGTGTGAAAGGCACTCTTAAATGGAAAAAACCTTGGGTTAATGACCGAGGCCATAGCTTCAATAGTAGCTTGTCGATCTCCAAGCCTGAGCAGACGATCACTGCGGCTTATAAAATCCCATTGGATGACGTACTTAATGACTACTACCAAGTTAAGTACGGTATGAAAAATTTGGATAATCGTGATACCAAGAGTTTGGAATCAAACCTCGCCTTAGAAAGGTACTGGCGCCTGGACAATGGCTGGCAACGCACGGTGTTCATTCGATACTTGGTCGAAAACTATGAACAAGGTTTACAAGATGACTTGGCACAGTTTGTTTTGCCGGGTTTCTCTTTCTCACGAACTCGAACGCGAGGTGGTTCGATGCCTATGTGGGGCGATAAACAAACCATTATGTTTGAAGCGGCTGATGATACCTTGTTATCTGAAACTAAGGTTGTTCGTTTTCAAGGCCAAACCGCTTGGATTCGAAGCATTGGCGATAACCACCGAGGTTTAACTCGGCTTCAATTTGGCGGTAACTTTGCCGACGAGTTTGAGAAGCTGTCTCCTTCCCTAAGATTCTTTGCCGGTGGTGATAACAGTATTCGTGGTTATGGCTATGAGTCGATCTCTCCTCGTGATGAAAGTGGTGCACTAACGGGTGCAAAATTCATTGCAACCAGCTCGTTTGAATACCAATACCGCTTGGTTGGAAACTGGTGGGGCGCTGCATTCTACGATATTGGTGATGCATTTAATGACAAGCCAGAGTGGAAGCACGGCACCGGTGTCGGGGTGCGTTGGGCGTCCCCCGTTGGTCCAGTGAGTCTAGATTTTGCTTGGGGCCTAGATGCGAAGAAAGGCGATGAGTTCCAACTGCACTTTAGTTTAGGACCTGAATTATGATCAAAGTGATGGGCAAGTGCCTGAAGTGGACGTCGATCTCATTGACGTCTATTTTGCTATTGTTGATAGCCCTGCTTGGTTTTGTTTTGTTCACCAATCCAGGGTTGAACACCGTGTTGTGGGGCGCTGAAAAAGCATTACCACAACTTAAAGTGGAAAGTACTAAAGGGGCCCTGTTCCCAAGCTTTACGCTTAATAATGTTCAGTTTAAAGGTGACAGCCTGCATATCGACACCAAGGTTCAAAAGCTGAACTTGGCTATTAACCCTCGTTGTTTGCTTGATCCTAAGCTGTGTGTTGATCGTTTAGCGATTCAAGGATTGGACTTCGCATTTACTGAACTGCCTCCCCCCTCTACAGAAGAAGTAGAACCGACTCCGCCCCTAACATCAGTGAAAACACCATTACCAATAGTGATCAATCGCATCGCTTTATCTGATATCAAACTGAATATCTTGGGTCATGAAATCGAATGGGGTCTGTTCTCAACGGCTCTGAGCATGCAGGGAGAAACGCTGACGGTATCGCCAACCTTGTTCAATGACCTAAAAATTAAGCTTGCTGAATCGACAGAAGAACCGCAAACAGAAACGGTAGAACCAGAGGCTGCCACTAAAACGGCTATCGAGTTACCTGAAGTCTTAATTCCTTTGCAGGTTGTACTTGAGCGTTTTGACCTCAACCGTTTCACCTTAGAACAAGAAACGCCAATTATTGTCAACCACCTTGGCCTTGAAGCTAAAGCGGGTAAGCACACGATAGATGTTTCCACTCTAGAGCTCGATATGCCCCAAGCAAGTGCGAATTTAGCGACGAAGGTTGAGCTCAAGGGGGGCTATCCGCTAGAACTTTCTTTGGATGCGTTAGTGAAAGAAACAGACCTCGCTGGTCAGAAATTATCCCTGAAAGCGCAAGGTAGCGTAGCTAAACTAAACCTAGATTCCGAGTTTTCTGAATTGATTGAGGCAAAGCTGTCTGGGGATATTCAACCCTTAGAGCCAACTCTACCATTTGACCTTCTTTTAGAGGGCGGACAAGCGCAGTGGCCTCTTACCGGAGAAAGCGATTACCAAGCGACAATTGAGAAATTCAAAGCTAATGGCTCACTAGATGGTTTCAATGTTCTACTTAAAGGTGGGGCCGATGGGAAGGAAATCCCTGAGTTATCAATCGATCTACAGGGTAAAGGCACGACGGAACAGATTGAGCTCGAGCGTCTAAAGCTAAACACGCTAGGCGGTGAACTTAACGGTGTCGTTAAAGCGAATTGGAAGAGTCTCGTTAACTGGCAAGCTGACGTGACACTCAAAGACATTCAGCCGGGCCTGCAATGGCCAGAAGCCGAGGGTAACATTAGCGGAAGCATAGTCACCTCGGGTGAGTTGACGGAAGCGGGCGGTTGGGCGATTGAATTGCCTAAACTGGATATTGAAGGGATCTTGCGAGAGTACCCTCTGGATATCGAAGGTCAGTTGTCTGCGTCAGATCGCAGCGCGAGCGGTGAACCAAAGCTGAAAACCAGCGGTTTGAGCTTGGCTCATGGTGTGAACTCGATTAAGGCACAGGGGCAACTTGATAAGCAATGGGACATGGGCGTTGAGATCTTCTTCCCTGAGCTTGCAAAAAGTAGTCCTGAGCTGAAAGGTAGAGTGATCGGTAGCATCCAAATTAGCGGCCCAACGAAAGAGCCTGAAGTCGATCTTGCTTTAAATGTTGATAAGGTCGATTGGAATAACGAAGCAACACTAGAATCCTTGTCGCTTAATGGCTCTTTGGTTCCTCTGCCATTACCTGAAGCCCAAGCCGATCTTGTACTCAAAGCTAAGAACTTAACCTATCAAGATCAAAACGTGGAAAGTATTGATCTTACGGTGAGTGGTGGTGAGAAGAAACACACAGTGACACTTGATGTGATATCCGACATCGTGTCGACAAGTTTGGCGATCTCTGGAGAGTTGATTCAAAAGCCTTCTATTATTTGGGATGGGTCGTTAGACAGAGTCAAAATAATCACTCAGCAAGGTCCTTGGGTATTAGATCAACCTGTCGCGATAAAGGCGGATGTCGATAAACAGTTTGCCGATGTTCAAGCGCACTGTTGGAAGCAATCTGGTTCGAGTGTGTGCTTGGATGAAGATGTTCGTGTCGGAAAATCGGGTGAGGCCAAGGTGGCCATCAATCAATTTGATTTCGAGCAGATTAAAGCCTTTGTGCCTAAAGAGACGCAATTACAGGGCTTAGTCAATGCGACTGCCCATGCTAAGTGGTCTGAACAAGGTGAGCCTGAGGTTACGGTAAGCGTTGATATGCCGAAAGGTCAGGTTGTTCAACAAGTTGGTGAGCCAATCACATTGGGTTGGGAAAGTATTGCATTGAATGCCCAGCTGAAAGATAACAAATTGGATGCCGATTTTAAGCTGGATGTTTCCGACAATGGTGACCTGTCTGGTACGGTGTCGTTACCGGATATTCTTGCCGAAGACAAAATGGTCGATGCTGCAATTAAGCTGACCACTTTCCACCTCGATTTCTTGCAACCCATCCTAGGTGAGTACAGTCTATTGAAAGCCGACCTTGAGAGTGATCTTCAAGTTAAAGGATCTTTGATGCACCCTCAAGTTTTTGGTCAGTTCTCGGTTGATGGTATTCAAGTCAAAGGTGACGTTACGCCTGTTGATGTGAAAGATGGCCGTGTCGATCTCGACTTTGATGGTTATAGTGCAAAGCTTGATGCGAATGTAGAAACACCTGACGGTCACCTTGATATTGAGGGAACCGGAGATTGGCAAGATCTTAAAGCATGGCACTCTAATGTTAGAGTTTTTGCCGATGAGTTGATGGTTGATATCCCGCCGATGGTCAAGGTTAAGGTCGTGCCTGATATGACCATTGATGTCACACCAGAACTGGCGAAAATTACCGGTGATATTGCACTACCATGGGGACGAATTGTGGTAGAAAACTTACCACCGTCAGCGGTTGGTGTGTCTTCGGATCAGGTGATATTGAACAAAGATCTTGAGCCTGAAAGTGAAGATACGATCCCATTCAATGTGATGACCAATATTAATATCTCCATTGGTGATGACTTTAAATTGTCTGCCTTTGGTCTTGAAGGCGACTTGGTTGGTAAGCTCAATGTAGCTCAAAAAGACCAAGGTCCATTCATCACTGGTGAAGTGAATATCGTCGATGGTACTTACCAATCATTCGGGCAAGACCTCTTGATCGAAGAGGGTAAAATTCTAATGAATGGTCCACCGGATCAACCATATGTAGCCATCAATGCGATTCGTAACCCTGATAATACTCAGGATGATGTGACCGCAGGTATTCGAGTTACAGGCCCTGCGACAGAGCCGACCATCGAGATTTACTCTGATCCAGCGATGCCACAAGCGAACGCGCTGTCTTATATTCTGCGTGGCCAAGATATCGATGGTGAGTCCAGCGGTTCGATGACAACAACCTTGATCGGTTTGAGTTTGGCGAAGAGTGGTAAGGTTGTTGGCGAAATCGGCGAAGCCTTTGGTGTACAAGATTTACAACTGGATACAGCAGGCTCTGGGGATGACTCTCAGGTTACGGTAAGCGGCTATATTCTCCCAGGTTTACAGGTGAAATATGGTGTGGGTATCTTTAACTCGTTAGGCGAGTTTACCGTTCGTTATCGATTGATGCAGGATCTCTACGTTGAGGCAGTATCGGGTCTAGACAGTGCTGTGGATCTTCTCTATCAATTTGAATTTGAGTAACACTTTGAGCGGTGATTGATTAGCGGATGACGAATGCTAGGGAGTGAGTATGCAGCACCTCGTTTTTGTTTATGGGACATTGAGAAAAGACCAATCAAACCACCACTATTTAAAACAGTGTGAGTGTTTAGGAAGGTTTGACACACCTGAGGAATACGCACTTTTTGATTTAGTTGCGTATCCGGCGATGATTTTCGGAAAGAAAAGTGTCGCTGGCGAGGTCTATGTCATTAACGACGAAATTTTGGAGTCGCTCGATCGGCTAGAAGATGTTCCTGTTGAGTATCGTCGCGAGCAAATAGAGACTATATTTGGATTAGCATGGGTATATTTGTATCAGCTTGATCTAACAGCTAATAAAGAAATACTTTCGGGTGACTGGTGTAAGCGAAACAACGGTTAGCCGCTATATATCCTTGAGTTATCAAACAAAAAGCCAGCATATAAATGCTGGCTTTTTTAGTGACGCTATTTCGAGAAATAAGCGAGAGAATTAGTCTCGGTTAAGCTCAAGAAACTCTTCTACTTTGCGAACCATGTCTGTTGAGCCAACAAAGAAAGGTACACGTTGGTGTAACTCAGTTGGTTTGATGTCCATGATACGTTGAGCACCGTCTGAAGCGATACCACCCGCTTGTTCCATAAGGAAAGCAATTGGGTTGCACTCGTAAAGCAAACGCAGTTTACCTTGAGGGTGGCTTTGTGTGCTTGGGTATAAGTAGATGCCACCTTTCAGCAGGTTACGGTGGAAATCTGATACTAGAGAACCAATGTAACGAGAAGTGTAAGGGCGGTTATCACTTGGCTCATCTTCTTGGCAGTACTTGATGTACTTTTTAACACCCGTAGGGAAGCGGAAGTAGTTACCTTCGTTGATCGAGTAGATCTTACCTTCATCAGGGATCATCATGTTTTCATGAGATAGACAGAAGGTACCCAGTGATGGGTCGTAGGTGAAACCATTGACGCCAGCGCCTGTTGTGTAAACAAGCATGGTTGAAGAACCGTAAATTACGTAACCAGCTGCGACTTGTTTGTGTCCAGGTTGTAGGAAATCTTCTTGTGTTGGTGGGGTACCAATCGGTGACACTCGGCGGTAGATAGAGAAAATCGTACCAACCGATACATTCACATCGATGTTTGAAGAACCATCAAGTGGATCCATCAGAACAACGTATTTTGCGTTTTTGTTGAGCTCTTTATTGAAGGCAACAGCTTCGTCTTCTTCTTCACTTGCAACGCCACAAACTTGGTCACGAGCTTCTAGAGCCGCTTTAAATTTGTCGTTCGCGTAAAGGTCTAGCTTTTGTTGCTCTTCACCTTGAACGTTGTCTGTACCAACAGCGCCAGTAATGTCGACAAGACCTGCTTTGTTGATTTCACGGTTAACAATTTTCGCAGCAAGACGAATTGATGACAAAAGGGATGATAGATCACCACTTGCATGGGGAAAGTCACTTTGTTTTGCAACAATGAACTCACCAAGGGTGCGCATCTCAGACATGTTATTTCCTTAAACTTCTCTCAATATTAGGGGGGATTTGAGCACTGTAGATTAGGCCTCTTGAGTGGGCTTTATTCATCTAGACGCTTACCTAAATTCTAAAGGTTAGATCTTTTTAATGGTAATGAACTAAGCGACACAGATCTCACTTACTATGTCGACTAAATTTGTTTTGCATTGCTGCTCGCTTTTAATCGCCATTTAATGATAATGAGTGCAAGTAGTTTGATTTAGACATGGCTCATTTAGCCAAGCGTTTGGAAGCAATATATGCATATTCACATCTTAGGAATTTGTGGCACCTTCATGGGTGGTGCCGCGGTATTGGCTCGTCAATTAGGTCACAAGGTTACGGGTAGTGACGCGAATGTTTACCCTCCAATGAGCACTTTGTTGGAATCGCAAGGGATTGAAATTATTGAAGGGTTCGACCCTAGTCAATTAGAGCCAAGGCCTGATCTCGTGGTTATCGGTAATGCCATGAGCCGTGGTAACCCGTGTGTTGAGTATGTATTGGACAATAACCTTAGATACACATCAGGCCCGCAATGGTTGCAAGAATTTCTACTGCATGACCGTTGGGTTCTTGCGGTCTCGGGAACGCATGGCAAGACCACTACATCAAGCATGTTGGCTTGGATCTTGGAAGACTGTGGCTATGCACCGGGCTTCTTAGTTGGCGGTGTGTTGGGTAACTTTGGTATCTCTGCTCGCCTTGGTGAAAGCATGTTCTTCGTGGTTGAAGCCGACGAATACGACAGTGCTTTTTTCGATAAACGATCTAAGTTCGTTCATTACCACCCAAGAACCTTGGTCATGAATAATCTTGAGTTCGATCATGCGGATATCTTTGATGATCTTGAAGCGATCAAGCGACAGTTCCATCATTTGGTTCGCACTGTGCCAAGTAATGGTCGTATTTTCTCACCGAAGCAAGATACGGCTATTGAAGATGTTCTATCTCGTGGGTGTTGGAGTGAGACTGAATCGAGCGGCGAACTTGGCGATTGGGATGCCAAGAAACTGGTTAAAGATGGCTCCAAATTTGAGGTTTATTTCCAAGACGAATGTGTTGGAACCGTAGACTGGGATTTGGTTGGCGATCATAACGTAAGTAACGCCTTGATGGCGATTGCGGCGGCAAGACATGTTGGTGTGACACCCGACTTAGGATGTGAATCACTGGCGACTTTCATTAATACCAAGCGTCGCTTAGAGTTTAAAGGCGAAGTGGCAGGTGTTTCTGTCTATGACGATTTTGCTCATCATCCTACAGCGATTGAACTTACTCTGGGTGGCTTACGTAATAAGGTCGATACGAAAAAAATCATTGCTGTTTTAGAGCCTCGTTCTGCCACTATGAAGCGTGGTGTGCATAAAGAAACCTTGGCTGATTCGCTCAAACAGGCGGATTCTACCTACTTATTCCAACCGGATAATATTGATTGGTCTGTACAAGATGTTGCCAATGCGTGCCATCAACCCGCACATGTAAGTGATGACATGGATGCATTCGTTGCTAGAATTGTCTCAGAGGCACAAGCGGGCGACCAAATCTTAGTAATGAGTAATGGTGGCTTTGGTGGTATTCACCAGAAATTGTTGGATGCGTTGGCACTCAAAGGCTAACGGCATCCACGACCTTATATTTTGAAGTAATTGAGAACATGACAAAACACGATAAAGCTATAACCCTCGCTTTCACTGGCGCATCAGGTGCGCCTTATGGCCTGCGTTTACTTGAATGCCTTTTGGCGGCGGATTATCAGGTCTATTTACTGATATCTTCGGCAGCGAGAGTGGTGTTGGCGACCGAGCATGAACTTAAGTTACCTGCAGGGCCCGATGCCGCGAAACAAGCTTTGGTTAAGCATTTAGGCTGCGACCCAGAAAAGCTGGTGGTGTGTGGCAAAGATGATTGGTTCTCACCGGTTGCCTCTGGTTCTGCAGCGCCGAAGCAGATGGTCGTTTGCCCATGCTCAGCGGGAAGCTTGGCTTCAATTGCTCATGGCCTGTCAGATAATCTGATTGAGCGTGCTGCAGATGTGGTCATGAAAGAACGAGGCCAACTGTTGTTGGTGGTTCGTGAGACGCCATTCTCGACGCTGCACTTAGAGAACATGCATAAGCTATCGACTATGGGCGTGACGATCATGCCTGCCGCTCCGGGTTTTTATCATCAACCCAAGTCGATTGAAGATCTGGTCGATTTTATGGTGGCGCGCATTTTGGATCATCTTGGCATCGAGCAAGGTTTAGTGCCACGTTGGGGTTACGATCAACGTAATTGATCCAAACTTGATAGCTTATTGTTAAAATTCGAATTACAATTCTGAACACTCATCGGGGAGCGAACCATTCAAATAATGAATGCGAGCTGAGATCAAGCAAGTGCTTGGGACCCGTAAACCTGAACCAGATAATGCTGGCGTAGGAATTGAGTTAGGAACAACTTCTACCGTTCTCCTCCCTCAAACCTGTGCCGCTCAGACCATGGAGAGCGTCCAGTGAAATTCACATTAACAACTCTTGCTGTTACTACAGCCATCTCTTTTTCTGCCTTTGCTGCAGACAATACCTTAACTGTATATACCTATGACTCTTTTGCTGCGGATTGGGGCCCTCGTCCTGCCGTTGAAAAAGCATTTGAAGAGAAGTGTGGCTGCGATGTGAACTTTGTCGCGCTAGAAGATGGCGTGTCTATTTTGAACCGCTTGCGCCTTGAAGGCGGTAACAGCAAAGCAGATATCGTGTTAGGTTTAGATAACAATCTGATGGCAGAAGCGAAAGCGACGGGCTTATTGGCTGAGCACAATGTTGATACGTCTTCAGTGACACTTCCGAATGGTTGGAATGACAGTACTTTTGTCCCTTATGACTTTGGCTACTTTGCTTTTGTTTACAACAAAGAGAAGTTGGCAAACCCGCCTAAGAGCTTGAAAGAACTGGTTGAGCAGCGTGATGATCTCAAGGTTATCTACCAAGACCCACGTACATCAACGCCGGGTCAAGGCATGATGCTATGGATGAAGTCAGTATACGGTGATGAAGCGACAGCAGCTTGGAAGAAGCTCGCTCAGAAAACGGTTACTGTGACTAAAGGTTGGTCTGAAGCTTACTCTATGTTCTTAAAGGGTGAGTCGGACTTAGTCTTGTCTTACACGACTTCTCCGGCTTACCACATCATTGCAGAAAGTGATTCTAAGTACGCAGCAGCAAGCTTTGAAGAAGGTCATTACACTCAAGTGGAAGTGGCAGCGAAAGTTAAAGGCAGCAAGAACGAAAAGCTTGCCGATGAGTTTATGGCGTTTATCCTAAGTGATGAATTCCAATCTGCGATGCCAACGGGCAACTGGATGTACCCAGTGACGGATATCGAGCTACCAAAAGGGTTTGATCAGTTAACAGTACCGCAGAAAGCTTTGAGTTTTACGCCTGAAGAAATCGCTGCTAAGCGTAAGCCATGGATTCGTGAATGGCAGAGTGCACTTACTTTTTAAAAGATTAGCTTTCTAGCTTAACTTTCTAAAGATGAGTTTCCTAAAATTCAGCTTTCTAACTTTCTGTATTTAAAGGTTCGTTTGATATTAACTGAGTGAACCACTTACGGTAAAAAATCAATTTATGATAAAGAAAACACCTAAGGTCGGGATCTGGGTTGCGATACTCATTACCGCCTTTGTGGTTTCAGCAGTTGGGGCATTGCTTAGCAATGCCCCTTCTCTTGATATCAGCCAAGTATGGTCCGATCCTTACTATTGGCATGTAACGAAATTCAGTTTTTATCAAGCGACACTCTCAACTGTGCTGAGTGTTGGCTTTGCTATACCTATTGCTCATGCTTTGTGTCGCAGGCAATTTTTTGGGCGAGCTCTGTTGTTAAGGCTGTTCGCGTCGACCTTGGTTCTGCCTGTGTTAGTCGGTGTGTTTGGTTTGCTTGCAATTTATGGCAACAGTGGTTGGTTAGCTAAATTTCTGGCGAACTTCGATATTGAATTACCATTCTCGATTTATGGGTTGAATGGCATTTTGCTCGCACATGTCTTCTTTAATCTTCCCTATGCCAGTCGTTTACTTTTACAAGCTTTAGATACCGTGCCTGCCGAGCAACATAAGCTGTGTGCTCATTTGGGTATGAGTCATTGGAATAAATTTAAATGGGTCGAATGGCCGCGATTGAGACAACAGCTGCCTCATGTATGTGGCTTAGTCTTCATGTTGTGCTTTACTAGCTTTGCTACCGTGATGGCGCTAGGTGGAGGTCCGAAATCGACCACTATCGAACTCGCTATTTATCAAGCGATTAAATTCGACTTTGACTTACAGGCTGGTGCCTTGCTCGCGATATGGCAAATGCTGCTGTGTGGTGTGCTCGCCGTGAGTATTCAGCGACTGTCGAAACCTATTTCAGTGACGGCCAGTCAGTTGTCGGAAGAGAAATATTTGGTTAAGGACTGCTGGTGGTCAAAAGCTTGGGATAGCTTTTGGATCATAGTAGTCTCAATGCTGGTATTGCCGCCATTAGCCATGGTTATCGTCAGTGGTATTAACTCACAAGCACTGACTGTGCTCAGCAGCGAACCGTTTTGGGCTGCACTAATGACCTCAGTTAAAGTTGCGTCCTTAGCAAGTGTTATTGCTGTCGGTATTGGTATTGCGATACTGCTGACCAGTCGTGCATGGCGTTTGCAGAATAAGAACTTTAGAGCCGATAAAATCGAGCTGATTGGTACCATTATCTTAGTGACTCCAGGGTTAGTGATCAGTACGGGACTCTTCTTATTACTGCGTTCATTTACCGATGTATTTAGCTTAGCTTTCTTTATTGTGATTGCAGTAAATAGCTTAATGGCACTGCCTTATGTGATTAAAACCTTAGCTCAACCTATGTTGCATTTATCTCAACAGTATCAATACGTGTGTGCAAGCTTGGGTATGACAGGTTTCACACGTTTTAGGCTGGTGGAGTGGCGCGCACTACGTAAACCAATGGCGCAAGCCTTCTCTATTAGCTTTATGCTGGCGATGGGGGACTTGAGCGCTATTGCCTTGTTTGGTAGCCAAGATTTTAGAACGCTGCCTTTGTATCTATTCCAATTGTTAGGCAGCTATCAAATGGAAGCTGCCGCGGTGGTTTCGGTGAGTTTACTGCTGCTGAGTGTGGGCAGTTTTAGCTTAATAGAATTTTTATTTACTCGAAGTTCAAAGCCCAATGCTAAAGAGTTAAGGAACCGATGATGTTAGTGATGAAAGAGGTGGACTACCACTATCACCGAGAGTTGTTTTGCTTTGATTTTCAAGCTGAGCAGGGCGACATTGTCGCGTTGATGGGGCCGAGTGGCGCTGGTAAATCAACGTTGTTGGCGCTAGTCGCGGGATTCATAGAGCCTACATCGGGTGAGATATCAGTGGCAGGACAATCGCTTATTGGTAAAGAAGCACATCAACGCCCATTGGCTATGCTGTTCCAAGAACACAATCTTTTTGCTCATCTCACCGTACGTGAAAATATTGGTTTAGGGCTGCATCCAGGATTAAAGCTTACGGCAACCCAAAAGCTCAAAGTTGAGCAAGCAGCCGCACAAGTAGGTGTTGCAGAGTATTTAGATAGATTGCCTGAGCATTTATCGGGTGGCCAGCGCCAACGTGTCGCGTTAGCCCGCTGTTTTGTTCAGCCTCATGATATCTGGTTGCTTGATGAGCCTTTCTCTGCGCTTGATCCTTTGCTGCGCGAGGAGATGCTTAGCTTAGTGAAGCGATTAGCGGCAGAACGAAATATTACGGTATTGATGGTGACTCACCATTTAGGTGATGCACGCAGTATCGCGAATAAGTTTATTTTTGTGGCGCTAGGTAAGGTGTTGGTTGAAGACTCGATAGAGGTACTGACCGCTACTCATCCACAGCAAGAATTAAGCTCGTTTGTTAAAGCGGGTGAGTGACGACTGAGTATTGGTCTTGATGGCTTTTGATATTGAGTAAGTCGAAAACAAAAAGACCTAGCATGTGCTAGGTCTTTTATTATCTTTCTGAGCAAAGGGAGACGAAGATTAGTCGCCTTGCTTTAGCTCTTTTAAGATTTGGAAGATCTCGCGAGAAGACTTCGCTGGCTTGTTTGCTGATTTCTCTTTGTTAGCTTGGCGAGCTAGCTGACGAAGACGTTGACGGTCTGCTTCAGGGTACATTTCCATAACGTCAGAAATGGCAGCATCACCTTCTGCAACAACGCGGTCACGCAGTTGTTCTAGTTTGTGCAGTTCAACTGTTGCTTGAGAGTGTTTGTTGCGAATTTTATCTAAAGCCGCTTGAATTGGCTCTGGATCTACATTGCGCATTACTTTACCAATGTATTGAAGCTGACGGCGCTTTGCTTCATTTTTAAAGCGTTGTGCATCTTTAATCGCTTGTGCCAGGTCTTCAGACAAAGGGAACTTATCAAGAATAGAAGGCTTTAGTTCAACAAGCTCTTCTCCCAGCTTTTGCAGGGCATCCATGTCCGTTTTCATTTCTGTCTTACTTACCCAGATGATTTCTTCTTCTGGTTCCCATGGGGCTTTTTGGTTTTTGCGAGCCATCTTTTCTGCCTATGTCACTATCTCAAACGAATATATTGCCTATTTTAGCAAGAATCTTGGGGAGAAAGCGAAATTCTTGTTATCCTACGTAATATTGACCTAAAAAATTAGAATAGATATGGATGTAAAACAGCAAGTCGCCCAGCAAAGAGTTGAGCTAGAAGCCGCAGTAGCTAAAGCGTTGGATATGGCATCAGTGAGTGCAGACGCAGCTGAGGTCGCTATTACTAAGTCAACGGGTTTAAGTGTTTCAACACGTATGTGTGAAGTGGAAAACGTTGAATTTAATAGTGATGGTGCTCTAGGTATTACTGTTTACCGCGGCCAGAAAAAAGGCAGCGCATCTACATCTGATCTGAGTGAAAAGGCAATTGCTCAAACAGTCGCGGCTGCGCTTGATATCGCTCAGTACACTTCTGAAGACCCATTTGCAGGTCCTGCCGCAAAAGAATACATGGTAAAAGAAATTCCAGATTTGGATCTTTTCCACCCTGATGAACCAAACCCTGACTATGCCGCTGAGATTGCGATTGCTGCTGAGAAGCAAGCGCTAGCTTATAGCGACAAGATCAAACAAAGTGATGGTGCAAGCTACGACAGTCACTATGGTGTTAAGGTTTATGGTAACAGCCATGGCTTACTAGCAAGCTACGCCTCAAGCCGCCATAGCACGAGCTGCTGTGTGATTGGACAAGGCGTTAATGGTGAAATGGAACGTGACTACAGCTACACCGTTGCACGTCATCGTGATGAGCTATGGGCGCCTGAGCGTGTTGGTCAAGAAGCGGCAGAAAAAACCATCAGCCGTTTGGATGCTAAAAAGCTACCAACAGGCCAATATCCAATTATGTTCGCGAACGATGTCGCTACAGGTCTAATTGGCCACCTTGTGATGGCAATTAGCGGTGGTAATCTTTACCGTAAGTCTTCGTTCTTACTGGATCATCTAGGTCAGAAAATCTTGCCAGATTGGTTCAATATCTCTGAGCGTCCCCATATCTTACGTGGTTTGGCTTCAAGCCCATTCGATAGCGAAGGTGTGTTCACTCAAGATCGTGAAATCATCACCGACGGTGTGTTAGCAACTTACCTGCTAACGAGCTACGCCGCACGTAAAATGGATATGACGCCAACAGGTCATGCGGGTGGTATTCATAACTGGTTCGTTAAATCGACCGGTCAAAACTTTGAGCAGATGCTAAAAGAGTTAGGCACAGGCTTTCTTGTGACTGAAGTGATGGGTCAAGGCGTTAATACCGTGACAGGTGATTATTCTCGTGGTGCTGCAGGTTTCTGGGTTGAGAACGGAGAGATCCAATACCCAGTATCGGAAGTGACGATCGCGGGCAATCTAAAAGATATGTTCACTCAGATTGTAGCGGTAGGTAACGACGTTGAAACTCGTTCACAAATTCAAACCGGTTCTATCTTGCTTGAATCGATGAAAGTCGCGGGTGAGTAATTTGCTTAATTTGCTTTAGTTTAAACCTGAAGCTCAAACCTGAAGCGTAAATCTGACCTATTAAAAAGGGAGCCTCTGGCTCCCTTTTTGTATTCAGCATCTCGTCTTAGAATAGGCTATCTGTTTATTCACACTAGATAAGCATGAGTTAGATAAGTATCGTGGCTAGGCCTAAGAATACCGATAGGCCAATCACATCGGTTACTGTGGTCAGAGCCATACCGCCTGCAAGGGCAGGGTCGATATTCATCTTCTTCAGCATCACAGGAATGGTTACACCGGCGATACCCGCGACAATCAAGTTTGTCATCATCGCTGCTGAGATGATGCCTCCCAAGATCCAATTGCCTTTCCAAGCAACCACTATGCCGCCAATGATAACGGCCCATAGAATACCGTTAAGGAAGCCGATAGAGGCTTCTTTGAGTAGCAGTTCGCGTTTGTTACTGTCACCAATGTGACCAAGCGCTAAACCACGAATCACTAGAGCGACGGTTTGGTTACCTGCAACCCCACCCATGGACGGTACGATAGTCATCAAAACAGCAATCGCGGCCATCTCATTCAGTGTCGCCTCAAACATGTTAGACACAGACGCTGCCGCGAGTGCTGCCAAAACGTTTGCGCCTAGCCATACACTACGACGACGAGCAGATTTGACGACCGGAGCGAAGGTATCTTCGTCATCGTCCATACCCGCCATACTCATCATTGAGTGTTCGGCATCTTCACGGATAACATCAACCACATCATCGATCGTGATACGACCGACAAGGTGTTGATTTACATCGACAACAGGAGCTGACACCCAGTTACGACGTTCGAACAGGCTGGCGATATCAGAGGCACTGGTTTCAACTGCGATCGCTTCGTCGGCATCTTCCATCACTTCTGAAACAGACACATCAGGCTGAGTCGTAATCAGTGTGCTGAGCGATAGGTTACCAATGAGGCGTTCGTCGTCATCGATAACATACAATGCATCGGTAGCGTCAGGTAATTCACCACGCATGCGTAAATAACGCAGTACGACCTCAACATCGACATCACCACGTATCGTGATTACGTCGGTGTTCATTAACGCACCCGCTGAATCTTCTGGGTACGATAGTGCGGTTTCAACTAAAGCACGATCAACGGAGTCCATTTGAGAAAGGACTTCGCGAGAAACATCGTCAGGTAGGCTTCGAAGTACGTACGCGACGTCATCGGTTTCCATGCCTTCTGTTGCTTCTGCCAAGGTCTCTGGTGCCATTTTTGACACAAGAGCATCTTTGACGTCTTCGTTTAGTTCATCAAGAATTTCACCGTAGTCTTCAGGGTCGGTGAGTTGCCAGAGTACGTCACGACTTTTGCGAGGGGAGGCTTCTAAAAGGTGTGCAATATCCTCAGGTTCCATATCCTGAAGTTGTCGGCGTACGTGAACAAATCGGCCGTTTTCTAGGGCTTCGCTGACTTCTTGGAGGGTTTGGTGAGCTTGGTCGAATTCTAATTGCTCTGCCATATTTTCCTCCTATCTCATTATTCTAACAATGCTTGGAATAGTAACTTAATTCTGGGGCTTATTTAAATCATTAACTTAGGTAGAACTAAGAATTAATATTGGTTGATGCGTGGTTTGAGTTCTAGATGTTGTGAGTGAAGCGTTTTTGCTACTCGCCTTCATCAAACCGGTCTTCAATTAGGTGACAAACGGCATCAAGCGCTTGCTGTGAATCGGTGCCTGCGGCTTGGATGGTGATGTGTTGCCCTTGCGCCGACTCCAGCATAAGTAGCCCCATTACACTGTCTGCTGTTGCCGTTTTATCTTCTTCACTATGGATAGTGATGGTTGCATCAAAGCTTTGTGCAAGCTCAACCAATTTTACGGCTGCTCTAGCGTGAAGACCCAAGCGATTTTGGATCAGTACAGTTCGAGTTAATTCCATGGTTAGCCCTGTTGGTGCTTCTCTAGGGAGGCGTGTCTGATTTGAACTTGATGGCCAAGTTGTTCGAAGTATTCACCAATTTTCTGAGTTAGGTAAACCGAGCGGTGTTTACCGCCAGTACAACCAATCGCGACCGTTAGATAACTGCGATTATTCTTCTCTAGCATTGGCAACCATTGCTCAACAAAGCCTTGAATTTGCTGCTTGAGTTCAAGAACTTCTGAATGTTTTTCAAGAAAAGAGTGAATGGGTGCATCAAGACCCGTTAATGGTCGCAGTGCGGGTTCCCAGTGAGGATTCGGCAAAAAGCGAACATCAAACACATAGTCGGCATCACTTGGTAGTCCGTATTTGAAACCGAAAGATTGAAAGACAATGATCAGCTCTTGCTTCTCTTTACCTTCAACTTTAAATCGAACCTTTTCGCTCAATTCATAGAGGTTGCAGTCACTGCTGTCAATCACAATGCTGGCTTGTTCTGCGAGAGGTGTTAGGAGTGTCTTTTCTAAATCAATCGCTTGCTCAAGAGATAACTTTTCCTGACCGATCGACAAAGGATGGATTCTGCGTGTTTCGCTGTAGCGTTTGAGTAGCGTTTGCTTACTTGCGTCTAGGAACAAAACGTTCACATCAATATCAGTGGCGGCTTCTAGTTGTTCTAGTGTCTCTGTAACTAACTGCGGTTCTTTCGGTAGGTTGCGAATATCAATGCTAACAGCGACGTTTTGATTGATCTCGCGTACCGATTCGACGAAGTCGCTTAGCAGGTTTACTGGAAGATTATCAACACAGTAATACCCCAAGTCTTCAAGGACTCGTAACGCAACACTTTTACCGGCCCCAGATTGGCCACTCACAACGATTAATCGCATGTTATTGCTCGCAAGTTGGCACTTGGATCATGATGTCGTAAAGCTCTTGATCGCTTTGAGCATTACGCAACTTTTTAAGAGTCTGCTTGTCGTTAAGTCGTTCTGCCATACATGAAAGGGTTTTTAGATGTTCCTTGCACTGTTCACTTGGAACAAGCAGGGCAAATAGTAGGTCGACAGGACGATTATCAATCGCATCAAATTCGATTGGGTCTTGGCATTGTAGTAATACAGCTATCGCTTTATCACTGACATTCATACGAGCATGAGGAATAGCGATGCCATTACCAATACCAGTACTGCCCATTTTTTCACGGCTCAACATGCACTCAAACAGTTCTGTTGAATCTTGACCACAGCTTTCTGCAGCGATCTGACTGATGAGCTCAAGGGCTCTTTTTTTGCTTGTGCATTGGACTGCACTTTTGGTGCAGTCCAATGAAAGTACTTCGCTTAATTGCATGTTAGTGACTACTTAGCTTTTCTTTGTGCTTGTTGAGTTGGCGGACGAGTTTATCAACCAATGAATCAATCGCGGCATACATGCTTTCATCAGTTGCTGTCGCATGGATTTCCCCCTGATTTATATGCAGGGTAGCTTCCGCGATTTGATTGATTTTCTCAACTTTTAAAACAACCTGAACGCTATTGATATGATCAAAGAAGCGCTCAAGTTTGTCGAATTTAGTGCGAACATAGTCTTGCATTGAATCGGTAAGATCAACGTGATGGCCTTGAATATTGATTTGCATAGACTTTCCTTTTCAGTTGGTTGCCAGGTTATAACTAAATTAATAGTTAACTAAATAGCTAACTAAATTAGCTTATAGCAGGCGTTTACGCTGACTCGATGGGGCAATGCCCAGAGACTCACGGTATTTCGCTATGGTACGTCTAGCTACCTGAATTCCTTGGTCAGCCAGTAAAGCAGCAATCTTACTGTCACTGAGAGGCTTCGCGGTATTTTCCGCTGCGACAAGCTTCTTAATGAGTGCGCGAATTGCTGTAGATGAACATTCACCGCCATTGTCAGTGCTGACATGGCTTGAGAAAAAGTATTTGAGTTCGAAGATGCCACGTGGCGTGTGCATGAATTTTTGAGTCGTCACACGAGAGATCGTGGATTCGTGCATATCAACGGCTAACGCAACATCATTCAGAACCATTGGCTTCATCGCTTCTTCGCCATGTTCGAAGAAATCACGCTGATGTTCAACAATGCATCGCGCAACTTTGAGTAGCGTCTCATTTCGGCTTTCTAAGCTTTTGATTAGCCATTTTGCTTCTTGCAAATTTGAGCGAATGAATTGGTTGTCTGCGCTGCTGCCCTTGCTACCAAGAGCGGCATATTGCTGATTTACTTTCAGCTTAGGGACACTATCAGGGTTAATGGTGACTAACCACTTTCCAAGATCTTTGAACACCGTTACGTCTGGAACCACATATTCAGTTTCGTCCGGTGTAATCTTACTGCCTGGTCGAGGATCCAGTTGCTGAATCAGTTGCAGAACCTCACGTAGTTCCGCTTCTTTCAGCTTGGTTTCTTTGATGACTAATTTGTAATCGCGGTTACCGAGTTGGTCGATGTGGCTAGTAAGTACTAACTTAGCTTCATTAAGCCAAGGGGTATCCTGGGGAAAGGTTGCCAGTTGCAGTAACAAGCAATCTTGTAGGTTTACTGAACCGACACCCAGCGGGTCAAACTGCTGAACTCGTTTGCGGACGGCTTCAATCTCATCAAGCTCTACTTCTTCGCTATCGAAGTTTTCAAGGATATCTTCACAAGATACGGTGAGGTAGCCATAGTCATCAATGGCATCAATCAGCGCGAAAGCAATGCTTCGGTCAGTTTCAGAGAATGGTGTTAGGTCGAGTTGCCAAAGTAGGTAATCGTGTAGGCTTTGAGTCGTTTCGCCTTGATAAACAGGCATGTCGTCATCAATCGCAATACCAGTGTTACCTGTGTTGGCGCTGTAGACGTCTTCCCAAGTTGTGTCGATTTCTAGTTCGTTGCCAATTTCTGATTTTTCGATTAAGTCTGAACTATCAGGTAAATCTTGCTCTGTGGCTTCAACTGTTTCTTTCTCGTCACTGCTAGGTTTCTCTTCCGATGTAGGCGTATCTTCATTGCCTTCTTCGACATCGAGTAGTGGATTAGATTCAAGTGCTTCTTGAATCTCTTGCTGCAAATCTAAAGTAGACAATTGCAACAAACGAATCGCTTGCTGCAATTGAGGAGTCATTGCTAACTGTTGGCCTAGCTTAAGTTGTAATGAGGGTTTCATTCAGTGTGACTTACCTAGTTATTATTCTTAGAACTCTCGATACTCTCTATATAATCATAGACGGAATTGTTCGCCTAGATAAACTTGTTTAACTTGTTCGTTATTGAGAACATCTTCAGGAGTACCCTCAGCGATCAGGTGTCCTTGGCTTACGATGTAAGCTTTTTCACACACATCTAATGTTTCACGAACGTTGTGATCGGTAATCAAAACGCCCAAGCCGCGATCACGTAGGTGAACAATGATTTTCTTGATATCGATAACTGAGATCGGGTCAACACCGGCAAACGGTTCATCCAGCAGAATGAATTGCGGGTTTGCTGCTAGAGCTCGAGCAATCTCCACACGACGACGCTCACCACCTGACAGAGCCATACCATTACTGGTGCGGATATGTTGGATGTGGAACTCTTCTAGAAGGTCTTCCAGCTTATCTTGGCGCTGTTCGTTAGTCATCTCATCACGGGTTTGTAAAACGGCCATGATGTTGTTCTCAACAGACAATTTACGGAAAATCGATGCTTCTTGCGGTAGGTAACCGATACCAAGACGAGAACGACTGTGCATTGGCAAGATACTGATGTCACGGTCGTCAATGCTGATAGTTCCTTCATCACGCGCAACCAGGCCAACTATCATATAGAAAGAGGTCGTTTTCCCCGCACCGTTAGGGCCAAGCAGACCAACGATCTGGCCTGACTCTACCTGCAAGCTTACATCGGTAACAACTTTGCGCTTGCTGTAGGTTTTCGCTAGGTTTTTTGCTTTAAGAACAGCCATCGTTACTTATTCACTTCCGTTGGTTGTAAAACCGTTGACACTCGTTTGTTTTCACCACTGTCAGCGACTAATTTTTGAGAGCCGATCTGGTAGGTGATCTTAGAGCCACGAATGATGCTGCCATCTTGAGATAGCATTGCATTCTTAGTCATGATCAATTTGTCGGCAACAAGCTGGTAATGTAAGTCATCAGCTTCACCGTAGAGTGTCTTCCCGTCGTCAGTCAGTTGAGAGAAGGTCGCTGGCTTACCGAAGCCTTGAATTTCTTCAATCTCACCGTTTACGGCGTTGCGGGTAACAATAACCTTATCGGCATTGATATTGATGCTGCCTTGCTTAAGGTTTACATCACCAAGGAAAGTCACTTGGTTACTTTTCATATCCAATTGCTGGCTGTCTGAGTCAATGTAGACAGGTTGCTCGCTATCCGAAGAAAGGGCATAGACATTAGGCGCCGCAAGGGTCAAAGCGAATAAACTAAGGTGTAAGAGTTTCATATCTACCTTGAACAGAATTAAAGAGGGTTGCATTGTTGGTACCGAAGTTACCTTTCATTGCTTGTCCCTCAGTTTCAAAAAATGTACCGATCATATGGACCGGAGTCTCTGAATAAAAATCTCGGCTAGGCAGCTCAACAACCATTTTATCTGTGGTCATTGTATCGAAGCTGGCTTCTGGCAACAGGTTCTTTGCCACGACGTTGTCATAAAACGTGACAACTTGATTCTCATCCATAATCGCGCGATCAGCGGTGACTTGCCATTCAATCGTGTGCCCTTCTCGGAATACCGAAAGAACCGGGTTTTGAAAGTGCGTATCGCCAACCACTGAGTAGTGTTCTAAATACGTCGATTCAACCTGATAGCTACGAATACCGCTTTCGTCATAGCTAATGTTGTTTAGGCTTTTGCCACTAAACGCGGGCAGCTCCAAATTTGGAGCCACTTGTATCGTTGATGTTTGCTCTTTGTCATACAAGTAATAGGTCGACCAAGAGGCAATAAATATGAGTATTAAATAGATAATACGAGTAAAACTCATATGCTTAAACCTTTATGCACGTCGAGTTCATTTCTTGCTTGTAAAATAAGGTCGCAAACTTCACGTACCGCACCGTGACCACCGTTAATGGTTGTCACGTAATTTGCACGCTTTGCAAGTAGTGGATGACCATCTGCAACACATACTTTCAAGCCAACTTTTTCCATCACAGGCCAGTCGATCAGATCGTCTCCGATGTAGCCCGTATTTTCAGGGTTTACAGAAAGCTTATCGCAAATATCTTGGTATGCCTTAACTTTATCATCCTGACCTTGGTAAATAAGCTTAATACCGAGAGCGGTCATTCGATTCTCAACAATTTGAGATTTACGGCCAGTGATGATCGCGATTTCGATACCAGCGTTCATCAGTGACTTAATGCCATAGCCATCACGAGTGTGGAAGGTTTTCAGTTCTTCACCGTTGTTGCCCATGTAGATGCGACCATCTGAGAATACGCCATCGACATCGCAAATAAGCAATTTGATCTCTTTTGCTACGGCAAACACTTCTGAATCTACCGTGCCGTATAGAGTTTCGACTGTCTGTGTCATTACATTACTCCTGCTTTCAGTAAGTCATGCATGTTTAACGCTCCGACTAGTTTGCCTTCATGGCACAGCATTAGGCCATTGATGCTCTTAGCTTGCATCAAGTTCAAACCCTCAACCGCGAGCATGTTTGGTTCTGCTACCGTCGGATTTAGCGTCATCACGTCGCCGATCTGCGTGTCATGGATATCGATGCGCTTGTCTAGGATACGGCGCAAATCACCATCAGTAAAAATACCGGCCATTAGACCGTCTTCACCCACGACAGCCGTCATCCCCAAGCCTTTTTGAGATATCTCCAAAAGAGCGTCTCGTACCAATGCTTTCGGTGCTACCACTGGGAGTGCATCGCCCGTATGCATGATATCTTCAAGCTTCAATAATAGTTGTCGACCCAAAGCGCCGCCAGGATGAGACAAAGCAAAATCTTGCGCAGTAAAGCCTCTGGCTTGTAACAGTGCGACGGCTAATGCATCACCCATCACCAAGGTAGCCGTTGTACTGGTTGTTGGCGCAAGACCAAGTGGACACGCTTCTTCTGGTACTGATATTTGTAAATGAATATCAGACAAAGTCGCCATGTTTGATGCTGGCTTACCTGTCATGCTGATAATCTTGATGTTCAAACGCTTCAATACCGGGAATAAGCTTAGGATTTCACCTGATTCGCCAGAGTTGGATATTGCTATCACAACATCGCCAGCCCCGATCATTCCTAAGTCACCGTGCGCAGCCTCCCCTGGGTGTACGAAGAAAGCGGATGTCCCAGTACTTGCTAGTGTTGCTGCTATTTTTTTGCCGATGTGGCCAGATTTTCCCATGCCCATCACAACTACTTTTCCTTTGTTGTTCAGGATAAGGTCGCAAGCTTTGCAAAAGTCATCATTAAAATATTGGTCCAATTGAGTAAGACCTGCAACTTCGGTTTCCAAAACTTGCTTTGCAACACTGCGATAATCGAATGACTGAGACATTAAATACTCCAAGTACGGGAAGTTAAATCAATAATTAAGCTGACATGTTCATAAGTAGGTAAGCTTGGTAGGCCACGAATGTCACTATTAACACACCGCCTTCAATACGATTCACACTACGTGATTTACCTAGCGCCATGACGACAAGCAGTAGCGATACACCTAGCATTACCCAGAAATCACGACCCATCGCAAACTCGCTCAAGACTGAAGGGTTGAGGATGCCAGGGATACCCATAACAGCAAGGATGTTGAATACGTTCGAGCCAATGATATTACCCACGGCCATGTCATCTTCACCTTTCATTACACCTGCAAGAGATGCTGCTAGCTCAGGCAGACTTGTACCAACGGCAATAATGGTTAAACCAATCACAAGGTCGCTCATGCCAAAGAATTTCGCGATAACAACGGCGTTATCAACCAACATGTTGGCAGCTAGAGGCAGTATTATCAGACCAACTACCACCCACATTGCGGCTTTAGGGTTGCTCACGCCTTCAGGAACTTCAGATTCTTGTTCTTCAAGGAAGGCATCGCCGTTCTTTTTCTCACTGCGGCTGATTTGCAGCATCGCGAATAAGAATGCGGCAAAAAGAACAAACAACAATACGCCTTCGTAGAACCCTAAATGGTTGTCCCACAGCAAAGCGCCCGCTAGTAGAGTGACACCAATCATCAATGGTAGTTCACGGCGAATCACACCAGAGCTAATTGATAGCGGTTTGATAAGCGCTGTAATACCCAAAATCAGTGCGATGTTAGCGATGTTTGAACCGAGAACGTTACCTACAGCTGTATCTGTTTTTCCATCAAGAGCAGCTGTTGCTGAAACCATCATTTCAGGAGCCGAAGACCCCATTGCTAGAATCGTCATACCGATAACTAATGGTGAGATACCAAAGTTGCGAGCAAGAGCAGCGGCGCCGTAAACCAGCTTATCTGCACTCCACACCAAAAAACCTAGACCGATAATAAGAAACGCAATCGCTTCAAGCATGATGATTCCTAAAAAATTAATAAAAAACGGAGAATTAACCGCTAATTTTGACCTGTTGCTAGATAAAAGGGAAGTCACTCGGCAAATTAATTACCAGTTAGCAGGCAAGAAAGAGAGCTCAATAGATAATTTTCTAATGCTTTCAAATCCCTGCATAGATTCCTGTTTAATATGAATTAATTGAACAGTGCTTTTAATTCTAAAGTAGACTCATTATTATTGCAGCCATAATTGGCGTATTTTAAAGCAAGGAAACAACAAAAATATGTTGAACACTGAGCTTGTGAAAGTTAAGAACCTCAGCTTCTCACGCGGTGAGCGCGTTATCTTTGATGACATCAGTTTAGAGGTGCCTCAAGGCAAAATAACCGCAATCATGGGCCCGTCAGGGATCGGTAAAACGACCTTGCTGCGTTTGATTGGCGGACAATTACCGCCAGATGAGGGCGAAATTTGGTTTGATGGCGACAACATCCCTGCATTATCACGTCGTAAGCTATATCAAGCCCGCAAGAAAATGAGCATGCTTTTCCAATCGGGTGCACTTTTTACTGATCTTAATGTCTTTGATAATGTGGCGTTTCCGCTGCGAGAGCACACTGAACTTAACGAAAAATTCATTCGTACCATCGTATTACTTAAGCTTGAAGCGGTAGGGTTACGAGGTGCTGCGCAATTGATGCCGAGTGAATTGTCTGGTGGGATGGCGAGACGTGCTGCGTTGGCTCGTGCGATCGCATTGGATCCTGAACTTATCATGTACGATGAGCCGTTTGTTGGCCAAGACCCGATCACTATGGGCGTCTTAGTTGAGCTGATCCGTAATCTCAATCAAGCTTTGGGCTTGACCTCTATTGTCGTTTCTCATGATGTGCCTGAGGTGATGAGTATTGCCGATTGGGTTTATCTGATGGCTGATGGAAAAATCATTGCTGCTGGTGCGCCTGATGAGCTGTACAACAACAGCGATCCGAGAGTGCAGCAATTTTTGCAAGGTGACGCGGATGGCCCTGTGCCGTTTAGATTTCCTGCGAAGAGCTTAAAAGAGGATTTGTTTTAATATGATTGTTAAAGCTATTGCGGGTGTCGGTAAGCGAACACTTGCGATCTGTGAGTCATTTGGTCGAGCAAGCCTGATGTTATTTGGGGCTTTGTTTGGCATCCCGAGACTAAAGAATTTCCCTTTATTCGTTAAACAACTTTATAGCGTTGGTGTTCAGTCATTAGCTATCATTTTAGTTTCGGGTTTGTTTATTGGTATGGTGCTCAGCCTGCAAGGCTATGTCGTGTTAATCGACTACGGTGCTGAAGGTAACCTTGGTCAAATGGTCGCGCTTTCACTGTTACGTGAGTTGGGCCCAGTGGTGACTGCGTTATTGTTTGCAGGCCGCGCAGGTTCAGCATTAACGGCTGAGATCGGCTTAATGAAAGCAACCGAACAGATCTCTAGCCTTGAAATGATGGCCGTCGATCCTCTCAAACGCATTATTGCGCCACGCCTTTGGGCCGGGCTTATCTCAATGCCACTGCTCGCGATGATCTTTATGGCGGTCGGGATTTGGGGGGCTCAGTTGGTTGGTGTCGATTGGAAAGGCATTGACCACGGCAGTTTCTGGTCTGCGATGCAGTCTTCCGTTGAGCTAGGTCGAGATATTGGTAACAGCACGATCAAATGTATGGTCTTTGCTATCACAGTAACTTGGATCGCACTTTTTAATGGTTATGATGCGGTACCGACCTCAGAAGGTATTAGTCAGGCAACCACACGCACTGTAGTGCACTCTTCTCTAGCGGTATTAGGGCTAGATTTTGTTCTTACCGCATTGATGTTTGGGAATTAATCATGCAACAAACTCGAAAATTAGAATTATGGGTCGGCACCTTTGTTATTGTCGGAATTTGCGCAATCTTAATCATGATCTTTCAAGTCGCTGACGTAAAAGGCTTAGGTTCGAACCATACTTACAATCTAAAAGCGACCTTTGACAACATTGGTAGCCTAAAAGTTCGCTCTCCAGTGAAGGTGGGTGGCGTCGTTGTCGGTCGAGTTAAAAGTATTGAGCTTGATACCGAGAGTTACCTTCCTGTCGTTGAATTATCTATTGATGCGAAGTACTCACAATTTCCAGATACCTCTAGTGCTCAAATCTTAACGTCTGGCTTAATCGGTGAGCAGTACATCAGTCTGGTTCCTGGCTTCATTTTTGATGATGAAGAGATGTTGGTTGATGGTGATTCTATTGAAGACACCAAGTCAGCATTAGTACTAGAAGATTTGATTGGCCAAGTGCTGTATAGCGTTGGTGGCTCTGATGACAGCGAAGCTAAGGAGTAAGATGATGTTGAAAACTATTAGTCATTTAAAAGATATTAGTCATTTAAAAGCTATCGGTTACTTGAAATCAATGTTTATGGCGGCAATGGCGTTGCTTATTTCTACTCCAGCATTTGCTGCAGAATCGATTGATCGCACTCAGCCTTATCAGATGATGACGCAAGTTGCAGAAGTGGCGTTTGATCGTTTGAAGAGTGAGCAAGAGAATATCCAGCAAGATCCTGAGTTATTGAAGGTCATTGTGGAAGAAGAGTTGATGCCCTATGTTAATGCTCAATATGCGGCTCTTAAACTGCTAGGTCCAAACTTGAAAGGCGCGGATAGAAAAGACGTGGGTGTGTTTATCGATGCGTTCCGTAAATACCTTGTATCTTCTTATGCTCAAGTACTGACTCAGTACTCGGATCAGACGATTGAATTTGGTCCTGAGCCAAAAATCAAAGCAGATAGCCGTATTACCAGTATTAAGGTTAGTATCATAGATACGCCGCGACCAAACATTAAGCTTGAATTTAAGCTACGCAAAGACAAGAAGTCGGGCGAGTGGAAGGCGTTTGATATGGTTGCTGAAGGTATTAGCCTATTATCGAGCAAGCAATCAGAGTGGAATACTAAAATTCGTCAAGAAGGCATTTTACAAGTTGCTGATGAATTAGAGAAACTTGCAGCACAACCGATTCGTTTTGAGAGTAATAAATAATGAGCCACTCTCAATGGCAAGCACTAAGCTCTAAAGAGTGTCAGTTGCTCGGTGACATAGACCGAGACAGCGTCCCTGCAATCTGGCGTATATTGGAAAAGTGGCAAACGACGGAATCGAGCGTTGAAATTGACCTTAGCCATATAAATCGAGTCGATTCAGCAGGAATGGTGATGCTAATTCACTTATTAGAGCATGCAAAAAATCAAAACTGTCATATAATGCTCAGTTTCGTGCCAGAACAATTACGAACGTTGTTCCAATTGAGCAATATCCAGCCAATGATGGCAGAACACATAAAAAATTAGGCAGGAGCTATTTGTGGACAGCACAAAAGTACAAGAATTATTAGCAGCGGCACTGAACCTTCAGGAGATTTTCGTGAAGGGTGAAGGCAGTCATTACGAAGTTGTTGCGGTTGATGCATGTTTTGACGGCATGAATCGAGTTAAGAAGCAGCAACTAATCTACGGCCCACTAATGGAATACATTCAACGCAATGACATCCATGCTCTTTCTATTAAGGCTTTCACGCCAGAAGAGTGGGAACGTGATAAGAAACTGATGTCACTTTAAGGTTTATGATGGAAAAGTTTCGAGTTATTGGATCGGATAAGCCGTTAAGCGGTGAAGTGACGATCTCAGGCGCAAAAAATGCAGCGCTACCTATTTTATTCGCCTCAATCCTTGCTGAAGAGCCGGTTGAAGTGAGTAATGTTCCTCACCTACGTGACATCGATACTACGATGGAACTACTTAAGCGTTTAGGCGCAAAAGTATCACGTAACGGTAGTGTTCATGTTGATGGCAGCGAGATTAATGAATTTTGTGCGCCTTATGATTTAGTAAAAACAATGCGTGCTTCTATCTGGGCTTTAGGTCCTCTAGTCGCTCGTTTTGGTGAAGGCCAAGTGTCACTTCCTGGTGGTTGTGCAATTGGCGCTCGACCTGTTGATTTACATATCCATGGCCTAGAGCAACTAGGTGCGACCATTAAATTGGAAGATGGTTATGTAAAAGCAAGTGTTGACGGCCGTTTGAAAGGCGCGCACATCGTGATGGATAAAGTAAGTGTGGGTGCCACCATTACTATCATGTGTGCAGCAACGCTAGCGGAAGGTACAACTGTATTAGATAACTCAGCGCGTGAGCCTGAGATTGTTGATACGGCTGATTTCCTAAACAAACTAGGTGCTAAGATCTCTGGCGCAGGTACGGATACGATTACTATCGAAGGCGTTGAGCGTCTTGGTGGTGGTCATCACTCTGTGGTTGCTGACCGTATCGAAACGGGTACGTTCCTTGTTGCTGCTGCTGTTTCTGGCGGTAAAGTGGTTTGTCGCAACACCAACGCTCATCTTCTTGAAGCTGCATTAGCGAAGCTTGAAGAAGCGGGTGCGAAGGTTGAAACGGGCGAAGACTGGATCAGCCTTGATATGACAGATCGTGAGCTGAAAGCGGTGAAAATCGTAACAGCACCTCACCCAGGTTTCCCAACCGACATGCAAGCACAGTTTACTCTGCTCAACATGATGGCGAAGGGCAGTGGTGTTATCACTGAGACTATCTTTGAAAACCGCTTTATGCACATTCCTGAGTTACAGCGAATGGGCGCAAAAGCGGAAATCGAAGGCAACACGGCTATCTGTGGTGAAACTGAGAAGTTAAGCGGCGCTCAAGTAATGGCAACGGATCTTCGTGCATCTGCGAGTCTAGTTATTGCTGGCTGTATTGCCCAAGGCGAAACTATCGTTGACCGTATTTATCACATCGATCGTGGCTACGATAAGATTGAAGATAAACTTTCAGCTTTAGGCGCAAACATTACACGATTTAGCGAGTCGAACTAACTTAGGTTAGTGGATTCATGAATCAGTAAGATGAAAACATAAAAGTCGGAACCTTGGTTTCGGCTTTTTTATAGTTGTATTTACCGCAAGTGAATCTATTGCCTATTTTGTGTGAATAGATGAATCAACTTGGCGGTTGTGAGGAGCAAAATGATAGCAATATTACGTATTTTCGCAGTGGCGATATTTGCGATTCTTATGTTTGTATTTGGTTGTGGCTATTGTCTATTAAGCCCACGTAACCCGAAACACGTATTTACCTTTGGCCGTTATTTCGGTCGCATGTCGAAAATCTTTGGCATGAAGTTAGAGCTTCGCATCCCGGAAGATGCTTACTCTCGTGGCCAACATGTTTATGTCGCAAACCACCAAAACAGCTGGGATCTATTTACGATTTCATCAGCGGTAACACCTAAAGTCGTGACTGTTGGTAAGAAAAGCCTAGCGTGGATGCCTCTTTTTGGTCAGTTGTACTGGTTGACGGGGAATATCCTAATTGACCGAGCTAACCGCAGCAAAGCGGTAGGTACGATCGATCAAGTGGTTACTAGTCTAAAAGAGAGTGATGTTTCAGTATGGATGTTCCCTGAGGGGACTCGTTCTCGTGGTCGTGGTTTGTTGCCATTTAAAACGGGTGCTTTCCATGCTGCGATTGGCGCTGGCTTACCTATTATTCCTATCGTGTGCAGCTCAACAGGTGGCGTGAAGCTGAATCGTTGGAACAATGGTCATGTGATTGTGGAAATGCTACCACCAATCAGCACTGAAGATTACGATAAGTCTAATGTTCGTCAACTGGCTAACTTAGCCCGTGAGCAGATGGCTGCTAAGCTTGAAGAGTTAGACAAAGAAGTGATTGAGCTTAATAAGAAGTAATCATCTAAGTGAAATGATGAACAATAAAAAAGGTTGCCAATTGGGCAACCTTTTTTGTATCTGATAAACGCTCAGCGTTATGCCAACTTGTTTACTAGAAACCGTTTATTCTATAGGTAAAAACCTATTTGCGAACCGCAATAGCTTCGATCTCGATACCTACATCTTTTGGTAGACGAGCTACTTCAACACATGAACGTGCAGGGTAATTTGCAACGCCGTGCTCATCAAAGAACTTACCGTAAACTTCGTTTACTGTGCCGAAGTCGTTTAGGTCTTTAACGAATACCGTTAATTTTACGATGTCTTTTACAGTCAGGCCAGAAGCTTCAACAACTGCTTGAACGTTGTCTAGAGATTGGCGAGCTTGCTCTGCGATATCAGCAGATACTTCACCAGTTGCTGGGTTTACTGGGATTTGACCAGAAGTCAGAACCATATTGCCAAGGTCAACACCTTGTACGTATGGGCCGATTGCAGCTGGAGCCGATTCTGTGTGAAGTACTTTAGTCATTGGTTATTCCGTCAGTTATTGGATAAAAAGCAATTTTTAGTGTGCCTTCAAACTCAGGATAGGTAAAGAGCAAAATACCCCGCACAGGCGAGGTATTGAATAGTTTTTGCGTTCGATCGGCGTTGCCGTATGACGTTATCTTTCTGTCACGATCTCACGAGAGAATACTTTTTCGCAGTACTTACACTTCAATCGAATATCTTCTTTCTTTTCAAAGATCTTAAAGCTGCTTTCTACGGGCTCATTGTGAGTAATACAGTTGGTGTTTGGACACTCAAACACATCGTTGATTTGCTCAGGAAGTTCTAGTGGTAGCTTCTTAACCACTTCGTAATCTTCGATTTGGTTTACCGTTGCGTGAGGTGCGTAAAGTGCTAACTTGCTCGCCTGCTCTTCAGTGATAAACACATTCTCTATCTTGAGTAAGTCTTTGCCGCCTAGAGCAGAAGATGGCAGGTTTAGGCCAATCGTTACTCGCTGATTTGAGTTATGCATGTCGAACAGTTTGAGTACCTTGATCCCGATGTTGGCTGGGATATGGTCGATAACCGTTCCGTTCTTGATTGCTTCAACTTTTAATTGAGTCTCTTTAGACATGATATCTCTCCTCTACAGCGTTTCGTTAAGAACAAGGGCTAGCAGTGCTTCACGTGCGTAAACACCGTTCTCTGCTTGCTGGAAGTAGTAAGCGTAAGGTGTTTTATCGACATCGACAGTAATTTCATCAACACGAGGAAGAGGGTGAAGAACCTTTAGGTTATCACGTGCATTTTCCAGCATCGGAGCAGTCAGGATGTACGCTGATTTGATATGCGCGTATTCCGATTCATCGAAGCGCTCTTTTTGAACTCGAGTCATGTACAAGACATCAAGTTCTGGAATGACATCTTCCATGTCTGTCAGCAGTTGATACTTGATACCCGCTTCATCAAGTTCTTCGCAAATGTAGTCTGGCATCGCCAGTGCTTCAGGTGCTACGAAGTAGAAACAGATGTTATCGAACTTCGCTAGCGCTTGAGTCAACGAGTGAACCGTACGGCCGTACTTAAGGTCACCAACGAATGCAACGTTGAGGTTGTCTAGGCGGCCTTGTGTCTCAGCGATAGAGAATAGGTCTAATAGCGTTTGTGTTGGGTGTTGGTTTGCGCCGTCACCTGCGTTAATAACCGGTACACCGTTAGAAAACTCAGAAGCCAGACGCGCAGCACCTTCTTGAGGATGACGCATTACGTAAGCATCAACGTATGAAGAGATAACCTGTACCGAGTCCGCTAGCGTTTCGCCTTTCTTCGCCAGTGAGGTGTTACCACCACTGTCGAAACCAATCACATCACCACCGATGCGTTGAATAGCCGTTTCAAAAGAGAGACGAGTTCGCGTTGAAGGTTCGAAGAAGCAGCTGGCAACAACTTTGTTCTTGATGAGTTCTGGGTTTGGTTCAGCCTTTAGCTGACCTGCAGTTTGAACAATTAATTCTAGCTCTTCACGAGAAAGCTCTGGAATTGAGATGATGTGCTTTTGATAGAGCGAATTCGCCATGATCTTCTTCCCCACAATAATGTATTGGCCATAAAAAAGCCCCCCATAATGGGAGGCTTTAAAAAAGTGCTGAAAAGCAGAATAGACGGCCTGGCAAGCATGCTAGCTTGCGAGCAATATTTGGTGTTTTCACAATTTTATTATGTGTTTTCACAATATCATTATGTTTTATCACAACATTGCTTGGCGTCATTTTCACTACTCTCAGACAAATTGCCGAGAATTATACGCTTTCAATTTGTGAGCGCAAGCGATTACATCAAGCTTTTTTTACTTTCAGTATTCGCTATTGGCCCAGAGTCGCAACCATTACGGCTTTAATGGTATGCATGCGATTCTCAGCTTCATCAAATACAATTGAGTAATCCGATTCAAAGACTTCGTCAGTGACTTCTAAGCCGTTCATTCCATATTTGTCTGCAACTTGCTGGCCGATCACGGTTTCATTGTTGTGGAAAGCGGGCAGGCAATGCATGAATTTCACTTGAGGGTTACCTGTGAGCTTAATGACATCCATATTCACTTGGTAAGGTGTCATTACAGCAACACGTTCGTCCCAAGCTTCTGGCGCTTCACCCATAGAAACCCAAACATCGGTATAAAGGAAATCACAGCCTTTCACACCTTCGGCAACGTCTTCTGTCAGCGTGATTTTTGCACCTGTACTTTGCGCGATAGCTTGGCACTCTTCGACAAGGTGCTCTTCTGGCCAAAATGCTTTTGGCGCGACAAGGCGAATATCCATGCCCATTTTCGCGGCACCCACTAACAGAGAGTTACCCATGTTATTACGTGCATCACCAAGGTAAGCAAAGCTGATTTGGTGCAGATGTTTACCACGACCATGCTCAAGCATAGTGAGGAAATCAGCCAAGATCTGAGTAGGGTGGAACTCATCGGTTAAGCCATTCCAAACCGGTACACCAGCATAAGCGCCTAGGTCTTCGACAATGCTTTGGCCAAACCCTCGGTATTCAATGCCATCGTACATGCGACCTAATACACGCGCCGTATCTTTCATTGATTCTTTCTGACCAATCTGAGAACCAGAAGGGCCTAAATAAGAGACTTGAGCGCCTTGATCAAAAGCAGCTACCTCAAAAGCACATCGAGTTCGAGTGGATGCTTTTTCAAAGATCAAAGCGATGTTTTTACCGTTAAGCTTTTTCTGCTCTGTACCTGCATACTTAGCTTTTTTAAGGTCGGCAGACAGGTCGAGTAAAAACTGAATCTCTTTAGGAGTAAAGTCGAGAAGTTTTAGAAAGTTACGATTGCGAAGATTAAAGGCCATCTCTCGCTCCTTGCGTATATAGGATCAATGAAGAACTCAGTTAAACATAAAAATGCTATATTTGTGAATATTTATTTTATTAATTTAATAAAAAAGGCCAGTACAATGGTACTGGCCTAGATAAGTTAGTGTGTTTGCTTTATTGAGTTTTGTGGCTTAGATACCGTCTCTTTCGATAGGACAACTCATACAGCGAGCGCCACCTCGGCCACGACCTAGCTCATTGCCCGGAATCGTCAGAACTTCGATACCTGCTTTGTCGTATTTTTCATTGGTGTAAACATTACGCTCATAGCCGATAACCGTACCCGGTTTCACCGTCAGTACGTTGTTAGCGTCATTCCACTGCTCACGTTCAGCTTCGTAGTTATCACCACCGGTTGTGATGATCTTCAGTTGATCGAGATCCAGTGCGCCTTCAATCGCTGTTAGGTAGTTTTCAGCTTTCTCTACTCGCATTTCGCCATTTTCTTTTGGCGTTAAGCGCCAAGTATCTAGGTCTTTACGAACGATCTCTGGATAGACTGAGAATGTGTCGATATCCATGTGTGTCATTACCGTATCAAGGTGCATACAAGAGCGGTGCTTCGGTAAATCAATCGCAATCACTTCTTTAGCTTGACCAGATTTGAATAAACTAGCGGCTAGGTTTTCAACACCTTGTGGCTTAGTACGCTCTGAAATACCGATAAGCACGGCACCTTTACCGATAACCAGTACATCTCCACCTTCAATATTCGCGTTGTCATAGTGAAGATCTTCATCACCGAAGTGCTTAATGAAATCTTGGCCTGCGAATACAGGGTGCCAGCGGTAAATTGCTCGCAAGTGATTCGTTTCTCGTTGACGAGCAGGCATCATCATCGGGTTAAGAGATACACCTCCATAAACCCAACAAGAAGTATCGCGGGTAAATAGATGGTTGGGTAGCGGCTCAATAACGAAATCAAGCGGGCGGTGCATCTTTGGTAGCATTGAAGAAGATTTAATAGGAAGTTCAGAGTAGGCTAAACCACCCAGTAGGATCGTGGCTAAGTGCTCGTTGTCCATTTGAGCAAGGTATTCTCTTAAATCACGTGCGAATGTAGGGCCGTAACGGAAATCAGAGATTTGAGTAGTCAGTAGCCACTCACGAGCTTGAGCCACAGCGAGTGTCTCAACCAGTAGGTCATGCAGTAATAACACTTCAACGTCTTGGTTACGAAGTGTCGTCGCAAAGGCATCGTGTTCTTCACCTGCGGCTTCTACTGCAAGTACATCATCAAAGAGTAACTCATGACAGTTAGAAGGGGTGAGGTGGGTGAGTGCCCTTTCAGGTCGATTTAGGAGAACTCGTCTTAATTGACCGACTTCGGAGCCAACGTACAGCTTACTCATTTTGCATCCTTACTATTAATCCAGCGTCTATTTATGACAAGCTTGTTCGTAATATGCAAGTTTTGAAAATTGTGTAAAGGTTGTGTTATCTCTCAACTATTGGTTTTTAATGCTAATTAATTAAAAATTAGCAATATTAAAATCCAATTGAAAGACTCAATGCTAGAACAAACTTTTTGCGGTTCTATGCTCAAATTTCAGTAATTCGATAATCCATTTTGCTTGGTGAACATGATTTTTCATTCAAAATTTATGCAATTATCTACTTTTAAATGAGATCTTATGCACCAATGAAGTGATCGTCAGTATGCATTTGATATGACTAACCACTCAGTTTTAGAGAAGTAAGGCGAAAAGTAACAATAAAAATGAAATGCTAAAACACACGTTAGTTAATAATATGTTGAAAATTTGTTTCTGTGATTTTGATTTCACTTTTTAATTGATATCCCCTCTGTTATCTAGCGATAAACTTACTCTTCTATACCTGATCTAGGTGGCTTTTCTAGGCGATCCATGCCATATTTCGTGGCAATCAAATTTGATCTTTTCATAGTCAACACTCTGGAGCAGACACATGTCTCACGAAGATGAATATCTATCAGTAGCGGAATTAATTGAATTTCAAAAAGGAGAGACTCGCGACATCATTGAAGCACTAATCGAAGATGGTAGCGATCCTGAAGCTCTATACGATATCGAGCATCACCTTTTTGCTGAAGATTTCGCAGTACTTGAGAAAGCCGTTGTTGAAGCATTCAAAATGGGCTTTGAAGTGCTTGAAGCTGAAGAGACAGAAGACGAAGATGGCAATAAGCTACTTTGTTGTGATGCAACGATGCAGTGTACTCTGAATGCAGAAGCGATTGATGAGCAAGTTGAGAAGCTTGTAAATCTTGCAGAGAAGTTTGACATTATCTACGACGGTTGGGGCACTTACTACGAAGGTGAAGATGCTATCTACCCAGACGAAGATGATGAAGACGAAGAGTAATTTCTTCCCAGTTTTAAAGAATGCCAGCCTTGAGCTGGCATTTTTTTATCCTCAGAAAAATAAATGTCTTTATATGCATTCATTCATTATAATGCGGTCAAAATTGATCTATCTCAAGGAATGCTATGCGATTACCTCTCGATGGTCTTTGGCAAATATCGCCACTAACGGATCTCTCTATTCCACAAGATGACATTACCTTTCCGGCTCCGTTAAGTTCAAAGCTTCCTGATAGCTTGAGTGAAAGTGAAATCGCAGAGCAAGAGTGGCACCTGATGCATGACATCGAAGTGGATGATGCGATGTTGGCGTGCCCGTTTGTTGAGTTAGTAATGGCAGGTGTTGATTACTTTGCGGAAGTGCGACTCAATGGTGTGGCTGTGTTTGATTGTGATGGTAGCCAAGTCGAATACCGTAAAGATATTCGACCTTACATGCAGTCTGGTCGCAACCGTTTTGAGATCCTTTTCCTTAAAGAAGAGGAGAGCCTGTTGCTTGAAGAGGATATGGATGAGTCAGTCTCTTCACCGGCTGTCGCTAAATCGGATTCTCGTATTGGAATCTGGCAAGCGCCATATCTGCAGTTCGTTCGTCACGTCAAGCTTGAGCAAGTTGTGACAGAGCAGATCTGGCATTACGGTGGTGGTTGTGAGTTCAAAGTGGATGTTATCTATCAAACGCTAAAGCCGGGGCTAATATCGGCATCAATCAAGTTTAATGGTATGACATTGGTGATGCCGATAGATGTGCGAGCAGAACATACGGGTGTTGTTTTCCAGGTTGAGGCTCCGATCATTTTTGATATTGAGAATCCTAACCCTAAACATTTATACTCGTTAGAAGTGGTACTTGATGGGCAGGAAGAGAGCTCTTTTGTCGCCTTGAACCCAGCATCTTGCGTCAGTAATTTTTTGCGTAGTTAGCGGTTATTTAATTAGCCCGTTACGTAAGGAATCAATTCGCTCACTTGCTTGTCATCTGATGAACTGCCGACGCTAACCCTATTTCAAAAACACATTATAGCGTTTTGGCCATGACAACTTCACAAGCGTCATGGCCTGTTTCTCCCCAAGCTGAATCAAGGTGTTCAAAGCCCAATTTTTCGTAAAGTTTAACGGCAGCATTAAGGCATTCGGTCGTTTCTAGATACATATGTTGATAACCCAGTTCCTTAGCTTTCTCCATCGACATATTAACCAACCTCTTAGCTAAGCCTTTGCCTCTTGTTTCTGGCAAGAAGTACATCTTTTGCAGTTCACAGACTTCTGGCATACCTGCTAATGGTGCAAATCCACCACCACCGACAACCTTTCCATCAAGTTCAATTACCCAATACTGAGATCTTTCATTGTTATAAACGCTAAACATGTCTTCTAAGGTGGGATCTGCTACACCATAACCTTTATCTTCGGTTAGCCCGTTCTCATAAGAGACTTGGCGAATCACATTGGCCACTACGGTGTTGTCTTGCTGTTGTAGGGGACGAACCACCACATCACTTGAAGCCTGGCTTTGTTGCAGAGCTTTAAGGTAGTGCTTAATTCCCCCCGAAACTTGTTGAGTTTCCGCTTCCGTTAAACGCTCAAGTACCGAGTCATAAAACTGATTCTGTTGACTGTGAAGCTGGGCAAGAGTGTTTATCCCTTGCTCTGTTACTGAAGCAACAACACTGCGCTTATCGTTGGGGTGTGGCGAGGTTTGGATTAACGAGTTCTTCGCTAGATTATTGACTGCTCTACTGGCGTTGGACTTATCAATATTGAGCTTATCCGCTAATTGATTCACGGTTAATGGCTGCTGCTCTAGTTCGATAAGCGTATGCGCTTGAATCGGAGGTAGGGCAATATCACCACAATCTTTGTCGAGCATTCCAAGCTGTCGAACGAGCTGACGTGATAATTCTCTAAGTTGTGTTGAAGTCATGTTGCCTCTCAATATGGTTGCGACGTACAACTATAATTTAATTGCGAGCCGCAACTATGTCAACAATAAACTCTCTAGGTTAAGCGTGTTGGTGCAAACAAAACTGTGGCTGTGTTGTTTGGCTTTCTGCTTTTCGTAGCCAAACTTTCTCATGGAAGTAGTAAGCCACGGTATTCAAAGCGGGTTCTAACGTTGCCATCACACCACCAACAAAGGCATCGCCAGTCAATAAGTAGACAACGGTAAAGGCAACACTAAAGTGGATAGTAGCGAAGCTTGCTGTTTTTAATTTAGTCATCCACTGACGAGCTTTAAGCGCTGGAACTTGAGCCCAAGCCTTTTCATGAAAATAGAAGGCCACAGTATTCACAGAGGGCTCAATCATGGCAATTAAGCTGCCAATTAAGATGTCGCCTGTGAGTACGTAAGCGACACTAAATGCGATAGTAAAATGTAATGCGGCAAAGGTTAGTGTCTTTTTCATGATAATTACTCAATCGTTGTGTTGTTTCGATAGAGCTATTATTGAGAATTATTATCATTAATTGAAATGGGTTGTAGGGATTAATTTGATAGATGAAACCTATCAAAGGATTCTAGGGAGAAAATAATCTCTGATTGAATGTAACTGTATAGTGATAAATATCTTAGTAAGGCTTATTCAACTCCTTGTTATTATTTGTAAAAACTATGATAACTCCCTTTGATTTATCCATTCAGGTTATTGATTAGCACGGCGTGTTTCTATAGCGTGCAATCTCTCAATGCGCACCAAGATGCGCATGGTTTAATGATGAACGTCAGATGGAGTTAAAATGGAAAACAAAGAGTTGGAAACTAAGGTTCTCTTTAGTGGAAAAGGGAAAGAGTATTTTGGAATATGGATTGTTAACATTCTACTATCAGTGATCACGCTCGGTATTTATTCGGCTTGGGCGAAAGTTCGAAATAAACGTTACTTTTATGGGAATACATTTATTGGTAGTGATAGCTTTGAATATCATGGTAAGCCCATGCAAATATTGAAAGGGCGAATCATTGCGTTGATTTGTGTAGTCGCTTGGGGAATCAGTAATCAATTTGCTCCTCAGGTTGCATTGGTTTTATTACTGGTATTT
Source organism: Vibrio sp. J383 (assembly GCF_023503985.1). NCBI lineage: Bacteria > Pseudomonadati > Pseudomonadota > Gammaproteobacteria > Vibrionales > Vibrionaceae > Vibrio > Vibrio sp. J383. The sequence goes on along the minus strand of NZ_CP097293.1, from coordinate 3,472,435 downwards.
TTTGCATTGTTACCATTGTTATCTCGCAGTAATGCTCGTTTTGATTCTGCAATGACAAGCTTTCGAAATGTTCACTTCTCTTTCCATGGTACTGTTTCCGGAGCCTACTGGGCAATTCTTGGGCGTGGTCTTGTTGTGGGTGTCGGCGTATTTACGGCAATCATGGCAATAATATTTACGATGCAAATGAACATGATTGCTGGTGGCATCGCCATTTTAATATCCATACCTTCTTATGTTTATTTACAATCCTGGCTACTTGCCGGTATCGCCAATTATTTTTCTAATGGCTATCGCTATGGCGATCGTCAGTTTAAAGCTGATTACCAAGATGGCTTTTATTTCAAAGTATACTTAACCAGTATGATTGCATGGCTGGTTGTCTCTATTGTTGCCGTCTTGGCTCTCTTCAGTGCCGTTGGCTTCAACATGATCAGCAACCCTGAGTCGTTATCCGAAATCGCTAACAACGGAAGTTTGACTTCAATGATGGTTGCTTATTACTTTGCTTTCATTGTTATGAGTATTGCGATTGCTGCTTACATTCAAGTAAAAATTAGAAATTACACCTTTTCTGAATTAGTGCTTGAAGGAAAAGAAAATGAGGCCGATTCAACGTTAAGTTTTGCTTCGACATTAACGATAAAAAGCTACATGTTTTTAGTATTAACTAACTTCTTACTTCAAGTGATTACCCTCGGGTTAGCTAGACCATGGGTGATGGTAAGAACGATGAACTACTTGTCGGAGAATACGTATGTTCAAGGTAACTTAGATTTACTAGTAGCAAACGACCAACCGTCTGATGTGGAATCGGCTATTTCTGATGAAATAGCTCAAGCGTTTAATGTTGATCTTGGTATTGGCTAAATGATCTCTGGTGTTGCACACCCGCCTCGTAGTTCTGAACGCTGCGAGGCCATTTTAGATATCTCTCACCCTGATAAACTACTCCTGAGTGTGGATGGCTCTATTGTTTCTGCATATTTTGAACGTGTTGAAATTATGCGAGGCGTTGGATCCGCTCCAACAAAGCTCAAATTCCCAGATGGATGGCAATTTATCTCGGAGGAAAGTGATGAGCTGGACGCCTATTTGAGAGACAGAGGTAAACATGATTTCTTAGGTAAATTAGAGAAGAACATCACGGCTATCTTAGTTAGTAGTGTTGTTCTCGTGTTACTTACTATTTCTATGTTCACTCATGGGATCCCGTGGTTAACTCATCAAATAGTCACTTATCTACCTGATTCGGTGCCTAGGCTGGTTGAAAATCAGGTTTTAGAGTCTTTAGATGAACAGTTCTTTGAGAGCTCCACTCTGTCGGAAGAACGACAGCGCCACATTCGACAGCGCTTTGAAAGGCAGCTGCAAAAAATGAGTATTGAAGGCGATGTACAGTTGGTTTTTCGTTCTTCAGAGCTTGGCGCCAATGCTTTTGCGCTGAGTGCTGGGACAATCATCGTATTAGATGATCTCGTTAGATTGACTACAACGGAAGAGCAACTAGACAGTATCTTGTTACATGAATTAGGACATGTTCAGCACCAGCATGTAATGAAGGTATTGGTTCGATCAAGTTTGTTATCAGTAACTGTGGCGGCTTTGACTGGTGAAAGCTCTGGGATCATTGATAACCTTACTGGTCTTGGTGTGTTTGTTGCAAATAATGGTCAATCACAAGATGCAGAGCGAGAAGCTGATTCATTTGCTTCCTATTCGATGATCGAGCTGCATGGTTCTAATCAAGCTATGATTGAGATGTTTGAATTGTTAGGAAAAGGTTCTGATGGACATGCTGAACTACCCACATGGCTCAGTTCTCATCCTGAATTGGGTGAACGGATTGAATCATTGAGGGACGTACATTAGTTGTTTACTGGTGAAGGCTAGTGTTAATGCTTAAGTCATTGTTATCTAGTTGTAATTTATATTAATCAAACAATTACCACCGAATTTTAGACAATAAAAAGGGCAGATTATTATCTGCCCTTTTTCTTACTTAAAAACTATCGCATCGATTATAAAGCAGCAATGGTCGCTTTTTGCTCTTCAAGCTTAACAAGAGTTTCTTTGTAGCCTTCAAGCTTTTCACGTTCTTTCGCGATAACCGCTTCAGGTGCTTTATCAACAAAACCTTCGTTACCTAGCTTACCTTCGATACGCTTAATCTCACCGTGAGTCTTCGCTACTTCTTTATCTAGACGAGCAAGTTCAGCATCTTTGTCGATAAGACCCGCCATTGGGATCATCAGCTCAGATTTGCCAACCAGTTTGGTTGCACAAGCTGGAGTCGCTTCGCCGTCTGCTAGAACTTTAATATCGTCTAGCTTAGCTAGAGAAGTAAGAACGATCTTGTTTGCTTCGATACGAGCTGCATCTTTCTCATCAGCGACTTTGATCATTACTTCTAAGCCTTGGCTTGGTGCAATGTCGTATTCCGCACGTAGGTTACGGATAGCTGTGATGAAAGTTTTAACCCATTCGATGTCGTCAACGATCTCAGCATTGAAGTTAGCTTCATTAAACTGAGGAAGTGCTTGAGTCATGATTGTCTCACCTTCAACGCCGTCTACTAGCGGCTTAACGCTCTGCCAGATAGATTCAGTGATGTAAGGAAGAACAGGGTGGGCAAGACGTAGAGTCTTCTCTAGAACCGTGATCAACGTGTAACGAGTTGCTTGTTGTTGAGCTTCAGTACCCTTCCAAAGAACAGGTTTTGTTAGCTCTAGGTACCAGTCACAGAATTGGTTCCAGATGAATTCGTAAAGCGTGTTTGCCGCCATGTCTAGACGGTAGTTGTCTAGGTGAGCGTTAAACTCTTTCGCTGCAACTTCAAACTGAGATTCAATCCACTTATCAGCTAGAGAGAATTCCATGTTTGCACGGTCTTCAGCAGACAGTGACATGCCACAATCGTGCTCTTCTGTATTCATCAGTACGTAACGGCTTGCGTTCCATAGCTTGTTACAGAAGTTACGGTAACCTTCAAGACGCTTCATGTCCCAGTTGATGTCACGGCCAGTTGAAGCCATAGCAGCAAGAGTGAAACGCAGTGCATCTGTACCGTATGGTTCGATACCATCTTCGAAAGTTTTACGTGTTGCTTTTTCGATCTTAGCAGCCAGTTTAGGTTGCATCATGTTGCCACAACGCTTCTCTACTAGCTCTTCAAGGCCGATGCCGTCAATCATATCGATTGGATCAAGTACGTTACCTTTCGACTTAGACATCTTGTCGCCGTTTTCATCACGGATAAGACCCGTCATGTAAACGGTTTTGAAAGGTACTTGAGCCTTGCCATCTTCATCTTTCACGAAGTGCATGGTCATCATGATCATACGAGCAACCCAGAAGAAGATAATATCAAAACCAGATACTAGTACTTCTGATGGGTGGAATGTTTTCATTGCTTCAGTATCTTCAGGCCAGCCTTGTGTGCCGAACGTCCAAAGTGCAGAAGAGAACCAAGTATCAAGAACGTCGTTGTCTTGCTTAAGAACAATTACCGGTGAAAGGTTGTTCTTTTCACGAACTTCTTCTTCAGTGCGACCTACGTAAACTTTACCATCGTTGTCGTACCATGCTGGGATACGGTGGCCCCACCAAAGTTGACGAGAGATACACCAGTCTTGCACGTCACGCATCCACGCGAAGTACATGTTTTCATATTGCTTAGGTACGAATTGGATCTCACCATCTTCAACGGCTTTAACAGCAGGCGCAGCAAGAGGTGCTGTACGCACGTACCATTGGTCTGTCAGCATTGGTTCGATAACCACACCACCACGGTCACCGTAAGGAACGGTTAGATCGTGATCTTTGATTTCTTCAAGTAGGCCTAGCTCTTCAAATTCAGCAACCGTTGCACGACGAGCAGCAAAACGTTCCATGCCTTGGTATTTAGCAGGAAGCTCTGTTGAATACACATCGCTCTCTTCACCGTTAGTTGTGAAAATTTCAGCCGCATCACGGATATCACCGTTGAACGTTAGGATGTTGATCATTGGTAGGCTATGGCGCTTGCCCACTTCGTAATCGTTAAAGTCATGAGCTGGCGTGATTTTTACACAACCCGTGCCTTTATCCATGTCAGCGTGCTCATCACCTACGATAGGGATAAGACGATTAACGATAGGAAGCAGGATTTCTTTACCGATAAGATCTTTGTAGCGAGGATCTTCAGGGTTAACCGCAACGCCTGTATCGCCAAGCATGGTTTCTGGACGTGTAGTAGCAACGACGATGTAGTCTTTGCCATCAGCCGTTTTAACACCGTTCGCTAGTGGGTAGCGGAAGTGCCACATGAAACCTTTTTTGTCTTTGTTTTCAACTTCAAGATCAGAAATAGCAGTGTGCAGTTTAGGATCCCAGTTTACTAGACGCTTACCACGGTAGATTAGGTCTTCTTCGTATAGACGAACAAACACTTCTTGAGTCGCAGCCGATAGGCCGTCATCCATAGTGAATCGCTCACGATCCCAATCTACAGAAGCACCAAGACGACGAAGTTGTTGAGTGATCGTGCCACCTGATTCGCCTTTCCATTCCCAGATCTTGTCGATGAAAGCTTCACGGCCGTAGTCGTGTTTTGTTTTGCCTTCTTCAGCAGCGATCTTACGCTCAACAACCATTTGAGTGGCGATACCAGCGTGGTCAGTACCCACTTGCCAAAGAGTATTTTTGCCTTTCATACGTTGAGCACGGATAAGCGTATCCATGATCGTATCTTGGAACGCGTGACCCATGTGTAGGCTGCCAGTGACGTTCGGTGGCGGGATCATGATGCTGTAAGCTTCTTTTGATGTGTCACCGTGTGGCTTAAAGTAGCCTTTCTCTTCCCAAGTCTTATACAGAGCTTGTTCGATTGATGTTGGGTTGTATGTCTTTTCCATAGTGCTCTTATAACGGATACTGTGAATGGTTAATCGTGGTCAAACTTCATAAGTGAAGCTTCTTGAATCTAAATCCAAAGATAGCTTTAACTATGAGGTTTGACTATGGATGTTGAATCTCGATAGTTTGTAGCTGATATCCAGCCTGACGGTAAATTTTATACCTTTCTCGAGCGAGTTGCTTAGCTTTTTCTTCGCAAGGAACGAAGTCTATCACCTGAGCAAAGGCGTTCGCAAAGGTTGTATTATTATCGGCCAGATTTATTACCAGTTGGCGATTCCAATTATGTTTTACGCCTTGATAGCCAATTTCGATGTTGGTTGAATACTTTGGGCCTTCGCCAACTAAGTTATGTGCAATAAATTCATTGGGTTCGACCTGCCAGAAAACCTCAGCGATACGTTCGGCATGTTCTTTGTCATTGCAGTTGAGATAAAGTTTAGCGCCTTGTTTAGCAAAGTGCTGAGCAAGAAACAGCACATAGTGAGCAAAACCATCTTCGCTGGCTTGCGGGCTGTCTGAAGGCACAATGTAAAACGTGGCAGTCTGCATACTTAACACTCGAAACTTGAACTGAAAATCGTGGATATCAATATTACTTGGTTAACAGGGTCTAACAAATAGCGCTTATTAAAAAAGGGCCCGTAGGCCCTTTTCATTATTTTGAAGATTGCTCTTCAGTCTCTTGGCCGCTGCGGTTCAATAAGAATTGGACTAGCATTGAGACAGGACGACCTGTCGAGCCTTTCGCTGCACCTGACTTCCACGCAGTACCTGCACTGTCAATGTGAGCCCAGTGGTACTTCTTAGTGAATTTAGACAGGAAGCAACCTGCGGTGATAGTACCGCCAGGGCGGCCACCGATGTTTGCCATATCAGCAAACGGACTGTTCAGCTGCTCATGGTACTCGTCTGCCATAGGTAGACGCCATGCGCGATCACTTGCTTGCTCTGAAGCATTAACAAGTTCATGAGACAGTGGGTTGTGGTTAGATAGAACGCCACTGATGTGGTGACCTAGAGCGATAACACATGCACCAGTTAGCGTAGCAACATCGACAACACAATCTGGTTCAAAGCGCTCAACGTAAGTTAGGGCATCACATAGAACCAAGCGACCTTCTGCATCAGTATTTAATACTTCAACGGTTTGGCCTGACATGGTTGTTAGAATGTCACCTGGGCGGTAAGCATTGCTACCTGGCATGTTTTCACAGCCTGCAAGGATACCTACAACGTTGATTGGCAAGTTAAGTTTCGCCAGTGCTTTCATTGTGCCGAATACAGATGCAGCACCACACATGTCGTACTTCATCTCATCCATGCCTTCACCAGGCTTAAGCGAGATACCGCCTGAATCGAAAGTAAGACCTTTACCGACTAGAACGATAGGTTTTGCATTTGGGTCAGCAGCACCTTTGTATTCCATGATAGACATCATAGATTCGTTCTTAGAGCCACGGCCTACAGCTAAGTATGAAGTCATACCCAGCTTTTCCATCTCTTCTTCACCGATGATCTTAGTCTTTACTGTCTCATAATCGTCAGCTAAACGACGAGCTTGAGAAGCTAGGTAAGCCGGGTTTGCGATGTTCGGTGGCATGTTGCCAAGATCTTTAGATGCTTTCACACCTGAAGCAATAGCAAGACCATGAGAGATCGCTTTTTCGCCAAGGCTTAGCTCGCGACGAGTTGGTACGTTGAATACCAATTTACGCAATGGACGACGAGTCTCTGGTTTGTTGCTCTTAAATTGGTCGAATGTGTAAAGACCATCTTTAGTCGCTTCTACCGCTTGACGAACTTTCCAGTAAGTGTCGCGACCTTTAACGTGAAGTTCTGTAAGGAAACATACTGCTTCCATAGAACCTGTTTCGTTTAGTGTGCTGATGGTTTTTTGGATAATTTCTTTGTATTGACGCTCGCCTAGCTCACGTTCTTTACCACAGCCTACCAGTAGAACACGTTCTGAAAGTACACCAGGTACTTGATGCAGTAGCAGCATCTGGCCAGGTTTACCCTCTAGATCACCGCGACGAAGCAGTGAACTAATATAGCCATCGCTAATCTTATCTAATTGCTCGGCTACTGGAGAAAGGCGGCGCGGTTCGAATACACCGACAACGATACATGCGCTGCGCTGTTTCTCTGGGCTGCCACTTTTTACACTGAACTCCATGCGTACTCCTACATCCTGAAGACAAATCGAACTAAATGTTAGATAATGGGTTCTTACTTGTTGGATCCTATAATGGAACTAACCTTAAAGAAGAACGCTAACACTTAGCTAAAAATTTAAAAAAATAAAAGGTTCAACGGGAAATTATAGTGATTCAATCAAAAAAACAAGTTTTGTATAGGTAATTTGAGCGTGATTATTGTTAGATATTTGATCCGCGAGACAATCAAGAGCCAATTTGCGATCTTTTTTGTTCTCTTTCTCGTGTTTCTCAGCCAAAAATTCATCAGTGTTTTAGCGGACGCCTCTGATGGTGATATTCCTGCGAGCCTCATATTGTCGATTGTTGGTCTAAATATGCCAGCGATGGGTTTATTGATGCTTCCACTCAGTATCTATATTGGTATTTTGCTTACTTTTGGCCGTCTTTACGCTGAAAGTGAAATAGTCGTAATGAACGCTACGGGTATTGGTAATAAATTCCTTATCCAATCTGCGCTTTATTTGGCTTTGATAACCGCATCAGTTGCCGCTTTCAACTCATTTTGGTTATCTCCTTGGTCGCAAGACAAAGTTGAGCAAATGTATGAAGAAGTGGCTGCAGAAAATAGCGTTGATTTACTTCCGAAAGGTAAGTTTGAAGGTACGCCGGATGGTTCTTCTGTCGTTTTCATTGATGATATCGACGGTAATAAGTTAGAAAATGTGTTCGTTGCTCAAATGCGCCCACGTGATTCGGTATTGCCTAGTGTGATGTTTTCTAAGTCGGGTGATGTCAAAGAACTGAGCGATGGTCGCCAAGTCATCGTTATGTATGACGGCACTCGTCATGAAGGGGTTCCGACACGTCTTGATTATATGGTGACGCACTTTGAAGAGTACGAAGGCTTAATTGGTCAGCGTGAAGTTGAGAAAAAAGGTCGAGATTGGGAAGCGATTCCTACACTCGAACTGATTGGTAATCCAGAAAACAGTGCGAAAGCGGAATTACAGTGGCGAATTTCATTGGTACTTTGTATTCCATTGTTGACCATGCTTGTTGTGCCACTGTCGGCGGTGAACCCTCGACAGGGTCGTTTCGCTAAAATTGGTCCAGCAATCCTTATTTACCTAACCTATTTCTTAGCAATCAGTGCAACCAAATCTTCGATTGAAGAAGGGAGTATCCCTGCGGTAGTCGGCATGTGGCCAATTAATGCGTTATTGTTATTTGTCGCAATTGGTGCAAACTTTATGGATAGCGTGCCAGTAAGGCGTTTGAAAGAAAAATTCAAGAATAAAAGGTTAGCTTAAGCCGTGTTTAAGATTCTCGATTTATATATAGGCAGAACCATCATCGCAACGACGTCACTGGTATTGGTGACGTTTGTTGGTCTCTCTGGGATCATCAAGTACGTAGAGCAGCTGAGAAAGGTTGGTCGTGGTACCTATGATCTATTACAAGCGCTGTATTTCGTTCTATTAAGTGTTCCTCGTGATATCGAGATGTTCTTTCCAATGGCCGCATTACTTGGTGCATTGATTGGATTGGGTATGCTTGCTGCGAGTTCTGAGTTGGTGGTGATGCAGGCGGCGGGTTTCTCTAAGTTAGATATTGGCCTATCGGTACTCAAAACCGCAATTCCATTAATGATCGTGGTGACTCTTCTTGGTCAATGGGGTGCGCCTCAAGCACAGAAGATGGCTCGTGACTTAAGAACTATATCGATTGCTGGTGGTAATATTATCTCTACCCAAAGTGGGGTATGGGCACGTGATGCCAATGACTTCATTTTCATTGTCAAAATCGATGATCAGAAGTTATATGGTATGAATATGTGGCGCTTTGATGAGAACAAGGCTCTGAAAACAGCTATATACTCAAAAGAAGTCGATTACGTTGGCAACAACGTTTGGACTATGAACGATGTAGAGATCACGTCTTTCGAAAATGAGCTTCGGATTACCAAAGAAAGCTTACCAACTTATACTTGGGAAACATCACTCGCTCCGGATAAGCTTGCGATCGTAACGGTTAAACCAGAAGAACTGTCTTTAAGTGGGTTGTACGATTATGTTTCCTACCTTAAAGCCTCGGAGCAAGATGCATCACGCTATGAACTCGCTTTATGGAGAAAGATAACTCAGCCGATTTCGATAGCGGTCATGATGTTGATGGCATTGTCGTTTATCTTTGGTCCATTACGAAGTGTGACTATGGGAGCTAGGATTCTTTCGGGGGTTATTGCAGGTTTTACCTTCTATATATCCAGTGAGTTCTTTGGTCCGGTCAGTTTGGTTTATCAAATACCACCGGCCTTGGGTGCGCTAGCCCCGAGCGTGGTATTCCTCGGAATAGCCATAATGCTCTTGAGGCGGAAACTGTAAATAGAAAAAGGAAGGCATAACGCCTTCCTTTTTTGATCTTGACTGTAGCAAGTTTAATCGCGTTATCGTGCTTGTGGTAGCACTACTACTTCGGTCTTCGCCCAGATGTCGTGAAAGCCACGCTTCTGAGGATCGAATGGAACACATAAGTTTGCTAATCCAAATCCTGAAGTTCCTAAGCGAATCAGCGCTTGGGTTACCGTAATAGCGGAGCCATCTTTGTTTTGAATGCGCAATTTCCAAGCTCGCATTCCTAGCGTTTGACCTGCTCTTGTCCAAAAGAACACAAAGAAGTACACCCAAACTACAACTAAGTAAAAGGTATATGCAGGGCTCCAAATAGGGTGGTTGCTCAAGAAGTCACTAACATCGGCATAACCGCTATGGTTAAAAACGCCAAGTGCCATGAGCGCATGCAGCAGAGCGACAATGACGCCAGCCGCCAGCATCTCAATAGCGATTACGATAAGGGCGTCATAGAACAAGGCACCAAATCGGCGCATTACTCCTGCTGGTGGCATTGTGTTTGTTGATGTCATGGTGTTATTACTTCTTCAAAAATTTAGGCGTCAGAATATAGTCTAAGGCTTGGCGTGAAAAGAGACATGACGCACAGCTTATGACTTAGTGGCGAAATTATCGGCAAACACACATGAATTCAAGTTTTTATACTTGCCACATCAGTTCGCATACGTATAATGCCAGACATCGAAAGGGCAACGCCCCAAGATAATGCCGGTATGGTGAAATTGGTATACACGACGGATTCAAAATCCGTTGCCTTCGGGCGTGGCGGTTCAAGTCCGCCTACCGGTACCATATTTAGATAAAGCCCTGATCAGAAATGGTCGGGGCTTTGTTGTATCTGGAGAACAGAAAAGCTGACCTTTATTTTAACGAAAGAAACGCTTTTTTAATCAGTCAGATCTTGTTGTTTCATTCCTAAACCACACCGTTTCCCTCCACAATTCTATTCCTTAATAAATTAATCATCTTAAATCATGATGTTACCTACCATTCTCTCTTCTATTGTCTATGTTTAAAGGAATAATAGAGGAGAGATATATGCTGACAGTAACCCCTTACTTGTTTTTTGATGGCCGTTGTAACGAAGCGTTGGATTTTTATCATAAATGTTTTGGCGGTGTAGTTTTATCGAAACAACTTTTTAGTGATGCGCCACAAGTAATAGAGGGAGCCCAACCTGATTGGATTATGCATGCAGAGTTTGAAGCGTTTGGTATGAAGCTGATGATGTCTGATGGTGTTAAAGCGAAAGAGCTCGAAGGTAACAACCTTGCACTCTCGCTTGTTACTGAGGATACCGCGACTCAAGAGCAAATCTTTGAAAATCTGAAGCAAGGTGGGCGAATAATGACACCTTTGGCGGATACGTTTTGGGGAGCTCGGTTTGGCAAAGTGGAAGATAAGTTCGGCATACGTTGGATGGTGCACTGTGATTCTTTAAGTTGAACCTGTGAAATTGGATAGTGAAATTGCTGCTCGGTTTTATTAGAATTATAAATAGAGATTATTGATCAATATTATATATAAAAATGGGCAGCATAAAGATTACCGTAGATCGCATTCAGCCCGGTCTACATATACGACTCCCAGTAAAATGGAATGAACACCCATTTCTACTTAACAGCTTTAAAGTCAAAGATGACGCTCAAGTACAAGTAATTCGACATCTTGGGATTAAGCACGTCTATATAAACCCGAACCAAAGCGATACATCACCTTTACCCGCTAACCATGTGAGTGAACAAGACCTTGATACTGATTTACAAGTAAGTCTTGAAGCGGAAAGAATGTGGAAAGATAAGCATGAGCGTATCGAAACTCTAAGCTCTTACCGTCGTAGGGTAAGTCATTGCGAGAAAGAGTTCGAACGTTCGCTTGCCCGAATGCGTTCTGTGATGACCAAAATCCGTAATCGCCCATTAGATGCGGTAGGGGAGGTTAAAGCTCTTGTTGATGATATTGTTGAAACGCTAGTGAGTGACGATAACGTAACCTTGCATCTCATGAATGCAAAAGCTGACTTTGAAGACATTTACTTCCATACATTAAATGTCTCTGTTGTTGCATTAATGATTGGTAAAGCAAAAGGCTACAATACGCAACAGTTGAAAGACCTTTCATTTGCAGCGTTGTTTCACGATATAGGTAAAATAAAGATACCCGTAGCGATACTAAGAAAGCAGGCAGCTTTGACTGTGCCAGAGGCGAATTATCTCAAACTTCATACTAAGTATGGGGTAGATATAGTCGCGGCTATTGAGGGTTTTCCTGACAGTGCGAAGAGAGTGATTGGTCAGCATCACGAAATGAATGACGGCTCAGGTTATCCAGAAGGCTTAACTGAAGATGGTATAGATGAGTTTGCAAAAATAGTCGCGGTAGCAAATGCATTTGATAACCTTTGCCACAGTAAAGCGCAATCCCAGCAAAAGATCCCTTACTTAGCACTCTCTCATTTATATAAGAACTGCAAACACCTATATAGTCAGGATAACTTGAGTCTGTTAGTCAAGTTTATGGGAGTGTACCCACCGGGCACTGTCGTGCAGCTTTCAAATGAATCAATTGGAATAGTGATTTCAGTTAATGCCAAACACATGCTTTACCCGAATGTACTGATCTATGATCCTAGCGTGCCAAGAACCCAAGCCCCGATCATTGACCTCTTTACTAAAGAGATAAAAATTATCAATGCAGTTCATCCAAGTAAGTTACCGGAACAAGTTAGAGAATATCTAAACCCTAGGGCTCGTTTATCTTACTTTTTTGATAATGGCGAGTAGTTATCCACAGGGTGTTGTGGGTAATTTGTTCGAAACTTGGGTTAAAAGTGGTATAAATAAGCCCTTGGTTGAAATGTCTTCGCTTAACCTCTTTTTTCAATAAAAAACGTATTTAATGCTTGCCAATAAGAGCTGCATCTCTATAATGCCGCCTCACTGACACGGTAGACGCCACAAGGCTTCAGCGCAGAATGTTGGTAAGGCAACTAGCTTAAAGCGTTTAATCGCTCCTACTTTTAAAAAGTAGAAATTAATTCCCAATAAGTGTTTGACACTGAGAATTAAAACGCTAGAATGGCCGTCCACTTCGAGAGGCTCCTTACTTAAAAGGAACGCTCAACAAGTGAAGCTCTTTAACAATTTAAACCTATCAATCTGTGTGGGCACTCGTTGATGAATATCAAAACGTTTTATCGTTAGATAAAACAGATTCTTCGGAATCAAAATTGATTTCAATGAACTGAGTGACCAATACAAAATTAAGTTTACTTAATTTTGGCACAGTCAATTCATTACCATTCTGTTGGAATGGTAATAGCTTTAGAATTACATGTTTCTGTTCTTTTTCGAAAGAGCGGTAAATATTAGTTTTGAAGTCAGTATTCGTTGAGTCACAAAATCTTAAATTGAAGAGTTTGATCATGGCTCAGATTGAACGCTGGCGGCAGGCCTAACACATGCAAGTCGAGCGGAAACGACATTATTGATTCTTCGGAGGATTTAATGGGCGTCGAGCGGCGGACGGGTGAGTAATGCCTAGGAAATTGCCTTGATGTGGGGGATAACCATTGGAAACGATGGCTAATACCGCATAATGCCTACGGGCCAAAGAGGGGGATCTTCGGACCTCTCGCGTCAAGATATGCCTAGGTGGGATTAGCTAGTTGGTGAGGTAATGGCTCACCAAGGCGACGATCCCTAGCTGGTCTGAGAGGATGATCAGCCACACTGGAACTGAGACACGGTCCAGACTCCTACGGGAGGCAGCAGTGGGGAATATTGCACAATGGGCGAAAGCCTGATGCAGCCATGCCGCGTGTATGAAGAAGGCCTTCGGGTTGTAAAGTACTTTCAGTTGTGAGGAAGGGTGTGTAGTTAATAGCTGCGCATCTTGACGTTAGCAACAGAAGAAGCACCGGCTAACTCCGTGCCAGCAGCCGCGGTAATACGGAGGGTGCGAGCGTTAATCGGAATTACTGGGCGTAAAGCGCATGCAGGTGGTTCATTAAGTCAGATGTGAAAGCCCGGGGCTCAACCTCGGAACTGCATTTGAAACTGGTGAACTAGAGTGCTGTAGAGGGGGGTAGAATTTCAGGTGTAGCGGTGAAATGCGTAGAGATCTGAAGGAATACCAGTGGCGAAGGCGGCCCCCTGGACAGACACTGACACTCAGATGCGAAAGCGTGGGGAGCAAACAGGATTAGATACCCTGGTAGTCCACGCCGTAAACGATGTCTACTTGGAGGTTGTGGCCTTGAGCCGTGGCTTTCGGAGCTAACGCGTTAAGTAGACCGCCTGGGGAGTACGGTCGCAAGATTAAAACTCAAATGAATTGACGGGGGCCCGCACAAGCGGTGGAGCATGTGGTTTAATTCGATGCAACGCGAAGAACCTTACCTACTCTTGACATCCAGAGAAGCCAGCGGAGACGCAGGTGTGCCTTCGGGAGCTCTGAGACAGGTGCTGCATGGCTGTCGTCAGCTCGTGTTGTGAAATGTTGGGTTAAGTCCCGCAACGAGCGCAACCCTTATCCTTGTTTGCCAGCGAGTAATGTCGGGAACTCCAGGGAGACTGCCGGTGATAAACCGGAGGAAGGTGGGGACGACGTCAAGTCATCATGGCCCTTACGAGTAGGGCTACACACGTGCTACAATGGCGCATACAGAGGGCAGCAAGCTAGCGATAGTGAGCGAATCCCAAAAAGTGCGTCGTAGTCCGGATTGGAGTCTGCAACTCGACTCCATGAAGTCGGAATCGCTAGTAATCGTGAATCAGAATGTCACGGTGAATACGTTCCCGGGCCTTGTACACACCGCCCGTCACACCATGGGAGTGGGCTGCAAAAGAAGTGGGTAGTTTAACCTTTCGGGGAGGACGCTCACCACTTTGTGGTTCATGACTGGGGTGAAGTCGTAACAAGGTAGCCCTAGGGGAACCTGGGGCTGGATCACCTCCTTATACGAAGATACTTACGATGAGTGTCCACACAGATTGATGGTTTAGATTTAGTTAAAGCCAGAGCTTTAATTAATAACGTAAGTTATTGATTAAAGCTTTTTGCTTTATGCTCTTTAACAATTTGGAAAGCTGACTGATTAACTGACTTACGAGTCATGTTAATCAAATTTAAAAGTTCTCAATGTTTATCTTTATTGATAAACACAACAAACACATTCAAGTGTCTTGTATTCGAATGATCAGAAATGATTGTTCATTTTTTGATTTTACTTTTTATTAAAAAGTGGAAACAAAAGTAAATTGAGTCCGGCAAACAGTTATCAAGAATTAACCCTTCTTGATGACAACCAAAAACCTTGGTTAGTTGCCATACGCTTATTTGTCTTCACTTTTTAAAGTGAAAGCAAATAGAAACCCTTTCGGGTTGTATGGTTAAGTGACTAAGCGTACACGGTGGATGCCTTGGCAGTCAGAGGCGATGAAAGACGTAATAACTTGCGATAAGCCCAGATTAGGTAGTAATAACCTTTTGAGTCTGGGATTTCTGAATGGGGAAACCCACGTGCACAAGCACGTATCCTGTTGTGAATACATAGCAACAGGAGGCAAACCGGGGGAACTGAAACATCTAAGTACCCCGAGGAAGAGAAATCAACCGAGATTCCGAAAGTAGCGGCGAGCGAAATTGGATTAGCCCTTAAGCTTTTAATGATGCAGGTGAAGAGTCTGGAAAGTCTCGCAATAAAGGGTGATAGCCCCGTAACCGACACATCATAATCAGTGAAATCGAGTAGGGCGGGACACGTGATATCCTGTCTGAATATGGGGGGACCATCCTCCAAGGCTAAATACTACTGACTGACCGATAGTGAACCAGTACCGTGAGGGAAAGGCGAAAAGAACCCCTGTGAGGGGAGTGAAATAGAACCTGAAACCGTGTACGTACAAGCAGTAGGAGCACCTTCGTGGTGTGACTGCGTACCTTTTGTATAATGGGTCAGCGACTTAATTTTAGTAGCAAGGTTAACCGTTTAGGGGAGCCGTAGGGAAACCGAGTCTTAACTGGGCGTACAGTTGCTAGGATTAGACCCGAAACCAGGTGATCTAGCCATGGGCAGGTTGAAGGTTGAGTAACATCAACTGGAGGACCGAACCGACTAATGTTGAAAAATTAGCGGATGACTTGTGGCTAGGGGTGAAAGGCCAATCAAACCTGGAGATAGCTGGTTCTCCCCGAAAGCTATTTAGGTAGCGCCTCGGACGAATACTACTGGGGGTAGAGCACTGTTAAGGCTAGGGGGTCATCCCGACTTACCAACCCTTTGCAAACTCCGAATACCAGTAAGTACTATCCGGGAGACACACGGCGGGTGCTAACGTCCGTCGTGGAGAGGGAAACAACCCAGACCGCCAGCTAAGGTCCCAAAGTATAGCTAAGTGGGAAACGATGTGGGAAGGCTCAGACAGCCAGGATGTTGGCTTAGAAGCAGCCATCATTTAAAGAAAGCGTAATAGCTCACTGGTCGAGTCGGCCTGCGCGGAAGATGTAACGGGGCTAAGCTATACACCGAAGCTGCGGCTACGTACCTTAGGGTATGTGGGGTAGGGGAGCGTTCTGTAAGCCGTTGAAGGTGTGCTGTAAGGCATGCTGGAGGTATCAGAAGTGCGAATGCTGACATGAGTAACGATAAAGGGAGTGAAAAACTCCCTCGCCGGAAGACCAAGGGTTCCTGTCCAACGTTAATCGGGGCAGGGTAAGTCGACTCCTAAGGCGAGGCCGAAAGGCGTAGTCGATGGGAAACGGGTTAATATTCCCGTACTTCTTACAATTGCGATGGGGGGACGGAGAAGGCTAGGTGGGCCTGGCGACGGTTGTCCAGGTTCAAGTACGTAGGCGGAAAGTTTAGGTAAATCCGGACTTTCATTAACGCTGAGATACGATGTCGAGCTACTACGGTAGTGAAGTCATTGATGCCATGCTTCCAGGAAAAGCCTCTAAGCTTCAGATTGTAAGGAATCGTACCCCAAACCGACACAGGTGGTCGGGTAGAGAATACCAAGGCGCTTGAGAGAACTCGGGTGAAGGAACTAGGCAAAATGGTACCGTAACTTCGGGAGAAGGTACGCTCTTATCAGTGAAGTCCCTTGCGGATGGAGCAGACGAGAGTCGCAGATACCAGGTGGCTGCAACTGTTTATTAAAAACACAGCACTGTGCAAAATCGTAAGATGACGTATACGGTGTGACGCCTGCCCGGTGCCGGAAGGTTAATTGATGGGGTTAGACTTCGGTCGAAGCTCTTGATCGAAGCCCCGGTAAACGGCGGCCGTAACTATAACGGTCCTAAGGTAGCGAAATTCCTTGTCGGGTAAGTTCCGACCTGCACGAATGGCGTAATGATGGCCACGCTGTCTCCACCCGAGACTCAGTGAAATTGAAATCGCTGTGAAGATGCAGTGTACCCGCGGCTAGACGGAAAGACCCCGTGAACCTTTACTACAGCTTGGCACTGAACATTGAACCTACATGTGTAGGATAGGTGGGAGACTTTGAAACCGCGTCGCTAGATGTGGTGGAGTCGTCCTTGAAATACCACCCTTGTAGTTTTGATGTTCTAACGTCGGTCCCTGAATCGGGATTACGGACAGTGCCTGGTGGGTAGTTTGACTGGGGCGGTCTCCTCCCAAAGAGTAACGGAGGAGCACGAAGGTGGGCTAAACACGGTTGGACATCGTGTGGTTAGTGCAATGGCATAAGCCCGCTTGACTGCGAGAATGACAATTCGAGCAGGTGCGAAAGCAGGTCATAGTGATCCGGTGGTTCTGAATGGAAGGGCCATCGCTCAACGGATAAAAGGTACTCCGGGGATAACAGGCTGATACCGCCCAAGAGTTCATATCGACGGCGGTGTTTGGCACCTCGATGTCGGCTCATCACATCCTGGGGCTGAAGTCGGTCCCAAGGGTATGGCTGTTCGCCATTTAAAGTGGTACGCGAGCTGGGTTTAGAACGTCGTGAGACAGTTCGGTCCCTATCTGCCGTGGGCGTTGGAAAATTGAAAGGGGCTGCTCCTAGTACGAGAGGACCGGAGTGGACGAACCTCTGGTGTTCGGGTTGTCATGCCAATGGCATTGCCCGGTAGCTAAGTTCGGAATCGATAACCGCTGAAAGCATCTAAGCGGGAAGCGAGCCTTGAGATGAGTTTTCCCTGACGCTATAAGCGTCCTAAAGGGTTGTCGTAGACTACGACGTTGATAGGCAGGGTGTGTAAGTGCTGCGAGGCATTGAGCTAACCTGTACTAATTGCCCGTGAGGCTTAACCATACAACACCCAAGGGGTTTTGTGGACTCAGATGTACCAGACCTTGAATGCGTTTGAAGAGATAGACTTTTAAATCAGTTTTCCGAATTTTAAAATTTGCTTGGCGACCATAGCATTGTGGACCCACCTGATTCCATGCCGAACTCAGAAGTGAAACACAATAGCGCCGATGGTAGTGTGGGGCTTCCCCATGTGAGAGTAGGACATCGCCAGGCTTTAATTTCGACTTTGTCTAGTTTCTAGACAAGTCACCATAGAGTTCTAAGTTTTCTTAGAGTTTTATGTTGACTTTCAAAGTGGAAAGCGTATTATACGCGTCCTGCTTACGTGCTAAGGCACTGAAAGCAAAGCTCTTTAACAATTTAAACCTATCAATCTGTGTGGGCACTCGTTGATGAATATCAAAACGTTATTACTTAGGTAATAGCAGTTACTTCGGTAACACAATGATTTCAATGAACTGAGTGACCAATACGTTTAACTACTTGTAGTTATTCGGCACAGTCAATTCATTACCATTCTGTTGGAATGGTAATAGCTTTAGAATTACATGTTCATTTTCGAATGAATATTAGTTTTGAAGTCAGTATTCGTTGAGTCACAAAATCTTAAATTGAAGAGTTTGATCATGGCTCAGATTGAACGCTGGCGGCAGGCCTAACACATGCAAGTCGAGCGGAAACGACACTAACAATCCTTCGGGTGCGTTAATGGGCGTCGAGCGGCGGACGGGTGAGTAATGCCTAGGAAATTGCCTTGATGTGGGGGATAACCATTGGAAACGATGGCTAATACCGCATAATGCCTACGGGCCAAAGAGGGGGATCTTCGGACCTCTCGCGTCAAGATATGCCTAGGTGGGATTAGCTAGTTGGTGAGGTAATGGCTCACCAAGGCGACGATCCCTAGCTGGTCTGAGAGGATGATCAGCCACACTGGAACTGAGACACGGTCCAGACTCCTACGGGAGGCAGCAGTGGGGAATATTGCACAATGGGCGAAAGCCTGATGCAGCCATGCCGCGTGTATGAAGAAGGCCTTCGGGTTGTAAAGTACTTTCAGTTGTGAGGAAGGGTGTGTAGTTAATAGCTGCGCATCTTGACGTTAGCAACAGAAGAAGCACCGGCTAACTCCGTGCCAGCAGCCGCGGTAATACGGAGGGTGCGAGCGTTAATCGGAATTACTGGGCGTAAAGCGCATGCAGGTGGTTCATTAAGTCAGATGTGAAAGCCCGGGGCTCAACCTCGGAACTGCATTTGAAACTGGTGAACTAGAGTGCTGTAGAGGGGGGTAGAATTTCAGGTGTAGCGGTGAAATGCGTAGAGATCTGAAGGAATACCAGTGGCGAAGGCGGCCCCCTGGACAGACACTGACACTCAGATGCGAAAGCGTGGGGAGCAAACAGGATTAGATACCCTGGTAGTCCACGCCGTAAACGATGTCTACTTGGAGGTTGTGGCCTTGAGCCGTGGCTTTCGGAGCTAACGCGTTAAGTAGACCGCCTGGGGAGTACGGTCGCAAGATTAAAACTCAAATGAATTGACGGGGGCCCGCACAAGCGGTGGAGCATGTGGTTTAATTCGATGCAACGCGAAGAACCTTACCTACTCTTGACATCCAGAGAAGCCAGCGGAGACGCAGGTGTGCCTTCGGGAGCTCTGAGACAGGTGCTGCATGGCTGTCGTCAGCTCGTGTTGTGAAATGTTGGGTTAAGTCCCGCAACGAGCGCAACCCTTATCCTTGTTTGCCAGCGAGTAATGTCGGGAACTCCAGGGAGACTGCCGGTGATAAACCGGAGGAAGGTGGGGACGACGTCAAGTCATCATGGCCCTTACGAGTAGGGCTACACACGTGCTACAATGGCGCATACAGAGGGCAGCAAGCTAGCGATAGTGAGCGAATCCCAAAAAGTGCGTCGTAGTCCGGATTGGAGTCTGCAACTCGACTCCATGAAGTCGGAATCGCTAGTAATCGTGAATCAGAATGTCACGGTGAATACGTTCCCGGGCCTTGTACACACCGCCCGTCACACCATGGGAGTGGGCTGCAAAAGAAGTGGGTAGTTTAACCTTTCGGGGAGGACGCTCACCACTTTGTGGTTCATGACTGGGGTGAAGTCGTAACAAGGTAGCCCTAGGGGAACCTGGGGCTGGATCACCTCCTTATACGAAGATACCACGATGAGTGTCCACACAGATTGATTAGGTTTAGAAAGTAAAAGAGACGATATTGGGTCTGTAGCTCAGCTGGTTAGAGCGCTCGCCTGATAAGCGGGAGGTCGGTGGTTCGAGTCCACTCAGACCCACCAATATCGACTAGATACAAAGATGGGGCTATAGCTCAGCTGGGAGAGCGCCTGCCTTGCACGCAGGAGGTCTGCGGTTCGATCCCGCATAGCTCCACCATCTTTAAGTGTTTTTATCTGAAAATATTTAAAAATGGTTCATTAGTTTGAATCAAGCTCTTTAACAATTTGGAAAGCTGACTGATTGATTACTTACGAGTAATTCAATCAAATTTAAAAGTTCTCAATGTTTATCTGCTCTTATTTAATAAGAACGGTATAAACACAACAAACACATTCAAGTGTCTTGTATTCGAATCAAACTTTAGTTTGATTCACAATTGAGTCCGGCAAACAGTTATCAGGAATTAACCCTTCTTGATGACAACCAAAAACCTTGGTTAGTTGCCATACGCTTATTTGTCTTCATTTTTTAAAGTGAAAGCAAATAGAAACCCTTTCGGGTTGTATGGTTAAGTGACTAAGCGTACACGGTGGATGCCTTGGCAGTCAGAGGCGATGAAAGGCGTAATAACTTGCGATAAGCCCAGATTAGGTAGTAATAACCTTTTGAGTCTGGGATTCCTGAATGGGGAAACCCACTTACATAAGTAAGTATCCTGTTGTGAATACATAGCAACAGGAGGCAAACCGGGGGAACTGAAACATCTAAGTACCCCGAGGAAGAGAAATCAACCGAGATTCCGAAAGTAGCGGCGAGCGAAATTGGATTAGCCCTTAAGCTTTTAATGAGACAGATGAAGGCTCTGGAAAGTGCCGCAATAAAGGGTGATAGCCCCGTAATCGACATCTCATAATCAGTGAAAACGAGTAGGGCGGGACACGTGATATCCTGTCTGAATATGGGGGGACCATCCTCCAAGGCTAAATACTACTGACTGACCGATAGTGAACCAGTACCGTGAGGGAAAGGCGAAAAGAACCCCTGTGAGGGGAGTGAAATAGAACCTGAAACCGTGTACGTACAAGCAGTAGGAGCACCTTCGTGGTGTGACTGCGTACCTTTTGTATAATGGGTCAGCGACTTAATTTTAGTAGCAAGGTTAACCGTTTAGGGGAGCCGTAGGGAAACCGAGTCTTAACTGGGCGTACAGTTGCTAGGATTAGACCCGAAACCAGGTGATCTAGCCATGGGCAGGTTGAAGGTTGAGTAACATCAACTGGAGGACCGAACCGACTAATGTTGAAAAATTAGCGGATGACTTGTGGCTAGGGGTGAAAGGCCAATCAAACCTGGAGATAGCTGGTTCTCCCCGAAAGCTATTTAGGTAGCGCCTCGGACGAATACTACTGGGGGTAGAGCACTGTTAAGGCTAGGGGGTCATCCCGACTTACCAACCCTTTGCAAACTCCGAATACCAGTAAGTACTATCCGGGAGACACACGGCGGGTGCTAACGTCCGTCGTGGAGAGGGAAACAACCCAGACCGCCAGCTAAGGTCCCAAAGTATAGCTAAGTGGGAAACGATGTGGGAAGGCTCAGACAGCCAGGATGTTGGCTTAGAAGCAGCCATCATTTAAAGAAAGCGTAATAGCTCACTGGTCGAGTCGGCCTGCGCGGAAGATGTAACGGGGCTAAGCTATACACCGAAGCTGCGGCTACGTACCTTAGGGTATGTGGGGTAGGGGAGCGTTCTGTAAGCCGTTGAAGGTGGTCTGTAAGGGCTGCTGGAGGTATCAGAAGTGCGAATGCTGACATGAGTAACGATAAAGGGAGTGAAAAACTCCCTCGCCGGAAGACCAAGGGTTCCTGTCCAACGTTAATCGGGGCAGGGTAAGTCGACTCCTAAGGCGAGGCCGAAAGGCGTAGTCGATGGGAAACGGGTTAATATTCCCGTACTTCTTACAATTGCGATGGGGGGACGGAGAAGGCTAGGTGGGCCTGGCGACGGTTGTCCAGGTTCAAGTACGTAGGCGGAAAGTTTAGGTAAATCCGGACTTTCATTAACGCTGAGATACGATGTCGAGCTACTACGGTAGTGAAGTCATTGATGCCATGCTTCCAGGAAAAGCCTCTAAGCTTCAGATTGTAAGGAATCGTACCCCAAACCGACACAGGTGGTCGGGTAGAGAATACCAAGGCGCTTGAGAGAACTCGGGTGAAGGAACTAGGCAAAATGGTACCGTAACTTCGGGAGAAGGTACGCTCTTATCAGTGAAGTCCCTTGCGGATGGAGCAGACGAGAGTCGCAGATACCAGGTGGCTGCAACTGTTTATTAAAAACACAGCACTGTGCAAAATCGTAAGATGACGTATACGGTGTGACGCCTGCCCGGTGCCGGAAGGTTAATTGATGGGGTTAGTCTTCGGACGAAGCTCTTGATCGAAGCCCCGGTAAACGGCGGCCGTAACTATAACGGTCCTAAGGTAGCGAAATTCCTTGTCGGGTAAGTTCCGACCTGCACGAATGGCGTAATGATGGCCACGCTGTCTCCACCCGAGACTCAGTGAAATTGAAATCGCTGTGAAGATGCAGTGTACCCGCGGCTAGACGGAAAGACCCCGTGAACCTTTACTACAGCTTGGCACTGAACATTGAACCTACATGTGTAGGATAGGTGGGAGACTATGAAATTGCGTCGCTAGATGTGATGGAGTCGTCCTTGAAATACCACCCTTGTAGTTTTGATGTTCTAACGTTGGTCCCTGAATCGGGATTACGGACAGTGCCTGGTGGGTAGTTTGACTGGGGCGGTCTCCTCCCAAAGAGTAACGGAGGAGCACGAAGGTGGGCTAAACACGGTTGGACATCGTGTGGTTAGTGCAATGGCATAAGCCCGCTTGACTGCGAGAATGACAATTCGAGCAGGTGCGAAAGCAGGTCATAGTGATCCGGTGGTTCTGAATGGAAGGGCCATCGCTCAACGGATAAAAGGTACTCCGGGGATAACAGGCTGATACCGCCCAAGAGTTCATATCGACGGCGGTGTTTGGCACCTCGATGTCGGCTCATCACATCCTGGGGCTGAAGTCGGTCCCAAGGGTATGGCTGTTCGCCATTTAAAGTGGTACGCGAGCTGGGTTTAGAACGTCGTGAGACAGTTCGGTCCCTATCTGCCGTGGGCGTTGGAAAATTGAAAGGGGCTGCTCCTAGTACGAGAGGACCGGAGTGGACGAACCTCTGGTGTTCGGGTTGTCATGCCAATGGCATTGCCCGGTAGCTAAGTTCGGAATCGATAACCGCTGAAAGCATCTAAGCGGGAAGCGAGCCTTGAGATGAGTTTTCCCTGGCACTATAAGTGTCCTAAAGGGTTGTCGTAGACTACGACGTTGATAGGCAGGGTGTGTAAGTGCTGCGAGGCATTGAGCTAACCTGTACTAATTGCCCGTGAGGCTTAACCATACAACACCCAAGGGGTTTTGTGGACTCAGATATACCAGGCCTTGAATGCGTTTGAAGAGAAATAACTTTTAGATAAGCTTTCCGAATTTTAAAATTTGCTTGGCGACCATAGCATTGTGGACCCACCTGATTCCATGCCGAACTCAGAAGTGAAACACAATAGCGCCGATGGTAGTGTGGGGTTTCCCCATGTGAGAGTAGGACATCGCCAGGCACCAAATTTATTTTCACTTTTAAAAAGTGAAGACAAAAAGTTTTCAGAATCGTCTTTAAACGATTCCTGAATTGCTGATATAGCTCAGCCCGGTAGAGCGCACCCTTGGTAAGGGTGAGGTCCCCAGTTCGAGTCTGGGTATCAGCACCATTATTTAGTTGATTTGATTCATCAAGTTAACAACAGAATTTGTTTGACGACCATAGCATTGTGGACCCACCTGATTCCATGCCGAACTCAGAAGTGAAACACAATAGCGCCGATGGTAGTGTGGGGTTTCCCCATGTGAGAGTAGGACATCGTCAGGCTTAAATTGCATTATGCTGAATAGACACTGCGGAGTGGTAGTTCAGTTGGTTAGAATACCGGCCTGTCACGCCGGGGGTCGCGGGTTCGAGTCCCGTCCACTCCGCCATTTATTTAGAAGCCTCGCTAGAAATAGCGGGGCTTTTTTACATCTAAATTATAGTGCTTCGCCCTTCCATCTAATGACTTCCACATAAGGCTTCCCGTACCCCATAACTCTTAGCCAACGCGTCCCCATTATTCCGTCATTTATCAGAAATCCCAATCCTACGACTAGAATCACATCATTTCTGATTCCAATTGTGGTTTGACACAAGAAAGGCTTCAAACGCATGCAGCTCTTTAAGCTTACTGATCAAATACTCTAGCCATACGACGTTGTAAGTTAGGTTAATGAGACTGTTCTGACTCAGCGCCCCTATTCAATACCTGAAACCATACAAGCATTACAACTCACCCCGCTTGCTCAGTGCTTGGAGCCTTCCTCAAGTATTAGTTAATAGATCTTCGTCTAGGAAACCTGACTTCTGGCCTATCAGTGAATCTAGAGGATAGCCTAATGTGTAATTAGGACTCCATCATCGAGAGGATTTTGCTAAGAACGCTAGAGTCCTTAATAAGTAGACTTAATAGCTCTTGTTATGCATTGAGCTTAAATCACTCTCGATAGCATTAAGCACTTTGTTCGAAGCATTTTAAAGGGTGAAAGCGGACTAGATTCAGTTTGAAGGTGAGAGTCGCTAGGCTGAGCTCCCCAAGTGATGCCGGAAGGATATATAAGCTAAGAAATAGAGTATCCCTCGATCCGTGCAGTGATGTTTATCACCCAACTGATTGAGATTTTCTGGTTCTAGGCACTAGTATCTTAGGATGTTTACCGGTCTCTCTTCGATTCTGATGTGCTTGTCGACTCGATATGAATTAGTTGTTTTGACAGCTTTTACTCTGAACATATTGATCTCTTGCTAGTTAGTTCAAGCTATGTTTAGGTTATTACGACTAATATTAAGCTAAGAGTGTCATTTCTGTTGCTTGGTAAGAATAGAAAATTCCCCAAATCATCGGCGGATAATTTTGTGATTATTTTAAAAAATAGATAAAGCCTTAAAACCTAATGGGTCGAACTATGAAATTAAGCTTTAACTTTGAAGATGCCAGCCAGATCTTTGTTGGATCTTTTGCTTTGGCCGTGCCGATTTCTTTTTCTGAGGAAGCCTGGAAGCTAGGGGAGACTTTGCCTACAGCTAACTTGCTGTTGTTGTTTCTATTGTCTGCTGTATTCCTGGGCTTTTACACGTATGAGAGTGTATTTCAGAAAGATATTGTCGCTCGGCTGCCAGTGTTTATTTTCAGAATTGTTATTGCTTATGTGATGACTGCATTGGTTGTTGCTTTGGTGCTGACTTGTTTGGACAAGCTTCCTTTATTAAGCGATCCAATTGTATCTATCAAAAGGGTAATTGTTATTTCTATGCCAGCGTCTATGGGAGCGATTGTAGTGGATAGTTTCGATAAAGAGTGAGTCGTGTGTCATTTCAATTTAAGCAACCAACAGAGCCTTTCTAGAGCTTATTTGAATTCATTATTTAGCTTTTAATTCCCGCCCCCATTACGACTAGAATTTCTCAGCAGAGCACTTCTATAGATAACGAAAGTAGCCCTTCGTGATGACTGGCTTCTTGCAAGAGTGACAAGTTTGTTCTTGTGATAGCTTGAGCGGAATTAAAGAGAAAAGTCTGATTGCTTTAGAAGAGCATTAAAAGTGTTGGTTTTCGAATTAAATGAGGTAGTAAAAGGTGAGTAGACTGGTATGGATGAGTTCGGATCTTTAAATGCAAAAAGGCCGCATCAATGATGCGGCCTTTTCTAATTGGCTCCCCTTGCAAGACTTGAACTTGCGACATACGGATTAACAGTCCGCCGTTCTACCAACTGAACTAAAGGGGAATTGATTGTTTAGTCTCTAATCAAGAGAATGGTGCCGACTACCGGAATCGAACTGGTGACCTACTGATTACAAGTCAGTTGCTCTACCTACTGAGCTAAGTCGGCATCATGAATCAAAAAGCTTATGCTTGATGATTAACTTGGCTCCCCTTGCAAGACTTGAACTTGCGACATACGGATTAACAGTCCGCCGTTCTACCAACTGAACTAAAGGGGAATTATTCTTAAAGCTTTAAAGAAATGGTGCCGACTACCGGAGTCGAACTGGTGACCTACTGATTACAAGTCAGTTGCTCTACCTACTGAGCTAAGTCGGCACATAATATTTCTTTGTGCTTTACTGTTGTTGTCTAGGACACCAACAAATAAATTGTGGTGCCCGGAGGCGGAATCGAACCACCGACACGAGGATTTTCAATCCTCTGCTCTACCGACTGAGCTATCCGGGCGACGAGGTGTATTAAACGTGTTTTCGCGTTCTGGGTCAACATTAAATTGCAAAAAAAGTATCGTTTGATGTTTTTCTATACTTAGTGGATTGTTTTTGTTCGTTTGGGGCTAAAAACCTAGGTCTAGCATGCTCTAAAAGATACTGAAACTACGGTTAACTGGACGGAATAGGCACCGAAACAAAAAAAGCACGTATGAAAACGTGCTTTTATATTTAAGAATTTACTCGAGAGTTTAGTGTTTTACTTCAAACCTATTAACCCAAGCTTCTAATTCGTTAGAAAGGGAGGCGAGAGTTTGAGTGCTGTTATGACTTTCTGTCACCACATTACTCAGTTGGTTGCCACTTTCTTCGATCATATTGATACGCTTCGAAATATCGTCACTCACCTGAGTCTGCTCAGCGGCGGCTGTCGCGATTTGATGACTCATCGATGAAATAGACTCTAATGCGATAACAATCTGTTGTAGAGCTTCAGAGGCATTCTGGGACTCTGTTACGGTGCTTTCACTGGTCGTCGCACACACTTCCATAGTTTTTATTGCGTTACGAGAGCCTTCTTGAAGGTTATTGATCATTAGTTGGATTTCTTTCGTGCTTGATTGTGTTCGACCTGCAAGGTTACGAACCTCATCAGCCACAACCGCAAATCCGCGGCCTTGTTCACCAGCGCGCGCAGCTTCAATTGCCGCATTTAGCGCTAGAAGGTTAGTTTGTTCTGCAATATCACCGATGACGTCTAAGACCTTAACGATGTTATGTACATCGCTATCTAGGTTAGCGACGGCTTCACTGGCCGTTCCTAGTTGGCCTGCTAGACCTTGAATGTTATCTACCGTGTTGTGAATTAACTGCTGAGTATGTTGGCTCTGTTTATCAGCTTCGTCAGTATTACGCGCAGTATCACCCGCTGAATCAGCAACATTGTTGGCTGAAGAGGCCATCTCGGTCATTGCTGTTGCGATCATCTCTGTTGATTGCTGTTGTGTTTCTGTTAGCTGAGCAATTGCCCCAGCACGATCTTCTACGCGCTGCAGTTCGCCCCTTAATGCCAGCATTGATGCATTAAGGTTTGAGACCAGCTCGGCTAACGACTTACTCATTTGTTGCACGGCATGATAAATACTGCCGTTTATCGCCTGAGTCTCGAAAGAGGTTTGAATACGGCCTTCTGCGACTGCTTGTACTGCTTCTCTTACATCTTTAGGCTCGCCGCCAAGAAGTGCCAGCATTCGCTTAATAGATACAATTAGGCTTGATAAAATAAGGCCAGCAATCACGACACATAGAAACAATTGCCATTGAGCAGTCGACCAGAAACGCGCATTGACTTCATTGAAGCCGATACCGGTGCCTACAACCCAACCCCAATGCGGAGTCTTCTCTGCAATAGACAGCTTTTCTTCAATCGTTCCGTCTGGAAGCTTTTGTGTCCAGGTGTACTCAATGATCTGGCCAGTACGATTGCCAAGTACTCTTTGGATTAGCTGACCAACACTATTGCCGTCGCCATCTTTAAAGTCGTTAAAGCTGGTTCCGTGTAGTTGAGGATCTAATGGTGTCGCGATAAACGTCATGTTCTCATCTGCGACGTAGACATATTCATTGGCTTTATAGATGTTGTTACGTAGTAGGCGAGTCGCAAGTTGTTTAGCTTGCTGTTCTTCTAGTGTGCCATCAATCGCCATTTTTTCGACTTCAGTAAGAATGCTGTATGCGCTCTTAAACAGCTCTGTTACGCGAGCTTTGTTGTCCATGTTACTAGCGACTCTCAAGGTCCATAAACCAGTAGCAGTTAGCGCCAGCAGAGCGATCAAGATGATGCCCGATAATAAGTAAGCTTGCGTTTTTAATTTCATATTTTCCTGCGTAGCGATTCAATAATTAGTATTAGATATAATTCATCGAATCTTAATCTAAGTCGTGTAGGGCAGATATCAGAAAGATATCAAAACATGATGAAGATTAAATTTACGAAGCAAAAAAAGTAACAAGTTACCATTCTGTTTATTTTTATGTGACGATACGCGGCTAAAGGTGCTTAATTTCAGAGATGGTTTAGTTTGTATCGAGAGGGTTTGAACGAATTCAAGGATGTGTACTGTCGAGATAGGAAAGGGGATGCTTTAACTCGATGGGGATGATCAGGGCTTGATGTTGAGCTGGCGGCAATACTGAATAGAGTTAGAGTTAGAGTTAGAGTTAGCTTTTGCTCAAACGAAAAAAAGCCAAGTCTTTCGACTTGGCTTTCTTGAATGTGGCTCCCCTTGCAAGACTTGAACTTGCGACATACGGATTAACAGTCCGCCGTTCTACCAACTGAACTAAAGGGGAATTACTTGTCTTAACATCAGGTCTATAAAGACCATTATTTGTTAAGCACCAAATAATGGTGCCTCGAGGCGGAATCGAACCACCGACACGCGGATTTTCAATCCGCTGCTCTACCGACTGAGCTATCGAGGCAAAAGAATGGTGCCGACTACCGGAGTCGAACTGGTGACCTACTGATTACAAGTCAGTTGCTCTACCTACTGAGCTAAGTCGGCACACTAAATTCTTTGCTTTAGAGAGTGAACTCTCTAATTAAAACCTCATATAAAATGAAGTTCTTGAAAATGGCTCCCCTTGCAAGACTTGAACTTGCGACATACGGATTAACAGTCCGCCGTTCTACCAACTGAACTAAAGGGGAATTACTTGTCTCAACATCAGGTCTATAAAGACCATTATTTGTTAAGTACCAAATAATGGTGCCTCGAGGCGGAATCGAACCACCGACACGCGGATTTTCAATCCGCTGCTCTACCGACTGAGCTATCGAGGCAAAAGAATGGTGCCGACTACCGGAGTCGAACTGGTGACCTACTGATTACAAGTCAGTTGCTCTACCTACTGAGCTAAGTCGGCACACTAAATTCTTTATGCTTTTGTTCGTGTTGCTACTCCCTGTTAAAGAGTAATGACACCAACAAATCAAATTGTGGTGCCCGGAGGCGGAATCGAACCACCGACACGAGGATTTTCAATCCTCTGCTCTACCGACTGAGCTATCCGGGCAACGGAGCGCTATTAAACGGATTTTCTGCATAACCGTCAACACCTTTTTTGAAAATAATTAAAAAAAACGTTCGTTAGTTGTTTTTTTATTCAAAAGTGAGGCTTACGTTTTACCTTGGTTAAAATCTTTCTTGAATTTTGTTACTTTTTCTAAGTATCGACGCGACTCTTTGTTTGGGTGTTTCTTTGTCAGTGCCCAGTAAGCTTGACTAGGTTGCAACGAATTTAAGTCGCGCATTGCCCGTTTTCGGTCTTTGCTGAAGGTATTGAGTACGCCACCAGTACCGCCGTTGTATGCTGAGATCATGCTGTACTCAAGCGTGGTTGGGTGCTGCACGTCCTTCAAATAACGATTTTTAAGGATATAAAAGTATGCAGTGCCAGCATCAATGTTGTTTTCTGGATTGAATAAGTACTCAGGACTTGGTTCTCCAGGTTTCTTTTTGACGAGCTTAAAGACATCTCGGCCTGCCGTTTTTGGGACCACCTGCATAAGACCATAAGCGTTCGCCCAACTCACAGCGTATGGGTTAAAACTACTCTCTGTTTTGATGATTGCGTAAATCAAGTCTTCAGGGATGTCATAACGTTGAGAAGCGCGACGAACGATGTCTGCGTACTTATAGCTTCGTTTGCTGGCGTGATCAGCCACCATTGGAATTTCGACGTAATATGCTTTTTTAAAGTCGACTTCCTTAGTTTTTAGGTTATTGGCGATCAGATAATCAGCAAATTTATTAGCGCGCCAAGTCCATTGGATAGGCTTCTTATCCTGATCAACGACTTGGTTATAGAGGAAAGGTTGACCTTCTAACTTGATGCTTTTGGAAGAGAATAGATCGACATTTGCAGGATCATCTGGGGTCAGAAGTGTCGTCATTATCGCATTTTTAAGGTGCTTTTTAGGATCCGTTGAGGATACGGTTTCAACTGTGATTAGGCCTTGGCTAAAGTTTACTTCTGAACGGCTCAAGTAATTATCTATGTATTTCACATAGTTACTCTTGCCCGCCATCTTTACTTCACTGCTGCCCCAACGTTTTTGGATATTGCCAGAAAAGCTATTAATTAAAGAATCTAACGCCCCAGTGTCTTTTTCAAATTGACCGGGTAGCTCCGCTAAATTACTGACAAATCGGTTGGTTGGTTCGTAATTAACATCATAAAGGCTTTCGACAAATTCACGACTGCAGCCAGTTAACAACATGGCTGTTAGGAAGTAACTTAGCTTTTTCATAGTTCCTCATACAAAAATGACATCGCAGCGTTAACCATGATGTCATTAAAATTTGCTTAAATAAATGTCTTATTCGCTTGGTGGAGTGTAGCCATCAATAACGACATCTTTACCTTCGAAAAGGAAGTTAACCATCTCAGTTTCAAGAAGTTTACGATGTTCAGGATCCATCATGTTTAGCTTCTTCTCATTGATAAGCATGGTTTGCTTGCTTTGCCATTGTCCCCAAGCTTCTTTAGAGATGTTGTCAAAGATACGCTTACCTAAGTCACCTGGGTAAAGTTGAAAATCTAGGCCTTCAGCATCTTTTTGAAGGCGAGCACAAAATACAGTGCGGCTCATAGTGGTTCCTCTTATCGCGTTCGTTGATTCAAACGTCGTCGTTCAGTTCAAAGGGTAGGCTCTCAATAAGCTGCTTTACAGGAGCGGCTAGGCCAATTTCTTCCGGTTTTGATAAGTTATACCAGAGACCTTTAGTCCCTTCCATTATCAAATCTGGTTGTTTATCTAATTTTACTAATACAGGTGTGATATCTAAGTGGTAGTGGCTGAAAGTATGTCGAAACGCAATCATGGTCTTGATCGAATCGGTTTCACTATCTTTGATCGAACGAAGATCTAATTGATGTTCGATCTCTGCGTTTTCATTTTGAGGGAAACTGAACAGTCCTCCCCAGATACCAGACTGAGGGCGTTGTTCGAGCCATACTTGATTATCGTGGTACAGAATCACAAACCATGTTTCTTTTATTGGCTTTTCTTTCTTCGGTTTCTTGCCTGGGAAATCGAGCTGTCGATCGAGCTTCTTAGCTTCGCACATGCTTTCAATCGGGCACAACGTACATTTGGGCTTGCTACGAGTACAAACCATCGCACCCATATCCATCATGGCTTGATTGTACTTATCGACATCTTGTTGCGGAGTGTGTGTTTCTGCGTGTTCCCACAACTGGTTCTCGACTTTCTTTTGCCCCGGCCAACCTTCTACAGCGAAGCTTCTCGCCAAGGTGCGCTTGACGTTGCCATCAAGAATTGCATGAGGAAGTTTATGCACAGAGGACAGCACTGCAGCGGCAGTAGAGCGTCCAATACCCGGTAGCGCGTTCATTTCTTCGATAGAAAGCGGAAATTCACCACCGTATTGCTCGGCAACAATCTTGGCAGCCTTGTGCAAGTTACGAGCTCGCGCGTAATAGCCAAGCCCCGTCCATAAGTGCAGCACCTCATCTTGTTCGGCGTTCGCTAGGTCAATAACCGTTGGAAAGCGTTCTAAGAAGCGCTGGTAGTATGGAATCACCGTGGCGACTTGAGTCTGCTGAAGCATGATTTCAGATAGCCAAACGGTGTAGGCGGTTTTGTTTTGTTGCCAAGGTAATTCTTTACGCCCAAAGGCGTCATACCACTTTAATATGGCGGTTGCGAAAGGAGTCACGACATGCTCTATGCTTTGCTATTATTAGGAGTGAAATTGCACCACACTTACGGTTGGATGTAAAACAGACAAATTGTGTGGGAATTTATCCACGGAAAGACTTGCACCGGAGGCAATTCTTTGGATAATCCCCGCTTTGATTAATCAATGTGCAGGCAAAAATCAATGAGTGAAGTGACCACTAACGAATATACTGAAGACGGCAAACTGGTTCGTAAGATCCGTAGTTTTGTTCGCCGCGAAGGCCGCTTAACAAAAGGCCAAGAAAACGCGATGAACGAATGTTGGCCAACAATGGGTATCGACTACAACCCAGAACTTCTTAATTGGAAAGAAGTGTTTGGTAACGACAACCCTGTTGTACTAGAAATAGGCTTCGGTATGGGTGCATCACTGGTTGAAATGGCAAAGAATGCGCCTGAAAAAAACTTCTTAGGTATTGAAGTTCATAGCCCAGGTGTTGGTGCGTGTTTAGGTACAGCTCGCGATGCTGGCGTAACTAACTTGCGTGTAATGTGTCACGATGCAGTTGAAGTATTTGAACACATGATCCCAGACAGCAGCCTGCATACACTGCAACTGTTCTTCCCTGACCCATGGCACAAAGCTCGTCATCATAAGCGTCGTATCGTTAAGGCTGAGTTTGCAGAGATGGTTCGCGGTAAGCTTCAACTTGATACTGGTATTTTCCACATGGCAACAGACTGGGAAAACTACGCAGAACATATGATTGAAGTGATGAACGTCGCTCCAGGCTTCAAGAATATCGCTGAAGATGGTGATTACATTCCTCGTCCAGACGAGCGTCCGCTAACTAAGTTTGAAGCGCGTGGCCACCGTTTAGGTCATGGTGTTTGGGACATTAAGTTTAAGCGTACTAAGTAATTCTGAATCAAATTAAGTGAAGGTGAATCCGACTTAGGATTAAACCCTACACTTTATGGGATTGATTAAAGCCAACATTATTGTAATGTTGGCTTTTTTGTCCTTAGGCTTTTATTGCGATAAAGGTTTAAGGACAGAAAGTAATGTCACACCCCCTACAAAAATAACAATAAAGAAGTAAGCACATGAAACCAACTCAAGCTATTTTGGCCGAGATTTTAGATGAAGTTCGCCCTTTAATTGGTCAGGGAAAGGTCGCTGATTATATTCCTGCATTGGCTCGCGTATCGAACCAAAAACTGGCGATTGCGGTATACACCAATGAAGGTGAAGTTATTCAAGCTGGCGATGCTGATGAGGCTTTTTCTGTGCAATCAATCTCTAAAGCTTTAAGCCTGACGTTAGCGATGGTGTTGTATAAGCCGGAAGAGATTTGGCAACGAGTAGGGAAGGAGCCTTCAGGACAAGCCTTTAACTCGATGATTCAGCTTGAGATGGAACACGGCATCCCTCGTAACCCGTTTATTAACGCAGGTGCGATTATCGTTGCTGACTTATTGCAAAGCCGTCTATCTGCACCAAGGCACCGTTTATTAGAATTTGTACGTCAGCTATCAGGTGATACTCATATTGTGTATGACAAAGTTGTGGCGGCTTCTGAAATGATGCACAGCGATCGCAATGCTGCCATCGCTTATTTGATGCGTTCATTTGGTAACTTTGAGAACGATGTTATTCCCGTACTCAACAATTACTTCCATGCTTGTGCGCTTAAAATGACCTGTGTTGACTTGGCGAAGACCTTTAGCTATTTGGCAAACAAAGGTGTGTCAGTTCAGACCAAGAAAGAGATCATCACTCCAGTTCAAACCAAGCAGCTGAATGCTTTGCTTGCGACATGTGGTTTGTACGATGGGGCGGGAGAGTTTGCTTATCGTGTTGGTATGCCCGGAAAATCTGGTGTCGGTGGCGGGATTATTGCGATTGTTCCTGGCGAAATGACGATCGCGGTGTGGTCTCCGGAACTAGACGCGTCGGGTAATTCACTGGCGGGAACTCAGGCTTTAGAATTGCTCTCTGAGCGTATTGGTCGCTCTATTTTTTAAAAGCGCTTTTTAGTTGGGGTTCTACATTTGCAAGAGATCCTCAACTCACTCGTCCCTCGTTCTTGAGGATGACGGTGTTGTTTGTAACTTTCGACGTACTGGCCCCTAACTTCTTGGGGGATAAGACTGGTTTGATGCCCGTCATTCCCGATAGCGACGAAGGAGCGTAATCGGGAATCTATTATTTGTCTGCGCGCAAATTAGAAAGGGTTGACCCTAAAGCCAACCCTTACACAATACTTCTCGAATCTATTCGTCCTCTTCTGCCATAAAGGCTTCAAGTAGATCATTTAGGAACAGCTTTCCTTTTTCAGTGATCTGCCAGTGGCTGTCGGTTTCATTAAGATAACCGAGCTCTTTGGCCCGCTCTATTGTTGGCTGAATCGAGTCAAATTCTAGCCCCGTAGTATCAATGAAGTCTTGTTTTGGACACGCTTCCATTAGCCTGAAGCGGTTCATGAAGAACTCGAAAGGGCGGTCCTCATTAGGTACTTCAAGTTCATCCGACAGATAGGGCTTCACCAGATTCTGATACGCGGCTAGGTAGCCTCTAGGGTGTTTAACCTTAGTGGTGCGAACAATACGTCCATCTGCAAAGCTCAGCTTGCCATGAGAGCCACAGCCAATACCTAGGTAGTCACCAAAGCGCCAGTAGTTGAGATTATGCTGACACTGATATCCCGGCTTGCTGTAGCCTGAAATTTCGTACTGTACATAACCTGCGTCTGCGAGCTTCTTATGGCCTAAGTCGAAGATATCCCAAAGGTCATCATCGTCAGGCAGCTTTGGCGTTTTGTAATAGAACATGGTGTTAGGTTCTATTGTTAGCTGATACCAAGACAAATGTGGAGGATCGAGCTCGATCGCTTTGTCCAAATCAGCCAAGGCCTGATCAATGCTTTGATCGGGTAAGCCGTGCATTAGATCTAGGTTGAAGCTATTTAATCCGATTTTATGCGCTAAGTGAGCAGCATTCACTGCTTCATCTTGACCGTGAATACGCCCAAGCCTTTCCAGTTTCTCTTGTTCAAAACTTTGCACGCCCACCGAGATTCGACTAACCCCTGCTTTTTGATAACCAGCAAAACGCTCAGCTTCGATAGTTCCCGGGTTGGCTTCCATGGTAATTTCTATTTCAGGTTTGAACGGGATGCGTTGTTCAATGCCTTGCAGCAATCGACCTATACCTTCTGGAGAAAATAGACTCGGCGTGCCGCCACCAATAAAGATCGAATGCAAGGGGCGAGGTGCGCCATTGAGTTGGTATTTTTCGATATCGGTATCGAGATCCTCAAGCAGAGCATCGATGTACTCTTTTTCAGGAATCTCGGCTTTTAGAGCATGAGAGTTAAAATCACAATACGGACACTTTTGTACACACCATGGGATGTGGACATAGAGGCTGAGTGCGGGTGGTATTAGCGCTGCATTATGCATTACAGAGCTTGCTCCTTGAGAGTCTTGAATAATGATGCGAGGGCTTTACCACGGTGTGACAGTTGCTTCTTACGTGACGATTCAAGCTCTGCTGAGGCGCAGTTATCTTCTGGTACAAAGAATACAGGATCGTAGCCAAAGCCATTTTTACCGTGTTCTTCAGTCAAAATACGACCTTCCCATTTACCGTGACACACCAATGGTGTTGGATCGTTTTCGTGACGCATTAGCACCAATACACAGTGAAAACGAGCGGTACGCTTTTCAGTAGCCACACCTTGCATGGCATCTAACAGCTTTTCGATGTTCTGCTGATCAGTCGCCCCTTCACCTGAGTAACGCGCTGAGTAGATACCGGGTGCACCATTAAGGTAATCAACTTCTAAGCCAGAATCGTCAGCAATGGCTGGTAGCCCTGTCTCTTTCGCAGCGTGGCGAGCTTTGATGATGGCATTTTCAATGAAAGTTGTTCCCGTTTCAGCGACTTCTGAAACGTTAAACTCACTTTGCGCGACAACGTCGAAACCAAACTCAGACAGAATATCTGCCATCTCGCGAACTTTGCCTTGGTTGCCTGTTGCTAAAACAATCTTACTCATGGGGATGTGGCTCT
This sequence comes from Vibrio sp. J383, assembly GCF_023503985.1. NCBI lineage: Bacteria > Pseudomonadati > Pseudomonadota > Gammaproteobacteria > Vibrionales > Vibrionaceae > Vibrio > Vibrio sp. J383. The sequence goes on along the minus strand of NZ_CP097293.1, from coordinate 3,436,346 downwards.
AATAAGTTAATGACTAGAAAAGTGAGCTTTGAAGCTACTCTTCTATATAGAATTTTTGTGTAAAACGCAGTGGACCTGTGCCTTTCAAACCAGCGTTAACATCAATATCAAAAGTGATGTTTTCTTCGTGAGTGATAGGGAACTCTGCAAGGTAATAAATCGCATCGCCTTCCTTTATTTCACGGAAGTTAAGCGTGCGAGTGTTACCTACTAGGTTTCGTGCTGTTCCCGTAATTTTAGCCGTTGTTGCAGGCTTGCCTAGGGAAGCGTTGTCTAGCACGCTGATGTTTAGAATCGCTGAGTATCCGTTTCGTTTCAGCTTATATTGCTTAGCGACCTGCGCAGTTAAAAACGTGGAATTGAAAGCCGAGTAATGAACCTCGACATCCTTGATACTTTTAAACTGTCCTGCCGAGCTTGGTAGGGCAATTAGAGCGGTGAGTAGTGCTGTTATCCATAGACGCATAATGACTCCAATAAATAGCAAAAAGCCATCATAGGATGGATTCTATAACTCTTTTAAATTAATGAATCCCAGTAAAATAAAGGCTTAGTGATACTGTTTTTATTTACATATGATGGGGTGTGTATAGTTAATGTGGTCATTTTGTGGATCTTGTTAAAGGGTTAAATCTAACGGCATCCAACAAATAATCAGGAGCAAAATGAGCATATGTCATTGTCTGCTGAATTGTAGCGTGACCAAGTATTTTTTGTAATGCGAGTATGTTACCACCATTCATCATAAAGTGACTTGCAAATGAGTGTCGAAGAACGTGGGAGGCTTGTCCCTTTGGTAAACCAAAATCGCAGTTTTTTAAGCATTGATAAAAGCTAGTGTAGCATTCGCCAAACAAGCGGCCATTTCCATCTTGTTTGATCTCTTCCTCCAGTTCTTCACTAATCGGAACCGTTCGGTTTTTCCCATTTTTTGTATCAACAAAGGTTACTCGACCATGAATCAGATTACTTCCCTTTAGGCTTTCCGCCTCGCTCCATCTTGCTCCTGTAGCCAAGCATACCTTTGCTACTTTGAGCGCATCACCATCTAGTTTGAGAAGTAATATATTTATCTCATCGTTAGATAAGAAATGCATTTCTTTTGCTCTTGGCCGAGAGAGCTTAAACCCATGAGTTGGATGTTGACTATGGTACTCTTGAGCTTCGATAAGTACGGTGAAAACGTTACTTAGGCTCATTATTTTTCTGTTGAATGTAGTTAAAGCAAGATTCTTTTCTAAATGGAAAGCTCGGTATTCAGCCAGCAATTTGTGGGTGAGCTGGTGGGCTTTAGGCTTACCTAGTTCTCTGTCGATTTGCTTTAATATTCGTAGATAGGTAGTAGCCGTTTTTTTTGCTTGTCCTTCGTACTTCCACCACAAATCGATGAGCTCACTTAAGCTGCGCCTATCGGTTGGCTTTTCTAACCAATCTTTATTATGTGCCGTTGCGAGCAGATGCTTTTCGTATTGCTGCGCTTCGTATTTCGTTTCAAATTTACGGCGGTAACGCTTTCCTTCTCGACCTTGTGGTCGAGCATCAACAAGGTACTGAGAGCCTTGTTTTTTGATGCTCATAAGTTTTTGACGACCTGACGAACACGACCATTAACATGTAGTCTCTCTAACTCACCTTTAGGTAAAAGGAAGTTATCGTGGTCTTCGTTATCGCTAATAATATGATAGCCCTGTGATGCTAAATCGTAACGCAGCCTTTTAACAAGAAGACTGTCATCAAGGGTTATTGCATACACACCATCAAGTACGCCTTCCTGCTTTCGCGTGTCGATTACTAATAAATCACCATTCATCAATGTAGGCACCATAGAGTCCCCGCTGGCTTTGATAGCGCAGGTTTTTTCTTTTTTAAGGCCTAGACGTTGTAAATCATCAGTGAAAACTAAGTGCTTACCTATGACTTTGTCCGTGTCAGTAAAACAACCATTCCCAGCACTGGCTTCAGCCGAATAGATAGGAATAGATGTGTAATCGCTCTCTGTCACTATCTTGGCATTCTCTAAAGACACATTAGATGTACCTGCTAACCAATCAATACTAACGCCATTTGCATGAGAAATTTTAATGAGATTCTCTAGGACGGGTACTGATTCCCCTCTTAAGTATTTCATCATTGATGGAGATGGAACTCCGCATTTATCAGCGAACTGTCGTCCTGATAGCTTTCCCTTAAGTTCGATTAATCTATTAGTAATACTAATTTCATCTTTCATATTTGAAATATCCCCACTTGACTTGTGAGTGCAAACCGATCGATATTATGAATCCGAACTGATTCATTAAATCGTTTTGGGTTTTAATGCGTTTGGATTTAAAAGGAAAGATACCATGAAAGAAATAATGCAACCAGATATGCCCTATTTGCCTGTCGAAGAGTTTGCACGTCGTTGGGGGGTTACACCTCAAGCGGTAAGGAATATGGCTCACGAAGGCAAGCTTCCAATCAAAAAGAAAAAACGTGGAGAGAAAAAGGTTTATATCAACATGCTTGTGCTTTGGGAGCACGCTCAAGTTGATGCTGATGAGAACGCGAAAGATAGTTTTTTTAGAACGTTTTAAGGGGGCTTTATGAAAACACCAATTCACTCTATCAATATCGACGTTCACACCTACGCAGAAGCTAAAGAGCTTTTCGATTATGCAACCAGAAAGGCTAGTAAAACCAATTCTAGCTTTTGGTTACACGTCCGTAATCAATCACTTGAAGCAATGAATCTATTGAAAGAAGTGGAAGGTGAATAATGAGAGTTAAAACTGAAAATAATCTTCTTTTTGATAGTTCATACCCGAAGTGCCAGCTGCACTTCGCACGTACCCATGGGCGCGGATTTGCGTTTGTTCAGTGCATTGATACTGGTTTGGATGGTAAAGCTGAAAGGGTGAAACGCTATTGGGGGTTTTATGTCGACTCTCTTGACGAAAAAGAGAATGAAGTATCTATCTATAACATCATGAATTCAGGCTCTCCATGGCCTGAGCTACCGAAATGATAATCATGGGCGACGTCACCTATAAAGAGGCAGTTTCAAGTATTGAGCTGCCTATTACCGACCCAATACACAAGCCTTGTCCTGATATGGCAGCGTTTGAAAATTTTGATGTAAAGAAGACCGAGAGAGCGCGTTTCCTAATATCGAAGCTTCGAGAAAAGCACGGCATTAGAAAGCGTGTTCAATCAGAGCCTAGGCCACTGACTTACACCTGTACTGAGCATGGGTGTATTGAGTCATGGGGTTCGGTTAACAATGAAAAAGAAGGTCAATGATGAGCCGCAATAGCAAGTATGAGGCAGCTAAGAAAGCGCAAGGGCTTAAAAAGGTCACATTATGGGTTCCAGATAATAGAGAAAGCGAGTTTCACATGTTGGCGAAAGCATGTTGTGAGTTTCGTCATTTAACCTTTAATACTCTGCGAGATACCCAATCCGGTAAGTACATTTCTTTAGAGCGTTTATAACCCGTCACTGGTGACACCATGAGTACCTACAAGCGATTTTATCAACCTAATGTAAACCAGTCTGTTGGTCAGTTCGTCTCGAACATTACAGCACACTTACCCGTGATGCTGCGCCAAGATATCGACCTCAAGATTGGGATACGTAAGAATCGCGACAATCCTACTGACCGTAATCTATCCGCATTCGCTAAAGAGCGAGTGAACTTTGTTGATAAAGTCGCTCATCACTTCACAAATAAATTCCCTTTTGGTTATGTCTGCTATGAGCCTAATCCTTTAGAGCTGACTCATGACATTCTCATGAGTGACGACCTAATCAAAGACTTTGCCGTCAAGCTTACGGTGGCCTTTGCCGATATCATTAACGATATCGCTATTGTCGAAACTGAAAAACGCATTGATGACATTCCTGATAGCTCTCTGGATTACTACGAGGCATTACATTACGGCTTTGAACAAATCCGTGATGTGATGTTAAAAGCATTCATTGAACCACCTAGTGCCGATACCCGTGACATTGGCAAAAAGCTCACCATTCGAGACGCTGAAACCATTCTAGAGTGCGCTATTCGTCGTTGTATCGACCCGAAATATTTAACGCGCAAACTTAAACGCCTACGCAAGCAATACATTGAGCATGCTCAAGTAACCCTAGGCAATGTCGGTAAAAAGCAAGGTCAAACGCACTACGTATCACGTCTAACGCTATCCAACTTTAAACAGAAGATGCGCGAGTCCGAAGAGTTTATGCAAAACATGGTGGTGATTAGCCACGACACCATGCAGGAGTTCAACCTTGCAGAAGTCGCTTCACGTACGACCGCCAACCTAGAGAACCGACGCGTTGAACTGGTTGTTCGTAGCCGAGGTGATGAAGAGCGTGCGATTGATATGGGTTTTGAGGGCGTATTTATCACATGGACACTCCCGTCTAAATATCATCGTAATTCGCACAAATGGAACGGTTGTACCGTCAAAGAAGCGCACCAAAACCTAATGGAGCAGTGGAAACTTGCCCGCGCTCACTTTGCCAAGATTGATTTACCTTGGTTTGGCCTACGGGTGGCCGAACCCCATAAAGACGGCACTCCACACCTCCATGCGTTTGTGTATTGCGCCAAAGAGCACAAAGCCGATCTAATGCGCATTTGCGCCACGATTGCCCGTAATGAAGACGCTGACGAGCTTCATACCAAAAAACAACGTAAAGCGCGTTTCCATGCTAAACCTTGCGACCCCAACAAAGGGAGCGCAACGGGTTACATCATCAAATACATATCAAAGAACATTAACGGGGCGCACATGCCAGAGGGCGAAGCGAGCGAGATAGCCGTATCCGTTCGAGCGTGGGCGAGTGCATGGGGCTTAAAACAGTTTTCACAATCGGGCGCACCTGCTGTTGGTCTATGGCGACAATTAAGACGCGCCAGTAAATTGGACGTGGCCATTGATGAGGATTTAGCGAATCTACATGACCATGCAGATAAATCACGTTGGAAAGAATTTACTCAACACATTGGGGATTTGCGTCTTGCTCATGAAGAGCAATTTAATCAGTACGGTGAAACAACCAAGCGGGTGATTGGCCTTAAGTGGTTAGGTAATGTGATCGAGACGTGCAGCGAACGTTTTTCTATTGTGGCGAAGTGCGATGTGGATGCGTGGAAAGATGAGCGAAGCGAATTAACCCAAAGAAGCGGAGCTTCGTCTTGGAGCACTGAAAATAAGTGTAACCCGCCTCCAAAGGATGAGGTTACACCGCTAGAGAAAGCATTGATGGACGTGACCGGATGGAGCGTTAAAGGGGTTCAATGCTTACTCAAACCTTTATCCATGGGGGCAAAAATACCTATTGATAAATTCACGACTCTAAGCATTCGAAATAGACAGCTTGGAGTGACTTAAACCAATGGCCAACGATGTGAATCAGGGGCTAAACACTAAACAACGTCGTGAGACAGAGGATTGAAATGAAAATACTATCGCTTGATGAGTGTCAGCGAGATTTAGCTGCGTTGGACGCGGCTGACAGACTCACCGCCAACATGAAAGTAGAAATTGACCGCTTTAAAGAAATGGATACCAGCAAGCTCATGAAAAAAGCCATGGGAATGCTGATGAGTGGCAACTTGTCACTCGAAGCTTTAGGGCTTCCCGTCAATCTATTTGAGCAATTAGAGCAACTCGAAAAACTCAATGGAGTGGCGCGCAATAAGTACCGCGCTGTCGTTGTGGCCAACCAAGAGCAACTTGGTGATGTGGAAAGCGTCGAGGTGAAACATGGCTAAATATGAAAACCCTGTTCGTGGGTATATTGCTTGTCCTGTTTGCCAGTCTGCCGCCACTACTCACCAAGTGGGTGAGGGGCAATTGATCGCGTCTGGTGAACCACCAAAAAACAGCCGTAACATTGGACTCATGTATTACCGTTGCCCTGAGTGCGGTAATAGTTCGAACAGTAAAAAGGTTACGGAGTTCATCAAAGCACATTCCGTCGCTGAATTAACCGAACTTAAACCGAACTCAACCGAAAAAGGTTCGGTTATTGAGTCGGATTTGATAACCGAGTCTAACCCTATCGATGCAACTGAGTTAACCGAATTGGTACAAATGGATGAAGCCAGTAAAGACGCGGTTTCCAACCGAGAGATAACCGAAACGGTCAATGATGAAAAAACAGAAAATACCCTAAGTAAATTCCCCTTTAAACGAGTAATCACAGGGTTAGCCTCGGTTATCTTTATCATTTGGGCGGTGTCTCAACTGCTACCGAAAGCCCCTACTGAAAAACCACAAGGGGGTGAGCATGGAGCAAGCTAACGAAACCTTACCAGGTGAACAAGTTGAACTGGATGATTGGGGGGATTTTGGCTCTGTTATTCATCAGCTTGAAGAACAAGAGAAAACCGAGAGCGATTTAGTTGGCTTAACCGAGCCAACCGAAACGGTAACCGAAGATAAAACGGAAGCTATGGCGGGCTTACTGAATATTTTGTTTGCCTTAACCGAGCAAGCGACCTCCATCATTTCGGGAGTTGAATTTGAGTTTGACGGTAAAGGTAAGCAAGCGGTGATGGATGCGGCTGAGCCTGTCTTTGCAAAACACGGTAGTACGCTTATGGGCGTGTTTGGGGATTACATCGAAGAAGCAACCTTATTGCTTGCGGTTCTTGGTTTGATTTATGCCTCTAAAAAGCAATTGGTCATGCTGCAACAATCAAAGGAGGTGGACGGTGAAAAAACCGAAGCCCCTAGCCCTACCTAACCCCATTAACTCGAACCCGTCACATGATGCTGAGCACACCATTTATGTGGCAGGAACCGGAGGAGGTAAAACCTCAGCCGTTAAGCATTTGGGGCTAGTCCCTAAAACGGCTCAAGCGGTATTTTTTGACCCTTACACCAACTACGCAGGGAGTAAGTTTCAAGGTCAAATGTGTCACGGCACTTCATCACGTTTAACCTTTGTCAAAACACTCATTATGGCGCGTCGTCGCGGTGGCTCGTTCAAGCTTGCTTACATTCCAGTAAACGGGGCAACGGGCGACGAATTAGAATTCTTTGCGTCGGTGGTGTGGTCGGTGGGTAACGGTCGGGCTAGCCAGCTCTATACCGTTATCGAAGAATTGGCATCATGTGTTGAAACCTCCGGCAAGCTTCGAGGGCGTGCGGGTGAGCTTTTGCGTGGTGGTCGTCAATACGGTCTGGTGGTGCATACGGTTTTTCAACGTGGGCAAGAAGTACCAAAAACCGTGACTGAACAATCCAGCGTTTGGTGGGTGGGCGCGGTTAACTCAATGAGTGATGCTCACTGGATAGCGGATAAGCGTGGGTTGGATGTGAATATCGTGGCGGGGCTAAAGTCTGCCAAGGTCAATAAAGAACGCATTGGTAAACCGATAGCCGAATACTTATTGATTGGTGATGGTATCGGCAACATCGAGCACAAAGCGTTTAACTGTCAGTCCGGCTCTAAGCTCAATTTAAACTACCGTTAATCGACCTTTTTAACCTATAGGTTACCCGTTCAACCTATAGGTTACTTTCCCTTCCTTTTTTTACCTCACTCCTATTTGATAAACGCTCAATTTGATTATTCACAATCCAACGTCGAGAGACAGGGGAACTCATGAAAGCTCAACATAAAAACATGTTGATTGCTGTAGTACTGACCTTACTGGTGATCGCCATCATCAATAACGTATCAACGCTAGAAGCAGTCAAAGAACTCATTAACGGCAAGCGTGGCTGGTTTTAAGGAGATACAAACATGTCAGTAAAACCAATCAAACTTAATTCAATGGTCGGTGCTGCTTGGGGGCAAAAAGGTACGCTACCTATCCCAGTCGGCCCTACTTATCAAGAGCTGGTACTAGAGACCAATGCCGAAGCCGTCGACATCGAGCGTTTGTCTATCACGCTTAATGCAGAAGAAATTTATGTCTTAACGGGCAGTGAGATTTTGATGCTTGAGCGTTACAAACAACGTGCTCATACAACAGGCCACTACGTGATCCCATTTAGTGATATTTCCGCACGTACTAAAAATGGTGTTCGTTACACGGGACTGGTGACGGAAGCGGGTGACAACATTCACCTAGATGTTCAGTTCAAAGCGAAAGCCAGTGGTGACCCGCTATCGATTCAAGTCCATGCGTGGGTGACGAATGCGCAACCTGCACGAATCATCGTGCCAATGGTCAAGCGTGAAACCATGCCAGCGAACGCGGCAGGGGTGAACGAATTCACAAGCCTAGTATCAAGCCCATTGATTAGTTTACGTCGTGCGCACTTCATGCACACGGGTATCACTAAACTCGAAGTTGAGCGCGACTTTGTTAAAGAGTACGAAGCCAACAAGTTTATCAATGAAGCGAACGCCAAGCGTAACGAACGTACACCTCAAGCGGGTTACTTTCACTTCGATCCTATTGTGCGTGGTTTCTCTATCGATGAGCTATTTCCAACACAGCACAGCTCTAACTTGAAGTTCTCAGTAACAACGAGTGACGTAGCAGGCTCAATCCCTATTTTGGTTGAATCGGTGAAAGTGGTTCGCCCTGAAATGCTCGCGGGTCGAAGCTAAGGAGCCGATATGAGCTTTTTTGATGACCTCTTAGAGTTTGGGGGCGGTGCGCTTGATAGCGTGGGTGAAAATGCCGATTGGCTGTTTGGTGATGATGATAATTCATCTAACCCAAACACGACCCAGCAACCTAACGCACCCGTTGTTGATAATAACGGCAACGCGGTTACAACCCCTCAAGGCTCACTTGTAGCGAAAGATAACACCCTGCTTTATATCGGTGGTGGTATTGCTGCGCTGTTAGTGTTGGTTCTGCTTGTTGTCATGCTGAAAGGTAAATAGTTATGCCATTACTTTTCATTGGTTTAGGTGGTCTTGGGCTTGGGTCTGCGCTTGGGTTTGGTGTGAGTCAGGGCATCAATAAGGCTCTGACTGCTACCGCGTTGATTGCCTTGTTATACCTTGCCTACAAATCGGGAGTGTTTCGCTAATGCTAGGTTCATTAACGTCTTTAACGGGTGGCGGTGGCTTGACGGGCGGGTCTTCGGGTCCAGCAAAATCAGGTAACACGTCTAACACCACAAATAACAGTGGCTTTACTGCTGGCGCAATGAATTTTGGCAGCAACAACGGCATACCGTGGTGGGGAATTGCGCTTGTTGCTCTGATTGCGCTGTATGTTCTCACTCGAAAGTAACTTAATTCCTGAAACTTGGGGTAATGCCAAGCCGAGGCTATGTAAAGCCCTTGGTGATCACCTCAACCAAGCAGAAATTGAAGTTCAAGAGGGGCGAGAGTCCCTTTATCGAGTGGAAGATACCTACATGTTACTGCGCGGTGAGCAATCACAATCAGGCTCTAAGGAGTTGGTGGTGGTTGCGTTAGCGGGTGATATGGCCGCGGGTACGCTCAGTGCCATTAATCACGGTAAAGCGAATGGGTTTGACTCCATTCGCGCCCACTTTAGCAAACGCGGAGCCCATCGCTATATTCAGCGTAAATTACGATTGCCTGTTCGAGAGATTGAAACTCACAAGAATGAGCATGTATTACAGATAAGGTTTGATGATATGGGCGGGAAAAGTAGCTCAAAGAGTGATGCGAAAACCGTCACTACAACCACAAACAAAAGCAATAGCCAAGGTATCGGTGGCGATAACAATGGCTTTGCGCTGTCAGGGATTGAAAACTCTGACATCAATTTAAGCATGACTGACCATGGCGCAATGGCGGTTGCAGGTCGAACGGCAGAAGAAGCGTTTAAATTCGGAACTGACGCATTAGATTTTTCAGCAGACACCGTTGATGCCTCTTTGGGCTTTGGTGAGAAAGCGTTAGACGGAGCGTTCAGTTTTGGTGAGAGCGCATTGAATGCAAATGCAAATCTTAGCGAGCACGCAATAGATTCCATTAAATCCATGGCAGGCCAACAAACGGAAACGACCAAAGCAGCACTTGCCATAGCAGGGGCAGCAAAAGCGCGAGAGCAAACGGGTGAGAACGAAAGCAATAACGAGTTATTGAAAAATGTGTCTCTTATTGTCGGGATTCTCGTCTCGTTATTAACGATGGCTTATATGTTCACGGGGCGTAAGCAATGAAGCAACTGCATACTTTAAATACTGGCGAAGCCATTAAATTTAACGCAGGTCAGGCTGGTAAGTACCTCATCATGCGTGAGGCCAATAATACCGTCATGCTGCGCGGTGATGCTCTGCGACCTGTAGAGATTGAACGCGGTGACACGGTTGATATCACTCGTTTTGACGAGCTTGAACTTTTTAATCACAAAGCGGATGCCGTGACGATTGAATATCAAATCGCAGATGTTCCAATCATCACCAAAGCGCAAAAGATTGATATTAGTAATTCGGTAGCGATTAGCGAGATTTTAACGCCAATTACCGTTGATAAAGTTCTATCCCCGATAAAGGTGGGCGAAGTCCAAACCGAGGTAAAAACACGCATTCAAAATGACGTCCTCAAGGTGGAAAAGCTTGCTGATTTGTACACCTTGCAAAAGGTCGGCAGTGGGTTATTGGACTTAACAAGCGATGAGCAAATTATTGATGGGAAAGCTGGGCGTAAAGGGCTCTTTATTCAGGCTTCTACCGACAATGCCAGTCCTGTGTTGGTGCAAGGCTTAATTGATCTTACAGCTGGCGGTCATACATTAATTCAAACTGATGCCATCGTGACACTGCAAGGTGCTATAGGCGATAGTGTCAAAGTAGGGGAGTTTATCTAATGTTCCAACTTTCAAACCCGCCCCAAGCCTCTTCAAGTTCGGGCTCAGTTGGGGAAGTCGGGGCTAATGTTTTGGCCTGTATTCCTCTAGGTGCTCAAGATGGCGGGAGTGCGTCCGGTTTCGTGACCATCTTAAATAACCTTTATGACGATTCTGAACGTGGTCATAACGCGGCTCTGTATCATCGAAGTGAAAGCATTAATGGTGAGTACGGTCGAAGAATACAATTAAAGTCAGCTGTCGATTTGATAACGAAAGCAGAGCCTTATGATTCTGTATCGTTAATGATGTCGGTCACGCTTAAAGGGAAGATAAATCTTGATGCGTCAACGGCTGTAAAGGTGAGCGCGTTAGATACTCCTATTTCTTGCGTAATAGGAATTAAGACTCAAGCCGCCCCATCATATAGAGGCACGTATTGCAGTGTGACAGCAGCGTACTCTTCGAGTGATTCGTCATTGGTATTTGATGGCTCGTCTGATGTTGTTCTTAATGTTCAAGCGGGCGATGTAGCCAGTATTGCTGAATCAGAACTTCAAATTTCTTTCGACGTGGAAGATATAACTAATGATGTGATGGTTTACTTGGAAGAGGCTCCTGCAACGTTAGAAAACTTGTTTGGGCTTATTCATGTCAAAAAGGCGTGGATTGCTGAGGAAGCCGTTTATCCGGTGCCTGATTAACAAGGGGTTGGTGGTAATGAATATTAAGTATTTGCTAGTACTGCTTTTCCTGATCCTGTTTGGGGGGTACCTAATGAAAAAAGACAAGATAATCAAGATGGTGAGTGGCTTTGCTTTATCAGCTAGAAGTGAGATGCGCATGGTGGGCGTACGCAGTGATTTAAAGCGAGTCGTTCGCCGCGCTATTGAGCTAACCCCGTTTGATTTTGGCATTACGTCAGGTAAGCGCACCGCAGAGGAACAGAACGCTCTATTCAAACAAGGCGCAAGCCAGTTAGACGGATACAGCAAAAAAAGCCGTCATCAATCAGGCTGCGCGGTTGATTTTGTGGTGTACGACGAAAACGGCAAAGTGACGTGGGGCTTTAGTTATTACGAACAAGTGAGTTGGGCATTCAAACAGGCAGCGGATGAGTTAGGTATTCCGATTGTATGGGGCGGTGATTGGGTCAGCTTTAAAGATGGTCCTCATGTTGAACTCGATAAACGAGTGTACGCATGATAGGCGCACTAGCAAACCTCATTACAGGCGGTATTGATGCGTATAAGCAGCACGGTATCAATAAAGCTAACAAGCTCAAAAGGCAAGATGAGATGGAGCAAGAAAGACACACGGCAAAGGTAAAGCGATTGCAATCAGGTGATGAGCAATCCGCTAACCTTGATGAACTCAGTATTAAACAGCGTGGTTGGAAAGATGAGTTTATCTTGTTGGTTGTTTTTATTCCGTTGATGTTGGCCTTTATCCCTGATTATGCAAGTTACGTAGCGCAGGGGTTTAGTTCACTCGAAGTGATACCTGATTATTACTGGTACGTCGTCTTTGCAGTGGTGATTGATACGTTAGGAATGCGATCAATGTTGCGCTATCTGCTTGAGTTTTTCTCACATAAATTCAAGGGGAAATAAGCATTGGACGGCGCAATCATCAACGCATTGGTCAGCCTTACGGGTGAGGTAAATCCAGCACTAACACTGTGCTCTATTTATTTATTACTCAAAGTGACACGTACGCAACAAGAGCACGATAAGCGTATATCAAAATTAGAATGGAAGAATGACAATGGCTAAAGCAGGGTTAAAAGCAAACGGCACACTAAAGAAAGGCTACCGCTTTGCAAGGGGGGGGGGAAGTGGTGAAAGCTAAGAACACGACAATCAAGCGCAAAAAGCGTAAGTAACTGTCGATGTGTATTAACGTCTGAAACTCACTTTTGGATAAAAGTGCTTCAGGGGCTTTGCTAAATTAGAAAGCCATCAATAACTACCGGTATGGCAAAGCTAGTTGTGAAGAGCTAGTGCGATGATTAAATCGCACTAGCAAAAAGATTGGCTTATGACTACCTACGCATAACGGGCGTTATGTTCAACTAGGGGCATAGGGAATGCAATTTATTCATAACGCATGTTTACTAATATTATTCAATTTCACCAGACATAAAAGTAAATACCTTAGTAAAACCACTTGCGCTAAACAATGCATCAGGTGCAAACCAAAAATTTTCAACAAGTACATTATCAGACTTAATGAATTGATTAAGAACAATTTCATTCTCCTGAAAGCTAGCTGGAATATATTGTTCGAATCCTCTTGAGTGACAGCTTCTAAAATACTTCACAGGAATACGATTTACGCTAATAACTCGCTCCCATCTTTCAGACTCATTTCCTGTACACTGTGAAGATGGAACAACAAATGATAACTCTGCTTGTCCATTAAACTTGTTGCTCAGGATGACTGTTAAATTTTGCATATCAGTTCGATAAACTAGCGAATCTCGATACCAATCTCCATACTCTGGTTTACCCTTCGTTATATCAAAGGTATTTTTTTCTAACTGTTCTCCTGAAGAAAGCCAGAAAAAAATCAATACAGCCGTAATTATTAAAACCCAAAGGAACCCACTGCCTGATTTTTTGTTGTCTAAGTCAACAAAATCGGCATCCTCTTCTCCTTCTGGGAAACAGTATTCACAATAACTCGTTCCTTCTTTGAAATCCTTTCCGCATACAGTACATCTCATGGTTCAACGCTCGAAATAAATATAAAAATAATATCATTAGTACATAACATTTTCTGTTCATCCCATTTTAAAATAACCTAAATATTCGGTGTTTATTATTCCTATTATGTTAATCGTGTGAGATCGCTGTCAAAAACAGTCCTTAAAGCACATAAAACGCTCTTAGCGAAGATTTCAGACACTTGTTCAAGACAATGTAATCCCATGCAGCCTTGAAAGTGTGTAACGCTTTCAGAGCGATTTACTGGTCAAAAAACAGCGTATTGATTTGGAGAACGAACCGCACAATGATACTCATTTTTCATACTTTGTGAATTTGGGGTGTCAGATTAGCTATATTTGGGCAAAATTCGGTTATCTTCGAACTCGTACTTATGCGCGAAAATGATAAGGGGCAAAAGCTCGCCAGAACAAAAATAGGTCATGATATGCAACTACTGAAAGGTTTCAAACTTTATTGTCATGTGGTTTCATGAAACCACGATACCGCTTTGGTAAAAACACATAGATAAAAATGCAAATGTATGGCGGGAGGATAGACTCGAACTCCCAACTCGTGGATTTGGAATCCCTTACTTATCAAGTTGTGGTCTTTTTGTGGGCGTTAGTTATTATTACTCATTTTAAATCAACAAGTTAAGGGTATAAGAAAGCCATCATAGGATGGCTTTGACTTCAGTTGGGATCTGACTTGGTGAGCATATTCGAACTTGCTTATGCCGACCGAGCTCTCCCTTTTCTATCTTAATTTGCCCTTTCGCGACCTTAAATTGTTTCGCAAGGTATTTCGCTAAGTGAGCATTTGCTTTGCCATCAACCGGTGGTGCAGTAATGGCAATTTTCAGTTCCTCTCCGTGCAAACCGACAATCTTGTCTCGGCTTGCTTTGGGTTGGATATAGAGCCGAAGAAGAATATCGTCTTCTTCGGCCCAAACTGCTTTTGGCATCGTCAAAGTACCTGAGGTTCGTACTTGAATTATAGCTGATACCAAATAGGACCGATCATGTCGCCCATTAGGAAGTTCGCAAATTGCAGAACAATGAACAGAACAAGCACACTTAGGTCGAAGCCACCCATATCAGGAAGGATACGGCGAATTGGCGTTAGCATTGGTTCTGTTAACTGATGGAATACGTATTCGATTGGGCTACGGCCTTGGCTAACCCAACTCAGGATTGCACGGATCAGTAGAACCCAGAAAATTAACCCACCAGCCGCTTTGAGCAGAGATAGTGCGCCAAAGATCAGGAAGCTGATATCAAATACAGCCGCACCGCCAGAGATAATCAAGTTTAGAGCGACGAACTTAAGTACACACAGCACATAAGCGAAGACAACAGTCGCAAGGTCAAGGCTGCCGATTGATGGAATCACTCGGCGTAGTGGGGCAACAACCGGTTGTGTCGCTTTTACGATAAATTGTGAGAATGGGTTGTAGAAATCTGCACGTGATGCTTGTAGCCAGATACGCAAGATCACAACCATGATGTAAAGATCAAAAACGGTCGAGATCAGAAAGCTCATCGAATTCATATTGTTTCCTTTTTCGGATTTACTTGCCGCTAGGTATCACCCGAACGGCACAATGCTTTTGTACTGTAACGAGTATTAAAACAGTTTTTCCATCTCTTCAGCTCGAGCAACCGCTGCTTGCATGGCTTTCGCTACGATGTCTGATAGTTGATGGTCGTTAAACGTGCGCAATGCTTCTGCGGTCGTTCCGCCTTTTGAAGTCACTTGCTCACGCAGTGTTGATAATTCAGTATTTGGATTTGCTACCACCATCTCTGCCGCGCCTAATGCAGACTGCTGCACTAACTTACGAGCGGTTTCTTGGTCAAAACCTTGGTTAATTGCTTCAGCTTGCATCGCCTCCATAAACAGGAAGAAGTAAGCCGGAGCACTCCCCGCCGCCGCAATGATGTTGTTGATACCAGACTCTTGTTCAACCCAGCTTACCTCACCTACGGCTTGCATTAGCTGAGAAGCAAACTCTTTATCGCCCTGACTAACCGTTGAGTCAGCATAAAGGCCACTCATCCCTTTACCAAGCAGTGATGGCGTGTTTGGCATAACACGCACAAGGTTCAGTTGGCAGTTTAACATCTCATTGAGTCGATTCGCATTAATACCGGCTGCAATTGAGATAACCAGTTTGTTGCTAAAGTCGATATCTTGTAAGGGTTTACATACATCAGCCATCATTTGTGGCTTCACGGATAACACAACAACGTCTGCTTGTTCTGCTGCGGCAATATTATCGCTGGTGGTATTGATGCCGTACTCTTGCTCTAACGGCAGCCTTCTGGTGTCTGAAGGCGCTGTTGCAGTAATCTTTTGCGCTGGGTAACCACTCGCCACTAAGCCCGCTACAATCGAGCGAACCATATTTCCCGCCCCAATAAAGGCGATGTTCTTATGTTCCATATATAAAATCCTGAGCGTGTCGCTGCGCGGTTAAAGCGAAGCGGTATCAATACTGTATTTTTCGTTGCTACTTGTTGTTGCTTGCTGTAGCTATTTCTTGTTACGTGCTGTGCTATTTCGCGTAATTACGAGCACCGAAGATAGCCGTTCCAATACGAACCATTGTGCTGCCAGCCTCAACTGCTGCATCCATATCACCACTCATACCCATCGAAAGGGTATCTATGTTTGGATACTTTGCGGTTAGCTTGTCTTTAAGCTCCGCCAGTTGAGAAAATGCATTAAGCTGAGATTGATAGTCAGATACGTTTGCAGGAATCGACATCAATCCTCTTAAAGTGAGGTTAGGGAGCGACGAAATCAACTCCGCGAGTGCAAAAACTGTTTCTTCTGACGTTCCAGACTTGGATTCTTCACCACTGGTGTTTACCTGAATCAAAACTTGTAAAGGTGGAAGTTCGCTTGGTCGTTGAGCACTAAGTCTTTGTGCGATCTTATCGCGTTCAACAGAATGTACCCATTGGAAGCTTTCTGCGATTGGGCGAGTTTTATTGGATTGAATTGGGCCAATAAAATGCCACTCTAACTTTAGGTTAGAATGTTGTTCTGAAAAGTGTTTTACTTTATCAACACCTTCTTGAACATAGTTTTCACCAAAGGCAACTTGGCCTCCGAGTGCGGCTTCTAGAATCGCACCAATAGGTTTAGTTTTGCTGACGGCTAAAAGTTGCACGGACTCTGGAGCTCGTCCGCACTTTTGCTCAGCACTACGTATCTGTGAGGTGATTTGTTCGATATTTTGTTGAATACTACTCATAGCTGACTTTACTTAAGGGAAAATAAATGGATATCACTGAGTTACTAGATTTTAGTGTAAAGCATAACGCGTCAGATCTACATCTTTCTGCGGGTGTATCTCCAATGGTACGTATAGATGGTGAAGTAAGGAAGCTTGGAATACCAGCTTTGAGCCATGCTGATGTGCATCGTTTGGTTTTTGAGATCATGAGTGATTCACAACGCGGTGAATTTGAAGAAAAACTGGAAGTCGACTTCTCTTTTGAATTACCCAACGTTGGTCGTTTCCGTGTTAATGCTTTTAACCAATCTCGTGGCTGCTCTGCTGTGTTCCGTACCATTCCAGTAGAGATTCCCACCCTTGAACAGCTAGGGGCTCCGGAGATCTTTGAAAGAATATCTAATTACGAAAAAGGGCTAGTATTGGTTACTGGGCCGACTGGTTCAGGTAAGTCGACAACTTTGGCTGCTATGGTAGATTACGTTAACCGTAACCATAATAAACATATATTGACGATTGAAGACCCGATCGAATTTGTTCATACCAACAACAAATGCCTAATCAACCAACGAGAAGTGCACCGCGATACTCACAGCTTTAAAGCGGCGTTGCGCAGTGCGTTACGTGAAGACCCAGACGTAATCCTTGTCGGCGAACTTCGTGACCAAGAGACGATTAGCTTAGCGCTAACCGCAGCAGAAACTGGCCACTTAGTTTTTGGTACCTTGCATACTAGCTCTGCGGCAAAAACCATAGACCGTATTATCGATGTATTCCCGGGTAGCGACAAAGACATGGTGCGTTCAATGTTGTCTGAATCGTTACGTTCGGTGATTGCCCAGAAGCTGTTAAAGCGTGTTGGTGGCGGTCGTGTGGCTTGTCATGAAATCATGATGGCGACACCTGCGATCAGAAACTTGATCCGTGAAGACAAGGTCGCGCAGATGTATTCGATCATTCAAACGGGCGCGGCACACGGTATGCAGACCATGGAGCAAAATGCGAAGCAGCTGATGGCACAAGGCTTAGTTGATTCAGAAGAGGTCGAGAAAAAGATCGAAATTGAAACCTCAATGTTTTAATCAAGGTGAACAAAATGGAATTGAATCAAATCCTTGAAGGGATGCTATCTCAAAAAGCATCGGATCTTTATATCACCGTTGATGCGCCTATCCTGTTTCGTGTCGATGGTGAACTGCGACCTCAAGGCGAGAAATTGAATGCGGCTCAGGTTGCTCAGTTACTTGATGCGATGATGGATCAAGACCGACGCGATGAATATCAGCAAACGCGAGAGGCTAATTTTGCCATAGTGCGTGATTTTGGTCGTTTTCGTGTGAGTGCGTTTTTTCAGCGAGAGCTACCAGGAGCGGTCATTCGTCGTATCGAAACTAACATCCCAACCTTTGAGCAATTAAAGCTTCCTGATGTGCTGCAAGACCTTTCAATCGCTAAGCGCGGACTTGTGCTGGTGGTTGGGGCAACAGGTTCTGGTAAATCAACCTCGATGGCCGCAATGACAGGCTATCGCAATACCAATCGCTCAGGGCATATTTTGACGGTTGAAGATCCGATTGAATTCGTACACGAACATAAAAAGTGCATCGTGACACAACGTGAGGTCGGGCTCGACACCGAGAGTTACGAAGTTGCGCTTAAGAACTCTTTACGCCAAGCACCGGATATGATATTGATTGGCGAAATCCGTAGCCGTGAAACCATGGAATACGCGATGACCTTTGCTGAAACGGGCCACTTGTGTATGGCAACACTGCACGCGAATAATGCCAACCAAGCGTTAGAACGTATTCTCCATTTGGTACCGAAGGAACAAAAAGAACAGTTCTTATTTGATCTGTCGATGAACCTGCGTGGTGTGGTCGCTCAGCAATTAATCCGAGATAAGAATGGCAGCGGTCGCCATGGTGTATTCGAGATTCTGCTGAATAGCCCAAGAGTGTCTGATTTGATTCGTCGTGGTGAGTTGCATGAACTAAAAGCGACTATGACTAAATCGAAAGAGATTGGTATGCAGACCTTTGACCAAGCGTTGTATGACTTGGTGCTTGCAGGCAAGATCAGTGAAGAAGACGCATTCCACAGTGCTGATTCCGCGAATGACTTACGCTTAATGCTAAAAACCAGACGTGGTGATGATGACTACGGAACCGGTGCTTTGGCTGGCGTGAAGATAGATATGGGATAGATAGATTCAAGCTTTAATCAAAAAGCCAGAGCCTGTTAAAACAGAGCTCTGGCATTGTTTTATATCTTTCTTAATTGCTACTCAAAGAGCCGTGATTTCTTCGGCTATCGTCGTAATATATGTTGTCGCTGTTGAAGCTAGAATTAGTTTTACCATCATTCATGTAACCAGCGCTGCTTGAACCTGTTGAGCTGCATGCTGAAATGGTTAGAGCGGCGAATATTGCTAGAAAAATTTTCATGTGAACTCCCACTTACCTAATAATGAATTGCTTCGACAATACGTCGTAATATCATTATAGGATCACAAAGGAGTTTAATCTTTGAGCACTTAATTTTAGTTAAGAATATTGTGCTTCAAACCAACTCTCTAAAATGACGACTGCAGACTGGTTATCGACATTGCCTTTGCTTAGTGCTTTGTAGCCACCCATTTCAAAAAGGTCGGCCCTTGCTTCTGTGGTCGAGAGTCTTTCATCATGTAGCTCAACATCGACACCAAAGCGCCCCTTTAGGCGATTGGCAAACTTCTTCGCCCTTGGTGTAATGGCTGCTAGATCTTTGCCATGAAGATCGGTTGGCAATCCAACCACAATCAGATTCGGCTGCCACTCTTTGATTTGTTTTTCTATGTCATCCCAGTTGGGGATACCATCTTTGGCTTTAAAGGCTTTTAAAGGGCTTGCTGTACCTGTGATTTCTTGTCCTATCGCACTGCCGATACTTTTCGTACCGTAGTCAAATGCCATAATTGTTCGTGACATGGGGCTTCCAAATTAATCTGTGTTTGAGAGTGTCTGTTTATTTTATTGATCTGAGTCGGGCTAGGCGTGGCCAGCGTCTGCTGAAAGCTGAGCCGCATTGATGCCTAACATCTGCACTGCGACTTTCCAGCGGTCTGAAATTGGCGTATCGAAGATGACCTTTGGATCGGCTTCAACAGTTAACCATGAGTTCTCGGTCAGTTCGGTTTCCAGTTGTCCCGGTTCCCATCCTGCATACCCAAGTGCGACTAGATAATTCATCGGTTCATCTTCTGTACCTAATACCATCAGAATATCTTTTGAGGTTGTCACCGAGATTTGATCCGTCATGTTGATGCTGGATTGATAACTGCCTTTCGGTTTGTGCAAAATAAACCCACGGTCTTCTGCAACTGGCCCACCATTAAGTACTGGCTTATCAAGGCTTGCTTGGTTGGGTTTCGGCTGTTCAGAATCAACCTCAACTTGCTTAAGCATGCTGCCGACAGTGACATCAATAGGAGCATTGATCATCAAACCCATCGCACCTTCGTCATTGTGCTCACAAAGATAGATCACCGAATTTTGAAAGTATGGATCTTTCATTCCGGGCATAGCGACCAGAAAGTGGTTCGTTAAATTCATAGAGCCTCCTGCCAGTGTGTTCCCAGTAAAGGAAAAAGAGCGGCGTAAAGCCGCTCGTTGTTCTTTGCCTAGATATTTTTGTGTTTTCGAATAGCTAAGGCTTTCTTTAGTTTAGGCTATTTAGCGTTAACGCGACGCTCGATTGCATCCATTAATTTTCCCGTTACCGAAATATCAAAAGCAGCTTCAATTTCACGGATACAAGTAGGGCTTGTCACGTTGATTTCAGTCAGCTTGTCGCCGATAACATCAAGTCCGACAAAGATTAAGCCTTTCTCTTTAAGTGCAGGAGCAACTGCTCTTGCTATAGCCCAATCGGTTTCACTTAGCGGACGAGCTTCACCTGTACCACCAGCAGCAAGGTTACCTCGAGTTTCTCCTTTAGCAGGAATACGCGCTAGGCAGTAAGGCATTGGTTCACCATCAACCACAAGAATACGCTTATCACCATTGCTGATGTCTGGAACAAAGGTTTGTGCCATTGCGTAGTTTTGGCCATGGTTAGTCAAGGTCTCAATGATCACCGATACGTTTGGATCGCCTTCTTTCACTCGGAAGATAGACGCGCCGCCCATGCCATCAAGTGGTTTTAGGATCACGTCGCCGTGTTCTTCTCGAAACGCTTTAATTTTTTCAGCTTTACGAGTCACGATGGTGGTTGGTGTCAGTTCAGGGAACCAAGCCGTGAACAACTTCTCGTTACAGTCACGTAGACTTTGTGGCTTGTTGACGATCAGTGCACCGTTCTCTTCAGCACGCTCAAGAATGTAAGTCGCGTAGATGTACTCAGTATCAAACGGAGGATCTTTACGCATCAGTACCGCATCTAAATCGGATAGCGCGATAGTCTGTTCTGATTTGAACTCGTACCAACCGTTTGGATCTTCTTTTAGTTCAACAACCTTAGTGTCAGCAATGGCTACGCCTTGATCTAAATGTAGATCATCCATTTCCATGTAATGGATTTCGTAACCACGACGCTGAGCTTCAAGCATCATGGCAAAGCTAGAGTCTTTTTTGATGTTAATGGATGAAATTGGATCCATTACGATGCCAAGTTTGATCATTTTTTTCTCCTAGCCTAGATCGCCAAAACGGACTTGTAAGGCAGTAATTGCGGTTAGAGCTGCTGTCTCGGTACGAAGTACACGTGGGCCGAGTAGCGTCTCTTCAAATTTGTATTGTTCTGTCATGCCGATTTCTTCAGCTGACAATCCACCTTCAGGACCGATCAATAGGCGCACCTTACTGATGGGTTCTGGAAGGGTGTTAATTGAGTATTTTGCACGAGGATGCAGGTTTAGCTTTAACGCTTCACTCGGTTCGCTGCACCACTCTTCAAGTTGCATGATTGGGCGAATAACTGGAACCGTATTACGGCCAGACTGTTCACATGCTGCGATAGCAATCTTTTGCCACTGCGCGAGCTTTTTCTCGAAGCGTTTAGTATCAAGCTTAACGCCACAGCGCTCTGAAATCAGTGGGGTAATGGTATTCACACCAAGCTCAACCGATTTCTGAATCGTGAATTCCATTTTGTCGCCACGTGAAATCACTTGGCCTAAATGTAAGTCTAACGGAGATTCGCTGCTACGCTCGATACGTTCAGTAACATTAACTGTGACGTTCTTTTTTGATACTTCAGCAATTGTCGCAGGGAATTCAGCGCCACTGCCATCAAATAGAAGAACATCTTGACCTTCTTTCATACGAAGGACTCGACCAACATGACCCGCGGCATCTTCGCCTAAAGCGAGTGAACCTAACTGATGAATGCGTTCTGGGTGATGGATACGAGGGATTCTCATGCTGGTAAACCTATAAATAGTGTCATTTGGGTATTTTGTCTCTGCCTAACATGGATGCTTTTAGTTGAAAAAACAAGGGTAGAGCAAGAGTTTCAAGGGCAATTCTGAAACTCTTGTTTGAGATGGAGGCAATTGGAGATGTTGGTTGCCTGCGTCGTGTTATTTACAAGCAGGGAAAACAAATGGGTTGTGATTACCTTGGATCGCATAGATTCGCTCATCACGAGTACATTCCCACTTATCGACAGGGAATTGCTTGTTCCACGCCATCATCAGGTTAGTCTGCTGCTTAGATAGCTTGAAACCATACTCTTGGCTCATGTAAAGATAAGTACGCGCGATAGAACCTTTTGCTCTGTCTGGCGGCATCACCTTACGCTGTTTAAAGTTGACCTGCATTTCACACTGACCGTAGCTCACGCCATCCATTCCATTCCACTGACTGAAATTGTAATTGGAGCGATCACCGTTAACCTCGCCAATTGCCGGAGTCAGGTTGTGAAGATCGGCTTCCATTGATTTGAATATTTTGTCATTGCGAGTGCAGTTCTTACGTCCGCCATCTTGCCAGCACTGACGCTGGTGGCCAAATTGCCAAGCTGGAACCACGTGTTCCCACTCAATACGGGAAGCGCGTTTTTGCTGTTTTCTCACTTGATAACCGCAGCCATCGAGGTCGGGGATACCTTTCTTTTTGTCTTTCCAAGTAATGTCACAACCACAATAAAATGAAGTCGGGTGATCGAGATAAATCTTCACGGCTTCTTTTTTTGCTTTGGAGAAGGAACTTGGTGGAGCGGCGAAAACGCTTTGGGTTACCAGTAGGCCAAATACAATTGATAGGTAAAAGGACACCGATAGGCCAAATGCTTTTGGAGAGGTTTTTTGCATAGAAAAAGACTGATGAAAGTATGATAAACAACAGTCTAGCACTCAAATGTTAGTTCTCTCTATTACATTTATTCTCGTTACCTTGTGAGCTTAAGACTTAGCTCAATTGAAGACCGGTAAAAGCTAAGGTTTGCTGGCATTGTTGGCAACGATAAGTTGATTGGTTGCGGATGACTTTGTTGTGTCGTCTTATCGACAGGGGGTAAGTGGTGCAATCACAGCGGTACTCAAAGGTTTTTCCTTGCACTGAGGTGATCTCCAAGCTGTGGGTGGTTCTGGCCGGTACATTGAATACCTTTTCCATGACGTATTTCCACTCATTACCGTGAGGTCTCACTCGTCCGAAGACCTGATGTGTGATCAGATGTGCGAGTTCATGAGGCACGACTTCGTTAATAAAGGCGTCTTCATTTTCGCTGAATAGCACTTGGTTGAGTTTTATCTCGTTTAACTGGAGGTAGGCTTTTCCTGCTGCCTTTCCTCTTAACTTATAAGTGACGGTTGGACATGGAAATTCACGAGAAAAATGTTCATTAGCAGTAGCTAGGCATTCGCCCAGTTTTTTATTTACTCGATGTTGTTGCGGGGTGTAAGACAAGCGTTGTTAACTCCAAAAAAAAGCCTCAGCGTTTAAGCTAAGGCCTCATCATAACATTGCTCATCGATCGTGAAACGATTTAAACGTGATGTTTCTTTTTGATGATTTCGTGGTAAGCATGCCATGTTCCGTAACCAAGTAATGGCATCGTGACAATCATACCCACACCGTAGGTCGCGAAGCCGACTAAGATACCAGTACCAATGATACCCGCCCAAACGATCATCGCAGGGATGTTCGATTTAACGGCGTTGAAGCTAGTAAAGATAGCGCTCATCACATCAACACGTCTTTCCATCATCAATGGAATCGAAAATGCTGAGATGCTGAATATGAGACTCGCGATAACTAATCCAATCACCGAACCAGTAATAAGGAATGGCGCAAACTCGCTTAATGGTGCGCCTTGTACGGAAGGGTAGAGTGCATGCAACAGCGCAGCAATCCTCATCCAAAATATCATTGCAACCATCAACACAATCGCAAAAGCCCATTGGTGGGTGGAGTTACGTGTGATGGCTTTCATTGAGTGGAGTAGACTGGCGTTGTGTCCTTTTTCTCTTTCCCAGGCAGCATCATACAAGCCCAGAGCAAGGAAAGGTCCTATCAGCATGTACACAATCAAGCTTGGCATCACGACCAAGTGTGTTCCCTGCCATTGGACAAGTTGAACAATAGCGATTGCCGCTCCCATGAAGCACAAACCGTAAAATGCGCTGATTAATGGCATTCTCACTAAATCATGCAGAGCAAGCGACAACCAATGGAATGGGGCGGATATGCTTACTTGGTTACAAGGAATGGTGCGAGCGTAATCCTGATCGCTGACCTTGTGTTTCTTATCGTTCAGTTCGGATGGGTGTACAGTACGAGGCATATATCCCCCTAGTTAAATAACGTCCTAGTTATAGTTCCATAAAGCTCAGTATTACGATCATATGAGGATTATGGTGTTGAGCTAAAATGCTCTTTTTCGTCCCAGTTATTGTTCTAGCGTGCATTTAACGAGAGCTATCAGACTGAATTACTTTGAGTTAAATGTGAGCTTGATCGCCTAGGAGTTACCTTAACTATTGTCAGTAGTGTTCGAAAACACAAATTATCGGCGGGTTTTTATACTAAGTGGTTAACGGTAAAGGTGTCTTTTGAAAGGCAGATAGATTGGGTCGGAAGAGGTAAGTACATAAAAATAAAGCCCTTACTATGAAGTAAGGGCTTTAAAGAAGTGATTTGCTTTGGCTAAATTATTTTAGGCCAGCAAAGTCTGCAAGCATTGCTGCTTTGTCAGTCGCTTCCCAAGGGAACTCTTCACGACCAAAGTGACCGTATGCTGCAGTCTGCTTGTAGATAGGTTGAAGAAGGTTCAGCATCTCTTGAAGACCGTATGGACGTAGGTCGAAGTTTTGACGAACGGCTTCAATGATGATTTCGTGAGCTACTTTCTCAGTACCAAACGTTTCAACCATGATAGATGTTGGATCTGCAACACCGATAGCGTAAGACAGTTGAATCTCACAACGGTCAGCCATGCCAGCAGCAACGATGTTTTTCGCAACGTAACGCGCTGCGTAAGCTGCAGAACGGTCAACTTTTGATGGATCTTTACCAGAGAATGCACCGCCACCGTGACGAGCTGCGCCGCCGTACGTATCAACGATGATCTTACGACCTGTTAGACCACAGTCACCCATTGGGCCACCGATTACGAAACGGCCGGTTGGGTTGATAAAGAAGTTAGTGTCTTTGTTGATCCACTCAGCAGGAAGTACTGGCTTGATGATCTCTTCCATTACCGCTTCACGTAGGTCAGGTGTTGTTACTGAATCACAGTGTTGAGTTGAAAGAACAACAGCATCGATACCAACGATCTTACCTTGGTCGTATTGGAACGTAACTTGAGATTTCGCATCTGGGCGAAGGAAGTCAAGTTTGCCGCTCTTACGTACTTCAGCTTGCTTCTTAACAAGAAGGTGAGAGTAAGTAATTGGAGCTGGCATTAGGATTGGTGTTTCGTTAGTCGCGTAACCAAACATGATACCTTGGTCGCCTGCGCCTTGATCTTTAGGATCAGCTTTATCAACACCTTGGTTGATGTCTGGAGACTGCTTACCAATTGTGTTTAGTACTGCACAAGAGTCAGCGTCAAAGCCCATATCAGAATGAACGTAACCAATTTCACGAACTGTTTCACGAGTGATTTCTTCGATATCAACCCATGCAGACGTTGTTACTTCACCGCCAACCATAACCATGCCGGTTTTTACGTAAGTCTCACAAGCAACACGTGCTTTTGGATCTTGTTCCAAGATGGCATCAAGAACAGCATCAGAGATTTGGTCTGCAATTTTATCTGGATGGCCTTCTGAAACAGATTCAGAAGTGAATAGGTGCTTAGCCATGAGAGCTCCACTTTTAGTTTAGTTTTTAGTTGCAAATAGTTAAATGCAAATAATTTCAGGCGTCGCAAGCTAGGAAGCGCCGCCATTAAATACAGTATATTTTGTAGGTGTTTCTACATCTAGACGGCTATTCTAAATTCCAGCGGTCGAATTACAAGCTCTTTTTTATGATATGTCATAACTAAACGTTTGCGTACCGGCCGAGATAACGCATTGCTAAGTGATGTAAATGTTCGAAAATTGCGAAAAATGACCGTTAAAATGCCAGTAAAACGTTTGCAGTCGCTAAAGTCGTTTGAGAGAATACCCGCGCTAATAAAAATGAAAACTTTAGCATCAATCTCTTTTTTAAATCGCTTATGTACTCAGGAGCAGACATGCCTTCTCGTAAAGATCTAGCCAATGCAATTCGTGCACTTAGCATGGATGGCGTTCAACAAGCAAATTCAGGCCACCCTGGCGCACCTATGGGTATGGCTGACATCGCTGAAGTTCTTTGGCGTGGTCACTTGAACCACAACCCAGCAAACCCAGAGTGGGCTGACCGAGACCGTTTTATTCTGTCTAACGGCCATGGTTCAATGTTGATTTACTCTCTGCTTCATCTTGCAGGTTACGAGCTTTCAATTGAAGACCTGAAAAACTTCCGTCAACTGCACTCTAAGACTCCAGGTCACCCAGAGTACGGTTACGCTCCTGGTATCGAAACAACGACGGGTCCTCTAGGTCAAGGCATCACTAACGCTGTTGGTATGGCGATGGCTGAGAAAGCATTGGCTGCACAGTTCAACAAAGAAGGCCACGACATCGTCGATCACTACACTTATGCATTCATGGGTGATGGTTGTCTGATGGAAGGTATCTCTCACGAAGCATGTTCTCTAGCGGGTACGTTAGGTCTTGGTAAGTTGGTTGCTTTCTGGGATGACAACGGTATTTCTATAGATGGTGAAGTTGAAGGTTGGTTCTCTGACGATACACCTAAGCGTTTTGAAGCTTACGGCTGGCACGTAATCCCAGCCGTTGATGGTCACGATGCTGACGCTATCAACGCGGCTATTGAAGCGGCTAAAGCGGATCCTCGTCCAACGCTTATCTGTACTAAAACTATCATCGGTTTTGGTTCTCCAAACAAAGCGGGTACGCACGACTGTCACGGTGCTCCACTAGGCGCTGATGAAATCACAGCAACTAAAGCTGCATTGGGTTGGGAACACGGTCCTTTCGAAATTCCAGCTGATATCGCAGCTGAGTGGAATGCGAAAGAAGCAGGCGCAGCGAAAGAAGCAGCGTGGAATGCTAAGTTTGACGCATACGCAGCCGCTCACCCTGAGCTAGCAGCAGAATTTAAGCGTCGTACTAACGGCGAGCTTCCAGCTGAATGGGAAGAGAAAGCAAACGCAATCATTGCTGATCTTCAAGCTAACCCAGCAAACATCGCATCACGTAAAGCATCTCAAAATGCTCTAGAAGCGTTCGGTGCTATGCTACCTGAATTCATGGGTGGCTCTGCTGACCTTGCACCTTCTAACCTAACTATGTGGTCTGGTTCTAAGTCGCTTGAAGCGAACGATTTCTCAGGTAACTACATCCACTACGGTGTACGTGAATTCGGTATGACGGCTATCATGAACGGTATCGCTCTGCACGGTGGTTTCGTACCATACGGCGCAACGTTCCTAATGTTCATGGAATACGCGCGTAACGCAATGCGTATGGCTGCTCTGATGAAAATTCAGAACATCCAAGTTTACACGCACGATTCTATCGGCCTAGGCGAAGATGGTCCTACTCACCAACCGGTTGAGCAAATCGCATCTCTACGTCTGACTCCAAACATGAGCACATGGCGCCCATGTGACCAAGTTGAGTCTGCTGTTGCTTGGAAACTGGCAATCGAACGCAAAGATGGTCCTTCTGCGCTTATCTTCTCTCGTCAAAACCTTGCACAACAAGATCGTGACGCAGAGCAAGTGGCAAACATCGCTAAGGGTGGTTACATCCTGAAAGGTTGCGAAGGCAAACCAGAGCTTATCCTTATCGCGACGGGTTCTGAAGTTGAGCTAGCGGTTAGCGCTGCTGCTGAATTAACAGCTGAAGGCAAGAAAGTACGCGTAGTATCTATGCCTGCAACTGACGCATTCGATAAGCAAGACGCGCAGTACCGTGAGTCTGTACTTCCATCTGACGTAACAGTACGTATTGCTGTAGAAGCTGGCATCGCTGACTTCTGGTACAAGTACGTTGGCTTCGGTGGCAAGATCATCGGTATGACAACGTTCGGCGAATCTGCACCAGCAGGCGAGCTATTCAAGATGTTCGGTTTCACTACTGAAAACGTAGTAAACACAGCGAAAGAACTTCTTGCTTAATCATTAACTGATGGCCTTGTGCTAACAGTGAAGTGAAAGAAAAACCGAGCGCTGAGCTCGGTTTTTTTGTATCTAGGATTTGTTTTCTCCTAGACTCATCTTTATACGCAGCAGATCAATCTGTCCTAAGTAGGCTGAGTTATTCAAGTAATGCCTTTTAGGTAGGATTCAGTTATCATCTGTTGCACGAAATTTTGGTTAGATGTACGGAACTATGCTAAAAGTCGCGATAAACGGATTTGGACGAATAGGGCGCAATGTATTGCGCGCTGTCTATGAAAGTGGCAAAAGCCAACAAATCAAAGTAGTAGCGGTCAATGAGCTTGCTCAGCCTGACGCTATGGCTCACCTATTGCAGTACGACACCAGTCACGGCCGCTTCGGCAAGAAAATCTCTAACGATCAAGAGCACATCTATGTTCATCATGGCATTGGTGCTGAAGATAAAGGAGAGTTTGATACCATTCGTATCTTACACCTGGCTGATATTGAACTGCTGCCTTGGCGTGACCTTGAAGTCGATATTGTTCTCGATTGTACCGGTGTTTACGGTTGCCGAGATGACGGCTTAGCACACATCGCTGCTGGAGCGAAAAAGGTGCTGTTCTCGCATCCTGGTGCTAATGACCTTGATAACACCATTATCTATGGTGTGAATCACGAGACTATCGAAGCCGATCATCGAATCGTTTCCAATGGTTCATGTACCACCAACTGTATTGTCCCTATCATTAAGGTGCTTGATGATGCCTTTGGTATTGAGTCTGGTACTATCACGACCATTCACTCTTCAATGAATGATCAGCAAGTTATTGATGCATACCATAGCGATTTGCGTCGTACTCGAGCTGCAAGCCAATCTATCATTCCTGTCGATACCAAACTGCATAAAGGTATTGAAAGAATCTTCCCGAAATTTTCTAACAAATTTGAAGCTATATCTGTGCGTGTGCCGACGGTAAACGTCACTGCGATGGATTTAAGTGTCACAATTAATGCAAATGTGAAAGTTAATGACGTAAATCAAACCATTGTTAATGCATCCCAGTGTACATTACACAATATAGTTGACTATACTGAAGCGCCGCTCGTTTCCATCGACTTTAATCACGATCCCCATAGCGCAATTGTTGATGGTTCACAAACTCGAGTGAGCAACGGCCACTTAGTAAAAATGCTTGTGTGGTGTGACAATGAATGGGGCTTTGCGAACCGGATGCTGGATACGGTTCTTGCAATGCAAGCTTCTGAAGGCAAGAAGTAAGACCTAGAAGCAAATGTGTGGATTATTTATTTTTTAGCTTGAAATAAATACTAAGTGTCCACATATTATGAGTAGTTAAAGAATTACCAGTTGAATAATTTATAGGCTTAGCAGGGTTGCTGAGTTTCCAAAACTTTATTTTTATTTAAATTTGAGAGGACAAATCATGTCTGTGATCAAGATGACTGACCTGGAACTTGCAGGTAAACGCGTATTCATCCGTGCTGACCTAAACGTACCAGTAAAAGACGGTAAAGTAACTTCAGATGCACGTATCCTTGCATCTCTACCAACTATCAAACTTTGCCTAGAAGCTGGCGCAAAAGTTATGGTTACTTCTCACCTTGGTCGTCCTACTGAAGGCGAATACAACGAAGAGTTCTCTCTAGCTCCTGTAGTTAACTACCTAAACGACGCACTAGACTGCGACGTTAAACTAGAGAAAGATTACGTAAATGGCCTAGAGCTAAACGCTGGTGAACTAACTGTTCTTGAAAACGTTCGCTTTAACAAAGGCGAGAAGAAGAACGAAGAAGCACTTTCTAAGCAGTACGCTGCACTATGTGACATCTTCGTGATGGACGCATTCGGTACAGCTCACCGTGCTCAAGCTTCTACACACGGCGTTGGTACTTACGCTCCTGTAGCATGTGCTGGTCCTCTTCTAGCTGCTGAGCTTGAAGCTCTTGGTAAAGCAATGGACAACCCAGCTCGCCCACTAGTGGCTATCGTTGGTGGTTCTAAAGTTTCTACTAAACTAACCGTTCTAGAATCTCTTTCTAAAATCGCTGACCAACTTGTTGTTGGCGGTGGTATCGCGAACACGTTCATCGCAGCTGAAGGCCACAACGTAGGTAAGTCTTTATACGAAGCTGACCTAGTTGAAACGGCTAAGAAGCTAATGAAAGAGTGTGCTATCCCTGTAGCGACTGACGTTGCATGTGCTAAAGCATTCGACGAAAACGCAGAAGCTGAAATCAAGCACGTTTCTGAAGTTCAAGACGACGACATGATCTTCGACCTTGGCCCAGATTCAACTGCAGCTCTAGCTGAAATCATCGGCAACGCAAAAACGATTCTTTGGAACGGCCCTGTAGGCGTATTCGAATTCAAAAACTTCGAAGCGGGTACGGCTGGTATTTCTAAAGCAATCGCTGACTCTGAAGGTTTCTCAGTAGCAGGCGGTGGTGACACGCTAGCGGCTATCGACAAGTTCGGTATCAAAGCAGATGTTTCTTACATCTCTACTGGCGGTGGCGCTTTCCTTGAGTTTGTTGAAGGTAAAGTACTTCCTGCAGTAGCAATGCTTGAAGAGCGTGCTAAAGCGTAATTGATTTAGAAAGGCGAGATGTGAATCTCGCCTTTTAACGTTTGCTGCATATCACACTTTTTTGCTAGAATGGCATAAGTTGTGAGCAAACGATTGCAAATTTTTAAACTTAAGTTTTTTAATCTTAAAACGATAGAATAAATAGGACTATTTCCATGTCTAAGATCTTCGATTTTGTAAAACCTGGTGTGATTTCTGGCGATGACGTACAGAAAGTATTTGAAGTAGCAAAAGCAAACAAATTTGCTCTTCCTGCAGTAAACGTAATCAACACTGATACTATCAACGCTGTTCTTGAAGCTGCTGCTAAAGCAAAAGCTCCAGTTGTTGTTCAGTTCTCTAACGGCGGTGCTGGTTTCTTCGCTGGTAAAGGCGTTAAACTTGAAGGTCAAGGCGCACAAATTCTTGGCGCTGTAGCTGGTGCAAAATACGTTCACGCAGTAGCAGAATCTTACGGTGTTCCAGTTATTCTTCATACTGACCACGCTGCTAAGAAACTTCTTCCATGGATCGACGGTCTACTAGACGCTGGTGAAGAGTTCTTCGCACAAACTGGTAAGCCACTATTCTCTTCTCACATGCTAGACCTTTCTGAAGAGTCTCTAGAAGAGAACATCGAAACATGTGCAGCTTACCTAGCTCGCATGGCTAAACTAAACATGACAATCGAGATCGAACTTGGTTGTACTGGTGGTGAAGAAGACGGCGTTGATAACTCTGATATGGACGCATCTGAGCTTTACACTTCTCCTGAAGATGTTGCATACGCATACGAGAAACTAAACGCAGTTAGCCCACGTTTCACTATCGCAGCTTCTTTCGGTAACGTACACGGTGTTTACCAAGCTGGTAACGTTGTACTTACTCCAACTATCCTGCGTGACTCTCAAGCATACTGTGCTGAGAAGTTTGGCATTGCAGCTGACGCTCTTAACTTCGTATTCCACGGTGGTTCTGGTTCTTCTGAAGCAGAAATCCAAGAGTCTATCGGTTACGGCGTTATCAAAATGAACATCGATACTGATACTCAGTGGGCTTCATGGGATGGCGTTCGTACTTACGAAGCTGAGAACCGTGATTTCCTACAAGGTCAAATCGGTAACCCAACTGGCGAAGCTGCTCCAAACAAGAAGTTCTACGATCCACGCGTATGGCTACGTGCTGGTCAGTCTTCAATGGTTACTCGTCTTGAGAAAGCATTCGCTGACCTTAACGCTGTAGACGTACTGTAATTCTTTGAATTAAGTACTCTTTAAGTTTTAGAAGCCCGCTCATTGAGCGGGTTTTTTTATGTCTGATAAAAACTTGTATTAAATATGTGAAAAACCTAGCGTGCGGTGAATAAATTTCGTAGTCTTTTAGTTATCGGTATTTGTGTTTATTGGTAAGTTTTATTAATTCAAAAGCTTACATAAATATGACTTTGCAATCTGTCAAAGATAGGATATCGTGCCGAAAAATTGGACTTGGTTCAGTTTATAAAAAGGACTTAGCTTTAATTTACTTTTAACACAATGACTTAACAGGCTTTGAACTGTTTCTTATTGTTAAGTGATTTTGGCTTAAGACAGTTTAGCTCATAGCATATTATATAGAGGATGCACATTATGGCTGATAGTTCGACAGCGCTTGAGACTCCAATTGTGGATGGTTTGTCTCACGCAGAGCAGTGGTTAACAAATAACTCAGATCTGTTTATTCAATACGGTGTAAACATTATCTCAGCACTGATAATTCTATTTATTGGTA
The DNA here is from genome assembly GCF_023503985.1 of Vibrio sp. J383. Classification (NCBI taxonomy): domain Bacteria; kingdom Pseudomonadati; phylum Pseudomonadota; class Gammaproteobacteria; order Vibrionales; family Vibrionaceae; genus Vibrio; species Vibrio sp. J383. The sequence goes on along the minus strand of NZ_CP097293.1, from coordinate 3,403,661 downwards.
ATCTTATTGTTAAAGCAGTAGCGAATAGCGTGTCTAAGGTTCTTCAGAAGAAGAAAATGGACCGAGCAGTTGTGGAATTCGTCCATGGTTTAGTTCGTTACTTGTTGTTTGTTATTGTTTTAATTGCTGCACTTGGTCGTTTAGGCGTTCAAACTGCATCTGTAGTCGCTGTTATTGGTGCGGCTGGTTTGGCTGTTGGTCTTGCACTACAAGGCTCACTATCTAACTTTGCTGCGGGTGTACTTATCGTTGCATTCCGTCCATTCAAGTCTGGTGACTACGTGGAAATTGGTGGTGTAGCAGGTTCAGTTGATTCAATTCAGATCTTCCAAACCGTTCTAACAACACCAGATAACAAAATGGTTGTAGTACCTAACGGTAGTGTTATCGGTAGCCCAATTACTAACTACTCTCGTCATGATACGCGCCGTATTGATCTAATGATTGGTGTTTCTTACAACGCCGATCTTCAAAAGACAAAAGCGCTACTGACTAAGATCTGTGAATCTGATGAGCGTGTACTGAAAGAGCCTGGCGTTCAAGTTGGTGTTCACACACTAGCGGATTCTTCAGTTAACTTTGTCGTTCGTCCATGGGTTAGCACTGCAGAATACTGGAATGTTTACTTCGACCTGATGCAAGCAATCAAAGAAGGCTTGGATAATGAAGGTATCGAAATCCCATTCCCGCAAATGGATGTACACATGAATAAAGTAGAAGCTTAATTCCTAGTTAGTTTTTCTAGCTATAAGCTTTTATAAGGAAAGGCGGATAACTTAGGTTATCCGCCTTTTTTTTGATGAGTTAAGTTTGTGGGGGACGCAATATGAACGGATTTAGCCGTACTGCTCAATGAGTCCATTGGCGAGTACAAGTGCAATAGCGAACATCATGGTTGCTACCGCGATATCGATGCCTTTCTTTACTTTGGGTTTCGATAACGTTGGGCCTAGCTTTGCAGCGCCTAATGACAAAGAGTAAAACCACACGAATGAAGCTAAGATAGTCCCCATAGCAAAAGCTATTCTATCGTTGCCTTCAAACTGCCCACCTATGGATCCAAGAATCACTACAGTGTCTAAATAAAGATGCGGGTTTAATATAGTTACTGCCAATGCACCTAAAACAACGGTGCGCTTACCGCGAGCCAGTATCTCACCCTTTGATTCATCACTAGTACGTGTTCTGAACGCACTGCGCAATGACAATAAACCATAAACGGTTAGGAATGCGATACCACCCAGTGTCACTGAGGTGAGCAGTAATTCATTTTGCGACAGGATCGCTCCGCCACCAAAGATACCTAATGAAATGAACAAGGTATCGAGTAGGCTACAAATCGTCGCTGTGGTTAGGTGGTGATTGCGTTTAATCCCTTGATTTAAGACGTACGCGTTCTGAGCGCCAATAGGGATGATCATGCTCGCCCCTAGACCAAAACCTTGTAATAAAACCCAAAAATTCATTTTAACCTCCACTTATTTAACGATATTTACGTGCTATATGGCGAAGATACTCCGACCTCTTAAATAAGTATAATTAATGATTTTAATCTATTATTAGAATTGCTAATGTTGGCGGTAATCAGGTCAAAAAGGAAGCAAGTTGATGCGTGGATTGGATTATAAATGGATAGAAGCACTGGATGCTGTGGTGAAACAACGCAGTTTTGAAAGGGCAGCCGAGCAGCTATATATCTCCCAGTCTGCGGTGTCTCAACGCATCAAACAACTGGAAAAATGGTTAGCACAGCCTGCTCTGGTAAGAGAGAGCCCACCAAGGCCAACACCAGCAGGAAAAAAACTGTTGGGTTTGTATCGTCGTGTTCGCTTGTTAGAGCACGAGCTTGTCCCAGAGTTGATGAACGAAGAGGGAACTCAACCTCTTTCTCTGTCTATTGCGACCAATGCTGATAGCTTGGCGACATGGTTACTTCCTGCGTTATCTGATGTGATGAATTCACGTCAAGTTGAGTTGAACCTCGCGATTTATGGTGAATCAAGAACCATTGAGAAGATTAAAAGTGGTGAGGTTGCTGGGGCAATCAGCCTCGAACCTCAACCTATTCCGGGTTGCAGTGCGGACTATCTTGGAAGAATGGATTATGTGTGTGTGGCGAACCCTAGCTTCCATCAACGTTACTTCTCTGATGGAGTGAACTATTCGACACTAACGAAAGCCCCAGCGGTTTCGTACGACCAATACGATGATCTGCATAAGAAGTTTTTGCATGATCATTTTAACGTCCCGAGAGATAGCGTGATCAATCATACTGTCGGCAGTTCAGAAGCATTTGTACGCTTGGCATTGTCGGGCGTTGCTTACTGTTTGATTCCTCGATTGCAGATTATCGAGGAGCTAGAGTCTGGTGCTTTGATTGATATTACGCCCGGCTTTTTGTTGTCTTACCGAATCTATTGGCACCATTGGCAATTAGAGAGCGGGGTATTAAAAGAGATCTCTCAAGCGATATTAAATTATGCCCACAACCACTTACCTCAGTAAGCTGTTGGTTTTTGCAGCGTCAAAGTTGTGTTAGAAGTCCTGTCGCGGGATTGGTTATGTGACAAATTGCTCTATGATAAAAGAACATTTGTTCAGCATAGGTCTACCTAATGAAGTTTGTACCAAAGATGTTAGCAACGTCTCTTACTCTTACTGCAGCATTGAGTGCTGTGAGTTTTCCATCATTGGCTGACTCGCCATCTTTTCCGCATATTTCAACGACCGGCTATGGTGAAGTGATCGCGACACCAGACATGGCGACATTTTCAGTTAGAGTCGTGGAATCGACGATGACTGCTGAACAGGCTAAAAACACAGTTGATAAAGTGGTGACTGGCTTTCTAAATAAGCTACATCAAGCGGGTGTTGATGAGGCGAATGTACACAGCTCTAACCTGTATTTATCTCCTCAATATCATTACCCGAAAAATGGTAAACCTGAACTGGTTGGTTACCGTGCGTCACGTAATGTGACCGTTCAAGTGAATGAGCTAGCCAACTTAAATGACTACATGGATATTGCCATTGGGCAGGGTATTAACCAGATCGATAATATCCAACTACAGGTTCGTGACCAAGCTAAGTATCAGGAGCAAGCGCGCTTGGAGGCCATTAAAGATGCGACATCAAAAGCTAAATCATTGGCGAGTGGTTTTGAGCGCGAGTTAGGTGATGTATGGCGCGTAGATTACAACGCACAATCTTCTCAGCCTGTATTGATGCGTTCAATGGCGATGGATGCGAGAACCGAGTCGAATTCTTATGAAGATTCGACGATCACCATTCGTGATCGAGTGAATGTGATCTACCAACTAGAAGAGTAGTGGACATACCTCAGGGAGGGATTAGATCATCATAATCTATTTACCTACAGTAGGCCAAATACTAAAAAGGCTCTCATTACGAGAGCCTTTTCTATTTTTACTTATGTCCCGTCCTGAAATGTGTTTACACATTGAGGATTAATGATGACCATTCCAAATAAACACTACGTTAAGCGCACTCAGCGTGATTACACACTAGGCTTTAAATTGCAGGTTGTAGACGCCATCGAAAAAGGCGACATGACCTATAAACAAGCCCAATCAATTTACGGCATACAAGGTCGTTCGACTGTTCTTACTTGGTTAAGAAAGCATGGCAAAATGGATTGGACTACCAATCCAAGGAAGAGCACGATGCCTAAATCACCGAGAGCGAATGAAACGCCTGCCCAAAAAATAAAACGACTTGAACAAGAGCTCGAAGATGAACGTCTCAGATGCCTTCTTCTTAATAGGGTTGTTGATATTCTTGATGCTGAGCACGGGATGTCGCTAAGAAAAAAGTATATAGCGAAGGAGCAAGAAGCCTTCAAAAAGAGAAAAAAGTAAGCTTAAATAAAGCTTGCTCATTGCTCAATATATCTCGTCAGTGTGTCTATCAGAGAGAAAAGCGTGAGACCACTCGTCAGGCTGAGCTTGCTCCTGTGAAAGAGATGGTGCTTGAACTAAGACGGTTCATGCCTCGGCTGGGAGCTCGTAAGCTCTATTTCTTACTGAAGCCGAAGTTGATAGCTAAGGGAATAAAACTTGGCCGTGATGCTTTGTTTAATTACCTCAGAGAAGAGCGCTTACTCGTTAAGCCGAGACGAAGTTACACCAAAACAACGAACAGTAGGCACTGGATGAAAAAACATCCGAACTTGCTAAAAGAAGTCGTTCCGTCCAAACCAGAAGAAGTTCTGGTGAGCGACATCACTTATGTTCAATCGAACGAGGGCGTTCATTACTTGTCATTGGTTACCGATGCCTTCAGTCGTAAAATCATGGGTTATGAAGTCAGCAATGAAATGAAAGCGAGCGATGTTGTGAAGGCCCTAGATATGACGGTAAAAACTCGATGTTATCGTCATGCGACAATCCATCACTCAGATAGAGGGCTTCAGTATTGTTCTAGTCTTTATCAAGAGAAGCTTAAAAAGCATGGCATAACACCGTCAATGACGGATGGTTATGACTGTTATCAAAACGCGTTAGCTGAGCGTGTCAATGGTATCCTCAAGCAAGAATTCTTGCTTACTCAGTGCAAAGATCTTCGTGAGTTGAAAACGCTTGTTGAGGAGTCGATATATACGTACAACGAAATGAGGCCGCATCTCAGCTTAGGTATGAATACGCCAAATAAGATGCATGAAAAAAGCCAGCAACTTGCGTTACTGGCTTACTAAAATCGTCAACGTATTTTAGGACGAGACATTATGATCTAATTCGATGATTAGTGAAGTAGACGAGCACGAATTGTGCCTTCGATCTCTTTCAGTTTAAGCAGAGCTTCTTCTGAACGATTCGCTTCCACGTCGATAACCACATAACCCATATCTGCTGCAGTTTGTAAGTACTGACCTGCAATGTTAATCCCTTCCTCTGCGAAGATGGTGTTAATTTGAGTTAGGATACCCGGACGGTTTTCGTGAATGTGCAGCAGGCGAGAAGCACCTGTATGCAGTGGTAATGATACTTCAGGGAAGTTAACACTTGATAGCGTTGAGCCATTATCAGAGTATTTTGCAAGCTTACCAGCTACTTCAACACCGATGTTCTCTTGTGCTTCTTGAGTTGAACCACCCACGTGAGGCGTTAGGATCACGTTATCGAACTGCATCAATGGTGACTCAAATGGGTCAGCATTGGTTTTTGGTTCCGTTGGGAATACATCGATTGCTGCACCTGAAAGGTGACCAGAATCTAGGGCGCCGCACAGAGCTGGGATATCTACTACCGTGCCACGTGCAGCATTGATAAAGATAGAACCAGGCTTCATGCGCTCGAACTCTTCTTTACCCATCATGTTCTTCGTTTCATTGGTTTCAGGTACGTGCAAAGAGATCACGTCACACTTGTTCAGCAAGTCAGTCATAGTGTGAACTTGAGTTGCGTTACCCAAAGACAGCTTGTTTTCGATATCGTAAAAGTAAACTCGCATACCCAGGTTTTCAGCAATAATACCCAGCTGAGTACCAATGTGACCGTAGCCAATAATACCTAAACGCTTACCACGAGCCTCGTAAGAGTTGTCAGCACTCTTTTTCCAGATACCACGGTGAGCAAGAGCATTCTTCTCTGGGATACCGCGTAGTAGCAATAGAACTTGACCAAGAACCAGCTCAGCAACGCTTCGAGTATTTGAGAACGGTGCATTGAAAACAGGGATACCGCGTTTTGCTGCCGCTTGAAGGTTAACTTGGTTAGTACCAATACAGAAACAACCGACTGCAACTAACTTTTCAGCTGCATCAATAACTTCTTGGGAGATGTTGGTGCGAGAACGGATACCAATGAAATGAGCATCTTTCACTGCTTCAAGAAGTTCATCTTCAGGTAGTGAGCCTTTATGGTATTCAATGTTTGTGTAACCAGCGGCTTGCAGTACTTCTACAGAAGAAGGGTGAAGACCCTCTAGAAGTAGAATTTTAATTTTTTCTTTTTCCAGTGAAACTTTGGCCATTGTTCTCGTCCTTAAAATGGAAAGGTTGGGCAAATGCGGCGCACGTGCTACAAAACGGCTAAAAGAGGAACTTATTCACCATTTTGTCAGGAGACAAACGTTTTCCCTGTGCGTCTTCTGAACAATAAAGTAACAAAAAAAAAATGTTTTGGGTAAGAAAATTACGGAATAAGACATAATTTTACAGGCGAAAAGCAAAAAAAAACGGCGCCCTTGGGCACCGTATGTAATGAAGTAACAGAAAAACTCAATCTTCTATTATTTATTCTTCAATTTTTGCACCTTCAGGTGTGCCTGTGATAACCACATCAGCACCACGGTGAGCAAATAGACCAACCGTAACCACACCAGCGATACCGTTGATGATATCTTCTAATTGTTTCGGGTTTTCGATCGCCATGCCGTATACATCTAGGATCATGTTGCCATTATCGGTTGTGCAACCTTCGCGGTAAACTGGGTCACCACCAAGCTTTACTAGTTCACGTGCAACATATGAACGTGCCATTGGGATAACTTCAACAGGCAGTGGAAATTTACCCAACACATCAACGGCTTTAGTACCGTCAACAATACAAATAAACTTATCAGAGATAGCCGCTACGATTTTTTCACGAGTCAAAGCAGCACCGCCGCCTTTGATCATGTCGCGTGAAGCGTTGATCTCATCTGCGCCATCAACATAGATGTCTAACTTGAATACGTCATTACACTCAAATACTTTGATTTCTAGCGCTTCTAGTTTTTCAGTAGAGGCTACAGAGCTTGAAACCGCACCTTTGATTTTTTCTTTCATTGTGCCTAGTGCGTCGATGAAGTGATTTACTGTAGAGCCAGTACCTACACCTACAATGCTGCCTTCTTCAACATATTGAAGTGCTGCCCAGCCGGCTGCTTTTTTCATTTCATCTTGAGTCATGCCATTCTCCTGAATAAGGTCTTGCGCTGTGAATTAATCGTTCGCGTATTAAAGTTAACGTTTGGATATTGGGTTAACGTTTGCGGCGCGATTATAGCGCTTTAATGGCTGTTTTCCCATTGCCAAGTTTTACTCGGAGTCACGATTTTAGGTAACGGAATGTCCCAATCTTCAATAGGTAAGCGATCGACATGTTGGCAATCATGCGCCAAACCAATTGGCGTTGCGCCTTCGCCAGTCTCAAACCATCGAGCCAAGGTACGATCGTAATATCCGCCGCCCATGCCTAAGCGATGCCCTTGAGAGTCAAAGCCTACAAGGGGAGTCAGAATGAGATCGAGTTGCTGACAAGGTTTAACCAGCATCTGATTGAGCTGAGGTTCGACAATGCCGTACTTATTCAAAACAGTGAATGTGGTTGGAGAGTAATGTAGAAACAGCAGATGTCCGGCAGAGAAGGGGTGTAATACTGGTAAATAAGTTTGCTTGCCTTGCGCCCATAACCATTCAATTAAAGGCTGGGTATCGAGTTCGCCATCAATGGAAATATAGAGGGCGATATGTTGAGCTGACTGAATCTCATCAAGCTGAGAGCACTGCTTAACTAAGTCTATACCGGATTGAGTTTGTTGGTCGCCAGATAAGGCATTGCGTTTGATACGGATCTGTTTGCGAAATTCGCTGCGTGTGAGCGTCTTCATAAGAAGGGATACCCCAAAGTGCCGTTGAGAATAGATGGCCCTTGAACCAGCGAGTTCAAGGCGGATCAGCAATGATTACCGTAGGCTTCTCGGCGGACCGAGCATGCTCAATAGCACTCAAGTACTAACCCTTAGGGATTGCTTATCGGCTCGGGGACGTGAATCCTCTGACAAACACTCCAGGGTAAATTTTGTGTACGCTATTGCTGTCCGTGCTTAACTTTACTGAGGACATCTGAAAGTGATGTCGTGAGCTGTTCCATTCGCTCGGTCAGTGCGTTTTGTTCATCATTTGCTTCAAACTTCTTGGTTTGTAATTCATAGCAAATGTTCAGAGCTGCGATCGTTAGCAGCTTCACTTCATTGGTTACCTTAGTACGTTCAGCCATCTCTTTCAATCGATTATCAAGATCGGCCGCCGCTGCAATCAATGACTCTTCTTGCCCTGGGGGACAATTCACTCGAGTCAGTTTTCCTAATATTTCAACGTCTACCGCTTGATTACTCATGATGGATGAACTCTTTAACGCACTATTTAAGGCTGTTGCCCTTTATCATATTTTTACAAAGAAAAAGTGCAAGTACCGATGAGGAAGCAATCTCCTCTGAGGGAGAAACTATAGGTAAACCGCTATTAAGATTCAAGCTTTTCAGAGTGACTGTTTGTAAATGAGAGCTTGAGCACACAGTAATTCAGCAAATTGAACAATTGGTAGTCAGTCATTCTTCAATTGCTCAGGATCGATGCTTATCAGAATTGGGGTGAAGTGGTACGATTATACTATCGATATAAAGAATAACTGAGCGAGCTATCTGATGAGCGAAACTACTTTACCTGACTACCTAACGGTTGCGACTGAACTTCAATCGGCAAGCCTAGCCGTAAACCCTGCTGAGATGCATGGTTTATTAACGGGTATGTTGAGCGGAGGCTTAAACCTGGCAGATAAAAGCTGGCAACCACTGATCTTTGATTACACCAATGAAGGTATGGGCTGGCCAGATCGCGCATTAACGCTTGCGGAAGCAACGCTAAAAGTAACGACCAGCGAAATCACAGGTTCAGGCATGGAGCTGTCTATGTTGTTGCCGGACGAAGACGCAAGCGCAAGCCTGTTTGATCTTGCGGACGGTGTGTCTGATTGGATTAACCACTTCATTTCTGGCTTAGGCTTGGTTGGCGCTCAATTGAATAAAGCCTCTGACGGTACCAAAGAAGCTTTGGCTGATCTTGAAGAGATGGCAAAGCTGGGTATTGATGAAGAAGATGATATGGAAGAGCAGGCGCAGCTTCTAGAGCACGTTATTGAACACGTAAAAGCGTGCGCACTAACCATTCATGCTGAATTCGGTGCACGCCCATCTGAAGATGCGGCTCCAACCATTCATTAATCTGCTTGTCGGTTTGAGGTTATAATGGCTCAGTATGATGTTGTAATTGCTGGTGGTGCAATGGCAGGGGCGACCTTAGCCCTTGCTCTGAATCACCTCAGTCAAGGTTCACTATCGATCGCGGTAGTAGAGCCTTATCAGGTTGATCATCAAGCTCACCCTGGTTTTGATTCTCGTTCGATTGCTTTGTCTTATGGCACTGTGCAGATCCTCGATTCTTTGCACCTTTGGCAATCTATCGCTCCGGTAGCGACCCCAATTAAAGATATCCATGTTTCGGATAGAGGGCATGCCGGAATGACGGACATCTACAGCGAAGAGCTTGCTGTTGATGCGCTTGGCTATGTGGTCGAGTTGGCGGATGTGGGGCGAATCTATCAGCAGAAGCTTGAATCAGAAGCTGCAATTACGATGCTTTGCCCTGAGTCCGTCAGTAAAGTCGAACGTGAAGAGTTGCAAACGACGATTGAACTTACAAGTGGGCAAACCGTCACGACTAAGTTGTTGGTTGCTGCTGACGGTGCAATCTCAACTTGTTGTCAGCAACTCAATATCTCATTGAGTGAGCATGACTTTGAACAAGTTGCTGTAATTGCCAATATCGTGGCGAGCGAACCTCATCAAGGTCGAGCATTTGAGCGTTTTACTCATCATGGGCCAGTCGCTCTCTTACCGATGAGTGACAACCGTTTGTCGCTGGTTTGGTGTTTGTCACCGGAGCAAGCGCAAAAAGTGGTGACGCTAAACGACAACGAATTTCTTGAGCAGTTGCAGAGTGACTTTGGTTGGCGACTTGGCAGACTCGAGAAGGTAGGCAAGCGTGCCAGTTACCCACTGATTCTTCGTCATCGTCAGCAAAATATCTCTCATCGATTTGCGATTATTGGTAATGCCGCTCAAACGCTTCACCCAATTGCAGGACAAGGTTTTAATCTTGGCATCCGTGATGTGGCTTCCTTGGCGGAAGAGTTGTGTACCCAACTCGATGATGTTGGGCGTTACAATGGTCTTGTTAACTTTAGAAAGCGTAGAGAACAAGATAGAGACACGACGATTACGCTGACATCAAGCCTAGTCCATTTATTCTCAAACGATTTTTTGACCGCTCGCATTGGGCGTAATCTTGGGTTAGCCGTAATTGATAACCTTCCACCACTTAAAGGTCCACTTTTGCGTCATACGCTTGGCCTAGTAGAAAGATAAGGTAGAAAAATAATGATGCAAAGTGTTGATATCGCGATTGTTGGTGGAGGCATGGTTGGCCTAGCGCTTGCTGCTGCGTTGAAAGACAGTGACCTAAGAATTGCCGTCATTGAAGGCAGGGCACCCAGTGAAGGGCTTAGCGAATTGCCTGATGTGCGTGTGTCGGCATTGAGCCGCTCTAGTGAAGTTATTCTTCGTAACTTAGGCGCATGGCAAGGCATTGAACAAAGACGTGCTGCACCTTACCAAGCGATGGAGGTGTGGGAACAAGATAGCTTTGCTCGTATTGAGTTTGACTCGACACGTTTGGCTCAGCCGAATCTCGGTCATATTGTTGAGAACCGTGTGATTCAACTCGCACTGCTTGATCAGGTGAAGAAGCAAGATAATGTCAGCCTGTACATGCCCGCGACGTGCAAAACGATGGCGATTGGTGAAAGCGAAGCATGGCTAACGCTAGATAATGGCCAAGCATTGACAGCTAAGTTGGTTGTTGGAGCGGACGGCGCAAACTCTTGGGTTCGCAAACAACAAGATATCCCATTAACACATTGGGATTACGGACACAGCGCGGTTGTCGCGAATATCAAGACCACAGAGCAACACCACAGCGTTGCTCGTCAGATATTCACACCACAAGGGCCATTGGCATTCCTACCAATGCAGCCAAGCCACATGAGCTCGATAGTTTGGTCTACGGAGCCTAATCGTGCTGAGAAGCTTGTATCCATGTCGGATGCTAATTTTAATAAGCAGCTAACGGCTGAGTTCGACTCAAAACTTGGGTTATGTGAAGTGGTTGGTGAGCGTTTTGCCTTCCCATTACGTATGCGCTATGCACGTGACTTTGCTGTAGAACGTGTCGCTTTGGTTGGTGATGCAGCTCATACGATTCACCCGTTAGCGGGGCAAGGGGTCAACTTAGGGCTATTAGATGCTGCAAGCTTAGCGCAAGAGCTGTTAACGCTTTGGGCTGCTGGCGAGGACATTGGTACCAAGCGTAACCTTCGTGGCTACGAGCGCTGGAGAAAAGCTGAGGCGGCGAAGATGATTGCTTCAATGCAGGGCTTTAAAGATCTGTTTGAAGGCGATAACCCAGCCAAGAAGCTGATTCGTGGCATCGGTATGAAGCTCGCGGGCCAATTACCGGGGGCGAAAGATGAGATCATGAAGCGAGCACTGGGTTTGTCAGGCAATCTTCCTGATCTAGCCAAGCGTCCAGTTACGCACCAATAATCGTGAATCAACAATCGCAAATCAATAGTCGCGCACGGGTGAGCCGTTGTTGATGGTCAGCAGCTGGAGCTGATTGCCATTGACTCAATCTGAACACGAAAAAAGGGTTGGCATTATGCCAACCCTTTTTGTTTTTAATTCTGTAGAGAATCAGGTCATGCGTATGCGCAGCGCAGTTTCATGATTTCACTATTTATTTCTTTTACCGTTTGAAAGTGACGCCTTTCTGCTCGGTCTGGCAGCACGAGTTTACCGTTATCAAACTCAAATTTGCCTACGCCGTAAATGTAGATTCGTCCTTTGAAAAGTCGACTTACATGTTTAGCAATCATACTCGGTGTATAGCGCTTAAACAGTCTCATTTTAATTATCCTTATATTTACCTAGCCTGCATATTATAGAAAAACTCCGAGATAATAATTGTGATAAGCATGGAGTAATATGCAGTAGAGTTGACGTGAATTAGATATTTGTGCTGTTCTAAGCACTTTCTTCAGTAAATATCGATTTTTACGTGAGCTCCTCCCCAAAATAATACTGAGTAGTGAACTGCTGTGAACTTTCCTGTTCGGTATTAAGCAGTGATAATGTTACAAGTATAAGAATAGGCGGGATTTTTTTGTTTGTGTAATCAAATTGTAAATTTTTGACAAAAAAAAGCCCGTCTAAAACGGGCGAATAGTCACAGATGCATTACACAAAAGTGGATACTGATGTTACTCAGTGGATTCACTTGTACTGATTTGCTTAAAAGCGAGTCAGTAAATTTACAATAACGTAAATTCGCCCTTGTGACTACTTATGCTTTTATTTTGAGTAACTATTTATTATTGGTATGTTCTTCTTATGACGAACTTCACACTAAAAATGTATTCAATGAAAATTTGTACTTAAGTTTGCGAACGATGACTCGATCGAAAAGGTCATCGACTGATGTCAGCAACTATTGGTGCGCAAAGGGTCATAAGATCATTGGGATCCAGCGCAATACCAGCCATTCGATCACCCGAGCTAATAGTAACCGTCGAGTTTTTTTGAATTGAAGGATCAAAAATGATCGGCATGTATCTCTTTAGAGCAAGAGGGCCAACACATCCAGCCTTAAAGCCTGTGATCGTTTCAACATCAGCGAGTGATACACAGGTCATTCGACGGCAATTCAGTACCGAGCGTACTTTCTTGGGGTCGACAGAGCGATCTCCAGCAGTACAGGCCAACGCATATTGGTTGCCCATATCCTTGAGCAGGATACACTTCACCATTTGAGAGGCGTCGATGCCTCGCTCTTGAGCTGTCTCTTCGATGCTGGTGGTTGGTTTACTTTGCATCAGCAGGCGATAGTTCACCTGCTGTTGATCCAGCCATTGTGTAATCAGTGTTTCCACGTGGTTACTCGTCGTCAAGGCTGTAAGGCAGTGGCAGGATATTCCATGTTTGATCAGGCTGCGCGGTCAGTCGAAGCTGAACATCGTCATCAAGGTTGTTTGGCAGTACCATCAAACCAATCGCTTGGTTATTAGCAAATTGATAGACGTTTAATAGTCGGCCTGCACCACGCCAGTTCTCACCCACGCTACGTTCAAGTTCAATCGTATTCTCTAGAGAGAGTACATCTGAAGTTGTTCCAGAAACAATGCGCATCTCACGCTTGTTCATGCCACGGTACTTGGCACGAGCAACCGTTTCTTGACCTGTGTAGCAGCCCTTTGAAAAGCTGATGCCGCCAATCGCTTGTAGGTTAAGAGCTTGAGGGATGTGCTCGTTTTGCTCTGCTTTTGATAGGTTAGGCTGAGCATCAAGAATTTCATGATACTGCCAAAGCGCTTCTGATACTTTTTCAGCTGAGCTGCTTGATACCAAGGCTTCTGCTGCTTCTTGAGTAACAAGTAGAGCCCAACGGTTGTCTGAGACTTGAACGGCTGTACCACCAGAGATAGTACGCACTTTACCTTGACCCTCTGCAATCGAATCAACGTATTGGTTCGCTGAAGTACCCATGATTCCGATAACAACGTCAGACGTCTGCTCGATATCAATTTTAGAGAACACGGCGTATTTCTTGATTTCAACTAACTCGACTTCAATTGCCGATTTAGGCTGCATAAGTGCGTAGCCACCATTGTGGTGGAACAAACGAAAGATACTCCAAACCTTTCCTTTCGCATCACAATGCGCGCCTAATGTAGAATCATCATTAGGAAGAGTGACGACATCGCACGTTACTTGACCTTGTAGGTACGACTTTTTGTCATCGCCTATCATGGTGATTGCGCTCCAGTCTGACACGTGTGTGATCATCAGTTCTGGAAGCGATTCATTTTGCGTATGAGCGAGCGGCTGAAATGTGTTTTTCCAATCCATTTTATCTTTCCTAAGAATTTTATTTGGCTCTATGTTAATCCGGTTCTGTTTCTTTGTCAGCCTAGGTTTTTTTGTGAGCTTAGATAGGGACTGTGACTCACATAGTAGTTGCAGAGCGTATGACTTGTTACACTCCGAGAAAGAAAAATTATAGGTGAGGATAGCCAATGTACACTGCAGAGCAGAAAGCACGAATTAAATGGGGTTGCCGTCGTGGCATGTTAGAACTTGATGTAGTCATCATGCCATTTTTTGAAGAGTGTTTTGATTCATTGCAAGAGCAGGAACAGCGTGAGTTTGTTTCTCTACTTGAGTGTGATGACCCAGATTTGTTTACTTGGGTTATGGGACATGGGCGCAGTGAAAATCTAGGCCATGCTTCAATGGTTGATAAAATTGTCGCGCATAACCTCAGCAAGGTTCGTTAAGCTTCAGCTTAAACCTTCAGTTTCCGCATTATTTGCAAAAGGCACTGTTTCTGGGTGCCTTTTGTTTTTCATTGTCTTTTCTTCTATCCCGCTCGTTGTTGCCCTCTATTGTTTAGCTCTAATGTTCAGTTTGTTTAAAGCCAATCATGTAATCTTGAATACAGCACATGGATGTTTTGATTATAAAGAAGATGGCGAGATTCGACTCAATGACCAATCCTACACACTTAAGTCCGTTGATAAGATCTGGGCACAGTTTTTCGTCAAACTAAAATTCGAATGTGGGCATTCGGTAATGCTTTGGCGTGATAGTTGTCGTGAGCGTGAATATCGCCACTTTCTGGCGAACTTACAACGATCGCACGAGGCAAATGAGAACGCGAGATAAAAGAAAAAGGAGCGCTAGGCTCCTTTTCGTTTGATTGCGTTTAGTTGATTAGCTAATAGCTTTCAAATAATGATTACGACTGGTTTCTCTCTGGCGTAAGAATCGTTGGGCCACTGTCTTTTGCAAGTTCTGGGTAATCCAACGTGTAGTGTAAGCCGCGGCTCTCTTTACGTTGCATCGCACAACGCACCATTAGCTCTGCCACTTGTAGCAAGTTACGCAGTTCTAATAGGTTGTTCGAAACCTTAAAGTAGCTGTAGTACTCATGAGTTTCTTGCTGCAGCATCTGAATACGGCGCATTGCACGTTCTAGACGTTTGTCCGTTCGAACAATACCCATGTAATCCCACATGAACAGTCTTAGCTCGTGCCAGTTGTGCTGAATGATCACTTCTTCATCACTGTTGGTGACTTGGCTTTCGTCCCATGCAGGCAGTTCAGCGCACAGTTGAGATTGGTCGATGTTTTCAACGATATCTTTTGCTGCTGCCCAAGCATACACAACACATTCAAGCAGTGAATTTGACGCCATGCGGTTCGCACCGTGTAAGCCGGTGTAACTCACTTCACCAATCGCATATAAGTTAGTTAAGTCGGTTTGACCTTGTTTATTCACCATCACACCACCGCAGGTATAGTGCGCAGCCGGTACGATAGGGATCGGCTCTTTGGTCATATCAATCCCTAAATCCATCAAACGAGTATGGATCATTGGGAAATGCGTTGTGATGAATTCTTCAGGCTTGTGGCTGATATCAACATACATGCAGTCAGCACCTAGGCGCTTCATTTCGAAGTCAATCGCACGAGCAACCACATCTCGCGGAGCCAGTTCACCACGCTCGTCGAAGTCCTTCATGAAGCGAGAACCGTCTGGACGACGCAGGTAGGCACCTTCACCACGCAGTGCTTCCGTTAGCAAGAAGTTACGCGCTTCTGGGTGGAACAAGCAAGTTGGGTGGAACTGGTTGAACTCAAGGTTTGCTACTCGACAACCCGCACGCCAAGCGATAGCAATACCATCACCTGAAGATACATCTGGGTTAGAGGTGTATTGGTAAACCTTTGAAGCGCCGCCTGTAGCTAATACAACAAATTTAGCGCGCACGGTTTCAACGTGTTCTTGGTTACGGTTCCAAATGTAGGCACCGATAACTTTGTCTTTCGAACCACCAACCTTATCTTCTGTGATCAAATCTAGCGCATTGTGGCGCTCGAAGATCTCGATGTTGGGGTGATTGTTGACGTTATCTTGCAGTGAGGTTTGCATTGCCATGCCAGTTGCATCGGCAGCGTGCAGAATTCGGCGGTGGCTGTGGCCACCCTCACGAGTGAGGTGATATTTTGGTTGGCCTTCCGTGCTGTTCTCATCTTTATCAAATGGAACACCACCATCAATCAGCCATTGCACACACTCTTTAGCATTTTCAGCAATGAATTGAACTGTATCTTCTTCGCATAACCCAGCCCCAGCAATTTGAGTATCTTCTACATGAGACTCAATACTGTCCGACTCATCGAACACCGCGGCGATACCACCTTGTGCGTAATACGTCGATCCTTCGCTGCGTGGTCCTTTGCTTAATACAATTACTTTTGCATGTTCTGCTACACGTAAGGCTAATGACAAGCCTGCCGCACCACTTCCTACCACTAATACATCACACTGATGTTCACGGTTTGCGTTCATAAAACTTATTAAATCCCGGGCTATAGTCGAGTTGTCCACTCTCAATTGACGTTGTCTTGTTTTAGGAGTTTGGCTAAGACTGTTATAATCTCTCCAAAGTCATCCTAAAACGCTACACAAAATCAATGTACAGACAGCTATCTAGAAATATTTAATTGCTCAATACCATTGCTTTTGCTCAAGTTTCCCCAAATTGATAGGGATAGCTATTTTTATTACATCACATTGTGAAACAATAATGGCAAATAATTTTAAGAAAGTTGGAACTTTCGGTATTTGGCTTAGTCACAATAGTGCTCTTGTAGACGGTGGTGTCAATACTACATTTCGCATAATTAGTACCCATATCTGTGAAGGTAAGGGTTATAACAATAGGAGTACCCGCTCGAATGAACGAGCAGCTAACCGATCAAGTGTTGATTGAGCGAGTTCAGAGTGGAGATAAGCAGGCTTTTAACTTACTAGTGGTTAAGTACCAAAATAAAGTTTGTAATCTTATCTCTCGATACGTGAATAATTCCGGTGATGTACCTGATGTAGCACAAGAAGCTTTTATTAAAGCTTACCGCGCGATACCTAACTTTCGTGGCGAGAGTGCCTTCTATACATGGTTGTACCGAATTGCCGTGAACACCGCTAAAAATCATATCGTTGCCCAGAGCCGTAGGCCGCCAGCAACAGATGTAGATGCAGAAGATGCAGAATATTACGAAACAGGCAGCGCGTTAAAAGAAATATCGAACCCTGAGAACTTAACGCTGTCAAACGAATTGAAACAAGTTGTTTTTGGAGCGATTGAAGCGCTACCAGAAGACTTAAAAACTGCAATGACGTTGCGTGAGCTCGAAGGTTTGAGCTACGAAGAGATTGCAGAAGTAATGGATTGCCCTGTAGGAACCGTACGTTCGCGTATTTTCCGAGCTCGTGAAGCGGTGGAAAAGAAAATTAAGCCTCTTTTGCAACGCTAGAACTTGTAATAATTATGGTGAAAATAATGGCTGATAAAGAAAAGCTTTCGGCACTCATGGATGGTGAAACGATCGATAAAGCTCTCATTGTAGATCTCGAATCTGATCAAGAAAGCATGGATACCTGGCAGAGTTACCATCTAATTGGTGATATTATGCGTGGGGATGCGCCAGAAACTCCAGAGTGGAACATTGCTAACAGTGTTGCGGCAGCGCTTGATAATGAGCCTGCACATAGTGTAATGCCGAACCTGCATCAAGTGCGTGTTGAACCAACTGTTGCTCCAATTGAAGAGCAGCCTAAACCTCAGCAAGCGAAGCGTCAGCTTCCGGCGTGGTTACAACAGTTTGGACAAGTTGCCGTGGCAGCGTGTGTCTCACTCGTCGTTGTATTAGGTGTTCAACAATATGGTGGCAGCGACCCTGCTGCGCCAGAGCAGTTGCCTGTACTCCAGACGATTCCATTTGCGGGTTCTGCGGAACCAGTAAGTTTAACGCGTGACTCTGTTGAGAAGCCAGCATCTGAAGCTAACTTGCAAGAGCAGCGTAAACGCGTTCATGCAATGCTAGAAGATTATGAGCTGCAGCTAAGATTAAACAGTGATGCATCGCCAATGCAAGATGCACATCTAGAATCGGACATTGAATGAAGAAAATCCTGGTCAGTGCACTGACACTGTTCAGCTTGATGTCTCCAACAGCCTTTGCAGAGGAACCCACTGCAAAGGCGTTGTTACATCAAATGAACGAGGCCAGTCAGCATCTAAATTACGAACTCTCCTACATTTTGATCAAGAAGAGCAGTATTGAACCTCTTGTTTATCGCCATGCGGTTAACGACGACCAACAACTCGCACACCTTGTTTACTTGAGCGGGCCTATCCGTGAAGTTATTCGACGTGGTGATGAAGTCAGTTATATTGAACCGGGCACAGAACCGTTTACCATTCAATCTGGCAGTATGGTTGCACCTGTTATTCCGATGATTAATCGAGATATTGACGCGCTCAACGACTATTACGATTTCGTTAAAGTTGGCCGTGCTCGTGAAGCTGGAAGTACTACGCAAGTATTGCGCGTGGTACCGAAAGATGGCCTTCGTTACTCTTACGTCGTTTGGGTAGATGAAAAAACGAGTCTTCCTTTACGTGCCGACCTGTTGGATCGTGATGGCGAAGTGCTTGAACAGTACCGTACTATCTCCTTTGTGGTGAACGATAAGATTGCTGAGGCAATGGGGGGCTTGAATAGCGCTCAACTGCCGAAAGTCTTATCACTGCCGGAAGGCTTAGTGAGTGAAACTAACTGGCAAGCTTCTTGGATTCCTGAAGGATTTAAGTCAAAAGAGCTTAGTCGTTATCCAATGGCTGCGACCGATAAAATGGTTGAAAGCCAACTTTTCAGTGATGGGTTGTTTAGCTTTTCAGTTTATATCGCCGATAAAGACGAACATTCATTGAAAGGGCAGTTGGTACGCCAAGGACGCAGAACCTTACACAGCTTAGTTATTGGTGACAAAGAGATCTCTGTGGTGGGTGATATTCCGCCAGCAACGGCCAAACGTATTGCGCAATCAGTTACGTTCAATAAACCGGTACCAGCGCAATGATGACGGCGCTGGCAACCGTTAGCTCGGTTGAACAAAGCGGTCAACAATACTTTGTTCAACTGAGCTGCGAACAACAAACCAGTTGCAGCAGTTGCTCATCTCAAAAAAGCTGCGGAACGGGTATTGTCACTAAAGCTGTCGGCAATAAGTCTTTGTTTTGGCAGCTAAAAACCAAAAGCTTAGTTAAAGCCGGACAAATCGTAGAAATTGGCTTTCCAGAAAAAAGCCTACTTCAGTCTGCGGCGATTGTTTACCTCATTCCACTTTTCATGTTGATGATTGGTGCTGGTTTTGGACAACTCTTGTTGCAACCCTTACTCCAAGGGGGCGAGGGCACTGTTATCTTAAGTGCTGCTCTGTTTACTGCTGGTGGCATTGCCTTAGCGAAGCTGTTAGCCAAACCTATGGAAGACAAATCCAAGCAAGAAGTCGTCTTGATTCGAATCCTAGGCGAGCCTCTCGTCTAATTTATGATGCTTCTTGCCCTTAAATTGGGTAGAATCTGCCAACTTGATTGAAATGCCGCCACCAATGCTGACTGTAGATTGGACGTGTCGCGGCTTTCTTATTATCCCTATTCAAAGAGTTTAGTCACACCAAGCCTATGAAGCACATTCGTAATTTTTCGATTATCGCCCACATCGACCACGGTAAGTCGACCCTTTCTGACCGCTTAATCCAAGTTTGTGGAGGGTTAAGTGAACGTGAGATGGCAGCTCAAGTCCTCGATTCTATGGATATAGAACGCGAGCGTGGTATTACAATTAAAGCGCAGAGTGTGACTTTAGATTACAAAGCGAAAGATGGTGAAACTTACCAACTTAACTTTATCGACACTCCAGGACACGTAGATTTCTCTTACGAAGTATCTCGTTCTCTAGCCGCTTGTGAAGGCGCGCTATTGGTTGTGGATGCTGGTCAAGGTGTTGAAGCACAAACTCTAGCAAACTGTTACACCGCGATCGAAATGGAACTGGAAGTAGTGCCAATCTTGAACAAGATTGACTTACCTGCTGCTGAACCTGAGCGTGTTGCTGAAGAAATCGAAGAGATCGTTGGTATCGATGCGATGGAAGCGACGCGTTGCTCTGCAAAAACCGGTATCGGTGTTGATGACGTTCTTGAAAACATCGTAACAGCTATCCCACCACCGGAAGGTGATCCAGACGCGCCACTACAAGCGTTGATCATTGACTCTTGGTTCGATAACTATTTAGGCGTTGTTTCTTTGGTTCGTATCAAGAACGGTAAGCTGAAGAAGAACGACAAGATTAAAGTAATGTCGACAGACCAAGTTTGGGGTGTTGACCGTCTAGGTATCTTCACACCTAAGCAAATCGACACAACAGAGCTAAATACTGGCGAAGTTGGTTGGGTTGTTTGTGGTATTAAAGACATCCTTGGCGCACCTGTTGGTGATACGTTGACGCTTGCAAAAGGCGGTAGCACAGAACGTCTACCTGGTTTCCAAAAAGTGAAGCCTCAGGTATACGCAGGTTTATTCCCTGTATCGTCTGATGACTACGAAAACTTCCGTGACGCACTAGGCAAATTAAGCCTGAACGATGCATCACTGTTCTACGAACCAGAAAGTTCAGCAGCACTTGGCTTTGGTTTCCGTTGTGGCTTCTTAGGAATGCTTCACATGGAGATCATCCAAGAGCGTTTAGAGCGTGAATACGACCTAGACCTAATCACAACGGCACCAACCGTAGTGTACGAAGTTGTAAAAACGGATGGCAGCATTCTTTACGTTGATAGCCCGGCTAAACTGCCTGCGACTAATGATGTAGAAGAGATTCGTGAGCCTATCGCTCGTTGTAATATCCTTGTACCGTCAGACTACTTAGGTAACGTAATTACCTTATGTGTAGAAAAACGTGGTGTTCAAGTGGATATGGTTTATCACGGTAAGCAAGTTGCTGTGACGTACGACTTGCCAATGGCTGAAGTGGTTCTAGATTTCTTCGACCGTTTGAAATCAACATCTCGTGGCTATGCGTCACTGGATTACAACTTCCAACGTTTTGAAATGTCGAACATGGTTCGTGTAGACGTATTGCTTAATGGCGAAACGGTTGATGCACTAGCAATCATTACGCACAAAGACATTGCACAGTCTCGCGGTCGTCTACTGGTTGAGAAGATGAAAGAATTCATCCCTCGTCAAATGTTTGATATCGCGATTCAAGCAGCGATTGGTAACCACATCATTGCTCGTTCTACAGTGAAACAACTGCGTAAGAACGTAATCGCAAAATGTTACGGTGGTGATATCAGTCGTAAGAAGAAACTTCTTAAGAAACAAAAAGAAGGTAAGAAGCGTATGAAGCAGATCGGTAACGTTGAACTGCCTCAAGAAGCATTCTTAGCGATTCTTCATGTTGGTAAAGACTAACTTTATCCAGCATTAAACGAATAATTGAAAGTGGAAGAGTAGCTCGCTATTCTTTCACTTTCGTTATTTTTAAAGAAATGAAATTTAAGGGATATCAATGGCTAATACATTTTCGCTTATTTTAGTGATCGTAACTCTAGTGACCGGCATTGTATGGGCGTTGGAAAAGTTTGTGTGGGCGAAGAAACGCCAACAAAAACTGGCTGACGTTGAAGCACAATCGAATGGCCTAGACGCTGCAACCAGCGCAAAAGTTACGGCTCAGCCTTGGTGGGTTGAGAACAGTGTGTCCATTTTCCCTGTAATTGCATTTGTTTTGGTTTTGCGTTCATTTATTTATGAACCGTTTCAAATCCCATCTGGTTCGATGATGCCAACACTATTGGTTGGTGATTTCATCTTAGTAGAGAAGTACGCATACGGTCTAAAAGACCCGGTATGGCGCACTCAACTGGTCGAAACGGGCAAACCAGAACGTGGTGATTCAATCGTATTCAAATACCCACCTCAGCCGAATATCGACTACATTAAGCGTGTTGTTGGTATGCCGGGTGATACCATTCGCTACAGCAGCAATAAAGAAGTCTGCATTCAAGCGAAGGGTGGCAGTAGCTGTAAACCAGTGAAGTTAAGTCACGTTGAAGAAAGCCAATTTATTCAAGATGGTGTGCCTCTGATTCAGCTGAATGAACAGCTGGGTGATGTGGAACACCAAATCTTAGTTAACCCATTACGTCGTGATCGTGTGCAAGCATATCAACCCCGCAATGGTGTTAACGAGTGGATCGTTCCAGAAGGCCAATACTTTGTGATGGGTGATAACCGTGACAACAGTGCTGATAGCCGTTACTGGGGCTTTGTCCCTGAAGCAAACCTTGTTGGTAAGGCCGTTGCTATTTGGATCAGCTTCGAATTCGAACGCGGTTCAGACAGTGTACTTCCAACATGGATTCCTACTGGTGTGCGTTTTAATCGCATCGGTGGGATTCACTAATCGATCACATAACACATCGAGAGAGCATGAATTCTCCAATTGATAAACTAGAGAGAAAGATTGGCTATCAGTTTAATGATGCCGATCTTATCCATCTGGCGCTGACTCACCGTAGCGCCGCAGGTAAACACAACGAACGTCTTGAGTTTCTGGGCGATTCAATTTTAAGTTTTGTTATCGCTGATGATCTTTACCACCGTTTCCCTAAGGTAAACGAAGGTGATATGAGCCGCATGCGCGCAACATTAGTACGTGGTCATACATTGGCAGAACTAGGTCGTGAATTCGAACTAGGAGATTACTTAAAATTAGGTCCAGGTGAGTTGAAGAGTGGCGGTTTCCGTCGTGATTCTATTCTAGCGGATGCGGTTGAAGCGATCATCGGCGCTGTCTATTTAGATAGTGATACCGAGGTTGTTCGCCGTATTATTTTAAGCTGGTACCAATCTCGCCTAGAGTCTATTCAGCCTGGTGTATCTCAAAAAGATCCGAAAACTCGCTTACAAGAGTTTTTACAAGGTCGAAGAAATCCCCTACCTGTCTACACAGTGACTAATATTAAAGGTGAAGCACACAACCAAGAGTTTACGGTTGAGTGTGAAGTGGCAGGTGTGGATAAACCTGTTATCGGTAAAGGCACTAGCCGCCGCAAGGCAGAACAAGCGGCTGCTGAAACAGCATTAGAGCAACTAAGCAATGTCTGATAACAATCAAGATTTCGATATCGATGCATTCTTTTCATCTGATAGCAAAAAAACGGGCCTACCGGAAAACCAACACTGTGGCTTCATCGCTATCGTGGGTCGACCAAACGTAGGTAAATCGACGCTTCTGAACCATATTTTGGGCCAGAAAATCTCGATCACATCACGTAAACCTCAGACGACACGGCACCGTATCATGGGCGTAGAAACTGAAGGTGATTACCAAGCGATCTACGTTGATACTCCTGGACTTCATATCGAAGAAAAGCGTGCAATCAACCGTTTGATGAACCGTGCGGCGAACAGCTCACTGAGCGATGTGAACCTAGTATTTTTCCTTGTTGACGGTACTCACTGGACTGACGACGATGAAATGGTACTGAATAAGCTGAGAAAAACAGATTTCCCAGTCGTCCTTTGTATTAACAAGGTAGACAACGTTCAAGACCGTACCGACGTGATGCAGCACATGATGGAAGTGTCTAAGAAGATGGACTTCCTTGATGTTGTACCAATCTCGGCGAAGCAAGGTAAGAATATCGATGTACTGCGTAAGCACGTTCGTAACTCTTTACCTAAAGCGACGCATCACTTCCCTGAAGAGTACGTAACGGATCGTTCACAGCGCTTTATGGCCTCTGAAATCATCCGTGAAAAACTGATGCGATTCACAGGCGAAGAGCTACCTTACTCAGTAACGGTTGAAATCGAGCGTTTCGATTACAACCCTGATAACGATGGCTTCCACATCAATGCTTTGATTCTCGTTGAACGTACTGGTCAGAAGAAGATGGTGATTGGTAAAGCGGGCGAGAAGATCAAAACGATTGGTCGTGAAGCTCGTATCGACATGGAAGAACTGTTCGGTCGTAAGGTTTACCTAGAGACTTGGGTTAAAGTTAAGTCTGGTTGGGCTGATGATGAGCGTGCACTTCGCTCGTTAGGCTACATCGACGATCTATAATATATTGAACGTCACTTTCTGATAGTAAGAATTAAGAAGTAAGAAAGTTGAACTGAATATAATTTCAAGAGAGAGTGCGAACTCTCTCTTTTTGTATCTGTAAGAAGGGTAAGTGATTGAGCGAAGGGTTACAGCGATGCTTTGTGTTGCACCGTCGACCATACAGTGAGTCGAGCCTAATTCTGGACGTCTTCAGTGAAGAGTACGGTCGGGTGACGTTGATGTCTAAAGGTGCGCGGAGTAAGCGTTCTAATTTGAAAGGTGCATTGCAACCTTTTACGCCGCTACTGCTTAAGTGGTCTGGCAATGGTTCAATGAAAACGTTACGCCAAGCTGAACCCATCAGCTTGGGGCTTCCTCTTGCCGGTATTAATCTGTATTCCGCTATGTATGTCAATGAGCTAGTTGGCCGTGTGTTGATGGCCGAAGTAGCCATGCCCGCATTTTTTCACGACTATCTTCATGCTTTAACAGAACTCGCTCATAATGAGAACCCTGAGCCAGCGCTACGTCGTTTTGAATTGGCTCTACTTTCTGCTATGGGGTATGGCGTCGACTTTTTGCATTGTGCTGGTACTGGTGAAGCGATCGATCCAAGCATGACTTATCGCTATCGAGAGCAGAAAGGTTTCATCGCTTCTGTACGTCGAGATAACCTGACATTTATGGGCGATGAACTTATCGCAATTAGTGAACGTAGGTTTATCACTAAAGAGCAGTTAAAAGCAGCAAAACGCTTTACACGCATAGCCTTAAAGCCGTATCTTGGCGGCAAACCATTAAAAAGTAGAGAGCTATTTATGCCAACAATAGCCCTCTCTAGAGCACGGAGTATTGGAAAATGAGCTCAATCCTTTTAGGCGTTAATATCGACCATATTGCTACACTACGTAATGCACGTGGTACTAAATACCCAGATCCAGTACACGCAGCTGAAATTGCTGAACGTGCGGGTGCTGACGGCATTACCATTCACCTGCGCGAGGATCGCCGTCATATTGTTGATCGCGATGTACGTATTCTTGCTGAGACAATCCAGACTCGCATGAACTTAGAGATGGCAGTGACGGACGAGATGGTTCAAATTGCACTCGATACTAATCCTGAGTTTGTTTGTCTGGTTCCAGAGAAGCGTGAAGAGCTGACGACGGAAGGCGGCTTGGACGTGGTTGGTCAACTTGAAAAGATCAAAGCAGCGACGGAAAAACTGTCGGCTGCGGGTATCAAAGTATCTCTGTTTATCGATGCAGATCGTGAGCAAATTGATGCAGCAAAAGCGTGTGGCGCACCGTTCATTGAGCTTCATACTGGTCATTACGCTGATGCGAAAACAGAAGAAGATCAGCAAGATGAGCTTAAAAAGATTGCTGCAGGCGCAAGCTACGCAGATGATTTGGGTATCACAGTGAATGCGGGTCATGGTCTGACTTATCACAACGTAGCGTCGATTGCGGCACTTCCTGAGATCTACGAGTTGAACATCGGTCACTCGATCATGGGACGCGCAGTCTTTGATGGTTTGAATAAAGCCGTTGCAGACATGAAAGCCGTGATGGAAACAGCACGCAACAACGCTTAGTTCTTTAACTCGTCATTAGTTTAGTAGTAAGCGTTAAGTGGTTAATCAGTAGAATCGATAAAGTTAATAGATAGAAGTTTGGTAGTAGGGTAAACATGGCTGTTGTTGGATTAGGTACAGATATCGCAGAAATCGAACGTGTTGAAAAGGCGCTGTCACGAAGTGGCGACGCTTTTGCTCAGCGTATTTTGACCGACTCTGAGTTTGAAGTATTTCAGCAACTGAAGCAAAAAGGACGTTATCTTGCAAAACGCTTTGCTGCAAAAGAAGCGGCATCTAAGGCGTTGGGCACGGGTATCGCGCTTGGTGTGACCTTTCACGATTTCGAGATTTCAAACGATGAGCATGGCAAGCCAGTTCTAAGCCTACATAAAAAGGCGCGTGAAATCGCAGAAGCGAGTGGTACAAAGTCGATTCATCTGACTATCTCAGATGAGCGCCATTATGCGGTGGCGACGGTACTACTCGAGTCGTAAATAGATTACCGTTACTTTATACCAATCGTAGTAAATAACTGTTCACCCTAGCTTGTTAAAAAACTCGATAACTTCGTTAGAATTTTTGATTGTAGAATAACTACTTATCGAAAAATCCTGCCTTGTTCTCAA
This sequence comes from Vibrio sp. J383, assembly GCF_023503985.1. NCBI lineage: Bacteria > Pseudomonadati > Pseudomonadota > Gammaproteobacteria > Vibrionales > Vibrionaceae > Vibrio > Vibrio sp. J383. The sequence continues at coordinate 3,377,528 of NZ_CP097293.1, read as the reverse complement.
GCTTTTTTCCTACGCTATTTTTGATCACTTACTTACTGTGATTGGTATTATATCTGGTGCTCTAGGTTCTAGACAGAAAAAAGCAGAGCTCATGAGCTCTGCTTTTGTATTGGCTGGTAAACCGTTTAACGAATATTTGTGAGTAAGAAATGTTCGCTAGGTCTTGGCTGGTTTCAAATAATGAATCGCGGTTGCTTGAACCTTATCTAATTCATCCTGAAGTTCAAAAAGTTCAGGTTCAATATCTTCAACGGAAGTGCCGGAACGCAGCTCTTTCTCTATCGTCGCACACACCGACTTCAGTCTTGGTACACCGCTGTATGAGCTGCTGCCATGCATCTTGTGGATGATGTGTGTCAGCGCTTCAACGGGGTAGTCACTGTCTTCTATCGCTTTCTCTGCGGCTTCATAAACCTCAGGAATGAAGTCGACTAGCATTTGCAGCATATCGCGTGCGAGGTCTTCTTTGTTGGCAGCTTGCTTCATAGCTGCTTGCCAATCAATGATGATATTCTTATGCACGTTAGCCTCAGAATCTGAAACTGAGCTATTGTCTACTTCCGCAGAGACTGCTGGGTGGGCTGGGTCTATTTTTTCAATGTGCTCAACCTCAGAGGTAGGGCTCCAATGAATCAGAACCTGCTGTAACACGTGCTCTTCAATCGGTTTGGTTAGGTAGTCATCCATGCCGGCTTCAAGTAGACGGTCCCGTTCGCCAACCATCGCGTGTGCTGTGACGGCAATGACGGGGGTATTCGCATTATTCGCTAGCTCCTTTATATTCTTACAGGCCGTCACACCATCCATTTGTGGCATTTGGATATCCATGAAGATGATATCAAATGGGGTCTCCTTCGCCTTGTCTATGGCCTTCTGTCCGCTGGTGCAACTGATGACCGTCTCTACACGCTCTTTTAGTAGCGCGGTGATCAATTTAAGGTTTGCTGGGTTGTCGTCGACCGCCAATACAGTAAGCGGCAGCTTCTCTTCCGAGTGCGTTTCAATCGCTGGTGCAATCAAAGTGGGTGCTTGATTAGAGATCAGAGTTTGTAGAAGTTTCTTACGAGAGAGAGGCTTGGTGATGCATTGGACATCAACCTCTTTCATCAGTTGCTCACCTAATGCAAGCTCGGTACTTGGCGTACCAATAATTACGTTCTGAGCGATTTTCTTCGCGCCAATCGCCCAACCACTCACGGTATCAAATTGATACTCTTGGTTCGCGGCTAGGTTGAGTAGAACGTAGTCATACGAGGTCGACTCGTCAGGCATCACCGAACGATACGTTACCACCAAGCCTTCTTGGGTTAAGATTTGCTGAGTAATCGACGCCGCTTGCATGTTTGGCTCGATAAGCAGCAGCTGCTTGTCTTGCAGACACTGAGTCTCAATCAGCTCAGTCATCGGCATATCAGTCGTTGATAGTCTCAAAGTAAACCAGAAGGTTGAACCTTGGTGTAGGCGACTGGTTAGGCTGATCTCACCGCCCATTTGGCTGACCAGTTTTTGGGTGATAACCAGACCTAGCCCCGTACCGCCATAACGACGAGAGATGCTTGCGTCGGCTTGGCTGAAGGCTTGGAATAGCTGAGCTTGTTGACGCTCAGAGATACCAATACCTGTATCGCGAACCATGAATTGCAACTCGATGCTGTCTTCGCTTTGTGAACGAAGTTCAACACTGATATCAATGTTGCCACGTTCAGTAAACTTGATTGAGTTACCCACGAGGTTGGTTAGGATCTGCTGAATACGCAGCGGGTCACCAACAACGCCCGGTGGCACTTTCGGGTCTATCTTAAGTGTTAACTCTAGGCCTTTCTCATGGGCGTTGGTCGCTTGAAGGTTCACAACCTCTTCAAGGCTCGCTTGGAACTCGAATGGGATGTTCTCGAGCGCTAATTTACCGGCTTCCAGTTTCGAGAAATCAAGAATGTCGTTGATGATGCTGAGTAGGTTATTTGCTGAACGTTCAATGGTTTGCAAGTAATCTGTTTGACTGGTCGATAGATGGGTTTTAAGCATTTGACGAGTAAAGCCAATCACACCGTTAAGCGGTGTTCTCAATTCGTGAGACATGTTAGCCAAGAACTCAGATTTAACACGTGCCGCTTCTTGAGCGCGTTTTTTCGCAATGTCTAACTCAACGTTTTGAATCTCTAATTGCTCTAGGGTTTCACGCAGATCAGACGTAGCCTGGTCGATACTGTGCTGCATCTCGACGTGATATTCTGATAGCGATACCGCCATCGCGTTGATACCGTTTTTCAGTGAGTCTAGCTCACCGTGCATTTTGCCTTCGATACGCACATCGAGATGACCACGACGAATTCGGTCGACCATGTTTTTCATGTGTGTGATCGGTTGGGTGACGTCATGCATCAAGCGAAAAGCAAATACACCAGAAAGTCCCAGCCCCAAAATCAACACCAAGAAGGCAGAGAACACTTCTTGATACTGCTGCAATCGAAGTGACGACAAGTCTAACTCTATCGCAATATAGCCGATCGCTTGGTTGGCTTGAGACTGCCCGTTGGCTGAGTTGATGTATTGACCTTCAGCGATGATAGGTGTCCGAAGAATCAGCGTATTATCGAGCAGGTTCGATGAGCTTAAATGCGGGATGGGTTTATCTTTCGGATAGGTCAGGCTTTCAAAATCAGGGTGGAAGTTTGAGGTTACAAACAACTCATGACGTTCATCAAACACCGCGATACTGCGCACTAGCTTAGAGTTTTTTCGATGCGCATAGCTAATAAGCTGACGAACAGACTCTCGACTTTCGAGCTTCATGCCTGACTCACTAGCAATTGCCAGCGGTTCAATGATGCTAGTACCAGTATTAACTACTTGGCCCTCAAGGTCTTGATAGCGGTTAAATGAGAAAAATGCACTCAATAGCAACCCAATAATCAAGGTTGGAGCTAGAGTTAAGGTAATTACACGGGCTCTTAAGCCATATCTGGTCATGTTCTTTAATTACATCGAGGTCTGGATATGGGAAAATAACGCACACAATGGCGGTTAAGTGAACGGTAAGCTTAATCAAAGCCGTGACGTTCGACAATGATTCCAAGACATAATAGTGAGTCCTGGATACCAATTACTTATTAAAAGATACATTAGGCACAAGCAATGGCACGTTTTTTCCAACCAAAAAAGAAAACTCAACTCGAGACCAAGCATCAATCGGTTTTGGTTGAACGAATGGATCACAATGGCGCTGGCATCGCTTATCAGAAGAATAAACCTGTTTTCATTGATGGCGCATTGCCCGGTGAGCAGGTGGTTATTCAACTTACTGAGAGCAAAAGTAAGTTTTCGCGAGCAAAACTCATCAAATTACTTAAACCGAGTGAGCTGCGTTTAAAGCCATTCTGTAAGCACTTTAATCAGTGTGGTGGCTGTCACCTTCAACATCTTGGTTACGCTTCTCAGGTTGAGCATAAATCGCAATCTTTGACGCACCTGATGAGTCAATACCAAACGGCTAACACCGAAGTTGTTGAGCCGATTGTGGGTGATGAAACCGGTTATCGACGTCGCGCGCGTATTAGCCTATTTGTTGATAAGAAGACACAGCAGCTTCAGTTCGGTTTCCGTAAGAAACAAAGTAAGCAGATTGAAAACATCACCGATTGTGCCGTGCTGGACCCTCGCCTTAATGTATTGCTGCCAAAACTGAAAAGTTTACTCAATACTTTCAGCAACCTTACGTCTTTAGGACACGTTGAATTGGTGTTGGGCGATACTGGCCCTGTGATGGTGCTGCGTCACCTTAAGCCTTTGGTTGAGAAAGATGAGCAAGCATTGATTGCACTCGCTAAAGCGGAAGGTGCCACGTTGTATACTATGCCTGAAACGGACAAGCTCGTTTGTTTGGTCGGTGATGCGCCAGCTTATAGCGAAACAGGCGTGACTTTACCTTTTGAGCCAAACCACTTTATCCAAGTTAACCAGAAAGTGAACCAGCAAATGGTTGCTCAAGCGATTGAGTGGCTAGAGCCTCAAGCCGATGAGCGAGTGCTCGATCTGTTTTGTGGCTTAGGGAACTTCAGTTTGCCTATTGCACAACAATCTGCGTTTGTAGTGGGTGTTGAAGGTGTCGATGAAATGGTTCAACAGGCCACATCTAACGCAACTTTGAATCAATTGAGTAATACAGAATTCTACCAAGCGAACCTTGAAGAAGAGTTGTCTTCACAGCCTTGGGCAAAAGAAAGATTTGATAAAATCTTACTTGATCCAGCACGTGCTGGAGCGAGTGGGATCGTTGATCAAATTTCAGGGTTAGGTGCGAAGCGTGTGGTTTATGTTTCGTGTAATCCTGCTACTCTAGCTAGAGATTCAGAGAGCTTAGAAAAACAAGGCTATCAATTAGCAAAGCTTGGTATGTTGGACATGTTCCCACACACCAGTCATCTAGAATCGATGGCTCTCTTTATCAAGGCTTAGAGGCCCTTAAACAAGGCTTAAAAATGAATCACAAAGGTGCAGGGAAGCCTGCGCTGATATCAATATGAGTCGAACTAACTTGGAATCAGTTAGTCATATTGAATTGGGTATAAAACATAATAACTAGGAAGGCATGATGGTTGCGGTACGAAGCGCACATTTAAACCCAAGCGAACAGTTTGAGCTAGATAATTGGATTGCGTCATTGAATCAAGACGCAAAAACCTCGAATAAACTGACCAAAGTTTATCGTCACTGTGAAGAGCTATTAAAAGATCACGAGCAAGGCGAGCTTTTGCTTTGGCGTGGGCGCGAGATGATCGAGATCTTGGTCACCTTGTCTATGGATCGCGCAACTTTAGTGGCAGCGCAACTCTTCCCTGTCGTATCAAGCGGTGTTTTTGAGCGTGAAGCGTTTGAAGAAAGTTACGGAAAGGAAACCGTAAAACTGATTGATGGCGTGGAAGAAATGGCGGCTTTGGGCCAGCTAAACGTCACCCTTGAAGGCAGTGCTGCCTCGGGTCAAGTCGATAATGTTCGACGAATGCTGCTTGCGATGGTGGATGACTTCCGCTGCGTCGTCATCAAACTAGCAGAGCGAATTTGCAACCTAATCGAAGTGAAAAAGGCCCCTGATGCTGTGCGCCGTGCGGCAGCAAAAGAGTGTGCCAACATTTATGCTCCTCTAGCAAACCGTTTAGGTATTGGTCAGCTAAAGTGGGAAATTGAAGACTACGCTTTCCGCTACCAACAACCAGATATCTATAAGCAGATTGCTAAACAGTTGTCTGAGCGCCGTATCGTGCGCGAACAATACATCACTGACTTTGTTGACGATTTAACGTCAGAAATGAACCGCTCAAGCATCAATGCTGAAGTCAGCGGTCGACCAAAACACATCTACAGTATTTGGCGTAAAATGCAGAAAAAAGGCTTAGAGTTTGATGAGCTTTTTGACGTGCGTGCGGTGCGTATTATCGCAGACCAACTGCAAGACTGTTATGCCGGTTTAGGTGTGGTTCACACCAAATATAAACACCTCCCAAGTGAATTTGATGACTATGTGGCAAACCCTAAACCCAACGGTTATCAATCGATTCATACCGTAGTTCTTGGCCCTGAAGGCAAGACCATTGAAATTCAGATTCGTACCAAGCAGATGCATGAAGACTCTGAATTAGGCGTTGCAGCGCACTGGAAGTACAAAGAAGGTGCTTCAAGCGGCGTACGCAGTGGCTACGATGAGAAAATCACCTGGCTTCGTAAGCTTATCGACTGGCAAGAAGAGATGTCGGATTCTGGTGAAATGCTGGATGAAGTGCGTAGCCAAGTCTTTGATGACCGTGTTTATGCCTTTACACCTCGTGGTGATGTGGTCGATTTACCAATGGGTGCAACACCGTTGGATTTTGCTTACCACATCCACTCGATGGTTGGACACCGTTGTATCGGTGCCAAAGTAGCCGGTCGAATCGTCCCGTTTACTCATAAACTGGCGATGGGCGATCAAGTTGAGATCATCACTCAAAAAGAACCGAACCCATCACGTGATTGGTTAAACCCGACCACAGGCTTTGTTCATTCGAGTCGAGCTCGTGCAAAAATTAACGCATGGTTCCGTGCTCAGAGTCGTGAGAAAAACCTTGAAGCCGGACGAGATATTCTAGAAGTCGAGCTAGGCAGAGTCGGAGCGACGCTGAAAGATGCCGAGCAATACGCGCTGAAACGATTCAACGTCAATACTCCAGATGAACTGTATGCGGGTATTGGTAGCGGCGATATGCGTATCAACCAAGTCGTTAATCACATCAATGCTTTGGTCAACAAGCCGACAGCGGAAGAAGAAGATAAAAAAGCGCTCGAAAAGTTGCTTGAGTCTGACAATAAGCCCGCTCATCAGAGTCGTCCGAAAAAGGATGCCGTCGTCGTTGAAGGTGTCGATAACCTAATGACGCACTTAGCTCGTTGTTGCCAGCCAATCCCAGGCGATGTGATCAAAGGTTACATAACTCAAGGTCGCGGTATTTCAGTGCACCGTAGCGATTGCGAACAGTTAAGTGAACTTAACCTACATGCACCCGAACGTATCATCGATACTGTGTGGGGCGATGGTTTTGTCGGCTCGTATATCTTAACGCTGCGTGTAGAGGCGTTAGAACGTACCGGCTTGTTGAAAGACATAACGTCACTGTTCTTGAACGAAAAAGTCAGTGTGACGACAATGAAGAGCCGTATTGACTATAAACGTCAGCTGTCGGTGATGGATTTCGATTTGGAAGTGACCAACATTGAGATTCTGAGTCGAGTGACCAGCCGAGTAGAACAGATCAAAGATGTCATGAGTGTAAAACGCCTCGGCTAACTTTCACGTTGCATTAGTCACTTTTACTGCGTTAACTGCGCTTTCTTGTTCCATCACATAGGCGAGCTATGCTCAGGAATCGCGAAAGCTTGTTGCCTTGTTAAAGTAACAACTGCTTAGTGAAAGATGCGTAATTTAGAGAATTAGACAGTATCAACAAAGGTGAGTGGTTTTGGCTGCTCACCTTTTTTAGTTTTAGAAGACGTTATAAATTTAAAAATCAAAGACAGTGAATAGGAAGAAAACGATGAATCACCCGATTGAACAACTTGAACAGATTATGGCTAAGCTGCGCGATCCTGAAGGTGGCTGTCCTTGGGATTTGAAACAAAATTTTGAAACAATTGTGCCTCATACTATCGAAGAGACGTATGAGGTGGTGGACGCGATTCACAACAAAGATTGGCCGAATCTACAAGAAGAGTTGGGCGACCTGCTGTTTCAGGTGGTCTTCTACAGCCAACTGGCGAAAGAGCAGGGCTTGTTTGAGTTCTCTGATGTGGTCGACGGTATCAATGAGAAGCTAACGCGCCGCCATCCGCATGTGTTCTCTGATACTGAGTTTGCCAGTGATGAAGAAATTAATGCGAACTGGGAAGCTGAAAAAGCCAAAGAAAAAGCACAGGCAGGCAAAACTCAAGAAAGTATTCTAGACTCAATACCAAACTCTCTACCTGCACTTTCGCGTGCTACAAAGATTCAAAAGCAAGTCGCGAAATTTGGCTTTGATTGGGACTCTATCGGCCCGGTCGCTGATAAGGTTTTAGAGGAAGTTGATGAGGTGCTAGAAGAAGCACTTCAAGTAACGCCAAACGAAGATTTAGTTGAAGAAGAACTGGGTGACTTGTTGTTTGCTACCGTTAATTTAGTGCGACATTTGGGTAAAAATCCAGAAACGGCTCTCAATAAAGCCAATCTGAAATTTTCACGCCGCTTTAAAGGTGTGGAACAAAAAGTTCGTCAGCAAGATAAAATTTTGACCGACTTTTCTCTACAACAGCTTGATTCCATGTGGGATGAAGTCAAAGTGGCGGAGAAAAGATCATCAAAGCTTTTATCATGAATTGATTTGAAGCAAAAAATAAAAAATTGCAGTGTGATAGATTTCACGTTGTGGCGATAAGGGGCTTCTGGTATATTTTCATCCCGTCCAGAAGTAATCCATTTCCCTCATTCAACCAATTTCAGGTTAAACATGACGACAAATTACATTTTTGTTACTGGCGGGGTTGTATCCTCTCTAGGTAAAGGTATTGCAGCAGCATCTCTTGCGGCTATTTTAGAAGCTCGTGGTCTTAAAGTGACTATGATGAAGCTTGACCCTTACATCAACGTTGATCCAGGCACTATGAGCCCGACTCAGCACGGTGAAGTGTTCGTTACGGAAGATGGCGCTGAAACTGACCTTGACCTTGGTCACTATGAGCGATTCATTCGCACCAAGATGACTAAGCGTAACAACTTCACAGCAGGTCGTGTTTATGCTGACGTTCTACGTAATGAACGTCGTGGTGACTACCTAGGTGCAACAATCCAGGTTATTCCTCACATTACTAACTCTATCAAAGAACGTGTAATCTCTGGCGCTAAAGGCCACGATATCGCGCTTGTTGAAGTTGGTGGTACTGTTGGTGATATCGAATCTCTACCATTCATGGAAGCGATTCGTCAGTTAGCTGTAGAACTAGGTCGTGAACGCGCGATGTTCATGCACTTAACTCTCGTTCCTTATTTAGGTGCAGCGGGTGAGCTTAAAACTAAGCCAACGCAACACTCTGTAAAAGAGCTACTGTCTATTGGTATCCAACCTGACATTCTAGTTTGTCGTTCAGATCGTGTTATCCCAGCAAACGAACGTAAGAAAATTGCTCTTTTCTGTAATGTACAAGAAAAAGCAGTTATCTCTATGAAAGACGTAGATTCAATCTACAAGATCCCACAGTTAATCCGTGCACAGGGTACTGATGATCTTGTATGTAAGCGTTTCGGTATCGATGCTCCAGAAGCTGATCTGTCTGAATGGGAACAAGTAATTTACGAAGAAGCTAACCCAACGGGTGAAGTAACGATTGGTATGGTTGGTAAGTACATTGAACTGCCAGATGCATACAAATCAGTAAATGAAGCGCTGAAGCACGCAGGCTTGAAAAACCGCCTAAGTGTCACAATTAAATATGTAGATTCACAAGATGTTGAGTCTAAAGGCACAGAAATTCTACAAGGCCTAGATGCAATCCTAGTTCCTGGTGGCTTTGGCGATCGTGGTGTTGAAGGTAAGATCCTTGCTGCACAATACGCTCGTGAAAACAAAGTACCTTACTTAGGTATCTGTCTAGGTATGCAAGTTGCTCTTATTGAGTACGCTCGTAACGTTGCGAAGATGGAAGGTGCACACTCTTCTGAATTCTGCAAAGAAACTAAATACCCTGTTGTTGGCCTAATCACTGAGTGGATTGACGGCGAAGGTAAAGTTGAAGAGCGTACTGAAAAATCTGACCTAGGCGGCACAATGCGTCTTGGTTCACAGCTTTGTCACCTTGCTAAAGGGACGAAAGCTTACGAATTATACGGTAGCGCGACGATCCATGAACGTCACCGTCACCGTTACGAAGTGAACAACAATCTTCGTCCACAAATCGAAAAAGCGGGCCTAAAAGTATCGGGTCTATCTGCGGACAAGAAACTGGTTGAAGTTATTGAGAACCCGAACCACCCATGGTTCGTTGCTGCTCAGTTCCACCCAGAGTTCACTTCAACACCTCGCGATGGTCACCCATTGTTTGCAGGTTTCGTTAAAGCGGCTGGTGAATTCCAGCGCGGCGAATTAGAAAAGTAAAAAGGAATCCAGGTAGCTGCGTAAGTTGTGCTGCTACCTTTAAATTTGACATTTATATATTCAACGAGAAGGAAACATTCAATGTCTAAGATCGTTAAAGTTCTAGGTCGTGAAATCATCGATTCACGTGGTAACCCAACTGTAGAAGCTGAAGTACACCTAGAAGGCGGTTTCGTAGGTATGGCTGCTGCTCCATCTGGCGCATCTACTGGTTCTCGCGAAGCTCTTGAGCTACGTGACGGCGACAAATCACGTTTCCTAGGTAAAGGTGTTCTTAAAGCAATTGAAGCTGTAAACGGCCCAATCGCTGACGCTCTAGTTGGTAAAGACGCTAAAGCACAAGCTGACGTTGACCAAGTTATGATTGACCTAGACGGAACAGAGAACAAATCTCAGTTCGGTGCTAACGCTATCCTTGCTGTTTCTCTAGCGAACGCTAAAGCTGCTGCTGCTGCGAAAGGCATGCCTCTATACGAGCACATTGCTGAGCTAAACGGTACTGCTGGTCAGTTCTCTATGCCTCTACCTATGATGAACATCATCAACGGTGGCGAGCACGCTGATAACAACGTTGACATCCAAGAGTTCATGATCCAACCAGTTGGCGCTAAAACTCTTAAAGAAGGTCTGCGTATCGGCGCTGAAGTATTCCACAACCTAGCTAAAGTTCTTAAGTCTAAAGGCTACAGCACTGCAGTTGGTGATGAAGGTGGTTTCGCTCCTAACCTTAAATCTAACGCTGAAGCTCTAGAAGTTATCGCAGAAGCTGTTGCAGCTGCTGGTTACGAACTAGGTAAAGACGTTACTCTTGCTATGGACTGTGCAGCATCTGAGTTCTTCGACAAAGAAGCTGGCATCTACAACATGAAGGGCGAAGGTAAAACTTTCACTTCTGAAGAGTTCAACCACTACCTAGCTGAACTAGCTAACAACTTCCCAATCGTTTCTATCGAAGACGGTCTTGACGAGTCAGATTGGGATGGCTTCAAGCACCAAACTGAACTTCTAGGCGACAAGCTTCAAATCGTTGGTGACGATCTGTTCGTTACAAACACTAAGATTCTTGCTGAAGGTATCGAGAAAGGCGTAGCTAACTCTATCCTTATCAAGTTCAACCAAATCGGTTCTCTAACAGAGACTCTAGCTGCTATCAAGATGGCTAAAGACGCTGGCTACACTGCAGTAATCTCTCACCGTTCTGGCGAAACTGAAGATGCAACTATCGCTGATCTAGCGGTAGGTACAGCTGCAGGTCAAATCAAAACTGGTTCTATGAGCCGTTCTGACCGTGTTGCTAAGTACAACCAACTTATCCGTATCGAAGAAGCTCTAGGTTCTAAAGCTCCTTTCAACGGTCTTAAAGAAGTTAAAGGTCAATAATTCACACTTGGTTTTAAACCAACGGAATTGTTAATCTAAACTTTAAATGCCTCGCTTATGCGGGGCATTTTTTTTGCCTCAAATTCGTCATTCCCTAGACTGACGAAGAAAGGAGTAGGGAACTTCATTGTTACCACTCACTATTCTGTCCAATAATTCCCCGACTTATTGATTCCCTGACACCACATATCTCGCACCAATAAGCGCATTATGGTATATATGTGCCTTATTCTAGTTCCTTCTTTTTCAACCGGCGAAAGGTGTTATGCGAATTTTTGCTTTAGTACTGCTCATAGTGTTTGGCTGGCTACAACACACACTGTGGCTCGGTAAAAATGGTATTTCTGATTACTACGGTGTGAACAACGAAATCCAAGTTCAGCAGCAAGTAAATGAAAAGCTTCATCTTCGCAATGCTGAGATGTTTGCGGAAATCGACGATCTACGCCAAGGTTTAGACGCGATAGAAGAGCGCGCACGTCATGAGCTGGGAATGGTGAAAGAAGGCGAAACGTTTTATCGTATTATTGGTGAGGAATCTCATTAATGTCGAACCAACTTCAAAGCGTTATTGCAGTGGTCCCCGCAGCGGGCGTCGGCAGCCGAATGAAGGCAGACCGTCCCAAGCAATATCTTCAAATTCACGGTAAAACGATTTTAGAGCACACGGTTGAGAAACTGTTGTCTCACCCTCAAGTGTCTAAAATTGTGGTAGCGGTCAGCGACGATGATCCTTACTACCCTGAATTACCGCTTAACCTTAATCCACAGGTGATCAGAGTTTCCGGCGGAACGGAAAGAGCCGATTCAGTGCTTTCTGCTCTGGACTATATTGCCCAACAGCAACTCAGTGATTGGGTGATGGTGCATGATGCCGCTAGGCCTTGTATCCAATTGAGCGATATCGACAAACTGATCTCTGGTGCTATGACCCATGATGTTGGCGCGATTTTAGCTGCGCCGGTTCGCGATACAATGAAGCGTGGTGCTCAAGGACAAATTGAACACACGGTCGATCGCGTCGATCTTTGGCATGCGCTTACCCCTCAGATGTTTCGATCTAAGCCTTTACGGAAAGTCTTGAGTGAGGCCTTGCAACAAGGCGTTTCGATTACCGATGAGGCCTCTGCGTTTGAGTGGAAAGGTTTATCACCAGCATTGATTGCTGGGCGTTCAGATAATTTTAAGATTACTCAGCCTGAAGATTTGGCTTTGGCTGAGTTCTATTTAAGTCAGAATAAGGAATAATGATGATTCGTATTGGCCATGGCTTTGATGTACACAAATTTGGTGGTGAAGGCCCGGTAATTATTGGTGGCGTGAGTGTCCCTTATGAACAGGGTCTTATCGCCCACTCAGACGGTGATGTTGCCCTGCACGCATTATGCGATGCTTTACTGGGTTCCATTGCAGCCGGTGATATTGGTCGTCATTTCCCTGATACGGATGATGAGTGGAAAGGCGCAGATAGCCGCGAATTACTGAAAGATGTTTACCGTCGAGTAAAAGAGCAAGGTTATGTGATTGGTAATGCGGATATTACTATCATGGCGCAAGCTCCAAAGATGGCTCCTCATATAGACTCTATGTGCCAAGCCATTGCTCAAGATTTAGAAACAAGCATTAGCAATGTGAATGTAAAAGCCACGACTACCGAGCGTTTAGGTTTTACAGGTCGCAAAGAGGGCATCGCATGTGAAGCGGTGGTCCTAATTACTAAAAGTGCGTAAGCACCAACACGAAAAGAACAGCATGTCAGATATTTTATCTTCATTGGCTTACCTAAACGGTAAACCAACTGCGAAAGCAAAACTAAAAGCAAAAGCCGAACACTTTGTCGTTAATGAAGACTTGGGTTTTGAGTTTACTGGTGAAGGCGAGCACTTAATGGTGCGTATTCGTAAAACTGGTGAGAACACGAGCTTCGTAGCAAACGAACTGGCTAAAGCGTGTGGTGTTAAGTCGAAAGACGTGAGCTGGGCTGGTTTGAAAGACCGTCATGCTGTGACAGAGCAGTGGTTAAGCGTGCATCTGCCAAAAGGTGAACCTGACTTTTCTGCTTTTCTCGCACAATACCCAAGCATTGAGATCTTGGCGACAGCACGTCACAACAAAAAGTTACGTCCAGGCGATTTAGTTGGCAACCAATTCGAGCTAACTTTGTCTGAAGTAACGGATTGTGATGATGTGGTAAAGCGTTTAGAAAAAGTCGCTCAAGTGGGCGTGCCAAATTACTTCGGTGCTCAGCGCTTTGGTAATGAAGGTAACAACTTATCTGAAGCTCGTCGTTGGGGTCGTGAAAACGTTCGTACGCGTAATCAGAATAAGCGCAGCTTGTATCTTTCTGCAGCTCGTTCTTGGATTTACAACTTAATTCTTTCTGACCGTATTGAGCAAGATGCGTTTGCGTCGGCATTGGTTGGCGATATTGTCGTGAAAGACGGCGCTCAATTAGCGGTAACAGCGGATAACATCGAAGCGGTAAACCAAGACATCGCGAACGGCTCTGCGTTTATTACTGTTGCTTTAGCAGGAGATAATGCGTTACCGACGACGGATGCCTCTCAAGCTTTAGAGCAGAAGCACCTTGATGCTGAACCGGATCTAATGGCTCTTATTTGTGGCAACCGTATGCGCCATGATCGCCGCGAAGCTTCGCTGAAGCCGATGGGTTTAGCGTGGGAAGTGAACGAAGACAATGTCACTCTTAAGTTCTCTCTCGATGCAGGTTGTTTCGCAACCGCTATTGTTCGTGAATTGGTTGAAGAAGTTCACGTAGAGAGAAGCTACGAGCAATAACGATTCTGCTTGGAGCGAAGTCACTTGATATCGGAAATTAAGTGACTTGGCATTGGAACAAAAGAAAGGATACAAGATGAAGATTTTACTCAGCAACGATGATGGTGTGCACGCTCAAGGTATTCATGAGCTGGCCAATGAATTACGTGATCTTGCTGAAATTATCATTGTGGCACCTGACCGTAATCGCTCGGGTGCTTCAAATTCATTAACTTTAGAACAGCCTCTACGTGTTCAAGAAATTACCGAAAATACATATTCGGTACAAGGGACACCGACCGACTGTGTACATTTTGCGTTAAATGAACTGCTAAAGAATGATATGCCTGATCTGGTATTAACGGGTATTAATCATGGTGCTAACTTGGGTGACGATGTGCTTTATTCAGGTACAGTGGCAGCCGCAATGGAAGGGCACTTTTTAGGCGTTCAATCGGTGGCGTTTTCTCTGGTGGGTAAAAAACATTTTAAGACAGCGGCGGCCATTGCTCGTCGTATCGTCGAACAACATTTAGCAAACCCAATCCCAACCAATCGCCTGTTAAACGTCAATATCCCTGATTTAGCGTTAGAGCAGTTGTCTGGTACTCAGGTGACACGCTTAGGTGCTCGTCATCATGCTGAAGATATGATTAAGCAAAAAGACCCACGAGGTCATGATATCTACTGGCTTGGTCCTCCGGGAAAAGAGCAAGATGCCGGTGAAGGCACGGATTTTTACGCTATCGAGCATGGCTTTGTATCGGTAACACCATTACAAGTTGACCTGACTGCGCACGAGTCGTTGGGTGCGATGACAACTTGGTTAGAGGAGAAGTAAGTGAGTAATCCGCATGCAGAGCGCTTAATTACTTTTCTGATTGAAAATGGTATTCAGGATCAAAAGGTTCTTGATGCTATTTATCAACTGCCGAGAGAGAGCTTTTTATCACAGGCGATGTATCATCAAGCTTATGATAATAATGCGCTTCCTATCGGACAGGGCCAGACGATTTCTCAGCCGTACATTGTTGCTAAGATGACAGAGTTGCTAGAATTACAGCAAGATAGCCGTGTTTTAGAAATCGGAACCGGCTCAGGTTATCAAACGGCGGTCTTGGCTCAACTGGTTGATCATGTGTATTCGGTTGAAAGAATTAAATCATTGCAATGGGATGCCAAGCGTCGTCTTAAACAGCTCGATTTCTACAATATTTCAACCAAGCACGGTGATGGCTGGCAAGGATGGTCTTCGAAAGCCCCTTTTGATGCGATTATCGTAACTGCTGCCGCAGAGTCGATTCCTCAAGCGCTTTTGCAACAGCTGAAAGATGGTGGTCGCTTATTGATTCCTGTCGGTGATGACGAACAGCAATTGTTGAAGATTGTTCGCCATGGTGACGAGTTTTTATCGAGTGTTATCGAGATGGTGAGATTTGTACCTCTCGTCCCTGGTGAGCTAGCTTAATAAAAGACTAATGGTGTAGGTGGATAGAGAGTCGATGCGTTCGAAGTTGTTAAAAGGAAGTACTTTATTGCTTAGTTGTGCACTTGTTGGGTGTGCGGCGAATTCACCTGCGCCTGTTTCAAGCCTAAACAAGAATTACTCATCGATTGATCGTGGTAGTTATCGCGGCAGTTACTATGAAGTAAAAAAAGGCGACACCCTTTACTTCATTGCTTATGTCACCAATAAAGACGTTAAAGACCTCATCGGTTATAACAAACTCGCTGCTCCTTACACTATCCACCCGGGGCAGAAGCTTAAGTTGTGGCGCCCGAGTTACAATGCGCCAGCGTATGGTAAATCAACAGTAGCGGTTGCAGCCGTTGCTGCGCCTGTCGTGGCATCCACAACTTCATCTGCGGCAAGTAAACCGAAAACTACGCCACAGAAGAGTAAAAACTCTAAACCTGCTCCAGCTCAAACTACCACCAAAGTGGTGAAAAAAGATCCACCAAAGAAGGTTGAACAATCCAAATCAAAGGAGTATGTTGGTTCTAAAGGTAAACAGAATGTTACACCGTCCACCAAACCAACAAGTGATAAAGTATCCAAATGGTTATGGCCAACTAAAGGGAGAGTAATCAAGAATTTCTCTGTAGGCGAACAAGGAAATAAAGGCATCGACATAGCAGGACAGCGAGGTCAGCCAATAGTATCTACTGCAGGGGGAACGGTTGTTTATTCGGGTAATGCACTACGAGGCTACGGCAATCTAGTGATTGTGAAGCACAATGATAATTACTTAAGTGCATACGCGCATAACGACCGACTATTAGTATCTGAAGGGCAAAGTGTGAAACCAGGGCAGAAGATTGCAACTATGGGAAGCTCTGGAGCCAGCAGTGTTAGGCTGCACTTTGAGATTCGTTACCAAGGTAAATCGGTTAATCCAAAACGATATTTACCTTAAATACAATATGCAAAAATTACGTATTGTATGGAGTGACATAGTCATTTAGCGACATATCAAGTTGTGATGTCATGCTAATTTCGCCAGGGGGAGGCGTTATGAGTATAAGCAATGCAGTAACCAAAGAAGAGTTCGATCTTAACCAAGCAACCACGGAACCGGAAGCTCTTGGAAAAGCAAAACGAACAGTCAAAAAGAAAACCGAAGCGAAAGAAGAAGTTGAAGTTACGTCTAAAAGTTTAGATGCTACTCAGCTTTATCTAGGCGAAATCGGTTTCTCACCACTACTAACCGCTGAAGAAGAAGTGCTTTATGCACGACGAGCTCTACGCGGTGATGAAGCAGCACGTAAACGCATGATCGAAAGTAACCTGCGTTTAGTGGTAAAAATTTCACGTCGTTATAGTAACCGTGGTCTTGCACTTCTTGATCTTATTGAAGAAGGCAACCTAGGTTTGATTCGCGCCGTAGAGAAATTTGACCCAGAACGTGGTTTCCGCTTCTCAACTTACGCGACATGGTGGATTCGTCAAACCATTGAACGTGCGCTAATGAATCAGACTCGCACTATCCGTTTGCCAATCCATGTTGTGAAAGAGCTGAACATCTACCTGCGTACCGCAAGAGAGCTATCACAAAAACTTGATCATGAACCAACGGCAGAAGAAATTGCTTCTAAGCTAGATAAGCCTGTTGGTGATGTGAGTAAGATGCTTCGTCTAAACGAAAGAGTGAGCTCTGTTGATACGCCAATTGGTGGTGACGGTGAGAAAGCACTGTTGGATATTATTCCAGACATCAACAATTCAGATCCTGAGGTTTCAACTCAAGATAGCGATATCAAGAACTCATTGATTTTCTGGCTTGATGAACTGAATCCTAAGCAGAAAGAGGTGCTTGCACGTCGCTTTGGACTACTTGGTTACGAACCGTCAACACTAGAAGAAGTGGGCCGTGAAATTAGCCTGACTCGTGAACGTGTTCGTCAAATCCAAGTTGAAGGTCTTCGCCGTCTACGTGAGATTCTTATCAAGCAAGGTCTGAATATGGAAAATCTGTTCAATGTAGAAAACGACTAAATGAACTGATGATGTTTCTTTGAATAGAAGACAAATAAAAACGCTGACTCTAAGTCAGCGTTTTTTTGTTTGTGGCTTTTTTATCTGATGCTGCCTACTCAAACGACAGTACAAAGCGACAATAACAAGCTACTTGGAAAGAGACTAAAGCAACTTCTTCAAACGATAGAGTTCTTCTAACGCTTGGCGAGGAGTTAAATCATCAGGGTCAACATTCGCTAGTGCTTGTTCTACTTCACTCGGTTCAGGTATCAGGCTCAGTTGGTTAGCGATATCAACGCCGCTTGGCTTTGATGTCGGAGAGTCGATACTCAATGCTTCTAACTGAGTCAGCTTCGCGCGTGCATTTTTGATTACCGCTTTCGGTACACCAGCTAAACCTGCAACCGCGAGGCCGTAAGATTTACTTGCTGCACCTTCTTGAACTGCGTGCATAAAGGCAATGCTGTCGCCATGTTCAACCGCATCTAAGTGTACGTTCGCTAAGGTTGGGATTTGGTTTGGTAGTTCAGTTAGCTCAAAGTAGTGCGTTGCAAACAGTGTCATCGCATTGATTTGATTCGCTAGCCACTCCGCACTTGCCCAAGCTAGAGACAGACCATCGTAAGTACTGGTACCACGACCGATTTCGTCCATTAGCACAAGGCTATTTGGTGTTGCGTTGTGCAGAATATTCGCGGTCTCTGTCATCTCAACCATGAAGGTTGAACGACCCGAAGCTAAATCATCCGATGCACCAATACGCGTAAAGATACGGTCGATAGAACCAATCGTCGCGCTTTCTGCTGGAACATAACAACCAATATGAGCCATCAGCGCAATGAGTGCGGTCTGACGCATGTAGGTCGACTTACCACCCATGTTTGGACCTGTGATGATCAGCATCTTACGTTGATCGTTGAGGTCGATAGGGTTAGCAATAAAGGGTTCGTCCATCACTTGTTCAACTACGGGGTGACGACCCGCCTGAATTTGTACACCAGCAGACTCTGTCATTGTTGGACGACAGTAATCAAGGGTGTCTGCACGTTCAGCTAAGTTTTGTAGAACATCAAGCTGAGACACTGAAGATGCAATGTTTTGCAGTCGCTCTAGATAAGGCAGTAACAAATCAAACAACTCTTCCCACAACTTCTTCTCGATAGCTAGGGCTTTCGATTTAGAGCTGAGAACTTTGTCTTCGTGCTCTTTCAGCTCAGGAATAATGTAACGTTCTGCATTTTTCAGCGTTTGGCGGCGAACATAGTGTGGTGGTACAAGATGGCTTTGTCCGCGGCTTACCTGAATGAAGAAACCGTGGACGTTGTTGTAGCCAACTTTTAGCGTGTCGATACCGTGACGTTCACGCTCTTCTTGCTCAAGCTTATCCAGAAACTCGGTTGCACCTGCAGCAAGGTCACGCCATTCATCTAGCTCGGCGTTGTAGCCTTCTGCTATTACACCACCATCGCGGATAACCACGGGTGGGTTCTCTTTGATCGCACGCTCAAGCAGTTCAGATACTTCATCCACAGGCGAAGCATACTGAGCAAGCTGAGTTAGATATGGGTGTTTAAGTTGCGTTAGCGTTTCAGCAAGCTCTGGTAAGTATTCCATTGCTTGGCGAAGTCGTGCCATATCACGTGGACGTGCAGAGCGAAGGGCAAGACGAGCAAGAATACGTTCGATATCACCGATCTGTTTCAGCGTTGGTTGTAACTCTGTAAATAGAGCCAGATCTTTCATTTCACCAATCGCATCTAAGCGTTGGTCAAGAGCTGAAATATTACGCATGGGTTGATGTAGCCAACGCTTAAGCATACGGCTACCCATAGCCGTCGCGGTGTGGTCAAGCACTTCAGATAGGGTGTTATCGGTGCCGCCACTAAGATTTTGAGTGATCTCCAAATTACGGCGAGTAGCCGCATCAAGGATCACAGAATGATCTTGCTTATCCATTGTCAGTGAACGGATATGCGGAAGGGCAGTACGTTGCGTATCTTTAACGTATTGGATCAGACAACCCGCAGCGCATAAACCTAGTTTTGCGCTTTCAACACCAAAGCCAACTAAGTCACGAGTACCAAATTGTTGATTCAGTTGCTGCTTCGCTGTATCTAATTCAAATTCCCATACCGGGCGACGGCGATTGCCATTACGACTTGCCATCAAATTTACAGGTTCGAAATCTTCAGGGAACAGCAGTTCACGTGGTGACGTTCTTTGTAGCTCTGCCGCCATTGCTTCTTCGGTTTCCGGCTCACATAGTTGGAATCGACCAGAAGTAATATCAAGCGTCGCGTAGCCAAATTTACCATTGTGGTGGTAAATGGAGGCTATAAGGTTATCAACACGCTCAGAAAGCAATGCTTCATCCGTTACAGTTCCCGGTGTCACAATTCTTACGACAGCGCGATCAACCGGGCCCTTTGAAGTTGCTGGATTACCAATCTGCTCACAAATCGCTACGGACTCGCCCAACTGCACTAACTTCGCAAGGTAACCTTCAACGGCGTGGTATGGAACGCCCGCCATAGGAATAGGCTCACCGTTTGAAGAGCCACGCTTGGTTAGCGAAATATCGAGGAGTTGAGAGGCTTTCTTAGCGTCATCGTAGAAAAGCTCGTAGAAATCTCCCATGCGGTAGAACAGCAAAATTTCTGGATTTTCTGCTTTTAGTTTTAGGTACTGCTGCATCATAGGAGTATGTTTTTGATCGGCTTTCACAGTTAACTTCTTTCGTTTATTTCTATTGCGGCTTAGGATACGTGAAAGCGTTTCGTGCGAAAAGCGACACATGCGAAAAGATGCAAATCCAAATGATATACATCTAGATTAAGGGAAGCAAAAGATGCAGACGACTCAAGCTCTTAGTGAAAAACTCGGACACTTACTTGCGAAACATAAACATGTATTAGTGACGGCTGAATCTTGCACTGGCGGTGGTGTTGCAAGCGCGGTAACGGATATTGCTGGTAGCTCGGCTTGGTTTGATCGTGCTTTCGTGACCTATAGTAATGAAGCGAAACAAGAGATGATCGGTGTTCAGCTTGAAACCCTAGTTGAGTTTGGTGCTGTGAGTGAGCCAGTGGTTATAGAAATGGCTCACGGGGCGCTACAACATTCAAACGGCACTATTTCTGTGTCTATCAGCGGTATTGCTGGCCCGGGCGGCGGCACGGAAGAGAAACCGGTAGGGACTGTGTGTTTTGCTTGGAAAGCAGTAAATGGGTGGAACAAAGTAGGAACGCATGTATTTACAGGCGATAGATCACAAGTACGCCAACAAGCTACGCACCATGCCTTACAAGTTATTTATGATTACCTATCAATGGAAGACAAGTAACATTTGTACAAATTATTTTCATACAGGTATAGACACTGTATGAATCAACAGTATAATAAAAGCCAATTAGTCACCCCTTTGTGGGTTAGAAATAGATTCTAAGTCGCTTGTTGAAACAACCGATTATGTGGAGATAGAAATGGACGAGAATAAACAAAAAGCGTTAGCTGCAGCCCTTGGTCAGATTGAAAAGCAATTTGGTAAAGGTTCTATCATGCGTCTTGGTGATAACCGCACAATGGACGTAGAAACTATTTCTACAGGTTCTCTATCTCTAGATATCGCACTAGGTGCTGGTGGCTTACCGATGGGACGTATCGTTGAAGTTTACGGTCCAGAATCATCAGGTAAAACAACGCTAACGCTTGAGCTTATTGCTGCAGCGCAGAGAGTGGGTAAAACGTGTGCATTCGTGGATGCGGAACACGCACTTGACCCTATCTACGCTCAAAAGTTGGGTGTTGATATCGATGCTTTGCTTGTATCTCAACCTGATACCGGTGAACAAGCTCTAGAAATCTGTGATGCACTGGCTCGTTCAGGTGCTATCGATGTTCTTGTTATTGACTCGGTTGCTGCACTAACACCTAAAGCTGAGATCGAAGGCGAAATGGGCGATAGCCACATGGGTCTTCATTTTTCACAGCTTCCTAATGCAGCCTAATTGATTGTCTATCGACAGTCCTCTGATAAGCCTACAAGACAAACAAATAACTAACCCCCAAAATAACAATTTGAATATTTATTCAATTAAGAAGATAACAACTTAACTGAATGCATATTTGCAACCCATGATTCAAAGGTAATAGAAATGGATGAGAACAAACAGAAAGCATTAGCAGCAGCGCTCGGTCAAATTGAAAAGCAATTTGGTAAAGGTTCTATCATGAAGCTGGGTGACAACCGAACAATGGATGTTGAAACCATTTCTACAGGTTCACTTTCACTTGATATTGCTTTGGGCGCTGGCGGTTTGCCAATGGGACGTATAGTAGAAATATTTGGCCCTGAATCATCGGGTAAGACAACGCTTACCCTAGAAGTTATTGCTGCTGCGCAAAAACAAGGTAAAACTTGTGCTTTTATCGATGCTGAACATGCGCTTGACCCTATTTATGCTCAAAAGCTAGGTGTAGATATCGATCAGTTACTTGTTTCTCAACCTGATACTGGTGAGCAAGCTCTTGAGATCTGTGATGCGTTGGCTCGTTCCGGTGCAGTTGATGTAATCGTTGTCGATTCTGTTGCCGCTTTGACCCCGAAAGCAGAGATTGAGGGAGAGATGGGGGATTCGCATATGGGCTTGCAAGCGAGACTACTTAGTCAGTCAATGCGTAAAATGACAGGTAATCTTAAAGCTTCAAACTGTATGTGTATCTTCATTAACCAAATTCGTATGAAGATTGGTGTGATGTTCGGTAACCCAGAAACGACTACTGGTGGTAATGCACTTAAGTTCTATGCATCAGTTCGTCTGGATATCCGTCGTACAGGTGCTGTTAAAGAAGGTGATGAAGTCGTTGGTAACGAGACTCGCATCAAGGTCGTGAAGAACAAGATTGCTGCGCCATTTAAACAGGCTGAGACTCAAATCCTATATGGCAAAGGCTTCAACCGTTACGGTGAACTGATTGACCTCGGTGTTAAAAATAAACTGGTTGATAAAGCTGGTGCTTGGTATAGCTATAAAGGTGACAAGATTGGTCAAGGTAAAGCTAATTCTTGTAAGCATCTCGAAGAGAACAGTCACATTGCAGAAGAATTGGATGCAAAACTTCGTGAGCTTCTTCTTCAGCCAGCTAAACAAGAAAGTGATGTAACCGAAGATGTTGCAGATAAAGAAGAATTTTGATTATCAGCATTTAATAAAACCAAAGGGGAGTATAGAGTGATAAATATGTCTATTAACGAGTGAATGGCAGCCCTTTTATTACAATACTTCTAGCTCAAATTAAAAGCGTACATATCATATAAACTGGTGTGTACGCTTTTTTGTCTCTGAGGCTTTAATAAGGCTAGGTTCTCATTTCGTAAGGTCATAACTTTGCTTACTCAAAAGCTATAATGAAGGCGCAAGTGACTTGACATCGACTCTCAATAAGAAAACTAGTACGCATTACTTTCCATCATCCCAACTATTCAAGTAATCCGCTAGAACATCACCATGACATGCTTCTGGTTTACAAAAACAACCAAGCCGTTTACCTACTAATTTAAATACTTCTTTCTTATCCTTATTAGGGAATTTCTCGAAGTCAAAGTCATACTTGAATTTCCTTATAACCTCTTCTCGACTGTGATTTTCTTCATGCATCGAATAAGGGTTTCCCCAATAAGACCCTCTGCCAATATAAGAATAATTCGGTGTATCTACTTGCCCATTAAACTCTTTATCTGTTTTTATATTCACAACTCTAGTTATGTCAATTCGAATTTCCCTCAGTGGAATGTTTTTACTTTTTAGTAGTTTAACTTCATTGGGAAATTCTTCACCGTCATCAAATACGACTGCATGAGTTAGATTGTATGATTCCCAATTGTAATCTTCTATAACACTCTGAGCTATGTCATTTTCTTCCGAAAACCGCTTAACAAACCCATTGAAATCGTTAAGGGTGAGTAATTGAAAATCACTCATTCTACTGGTGATTTTCGTCAATTTTCTTTCGAGTTTTGAGTAAGCTTTAAACTCACTAGGATAAAGGACAAGCAAATTATTCATTTGTATAAGTGTTTCACGTCAAGGTTTAGGTTTGTCGTCTTGTTTAAATACTCAACGACGAGACGGCGATGGCAAAAATGAGGTTCATGTTCGCTGCAAAGTAAGCAGCCGTTTTCCAGCAAGCTAGATGGTAGTTGTTTTTCAATATTTCTTTGAGCCATCAAATTTAGGAATTTGTCCTCGTAACTGTCCCAAGTTATTTCTTTATTTTGATATGGTTTCAAAATTTCTTTAGTTGGAGCTAACTCTGGCATATGCACATAATCTGCACCACATAGCGTCTTTAAAAAGAACTTCAAGTCATCTCTTTTAGCAAAACCAGACAACTGAGAGGTATTGTTCAATCGAACATCAATTAAGACTTTAACATCTGAAGAGTTAAGGTAGCTAAAAAAAGACTCTGCTGTTTTTTTTGTGAACCCTATGGTAAATATTTTCATGCTTTAAAGTCCTTTTGTAGGTCGCCGGATTTATCAAAAATTGTGGCTACAAACTTGTAGTGCATCTGCGTTTTTTCAAAAATAGGGCTTAGGCTTAGCACAATGGCATACTCATCACCATCAGGTAGTTTTACTGTGACGGCACTTCCCCCCTCAGGCGGATAGTCATCTTTCAACATTTTTCTAGCAGCAGGACAAGTCACCGAGATATCAGTGTACGATATACCATTATAGCTAAATGAGGCTAAAGATTTTCTTTGATAGCGCTCTTCCCAGTCATTATATTCATTCGACAACGTAATCTCGAATGCAGTTGGTCGAATCAAGTATAACGATTGTTCTACATTTCCGTTATCTACATAGCTCTTGGTAACTTTATTTGTAGTGGTATTCGTGTCTAGCCAGATATCATCTGGAGTATCTATAATATTGAAAACACAGTCAGCTCGAAACCTACTGCTTTTTGACCAGCTTTTATTTTTGCTGACAACAAAATTATCTGGCTGCCCAGCCACAGTACAATCATCTGCATATGGAATATCCATGATATCTAGGACTTGAGTGTAACCTACTTGATTTGAGTATCGATATTCGTTATGTGTTATTGGTGCGATGGCTTCGCCAGCAGTATTCTTAAGAGCAGGGCGAACCCATTCGTGTACTTTCACCTTGTTATTAGGCAAACTTTCACAGCGCTTGCCTGCTATGCACCGGGCACCATTTTTGTATGATTTCGCGAGTATAATGACTTTAACAGTATCCATAATTGAGAGGCTTCATTAATAAATAATGAAAACATCATACTGCAATTTATGACATTTGGTGTATATAAGTTTGTTTTTATGTCTTAAATATTCGGAATATTTTCAGTGATTTAGGTCTTCTACTGCACATCTCGACCGTTAAAAAGAGTAAGAGAACTCGCTTTCGGTGTGAACAGTGTGGTTTTCTAAAAATATTCTGTTTAGAAAGTGTTGTTTTTTCGGGCATTGGCTGAATCAAAAAAGTTCGTCAAAAGCCTAAACCATAAAGTGTTCTGGAATTGAGCGAGAGCGATATAGAGACAGCTCTACCGACTATTTTTTTCTTTATCATTCATTACTTCAACAACCCCAACAAAATACTCACACAGCCCAACCCGAAACAGCCTAGTCGAACTCGCAGCATTCTTATAGATTCGCCCTTTGGCATCCAATTCCATAACCGTACAACTATCCCAGTGTTTGGCATCTTTACTGTAATCAAGGCCGCCCAATGCTTTACCTGCCGCTTGTAGATCATTTAACGTAGCTTCATCACTAACTAACCGATGGATCGTTAGTCCTAATGCTTGCCACACTTGTGGGGACAAGTGATAGCCAGAACGACTATTTATGAATGCTTCTGCTTGTAGTTCAAGCCATGCCTTTAAGAAAGTAGAAATCTTGCTGACATAGCCATCGCTGAGCACAGAAGTAAGGCTTGTACCATTAGGTAACGTAACGTCCTTAGACATCTTACTGTATTCTTGAGTGCCCACTCCAGCGACAGCACCAACGGTCAATTTGAATAAAACATATTGAGTTGTGATACAGCGCTCTGAAACCTTTACATGTTTTGAGTCAAAACTCACACCACCGTAGGACTCGATATTAGTCTCTTTAACTAACTGTTCAATAAAGGGTCTTAGAGGGAACTGATCATCGGGAAGTAAGTTTTGTCCTTCATTAAGATGTGGAAGGCTTAACGAAGAATCAAGCACTTGGCTTTTTTTAAATAACTCAACGACATGCTTTTCATCTAACCCCTGTTCATCATCAAATATCACTCGAATTTCTACGCTTTCCATCGCTAGACGTTGCCTCAATTCGCTTTTCTGGTTTGCTTCTTTAACGCTTAGCCTTGAACTGAACAAAAAAGTTTTTATTCCTAAAATTTTGCAGATAGCGACTAAACCCAAAGCATTGCCAACAATGCACGTATTCGAGGGGCTATAACTGAGTGTTGATAACGAATTAGAGGTTTTCTGAAAACTAGGCTTGCCCGTAATTGCAAATGTTAACGATAGCGGTGCGCTTACCACGTTATCAATCACGACTTTTTCTAGTCCTGTCTGAATAGCTTGTACTTTATTTGAATTTGTTGAATTAACCGCAGCATCAGCAACCCACTTCAATTCTGGCAACAAGCTTTTCGAAGAAAAATAGGCACTTACTTCAATCATGGGCATTGTAGTAATGAGTGTTTTTTGTGTTCGCCCTTTCGCAGAGAGCAATATCCCAGTGATTTTGTTATCCGAAAGCTTCAATTTTTTTAATCCAGTTACTCGACTAGCGCAGTCTAAAATAAAAATTAAACTTGATCCGACTTGCTTGTCGGATCAATAATAAGGCTAATGTTAACTCAATTACTGTTCCTAAACATTATATTGCCACACCAGCGCTGAGGATTACCCAATGACAGATAAGTCTCCAGAAAATACACATGAAATATCAGATGAAAACTTAGAGGCATCTATCGTGAACACGTTAGTTGATCGTTTTGGTGACACACAAGAATCAAGCTTTTTGGCCAGTTCGCAACAATTGCTAGAATCTTCCAGTCAGCTACTTTCAAGAGATGTAATATCTGACGTTTTCCAAGGTAAATCTAAATATTATTCTGGGGTTCGAGAGGTTCGTACAGGATTAAAGCATGTTGTTATTTTCATTAGTCCTGAGTTAGCCCGAGACATGCTCGAATACTCTCGTCGAGGGATAATAAATCCAAAGAATAAGAACAGGACTATCAGTAAAAATAAGGTCAAAAACTACAGTAAAGCGATGAAGGATAGAAAGTGGTGCCTGACAGGAGAGCCAATCATCATTTCTAGTGACGGAGAAATTCTTAATGGGCACCACCGCCTTGAAGCGGCCTGCGATGCGCAAGTCGGATTTATTGCTCCAGTTACTTACGGTGTTACCGATGACTTGTCCTTTGCCCATATTGATGTGGGTAACACCCGTTCTCGCGCCCAAGTATTGGCGATGTCCGGTGTAAAAGTTAACCCTAGCGTACTTTCTCGTATTGCAATGCTCGCAAAGGCATTCGAGTTGACGAAGAATCCGTTTGCGTTTCGTGGGACTCAGGGGACGTCTTTTCCGCCGCCTGAAATCTTAGACTTTGTAGAAAAGAATAGTGAACTTGCACTGTCCGTTAGCTTTGTTAGCGAGGTTGTCAAAAGATACAGGCTTGAGAGCCAAGCCTCTGAGCCGATTTATGCGTTTGCACATTACCTAATTAAAAAGAAACTCACGGAAGTTCAAATTGAAGAGTTACCACTATCACCAGAGACTTACCTTACTGGAGTTATTTCATCACTGGGTTTAGAGTCCGAAGACGATGTCGAATATCAGGTGAGGAACTACTTACAGTCACTTGTGCATGAATCGACGAGTTACTCCTTACTTTGCAAGTTATCAGCCATATTTAAAGGTTGGAACATGCACTTAGGTATCCCTGTTGCGGGCAATAAAATCGCGGTAAGACGAGTTGCTAGGTACAAGAAAGATGAAGATGGTAATAACATCCCTCTTCCTGCCGCAGGAAACATAAACGAACCCTTTACAATCCCATGCGTGCCAAAAGGAACGGTTCCCAAAAGTATTCAAAAACAAAGTAATGTGAAAATAGTCAGCAATTAAACATATAGGATAGGAGCAAGCTTGATTTTTGCTCCTCCATTTCTTTTTCCCTAAATGATCAGGATTTCATATCAAATAATACGATGTGAACCATCACTTTCATCAAGTCTTTTCGCTTGGCTTAATGGTAGAATCTCAGCATTAAAGTAAGTAACTCTACTAACTGGGAAAATCATGCCACACACTAAAATCAATCAAGATGACATTAACAAAGCCGTCTGGGCAGCCTGCGATACTTTCCGAGGCACCGTAGACCCATCCATCTACAAAGACTTCATCCTGACTATGCTGTTCTTGAAATACATTTCTGATGTGCATCAAGATAAAGTTGACGAGCTGGCTAAAGAGTATGGTGACGAGCCTGAATTGATTACAGCAATGATGGAAACTCAGTCTTTTAAGATCCCAACAGGTTCAACGTTCTGGGATCTGTATGAAGCTCGCCATGAGGCAGGTAACGGCTCTCGAATTGACCAAGCACTGCACGCGATTGAAGAAGCGAACGGTACTAAGCTTAAGAACGTGTTCCAAGACATCAGTTTTAACACTGACAAGCTCGGTGACGAAAAGCAGAAAAACGACATCCTACGCCATCTACTAGAAGACTTTGGTAAAGAGACGCTTAACCTTCGCCCAAGCCGCGTTGGTACATTAGATGTTATTGGCAACGCTTACGAATACCTAATTAAATATTTCGCTGCGGGTAGCGGTAAATCGGCGGGTGAGTTCTATACCCCACCAGAAGTTTCCGATCTTCTTTCTATCATCCTAGAGCCGCAACAAGGCGATACGATTTGCGACCCTGCGTGTGGTTCCGGCTCACTACTAATGAAGTGTGGTAAACAAGTTCAAAACAACTTTGCAGGCTCTAAGCAGTACGCACTGTTCGGCCAAGAAGCGATTGGCTCTACTTGGTCATTAGCGAAGATGAACATGTTCCTACACGGTGAAGATAACCACCGCATTGAATGGGGCGATACTATTCGTAACCCTAAGCTTCAGGATAAAGAAGGCGGTCTGCTGCACTTTGATGTGGTTACGGCAAACCCTCCGTTTTCGCTAGATAAATGGGGATTTGAAGATGCTAGTAACGATCACTTTGGTCGCTTCCGCCGTGGCGTACCGCCAAAGACCAAAGGTGACTATGCGTTTATCTCACACATGATTGAGACGCTTAAACCACAAACAGGCCGAATGGGTGTGGTGGTGCCTCATGGTGTACTATTCCGTGCATCAAGCGAAGGTAAAATTCGTAAGCAATTGATTGATGAAAACCTGCTAGATACTGTCATTGGTCTCCCTGAAAAGCTGTTCTTTGGGACAGGTATTCCTGCCGCGATTCTTCTGTTTAAAAAACAAAAAGACGATAACAAGGTACTGTTTATTGATGCCTCTCGTGAGTTCAAATCAGGCAAGAACCAGAATGTATTAACGGCTGAGAATATTCAAAAGATTGTCGATACCTACAAGGCGCGTGAAACCACCGACAAATACTCATACCTTGCAACGCTCGAAGAGATTGCTGAGAACGATTACAACCTCAATATTCCTCGCTATGTCGATACCTTTGAGGAAGAAGAAGAGATTGATTTGGTTGCGGTACGCACTGAACGGTTGGCTCTGCAAAATGAGCTAGCTGAGCTAGAAGTAGAAATGGCAGGTTACCTAGAGGAGTTGGGTTATGGTGCCTAATGTCGAAAACTGGGAGCTAAAATTATTTAAAAACATTCTAAAACTTGATAGAGGTAGTTCTCCTAGACCAATTGTTAACTTTATGACAGACGCTGATGATGGTGTTAACTGGATCAAAATTGGAGACACAAAAAAAGGCGAGCTCTACATAAACTCAACTAAAGAAAGAATCACACCTGAAGGTGCTAAAAAGTCTAGAAAGGTATCTAAAGGTGAGGTAATTGTTTCTAACTCAATGAGTTATGGTCAACCATATATTTTGAATATTGACGGTTATATTCATGATGGTTGGTTTGTTCTTCGTAACTACGAGCAGCACTTTGAAAAGAATTTTTTACTTCAAATTCTGGGTTCAGAATTAATCCAAAGACAGTACAAAAGGCTTGCTGCAGGCGGAGTTGTTAGTAACATCAGTAGTGATCTTGTTTACGCGGTAAAAGTTGGACTCCCCCCACTTCCAGAACAACGCAAAATCGCCAAAATCCTCTCAACTTGGGACAAAGCGATTGCCACCACAGAAAAGCTGATTGAAACCAGTAAACAGCAGAAAAAAGCCCTGATGCAGCAGCTTTTGACGGGTAAAAAGCGTTTGCTTAATCCTGAAACTGGTAAGGCGTTTGAGGGGGAGTGGAAAGAGGTTAAGTTAAAGCAGCTTGGTAAATGTATTACTGGTCTAACTTATTCTCCAAGTGATGTGGTTGATGAAGGTACTTTGGTACTTCGTTCTTCCAATATCCAAGGTGGAAAATTATCCTTTTTAGATAATGTCTATGTCTCATCACATATTAAAGAAGAGTCTAAAACTAGAATTGGTGACATCTTAATCTGTGTGCGGAACGGTAGCCGTAACCTGATAGGTAAAAGTGCTTACATTACCGATAAAGCCAGTGGTCAAGCCCATGGTGCGTTTATGACGATGTTCCGTGGGAAATACGCTGAATTTGTATTCCAGTTGTTTCAATCACCATTATTTTATCGTCAGGTGAATAAAAACTTGGGAGCAACAATTAACTCAATAAACACGAGTGATTTACACAAGTTTAAGTTTGATTTACCAAAAGATAAAAATGAAATAGAAAGAATAGCCTTAGTCCTTACTGCTTCTGACAAAGATATCGAAACGCTTCAAGCCAAGCTTGCTCATTTTAAGCAAGAGAAAAAGGCACTGATGCAGCAGTTGTTGACGGGTAAACGTCGTGTGAAAGTTGATGATATGGAAGTCGCATAGTACATCGCTTATTGTTACAAATACTCACTTTAGGAATGTGTGATGCAGTGCATCACACATTGTTGCTACCGTCAAAGCTAGGTATACCAAATGTTAGTATTTAACTGTACCAAGGCCGCTGCGGACTTTTTTACCGTGAAACGCAATGGCAAAAAAGTCTCTCCACTAGAAGCCTCGCCGACGGACACTGTCAGTGGTTCAGACCACGTAAATGCGTTCAGCACCCAACCACTTATTAGTGCTTGGCTAGTTCATGCGATAAACGTCCAACGAAAGAAAGTGCTGATCGCCATGCATGTTGAAACTCGCTATTCCATGGTGTTTGTTGGCATTCAAAAGGGCGATTGGGCAGAGTTCACCAATCAACTACTTGAGAGACTTTTTAACAACATGCAGTTCTTTGGTGAAGAGTTTGAACTGTGCGATGAAGAGAGCTTTGAGGAGATGTTCAATGAATTCATCAAGCTTCATCCTAAGCCTATCCTTTGCCAACGTGGTGATCGCAGCGTACAGAGCCACATTAATGATGTCGCTTGGCAGTTTGAAGACCGAGTTTACCAAGTTGGCTCTCTACCTGATGGGCATGAAGAGTCGGCGAGTTTTGATGAGTGGATCAATGGCTTGATTCGCTCGACTAAACAGAAGAAAGAGCACTTTCACCCTGATGAAGAGATGTTTATTGATTGGATGCAGACTTATAGCGAGTTAGGCGACAATGAGGATAAGCTGATACGTCAGTTATTTGGGTCTCTGCGCCGACAGATGATGCACGCAGAAATGGTTAAGCGCGGAATTCCAGATGACGGCTACTTTGACGAAATGAATGCTGAACTTAACCAAGCGGTCAATGAATACTACGAAGAGATTGCCACTATTCCAAATAACGTCATCGACTTCAATCAAGCTAAGAAACGCAAACAACATTAAAAATCATAAAAATAAAAACGAATCGATAAATAAAGGACAACCATGTCAGGTAACGTACCCAACTTCCGTGAAGAGCAAAGCGCCAAAATCCCAGCATTAACCTTGCTGACCAACCTTGGCTATCAATTTATTTCACCGAGTGAGTGCGTGATAAAGCGTGGCAACCTTTCTAACGTCATTTTACCTGATGTATTGCGTGATGTGCTCAAACACAAAACCTACTCATTCATGGGGAAAGATCACCAATTATCAGAAGCGGCTATCGACAAAATTGTCCACGAGTTAGCTAACCCAGCTATGAATGAAGGGTTGAAAACGGCGAATGAAAAACTCTATAACGCACTCACTTACGGCATCGGCGTGACCGAGTTTGTTGATGGTAAGAAAACCAGCCCAACCATCAATGTAATTGACTGGCAAACGCCTAACAATAACCAGTTTCACTTCACCGAAGAGCTTGTCGTTGAAAATGCTCATGGTACTGCCAACCGAATTCCAGACATTGTTTGCTTTGTAAATGGCCTGCCTTGGGTCGTGATTGAAGCCAAACGTCCTGATTCGTCCCACGGAGGTAAGCCGACCGTCGCTGAGGGTATTTCTCAAAATATTCGCAATCAGAAGGTCGATGAGATCCCTCATCTGTTTGCTTATAGCCAACTATTACTGTCGGTTAATGGTCACGAGGGCTTATACGGAACGTGTGGTACGCCAAGTAAGTTCTGGGCAAAGTGGAAAGAAGAAGAGATCACCGAAGCCACTTTTGAGCGCTTAAAGAACAAACCTCTTGAGCAAAACAGCCTAGATAGAATCTTTGGTCATCGCCCAGCTAAAGTACGTGATGAATACCTATCTTTAGTCGCTGGCGGTGAGTTAGTGGTGACAGACCAAGACCGCTTATTGGTTTCACTACTGCGTCATGACCGACTACTGGAAATGACTCAGCTATTCACCCTGTTTGATAAAAAAGCGGGCAAGATTGTTGCCCGTTATCAACAAGTATTCGGCATCAAAGCCTTGATTGAACGTGTGACCTCTTTTGATGAGAAAGGCGCACGTAATGGCGGTGTGATATGGCATACCACAGGTTCAGGTAAGTCGTTTACCATGGTGTTTTTATCGAAGGCACTCATATGGATTAAAGAACTGGCTAAATGTCGAGTAGTGGTCGTAACCGACCGTGTTGATTTAGAAGACCAACTAGCGAGTACCTTTGCCTCTGGTGGTGCGTTATCAGAAAAAGATCGTAAAGCCTCGATGGCAACAACAGGGCGACGTCTTGCTGAACAAATTGGTAAAGGTAATGAGCGTATTATCTTCTCCATCATCAATAAATTTGGTACAGCGATTGAGTTGGAAGAGTGCTATAACGACAGCCCAGATATGATTGTGCTAGTTGATGAAGGCCACCGTAGCCAAAACGGTGAGAACAATATTCGTATGCAGCAAGCTCTACCGAAAGCCGCTTATATCGGTTTTACAGGTACACCGCTGCTACAAGACGACAAGACTGAAAATAAGTTTGGTAAGATCATCCATTCCTACACAATGCAGCAAGCTGTGGAAGACAAAACAGTCACGCCACTCTTGTATGAAGAGCGTGTACCAGATCTGAGCACCAACGATAAAGCGTTAGATGCGTGGTTTGATCGAATCACCGATAAGCTCACCGAAAAACAGCGCACCGACTTGAAAAGGAAGTTTGCTCAGAAAGGTCAGATCTATCAAACCGAGGGGCGAATCGAGCTTATTGCTCATGATATTTCGGATCATTTCCAAAACTTTAAGCGTCAGGGCTTAAAAGGTCAGCTTGCTTGTGACTCTAAAGCCTCTGCAATCCAATATAAGAAGCTTCTCGATAAAATAGGTAAGGTAATCTCGGTTGTTGCTATGTCTCCGCCTGATACGCGTGAGGGGCACGATACAGTTGATGGTGAAAGCACGGACATCGTTCAGAATTGGTGGAAAGAGAATGTCCTCAGCTCTGATTTTGGTCAAGATGAAAAAGCTTACACTAAACATATTATCGAAGAGTTCGGTAAGGATGATGGCCCAGACATCATGATCGTGGTTGATAAGCTACTCACAGGGTTTGATGAGCCAAAGAACACCGTGCTTTACATCGATAAGCCACTGAAGCAACACAATCTGATCCAAGCCATTGCTCGGGTAAACCGCCTGCATCAGAAGAAAGAGTTCGGTTACCTCATCGACTACCGTGGCATTTTAAAAGAGTTGGATGCGACCATTGCCGATTATCAAGATCTTGCCGAGCGTACCCAAGGTGGTTTTGATATTGAAGACTTAAAAGGTCTTTATAATCGCATGGATACGGAATACAAAAAACTACCCGGTTTATACAGTGAGCTGTGGGCGATTTTTGCTGAAGTACCCAACAAACAAGATGGCCCAGCACTACGCCAAGTGCTCGCTCCGAAAATTGATACCATTGATGGGCAACTTACCGATACCAACCAGAAAAAACGTGATGACTTCTACTCTACGCTCACTGCTTTTTCAAATTGTTTAAAAGTGGCACTGCAATCAGCAACTTACTTTGAAGATAAAAGCTTTGACGATAAACGAGACCTCTATAAGAAAACGCTCAAGTCCATGGCTGAATTACGTAAGCAAGTTCGTGAAGATGCCGAAGAGACTATTGATTATGATGAGTACGCTGAAAATATCCGTACCATGTTGGATAAGCATATTGCAGGTGTTGAAATTGAAGAGTCGAAAGGTGCTTATCTAGTTGGGAATATGGGTAAGGATATTAAGCCTGAGCAACTCACCGACGATGAAGCTCGCAACCAAAAAGATAAGATCACTGGTCGTGTCACTAAAATGATCGAACAAGACCTTGCCGATGACCCGTATGCCCAAGAATACTTCTCGAAACTGCTTAGGCAAGCAATTCAACAAGCAAAAGAGATGTTCGATGCACCTGTAAAGCAATATCTGCTATTTGCTGATTTTGAAGAGCAGGTAAAAGAACGCGATGTGAAAGGCATGCCGACGGATCGTTTCGCAGAACTTGATCCAAAAATCAAACGGCATGTTCAAGCATTCTATGGCCTGTTTCCTCATCATTTAGGGGGTAATGTTTTGCCAGAAGACGAGTGCTTTAACTATGCATTACAAATCGATGAAATCGTTACTGCCGCAGTTGCTGAGTTTTCCATTAATCCTCAAGAAATAGAGAATCAGATCCGACGTAAGTTAATCCCTGTTTTATTCAAAGCGATAGGCATGGATAAAACCCAAGCCATCATTACTGATGTCATCAAAATTACCCGCCTTGGCGTGTCAGGGCACCATTAATGACGTCGGTAAGCTCCAGTGAAGGTAACAAAGAAGAATACAGCTTCGTCTATGGCGACGAAGCTTTGTGTTACGAAGTCGTCCGCAAACCTCATTTAGACGGTAAGAAACGTAAAATCACCATCAAGGTTCATCCTAATTGTGAGGTGGTCATTACTGCTCCAAAAGATGCAGAGCGTAACGACATTCACCAAGCTGTGATGAAGCGTGCCTCATGGATTTACGATGCGTTGAAAGAGTTTCGTAGCCATCTGGAATACGTCCAACCTAAACATTACGTCAGCGGTGAAATGCAGTTCTACCTTGGTCGTCGTTACGTATTGAAGATCGTGGAAGATGCCGAAGCACTACCAACTGTAAAAATGACTCGCGGCAAGTTGCTGGTCACATTAACTCGTTTCAATGAAGATAAAACAGCCATGGTTCGAGCATTCGTGCGTAATTGGTACAAGGTACGTGCAGAACGTATTTTCCATGAGCGTTTATCTGAATTACTTCCGCAAGCCAATTGGGTTGATGGTATCCCAAGCTTTCGTGTTCTTCCCATGAGTAAACAATGGGGAAGCTGCTCGGCTAAAGGAAACTTGATGCTGAACCCACACCTCATTAAAGCGCCTAAAGAGTGCATTGACTACGTTATTCTGCACGAGCTTTGTCACATCGCCGAGCACAACCACAGTGAGAAGTTCTGGCGCTTACTAACCAGTGTTATGCCGAACTGGAAAGAAGTAAAAAACCGTTTAGATGGGATGGCAGAGTTGTATTTGAATGAGTAGCTTTCGTTGACCACTACACTTATGAATAATAGGAGGTTGTTAACAAGCAACTAGGGAGTGGTCACAATACCTCGATACACCAACCCTTGGTTGCGAGTTGCATTAAATACTAATGTCACCTCTCTCTACTGCACTACAAAACCCCACCCAATCCTGTATGTAGATATAAACAGGATGACTGACTGTTCTACCTCGCATATACCTATCTAGTGCCGCCAAAACGTCAACAGGCAGCGTACTAGGATCAACTACTGGGTATGGTGTCCCGTTCAATCTAAATTCTTCTAGGTTTGGCAGTATCTTTTTCATAATCTAAAACCCTAATTTTGGCTCTTATGTGATTAATTAATTGACTCTGAGTTAGAGTGTCATTAAGCAATTACTTTAACCGAAAAATGTCAGAACGTCATTGTTCTTTATTTGCACTAATCTAGTTTTAAGTGTTTATAATCAATACCTTATATATTAAGTGTGGTTGTGTGAAGTTCGGTTTTTATGCTATACATACCGTAATGAGTGGCATGAGTTGTTATGTCATATTGACGATTGAAGTGGGTAATTGAAAATGGATGGTTCAAGCATAGAACTGACCCTGACTAAAGAACAGTTGGAGATACTCATTAATCTGGTGAAAAACGAAATGAATGGATTTTGTGGCGATGCAGGGTATGAGGAACTGTCCCAGATTAGAGCAAAGTTAGAACAGTGATTAGATACGAGTGAATTTAACGTTTAGGCAAAGAACAATAGAGAACTGAACTATTTACAGGGGCCAGTTTTGCAGGAACAGTGTCGCTTCGTGAACATTAAGACTGACAAAGGCGTCTCATTTCTTGAAGGAACTCAGAGTTTGGATCTTGACCATATCTCTTGCACAGTTTATCAAAATCCTGACTAACTTTTTTCTTTCGTATGGTCAGTCTGTTTTGCAGCACGATCTTGCCATCCTCAATATAGTGCCATAATGATTCTATACAGGCGTGCCCCGTCAATCTTGATATGCGTTTTAATATTACGGAGAGAGACTGACTATCTCTACTTTCTGTTTCTTCGAGCATCTTTACGACGAGATTAGTAATAAACCGATGGCGGAACAAGTGTGGACTGATCTTGTTTTTAGCTAGTTGGCCTACTTTGTTACTATAAGCGGTACTAAAAAGCTTACCATCACCGTCTGATTCTTCATCTGGGCTACTGCCAACATCTTTTGGATTAAAGAACGGCTTCCCATCATATTTTGGAATGATGAATCCACAAGCGTGCCGCCTTATCGTTGCTCTTTTCTGTTCATTTAGGTCTATCATATCTAGGACGAAATCATCGTAAAAATCTATGATGTCCTCAGCTAATACCCTACCAATTGGAACCAGTCGTGGAAGTCCTGCATTTACTGTTGATTTATTGGTGATTACCAGAAGCCAAACAATCTCACTAGATTCATCCATGAACTTTAGAATGACATCTAAAAGTTCTTGTATTTCGGAGGCTGTTAAATATTTTTGGATGACAGCGTCAGGTGATTTTAAAAGGTCACTGAGCGTTTTATTATTGCCATTGAGTTGCTGTCGTAACAAGTCCAATGTTGACATTCCCATTCGTACTAACTCTCCCGCTCGAATACCTGTAGCTTCTAAAATATCTGTCGCGAGACGCAGAACTTCACTATTATAATAAGCCTGTGGGGAATTAATTTTTGAGTGCTTCTTTATGATTTCTTCGGCTTCAATTATTGCTTCGGTAGTGATAGGAGAGCGAGGTGTGTACTTTTGTTCGGGCAAGAATGTTTGATGCCTGAAATATGTAGTCCCCGGTTTTTTTGGGTTAACTCGCTCTTCAACCTCAACTCCAGCTATAGGGATGTCATCCCCCTTGATTTTGATTATTGGGTTACCTTCTGCGGTTTCAGCCTCATATTCTTCTTGAATATAGAATAAAACATTTATAAGTGTTTTTAGACGATCGTTGATGCCTTTGTTATTCAGTGTCGTGTTGGTTTTAAGCCAGCTTCTGAATTCAATAAACATAGAGTCACTTGCTCCTGAGAATTGAAAAATCTTGTTTTGAGGTGAGACGCTAGACATAAATTTAGCTATATCATTAAGATATGTTACGTAACTCTTTAGCGTAGAGTCAGCAAGACTTGTTCGTTGTTGAGCCGCAAAGTAATCCGTTAAAGGCCAACATATTTGGCCATTTTCATAGCGAAATACGGCGGAGAATGGGCGGTGGAAGGGGATATCCATGTTTCCGTAGATGATCGTCGGTGAATCAAACCTAGAATTACTTTTCTTACTCATTTTATCACCTTCATATTTACTCGTTGCCTTGTAAGGCTTTGTTGGTTGTGTGACCGAACAATACTGTCAATATCAGGATCAAGTGGTAGCTTACTTTTAACTGTTCTAAGCAAATTTTTGTAAGCGCTTCTGAGAGATGCCAACTCACTATTCAGTTTTTTCACCTTGAGTTTCTCCTCTTCTAGCTCTTCCGATTTAGTTAGATTCTTCTGAGCCGGGAAGTTGACGGTCGTGCTTTCTGCTAAAGGTGTTAGTAGCTTAATTTTAACTTCTTCACGTCGTAATTGAATCCTTTCGAGTTTCCCGTGGCTTTTTACAGTGTTCCTTGTTATAGGTTTAAATTCACTCAGGCCACAGCCGAAATTTATACCTTCAATAACCCCAGAGAAGCTGAGTAATGCTTTATCTGATTCCATAGCTTTTAAAATTTCATCAGTAATTTCAATGTTATGGTTGTCTCTGGAAATAGCTTCCATTAGTTTAAAACGGAGTTCAATTTGAACCGCACTTTTTTGTTTACCAATACTACTTTGATGGTTGCTTGACATCTGGTTATTTGGCATTGCTTGCGTCCTCCTCATAGTTAGAACCGAGGATCACTAGTTCACCTGATACTTTTTTGATGACTCGATAGCCTTTTGTTATTAGCTCTTGGATGCGCCTTTCAAGTCGTCTTTCATCTCTAGCGACCGCAACTCCCATTGTGCTATCCCCGAAGAGGTTGCTTAATTCTTTAACAACATCTTTATCATCATCCATACTAGAAATGGTTGAAGCAATCACACTTGCAGCTTCACTAGAGGTCATCTCTGCATTTGTTAGATTTTGTGTGACGTAATGCATCGTCTGCTGAGTGTCAGCATGTCCCATTAGCCAAGTTAAGGCTGGGAGGTGTTGTTTGTCTTGAGTGTGGTAGTAAGCACAAGCAAAGAACCTACGTAGCATGTGCATGCGATTGAGATACCAACGACTTTCAACTCCATTTGCCACCACTGTTGGAATTTCCATAAAATCAGCGAATTGAAGAAGTCTTCTAATTAAAGTATCTCGACTCATCTCAGTATTATCGAAGCGTTCTAGTTTTGCTCCGAGAATAAGTTCTTTCTGAAATAAGCTAGCGGACGAAGCATCAGGTTCTTTTAGTAGTAAGCTGTTAATTCTAACCAAGTTGTCGAAGGCATCTGCAACAACTCGCGGAACAGGCCTCCCTGTCGCACGAAGAACTTCAAGTGGATCTGCTTTTGATAAGCCGAACTTAATATTGTTGACCCCTGTGTAACCAATGGTATTGGCTGCTTGTTTAACCGGAATTACATCTTGAAATCGCTTACAGGAAAACGTAGCCAATAAAATGAAAACAGCGGATTGAAAAATCTCAAGAAGGATTTCTAAAGATACGGTATCTCGCTTTTCTTGTATGCTAGACCTAGGGGGGATGATGTTATATCGGTTGACGTCATATTTTATAGTAGTGCTGTTGCGTGGGACTGTTATGCACTTCATAACATGGTCTTTGCGGGGTTTTTTTCTTGTTTCAACTTCGTGATCTATTTGTTTTCGACAGTCTTCAAGTGCGCTCACAATATTATCCCCATGTTCATGGACAAATCCAACGGCAGAGTCAATGTACGCAAGAGCTATATCAGTAGGGATATTCGGCGTTCGTCTTGATTCATAATACGAATCTGCGTAATCTTTTGAGGTTGCTGTGAAAGCCTTAAAGTAAGCCAACTCTGAATTTTTTAGGGCAATTTGATAATCACTAAGGGTGTTCAGAGCCGAAATCAATGTACCTAAAGCTGTATCAGAAATTTTTGATGGGATGACAGTCCCCTCTTTACCTCTAGAATTTTCCTGTCGAGTTTGCTTTAGTGGTGTTGCATTATTGAATTCAGTTTTGTTACCAGACACGCTTTTTACATGTTCCTTGAACGTAACATACTTCTTCAACTTATCTTTCGACAAATCAGAAAGGTAGTCTGTGACATCTGAACCAATACCTGTGACCGAGTTAAATGCAGCATTATTAAACGCGCCACTTGAATCTAGGATGCAATCTAATTTATTGATCTGTTTTAGGTTTTTAATTGCATCTTCAATAATCACTAGGTGGCCGGATACAGCATCCCTTCCTCCTTCAATATAGAGTTTCACTATGTCATCAAAGATCGTTTCTGATAAGGTTCCGAACCCTTTTTTACCCTCAAAGTGACCATGGTTCACTAGGTATTGAGCAAATGAAATTAGTACCCTAGCCAATGTATATTGAGTTTTTGATCTTGTTGTCATTTTGCCTTTTAGGTTGGCTAAATGGCCTGATCTTTTTAGAAACACAACTTTCTTAATAGTATTAAGTAGCGATGTATACTTCGTATCAGTCAGGAACTCCCCATTGGTCAATCGTGCTCGGAAATTCAATGGCGTTTTACAGTGTTTTAATTGCCAGATGTTATCGCTGAATTCACTGTCTAGCCAGTTGGCGCGCCACTTAGATAGATCATCTAGATCAATATTGAATTCTTCAGTTTCAAGGGCTGGAGCCAGAGCTAGATTGCCGATAAATAATTGCATCACTATGAACCTCTCCCGCTAAGAATGATTTTCTGGAGCATCCTTCGCTGCTCACCTTTTCCGTATCCATTTATGTAAGAAACTAAGTTTTTAAACACAGTGCTCCTTAGGCTTGTTTCTTCATCTGGGCTATTACCGTCTTTAAGAGCCTTGTTCTCATTATTAAAAGCGGTGTAGAGGTTTAATAATGTTGCCTCATTCATTATAAGTGCGAATGCTTTCTCGTTATTCTTCTTCAGTTTTATCTCTTTGCTTTCTGCTAGCTTCCTCCAGTGAGGATTCATAGCGTCAAGCTGGGTGATATAGTCTTCGTAATAATCGTTAGCGCCACTTTGAGACTGTAGGCCTAGAACTTCAGCTTGGTAAGTTTGTTTGTCTGTTGCAGCAGCTAATAGTAGATGTTGGAATTTACTTATCTGGTGGCTAAATAGCACCCCCTGAAGCTCTTTAGGAATGTAGTTTTTTAAGGCTACAGATTCAGAGTTCCCAAGATAACTTGCGGCTGCAAGACTGTCACCACCACTATCGTACCATCTGAGTATGCCTTCACTTACACGTAATTGCTGGGCATTAGGTTCATGAAGAAGAAGATCATCAATGTCTTTTACTGTTACCTGTTCGCACCATTGAGGATCGTTTAATATTTTGTCACGAGCTACCTTTAACAAACTCTTAAAGCCATGTTTAAATGGGAAGTCAGACATTCGACATACTGTTCCTTCGACCTGCATAGTATCGTGAATGAAAAGGTAATCTTTATCTTCAGGGATGACGAATTTGCGGTAGTGTTCGGTTGAACGAAGAAGGTAGTCAAAAGCGTACTCGATGTTGATATATGAATCGTCAACTAACACCATTTGCTTGTTTCGTTTAGAGCCTGCTCGTAGTTTTTCATGAATGATATTGAAGCCATCATCAGTTTTTCTAAAAGAGTCTTTTAGGCCACCATTTGCATCAACTTTCATTGACCTGAGATTTGTAACA
The DNA here is from genome assembly GCF_023503985.1 of Vibrio sp. J383. Taxonomy (NCBI): domain Bacteria; kingdom Pseudomonadati; phylum Pseudomonadota; class Gammaproteobacteria; order Vibrionales; family Vibrionaceae; genus Vibrio; species Vibrio sp. J383. The sequence goes on along the minus strand of NZ_CP097293.1, from coordinate 3,336,279 downwards.
TTGATGCCTGACTCGATTACAATAATGATTTGAGCCGCCACAGCCGATAAAGATGACAAGCCAAAATACTCTCGTAATTCAACAGTCCCACCAAAGGAATATAAGTAAAATCGACCATTGAAATCATCATTAAGAATGCCACTGTGTTTGTGGTGTAGATAAGAGATCATGTTCATCTTCGCCACTTCCCCAAGTCGCTTATCATTGAACAAACTATATTGGGCATTTTTTTGAGAAACGCCTAGGGTAAGGTTTTTGGGGTTGTCAAACATGGCTTTAGGAGTGAAGTTAATAGCAAATTCACGATAATCTAACCGAGCATTCGCTTCCTCTAGATAGCTTCGGGCTATATGCAGCAGAGTGTTTCTATGCCGACGAATATTTGAAACGAGGGACTCTAGGAATTCATCGGCAGGAACATTTAATCGAACGGCCAAAGGGATTTTATTATCTGTTGACTCATTCGGAAGTTGTAACCCTCCCAGCACCTTCCTCCCATCGTGCTCAGCATTTTTGTAAAGAGCATCGTTGTATTGCTTCATTACAGGAGCAAGGTGGCCATTAGGAAAAACCTTAGATGATTGTAGAGCCTCCAATGTATACCGTAATGCATTCAGGTCGGATTCGATGGTGGTCGGAGATAAGTGTTGATTTTCGGACATCATGAGATGCTGATAGCTATGGAAGAGAAGAGACAACTCTTCACAATGTTCTATCACGATATCTTGAGCGATTATGAAATCTAGAAAACTAGACAATGTCCTGACGGCTCGTCGTGGACTTTCAAGTGCGCCAAATCTAGTTTCAAGTCCAGTCTGAATATTAACTGCATAATTACGCAATAAGATCTGCTCTAACTTTTCTTCGCAACGATCATACCCTTGATGCTTTTGCATTATTTCTTACCCAGTCTTCCTGATTGATGGTGTCAACTAGAGTGTAAGATAGAATCAAATGGATTGGTATTAAATAAAGTGTTGTTCTATATGTTTTTATATCCTTCTTTATACTTTATATTGGAAGTGTTGGTTGTGTAAAACTTGCAAGCGCGTATGCTTTCTCAAGCAATGCGTAAGCTGACAGGTAACCTTAAACAGTCTAACTGTATGGCTATCTTCATTAACCAAATTCGTATGAAAATTGGTGTGATGTTTGGTAACCCAGAAACAACTACAGGTGGTAATGCACTTAAGTTCTACGCATCTGTTCGTCTTGATATTCGCCGTACTGGTGCAATCAAAGATGGTGATGAAGTTGTTGGTAACGAGACTCGTATCAAGGTTGTTAAGAACAAGATTGCTGCACCATTCAAACAAGCTGAAACTCAAATCCTTTACGGCAAAGGCTTCAACCGCGAAGGTGAGCTTATCGATTTAGGTGTTAAGAATAAGCTAGTAGAGAAAGCGGGCGCTTGGTACAGCTACAAAGGCGACAAGATCGGCCAAGGTAAATCGAACTCTTGTAAGCACCTACGTGAAAACCCAGAGATCGCTCTGGAACTTGACACTAAGCTTCGTGAATTGCTACTGACTCCTGCTGTTCTTGAAGAGAAAGGCGCAGAGAAAGAAGAAGAAAACGAAGAGCTATAAGCTAACGGTTTATAGAGCGGGTGTTTGAAAGGAACATCCGCTTTGAAAGAATAGGAAGCCTCGCATATTTTATGCGGGGCTTTTTTTTGTCAAAGTATCTGTCCCCATCCTTGCAGCGCCTTGCTAGATCTATTTGGTTGTTTGAGGTAGCTTGCCAATTTTTTGTTTGTTCCCTATCTGAGCTAGTGGAATATTCTTCATTTTATCGATTTCCAACTAAAATCCTGCCCAAGGGTGTCTTTTCTACAAGAAAACTAGTCGAAGCCTTAACCATGATCTACAATACGGCAAAATTCTAACTCGACTATTTTCAGGAAGAGCTGCATGTACATGAGCACTGATGAGGTTCGCAACGCGTTCCTTAAGTTCTTTGAGAGCAAAGAACACCAAATCGTAGACAGTTCATCGTTAGTTCCACATAACGATCCAACCCTGCTGTTCACTAACGCAGGTATGAACCAATTCAAAGATTGCTTCCTAGGCGCCGAAAAGCGTGCCTACACTCGAGCAACTACGGCTCAGCGTTGTGTACGTGCGGGTGGTAAACACAATGACCTTGAAAATGTAGGTTTCACGGCTCGTCACCACACATTCTTCGAAATGCTAGGTAACTTCAGCTTTGGCGATTACTTCAAAGAAGAAGCGATTGGGTTTGCTTGGGAATTCCTGACTGAAACACTAGGTCTGCCAAAAGATCGCCTGTTAGTAACGGTTTACGAGACAGATGACGAAGCATTCGAAATCTGGAACAAGAAAGTGGGCATTCCAGCTGACAAGATTGTTCGTATCGGCGACAAAGAAGGCGGCAAGAAGTTTGAATCTGATAACTTCTGGACGATGGGTGACACAGGTCCTTGTGGTCCATGTACTGAAATCTTCTACGATCACGGTGAGCACATTTGGGGCGGCCGTCCTGGTACACCTGAAGAAGATGGTGACCGTTTCATCGAGATCTGGAACAACGTATTCATGCAGTTCAACCGTCACGCTGACGGCACTATGGAACCGCTACCTAAGCCAGCTGTAGATACTGGTATGGGTATTGAGCGTATCTCTGCAATCATGCAGGGCGTTCACTCTAACTACGAAATTGATGTATTCCAAAAGCTAATCAAGGCGACAGCAGAAGTAGTAGGTCACGACGACCTATCTAACCAATCGCTGCGCGTTATTGCTGACCACATCCGTTCTTGTTCATTCCTAATCGCTGATGGCGTAATGCCTTCAAACGAAGGTCGTGGCTACGTTCTACGTCGTATTATTCGTCGTGCAGTTCGTCACGGTAACAAGATTGGTGCACAAGGCGTGTTCTTCCACAAACTTGTGGGTGTACTGGCTGAAGTGATGGGTTCTGCGGCTGAAGAGCTGAAGAAACAACAAGAGCTTGTTGAAAAAGTACTTCGCATCGAAGAAGAGAACTTTGGTCGCACGCTAGAGCGTGGCATGGTTATCCTTAACGACGCATTAGACGCACTTGAAGGCAAAGAGCTTGACGGTGAAACAGTCTTCAAACTTTACGATACATACGGCTTCCCAGCTGACCTTACTAACGATGTAGCTCGTGAACGCGACTTTACTATCGATGAAGAAGGCTTTGAGAAGGCGATGGAAGCACAGCGTAAGCGTGCACGTGAAGCAGGCCAATTCGGTACTGATTACAACGCGACGATCAAAGTAGACACGAACACTGAGTTCTGTGGTTACACAGCGACTGAAGGCGCTGGTGAAATCTCTGCGCTATTTGTTGACGGCGAAGAAGTATCTTCACTATCGGCTGGCGACAAAGCAATCATCATCCTTGAAGAGACACCATTCTACGCTGAGTCAGGCGGTCAATGTGGTGACGCTGGTACGCTAAAAACAGCATCTGGTCTATTCAAAGTACAAGACACTCAGAAGCTAGGTAACGCATTTGCTCACCACGGCGAGCTAGTTGAAGGTGTATTTGCTCAAGGCGATAAAGTAGAAGCAACGGTTGATGCTGAGCGTCGTGCTGCTATCTCACTAAACCACTCTGCAACTCACTTACTTCACTCTGCACTGCGCGAAGTTCTAGGTGAGCACGTTGCTCAAAAAGGTTCTTTAGTTAAGCCAGACAACCTACGTTTTGACTTTTCTAACCTTGAAGCGGTAACACCGGCACAGATTAAAGAAGTAGAGCGTTTGGTTAACGTACAAGTTCGTAAGAACCACGTGATTGAAACCAACATCATGGACATCGAGTCAGCGAAAGAAAAAGGTGCAATGGCACTGTTTGGCGAGAAGTACGATGATGAAGTTCGCGTTCTATCTATGGGCGATTTCTCGACTGAACTTTGTGGTGGTATCCACGCAAGCAACACGGGTGATATCGGCCTATTCAAGATCACTTCTGAAGGTGGTATTGCTGCGGGTATTCGTCGTATTGAAGCGGTAACGGGTGAAGCTGCTCTAGATGCAGTAGAAGCTCAGGCTAACGCTTACGAAGAGAAATTGGCTGAATCAGCTAAGAAAGCGAAATCGCTAGAGAAAGAAATCCAACTGCTTAAAGAAAAGATGGCTGCTGCAGAAAGCGCAAATATCATGGGCAAAGTAGAAGACATCTCTGGTACTAAAGTTTTGGTTGCTGCAATTGAAGGCGCAGACAACAAGAACCTACGTACTATGGTTGATAACGCTAAAAACCAAGTAGGTAGCGGCATCATCCTGATTGCGAATATCGCAGACGGTAAAGTTGGCTTGATTGCTGGCGTAACTAAAGACCTTATCGGCAAAGTAAAAGCGGGTGACCTCGTTAAGATGGTTGCTGAGCAAGTTGGCGGTAAAGGCGGCGGTCGTCCAGATATGGCTCAAGCGGGCGGTACAGACGTTGAAGCACTGCCAGAAGCGCTTAAATCTGTGCGTACTTGGCTAGAAGAGCGTCTTTAAGCTTAAGTAATTGATACAAAGATGCCCAATCAGTTGATTGGGCATCTTTTATTTTGCCTATTGGAAGTGTGTTTAAACAAGGTTTGATTGAGATTAACCAAGAAGTCTAATGGTGGCGTTAGACTCCTTGGTTAATTTTTTATTGCTTCGCCCTGACGCGGAGTATGTGTTTTTTTGTCATATATAGACATTGGTCTTGGGAAGGTGAGGACGGGTGAAAATGCCTCTTATCGTGCAGAAATTTGGTGGAACGTCGGTGGGTTCAATAGAGCGGATCCATCATGTAGCAGAAAAAATCATTGAAGCGAAAAATGAAGGGAACCAGATCTTGGTTGTCGTTTCTGCTATGTCAGGTGAAACAAATCGGTTAGTTAACTTAGCTTCACAAGTTGATAGTGTTCCAAACGCTAGAGAATTGGATGTGTTGTTAACGGCTGGAGAACAAGTTTCCATGGCTTTGTTGGCGATGACGTTGCACAAGTTGGGTTATGAAGCGACATCGATGACCGGCTATCAAGCCAAGATACACACCGATTCTAATCATAATAATGCGACGATTGAGCGTATTGATACCGCTCCTATTAGAGCGCTGTTAGATGATGACCAGATTGTCATTGTTGCAGGTTTTCAAGGTGTTAATGCGAAAGGTGACATCACAACCTTAGGGCGAGGTGGTTCAGATACCACGGCCGTTGCATTAGCGGGCGCGCTTCAAGCTAAAGAGTGTCAGATCTATACTGACGTTGATGGCGTATATTCCTGCGACCCTAGAGTGGTTAAGCAATCTAAAAAATTAGATACCTTAGACTTTCCCTCTATGGAAGAAATGGCTCGCAGAGGCGCTAAGGTTTTGCACCTTCCATGTGTTCAGCATGCGTGGCGACACAATGTACCACTGAGAGTACTTTCGAGTTTTGAAGAAGGCGAGGGCACTCTCATCGCGGGTAATGATTGTTTGAATGATATTGCTGGGATAGCCATTCAAAGAGATATGGTTCGCATCGAGTGTTTGAATCAAGATTTACCGTCTCTCATGTCGCATTGCCAGTTGTTAGGGATCGAAGTCTGTAGTGTGATCGAGGAAACAGAACGGGCAGCGCTCATTATCAAACCGGACATAAGTGCTAAATTAAAACTAGTTTTTGCTGAAAAAATCCGTAATAGTGAATATGTTAGTTTGTTAACTGTGGTAGGAAGCCGAACGCAAGAAATTGTGGTCAGTTCACATGGATTGTTGTCTGAAGGCGAAATTGATGTACAACATCACTTATTGCAGCAGCAGTCTTTAACTTTGGTGATATCACCAACGCAAGTCGATATAGCTGCTAACATATTACACAATGCATACATCGTAGCGCGTGAAACACAGGGTTATCTTAAAAAAGAAGTGCATTTTGGTTAAATAAACTCAATCGATAGTTTACGAAAATATAACTTTTGTTGGATAATGCTCTCGTAGCTAGATAAATTTAGAGATTACTCAAGGAGCAAAGAATGCTAATTTTGACTCGCCGTGTTGGCGAAACACTGATGATTGGTGATGAAGTAACAGTTACTGTACTAGGCGTTAAAGGTAACCAAGTACGTATTGGTGTTAACGCACCTAAAGAAGTATCTGTTCACCGTGAAGAGATCTACATGCGCATTCAAGCTGAAAAAGGTAATGGTAACGTTGCATCTGGCAACTACTAATACTTTTGCGTAGAAGAGGGGCTAGCATTGTTGCTAGCCTTTTTTGATCTTGGGGTGCACATAATCACAACTTAGCAATAGGTTGATTCACTAGCTGGTTTAGTTTTAGATGCTGGATGGAGTGCTTGATATAGAAAAGCCAAGCCACCAGAGTTAACTCTTATTGAAGCATCATGATATTTGTTTGCCATAGTTCAAGTTTTACTGACTTACCCTATGGCGAAATAGAGCATCCCGTAGTATGGTGCAATCAGCAGTTACACTTACTGCGAGATAAATTAGATAATTGTTTTCCGCTATTAATTATTGCCAATCTTTCACCTTAATTTTTAAGGGAAAAAGCGCTAATTGGATGTTATAAGTTCAATTTGCAAGCGCTTTGATTAAATTGCAAACGGTTGAATGTTTTTGTCCGGTTTTTTTCAATAAAGTGTTTGACATATTTTCGGTAAAACGTAATATGTGCCTCCGCAAGACGGTGAGGTGGCCGAGAGGCCGAAGGCGCTCCCCTGCTAAGGGAGTATGTGGTTTATAGCCGCATCGAGGGTTCGAATCCCTCCCTCACCGCCATTTCTTGCACGTTTGAATTTGCAAGCAAACACAGAAGTAACAATGTGCGCCCTTAGCTCAGCTGGATAGAGTACCTGGCTACGAACCAGGCGGTCGGAGGTTCGAATCCTCCAGGGCGCACCATTCTTTAGATTACTTTGTTAAGAAGTAATGGATAAGAATAATGAATTTGGTGAGGTGGCCGAGTGGCCGAAGGCGCTCCCCTGCTAAGGGAGTATGTGGTTTGTAGCCGCATCGAGGGTTCGAATCCCTCCCTCACCGCCATTCATTACAGGCCTATGGCCTTTTTTTTGTTTCGTAGAAACAAGAATGTGATATATTTCACAACTTCTTCACTTGAAGATACCGTGCGCCCTTAGCTCAGCTGGATAGAGTACCTGGCTACGAACCAGGCGGTCGGAGGTTCGAATCCTCCAGGGCGCACCACTATTTAGGGTTTTTATTAATCCTGATGTTGAATGTTTAGTTTTGCTTTATTGCCTTAGCTAAAAGTTCAGTGTCGAAACCGTTGCGCCCTTAGCTCAGCTGGATAGAGTACCTGGCTACGAACCAGGCGGTCGGAGGTTCGAATCCTCCAGGGCGCACCACTATTTAGGGTTTTCATTAATCCTGATGTTGAACGTTTAGTTTTGCTTTATTGTCTTAACTGCTTTATTGCCTTAACTAACAGCTTAATATCGAAACCGTTGCGCCCTTAGCTCAGCTGGATAGAGTACCTGGCTACGAACCAGGCGGTCGGAGGTTCGAATCCTCCAGGGCGCACCACTATTTAGGGTTTTCATTAATCCTGATGTTGAACGTTTAGTTTTGCTTTATTGCCTTAACTAACAATTTAATATCGAAACCGTTGCGCCCTTAGCTCAGCTGGATAGAGTACCTGGCTACGAACCAGGCGGTCGGAGGTTCGAATCCTCCAGGGCGCACCACTATTTAGGGTTTTCATTAATCCTGATGTTGAACGTTTAGTTTTGCTTTATTGCCTTAACTGCTTTATTGCTTTAACTAACAGCTTAATATCGAAACTGTTGCGCCCTTAGCTCAGCTGGATAGAGTACCTGGCTACGAACCAGGCGGTCGGAGGTTCGAATCCTCCAGGGCGCACCACTATTTAGGGTTTTCATTAATCCTGATGTTGAACGTTTAGTTTTGCTTTATTGCCTTAACTAACAGCTTAATATCGAAACCGTTGCGCCCTTAGCTCAGCTGGATAGAGTACCTGGCTACGAACCAGGCGGTCGGAGGTTCGAATCCTCCAGGGCGCACCACTATTTAGGGTTTTCATTAATCCTGATGTTGAACGTTTAGTTTTGCTTTATTGCCTTAACTAACAGCTTAATATCGAAACCGTTGCGCCCTTAGCTCAGCTGGATAGAGTACCTGGCTACGAACCAGGCGGTCGGAGGTTCGAATCCTCCAGGGCGCACCACCTTATTAAAAAAAGCCTCGTTTATACGAGGCTTTTTTTATGTCTGCTGCAAATTTGTTGCGATAATGTTAAATTTTGTCGTTGTTTAACTTATTGTATTTAAAGTAATTCTTGATTGCTTCTTTGTTATTCTACCTTTCTCATATCATTTCTAAGAAAAGCCCCGTTTAAGTCACAGTTTAAATATCTATAAATGACGTATTTGACAGATTTATGTGATCTGATAGGCGAATAATTAACCTTATGTGTGCGTTATCCGTAACAGAACCTTAAACAAAATTGACAAACTTTTACCAATCGAGATAATCCATGGGTCGGGATCACTATTCGCTGAAATCCTGCACGTATGTCAGGATGACGAAGAAAGGAAGCAACATGACTAATATTGGAAGCCTGCTAGGAGATGCGGCGACTCTAATGATAACGGGGATGTCCGTTGTCTTTATTTTCCTAACTATTCTAGTTTACCTCGTTCGGTTGATGTCAAAACTGGTACCAGAAGAAGTACCAGAGCCGATCGCAGCACCTAAAAAAATTAAAAAATCACAATCAAACCCTTCAGCTGTTAGTCCACAGGTAGTGGCAGCAATTTCGGCCGCGGTTCATCAATACCGTGCGTCTACTGCTAAGTAGCATTTAAAGGATTAAAAAGGAGTTTATGAGCATGTCTAAACCACTAGCTATCACAGATGTGGTACTTCGTGACGCGCACCAGTCACTATTTGCTACTCGTATGCGTATCGAAGATATGCTGCCAATTGCGGCAGAACTGGATAAAGTCGGTTACTGGTCTTTAGAGACTTGGGGCGGCGCAACGTTTGATTCGTGTATTCGTTTTCTAGGAGAAGATCCATGGGAGCGTTTGCGTGAGCTGAAAAAAGCGATGCCAAACACACCAATGCAGATGCTACTGCGTGGTCAAAATCTATTGGGTTACCGTCACTACGCGGATGATGTAGTAGAGAAATTTGTTGAACGTGCCCATAAGAACGGCATGGATGTATTCCGTATTTTTGATGCGATGAATGACGTACGTAACTTTGAAACAGCAGTGAAAGCAACGATTGACGTTGGTGGTCACGCTCAAGGTACGTTGTCTTACACAACCAGTCCGGTTCACAACTCAGATACTTGGGTTGATTTGGCTAAACGCCTAGAGGATCTAGGTTGTCACTCACTATGTATCAAAGATATGTCAGGTTTATTAAAGCCGTATGAAGCGGAAGAGCTGATTACACGTATCAAAGCATCGTGTGACGTTCCTCTAGCGTTGCATAGCCACGCGACAACCGGTCTATCTACAGCAACAGCGGTTAAAGCCGTTGAAGCGGGTATCGATATTCTAGACACCGCTATTTCTTCAATGAGCTGTACTTACGGTCACACGCCAACTGAAACGGTTGTTGCGATGTTAGAAGGTACAGAGCGTGATACCAATCTTAAGCTTGATCAGATCGAACCCATCGCGGCTTACTTCCGTGATGTACGTAAAAAGTACGCGAAATGGGAAGGTCAGCTAAAAGGTGTTGATTCACGTATCTTGATTGCTCAGGTTCCTGGCGGCATGTTAACCAACATGGAAGGCCAGCTTAAAGAACAGGGCGCAGCCGACCGTATGGACGAAGTGCTCGAAGAGATCCCTCGCGTACGTAAAGAGCTGGGTTACATTCCTTTGGTAACACCTACTTCTCAGATTGTTGGTACTCAAGCGGTTATCAACGTTCTAACGGGTGAGCGCTACAAGAGCATCACTAAAGAGACTGCGGGTCTACTGAAAGGTGAATATGGTCAAGCGCCTGCTGAGGTTGATGCTGAACTGCAAGCGAAAGTGTTAGATGGTGCAGAGCCAATCACGTGTCGTCCTGCTGATTTACTTAAGTCTGAAATGGATACGTTAACGACAGACCTTTTAGAAAAAGCGAAATCAGATGGCATTTCACTCGCTGAAGATACCGTTGATGATGTACTGACATACGCACTTTTCCCACAAGTCGGCCTTAAGTTCCTTAAGAACCGTCGTAACCCTGAAGCATTTGAACCTGCACCAACTGCAGAAACGGCAGCTCCTGTTGCGGCACCACAGCCTGTTTCAGGCAGCATTGAAAGCTACAGTGTGAAGGTTGATGGTCAAGTTTATGATGTTGAAGTTGGCCCTCAAGGTGAACTGACATCGGTATCTCCATCAGCAAAACCAGCACAAGCGTCTCAAGCTGCACCTGCCGCGGCTTCTGATGCAGAAGCGGTTCCAGCTCCATTAGCAGGTAACATCTTCAAAGTGATCGTTCAGCCTGGTGTTGAAGTGGCTGAAGGCGATGTGCTACTGATCTTGGAAGCGATGAAAATGGAAACGGAAGTTCGTGCTGCTCGTGGTGGTATCGTTCAGGAATTGAATGTTAAAGAAGGCGATGCAGTTACTGTAGGCGCTCCACTACTAAGCTTAGCGTAAGGGAGTACCATGGAAGGATTGATGACCTTATGGTCTGAAACAGGGATTGCTAACTTTGAGTTCGGCCAGATTTGTATGATGCTGGTCGGTTGCTTATTGTTGTTTTTGGCAATTCGTAAAGGATTTGAACCGTTACTTTTATTACCGATTGGTTTTGGTGCTGTACTAGCAAACATTCCAAATGCTGGGTTTACTGATCCAGGTGGTTTGCTTTATTACGTTTACTACATTGGTATTGAAACGGGTATTTTCCCGCTGCTGATCTTTATGGGTGTTGGTGCAATGACGGACTTCGGTGCGTTGATTGCTAACCCTAAAACGTTATGGCTAGGGGCTGCGGCTCAGTTTGGTATCTTCGCAACGCTATTTGGTGCGATCTTGCTGAACTATGTTCCAGGAATGGAATTCTCAATGGCAGATGCTTCGTCAATTGCGATCATTGGTGGTGCCGATGGCCCAACCGCGATCTTCTTGGCGAGTAAGTTATCTCCTGACCTACTAGGTGCTATTGCAGTTGCGGCTTATAGCTACATGGCTTTAGTTCCTATTATTCAGCCACCTATCATGAAAGCGCTAACGACGCCGGAAGAACGCAAGATTAAGATGGCGCAGTTACGTCACGTTGGTAAAGCCGAGAAGATCCTTTTCCCGCTTGCTGTATTACTGATGACGATTCTGTTCCTACCTTCAGCAACACCTCTAGTAGGTATGTTCTGCTTGGGTAACTTAATGCGTGAAGCGGGTGTGGTTGATCGCCTTTCAAAAACAGCTCAAAACGAACTGATTAACGTCGTAACTATTTTCCTAGGCCTAGGTGTTGGTTCTAAGCTTCAAGCGGACACGTTCTTGAACTTAGAGACGCTGGGTATTTTAGGTTTAGGTGCGGTGGCGTTCAGTATTGGTACGGCGGGTGGCGTGTTAATGGCGAAGTTGCTTAATCGCTTCTCTAAAGAAGACATCAACCCATTGATTGGCGCGGCTGGTGTATCAGCGGTTCCGATGGCGGCTCGTGTGGTAAACAAGGTTGGTCTTGAGGCAAACCCTCAAAACTTCTTGTTGATGCATGCGATGGGCCCGAACGTGGCAGGTGTACTTGGTAGTGCGGTTGCGGCGGGTATTCTATTAGCTCTAGTGGGCTAGTAGGTTCCTAGGTCACGTATCGTTACGTTAATTGGTCGTCAATTTACGAATGAGCGGTTAACTTAGCCTTATTAAATGGTTTATAGTCAAAGGGATGCTTTCGCATCCCTTTCTTTTTATCAATTAGGGTGCTTGCTCATTAGGGCTTTTATCAATCAAGGAAATGTGGAAATGGAAAATAAACAGATAGCGATTACTCAATTCGGCGGTGTCGAAAACCTCAGTATTCAAACCCGTGCTATTCCTGAGCCTAAGGCTGGAGAAGTCGTGGTTAAAGTTTCCTTTTCGGGCATTAATCCGATTGATGTTAAAACCCGTGCTGGTCTAGGTTGGGCTGCAGCACAGAACAAAGATAACCTGCCTTGGGTACCTGGTTATGACATTTCAGGGCAAATTGTCACCCTAGGGGAGCAGGCTGAGCGCTTTACGGTTGGCGACAACGTGGCAGGCTTTATTGGTTTCCCACTGCAAGGTGGCGGTTACAGCCAATATGTGTGTGTCCCAGAAGCGGCATTAAGCATGGTTCCTGATTCGGTGACTCTAGAAGCGGCCGCAGCATTACCATTAGCCAGTCAAACAGCAGCCCAAGCGCTCAACAAAGCTGAAGTGAAAGAGGGCGATCGCGTACTTATCTTAGCGGGTGCTGGCGGCGTTGGTCATCTAGCGGTTCAAATCGCCGTGGCAGCGAAAGCCGAGGTTTACACAACTTGTAGCGAAGCGAATCTTGATTACTTAGCAACGCTAGGCGCTCATGCGATTAACTATAAGTTTGCGCCAGCATCGGAAAGAGTCTCTGATGTTGATGTGCTGATTGACTTGGTTGGTGGCGATACCGCTCTCGATGCATTGAAGTGTCTAAAAGATGGCGCAAGAGTGGTGACAGTCCCAACTTTATCTGCAGAATTGATCTGCGAAAAAGCAACATTATTAGGCTTTACTGCATCAGGCATGCTGGTTGAACCAAACCCAGAGCAAATGGACACTATGCTGTACATGGTCAGTGTCGGATTGCTCAAAACAGAGATTCAAGGTATCTACCAGTTAGACGAAGCGCAGTCAGCTCATCTACAGGTTGAAACCGGACATACCAGAGGCAAGGTACTACTTAAAATGCAAGAAGGTTGATATGCAGTGCTAGAGTTTTTTAATTCTCTGTTTGAAAACATAGCGCTGTGGTTCTCTGACTCGGCGCTGTGGGTGCTCTTTATCAGTGGCTTCTTGAGTGCCACATTATTGCCCGGGGGATCAGAAGCGAGCCTTGTGGCAGCCTTGAGCTTAGATCAATTCTCAACATCATCGATCATTCTTCTGGCGACACTCGGTAATACTTTGGGGGGCCTTACCAATTATTGGATTGGTTTGTGGTTGCCTAATCGAACTCAATCTGAAAAGCATGGTCATAAGGCTATGGCTTGGCTGAGCCGTTATGGTTACTGGACATTGTTATTCAGTTGGTTACCCATCATTGGTGATCCTTTATGTCTGGCTGCGGGTTGGCTGAGAATGAAATTTATCCCTAGCGTTATTTTGATAGCGATTGGCAAAGCCGCTCGCTACAGCTTACTTGCTGCTATCTACTTCGGTTTTTTCTAAGGAGAACCTATGAAAAAGGTTTTACTTGGTACATTTTCTCTTATCGCCATTGCTGGCTGTTCTTACAATGTACCTAGCTCAACACCCTTCTTTTCCTCGTTACCGGAAGGCGTCACTCTGTTAGAAGAGGTTAAGCCTTCTAAAGATAAAGTCGTGATTCCTTATGCGAAGTATCAGCTTGAAAACGGCTTGACCGTTATTCTTTCTCCTGATGATTCTGATCCACTTGTTCATGTTGATGTGACCTATCATGTGGGTTCTGCTCGTGAACAGATTGGTAAATCAGGCTTTGCTCACTTCTTTGAACACATGATGTTCCAAGGCTCTGAGAACGTCGGTGATCAACAGCACTTCAAGATCATCACCGAAGCGGGTGGTTCGTTAAATGGCACCACCAACCGTGACCGAACTAATTACTTTGAAACCGTTCCTTCTAACCAACTCGAAAAAATGTTGTGGTTAGAATCGGACAGAATGGGTTTCTTGTTAGATGCAGTTTCTCAAAAGAAATTTGAGGTGCAAAGAGGCACGGTTAAGAATGAGCGAGCGCAAAGCTACGAAAACCGCCCTTATGGCTTGATGTGGGAGCGCATGGGTGAAGCACTGTATCCAGAAGGTCACCCTTACTCGTGGCAACCAATCGGTTATGTTGAAGACTTAGATCGTGTTGATGTGAATGATCTTAAGGCATTCTTCTTACGTTGGTATGGCCCAAACAATGCCGTGTTAACGATCGGTGGTGATATCGACGTTGATGACACGCTAGAGTGGGTTAACAAGTACTTTGGCCCTATCCCTCAAGGACCTGAAGTTAAGGCGGCAGAGAAGCAACCTGCAGTGCTGACTGAAGACAAGTACATCACCTTAAAAGATAATATTCGTCAGCCGATGGTGCTTGTTGGCTGGCCAACAACGTATCGTGGTGAAGAGACGCAGGCTTCATTGAATGCACTGTCCAATGTGTTAGGTTCTGGCACCAACAGCTACCTGTATCAAAACCTCGTAAAAACGCAAAAAGCGGTGAGCGCAGGATCTTTCCATGATTGTGCTGAGCTTGCATGTACCATGTATGTGTATGCGATGGGTAATTCAGGTGAAAAAGGCGATTTGACGGTTCTGAACAAAGAGCTGATGGATACCTTAGATCAATTCTCGAAAGAGGGCGTTGAACAAGAGCGTTTAGACCAGATCACTGGTATGGCAGAAGCGGATGCAGTTTTTGCACTACAAAGTGTTAAAGGTAAGGTTTCACAGCTTGCGTCTAACCAAACCTTCTATGGTCAGCCGGATCGCATTGAATCGCAACTCGATCAAATTCGAGCGGTTACTCCAGAAAGCGTAAGCAAGGCATACCAAGATTTCATCGAAGGCAAGCACAAGGTTACGTTGAGTGTGGTTCCTAAGAAAAAACTCGACTTAGCGGTTCGTGAGGCTACCTTTACCACACCTGCACGTACCCTTCCTGAATACAGCAAGGTGACGGAAGACCAACTGGATTTCAGAAAGGCGCCAAACACATTTGATCGCAGCGTGATGCCAGAAGTGAACTTTGGTGTTGAAGCGACCATGCCTGAGTTGTACCGCATGCACTTTGCGAACGGCACTGACTTGATTGGTACCGTGACCAGTGAAACGCCGACAGTACAGCTTCAAATTCAACTGCCTGCAGGCGAACGCTATGTTCGTAAAGGGCAGGAAGGCTTAGCGAATCTAACGGCTTCGATGATGGAAGAAGGTTCGACGAAACGAACGGTTGAAGAGTTGCAGGCGACCTTAGATAAGCTAGGTAGCAGTGTCAGCATTAGCGCTGGAAGTTATACCACGGATATCTCGGTTTCAACGCTAGAGAAAAACCTGCCTCAAACCTTAGCGATCGTACAAGAGGTTCTGTTTGAGCCTAAGTTTGATGAGCAAGACTTTGAACGTGTTAAGAAGCAGATGCTTGAAGGTGTTGTCTATCAGCATCAACAACCAAGCTGGATGGCTTCTCAAGCAACCCGTGAAGTGCTATTTGGTGACAGTATTTTTGCTCGAGCAAGCGATGGCACCAAGGCGTCTCTATCGGATCTAACCTTAGATGATGTGAAAAAATTCTATGCACAACACTACACACCGGAAGGTGCCAATATTGTTGTTGTGGGAGACATCTCGAAGAAAGAGGTGGGAAAACAGCTACAATTCTTTGAACAGTGGCAAGGCGATGCGGCACCACTAACGCGTCCTCAGATCATCAAAGAGCTTTCAGGACAGCACCTGTATTTAGTTGATAAACCGGGTGCACCGCAAAGTATTGTTCGTTTAGTGCGTAAAGGTTTACCTTTCGACGCGACTGGTGAGTTGTATTTGAGCCAGCTAGCCAACTTTAACTTAGCCGGTAACTTCAATAGCCGCATTAACCAAAACTTACGTGAAGACAAGGCGTACACTTACGGTGCGAGCGGTTACTTCGCGAGTACGCGTGAAACTGGTGCGGTAGTATTTAGTGCTCAAGTGAGAGCCAATGCGACGGTTCCATCGATTCAAGAGTTTATCTCAGAGCTAAATGAATTTAGTCAAAGTGGATTAACTGACGAAGAGGTGAAATTTATGCGCCTTGCCGTCGGTCAACAAGATGCGCTTAAATACGAAACTCCAAGTCAAAAGGCTGGGTTGCTGAGTAATATTGTTGCGCTGAGCCTTGACGAGGATTACCTGCAACAACGTAATCAGATAGTTGAAACGGTCTCAAAAGAGACGTTAAACAAGCTATCTAAGAAATGGTTTGACCCGAATGATTATCAAATAATTGTTGTTGGTGATGCGACTTCGCTTCGTCCTCAACTAGAAAAGTTAGATATTCCAATAGAAGAGCTTGAAATCATTCGTTAGAGTACACATTAAAGGGGGAGGGAAAAGACTCTATTTTTCTCCTCCAACCTAATTTATGATAGTTCTAATCAGAACGATATAAGATAAGTGAACTGAATTTTGACTGATTTTGCTGCGCGACTAAAGCAAGTTGCAACCAACCCTAAGACCTTCTCTCAATTTGGTCGTGGTGTTGAAAGGGAAACGTTACGCTACACGGAAGATGGGCATCTTGCGACTGGGCCGCACCCAAAGGCTTTGGGATCTGCGTTGATGAACGGATGGGTAACGACCGATTTTTCTGAGTCGCTACTGGAGTTTATTACGCCTGTTTCTAACGACGTTCCGACGCTTTTGAATCAGTTGTCTGATATCCACCATTTCACACAAACCAAGTTAGATGGCGAAAAGATGTGGCCGCTTTCTATGCCTTGTTATGTAGGCAGTGAAGATTACATTCAGCTAGCGCAATACGGCACCTCTAACAACGGCAAAATGAAGACGCTATATCGTGAAGGCCTAAAGCGCCGTTACGGTAGCCTGATGCAGATTATTTCTGGTGTTCACTTCAACTTCTCTTTCCCAGAAAGTTTTTGGGATAGCCTGTTTGGAGAGCAAACAGAAGAAACGCGTTGTGAAGCTAAGTCAGATGCGTACTTTGGTTTGATTCGTAATTATTACCGTTTTGGTTGGTTAATCCCATATTTCTTCGGTGCTTCACCTGCACTATGTCCTTCTTTCATCAAAGGAAGAGAGACAAAGCTACCTTTTGAAAAGATTGGTGAAACGCTGTATCTACCAAAAGCAACGGCACTTCGCCTGAGTGATCTTGGCTACACCAATAGTGCTCAAAGCGTATTAAAGATTGGCTTCAACAGCCTAGACCAGTACCTTGAAGGTTTGAACCAAGCGATTCGCACGCCATCAGAAGAGTTTGCTGAGATAGGCACTAAGGTTGATGGTGAATACCGTCAATTGAATAGTAACGTTCTTCAAATCGAGAACGAGCTTTATGCGCCAATTCGCCCTAAGCGCGTGGCGAAAAGTGGTGAAAAACCATCGGAAGCGCTGGCTCGTGCTGGTGTTGAGTACATCGAGGTTCGTTCTTTGGACGTAAACCCATTCAGCTCAATTGGTATCAATGAGCAACAAGTTCGCTTCCTCGATCTATTCTTAACTTGGAGTGTTCTATCTGACTCTGCTGAGATGGATAACTGCGAACTTGAATGCTGGCGCGATAACTGGAACAAGGTGATCTTAGAAGGTCGTCAGGTTGGTTTAGAACTCAAGATTGGTTGTGATGGCGAGAGGCTGTCTCTGCAAGATTGGGCTAAACGCGTATTCAAAGATCTTCGTGTTATCGCTGAGTTGATGGATGCTGAACAAGGTGGTCGTGCATACCAAGAAACGTGCGATACGCTTGAAACTTGGATTGATAACCCAGAGCTGACCATTTCTGGCCAGTTGCTAGAAGAGACCAAAAAATTAGGTGGCTTGGGTAAAGTGGGTTGTGCGTTAGGAAAAACGTACGCTCAGCAACACAAAGCACACCAATATAAAGTTTACTCAGCTGAGTTGATGGAAGCGGAAGTTCAACGCTCTGTGATTGCTCAGCAACAAAGTGAAGAAGCAAGCACTCAAGATTTTGACAGCTTCTTAACGGATTATTTTTCGTATTTAAAAGCATAGCGAGACTTTGGTGGAAAGGAAGCAAGCCTTATTAGGCCAGCCTAAACGCGTAAGTGGAAAATGGTTGCCAGTAGTGACTGTTGGTGTTGTCTCTAGCCTATTGGTTGGATGTGCCACGCCACCGCCAAAGCAGCAAGATAACTTGTGTAGCATCTTCAGAGAACACCCGTCGTGGTATGAAGATGCACTCGATATGCAAGAAGAGTGGGGCACGCCGATCAACGTAGCGATGGCTTTTGTGAAACAAGAGAGTAGCTATCGTCATGATGCGCGCCCGCCTAAAGATTACATTCTTGGCTTTATTCCGTGGGGACGCGTGAGTAGTGCTTACGGTTATGCACAAGCTCAAGACCCTGCTTGGGAAGATTTCCAAAAGGCGACCAATAACGGTGGCTCAAGAACCAATTTTGATGATGCATTGATGTTCATCGGTTGGTACACCAGCGAGACGCGTCGTCAGCTTGGTATCTCACTATGGGACCCGTATAACCAATACCTGGCTTATCATGAAGGTCGTGGTGGTTATAAGCGTAAGTCATACAATAGCAAACCATCGTTGATTAAGGTGGCACGCAAAGTCGAACAGCAAGCAAAAGATTATGGATGGCAGCTTAAACAGTGTCGTAAAGAACTAGAAGACAATAGAAGTTGGTTTTTCTAAAGCCAACCGTCACGGAGAATAGCAATGCCTTTATTAGATAGTTTCACTGTTGATCACACGCGCATGAACGCACCTGCAGTTCGTGTAGCTAAAACAATGCAAACCCCAAAAGGGGATACCATCACTGTGTTTGACCTGCGTTTTACTGCGCCAAACAAAGACATCCTATCTGAGAAAGGTATCCATACTCTAGAGCATCTATACGCAGGATTTATGCGTAATCAATTGAACGGTTCAGATGTAGAGATCATCGATATTTCACCGATGGGCTGTCGTACTGGTTTCTACATGAGCCTAATTGGTACGCCTTCAGAGCAGCAAGTAGCAGACGGTTGGTTGGCTGCAATGCAAGATGTGCTGAAAGTTGAGAATCAAAATAAGATCCCTGAGCTGAACGAGTACCAATGTGGTACTGCGGCAATGCACTCTTTGGATGAAGCTAAAGATATCGCTAATGCGATCATCGCTGCCGGTATCTCTGTAAACAAAAATGATGAACTGGCATTGCCAGAGTCGATGCTTCAAGAGCTTAAGATCGACTAGTCATTGTTAGTTCACCTTGAATACGCTTCACTCTAGAGACAGAGCGAGTTAGATACTAAAAGGCCCGGTTCAATGAACCTAATGCCGTTCGGATAAGCATTATTGCTTGAACCTGAACGGATATTTGGCTGGGACAAAGAGGACTGAACGTGGAAACGTTCGGTCCTTTCTTTTATCTGGAAGAATGAAGTGACTCAAACTGTCTCTCATCCTTTTCAGTTTTACAGGTAGAGTTCCGTCTGGACTTAAAGCTAACCAACGTAATTGCGCATCAATAAGGTTAATTGCGGCGGTAAAACTGACCCTAGTCGCTCGAACCCCGGCTTCTGAAGCTATCTTAACCATCTCTAATCGCACTAAGTTATAGGCAAGTAATACGCCCCAAAGCTCTTGCTTCACACCGGCAGAAAAACGACTTCGTAAAGTGACGTGACTTTGCAGTTGAGTCTGTTTAATTTCACCATAACCTTCTTCTATCTCCCAGCGTTGCCAATAAATACGCAGCAGGCTTTCTAGCGAGTATCTACTAGGGTCTGTAAGTGAAGTAATAAAACCTTTTATCTCACCTTTTGGCTCTTGATATAGGACTAATCTGGCTTCCCAACGTGCGGGTAAATTCGGATTCTGCCGTTGAGCTTGAGGAGAGATGGGCATTGAGATGAGCATGTCGTTCTCCGCATATTTCTCCAACACTTCATAGCGTAGCTTACGTTTTGCAGGCATTAACCAGTGAGCATTTTCCGCACTCTCTTGCCACGACAACAAAAGGTCTGCCGAGAAATAACAACGATCAAATAAGGTCAATGAATGTGCGGGGATATCATTGAATAGACGCTTAGCTAAGGTCGTTTCACCGACATGACAGCCATCAAAAGCCGCCCCCATAATCATTCGAGTTTCTGTTGACATCAAAGCGACTAAACGAAGTTGAGGGTAAGGTTTCAATTTTTTAGAGATGAACCCAAATTCTTCAGCGTTCTCTGGGGAATCTTGGCACCTAAATGTAGTTCCATCCACAGCAAGAACATTAAGCTCTAAGTCTTTATCTTGTTGAAGGATATCTCCATTCCAAGCCTTTACCGTTGTGTGAAACAAAGCCGCTAATGGACTCTCATCTAGACGTCGGCGTGAATCAGTTAGGACACTAGGTGCAACACGAGACCAGCTATCTTCAGGTTTAGGCTGAAGCGCAATGTCTAATGAACTGCATACCTCTTTGATAGACATGTTGCGTTGCAGCCCCATCCAAATAACTAACCAGACAGCTTGCTGAGCGGGAAGCCGACGTCGTCTTATGCTCGCTTTATTGGTTTCAAGAAGAGCTTGTTCTATCCACTCAATCTGAATGGCGTCGACGACAGATTCATAATTGTCGGCATCTTCAATGGTCTCGTGTGCCATTGCTAATTCTTGTTCAAGCATAAAAAATCCCCATCAACGTTGTTGATGGGGATTATCTGCTAACTGCAAGATCGTTCAAGTCTTCTTAAACGATCGGCATTAGGTTCAATGAACCGGGCCTTTTTCGTCAACGTATTTTAGGACGAGACATATTTTAGATCTAGGCAGTTGTCGCATGTGAGCTTGTGATTACTCACTTAGTTATCCCAGTCCAGCAAACCACTTTTATCCGTTAACGATCTGCGGGAACACGCGAACGAGCTTGATACGGTTCTCTTCGAGTTCAACAATTTCCATTGGATGACTCGCAACCTGAACACTCAGGTGACTTTCTGGAATGTCTTCAAGGTGTTCCAGTATTAAACCATTAAGTGTTCTTGGGCCGTTTGTAGGTAGTGTCCACTGCAAGCCTTTGTTTATGTCACGGATATTGGCGCTGCCTTCAATCAAGAAGCTGCCATCGCTTTGCGGTGTGATCTCTTCAGATAAGCTTGGTGCAATTGAGGTCGTAAACTCACCAACGATTTCTTCTAGAATATCTTCAAGGGTAACCAAGCCGTTGATATCGCCATACTCATCCACAATCAAACCGATGCGCTGTTTATTGCGCTGAAACTTAAGTAGTTGGATATTGAGTGGTGTCGCTTCAGGAATAAAGTAGATCTCATCCGCAGCACGCAACAGTGTCTCTTTATTGAATTCGTTCTTTTCAAGCATCAAGCGGTAAGCTTCTCGTAACCTAAGCATGCCAACCACTTCATCTATCTGGTCACGATATAACACAATACGCCCATGAGGGGAGTGAGTTAATTGGCGAACGATAGATTTCCAGTCATCATTGATGTCGATGCCAGTGATTTCATTTCGAGGCACCATGATGTCGTTCACGGTCACGTGTTCTAAATCTAAAATAGATACCAACATATCTTGGTGGCGTTGAGGTATTAGGCTTCCCGCTTCATTTACCACGGTTCTCAGCTCTTCAGAGCTTAAGTGGTCGGTCGCATCGTGGCGGGCTTTAACACCTAAGATACGAATAAAACCGTTGGTAATGAAGTTCACCAATATCACCAATGGTGACAGTACCTTCATCAGTATGATCAAAAGGATACTACTGGCGTAAGAGACACGCTCTGGAAACAGAGAAGCGATGGTTTTTGGGGTTACCTCGGCAAACACTAGGATCACGAGAGTCAGGACACCGGTAGCAATCGCTACACCGATATCCCCGTAGATGCGCATACCAAGAATAGTCGCGATCGCAGACGCAAGAATGTTGACGAGATTGTTGCCGATGAGAATTAGGCCGATCAATCTGTCTGGGCGGTTCAGAAGTTTTTCTACGCGTTTGGCACCTTTATGACCCGTATTGGCCAAGTGCTTTAAACGGTAGCGGTTCAAGGACATCATGCCCGTTTCGGAACCAGAGAAATAACCAGAAATTACAATGAGACACGCGAGTAGCGCAAATAAGATACCCGTTGATATGTCGTCCAAAACTATTCTTTTCCTATTTGTGTATCTTGATTAATTTATGACCGAACATGGTCGAGATGTCAATTGAATCTAACGGACTCAATATTTTAAAGGCAAGGTGTGTGAGACATTGCCTTCATTTTACAGACTAATTCAGGATGATTTCCTGAACGAAGCGGCTACCGAAGTAGGCTAATGTGAGCATGCTGGCACCGGCAAGTGCGAACCAAGTGACTTTTTGTCCACGCCAACCTTTCTGATAGTGACCCCATAGAAGGATGGAGTAGATAACCCAAGCAATAAAAGACAATACAGCCTTGTGTGCTTTTCCTTGAGCAAACATATCTTGTACGAAGATAAGGCCAGTCAATAAAGTACCTGTTAATAAGCCATTACCGATCAGAATGATCTTGAAAAGCTGTCTTTCCACCATCATTAAAGGAGGTAGGTTAGGGTTTATTACTAACGCTTTTTTCTTTTTAAGTTTGTGATCGAGCCACGCGAGTTGTAGAGCGTAGAGCGCGCCGATAGTCAGTGTCGCGTATGAGAAGAGCGCCAAAGAGATGTGCACAAGCAGTTTTGGGTCATTCTCTAGATGTTTGATGAAGGTGCTCGGAAGAAAAGTGGCAGCCATCAAGTTAAGCGCAGCGAAGCTATAAACGACGGGCAAGATGAACCACAATCGGGTTTTGAGCATAGCACCGCTCATGACCAAAGAGATGATTAAACTGATCAATGAAGCAACGTTCAAGATACTGAGGTTTTGGCCACTGGCATTAAAAATTAAATCGCCAAGCAACCAAGCATGGAAAGCTAAAGCAAGTAATGCGCTAATAAACACCGTTTTTACGCGGATTCCTGTTTGGTGCACGAGACCTGGAATGATCGTGGAAATCGCCATTGTATAAAGAAAGGCTGCTGCGATCGCAATAAGACTGTCCATGGTATCCATTTAAATGATTACTAATTGGCGAATTATACCTCGCATCGCTCTTTGGGGCTATGGTCAACCTCATTCAATTCTAAGTGAATAATGTCTCACATCACAAGCGTGGATGATTAACGCTCTACAACGGGTATGACTCTAATCCGCGCTAATGTATACTCACAGTAATAGTCGCAGTTTTGAGCGAAGAGAAAACTATGTTTGATAATTTAACGGATCGTCTATCCAAAACGCTGAAGAACATCAGCGGTAAAGGTCGTCTGACCGAAGACAATATAAAAGAGACGCTGCGTGAAGTACGTATGGCGCTACTTGAAGCCGACGTTGCACTGCCCGTTGTCCGCGATTTTGTTAAGCGCGTAAAAGAAGGCGCTGTGGGTGTTGAGGTTTCTAAATCTCTAACTCCTGGTCAAGAATTCATTAAGATCGTTCAAGCTGAGCTTGAAGCTGTGATGGGTGAGTCTAACGAGGCTCTTGACCTAGCAGCACAGCCGCCAGCCGTTATTTTAATGGCAGGTCTACAAGGTGCGGGTAAAACCACATCGGTAGGTAAGCTATCTAAGCTCCTGACTGAGCGTGACAAGAAGAAAGTTTTGGTTGTGTCTGCCGACGTTTACCGTCCAGCGGCGATCAAACAGCTTGAAACGTTAGCAAGCGATGTTGGCGTCGACTTCTTCCCATCTTCAGCTGATCAAAAGCCTCTTGATATTGCAAACGCTGCAATCGACCATGCGAAGAAGAAATTCTACGACGTGCTAATTGTCGATACTGCTGGTCGTTTGGCTATCGATGAAGAGATGATGGGCGAGATCAAAGAGCTTCATACTGCAATTAAACCAGTAGAGACTCTGTTCGTTGTTGATGCAATGACTGGTCAAGATGCTGCGAACACCGCAAAAGCTTTTGGTGATACGCTTCCACTAACCGGTGTTATCTTGACGAAAGTTGATGGTGATGCGCGAGGTGGTGCTGCACTGTCTGTTCGTCATATCACTGGCAAGCCGATTAAATTCTTAGGCGTTGGTGAAAAGACTGACGCACTAGAACCATTCCACCCAGATCGTGTTGCTTCTCGTATCTTAGGTATGGGCGACGTACTGTCTCTTATTGAAGACCTACAGAAAAACGTTGATACCGAGAAAGCAGAGAAACTGGCTAAGAAGTTCAAAGAGAAGAAAGGCTTTGACCTTGAAGACTTCCGCGAGCAGCTTGGTCAGATGAAAAACATGGGCGGCATGATGGGCATGATGGATAAGCTTCCAGGCATGTCTCAGCTACCAGACAACGTTAAAGATAAAGTTGATGACAAGATGTTCAAGCAAATGGAAGCGATCATCAACTCTATGACAATGAAAGAACGTCAGCGTCCAGACCTAATCAAAGGCTCACGCAAAAAGCGTATTGCTGCAGGTTCTGGTACGCAGGTACAAGATGTAAACCGTATGCTTAAACAGTTCACTCAAATGCAGAAGATGATGAAGAAAATGCAGAAGGGTGGAATGAAAGGCATGATGCGCAACATGCAGGGCATGATGGGCGGCGGTGGAGGTATGGGCGGAATGGGTGGTGGTTTTAACCCGTTTGGTCGATAATCTACAAATGTAAGCTTTAGCTACGTTACTTTTCATAGTGTTAGCCGTGTCACAGAAAGTGTCCGGTTGCTATGTTGGTGAAAAAATAGCTAAAGCCCTTGCATTGCACCGGAATAAGAGTAAAATTCCGGGGCTTTAATTTGGCACGAGACCCCAAGCTATTTACTTATACTTGGGGTTAATTATTTTATTAAGAAAGCAAAGAGGACGACATGGTAACCATTCGTTTGGCACGTCACGGTGCAAAGAAGCGCCCATTTTATCAAATCGTAGTTGCGGATAGCCGTAACTCTGTAACTGGCCGTTTCATCGAGAAAGTAGGTTTCTTTAACCCTACTGCTCAAGGTCAAGAAGAAGGTCTACGTCTAGACCTAGATCGTGTTAACCACTGGGTTGGTCAAGGCGCATCTCTATCTGATCGTGTAGCTAAGCTAGTTAAAGACGCTCAAAAAGCGGCTTAATTCTTTTTTAAAGAGAAATAGCTTATGTCGATGAAGGGTAAAGAAACGATGAGCGAGCAAAATAATAGAATTGTCATGGGTAAACTTGGGTCTACCTATGGTATTCGTGGCTGGCTTAAAGTGTTCTCCTACACAGACAATGCTGAAAGCATATTTGATTACAGCCCTTGGTATTTAAACCAAAAGGGTAAGTGGGTTGAGTACAAAGTTGAGAGCTGGAAACGTCATGGCCAAGGTTATGTATGTAAGCTAGCGGGATTAGATGTTCGTGAAGACGCGCAACTGATGACTAACTTTGAAATTGCTATTGACCCTGCTTCGTTACCTGAATTGTCAGAAGATGAATTCTACTGGCGCGAATTGTTCGGTATGCAAGTTTTTACCACTAAAGGTTACGACCTTGGTGAGGTCACTGACCTATTAGAAACTGGCTCGAACGATGTTCTAGTAATTAAAGCAAATCTTAAAGATGCTTTTGGCCAAAAGGAACGGTTAGTACCGTACCTTGAAGAGCAAGTGATCAAGAAAGTTGATCGCGAAGCTCGCCGGATCGAAGTTGACTGGGATCCTGGATTCTAACTCCAAATTACAGAGCGAGAGAACACATGTGGGTTGGCATTATTAGCCTGTTTCCTGAAATGTTCCGTTCTGTTACTGATTTTGGAGTAACAGGTCAAGCGGTTAAAAAAGGTCTTTTATCTATTGAGACATGGAATCCTCGCGATTTCACTCATGATAAACATCGCACTGTTGATGATAGACCTTACGGTGGTGGTCCTGGCATGTTAATGATGGTTCAGCCTTTGCGCGATGCTATCCAAACTGCCAAGCAAGCAGCACCGGGAAAGACGAAAGTAATCTATCTTTCACCTCAAGGTCGTAAACTCGACCAGAAAGGTGTTGAAGAGTTGGCAACAAACGAGAACTTGCTTCTTATTTGTGGTCGCTATGAAGGGGTAGATGAGCGCATTATTCAATCTGAAGTCGACGAAGAATGGTCGATTGGCGATTTTGTGATGACGGGTGGCGAACTGCCAGCCATGACGTTGATTGATTCAGTCTCTCGGTTTGTTCCGGGTGTACTTGGAGATTTCGCTTCAGCAGAAGAAGATTCTTTTGCAAATGGTTTGCTAGATTGTCCCCATTATACGCGCCCTGAGGTGCTAGACGATAAAGATGTGCCATCGGTACTCAAGTCTGGAAACCATAAGGACATTCGTCGCTGGCGATTAAAACAATCGTTGGGCCGAACTTGGCTAAGAAGACCAGAGCTCCTGGAAAACCTAGCTCTGACTGACGAACAGGAACAATTACTGGCTGAATTCATTAAAGAGCAACGCTCTTAACGAAAAGCAAGCAGTAACCTATTAAATTTAGTATCAGTTTATTCTAGGAATTTATACAAATGAGCAACATCATCAAGGCTCTTGAAGAAGAGCAACTAAAATCAGACCTTCCTAAATTCGCACCAGGTGACACTGTTGTAGTTCAGGTTAAGGTAAAAGAAGGTGACCGTGAGCGTCTACAGGCTTTCGAAGGCGTTGTAATCGCTATTCGTAACCGTGGTCTACACTCTGCATTCACAGTTCGTAAGATTTCGAACGGTGAAGGCGTAGAGCGTGCGTTCCAAACTCACTCTCCAATGGTTGATAGCATCGAAGTTAAACGCCGTGGTGCAGTACGTCGTGCCAAGTTGTACTACCTACGTGAGCGTTCTGGTAAGTCAGCTCGTATTAAAGAGAAGCTTACTAAGAAGTAATTCTTTTTGCATTCTATCGATAAAAGCGGAGCCATTTGGCTCCGCTTTTTTGTGTCTGCTATTTAGAGCTGAGTAGGTAAGAGAGCCTCAATTCGCTCGTTCCTCGCTCTTGAGGATGACGGACTAAAACAAAACTCACATTGAACCGTCATTCCCTAGACTGACAAAGGAAGGATTAGGGAATCTCTATTCGTACCATGCTATAGGCAATAAAAAAGGATTGACGTTAAACGCCAACCCTTCAAAATTTACTCGCTACTCGCTACTCGCTACTCGCTACTCGCTACTCGCTACTCGCTACTCGCTACTCGCTACTCGCTACTCGCTACTCGCTACTCGCTACTCGCTACTCGCTACTCGCTTAGTGCGGGTCTTCCGACCAACCATCGCTATCTGACATGTCTGGTGCGCCAGCGATGCTATTCTCTTCGTCTGCCCATTCACCGAAATCAATCATCTGACATTGCTTACTGCAAAACGGGCGGTGTGGGCTTTGTTCGCCCCATTCAACGTCGGTATTACATTGAGGGCATTTAACGATGGTGATTTTTTTCGACATAGTGATTCTTAATTAGAGGGTATTGTAAGAAAGAGTTTAGGCTCGAGTGAAGGTTCAAGCCAAACTATAAAAGGAAATTAATTAGCTGCAGACAGCCAATTCAAATTCGATGTCTTGAGTACAGGCTTGTCCTGTTTCAAAGCTCATGAACTTAACGGCAAAACGGTTTTTATGCCCGGAGATCATCGGGTAAGCACCGTATTGCATTGGAATAGAAAGGCGAAGGATATTCGCTTCATCAGCATCACTCTGGAAGAAGCCAGCGCGAGCAATTTGCTCTTTAAAGTGACCAGTCTCTCTGGTGAGCTTTAACCATAGTGTTAGCGCTTCATACAGAGGCTGTAGGCTATCCATCCAAGCTTTGGCATCTCGCATTCTTTTATCGAGAGGAAGATGCAGCCAATAATGCAGTGCGGGTAAATCAAAGCAGCATGAGCCACCTGGTAAATTAAAGCGTTGACGTATGGCACTCAAGAAGCGGTCTTCTTTAAGTGACTGCCCAAAACGCTCCGCCTGCATCAGTTCACGATAGATGTTACTAATATCGTTGAGTAGCGAAGTCAGCATCTCTTGATCGACACCTTCAACATCTAACCAGCTTTTGTAGGTTACACGCTGCTTCTCAATATCTTTTGCAAGTTCACTCTTGAGTTGGATCTGTTCGAAGATTTCAACCAGATCAAAGATGGAACGGAAAAAGAGTTGATACTGTTGAGCATCGGAAAATGTAGAAGACAAGTGCAGCTGCCTCAAGAGCGATTCAACTCTTAAGTAGATGCGTGTTTTCTCATTTAGAGGATGTTCAAATTTGTGGGTGATCATCGAGCAAACCTTCATTCAACATTATTCTATTCTGACCCATCTACAGTACTGATTGCCAGATACTTTTGATGTAAATCTGTGATTTGAGGCAAAAGTTCTTGGTTTTTAGTATGGTTTTTAATCACGTCATCTGCAACTGCTAAGCGTTGTTCTCTTGAAGCCTGTGATTTTAAAATTGATGCAACTTGTTCCCTAGAAACATTATCACGACTCATCGTACGCTCTATTTGCACTTCTGTTGGCACATCAACGATTAATACGCGATCGGCCATGCTTTGCATTTGGTTTTCAACCAATAGCGGTGCGACTAATAAACCATAAGGGGATGTGACTTTAGACAGGTCACTGTCAATTTTGTTACGGATCATGGGATGCAGCAGGTCATTGATCCATTGTTTCTCTGTGGGATCCGAGAAGATTAGCTCACGCAGCTTACTTCGGTTAAGTGATCCATCTTCAAGCAAGATCGTCTCACCAAAACGATCAGTAATCTGCTTTAAGCCGTCACTGCCCACTGCAACGACTTCGCGTGCAACGATATCAGCATCGACAATATCAATATTAAAATGCTCATTGAAGAGGTTAGCAACGGTGGTTTTTCCACTGGCGATACCACCGCTTAATCCGATAATGATTGCCATGGTTAAATTCCTAGTACAGAAGTGAAATACCAGCCCATGATGTCGTTGCCCCACATCAAACTCACCCAACCCGCAATTGCAAGGTAAGGTCCAAAGGGAAAGGCTTTATCTATGCCTTGCTGTTTCAAGCGAAGTTGAATCAAGCCGAAAACTAAACCGACCAGCGACGACAAAAGAATGATCATTGGTAGGTGCTGCCAGCCAAGCCAGGCGCCAAGCGCAGCCAGAAGTTTGAAGTCGCCGTAACCCATGCCTTCTTTGCCTGTCAGTAGTTTGAATAACCAGTAAACAGACCATAGCGCTAGATAACCTGCCATTGCACCAACCACGGAATCTTGAAGCGATACAGGGCTGATATTAAACAGAGCTAACGCGATACCAGACCAAACTAAAGGTAAGGTAATTTGATCAGGCAACAGCATAGTATCGAGATCGATAAAGGTTGCGGTAATCAATGCAAACGTGAAAAAAATCAAAGCAATGGCGTAGTAACTGAAACCAAAGTGGCTCGCGACTACGGTACAAAGTATCGCCGTAAGCAGTTCGACCAATGGGTAACGAGCGCTGATTGGGTTAGCACAGCTATGACACTTGCCCTTTAAGAACAACCAACTTAATACTGGAATATTGTCGATGATTCTTAATTGGGTTTTACATTTCGGGCAGGTAGAACGAGGGATACTGAGATTGAACTCTCCCTCTGGCGCTGGAATTTTATATTGAGAGAAATACTCCGAGCACTCTTGTTGCCACTCTCGTTCCATCATTATCGGTAAACGGTGGATGACTACGTTGAGGAAGCTGCCGATAAGAAGGCTAAAAATGAAAGCTAATACGGGGAATAGCCAAGGATAGTAGTGAAATACTTCCATAGTGTCCTTTACCACTTAATCAAGGTGAGCAGAGGTTGGCTGCTCATGGGTGTTTAGTTGCTTTTAACTATCCTAACACACTCATAAGATTAAAGATCGGTAAGTACATCGCGACAACAAGTCCGCCAACTACGGTGCCTAAAAATACGATGATCAGTGGCTCTAGAATCTTGCCTAGGTTATCGACGGTGTTGTCTACTTCGAACTCGTAAATGGAAGCGACTTTATTGAGCATATCATCAAGATCTCCTGACTCTTCACCAATCATCACCATCTGCAAAACCATCTCCGGGAAGGCATTGGTATTGCGCATTGCAATGTACATCGGCATGCCTGAGGCAGTCTCACGGTGAACCTCAATGATGGCCGATTCATAATGCAGGTTGCCTGCGGTTTTAGCTGTGGTTTTAAGGCTGGTTAAGATGGGAATTCCAGAACTGAAACTGGTTGAAAGTGTTCGGCTGAACTTTGCAATCGATGCCTTGGTGATGACAGCACCCAAGATAGGAAAGCGTAAGCCAAGGCGACTGGTTGAAAGTCGAATCGAGTAGGATCGCTGACGCAGTTGCTGAAAAGACAGAATTAACAAACCAATACCGATGGCAGTATAGAAACTGTAAGCCTGCATCCAATGGGAAAGATAAAGCACTTGCTGGGTGAACCAAGGTAAGTCTGCTCCGAAGCCTGAAAACATCGATTCAAATTCCGGAATTACCATGGTCAGCATTAAGTAGGAAACGGTAAGAGCGACCGCAACAACCATTGCAGGATAGATGAGCGCCTTTATAACTTTGGATTTTAGTTGCTCACTCTTTTCACGATAGGTCGCCAAGCGTTCAAATACTTGTGCAAGGTTGCCGGAGAGTTCGCCTGTCGCGACCAAGTCGGTATAGAGGTCATCAAAGTGGCGGCTTGCGGTTCGCATCGCTTTTGAGATTGGCGTTCCGGCTTCTACACCTTTGCAGATGTGCGATAAAATCGATTTCATTTCTGCTTTGCGGTGATTGTCTGACACCAGCTTGATGGCTTGCACGATCGGCACACCAGTCGCCAACATGGTAGCCAGTTGGCGAGTCAAAATAGTGATATCTTTGGCTTTGACGCGGTGAGTTAAACGAGTGATTGCTGAGATGCTTTTCTTTTTGATTTTCTTAATCTGAATGTGCTGCTCTTTGAGCTTCTCTCGCACTTCTAATTCGGTGAGCGCTAAGCTCTGCCCTGATACTTTCTTGCCAGAACTATTGATTCCCTTCCAATGGTAGTTTTTTAGTTGTGATTGTTTGCTTTTACTACTCATTTTCGCTCCGTGAATTATAGGTATAGAACACGTTGTAGCTCTTGATAGCTGGTGGTGCCTTCAAGCAGTTTATCTAGACCTGACTCTTGTAAAGTTCTCATGCCTTCTCGACGTGCCAAGTTTTCAATGGCTAACGCGTTCGGTTTGTCGATCAGGCTATTTTTCAGTTGGTCGCTAAACGGCATGACTTCATAGATACCGACTCGCCCCGAGTATCCCTGATTACACTCATTACATCCTTGTGAGCTGGCTTTGTAGATGATTTGGCTATTGGGAATAGAGTGGCGTAGAAATATATCAGGTGAGTCATCAGCGGCTTTACAGTGGTCGCACAATCGTCTTGCCAGTCGTTGGGCGATAATTAAACTTAATGATGAAGCGAGGTTAAAAGGTTCTATCCCCATATGAGAGAGGCGAGTCACGGTTTCTGCTGCAGAATTGGTGTGCAGTGTCGAAAGCACTAAGTGTCCGGTTTGTGAGGCTTTGATCGCGATCTCTGCGGTTTCCAAGTCGCGGATCTCACCGACCATTACCACATCAGGATCTTGTCGTAAAAATGACCGCAACGCTTCAGCGAAACCAAAGCCGATCTTAGGCGTCACTTGTACTTGATTGATGCCACACAGGTTAATTTCAACAGGATCTTCGGCTGTTGAGATGTTGCGTTCTGTTGTGTTAAGAACGCGAAGGCCAGTATAGAGAGAAACCGTTTTACCGCTGCCGGTTGGACCGGTCATTAAGATCATACCTTGCGGGCGTTTCAATGCATTAAGGTAGAGTGCTTTTTGATCCTCGCTGTAACCGAGCTTATCGATATCGAGATTGGCAGCGCTGCTGTCTAAAAGACGCAGTACGATCTTTTCTCCCCATAATGTTGGCAGTGTAGATACACGCATATCAATTGCCAGTTCGTCATTTAAGCGCAGTTTGATACGACCATCTTGAGGCAAACGACGTTCGGCGATATCAAGTTTGGCGAGGATCTTCAGGCGAGCCGATAGACGACGACTTAAATGAGAGGCGGGCTGTTGAATTTCGACAAGGATGCCATCGCAACGTAGACGTACGCGGTAGTTTTCTTCATAAGGTTCGAAGTGGATGTCCGATGCGCCTTTACGTGCTGCATCGACTAGAATCTGATTGATAAAGCGACTGACAGGGGAGTCATCTTGGCTGAGGTCTTCAATGGACGTTATCTCGTCATCAGATATCTCAACAAGGTTAGCGAGCTCATCTTGGGTGATATCTTTGCGCTTTGAGTCTTGCCCGGAAATCGAACGGCCATACAGCTTTCGTATTGCACTTTCTAATTCAGAGTAGTTAGCGACAACCAATTCAATCTGTAATCCGGTTGCGAATCGAAAGTCATCTTCAGCTTGTAAGTCGGTCGGATCAGCCGAGGCGAGCGTAAGAGTAGAACTAGAAACTGAAATCGGGATTGCTCGATATTTGGTGATCAGCTCACGAAGCCCCAATTGCTCACACAAGGTTTCGTAGTCAGTACTAGCTAGTTGTACTAACGGTAAACCGAAAATGGTTTTGATATTGCTTGCTAAGGAATCACCGCTAAAGAACTCCAGAACGAGCAAAGCTTCAGGTGTAGAAATACCCGAAGCTTGTACATGTTCCGCAACAGCTTGTTCTTGTGTCAGGCTAATTAAACTAGCCTGACGTAGAACGGTTGGGAGGTTGGTTAGCACTTATGAACAGCCTTTAGGCTTTAAGCTACTATCTACATCTGACGTACATGACCACGCACCATTTCCAGTACGTACCAAATTCACTTTTTTCGATACTACGTCAGGGCTTACGCCTGATGAACCAAATTGAAACTGTATGCTGCCTGCTGCACTAGTTACGTTCTCATAAGAGACGATACCTAATGGAGATGTCGGTATCGCCAAAGCCGCAGAGGTCGCAGGAAAAGTACCATTTTCTAAAACGTATGTTTCAACGTTAGTCCTATGGCTTGTAATTGACGCAAGTGCCGACGCTGCCTCGCTTTTTGCTATATAGCTTTGATATTGAGGTACAGCTATCGCTGACAACACACCAATAATCGCCACGACGATCATCAATTCAATCAGCGTAAAGCCTTTCTGATTTGTTCTTTTACTT
Source organism: Vibrio sp. J383 (assembly GCF_023503985.1). Classification (NCBI taxonomy): domain Bacteria; kingdom Pseudomonadati; phylum Pseudomonadota; class Gammaproteobacteria; order Vibrionales; family Vibrionaceae; genus Vibrio; species Vibrio sp. J383. The sequence goes on along the minus strand of NZ_CP097293.1, from coordinate 3,303,232 downwards.
TTGTTATTCATTGTTCTATTCCATTGTTTAGTTTGTTTCAGCGCAAGCACTGGTTGATGGAAAGAATAGAAGTCGGAATGGGGAAGTGGAATGGTGTTCAGGTGTGGTCGCGAGTGGTTTCGTATTTATTAGTGTGGTGTTTCATATGGCTCGCAAAATTATGCGACCAACTTAAATAAGTGATTGAAATACTGATAATTTAGGTAATAAAAAAGGCACTGTTATCAACAATGCCTTTGACGGAAATATATTTACTATTCAGTTAATTACGCTTTAAATCTCATGGATAGGTCCATCGCTTTTAGATGCTTAGTCAGTGCGCCAACAGAGATGTAATCAACACCCGTTTCAGCGAACTCTGCAATCGTGTCTAATGTTACATTGCCTGAGTTCTCTAATGCTGCGCGGCCAGCGTTGATTTTCACGGCTTCACGCATCATGTCTGTGGTGAAGTTGTCTAGCATGATGATGTCTGCGCCAGCGCTGATCGCTTGCTCTAGCTCTGCTAGGCTTTCCGTTTCAACTTCCACAGGTTTCCCCGGGTTAAGTTCTTTTGCTGTCGAGATAGCTTTCTCAATACCACCACAGGCGATGATGTGGTTTTCTTTGATTAGGTAAGCATCGAAAACACCGATACGGTGGTTGAAACCGCCACCACAAGCGACAGCGTATTTTAGTGCGCTGCGAAGGCCAGGAATTGTTTTGCGAGTGTCTAACAGGCGGCATTCTGTGTGCTTAACTTTGTCTGCGTAGATCGCTGTTGTTGTCGCACAGCCAGATAGCGTTTGAATGAAGTTCATGGCATTACGCTCACCGGTTAATAGCGCACGTGCTGGGCCAGTTAAGCTACAAAGCGTTTGGTTTGGTTCAACCTTGTCGCCATCTTCTACGTTCCACTCGATAGTCACCTCACCGCCCAATTGCTTAAACACTTCATCAGCCCAAGCTTTACCACAGAACACACCGTGTTCACGGGTAATGATGGTAGCGCTGTTGATTGCGTCTGCTGGGATTAGACTTGCCGTAATATCAGCCGCTGGATCTAACGTTCCGCCTAGATCTTCTTTGATGGTCTCAGCCACTGAGCGAGTGATCTCTAGAGGCAGTTGCTCTTTTAAGTAGTCAAGGCGTTGGTGGCTGTTATGTGTGTTTTTCATCGCAAATCTAATCTTGAAAGGGAGTGGGAATGGAATGATACTCTTGCTTAACTTCAAATTAAAGAGGCTAGCGTGACTGCTCTATGGGTAAGGTCACATCTTATTGTGCTAGCAGAAAAGAAAGTGAGACCAAGATGACGATCAGCTTCAACGGATGGTATGACAACGCTCGGCATGTTCCTTCACCGTATTTTGATGTTAGACCTAGCGTCGACGATATCTCTCTGCTGGTGGTTCACAACATTAGTTTACCTCCGGGGCAATTTGGTGGGCCTTACATCGAACAGTTTTTTACGGGCAAACTTGACCCAGAAGAGCATCCATTTTTTCAGGTGATTCACCAAATGGGTGTTTCTGCACACTGCTTGATTCGTCGTGATGGTGAGGTTGTGCAGTTTGTTTCGTTCCTTGATAGAGCTTGGCACGCTGGCCAGTCCAGCTTTGCCGGCCGTGAAAGGTGTAATGACTATTCGATTGGTATTGAACTGGAAGGCAGTGACTTTGTGGCTTATACCGAGCAGCAGTATCAAGCGCTTACCCAATTAACGGAAACACTGGTATCGAGCTTCCCTCAAATTACCACTGAACGAATCACAGGCCACCAATATATTGCGCCTCTGCGCAAAACCGATCCTGGCTTGGTTTTCGACTGGCAGAAATTTAAAGAAAAGCTCAAGGGCTAAGCCTCAACTTTAGATAGCCTTACTGCTGTTAGGCGTTGAATAGTCAACGCCTGGCATAATGACTTGTGAATTTTTGTTGTTGCTATGTAAAGAAAGTGGTGGAGAGGAGAGCATCAATAAATCGAGAGTGTGACGAGCTTATCAAACGCTAATTTATTAAAACTTATGAACAGAATTTCCATCCTAAATGTGCGCTTGGTTTGATTTTTAAACAAGTGGCACTAATCTTTCTGAAACAATTCATTTTTATCCTGAAACTTTCTAGCACGAAACCTCCCCAAAAGTATTACCCCTGTAAATGGTAAGACCAATTTGGTTGCTGTTTTAAATTTCATTTGTTAAATCATGGTTAATTCATGCCGTGTTCTATGATGCAGGTCAATTTTGCACTGGACAGTGGCGTTTTAATTATGTTAATTTCTGCCCAACTTAAAATTGGTATTACCAATTGTCAGCGAAGAAAAAGAAGAACAACAAACTATGGCTTATCAAAGGATTCGTCAGCCAAAACTCTCGGACGTTATCGAACAAGAGTTAGAAAGGTTGATAGTGGAAGGAACACTGGCTCCAGGGCAGCAGCTGCCGCCTGAGCGCGAACTAGCGAAACAGTTCGATGTGTCTCGTCCTTCAATCCGAGAAGCGATACAACGTTTAGAAGCAAAACGCTTGCTTACTCGCCGTCAAGGTGGAGGTACGTTTGTTAGCGAAAATATCTGGAAAAGCTTTTCAGATCCTTTGCTTAATTTGTTGTCGTCCCATTCTGAAACCCAACTAGACTTGTTGGAATCGCGTCATGCGATGGAAGGGATTTCGGCTTACTTTGCGGCATTGCGTGGCACTGATGAAGACTTTGCTCGAATTCAAGCATGCCAAGAAAAAATTCACGGCGCGCAAGATAAGGGTGATATTGAAGCCGAATCTGCAGCAGTGATGGCTTTTCTTATTGCTTTAACAGAGGCAGCGCACAATGTGGTGTTATTACACATTGTTCGTAGTTTGGCTCCGTTACTCGAACAAAATGTCTTAGAAAATTTAAAGCTGTTGCATCGTCGTAAAGACGTTGTGGAGAAAGTGAGTATACATCGAGCTAACATTGTAGATGCGATCGTTTCAGGGCAGCCAGAACAGGCGCGTGAAATGTCACATTCTCATTTAGCTTACATCGAAGAAACATTGATGGATTTGACCAAAGAAGAATCGCGCCGCGAACGTTCTTTACGTCGAATTCAACAGGGTAAATAGCCGTAATACTTCGGCTATTTACGTGTTTAGTAGAATCCAACTAACAAAAAGGATAGATCGCCATGTCTGACATGAAGCATGACGTTGATGCTCTGGAAACTCAAGATTGGTTAGAAGCTCTTGAGTCAGTAGTACGTGAAGAAGGTGTAGAACGTGCACAGTTTTTACTAGAACAAGTTCTAGATAAAGCGCGTTTAGATGGTGTTGATATGGCTACAGGCATCAACACAAACTACATCAACACAATTCCAGCAGCACAAGAGCCAGCTTACCCTGGTGACGTAACTCTTGAGCGTCGTATTCGTTCGATTATTCGCTGGAACGCAATCATGATTGTATTGCGTGCTTCTAAGAAAGACCTAGACCTTGGTGGTCACATGGCTTCTTACCAGTCAGCTGCAGCGTTCTACGAAGTATGTTTCAACCACTTCTTCCGTGCTCCAAATGAGACGGACGGTGGCGATCTAGTTTATTACCAAGGTCACATCTCTCCAGGTATCTACTCTCGTGCATTCGTTGAAGGTCGTCTAACTGAAGAACAGCTAGATAACTTCCGTCAAGAAGTTGATGGTAAAGGTATCCCTTCTTACCCGCACCCGAAACTGATGCCTGAGTTCTGGCAGTTCCCTACTGTATCTATGGGTCTTGGTCCGATCTCTGCGATCTACCAAGCGCGCTTCCTTAAGTACCTTGATGGCCGTGGCCTGAAAGAAACTTCAGCGCAACGCGTATACGCGTTCCTAGGTGACGGTGAGATGGATGAGCCAGAATCACGTGGTGCTATCTCTTTCGCTGCGCGTGAGAAGCTAGACAACCTATGTTTCCTAATCAACTGTAACCTACAGCGTCTAGACGGCCCTGTAATGGGTAACGGTAGCATCATCCAAGAACTTGAAGGCCTATTTAAAGGCGCAGGTTGGAACGTTGTTAAAGTTATCTGGGGTAGCAACTGGGATTCACTACTGGCTAAAGACACGACTGGTAAGCTTCTTCAACTAATGAACGAAACTATCGATGGTGACTACCAGACATTCAAATCTAAAGATGGCGCATACGTACGTGAGCACTTCTTTGGTAAGTACCCAGAAACAGCTGCACTAGTTGCAGACATGACTGATGACGAAATCTTCGCTCTTAAGCGTGGTGGTCATGATTCTTCTAAACTGTTTGCTGCATTTAACAATGCACAAGAGACAAACGGTAAGCCAACTGTAATCCTAGCTAAGACTGTTAAAGGTTACGGCATGGGTGATGCGGCTGAAGGTAAGAACATTGCACACGGTGTTAAGAAAATGGACATGACTCATGTTCAACACCTACGTGATCGCCTAGGCCTAGAAGACCTTCTTTCTGATGAGAAAATCACAGAGCTTCCTTACCTGAAGTTAGAAGAAGGTACGCCTGAGTACGAATACATGCACGCTCGTCGTAACGCTCTACACGGTTACACGCCTGCTCGTCTTCCTAAGTTTACTCAAGAGTTCAAGGTTCCTGAGCTAGACGCATTCGCACCTCTACTAGGTGAACAGAAGCGTGATATCTCTACAACTATGGCTTATGTACGTACGCTAAACATCCTTCTTAAAGATAAGAACATTGGTAAGAACATCGTTCCTATCATCTGTGATGAAGCACGTACATTCGGTATGGAAGGTCTATTCCGTCAGGTTGGTATCTACAACCCACACGGTCAAGAATACACACCTGAAGATAAAGGCATCGTTTCTTACTACAAAGAAGCAACGTCTGGTCAAGTTCTTCAAGAAGGTATCAACGAACTAGGTTCTATGGCTTCATGGGTTGCTGCTGCAACTTCATACAGCACAAACGATCTACCGATGATCCCGTTCTACATCTACTACTCAATGTTCGGTTTCCAACGTATTGGCGACATGGCTTGGTTAGCAGGCGACCAACAAGCTCGTGGCTTCCTACTAGGTGCTACTGCAGGTCGTACAACACTGAATGGTGAAGGTCTACAGCACGAAGATGGTCACTCGCACATTCAAGCGAACACGATCCCTAACTGTATCTCTTACGACCCAACGTTTGCTTACGAGCTAGCGGTTATCATGCAAGACGGTATCCGTCGCATGTACGGCGAGAACCAAGAGAACGTTTACTACTACCTAACAGTAATGAACGAGAACTACGCAATGCCAGCAATGCCAGAAGGCGCTGAAGAAGGCATCCGTAAGGGTATCTACAAGCTTGAATCTCACGCTGGTGCTAAGGGCAAAGTTCAACTAATGAGCTCTGGTACTATCATGAACGAAGCGCGTAAAGCCGCTGAAATTCTAAGCGAAGAGTACGGCGTAGCATCTGACGTATTCTCTGTAACGTCGTTCAACGAACTAACTCGTGACGGCCAAGCGGTAGAGCGTGACAACATGCTTCACCCAGAAGCTGAAGAGAAAGTACCTTACATCACGACTGTTCTTGGTAAAGAACCTGCAATCGCAGTGACTGACTACATGAAGAACTACGCTGAGCAAGTACGTGCGTACATGCCAACTGAGTCTTACAAAGTACTTGGTACAGATGGTTTCGGCCGTTCTGACAGCCGTGCAAACCTACGTCGTCACTTCGAAGTTAACGCTGGCTACATCGTAGTTGCAGCTCTAACTGAACTGGCTAAACGTGGTGATATCGAGAAGTCTGTTGTTGCTGAAGCAATTGCTAAGTTCGATATCGACACTGAAAAAACTAACCCGCAATACGCATAAGACTGGCATTAAGGTAGGTAAATACAATGACAATCGAAATTAATGTACCAGACATCGGTGCTGACGAGGTTGAAGTAACTGAGATTCTTGTAAACGTTGGCGACAAGGTTGAAGAAGAGCAGTCACTGATCACTGTTGAAGGCGACAAAGCTTCAATGGAAGTTCCTGCGTCTCAAGCGGGTATCGTTAAAGAAATCAAGATTTCAGAAGGTGATTCTGTTTCTACTGGTTCTCTTATCATGATCTTTGAAGCGGAAGGTGCTGCAGCAGCACCGGCTGCTCCAGCAGTTGAAGCGGCGGCACCAGTTGCAGCTGCTCCTGCAGCAGCTGAGCTTAAAGAAGTTCACGTTCCTGATATCGGCGGTGATGAAGTTGAAGTAACTGAAATCATGGTAGCTATCGGCGACGCAGTAGAAGAAGAGCAATCTCTTCTTACTGTTGAAGGTGACAAGGCTTCAATGGAAGTACCTGCACCATTCGCTGGTATCGTTAAAGAAATCAAGATCGCTTCTGGTGATTCAGTATCTACTGGTTCTCTAGTGATGGTATTTGAAGTGGCAGGTTCTGGCGCTCCAGTTGCAGCAGCTCCTGCTCCAGCGGCGGCACCAGTTGCAGCGGCTCCAGCAGCATCTGCTGAGAAAGAAGTGAACGTTCCTGATATTGGTGGCGACGAAGTAGAAGTTACTGAAATCATGGTAGCGGTTGGCGATACAGTAGAAGAAGAGCAATCTCTAATTACTGTTGAAGGCGACAAAGCTTCAATGGAAGTGCCTGCACCATTCGCTGGTACAGTGAAAGAAATCAAGATTGCAGCTGGTGATACAGTGTCAACAGGCTCTTCAATCATGACTTTCGTTGTTGAAGGCGCAGCTCCAGTAGCAGTAGCGGCTTCAGCTCCAGCACAAGCAGCAGCTCCGGCAGCAGCACCTGCACCTAAAGCAGAAGCAGTAGCTCCAGCAGCTGGCGACTTCCAAGAGAACGGTGACTACGCGCACGCTTCTCCAGTTGTTCGTCGTCTTGCTCGCGAATTTGGCGTTAACCTTTCTAAGGTTAAAGGTACTGGTCGTAAGAGCCGTATCCTTAAAGAAGACGTTCAGTCTTACGTTAAAGATGCACTTAAGCGTCTAGAGTCTGGTGCTGCAGCATCTGGTAAAGGCGGCGACGGTTCTGCTCTTGGTCTACTACCGTGGCCAAAAGTTGACTTCAGCAAGTTCGGCGAAACTGAAGTTCAGAAGCTTTCTAAGATTAAGAAGATCTCTGGCGCTAACCTGCACCGTAACTGGGTAATGATCCCGCACGTGACACAGTGGGACAACGCAGATATCACTGAGCTAGAAGCATTCCGTAAAGAACAGAATGCAATCGAAGCGAAGAAAGACACTGGCATGAAGATCACTCCACTTGTGTTCATCATGAAAGCTGTTGCTAAAGCGCTAGAAGCATTCCCTGCATTCAACTCGTCTCTATCTGACGATGGCGAAAGCATCATTCTTAAGAAGTACGTAAACGTGGGTATCGCAGTTGATACACCAAACGGCCTAGTTGTTCCTGTTTTCAAAGACGTGAACAAGAAAGGTATTTACGAGCTATCTGAAGAACTAATGGTTGTTTCTAAGAAAGCACGCTCTGGTAAGCTAACAGCAGCAGACATGCAAGGCGGTTGTTTCACAATCTCTAGCCTTGGTGGTATTGGCGGTACTGCATTTACTCCAATCGTAAATGCTCCAGAAGTAGGTATCCTAGGTGTATCTAAGTCTGAGATTAAGCCAGTTTGGAATGGTAAAGAGTTCCAACCACGTCTGCAGCTTCCACTGTCTCTATCATACGATCACCGCGTGATCGATGGTGCTGAAGGTGCACGCTTCATTACTTTCCTAAACAGCGCACTATCTGACATTCGTCGTCTAGTACTGTAATTGAGAAAGTAATTATTAAGGTGACTTTCGGGTCACCTTAATTCTTTATATAAAGACTATTTTTAGAGAACAGTTTCCGGCATTTCTCATAAACTGCGGGGGAATTGTTGTCTAGCTCACAGGCTAACTTAAAGCTACTTTCACACTGTTAACATCTCTGTAAAATGTTTCCTGTTTGAAAGCCCAATAATTTTAAGAACATCTACTCAGCCTGTTAGGGATAATGACTACAAGAGGTCACAATGAGCAAAGAAATTAAAGCCCAAGTTGTTGTACTTGGTTCAGGTCCTGCTGGCTACTCAGCGGCATTCCGTTGTGCGGATTTAGGTCTAGAAACAGTACTAGTTGAACGTTACAGCACTCTTGGTGGTGTATGTCTAAACGTTGGTTGTATTCCATCAAAAGCACTTCTTCACGTATCTAAAGTAATTGAAGAAGCAAAAGCGATGGCAGAGCACGGCGTTGTATTCGGCGAGCCACAAACGGACATCAACAAAGTTCGTATCTGGAAAGACAAAGTAGTTGATCAACTGACTGGCGGTCTTGGCGGTATGGCTAAGATGCGTAATGTTACTGTTGTTAACGGTTTCGGTAAGTTTACTGGTCCTAACAGCATCGAAGTTGTTGGCGAAGAAACGACAACAATTAACTTTGATAATGCAATCATTGCAGCGGGTTCTCGCCCAATCAAACTTCCTTTCATCCCACATGAAGACCCACGTATTTGGGATTCTACGGATGCACTAGAACTAAACGAAGTACCAGAAAAACTGCTTATCATGGGCGGCGGTATCATCGGTCTTGAGATGGGTACGGTTTACCACTCTCTAGGTTCTAAAGTTGAAGTTGTTGAGATGTTCGATCAAGTTATCCCAGCTGCGGATAAAGACATCGTTAAAGTCTTCACTAAACGCATCAAGAACAAGTTCAAGCTAATGCTTGAAACTAAAGTGACTGCTGTTGAAGCGAAAGAAGACGGTATCTACGTTTCAATGGAAGGCAAAAAAGCACCAGCTGAAGCTGAGCGCTACGATGCCGTTCTTGTTGCTATCGGTCGTGTTCCAAACGGTGCACTTATCGACGCTGAAAAAGCGGGTATCGAAGTTGATGAGCGTGGCTTCATCAATGTTGATAAGCAAATGCGTACTAACGTTCCTCACATCCACGCGATCGGTGACGTTGTTGGTCAACCAATGCTTGCTCACAAAGGTGTGCATGAAGGTCACGTAGCTGCTGAAGTTATCTCTGGTAAGAAGCACTACTTCGATCCTAAAGTAATTCCATCAATTGCGTACACTGAGCCAGAAGTTGCTTGGGTAGGTAAGACTGAGAAAGAAGCGAAAGCGGAAGGCCTGAACTACGAAGTTGCTACTTTCCCTTGGGCTGCTTCTGGTCGTGCAATCGCTTCAGACTGTGCTGACGGTATGACTAAGATGATCTTCGATAAAGATACTCATCGCGTAATCGGTGGTGCTGTTGTTGGTACTAACGGTGGTGAACTTCTTGGCGAAATCGGCCTAGCAATCGAAATGGGTTGTGATGCAGAAGATATCGCTCTTACTATCCACGCTCACCCAACTCTACACGAGTCTGTTGGTCTAGCTGCGGAAGTATTCGAAGGTTCAATCACTGACCTTCCAAATAAGAAAGCAGTGAAAAAGAAAAAGTAAATACTCTTCATACTTGAAGCCGCAGCGTTGTTAACTGCGTAAGTTCACCCTGATCACATAGTAAATCTATGCTCATAGGGCTGAACTTACTTGTTGCCTAGCTGCAACTCCAATTATTTTGAGTATACCTAGATTATAAAAGCCGCTGATTCGTCAGCGGTTTTTTTATATCTGAAGTAAGGAACAGTAACGTTTCACTCCGAGATGCGAGTACGCTGCGCTTCGGGATGCGAAGAGCCATTCCATTCTACAAAAAAAGGGTTGACCGATTAGGCCAACCCTTAAATCATTTATCTCGAATCTACTTATAAATGCACAGCATGTTCAAGTAACTATCCGTTAAGCTTGAAAGCTCTTCTGGCGTTTCTACACGTTTCGCTTGAATGAACAGTGAGTAGCAGATGCCGTGGAATAGGTTCGCTAGATGTTTAGGATCGTGATCGTCGCAAACTTCGCCGCGTTCGATCGCTTTGCTAAACATGTTTTGTACTAACATTTGGTTAGTGCGGTTGGTGGTTACGAATAGAGGCCATACTTCATCACGAGTCGAAGCGCTCCATTCAAACCATACGTTCAACCAATGGCTATCGTGAGCCACTAACGTCACCATTTCAGTCGCAATATTATGTAGGTTTTGTTTTGCGTGAATATCCAGATCGATATTGTCTGAAAGGAAGTTAGAGAATTGGCGTACAACATGATTAAGCACTTCATCAACCAGATCTTCACGGGTAGGGAAGTAATTAAATACCGTTGCTACAGACACCTGAGCGATGTCTGCAATATCAGCGTGTCCACCACGACCAATACCGCGGCGAGAGAATACCTCAAGAGCGATTTCCATCAATTGAAGTTTTCTTTTTAAAGGTGAAAGCCTAGTTCTAGGTCTCTTAGATATTGAGTCCATTTTATTTTCCTTGCCAACGAAATTTTTATATTAATGATTTTATTATTATTTAAGCCAAGATGAGTGTAATGGTGCATATGCGAATGGTCAATCCTTTGAGCTTGTTTTATAGACAGTTACATCAAACTTGATACATAAAGCGTGATCAGGATTGATGTGAAAGGAAGCGAGTATTGGATAGGGCATCAGCGCACATTTAATTGAGAATCTCACAGTAAATTAGAACCATAAGGTGGTGTGGGTATTTGAGCAGTGCTAGACTTACTCACAAAATTGAGCGACACAACTGACGAAACTGTCAACATTCGTCGCAATCACCAAATAAAATGAGAGCAGTATGAAGCATACAGTTGAAGTCATGATCTCTGAGCAAGAAGTTCAGGATCGAGTGAACGTACTAGGCAAGCAGATCACGGAGCACTATAAAGGCAGTGAAGATCTAGTTTTAGTTGGCTTATTACGTGGATCTTTTGTCTTTATGGCGGATCTTGCTCGTGCTATCGATTTAACTCACCAAGTTGATTTCATGACCGCGTCTAGCTACGGCAACGGCATGGAAAGCTCACGTGACGTTCGTATTTTGAAAGACCTTGATGATGATATCCAAGGTAAAGATGTTCTGCTTGTAGAAGACATTATCGATACAGGTAACACACTGACTAAAGTGAAAGAGATTTTGAGCCTACGTGGCCCTAAATCTATCGAAATCTGCACGTTATTAGACAAGCCTTCTCGCCGTGAAGTGATTGTCGATACAAAGTGGATTGGTTTTGAGATTCCTGACGAGTTCGTTGTTGGTGTTGGTATCGACTACGCACAAAAATATCGTCACCTACCGTACATCGGTAAAGTAGTACCTCAAGAGTAATCACTGCTCTGGAAGAAAAACAAAAAAGGCTCGCACAATGCGAGCCTTTATTATATCTACTGGTTAGACGTTAAAGGTTAACCAAGAGTTGGAGACGATAGGATTTTTTCAAGCGCTTCTAAGTGACTATTTTCTAACGTGTCATTACTTGAACAACGAACGCCAAGGTCTTGTAGCTTGCCGTTACCAATACCATAAACTACGCCGTGGATTTCAATATCTTGTCCACGTTCCCATGCGGTTTGCATGATGGTTGAGTTACCAAGGTTATAGACTTGCTCAGCAACGTTAATTTCGCACAACTTGTCACCCCATTGTTCACGAGGTAGAGATTCAATTTGCTTACGGTACTTAAGGTAGTTATCGCGAATGTGGAGTAGCCAGTTGTTGATAAGGCCAAGTTTAGGGTTATCAATCGCTGCATTAACACCACCACAGCCATAGTGACCGCATACAATGATGTGTTTAACTTTGAGTACGTCAACGGCGTATTGCACAACGGATAAGCAGTTGAGATCGGTATGAACCACTTGGTTTGCTACATTTCGATGAACAAACAGTTCGCCAGAATACAAACCAGTGAGACGCTCGGCCGGTACTCGGCTATCAGAGCAGCCAATCCATAGAAAGCCAGGGCTTTGCCCTTCTTCAAGCGTTGTAAAATACTCAGGTCTTTGAGAGCGAATTTCTTCAGACCATTTAGAGTTGTTTTCAAAAAGCTGTTTAATCTCTGGCATTTTGCGTCTTACATCCCTTCATTAAGAATTGTAACTATACACAATGTTACAAATTCAATCCCGTAAAAACTGCGTCAACACGTACTCATCTGACGTGTTCTAGTCGTTAAGATCATTAACTTAGCACAGAAACTACCATCTGGTTATAAGTCATGAATAATGTGATTGAATTAACACTTTCTGTCTGATTAACTCATTTGTTAAAGTGATAAGGTTTGTCATTTTCATCATCAGGAAGGTGTGTTTTGTTTGGAAGTCGTTTTGCGGATATCAGTCTCAAAGGAGACATGTTTGGCGGTGTAACCACAGCCATCATTTCATTGCCTTTAGCGTTGGCATTTGGTGTTGCGTCTGGTGCGGGCGCGGAAGCTGGCCTTTGGGGCGCCATCATGGTCGGCCTATTTGCCGCACTGTTTGGCGGCTCAAGCAGCTTGATATCAGAGCCTACCGGTCCGATGACGGTGATCATGACAGCAGTGATGACAAGCATGGTGGCCAAATATCCTGAAACAGGAATGGCAATGACCTTTACCGTGGTCATGATGGCGGGTGCTTTTCAGATATTACTTGGTACTTTAAAGCTTGGAAAATACGTTACTTTGATGCCATATAGCGTGATTTCTGGGTTTATGTCGGGTATCGGCGTTATTCTGATTATCTTGCAGTTATCACCATTGTTAGGACATGCGGCTCCATCTGGCGGGGTGATGGGCACGCTTTCCGCATTGCCTGATACGTTAGCCCATCTGAAAATAAGCGAACTGTTTTTAGGGGCATTAACACTCGGTATTCTGTTTGGTTTTCCGGCTAAATATCGTAAGTATGTGCCCGCTCAACTGGTTGCTTTAGTTGCTGTCACCCTTTTATCCGTCATTATTTTTGATACCGACTCTATCCGCCGTATCGGTGAGATCCCCGCTGGTTTACCCTCTCTCGTTATTCCGACAATCAGTTCTGAACAATTTACGACCATGGTTATTGATGCCTTGGTGCTGGGTACTCTTGGTTGTATTGATACGCTTTTGACTGCGGTTATTGGAGATTCATTGACTCGTAAAGAGCATGATTCAGACAAAGAACTTCGTGGCCAAGGCATCGCGAATATGATCTCTGGTCTGTTTGGTGCGCTACCCGGTGCGGGCGCAACCATGGGTACCGTAACCAATATTCAGGTGGGTGCTCGCTCTCCACTTTCTGGTGTTATTCGAGCCTTAGTTTTGGCATTGGTGGTATTGGTTGCGGGTGGCTTAACCGAACCAATCCCTATGGCGGTATTGGCTGGCATTGCGATGTATGTTGGTTTCAATATTCTTGACTGGAGCTTTATCCAGCGAGCACACAAGGTGAGTTATGCCGGCATGGGTGTAATGTACGGCGTTATGCTGTTGACTGTATTCGTGGACTTGATTATTGCTGTCGGACTGGGTGTTTTTATCTCGAATATCCTAATTATTGAAAGATTGAGCCGAGAGCAAGCTAGACAAGTTAAGGCGATCAGTGATGGTGATGATGAAGACGATATCCCATTGACCGATAGCGAACGTCAGCTACTGGATAGTGCCAATGGTAAAGTGCTGTTCTTTTACCTTTCTGGGCCGATGATATTCAGTGTTTCAAAGGCGATTTCACGTCAGCACTCTAGTATCTCTGATTACGAAGCGATGATTCTAGATCTGACAGATGTGCCTATGATTGATGTGACGGTTGGGCTTGCACTAGAAAATGCGATTAAAGATGCGTTGGATGCGCAGTGTGAAGTGTACTTGCTGTGTCCGAATGAGAATACTCGTCAGCAGCTAGAGAAATTCCACGTGCTTGATCTTGTGCCGGAATCTAACACCTACCGATTCAGATATGAAGCTTTGACAGCTGCAACAAGCTATGTTGATAGAGATGAACATCAATTTGAGTCAGTCTAATTTTCAGCAATAATCTGACATGAATCAGTGATAGACGCCAAATCTAGTATTGGTGATTAATGCCGTTAAGTGAATAACTTAACGGCATTTTTATGTTTACTGAACACTGAACTGGTCTTTACGTAGCTAATATTCTTGTTCGCTTTCGAAAGAAACCCTCACTCGGTATTTGTATTAATCGTTAATCAACGATAAACTTGTTTGCAAAATGGCCGAGTAAACAAGTTTGGGTTAGTTTTCTGCTAGCTCGTTTTAAGCAATTACTCTCTTCCTCAAGCTTGGTCATCAACATCTTATCTATAGCAAATGGCAGTCTATCTCTATGTATGCATTAGAAATTGAGCAATTAAGAAAAACTTATGCAGGGGGCTTTGAGGCTCTTAAAGGCGTTAGTTTACAAGTAGAAAAAGGCGATTTTTACGCTCTGCTTGGTCCAAATGGTGCAGGTAAATCAACCACCATTGGTGTTATCTCTTCACTGGTTAACAAAACTTCAGGCAAGGTTAAAGTGTTCGGCTACGACATTGATACCGATCTGGAGTTGGCGAAACAGAACTTAGGTCTAGTGCCTCAAGAGTTTAACTTTAACCCGTTCGAAACCGTTGAGCAGATCGTACTACAACAAGCGGGTTATTACGGTGTGCCCAAAGCAGTGGCGAAAGAGCGAGCGAAAAAATACTTATCTCAGCTCGATTTGTGGGAAAAGCGTGGCGAACGTGCACGTAACTTGTCTGGTGGTATGAAGCGTCGTTTGATGATCGCACGTGCGCTGATGCATGAGCCTCATTTGTTGATTCTTGATGAGCCAACGGCGGGCGTTGATATTGAACTGCGTCGTTCAATGTGGGGGTTCCTGAAGGAGATCAATGAGAAGCAGGGTATTACCATTATCTTGACGACGCACTACCTAGAAGAAGCGGAAATGCTGTGTCGTAACATTGGTATCATCAACCGTGGTGAGCTGATTGAGAATACAACAATGAAGTCGCTGCTGGGTAAGTTGAGTGCAGAGACCTTTATTCTTGATCTGGAAGAGGGCGCGACTGAACCTAAACTTGAAGGTGTGAATAGCCAAGTGATGGTTAATGGTTCGCTAGAAATCGAAATCGACAAGAACCTAGGTTTGAATACCATCTTTGCTCAATTGAGTGAACAGCAGGTGAAAGTCCTTTCTATGCGTAACAAAGCAAACCGTTTAGAAGAGCTATTTGTGAGTATTGTCCGTGAGGGGAGTAAATAATATGTACAGCCTATATTGGACCGCTTTCTGTAGCTTGTTGACTAAAGAGATCAATCGTTTTACTCGTATCTGGGTGCAAACACTTGTCCCGCCAGCGATTACCATGACGCTGTATTTCATCATCTTTGGCAACCTTATCGGTGCGCGTATTGGTGAAATGAACGGCTTTAGCTACATGGAATACATTGTTCCCGGCCTGATCATGATGTCGGTGATCACTAACTCATATTCCAACGTTGCTTCGTCGTTTTTTAGTGCCAAATTCCAGAAGAACATTGAAGAGCTGCTTGTAGCGCCAGTCCCTAACTACGTGATCATTGCTGGTTTCGTAATGGGCGGTGTGGTGCGTGGCTTGTTAGTGGGTACCATAGTCACCTTCGTATCGCTTTTCTTTGTCGACCTGCAAGTTGACCATTGGGGCGTGATTATTGCGACAGTATTTCTAACGTCGGTTGTGTTCGCTCTGGGTGGCTTAATCAACGCTGTATTTGCACGCACGTTTGACGATATCTCTATTATCCCGACCTTTATTTTAACGCCGCTGACGTACCTTGGTGGTGTGTTTTACTCGATCAGTCTATTGCCTGAATTTTGGCAAGGTGTGTCGAAACTGAACCCAATTGTGTACATGGTTAACGCGTTCAGATATGGCTTCTTGGGAGTGTCTGATGTGGGTATTGTAACGTCGTTCGGTGTATTGGGTGTGTTTATCGTAGCGCTGTATGGCGTTGCACACTACCTAGTGACTAAGGGGATTGGCTTACGTAGTTAACCTTTGGTTAATCTAAGTAACAGGTAAAGAAAAAGGTCGATATAACATCGACCTTTTTTATGTTTTGCGTTTGGTGTTTTTGTTTTGCGTTAAGAGCAGAAGCCGACTATTCAGCCGTTTCTTCTTTTAATTCTTCTTTTGTTTCCGTAACCAAATCTAGAACTTGGTTATCGATAAGACGCGTCTTACCTAGGAAAGCTGACATCAGAATCACAGCTTGAGTCGTTTCTGACGTGATCGCTTGCAGCGTTTTCGCATCACAGATAAAGATCTCATCTGGTTGTAAGTCAGCTGCGCGTAGCTGGTCTGTCGCATCTTCAATCACTGACGCATAATCATCGCGGCCACCACGAATAGCGCTGCTGATCCAACGCATAGTGCGCGCTAGAACTGGAGCTCGTTGACGCTCGTCAATCGTTAGGTTGCTATTGCGAGAGCTCATTGCCAAGCCATCCATTTCACGAACGGTCGCTACGCCGACAACTTCAATGTCTAACGCTAAATCTGTTGTCATCTGGCGAATAACAGCAAGTTGCTGAAAGTCTTTCTCACCGAAGCATGCAAAGTTTGGCTGAACGATATTAAACAGTTTAGCGACAATCGTTGATACGCCGCGGAAGTGACCTGGACGAGACGCGCCTTCAAGCATGTGAGATATGCCTGGAACTTCAACAAACGTCTGTTTATCTAATCCATCTGGATACATGACTTCCGGTGTCGGTGTAAACACGAGCTCAACGCCTTCGGCTGTTAACTTACTTAAATCAGCTTCTAACGTACGAGGGTAGTTGTTCAGGTCATCGGTACGATCAAACTGCATCGGGTTAACAAAGATGCTTACCACAACAATATCAGCCAGTTCACGAGCTTTCTTGACCAGAGTCAGGTGACCTTCATGCAGGTTTCCCATTGTCGGGACAAAAGCAACCGTACGTCCATCACGCTTAAACTGTTTAATCTGCTCACGAAGAGCCGCTATTTCAGCAAAAGTTTGCATAGTTACTCCTAAGCGATTGTATGAGCATCATCAGGGAAACGTGCGCTCTCTACTTCTTCTTTGTATAGAGCGACGGCTTTACGCATATCACCTGTTTCAGCTAGGAAATTCTTAGAGAATTTCGGCATGTAGTTCGCAGAAATACCGAACATGTCATGCATAACCAAGATCTGACCATCGGTAACATTACCTGCGCCGATACCGATAACGGGTACGTCACAAGCTTCTGTAATTCGTTTTGCCAATGAAGCGGGCACACATTCAAGGAGAACGATTTGAGCGCCTGCGTTTTGCAGTGCTAGAGCGTCAGCAACCATTTTGTCGGCTTGCTCGTCGTCACGACCTTGTACTTTGTAACCACCAAAAATGTTCACAGACTGAGGCGTTAAGCCTAAGTGTGCACATACTGGTACGGCACGTTCTGTTAGCATCTTCACAGTATCAACCAACCAGCTTCCGCCTTCGATTTTTACCATGTTCGCACCAGCACGCATCAAGGTTGCAGCGCTCTCACAGGCTTGCTCTGGCGTTGCGTAGCTCATGAAAGGCATGTCAGCCATAAGAAGACAGTTTGGGCTACCTGCGCGCACTGAGCGAGTATGGTAAGCAATGTCTTCAACGGTTACTGGTAATGTGTCGTTATGGCCTTGTAGAACCATACCCAGTGAGTCACCGACAAGCAGAACTGGCATTTCTTGGCTTTCGAATAATTGAGCAAAGCTCGCATCATAAGCTGTCGACGTCGCGAATTTACGGCCTTCACGTTTGCATTTGATCAGGTCGTTAATGGTTACTTTTTTCATTGGTTTTCCTTAATGCGCTTGGCTATTGTTGCCAAACATTGAGCCCGTTCTTATCAACTATTTTGAGTAGTTCTGTCAGCTCAGTCCCATCAGGGAGTTGTAAACTTGGTGCGATTTCAGCAAGCGGGTAAAGTACAAACTCTCGTTCTTTCATTCCGTAATGAGGAACGATTAAGCGCTCTGAATCGATCACCTCATTGCCGTATAACACAATGTCGAGATCCAAAGTTCTTGGCCCCCAACGCTCGTCTTTACGGACGCGCCCTTGCTCTAACTCGATCTTTTGAGTGCAATCAAGCAGTTCAATTGGCGTTAATTCGGTTTGGATTGCTACTACCGCGTTGATGTAGTCCGGTTGGTTTTGCGGCCCCATTGGAGTGCTACTATATAGCTGAGAGGTCGCAATAAACGTTGATCGCGGTAGGCTTTTTAGCGTTTCGATAGCCAAGTTTGCTTGGCTAACTGGGTCGGCAAGGTTGCTGCCGACCGCAATATAAGCCGTTATCATTCGGACTGCTTACTCTTTTTGTTTCGGTAAGTCTTACGGCGACGATGGCCTGATTTTGATGGTGCTGCAACGTCGTTAGCCATCGCTTGGCGCATGTTGCGACCTGCGGTCTGATAACGCTCCCACCATTTTGCTAGTTCTTTGGTTTCGCCACCCTCAATCTCGCCACGCATTTCTAGGAAGTCGTAACCAGCACGGAACTTATTCAGTTCCATAAGACGAACAGCACGTTTACCGTTACGACGAGGCAGTCGCAATTGCAGTTGCCAAACTTCACGAACGGTCGCCGTGTGACGACGAGGAATAGCAATAGACTTAACTTGCTGGTCAAGAATGATGTTGCTCGCTTCCATTATCGCATCGTAATGCGCCATACCCTGCTCAGCGACAAGCTTGTCTGCAAGCTTGTTCATTGGGTACCAAAGAATCGCTGCAAACATAAATGCAGGGTTTACTCGCTTGCCATCTTCGATACGAAGATCGGTTGAGTCGAGTACTAAGTCAAGCATCTGCTCTGTATGAGAGTCGTAACCTTCAGTGAAGTGCTCTGCAATTGCAGGGAACATCTGTTGGAACAGATTGTATTCACGCATTAGGTGATAGGTTTCTAAACCGTGACCTGATTGAAGTAATTTCAGAGACTCTTCGTAAAGGCGCGCTGCTGGGATATCTTTTAGCAGGTGTGCCAGCTCTTCGATAGGGTCTGCTGTGTCTTCTTCAATATCGAAATCCAGTTTAGCGGCGAAACGCATCGCGCGAAGCATACGTACCGGATCTTCACGGTAGCGAGTTTCTGGATCGCCAATTAAGCGGATCAGCTTGTCTTCTAAATCTTCCACACCACCCGCGTAATCGTGAATGCTGTAGTCTGCAATGTTGTAGTACATCGCATTAATAGTGAAGTCACGACGCTCTGCATCTTCATCAACATTGCCGTACACGTTATCGCGTAGCAACATGCCTTCATCAGATTGCGCAGAAACGTTTTTCGATGGCTCTTGGTGGTGGCCACGGAAAGTTGCCACTTCAATGATGTCACGACCAAACATGATATGTGCTAAGCGGAAACGGCGACCGATAAGGCGACAGTTTCTGAAGAGGTTTTTGATTTGTTCTGGTGTTGCGTTGGTCGCAATATCAAAATCTTTTGGCTGTGAGCCTAATAAGATATCGCGAACACCACCACCGACTAGAAATGCGTCAAAACCCGCACCATTCAGGCGATATAGCACTTTTAGTGCGTTGTCGCTGATCTGCTTGCGTGAAATATTGTGCTCTTGACGAGTATATATATTCAGAGCTAATTCGTGGAATCCGCGTTGTTCGCTTGGGGTATTGTCGTTTGTATTCATTAGTTTAGAACAAAGTAGGTATCGCCAACTTTGTTTTTCTCTTAGTCCAAAGTGGTAGTGCAGAGTTTAATTGCGGCTAATGATAGCTTAGCGCGAGCCATTTGAGAACATCGTCTGCTTAACCACTGCTGTTGGTTATGGCATTTTTATGTGTCGTTTTTGCTATTTGCCGTTAGTTTTGAGCTAATCGCTGTGCTCTTTTTGTAAACTATCAGGTAACTGACTGACGTTCCATTGCTGAGTTCCCCATAACAAAATCTCATCCATTGAAGCCTCATAGAGGGCATGCGGGATATCAAAACCTAAGAATCGCATAGCGTCGAGCAGCGTTGGTTTTGGGTTGTCGAGATCGATCGCGGTGGCATGGTTCTGTTTTGACAGTTTATTCCCCAAGCCATCGGTTGCCAATGGTAAGTGCAAGTAACTCACGGTTTTTTGCTTGAGTGTCTTATACAAACTGATTTGTCGGCCTGTAGGCTCTATCAGGTCAGCGCCTCTTACAACTTCTGTTACCCCTTGATCGATGTCATCAAGGACAACCGCCAAGTTATAGGCAAACAATCCATCTCTGCGTTTGATAATAAAATCTTCTTCAGCCAATGCTTTAGGGATTTGAATCGTACTGTGACGAACATCGTCAAAGGACTCGACTGGAAAGTCCATGCACAAGCGCACGGCTTGTTCGCCTGAATCAATCAAACCTGCGTTTCGGCAGTGACCATTATAAAAGCCACCTAAAGACTTTATCTGCTTGCGTGTGCATTGGCAGTAATAGGCTTGCTTGTCAGCGACCCATTGATCAATTTGAGCTTGGTAAAGGTCATGGCGTTGGCTTTGATAGACGACTTCACCATCCCAAAATAGATGGTAAGCCTTAAGCGTCTTAAGAATGAGGTCTGCAGCGCCGGCCATTTCTCTTGGTGGATCGAGGTCTTCCATGCGAACTAACCATTGTCCTTGGTTGGATTTCGCTTGAAAGTAGCTACCAAGAGCAGCAACTAGTGATCCAAAATGAAGAGGACCTGACGGTGATGGTGCAAAGCGCCCGATATAATTCATAAGTGAAAAACCTAATCTTGATGGTACCGCAGTAGCCGATTCTTAAGACGTTTATCTATTACTTTGGTTCGTTTAGTCATCGTATTAATACGTACAAACAAGTCAAAGCTGTTGATTTGCTATCAAAATCTTGAAATATTCAGCTTGGATAACAAACAAAAAAGGGAGCCAAAGCTCCCTTTTTTACATCCGCAAGAATTAACCTTGCATCTGTTTCTCTTTGATCTCTGCAAGTGTTTTACAGTCAATACAAAGGTCAGCAGTTGGACGAGCTTCAAGACGACGAATGCCAATCTCGACACCGCAAGAGTCACAGAAGCCGAAATCGTCTTCTTCGATCTTGTCTAGTGTCTTCTCAATTTTCTTGATAAGACGGCGCTCACGGTCACGGTTACGTAACTCTAGGCTGAATTCTTCTTCTTGAGAAGCACGGTCAACTGGGTCTGGGAAATTTGCTGCTTCGTCCTGCATGTGGTGCACAGTACGATCAACTTCTTCCCTGAGCTGGTTGCGCCAAGCTGCTAAAATTTTTGTAAAATGTTCCGTTTGCTCAGGTGACATGTATTCTTCACCTGGCTTTGCTTGGTACGGTTCAACACCTGCGATGGCTAGGATGCCTAGCGCTTTTTTCTTAGATTCTGGCATACAGCATCTCCTATTTACACCTAGTCAACTGCAAAGCAGCTAATTTTAAGGCGGGTATCTATAGCAGAAAGAACGAATGGTGGCAAATACTCTTGTTCAAACTTGCAATCAATGTGAATAGTTCAGCATTTTTGCTTAGCTATTGATAAATTCAACAGCTTGTTTTAGTTGTATTTGAGTACTGCTTAGCTCTGCTTTATAGCAAAGCACTTCAACACCAGCGTCTTGTGCTTGTTTAAGTAATAACGAATATTTGGCGTCTATATGGTGTGCCGCAGACACTTTTTCAATACCTGAATGCAAAACAGTGAATAAAAGTACGGCTCTATTTCCAGATTCGACCATTTCTGTGAGTTCACGCAGATGTTTCTGGCCTCTGGTGGTGACCGCATCAGGGAAAAAACCTTGCCCTTTGGTTGACGCTTGTTGTTTAGTTGATATTTGTTGCTTAGTGGACGTTTGTTGTTCATCGAGCAAAGTGACGCTTTTTACTTCGACATAGCAAGGCGGCTTTTCGTTATCTTCAAGCAGAATATCAATTCGACTATTCTCACTGCCATATTTCACTTCGGTTCGTAACGCGTTATAGCCTAAGAGTTCAACTATAGTATTATTTTCAATTGCTTCCACTGCCAACTGGTTTGCTCGCGCAGTATTTACACAAATACGGTGACCTTTGTCTGTTTCTGAGATCTCCCAGCTGTTTGGGTATTTTCTTTTTACATTATCTGAGGTTGAGTACCACACCGTATTGCCAGGGGTCGCACATCCCGTCATTGCTCCAGTGTTAGCGCAATGAATAGTACGTTCGCTGCCGTCTGGAAGTTGGATGTCAGTGAGAAAACGTTTATAGCGTTTAATAAGAGTCGCTGGCTCTAATGGAGGATTGAAGTGCATATTACTTATTTAGACAGGTAGGTTTTTATGTACAATGTTACCAACATTACACCACAAGGTTCTCCCATTGCCACAACTGCCCATAGAAGCTGTGATGCCAGATCTGCTCGCTGGCGTAGAAACACACACTCAACTTATTCTAAAGGCCGCTCCCGGTGCGGGGAAGTCAACATTCTTCCCTTTACAGTTAGTTAAGACCAACGCCGTTCAAGGCAAAATCATTATGCTTGAACCGAGGCGTTTGGCGGCAAGGAATATCGCAACTTACTTAGCCAACCAATTGGGAGAAAAAGTGGGAGAGAGCATAGGTTTTAGAGTTCGTGGTGAATCTAAAACCAGCAGTGCGACTCGCTTGGAAATCGTAACCGAAGGGATTATGACGAGAATGATCCAAACCGACCCTGAATTGACTGGGGTTGATATGGTGATCTTTGATGAGTTTCATGAGCGCAGTATCCATGCAGATACCGCGCTGGCCTTTAGTTTGGAGATCCAAGAAGCACTGCGTGATGATCTAAAAGTGGTGGTGATGTCGGCAACCTTAGATCAACACGCGCTGCAATCTTTGTTGCCTGATGCCAAGTATGTTGAATCACAAGGGCGAACTTTCCCGGTCGACTTCCGTTATCAGCCATTAGGCTCGAATGAATATTTAGCCCCTAAGATGGCCAACGTGATTCGTTCTCTGATGGAGAAACAGTCAGGCTCACTTTTGGCTTTCTTGCCGGGTGTCTCGGCGATAAAACAAGTCGAATCTCAACTAGAACAACTCGCCAGCGATATCGATGTGTGTCCTTTGTACGGTCAGCTCAGCTTTCCTCAACAACAAAAAGCGATCGCGCCATCAGAGAAAGGGCGTCGAAAAGTGGTGTTAGCGACCAATATTGCTGAGACTTCTTTAACGATTGAGGGCATTCGACTGGTGGTCGATTCCGGGCTTGAACGTGTGGCAAAGTTCGATCTGAAAACCGGTATTACTAAGCTGGAGCAAGTGAAAATCTCGCAATCTTCAGCTGAACAAAGAGCGGGTCGTGCTGGGCGAATCGAAGAGGGCTTGTGTGTTCGCTTGTACAGTGAAACACAGTTGATGCAGCAACCTGCTGTGCCAGAACCTGAGATTCTTCATTCTGATTTGTCTTCGTTGGTGTCTGAATTGACACAATGGGGAGCCGCAAGTGCTGATGAATTGCAATGGTTAGACATTCCACCGAAAGCTTCAACAGAACAAGCTAAGCAACTCTTACAAAACCTAGAACTGTTAGACGGTAATGGTCAATTTACGGCACTAGGAAAACAGGCTCAACGCTTAGGAATTGAACCTCGCATCGCCAGTATGTTGGTTAAAGCGCAGCAAAGCAGCCAAGAGCTACTGAATGTCGCGATTGTTGCTGCCGCTTTACTTGAAGAGCCAGAGCGCAATGTGACGGATATTCAGCATTCGTTGCATCGACTGAAGCAAAGAAAACACTCAAAAAATAGCGTTGTGATGCAGCGAGCGAAAAGTCTCGCGAGCAAACTCAAACATCACTTAGATTTGTCACAAGTTGACGAATCATTGCTACCATTAGTGCTTTGTTTTGCCTTCCCAGACCGAATTGCACAAGTGAGAAGCGCAACCAGCAGTGCTTTCCTTCTTGCGAATGGCCACGGGGCTGAGGTTCGTGACGATGATTCATTGGCGAACAATGACTATATCGTAGTGATTGATTTGATGCGCAGCACAGGGCGAGCCAGTCAGATTTTCTTAGCCACTGCCGTTGATATTTCGCAGCTAGAAGCTGAATTCCCAAAACTGTTTGTGCGTTCCGATTACGCCGATTGGGATGAAAAACGTGGCCGCTTAGTGGCAGAGCAGCGAGTGTCTTTGGGCAAGTTGATTATCAGCACCAAAGCTTTACCAGAGCCTGATGCGAATCAGGCGAGCAAAGCGCTACTCAATTATATCGCTCGATGCGGGCTGGATCGCTTACATTGGACCCCTTCGGCTAAACAGCTGGTTGAGCGGGTACGCTGTGCAGAACTTTGGATGCCTGAGCATGATTGGCCAGCGATGGATGATGCGAGTTTAGTTGAACATCTTGATGAGTGGCTGTCGCCGTATTTAAATGGCATTAAGTCTGCCAAAGGGCTGTCGAATGTATCGATTGAACAAGCACTGTCGGCATACCTTGGTTGGCCGTTGAATCAAGAAATTGATCAATGGCTGCCTACCGACTATCTGATGCCGACGGGCAGTAAAAAAGCAATTCGCTACCAGTATCAGTCTGAGCCAGTGATCTCAGTACGAATGCAGGAAGTCTTTGGTGAACAAGACTCGCCATTGATCGCGCAAGGGCGTAAAAAAGTGGTGCTTGAGCTACTTTCTCCAGCTCAGCGACCACTACAAATTACTCAAGATTTAGCTGGCTTTTGGGCTGGCGCGTACAAAGAAGTACAAAAAGAAATGAAAGGCCGTTACCCAAAACATCCTTGGCCAGATGACCCTGCTAATCATGTAGCAACCACTAAAACTAAACGACAGTTGAATCGATGATGACCAAAATGTTAACGCCAAAAAAGGCACCACCTAAAAAAGCGCCAGCAAAGAAGTCACCAGCGACCAAAGCCAAGCCTAGAAAGCCAAGAGCAGCAGCGAAAAAGACTAAACCTAAAGCTAAGCCGCCTGGCAAGAGAGGTTGGTTGAAGATCCTGTGGGGCATTTCTTGGAAAGCCGGCTTGGCACTTGCTGCATTGCTGTTGTTCGTCGGTATTTATCTTGATTCAGTGGTCAAGCAGCGTTTTGAAGGTCAGTTGTTTGATTTGCCAACCGTGGTTTATGCGCGAGTGCTGGACCTGTCTCCGGGAACTCAGGTGAGTTTGGTGCAGGTTAAGAATGAGCTGGATGTACTCAATTATCGTAAGGTGAACGCTCCTCGTCACCCAGGCGAATACTCTTCTTCCTCAACCAAGATTGAAATGATTCGTCGCCCGTTCGAGTTTGTCGATGGACCGGAAGCGGATCGTCATGTGATGCTGCATTTCAACGGTAACGAGTTAACTCGTATTCAGTCGCTAGAGAAGAAAGGCGACATGGGGTATCTGCGTGTTGAACCGAAAATGCTTGGCATGCTTGAAAAAAGCAGCGATGAGCAGCGTCTGTTCTTAAAACGTAATCAGTTCCCTGAGGTGATGGTTGATGCATTGCTGGCAACCGAAGACCGAAATTTCTATCAGCACGATGGGGTATCGCCACTGGCAATCGCTCGTGCAATGGTGGTCAATGTAAAAGCAGGGCGAACCGTACAAGGTGGCAGTACGTTGACGCAACAATTGGCAAAAAACCTGTTCTTATCTAGCGAGCGCACATTGTGGCGCAAGGTTCGCGAAGCCTACATTGCACTTATCTTGGATCATCGTTACAGCAAAGATCGCATCTTAGAAGCCTACTTAAACGAGGTTTATCTTGGGCAAAATGGTGGGCAAGCGATTCATGGCTTTGGATTAGCATCTCGCTTGTACTTCGGGCAACCGATTCAAGAACTCCGAATCGATCAACTAGCACTGCTGGTCGGCATGGTCAAAGGACCTTCGTATTACAACCCGGTTCGTTACCCTGAGCGAGCGAAGACTCGACGTGATTTGGTTCTACGTTTGCTGATGCAACAAGACATATTGACGCCGAAACAGTACGAAGAAGCCGCAAGCCGAGACTTGGATATTCAAGATAACCCACGTATTGCGAGCCGTCAGCCCGCTTACTTCCAGCAAGTAAACATTGAGCTTAAGAGATATGTCGGTGACCGATTTGAAGCTCAGAAAGGCATTCGAGTCTTTACCTCTCTGGATCCGGTGTCCCAAGATAAGCTAGAAAAGTCGATTGCTCGTAAAGTGCCTGATTTATCTAAAACGGCAGGTAACAAGCTCGAGGCAGCTGCTATTGCCGTGGATAGAAATACTGGTGAAATTCGTGCGATGGTTGGTGGTAAGCGTACTGGCTACGATGGCTTTAACCGTGCCTTGAATGCGAGTCGTCCTATTGGCTCTTTGGTTAAACCAGCAATCTACTTAACCGCACTAGATCAACCCCAGAAGTACACGTTGGCGACAACATTGAAGGACACGCCACTGAGCTTGAAAGGCAGTAAAGGCAGCGTGTGGAGCCCGAGAAATTTCGATCGTAAGTTCCGTGGCGATGTGCCCTTGTATGTGGCGCTTTCTAAGTCTTACAACGTACCAACGGTTCGTTTGGGCATGCAGTTAGGTATTGATAGCGTTTCGGATACGATTGGAAAGCTGGGTGTCGATAAAAACGAAATTCGCCCAGTGCCATCGATGTTTTTGGGTTCATTCTCATTGACCCCATTTCAGGTAGCGCAGATGTACCAAACCATCACCAACTCTGGCCGTATCGCACCTTTGTCTGCGCTTCGTTCAGTTGTTGATAACGATGGTGAGGTTCTATATCAGTCGATCCCTCGTGTATCACAAAGCGTTGACCAGCAAGCAGCTTGGTTGACAACTTATGCCATGAAACGTGGTGTGTCTGAAGGTACGGGTCGTTTCCTGCAAGGTCAGTTTGCATGGGCAGGATTAGCGGGTAAAACGGGAACCAGTAATGACAGCCGAGACAGTTGGTTCGTGGGTGTTGATGGTCGCGAAGTCACTACCATCTGGCTAGGGCGCGATGATAATAAGCCGACTAAACTCACGGGCTCTAGTGGTGCGCTACGTGTCTATGCCGATTATCTGAAGCATCGAACTCCAGAGCAGTTACTGTTGCCTTGGCCGAATGGCATTACGACGGCAAGTTTTACTCGAACTTCTCAAGGGGCTTTAGAGTTTGACTGTGATGGTACGGTTAAACTGCCGGTTTGGGATGAGAATGGAAACATTAAAAAGGGTTGTGAAAGTCAACCAAAACAGTGGCTAAAAAAGCTTTTTCAGTGGTAAAGTCGTAAAAGAAAAGAATGACAAGGATAGTTTAAAGAATGATTTCTCGTTGGATAGTGAGCGGCTTAGGCATTGTCGGTACTGTGATCAGTTTTCAGCTGTTTGCATCTACTGTGACACCGGTGGAACAATCTCAGCAAGCTGGACAAGCTCATAAAAGACCAACCGTTGCTGTTGTGCTTGCTGGTGGAGGAGCCAAAGGAGCGGCTCACATTGGTGTACTTAAAGCGCTAGAAGAGATGCAAATTCCGGTCGATTACATTACCGGTACCAGCATGGGCTCTTACGTTGGTGGGCTTTATGCGACAGGGATGAGTGCTGATGAGATTGAAAGTTTTATTTATACGGTTGATTGGAATCGCGGCTATCGTGATCGCGTTAACCGTAGTGATCGCCGAGTGCGTGACAAAGAATATGAAGACCGTTACCAACTGAACACCGATCTCGGTTTAGGTTGGGGCGAAATCAAAGCTAGGAAAGGCGTGGTTCAAGGTCAGAACATGTTGCGTATTCTGCGTGAGACCACAGGTAACCTATCTCCACTCGACTCTTTTGACCATCTTGCTATTCCCTACCGTTCAGTCGCAACCGACATTATTGAGCTTGAAGAAGTGGTCATCGACCATGGTCACCTTGTTGATGCGATGATGGCCAGTATGTCAGTTCCTGGCGCGCTTCCCCCTTATGAATTAGATGGCCGAATGCTGGTTGATGGTGGTGTCACCAATAATATGCCAGTCGACGTTGCCAGAGCGATGGGCGCGGACATTGTCATTGCGGTGGATATCAGTACCAATTACAAAGGCAAAGAAGATTTCACGAATTTTCTAGCGGCAGCTGATCAACTCTCTAATTATCTGGTCCAACGCAGCACTCAAGAGCAAGCTGAAACACTGACGGATGATGATGTTTTCCTACGTCCTGATGTTGGGCAAATGGAGACGACTGACTTTGATAAAATGCCATCGGCTTTCCTCGCGGGCTATGAAGCCGCTAAGCAGCATACTGATGAGCTTTCTAAGCTATCGCTCTCAAATGCCGATTATCAGCATTATATCGAGGACAAACAAAAAGCACGCAGACAGCTGAAACATGGCGATCAAACTGTCGTCGATAGGGTGGTCATCAACAACAACACCCACTATTCAGATAAGTTGATCGAAAACCGCTTAAATCTCGATTCTGGTGAGGTTTTGAAAACCAGTGAAATCGAATCTAAAGTGAAAGATCTCTATGCACTGGATAGATTTGAATTGGTCACTTATGAGTTTGATAATGTTGATGGCGAGGATCAACTGTTAGTGGATGTGAACGAAAAGTCTTGGGGCCCAAACTATCTCAACTTTCGATTCTTTCTTGAAGATGACTTCTCGACTACCAGTCAATACTCACTCGGTGTCTCAGCCAACTTTACCGATATTAATAAGCATGGTGCAGAACTAAGAACCAATATCGAGATGGGTACTGACAAACGAATTGAAGCGGAACTTTACTCGCCCTTCTTTTCGAGTCAAAAACTGTTCACTTCAGCATCGGTTGTTTACAGCAAAGAGAACAGAAACCTACCAGCAGATATTGACGATATTGAAGAGCCGACACTGGACGTAACGAAAGATTACCTCCCAATGACGTATAGTGAATATGTCGGTGAATTGGCATTAGGCTATCAACCAACGCTGTGGCAAGAGCTGAAATTTGGTGTTCGTTATACTGATGGGGATGTTGAGGTTTCTTCGTTACCCTCATTGGGCAGCGGTGGCTACAAGCGTATTGGCGGGTTTATGGGGTATCGACTCGATACTTTGGATAACTTCAGCTTGCCGACCAAGGGTTACTTTGTCGATTTAGAGTACCTCGTCTCTCATGATGATTTTGATAACGACAGCTCTGTTGGTGAATCGAATTTAACGTCTGAGAGTGATACGGTTTATGAATTCTCAGCTAATTTCATGGCGGCGCAGAGTATTGAAAAGCATACTTTAGTCGCAAAGTTCGATTTTGGTATGGTAGAGAGTAAAAATTCCGTGTTCCCTATTGATCCAAAGGAGCTTGGAGGCTTCTTAAATTTATCGGGAATACCAAGAAATAGTCTTATTGGGCAAAACTTGGCGTATGGCAGTTTAATTTATCGCTATAAGTGGTTTGAAAATGACTTCGGCCTCTTTAAATCGCCATTCTACGTGGGTGCGTCCATTGAGCATGGTGGTGTATGGTCGAACAATGATCTGAGCATTGACGAAGCGCCAATGTTCACCGCCGGCTCAGTCTTTGCCGGAGTCGACTCCCCTTTAGGGCCGATTATTTTGGCTTATGGCCGAACTGAAGATAACTATGATTCGGTCTATTTGATTGTCGGTACTTCCTACAAATAATCATGCGTAGAGTAGCCGTTTAACTGCGTAATTAGGCAAAAATAGTGGGACTTTCGTCTTAACTTGCTATGTTGGTCAAAATGATAAGATTTTAATTTAACGTTAAATTTGCTATTCTATCGCCCACAGTTTGGCCTCTATGACGCCGCTCATCAATACAAATTGAATGACAAAAATGGCAATGGAGAGCCAAGTTTCCAAGGATGTTCACTTCTTTATTTTACTAACAATTATGAAGGTAAGAAGTGAACCGCAATGAGAGGAAAAAAGTCGTGCTTGAAGCCTACCGTAAACACGTCGAAGAACGTGCTGCCGAGGGAGTTGTTCCAAAACCACTAGATGCTGAGCAGGTAGCTGGCCTAGTTGAACTTCTGAAGAATCCACCTCAAGGTGAAGAAGAAATCATTCTTGACCTACTAGAAAACCGCATTCCACCGGGTGTAGATGAAGCTGCTTATGTAAAAGCGGGCTTTCTTACGGCTATCACTAAAGGTGAAGTGACATCTCCACTAGTAAGCAAAGCAAAAGCTGCACAACTGCTTGGTACTATGCAAGGCGGTTACAACATCGAATCTCTAGTATCTCTACTAGATGACGCTGAACTTGCTCCAATCGCTGTTAAAGCCCTATCTCATACTTTACTTATGTTCGATGCGTTCTACGACGTAGAAGAGAAAGCGAAAGCAGGTAATGCTTCAGCACAACAAGTGCTTCAATCTTGGGCTGATGCTGAATGGTTTACAGCTAAAGACAAAGTAGCGGAAAAAATTACCGTTAAAGTATTTAAAGTCACTGGTGAAACGAACACCGATGACCTATCTCCAGCGCCTGATGCATGGTCACGTCCTGATATCCCAGTACACGCGAAAGCGATGCTGAAAATGGAACGTGATGGCATTACTCCTGACGAACAGGGTAATGTTGGTCCAATCAAACAGATTGAAGAAATGCAAAAAGACGGCATTCAACTGGCTTACGTTGGTGATGTTGTTGGCACAGGTTCTTCACGTAAATCGGCAACGAACTCAGTGCTTTGGTTTATGGGCGAAGATATCCCATTCGTACCAAACAAGCGTACTGGCGGTGTTTGTCTTGGTGGTAAAATTGCACCAATCTTCTACAACACAATGGAAGATTCAGGCGCACTACCCATTGAACTGAACGTACAAGACATGAACATGGGCGATATCATTGATATCTACCCGTACGAAGGTGTTGTTCATAAGAACGGTTCTGTGATTTCAAACTTTGAACTAGGCAAAGTTTTGCTAGACGAAGTTCGTGCTGGTGGCCGTATTCCACTGATCATTGGTCGTGGCCTAACAGGTCGTGCTCGTGATGCTCTAGGCCTAGCTGAAACAGACCTGTTTGCTAAACCAATCGATCCATTAGCTTCTGATAAAGGCTACACGCTAGCTCAGAAGATGGTAGGTAAAGCGTGTGGCGTTGAAGGTGTACGTGCTGGTCAGTACTGTGAACCTAAAATGACGACAGTGGGTTCTCAAGATACTACGGGTCCTATGACTCGTGATGAACTGAAAGATCTGGCGTGTCTTGGTTTCTCAGCAGACCTTGTAATGCAGTCTTTCTGTCACACATCTGCATACCCTAAACCGGTTGATGTAAACACTCACCATACGCTACCTGATTTCATCATGAACCGTGCGGGTGTTTCACTTCGTCCGGGTGATGGTGTTATCCACTCATGGCTAAACCGTATGCTTCTACCTGATACTGTAGGTACAGGTGGTGACTCGCATACTCGTTTCCCTCTTGGTATTTCATTCCCTGCGGGTTCTGGCCTAGTAGCATTTGCGGCGGCAACAGGCGTTATGCCTCTTGATATGCCTGAATCTATCTTGGTTCGCTTTAAAGGTGAAATGCAACCGGGTATCACGTTACGTGACCTAGTACATGCCATTCCACTTTACGGTATCAAGCAAGGTCTACTAACGGTTGAGAAAGCAGGTAAGATCAACGAATTCTCTGGTCGTGTACTAGAAATTGAAGGTGTTGAACACCTGTCTGTAGAGCAAGCATTTGAGCTTTCTGATGCATCTGCTGAGCGTTCAGCTGCAGGTTGTACTGTTAAGCTATCTCAAGAGTCTATCGATGAGTACCTGAACTCGAATATCGTTATGCTTAAGTGGATGATTGCTGAAGGTTACGGTGATGTTCGTACGATTGAGCGTCGTATCACGGCAATGGAAGAGTGGGTAGCGAATCCTGAGTTGCTATCTGCTGATTCAGATGCGGAATACGCGCATGTTATCGAGATTGATCTTGCTGATATTGACCAACCAATCCTATGTGCGCCAAACGATCCAGATGATGCTCGTCTTCTTTCTGATGTTCAAGGGACAGAGATTCAAGAAGTGTTCATCGGTTCTTGTATGACCAACATTGGTCACTTCCGCGCTGCAGGTAAGATGTTAGAAGAGTTTAACGGCTCACTAAATACTCGCCTATGGGTTGCTCCGCCAACGAAGATGGATAAAGACCAACTGACAGAAGAAGGCTACTACGGCATCTTCGGTCGTGCTGGGGTACGTATCGAAACTCCGGGCTGTTCACTATGTATGGGTAACCAAGCTCGTGTTGCTGATGCTTCGACGGTTATGTCGACGTCAACACGTAACTTCCCGAACCGTTTGGGTAATGGTGCGAACGTTTACCTAGCTTCTGCTGAGCTTTCTGCTGTTGGTGCGATTCTTGGTCGTATCCCAACGAAAGAAGAGTACCTAGAGTACGCTGAGAAGATCAATGCAACCGCTGCTGATACATACCGTTACCTGAACTTCCATAAAATGGGTCAGTACACGGAAAAAGCAGACACAGTTATCTTCCAAGAGCCTGCATAAGCGCTTTATAGATAATCAGTCAGTCGCTACTGCATTGCAGTAACGTACTCGCTGCTAATACAACGCCTTCTCTATACGAGAGGGCGTTTTTGTTTGTGTGCGTTGTTAGTGATTTGCTCTTGCTGATTTTTTATTGGTGGTTTAGTGCAGCATTAAACACACTCGATCTCTCGTAGACTTCGCTATATACTCTCGCCTCATTTTTTACCCTATCTGTCATTAGTGCGCGGAGCCTTTATGGAATTTGAATTTACACGAAACACTTTAATGGGCGAGTACTATGTAAAGTGCAGCATGGGTCATGAAATTGTTGGCCGCTGGCTTCAAGAAGAGATTGGGAAAGATAAGCAGAAACTGGATCACGTGATGGCGTTGATTGAACAATCTCGACAGGATCTGAGTAATGAAGTGACGCTGCTTGGCAAAGAGATCAGCCTTGCTATCAATGAAGATGACGTAACGATTCAGGAAAACGTGTTAGCGCATGAGCAAGAGATGGAAGAGGGCAGTGAATTCGACTTCTATAACTGTGAAAGCCAAGCAAGCTGTGGAATCGATGATTTCGAGCGGCTTATCGAACGCTGGATGGACTTTTTAGGCTATTAAGGTCTAACTTTCTACTCGCTAGTTAGCCCCTATTCTTGAGTCATTTAGAGCTTTGAAGGCTTGGTTGCCCAAAACTGGAGCAACAATAGCGCAACGCATTAAGATAGTGAAAAGGCCGCACCATATTGGTGCGGCCTTTTTTGTTTTTATGACCTTATCATTTGCATATTATTTAAAATCAATGACTTAACATTTTGGCACGCTACTTGGATTGTAATAAGAGAATTAACGGATTAAGTGAAGAATTTAAGGAACGAATATGAAATTAATAAATGCCATTGTTAAGCCATTCAAATTAGATGATGTACGCGAAGCGCTCTCTGATGTGGGCATTGAAGGTATGACAGTTTCTGAAGTGAAAGGTTTTGGTCGTCAGAAGGGACATACTGAATTGTATCGTGGTGCGGAGTACCAAGTGGATTTCCTACCAAAAGTGAAGCTAGAGATTGCTACCCAAGCTGAAAACGTTGACCGAGTTGTTGAAGCGATTAGCCAAGCAGCACATACCGGAAAAATCGGTGATGGCAAAATTTTTGTGTATGACCTAAGCCAAGCCGTACGTATTCGTACTGGTGAAATGGATGCTGAAGCACTTTAAAGAATTACAAGGACTGGAGACTTTAATATGGAACTTACGACAACAGTAATGGAACTACGTTACGCACTAGACACTTTTTTCTTCCTCATTTCAGGTGCGTTGGTCATGTGGATGGCAGCAGGCTTCGCAATGCTTGAAGCTGGTCTAGTTCGTTCAAAGAACACCACAGAAATTTTAACCAAGAACATCTGTTTATACGCTATTGCTTGTACGACTTTCTTAGTGGTTGGCTACAACATTATGTACGTAGATAACGGTGAAGGTGGTTGGTTGCCTTCATTCGGTACTTTAATTGGTACTCAAAGTGAAGGCGCAGACCATTCACTAGAATCTGACTTCTTCTTCCAAGTTGTGTTCGTTGCAACGGCAATGTCGGTCGTTTCGGGCGCAGTGGCTGAGCGTATGAAGCTTTGGTCATTCCTTATCTTCTCTGTGGTTCTAACAGCGTTTATTTACCCAATGGAAGGTTACTGGACTTGGGGTGGTGGCTTCCTATCAGAAGCAGGCTTCAGTGATTTCGCAGGTTCAGGTATCGTGCATATGGCTGGTGCTTCGGCTGCGCTTGCTGGCGTATTGTTACTCGGTGCTCGTCGAGGTAAATACGGTAAAAATGGTGAAATCTACCCAATCCCTGGTTCAAATATGCCGTTAGCAACATTAGGTACGTTCATCTTATGGTTTGGTTGGTTCGGCTTCAACGGCGGTTCTCAGCTAATGGTTTCAGACTTTGAAAACGCGACAGCGGTTGGCCAGATCTTCCTTAACACCAACGCAGCAGCAGCAGCTGGCGCAATCGCAGCATTACTAGTATGTAAAACAACTTGGGGTAAAGCAGACTTAACAATGATTCTTAACGGTGCGTTAGCTGGCCTAGTAGCAATCACTGCAGACCCTCTATCACCATCACCTTTATTTTCTGTAGCGATTGGTTCGGTATCTGGTGCCTTGGTTGTATTCAGCATCATTGCTCTAGATAAAGTGAAGATTGATGATCCGGTGGGTGCTATCTCAGTACACGGTGTATGTGGCTTCTTCGGTCTAATGGCTGTGCCTCTAAGCAACGCGGATGCAACGTTTGGTGCTCAACTATTGGGTGCAGCAGTAATCTTTGCATGGGTATTCGGAGCTAGCCTAGCGGTATGGGCAGTGCTTAAAGCAACAATTGGTATCCGTGTAACCGAAGATGAAGAACTAGAAGGTATGGACATGCACGATTGTGGTGTTGGCGCTTACCCTGAATTTGTATCAGTAAAGTAATCAAAGAATAAAGCTTAATGTAGACAAAGAGTAAGCTAGTTTAAGAAACCCCATAACCATTGGTTATGGGGTTTCTTGTTATTTATGTCTAAGCAACAATGATCTCTCAAGAGAGAGTGAGCGAGTATTTTGAATAGGAGATGATATGAATATCTCCTGAAATACATTGTTACAAAAGTGCGAGCTTGATGGTGCTGAGTAGACAAATTTTTTGTCGGACATCATTGTAATTATGTTACTGATGAATATAATAACGCAACTGATATAGATTATCATTTCGATATGAAGGATTTTACAATGAAAAAACTGCTAACACTTTCAGCTCTAGCGTGTAGTGTGATTGCCCCGACAGCAATGGCTGCGGAAGAAGTGAACGTATACTCTTACCGTCAACCTTTCCTAGTTGAACCTATGTTCAAGGAATTCACTAAAGAGACTGGCATTAAAGTAAACGTTAAGTTTGCTAAAAAAGGTTTAGCAGAGAAGTTAGCTCAAGAGGGTGAATACAGCCCAGCTGACGTTGTATTAACTGTCGATATCAGCCGTTTATCTGAACTAACTAAACAAGGTCTAGTTCAGTCTGTTGAAAGTGATGTACTTGAAAAGAACATCCCTGCTCAGTACCAAGATACTGCTAACGAGTGGTTTGCTCTAACAACTCGTACACGTAGCGTTTATTCTTCACGTGACCGTGTTGGTCGTCTAGGTGAAGAGTTCACTTACGAAGATCTAACTAAGCCTGAATTTAAAGGCAAAATCTGTACTCGTAGCGGTAAGCACCCATACAATGTTTCTCTAGTATCTTCGATGATCGCTCACAAAGGTGAAGCTGAAACGAAAGAGTGGCTAGAAGGCGTAAAAGCAAACCTAGCACGTAAGCCTCAAGGTAACGATCGCGCACAAGTTAAAGCGATTAAAGAAGGTCTATGTGATGTTGCTCTTGGCAACAGCTACTACCTAGGTAAGATGGTTAACGATAAAGAGCAAAAAGCTTGGGCTGATGCTGTTTACATTAACTTCCCTAACCAAGAGACAACAGGTACTCACGTGAATATCTCTGGTATGGCAATGGCTAAATACTCTCCAAACGAAGAGAATGCCGTTAAGCTAATGGAATTCCTATCTGGTAACACCGCGCAAAGCATGTACGCAGAAGTAAACTACGAATACCCAGTGAAAGCAGACGTTAAACCTTCTGAGCTTGTTGCTTCATGGGGTGAATTCAAAGCTGATACAATTTCTCTAGACCAGATCGCTGACCACCACGCAGCAGCAATCAAGCTATTAGATGAAGTTAAGTTCGATCTTTAATTTATTACTGTAGGCTTCGGCCCAAGTAAAATGACAACCTCAAGTCGCCATTTTCGGTCACTTGGGGTTGTTTGTTTTTGGAAAATCACTTTTTGATACAAAGCTCGTCGTTGATCCCTTGAGTTATTAGCATCTCACCTTGAAGTCGTTACAGTATATGGGTATAAATAACCCCACCATTAAAAGGATATGAGATGTATTTGCAAATGCATTTGTGTTTCATTAAGCCTCGTTGTAGTTAGGCGATGAAAGAAAAGAATTATTTATGGAACACCAGTAGCGGCATTATTGCAGTATTGCTGGTTTTACCGATCTTAGCGATTTTTACGACGGCTGTTGGAGAAACAGATGAGCTATTTTCTCATCTGATGTCCACAGTGATGCCCACCTATGCTTACAATACGGTGGTTTTAGTCATAGGAACCATGTTCCTGTCTTTAGTTTTTGGTATTCCGTCTGCTTGGATTATGGCAATGTGCCGTGTGCCGGGTGAGCGTGTTTTACAGTGGGCACTGGTACTGCCATTAGCTATGCCTGGCTATATTGTCGGGTATATCTTTACCGATTGGTTCGACTTTGCAGGCCCTGTTCAAGTGCTACTGCGAGATCTGACTGGGTGGGGACCCGGTGAGTATTGGTTCCCGGATATTAGAACCTTATCGGGTGCCATTATTGTTTTGTCCCTCGTTCTTTACCCGTATGTTTACTTGTTGTGCCGCGCGGCATTTATGGAGCAAAACGTCTCCTTATTGCAATCCGCTCGGTTGCTAAAATGTTCACCTTGGGAAAGCTTTCGTCGTATTTCTTTACCGCTTGTTCGTCCTTCTATGGCGGTAGGTCTATCGCTTGTCGCAATGGAAACCATCGGTGACTTTGGTACCGTGAGTTACTTTGCAGTCAACACCTTAACGACAGCGGTTTACGATACCTGGTTAGGTTATTCAAGTTTAACGGCTGCAGCGAAAATATCGGCAATTATGCTGGTTATCGTGATCCTACTGTTGAGTTCAGAGCGCTATAGCCGTCGTAAACAGAAACTGTTCCAGAATCAATTCAGCAGTCGTGAAGACTTTCGCTACGACTTGTCCGGTTGGAAAAAATGGTTGGCACTGTTCTGGTGCTGGGGATTAGTGTGTGTTGCATTCTTGTTCCCTCTCGGTCAGTTGATGATCTATGCCTACAAATACTTTGCGCAAAGCTGGACGCCTGAATTCAGAGAGTATGCGATTAACAGCCTTTATGTGTCAGTAGTCGCGGCGATTATTGGCGTTATCATTGCGATGATTGTGAATTTTAATCAGCGTGTTAGCCCAAGTAAGAAAAATCAGGCTTACATGCGTATTGCTTCGATGGGCTATGCCGTTCCAGGCACCGTGTTAGCGATTGGCGTGATGGTACCCGTGTTGTTTATGGATCACTTGGTCAATGACATCGCTAAAGTGATGGAGTGGGGACGACCTGGTTTGATCTTCTCTGGTTCCATGTTTGCGCTTATCTTTGCAATGGTCGTGCGTTTTTCTGCAGTGGCGATCGGCAGTATCGAAAGTAGCTTGAGTAAAGTATCTCCTTCATTGGATATGGCTTCTAAAACCATGGGTTGTAATACCAACCAGATGTTACGTCGTGTCCATTTGCCTTTGATTAAACGCGGTGCGTTGATCGCAGGTTTACTGGTGTTTATCGAATCAATGAAAGAGCTAAATGCGGCATTGCTGTTACGTCCTTTCAACTTCGAAACATTGGCGACCTATGTTTATAACTATGCCTCAGATGAGCACCTAGAGTTGGCGGCAATGCCTGCTGTATTATTGGTGTTGGTGGGTTTAATTCCTCTGATCATCGTTAACCGTTCTTTGGAGCAGAAACACTAATGAGTTGTGCATTATCAATTAAAGATCTGACTTGCAAATATGAGTCGCAAACCATCTTGGAATCGCTCTCGTTAGAAGTTGAGCATGGTGAAATTGTTTGTCTTCTTGGTGCCAGTGGCTGCGGAAAAACAACTTTGCTTAAGGCGGTTGCAGGCCTGCTTCCATTAAGTAGCGGAATCATGAGCTTGAACTGTCAAACCATTGATGATGGTGATAATTGGTTGCCACCAGAGCAACGAAACATCGGTATGATTTTCCAAGATTACGCCCTGTTTCCGCACCTGACGGTAAACCAGAATGTCGGTTTTGGCCTTAAAGATCTCTCTGATCAGCAAAAGAAAGAGAAAGTCCAAGAGATGTTGGAGCTGGTTCATTTAGATGAATTCGGTGACCGATACCCACATCAACTTTCTGGTGGTCAACAGCAGCGCGTAGCGATTGCTCGTTCTTTAGCATACAAGCCAGATTTATTGTTATTGGATGAACCTTTCTCAAACATCGATACTCAGGTTCGCCATGAGTTGATCTCTCAGATTCGTAAAATATTTAAGAAGCAGGGTGTGACGGCTATTTTTGTGACTCACAGTCGTGAAGAGGCGTTCGCGTTTGCAGATAAGATGGCAGTAATGAACCATGGTGTGATTGAACAGTATGGTTCGGCATCGGAGCTTTATTTCCACCCTTCGAGTAAGTTTGTTGCAGACTTTTTGGGCGGCGGCAGTTACCTCAATGCACAGCGTATTTCAGAGCTGGAGTTTGAAACCAGCTTAGGTGTGGTTGAAGCTAAACCACAAACGGAGATTGAATTTGGCAGTGCGTGTGAGCTTCTTTTAAGACCACAGCATATCCAAGCTAGTTACGAACAAGACAGTGCTATTTCAGTACTAGAGCAGCAATTTATGGGCGACCACTGTCGTTATGTTATTGAAGCATACGGTCAAAAGCTATTGGCAACCTCGTCAGAAGCGCTTGAAGTTGGTATGCCGGTCAACGTAAAAGTGGATACCAAAGGCGTATTGGCTTTCTAATTAGGTACAACTCAACTCATAGTACCGCTAATTCTCGATGAGCCATAAAAAAGCCCAGCACTTTAATCTAAAGTACTGGGCAAAAGCTCTTCATCTATAGGGGTTAACAAGGCAGTGATTTGTTAAGTCCCATATAAGACTGCTGCGCTCTATAAGCCTATAGAGAGAGGAAGTCTTTCACTTTTTGAAGAACATGTTCTGCAGTGTCTTTATCTTCCATTTCTGCGAAGATTCGTAGCAATGGCTCAGTTCCTGAGAAACGAGCAATCACCCAGCCGCCATTCTTGAAGTACACCTTGGCACCATCTTCATAGCTGACTTTTTCAATTTCGTATTCAAATTCAGGCAGTTGTTTTTCGACGTAGATCTTGGTGTAGAGCGCTTCCTTCTCTGAAGGTTTAAACTTGCAATCGCCTTCCGCCGTATACGCATAGCCATACTTAGAGTAAATCTCATCAAGCAGCTCAGACAGCTTCTTGCCTGTCACACTGATCATCTCAACCAGTAAGCTCGATGCGAACACGCCATCCTTACCTTTGATGTGACCTCGAATGGTTAAACCGCCCGAGCTTTCACCACCAATCAGTGAATCATCGGCTTCCATTTGAGAGCTGATATGCTTAAAGCCTACAGGAACCTCAAAGCTCTTCTCACCATGATCTGCCGCTACTTTGTCGAGCAGATGTGTGGTAGCGATGTTACGCACGACAGAGCCTTTCCAGCCTTTGTATTCCAATAAGTAGTAGTAAAGAAGCAGTAACACTTCGTTAGGGTGAATGAAGTGACCTTTCTCATCGATGATGCCTAAACGGTCGGCATCGCCATCGGTACCAATACCAATGTCATAGCCTTCTGCTGCTACCAAATGCTTCAAGCGATACAGCGTAGCTGCATTAGGAGATGGCATGAGACCACCGAAATCTGGGTTCTTACCATCGTTGATCACGTCGACATCACAGCGGGCACTGATTAGAACGGTTTGCAGTGCGTTTTTTGCCACGCCAAACATTGGGTCGATCAGGACTCTTAGGTTGGCTTGTTTAATCGATTCGATATCAATAGCGTTAATGATCGAGTCAACAAAGGCGTTCATCGGATTGATGATTTCAATTTCTTTGTCATTCAATGCTTGTTCAAAATCGACTCTGACGACATCTTCACTGGTTAGGGTCGAAATCTGTTGTTCGATCTTTTCTGTGATGGTCTCATCAGCATCTCGGCCACCTTCAATGAAGATCTTTATGCCGTTATAGTCCGCTGGGTTGTGAGAAGCGGTAATACACGCAGAGTAAATACATCCCATCTCTTTTGCTTGGAACATCACGATAGGAGTCGGAACGAACTTGTCGATAAAGCTCACTTTGATGTTGTTGGCTGCCAATACTTCAGCAAACCAGCACGCGGCTTTATCTGAAAGGAAGCGGCGGTCATAGCCGATAACGAAGCCGTTTTTCGCTGCATCTTCATTATTGATGATGTTAGAGAGTGCTTGTGCCACTAAGCGGACGTTTTCTCTAGTGAACTCTTCACCAATAAACGCGCGCCAGCCGCCAGTACCAAATTTAATCATTAGAAAATCCTTTTAGTCTCACTATCTCAAGCCAGTAAAGACTTGAGATAGGAGCTGTTCATCAAATTAAGTGATTAGCCGAGTACAACGATAACTTCGTTCACGCTGCCTTCTGCTTGTACCGGGATTGCGCCTTCAACTGACTCATCATTGATAGTGATAGAGGCAACGCCTTTGCTTACTGCATTCGGGTTCTGCACTGTGATGTTGTAAGTCGCGCCACGCCATTGACGAGTAACCTCGAACTCTGGCCAATCAGTCGGGATACATGGATCAACTGTTAAGCCTTCAAAGCCTGTACGAACACCAAGAATGAAGTTGGTTACCGCGAAGTAAGCCCAACCAGAGGTACCTGTTAACCAAGGGTGGTTTGCACGACCATGATCTTGGTGATCTTTACCCATGATGAACTGCACGTACGAGTATGGTTCTGCGTAACGCGTTTCAATCATGTCGTTTTGGTTGTACGGGTTAAGTGCGTCGTAGAACTTCATAGCACGGTCACCACGACCTAGCTTCGCTTCTGCTACCCAAGCCCATGGATTCGGGTGAGAGAAGATTGCACCATTCTCTTTAACGCCTTGGTAAACGCGAGTTACGAAACCGATATCGTCGTTTGGTGTTGCGAATGAAGGAGAGTTTAGGTGCAGGCCATATTCAGAGAAAAGGTTCTCATCGACAGCGTCCATCGCTTTCTCGCCACGCTCTTGAGATACCGCGCCAGATAGAACCGCTAGCGTGTTTGACTCAAGGTGCACACGACCTTCAGCTTGTTGAGCGGTACCGATCTTGTCGCCATTTTTAGTCAGACCACGGATGTACCAGCCACCCTCGTCATCCCAAAGGTGTGTTTCACACGCTTCGCGAACGTTAGCTGCCATTTCCGTGTATTTAGCGACGTCAACTTCGTTATTACGGAACTTAGCAAGGTCTAAGAATTCTTGTAGCGCCCAGAAGTGTAGGAATGAAACCATAGAAGATTCACCACCACCTAGGTTCAAACAGTCATTCCAGTCAGCACGAAGACCTTTACAGATACCGGTTTGCCCTACGTATTCTGCAGAGAAATTCAGCGCCGCTTTCATGTGCTCGTAAACCGTTGCTTCGCCACCGTCTGCGTATGGAATCACTTCATCAAAGAAATCGTGTTCACCCGTTTCCATTACGTATTTGATGATGGTTGGAACGATCCATAGGTGATCATCAGAACAGGTATCGTCAATGCCGTGGATCTTGTCGTCATCTGACGGTGTTGGAACAACCGTTGGTGATTTTGAAGGTTCAACGTCAGCTTTCTCTGGATCAAACCAGTCTGGATCGAACAAGTGTAGACCGTAGCCTGCTTTCACTTGGCCACGAAGTAGGTCGATAATGCGCTTCTTGGTCATTTGTGGGTTGGCATGAGGTACTGAAATAGCATCTTGCGCCGTATCACGGTAACCAAGGCCAGTACGGCCACCGACTTCAATGAAGGATGCAAAGCGCGACCAAACCACA
The DNA here is from genome assembly GCF_023503985.1 of Vibrio sp. J383. Classification (NCBI taxonomy): domain Bacteria; kingdom Pseudomonadati; phylum Pseudomonadota; class Gammaproteobacteria; order Vibrionales; family Vibrionaceae; genus Vibrio; species Vibrio sp. J383. The sequence goes on along the minus strand of NZ_CP097293.1, from coordinate 3,261,234 downwards.
CAGGTTTCCGCTTGGTATAGCGTCCACGTGTTGATCATGGTGTCTAAGCCTTCGTTTGGCGACTTAACTTGGAATTTGTTGCAACGCTCGTCCCAGTGATCTTTTATTCCTTGGAAAGCCGCATCTACGTTGGCTGTATTTTGGTACTTCTCGCGTAGGCGTTCACCGTTGCCTTTACCGATACCGAGTACATACGCAAAGCGGACTTCTTCACCCGGTTGAATCGTAAATTGCTTGTGCAGAGAACCACAATGGTTGTAACAGGTTTGAGCGCTGTTAGAACACTTGCCATTTTCAACCGCAATTGGGTTGGCTTCATCACGGTACATGCCAAGGAAGTTGTCACGTTGGCCATCGTAGCTGTCTGGTGAGAAAGTTGAAGCTAGGTAGTAGAAGCCTTCAAAGTCGTTGGTGTTGTAGTACAAGTCGTATTCCAGAACACCTTCTTGGTAAGACGTACCTGCAGAGTACAGAGACATCTGATGGTTCTGGTTATCTGATTGAATATGACTGAAAGAGAACTCAACAAATGAGAAAGTGCTGATGGTTCTTGGCTTGTCAGTGTTGTTCTTCAGCACGACGTCCCAAACTTCAGCATCTTCTCCCTTAGGAACGAATAGCGTTTTAGTTGCGGTAATACCGCTGTATTCACACTTGAACTTAGAGTATGACAGGCCATGGCGTACTTCGTAGTTCGCTTCATCTAGGCTTTTTGCCACTGGCTGCCAAGAGATAGACCAGTAATCACCCGTCTCATCATCACGCAGGTAAACATAGTGTCCTGGACGGTCGAATGTGCCGTTTGGACGGAATTTAGTAACACGGTTGTATTCCGGAGAATTGTAGAACGAGTAACCGCCCGCATTGTGCGAAATTACGGTACAAAACTTTTCAGTACCTAGGTAGTTGGTCCAAGGTGCTGGTACATCAGGGCGAGTGATGACGTATTCGCGATTGTCGTTATCGAAATAGCCGTATTTCATTGTCATTTCCTTTTTAACAAACTGCATCTATGCAGCTAATTTTTAAATAGTGATGCTGAGTCTTATCTGACTGAGCACCTTAATTTGAGTTAGCAACTTAATTTGAGTCAGTATCCACTCGATATGAGTGTCGCTTTGATTTTGTTTTATTGAGCTTTCCAAGGGCTGCGATAATCAACATCGAGTCTGTCGAGTAATGGCAGATGCCCCTTTAAGCGAGATAGGTAATCTAGCCAGTTTCGGTTGTTTTTATGTGTCCAACATCCTTCAGCTAAAGCGCTAATTCTTGGGAATACCATGTAATCCATACGCTTTTGGTTGGTGACGATCTCACACCATAGAGCACACTGAATTCCGCGGATCCGCTTACGAATTGGGTCGGTGTCGGATATTTCAGCAAGCGCTTCATAGGTATAAGCTTGTTCTAATGGGATTACGGCAGCCCAATCTACGCCCGGTTCTTCCGGTGCATAATCTTGGGTCATGTCGAGATAGGTAAATTGTGCCGGTTGCAGCACCACATCAAAGCCTTGGCGAGCGCAATTCACTGCAGCTTCTTCACTGAGCCACGAGTAGATGATGGTCTCTTTACTGACTTTGTCGCCGTGTTGCGCTTCTTCCCAGCCCACCATGCGCTTGCCAAGTTGCTTGAGTTTGTTCTCGGCATAACGGAATAGGTGACCTTGCAAGTCTTTGCTGTCTTTATATTGATGCTTTTTCATCAGAGCTTGAGCTGCAGGGCTGTTGCTCCACACTCCTGGTGGCACTTCATCTGCGCCCATGTGGATCAATTCGCTAGGGAAAAGCTCTGCGACCTCTTCAATAACTGCATCTAGGAATTGGTAAGTACCCGGTAAACCTGGATTTAGCACGTTGTCGTTGTAGTGCTGAATGCTCTTGTATTGTGTGGTGTCTGCTTGCTCAACTAGCATGTCTGGCAGTGATTTGATTGCGGCGCGACAGTGTCCCGGTATATCGATCTCTGGGATCACCGTGATGCTGCGTTGCTCAGCATATTCAATGACTTCGCGAATCTGTTGTTGTGTGTAGAAGCCGCCATAGTTGTCAGCAATGTGGGTGTATTGCGGTTCTAATGCATGATCAGGACCACGCCAAGCGCCAATTTCTGTTAGCTGAGGCAGGCTCTTGATCTCAATTCTCCAGCCTTCATCATCGGTTAGGTGCCAGTGAAAAACGTTGAATTTGTACTGCGCCAGTTGGTTGATCAAACGCTTCACTTGATCGACTGAGTGGAAGTGACGAGCGCAATCCAACATCATGCCGCGGTACTTAAATCGAGGTTGATCGGCGATTTTGCAACATGGTAGAGAGAAGTTCTCCGCGTCCAGTTGTTGAACTAACTGGATCAAGCTTGCCACAGCGTGTGTAAAGCCCGATTGGCTGCCTGATTCAGCAGTAATCTGTTGTGCAGTGATGGACAGCTTGTATTCGGCTTCATCTAACGTCGGGTTGCTGCGAAATAGAATGTCGCCGCTTTCGTCTTTTGAAAGTTCAGTTGAAAGCGCGTTCGAAAGAGACAACTCAAAGGTCGAGAGCAATTCTTGCTGGAACCAAGAGACTGCCTTATCAGCAAGATGAGATTGAACCTCAATTCTGCATTCGCTGCTTAGCGCGAATCTACTTAGCGCGAAACTACCTTGCTGAAATTCGATCTGATTCGGCTGAGGAATCAATGCCACTTGAGCTGCGCTCACTTCAGGAATTTGATTGCGTTCACGGTATGGCGAAGCCAGTACAATGGGTGATATCGCGACAGGCAGTACCGATGTTTCCCCATCATGATGTGACTGGATAAAGGCATCGTTAAGGCCATCAGAATAGAAGCGGAATGGTGCGCTTTGAATACTGAATTCAAGGTAGAAATGGTTATTGGCTTTTAACACTGGCGAATTTGGTTTGAACGAGCAAAAGCTTCCTACTTGAGTCAATTCACCTTGCGACAAACTCTCAGGAAGGATGAATCGGTCAAAGGCAAAATGCAGTGACCAATCTTGTACGTCGAGGTCACTTAAGTTATGTACCGTAAGGCCGAATCGGCAGTTATTTTTTTGTTCAGAAAGAACAGCTAAGTCGATGCGATAATTCATATAACTTCCCTGCTAAGCCTGTTGATACAAGTTGTGTTGTGATTTTCCGGCAAACATCAATGCGCCTTCGATAGCGTCGAATTGAGGTTTAACGATCCATTGTTGTACTGGTGGAGATAGCCAGTTGAGAATACGCTCAGCGATACTTCCCATTAAGCACACCTTGTCAGCGCCTTTTCGGTGTAGTGCTAAGACAAACATTTCGATATCAGCAGCGGTTTGCTTGAGCATCTCGATAGCCAGTTCATCACCTTCATTTGCCAGTTGAAAAATAACTGGAGAAAATTGGCCGTAATCTTTTGGAATCGCGCCTTTTGACCACGCCACGATCGCATCAACATCATTATTGAAGTGATTCATAACATGCTGAGTCAGCGGAGTTTTGTTGCGAATGCCATCTTCAGCGAGTAGAACTTGCTGAATTAAACGAAGGCCCATCACTGCGCCGCCGCCTTGGTCTGAAATTGGGAATTCACGACCGCCAACAACATGTTGTTCGCCGTTGTTTAGGTAGATACCACATGAACCTGTGCCACCAATCATGATTGCACCGTCTTGGCCGTTGTGAGCACCAATGCAAGCGCCGTAAGCGTCTGTATTGAGTGTCATACTTGCGAAAGGGTGAGCTTGTACCATGAAGTCGAGCCATGCTGATTTTTGCTCTGCGCCAGCTAGCGCCAAACCAACATGCATATTAGAAAAATCGTTAGAGTCGAGTTGGCTTTGTTGTGCGGCTTTGGTGATGGCGTCAACGATAGAGTTCATTGCAACATCAACACCCAATAGAATGTTGGCACTGCCACTCTTTGCTTCACCAACCAGCTTGCCTTGGTCATCGCGAATTCGAGCTCGACAAGAAGTGCCTCCACCATCAATACCTACGTAGTAAAGAGTCATGATTATTGCTCCTTACTTTGTGCTAGGAAGTTGAATTGCGAAGCCGTTGCCAATAGGAACCAAGCGCCGTGAGGGATCCATTGTTCACCCCAGCGCCAGTTTTGAAGCATGTCGTCTTTCTGTGCTGGTGGGTTGAATGCGATGTCTTGTTCGTCTTCGAAACCAGCCGTGATGCCGTTGCAGACACCACCTTTTGCATTGAAGAAACCAAGCTGAGGTAGGTAGTCTGGGTTGTTATGGCCGTGACCATCGAGCATGCACATGTGGTATGGGTTGAGGCCCAAGATCCAATCAAGGCTGTTTTGTGAAAGCTGGATTAGACGCTGTTGAAGGTCATTATCCTTAATGTGCGGTTGAACTAGGTAAGCCATGGTTGCGAGTGAACCAAGGCGAGCATTTTCACCTTGCCACCAGTAACCTGTCTCGTTCTGTTGAGCGACGAAGAAGGCATCACGTTTATCACCATCGACAGATTTAACGTACTGTCTTGGGTAGCCGAATGGGTTGGTGACTTTGTCGGTAATGTTGATTTCGAACTGGCAAGCTTGCTCAACAGCTGTGCGAGCCTGTTCTTTTAATTCAGTATTGGTTTCGTTGTCGATGTATTCGCATAGCGCAATCACCGGAAGGCCAGCTTCTGCTGCATGAAAGTATGGGCGAGAGCCATCAGAGTTTGCCGACCAGAAGTGCTCAAATGAATTATCTGACTGTTGGCGAGAGATTAAACGAGTCGCCCAAGCTCTTGCTTCTGTTAGGTATTGCTGGTCTTGAGTTACGCGATACAGCTCATTGGCTGCGAGTAGGGCGCAATACTCATCGATGATGTTCTCTTCGCCATCGTTTAGGTACTGAAGGTTGTGTTCTTTAAGGTGCCAATAGCCTTTCGCAGCTGTATCAAGGTAGGTTTGGCTAGAGTAACTGCCAGAGGCTTCAAGCTCAGATGCAGCAGCCAATGCTGCAATAGCTACGCCGGCACCTTGTCGGTAGCCCGCCTGTAAGTCCGTTGATTTATGACCATCTTGAGTCGCATAAGCGCAGATGTCGCGCTGATTGATATCTTTGCTCCATTTGTCGAATACCGTCATATAGAAGTATCCGTCGGCGTCTTGCATACGCACTAAGAAGTCGGCACCGAACAGAGCCTCTTCCGTTAGACGAGTCATGGAGAATTTCGGGAAGTCTGGGTTATGGCTAGTCAAGCGTGCACTTTTTAGCATGTTCCAAACGACCATTGGAATTTGTTGTGGGTTTAGGTAGTTACCATAAGACAGGTGGCTAAAATACTTACTGACATCTCCTGATGCGTCATACCATCCTCCGTGGACATCGACGTATCTGTCGGTACTTAGAATTTGTGCTTGTCGATCTTTTTTGTCGAAAATACCGCCACAGCGTTGTGACTTAAAGTAATGAAGCACATCAGAGAATGTGTGGTTCATTAATAGGTTGCTACCAATCTCAAATACTTCTGAACGCAGGTTGTCAAAACGTAGGTAGTAGCGACCAGATTCAGTAACTGAACTGAAATCGATAGTGAAGAATTGCCCTTGATGCCAATTTGCTACGCGGCCTTGTTTAACCACATCAAAACTTCCGACAGTCATATGATTGTCTGCACAGACGAGTAAAGCCGTAGTGCTCGATAGACGAGCTTTCTTTGTTTGTAAGATAGCTTGCTTTGGGCCTGTGGACTCATAGCCAATATGGTTGGTCAATAACAGCATCAATACTCTCCGACAGTCCTAGTTTCTATTGGCTAGGTACTTGAATGTTTTGGATATAAATAGTTAGGGTCCGCAGACCCTAACTTGGACTTTATTGCTTAGCTTTCGTGTAGGTAACAACGTACAAAGTGGTTATCAGCTAACTGTGTAACTCCTGGCAGCTGTTCTTTACACTTGTCCATCGCGTGAGTACAACGGCCTGCAAATGGGCAACCTGCTGATACTGGTGTCCAAAGTGGGATCTCCCCTTTGTTACCTGCTAGTTGGTCGTGGATCGATTTCTTAGGATCTGGAACTGCCGAAACCAATAGCTGAGTGTAAGGGTGTTGAGGGTTAGCAATAACGTCATCGGTATCGCCCCATTCCACCATGTGTCCAACGTACATTACGGAAAGATCTTCAGCGATGTAACGAGCAGTTGCGATGTCGTGAGTGATATAAAGTAGAGACATTTGCTTCTCAAACTTCATCTCTTCCATCAGGTTCAAAACACCAGCACGAATCGATACATCAAGCATTGAGGTTGGCTCATCGGCTAGAACCACTTCCGCACCTACCGCGATGTTACGTGCAAGGTTGACACGTTGACGCTGGCCACCTGAGAGTTGGTGAGGGTACTTTTCTGCCGTCGCTTGCGGTGGTACTAACCCCACTTGCTCTAGAAGATCGTATACACGTTCCTGTAACTCTTTATTGTTGCCCGGAGATACTTTTTTGTGGATCAACAAAGGGCGAGCGATGTGGTGGAAGATATTGTGTGTTGGGTTCAGTGAACCAAACGGGTCTTGCCATACCATCTGCACACCTTCACGGTAGTGCATGAGGTCTTTTCTGCTTGAGATCTCTTGGATATCGCGACCTTTGTATTCGATCGTACCGCCCGAAGGCGCGTACATTTTTGCGATCATTTTTGCCGTTGTTGATTTGCCTGAACCAGACTCACCAACCACCGCTAGGCCACGGCTTTTGTACATCTTGAATGACACGTCGTTAATCGCACGCATCATTGGGGTTTGAATGGTGGTACTGCTTATTGGGAAGTCTTTTACGACATTCTTGCCTTCTACCAATAATTGACCGAAATCTTTGCTCATAATTGTCTCCAGAATCCTTGTTCGTTTTGCTTGCTTTTCGACGGTCGAGCCGCCTTATTCGTTATCCACGCTGATTCAGCGTGCAAGCTATAGCTTTCTTTGTACTATTGGGTCACCGTACAGGTGGCAGTTAGACAAGTGTCCCGGGTCGATAGAGCGCAGCTTAGTTGGCACCTTAGTACAAGTTTCATGTACACGGTCACAACGAGCTTGGAAACGACACCCTTCAGGAATCTCTAAGAGGTTCAGAGGGTTGCCCGGAATACCCGCTAGTTTTGTCTTTGGCCCTGTTAGTGGAGGGAAAGAACTACCCAGCCCTTTGGTGTAAGGGTGGTAAGGATTTTCTAGAATATCTTGAGAGTTCGCGACCTCGATAAGTTCACCGGAGTACATGATGCCGATACGGTCAGAGAACTCGACCATCAATGACAAGTCATGGGTGATGAACAGAATTGAGAAACCAAACTCTTCTTTTAGTGCATAGATCTTTTGTAGGATTTCGCGTTGAACAACCACATCAAGCGCGGTCGTTGGCTCATCCATAATGATCAGCTTTGGATTCAATGCTAAAGCGATAGCAATAACTAAGCGTTGACGCATGCCGCCAGAGAATTGGTGAGGGTAGTCACTCAATCGGCTCGGGTGAATATCGACGATTTCAAGTAGACCTTCAGCGCGTTGTTTAGCTTGTTCACGAGTCATGTTGGTGTGATGCATAATCACATCACAGAACTGCTCTTCCATTGGAAGTACAGGGTTGAGTGCGTTCATCGCACTCTGGAATACCATCGACATCTCGCTCCAGCGGAACGCTTGCATACGTTCGTCACTGTATTCAAGGATGTTCTCACCATTGAAGATGACTTCACCACCACTGATGTAAGCGGGCGGCTTATGAAGACGCATAAGAGAGAAAGCAACGGTTGATTTACCACAGCCAGATTCACCAGCTAAGCCGAATACTTCACCCGGAGCGATGTCAAAACTTACGTTATTACACGCGCGAACATCGCCAGACTCTGTGATGTAATCCACGCATAAGTTGCGGATTGAAATTAGTGGTTCAGACATGATTATTTATCTCCGCTCCAAAGTGCATTTTGTGGTGGTAGTTCTGGTTCACGTTCTTCTTTATCTTGAGCCGCTAGTTTTTTCCAACGCTTCATGCCTTTGTGAGAACGCAGTTGCGGGTTGGCAATTTCATCGACCGCGAAGTTAAGTAGAGCAAGGCCAGTTACAAGTAGTGTTAATGCGATACAAGGAGCCAACAGTTCCCACCAAGCGCCAATCAGCATTGATGAAGAGGTTTGAACGTTGTAAAGCATGATGCCCCAGCTGATTGTGTTCGGGTCACCAAGACCTAGGAACGAAATCGTAGCTTCCATCATGATTGCGTACATCACCGAACCGATGAAGCTCGCGCCAACGATAGAGATAAGGTTTGGAAGAATCTCTACGAAGATGATACGGAATGAAGATTCACCCAAAACTTCAGCGGCTTTTACAAACTCTTTTTCACGCAGTGCTAACGTTTGGGAACGAACAACACGCGCGCCCCAAGCCCAGGACATAAAGCCGATAACTAAGGTTATGGTGAGTGGCCCTGCCTCACCGATAAAGGCTGCAACGACGAACAGTAATGGGTATTGAGGAATAACCAGCATGATGTTCATTGCGGCTGTCAGAATGTCATCGACACGGCCGCCAAAGTAGCCCGCGGAAACACCGATAACCGTTGCTAGTAAACATACGGTAAGGCCTGCACCAAAACCTACAGCCAGAGATACACGTGCGCCGTATACCACTTGTGACCAAACGTCACGCCCCATACGAGTTGTCCCCAGTACGTGATCTGCCTTCTTAGACATGATAAGTGTGCGACGGTCGTCTGCTAGGTTTTGAGCAACCCAGCCGTCAGGGTTCGTTTGTGCAGACTTAACGACGAAGCCAGGGTACTCGTGTGGGTTACCTGTACGCTTGTCTGGTACATGTTTGGTGATCAATGGAGCCGCAATAGCACCAAGAATAAAAATACTTAGGATGATGACACCGGTTAGGGCCATCGGATTGCGCCAAATGAGTTTTAGAATATCTTTCATGATTATTTACCACCCTTACGAAGACGAGGGTCAAGAACAACGTAAAGCATGTCTGCAACAAGGTTAAAGAACAGCATGAATAGCGTCATGATAAGCAGTTGGCCTTGCAATACTTGGTAGTCACGAGCGTTAATTGCGTTGAAAAGTACGCTACCAAGACCTGGGTAGTTAAAGATGATTTCGATAATTAACTGACCGCCGATTGCCATACCTAGAGACATCGAAAGCGCCGTCACACTTGGCAGCATCGCGTTACGAGCTGCGTAATTGAATACCACTCGGTTTTCGCTAAGGCCTTTGCCTTTCGCCATGGTGATGTAGTCTTCTGCGAGTAGGTTGATCATGTTGTTACGCATGTTTACTAGGAAGCCACCAATTTGAACAACCGAAGCACATACCAGAGGCAAGAAAGCGTGGTAAGCAACGTCTTTGATGAATGCCCAACTTGTCCAGTCAGGTATCGTACCAGCGGTATAGGCGTAGCCAGTTGGGAACCACTTCAAACCAATTGCGAAGGTAAATAGCGCAAGCATGGCAATAACAACTTGAGGAACGGCTTGTAGAATAAGCATCCCTGGAGTAACAAAGGCATCGTATTTACTGCCACGTTTCCACGCTGCAAAAATACCTAGGATTGAGCCAATCGAGAAAGAAAGAATAACGGCAGTACCTGCTAAGAATAGCGACCAACCGAATGCGCCACCTAACAGTGTATTTACTGAAAGTGGGTAGAATTGAATTGATGTACCAAGCTCCCAGCTTAGAATGTTCTTCATGTATGCGCCGTATTGAACCAGTAAGCCGCCATCAACGAAGCCTAATAGTTCTTTCATTGCCGCAATACGCTCAGGAGTAACTTGTACAGAAGCGTTCGCAAACATCATGGTAACTGGGTCACCAGGCATTGCTCTTGGAATAATAAAGTTTAACGTCGCTGCAACTAATAGCGCGACAAAATAAAATGACAAACGTCTTAAAAAATAACCCATAACTCACACCTTACTCACCCAGATTGTTTCCCTGTTTCTGGATTCAGGTCGCTCCTAGCGAAATTTGGAACGAAAAATCCCCTGACGACTAGCGCCATACTTTCAATTGATAGTGTGGGGATTTTTATAAGCGGCGTAAGAAGTTACGCCGCAAAGATTGAACGATTACTTATTTAACTGGTTTTAGGTCCAGTACATGAAGTAGACGCTCTGGAATACCAGCCCAAATGTTTGGACGGCCTTTTGGATTTTCTTCGTTCCACCAACCAGTGAAGCGAGTCGTGTTGTATTGGTACATGTAAGCACCAGACATCACTGGGATTGTCACTTGGTCTGCAGCGATGATTTGCTGGATACCGTGTGCAATATCTAGCTGCTCGTTCTTGTCTGCTGTTTTGTAGAAGCTGTTTAGAAGACCATCTAGCTTGTCGTTTTGGTAGAAGTGCATCGCGAAACGAGGCATACCATCACCAGATTGAAGTGATGAGTTGTAAGCACTGTTCCAGTACGTGTATGGATCCGCACCGTGGAAGTAGTTTGTGTATGCTACGTCGTATGTACCTTCAAGCATTGCTTGGTTGTAAACAGAGAAGTCAGGTGTACGAGCTTTCGCTTTAATACCGATTTCGTTTAGCTGTTCTACCGCTAGTTGAACTGTGTTGTTGAAGTCAGTCCAGCCGTTTGGCGATTGAATCATTAGTTCGAAAGACTTGCCTGATGGAGTGTCAACAAAACCATCTTTGTTTACATCTTTGAAGCCAGCGTCAGCAAGAAGCTTCTTCGCGCCTTCAGCGTTGTAAGTGTTGAAGCCTTTGTACTTGTCATGAGTTTTTTCATCAGACCAAGCTTCAAATGCGTAGCCAAGACCCGATGCGAAATCGTTCACAGTACCGCCACCGTAGAATGCGATATCGATGATAGTTTGACGGTCAAGAGCCATAGAGAAAGCACGACGGAATTCAACGTTGCTCAATGCTTCATGCTTCGCAGCATCAGGGTGCTTGAAGTTAACAATGAATGCCTGTGTACCTGCTGGCGGGTACCAGTAGTGGTGTTTAGGGCTAGCTGCAGCGTATGTACGATCGATATCTGGAACGAAAGAAGACGTCCAGTCCATTTCACTGTTTACAACTTTACCTAGGAACTGGTCGTTGTTCGCAATTTGTGGAACACGTAGACAGTCAACATCTAGGTTGTCTGCATCCCAGTAGTTCGGGTTAGCACACTGGATGTATAGCTGAGCTGTAAACGTATCGATTTCTGTAAACGGACCAGAACCTACTGGGTTCTCATTGGTAAACGTTGATGGATCTTTCACGTCTTTCCAGATGTGCTTAGGTACTACTGGTACTTTAGCAATCTCGTAAGGTACGTTCGAGTTAGCTTCTGTTAGGCTGAACTTAACTTGGTAGTCGTTTAGTTTTTCTACAGAAGTTACCCAAGAGTTGATGCCAGATTGGTCAAGCTCTGGTTTCTCTTTTACAAGGTTGAAAGAAAAAACAACATCATCAGCAGAGAAAGTTTCTCCGTCAGACCATTTAACACCCTTACGAATGTCGAAAACTACGCTCATCAGATCATCTGACATTGTGAAGTTTTCAGCTAGACGGAACACCGGAGTGTTACCGTGCATTTCGTTAAATACTACTAGCGGCTCATAAAGGAAGTCGGTTGTAGTATGTAGGTTGGTAGCACCAAGGTACGGGTTAAAGTTACGTACGAATGTAGTGTACTCTTTCGGGTGAATAGTCAACTCACTGCGTTCTGCAGCTGTTGCTACTGATGCAAAACCTGTTGTAGCAGTTGCAATAATTGCTGTTGCTATTGCTGTTTTTTTTATATTGGCAAGCATAGCTGTTCCTTACTATTTGCTTTCATTTCACTAATGGATTGAATGTTATCTGTCGCTAAATTGTTTAGTAGATACACACTCTAGTTAAAGGCCTACCTCTTCTTCATTGCTCCAGATTCATCGTTGATTCTGAGAAGTGGTAAGAGTGGCCTGTAGGCCTTTGGCAGGAGTAAGAAAACACCTTATCGATGAATTAATCAAACTCGTTTCCCGTCAAAAACGTTAAAAACACACAATCCCACGTCATTAACGTCAAAACGGGGTGCTTTGGTGGTTTTTTGTGCGCAATTGTTAAGGTGATGTGACTCGCATTTGGTTTTGCTGTATCGGTTGGATGTAAGTGGTCACTAACTACCTGAGCTTTTTATTATAAAGCTTTAGGCTAGGGTTTTGTAATTGTAGATCTTGGTCACTTGCCGCTTTTACGTTAAATTTCCCTAGAAAATTAAATCTGCCGTTCTGTTGTGACTCGCTTCTCAAACTGCAACAAAGAGTAAGATAACGGTCAGATATGATTGAGAATAGAACGAAAAGTACTGATGGTTACGAGTACGCACTATGCGTAATTGGCGTGAATTCCTCCTTGTTTAAAGACGTAAAAAAAGTGTGTTGCAAGCGTTGGGATTCTACTTTTTGTGATTATTAGGCGTACAAAAAAGCCCACGCTAAGTGGGCTCCATTATTTACAGTATCGTGATCTTACTTCAGGATTAGCTGGTCAGTAGTTTCTGTAGTTTATCCCTTAGCATCTCGATATGAGTTCTTTCTGGTGTTTGTTCTTTACAGTGCTCAAGTATGAATTCGATAGAGCTCAGTACCGTTCGCCAGCGAGGTGTTTTCGGTAGAGTTTCTACTCGTAGGTATTTGTCTAGCGTTCTAGTTTGTAGGGTACTGCGGTCTAAGTAGACTCGCCATAAGCCACTCTTTTCTGCGAAAGCAAACTTGGTCTCCCCAGTAACAGACTCCCAGTAGATAATGGCATTGGTCATGACATCGACTAGTACTTCACGCATCAGCTCTTGCTTGTTTTTACCCTCACCAGTTGCCTTATCAGCAAGGCGAGTAAATTCACCGCCAAGCTCCTTCAGTTGTTGAAGCTTATCTTTGTCACCTTCAAAGGCGTAGCTTGAAAGTGCCTCAACCGCTGTTTCGAGGTTATTGACTCGGTTTGAGTTAACGCCACCACCGACATTGAAGATATACATGGTGTCGAGCCCTGAGCCTTCAGGTAGCTTAAGGATATCACTTGGAATGCGCTGACGTGTGTCGTCTATATAGATATCAATATCACCACAGTAGTGAGCTTGTTCCACCTTCAGGTATTTAGGCGCGATGATCTCGTCGGCCATTGAACGCTTGAGTTGTTCTTGCCCACGTCTAAACAGCTTAGCAGCCGCTTCGTTGGCGAAGCGAATACGTTGGTCATCACGAATACAGATGATGGCCTCAGGGGCTGATTCTAGCTGCTCTAGCAAGCGCCCTTGAGTTTCTAGCAGGTTAGCTTCAACCATGGCCCTGTGTTTAAGCTCTAGTTGCAATTGATCATTCTCAATACGTCTTTGCTCAGCTTTGCTTGCTGATAGGTGCGCAGTAATTCGAGCCGCCAGTTCTTGTTTGTTGAAAGGCTTGGATAAATAGTCATTGGCACCCGCTTCGAAACCGCGAACCCGGTCTTCCGCTTGGTTGAGTGCCGTTAGCATGATGATTGGCAATTGTGCATGATCGTATTGCTTACGCAGTGCTTCACAAACCTGATAGCCGCTCATACCTGGCATCATGATGTCGAGCAGAAGTAACTCTGGTTTCTCTTTTTCAATCAGTTCAATGGTCTCAGGGCCGTCACAGGCGGTGCGAACTCGATAACCTTCTAGCTTCAAGAAGCTGTCTAATACGCGCAGGTTCACCGGCTCATCATCGGCGATAACCAATAACGGGCCATCTGGGTTTTCACTGATAGCGCTGTTTTCTTGCTGAGTGTTATCAATTAAATCCGGCGCTTGGAAGTGTGAGTAGCTCCCTGACTCACTGTAGCTATCCAGTTCTTCTTGGGTAGCTAAAGGTAATGTGAAGCTGAATGTAGTGCCAAGCATCGGCTGGCTACTTACATACAGCGAACCACCCATCAACTCGATTAACTGACGACTGATGGATAACCCAAGGCCGGCACCTTGGCGATAGTTACTTGCGTCTTGGCCAGCTTGAATCAATGGCTCAAAGATGTGTTCAAGATATTCAGCAGGTATACCTTGACCGGTATCAACAACTTGTACTCGAATGTTGTCGTCGATGACGCTTGCTGAGATAACAATCTTACCTTCTGATGTGTACTTGATGGCATTGCCAACCAAGTTATACATCACTTGCTCAAGTCGTTGAGGATCCGATGAAACGAGACCTAAATCGCTTGGCACTTGGTTAATGATGCGGATTGGCTTGTTACCTAACAGGTGATGAGATAACTCAAGCACTAAGCTGGTGGCTGCAGATAAATCAACAGCAGACTTCTTAATATCCAAGCTGCCATAGCGCATCTTGTGATAATCAAGCAGGTCATCAACCAGTGTAGCCAACCTCTGACCACTATTGATGATGATATCCAATTGGTACTTCTGGTTGGCAGGAATAGGGCCGTTAGCACCAGATATTAGCGCTTCAGCGATACCAACCATGCCATGCAATGGCGTTCTCAATTCATGTGAGGTGGTGGCTAAGAATTCATCTTTAAGTTTGTTCGCCAGTTGCAACTCTTCATTTTGCTTTTGAATGGTCTTAAGGTTGTCCTCAAGCTCACCGTTTTGGCTCTTGATGAGCTGCATTTTTTCACGGATCGATCGCTGCATTCTTTCGAAGCTAACCGCCAGTCGGCCTATTTCATCTTTGCGTTCGGTATTGATCATGGTTTCATCAAGATCACCAGCAGAGACTTTCTCGGCAGCCCACGTCAGTTTGAGGAGAGGGGAAGTGATGAAATTGGACAGATAATGCGATGCGACAAACACAAGAATGATCGCTGTGAGCATCACGATCACGAAGATCTTCTCTAACTGATGAATACGGGCAAACGCCTCTTTTTCTGGCAGCTCTACGACAAGAGCCCATGTTGCGTATTTCAGCTCAATTGGGGTATATGCTGCGATGATCGCTTGATCTTGAGTGTTGTTGAACGTACCTACGGCCGTTTCGCCAGCCAATGCTTTATCGACAACGTCTAAGCTTAAATTAATCGACTCTTGCGAATGGGCGAGGCTGCGTGGCAGGTGATCATCACCCACAAGCAGTGTTTGAATATTTGAACTCTTGTTGAGATCCGCGATCAGCTTAGTAATCCCATTGATTGGCAGCCTAAACATGGCGTAACTGTGCAGGTAGCCTTGTTGAACAATAGGCGCACCTAACCAAGCCGTCTGCTTACCGTTCTCATCTTTAAAGTCAGAAACGATAACCGGTGTATAGTCCTCGTTGGATTTACGTTTGTCTTTTACGTCTTTTGCTAAGCGTTGAAAGGTAACGCCTAGGTTTGAATCTTTGTACTTACCTGTTAGCAAGTTAGTACCGTAATCATCACGCTTAAAGATTGAGTAAGCGACGTTACCGTTAATGTCGACTAATAGAATGTCATCAAAGTCTGAACGCTTAAGCAATTCTTGATATGAGTTATGGTAGCGCTTGTGAAGCAGTCGATAACGTTCGCTGCCAATAAAGCTACTAGATTCTGGAAGAATTGATGTCTTGATTTGATCGCCAGAGCCTTGAATGTAACGCTGCTGCGCATTACTGCGCGCTTCGTCAATATCTAATCCTAAGCGTTGGAACGCATTGATTAAACCATAGAATCGCCCGCCACTGGCATTGGCAAGTTCTGAGCGAACAAAGCCCATGACTTGGGACTCTTGAGCTTGTAGGTAATCGACAATTTGCTGTTGCTTAGTATCACGGACCGAAACAAGGTGCGAAGTACTTTGTTCCTGAAGATCCTGACTGTGCGACTGGAGGAAAAATATCGCGATAAGTGTCACTGGGGTAATACTGAGGACAAGAAATGCCAACATTAGGGTATTTTGAAGGCGCTTAAACTTCTGCTTACGATAGAATCTAAACATAAATTGGGTACTACTTTCCTTTGATGTACTGTTAAAAGGGGTGAAAACAAGTACAGAGAATGGAATTAACGGGTTCCAATTTAACGAAATTAACGAGTTTTTTTACTTTGACAAGTAAGTGGTATTTAAAGCGTGTGCAAAAGCTCATTTTTATAGAGTTTTGACAAAAATATGAACAGACAGCGCAGATAATGCCCCTGCGCTGTGCTAGATAGGCTATTTGTTTGCGTGGTAGATCGCGAATTTAGTGGTCTTATTTAGAGTCGCGCATTTTCCAAACGCTTGTTCAATAATTGGAACGTATTTTAAGAAACTGTTCGCAACAATAATCATCTCGCCAGAACGCTTCAAATGCTTAGGAGCCTTAGCAAGTAAGGTCTCAGTCGCGCTGTAGCTTGTATCCAAACCAGAATGGAATGGTGGATTACTGATGATGAATTGGTAGTCTTTTGATGTGTCGGAATAGACATCTGAGGCGAAGACATTTCCCGTTAAACCGTTCGCTTCTAACGTTGCTTGGCTTGATGCCACGGCAAATGCACTGATGTCGCACATTTCTAGCTCGATATCAGGGTGACGAGATGCCATTACCGCGCCTAGTACACCTGCACCACAACCGAAATCCAGTACCTTACCTTTCAGCTTTGGCAGAGTATCAAGTAGCAGTTGGCTACCTACATCAAATTGGCCGTGACTAAACACACCTGGAAGGCTTTTTACAGTCAGTGATTGCTCATCAATGTTAACCGTATAGGTTTTAAACCAGTCTTGCAGGTTAAAGGCTTGTGGTTGCTCGAAGCATTGACCCCAGTAGAAAGAGCAACGGCGCGCCGAATCGTATTTCACGACTTTGCCGTAAGGAGTGAACATCTTCTCGATACTTTTAACACCAGAACGATTCTCTCCAACTACGACAATCTCGGTATCTTTACCTAGCTTGGCAAATAACATCGCCAACAGAAATTCCGCTTCTGCTTTAGCCTTTGGCCAGTACAGCATCACTAAGTCGGCTTTGGTTTCTTCGGTAAACTCCGCACCATAAAAACGTTGGATGGTGTTGCAGCCTTCTAATTGACGGTAGTAGCTGTAATTAGAGGTAAACACGGTGACTGATTCACAATGTTTCGCTAATTCAACAGGAAATAAGTCTTCTGCCTCACCAGCAACTAAAACATGTTTGCCTTCAAAGTAGGCGAGTTGGCGTTGAGCAATCTGGCTTGGGGCAATATAAGCTGACATAGGACACTCTATTGAATCGTTAGCAAAAAATGAGGGCGGATTTTCGCATAATCCGCCCAAAGCTTGAAGTGTTTAATACGGGTTCGCCAATCAAGTTGACGTCAAGTTCGTTAACTCTTGTCTTGCTGATTTAAAAAGTCTTTAAACTCTTCATCATAGATGTTGAATAGGACAATGGTAATCGCAAAGATTAGTGGGCCGTAGATAAGACCAATTAGGCCAAACAATTGAATACCACCTAACAGTGAGAAGAAGATCATCAAGGTATTCATGCCTGCACTGCCTTGCATCAGCAGCGGACGAAGCAGGTTATCAATCGAACCAACAATCGCTACACAATAAACCGTTAGGAAAATAGCCCACGTTGTATCGCCTGTTAGGAACAAGTAGGTCGCCGCAGGGATCCAGATTAGAGCGGTCCCCACAACTGGGATGAAAGAGGCAAAGCCCATCATGGTGCCCCAGAATAGGCCAGGGAAACCGGCAATCCACATACCTAAACCGCCCGCAAAACCTTGTGCTATTGCGGTTAAGAATGAACCCATTACAGCTGATTTCGATACTTGCTCAATCTCGGTTAGCAATTTGTCTTCTTGGCTACGAGATAAAGGCAAAATATGACGAACTACGCTGATGATTTTGTCGTGATCTCTTAATAAGAAGAACAGAACAAACAGCATCAAGAAGAAATCCATCAAGAAATTGGTCGCGTCACCAAGGATTTTTGCACTGATACCAACCAGTTTTGAGCCAAAGCTGGTCGCAAATTCACCGACTTTCTGTGCGATAGCTTGTGGTTCAATGTTGTCAAAAGGTAGGTAGTTATTTACAAACGACAGAGCTTTAACAACCAGAGGATGCGCAAAAAGAGTCTGAATACCGCCGTGGGTCACCCATTGGTAGGTGTTCTGAGAGAACAGAGAACCTTGCTGAACAATTGCTGCGAATACTGCCAATAAAGGGATAACAATAATGAAAGTCAGAATCACACAAGACAGCAGAGAGACGATGTTTTCTTTATTCGGGAGCTTTTTTTCAAGCCACTCATGGATCGGGAACATCAATAGTGAAATGATAAAGGCCATCACGATTGAGTTGACGTACGGCTCTATAAGCAAGTAACAAGCATAAGCCGCCGCAAGTAGGGCAATGATGATCACCCAGTGGCTGGTATTGATTTTGAGTTTTTCTGACACGTTAATGGTCTCTATATTTGCGTTCTGAGTTTATAATGGCTGCAAAACAGAGAGTTAGCAATGAGGAGTTTTGATAATGGGATGCTGTAATAAAGATAAGAAATGCCAAGATGAAGAACAGCAAACAAAAAAAGAGATCCCTTGGTTCAGAATGTTCCTTGGCACCTTGATGTTGTTGGTTTTTCTTTTCTGGGAACGTTAGGCGTTTTAGGTTCAGTTTTAGCCTTAATCGAAGGGTAAATAAGCTGTCATATTTGTGGTTAGCGAGCGTGATGTATTAAAAAGGGCTGCATCTAATGCAGCCCTAAATTCAATCGGTTAGCGACTTATAAAGTGCTTTCGACTATTTACTTTCAGCAGCAATGATCGCAAGAGAGCGATCGGCAGCTTCTAGTGTTGCATCCAGTTCTTTTGAACCATGAGCAAGAGAAGTAAAGCTTGCTTCGAATGCTGACGGTGCAAGGTAAACACCGTGATCTAACATTAGATGGAAGAAGCGCTTGAAACGTTCGACATCACACTTAGTTACATCTTCGTAGCAGGTTACTGTTTCTTGGTCAGTGAAGAAGAAACCAAACATACCGCCAACTTGATGAACTAGCATCGGAATGCCGTGCTTGTCTGCAAGTTGCTTGAAGCCATTAGCCAGTTGCTTAGTTTTTGATGCTAGACGCTTTTCGTTGCCTTCTTCTCTTAGAAGGTTCAAACACGCGTAGCCAGCTGCCATAGCAACAGGGTTACCTGAAAGCGTACCTGCTTGGTAAACCGGGCCAGTTGGTGCGATGTATTGCATCACGTCTTTACGACCACCGAAAGCACCCACAGGCATGCCGCCGCCAATCACTTTACCAAGACACGTTAGGTCTGGTTTGATGTTGTAGTAAGCCTGAGCACAACCTTCAGCAACTCGGAAGCCTGTCATTACTTCATCAAAGATCAGCAACGCACCTTCTTGGTCACAGATTTCACGTAGACCTTCGTGGAAGCCTTCGACTGGAGGGATGCAGTTCATGTTACCCGCTACAGGCTCAACGATGATACAAGCGATCTCGCCTTTGTTTGCTGCGAAGATTTCACGTACTGAATCTAGATTGTTGAAGGTTGCTGTTAGCGTTAGTTTCGCAAAATCAGCAGGTACACCAGGAGAGCTTGGTTGACCTAAAGTCAGTGCGCCAGAACCTGCTTTTACCAGTAGGCTGTCTGCGTGACCGTGGTAACAGCCTTCAAACTTAAGAATTTTGTCACGACCAGTAAAGCCACGAGCAAGACGAATCGCACTCATTGTTGCTTCTGTACCTGAGCTCACCATACGCAGCTGTTCCATTGATGGAACCATCTCAGAGACAAGTTCAGCCATTTTGATTTCAGTTTCGGTTGGAGCACCGAAGCTAAGGCCGCGTTGCGCTGCATCAATGACAGCTTCACGGATAACTGCGTGGTTGTGACCAAGGATCATTGGGCCCCAAGAGCCAACGTAATCGATATATGCTTTCCCATCAGCATCAAAAAGAAGTGGGCCGTCAGCTCTATCAACGAAGATTGGAGAACCACCTACACCGTTAAAAGCACGCACTGGAGAGTTAACGCCACCTGGAATAGTTTGCTGTGCCTTTTGATACAGTTCTGCTGATTTGGTCATTGATATATCCTCTTTTGACTGTCGGACCAATTGGCACGCATTGTACCTATCCAGAATCCAACTAGGAATGCTTTCGCCGATATAATCCCCCGAATCTGGTTGTTTTGTGTGGTTACACGTTTTAATTGTCAGATATGGTCGAGTTTACGACAGTAAAAGGAACGATCCTGTGGTGAATACTTGAACGTTTCAGTCAGGTATTAGATAATCACCAGAATATAAGAAAATACTCAACAACTATGGTCTCGAATTAGATTTGTATCATGTTGTTTTTGACACAGGTAAGAGAGGTTGTCGTGAGCGAAGTAAATATCCCATTGTCTTTTTCTGATGCAGCAGCTACACGCGTTCAAACGCTAATTGCTGAAGAAGAAAACCCAAAACTAAAACTGCGTGTATACATTACAGGTGGTGGTTGTAGTGGTTTCCAATACGGCTTCACATTTGATGAAAAAGTAAATGATGGCGACACTACTATTGTAAACAGCGGTGTTACGCTGGTTGTTGACCCAATGAGCCTACAGTACTTAATGGGCGGCATGGTTGATTACACTGAAGGCCTAGAAGGCGCACGTTTCTTTGTGAACAACCCGAACGCGACCACAACATGTGGCTGTGGTGCATCATTTAGCGTCTAACGTGAACTGAAAGGTAGCTTGAACTGAGAGCTACATTAGAAATATTTTAAACGCTGAGCTCATGCTCGGCGTTTTTTTTTTTAAGAAATACATCATATAAAACAGACAGTAATTCGACCTGTTCTAGCCATACATACCAAGAGGTATTTAGATCGGGAATGTGTAACCTTTATTTCATCTGCCTGATTTATAGTAAACGCCATATTTTTTAAACTGTCGATAGAGTCCAACTTCGTTGGGTGTGGGTCTGTTAAGGTTACCGCAGTGCATCAGGATGTTGCATATGACAGTGTTAAGCTAATTAGCGCGCCTTAATAACATCGGACAAAAGGATTTGCTATGCCCACTCTATTTTCTAACTCTCCACTTTTTCAGAAACTGAAGCAGCCGTGGTTGGTTTCTCTGATTCTAGTTGTGCTGTTGTCGATTTGGCTTGGTTTAGGAGTGGGGCAAGCGGAAGAGTCGTCTGAGAAAAAAGTGACAGAAATTCCGTTGGCGAAGGTCTCTTTTCAAACATTTACTTCATCACCGACCTTTAAAACGATTGATCTCTATGGTCGAACGGCGCCCGATAGACATGCTCGTTTGGGGGCTGAAGTTGCGGGCAAGGTTGTTAGATTGAACGTTGTTAAGGGCGATGCGGTTAAAGTTGGACAAGCCATTGCTTAGATTGATAAAGGCGATTTAGAGATCCAGTTGGAGCGAGCATCTGCGTTATATCGTTTGAAGCAAAAAGAATTTAAAGCAGCACAGTCTTTGAAGAAAAGAGGGTTGCAAGGCGAGATAGCCTATACCACCGCAGAGGCTTCACTAACGGAAGCAAAGGCCATGAAGCGCAATGCGGAATTGGCTTTAAAGAATACTGTGATTACTTCGCCTTTTTCGGGTGTGGTTCAAGATTTGATGGTGGAGCTCGGTGATTTCGTTGGTGTTGGCGATCCGGTCGCGGGCGTGATTGACCTCGATCCTTTGGTTATTGAGGCCGATGTCAGTGAGCGTCATATCCAGCATTTGCTAGTCAATCAATCTGCTTTGGTTCGCTTGTTAGGGCGAGAAGAAGCGGAAGGCCGCTTACGCTATGTTTCTCGTATCTCTTCTGCTGCTACCAATACCTTCCCAATAGAGATTGAAATCGATAACTCCGATGGCCTGTTACCTGCCGGTGTCAGTGCCGAAGTAACCCTCAATCTAGAAACGAGAGACGCTATCAAAGTGACACCAGCCATGTTGGCACTGGATGAGGCGGGTAATCTTGGGGTCAAAACTTTGGTTTCAATTGATGATTCACCAATCGTGAAATTCGTCGGCATTCAACTGGTGAAAGCTGAGCAAGATGGCGTGTGGCTCACGGGGTTAGGTCAGCGTGTCGATATCATCACGGTAGGGCAAGGTTTTGTTCGTGATGGTGATTCGGTGATTGCTGTTGAGCAAGGTGCTGAACTCTCTAACGTAACTGCAGAGTAGGAGATAGCCGATGTATTCAATTATTGATGCAGCCTTGTCTCGTGCTCGAACAATGCTCTCCCTTTTGGCGCTCATCTTAGTCGCAGGTGTGATTACCTATATCACGATACCCAAAGAATCGAGCCCAGATATCACCATTCCAATTATCTACGTTTCAGTCGGGCATCAAGGGATCTCGCCAACGGATTCAGAACGTTTATTGGTTCGACCTATTGAGCAAGAGCTTAGGTCAATCGAAGGCGTAAAAGAGATGACAGCAACCGCAGCAGAAGGGCACGCCTCTGTGGTGTTAGAGTTTAATGTTGGCGTCGATCTTACTAAAGCGATGGCTGATGTTCGTGACGCGGTTGATCTAGCTAAGCCCAAATTGCCAGAAGATAGCGATGAGCCGACTGTAAATGAAGTTACCCTCGCTTCTGAGCAGCCTGTGTTGTCAGTGGTTCTGTTTGGTACCGTGCCTGAGCGCACCATCGTACAAATCGCTCGAGAGCTCGGAGATAAACTCGAAAGCTATCGCCAAATTCTAGAGGTCGATATTGCAGGCGATCGCGATGACATAGTAGAAATCATCGTTGATCCATTATTGATGGAGAGTTACAGCCTAGATCAAGCGGACATCTATAATCTGATTGCTCTGAATAACCGAGTGGTGGCGGCCGGTTTTGTTGATACGGGTTACGGACGTTTCTCGGTCAAAGTCCCTTCTGTGTTTAACTCCTTAAAAGACGTACTTGAGTTGCCAATCAAAGTGGATGGTAAACAGGTAGTAACCTTTGGCGATGTGGCTACGGTTCGCCGAGCGTTTCGAGATCCTGAAAGCTTTGCCCGTTTAGATGGCAAATCCGCGGTTGTCTTGGATATCAAGAAACGTGCGGGTGAAAACATCATTGAAACCGTTGAGCTAGTCAAAGCGGTAATGGCTGGTGCTCAGCAGCAAGCCGAGTGGCCAAATAACCTATTGGTCAAATACACTTGGGATGAATCTAAAGATGTGAAGATCATGCTCAACGATCTTCAAAACAATATCTTATCCGCCATCATTTTAGTGGTGATCGTGATCATCGCCATTCTTGGTGTTCGAACCGCGCTATTGGTCGGAATTTCAATTCCTGGATCATTCCTCACGGGATTATTGGTGTTGTCTGTGTTTGGTCTAACCGTCAACATCGTGGTGCTGTTCTCGTTGATCATGGCGGTTGGTATGTTGGTCGATGGCGCAATTGTGGTGACCGAGTTTGCAGACAGGCGAATGCAAGAGGGGGAAGGGCGTAAAGCCGCTTACCGAGATGCAGCGAAACGGATGGCATGGCCGATAACAGCGTCTACTGCGACAACGTTGGCGGCATTTGCTCCGTTACTGTTTTGGCCGGATGTGACGGGCGAATTCATGAAGTTCTTGCCATTAACGTTGATTGCAACCTTAACCGCTTCATTGATTATGGCGTTGTTGTTTGTGCCTGTACTCGGTGGTTTGATTGGTAAACCTCAATATGTATCGCCCAAAAGCCAAGCTCGAATGGTGGCACTGCACAACGGTGATTTCTCACAGGCTACTGGTTTAACCAAGGCTTATTACCACACGTTGTCGATTGCGATTAAGCACCCCTTTAAGATTCTTTTCAGTGCGATATTACTTGCGGTTGCGGTTGGTTTTACGTATTCAAAAGCGGGTCTAGGTGCAGAATTCTTTCCAGAAGTTGATCCGCCATTCTTTAACGTCAAAGTTCGTTCTCATGGTGATCTTTCTATCCAAGAGAAAGATGTCATCATGCGTGATATTGAGTTGATGATGCTCAATCATGATGAGTTCGATACCGTTTATACGCGTACGGGTGGTGATGATCAGATTGGTTTGATCTCGATTACCCCTGTTGATTGGCAATACCGTCGCAGTGTTAAGGCGATCATTGAAGAATTAAAGGTGTACACCGATCAATACGCAGGGGTCGAGATTGAATATAAGTTTCCAGATGCAGGGCCTCCGGTTGAGAATGACTTAGTGATTGAGCTATCGGCAAGAACACCAGAGCAGCTGAATCAGGCTGCAAAAATTGTAAGAAACTGGGCGGATGGCAATCAGGCGCTGACCAATATAAGTGATACCGCGAGTAAAGATGGCATCGATTGGAAAGTGGATATTCGCAGAGATGATGCTGCGCGTTTTTCGGCTGATGCGACCTTGGTGGGTAATACGGTTCAATTCGTCACTAACGGGCTAAAGATTGGCGATTATCTCCCAGATGATTCTTCCGAAGAGGTCGATATCTTGGTGCGATACCCAAGCGATAAAAGAGATATTGGGCGCTTTGACCAACTAAGAGTCAAAACACCAACAGGCTTGGTGCCGATCACTAACTTTGCTCAGATTGTGCCAGACCATAAGCAGGACACGATAAAGCGTCTTGATGGTAAGCGTGTGGTGAACATTATGGCGGATATGGAAGAGGGTTATAACCTTGCACTCGAATTGCCAAAGATTGAGCAAGCGTTAAGTGAGTTAGGTTTACCAAGTAGTGTCGAGTTTCGTATTCGTGGTCAAAATGAAGAACAAGAAAACTCGTCAGCCTTCTTACAAAGTGCTTTCTTAGTTGCATTGGCGGTGATGGCTTTGATTTTGATTACTCAGTTCAATAGCTTCTATCAAGCGTTTTTGATTCTTAGTGCGGTGCTGTTCTCAACGGTTGGTGTGTTTGTTGGTTTGCTTATCTTCCAGCGTCCGTTTGGCATTGTGATGTCCGGTATTGGAGTGATAGCGTTGGCAGGAATTGTGGTAAACAACAATATTGTGCTGATTGATACCTATAACCAACTGATAAAACGCGGCTTGGACAAGCGAGATGCGATTCTCAGGACGGGTGTTCAGCGTTTAAGACCAGTAATGCTAACTACGGTTACCACCATTTTAGGCTTGATGCCGATGGTGTTAGAAATGAACATCGATCTGATTAATCAAAAGATAGAATTCGGCGCGCCGAGCACGCAATGGTGGTCGCAACTTGCTACAGCCATTGCGGGAGGTTTGGCCTTTGCTACAGTACTAACCTTGGTGCTGACGCCTTGTTTGCTGATGCTAGGGCGAGATAAGAAGCCCGATGTGCTCCCAAGTAACGACGCTTAAAGATAAGTCCTAGTTCGACGGAAATAAAAAGAGCGCCTTGGTGGGCGCTCTTTTCGTTGGTTTATATGGCTATTAGTCTAATTAGTCGCTAGTAACCTAATTAGTTGCTAGTAACTGGCCGTATCGCTCTAGGTTACTCAATCGAATTTCTGAGTTCGCAATAAATGTTGCTTTTGCTTTACCTGTTAACGACTTAGATTGTGGTAATTTCACGGTACGCGCATTTTTATGTACGCCATTAACCAAGAATTCATAATGTAAGTGCGGGCCAGTCACACGGCCTGTACCGCCCAAAGTACCAATGGTTTGGCCTTGTTTAACTCGTTGACCTGTTTTCACCATACGTCGCTTCATGTGCAGGTACTTGGTGATGTAGGTGTTGCTGTGGCGGATAAACACGTAGTTACCATTAAATTGGTTGTAACCAGACTTCTGAACAATACCGTCACCGGCTGCCCAGATAGGCGTGCCAACAGGAGCTGCGTAATCGGTGCCGCGGTGAGCTCGAACCTTACCGGTTACTGGGTGTCTCCTGGTAGGATTAAAGTTTGATGTTACGCGACGAAAATCAATTGGTGAGCGCAAGAACGCTTTCTTCATTGCTCGACCATTTTCATCGAAGTAGTTGCCGCTCTTATCATCCAATACCGCGGTAAATGAATCGCCTTGGTTTTTGAATACGGCTGCCATGATCTTACCGCGACCAACCACCTCACCTTCAACCACTTTCTCTTGGTATAAGATTTTGAAGCTGTCGTTCTTACGAATATCTAACGCAAAGTCGATATCCCAACCGAAGATACCGGCGAGTTCCATGATTTGGTTTGCGGTTAAACCTGCGCTAACGCCTGCATTCCAGAAGTTAGACGTGATGTTGGCTTCAGCGTAATTGTATTGGTAGGCAACTTCTTTTTTGTCGAAACTTGATGAGAAAGAATCGCCAGACTTAGTGATCTTGAAGCTTTCAAACGCACTAAGTTGTCGTTTTAACTGAATAAGGTCGTTGTTCTCATCGAAGCCGAACTGCAATACATCGCCAGGTCTTAGGTTAGACAGCTGCTTCTTAATATCGTTATTGGTATTGAGTAGCGTGATCAGCAAGCGGTATGAGAGGCCAATACGTTCAAATAAGACAGAGGTGCTTTCGCCAGAACGAACGGTGTATTTCTCCCAATTAAGCACAGCCGTCGGCGGTGCGTCACTCGAGCTAACAAGTGCAGATGCATTGATAGTCAGTGGGTAATGTTTCCCCACCACTAAAGCGCCCGTATCGTCACGTAAACTGCTGACATCGGGGAGTAAGAAAATCGCGACGAAAATTACGGCACTAAAAAATGCGATAAAAGCCCGGTGCAAAATAGGAAGGCGTGCAAAAATAGACAACATGTTCCGGTTCGTTCTGTAAATATTATGAAAATCGACGACGGAATAGTGTAACTGGTTTCAAAATACATCGCTATTCAAGTAAGATGTCTAATTATTATATTTTTGCCAAATCTGTGGGAGTGAACAAGAATGGCGAGTATTGAAGCTGCACTAGCCGAGATCAAACGTGGCGTAGAAGAACTGATTCCAGAAGACGAACTGATTGCTAAATTAAAAGAAGGTCGTCCTTTACGCATTAAGCTGGGTGCCGATCCAACCGCTCCAGATATCCACCTAGGCCATACGGTTATCTTTAACAAGCTTCGTGCTTTCCAAGAGCTTGGTCATGAAGTGACATTCCTTATTGGTGATTTCACTGCAATGGTTGGTGATCCATCAGGTAAGAACTCAACGCGTCCACCGCTAAGCCGTGAAGACGTATTGAAGAATGCTGAGACTTACAAAGAGCAAGTATTCAAGATTCTAGACCCTGCGAAAACGCAAATTCGTTTCAACTCTGAGTGGCTATCTGAGCTTGGTGCTGAAGGCATGATTCGTCTTGCTTCTAACCAAACTGTTGCTCGTATGCTTGAGCGTGATGACTTTAAAAAGCGTTACGCTGGTGGTCAACCGATCGCTATCCACGAATTCATGTACCCACTTCTACAAGGTCACGACTCTGTTGCATTAGAGAGCGACGTTGAGCTTGGCGGTACTGACCAGAAGTTTAACCTTCTAATGGGTCGTGAACTGCAAAAAGCAGCAGGTCAAAAACCACAAGCGGTACTGATGATGCCATTACTTGTAGGTCTAGACGGTGTTAAGAAGATGTCTAAGTCTGCGCACAACTACATCGGTATTAGCGAAGCACCAAGCGAGATGTTTGGTAAGATCATGTCTATCTCTGACGATCTAATGTGGAGCTACTACGAGCTGCTGTCTTTCCGTCCACTTGAAGAAGTTGCGGAACTGAAAGCTGGCGTTGAGGCGGGCAAAAACCCTCGTGACGTTAAAGTACTTCTAGCGAAAGAGATCATTGCTCGTTTCCACAGTGAAGCCGATGCTGAAGCCGCTGAGCAAGAGTTCGTTAACCGTTTTGCTAAGAACCAAGTTCCTGATGAAATGCCTGAATTTGAATTCGAAGCCGGCCTACCGATTGCGAACGTTCTAAAAGAAGCGGGTCTTGTAAACTCTACTTCTGATGCGATGCGTATGATCAAGCAAGGCGCTGCTAAGCTTGAAGGCGAGAAGATTGAAGACAGCAAGTTTGTACCTGAAGCAGGTACTGCAGTTTACCAAGTAGGTAAGCGTAAGTTTGCTCGTATTACTATTAAGTAATAACACACATCAATAATTGAACAAAAGGCATCCACGGATGCCTTTTTTATTGACACAAAGTTGACGAAGTTTTTGAACGTGCATTGCTACACTGTGCGCGCTGTCATATTGACAGTAATTCTGGAGATTTTTATGAACAATACCGACCATCCTCCTAGTTTGAATGGAGAAGAATAACCCGTCTCGGTATTGATCTATTGTCCTGCCGTTCAGGTAGGGTATCTTTGTTTTTCCCCCTCATTCTTTTCCACACACTAGATTCTAACAAGTAGACACACCAGTAGCTTTCAGTTCTTGGTGCGCATAAATCTATAAATCTATAAACTTATGCTATTTGTTTTGATGGTCGTTACCTTTGCCAATCGGGAGATTCGCCATGACGGTAATGAACAACACTTTTTTATCTATCGAAGCTTTGTACACAGAGCAAGACATCCAAGCTGTATCGAATGCATTTCAACAGTATGGGCGTGAGCAACAAATTAACCTTTTAAACCGAATGCCACTTGAAGATGCGGTGTTAGTACTTGGGCAATGCTCTCTCAGTATTATTCAGACTTTACTTAGTGAGCTAGAAGAGCAGGGCTTTGAGAAGCGCTCTCGACATCTAGCTCACCAACTAGGGCTGATCTACTCAGAGGTTGAGCCTCAACAAGGTTACCTTTCAACTGGAGTGCTTAGCCATGTTAGGCAGCGTATCGGTTGGATTATTGCCTTAGCGCTGCTGGGTATTGTTTCTGGGCTTATCATTGCTCAGTATGAAGACATTCTTAGCCAGCTAGTCCTTCTGGCGATTTATATGCCGGTAATTGCTGCTGCGGGTGGTAATACAGGCACACAAGCGGCGACTTTGGTCATTAGGGCCTTAGCCACCGGTGAATTGAAGAAGCGTCAATGGGCCAAGGTTCTTTGGAAAGAGTTTAGAGTCGCTATCTGTTTAGCTCTTGCGATTGCTGTGGTAATGATTGGTCGCATCTTATTATTTAGTGACAACCAGTCTACCGGCGGCTACGACATCAATATGATTGCTTACGCGATTGCTGTCGCTCTGTTTATTCAAGTGACGATATCCACCGTGTTAGGCGCTGGGTTACCGATTGTTGCAAGGCTATTCAAATTAGATCCTGCGGTGCTGGTGAGCCCAGTATTGGCTTCGATAGTCGATATTTCAGGGATGTGGATTTACTTCACGGTAGTGAATTCATTCCTCGGTATCGCTTAACGTCTTCAAATAAATACTTTGGAAACAAAAAGCATTTCCGAAGAAAAACATCGTAGAAAAAAATGGCGCTGAAGATTTAGGATCTTCAGCGCCATTTTTTGTTGTTTAATGAACAGCTTTTAGCAAATTAATCGATATTGGATTCGATGTTTGTCTGACTGAACTCGACCACATCTTTGTAGAAAGCACGTTCAAATTGGGTGATTGGTGCTTCTACAGGTTTGTCTGGATCTTGCTCTTCCGGGAAATAATCACGCACAAACTGCACAAACAAAGAGTTTGGATTGCCCGCTTTGTCTAAACCAAAACCTGCCATGTTGTAGCTACCGTACAAAGACCCACTTTTCGCAATAATATTACCTTGGATTGGTGCTTTCCTCATGCTTTGACGGTATTTAAGTGTCCCATCAGTGCCCGAAGTTGGCATTGCCCCAAGTAGGTTGAGCTGCTTGTCGTTATCCCAGATATAACGCAGAACCTGAGCCATGGTTTGCGATCTCATTCGGTTATTCCTCGATAGCCCTGAACCATCGACGAGCTGTGCTTTGCTCAGGTCGATGTTCGCTTTAGTCAGTAATATCTGCTTTATTGCTTCGGTGCCGTTATTGAAGCTGCCCGGTTGAACATAAAATGTCGCACCCAGTGTTTTGGTTAGGTTGTCTGCGATCAGGTTATCGGACTTCTTGAGCATGATATCGAGCAGTTCAGGAAGCTTTTCTGAATGGTGGCTCGCGACTAACTTGGTTTTATCTGCTTTCGCTTTTTTACCAATAATCACATCGCCATTAACTTGGATTTTCAGCTCTTTAAGAAGCGAGCCCACGACTTGGTAGGTATAAAGCTCTGGGTTTTGAATCGCGAACTTGAGCGGTAGTGGCTTCTTACGCTCTACTAAGCAACCAGAGAGCTTGTAAGCGTTGTCTGGAGTAGTAATGAGCTCTAAGTCGCATTGTGTGGCTTTCTGCCCTGAGCGAGTTACGGTGGCTGCGGTTGTTGTCACGTCTATCGGATAGTGAGCGGGAATATAGACACGAGTGCTGCCGTTATCTTTTGTATAAATAGAGGCTTGTGCGCAGTTGCTGTCTAAGGTCATCGCACTCGAAGGCGCGCTGTAACAAACCCCTAGAATGTCCCAAGGCCAACCCACCGCTCGCTGGTAGCCCGTAAAAGTCGAGTTATCTAGGTATAAGTTACCCTTGATGGTTCTGGGTTGAGATTTTGCGTATTGAGCCAAAAGGCTTTTAAGCTGTTCTCGTTGTAGGGTCGGGTCGCCACTAAATGAAATGATTGAGTCATTCCCAGAACGGGCAATGCTGGTCGTGTAGTGAAAGTCATCCCCTAACTCCAACTTAGCCGCTAAAGCTGTCACCAGCTTTAAAGTACTGGCGGGCGGGTAGAAGCCATCACTGTTGGAATTCATTTTGTTTGAATCGCCTCTCAGGGATTCCAAAATTACACTTGTGCTACTGCCATCAGGCAATTTATCTAGAGGGGGGTAAGCGAAAGCGTTAACTGAGAAAGCGCTAATGGAAAAACTACATACAAGTAGTGTGGATAGAAGGCGCATAGAAGATTTCTTGGATGGCTGATGTTTTCAGTATACAGATATAAAAAACGCCCGCTAGATAGCGGGCGTTTTGATTCTCAATTAACTAATTAATCAATTAGTTAATCAGAATTAGAAGTCGTAACGTAGACCTAGAGCTAGCTCGTCTTCAGCATCTGCTTTTGATGCAGGGCCGTTAAGAAGGCCAACTGAACCTAACTTGTCACCTTCAGAGATAAGGTTGAAGTTGTACGAGATGTACGTACGGAAGTTAGGCTTGAAGTAGTAAGTAGCATCGATAGCAACGTTGTCAGCTGAAGTTTCACCGTCAGTTTCTGCGTTGTTGTAAGTTAGAGTGAATGCAGTTTTATCTAGCGTGTACGCAGTTGCGAATTCGTAACCAGTGTAATCGCCGTTTTTGTCTGCTAATTCACCGTCAGTGAATGTACCAGCAAAGTATAGAGCTTCAGTGCGGAAAGATGCCGCTAGCATGTACTCGTTTTGCTCGTCTTGATCAGCGTAACCTGCACCTAGCTTAAAGCCAGAATCGCCGATTGCGTAGATACCAGATAGAGAGTAGCCGTCTGCGTCGTTGTCAACGAACTCACCAGCAGCGTTTTCTGAACGGTCAGCAAAACGGTAGCTTGCTTTAACGCCTAGGTCTTGGAATTGACCTTTGTATGAAACCATGTTGTCTGAACGGTCAGCTGCTGCAATTTTGTATGCCGCTGAGTTACCGTGGTAAGACATGATATCGGTAAAGTCAGTGATAACGCCTAGCGCACCGTCGTTTTTACCGTAAGTTACTTCACCGAATGTACCGCCGATACCAGCGTATGTGTAACGGTTAGTGATGTCGCCGTCGTTGTTATCAGTAGAGCCGCCGTTTTCAGCAGTTGTGAATTCGCCTTCGTAGAAACCAACACCGTATAGGCCGTCTTGGATTTCAACTTTACCTAGGAAGTTAAGACGTACACGTGTTTTGTCTTCAGCTTTGCCATCTTTTAGAGATAGACGAGCTTCCGCACGACCACCGATCTCTAGAGAAGTGCCATTTGAGCTGTATACAGAAGTGCCGTCGATACCACCAGCTTGTTTGCCGTCCGCTGCCACTGCGTTAGTAGCAAGAGCTGCAGCCGATACAGCAAGCGCGATCATAGTCTTGTTCATGTTATTAATTCCTAATTACTGTCCATAGAAGTTTTATCAAGGATTTGAACCCTTTTGTGTATTGCCTGTATTAATCAGGCTTCATAATCATGATTAGAACAGAAGTCTGAAAAATGCCAGTGCAATCCATGGGTTACTTTTTACCTCTAAAGTTCCATAGTCAGTTAGTAAAATGATATAAAACTAAAAAATGAACACTGTTTTATTATATCCCTTGTTGTTTAAGTGTATGTTTTAAGGTGCTTTTTATAAAAGTGTGATCTGTGTTTATTTTGTTTGTTTTTTGTTTTTTTAGGTATTTAACTCCCCGCTTATTGATGGGGGAGTTATTATTCATTTTTGTGATGTCTGTAATTTAGACCTAGATAAAGCTTTTATAACGCAAAGTGGAATAAAGGTGATTTAGCCATAAAGTTTGTTTACACTAAGCCAAATCGTTTTGTTTCTATCACCCAATAAATGCGTTGGGTGTATTTATGTTGGCCAAAGAAAGCTTTGGCATAGAGGTAAAAAATGGAAAAGGTTCCAATGACAGTACGTGGCGCTCAGAAGCTACGTGACGAATTAGATCGCCTACTTAAGCTACGTCCTATTATTTCAGCAGCTATAGGTGAAGCACGTGAACTCGGTGACTTGAAAGAGAACGCTGAATATCACGCCGCTCGTGAAGAGCAGGGTATTTGTGAAGCTCAAATTCGAGATATCGAATACAAGCTATCGCTAGCTCAGATCATCGACGTAACTCAAATGGATAACACAGGCAAGGTTATCTTTGGTACTACGGTTACTTTGATTGACGTAGATACTGATGAAGAGTTCCGTTACCAAATCGTTTCTGAAGATGAAGCTGAAATCAAAACTGGCCGCATTTCGGTGAAATCACCGATCGCTCGTGGCCTTATTGGTAAGATGGAAGGTGATGAAGTTATTATCTCTACACCTGGCGGCGATAAAGATTTCGAAATCGACAAAGTAGAATACATCTAATTGAATTTACTTTGGTTCTAATAAGTAAAAAGGTCGCTAATGCGACCTTTTTCGTTTCTCACGCTACACTAAAAGATAAGCACGGTGGCTTTCTTATTGTGGAGCTAGCTTGATGTCAAACTAGCTTATTTGCGTGGAATCTCGATTTTACGTGCTTCTGACTGACGGAACAGTACTAGAACTTTACCGATAGTCTGTACTTTCTCAGCTTTAGATTCACGTACAATTGCATCGATAATCAGTTGCTTAGTCTCACGGTCTTCTGATGCAACTTTAATCTTGATCAGTTCGTGGTGGTCTAGAGCCAATTCGATTTCCGCTAGAACAGCTTCAGTAAGTCCATTTGCGCCCATTAGCACGACAGGTTTTAAACTGTGAGCTAGGCCCTTTAGATGCTGCTTTTGTTTGGTACTTAGGTTCATTACGCGGCCAATTTTATTTAGTATTAGGGTTGAAAAAACCTATTTTAACGCCATCTAAAGCTGAAGACTATAATTTATTCAGCAATTAGTACTTTCCTCCAGTTTAGGTATCCAATGAGCAAACAGAAACACTCGGCCAGTTCAGGCCGTTGGTTGAAGGAACACTTCGACGACAAGTATGCAAATGAAGCAAGAAAAAGAGGCTATCGTTCGCGTGCTTATTTCAAAATGGAAGAGATTCAAACGAAAGATAAATTGCTGACTCCTGGGATGACCATTGTGGATTTGGGCGCAGCGCCTGGCGGTTGGTCTCAATATGCTGCTAAGATTATCGGAGACAACGGTCAAATCATTGCTTGTGACTTGCTACCTATGGATCCGATTGCTGGAGTGAGCTTTTTACAAGGCGATTTCCGCGAAGAAGCTGTGCTAGAAGCTTTATTGGAACGTATACAACCAAACATGGTTGATGTCGTGATGTCTGATATGGCACCTAATATAGCAGGCAACAATTCTGTGGATCAGCCAAGAGCTATGTATTTAGTTGAATTAGCTTTGGATATGTGTCGACAAGTTCTAGCTACCAATGGTAGTTTTGTTGTAAAAGTATTCCAAGGCGAAGGGTTTGACCAATATGTTAAGGACGTCCGTGAGATGTTTAAAACAGTTAAAGTGAGAAAACCCGACTCTTCTCGAGCTCGATCTCGTGAAGTGTTTATCGTAGCAACTGGTTACAAAGGTTAACGATTCTCTTCCAAGAGTGAGAGTTAACAACATGGCTACAGGTTACAAACTGTAGTACCCTACCTTTAATTACAATTAGTTATCGAGAGGCTTACACCTTGAGTGACATGGCAAAAAATTTAATTCTGTGGCTTGTTATCGCGGTAGTGTTGATGTCGGTATTCCAGAGCTTCGGCCCTGGGGAAAGTAACGGCAGAGCAGTAGATTACACCACATTTGTACAGGAAGTTGGCCAAGGCCAGATTCAAGATGCACAGTTCAATAACAGCGAGATCACTTTCACACGTCGTGGTGGTGGCTCTAAGTATGTAACTTACATGCCTGTTTATGATCAAAAGCTACTTGATGACTTAATTAATCAAAACGTAAAAGTTCAGGGTACACCACCTGAAGAGCAGAGCCTGCTTGGCACTATCTTTATCTCATGGTTCCCAATGATCTTACTGATTGGTGTGTGGATTTTCTTCATGCGTCAAATGCAAGGCGGCGGCGGCGGTAAAGGCGCGATGTCTTTTGGTAAGAGCAAAGCTCGAATGATGAGCGAAGAACAAATCAAAACGATGTTTGCTGATGTTGCTGGTTGTGACGAAGCAAAAGAAGACGTGAAAGAGCTTGTTGATTATCTTCGTGACCCAAGTCGTTTCCAAAAGCTGGGTGGTAAGATCCCGACAGGTATCCTGTTGGTCGGTCCTCCTGGTACTGGTAAGACATTGCTTGCAAAAGCAATTGCTGGTGAAGCGAAAGTACCGTTCTTTACTATCTCAGGTTCTGACTTCGTTGAAATGTTTGTTGGTGTCGGTGCATCTCGTGTGCGTGACATGTTCGAACAAGCGAAGAAAGCAGCGCCTTGTATTATCTTTATCGATGAAATCGATGCTGTTGGTCGTCAGCGTGGCGCTGGTGTTGGTGGTGGTCACGATGAGCGTGAACAAACACTAAACCAAATGCTGGTTGAGATGGATGGTTTCGAAGGTAACGAAGGTATTATCGTTATCGCTGCGACTAACCGTCCAGACGTACTTGACCCAGCATTGCTTCGTCCAGGCCGTTTTGACCGTCAAGTAGTGGTTGGTCTACCAGATGTACGCGGTCGTGAACAGATTCTTAAAGTACACATGCGTAAGGTTCCACTATCAGGCGATGTTGAACCATCTCTGATTGCTCGCGGTACACCCGGTTTCTCAGGTGCAGACCTTGCGAACCTTGTGAACGAAGCGGCTCTATTCGCTGCTCGCGGTAACAAACGCAATGTATCGATGGTTGAGTTTGAATTAGCGAAAGACAAAATCATGATGGGTGCTGAGCGCCGTTCGATGGTTCTGACTGAAGAAACGAAAGAATCGACGGCTTACCATGAAGCTGGTCATGCAATTGTTGGTCGTTTAGTGCCTGAGCACGATCCAGTGTACAAAGTATCTATCATCCCTCGTGGTCGAGCGCTTGGTGTTACTATGTATTTACCAGAACAAGATCGTGTAAGTATGAACCGTCAACACCTAGAATCGATGATTTCTAGCCTATACGGTGGTCGTCTTGCTGAGGAATTGATTTACGGTTCAGACAAGGTATCGACAGGTGCATCAAACGATATTGAGCGTGCCACTGATATTGCTCGTAAGATGGTGACTCAATGGGGCTTCTCTGAAAAACTAGGCCCTCTTCTTTATGCAGAAGAAGAAGGTGAAGTTTTCTTAGGCCGCGGAATGAGCAAAGCGAAACACGTCTCGGATGAAACCACTCGACTTATCGATGAAGAGATTCGTATCCTAATTGATCGTAATTACGCTCGAGCGAAACAAATACTCGAAGACAATATGGATTTAATGCACTCAATGAAAGATGCATTAATGAAGTATGAAACGATTGATGCGGGTCAAATTGATGATTTGATGGATCGTAAAACCGAGATCCGTGAGCCTGCTGGTTGGGGGGAGCAAGTAAAAGCAGAACCTGCAAAGGAAGAAGCCAAGCCTGAAGCTGAAGTTAAATCTGAAGAACAAGCTAAAGCCGAACCAGAAGCTGAAGAATCGAAAGTTGAAGAAGTTAAATCTGAATCAGATGATACTCGAAATAAAGATTCTTAATCGCTAAGCTATAAATTAAAACCCTGAGTACGCTCAGGGTTTTTCTGTTTATAGCTCAAGGTGTTTTTTACTCTTTAAGACCTGCCTTTCATGATATTAAAAGCAAACAATAAAACACTCGTTTTAGACCGCCCACATGTAATGGGTATCCTCAATGTCACCCCTGATTCTTTCTCTGATGGCGGAAGATTCAACTCATTAGACAATGCATTGCTGCAAGCTGAACGAATGATTCAAGCCGGCGTTAGCATTATTGATATTGGTGGTGAATCGACTCGCCCTGGAGCTCCGGATGTTTCCTTAGAGGAAGAGCTCGCTCGAGTTATACCTGCAATTAAAGCGATTCGTGCCAAGTTTGATGTTTGGATTTCTATTGATACCAGCAAAGCCGAAGTGATGCGCCAAGCTGTTGAAGCGGGTGCTGATTTGATCAATGATGTACGCGCTTTACAAGAACCAGGTGCCCTACAAGCGGCCGCTGAGGGTAATGTTCCTGTTTGCTTGATGCACATGAAAGGCCAACCAAGAACCATGCAAGCTAGCCCAGTTTACGACGATGTTCTAATGGATGTTGAAGCATTCCTACAAGAAAGAGTGGAAGCTTGTGAGGCTGTAGGCATCTCAAAAAACCAGCTGATTCTGGACCCTGGTTTTGGTTTTGGTAAAACCATTGAACACAATTACCACCTATTAGCGCACCTTGAAAAATTTCATACGCTTGGGTTGCCAGTTTTAGCTGGGATGTCGAGAAAATCGATGATCTTTAAGCTACTGGACAAGGCCCCAGCAGATTGCATGGTAGCCAGTGTCACTTGCGCGACTATCGCTGCAATGAAAGGCGCACAAATTATTCGCGTTCACGATGTTGAAGATACATTGGAAGCGATGAAGATAATCGAAGTGATGAATAACAATCACTAATAATAATTAAGGAAAATCAATATGTCTGATAAAAGACGTTACTTCGGCACAGATGGTGTACGTGGCAAAGTTGGCCAATACCCGATTACACCTGATTTTGTTCTGAAGCTTGGCTGGGCTGCAGGTCGTGTTCTTGCGAAGCAGGGCACCAAGAAAGTGATCATTGGTAAAGATACTCGTATCTCTGGCTATATGCTTGAGTCTGCGTTAGAAGCTGGCCTTGCTGCTGCGGGTCTTCAGGCTACGTTTACTGGCCCAATGCCAACACCTGCTGTTGCTTACTTAACACAAACTTTCCGTGCTGAAGCTGGTATCGTTATCTCTGCATCGCATAACCCTTTCTATGACAACGGCATTAAGTTCTTCTCGTCTGAAGGCACTAAATTGTCGGATGACATTGAGTTGGCTATCGAAGCTGAATTAGATAAAGATATCGAGTGCGTGGAATCTTCTGCATTGGGTAAAGCTGTACGTTTAAATGATGCAGCTGGCCGTTATATTGAATTTTGTAAAAGTACATTCCCACACAAAATGACGTTAGCGGGCATGAAAATTGTGGTGGATTGCGCACATGGTGCGACTTACCACATTGCGCCAGCGGTATTTAAAGAGTTGGGCGCTGAAGTGATTGCAATGGGTGTTGAGCCAAATGGTACTAACATCAACCACGAAGTGGGTGCGACCGATGTGCGTGCTCTGCAAGCTAAAGTACTTGAAGAAAAAGCAGCGTTAGGCCTAGGCTTTGATGGTGACGGTGACCGTATCATCATGGTTGACGAGCTAGGCAACAAAGTTGATGGTGACCAAATTGCTTACATCATTGCTCGTGATGCACTGCGTCGCGGTGAGTTGAAAGGTGGCGTTGTTGGTACGCTAATGACGAACCTTGGTATGGAAAATGGCCTTAAGCAGTTAGGTATTCCGTTTGTTCGTGCTGCTGTTGGTGACCGTTACGTCATGGAGCAACTTCTTGCTAAAGGCTGGAAGATCGGTGCAGAAAATTCGGGTCACGTTATCCTATTAGATAAAGTGACGACAGGTGATGCTATCGTTGCTGCCTTGCAAGTATTGGCTTCAGTTGTTGATAGCGAAATGACACTGAATGAGCTGTCTCAGGGCATGACGTTATACCCTCAAGTTCTAGAAAACGTTCGTTTCAGCGGAGATTCAAACCCACTAGAAGCCGAAGCGGTAAAAGCAGCGGTTGTAGAAGTAGAAGCAGAGCTTGGCGAGAAAGGTCGTGTGCTATTACGCAAGTCTGGTACCGAGCCACTACTGCGTGTCATGGTTGAAGGCGAAGATGCTGAGCTTGTTCAATCTTCAGCGCTTAAGATCGCTGATGCAGTAAAAGCAAACTGTTAATTTAACCTTTTACTTAACCGGCGAAACGAATAGCGCCTGTGATTAGAAGTGATTGAGTTATATCAAGGTCAAAAGATATAACGGTCAAAAGAGACGTAAATGAGTTTTGTGTCGCTTTTGACCTTTTTTTAACCATTCGCTTGGTAAAGGCTTATTTTTTAGCAAATTCCCCTTGTCAGCCATCGTCGCATTCGCTAGTATTGCTCGGCCTTCAGTTAGGAGGTCGCTAGCCTTGTTCTCAAAAATAGTTTTTTGAACGGCGCTGGCTCAACAATTAGGAACATAGGTGGAAAAATGTTTACAGTTCTACTTGTGATTTACCTGTTGGCAGCGCTTGGTGTAATTGGCCTAGTGTTGATTCAACAAGGTAAAGGCGCAGATATGGGAGCCTCTTTCGGTGCTGGCGCTTCAAACACTGTGTTTGGTGCTGGTGGCTCAGGAAATTTCCTTACCCGAATGACTGCAGTTTTTGCAACTACATTTTTTATCCTTAGCTTAGTGCTTGGTAATATGTCTACACATAAAACTGAGTCACAATGGATTGACCCGACTCAAGGTCAGGTAATTCAGCAAGCTGAAGATGCAGTGAGTGAAGTTCCGACGCAAGGCGACGAAATTCCACAATAAGCTGCAAAGATTTGATGCCGAGATGGTGAAATTGGTAGACACGCTAGCATGAGGTGCTAGTGCCTTAGGGTGTGAGGGTTCGAGTCCCTCTCTCGGCACCATGTTTACAAACTTGTAAAACATCTTGTTGGGCGTATAATGCTCACAAGTCGGACGCGGGATGGAGCAGTTTGGTAGCTCGTCGGGCTCATAACCCGAAGGTCGTCGGTTCAAATCCGGCTCCCGCAACCAATTTCAATGCTATTATATAGCTTGTATTGGTAGCAAGTTTGCACAGTGTGAACCTCACTGTGAGTTAAGTGTGATATCGAATGTGATGACACTTAACATATAAGGGTCCAGCAACAAAAACCCCGGCTTATACGGGGTTTTTTGTTATCTAAGCATTTGTAAATGCCTTTAGATGATAATGTTTGCTTGGAATTTAAATTGGGCTTTGAGCCCTTTTTTTGTTTCTGGAGTGGTTAAATGACTGGTTTAGAGAGACAACTTACTGAAATGCTTGACGCTCCAGTAGCAGCATCAGGTTATGAGTTAGTTGGATTAGAATTTATTCGTGCTGGTGAGCACTCAACGCTACGTATTTACATCGATTCACCAAATGGTATCAATGTAGATGATTGCTCTGAGGTTAGTCACCAAGTAAGTGCCGTAATGGACGTTGAAGATCCAATTTCAGTGGCTTATAACCTTGAAGTGTCTTCACCAGGTTTAGAGAGACCACTGTTCAAAGCAGAGCATTACCAACAATTTATTGGTCACGAGGTAAGCATCGTTTTGAAAATGGCTGTCGGCAACCGTCGTAAATGGAAAGGTGATATCCAATCTATCGAAGGCGAGACAGTGAAAGTATTGGTTGAAGGACAAGAAGAAGAATTCGTCCTGAGCAATATTGCGAAAGCTAACCTGATCCCTAAATTTTAGTTCTCCTAGAGAGAAGAGCTTAAGAGGCTAGATTAATGAACAAAGAAATTTTGGCGGTAGTAGAAGCTGTTTCAAATGAGAAAGCAGTTCCTCGTGAGCGTATTTTTGAAGCGCTTGAAATCGCGCTTGCAACGGCAACAAAAAAGAAAAGCGAATTAGAAATTGAAGTTCGTGTAGAAATTGACCGTAAAACGGGTAATTTCGAAACTTTCCGCCGTTGGGAAGCTGTTGAGGAAGTTGAATTCCCAACAAAAGAAATCTCTATTGAAGCTGCAAAGTACGATGATCCAGAGATCGAACTTGGCGGTTTCATTGAAGATGATATCGAATCAGTAACGTTTGACCGTATTACGACTCAAACGGCTAAGCAAGTTATCGTACAGAAAGTACGTGAAGCAGAACGTGCTCAAATCGTTGAACAGTTTATTGACAACGAAGGCGAGCTCGTAACTGGCGCAGTTAAGAAAGTTAACCGTGACACAGTTATTCTAGACCTCGGTAACAACGCTGAAGCGGTAATCCTTCGTGACGACCAACTTCCTCGTGAAAACTTCCGTCCAGGTGACCGTGTTCGTGGTCTTCTTTACGCAGTTAAACCAGAAGCTCGTGGTTTCCAGCTTTTCGTTACTCGTTCGAAGCCAGAAATGCTAGCTGAACTATTCCGCGTTGAAGTGCCTGAGATTGGTGAAGAGCTAATTGAACTTAAAGGTGCTGCACGTGACGCTGGTTCTCGTGCTAAAATCGCCGTGAAAACAAACGACAAACGTATTGACCCTGTTGGTGCGTGTGTTGGTATGCGTGGTGCACGTGTACAAGCTGTTTCTAATGATCTTGGCGGTGAGCGTATCGATATCGTTCTTTGGGACGATAACCCAGCTCAGTTCGTTATTAACGCAATGGCGCCTGCTGATGTTGCTTCAATCATCGTTGATGAAGATGCACACTCTATGGATATCGCTGTTGAAGCCGATAACCTGGCACAAGCGATTGGCCGTAGCGGTCAAAACGTACGTCTAGCTTCTCAACTAACGGGTTGGGAACTGAATGTAATGACTGTTGCTGATCTAGAGAAGAAGCACCAAGAAGAAGCCGTTGCTTCTATTGAAAACTTCATGAAGCACCTAGACATTGAAGAAGACTTTGCTCAAATGCTTGTTGAAGAAGGCTTCTCTACACTTGAAGAAGTGGCATACGTTCCTGTGAACGAGCTTCTTGAAGTAGACGGTCTAGACGAAGGTATCGTTGAAGAACTACGTAACCGCGCGAAAGACGCACTGACTACTCTAGCGCTAGCGAAAGAAGAGACTTTCGACGGTGTTGAGCCTGCTGAAGACTTACTTGCACTTGAAGGTCTTGAGCGTGAAATGGCTTACAAGCTAGCAGCAAAAGGCGTTGCGACATTGGAAGACCTAGCTGACCAAGGCGTTGATGAACTAGAAGGCATCGAAGACCTAACTGCAGAGCGAGCAGGCGAGCTGATTATGGCTGCGCGTAACATCTGTTGGTTCGGCGACGAAGAATAATTCAGCAAGGAGAGAAAGCGGTATGACACAATTAACAGTTAAAGCACTGAGTGAAGAGATTGGTACGCCAGTTGACCGCTTAATTGAACAACTTGCTGATGCAGGAATGAAGAAAGCAGGGTCGGATCAAGTGACTGATTCAGAGAAGCAAACATTGCTAACGCACCTTAAAAAGGAGCATGGCGATACTTCAGGCGAAACAGAACCGACTCGTTTAACTCTTCAACGCAAGACCCGCAGCACGCTAAGTGTTGCCGCTGGAGGCGGTAAGAGTAAGGATGTTCAAGTAGAGGTACGTAAAAAGCGTACTTACGTGAAGCGCAGCACTATTGAAGATGAAGCGAAACGTGAAGCTGAGGAAGTAGCTAATCGTGAAGTGGAAGAGAAAGCACAACGCGATGCTGAAGAGCAAGCGAAACGTGATGCTGCAGAGAAAGCACAGCGCGAAGCCGAAGAAAAAGTAACACGTGAAGCGGATGCAAAACGTGATTCTGAAGAGAAGGCTCAACGCGCACAAGCTGAAAAGGCTAAAAAAGACATGAATTCAAAAAATGCAGACGCTAACGCACAAGCGAAAAAAGAAGCGGATGAACTTAAAACTCGTCAAGAGCAAGAAGCAACTCGTAAAGCCGAAGCTGAAGCAGCTAAGCTTGTTGAAGAAGCTCGTAAGTTAGCAGAAGAGAACCAAGAACGTTGGTCTGAAGAAGAGAAGAAGAAGAAAGAGCAAGAGAAATCTGCGGATTACCATGTGACTACTTCTACTTATGCTCGTGAAGCAGAAGATGCGGCTGATAAAAAAGATGAGAAAGCTCCTCGTCGTCGCAAGAAGAAACCTGCTCCAGCAGCTCAACCTGGCAACAACCGTGGTGGTCGTAACCAACGTGGTCGTGGCGGTAAAGGTAAGCTTGCTAAACCAACTTCAATGCAGCAAGGCTTCGATAAGTCAGCAACTGTTGCTAAATCTGATGTTGCTATTGGCGAAACTATCGTTGTTTCTGAACTGGCTAGCAAAATGTCAGTTAAAGCAACTGAAGTTATCAAAGTAATGATGAAGATGGGCGCTATGGCGACTATCAACCAAGTGATCGACCAAGAAACAGCACAACTTGTTGCTGAAGAAATGGGTCACAAGGTTATCCTACGTAAAGAAAACGAACTAGAAGAAGCAGTGCTAGCTGACCGTGATAGCGATGCTGTCGCAGAAGGTCGTGCTCCTGTTGTTACTATCATGGGTCACGTTGACCACGGTAAAACTTCTACACTTGATTACATTCGTAAAGCACACGTTGCGTCTGGCGAAGCTGGCGGTATCACACAGCACATTGGTGCTTACCACGTAGATACTGACAACGGCATGATCACGTTCCTTGATACTCCTGGACACGCGGCGTTTACAGCTATGCGTGCTCGTGGTGCTCAAGCGACAGATATCGTTGTACTTGTTGTTGCCGCTGATGATGGCGTAATGCCACAAACAATCGAAGCTATCCAGCACGCGAAAGCGGCAGGTGTTCCTCTGATTGTTGCTGTGAACAAGATCGACAAAGAGGGTGCAAACCCAGACAACGTTAAGAATGAGCTAGCTCAATACGACGTTATCCCTGAAGAATGGGGCGGTGAGAACATCTTCGTTCACATCTCTGCAAAACAGGGTACAAACATCGATGGTCTTCTAGAAGCTATCCTTCTTCAGTCTGAAGTTCTTGAGCTTACAGCGGTTAAAGAAGGCATGGCATCTGGTGTTGTTGTTGAATCTCGTCTTGATAAAGGTCGCGGTCCAGTTGCAACAGTACTAGTACAGTCTGGTACTCTTAACAAAGGCGATATCGTTCTTTGTGGTCAAGAGTACGGCCGTGTTCGTGCAATGCGCGATGAAAACGGTAAAGACATCGAAACTGCAGGTCCATCTATCCCTGTAGAAATTCTAGG
This sequence comes from Vibrio sp. J383, assembly GCF_023503985.1. Classification (NCBI taxonomy): domain Bacteria; kingdom Pseudomonadati; phylum Pseudomonadota; class Gammaproteobacteria; order Vibrionales; family Vibrionaceae; genus Vibrio; species Vibrio sp. J383. The sequence goes on along the minus strand of NZ_CP097293.1, from coordinate 3,217,930 downwards.
TCTTTCTGGCGTTCCTGCTTCAGGTGATGAAGCAACGGTTGTACGTGATGAGCGTAAAGCGCGTGAAGTTGCGAACTACCGTCAAGGTAAATTCCGTGATGTTAAACTAGCTCGCCAACAAAAAGCGAAACTAGAGAACATGTTCGCGAACATGACTGCTGGTGAAGTTGCTGAACTTAACGTTGTACTTAAAGCTGACGTTCAAGGCTCTGTAGAAGCAATTGCTGACTCTCTACTGAAACTGTCAACTGACGAAGTTAAAGTGAACATCGTAGGTTCTGGTGTTGGTGGTATTACGGAAACTGATGCAACGCTTGCAGCTGCTTCTAACGCTATCATCCTTGGTTTCAACGTTCGTGCTGACGCAACTGCGCGTGGTACTGTTCAGAATGAAAACCTAGATCTACGTTACTACTCAATCATTTACCAACTGATCGACGAAGTGAAACAGGCGATGGGCGGTATGCTTGCTCCTGAATTCCGTCAAGAGATCATTGGCCTTGCTCAAGTTCGTGACGTATTTAAGTCGCCTAAACTTGGTGCAATCGCTGGTTGTATCGTTACTGAAGGTACGATTAAGCGTAGCAGCCCAATCCGCGTACTTCGCGAAAACGTTGTTATCTACGAAGGTGAACTAGAGTCACTTCGTCGCTTTAAAGATGACGTTCAAGAAGTTAAAAATGGTTACGAGTGTGGTATCGGCGTTAAGAACTACAACGACGTTCGCGTTGGTGACCAGATCGAAGTATTCGAAATTGTTGAAGTTAAACGTACTCTAGACTAACCAGTCAGTACGACTCGACATATTGACTAAGGTTACTAACATTACCTGTAAAGGTAATAAGTAATCGGTTGTTGAATACACCATGGGGGGCTGGTAATTACCAAGCCCCCCATCTTTCTAAGTGAGAAAAGAAAATGTCAAAAGAATTTAGCCGCACACAACGTGTGTCTCAGCAGCTTCAAAAAGAGCTCGCACTTATCCTCCAACGTGAAGTTCGTGACTCACGCATTGGTATGGTAACTATTTCAGATGTAGAAGTGTCTCGTGACCTTGCATACGCAAAAGTGTTCGTGACTTTCCTATGTATCGGTGAGCAAACACCTGAATCATGTCTTGCTGCTCTTAAAGAGCATGAAGTGCCAGTTCGTATGGCTCTTGGCAAGCGTATTCGTCACCGTCTAACACCTGAAGTTCGTTTTACTTACGACAACACATTGGTAGAAGGCATGCGTATGTCTAACCTAGTAAGTGAAGTACTGAACGATGACAAGCGTAAGCAAGAAGAATCTGGCCGCACTGACGAAACTCAGTCTAAGGATGAAGAGTAATGGCTCGCCGTCGTAAAGGTCGCCCTATAAACGGGGTAATTCTGTTAGATAAGCCAACAGGCATTTCATCTAATGATGCACTGCAAAAAGTAAAGCGTATTTACTTTGCAGAGAAGGCAGGGCACACCGGTGCTTTGGATCCTCTTGCGACTGGCATGCTGCCAATTTGTCTTGGTGAAGCAACGAAGTTCTCTCAGTTTCTTCTAGATTCTGATAAGCGCTACGTTGTTGTCGCGAAGCTTGGTGAGCGTACCAACACCTCAGATTCTGATGGTGAAGTGGTTGAAACGCGTGAAATCAACGTGACTCAAGAGCAACTTGAACGCTGCATTGCAAGCTTCAAAGGTGAAACCGACCAGATTCCATCAATGTTCTCAGCATTGAAGTATCAAGGTAAGCCTTTGTATGAATACGCACGTGCAGGTATCGAGGTGCCTCGTGAGTCTCGCAAGATCACTGTGTATTCTATTGAGCTACTTCGCTTTGAAGGCGATGAAGTTGAGATGGAAGTGCATTGTTCTAAAGGGACTTACATCCGTACAATCACCGACGATCTTGGTGAAATGCTAGGTTGTGGTGCTCACGTGACAATGCTTCGTCGTACTGGTGTTGCAAAGTACCCGTATGAACGCATGGTTACCTTAGAACAGTTGAACGAAATTCTAGAGCAAGCACAAGCGCAAGAAATTGCACCTAAAGAGTTGCTTGATCCATTGCTAATGCCAATGGACACGGCTGTAGAAGATTTACCTGAAGTTAATTTGAATGCGGAACTGACTGACCTTGTTCAGCACGGTATGCCCGTTCAAGTCGCAGGCGCTCCTGCTGAAGGTACCGTTCGCATGACAAGTGGTGAAGAGAAGCTGTTTGTTGGCGTTGCTCAAATTGCTGAAGATGGCCGAGTTGCACCGAAGCGTTTGGTTGTTTTCAGAGATGAAGAGCCACAAGCGTAACGCTGAAACCTAGTTAGGTATTGGCGCTTAGCCTGGAAAAGCGAATCAATAATATAGAAAGCGAGCCCTTAATTTTAATGGTTCGCTTTTTTCGTTTTTCATGAGTTCGATTGTTATTGCACCAACTCGTAAACTTCCCTATAATCCTCGGCTCGCGTAGCGGCTGAATCAGAGATTGGCTGCTACAAATATAAACTTACTCTTATCAGGAGAGATTTATGTCTCTGAATGCAGAAACTAAAGCAGCAATCGTTGCAGAATACGCACAATCTGAAGGCGACACAGGTTCACCAGAAGTACAAGTAGCACTACTTACTGCTTCTATCAACCACCTACAAGGTCACTTCAAAGCGCACAAACACGATCACCACAGCCGTCGTGGTCTATTACGTATGGTTTCTAGCCGTCGTAAGCTTCTTGATTACTTGAAAGGCAAAAACCTTACTCGTTACCAAGATCTAATCAAGCGTCTAGGCCTACGTCGCTAATAGCGATGTCTGCAAAGACAGTTTGAAGAAAAGGAGCATTTATGCTCCTTTTTTTGTGCCTGTAAGAAAATGTTTGGCCGGATGCACAGAATATCATCTGGCTTTTTCTGATAGGAAATATCTCTCCTAATAAAAATAGTTTATACTACGCCCGCCTATGCGTTTTCAACGCTGGGCAATCAACCTCTCAAGACGTTACAGTCACAGATGTCGGCCAATAGGTCGCGACTATTCAAAGGCGGATTTGGTCTTAATTCGGCGTATGAACTCATACAAAGAAGCATCATTCCCAAGTCTCTTTTCACTAGTCGCGATTGGTAATATCTTGAGTCAATCTTCACTTAATCTAAAGTCATGACTTTAGAGCTAAGGATATACAATGTTTGAAAAACCAGTTGTAAAATCGTTCCAGTACGGTAACCACACCGTTACTCTAGAAACGGGCGTAATGGCACGTCAAGCTACTGCTGCTGTAATGGCGACTATGGACGATACATCAGTATTCGTTTCTGTTGTTGCTAAGAAAGAAGCTGTTGCAGGCCAAGATTTCTTCCCTCTAACAGTTAACTACCAAGAGCGTACATACGCTGCGGGTAAAATCCCTGGTGGTTTCTTCAAGCGTGAAGGTCGTCCTTCTGAAGGCGAAACGCTAACAGCTCGTCTGATTGACCGTCCAATTCGTCCACTTTTCCCAAGTGCGTTTAAAAACGAAGTTCAAGTTATCGCTACGGTTGTTTCTATCAACCCTGACGTAAACCCAGACATGATCACTATGATCGCAACGTCTGCTGCGCTTGCTATCTCTGGTGCTCCATTCAATGGTCCTATCGGTGCTGCACGTGTTGGTCACATCGACGGCGAACTTGTTCTTAACCCATCAAATACTGAGCTTGAAAACTCTAAACTAGACCTAGTTGTGTCTGGTACAGAAGGCGCAGTACTAATGGTTGAATCTGAAGCAGATAACCTATCTGAAGAAGAAATGCTTTCAGCTGTTGTTTACGGTCACGACCAACAACAAGTTGTAATCAAAGCAATCAACGAGTTTGCTGCTGAAGTTGCAACTCCATCTTGGAACTGGGAAGCGCCAGCAGTTAACACTGAGCTTAAAGCTAAAGTTGCTGAGCAAGCTGAAACACGTCTATCTGACGCGTACCAGATCACTGAGAAAATGGCGCGTTACGAGCAAGTTGGCGCAATCAAGAGCGACACTGTTGAAGCTCTAATTGCACAAGACGAAAACCTAGATGAGCGCGAAATCCGCGGCATGCTTGGTTCTCTAGAGAAAAACGTAGTACGTAGCCGCATCATTGCTGGCAACCCACGTATCGATGGCCGTGAAAAAGACATGGTTCGTGCGCTAGACGTACGTACTGGTGTTCTTCCACGTACACACGGTTCTTCTCTATTCACTCGTGGTGAAACTCAAGCACTTGTTACTGCAACGCTTGGTACACAACGTGATGCTCAAATCATCGACAGCCTAATGGGTGAGAAGAAAGATAACTTCCTTCTACACTACAACTTCCCTCCATACTGTGTAGGTGAAACTGGTTTCGTTGGTTCTCCTAAGCGTCGTGAAATTGGTCACGGTAAGCTTGCTAAACGTGGTATCCAAGCAGTAATGCCTTCTGTTGACGAATTCCCATACACAGTTCGTGTTGTATCGGAAATCACAGAATCTAACGGTTCTTCTTCAATGGCTTCTGTATGTGGTACATCTCTAGCACTTATGGATGCTGGTGTTCCAATCAAAGCTTCTGTTGCGGGTATCGCAATGGGTCTTGTTAAAGAAGGCGACGATTTCGTTGTTCTTTCTGACATCCTTGGCGACGAAGATCACCTAGGTGACATGGACTTTAAAGTAGCAGGTACTAACGCTGGTATCACTGCACTTCAAATGGACATCAAGATCGAAGGTATCACTAAAGAGATCATGCAAATTGCTCTTAACCAAGCGCAAGGTGCACGTAAGCACATCCTTTCTGTAATGGATGAAGCTATCTCTGGTGCTCGTGAAGATATCTCTGAATTCGCTCCACGTATCCACACAATGAAAATCAGCTCTGATAAGATCAAAGATGTTATCGGTAAAGGCGGCGCAGTTATCCGTGCTCTTTGTGAAGAAACAGGTACTACAATCGAAATCGAAGACGATGGCACAATCAAGATTGCTGCTACTGAAGGCGCAGCTGCTCAAGAAGCTATCCGTCGTATCGAAGAGATCACTGCTGAAGTTGAAGTTGGCCGCATTTACCAAGGTAAAGTTGCTCGTCTAGCTGACTTCGGTGCATTCGTTACTATCCTTCCAGGTAAAGATGGTCTAGTACACATCTCTCAAATCGCTGACAAGCGTGTTGAGAAAGTGTCTGACTACCTAACTGAAGGTCAAGAAGTTCCTGTTAAGGTTCTTGAAATTGACCGTCAAGGCCGTGTACGTCTGAGCATGAAAGAAGCAGTTGAAATGCCAGCTGAAGGCGAAGCACCTGCTGCTGAGTAATTCTTAGCCTATTAATGGGACTATCGCTTTTTAGTGATTTCTAACCCATTGGTAAAAAAGCATGTTATAAAGGGGAGCATATCGCTCCCCTTTTTTATTGCGGTCATAACAGGAGTAATTATTTGTGAAATGGTTTCAAACCGCGAGTATGTGTTTACTGCTTGTACTAACTGGTTGTGCGACAACATCAGATAACACCTCACGTTGGGTTTATCCACCAATGGCTGTGCCGCTTCAACCAAGTGTTCAGCAAGAAGTGCAAATAGCGCGCCTTAGTCAGTTATTACAGCGCCCAGATTTGAACGATGAAGTTCGAGCTAAAATGTTGTTCGAGCGTGGTAATTACTACGATAGCGTTGGCCTGCGTGATTTAGCACGTCTTGATTTCAATCAGTCTCTTTCATTGAACCCCGCTCAACCTGATATCTTCAACCTTTTGGGTGTTTACTTTACGCAAGTAGGGGAGTTTGATGCCGCTTATGAATCTTTTGATTCTACGTTAGAGCTTGATCCTGCAAACTCATATGCAGAACGAAATCGTTCTATCGCACTCTACTATGGCGAGCGCTATGACTTAGCCAACGAAGAGATGATGAAGCACTACGCTGATGATCCTAGCGATCCGTTTCGCGCTCTGTGGCTTTACATCATTCAGCATGAACTCACACCAGAACAAGCAAAGCTTGATTTGCAAAAGCGTTACGAGAGTCGTGATGAGCAGTGGGGTTGGGTATTAGTTGCCATCATGCTTGACGATATTACCGAAGAGCAGGCTTTCAAAGCTATTCTAACCGGGACTCGTGACAATACGCTCCTAGCTCAACGTCTGACGGAAACGTACTTCTACCTTGCTAAGCGCCACCACATGAATGGTGATTACGCGAATGCGATCTCTTTGTACAAGTTAGCGGTTTCTTTTAACGTGTATGAATACGTAGAACACCGTTACTCTTTCTTAGAGTTAAGCCGTATCTTCACTACGCTTAAAGCCGAGCATTTAGCGCAAGTTAAGTTGGCTGAGGCCGAAGAAGAAGCTAACGCTAAGTAAGTGACATAGTAAGAATATTAAAAACCGCTGCCTGTCAGCGGTTTTTTTATGCTCCTTTTTTATAAACGGGGGGCTCGTTTTTGATTGCATTTTATTTAAACAAGATTAAAATAGTTAGTCTTGCTAACTAAATGTAAATTCTGTGGTTGGAAATCTATGCTGGACCAAAATCTAGAAAAAATTGAACGCTTTGCTTCTAAGATATGGCGCACTCAGGTGAACGAAGATCCTATCTGCCAGTTGAGCTTCAATGAGTACGATTATTTGAAGGTCATTCAAGCATCGTTAGAGCCTATTCGACTAACAGACCTCGCTATTGAGATGCAGGTGACAAAACCTTCTGCGACGACTATGGTTCAAAGGCTAGAAAGAAAAGGTCTAGTTGAGCGCAAAGCATCTCTTGAAGATGCGAGATCAAAGCTGGTGATTTTGACCCAAAAGGCTGAAGTCGGTTTGGAAGAAGAAAGTAAAATCTATCAGGTCATGGCACAGATACTGGAAAGTCGCTTGTCTGAGCAAGAATCCCACCAGCTGAACCTATTATTAAACAAGGCTTTGAAATAAATAATTTAGATATTTAGTTAGCCTTGTTAACTAGTTTTACGAGTCATATCCCATTGATATGCGACTCACTGAAGAAAGTAGAGTAAGAAATGAGTAACTCAATTAGTCGTCAATTCTGGCGATACACAATTCCTACCGTAGCGGCGATGTTAGTTAATGGCCTTTACCAAGTGGTGGATGGTATTTTCATTGGCCGTTATGTAGGGGCCGATGGACTTGCGGGCATTAACGTCGCGTGGCCTGTTATTGGGTCGATCCTCGGTATTGGTATGCTTGTGGGCGTGGGTACGGGTGCGCTTGTCTCGATCCGTCAAGGCGAAAAAGACACCAAAGGCGCTAAGCAGATCTTAGCAACCGGTCTAACATTGTTGTTGGCGATAACCCCCATTGTTTCTGGATTGTTGTTTCTGTTTGCCGATAACTTCTTGCTTTGGCAGGGGGCTGAAGGGCGAGTGTATGAACTAGGCCTGCAATACTTACATATTCTGATTGGCGCTAGTGTCTTCACTTTAGGCTCTATCGCGATGCCGTTTTTACTGCGTAACGATGACAGTCCTAACTTGGCCACCATACTGATGATTGTCGGTGCGGTGATTAACATTGTATTGGATTACCTATTTATCGCGCAGCTTGGTTGGGAGTTGAAGGGTGCTGCATTGGCAACCGCAATTGCTCAGTTTGTGGTAACGGGTTTGGGGTTGGCTTACTTTTTCTCACGTCGAGCAAACTTACGCTTACGTTGGAATGAACTGAGACTGAAGTTCTCGGTGATTCCTGAAATCTTCGCCATTGGTACATCGAGCTTCTTTATGTACGCTTATGGTTCGATGATGGTGGCGCTGCACAATGCCTTGTTCTCTCAATATGGCGACCAGCTGATGATTGGTGCTTACGCTATTTTGGGCTACATAGTGACGGTTTATTATCTCACAGCGGAAGGTATCGCCAACGGCATGCAGCCATTAGTGAGCTACAACCATGGTGCGCGTAATCAAGCCAATATTCGTAAGTTACTTAAGATTGCGATGGTGAGTTCAGTATTGATCGGTGTCGCGTTTGTATTGCTGCTGAACGCATTCCCACGTGAGTTCGTTTCTGTGTTTAGTTCGGATGAACCTCAGCTAGTTGAGTACACAGTGTTGGGTATCCGACTGCACATGTTTGCACTGGCGCTTGATGGCTTCTTGGTGGTAGCGGGTGCTTACTATCAGGCGGTGAACAAAGGCAGTAAAGCGATGTTTGTGACGATAGGCAATATGCTTATCCAATTACCTTTCTTGTACATCATGCCTAAATTGTACGGTGTGCCGGGGATTTGGATTGCCTATCCACTGTCTAACATCGCACTCAGCGTAGTGGTTATGATCATGCTCTATAAAGACGTAAAGAAGCTCGACGATGCGCCGCTAGAAACAGCGACAGCATAGGTCGCTTTTCTTGAGCTGAATAAAAAAAGGTCTAGCGAATGCTAGACCTTTTTTGTATCTGTTGCTGGCTAGTTCAATTCGAAGAACTAGATGTTCTTAACGTCTAAACCCGCAAGCTGATGCCAATAACCGTTGCATTGGCGGCTTTCAATGGTCTTTGGATTTTTACCTTGTTCGTTCGCTCTGAAGTTATTGATTTCAGAGAAGGTATCGATGCCCAATGGGCTTAAACGAACCACATCAACCAAGTCATGCATGCTCGGTAGATCATTGACTAGGTTGTAGCAGTAACCTGATTGAGTTTGAATACCGTTAAGGTTAAAGACTGACTGGCCTTCTTGGCTATCGACCTGTAGGCCGGTAGGGTATTTTATGCAGCAGGTTTCGCAATCGTCTTTGGCTTTGTTTTCTGCGCGAGCAGTAAAGCATCGTGCTGAGTAAGCAAGTGGTAGGTAGCCGTGGCTAAATACTTCTACTTCGAACTTATTACGGATATTAAGCTCTTCGCACTGTGTCATTACGTTGCTTAGCCATTCGCGAGAAAGCTCAACAGGCATACACCAACGCGTCATACCTTGTTTCAAGAACAGGTTCAGAGTACGTGCGTTGTAGGTGTTAACCGCCGGGCCAACCACAAAAGGCACTTTGCTTTCGCTTGCTAATTGAATCGCAGACACGTCGTTGGCTTCAATCGCAAAGTCACCGTTATCAATGTACTTCTTCATGATGTTGACTTCGCTTGGTGCTTCTAGCAATGCCATGGTGGAAAGTACGACTTGCTTACCTGAAGCCGACAGCTCTTTGGCAATATCCATCCAGTGTTTTGCTTTCATCTCACGACGCTTTGAACACACGGCTTCACCTAGGTAGATGATATCAGCAGAGCTTGACTTCGCTTGCTCATAGAAGCTTTCAACGTCTTGTTTTGGCCAAAAATAAAGAAGAGGGCCTAATGCGTATTTCATTGAGTTCTCCATTTGGCTCTATTGCCATTTACGGTGATAAGCGCCAAGCGTGGTTTGTGTACCTTCAGATACATTCGCCAGTGTCGCATTCCAAGCTTGTTCCACTTGGTATTGTTCTGGGTTCGCTAAGTAGCGGTCGATAGCTGCGCGCCAAGTACGAGTCACTTGCTCGACATAAGCAGGGCTACGTTGGCGACCTTCAATTTTCACTGAGGCAACGTTGGCAGCAAATAGCTCAGGCAACATAGACAGCGTGTTGAGGCTGGTTGGCTCTTCAAGTGCGTGATAGCGTTTACGCTCACCATCGATTTCTGCTTCAAAGCGGCCTTTACACAGCGTTGGGTAGCCCGCGTTTTCGCCAGCTACGTACTTGTCGATAAGAATCTCATTCAAGCGTGACTCTAGGCCTGTTTCTGTTTCTTGCCAGCGAACGTATTTTGCTGGAGAACAAGCACCAACGGTATTGGGTGATTCGCCGGTCATATATGAAGAGAGGTAGCAACGACCTTCTGCCATGATGCACAAACTACCAAAAGCGAATACTTCAAGGTCAACGTCAGAGGTGATGTTACGAGAAAGCTGTTTGACCTGATGAATTGACAATACGCGAGGCAATACCACACGCTTTACATTGAAGTTCTTGTGGTAGAAGTCGATTGCAGCCGCATTGGTCGCAGAAGCTTGAACCGATAGATGCAATTCTAGTTCTGGATATTTGTTTGCTGCGTACTCAAGCACTGCGATATCAGCAATGATCAGCGCATCAACACCTAGTGCTGCGGCGTTGTCTACGGCATTTGTCCAGCGTTCGAAGCCATTTGGGTGAGCAAAAGTATTTAAGGCAACGTGAATTTTCTTGTTGCGGTCATGCACATATTGCACAGCACGATCGAGCTTTTTACCCGCAAAGTTAAGGCCTGCAAAGTGTCGGGCATTGGTATCGTCTTTGAATCCGATATAGACAGCATCCGCACCACAATCAATAGCGGTTTTCAAAGCAGGTAAGTTACCCGCTGGGCATAAGAGTTCCATTTGCTCACTACCAGTAGAATGAAATTGAAGCGAGTATTTTATGAAGAATTATGAATGACGGAATTGATGTAAGGCAGGTTTAGATGGATAAATCTGCTTTTACTCCGTTTGGGGTACTGACTAGTAAGGCTTTTGTGCTTTGGTGTGGCTTTTGACAGGGTGATAGTTGAATCGTGTACTAGTTCTTATGGCGACGATTTTGGGCAAACAGCTCTTCGACGTCTTGTTTCGGTTGTGGGCGATAGAAGTGGAAGCCTTGAATTGAACTACAGTTGAGGTTTGATAGAAGCGTCGCTTGTTCACTGGTTTCGACGCCTTCTGCCACTACAGTTAAATCGAGAGATTTACCTAGGTTGATGATGTTTTCAATCACAGTGATTTGCTTTGGTAGCGTATCGATATCAGAAATGAAAGCACGGTCAATCTTAAGCTCATCAATTGGGAAGCGAGCCAAATAAGACAGAGAAGAGTAGCCCGTACCAAAATCATCGATAGATAAAGCAAAGCCGAGTTTCTTTATAGCGTTAAGCATTTGAAGTGTGTGTTCACTATCACTCATCACCGCGCTTTCTGTCAGCTCAAACGTAATAGCACTAGGGTCAAGCTCTGTTGAACGAAGTAACTTTTCAACGTAATCAATCAGTTTCGGGTTACCAAATTGCTCTGGAGACAAGTTAATAGCCACTCTACCTGGCAAGATACCTTGCATCTTCCAGCGCTTAACCGTGGCAAATACTTCACGCATCACCACTCGGCCAAGTTGTTCAATAAGGCCAGCTCGTTCCGCTACAGGGATAAATGCGGCAGGGCTGATGTAGCCTTCTACTGGGTGCTTCCAGCGCACTAACGCTTCTGCACCGTTGATGGTGAAATCACGCGCGTTGACCTTAGGTTGATACCAAACCTCAAGTCCATTCTGTTGCAGTGCTTTTTGTAGCTCTATCTCCAACCACAATCGCATACGCGCTTCTTTGTTCATCTGTTCGTTGAACTTGATCAGGCGGTTACGTCCACGATCTTTGGCTTCATACATTGCGGTGTCTGCATTTTGCAGCAAGATACGAGCATCGGTGCCATCTTGAGGAAAGCTCACGCTGCCAATCGAGCAGGCTAAGCGCTTACTAAAGTGGTGAAGATCGAAGGGTTGATTGATCAGGGAAATGATCTTTTCAGCGAGCATTTCAGGCGTTCGCTGATGTTCAGGTTCTGGCAGGATAATACCAAACTCATCCCCGCCTAAATGACCAATAACGGCCTGACGAGGCAGTAAACGTTTTAGGCGTGAAGCAACCTCTTTAATCACTTTATCGCCAATATGATGACCTAGTGAATCATTGATATTCTTAAAGTTATCAATATCTAAGTAGAGCATCACAACTGGCGTATCGTTTTGAATGAACTGCTCAAGACGTTTGGTGAACCCAACTCGGTTGTAGAGCTTGGTCAGTGCATCGATGTAGGCATCTTCACTGTTTGCAGGCGTATACTGCTTTGTGGTCTCTTGTGCATCTTGGATAAGCACAAGCTGAGTGTTACTTCCAAGAATAGTGGTGGAGTCGATGTTGAGTTGAACCTTACGTTCAAATCCGCATCGGGCACCCGTTAAGCAAACCAAACCAGACTCAGAAATAATAGAACTCAGGTTATTATTGAAGACTGTTTTGGTTTGTTCATCGATGAATAATCGTCCCAACTCTTCGCCAATTAACTCGGTGGTGGAGTTAAAGCCGAGCAAGCGTGCTGCTGCTGGGTTTGATGACAAGATGTAGTCACTTTCAACTAACAGTAATCCGTCAGGGAGTAGGTGAGATAGCTTGTGGAATTTCGCTTCGGATTCTTCTAAAGAACGGGCAAGTACTTGGTTTTCTGATGTGTCGAAGGCATGAAAGACAATGTAGTCGGTTTTGTTGCCATTCGTCAGCGGAGATAGACTGAAATGAAGGCTGGTATCGAGGTTAGTTTCGTTGAGAGTGACTTCAGCCTCAATCGTTTCACCATTGAATGCACGCTCATAGTAAGGCTTAAGGTGTTGGTAGAATTGCTCACCTAATGTTTGGCGGTCATTCATGCCAGCAAGCTCGGTTTTACTCAAACCAGCAATATCGCAGTAACGCTCATTAACCATAAAATAGTTATGTTGGGCGTCAAGTACCGCAAAAAAGAACGGACTGTTTGCTGTTAGCTGGGTAAACCAATGTTGTAGTTGCTGGGGAGGCATCAAAGTACTACCAATTCTCCAAGAGCTTGAATATTCACTATCGATAAATATTTATTACTTTTTGTGTGGCTATCGATATTTACCTGTGAGTGCAGCGATCCGCTGTAATTCTCATGACCTGAGTTACTATAACTGTGATTTTCAGGATATTAAAGGTCGAGTATCAAACCGAAGTTAATTTGATACATAACAGTAACTGAGATTTCAACATCATCTATGATGCATTCCATATTATTGACAAAGTTACGGATAAGTCACGTGATAAACAAGATTCGCACTCAACTAGTTCAAAATGCCGCATCAATTTTGCGATCTCCAGTCCAGTTATTGCCTAAAACAGTACAAAAAAGAGCCTTATTGGAGGCGCTTAAGAATGTCTTTAAGGAAGCTTTAGAGGACGGTGACTTTGAATTCTTAGAAGACAAGTGGCTTAAAGTCTCAATAAAAGATATGGGGTTAAGTTGGTGTATTAGCTATCAAAATGAGCAACTAGTTGTAGCTGATAACGAGGTTGTTGAAGATGTAAGCTTTAGCGGAAACCTTAACGATCTTGTGCTGATTGCCGGGCGTAAAGAAGACCCAGATACGCTTTTCTTTCAACGTAGACTGTCTATTGAGGGCGATACAGAGCTTGGTTTAGAAGTCAAAAACTTGATGGATAGCGTAGATTTAGACGTATTGCCGACTCCTATGAAAACTTTGTTAAATCAATTAGCTGATTTTGTGCAGAAGGGAGTACAATCCCCAGATACACAAAGTGAGGTAATGAATGCTTATTCGAACTGAAGCACCGGCAGATATACTTGTCATTGATCGTTTATTGAAATCTGTTTTTGAAACAGATGCAGAAGCTAATTTGGTTATGAGCTTGCGTGAGAATAGCCATTTAACGCTATCGCTGGTGGCTTGTTCTGATGAGGGCGAGGTGGTTGGTCACCTGATGTTTAGCCCTATCACTCTCCATGGTGACGATCATAACTGGCAGGGACTTGCGCCTCTCGCAGTGAAAGAAGAGTACCGCAATCAAGGTATTGCCAAATCACTGGTTGAAGACGCATTTTCTACATTGGTAGATTTCGGTTACCCAGCCTGTGTTGTGCTTGGTGATCCTGCTTACTACGGCCGCTTTGGTTTTAAGGCTGCGAGCGAGTTTGGCCTGAGTTGTGTTTGGGATGTACCTGAAGGTGCTTTCCAAGCGATTGAGTTGGTAGAAGGTGTGTTTGCTGGGCATTCTGGTGAGATTGCTTACAGCCCAGAGTTCAACGACTTATAAGCTGATTTACCACGTAATCCGATACAAACTGATTTAGTCTAAATAAAGGAGCTTGATGCTCCTTTATTTTTTGTTAGTATCAGCCCCAATGAGCTCCTTTTCAGTTCGCTCTAAGAAGAGCAATACCAACAAACCTAAGGTTACACCGCTAGATATGTCACAAACACACGCACAATACCTGCAAGAGATGGGCATCAGCCAATGGGAGCTTAGTCACCCAGAGCGTTTGGTTGGCTACGAATCTGAATTGATTCCGCTATCGAGCGACTGTAAGTTGCTACTGGTTTCGCCTGAAAAACCTCAGGAAGATCTCGCTGTGATGTTTGAACGCGTACTTAAAAGTATCAAGCTCGACTTATCTCAGGCTTTACACCTTCAACCACAACACTTGTCTGCTGTGGATTTAGGTTCGGTTGAATGGGTATGGTTTGCTGGTTGCGAATCTGCCCATGAACTGAAGGCAAAAACACTTCAATCTCCATTACTGTCTGACATTAACGGTAATAACCAACATCGCCGCGACTTATGGCAACAAATTTGTGCTTATGACTAATCAATTATTACCCACTTCAGAACAACACCTCGACGCTATTTGGCAAATTGAGCAGACCGCGCATTCTCATCCTTGGTCTGAAAACATGATTCGTGATCTTAATAGCCGTGGAGGCAGCCACCGTGTTTTAGAAGTCGATGGAAAGGTTGTCGGCTATTTCTATGCTCAGAACATTGTCGGTGAAGTGACTTTGCTGACGATAGCGGTTGACCCTAAGGAGCAAGGTAAAGGTTACGGCAAGGCTTTGGTTGAGCACTTTCTCGATATGTGTGAACAAGCTGACGCGGAAAGTGCTTGGCTGGAAGTTCGCGAAAGTAATGTGAATGCTTTTAATCTTTACGAGAAGGCTGGCTTTAATGAAGTTGACCGTCGTCGTAACTATTACCCAACCAAGCAAGGCAACGAAGATGCGATCATTATGAGCTATCTTTTTATGTCGTTTAGTTAGGGCGTGTTACGTCTTTTAGCCGACTAGATAACTAACCACAGAATTAGCCACAAAATAGGGTGTAAACTGACCCTTTAGAAAGTGACTCGCTTTCTGTATAATCCGCACACAGAATTCAAGGGCAAGTATTATCTACTTGCCCTTTTTACGCTTTAGATCAGCAAAGGGCGACTATGTCTTTCCAACAAGAAGTGAGCAAACGTAGAACGTTTGCAATTATCTCTCACCCGGATGCGGGTAAAACCACGATTACTGAAAAAGTTCTTTTATTCGGAAACGCAATTCAAAAAGCGGGTACCGTAAAAGGTCGTGGCTCTAACCAGCACGCTAAATCTGACTGGATGGAGATGGAAAAAGAACGTGGTATTTCGGTAACCACGTCGGTAATGCAATTCCCATACAATGATTGCCTAGTAAACCTACTCGATACTCCAGGACACGAAGATTTCTCGGAAGATACGTACCGTACTCTAACAGCGGTTGACTCTTGTTTGATGGTTATCGATGCTGCGAAAGGTGTCGAGGATCGTACTCGTAAACTGATGGAAGTAACGCGTCTACGTGATACTCCAATCGTAACGTTTATGAACAAACTTGACCGTGACGTTCGTGACCCAATGGAAGTGCTTGATGAAGTGGAAAGCGAGCTAGGTATGGCTTGTGCTCCAATCTCATGGCCAATCGGTTGTGGTAAAGAGTTTAAAGGTGTTTATCACATTCATCGTGATGAAACGATCTTGTACGAATCTGGCCACGGCCATGAGATCCAAGAAGTTCGCATCATTAAAGGTTTAGATAACCCTGAACTAGACGAAGCTGTTGGCGAAGATCTGGCGAGCAGTGTTCGTGAAGAGCTTGAATTGGTTATCGGCGCATGCCCTGAGTTTGACCGCGAACTGTTCCTGGCTGGCGAGTTGACTCCGGTTTACTTCGGTACTGCATTAGGTAACTTCGGTGTTGACCATATGCTTGACGGCCTAACTCGATGGGCTCCTGAACCTCAAACGCGTCAAGCAAATGAGCGTGATGTTGAAGCGACAGAAGAGAAGTTCTCTGGCTTCGTCTTTAAGATCCAAGCAAACATGGATCCAAAACACCGTGACCGTATCGCATTCATGCGTATCGTTTCGGGTACTTACAACCAAGGTATGAAGATGAATCATGTTCGTACTGGCAAGAACGTAAGTATTTCTGATGCGGTAACCTTCATGGCGGGTGACCGTTCTCGCGCAGAGAAAGCGTATGCTGGTGACATTATCGGCCTGCATAACCACGGCACTATTCAGATTGGCGATACCTTCACACAAGGCGAAAGCTTGAAGTTCGCTGGTATTCCAAACTTCGCGCCTGAGCTATTCCGTCGTATTCGTCTACGCGATCCACTAAAGCAGAAGCAACTTCTAAAGGGTTTGGTTCAGCTTTCTGAAGAGGGCGCAGTACAAGTATTCCGTCCTATGCAGAACAACGATTTGATCGTTGGTGCGGTTGGTGTACTTCAGTTCGACGTGGTTGTAGCGCGCTTGAAAGCGGAATACAACGTAGAAGCTATCTACGAAGGTGTTAATGTTGCAACAGCTCGCTGGGTTGAATGTGATGACGCGAAGAAACTAGAAGAGTTCAAACGTAAGAACCAAGCTAACCTAGCGTTAGATGGTGGTGATAACCTGTCTTACATCGCACCTACAATGGTGAACTTGAACCTAGCTTCTGAACGTTTCCCTGACGTTCAGTTCCGAGCGACGCGCGAGCACTAATAGCGACAGTTCCACATAACATTGTTGGATAATAATAAAGCCGAATTGCTTCTAGCATTCGGCTTTTTTGTTACACTAAGAGTACACCGTTTTGATGGAGTAAAGCGTGTTTGATCTCAATTTAGTAAAGCCATTCCTCTCTGTATATCAACAAAGATCGATAACCAAAGCTGCCGAATCGTTAGAGCTAACTCAACCTGCGGTCAGTGCTGCAATCAAGAGGTTTGAAGCGGTTGTTGGCTATGCGTTGTTCGTAAGAGTAGGGCGATCAATAGAGCCAACCTCAATGGCTCACAAATTGGCTGGTCAATTATCTGATGCTTTAGAGTTGATGGAAGGTGCAGTATCAAGAAAGCGTGATTTTACTGTTTATATGCCAGCTAACTTATTACATAAAATGCCAATGCTTCATGGTGTCCAATTAGTCGAATCACCAATTTCCGTTGATAACGTCGTTGAAGATATCCGGTTAAATAGAGTCGATTTAGTGGTAGATACCGGTTTACCGAAACAAGCTAGCTTATCTTCTGAATTTGCGACAACAGATAGACTGTTATTGATGAGCGATCCCGAGGTTAGTCAGTTTGGTGAGCAGATTTCCATGGATGAGTTTCTTGCAGCACGGCATGTAACCTTAAAGTTACTTCGTCAAGATACTCAAATAGTCGACTTTCTTTCCGAAAAGAGCTTCACACGTGATGTGGCAATTGAAGTTCGAAATCTAACTAACTTGATCTTAGCAGTAAAAGGAACTGACTATATTGCTGCGGTTCCGGTTAGCATGATCCATTTGGCTAAAACCATCGGTTTACAAATTCATGAACCTCCATTTGCGATGCGCCCGGTGGAGTTTGAGTTTTTCTATCACAAGAAGTATCAAACTAATGGGCAGCATCAAGAGTTGCGAAATGAGCTTAAACACTTATTAAATAGTTAGAAATCGAAGGCTAAACCGAATTCCACATAGTTTTTATTTTCAGGGTATATCGTGTAGGTCACGGACGGTTTTACATACTTCAAGTTAAGGAATATAGCTACCTCGTGATAGTGGATGTTGGTTCTAGTTTCATTTCTGATATATCCAGGCCCTATAGCGGTACCATCTTTAATGTAAAAGTCTTGGGTATCTTTTTTGAATCCGATTTCTTGGTTGAATTTGTAAAGAAAATCAGCATATTGAATCGGGCTCCACAGAGCGCCAGCGCTATAATCGAATGTATCAGAGGCTCTATATTCCACGCATAAGTTTGGAAGACAAGCATCGAAATCTCTATCCATGTAGTTGTAATTAAGATCTCCGATTAATGTCCATTGTTCATGGATTAGCTTCGCGGCAAAGATTCCCGTTGTGATTTCATGCTCACTGACTTTTACCGTATTTTCAGTGTAGTACGTATCGCCTTGCCAGAAAGAGTAGCCAACACCGGCTTGCCAGTATTCTTGAGTATCAACTTCTCCAAAAACACGCAACTTATCATTGATTTGATAATTTATATCAAGAGTGGCAACTGTTTTCTCGTTGTCTGGATTTTGAGATAAGCTGACGGAAAAAATATCAGTAAAACGCTCAATAGATTCAATAAGGGTGTCATTTGCAGATGAGTAAAAAGGGAAGGTTGAAGCAAGTATTAATAGAAGGCGTTTCATATTCAAATTCCGAATCGCTTTCCTTAGCTAGTGAGTAGAACACCCGATAATAGCGTTCACTATTATCGGGTGAGAGGATTTAACTTGGTTTTAGATTAACCGCGTAAACGTTGTTGAATAGCGGATTTAGCTTTCTGTAGCTTGGTTGGGTCGATAGATTGCACTCTGTCTTTTACGTTGTTTTTAACCGCTGGAGGGAGTGTTACATCACCTCGGTCATTTATAACAATACCGTTCCCAAAAGTGACTGTTCCATTTACTTCATCTATGTAGCCTTCACCCACAATATTTCCGTGGCGATCTTTGATGTGAACGACACCACGGTCATCAGCTTCAGCTATATAGTCAGTCGTATGAGATTTACCATTTACCGTTACAACAATGTTGTCACCTTCTAACCCAGCAGAAATAGTTGGCTTCGCAGGGGCGTCGATTTGTGGCATATCAGCAGGTTTTAGGTTCTCATCGATGAAGTCTTTAGCTGCAGCAATTTTAGAACCGTCGAAGTGTTTCCAATCACCACCATTAATGCTGACATGAACACCACCATCGTGTTTACGCTGGTCGTTAACTTCAACTGTTTTTACACCGTCTTCAGTCACTTTCTCAAAGCGGTAGAAGTCTTGAACACCCGCGCCAATGTCGACACGAGTCCAACCCTCACCGACAATGCCGTTGCCGTATTCTGGGTCAGACAGTTGAGGCATATCAGCAGGCTTTAAGTGCTCATCGATGAAGTCTTTAGCTGCAGCAATTTTAGAACCGTCGAAGTGTTTCCAATCACCACCATTAATGCTGACATGAACACCACCATCGTGTTTACGCTGGTCGTTAACTTCAACTGTTTTTACACCGTCTTCAGTCACTTTCTCAAAGCGGTAGAAGTCTTGAACACCCGCGCCAATGTCGACACGAGTCCAACCCTCACCGACAATGCCGTTACCATATTCTGGGTCAGACAGTTGAGGCATATCAGCAGGCTTTAAATGCTCATCGATGAAGTCTTTAGCTGCAGCAATTTTAGAACCGTCGAAGTGCTTCCAATCACCACCATTAATACTGACATGAACACCACCATCGTGTTTACGCTGGTCGTTAACTTCGACTGTTTTTACACCGTCTTCAGTCACTTTCTCAAAGCGGTAGAAGTCTTGAACACCCGCGCCAATGTCGACACGAGTCCAACCCTCACCGACAATGCCGTTGCCGTATTCTGGGTCAGACAGTTGAGGCATATCAGCAGGTTTTAGGTGCTCATCGATGAAGTCTTTAGCTGCAGCAATTTTAGAACCGTCGAAGTGTTTCCAATCACCACCATTAATGCTGATATGAACACCACCATCGTGTTTACGCTGGTCGTTAACTTCAACTGTTTTTACACCGTCTTCAGTCACTTTCTCAAAGCGGTAGAAGTCTTGAACACCCGCGCCAATGTCGACACGAGTCCAACCCTCACCGACAATGCCGTTACCGTATTCTGGATCTGAAAGCTGAGGCATGTCTGCAGGACGTAGATGTTCATCGATGAAGTCTTTAGCAGCGGCAACTTTGGAGCCATCAAAGTGTTTCCAGTCACCACCATTAACGCTAATATGAACACCACCATCGTGTTTACGCTGGTCGTTAACTTCAACTGTTTTTACACCGTCTTCAGTCACTTTTTCAAAGCGATAGAAGTCTTGAACACCCGCGCCAATGTCTACACGAGTCCAACCCTCACCGATAATGCCGTTGCCAAAGTCAGGTGTATCGCCCCAATCAGGAATATCTAAGTCTGGATGGCTAACTTGATCTACTCGGTAAAGCTCGTCTCCATTGATTCCTACTATAAGTTTGCGATCGTTCACGACAATGGTTGCTGTACCATCGTTGTTAAGTGTCACATTGCTTGAGTCAACATAAACCTCTTGCCCTGCAAGAGTCACAATATATCCACTGTCATTATCCGCGACTTTCCATGTACCAACACTGTCCATTGAAGTAGTGACTGGAAGCTCTGGGATTGTATTACCGTTGTCAGATGAACTGGAAGATGAAGAACTACTTAACAGCCCTGCAACCAACGCAGCCGAAGCTGCACCAACAGCAGCCCAAGTACCGTTTGATTGTTTTTCATAGGCTACGTCATCTAATGTTGCCGTAGTGCCTGGCGTTGCATTGGCGTATTGTTCGTTTAACTTATACTGAACAGAAGCATCAACAGCTTTCATTTGTCCATCAATAAGCTGAAGTGTTTGTTGGTTGGCTAGCTCAACGTCAACTTGGTAAGGTGCAGCAAAAGTGGGTGCAGCTAACACGCTAGAAATTGTAATGGCTAAGAGTGATGCTTTCATAAAGTAGGATCTCGTTATTTAATGGAGCGTCTTGCTATCAATGCCTCCTTGGCAAGTGCGTTTATTATTTGCTGTGGTGAGATTTTCAACAATATAGCCAGCTAGTGTTGATGTATAAATTTGATTTATACATTTATCTTTTATAGGTTACTTATTGAACTTAATTATTATTTGTATGTGTAGAGTTGTTGTTTTTATTTATGATTTGGCTCTCTAGGAGTTTGTGTGGATATAAGCGGATTAGAGCATGTTGTTTTAATTTCAGAGGCTTGAGGTAAGTATGTTCAGTTGGATAAAAGCTTGGATTAAGAAATACGACAAGTGGTGTGAAGAGCTTGGTTTAACGCCTGAGAACAAGCGCAGTTGTGTTGCTTATCGTCGTGATCCCCAAGGGAAACAAACAGAGAGTAGGGAAGATGACACAGCAAATAAGTGACTTTCCGCTGTTTGATACTCATTGCCATGCGGATTTTGAGGCGTTTGAGCAAGGTTTTACACCGGATCAAAGTATTGATAGCTATCTTAAAGAAGCGAAACAAGCTCAAGTCGAGAAGATTCTTATTCCTTCTATTGGCCAAAGTAACTGGTCGAAGCTCGATAAAATCGCCAAATCTTACCCTAATGTTTACTACGCCTTAGGTTTCCACCCTTACTTTTTAGAGCAAGCCAATGACGAGCAATTCTCAGAGCTTCGCCAATTACTCTCATCAAGAACCGGTCAATGTGTTGCGATAGGAGAGTGTGGTCTCGACTTTTTTGTCGATGTCGAGCGGGAGAAACAAGAACGCTTTTTCATCCAACAAATGGAGCTAGCGAAGGCATTTGAGCTGCCTTTGATCATCCATGAGAGGAAGTCTTATAACCGACTCATTGAGCTATTAAAGCAGCACAAGTTCACTTTTGGTGGGGTGATTCACGGTTTTTCAGGGAGTGAACAGCAAGCTTTGGCGTGGATCAAGCTCGGTTTCTATATTGGTGTCGGTGGAACGATTACTTACCCAAGAGCACAAAAAACACGCACAACCATCGCAAAACTGCCTCTTGAATGCTTGGTATTGGAAACGGATGCTCCGGACATGCCTATGCATGGAAACCAAGGAAATGTTAATCATTCCAAACATTTAGTTACGATCTTAAATGAACTATTTTTGCTTAGAAAAGAGCCAAAGCAATCGGTTGCAGCGCAAATTTGGCAAAATAGCCATCGTGCATTCGGTATATGTGAATAAAATCGAAGGTTTTTGTTTATCGTTTGCGTAAATTGCACTGAGCTTGTGATTTGGTTCACATTTGCGTGTGAATGGTACATGAATCTTGTACGAAAGTGTGAGGACGGCATTACTTTATTAGTGGTCGCATGAGTATAATTGCCTCCGCTTTATAGCCCCATTTTGTAACACGCCAATAAATAACTAATAAGGAAGTCATAAACTATGAGCCTGTTTATGAGCCTCGTCGGAATGGTTGCACTGATTGCAATCGCAGTACTACTATCCGACAACCGCAAAGCAATTAATATCAGAACAGTGGGTGGCGCTTTTGCTATCCAATTCGCACTTGGTGCATTCGTACTTTACATCCCTTGGGGTCGTGATCTACTTGCAGGTTTCTCTGCTGGTGTAGCAAACGTGATCGACTACGGTAAAGATGGTACTGGCTTCCTATTTGGTAGCCTTGTTAACTTCTCAGTTGACGGTATCGGTTTCATCTTTGCATTCCAAGTTCTACCAACACTAATCTTCTTCTCTGCTCTTATCTCTGTACTTTACTACATTGGTGCGATGCAAGTTGTAATCAAGGTTCTTGGTGGTGGTCTTCAGAAAGCTCTAGGTACTTCTCGCGCCGAGTCAATGTCTGCAGCAGCAAACATTTTCGTTGGTCAAACAGAAGCACCTCTAGTAGTTCGTCCATTTGTTCCTAAAATGACTAACTCTGAACTATTCGCAGTAATGTGTGGTGGTTTAGCATCTGTTGCTGGTGGTGTACTAGCGGGTTACGCATCTATGGGTGTACCTCTAGAGTACCTAGTAGCAGCGTCATTCATGGCAGCACCTGGTGGTCTACTATTCGCTAAAATCATCAAGCCTGAAACTGATGAAGTTGACGAGAACCTAGGTTCAGACATCGACGGTGGCGACGACAAGCCTGCTAACGTTATCGATGCAGCTGCTGGCGGTGCGTCAGTTGGTCTACAACTAGCACTTAACGTTGGTGCAATGCTACTAGCATTCATCGGTCTAATCGCTCTTATCAACGGTATCCTAGGTGGCATCGGTGGTTGGTTCGGTATGGAAAACCTAACTCTAGAACTTCTTCTAGGTTGGATCTTCGCACCGTTAGCATTCATCATTGGTGTTCCATGGGAAGAAGCAACTATTGCTGGTTCTTTCATTGGTCAGAAGACAGTTGTTAACGAATTCGTTGCATACCTAAACTTCGTACCATACATCGGTGACAACGCTCAAATCGTTGAAGCGACTGGTCAAGTAATGTCTGTTAAGACTCAAGCAATTATCTCGTTCGCTCTATGTGGTTTCGCAAACCTTTCTTCAATTGCGATTCTTCTAGGTGGTCTAGGTGGTATTGCTCCAAACCGTCGTCACGACATCGCACGTATGGGTGTTAAAGCGGTTGTAGCTGGTACTCTATCTAACCTGATGGCAGCAACAATTGCTGGCTTCTTCCTATCTTTCTAATCAGTTAGAAATCGATATATAGACGCCATAATAATATCGCCCCGTAGCAAGAAATTGCTGCGGGGCTTTTTTGTTTTTGGGCCTAGTGATTTTGAGCATTAGCATGAGTGAATGCTTGGAGTCGAAAATAGGTCTAGAATGTTTTTTTGAGATACAAACCGTTTGCGTTCTAAGGAGCACTACAATTTATTGATGGATACCTATAATGTATAAGCTTAAGGGACAGGATGTCTCTTGTTGGCAAGAAAGTAACTGCTTAGATTTATCTAAAGGTTGTTCTTCTGGGATTAAGCCAAACTTAGCGATACGCTATAGATGTTAGACACAACATGACTGATTTGTTGTGCCATAGACCAAACTGGTACTGTGCGGTGACAAGGATTGCAATTGATAGCGAAAGTTATCAAGTCTTCAGGGAACCAAGTCCGTTCATTTGTGACTACTGAGCATTACTAAAATATCCATCTATACTGGATGGGTGGCGAAGTAGTTAACTATTTGAATATATTGATCGGAGATAGAAATGAGCGATTTAAAAGCAGCAGCTCTACGTGCACTTAAACTTATGGACCTAACGACGCTAAATGATGACGATACTACTGAAAAAGTAGTGGCGCTTTGTCATGACGCGAAGACTGCAGTTGGTAACACCGCTGCAATCTGTATTTACCCTCGCTTCATCCCAGCCGCTAAGAAGGCGTTGCGTGAGCAAGGTACTCCAGAAGTACGCATCGCGACTGTAACTAACTTCCCTCATGGTAATGACGACATCGAAATTGCTGTTGCAGAAACGAAGGCAGCGGTAGCGTACGGCGCAGACGAAGTTGACGTAGTATTCCCATACCGTGCTCTTATTGCTGGCAACGAAGAAGTTGGCTTTGAGCTAGTTAAGCAATGTAAAGCCGCTTGTGGTGACATCACGCTTAAAGTGATCATCGAAACTGGTGAGCTAAAAGAAGAAGCACTTATCAAGAAAGCTTCTCAGATCTGTATCGAAGCAGGTGCAGACTTCATCAAAACTTCAACAGGTAAAGTGCCAGTAAACGCGACTCCTGAGTTCGCGCGCATGATGCTTGAAGTTATTCGTGACATGGGCGTGGCTAAAACTGTTGGTTTCAAACCAGCTGGTGGCGTACGTACAGCTGAAGATGCTCAAGCTTACCTAGCAATGGCTGATGAGCTACTAGGCGCTGAGTGGGCAGACAACATGCACTACCGTTTTGGTGCTTCAAGCCTATTGACTAACCTTCTTAATACATTAGAAGTGACAGACGAAACTGCTGATCCAGCAGCATACTAATTTACCCATTCGGGTATATAAAAATTAAGTCTGTTTGATGGAGTGGCGTTAAGTCACTCCATATTACCTCTTTCCCTACACACCATACTCACTAGAGTTTGGGAGGCACTAATGTATCTACCTCAAGAAATTATTCGCAGAAAACGTGATAACGAAGTACTGACCACGGAAGAAATTAACTTTTTCATCCAAGGTGTCGCTAAAAACACGGTTTCTGAAGGCCAAATTGCCGCATTCGCAATGGCTATCTTTTTTAATGAAATGACGATGCCAGAACGTATCGCACTAACATGTGCAATGCGTGATTCAGGCATGGTGATTGACTGGAGCCACATGAACTTTGATGGCCCAATCGTTGATAAACACTCCACTGGTGGTGTTGGCGACGTAACTTCTTTGATGCTTGGCCCTATGGTGGCAGCATGTGGCGGTTTCGTTCCAATGATCTCTGGTCGTGGTTTAGGCCACACTGGCGGTACGCTAGACAAGCTAGAATCTATCCCTGGTTACAACATTACACCAACCAACGATGTGTTTGGTGCCGTAACCAAAGAAGCTGGCGTGGCGATCATCGGCCAAACGGGCGACCTAGCACCGGCTGACAAGCGTGTTTACGCGACTCGTGATATCACAGCAACAGTAGATAACATCTCGCTAATCACCGCTTCAATCCTATCGAAGAAACTGGCTGCTGGCCTTGATTCTCTAGTGATGGACGTAAAAGTCGGTTCGGGCGCATTCATGCCAACGTATGAAGCTTCTGAAGAACTAGCAAAATCTATCGTTGCAGTAGCAAACGGTGCAGGCACTAAAACAACAGCAATCCTAACGGACATGAACCAAGTTCTGGCTTCTTCAGCGGGTAACGCAGTTGAAGTCCGTGAAGCGGTTCAATTCCTAACTGGTGAATACCGTAACCCACGTTTGTTGGAAATCACGCTAGCATCGTGTGCGGAAATGTTGGTGCTGGGTAACCTAGCAAAAGATTCAGATGAAGCGCGTGAAAAACTGATGGCAGTACTGGATAACGGTAAAGCAGCAGAGTGCTTCGGTAAGATGGTAGCGGGCCTTGGTGGTCCAGTAGATTTCGTAACGAACTACGATAACTACCTAGAAAAAGCAGAAATTGTTAAACCAGTGTACGCACTCGAAAGCGGTGTAGTATCAGCGATGGATACGCGTGCAATTGGTATGGCTGTCGTTGGTATGGGCGGTGGTCGCCGCGTAGCAACAGACAGCATTGATTACGCAGTCGGTTTTGATAGCTTCATTCGCCTTGGCGAAGTAGCAAGCGATGATAAACCATTAGCAATGATTCATGCTCGCAATGAACAACAGTGGCAAGAAGCTGCGACGGCATTACAAAATGCAATCACTGTGGGCGGAGAATATACAGCAACGCCAGATGTTTACCGTCAGATTCGTTCTGAAGACGTGTAAATAACAGATATCGGTATACCTCGTGTATACCGATAAACAGAGTTCTGGTGCAAAGAGCAATAAGTTGGTGAAGAAAATGAAAAGAGCATTTATTTTAGTTTTAGATTCATTCGGTATCGGTGAAACAGCGGATGCTGACACATTCGGCGATGTAGGTTCGGATACAATGGGTCACATTGCTGACCATTGTGATCAAGGCCTTGCAGATAACGCGGATCGTAAAGGTCCACTAACGCTGCCAAACCTGTCTAAGCTAGGTTTAGCGATGGCTCACAAAGAGTCTACAGGTCGCTTTGCTCCTGGTATGGACGCAGACGCTGAGATCATTGGCGCTTACGGTCACGCGGCTGAGCTGTCTTCTGGTAAAGACACGCCATCAGGTCACTGGGAAATCGCAGGTGTGCCGGTATTGTTTGACTGGGGCTACTTCACCGACAAAGAGAACAGCTTTCCAAAAGAACTGACGGATCGCATCCTTGAGCGTGCTGGTCTATCTGACTTCTTAGGTAACTGCCACTCATCGGGTACAGAAATCCTAGATAACCTAGGTGAAGAACACATGAAGACTGGCCTGCCAATCTTCTACACTTCTGCAGACTCTGTTTTCCAGATCGCATGTCATGAAGAGACATTCGGCCTACAAAACCTATTAGATCTTTGTCAGATTGCTCGTGAAGAGCTAGCTGACTACAATATTGGTCGTGTTATCGCTCGTCCGTTTATTGGCGCAGGTAAAGGTCAATTCGAACGTACTGGTAACCGTCGTGACCTTTCTGTTGAGCCACCAGCGGCGACGGTACTTCAGAAACTGGTTGATGAGAAGGGCGGCAACGTTCACTCAATCGGCAAAATCTCTGACATCTACGCAGGTTGTGGGATCACTCAGAAAACCAAAGCAACAGGTATTCCAGCGCTATTTGAAGCAACCAAAGAAGCGATCACTGAAGCGGGCGACAACACTATCGTGTTCACTAACTTCGTTGATTTCGACTCAGCATACGGCCACCGTCGTGATGTTGCCGGTTACGCAGCTGCGCTTGAGTACTTCGATGGCCGTATCAATGAAATCATCGATATGATGAAAGAAGATGACGTGCTTATCCTAACTGCAGACCACGGTTGTGACCCAACATGGCCGGGTTCAGACCATACTCGTGAACATATCCCTGTGATTGTTTACGGTAACAAGGTTCCAGCAGGCTCTCTAGGCCGTCGTGATACCTTCGCTGATATCGGTCAAAGCTTAGCGTCATACTTTGGCACATCGCCAATGGGATACGGTACAAGCTTTCTGTAATGGTTAACTAAGAGAGAGGGAAACCTCTCTCTTCTTTTTTTGTTTTGAGATTAAGGATATTTTCAATGGCTACTCCACATATTAATGCTGAAATGGGTGATTTCGCTGACGTAGTTCTAATGCCAGGCGATCCGCTACGCGCTAAATACATCGCTGAAACTTTCTTAGAAGAAGTGGTTCAGGTGTGTGATGTTCGTAATATGTTTGGTTACACGGGTACTTACAAAGGTCGTAAGGTTTCGGTTATGGGGCACGGTATGGGCATTCCATCTTGTTCTATTTACGCGACTGAGCTGATCAAAGACTTTGGTGTGAAAAAGATCATTCGTGTCGGCAGTTGTGGTGCAGTGAGTGAAGATATCAAAGTGCGTGATGTGGTGATTGGCATGGGCGCGTGTACTGACTCAAAAGTGAACCGTATTCGCTTTAAAGGCCATGACTTCGCGGCTATTGCGGATTACAAAATGGTGCGTGCGGCAGAAGATGCAGCAAAAGCGCGTGGTGTAGACGTAAAAGTGGGCAACCTGTTCTCAGCGGAGTTGTTCTACACGCCAGATCCCGAGATGTTTGAGGTGATGGATAAGTACGGCATTGTTGGCGTCGAGATGGAAGCTGCAGGTATCTATGGTGTGTGTGCTGAATACGGCGCAAAAGCTCTGACTATTTGTACTGTTTCTGATCACATCAAAACTGGTGAGCAAACCACATCAGATGAGCGTCAAACGACCTTCAACGACATGATGGTTATCGCACTAGACTCTGTGCTTCTTGGTGATCAAGAGTAAGAGTTACTTTGTGGTTTAAGTTGTTTCTAGCTCTCGAATAAATATAGCTAGCCAAATTAACAGATAACAAAAAGCCCCGTCGCTGCCTGAGCGTCGGGGCTTTTTATTGGTAATGATGTATTACTGAGCGCTATTTCTTGGATTCTGAAGGCTATGTGATTTCAATCGAAATAATTCATCTTGCCTAATCCGAGGTTTTTTTTCGTGATTCCAAGACCCAAGACCCAAGACCCAAGACCCAAGACCCTATGACAAAGCTTATGAGTTTGCATTCTTAAGTAGCAAGTTCTCACCAGACTTGGTTTTTCTTCTACGAATGAGCATGACAAACAGCACGCCACTGACAAACCCCATCAACACCATGCCGATCATGTAGCGATCACTTTTACGATAATGGTGATCAGAAATCGCCGTCATCTTACCCGTTTCAAAGGTCACACGAATGAATCCAATGATCGCTTTCTCTGGAGAGTAGATAGGTTCAACTAATTGCTGTCTGCCGATACTTGCTGTTGAAAGTGGCGTGTCTAAGCCTAGAACTTCGCGTACTGAGAGTGCTTTTTCACTCGAAGCCAGTCGAATCCCCTCTGCATCGTATATCGTGGTATCGAATACCAAGCGATCCTGAGACAGCTGATTGGTGAGATCAAGCAGTCGCTCTTGGTCTTGCTGTGTGATCGCTTTACTGGCAGAAAGTGATGCCTGAGAGATAAGCAACTTAGTCAGCGTTTCTAGCTGCTTTGCTTGGATCTTCTCGTTACCTTTACTGATCACGACTGTATTTTTAATCGTTACAACGAACATAGTAGCCAGCAAAATGAGGGCTAGCATTCGTAAAGCGTTACGTATTGAGAACAATGATTCATTCATGTTTCACGAAGCCTGAAATAAACAAATGTTATGATTAAGACATATTGAGACTTGCGTTTTCAAATTGCAATAGGTTAACGTTTAGCATAGTTAATTAGGAATCATACACATGGACGCTCAGAAATATCTGCCGATTAAAAGGCATACAACATTATTAACTCGACTCCCCGAGACTCGTTTCGCTTCTCAACTCGCTAAAGCCAAAGCCAACTGGATTGTATTCGGTGAGTATCTATCACCACAATCATTCGATGACATCGATTTTTTCACAGGCACTTACAACACCATTCTTGATACGTGGAAGGTAGGGCATTATGAAGTGGCTTTGATGTCAGGCAACCTAACACCAGCACACGAAGAAATCCTACAGGCCTTAAAGCTTGATTATGCTTGCCTTAGCGAGGTCCCAGACCTATCTAAGCCAGGTTTGATTGTAATGGATATGGATTCCACAGCGATTCAAATTGAATGTATCGATGAGATTGCAAAGCTAGCTGGAGTGGGGGAATTAGTCTCTGAAATCACCGAGCGAGCAATGCAAGGTGAGCTCGACTTTGAACAGAGCCTACGTCAACGAGTAGGCGCACTGAAAGGTGCGGATGAATCTATTTTGGAGCAAGTGCGTCAATCATTGCCATTCATGCCAGACTTGGTTGAGCTAGTGAATACTCTGAATAAGCTTGGTTGGAAGACGGCAATTGCTTCAGGTGGCTTTACTTACTTCTCTGACTATCTGAAAGATACGCTTGATCTTGACCACGCTCAGTCAAACACGCTTGAAATCATTAATGGTAAATTGACGGGTGAAGTCTTAGGCGATGTTGTTTCGGCGCAGACTAAAGCAGATATCTTGGTAGAGTTAGCTGAAGAGTACGAATTGGAACTGCATAACACTGTTGCCGTTGGTGATGGTGCTAATGACTTGGTTATGATGGGCTCTGCAGGTTTAGGCATCGCCTACCATGCGAAGCCAAAAGTAGAGCAACAAGCTCAAACTGCTGTGCGTTATGCCGGTTTAGGCGGGGTACTTTGCATCTTGTCGGGTGTGTTAGCTAAGCAGCAAAAAATCAGCTGGCAAGCGAAGCCTTAGTCATATTTAGGGCGGTATAACGAGTACAAAAAAGCAGGCTATCAGCCTGCTTTTTCTATTTCATGTTCAAGTTAAGACGCCGCTGTAGTCTAGCGTGTCAGCTCCAATCGAATCAACACTTCATCGGTAATATCTTCTATCTCACCATAACCAATAAAAGCCGTGACCTCATTCTCTAGCTTCTTAGCTTGGTGCATGCTGATGCGTGAGAGCTCTTCTAAATCAGACTGGAATAAACTCGTTAGCGGATTAAAAATAGGTGCAGTAGTGACTCGTAGTACATACACGTCACCTAAATGCTGAGCTTTCTTGATGAATAAGATGCGTTCCTTTGCCGAGGCGAAGTCTTTGACCAACTTCGTGTGTACGGATTGGATCTTGTCGCCAAACTTAACCGCAGCAATATAGACGTCATGGTGTTTAGGTTCAGCACCTTCAATTCTTTTCAGTGGTTCAGCCAACAGCGAGTTAGAGTGCCCTTTGAAAATAGGTTCGAGTGAGAACTTTTGGTTGTGGCCAAGCTTAGCGAGCAGTGCTAAGTGTTTATTCAGAGGGAAGTTTACGCCAATGATCTTACAACGCAGTGTTGAGCCCGGTTTATCAATGAATATTGGGTTGCTGACCATCTTGCTCAGCAAAATGTTGTGTAGAGACTCGAGCAGAGAATGTGTTGGCAGTATCTCTTTCTTCTTAATCAACTTGCTTTGGTTTTGATCGATAAGCCCATTGAGAAAGGCGATAGTACGCATTGTCTTCGTGTTCTCGGCGATAACCAACTGCACGTTGCGACCATTCGGGCTGACTCGAATCACGTGGTAAGGCACGGTGCTTAATGGCAGGTTTTTGTCGTAGAGCTGCAGTTCATTGAAGTTTACTAATACCGGGTCATTAATCTTGAGTACCATCGGATGCTCAAGAGCAATGCTGAGTCCACGTTTTGAGATATCTAAGGTATGTCCGTTAGCCGCGGCGCCATCTTGTGAGGTGAGCTGTAACGGTGACTTAAATTGATACCTCGGTTCTTTACGACGAGTTTGAGAGTCGAAGTAGATACTTTGAATGTTCCCCACTACAGAACGCGGATGACGGAAGCGGTTCAGTTCACTGCTTGGAATGCGCGGTTTTTCACTCAATAGATAGTCAGCCGCACTTTCGTGATCGCCAATCTCTTGCAAGATTCCACAATGCGTCAGTTGTGCTGAGCTTTGAGCTAACGTATCCGAGTGCTTGGCTAAGGCTTGTCGCTCGGTGTCTGAAAGTTCGAACACCGAGAACTTGAACGCCTTCCAGCTTTTACGTTTCCCACCGATGTGCCAGAACAACTGTCTTTGCTCTCGAGAGGCTTCAGGAAGCATCATTGAGTAGAACAAGGTCTTGTCTTGATGCTCATGAGTAAACGAGTAAATAACGTTACTGGTTCCCTTTACGCCAGGTTTAGCCAGCAAGTTCATTCGTTGTTCGTTGAACAGGGTACCCAATGCTTGTTGGTTTCGCTCATCGTGCCAGTATTGCCACAGCGGATGGTTGTTATCCGTAAGTAGAGCAAGCTTTAGCTCACTGCCGCTAAAGAAAAGAGGAAGATTACAGGTGTGCTTGAGATAGGTGTGTTCGATACCTCGAGTACGAGTTCGAATGATTCTATCTTGATTCTCATGGCTGGTTTTCTTGCTTGAGCTATTCAAAGACTCATCAAGCAAGCGGGCTACAATATTGTTATTGCTTACCTTGATGGTTCTTAAAAATTTGACGGCGTTATTCTCGTAAGACTCATCAATGCCCAGAACGCGGAATTCGACCGCTTGGTAAACATCGTTTTCTTGCGACTTTTCGATAAGCTCTGTGAACTTAACGCTGATGATCTCACCGAGGTTGTACTTAAAGGCGCTCGGTACCTTGAATTTTGCACCCGACGGGGAGATATCAACCGTCACACCATGTAGGCTTTGGCCTTTAGATGTGGTGATCTCAACCTGTGAACTAATCTTGAGTCTGTTTTCTTGACGCTTTAAGTCGTAACCGAGGTTAATGGCTTCCGCTTCATATGGGCTATTAGCGTTAGTGAGATCTTGATTATGTTGAGACGAGGTTTTAACGATATTACGAAGTGGCTGAGTTCGCGGAGTCATCACTAACTCCCACGCGCCCTCTGTATAGCCTTTAAACTTTTTAGTACCACGTTGATACGCGTTCAAAGCAATATCATCAAGCCAGTGTTTACGACCATCTAACGTAAATTGACGGCATTCAGTGTCAATACGTCCGCGTAAATCAATGCTCTTTGTGCACGGAGCCATGATACGATTCAGTTCCATTTTAACGAGCAATTTCAGAGACGGGGATTCACCTTCTGTCATTTGAGAAAGAAGGAAGTCGAAATCCTCAGCGTGGTAGGCTGGGATGAGTCGCTCTGCTACAGATAGAATTTCAGATTGCTGCATACTTTTCTTGTTAGAATGGACGGTACGTTTATGTTATCGACTAGTTTAAATCGATCTTTAAGTATAAGTGGTATGACTGCAACTTTTATTTTCACCCGTACGGTCAAATAAGTCACAAATTGACAACATCATTGTGTAACTGAGTAAATTATTGAGGTTTTATGGCAAAGGCAAAACGAGCTTATGTGTGTAATGACTGTGGTGCTGACTTTCCACGTTGGCAGGGGCAGTGCAATGCATGTGGTGCTTGGAACACGATTACCGAAGTTAGGTTAGCGGCTTCACCTCAAGTTGCGCGTAATGAACGACTCAGTGGTGGTTATGCAGGTGGGGCAACAGAATCGAGCGTTCAGACATTATCGGAAATTAACCTGCAAGAAGTCCCTCGCTTTAGCAGTGGTTTCAAAGAACTCGACCGCGTGCTCGGTGGTGGTGTCGTACCTGGCGCTGCAATTCTGATTGGTGGTAACCCAGGTGCCGGTAAATCAACGCTGTTATTGCAGACCATGTGTCAGCTCTCTTCTCAGTTGCCAACACTTTATGTCACAGGTGAAGAATCACTGCAACAAGTCGCGATGCGAGCCTCTCGACTCGGTTTACCGAAAGAACATCTCAAAATGCTCTCTGAAACCAATGTTGATAAGATCTGTCAGATTGCCGAAAAAGAGCAACCTAAGATCATGGTTATCGACTCAATCCAAGTTATGCATGTCGCTGATGTTCAATCGTCTCCGGGCAGTGTGGCGCAGGTGCGCGAATCGGCAACAGCATTAACGCGCTATGCGAAACAGAACAACGTTGCGGTGTTCTTGGTGGGACACGTAACTAAAGACGGCACATTAGCGGGGCCAAAAGTACTGGAACACATTATTGACTGTTCCGTGCTGTTAGATGGCGGAACCGATAGCCGCTTTAGAACGCTGCGCAGTCACAAGAACCGTTTTGGTGCGGTCAATGAGTTAGGTGTGTTTGCAATGACAGGCCAAGGCCTGAAAGAAGTCAGCAACCCATCGGCTATTTTCTTGTCTCGCGGCGAAGAAGAAACCTCGGGCAGTTCGGTCATGGTTGTGTGGGAAGGGACACGTCCGCTTCTTGTTGAAATCCAAGCGCTGGTGGACTATTCCCAGCTCGCTAATCCACGTCGTGTTGCTGTTGGTCTAGAGCAAAATAGGCTTTCACTGTTATTAGCCGTGCTGCATAAACATGGCGGCCTACAAATGGCTGACCAAGATGTGTTTGTGAATGTCGTCGGTGGTGTTAAAGTAACCGAAACCAGTGCCGATCTCGCATTGGTGATGGCACTACTTTCTAGTTTCAGAGACCGCGCATTACCAAAAGATGTGGTGGTTTTTGGCGAAGTAGGCCTAGCTGGTGAGATTCGACCTGTACCGAGCGGGCAAGAGCGCTTAAATGAGGCATTTAAACATGGCTTTAAGAGAGCGATTGTTCCGGCGGCCAACATGCCTAAAGGGGGTATTCCAGGAATGCAGATCCATGGCGTGAAAAAATTATCAGAAGCAATTAATGCTTTTGATGAGTTGTAATTGAGCTCACTTCAGCTACTCTATACAGCAGAAATTCAGTCTAACTTAAACGCTATTTTCGCTTTAAGTTAGCACTAAACTTAACAATCATTTAGATTGTTTCTACAGATTGCCTTTTTCTATATGTTAGAAAAAGGCAAAGTTTTTTAGTCCCAAATGCATGCAAAGCTATCAGTCTTCACAGATTGTGATATACTCTGCGCGCATTTTATATCCTATTAACAGAGTAAGACAATGGCAGATTTATCGAAATACAGAAACATTGGTATTTTCGCGCACGTTGATGCGGGTAAAACAACTACCACTGAGCGTATCCTTAAGCTAACTGGTCAGATCCACAAGACTGGTGAAGTACATGATGGCGAATCAACTACTGACTTCATGGAACAGGAAGCTGAGCGCGGAATTACTATCCAATCAGCAGCTGTAAGCTGTTTCTGGAACGGTCACCGTCTAAACGTTATCGATACTCCTGGACACGTTGACTTCACAGTTGAAGTATACCGTTCTCTTAAAGTACTTGATGGCGGTATCGGTGTATTCTGTGGTTCTGGTGGTGTTGAACCACAATCAGAAACTAACTGGCGCTACGCTAACGAATCAGAAGTATCTCGTCTGATCTTCGTTAACAAACTAGACCGTATGGGTGCAGATTTCTACAACGTTGTTGACCAAGTTAAAAACGTTCTAGGTGCAACTCCTCTAGTTATGGTTCTACCAATCGGCCGCGAAGATGAATTCGTGGGTGTTGTAGACCTTCTAAGCCGTAAAGCATACGTTTGGGATGACACTGGTCTTCCTGAAAACTACGAAATTCTAGATGTTCCTGCGGACATGGTAGATGACGTAGAGCAATACCGTGAAGAGCTAATCGAAACTGCTGTAGAGCAAGACGATGACCTAATGGAAGCTTACATGGAAGGTGAAGAGCCTTCTATCGAAGACATCAAGCGTTGTATCCGTAAAGGTACTCGTGACCTAGCGTTCTTCCCAACTTACTGTGGTTCTGCATTCAAGAACAAGGGTGTTCAAATCATTCTTGACGCTGTTGTAGATTACCTACCTTCTCCAACTGAAGTTGATCCTCAACCTCTAATGGACGAGAACGGCGAAGAAACTGGCAACCACGCTATCGTTTCTACTGAAGAAACGTTTAAAGCGCTTGCATTCAAAATCATGGATGACCGTTTCGGTGCTCTAACTTTCGTTCGTATTTACTCTGGTAAATTGAACAAAGGCGACACGATTCTTAACTCATTCACAGGTAAAACTGAGCGTGTTGGCCGTATGGTTGAGATGCAAGCTGATGACCGTAACGAACTAACTAGCGCACAAGCTGGTGACATCATTGCGATCGTTGGTATGAAGAACGTGCAAACAGGTCACACTCTATGTGATCCTAAAGATCAAGTAACGCTTGAGCCAATGGTATTCCCAACTCCAGTAATCTCTATCGCTGTATCTCCAAAAGATAAAGGCGGTTCTGAGAAAATGGGTATCGCTATCGGTAAAATGGTTGCAGAAGATCCATCTTTCCAAGTTGAAACTGACGAAGAAACTGGCGAAACTATCCTGAAAGGTATGGGTGAGCTTCACCTAGACATCAAGGTAGATATCCTTAAGCGTACTTACGGCGTTGACCTAACAGTTGGTGCTCCTCAAGTTGCTTACCGTGAAACTATCACTCAAGCAATTGAAGATAGCTACACGCATAAGAAACAGTCTGGTGGTTCTGGTCAATTCGGTAAGATCGATTACCGTATCAAGCCTGGCGAACCTGGTTCTGGCTTTACGTTCTCTTCAAAAGTTGTTGGCGGTAACGTACCTAAAGAATTCTGGCCTGCTGTTGAGAAAGGCTTTGGTGGCATGATGGAAAACGGCGTACTAGCTGGCTTCCCTACGCTAGACGTTGAAGTTGAACTTTACGATGGTGGTTTCCACGCAGTCGATTCATCTGCAATCGCATTTGAAATCGCAGCGAAAGGTGCATTCCGTCAATCTATGCCTAAAGCTGGCGCGCAACTTCTTGAGCCAATCATGAACGTTGACGTATTTACTCCAGAAGATCACGTTGGTGATGTTATCGGTGACCTTAACCGTCGTCGTGGCATGATCAAAGATCAACAAGCTGGCGTAACTGGCGTTCGTATTAAAGCTGACGTACCACTTTCAGAAATGTTTGGTTACATCGGTCACCTACGTACAATTACTTCAGGCCGTGGCCAATTCTCTATGGAATTTGCACAGTACTCTCCATGTCCAATGAACGTGGCAGAAGAAGTAATCGCTAAAGTTAAAGCAGAAAAAGAAGCTGGTAAGTAATTAGCTCTTTTCTAAATTAACTAAAAAAGCCCCGCAAGTGAAAGCTTGCGGGGCTTTTTGTTATCTTACTCTTGGAAGACTAAGACTAAGACTAAGACTAAGACTAAGACTAAGACTAAGACTAAGACTTAAGAGTTCTGTTTTAGCTCAATGTAAATCGACTCAACCTTCACTCGAGCCCAGTCTGTTTTACGCAAAAACTTTAAGCTAGATTTAATGCTTGGGTCTTTTTTAAAGCAGTTGATATTCACCATATAACTCAACTCTTCCCAACCGTAATGCTCAACCAATTCAGTCAGTAGCTTCTGCAGTGTTATGCCGTGAAGCGGGTTATTTTCTTGTGTCATGAGATGTTCTCGCCATTTATTTGAGCTCAGTATACCAGTTTCGCTTTATGAATTATCAGACCATTTAAGTTGGTAATCTGTCTCGATAATAGTTAGTTCTTCTCGACCTTTATTTCCAAATAACTGAACCTGACTTTGCATCCAAGCTTCAAAGCGTTTGATTTTCTCGCGATGAAAGTATCCAGCTGGCGCACATAGGAAGTAATTGTATTTGGGCTTAAGTGCGATGTTACCGATTCGAACGAGTTTCTTTTCCTGCAAATACCGATACACCAAACTGTGCTTCACAAGAGCAACGCCTTGTACGGATAATGCACCTTCTAAAACAAAATGCGAGCCATCAAATTGCAATGATGAGCGTCCTGCCTTCGCTCCAACAATGTCTAGCCATAGATTCCAATCCATATCTGGCCATCGATCTTCAATCAATTCAGCTTTATGCAGATCGTCAATGTCATGGATCCCATGCTTCTCTTGATAAATCGGGTGACAAACTGGGTAAACCACCTCGTCCATTAACCAACGAGACTCGATATTTGGGTAGTTACCGTGACCATACCGAACGCAGACATCGACATTAGAATCTTCAAACGTCACTAGCTTGTTAGTCGGTTCAATCAGCATGGATAGGTCAGGGTGGCGATCGCGAAAGTCGCCAATTCTAGGTACCAACCAGTGTTGGGCAAATGATGGCACGGTTGAAATAGAAAGTTGAGTAGGGTTTGGGTCTTGGTTAATTCGCCTCACACCATCTTGAATGTGGGCAAAGCCTTTCTTCGCTTGCAGGTAAAGCACTTCACCTTCGTGAGTGAGTACTATTTTTCGGTGCTGGCGAATAAACAAGTCTGCGCCTAGCCATTCTTCAAGTTGGCGAATTTGTTGGCTTACTGCTGCTGCCGTGACAAACAGTTTTTCTGCCGCAAGTTTAAAACTGCCAGTTTCAGCTGCAGTGTAAAAGTAATAGATCCCTTGAAATGGTGGAGTTCGTTCTCTCACATTAGTTTTCCTTAACTGAATGTCAGTATCTATCGTTTGTCGATGTTGCTCTGTTGGTCGATTATTGACCATAACAAAGCGAAAGATCAACAGGAGAAAGGCTATGAACACGATAACAGCGACATCAAGGACTAACCAATCATTCTTACCATCGTTATCAGTTAAGAAATTCTATTCTAAATTTAGACTGTATCTTCAGAACCGTAGAACGAGAAAGCACCTAGCTGAACTGTCAGATCATTTACTTGAAGATGTTGGTATTACGCAGAATCAAGTCGATAAAGAACTGAAGAAATCGTTTTGGGAGTGAGTCAGGGCAACGTAGCTTTTACTCAATGCAGTTTTTACCCAACATAGCTTTTACTCAACATAGCTTTGTCGGCGAGGAAGAGTTACGTTGCTATTCTGTATTTAGTTATTGGGGAACTGTTTATTTCAGGAGCTGATAGGCAGAGCTAGTTCTCCAATAGCTCGTTTACTTCTTCGTGCAACCAATTGGTGAACGCTGTAATACGCTCTTCTCTCGGGGAGTTAGGGTCAAAGCATAGGTTGACTTGAACCCCAGGTGTCATGCCTATATCAAAGGGCTTCACTAGCAAGCCGCGTTCGATGAAGTCACCAGCTAAGCTGTCTGTTGCTAAGCAAACCCCATGTCCCGCCATGACAGTCGTTAACCCCATATCAAAGGTACCGACTTCCATCCACTGAATGGTGCTGCTTTGAGTCGATATGTTTGCTTGCCTAAACCATTCCTCCCACGGGAAACAACCGCTATCAAACTGAATCAGCCAACATTTGAGGAGTTGTTCAGGTGATGTGAAGTTCAAAGAGTTTGAGAGTTCAGGGGAACAAAAAGGGTAAACCGGTTCGTTGATTAGCATCTCAAGAGTCAAGCCTTCTTCAACGCATAGATCTTCGCCTTGTCGAATAGCCACATCAATCTCGCCATGTTTTAAATTTGGGGTATCACACCCTGTTAGTATCTTAATTGGGATCTCTGGGTGCTTTACCGAGAACTTCCACAGCCTAGGTAGTAACCAACGAGAAGCAAAAGAAGGGGGACTTCTAACAACAAGCAGCCCTTGAATAGGTTCTGATTGGATCTTGTTTAACCCCAGCAGAACCTCTTGAAATCCATCAGAGACATGTCTAAAAAGTGTGTGCCCTTCATGCGTCAAAGTCATTGCACGCCCCTTACGAATAAAGAGCTTACATCCAACCTGTTCTTCTAACTGTCGAATCTTCTGGCTGACGGCTGCTTGAGTGACGAACAGCTCTTCAGCCGCTTTGCTGTAATTGCTCAAGCGAGCCGCAACTTCAAAGTAACGGAGACCTGAAAGGTGACGCAGTCTATTGTCCATAATCTCAGCTTATAGTCCCTGTTAACAATGGTTGTTCGCTTATCGAACAGGTTGTTTCCATAATAGCGACAAATAAACAAGGAATACAAGAGAGATAAAATGAAAACAATAACCTGTTGGGTCGGCAGATTTGTTAATCAGATGCTTAAAGTTAATGATAAAACCAAGATGAGTAAGACGGCTAAATCGAGACAAGTTATTAGTTCGGAATCGCTGAGCAGTCGAATGAGGGAGGACATCGGTCTGGACAATGGGAGCAATGATGCGGCTGATTACACTAAATACCTATAAGTTGAGCTTACAAAAAAGGAGCCGTACTGGCTCCTTCTCGATTTTGATTACTCTTCCCAAACTACCAATTTATCTTTCGGCCAGTTATGACCGACTTCATGGTATTTCTGCTCAAGGATATGTCGCTTTATCTTGAGAGTTGGAGTAAGAACACCATTATCAATGCTCCATGGTTCCTTAATCATCAGTACGCCTTTGATCTTCTCATGCGAAGCTAACTGTTCGTTCATTTTTTCAATGACGCGTTTGCTTGTTCTTTCGTAACGAGCCCGATCAAAATTAGGGAAGTCATGCGGTACTACCAGCAGGATAGGGCCAGGTAAGCCTAAGCCTATCAAACACATCATTTCTACACGACTGTACTCAAAGAGTTTATTTTCGATGGGTACAGGAGCGACAAACTTGCCTTTCGCGGTTTTAAAGGTATCTTTCTTACGCCCACGAATCGTTAAATAGCCCTCGCTGTCGATATCACCAATATCGCCCGTATGAAGCCAACCTTCTGAGTTAAAAGACTCTTGAGTTGCAATGTCATTTTTGTAATAACCAGAGAACATGCCTTTGCTTCGAACTAAAATCTCTTCGTCTTCTGCAATTTTGAGTTCGATGCCCGGACCAGCATTACCTACAGTGCCAATTTTGTCTGCTCTAAACGGGTGGTTAATCGTGCTGTAGGCGAAAGACTCAGTCATTCCCCAAGCTTCGGTAATGTGTAGGCCAACACTCTGATACCATGCAAGTAGAGCTGGTGATACCGGAGCTGAGCCACAGCCAAGAACGCGAGCTTGGTCTAACCCCAGACCATCAGCCAGTTTCTTCTTAATTAGGTTATTCACGAACGGAATTTTAAGTAAGAAGTTCAGTTTTTTCTGTGGAAGTTTATCTTGGATTCGTTGTTGGAATAGAGTCCATAAACGAGGAACTGAAATAAACAAAGTTGGACGATGCATTTTTACATCATCAATAAATGTGTCTAAAGATTCAGGGAAAGCAGTAACCACCCCACCCATCACTGAAGAACCAAAGATGTACACTCGTTCGGTTATATGGGCAAGCGGCAGATAAGAAAACAGGCGATCGCCAGGTTGGATACCAATGTGATCGATTAATCTCTGAACTGACCATGTAAAGGCACCATACGTGAGCATTGCGCCTTTCGGTACCCCAGACGTACCCGAAGTATAAACAAGCGACATCAGCTTATCATCGTGATGCTGAGGTCTTTTGGTTGAGGGTTCATGTGTTTCGATAAGTTGCTCAAAAGTGTGCTGGCACTTAGCGGCAGTATCGTAGGGTAACGAGATACTAATTAGACTCGGATTATCATCGAGTACTTTTTGAGTGGCTTTAGGATCATCAAGCTTACCGGCAATTACAATCTTACTTTCACTGTGTTCAATACAGTATTGAATAGTATCTGCACCCGCTGTTGGAAAGATTGGGACGCTGACAAAATCTCCTAACATCATGGCAAGATCACAGATAAACCACTCTGCACAGTTTTTTGAAACGAGCGCGACTCGATCGCCGGGTTGAGCTCCGAGTCCTTCTAATGCTGACGCCAGTTTTAGTGCTTTGTCGGCCACTTCTTTATAAGTAAATTCAACAAATTGGCGGTTGATGATTTGTTTTAAATAGACTTCATCTGGGCGTTCTTCTGCCCATTTTAAAATCATGTCATTGGGTGTAGGGAGAGCTGTTGCTTTTTCTTGGCTAAACTCGTTAGGCTGAATCATTGTCTAACTCCATGTTTTTCGCTAAGTTATTTTTGTTAAAATCATGTTAAATGTACCATGATTTTTTCTTTTAGGGAGTAAAATTAGCGTTTTCTGTTATCCGTGCAGGCACGTCTGTAACTTGCGGGTGTTACTCCGGTCCTTTTCTTAAAGATTCTTGAAAAATACGACACATCCTTGTATCCACATTGGTAAGAAATAACAGCTATTTTTGATTCGGTATCGGCTTCGATTAACTTTTTGGCTAACAGGATTCGTTTATCGCACACAAAGTCTCTAAAGCTTACCCCAAAGTGTAGATGAAACTTCTTAGAAAAGTAGGTTGTTGAACAATGACACTTTTCTGCGATTTCTGTTTCTCTGATTTCTTTGTTGATGTTGTCCATAACAAAGTTAACGACTTCAGAGGTAAACAACTTTGCAGGTAATTGATTGTTGTTGTTTGTATCTCGGTCGAGATCAAAGTGAGGCTCGAAGATATGTTGCGTTTTACGTTGTAGTTCTTCGAACTTACTGGTCAGATGTTTACTGTTTGTTTCGATAATAAAAAATATATTCTTATGATTTCGAACGATATTAGGTAACGGGTCTGAGCAAATAATGACTATTCTTTTATTTAGGTTCTCGCAAATAGCTAAAGCCATTGTAAGTAGTTGAAGTTTATCTGGCTTATTCAATATGAAAAACACTAACCTGACATCTAAGTTACTGATTATAGATATATCTTGTCCAAAGTTTTCAATAGGAAAGTAGTGACTTATTTTATTGATAATAACAGCGTTAAAGTCGCTATCCTTATCTGATAATAAAGGTGTTACTACTTTCATATAAATACCAACTCTATTTCATATTTAAATGTGGGTTTAAATTTAGCTAAATTACTATACGTAACAATTAGATTAGAAGTACCACAAAAAAGTGCAAGTGAATGGCAAAAAAATCCTAACCGAATATATCTCTCACCTCTAGATTTAGTTTACAGGTAAACAAAGCCTGATACGTAAATCAAGGAGAGGTTCTCATGGATAAGTTTTTGAATAATTGTAAAGAATTCATGAAAGATGAAGAAGGGTTGACTGTTATCGAGTACGTAATCGGTGCAGCATTATTAGTATTAGGTATGACAACTGTATTTTCTGGTTTAGGGAATACTCTGGCAGCCAAACTGAATACAATCGTTGGTGGTTTATGATCGGAAAGGAGTGAGGCAGCAAAGAGGGCTTACTTCGGTTTCCTATATTATCGCTGCTGCCTTACTTGTTATTGCGATAGGGTTGGTTTTTTCTGGGATGGCAACAGCCTTACTGAGTAAAATCCAGAGCATTATTTTGAGTGTATGAATTAAATATATGATTAATGAGCCTTCAGTTTTTTGGGCATTGCTAATTGCAGTTTCGGTATACGATGTTGAGAAGCATCGTATACCAAACAAAATATTGATACTGTTTTTGTTTGTGTACTTCTTATCAATGTTTAACCGCAATTACACCTTTGATGTTTTTTTAATGTCCTTAGTTGGATTCGTGGTGTTTTTTTGTTTTGGATTACTCTTATATTTTGTAAGAGCTATGTCTGCAGGAGATGTGAAGCTATTAGGTATTGTGGGGATGTATCTTGGGTGGGGACAATTACTTGATGCGTCGTACTTTATCTTACTTTCTTCTGGAGTGATCGGGACTTTCTACCTGCTATATAACTTTTCCAACTCGAACAGTCTTAGTATTAAAGGCTATTTTGAAAATAAGCTGATCGTGCTTGGTGGAGTGACACCAGTATTGGATGAAAGTGCTAGTTCGCACGCTAGGTATTCAAATAAGGTGACGATGCCTTTTGCACCCTCTGTTGTCATGGGATTGGCGATGTATAGCTACTTTACTTAAATCTGTTGTTGGTTAGCTTCATGGAGAGGAATAATATATGGATATTATAGGGCGTACTGATCCAACAACTTTGAAGCCTCAAATTTCAGCCCCAGCCGTTCCTACATCTATTGATATGTTGGGTGTTCCTGAAGTTGTTATAGAAAACCTTGTGTTGAAGCACCTGTCAGCCTACCCCAAGTCGGATGTTTTAGAGCTTTCTAACTATTTATGTGTTGTGACACATATTGTTGAAAGTGCGTTGGCTGTGTTGAGAACAAAGTCATTGATTGAAGTTTTTCAACCAACCTCGAACCTTTCTCTCTCATCTGCATCTCATAGTCACGTCCGCTATTCCCTTTCTGAGAAAGGACTTGAAGAAGCTGATCTTGCCTTTAAACGTGATGCTTATTTAGGTCCCGCCCCCGTTTCACTTACTCAATATAGTGATGTGGTAAAGCTGCAGGATCTAAGAGCAGAGTTAGTGACTCGGCCACATGTCGAAGCTGCACTGAATGATGTATATGGTGTCGACAAAATGATTTCGGTATTGGGGCCAGCAATAAATTCGGGACGAGCTTTGTTGCTATATGGGCATGCGGGGACGGGTAAAACATTTGTAGCTTCACGTATTGTCAATGCGCTGCATACGTCTGTTTTCATTCCTTATGCAGTCTATGCCTTAGGTAACATTATCAAGGTGTTTTCTGCACAACATCATAAACCGTTAGACAGTAACGGTAGCGATCAAAGTATCTCCCTCAAAGATCAATACGACAAGCGTTGGCTTAATTGTGAAAGGCCGAATATTCAGGTGGGTGGAGAGCTCACTATGGATATGCTTGAAGTCAATCATTCTGAGAACAGTCGTGTTTGGTTAGCGCCTGTACAAATGATGGCAAATAATGGGATTTTTATCATTGATGACCTTGGTCGTCAGCCCATGCCTGTCGATGCTTTGCTTAATCGTTGGATTGTACCAATGGAATATTCCTTTGATTATTTATCGCTACCTAATGGCCAGCAAATCACGATGCCGTTTGTTCTAACGCTTGCCTTTTCTACCAATCTAAATCCCAAGAAAATAAGCGACCCTGCATTTCTACGTCGTTTAGGTTACAAAATTGAATTCAAGCCGCTGAATCAGCGAGATTATGAAGCTTTATGGATGAGCGTCGTCGCTGAAAAAGAGATGGAGCTTCAAGATGGTTTCTTTGAGCGTTTGTCTCAAATGCACACGCTTCTTAAGGTGCCACTTTTCCCCTGTTTGCCGAAAGATCTCGTTGGTATAAGCAAAGACATTCTTTCGT
The DNA here is from genome assembly GCF_023503985.1 of Vibrio sp. J383. Taxonomy (NCBI): domain Bacteria; kingdom Pseudomonadati; phylum Pseudomonadota; class Gammaproteobacteria; order Vibrionales; family Vibrionaceae; genus Vibrio; species Vibrio sp. J383. Next base: position 3,173,713 of record NZ_CP097293.1, on the reverse strand, counting down.
TTGAGCAACTCCCACCTGTTATCACATTCGATATTCTTTCCATGGCATGGGAAGTCTATTTTACCTCTGATGGACACGAGGAAGAGAATAATGAATAAGAGTCAAGTTTTCCTACTGTTTTTACTGTCCGTAGTATTCGGCTTAGCGGCTGTATTTTTTGCTAAGCAGTGGATGGATGATCAAGTTCAGCCAACCGTTGAAGTTGAAACGGTCGAGCGTCACCCCGTTGTTGTCGCATCACAAGAAATTGAAGCCGGAACCATTATCGAGGATCAGTTTTTAACCACCAGGTTGATGGAAGTTGATTGGATTAATGAAAATAACTATTCGGATAAAGCGGATCTGATTGGCAAGGTTGTTGCGAATACTATCTATGCCGGAGAGGTGCTTCACAAGTTACGATTTACTGTACCAGGAGAAGGGTCAACACTTGCCGCTCTTATCCCTGAAAATAAACGTGCGGTAACGATACGTGTTGATGATGTTATTGGTGTGGCGGGGTTCTTATTACCGGGTAATAAGGTTGATATTCTCAATACCGTTTCTTACGGAAAAAATTCTGCAGCGACTCAAACCGTTCTTAAAGATATTAAGGTTTTGGCTGTCGACCAAACGGCTAAAACGAAAGAAAACAGTCCGATTATCGTGCGAGCGGTAACACTTGAGATGACGCCGAAAGAAGCGGAGAAACTTCTGACAGCTAAAAGCAAAGGCAGTATTCAGCTGACCTTGAGAAACCCACACGAAGTTGAGAAAAAAGTGGTTCGTCGATATGTGCCTAGACCAAGTGTCACCATTATCAAAGGTACAGAAACATCTAATGTGCGCGTCAAGGATTGAGGTGAGATATGAAAATATTATTAGCGTGTGTTTTGAGCCTGATTTGTTTTTCGACGGCCAGTGTTGCGGCATTGCAGACAGGAAAAACAGTCACGGTTCCACATCATAAATCTACGCATGTGGTGTTGTCGGGAAAAGCGGCGAAGGTTTCTCTTGGTGATCCTGAAGTCTTAGATATTGTAATTTTAAAATCAAATGAACTGTTTTTAATTGGTAAAAAATTAGGTGCGACAAACCTAATGGCTTGGGACTCTCGAGGTCAGTTGATTGAGTCTATTAACATCGAAGTTACTCATGATCTTAATAGCCTCAAAGCTAAATTATATGAGTTCCTTCCTGATGAAACTATCGAGGTGCACAGTGCGCAGAATCGTTTGTTGCTGAGTGGTCAGGTTAGTAACCAACAACAAATGAATGTGGCGATGCGAATTGCAGAAACCTATTCGTCAGGGCAGGCTGCTGACGAATCAAAAGAAAGCGGAAGTGAGCAAGCTGCAGCGACAGGTGTTATCAACCTAATGTCTATAGGTGGCGCGCAACAGGTTATGTTAGAGGTGACGGTTGCCGAGGTTCAAAGAAGCTTAGTGAGAAAGTTTGATGCGAACTTCCACTTTTTCCAAACCAGTGGGTCTGACTTTTCTTGGGGGGCGTCTTCTGTACCTGCCGGAGTATTAGGAGCTACGCCTATCTTCAATATTCCCACGTCGACGGACTACGGCATTTTAGGGTCTTTCATTGATAGTAATACTCTGTTTACTTTCGCACTGGACGTAGCAAAACAAAACGGGGTCGCTAAGGTATTGGCTGAACCTAACTTAACCGCATTAAGTGGTTCTAAGGCTGAGTTTTTAGCGGGTGGTGAATTTCCTATCCCTGTGCCAGACGAAGATGGCATTACCATTGAATACAAAGAATACGGTGTAGGGCTTAAATTTATACCGACGGTACTCAGTGACAAAAAAATCAATTTAAATCTAGCCGTTGATGTTAGTGAGATAGCCAATACCAGCTCATTGACCATTGATCCGGGTACCACAAATGCGACTTATTTTATCCCACCTATTACTCGACGTAGCGCGTCATCAACACTGGAGCTAGCCGACGGACAAACTATCGGTATTGCGGGGTTGTTGAGTGAGAATGTTAGGGACATCAGTAACAAGATGCCAGGTTTTGGAGATGTGCCGATTTTAGGTCAGCTTTTCAATAGCCAAGAATATGTGTCTGGTGAAACAGAGTTGGTCATTCTTGTTACGCCTCGACTCGCCAAACCGGTGGATAGAAGTAAAGTAACACTGCCAACTGATGCTTTTGTTGACCCTAATGACTTGGAGTATTACTTATTGGGCCGAGGCGCTTACATAGCTGAACCGTCTGAATCTGATTCAGAGCAATCTCAAGTTTCACAGGATATATCACCGACCGATGGTGGTAGCGAAGGCTCATTTGGGCATGATTTATAAGGGGATAGATATGACTAAAATAATGATGATCTTTCTCGCAATGTTATTAGTTGGCTGTGCGAACGATGCTCGTTTAGGGCACTCGGTAGCACTAGTGAAAACAGAGCAAACGTATAACCCTAATGCTACCCAAGAGAATTTACTCGAAGTACCTGATGGTACAGGGGAGCGGATGCAGACTGGTTACGACAGATATGTTGGCAGAGGTGAAAACGAACTGTCCGGAAGTAGTAGCCAGATCTTAGAAGATTTTAACTAAATCTGGAGGTACTCATATGTTGTATCGAGTATCACAAAGCCCTAAAAAGCAACAAGGCTTAGTTGTGGTGATGATTACTGCTGCCTTGTTGGTTTTTCTAGCTGTCTCAGCGCTAGCTGTAGACATAAACCATATGGTTGTAAATAAAACGCGCTTACAAAATGCAGTTGATTCTGCAGCGCTGGCTGCCGCAACCATATTAGACAATAGCAAAGATAAAGACGCGGTAGACGCGGAAGTCGGTACGGCGCTCAATGCTATGGCGGCTTCAACAGGGAACCAAGAAATTGATTTTTCGACCGCTTCTATAAGCATTGATTATTCGAATGACCCACAGGATTTTACTGGCGCGATCACGACGACGTTCGGTGCAAGTGATGATGTTTATGTGCGAGTTCGCGTGGATGCACTAGAGATGGATGAATTTTTCATTCAACTGTTTGGTCTTGATAAGGCAGTATCGGCAAGTGCCGTTGCTGGGCCAAGCTCAGGGCAAGAAGTAGTTAATAACGTTGTACCCATTGGAGTGTGTATTGGTGATGGCACCTCCGATAACGATATTGATCCTGAAGATGGTTTTCACGATGACACCGGTGAGGTAATAACCAATGTGTTTGGTTATGAGGTCGGTACCGTTCATGCTCTTAAGGTAGGGGATAACAAACTATCTGAAATGGGTAATGGTAATTATCACCTATTAGACTTTGGCTCTGGTGGTAAAACCGTCAAAGAAGGCTTAGGTGGGAATTATAGTTATCCTGTAGCGATTGGTGACAATATAACCACTAAACCAGGTGGAACTGTTGGTCCCACAGGCGATGGCCTGAATACTCGTTTTGGTGACTATGGTGGTGGCTTATCTGCATCAGATTATCCTTCAGATTATGTAACCACAGAACCTACCAATGAAATAACGATTGATGCCGGTACGGGAGAGATCGACTCTGACGGAAGTTATACCTACGCTCAATATGAGTCAGAGACTAACGCCTGTATAGCAAGCGGAGGTTCAGGGTGTGCATCCAATGGTGTGGCTTGGCGAAGAATTTTACCGATTCCTATGGTTGATTGCTCAGGTAAAAGTGGTGGTGCAACCGACTTTACCGTAAACAAAATTGGGTGCTTTTTCTTGTTGCAAAAAGCACCAACTAATAACTCAGGTACACCCGCCGTTTTTGGTGAGTTTATCCACTCTTGCAGTGTTGCTGGTGGTTCTGGTAGTACAACGTCGACAACGGAAGGGACTTATAAGATTGTTCTGTATAAGGACCCCAATAGTGGGGAGTCTTGACCATGAAGCAATCTAATCAATTTCAACAGGGGTTTGCTGCTGTAGAGATGGTCATTGTGACTCCCATCTTATTGTTTTTTCTAGTTTTAGTTCTAGAGCTTGGCAATGTTCTGATTCACTACAATGTGATATCGAAGTCAGTACAAAATGGCGCTCGTTATGCGGTTAGTGAAGTATATGGAACCATTGGTGGAACCATCGCACCGACGTCTGAAATTCAGAATGTCGTGGTCTATGGTCAGAACAGCGCGGGGACAGCTGTACTATCTTCATTGACGACATCGGATGTGACGGTAACCCCGCCTTCAGGCGACAGTTATGTACGAGTTAGTGTGACGTATGATTATGTTCCACTTTTCTTGTCTATTCCTTTTTCGAATGAGAGTTTTGCTGTTCCATTAAGTGTGACTTCAGTGATGAGGGTGCTGTGATGACAAGGCTTAAAAGACGAATTAAAGGGCTGGCCATTATTGAGTTCACTCTGGTCTCATCGCTAATTTTTCTACTTCTCTTTCTCATTTTAGCGTTGGGTGCCTATATATTTTCGCTACAAATGGTCAGCGAAGCGACTAGGAAGGCAGCTCGGTTAGCGACGGTATGTTACGTCCTAGATAGAGACAATATTGCAGGAATGGTGGTGGATGATATTCCTCTTGTTGGATTTACTAATGCGAACTTAGAAGTGGCTTACTTAGACGCGAGCGGGGGAGAGGTTGCTTCTGATTTTGAAGCGAACTTTGGCACCATTAAGTTTGTGCGTGCTAGGGCTACGGGTTATGGCATTCAGTTAATCAGTAACCTAAGCTTTCTAGGAGTGAATGGATTTCTTGCTGCCCCTGCGTTTGAAACAATATTACCAGCTGAAAGCTTAGGTGTGGTTAGGGCGGACTCTGAAAAAAGGAATCGGTGTCCATAAGTTATTTATTACGGGAGTAGCGGTATGGGGGAAGCGATCAAAATAACGCCGAATGAAAACGATAAAGATATGACGCGTTTAAGAACGAATCTAAAGGTTTGGTTAGTCTACAGTACTGACGGCTTTCATTCGCATATGAGTAAAGAACTAAAAAAATGCCGAAATGTTCATGTAACGTCGTTTTCTCTTGCGGCAATGAGTGAGGAATACCTAAAAAGTGCAGATGTCCCAGAGCTTATTTTCGTTGAAGCTAATGGGAATTGGGCTCAAAAAATGGTTGAGTTGCAAGGGTATGATTTGTCTTTAGAAGACAAGGATTTGTCTTTAGTTGTGCTTGGTGATGAAAGTGATAACGGATCACTAAAAATAGCACTTCGTTTAGGGGCATCAGATTTTTTGTCTCACAATGTGACTCTATCGGACTTACTTCCATTATTGAAGAAAACCGCTTCCGAAAAACTTGAGAACTCCAGTTACGGAGAGTTTATCTTGTTTTTGAATACCAAAGGAGGGATGGGGGCAACCACCTTGGCTTTAAATACTGCCATTGAGATGGCGACTCAACACCCTAATGAAGTTCTTTTACTTGATATCGATCTTCAGTTTGGCGTGATCCCAGACTATTTGAACATAGTTCCGACTTATAGCGTTTCTGATGCGATCAATAGCTCTAATGATTTGGATGAAATGTCTTTGGGCTCTTTGGTAAATAAACACGAATCAGGTCTCCATGTTCTAAGCTTTAAACATGAAAATAACGCTGATGATTTCGAGCAGGCTCAGAAAATTGGCCGATTACTTCCAATTCTGCGTCGTTTCTACCCTTATGTGATCATTGACCTGTCTAGAGGCTTAGATCACGTATTTGCATCAGCAATATCACCAGCGACTAAAGTACTTTTGGTTTTGCAACAGAGCTTAGTGTCAGTAAAAAACACAAGCCGACTAATTAAATCTCTGAAGTTTGAGTACGGCTTACAAAGTGACTCAATAGAGGTCATTCTCAACCGTTATGAAAAGCGACATTCAATTAAGTTGAAAGACATTGAGCAAGCAGTGGGTAACCACGACATACACCTTATGCCAAATGATTTTAAAGTCGCGCTAGAGAGTGCCAACTTAGGGCAGCCGTTAGTTCAGTCGAGAAAAAAAAGCTCTATTACTCGCTCTATCATTGACTTATCTCATGTTCTTTCACCACCGGAGCAGGAAGAGAAAGGGTGGCTGAAAAAGTTGTTTTCATAATGAGTTGATGAAAAGTAAACACGAGGGATTGTGATGTTCTTTAAACGAAAAAATGTAAATCCAGAGTTTGAAAAAAAAGTAGAACAGATTTCGCATGATTCAGAAGATGCCAATCCTGTTGAACGTTTATCAAGTGTTGAGACGTCCAGTAACTCTCGGACAGAAGCGAGCGTTGAAAAGGAGAAAGCGATCGATGAAGCTCGAAAAGTACTGGAGCAAGAATTATCAATCAAACACTTCTTTCATAAGCAGCTGCTTGAAACCCTAGATTTAGGATTGCTTTCGAGTTTGGAGAAGGAGCGCGCTAAGCTCGACTTACACGAAGCTATCGTTCAGTTGATGGCTGATGATGGTAGTCATGCACTCAGCGCAGAAGGACGTAAACGGGTCATCAAACAGATAGAAGATGAAGTTTTTGGTCTTGGTCCGTTGGAGCCCTTATTAGCTGATCAAACTGTATCGGATATATTGGTCAACGGCCCTAAAAGTGTTTATGTGGAGCGACGGGGTAAACTCGAAAAAACGCCCTATACTTTTCTTGATGATCGCCATTTAAGAAACATTATTGACCGTATCGTCAGTCAGGTTGGTCGTCGTATAGATGAAGCATCACCTATGGTAGATGCCCGCTTAGTTGATGGTTCCCGTGTTAATGCGATTATCCCGCCTCTCGCACTCGATGGCCCTTCCGTTTCGATCCGTCGTTTTGCTGTCGATCGTCTGACCATGGATAACTTAATTGGTTACGACTCAGTCTCTCCTCAAATGGCTAAATTTGTGGAGGCTGCCGTGAAAGGTGAGCTGAATATCCTGATTTCAGGAGGGACGGGGTCAGGGAAAACAACCACACTGAATATCTTTTCTGGTTTCATTCCGCGAGACCAACGAATTATTACCATAGAAGACTCGGCAGAATTACAACTGCAACAACCACATGTTATTCGTCTCGAAACCCGCCCTGCTAACCTAGAAGGGAAGGGAGAAATCAGCCAGCGCGAATTGGTTAAAAATACCTTGCGTATGCGACCAGACCGAATCGTGGTTGGGGAGGTGCGTGGTAGCGAAGCCGTTGACATGCTAGCGGCGATGAATACGGGTCATGATGGTTCACTGGCTACCATTCACGCGAATACCCCCCGTGATGCCTTGAGTCGTGTTGAAAACATGTTCTCGATGGCAGGGTGGAACATATCAACCAAAAACTTACGAGCTCAAATTGCTTCGGCTATCCACCTTGTTGTTCAAATGGAACGACAAGAAGATGGTAAGCGTCGTATGGTGAGTATCCAAGAGATCAACGGTATGGAAGGTGAGGTGATTACGATGTCGGAAATATTCCGTTTTCAGCGTAAAGGTATTGATGAAGACGGCAATATTATCGGTTATTTCACAGCAACGGGGGTTGTGCCTCAATACCATGACCAGTTAGTCAAACGTGGACTCGACCTGCCTTTCGAGCTCTTTAGTGAGACCAAAGGTTAAGGAGAGATTATGGACAATGTAAGCGTTTCATTAGGTCTATTATTCATTGCGGTGCTTTTTATCTCTCAAGCTTTGTTGCTCCCTGCAGCAGGGAAAAAAGCGAAGCACAAAGAGTTGTCTCGACGTTTGAAAGAGACGCAACGTAATATCGATGCAGAGAGTTTATCATTACTCAAAGAACACTATAACAAAGAATTATCTCCAGTAGACCGCAAATTAATCGTCATTCCATATTTTGCTGGCTTAAAGAAAATGCTAGAACTAGCCGGCTTTAAATTGGCATTGAGCCGCTTTTTACTCATTGTTTCTCTTTGTGGTGTGTTGCTCACGTTGATATCGATAATGACCAACCAAGTATGGTTCATCAGTGTGGGGGCGTTCATTTTTGTTTGGGTTATCGCTTATCTATTTGTGCAAAATCGAGTGACTTACCGAATGGCTCGATTTGAGGAACAACTTCCTGAGGCTTTAGATATTATTCGACGCGCATTGCAAGCAGGACAACCGCTCGTCCAATCATTCAATGAAGTTGGCGAAGAACTTCCAGATCCAATCGGTATTGAATTTAAAAATACTTATAACCTACTTAACTATGGTTATGACTTACGCTTGGCGATTCTACAGATGACAGAACGAGTACCAACCGTCTCAATGTTGGCATTTTCTAGTGCTGTAATGTTGCAAAAAGAGACTGGGGGTAATCTCTCTGAAAATCTGCAAAAGGTATCTGAAGTACTTAGAGCGCGTTTTAAACTGGAAAGGAAAGTCAGAACGCTCTCTGCTGAAAGTCGTTTATCAGCATGGATCTTAACGTTATCTCCTTTTGGTTTGTTTTTCGCATTAAGGGTCGCTAGTCCCGAGTATATCGAGCCACTCTATAAAGATCCCCGCGGCCTATCCATGGTGAGTGTCGGTATTGTTCTTTTGGCTATCGGAGCCTTGTGGATTAAAAAGATCATCAGCATAGAGATATAACCTATGGAATTATTAAATATTGAAGTTTGGAAGCAGATGTTAGCAGACTTTGGAGTTAGCTCTCAGATGGTTATCTATTCGATGATTTTGCTTACAACAGTCTTGTTAACGCTAACGCTTGGATTTCTATTTTTAGGAGCTCGTTCTCCTTTGGACAAGAAACTGAGACAGATATCAGAAGACGGGGCACCGACTGGCAGAAAACCATACGACTTCTCGAATACGTTAGAATCATTAAGCCCTTTTATAAGTAAAGGTAATAAAAAAGATAATGAAACTTACTCGGAAAAGTTGATGCATGCCGGGTTCCATGAGAAGAGTTCGTTATCGGTTTTCTATGCGTTGAAGGTTTTATCTAGCTTAATAGGTATCGTCGCGGGCTTTATGGTTTATTACATAGCGTTAGGCGGAGAGTATAATAAATTACTTATAATGACCTGTGTTTTTCTTGGTACATTCACTCCTAATATTATTCTCAGTAAGCTACAAAAAGAGCGTCAGAAAAAAATCAGAAACGGCGTCCCTGATGCGCTTGATCTTCTTGTTGTATGTACTGAATCAGGGCTTGGCTTTAATGCAGCTCTTGGACGTGTTGCATCAGAGCTTTATATCTCTCAGCCTGAACTTGCGGATGAACTAGAGACTGTGTTTGCTAAAATTCAAGCGGGCGTCACTATGCCTGATGCGCTTAGGCAGCTTATCGAACGAACTGGTTTAGTTGAATTGGAAGGCTTGGTTTCTTTGCTTTCTCATGCATCGAGAATGGGCGGAAGTTTAGCGCAAACGCTCCGTGACTATACTGAAGATTTTAGAGATAAGCGTCAGCAAGCCGCTGAAGAAATCGCTGCGAAAATACCGACTAAAATGTTATTCCCCATGTTGATATTTATTTGGCCTTGTTTTTTCATTGTTGCACTTGGCCCTGGACTCTTGATCGTAATGGACGCATTAAGTGCGCCGGGAGCAAGTTTATGATGTTATACAATAAGTTTCTTCTACTACTATTGCCCATTTTGCTACTTGGTTGTGCATCTTCTGACGAACCAACCAACCAATTTGATGCCGAATTGTATTCGGGTAAACCAATCGATAGTTTGACTAGTGATGATCCACCGCTAAATGAAAAAGAAGCAATTATGCGCGGTGACATTGCTCTGCGAGACAACAATATAGACTTGGCGTTGTATGAATACATACGCTCTTTGTCTTTCCCTGAAAAAGAGTTTCACGATAAAACCCTGTTCACTATTGGCCAAATACATTCGTCTTGCGGTAACTATGCGTTGGCCGAGAAAGCTTACCTTGCAGCGCTAGATTTTAACCCCGCTCACACTGAAGTTTTGGAACAGTTAGGCGCTCTATACACCAAACAACGTCGTACCGATGAAGGACGTAGTTATTTCTTTAAAGCGATTAATTCAGATCAAGTTCGTTTAAAAAGCAGTGAAACTATCCAAAATTACCAAGCTTTGAGCCAAAGTGAAGTGGCCAGTTTGAAGGTCGATAGTATGTCTCCAGCATTGGCGTATATGGGGATTGGCGTACTGGAAGATGTTGACGGAAAGCATCAGATCGCACAAGAGTACTTTAAAAAATCACTGACGATAGACAAAAGTTCAGTCAAAGCTTTGTTGAATATGGGCTACTCCCACTACATGTACGGTAACTACAAGGAAGCGTATCAATACACGCGTTCAGCCTTAGAGTTAGAACCGAATAATGAAAAAGCTCAGAATAATTTGGCGCTTATTTATTTAGCCTCTGGGGATATTAAAAAAGCAACCAACGTATTTATGAGACATATGGAAGCGCCGGAAGCGTTGAATAATGTCGGCTACTTCTTGATATTACAAGGAAAGCCCGATCAGGCAGTTCCTTATCTACAGCAAGCTATCGATAAGAAATCATCTTACTACAAAGTAGCGAATGAAAATTTAAATAGAGCGTTATCAGAAGTGAGAGAGATGGAACAGTAGAAATTTGATTTTGGCTCAATGAAAAGGATATTCATATTGCCTAAAAGCGAAAGCTTTAATAAAGATATCATTGTAATTTCTGCCCTTTGGCTAGTTTGTGCCATAGTGATATTTTTTTATAAGTGGGAAAGCGTTTCAATACTCAACTTGAATGACAATGACGATTATATGCGTTTTGTTCAGTTTCAAGAGTGGATGAAGAACGGGCATTGGTACCTAGAGCCGATGAGTAATTTCAATGCCGCTGATGGTATTATTATTCATTGGTCTCGATTTCCTGACCTAATGCTATCTTTAGTTGCTTTCCCATTGCTATTTATGGTTGGCGACAGTGTTGCATATGCAATTTCAATGTCTATTGTTCCTTTGCTCTATTTATTATTGTATGCGCTATCATGCTTTTATCTATGCGAACATTATTTTGGAGAGAAGTATCGATTTGTCACTATGATGTTTGCTATTTCCTCGCCTTCAATTATTCATTTCTTACCCGGTTCTATTGATCATCACAATATACAACTTATATTAGCAACACTTTTTCTGTCATTAACACCTATTACTATTCGTAATCTGAAACAATCATGGCGTGTTTACGCTCAATCTGCTTTTCTGTCTTTATCGTTGTGGACAGGAATGGAGAATATATTGTTATTTATGGCTTTCTTTGTAATTTATACGGTTTATTACAGTTTTGTTCATAAAGGATGGTTTGGTTATATCTCCAAGCTATACCTAACTTGTACTTTTTTTTCTGCTTTTGCTGTCTTATTGAATAGACCTTACGATGAATTTTTTGTTTTTAAATATGACGAAGTATCATTTATTCTCATCATTCTTTTCCTTAGTGGTTGGGTGTTTGTTAATATTTACAATCGATTGACTAATGATGATATGAGCTTAAAACAAAGAATATTATTGTTTGTTTCCCTTGGTTTGTTGTGTTTATTTCCGGTTGTGATCCTTTATCCCTCACTGACCAGTGCTTTGTTTATTGATTACCCACCGATACTTAAGCTGTACTGGCTAGATCAGGTCACCGAGGCCAAATCTGTAGTTGGTTATATAGCAATTAAAGGTTTCTTTTCTGTCGATAACTATGCCTTACTATTGGTACCCGCTATTCTATACCCAGTTTTAAGAATTAAAAATCACCACTGTACTATATTGTATATCATATTTGTTTTTAATTTAGTCCTTGCGATATTTTGGCAAGTTAGGGTGATAAGGTTGTGTTTTGTTTTAGCTGCACCTTTTCAAGCATATTTTATTATTAAGCTGTCTGAATATGTAAGACTTTCGATATTAAAAATAATCATTATTTTTTCTGGATCACCGTTATCGGTAGCATTTTTCATTCTTGTATTGTCTCCAACGGGTGAGATTACCACAACCTTTGATAGTGAATACAAGTCACCCAATATATTTAAAGTACTAAAAGATAAAGGTATTAATTCACATACGATCCTTTCAGGAATAGAAACGGGTGCACCTGTATTGGCTAAAACGAACAACAGTATAATCGCCGCGCCTTATCATAGAAATATTGTGGGTAACCAATTTTTAATCGAAGTGATGTTAGAAGAGGACATGCTTCTAGCAAGAAACAAAATAGTCGATAAAAAGGTTGATTATATATTGATCGGTAATGATCCTCACTTATCTCTCCTCAAGAATACTGGAAGCGAGGACTCTTTAGTTAGAAGGCTTTATGGAGATAACATTCCTGCTTGGCTAGATGTTACATACGATGGAATTGAGGATGGTTACCGAGTTTTTAAAGTAAGGAGTGAGCATGAATAAACAGAAAGTAGCAATATTACTCCCATGTTATAACGAAGCCGGAGCCATTGGCGAAACGGTTACCTCTTTTCAACAAGCCTTACCTGATGCATACATTTATGTTTACGACAATAATTCAACCGACAACACGGTCAACGAGGCGTTACAAGCAGGGGCGATTGTGCGACATGAGCCTCGCCAAGGTAAAGGGGAAGTCGTGAGGCGGATGTTCTCTGATGTTGAGGCTGATGTTTATGTGATGGCTGATGGCGATGACACTTACGATGCGTCAGTGTGCCCGGTGTTGATCGAGCAATTAAATAATGAAAAGCTCGATATGATTATTGGAAGTCGCGAGCGCTCTTCTGGTGCATATCCTAAAGGACATATCCTTGGCAACAAGATGTTTTCATCACTGATTAACTTAGCATTCAATGCACAATTGAATGATGTATTTTCTGGCTATCGAATTATGAGCCATCGATTTGTCAAAACCGCACCTATCTTCAGCGATGGCTTCCAAATAGAAACAGAACTCACCGTGCATGCGTTACACCATAATATGTCCATTAAAGAAGTCTCAACTCAGTACCAATCTAGGCCGGAAGGAACCGCTAGTAAACTGAACACCTTGAGTGATGGCTTCAAGATCCTCAACTTTATCTTGTTCTTATTGAGAGATGTAAAACCAATGTTTTTCTTTGGCGTGCTCTCGATATTGCTTGGTCTTATTTCATTGAGCTTAGGTATTCCCGTTATTGTTGAATTCGTTGACACGGGTTTAGTGGCAAGGCTACCTACAGCTGTTTTGTCTAGCTCAATAGCTTTGATCGCTGTGATGTCTTTTTTCTGCGGTTTGATACTCGATAACGTATCACGAGGTAGGCGAGAGATGAGAATACTCTCTATTTTAAGATTTAAGGACGATAAATAATTAGGCTGAGGTTTTTGGCCAAGGGAGCTGCACTCGAGTGCTTGAAGTGCTTGAAGTGCTTGAAGTGCTTGAAGTGCTTGAAGTGCTTGAAGTGCTTGAAGTGCTAGGTGGAGTTGCAATTGTATAGCTGCTGCTGTGATGACGATTTTGATTAAAGTAAGAAGTAGGCGACTAGCTCCCCTACCTCTTACTCTCAATTATTACTTAGATTGCGAGACCGGTAATCGCACCCAATAACATGAAGATCCCCACTAAACCTACAATCGGCATCTTCACGGTTTTCAATAGCCAAACACCAACAATGATCAGAGCGAAGTCTAAGCCGCTACTCACTGCACTTGTGAAGATGGGTTGGTATAGAGCCGCAAGTAATAAGCCGACTACAGCCGCATTCACACCTGTAAGCGCCCCAGCTACTAGAGGCTTACTCGCAATTACCTGCCAGTTCTTCAATACACCCAGTAGCAGCAAGAAGCCCGGTAAGAACACCGCAATCGTTGCGAGCAGTGCCCCTGTGATCGGTGCTGATGGCATTAATACATAACCTAGGTAAGTGGCTAACGTAAACATCGGTCCCGGTACGGCTTGCGCTGCGGCATAGCCTGTTAGGAAGGCATCTTGAGACAGTTGGTCACCAATGCCATTCTGTAGCAACGGAAGAACCACGTGACCGCCACCGAATACCAAGCTGCCTGCTTGGTAGAACAAGCCAAATACTTCAATGCCTTGAGAGTAAGCACTGAATAGAGGCAGACCAACCAGTAAAGCAACGAAAATCACGAGTGGTGTTAACGATATCTTGTGCGTCGAAGGTGCTGTTTTTAATTCGTGTGAGGTTAAAAATTTGCTGCCAATGATTGCTGCAAATAGGAGCACTAAGACTTGAGGCCAGATCCCAGGAATCAAAAGTAGAACAATCGCGGTGATCACACACAGTGCTGTTGCTACCTTTGATTGGCAAAAGTTTTTGTACATGCCGAAAGTGGCGTCAGCTACAACCACGACCGCGAGTAACTTAAGCCCGTGGATGATTGAAATGAAAAGCGGTGCTTCCAACAACTGGTTGCTCACTAAGGCCAATATCAACATTAGGATGACAGAAGGGGAGGTGAAGCCTACAAATGCGGCAATCGCACCGGTTAAGCCACCTTTTTTGTAACCAACCGCAAAGCCAACCTGACTTGAGCCTGGACCCGGCAGAAATTGACTGAGGGCGACAATTTGCCCGTACTCTTCGTCGGATAACCAATTCAGTTTCTCAACAAAGGTTTTACGGAAGTAGCCAATGTGTGCCGCTGGTCCACCGAAGCTAATCCAGCCAAGCCAGAAAAAGGTTTTAAAAATTGAAAGCATGATCGATTCCAGATAAATGTTTAGCGTAATTTAGGTGGAGTTAAACTATGATTCAAATTAATTGTTTTAATTATAATTATGAATGATATGGGATTGATTTGTGGCTGATTTTAACTGGAAAGGAATTGATCTTAACTTATTGATTGCACTGCAAGCTCTGTATAAAACCAACAGTGTTAGTAAGGCGGCTGAACGTTGTTATGTCAGCCAATCTGCGATGAGTCATAGCTTACAAAGATTGAGAAAGCTGTTTGATGACCCTTTGTTTGAGCGGGTCGGTAGCAAGATGGAAGCGACCGACCGAGCGATTGAATTATCAAGCACCGTCGATGCCTTACTCAATACCATTCAGTCAGAAGTACTGTTGTCTAAATCGTTTGATGTAGCAACCTATAAAGGCACTTGGAAGATCGGACTTACCGATTATGCAGAGCAGATGTTCGCTCCAATGTTGTTTGATCTTATTAAGCAATCTTCGCCTTATTCTCAAGTGACGTTATTCAATGTCAATCGAAGCAACTATCAACAAGTGTTTGAAGACGCTAAGCTCGATATCGCGATCGGTAGTTTTGGTGAGGTACCAAAGCCTTATCGAACAAAGCATTTGTATACAGAGCAACATGTGTGTTTGTTCGATCAGTCGGTTTTATCTATTGAACAACCAATGTCTTTAGATCAGTTTGTATCTGTAGAACATGCATTGGTTTCTCCTGCGGGGGCTCTAAAAACGGGTGTTGATATTCGATTGGCTGAGCTAGGTTTCAGTCGAAAAGTCGCTATATCTTCAAGTAACTTCTTGACAGTAAAACGATTAATTCGTGGTCGAGAGTTGTTGTGTATTGTTCCTCGGCTCGTGGCGCGTAATGATATTGATACCGAAGATACTTTACTGGCGGTGAAACCACCTATCGATGTTCCAGACTTTGATATACAGCTTGTCTATCGCAAGGCAAAGCATCTAGATGATAAAAATAAATTACTTAGAAAGTTGATTGCTAAAGCTATTTCATCTGTGATTAGTGACTAAATTTATGAGCTGTGATTTGACGTTAAGTTTGTCCAAATTATCCCTAAAAAAATCCGGTTAATTACTAGAACGTGACTATACTTAATTTACGACTCAAAGCAGTCGTAAAGAATAGGCTTTTTGATTTACCTAAGTAAAAAAATGGTTATATCCTCATGATATAGCTTAAAAAACTACCAGGCTAAACGGACTTAGTTGGTCTTAAAGCGCTAGCTCCCCCTAGCGCTTTTTCTTTTATGTCGATTCTGGCAAAAGGGTCTGAATCCTTTTTAGCAGTTGCTCGATCTCTTGTTTTTCATAGTGAGCCGTCACCTTAGGTTGGCTGCTTTCTCTTGGGAGTAATGCCGTTTCGATATGGTGCTGCAGTAAAGCATCTTGTGAGTTCGCGTTGAGCTTCTCTGCAAGTACCACTGCTTGTCGGCCAATCGTGGTGAAGTCCTGTTTGATGGTGGTCAGTGGTGGATTAAAAAATGCACTGTCCTCGATGCCATCAAAGCCGACGACAGCAACCTTATCAGGGACCGGTATCTGCAGTTCTTGCAGTGCACGTAAAGCTCCCAATGCCATCTGATCACTTGCCACTAACACGGCATCAAATACGGCTTGTTTAGAGACAGCTTCTCGAACGCCAAGATAACCACTTTCTGCTTGCCAGTTTCCTTGATATTGATACTGCACCTTACTCTCTGCATCTGATAACGCGGCTAACCAACTTTGATGTCGAATCTTTGAGGCGCTGGATTCGTTCGGACCAGTGATTAACAGGAAGTCCGTTCGTCCGCTCTCAAGTAGATGTTGAGCCGCCAGTTTTGCTCCTTCCGCATGATCACCGCAAACATAGTTCACTTGGCTGTTAGAAGGGACATCAATGAAGATTAGGTTGAGGTGCTGATATTGTTCCACTAACAATTCTGCATCGGTACTCTTTAATGGCACATTCAGAATTATGCTGTCGACCTGTTGAGCCATCAGTTCACGGATTGCCTCACGGGTATTCGCGAGATTGGGCTCGGCAACAACAGAGAAAGCAACGCCATAACTCATATCATGAGCCTGCATTCGCACGCCATTGGCGATCATTGCTGCGCCATGCAGTGCCATATCGAGCGTGACTAAGCCAACGCTGGTGGACTTGGCTCGACTGAGCATTTGAGCACCTTTATTGGGTACATAACCCAGTTGCTTTATGGCAGCGTTAACCTTGTTGCGGGTGGACTCCGCGACGTCTTGTGAGCCATTGGTTACTCGAGATACCGTCTGGGTGGATACCCCTGCCAGTTTTGCTACGTCTTTAAAGGTGATACTCATCGCTCTGCTCATCGAATATTTTAGAGTGAAATAAGCCTACCGAAATTTACCAAACTAAACTCTACTCACTCTCAAATAAATGTCTTTTAAAACATTAAAAATGTTTCCGGAAACAGTCGATCTTGTGCAAGTTTCTCGAATGTTAAAGCCAATTTACATCACGATTTTGTCGGTTTTGGATACTAATTTGGCGTGATGGGTTCACTATTATTTCTATATCATGTTTACGAAAACAATAGAGATTAGTAATGAACGAATTTATTCACTTAAAGAGTAAAAATCATAGTTTGATCATTAAATCAGGGCGCGTTCCAGAGGTTTTGCATTGGGGGGCAAAGATCGCAAGTATTGATGAAGATCTTCTGCTTTCGACAGAAAGGCCGATTTCTCAAGCTCGACTTGATGTGGATGTGCCACTTTCTCTTTGCCCTGAGTTAGGCAGTGGACACTTTAACGCTCCGGGTATTGAAGGTCATAGAGAAGGGCTTGATTGGGCTCCCGTCTTTAAGACCGTTCGTTACGATGCTCAAGATCAAGAAGTGAGTTTTTTCCTTGAAGACAAGGTTGCTTTACTGGAGCTTAAGGTTGAGATCAAACTGGATTTCGAATCTGACGTCGTTCAAAAGCGTGTAACCGTCACCAATAACGGTAGCAATAAATACTACCTGAATAAGCTTTCTTCTACGTTGCCATTGCCGAATCATGCCAACGAACTCATGACGTTCCATGGCCGTTGGTGTCATGAATTTCAAACGCAACGTCAGCGTTTTGAACACGGCGGCTTCATGCAAGAGAACCGTCGCGGTCGTACTTCACATGAAAACTTCCCTGGCATGTTTGCAGGCACTCAAGGGTTCTCAGAGCAGAACGGTTTGGTGTGGGGATTTCATTTGGGTTGGAGCGGTAACCACCAAATGCGCGCGGATGTTCGTAGTGATGGCCGCCGCTTTGTTCAAGCGGGAGAGTTATTGCTACCGGGTGAATCGATTCTAGAACCAGAGGCTACTTATCAGACACCTTGGCTCTATGGCTGTTACAGCAATTCTGGCTTGAACGGTATTGCTCAGCGTTTTCAGCAATTTGTTCGCGACAATATTATTCAATTTCCAACTGATAAACCTCGTCCCGTTCACTTGAATACATGGAAAGGGATCTATTTTGATCACAAGCCTGACTACATCATGAAGATGGCAACGGAAGCGGGCGTGATGGGCGTTGAACGTTTCATTATTGATGATGGTTGGTTTGTGGGGCGTGATGGTGAACGTACCGCACTGGGCGACTGGTATTTGGATGAGGTGAAATATCCAAATGGCTTAGAGCCTGTGATTGAACATGTAAACCAACAGGGTATGGAGTTTGGGTTGTGGGTTGAACCTGAGATGGTTAGCCAAGACTCTAATCTTTATCGAAACCATCCGGATTGGGTACTTGGACTACAAGGGTATCATCAACCGTCTGGTCGTTGGCAATACGTGTTAGACCTACAAAATGAAGCGTGTTTTAACTACTTGTATGAACGCCTCAATGCGCTGCTGACTCGGTACAACATCACTTACCTTAAGTGGGACATGAACCGAGAGTTGGTTCAACCTGGGCATCAAGGTAAGGCTGCGGTGCATGGTCAAACTAAAGCACTATATCGCCTTGTTGATGAGTTGAATCGAGCGCACCCAGAAGTCGAGATTGAATCTTGTTCTTCGGGCGGCGGCCGTATCGATTTTGAAATTCTAAAACGAACACATCGTTTCTGGGCATCGGATTGTAATGATGCCTTAGAGCGCCAAGCCATTCAGAAAGGCATGAGTTACTTCTTCCCACCAGAAGTGATGGGGGCGCACATTGGCCCAGCAGAATGCCACTCAACCAACCGTCGTCACAGCATCAATATGCGTGGTGTAACTGCACTCATGGGGCACATGGGTGTTGAGCTTGACCCTGTTAAAGAGTCACCGGAAGAGAAACAAGCATTCTCACATTACATTTCACTGCATAAGCAATTTCGTCATGTTTTGCATTCTGGTCGTAGTTTCCGAATGGATCCTTCGGACAAAAATCAGAATATTTATGGCGTTGAAAATGACGATGAAATGCTGATTACCGTGTGCCAATTAGCGATGCCTGAATATGCTCTGCCTTCTCCACTTCGTATTAGCTGTGTGGAAGACAACGCGATGTATCAAGTGAAGTTAGTGGACATGCCAAAAACCAGTTTCCAGTTGATGAAACAACGCCCTCAATGGCTCGACAAAACGTTAACCCTGAGTGGCGATAACCTCAAGGAGATTGGATTGACCTTACCGATTCTAGACCCAGAGTCAGCCTTGATTGTTCATCTGAAAAAGATATGAAGCGCTAACTCTGAGTCCCCTACAAATAAAATTCTAAATATAAAAATATAATCGGCAGCGAGGAATTGCTGCCGCAATAACTAAACTTAAGGAAAACAAAATGTCTATTACAGTTCTGCTGTCATTCTTGTTATTTACTGGTTTTGTTGTCGCGTTTACCTACAACAAAGTTAAAAATGACAAGAACACCTCACAAGACGGTTTCTTTCTCGGTGGAAGAAGCTTAACCGGTGGTTTGATTGCCAGCTCCCTAATTTTAACCAACTTGAGCGCGACTAGCTTTGTTGGCATGAGCGCACAAGCCTATACCCACAACATGAGTGTCATGGGTTGGGAAGTAGCGTCTGGTGTCACCTTAGTGATCATCGCTCTGATGTTAGTACCGCGTTACCTCAAGCAAGGGATCACGACGATTCCAGACTTCTTAGAGAGTCGTTACGACATGTCGGTGAAGAAGTTTGTGACGTTACTTTTCTTGTGCCAGTACGTCATCAATATCTTGCCAACCACACTTTATGCCGGTGCCGTTGTTCTCGGTGAGATCTTTGATGTTCAAGCTCTGCTTAATATTTCAGAATTCAGCTCGATAGCCTTAATTTCAGCGACGATCGGTCTACTTGGTTTCTTTTACGCGATTTATGGTGGACTCAAAGCGGTTGTGATTGCCGATACTATTAATGGTGTTGGTCTTATTATTGGCGGCTTGATGATCCCTGTTTTTGGCTTGATGGCTCTAGGTGATGGCAGTTTTGGGGCTGGCTTAGATACGCTGTTGTACGCTGCGCCAGAGAAACTGCAATCGGTCGGTACTGAGACCGATCCACTGCCGTTCTCAACCTTGTTTACCGGTCTTCTACTTGTGAACCTTTACTACTGGGGGACGGATCAATCAATCATCCAGCGTGCATTGGGTGCTAAGAACTTAAAAGAAGGTCAGAAAGGGGTAATCCTTGCTGGTGCAATTAAGGTTATCTCTCCGCTGTTCCTAATAATTCCTGGCATTATTGCATTCCACATGTTTGGCGCAGATGCTGGTAATCCAGACACCATGTACACGCGCTTGGTAAACGAAGTATTGCCTAAACCATTAGTCGGTTTCTTCGTTGCGGTGATGTTTGGCGCCATCCTAAGTACGTTTAATGGTGTGCTTAACAGTTCGACCACTCTCTTTGCATTGAATGTCTACAAGCCTTTGTTTGGCCAAGGCAAAACGGATGAAGAGTTGGTGGGTAAAGGCCGTATCTTCGGCGTTGTGATCGCGATTATCTCGGTATGTATCGCACCATTCATCATGTACGCACCAGAAGGTTTGTTCCAATACCTACAAATGGTAGCGGGCTTCTTCAGTGTGCCAATCTTCACTATCGTGTTTGTGGGTTACATCTCTAAACGTGTGCCAGCTCTAGCGGCTAAAGTGGCATTGGTGGTATTTGTAAGTTCATACGCTGCGATGCAGTTAGTGTTCAAAACACCTATTCACTTCTTACACCAATTGGCGATTCTGTTTGTTGTATGTACGGCGCTGATGTTCATTATTGGTTACTTTATGCCACGTGAAGATGATTATGTGATGCCTGTAAATGAAAACATTGATGTTACGCCTTGGGCGTTCCGTTTCGAAGCTTCGGCTATCATTCTCTACATGGTATTAGGTGCGTACGTGATGTTCTCTGATGTTGGTTTTGTCTCGGATGATCCAACCATTATGCAAGTCTACGGTGTGTGCGGCATTGTGATGCTGTTTGGTATTGCAGCACGCTTAGCAAAGCGTAAGAAAGCACTTGCGACCGCGTAGGTGAGTTCGATTCATTAAAAACGAAAACGCCGCTCCTTGAAAATAGGAGCGGCGTTTGTCTATCTGATGAAGATAAATGTAACGCTAAACTCATGTTCTAGAATGAGAATCGAATCCATTTCTTTGCTCGCCAACGATACGCCATGATGATTCCTCGGAACCATTCGTCCATCGCGATAGCCATCCAGGCACCAAATACACCGTAGCCCCAGTGCACACCAAGCAAATAGCTCATTGCAACCCCAATGCCCCACATGCTCAATACTCCCATCTTTACAGGGAACTTAATGTCGCCTGTCGCTTTTAGACATGAGATGAAGATCAGGTTAAAAACACGGCCAGCTTCTAACAAGATTGACCCGGCAATAAGTAATGCAGCAAGGGCGATGATTTCAGGATCTTGAGTGAATAGATCTAGGATCTCAAAACGGAAAATATAGACCATACAAGTTATGCTAGTTGAGGCGATGAAGCCAACCACAAAGTAGCGTTGTACCCGGCTCGTAATTTCATCTATCCAGCCCTTTCCAATGTAGTAGCCTGTTTGAATTTGGCTCCCTTGGCCGATAGCTAAAGCAAACGCAAAAGAGAGACGTGCGATGTTTTGTGCATAGGTGAACGCCGCCAATGACGAGGTTCCCATCTGCACTATGAAGAAGGTAATTGTGATTTGCGCCATGTTGTAAGACAGTACCTCACCCGCATTCATTGAGCCGATCTTAATGATTTTTTGATAGATAGCTTTAGGTACGGATTTGAACTGCTTAAGAGGTAAGTCTATTCCTTTATTTCTTACAACACCGATTAAGATCAATAGGCCAATCATTTGGCTAATGACCGTTGATGCAGCAACGCCTTGTACACCGTACACTGGTAGGCCAAAAGGTTGGTACAACACGCAATAGTTACCCAGTACGTTAATAACACCTGCTATTAAGTTGATGATCATCGGTGACTTAGAGTAGCCATGACTGCGCAGAATCGTCGTTAGCACAACGCCAATCGTCACGTTAAAGGTGAGAGCACCGCTGATAAATAGGTACTCTTGAGCGTATTGTTCCACTTGAGCTTCAAGTTGATAAAGAGGGATAAAATACTCAGCGCCAAGAGTGGCGATAATGCTCAGTAACAGGCCTGTAATGATGGCTAATACAATACTCGCCACACCCACATGAGCGCTCTCTTCGTCGCGAGAAGCACCGTTGTATTGCGCGATTAATATGCCAGTTCCACTACTGACCATGGTCGAGACGATGATCAGGAAAAAAGATATCTGAGAGATAACACCAACGGCAGACACGGCTTTGTCTGAGTATCCAGATAGCATGAAGACATCACTGGTGTTGAGGGCTGTTCTTAAAAGAACTTCGATAAAAATTGGCCAGGTGAGCGCAACGATTCCCATGCGTTTATTTAGGGTGGAATCAGCAGTAGGCATTTAGGTTTTCTCAAAAGGGGGTAGGCGACACTATAGTTTAGCGATTATTTAGTAAACGACTATCAAATTAATGTCCGGATAGCTATTAAGGGTAAATAAAGTTCGAATAAGCCTTCAGAGGCCAACATTTAAGTGTGAGTTATGAAACTTTTGAGAGATGTTTCATAAGGTAAAGAGGAATAAAGTGGAAGCGTTTAACGACTAAAAAGTGGCACAAGAAGTGAGTTTGAAATGAAGCGGTAAAGCGAGCAACATCAGCTAGCTTTACCGTTTTTAAACGCTTAATTAATTCTCTGCCCTTCAGCATCAAACAGATGACAATCTTTTGATGAGAAATTTAGATTGAGAGACTGATAGCGAGTGACCTCTTGATCTCCGGGCAGATGAACTTTAAAGCTGTCTACACCACAAGACTGACCAAACATATAAGTGCTGTTGCCTAGCCTTTCTACGACCTCACTCTGGAACTCAATGGTGATATCCGACTCGCCATTAATCTCTAAATGTTCAGGTCGAATACCGAGAGTGAGTTTTTGCCCTTCTGCAAGGCCATCACTTGGCAGTGGTAGAGTAATTTTACTCGAGCCATTTACGGTCAGTTGAGCATGAGTCTCAGAGATGTTATTGACCAAACAAGGTAAGAAGTTCATTTTCGGGGAGCCAATAAAGCCGGCCACAAACTCATTTTGAGGAGAGTGATACAGTTCGAGTGGCGAACCAACTTGTTCAACTCGGCCATCTCTAAGTACGACTATTTTGTCGGCAAGCGTCATGGCTTCCACTTGATCGTGCGTTACATAGATCATGGTATTTTGCAGATCTTGATGTAATTTGGCGATTTGTAAGCGCATATCGACACGGAGTTCTGCATCTAGGTTAGACAAAGGTTCGTCGAATAAGAACACTCTCGGGTTACGAACAATTGCTCGACCGATAGCAACACGCTGACGTTGTCCACCCGAAAGTTCTTTAGGTTTACGCTTCAATAAAGGATCTAGTTGAAGCGTTTTCGCTGCACTGGTGACTTGTTTCTCGACGACTTCTTTAGCAACACCGTTCATTTTCAGGCCAAAGCCCATGTTTTCTTCAACCGTCATATGCGGATAAAGGGCGTAGGACTGGAATACCATCGCCACACCACGCTCGGCAGGATCGACATCGTTAACCAGATCATCGCCAATATGGATCTCACCTTCAGTAATCTCTTCCAAGCCAGCAACTAAGCGTAAGAGAGTTGATTTACCGCAACCAGACGGTCCAACGAATACTACGAATTCGCCGTTACTTATTTCTAGATCAACACCATGGATCGTTTGAACATCACCATATCGTTTGATGACCTGTTTTAAGCTGATATCAGCCATGCTCTCTCCTTGCTTCGTTGGACTGCATCTCTTTGCCTTTAAAACATACGCTTTCATCAGAAATTTGTTAGGTGCCTCGCATGATTTATTGACCGTGGTCATATAAATTTGGCGATCTATACTGATTTTTGTGGAAACGTTTACAAAAATAAAACATAACTGTGCGCAATGTTATCAATAAGCCTAATATTTGAACGTAATTACTATAAATGCTGCATTGCTTGATTAAATTTAGAAACCTAGGTGGAAATTAATCAAATAGTAAATGAAGCTTTTAATACAAGGAATTTCGGGAAATGGAGCAATCTGTGAAAACGATATACCCAGAAAATCGCATCCCATCGGCGAAAAAGAAAAGGCGCATTAGTTCTAAGGTGTCGCCTTGGCTGTTTTTGGCGCCAGCCATCGCTATCTTCTCTCTCTATGTTATCTACCCCATCTTGGACAGTATCTGGCTGAGCTTCTTTGAGTGGGATGGGTTAGGCGAAAAAGAGTGGGTGGGGCTTGAGAACTATCGTGAGCTTTTTGACTCAGATGCTTTTTATACTTCGTTAACGAATAACTTCCTTTGGTTGATTTTCTTTATGCTTGCGCCACCGTGTGGCTTGGCGATTGCCCTTTTCTTAAACCAACAAGTGAAAGGCATTCGTGTCGTTAAATCCTTATTTTTCTTCCCCTTTGTTATCTCTCAAGTGGTGGTTGGTCTAGTGTTCTCCTGGTTCTATGACCCTTCATTTGGCCTTTTCAATATGGTATTGGGTGCGTTCGGTTTTGAGCCCATATCAATACTCGCTGACGAAGACTATGTCACCTACGGAATCATTGCCGCTGGTCTATGGCCACAAATCTCTTACTGCATGATCTTGTATCTCACTGGGTTGAATAACCTCGACCCAGAGCAATTAGAAGCGGCGAGACTGGATGGTGCAAAGAAGTGGCGCATGTTGTGGTACGTGGTGTTGCCTCAACTAAGACCCGCGACGTTTATTGCTGTGGTCGTGACCGTGATTGGTGCCCTACGTTCTTTCGATTTAGTGGCAACCATGACGGCGGGTGGACCTTGGGGCAGCTCGACGGTACTGGCGTATCAAATGTATGAAGAGTCTATCTTTAATTATCGAATGGGTTACGGTGCGGCGGTTTCGGTGGTGCTGTTTCTGATTATGGATATCTATATCGCTTACTTCTTGTGGCGCATGTTAAGGAGTGAAAAATAATGTTTCCGCAACCAATTCAAAAAGCCGGTCGCTTTACTAATATCAGCTACCGAGTCGCGTTACCTATCTCGATCGTGATGTGGTTGTTACCGCTTATCGCCGTGATGATGACGTCGATTCGTTCGATGGATGACATCAACAAAGGTAATTACTGGGGCTGGCCGAGCGAGATTCAATTCATAGAGAACTACACCCAAGTTTTTACCTCGACCTCTATGGGGCAGTACCTAATCAATAGCTTGATCATCACACTGCCAGCGGTCGCAGGGGCTGTCGCTCTTTCGACTTTGGCTGGGTATGCCTTGGCGAAATACAACTTTAAAGCCAACGTTTGGATCTTTGCGATGTTTATCGCGGGCAACTTTGTTCCGTTCCAAATTTTGATGATTCCAGTGCGTGATTTAACGATTGGACTTGGCCTTTACGATACCCATTGGGCATTGATTTTCTTCCATATCGCTTTTCAAGCCGGATTTTGTACCTTGTTTATGCGTAACTTTATCGTCGGGATCCCAGATGCCTTGATCGAAGCGGCGCGTGTTGAAGGGGTGAGTGAATGGAAAATATTCTGGCATGTGGTGCTGCCTTTGGTTCGCCCTGCATTAGCTGCGCTAGCCGTGTTGGTGTTTACCTTTATTTGGAACGATTTCTTCTGGGCACTAGTACTGGTTCAGAGTGATGACGTTCGCCCTGTGACTGCGGGGTTGAGCTCACTTCAAGGCCAATGGCTGGCGTCTTGGCAGTTTATGTCGGCGGGTGCTGTAGTCGCGGCTATCCCACCGGTTGTGCTGTTTTTTACCATGCAAAAGCACTTTATCGCAGGTCTGACATTAGGTGCGACCAAAGGGTAAATAACGAGATAAGAATCGATACACGAATCTAGCAATAGCGACGGCTTTAGTCGTTATTGCTACCGACATCCCGAATGGATGAATCATTGAAGAGTAACTAAAACACGAACCACCCTACGAGAGAAAACAATAAGAATTGGACTTAGAGAGCTTAGCTCCATAACAAGGACCTCAATATGAAATACGTGAAACATATCGCTGCCTCTGCAGTGCTCGCTGCCTCCATGTCTGCAACATCGTTTGCAGGCACCTTAGTCATCAACTCAGATGCTTCTGATCCAGCGCCAAAAGAGGCGTGGGGTGAGATCATTAACCGCTTTGAAAAAGAAAACCCAGATATTACGGTCAAGTACAACTTGTACGATCACGAGTCGTACAAAACAACGATTCGTAATTGGTTGGTCACTTCGCCGCCGGACGTGGTTTTTTGGTATGCGGGTAACCGAATGAAAGCCTTTGTTGACCGCGGCCTGTTTGAAGATGTTAGTGATATTTGGACTGACAACAACATGAAGCAAGACTTTGCGTCAGCCGCACCTGCAATGACGGTAAATGGCAAGCAATTTGGTGTGCCATACACGTATTACCAATGGGGTATCTACTACCGCAAAGACATTTTTGAACAGTATGGAATTGCTGAACCTAAAACATGGGATGATCTGAAATCGGCATCGGCAACGCTGAAAGAAAATGGTGTGGCACCGTTTGCGATTGGCACTAAGTACTTGTGGACCGCTGCAGGTTGGTTTGATTACATCAACATGCGTACTAACGGCTTGGATTTTCATATTCAGTTGATGGAAGGCAAGGTGTCATATTCTGACGAACGTGTGAAGAAAACCTTCGCTAACTGGGCTGAGCTTGTTGAGCCTGGTTACTATCTAGAAAATCACGCCTCTTATTCTTGGCAAGAAGCTCAACCTTTCTTGTACAACGGTAAAGCGGCGATGTACCTGATGGGGAACTTCATTACGCCAAACTTCCCTGCTGAGTTAGATGGCAAGATGGATTTCTTCCAATTCCCTGTCATCGACCCAAGTATTCCGATGTCAGAAGACGCGCCAATGGATACGTTACACATTCCTTCTAAAGCAAAAAATAAGGAAGATGCTCGTAAGTTCTTAGAGTTTGTTGCTCGCGCTGAAAACCAACAGCTGATCAATGAGATGCTGTTGCAAATTCCGACCAACAATAAAGCCAAAGCCAAGTCAGATCCGTTCTTAGATAAAGGTGTAGCAATGCTCGCTTCTACCGATGGTACGGCTCAGTTCTATGACCGTGATACCGATCCTGCGATGGCCAAAGAGGGCATGAAAGGTTTCCAAGAGTTTATGGTTCACCCTGACCGAATCGAAAAAATCTTGAAGAAACTCGATAAGGTGAGCAAGCGTACCTTTAAGTAATATCTCAATAGCCGCAGCGGTTCAGGCTGCGGCTTTCTTTTGTCTCTCTAGGGATTATTGCCAGTGCTGATTCGTTGGTGTTCGTCATGTTTGAATGTTATGGAGCACTGAGTATCACTTGCAATGATTCACTTTGAACGGTTTATCGTAAGGAACACTCCATGAGAACTTTCTCTCAAATCATCTCTGCCCGTGAATGGGAAAACCAACACATCACTCATCATAACGTTGTTGAGGCTCATGCTCCTTTGAATGGTTACACCTCGTTGGCTGAGGCTGTGGGGAAGAACTCGTCACGCACCTTGTCTCTTAATGGGGTTTGGAAGTTTCAGCTGTTCGGTTCGCCTGAGTTGGTCTGCGAAGAGTTTGTCTCTGAACATTTTGATGATTCCTCGTGGAAGTCGATCACAGTGCCAAGCAACTGGCAGATGCTTGGCTTTGATAAACCGATCTATACCAATGTGAAGTATCCTTTCGCTGATAACCCTCCCTTCGTCCCTAGCGATAATCCGACAGGGCTCTACCGAACTCATTTTAACTGCATGGAACCGGAGCTATTAGATACCCATAGGCTGACCTTTGATGGCGTGAATTCTGCATTTCATTTATGGTGCAACGGCAAGTGGGTTGGTTATTCGCAAGACAGTCGATTACCGGCTGAATTTGACCTGTCTGAATACTTACAAGCAGGCGAGAACACGCTCGCAGTAATGGTGCTGCGTTGGTCTGATGGTTCCTATCTTGAAGACCAAGATATGTGGTGGCTCAGCGGCATATTCCGTGATGTGACTTTATTGAGAAAGCCCAAGGTCGCAATCGAGGATGTTGGTATTGAGACGCAGCTAGATGCTTGCTATCGCGATGCGGTTTTAAATATTTCTACGAAAATAACCAAGCACAGCAATGATGTAGAAGGCTGCGATAAGCTGAGAGCTGAACTTTATGATGCTCAAGGACTGTTGGTTTGTGAACCTCAAATCGTGGGCTTTGGTGAGCGAGTTGTGGATGAGAAAGGGCCTTGGTCTGAAGTCGCTGAACACCGCATTTCAGTGGTGAATCCGAACAAGTGGAGTGCCGAGTCACCCTACTTATATCACTGTGTGGTGTCATTGCTCAATGAACATGATGAGCTTGTCGATTGCGAGGCTTACGATGTCGGATTTCGATGTGTTGAAATTACCGATAGTTTGCTCAAAGTTAACGGTAAGCCGTTGCTGATTCGTGGTGTGAATCGCCATGAACATCACCCTGAATTGGGTCACACCATGACTCGTGAAGGAATGATTCAAGACATCAAACTGCTCAAACAAAATAACTTCAATGCCGTTAGAACTGCTCATTATCCGAATCACCCATTGTGGTATGAATTGTGTGATGAGTATGGCCTGTATTTGGTTGATGAAGCGAATGTGGAAACCCATGGTCAGTTTCCGATGTGTCGACTGTCTAATGATTCGTCGTGGTTGAATGCGTACATGAGACGAATGACTAGGCTAGTGGAGCGCGATAAAAACCACGCCAGCGTGATCATTTGGTCATTGGGTAATGAGTCGGGGATAGGTCGTAATCACCATGCGATGTATCAATGGGTGAAACAAACTGATCCAACACGCCCGGTTCAGTATGAAGGTGGCGGGGCAGATACAGCAGCGACCGATATTTTATGTCCTATGTATGCGCGTGTTGATTGGGATTTACCTGTTGTTGAGAGTCAACCTGAAGTCACTCCTAGAGTGGGTATTCGTAAAGCCATAGCTCTGCCGAACGAACAGCGCCCGCTGATCTTGTGTGAGTATGCACATGCGATGGGCAATAGCCTCGGTAGCTTCGACAAATATTGGCACGCTTTTCGAGATAATCCTAGATTGCAAGGTGGCTTTATCTGGGATTGGGTCGATCAAGGGATAACCAAAACCGATTCGAGCGGCAAACAATATTGGGGCTATGGTGGTGATTTCGGCGACGAGATTAATGATCGCCAGTTCTGCATTAATGGTTTGGTATTCCCAGACAGAACGGTACATCCAACGCTGCATGAAGTGAAAAAGGCGCAACAGTTTTATCAGTTCAAACTGGTGTCTGCATCACCACTGGTGATTGAGGTACACAGCGAACACCTATTTGTGACCAGCAGGGTTGAAACGTTGAATTGGACGGTTACCCAGAATGGTGTGGTCACGT
Source organism: Vibrio sp. J383 (assembly GCF_023503985.1). Classification (NCBI taxonomy): domain Bacteria; kingdom Pseudomonadati; phylum Pseudomonadota; class Gammaproteobacteria; order Vibrionales; family Vibrionaceae; genus Vibrio; species Vibrio sp. J383. The sequence continues at coordinate 3,144,265 of NZ_CP097293.1, read as the reverse complement.
GCGACGGTTGGATCGAATTGATGGTTGGTGCGGACGAGAGTGTCCAGATAGAGCTTAACGGTGTGACTATTCCTCATACGGCCAATGCGCTTAATTACCTTAATCTCGAAGTGGTATTAAATGCCAATACTGCGTGGGCGAATAAAGGCCATGTGACGGCGATTGAACAGCTTACCTTACCCACTCAGCCGCAATTGATGTTGGATGCCAACCTATCTCAATTTCCACCGAAAGTGACTGAAACCGACGCGCTGCTGACGGTGAGTGGTGATGCTTATCAAGTAGAGTTTGACAGATTATCTGGGACATTAGAACGCTGGAAAATCAAAGGGGTGGAACAACTTGCTAGTGGCCTTCGAGATAACTTTTATCGAGCGCCATTAGACAACGATATCGGTGTTAGTGAAGCAAACCGCGTCGACCCCAATTCATGGATCGCACGCTGGCAGGCGATGAGGTTAGATAGGCTCACTCCTGAGTGTATCGAATTTTCAGCCATTACTCAGAAAAACGGGGTGTCGGTGACGGCAATCATTGCCCATACAGTGGAAGATCAAGTTCGTTTATTGTCGACGTGGCGGTATCAATTATTTGCCGATGGTGAGGTCAAATTAGATGTGGATGTGCAAGCGGCGAAAGGTTTGCCGTCTCTGCCACGAGTCGGTTTTGAGTTTGCTTTGAAGCATGTGCCTGATGGGGTGGAATGGCTTGGTCGTGGGCCACACGAAAACTACCCAGATCGAAAAATGTCAGCCCATATAGGGCGATATCAACAGAACATTGAACAAATGCATACCCCGTATATTTTCCCTTCTGATTGCGGCTTGCGTTGTGATGTTCGTGAGGCAAAAGTGGGAGCATTTGAACTGCAAGGAGACTTCCATTTCTCAGTCAGTCGTTTTGGGTTACAGCAGCTACAGAAGGCAAAGCATACTTGTGACTTAACCGAACAAGAACAGCTGTTTGTTTATGTCGATGGCTTCCATATGGGTGTCGGCGGCGACGATTCATGGACGCCAAGTGTTCATGATGAATACAAATTATTGAAAGAGCATTACCATTATCAGGTGCGCTTCTATTGTGGTGAGAACGGTTAAAGTGCAGCGAACGGTTAAAGTACAGCGAATAGAGTAAAAGGATCATAGTAGGCCAAATAGTCTAAATGCTTGTTTGTTCGATTATTTGGCTTCAGATATAAAAAAGGCACTCAACATAACGCTGAGTGCCAAAGCCTGAAATTTGTTAATTCGCAGTATCTTATTGAACCGGTGTATTAATGAATCTCAGAGGACAGATAAAAAGGTTCGATTTACTCTGCGTCAGTAAAGAAATCGTTGTAAAGCATGTACAAGTGAGCCGCACTCCAAGAGAAGTTTGGTGCGCCTTGTTGTTCGCCGGTTAGTGGGTTGTAGTTTTCACGGATTGGACCGTCTTGAACTAATCCATCGGCGTGGTCAAAGAACGCACCTGCCATTTCAATCGCATCGTCACGGTAGCCGTAGCTATCCATGCCTTTTAGGCCGAAGTAGAATTGATCTACCCATACACGTCCACGCCAGTAAATGTCTGGGCCAAATGCAGGGCTAGAAAGCGCTGCTGTGCCTAGTGGAACGTAGGTATTGAACTCTTCTGTATCTTTCATTACAGAGACAACTGCATCAGCGTTAGCTTGAGTGGCAGCAGCATTGAACAATGGTGACCAACCTTCAGGGCCTTTACCACGCTCTACAATCGGTTTACCTGCACAGCCGTTGGCTAGTGGTTTGTCTTCGATACGAATGTCGTAGAAGAAGTTAGTGCCTTCGTCGAACATACAAGTGTTGATGTAGTTCGATAGGTGCTCTGCTTTTTCACGGAACTCTTTCGCTTCTGCGTCTTTACCTAGGATGTCAGCCATTTCTGCTAGGTACTTGTTATCGCTGTACATGTAGCTTGCTTGGTCGACAGATTCTTGCAATAGCGAGTAGCCTAGCAGTGTGCCATCTTCAGCGCGGTTTTGAGCGAACTCAACATCCCAATCGCTGCGCTTGCCGCCGTTCGCGACATACGCATCTAGCTGATCTTTATCGATGAAACCAAATGCGGCTGCATCGTCACGACCTGACTCCCAAGACGCGGCTGTTTGCGCTGGGCTCTCGATGTAATCGTAGTTACCTTCAGCAATCACTTTATCCAGTGCAGCTTGGCCTATAACTGTCTCGTGTTTATCGCCACGAACCACGGTGAAGTACATTTCACCTTCCGGTGTGTTGTGTGCTTTATCACGTGCTGCGCCGTATTCAGGTACGCCGTTGCCGTTGTTGTCACGGTTGCGCAGCCACCAATCGTGGTATGCCACTAGCTTTGGATACATCTCTTCGAGCCAAGCTTCATCGCTGGTGGTCTTATAGACTTCCATTACTGCCCATGCTGCTAGGCTTGGTTTGGTATTGCGTTCATTCCAGTTACCGCCATCGCCGCCACGTTCTGGACTTAGGTTGTAAGCGAGTAGATCGGGCACGTAACCTTCATCCCAAGGACGAACGGCATCGTCAGCCTGAATTTGGTAAGCGAACATCGCGCGAATGTTGTCTTTTGCTACATCTGGGTTGAAGTGAGCCATTGCGTAGGCTTGTTTCCATGTGTCCCACGGCCAAGTTTGATTGCCCGAAAACCAACGCGCCGTCACTGATGGTGTTACAGAGTCAAACTCCATCGCACCTGCAGCGCCACGCCAGTTACCGTTTAGGGTTTCCATCGCTTTAACCGCAACACGCTCTTGCTCTGGTGTCGCGTTCGGGTTGGTTAAACCCATCTCAAGATAGCCTTCCCAACGTTCTGCTGATGCTGCTAAGAAGTCGGTAGGGTTTGCCATGATCTTTTTGATTTCAGGCTGTTCCGCTTGGGCTTCTTCTGCCGTTAGAACATGTGAGTATGTGGTGTAGATAGTCGTCGATGCTTCAATGTTTGCCGTTGAAGTAAACGCTAAACCATCAACCGTGGTTTTCGTTGGAATCGACTTGTGAACTTGGTATTCAGACTCACCAGAAGTCAGTAGATCCCATGTCGAACGAACCTTACCGAAGGTCACCTTTAGGCCATCGTCGGTTGCGACGATTTGACGGTTATACTCAGGGTAAGTTTCAGCGATTGTTTTGTCGGTTTGTGCCACGCCTTCTTTGGCGTGCGTCTTTTCTAGCAGTTCACCATCCCACACCAATTCAATCGGTGAGTCGGTAGTGATTTTGGTTTCTAGCAGAGAGGTACGGTTTGAAGCAAAACGCATCGTCATTTCTACGGTCACATCGTCAGATTTTAGCGTCTGAACCAATGCGCCCGGTAGGCTGTAAGCTTCCATAGTGAAAGCCACTTTTTTGCCGTCTTTGAACACGCTTAGGCGGTCGAAGTTATCAGCCATGAAGTTGATGTATTCTTCGGTAAGCAGAGCTGTACCTGGGAATCCGCCCATGCCTTCTGTGGTATCTGGCAACAGGTGACCGTGCCATGCTCCTAGGTCGAAGAATGGGTTAAAGCGTTGGTGGTCATCGAAGTCGTAGTCACGCATGTATTCAGGTGAGCCAGTACGGTCGATAACATTCTTAAATTCGTTGGCTTGCAGTTGTTCTGTGTCAGAGCCTGAGCCAGAGATTGAGTTTGAAGCACAACCAGTAACGACAAGGGCTGCACCGATAGCGAGAGCTGCGAATGATTTATTCAGTTTCATGATCAATTCCTGTTATTACCAGTAGAAGTATTGCATTGCGAACACCTGAGCGTCGCCGATTTCAGTGTCGCTGCCTACGCCAAAGCGGCTATCGAAAGCAGTCGCAAACGCGCCGTTGCCGTATTCATACCAAACGCCAGCATTGATGTAAGAGGTGATTTCTTTGTCGCCATTGTCACCGTCAAAGTTTGCGTAGTTGTAGGCTGCAGATAGGTAAACGCCTTGTGCCGCTTCGTACCATGCACTGGTTTGAATACCAGACTCGCTACCGAAAGACTCTTGGTTGCCTTTATCTGTATCGTGCCAAACACGAGTGGCGAAGTTTTTGTACTCAGCACCCAATAGCAATAGTTCACCACCATCGTTGTTACGAACTTCACCACCACCCATTAGGGTTAAGTCGTCGGTCAGATCGTATTGAAGGTAACCATTGACCATGGCGTTCTTATCTTTCCATTGGTCTGCGAAGCTGTCGTATTTACCGAAGTGAACAAGAGCATCGTCTTCAGAGAAGTCAGACTCTGGCGCGAAAGAAACGCTGTAGCGAAGCTTGCCTTCTAGGTTTTGAATCTTCACACCAAGGTGCACGTCTCGCGTGTTTGAGATCGCGTAGCCGTATTCAACCGTAGGGTCACCCCACCATTGAACGTCATCTAATGAAGAGTCCATGCGACCAATCATGAATTCTGTTTTGTTATCTGTGCGGTAGCCAGCGTAAAAGCGGTTGAAACCACCTTCAAAGCCGCCCCAGCCGTGGCCCGTTGCCCAAGCATTGCCTTCGTCGTCGGCTTGTACTGTCCAGCCTTCCATATAAGCAAGACCAAACCAATTACCGTGCTCGATAGCCAAGCCAGCTTCAATGTAAGTACCGTCTGCGTAGCGGCCTTTATCATCACCTTCGAGTGCCACGTGACCACCAAGGCCAAGCTCACCATAAAAGTTAAATAGGGTTTCAGTTTCTGTCTGAGGAGGCTGAGTATCACTGTGGTTTGCTGCGGACTCTTCCGCGTGGGCAGTGGTACTTAAGGCAGCAAGAATACAGCTTGTAATAAGAGTGTTTTTAGTAAAACTACTTTTCATTTTAATCACTTCTGTGTCGGGGTTATAAATGAAGGTACGCAAGTAGTTCTGACTTCTAATATTGGGTGCTCTTCAAGGCGTATTGGTCAGGTTACTTACGATCGCAAAACCAATATTAATGATAATTTTGATGTTTAAAATTAATTAAGTTTAAAAGTGTGATCTATTTTTAGTAAATATTTACTTTGTTTTTATTTTGACTTTCAGTTGAATTTGCAGAGGTATGGCTAGGGTTGTAAGTATTCGGGAGGTGAATTGTTTGATGGGTGGTTAGATTGTTGGTTCGAATGCTTTGATTCTTGAATGGCTTTGATTTAATCGAGATGGTTAGTGGAAATGTACCGACAAATAAAAAGGCACTCACCAAATGCGAGTGCCTGAAGTTTAAGTCAGAGTGCAGGGTAAACTAAGCGTTCGCCGGTTCAGGTTTTGCTTCTAGTTTTTTCTCTTCTGGAGATAAGCTTTTTTCATATTTGCCGTACTTCCACCACGCGTAGCCAAGGAAGATAACAATCCCGCCCACGTTGTAGAAGATGATGGTCATGATGTCAGCACCTGTTGGGAAGGTTGACGCAAAGAAGCCAACAGTGAAAATGCCGATCAGAATCGAGACCACGGTAATGCCTGTCATACGTGAGCCCATTCTGAAATCACGAGGTAAGTGATCCAACTTCAAACGTAAATTAAGGTACGCGATCATGATGAATAGCGGTGGCAACATCGATGCTGCAGCTGTCATGTTGATAATGGTACTCATCAGATCTTGAACCGTATCGGACGCCAGTGTCGGAATGAACATCAGTGGAATCACAATCAAGAACTGAATCCAAGCCGCACGCTCTGGAACGCCTTGTTTGTTTAGAGCGACCGTTTTCTCACCGAAGATACCTTTAGGGATTTCAGAGAAGAAAATCTTAACGGGTGTCGCTGTCCACATCAGCAGAGAGCCTAGCATCGCCGTGAATGAAACCACGCCCACAAAGCGATTCATTAGGATTTCAGACAACCCAAAGTGTCGTGCTAGCCCTTCGAATACCTGCACTGAGCCGCCAGTAAATTTAAGCTCTTCTCGCGACACAAACACGTTTGCTAGTACTGAACCCACCGAGTAAAGCGCACCAATGAAGATACCGGCAATGATGATCACTTTAACGAAAGACTTGTGACCACCTTTGATGTCGTTAACGTAAACCGCAACCGATTCTGCACCGCCTGCCGCCATGAATATCCAAGTGATTACGCCAAGGAATGCCCAGTTGAAGCTTGGTGTCATCGCTTCAATGGTGATTGGATCTGCTGGCTCGATACCACCGATCAAAGCACCGCCAGACAACAAGATGTAAGACATTGTTAGCAACAACATAAGCGACGAGGTTAGTGAGGTGATGGGGCCTAGTAGTTTCGCGCCATTGTTTGAAATGTGCGTAGCAATCGCAAACAAAATGGTACTGAGGATCGCCGTGGTGATTGGCGTGAATATGTACTCAAACCCTAAGAACGCATACGACGCATAAGCGATGATTCTAGGCAGCAGAGATGTGAAGAAGAAAAGGTTAACAAACCAGTAGGTATAAGCCGAAATAAACGCCCAGCGGCCGCCTAGAGAGCTTTTAACCCAAGAATAAACGCCCGCTTCAGAGTTTTTATTCAGTGACACAAACTCTGCGACGATCAAACAAAAAGGCACAAAGTAAAAGATGGTGGCTAGAAAGAACATCGGCGCCGAGGAAAGGCCTATCTCGATGTTGTTGTTAATGATGTTGTTGAAGCTGTATACCGCCGCGAAGGTCATAGACAGTAGGGCAAACTTGCCTATCGTACTGCGTTTATTTTCGGACATGATGTTCTCCGGTGAATCACGTTGATGATCGTTATAACTTGGTCCTAGAGAGGGAGGCTCTAGGCCGCACTTTTATTGTTATGTTGGTTTGGCAAACACCCGCTTTGTTTTGTCAGGGTTGGCTCATTGTTGTTTTTATAGATTTACGATCGGACTTCTTATCGCTTTTATTCCTTGATTTTCAGTAAAGTTATTACCAAAACAAAGAGTTAAAGGTTAAGAGGTTCATCAAAGAGATTGTTTGTTTCATGAACGACGATTTGTAAGGTTTGTAGGGGCTTTTTGTCGTTTTTAAATATGAACTCTTTCGTCTCTTCAGCAAGAAGATTAAAGATTAAGCGGCGGGAAGTTAATCAAAATTGATCAAATATGTGACCTTGAGTAAATAAATTTAGTTAATGTTTTACCTTTGTTTTTGTTCGAGTTTTATTGCGATTTAATTAACGTTTTTCGTGAAGTAAATCCTTGACGGAATGGCGTTTTTATTTTCGGGTGTTGGTTTTTAATTGTCTGATTTAAAACAAAAAAGCGCCATGACAGGCGCTTTTGAAATTGGTTCTAATGCTGCTAAGTATTACGATTGTTTAGCCGCTTCTAGCTTTGCATCTTTACCTGCTTGCTTCTTTTCAAAGCGAGAGATCCACCACCAAGCGATAGCTGAGAATACAGCCGTCATAAATACGTTGACGAAGAACGCTTGCATTAAGTCTACACCCGTTGGGAATGCTGATGCCGTCATGCTTACAACAAAGATACCGATAAGTACTGACACAACAGACATACCTTGAACTCGAGTACCCATGCGGAAGTCACGTGGGGTATCGTCATGCTTCAAGCGGAATACAAAGTACGCCACCATGATGAAGATAGGCGGTAACATTGCGGTACCTGCTGTTAGGTTGATTGCTGTGTTCATCATGTCTTGTACAGACTCAGAACCGAAGCCGTTAACCACTAGCATTAGGAATACGAAAGCGAATTGCCACCATGCTGCGCGAACAGGCACGCCGTGCTCGTTAAGCTCAGTCGTTTTCTCACCGTAAACACCTTTAGGGATTTCAGAGAAGTGAATTTTTACTGGCGCTGCTGTCCACATCATCATCGAACCGAACATAGCGACGAACAGAATGATACCGACGAAGCGACCCGTTAGAGATTGTGAAATGTCGAAGTAGTTCGCCATACCAGTGAAGATTTCAACCATGCCGCCAGCATAAGTTAATTCGTCACGAGCAACGAATACGTTCACTAATAGAGAACCGACTGCGTACATGATACCGATAGCGATACCCGCGCTGATGATCACCTTGATGAAAGACTTATGACCACCTTTAACATCGTTTAGGTAAGCGGCTGCGGTTTCTGCACCACCGGCTGCTTGGAAGATCCAACACATAATGCCTAACGTTGCCCAGTTGATGGTTGGTGTCATGGCTTCAAGCGTGATTGGCTCTACCGGCTCATGGTTACCACCGAGTGCCATCATTGCACCGATAACGTAAACCGCGAACAGTGCAAATACACCGTATGCAACGATCTCTGCAATTTTACCTAACCAGCTCGCACCTTTGGTCGAGATGTGTGTCGCTGCTGCAAACAGACCTATTGATATTGCCGAAGTCACTATCGGAGAGAAGGCGTACTCGTAGCCAAGCATCGCGTAAGACGCGTATGCGATAACGTTGGGCAGTAATGATACAAACCAAAATAGGTTCACGAACCAATATAGGAATGAACCTAAGTAGGCCGCTTTTGAACCCAGCGGTTGTTTAAGCCAGTCATACATGCCTGACTCAGAATTTTTATTTGCTGATACGAATTCAGCAATAATGAACACGAATGGAATGAAGTAAATAAGGGTGGCGAGCAAAAAGATAGGAGCAGAACTCAATCCCAATTCGATGTTGTTATTTACAATGTTGCGAACGTTAAATACCGCTGCAAATGTCATGGAGAGCAAGGCAAATTTACCTAACTTACCGCGTACAGATTCAGACATAGTGTCCTCCAAGGGTCACGTAATTATAGTCGTTATTTCTTTAGGCTTCCTTGTAGGGAAGAAGCGTAAAGGCGTTGTGCCGTGTGACTGAGCCTTGAACGGCAAGGCTCAGTACACACTGTGAATAGATCTTGTTGTTGTTTTCGTTTGTTTAGCTCCAGTTACTTACTTATTAAGGAAGTAACCGTCTTCGATAGTCACTTTTAGCACCACTTTACGAACTCGGTTATCACCGTGGAATCGGTAGGCTTTGCTGTTATCAAAGATCGCCACTTGGCCTTCAGCTAACTCGCAAGTCTCGCCGTTACCCATTAGGTGTTCGCGGTCAGTTTCATCGCTGTAAGCTTGGATTTGCTCTAGCTCTGACTTGGCTGCGAACTCGACGGTTTCACGACCTTCTAGGTAGTAATACACGTCGAAGTAACGACGGTTGCCAGTAAAGTTTTCGGTGTTACGAGCCACGCCGTCTTCAATCATGTAAGCCAGTGAGTCACCAATGGAATACATCACGCCATCTTTGATGTTGCCGATGTTTTCAATCGCTTCTACACAGCGTTGCCATTTACGACCGTCGCGGTAAACGACTTTAAATTGCTCTAGGTTGTCTAAAACGATCATCGCTTATGCCTCGTTCTGTTGTGGTTGAGCTTTCGGTGTATTCGCCGTAAAAAACTCATCGCCAAAGTTGTGATTGATTAGGTGCTGCGCGTCGCAATCGCCTGCTTGGAATGGAATCAGAGTTAAGCCGTAGCGGAACTCGTCCATGTAAACTCGGTAAGAGTCGAGCACTTCGCTGCCCCAAGAATTCGAGCCTAAGCCCATCACTTGGTGATCTAGGTTTAGCGTGATGTAACCGCTCTTCTCTAGCTCAATGGTGTGTTGTGCTTGGTGTAGGTTTTGGTTGGTGTAGAACCATGCGCTGAAGTTGATTTCTTGCTGTGGTTTTACTGCAATACCATTACCCGCGCGGCTTGAAAGCGCAGCCCAACGAACGTGTTGGCGGTTGCCGTTGTTTTGTGGGAACGGGTAGTTCTCGAACATGTCAGCCACGGTTGATTGGTAAACATCAATCATGTTGGCTTGTCTGCTGTCTTGGTAGTTCTCTTCAGGGCCGCGGCCGTAGTATTGAACTTGGTCGAAGTCGCCATTGATGCCCATATCGAAACCAATCACTGGAATCACATGTGGGTAATCACCGTAGCGCTCACCGCTTAGCTCAACGTTCAGTTGGCCTTCTGCACTGATTTGGTAGCGATATTCACAACGCATGCCGAAATCAAATACCGGTGGAGCAACGATGCTGGTGGTGGTGATCTCTACCTTGCCGTTAACTTGCTCAACGTTTAGCGTGCGGAAGTGCTCTTGCATGATCTGTAGGTGCGCAGGCTCCCAGTAACCATCGTGCTCTTGCTTGTGGTTATCGATCATTGGCTTGAAGAAGTTCAGCTTCGGCTCTGACTTAATCAGTTCTTCACCGTTCACTAACCATGACGTCAGTTTGCCGTTCACTTTCGAGAAGTTCAGAGCAAAGTTGTGGCCTTTGATTAGGTAGGCTAAGCGAGATTCTTCAACATTCAGTGCTGTCGCATTATTGTTAGTGAAGGCGTCAAGTTGTGCTGTGTTCTCTTTCACTTGGAACTGATAAACCGCAATGTCGTGGTTCGCTTCGCTGTATGAAGTACGAGAATCCTTACGAACTGTAAAGTTCACAAACACTTCACGCTCATCAAGCTCTGGCAAATTAAGCGTCAGTTCACGGCTAGAGTTCTCAGCCAGCTCTTCAACCTTGATATGCTGTACCGCAATGGTTTTACCCTCAGCACGGATTTCCGCAGTGATGGTGTAGTCATCGATGTTTGAGAACCAAAGCTTGTTGTCTACTGTGAAGGTGCCCGTTTGTGCATCGAAATCGCGAAGCTTCACTGGGGCAATCACTTGCTTGTACTCTTTCAAGCCTGGGCCTGGAGTTTGGTCTGGGTAGATCAAACCATCCATGCAGAAGTTGTAGTTATTCGGGTAGTCACCGTAGTCACCGCCGTACTTGTAGAACTCTGTGCCTGCTTCATCACGCGCCAGAATACCGTGATCACACCACTCCCAAACATAGTGACCTTGAATCGCGTCATGCTTGTAGAACACGTTTTGGTATTCAGTTAAACCGCCTGGGCCGTTACCCATTGCGTGTGCGTATTCACAGATGATGCGTGGCTTTTCGTGTGGGAACTCACCGAAGGCATTCATCAGTTGAGCACGTGAGTACATGGTTGAAATGATGTCGACCACTTCAGCATCACGGTCTTCTTCGTAGTGAACTAGACGCGTGTCATCAATCGCTTTTGCTGCATCGTACATAGAACGGATGTTGCAACCGTAGCCAGACTCATTACCCAGTGACCACATGATGATAGAAGGGTGGTTCTTTTGAGCGTGGATATGACGTTCGATACGCTCAACAAACACCGCTTCCCATGCAGCATCGTTAGTGATACGGCTTAGGTCACCAACGTTCGCAAAGCCATGTGTTTCGACATCAGTTTCGCCCATCACGAATAGGCCGTAGATGTCACACAGTTCGTAGAAGCGTGGGTCGTTCGGGTAGTGCGCCGTACGTACTGAGTTGATGTTGTGTTGCTTCATCAGTACTAAGTCTTTCTCTACGCGATCCATGCCAACAGCACGACCTTTCAGGTGGTCGTTGTCGTGACGGTTCACACCGTGCAGCATCACGTACTTGTTGTTGATGTAGAACAGACCATCGCGAACTTTAATATCACGGAAACCAACGCGTTGTGGAATCACTTCCAGTACCTTGCCGTCAGCGTCTTTCAGCGTAAGCAACAGTTGGTATAGGTAAGGGTTTTCAGCGTTCCATTGAACAGGGTTAACCACATCAATAGAGAATTGAGTATCTACATTGCCACTAGTCTTATGATTAGGGACGGCTAAGCTATCTACAGAGCCTTGCGAGATAACTTGGCTGCCATCAAGCAATGCGTACTCAAGGGTTGCGTTTACCGCTGCTGCTAGGTTTTCTAGTTCCACTTTGCACGACAGAGTAGCGCTTTGGTAAGCGTCGTCGAAGTCAGTACGAACGGTAACGTCTTGAACGTGCAGCTGTTCTTTGCCCACTAGGTAAACGTCACGGAAGATACCGCCCGTCCACCACATGTCTTGGTCTTCAATGTAGGTTGAGTCGGCCCATTGCATCACGCGAATAGAAAGTAGGTTGTTGCCTGCTTTTACGTGGTTAGAGATATCGAACTCAGCGGTGAGGCGGCTGCCTTTGCTGAAACCTACGTATTCGCCGTTTACGTAAACTTCGAAATAAGTTTCAACGCCATCAAATTTGATGATGGTTTGTTTCTCGTCCCAGCTTTCGCCAAGGAAGAAAGAGCGTTGGTATGCACCGGTTGGGTTGTCTGATGGTACGAAAGGCACATCAATTGGGAATGGGAAACCTTCATCTGTGTATTGAAGATCGCCGTGGCCTTCCATTTGCCACATGTTTGGAACCGTAATGTGGCCCCAGTCTTTCATTTCTTGAGAGTAGAACTCTTCAGGAACCAATAGTGGATTGGTGAAATAGCTGAAATTCCATTGGCCACTCAATAGTTGGAAGTGGCTGCTAAGTTCACGCTGAAACGTTTTTGCATTCTTTTCTGATGCGTATGAGAAGAAATATGCACGCGGTGCCATACGGTTCTCATGTAAATTCAGGAAGTTTTCCCAGTTGTTCACGTTGCCTCTCTCTCGGCCTAGATGCAATTTGCTGACCGACGTTCTTATGCGTAATTGGGTCGTAGTGAATACGAGTATTTTTGGACTGAGGTAATTATTAGTAAAACTTTTACTAAATGAAATTGGTGAAAACGTTTTACTTTAACTCCATCACGTTTTTTATGGTCTTTTTACAGTGCTGTGTGATCCACTTAAAAGAATGCTATTGGCTGTTTTATGAAGCAGGCTAAAGAGGTATGTATGTGTATATAGGCGTATGTGATGGGCACAAAAAAGGCCACCTTCAACAAAGGTAGCCTTAGTTTATCTGTTTGATATTTTTAACTATTTTGTCGTGTCACGCAGCTTTAATTTGCTTGGTACATAGACACGTAATGGGATAGTACGGCCGTCGCGTACTTTCTCAATCAACAGGTTAACGCCTTGAATTCCCATTAGTTCAGAGTGAATACGAACAGTCGATAAAGATGGGAAGGTAAATTTAGCTGTTGGGATGTCATTTACACTAATCAACGCAATATCTTCAGGAATGTTTAATCCGTGCTCATGAACGGCTCGTAAAACACCAATTGCGATGGAATCTGACGCAATAAACATGGCTTTAGGGTAGTCGCCCGTCGCTAGCATCTGTTTTGCAAGCTTATAACCTGAAGAACTAGAGAAGTCTCCACGATAGATGTCTTGCTCGCTGACAACATTCTTAAGGCTACCGTATTCAGCAAAGGCGACTTCGCGAATATCAGGAGTGTTGACGTTATCTTGTCCGCCAATAAAACCAATGCGTTGATAGCCTTGGTTGATAAAGAAGTTGGTGATCTCTTTGCTGATCAAAGCCAGGTCGATGTCGACAGAGTCATAAGGTTCAGAGTGATCAGTGAAATCGACATAACAGATATTATCGCTTAGCTTTTTGGCTTGTTCGATAACCTCCGGTGTCATTCTTCCCACCAACAATACACCAGTGATAGGCGCTGAATTTACGTGTATTTTACTTTCATAACAGTTGGTTAGTTTAACTTCCATCTTGTCACATTGGGTTTCAATCCCGTGGCGAATCGATAGATAGTAAGGGTCATTCACTTCAGCTTCTTGCTTGTAGTTATACAGCGCAAGGAAGTGATGATTTTGTTTTTTACTGCTAACGGCTTTTCGTGAGCTGCTGGTTTTGTATTCCAACTTCTCTGCAATTTCAAAGATACGCCTTTTGGTCTCTTCCTTGACGCTTAATGTTGGATCTTCATTGAGAACCCTTGAAACTGTAGCCAATGAAACATGTGCTTCAGTCGCGATATCTTTTAACGTTGCCATACTCACTTCCTGTTATTGGAACATTGCGCTGCTTTGAAATTGGTATTTAGTAAAAAAGCAATGCACCTCTTTATTCTACAGACCTATTGTAATCAAACTGGAAGTCATTGCATTAACTTTTAGTAAAATAAATGCTCAACTCCTCTATGATGTCTCAAATCTAACTATCTATAATTATCTTATTAAAATTCAATGAATTAGATGTATTTGTTTATAGGTTCTACCTATGTCACGTTCAGTAACAATGATATGAGCTAGTGTAAACGTTTACACTTCGTGGTTTTGATCACAGAATTATAGTCAAAATGGCTGCTACTATTTCTGGCATACGGTGCTACTGAGCTGAATATCAGTTCGAGTTAGTCCAAGAATGACGACAAAGAGAGGTTGATTGTGAAAGTACTGGTTACGGGCGGCATGGGTTACATCGGAAGTCATACATGTATTCAAATGATACAGGCGGGTATGGAGCCAATCATTGTTGATAACCTTTGCAACAGCAAAGAGCTAGTACTGGAGCGAATCGAATCATTGACCGGTAAGCGACCAACTTTTTATCTTGGCGACATTCGTGATCAATCTTTTCTAGATAGCGTTTTTTCAGAAAACGATATCCAAGCTGTGATTCACTTTGCTGGCCTGAAAGCGGTTGGGGAGTCGGTGTCCAAGCCTTTGGAGTACTACGATAACAACGTCAATGGATCATTGGTGTTAGCTCGCAGCATGAAGAAAGCGGGTGTGAAGAGCATTGTATTTAGCTCTTCGGCTACCGTTTACGGTGATCCAGAAGTAGTGCCAATTACTGAAAGCTCTCCAACGGGTGCAACAACTAATCCTTATGGTCGCAGTAAGTACATGGTCGAAGAATGTTTGAGTGATTTGTTCAACGCTGAGAACGATTGGAGTGTGACATTACTGCGTTACTTCAACCCAGTTGGCGCCCATCCATCGGGCACTATGGGTGAAGACCCACAAGGTATCCCAAATAATCTGATGCCGTTTATTGCTCAAGTAGCGGTAGGTCGCCGTGAAAAATTGGCTGTTTTTGGAAACGATTACCCAACAGTCGATGGCACAGGCGTTCGCGACTATATTCATGTTATGGATTTAGCGGACGGACACGTAGCCGCATTGAAAGCGGTGGGCGAGAAGGCGGGTTTACACATTTACAACCTAGGCACGGGCAAAGGCTCAAGCGTACTCGAGATGGTTGAAGCCTTCGCACAAGCATCGGGTAAGCCAGTTCCTTATGAACTTTGCCCACGCCGCGCTGGTGATATTGCTGAATGTTGGGCAAGCACTGAAAAAGCAGAGCGCGAGCTTGGCTGGAAGGCGACGCGTAGCGTGATGGAGATGACGGCAGATACGTGGAATTGGCAGTCGAATAACCCGAACGGCTATTCCCCTTCGTAATTGAAGCCGCAGCGTTGTTAGCTGTATCTCCGATTTCTTTGGGGAAAGCAGAGATGAGAAAAGCGAGATTCCAGATATCTCGTACCTCGATTCTGGAATGACGGATGAGCATAAGGCTATGAAGCGGTTGCCTTTGCACAAATAGCACAACGAGATCACACGTCATTCCCTACAGCGAGGAACGAGCGTGATAGGGAATCTCCTTGTAGAAGAATTATTCATCTTGGTTAATTGACCAAGACACAAAATTTGAGAGCAATCTAAACATGTCAAAAGTTGAATTTAACCCAGTAGACCATCCGCACCGTCGTTATAACCCATTAACGGGTCAGTGGATCTTGGTATCACCGCACCGAGCAAAGCGTCCTTGGAGTGGCCAAGATGAAAAACCATCGACTGCGCAGCTTCCTGCGTATGAGAAAGAGTGTTTCTTGTGCCCAACCAATACGCGTATTTCGGGCGATGAAAACCCAGATTACGACGGCACTTATGTATTCAGTAATGATTTCGCGGCGTTGATGCCTGACTCACCTGATGCTCCAGAGTCTGATAACCCTCTATTCAAGACTCAAGGTGTACGTGGGTTGAGCCGCGTGATCTGTTTCTCTCCGGACCACAGCAAAACGCTGCCGGAGCTTCCGGTAAACAAGATCCGTGGTGTTATCGATACCTGGAATGAACAGATTGAAGAGCTAGGTAAAGACTATCTGTGGGTTCAAGCGTTTGAAAACAAAGGTGAGACTATGGGCTGCTCTCAGCCACACCCACACGGTCAAATCTGGGCAAACAGCTTTTTACCCAACGAGATTGAACGCAAAGAAAAACTGTTAAAAGAGTACTTCGAACAACAAGGTTCTAATCTTTTAGTGGATTACGTTGAAGCTGAAATGAAAGACGGCTCTCGTACTGTGGTTGAAACCGAACATTGGATTGCTGTGGTGCCTTACTGGGCAGCGTGGCCATTTGAAACCATGTTGCTGCCAAAAACACACATCCGCCGTATGAGTGAACTGACTGACGAGCAGCGTGATGATTTAGCGTTTGCGATTAAGAAGCTGACGAGCCGTTACGACAACTTGTTCCAATGCTCATTCCCTTACTCAATGGGCTGGCACTATGCGCCGTTCTTCGAAGAAGGTACTGACATCGACCATTGGCAGCTACATGCGTTGTTCTACCCGCCACTGTTGCGCAGTGCTTCGGTTCGTAAATTCATGGTCGGCTACGAAATGTTGGCTGAGTCTCAGCGTGATTTAACCGCAGAACAAGCGGCGCAGCGTCTTCGTGATTTGAGTGACGTTCACTACAAAGAACAGTAATCGCCTGTTTCGTTGATAGTAAAACTAATCGATAACTCGGTTACTAAATAAAAGCGAGATTCCAGATTTCTCGTTCCTCGATTATGGAATGACGGCAGGTGAAAGGCCTATAAGTTAGGAGCTTAGAAGCTGATGTTGTCATTCCCTACCGTGAGAGACGAACGAGATAGGGAATCTAAAAGAATTAAAGTGGTGCCGTAAAGGGGCCATAACCAATTGAACAAAGAGTTTAACCAGAGAGTTTACTTATGTCTGACCTAATCCAAAACGTGAAAGCATCTTTTGAGCAAGTCCTTGGTTACCAAGCGACTCATATTATCCAAGCGCCAGGTCGTGTGAACCTGATCGGCGAGCACACTGACTACAACGATGGTTTTGTTCTACCGTGTGCCATTAACTACCAAACGGTAGTCGCAGCGGCTAAGCGTGACGACAACATCGTGCGCGTAGTATCAGTGGACTACGGAAATGCAGTAGATGAGTTCGACTTAACTCAAGAGATCACCTTCCAACAAGATAAGATGTGGGCTAACTACATTCGTGGTGTGGTGAAGTGCTTAAAAGGTCGTGGTTTTGAATTTACAGGTGCAGACATCTCTGTAACGGGCAACGTGCCTCAAGGTGCAGGTTTAAGTTCTTCTGCGGCACTGGAAGTGGTCATCGGTCAGACATTCAAGGTGCTTTACAACCTAGAGATCAGCCAAGCCGAAGTGGCGCTAAATGGTCAGCAAGCCGAAAACGAATTTGTGGGCTGTAATTGCGGCATCATGGACCAAATGATCTCTGCAGAAGGTCGCGCAAATCACGCGATGCTTTTGGATTGTCGTAGCCTAGAAACTCAAGCGGTTTCAATGCCAGAAGATATGGCTGTAGTTATCATCAACTCAAACAAGAAACGCGGCTTAGTCGACAGCGAATACAACACGCGTCGTGAACAGTGTGAAGAAGCGGCGCGCATCTTTGGTGTTCCTGCACTTCGTGATGTGACTATTGAACAATTCAAAGCGAAAGAGTCTGAGTTGGATGAAATGGTCGCGAAACGCGCTCGTCACGTGATCACTGAAAATGACCGTACCGTTGAAGCGGCTCAAGCTCTGCGTACTCATGATATGAAACGCATGGGTGAATTGATGGCTGAATCACATGCGTCAATGCGTGATGACTTTGAAATCACAGTCAAAGAAGTCGACACCTTAGTTGAGCTAGTAAAACACGTGATTGGTGATCAAGGTGGCGTGCGTATGACTGGCGGTGGTTTCGGTGGTTGTATTGTGGCATTGGTTCCACCTGCATTGGTTGATGAAATTAAAACAACCGTTGAGCAGAAATATCAAGCGGCGACGGGTCTAAAAGAATCTATTTATGTGTGCCAAGCGAAAGACGGAGCAGGCTTAGTTGAAGTAATCTAACCGCTTCGAGACTTAATATAGAGCTTACCAACTAAAAAGATCATGGTAGGCCAAATGCTAAAGCCTTTATTTCAGGTAGAGGCTTTTTACTGGCACTAGAAGGAATTTAGAATGACACAAGAGCAAAACCTGCATCAATCCATGACACAAACCCCAGCCTATGATGGCCAATCCGCTCAGTTAGTGACGCTATCAAATAAGCATGGCATGCAAGTGACATTCATGGACATTGGTGCAACATGGTTGAGCTGTATCCTGCCAGTAAAGGGAAATAAAAGAGAGGTTTTGTTGGGTGTTAACTCAATGGAGAACTTCGATAAACAAGCCAGCTATATGGGTACAACTGTTGGTCGTTATGCTAACCGAATAGCCAATGGTCGTTTCAAAATTGATGGTCAGAACTACAAGCTGGAAACCAACCAAGCGGGCAATACCTTACATGGTGGTCCGAACGGTTTTGATAAACGTCGTTGGAATATTGCCGAGCAGACTGATACATCTGTATCGTTTACTTTAGAGTCGGCTGATGGCGATCAAGGCTTTCCGGGGAATTTGAATGTGTCGGTGCGTTATGAACTCACCGAAGACAATCGAGTTTCCATTCATTACTCTGCGACCACAGACAAGCCAACCGTGGTCAATTTAACGAATCATGCGTACTTCAACCTACTTGGTGCAGAAGCCGGGCACGATTGTTTGTCACACATTGTGAGCATCAACGCCAATCAGTTCTTACCGACCAACTCGGTAGGAATTCCATTAGGCAATCTTAAATCGGTGAAATCGACCAGCTTCGACTTCAATCAGCCTATGATGATCTCAGAGCGTTTGTTGGGTGATGAACAGCAGAAAGCAGCAAAGGGTTACGACCACTCTTTCTTATTGGCTGACGGCTGCAAGCGCACTCAATGCGCTGCGACCGTAACGTCACCAGATGCGCTCGTCACACTAAAAGTATTTTCAACCAAACCTGCGATGCAGCTATACACCGGAAACTGGCTTGGTGGTACACCAAACCGAAGTGGTGGCAGCTATGAAGACTACGCTGGTTTGGCGTTAGAAACCCAGTTCTTACCTGACTCTCCTAACCACCCAGAGTGGAAGCAGGACAGTTGTATTCTCAAGCCTGAACAAGAATATAACTACCGTACCTGTTACCAGTTTGAATTTTCGGGGGATTCTTCAAACTAGTACGCTCTAGCTCAAAACGGTTATGCCAATTGCTTTTGTTTGTGAATAGAACGATGTGAGTTATCGCGTTGTTCTTGGGGGATGAGCAAAAGTGGCGCTCAACGAGTGTGTGATTTATTAAGCGCGATTGTTGGGTATCAGAGTAAGGTAGGAAAGCCCTAACAGAAGCGATTCTGTTAGGGCTTTTTTTTGTTTGTTGTTTGGTGAGTTGACCAGAGCTTAGATTTTCTCTACCGAATTACGGCGCACCAAAGTCGGAGAGAACATCATTGGCTCCGTTGAGGTGTTTTCACCTTTGGCTAAGTGCAACGCGAGTCGTGTCGCTTTCTCTGCCATCATCTGAATCGGGTAGCGAATGGTGGTTAGCTTTGGATGAACATAGCGTGCAATCAAGCCATCATCGAAACCAATGATCGACATTTTGTCTGGCGCTTGAATACCGTTTTCATCTAGGACAGACAAAGCACCTGCCGCCATGTAATCGTTGTACGCAACAATGCCTGTGATTGGCAGTGATTTAGTCAAAAGGTTGGTCATGGCGTATTCACCCCCTTCACTGGTGGGAGCTGAGTACTCAATATAGCTGTCAGATAACGCTATTTTGTAATCCGAGAGTGCTGACAAGTAACCTTGTACACGCTCATCGGCATCTTCAATGCTGTGCGATGAAGCGATACAGGCAATATTTTTATGACCATGACGAATCAGATATTCAGTCGCAAGATACGCACCTTTCTTGTTGTCCAAGAAAATACAACGGTTGGCAATCTCAGCAATATAGCGATTGATCAGCACTAAGCCTTTGACTTCTTTTGCATAGGCAATCAGTTCTTCGTCTGTCAGGCCTTTTGAGTGGATCACTAAGGCGTCGCAACGGCTATTGATCAGTAACTCAATCGCTTGTCTTTCTTCTTCACGATCGTGTGAGCCATTACCGACGAGGATATGCTTTCCGTTCTCACGAGCGACATTATCGACAGCCTTAACCAGCGTGCCAAAAAAAGGATCGGAGATATCACCAACCAACACACCGACGGTATTGGTGCTCTGGCTTACCAGCGCGCGAGCATTGGCATTCGGGCGATAGCCGAGTTTAGACATCGCTTTGGTGACGGATTCAATTGAGTTCGCACTTGCCTTCGGAGACTTATTCACGACTCGAGATACGGTTGCAACAGAAACACCTGCTTCCCTTGCGACATCTTTAATTGTTGCCATTTTTAACCTCTATACATTGCTGCATCTATTTAACACCGACAATGAGTGCAAGGCAACGAAACTCTCATTTTACTTCCAGTAATGAGATCTTTACCGCTTGTAATTATTAGGCTTAATGCTAGTGTAAACATTTACATTTTACTTAATTTTAGTAAATAATTTAGTGAGTGAAAATAAATCAATATAGGAAGTGAGAAATGGATACTGTCTCTTATGGTGACTTTGCTAAGTTAGAAATGCGTGTCGGTAAGATCATTGAGGTTGTGCGTCATGAAAACGCAGACAAGCTTTACATCGTGCAAGTGGATATCGGTGAGAAGACGCTACAAACGGTGACCAGCCTAGTGCCTTACTACACCGAAGAAGAGTTGATGGGTAAGCAGGTTGTTGTTTTGTGTAATCTAGCGAAGGCGAAGATGAGAGGCCACACTTCTGAGTGCATGTTGTTATGTGCCGAAACGGAAGATGAATCTGAAAGTGTATTGCTGACACCGGAACGTGCGATGCCTGCAGGTATTCGTGTCGTTTAAGATCGCTTTAGGTTGGAGAGCGATCGAGCTCACCAACCTAGATTAACTGGCGATTTAGATTAATTAACGATGTAGATCAATTAACTATGTACATCCATTAATAACGTACATCAACTAGCTTCGAACAGTCAGTATCAAGCCATCAATCACACTGTGGTGGTGATCTGAAACCCCAGCAAGATTGCCGTATTTAGGCTGGTGGCGATCATTTTCTAATGGGTGATGCCAACCTTGTGTGTGTTGAACAAAGTGCGCCGCAAAGCTTTCAGACACTTCTAAACATCCTGCTAATACCGTATCGACATAGGTTTGAACGATAGGGCTGTTTTCGCAAGGTGCTTGAATCTCGTCTTTGATGTAAACCCAGATCGATTGATCCTGTTTAAACTCGGTTTGGCTCTCTATCTGATCGCTTCTTAACTCAATTCGGTGATAACCACGCTCACGGCGATCAAACTCAGTCAGCGCAATATCATCCACTTCAAGTAAAACTCCATTCACTTGTCCCTCACCGAGATTCACGATCAAAGGTGACAAAACATAGCTGTCATCGATCTTACTCCAATGACGAACTAGGCCATGCACTATCGCAGGAATCGCTTGTCCTGTTTGACCTGTGAGTTGACGAGAAGAGGAGTTGATCAAGCTACCATAACCAAAAATATACATCGCGTTCCCTGTCTGTTCTTTTGTATTTGAGACTAGTCTTACTATATGTTTGGCTTCATCAAATGTCAGTAGTTTTTTATTTTACACTCTCATGAGTC
Source organism: Vibrio sp. J383 (assembly GCF_023503985.1). NCBI lineage: Bacteria > Pseudomonadati > Pseudomonadota > Gammaproteobacteria > Vibrionales > Vibrionaceae > Vibrio > Vibrio sp. J383. The sequence continues at coordinate 3,122,750 of NZ_CP097293.1, read as the reverse complement.
TAAATGACTTTTATAGGGTGTGTTTAATTGACACTTTTTTGAAGCCTAAAGACTCCTTGTTACTTGTTTTTATTGGCTTTATACCTTTGGCGCGTTTCATGCATTACGTTAGGCAATATTGCAGTGATGATTACTGCATCATGAATTTGACTATGAAATAGCAATTCCCAGAAGCCACTCTTGGCTTGTTATCTGAAATGAGGAACGAGTTTGTTAAATATCACAGATAAAAGTGTAGAAGATGCGATTCCTGCATATCTTCGATTAGGTTTTAGACCTTTCTTCTTTTTAGGCAGTCTCTATGCTGTGATCGCGATTGTGGCTTGGGTCATCATGTTCCAAAACGGTCAGCCAGAAATGCTAAAAGTACCGGCGCTTTGGTGGCACGTACATGAAATGCTGTTTGGCTTTGCCATGGCGATTGTGGTCGGTTTTGTGTTAACTGCGGTGCAAACGTGGACGGGTGTCAATGGAACCAAACACTATCGATTAGCCGCACTGGTTGGTTTGTGGTTAGCACCTCGTATTCTGTTTTGGACCCCCGCACCGTTATGGCTGATCTCATCGGTTGAGGCGTTGTTCTTAATCTTCGCCGCTTACGAAATTGGTTTCCGAGTTGTTAAATCGAAAGGCTGGAAGAATCTATTCTTTGTGCCGCTGTTTATATTGGCTATCGTGGCGAACTTTGCTAGTTACGCGACCGTTAAAGGTATGCCTCCATTCCCATCGTCTGCAGTATGGCACGCAATGTTATGGTGGTTTACCTTGCTGCTATCAGTGATGGGTGGGCGAGTGATTCCGTTCTTCACGGCACGTCGCTTCGATTTTGAAAAAGCACAACCACTAGTTTGGTTAGAATGGTTAGCGAATCTACCTTTGGTTGGCTTATTTGTATTGAGCTTCTTCCCATTGACCTTTGCTCAAGTCGGCAATGAGTTGATGGTATTTGCAGGTGTGACTCAGTTGGTGCGCTTTATCCGCTGGAAGCCTTGGACTACGTTATCTGAACCCTTGGTGTGGTCGCTGCATGCGGCTTACCTATGCATCCCTTTAAGCTTGCTGCTACGTGGTTTATTAGACAACCCGTTCGCGAGCCACAACATGCTGCACTTGTTTGCAATTGGCGGTTTGAGTGGATTAATTCTTGCGATGATTACGCGCGTGACAATGGGGCACACGGGTCGTGCAATCTATAAAGGGCCAAGTATGGCGTTAGCGTTCTCGGCTATTTTTATCGCGGCTTTGGTTCGCAGCGTAGGTGTGACTTTCTTCCCTGCGTATTTATTTGAGATGGTGAACATCAGCGCGGGTTTATGGACGTTAGCATTCGGGTTGTTTATCTGGAAGTTCGGCATGATGCTTTTAACGCCAAGAGTGGATGGTCACCCAGGCTAAGCCTATTGATTTTCGAACCCATTTTGAAAGGGAAGCACTGAGCTTCCCTTTTTTGATCGCAGCAAAGCTCCATTCTCAAAGATCCATTCTCTTAGTGAGTATTCTCGGCAAGATATTGGCGCACTTGTGCAATGAGATCTTCTTTGGCGTGAGGCGAGATGAAACTCGCTTCGACAGCATTAATACTGAATTGCGCTAATTCGTTTTTCGTCAGTGGATGAGCATTGGCGACGGCGAGGAAGTTATCATTCATATAGCCGCCGAAGTAAGCCGGATCATCGGAATTGATGGTGACGCACAGCCCTTTTCTCAGCAACTCGACGATATTGTGTTCTTGCATGGTGTCGAAGACCTTTAGCTTGGTATTCGATAGCGGGCATACGGTCAGCGGTGTGCGTTTAGCGATTAGCTGTTCCATCAAGTCTTCATCTTCTACACAGCGAACGCCATGATCAATACGGGTGATGCCCAACAAGCTCAGCGCGTCACTAATATTTTGCGCAGGGCCTTCCTCTCCGGCGTGCGCGACGGTCAGGAACCCTTGGTTGATCGCCTCTTGGAATACATGCTTAAACTTCTCCGGCGGGTTTCCTTTTTCCGACGAATCCAGCCCGACGGCAATGATCTTATCTTTGTAGGGAAGGGCCTGTTGGAGTGTTTCAAAAGCGCTGTCTTCATCAAGATGGCGCAGAAAGCACATGATCAGCTGGCTGCTGATCCCTAGTTCTTGCTCGGCTTGATTCAAAGCTTGAGTAATCCCACTTATGATGACTTCAAAGGCAATACCACGTTCGGTGTGGGTTTGAGGGTCAAAAAAGATCTCAGTATGAACCACATTATCTTGTTGGCACTTGAGTAGGTAAGCCCAAGTCAGGTCATAGAAATCCTGTTCATGAATCAGTACGTTAGCGCCTTGATAATAGATATCGAGAAAAGACTGAAGATTGTGGAATTGGTACGCGTCTCTTACTTGGTCTGGGTTATCAAAGGGAATCGACACGTTATTGCGCTTGGCCAGTTGGAACATCAGCTCAGGTTCTAGCGTGCCTTCAATATGTAAGTGCAGCTCAACCTTGGGTAAATGTTTGATGAAGCTATCCATAGCAACTCCTTAGCTATTTTAATTATGGGCGGAGTAGGCGAGACAGTAGAGTCTGTAAACCTGAGCCTGCAGGTTATCTCTTTCATTTATCTCTGTTTGAGCATAGTTCATTTCATTGTTGTCGATAAAATTGCACAGAAGTTGATGATGAATCGAGAGTTACGAACCCATTGAAATCCGGCGCAAACGATTTGCAGCATGGGAGTGTGATCCGCTGCAAATATTTGCAGCAATATTCATTGGTTTGTGCTCTAATACCGCGCTTACCAAGGGATGGTGTTAAAAGATGCTCACTTAGATGGAGTTATCAAAGTGACCGATCCCTTAATGATCTCCCTTAGGAAAAAATAGAACATGTCTAAGAACAAAAAATTTGATATCCGCCTTACAGAAAAACGCAACGGTTGGTGTGCAGAGATTACTCGTCAAGTAACGTCTCGCAGCACAACAGTATCTAAGCGTGAGTCTGGTTTCGAAACTGAAGCTCTAGCACAAGAGTGGGCAGAGAAAGAGCTAGCATCTTTCATCTCAAACCAAGCTGAACGTAACGAGCGTAAATCAGAGCAGCGTAAAGAGCGTGACGAACTACGTCACACTAAAGAGCTTAAAGCTGAGCAAGCACGTGAAGCACGCGCAAAAGCTCGTGAAGAAGAGCAAGAAGACGCTGAGTAATCCAGTGCACAATTAATTTACAGGTCCCTTAATTTTAAGATAAGGGACAAGTAAAAAAAGCCCCGATATAGCTTTTCTCTTTCTAGTTAAAAGTTTATCGGGGCTTTTTCATTTGTGGTGTATTAGTCTGGATCACGTAACCACTCATGGCTGGTGGCTACGTATCTGACTCACTAATTACCCGAATTCGGTCCTTAGTTGTTTAGCGCTGTCAGCCAATCGTCTTCCGCGACTTCTTCAATGTAACTCTCTACAGACTGTCCCACTTCATCATCATCTTGCTTGAAGTAAGCAATGTGGAATACAGCGTCACCTTCGTTTACCAACGGTAGAGTTTGTTGGCCAATCACGATACCGCCTTTAGTGGTGATCACTTGGCCTTCTTGGTGACCTAGAGGTGAACTGATGTAAGCCAGAGTTTGTCCTGCTTCAACTTGTTCACCCAGTCTTACCATGTTGCGCAAAATACCGTCTGACTCAGCGCGGATCCAGCTGGTAGATTTACTCAGTACTGGCTCTGGCAACTTCTTACGGTTAGGGCGCAGCATGCCGATTTCTTTCATTACTTGATGCACGCCAAGGTAACCCGCACGAATCGCTAGGTGATCAAAACGCAGCGCTTCACCACCTTCATACGTTAGTACAGGAATCCCCAACTTTTCTGCTTCACTACGTAGTGAGCCGTCACGCAATGGAGAATCAATGATCACTGGTGTTGCGAATGCTTTTGCGATGCGCAGTGTTTCAGGGTTCGATAGGTTTGCACGGATCTGTGGCAAGTTAGTACGGTGAATCGCGCCTGTGTGAAGATCAAGAATGTAATCACAGTGTTTCGCTACGTTCTCGAAGAAGGTGTGAGCGATGCGTGATGTTAGCGATCCTTTCTCACTACCTGGGAAGCAACGGTTTAGGTCACGACGGTCTGGTAGGTAACGAGATTTATGGATAAAGCCAAACACGTTAACGATCGGTACAACAATTAATGTCCCTTTCAGTTTCTTTGGATCAATCGCGTTTGTCAGTTGTCGTGCAATCTCAACACCGTTTAGCTCATCGCCGTGGATAGCCGCATTTACCATCAGTGTTGGACCTGCTTGGCGACCGTGAATAATTTCAATCGGGATCGAAAGTGGAGAGTGCGTGTAAAGCAGGGCAGCTTGTAGTTCAATCTCCATTCGTTGCCCTGGCTGAACAGTATAACCAAGTAATTCGAAGGGTTGATTAGGTTTTAGTCTTGCCATTTAGGTTGTTCTCAACATAGTGATAATTCGTTAACACGGAATGTATCAATCGTTGATTTTTAGTACGAATCAATCACTTTACGGTCACGACAAAAGTTTTTTATGGAGAGGCTTCTGAATTGGTTTCTGTTTTTGATTTGGCTAATTAGAGGGTGTTTTAAATTGTGAATTTTCTGACAATACATTGATTTAACTCTGATATTTTCCGTTCGGTTGATTGGTATTATCCATCGCCATTTTTTGGCGGCCAAATTCATATATCGAGATAAAAATGAAAAAAACAATTTCAAAAGTCGTTGCACTGGCGGTGGTTTCTGTCGCTTTATCTGGCTGTGTTGGTAGTAACGCAGTAACCGGTTACCTAATGAAGTTTAACGTTAAGGCTGTTGATAACCGTTACGCACGTGGTGGCTTGAACATGCTACTAGCGCCTGCTTACGGCCTAACAGTTGCTGCCGATTACCTGGTATTCAACTCACTAGAGTTCTGGACTGGTAGCAACCCACTAACTGGTTCTCCGCACATCTTTGATACAAAGACTGATACGTACTTAGACATCAACCATCAGTTGGATCCGTCTCTAACGGAAGCGCCAGTAGGCCCTATTACGAGTGCTGATGTGATTGAGAAAGGTCAAATGCAGCAGATTGATGAAAACACGATCCAAATGGACATTACTTACCAATCTGGTGAGCGTGCGACGTTAATCGGTGTTCGCGATGGCGAGATGGTGACGTACTTCATCGATGGTGAAGTTGTGGCACAAACTTCAATTGATGAGCTAGAGAGCTACGCGGCTACACGCGCTTAATCGCTTCTTTAGTCACAAATAGTCGTTTACAAAAATTAGATACAAAAACAGGTACTCATTGAGTACCTGTTTTATTTTGTCTCGGATAAACGGTGTTTACTGAAAAGTGCTATTTATTGAAAAGCACGATTCATTGAACAAACATAGCTTATCGAATTATGCTTTTTCTGGGATTGCTTCAAGTAGCGCAACCATTTGGTTCCAGAATAGCTCAACCGTGTCGATCTTCACTTTCTCATCTGGAGAGTGAGGGAACTTGATGGTTGGGCCGAAAGAAACCATATCCATGTTCGGGTAAGGTTCTTTGAATAGACCACATTCAAGACCAGCATGGATTACCATGATGTTTGGCTTGTGACCGTAGATACCTTCGTACATGTCGCGGAAGATATGCATGATTTCTGAATCTGCGTCTGGTTTCCAACCTGGGTAAGCACCAGAGAACGCGATGTTAGCGCCTGCTAGTTCAGCAACAGAGTGAAGCATGCTTTCTACTTGGCTACGACCTGAATCGATAAGAGAACGAATCAGGCAAAGCACTGTGATTGAGTTCTCTTCTGTTGTGATAACACCTACGTTTAGAGATGTTTCAACAACACCTTCAATCTCGTCACTCATACGAATCACGCCGTTTGGACATGCGTTAAGTGCCGCGATAAAGCGAGCTTGGTCTACTGACGCAAGTGCGCCCATTTCTACAGAAGCTTCTTCATTGAAAGTCACGATGCTGTCTTCTACTTTACCTAGCTCTGTTGAAAGCAGCTCTGTGTAGTAGTTGTATAGCGAAGCCAGTTTCTCTTGGTTTGCTGCAGGAACCGCAACCGTTACGAAGCCTTCACGAGGAATAGCGTTACGAAGGCTACCACCTTTGAATTCTACGATGCGAAGGTCTAGCTCTTTTGCGTGACCCGCTAGGAAGCGAGCAAGCAGTTTGTTCGCGTTTGCACGACCAGTATGGATGTCACAACCAGAGTGACCGCCTTTTAGGCCTTTTAGCGTAAGCTTACGTGTTACGAAATCTGCTGGAATCGCGTTACGTGCAATTTCAAATGTCATTGCGCCGTCGATACCGCCAGCACAACCCATGTACACTTCGCCTTCTTGCTCTGAATCGGTGTTAAGAAGGATATCACCTTCTAACCAACCTGCTTCAAGACCGAAAGCACCAGTCATGCCTGCTTCTTCATCTACGGTTAGTAGAACTTCGATAGGGCCATGTTTGATTTCGTTTGATGCCAGTACAGCAAGGCAAGAAGCCATACCCATACCGTTATCAGCACCCAGTGTTGTGCCTTTTGCTGTAACCCACTCACCATCAATATATGGCTGGATAGGATCTTTAGCGAAGTCGTGAACCGTGTCTTCGTTCTTTTGTGGAACCATATCGATGTGCGCTTGTAGCACTACACCTTTTTTGTTTTCCATGCCTGGCGTTGCAGGTTTAGTAATGAATACGTTACCCGTTGGGTCGCGACGTACATTTAAACCTTGCTCTGTTGCCCAAGCAATAATGTATTGAGCTAGCTCTTCCTCATGCTTAGAAGGATGCGGGATTGAGCAAATCTTATCGAAGAACTGCCAAATAGGGGCAGGGGATAATTTACTGATCTCAGAATGGAATTCAGACACGGATGACTCCTTTTTTATTTGGTAACCATATATTTAGGATTTCTATAGGTAAAACCTTAGAATAAAAATCTAAAATATGGGTCTGTTTTGATGGCAACAGCATACCACTTGAGCGTTTTGACGAGTAGCGGTTCTAAACCTCAAATAGCTCAAATTTTGAAAGCGATCTTGTCTATCTGATCATGATTAAGCGCTTTGATGCTTATAAATGGCGTAAGCAAACGTTTGTTTAAGTCTGTTTTGTAATTTAATTACAAAACAAAGTTTCTTAAATAACCATAATTAGCCAAAAGTGTGACGTATAGCAAAAAATACTTGTAATCTTTTTTCTTTCGGGTATATTAATAACCAACTTCTGAAGTGAAGAGTAAATGCTCAAAGGATGAGTCCGTTTTATCGCCTCCAAGGAACCGAGAAATCAAATTCGTTTTTTATTGATTTATTAAGGTGATAGTTATGAAAGGTTTACCATCTGCAATGTTCTGGCTTAACAGCTCTGTTTACACTAGCAACTTTGCATACCCTACAAGCTTTGGTTACTAATACCACAAGCATGTAACTCGAACAGTTTTGTTCACCCCTATATATTGGAATTCTTTTACAACCCTTTTGGTTGACAGATTCTACCGCCACTCAGTATTGAGTGGCGTTTTTTTTGCCTGCTACTTTTTCCCTACCGCGTCAATTCACTACTTTTTCTACCATTCTCAGCGGTTGTTTTTTAAACGCTAAAATATCAATTTGCGCCTTATTACTGATCCTGTTGAAAAATACACATCTCTTGTGGGTTTAAATTGAGAATTTGATGGCTACATTCTCAATGAAAATAACTGATGGTTTAAAAAATAGCCAAGTGTTTCTATGGTATTGAGTTTCACTAAAGTATTGTTTTTATTCGTTATTGTTCCTGTTTTTCTTCGTTTTTAATCGCTTTGTTTCATACGGCATTCTGATAAATATCGATTAGAGCCTTAATTCTATCTGGAATTTGTTATTTGATAACTTTATAATCCACAGCCAATCGATTACGCAACCGTTTACTTTTTACCCTTATAGGATTCGATAATGTTCGAAAAGCTATTCAAACTCAGTGAAAATGGCACCAATGTGCGCACTGAAATCATCGCAGGTCTAACAACCTTCCTAACAATGGCTTACATCATTTTTGTAAACCCAATGATTCTAGCTGATGCTGGTATGGACCATGGCGCTGTATTTGTAGCAACCTGTTTAGCGGCCGCTATTGGCTGTTTCATCATGGGTTTTGTTGCTAACTACCCAATCGCGCAAGCTCCAGGCATGGGTCTGAACGCATTCTTTACCTACGCTGTTGTAATGGGTATGGGTTATACGTGGCAAGTTGCTTTGGCAGCGGTTTTCGTATCAGGCGTAATCTTCATCTTCTTAAGTATCTTTAAGATCCGTGAATGGATTATCAACTCGATCCCTATGTCTCTGCGTGTTGGTATCTCTGCGGGTATCGGCCTTTTCCTTGCGTTTATCGCGCTTAGCAATGCAGGCATCGTTGTTTCTAACCCAGCGACTAAGGTTTCACTTGGTGATATCACTGCGATTGCGCCAATGTTAGGTGCGCTTGGTTTCTTCCTGACTATTGCTCTTGTTCACCGCGGTGTGAAAGGTGCGGTAATGATTGCGATTCTAGCAATCACGGCGATTGGTATTGCGATCGGTGACGTTCAATACGGCGGCATCATGTCGACACCACCAAGCCTTGCTCCTACATTCATGCAGCTTGATTTCTCTGCTGTATTTGAAATTGGTATGATTTCAGTTGTATTCGCATTCTTGTTCGTCGATTTGTTCGATACCGCGGGTACCCTGGTTGGTGTTGCAACGAAAGCAAACCTAATCAAAGAAGACGGTAAACTACCGCGCTTGAACAAAGCACTGCTTGCTGACTCTACAGCAACATCTATTGGTGCATTGCTAGGTACATCAAACACAACTTCTTATGTTGAGAGTGTTGCGGGTGTTGCTGAAGGCGGTCGTACCGGTCTAACTGCGGTTGTTGTTGGTATCTTATTCCTACTGGCTCTTTTCTTCTCGCCACTTGCAGGTATGATTCCGGCTTACGCAACATCAGGTGCACTTTTCTATGTAGCAATTCTGATGATGTCTGGCCTAGTTGGCATTGATTGGCGTGATCTTACGGAAGCCGCACCAGTCGTGGTAACATGTCTGCTTATGCCGCTGACGTACTCTATCGCTGAGGGTATCTCACTAGGTTTCATCGCTTACGCTGCAATTAAGCTGCTAAGTGGTAAAGGTCGCGACGTTTCACCTGCTGTGTGGGTAATGTCCGTTATCTTTATTCTTAAATACATTTTCGCTTAATCGTCTAGATTTCTGCTTAATCGCTGAAGAGGCTATGTAAGGCATAGCCTCTAATAACATGACAAAATTATTAGGTTTTATACTATGAGCAACAAATTCGTTATCACTTGGGACAACATGCAGACTTACTGCCGTCAACTAGCTGAAAAGCAAATGCCAGCAGAACAGTGGAAAGGTATCTGGGCAGTAAGCCGTGGTGGTTTGGTTCCTGGTGCAATCTTGGCTCGTGAACTAGGTATTCGTCACGTAGATACGATTTGTATTTCTAGCTACGACCACGATCACCAGCGTGATATGACAGTCGTTAAAGCACCTGAAGGTGACGGCGAAGGTTTCCTAATCGTTGAAGACCTTGTTGATAGTGGTGACACTGCACGCAAGCTTCGCGAAATGTACCCTAAAGCGAAACTGATCGCTGTGTGTGCAAAACCATCTGGCGCAGATTTGTTAGACGAATACATCGTTGATATCGCTCAAGACACATGGATTGAGCAACCTTGGGATACTAGCCTAAGCTTCGTTGAGCCGGTAAATCGCAAGTCAAAATAAGTGTAAACTTAGTTTTTTGAGAAATGACCCTTTATAGGGTCATTTTTTTTTATATGATTAGTAACAACCATTTCTTATTAAGTATCCCAATGTCTGAATCAGAAGAAACGAGCTCGAACCTTTCGGAAACCTTGTTTGTAAAACACAAGCAGGCTAAAGAGACCTCAATGCTCACGCGTTACATGCCAAGTTCAGAAGAACTGTTGGATAAAAAACGTGAAGAGCAGAACTCATCTTGGTATCGAAACCTAAGACGTCTTCAGTGGGTATGGCAAGGCGTTAACCCGATAGAGCAAGAAGCGGTATTGGCACGCATCGCCTCATCCGATAATTCTCGTACCACCGATGAGTGGTTAGATACCGTGATGGGCTACCGCAGTGGTAACTGGGCATACGAATGGACCAAGCTAGGTATGCAGCATCAGAATCGTTCTAATGAGAAGAACGGTGAAGAGATGGCTGAAGAGCTGTTTTCAGCATCGTTGTGTTTCAGCATTGCGGGTTACCCACATCTAAAGAACGACAACCTTGCTGCTCAGGCGCAGGTATTAGCGAATGCGGCGTATTCTGAAGCGATCAAACACACCAAATTGATCGTCAAACAAATCGAAGTGCCGTATCAAAACAAAAAGATTAAGGCGAACTTACATCTAACCAAAACAGACAAACCACAACCTGTCGTGATCGTGAGTGCGGGTTTAGATAGCTTGCAAACTGACATGTGGCGTTTGTTTAGAGATTACCTAGCACCGAAAAACATTGCGATGCTAACGATTGATATGCCGTCGATAGGGCACAGTTCGCATTGGCCACTAACCGAAGACTCTTCTTGCCTGCATCAAGCCGTGTTGAATGAACTGCCTAACATTCCATGGGTGGACCATCATAAAGTCGGTCTGTTTGGTTTCCGATTCGGTGGTAACGCGATGGTGAGGTTATCCTTCCTTGAGCAGCACAAACTCAAAGCCTGTATCTCTCTTGGCGCTCCGATCCACGATATCTTTGTTCATGCGGACAAACTCAAGCAGATGCCCAAGATGCATTTGGATGTGTTGGCTTCTCGCCTTGGCAAAGGAGCGGTGGACATCAATAGCCTTTCTGGACAACTGATGGCTTGGTCATTGAAGGTGCAAGGCTTGCTGGCTAACAGTAAAACCAGCGTTCCTATTTTGGCATTGGCTTTGGAAGGTGACCCTGTTTCACCGCATCTGGATAATCAACTGGTTGCTATTTACAGTGATTACGGCAAAGCGAAGAAAATCAAAACTAAATCAATTACACAGGGGTATGAGCAATCCCTCGAATTAGCGATAAAGTGGCTTGAGGATGAATTATTTAGATGACATTTCTCCTAAATTAGTTAAGCATGAAAAGTGTACAAAGTAAGTACCTGATACTCAGAGAAAATTTATAAAATCCAACTGCATGTTTTCTACGTATTGCAGTCTGAGTAAAGTCATTCTTAACATTGAAAATGGAGATTCAATATGTCAGAAGTGACACAGCAACCGACACATTATCGCTTGTTAAACGTTTTAAAGGCCATTGGTCCGTATTTGAGGGAGCCGCAATCAGAAGAAGGCCACTATATCTTTGATTGCTTATCTGTGTGTGTGAACGATAAAAAGTCACCAGAAGAGCGCGAGTTCTGGGGCTGGTGGCTAGAGTTGGATAAGTCGGAAGAAGGATTTTCGGCGAAGTACAACACGGGTAAATACAACATCGATGGTAACTGGGATCCTTTACCATTACCTAAAAAGGCGGTCGCTGAGGTCTCTCGAACTCAAGAAGCCTTTCACCAAAAGCTGGTTGACGAACTTCAAAAGAAATTTGAAATCGGCGTTCAGTTAGACGAAGAGTCTGTCGAATTCGTCTGATTTTAAAGGTTACTCTTCTCTATAAAGCAAAAAGGTGCGATTTCGCACCTTTTCTACTTGTGAATTCTCTTGTTGATTGCTAAAACATCACCTCTTATTTGTTTTATTCATAAAAGACTTCATGACAACAAATCATCAAAGCGGGACAACAACACAGAGTAAAACTGTCGTTGTTAAACTGGGTACCAGTGTCTTAACTGGTGGAACATTGGCATTAGACCGCGCTCACATGGTTGAGCTGGTTCGTCAATGTGCTGAATTAAAAAAACAAGGCCACTCTGTGGTTATGGTTTCGTCTGGTGCAATTGCAGCCGGACGTGAGCACCTTGGTTACCCCGCACTTCCCAACTCGATGGCGAGCAAACAATTGCTTGCGGCAGTTGGGCAAAGTCAGTTGATTCAAGTTTGGGAGTCTTTGTTTGCTATCTATGGCCTTAAAATTGGCCAGATGCTACTGACTCGTGCTGATCTCGATGATCGCGAGCGTTTTCTGAATGCACGTGACACGATTAACGCACTCGTTGAACACGATATTATTCCGGTAGTAAACGAAAACGACGCAGTAGCCACCAACGAAATTAAAGTGGGCGATAACGATAACTTGTCGGCATTGGTTGGTATTTTATGCGGCGCTGATAAGCTTTTGCTATTAACTGACCAAAAAGGCCTGTTTACGGCTGACCCTCGCAAAGATCCAAACGCTGAACTCATCAAAGAAGTGAAAACCATTGATGACACACTGCGTAAGATCGCTGGCGGCAGTGGTACTACGTTAGGTACCGGCGGCATGGCGACAAAACTGCAGGCAGCTGATATTGCTCGTCGTGCGGGTATTGAAGTGATCATTGCAGCGGGCAGTGCTGAAAATGTGGTGTTTGATTCATTGAGTGATAACCCACAAGGCACGCGTTTCTTGCCTTTAGCGGAAGCGCTTGAAAACCGTAAACGCTGGATTTTAGCGGGCCCAGCTTCAGCTGGTGACATAGTGGTCGATGATGGCGCAGTCAATGCCGTTAACACCAAAGGCAGCAGCTTGTTGGCAAAAGGGGTTGTTCGAGTTAAAGGCGAATTCTCTCGTGGTGAAGTTACCCAAGTCACAGACAGCAAAGGTAAGGTAGTGGCGCGTGGTATCGCTAGCTACTCAAGCCAAGACCTAGCAAAAATAGCAGGCAAGCACAGTAAAGATATTGGCGACATTCTTGGCTACGATTACGGGTCAGAAGTCATTCACCGTGACGACCTGGTTGTAATCCAAGAATAGCTCGTGATGATAAGGCGAATCGCCTTGTTACATCCAAAGACAGACAGAATTTAGGGAGAGTTAAACGTGGATTTAACTAACATGGGTATTGCAGCAAAAGACGCTGCTTTCCACCTAGCGACCGCATCAACGGCGCAGAAGAACAAGGCATTGGCGATCATCGCTGATGAGCTAGAAGCAAACGCTGCAACGATTCTAGAAGCGAATGCAAAAGATATCGAATTAGGCCGTGAAGCCGGTCTAACTGATGCACTGCTTGATCGTCTACTTCTTAATGAAGAGCGCTTAACCGGTATCGCTAACGATGTACGTAACGTAATTAGCCTTAACGACCCTGTGGGCAGCGAAATGGACAGTAAGGTACTGGAAAACGGTATGTCACTGTCTCGCCGCCGCGTACCGCTTGGCGTGGTGGGTGTTATCTATGAAGCGCGTCCGAACGTAACCATCGATATTGCAGCTCTGTGTTTAAAGACAGGTAACGCAAGCATTCTACGTGGTGGTAAAGAGACGTTCTTCTCGAACATGGAACTGGTTAAAGTTATCCAGTCTGCATTAGAGAAAGCGGAGCTTCCAGCGGCTTCTGTTCAGTACATCGAGAAGCCTGATCGTGAACTCGTATCTCAACTGCTTAAACTGGATGATTACGTGGATATGATTATTCCTCGTGGCGGCGCTGGCTTACACAAGATGTGTAAAGAGAACAGCACCATCCCAGTGATCATCGGCGGCTTTGGTATCAGCCACATCTTTGTTGATGAAAGTGCGGACCTTGAAAAGTCGGTAGATGTTGTCGAAAACTCAAAAGTTCAACGCCCATCAGCGTGTAACTCGTTAGATACATTGCTAGTGCATGAAGCGGTTGCTGAGGCTTTCCTTGCTAAGCTGACACAGCGTTTAGCAGGCAAGGTTACCTTGGTTGCTGACACTAGCGCAAAATCTCTGATAGCAGGTTTTGAAGACCAACGTGATGCGGTTGAAGGTGACTTTGACACTGAATGGCTAAGCTACACGTTAGGCGTGAAAGTGGTAGCGGATGTGGCAGAAGCGATTGACCACATGCGCGTACACAACGCGAGTCACTCAGATGCGATCATGACTAATAGTCTAGAGAGCTCAGAGCGTTTCATTAACTCTGTTGGTTCTGCGGCGGTTTATGTGAATGCATCAACACGTTTCACTGATGGCGCACAGTTTGGTTTAGGCGCTGAAGTCGCAGTATCAACCCAGAAGCTGCACGCTCGCGGCCCAATGGGCTTAGAAGAACTGACAAGCTACAAATGGGTAGGTAAAGCGAACTATTTAGTTCGCGGTTAACGCTGGTCGTTAATTTTACTCCTCAGCTCATTTTTGAAATGGCGATCGAGTAGCAATAATCAATGAATCACCACACAAAAGGGCCTTAATTGGCCCTTTTTCTTTCCTAACGTTTGGCAATTCCGTTACACTGATATTCAATTATTTGGAGGTGATATGCATTGTCCTTTTTGTTCAGAGAACGACACTAAAGTAATCGATTCAAGACTGGTAGCCGATGGCCATCAGGTTCGTCGTCGCCGTCAATGCCTTGCATGTAGTGAACGTTTTACGACTTTCGAATCGGCAGAACTTGTGATGCCGAAAGTCATAAAGTCGAATGGAAACCGCGAACCATTTAATGAAGATAAAATGGTGGGTGGTGTACAGCGCGCCCTAGAAAAACGTCCAGTGAGTGCTGATGCGATTGAACTTGCGATCAGTACGATTAAGTCACAACTCCGTGCAACTGGTGAGCGTGAAGTACCAAGCGAGATGATTGGTAATCTTGTGATGGGCCAATTGAAAGAATTGGATAAAGTGGCGTACATTCGTTTTGCCTCTGTTTACCGCAGCTTTGAAGACATCCGAGAGTTTGGCGAAGAAATCGCTAAATTAGAGGATTAACGCCTCAATCATGTCAAACTTTACTCCCCTAGATTTTCAAATGATGTCGCGTGCTATTCAGTTAGCCAAACGCGGCATTTACACCACTGCACCCAACCCGAATGTGGGTTGTGTCATCGTACAAACCGACGGTCAGATCGTTGGCGAAGGTTTTCATGCCAAAGCCGGTGAGCCTCATGCTGAAGTACATGCCATGCGAATGGCGGGCGACAAAGCAAAAGGTGCGACTGCTTATGTCACGCTAGAACCTTGTTCTCATTACGGTCGAACGCCACCTTGTGCTGAAGGTTTGATTAAGGCTCAAGTTTCAAAAGTGATTTGTGCCATGCAGGACCCAAACCCAAAAGTTGCAGGTCGTGGTATCAAAATGCTACGCGACGCAGGCATTGAGGTTGAAATCGGTTTATTAGAGCAAGATGCTCTAGACTTGAACCCTGCATTTATCAAGCGTATGCAAACGGGCATGCCATTCGTTCAGTTAAAGATGGCGGCTAGCCTTGATGGGCAAACGGCATTGGAAAATGGTCAAAGCCAGTGGATCACATCGCCAGAAGCGCGTCGTGATGTTCAGAACTACCGAGCAAAGTCAGGCGCTGTGCTATCAACTAGCCAGACGGTGATTGAAGACAACGCGTCGTTGAATGTTCGTTGGGCAGAGTTGCCAAGCAGTATCAAAGATCATTACGCTGAAGACGAGCTGCGTCAGCCTATTCGCGTGATTCTTGATCGTCAAAATCAACTGCGCCCTGAGCTCAAGTTATTCCAAACTCCAACATCGGTATTGAGAGTCGCTGAAGCGTCTGCTGATATTGAAGTCGGAACCACAAAGGCAGGTCAGCTCGATTTACGCGATCTAATGCGTCAATTGCCTGCGAACCATATTGATCATATTTGGGTAGAAGCGGGCGCGACATTGGCAAAAAGCTTGATTGAAGAACAGCTGGTGGATGAGCTAATCCTCTATTTAGCACCTAAACTTATGGGCAGTGACGGACGAGGTTTGATGGGCGCATTAGGGCTCACTTCAATGTCTGACGTTATTGACCTAGAAATTAAAGATGTTCGACAGGTTGGTGTGGATATTCGCATTGTCGCGAAACCTATTATTGCGAAATCAATTGTTACGAAACCTACTGTCGCGAAACCAATTGCGGCTAACCAATAGTCGCGAAATAAATCGTGACGAAACCACAGTAGAAATAGTTACTCCAACTGCATACGTGTTGTTGACAACAAAAAGAGTTTTAAAATGTTTACAGGAATTGTAGAAGCCGTAGGTACATTGAGTGCAATCACTCCCCGCGGAGAAGACATCACCGTAACGGTTAATGTTGGTAATCTTGATATGGCTGACGTTAAGTTAGGCGACAGTATCGCGACCAATGGTGTTTGTTTGACGGTTGTTGAGTATAACGACCACAGCTACAGTGCAGATCTTTCGCTTGAGACCCTGAAAAAAACGGGTTTTGTGGATTACCAAGCCGGCGACAAGGTCAACCTCGAGAAAGCAATGCTACCGACCACGCGTTTCGGTGGGCATATTGTATCGGGTCACGTTGATGGCGTGGGTGAGATTGTTGAGCGTAATCAAGTCGGTCGTGCGATTGAGTTCTGGGTAGAAATGCCTGCAGAGATCTCAAAGTACGTAGCTCAAAAAGGTTCAGTCACTGTTGATGGTATTAGCCTGACTGTGAATGATTTACGCAAGAATGCCTTTAAGTTGACTATCGTTCCTCACACCTCTTCAGAAACCACCATTGATCAATTCAATGTTGGTCGTAAAGTGAATCTAGAAGTCGATGTATTAGCGCGTTATATGGAGCGTCTACTGCAAGGCCAGCAGCAAGAGTCTGAGCCTGAATCTCGATTAACGATGGAATTCTTACAGCAGAATGGTTTTGCCTAACCGTTGGTACAAAGTGCACTAAACATCACTTTGTAAAAGCGAGCAATATCATCAGGTTTAAATAGTGTCGGTTCTAGGAAGCAGAACCATTTCAAAGGATATAGAACAATGCCAATTAGTACTCCTCAAGAAATTATTGAAGACATTCGCCTAGGAAAAATGGTTATCCTGATGGATGATGAAGATCGCGAGAATGAAGGCGATCTGATCATGGCAGCAGAACATGTGACGCCAGAAGCGATTAACTTCATGGCGATGTATGGCCGTGGCTTAATCTGCCTAACGTTGACCAAAGAGCGTTCAAATCGCATGGGTCTAGCGCCTATGGTTCAAGACAACAATGCTCAATACACGACAAACTTTACGGTTTCAATTGAAGCTGCTGAGGGCGTAACAACGGGTATTTCTGCGTCAGACCGCGCTGTTACCGTTCAAGCGGCTGTGGCAAAAGATGCGAAAGCGGCTGACTTAGTTCAACCTGGTCATATCTTCCCACTGACAGCTCAAGAAGGTGGTGTTCTAACACGCGCAGGCCACACTGAAGCAGGTTGTGATTTAGCTCGTCTAGCAGGTTGTGAGCCAGCATCTGTTATCGTTGAGATCCTAAATGACGACGGCACCATGGCACGTCGCCCTGATCTTGAAGTCTTCGCTGAAAAACACGATATCAAATTAGGCACCATTGCTGACTTGATTGAATACCGCAACAACACAGAAACGACGATTGAACGCGTAGCACAATGTCATTTGCCAACAGAGTTTGGTGACTTTGAGCTTGTGACTTACCGTGACACGATTGATAACCAGATCCACTACGCGATGCAAAAAGGCTACTTGTCTGTAGGCGCTCCTCTAGTACGTGTTCACCTGCATGACACGTTTACCGATTTACTTCACTCAGACCGTGGTACAGAGCGTAGCTGGTCACTAGATAAAGCGATGAAGCGCATTGGCGATGAAGGCGGTGTGTTGGTTATTCTTGGCAACGAAGAGTCGTCTGATTCTTTGATTCACAAAGTGAAGACATTCGAAGCGCAAGACAAGAACGAGCAGCCAACCATGGCGAAGAAGCAAGGTACCTCGCGTCGTGTTGGTGTCGGTTCTCAGATTCTTCAAGACCTAGGCGTACACGATATGCGTCTGCTTTCTTCAAGCACTAAGCGTTACCACGCATTGGGTGGTTTTGGTCTTAACGTTGTTGAGTATGTTTGCGAGTAAGTCGATATATCTCTGTTTATAGCAACATAATTTACCGATGATTCCAGTGGCTCTTTTGGTGATTCGTTTTGCCAAAAGAGCAAAGTAGTTGAGCCCGATTCAAAACGTGTTAAATACACGAGCTTGACTACTGGTTGCTCCTATATGGTTGAGAGCCGTGCTGCGTTATCATCTTTACATCTCCGGTGTCTGTTCTTCTAAATTAGCATTAGATATTGCTCACAGTTTTGTGCTAGAATCCGGCGATTCTCACTTGATGAAAATAGTTAAAGGAAGGCTTATGAAAGTGATCGAGGGTGGCTTCCCAGCGCCAAATGCAAAAATTGCTATCGTTATTGCTCGTTTCAACAGTTTTATTAACGAAAGTTTACTTTCTGGTGCAATCGATACTTTAAAGCGTCATGGACAAGTAAGCGAAGACAACATCACTGTTGTTCGTTGCCCTGGTGCAGTAGAACTTCCACTTGTAGCGCAACGCGTTGCAAAAACAGGTAAGTTCGATGCGATTGTATCTCTTGGTACAGTAATCCGTGGCGGTACACCTCACTTTGACTATGTTTGTAGTGAATGTAATAAAGGTTTGGCACAAGTGTCTCTGGAATTTTCTCTTCCAGTAGCGTTTGGTGTTCTTACTGTTGATACGATCGATCAAGCTATTGAACGCGCAGGAACCAAGGCTGGTAATAAGGGTGCAGAAGCCGCACTTAGCGCACTTGAGATGATCAACGTTCTTTCTGAAATCGATTCCTAATGGGGGCCAGTGTGAAACCAGCCGCACGTCGTAACGCACGTCAATTTGCTCTACAAGCAATTTATTCTTGGCAAATTACTAAAGAAAATATTGCTACCGTTGAAGAACAGTTCTTATCTGGTGGTAAGTATGATGAAGAAGAGCATCATGCCGCAGAACCTGCTCTAGCTATGCCAGAAACAGACGTTGCATACTTCCGCGACTTACTAACTGGTGTTGCTCTTAGCCACATGGAACTTGATAGCAAGCTTCGTCCATTCGTATCTCGCCCTATGCAAGATCTGGATTTGATGGAACTAGCGCTTCTACGTTTAGCTATGTACGAGATGACTCGTCGCGAAGATGTACCATACAAAGTGGTTATCAACGAAGCTATCGAGCTTGCAAAAGTATTTGCAGCAGAAGACAGCCATAAGTTTGTTAACGGTGTGCTTGATAAAGCTGCACCACACGTTCGTAAGAAATAAGACGTTCGTATATTGAATCTAAAGGTCAGCTTTTATGCTGGCCTTTTTTGTAACTAAATTTCTGTAATCTCCATGATTACGGCGATTTTTATGAGACTAAAGATAGGGCATGTGATGTCTGGCGAATTTAACCTGATTGAAAAATATTTTGTAAATCGACAACCACAACGCAAAGACGTTCTTCTGGCTGCTGGCGATGACTGTGCTTTGGTCAAAGCGCCGGGCAATGTTGAGATAGCGATCAGTACGGACACCTTAGTGGCGGGCACTCACTTCCTAGCGGAAGCAAACCCAGCTTGGGTGGCACACAAAGCCTTGGCTTCGAACATCAGTGATCTTGCGGCTATGGGAGCAACGCCTGCTTGGGTTTCATTTGCGTTAACTATGCCAGAAGTCGATGAAGAATGGCTTGCTCCCTTCTGTGACTCCTTCTTCAAGCTCGCTGACTACTTTGGTATTCAGTTAATTGGCGGTGATACAACCAAAGGGCCACTAAGTCTGACATTGACTGTACAAGGCTTTGTGCCAGAAGGTCGAGCACTGCGTAGAGATGGCGCTAAAGTGGGTGACTGGATTTACGTAACGGGTAACCTAGGTGATAGCAAAGCCGGCCTAGAAGTATTGCTTGAGCCAGAACAGAACAAAGTCAAACCTTATGCTCTTGAGCTTGAAGAAAGGCACTATATGAGCGTTCCTCGAGTATTGGCTGGTCAAGCGCTCGTGAACCTTGCTTCGTCTGCTATTGATATCTCTGACGGTGTTATTGCTGATTTAAAACATATCCTTAAGCGTTCTCAGGTTGGTGCGAGCATTGATGTGAGTGCGTTGCCAATTTCTCCAGAACTACGCCAGTTCGCATCTGATATTGCTTCGGCTCAACAGTATGCGTTGACCAGTGGTGAAGAGTACGAACTGTGCTTTACTGTGCCGGAAGAGAATAAAGGCTCATTGGAAAGTGCTTTGTCACACACTGGAACAAAAGTCACCTGCATTGGCCAGATAAGACCTGTAGAATATTTTGAATTACACAATAATGGTGAACCACTGAGTTGGAACTTAACTGGTTACGATCACTTTAAGGTTAATTGATGACAACCCCACTTTCTCTTATTTCTCTTAAAAATCCTTGGCACTTATTGGCAACGGGTTTTGGTAGTGGCTTATCGCCGATTATTCCCGGCACCATGGGCACGCTTGCGTCGATCCCATTTTATCTATTGCTGGTTCAGTTACCTTTCCCTATTTATGTCATTCTTGTGGTTGTGAGCTGCATTATTGGTATCAAAATATGCCAAGTGACGTCTGATGACATGGGCGTGCACGATCACGGCTCTATTGTATGGGATGAGTTTGCGGGCTTTTGGATCACCATGGGCCTAGTGCCGTTGTTGGGTATTCCTGTTAATGATTGGAAATGGCTATTCGCCGGCTTTGTTCTGTTTCGTTTTTTCGATATGGTAAAGCCTTGGCCAATTGGTTGGTTAGACAAGCGAGTTCACGGCGGCTTAGGTATCATGATTGATGATATCGTGGCGGGTATTATGGCGGCGATTTCGCTGTATGCAGTGGCTCATTTTTCAGGTTGGCTCGTTTAAGAATCAATATCTAAAGAACGAACAATAATACATAAAAACAAGGAATTACAATGTCTAAGAAGGTTTACTGTGTTGCTCAATTTCAGCCTAAAGAAGGCAAATTGAACGAGTTGTTTGAAGTTCTTAAATCACTAGAGCCAAACACAATGCGTGAAGACGGTTGTATCCAATATACAGTGACTCGTCACATTCAGAGCCCATTTGCAGAGGGTGAGAGTTTCCCTATTGCATTCAATGAGATCTGGGCGGACAACGAAGCATTCGAAGCACACTGTCAACGTCGTGAGATTCAACAGTTCTTCCAAGAGCAGTGTGTTGAAGAGACAGGCTTGGTTGAGAACTTCAACGTTGCTATCTACTCTGACGAACCAGAGAACTATGACGCGCCAGTGCTTAAGCCTTGTTGCTAAGCAGGCTTAATTGCTAATAACTAACAGCTAAACAACGAATAGTTTATCAGTTAGCAGATACTAAAAAGGTTGACCCTAGGGCCAACCTTTTTTGTTTTGTCGCTTATGCTGTTTGCTTGTGAAAGCTATTTGGCAAGGTAGTCGGAGATAGACTTCTCAATACCTTTCGCATCTAAGCCAAGCTCTTCATGCAGCTCACCTTGAGTACCTTGAGCAATAAACTTGTCAGGTAGGCCAAGGTTTAAAACAGGCATCAGTAGTTTTTCTTGCATCAAGAACTCAATCACACCCGCGCCCGCACCACCTGCAATCGCGTTTTCTTCGATAGTCACTAGTACATCGTGGTCAGCAGCAAGTTGTTTGATCAGAGCTTCATCTAGCGGTTTCACAAAACGCATGTCTGCAACTGTCGCATCGATAGCGTCTGCGGCTTGAAGTGCACTTTCAAGGAAAGTACCAAAGCTCAGGATAGCGACTTTCGAGCCATCTTTTGCTTTTTCACTTTCGCGAACGATACGGCCTTTACCAATCTCTAGCGCAGTAAACTCACTTTGAATCTCAGTACCCATGCCATTACCACGAGGGTAACGAACGGCACTTGGACCTGTGTGCTGGTGGCCAGTGTATAGCATTTGGCGACATTCGTTTTCGTCGCTTGGCGCCATGATCACCATGTTTGGAATACAGCGCATAAAGCTTAAGTCGAACGCACCTTGGTGTGTTTGACCATCGGCACCGACAAGACCTGCACGGTCAATAGCGAACATAACCGGTAGGTCCATGATTGCCACATCGTGGATCAGTTGATCGTAGCCACGTTGTAGAAAAGTCGAGTAGATAGCCACAATTGGTTTATCACCGGCAATCGCCATACCCGTTGCTAGCGTCACAGCGTGTTGCTCAGCAATTGCTACATCAAAGTACTGTTCTGGATACTCTTTCGAGAAACGCACCATACCAGAACCTTCACGCATTGCTGGCGTTATCGCCATTAGCTTAGGATCTTGAGCGGCCATATCACACAGGAAGTCGCCAAAAATCTTAGAGAAAGTTGGTTTAGAGCTGGTGCTCTTAGGCAGACTTGAATGTGCAGGATCGAATTTAGGTACGCCATGGTAGCCAATTGGATCTTTCTCAGCTGGCTCGTAGCCTTTGCCTTTCTTCGTCATGATATGCAGGAACTGAGGGCCTTTAAGATCTCTCATGTTCTTCAGCGTTTTAATCAGCTCATTGACATCGTGACCATCAATTGGACCAATGTAGTTAAAGCCTAACTCTTCAAACATGGTGCCGGGGACAACCATGCCTTTTAAATGTTCTTCTGTACGACGAACGAGCTCTTTAATCGGCGGAACGCCTGATAGCACTTTCTTGCCACCCTCACGAATTGACGTGTAAAGACTGCCAGAAAGAACTTGAGCTAGGTGGTTGTTTAGAGCTCCGACGTTTTCAGAGATCGACATCTCGTTATCGTTAAGGATAACCAGCATGTCATTGTGAATATCGCCGGCGTGGTTCATGGCTTCGAAGGCCATACCTGCGGTAATCGCGCCATCACCAATCACACTCACGACTTTACGGTTCTTACCTTCTTTCTTCGCACTGATCGCCATACCAAGTCCGGCGCTGATCGATGTTGAAGAGTGACCAACAGAAAGCGTGTCGTACTCGCTCTCTTGACGCCATGGGAATGGGTGCAGTCCATCTTTTTGACGGATAGTCGACAAGCGGTCGCGACGACCTGTAAGAATCTTGTGTGGGTAGGCTTGGTGGCCAACATCCCAAACCAATTGGTCAAAAGGCGTGTTGTACACATAGTGCAGAGCAACGGTTAGCTCTACTGTACCTAAGCCTGACGCTAAGTGACCACTTGACTGGCTCACCGAGTTAAGAAGATAGGTACGTAATTCATCACAAAGCTGTGTAAGCGTCTCTTTTGGAAGTAGACGCAAATCCTCTGGCTTATCAGCCAAAGCAAGAGTTGGGTACTTTGATATATCAAGAGTCATAGGTAATGCGCGCTTATTGTCTTAGTTCTTGCGCTCGATGACGTATCGGGCGAACTCTTCGAGTGACTGGGTATTGTATGGGATTGCAGCCAAAGCTTGAAGCGCTTCCTGTAGCAGAGTTTGCGCTTTTTCTTGAGCGCCCTCTAAACCTAACAAAGAAGGGTAGGTGCTTTTGTTCAAATCTTGGTCAGAGCCCTGTGGTTTACCCAAAGTTTCGGTATCGCTAATGATATCTAAAATATCATCCTGAACTTGGAAGGCTAACCCGATTGCATCGGCGTACTTATCTAATTGAGGCATCACTTCAAACGCTTTTTCGCCAGCAGCCAGAGCACCTAAACGAATCGCACTCTTCATTAGAGCGCCAGTCTTGTTACGGTGAACTTCTTCTAACTCTTCTAGCGTGACAGAGCGGTTTTCAGCTTCAATATCAAGAGCTTGCCCAATGCACATACCTTGTGCACCAGACGCTTCAGCTAGGCGTTGAATCATTCGAACGCGATTGCTTTCCCCATCAGCACTTAATGTGCCTTCCGCAAGTATAGTAAACGCGAGAGTTTGTAGGGCATCGCCAGTTAAAATTGCCGTTGCTTCATCGTATTTGATGTGACAAGTCTGATGGCCACGACGAAGTTCATCGTCATCCATTGCTGGAAGGTCGTCGTGAATCAGAGAATAGGCATGAATACATTCGATTGCAGAAGCTGGAGTATCGAGTTCTTCAGCGGTACAGCCGAGCATTTCCCCTGTAATGTAGACAAGAAATGGACGTGCGCGTTTGCCGCCTAAAAGTAACCCATAACGCATCGCGTTGATAAGGTTCTGATTTTGGTGTGGCAGGCGATCAAGCCAAAGGTTCAGTTGCTCGTTATTACGTGCTTGATAAGACAATAAAGTCTCGATCATAGGGGATCTCATACAATTCGTTATTCTGGTTGTGGGTTAAAGTCACTAAGTTCTGCATTTTCATCATTTTGCAGTAAGATGCTAACACGCTGTTCAGCATCGTTTAGTTTACTTTGACCAGCACGAGCGAGGGAGATGCCTCGTTCGAACTTTTTCAGCGCATCATCTAAAGCTAGATCACCATTTTCTAGTTGATCAACCAAGCCATCAAGCTCTTCGATAGCCGCTTCAAAGCTCATATTTTCAGGTTTCTTAGTAGCCATAATAAATCTGCGTTTGGAAATATGAACGAACGTTACCCTAGGCCGCTGAGATGGTCAAATGTAACCAAGAAATTTTGCTAGAAAGTTCGTTTTTAAGGGGCTTGAACTCACTTTGGTTGAATAACCTTAGCTTTATCGAGTTTATGCGCTAAGGATAAGAGCAAAGTAAGCCAATAATTGTGATTCAAAAACGAAAAGTGTGATATTTAGGCCAAGAATTTACTAAAAGATCTTATAGTCTGGCCGATAAAAAGATTATCGTCGACGTAGAGCTACAAAAAAGCATGAGGAGTGCTCAGTGGATTTAGCAACCCTAATAGGTTTGATTGGTGGATTTGCCTTTGTAATCATGGCAATGATCCTAGGTGGAAGCCTCGGGATGTTCTATGACACGACATCCATTTTGATCGTGGTGGGTGGTTCAACGTTTGTTGTTCTAATGAAGTTCACCATGGGACAATTCTTTGGAGCAACTAAAATCGCTGGCAAAGCATTTATGTTTAAGGCCGATGAGCCTGAAGATCTTATCGCTAAAGTGGTAGAGATGGCGGATGCAGCACGTAAAGGTGGCTTCTTGGCTCTTGAAGAGATGGAAATCAGCAACAGTTTCATGCAAAAGGGCATCGACCTATTGGTAGATGGCCATGATGGTGATGTGGTGCGTGCTGCACTGCAAAAAGACATCGCATTAACCACAGAGCGTCATGAGCAGGGCGCGAAAGTGTTCTCTGCATTTGGTGATGTAGCACCCGCGATGGGTATGATTGGTACCTTGGTTGGTTTGGTTGCCATGCTTTCTAACATGGATGATCCAAAAGCGATCGGCCCTGCGATGGCGGTAGCACTTTTAACGACCCTGTACGGTGCAATTCTTTCGAACATGGTGTTCTTCCCCATTGCGGACAAGCTTGCGCTGCGTCGTGACCAAGAGACACTCAACCGTCGTTTGGTTATGGATGGTGTATTAGCGATTCAAGATGGCCAGAACCCACGAGTTATCGATGGTTACCTCAAGAGCTACCTCAATGAAGGTAAGCGAACGATTGATGGTGAACCCGCGTAAGAGGATTTGAAGATGGATGAAGAAAATCCATGCAAATGTCCTCCTCCGGGGTTACCTCAATGGATGGGGACATTTGCTGACTTGATGTCACTGCTGATGTGTTTCTTCGTACTGCTGCTCTCATTCTCTGAGATGGATGTACTGAAGTTCAAACAGATCGCTGGCTCGATGAAATTTGCGTTTGGTGTGCAAAACCGCTTGGAAGTGAAAGACATTCCTAAAGGCACCAGCATCATTGCACAAGAGTTCCGTCCTGGTCGCCCAGAGCCGACACCGATTGATGTGATCATGCAGCAGACGATTGATATTACGCAGCAAACGCTTGAGTTTCATGAAGGTGAATCTGAGCGTGCTGGCGGCACAATGCGTGACCAAGGCAAGATGACGGGAGGCAAGTCGCCAGAGGTTTCAACTCACGACAATCAAAATTCTGAGTCAGACCAACAGCAACAGCAAGCTGAAGCTCAATCGCAAGAGATGGAAACCTTGATGGAAAGTATCAAGAAAGCGTTGGAGCGAGAGATCGACCAAGGCGCGATTGAGGTGGAAAACCTTGGCCAGCAGATCGTCATTCGAATTCGTGAGAAAGGCGCGTTCCCGTCGGGTTCTGCTTTCCTACAACCTAAGTTTCGACCATTGGTTAGACAGGTTGCTGAATTGGTAAAAGATGTACCAGGTATTGTTCGTATTTCTGGCCACACCGATAATCAGAGACTTGATTCAGAGCTTTATCGTTCTAATTGGGACTTATCATCGCAGCGTGCGGTGTCTGTGGCTCAAGAGATGGAAAAGGTGCGTGGCTTCTCTCATCAACGCTTGAGAGTGCGCGGTATGGCCGACACAGAGCCAGTAGAGCCGAACGATACTGAATGGCAGCGTAGCCTCAACCGCCGTGTTGAAATCAGCATTATGCAGGGTGAGCCGCTTTACAGTGATGAAGTACCTGTTATTGGTCAGTAGTAGGCAGAGAGACAGCGATTAGTCTTCAGGTACACATACGTTAGTCAGCAGATAGCATCGAAAGCCCAACCTTATGATGAGGTTGGGCTTTTTGTTTTGTGGTCTTCAATGATGCTCTCAGCGGTATTTATGTCGTTTTGAAACCTGCTACTTTTAATAACAGGCGGTTTAATTATCGGGTTAAAGCAACCACTCTTTTCCTTGCTTCACTTTCTCATGTATAATTCGCGCCCTTAGATTTAATATTGATCTATTATTGCTTCAATAACTATGTGAAATGACCTTTTACGTGGTGATGAACCTACTAAAATTTGTGAACCTTATTGGCGTGAAAGTACTATGAAATTTATTGTTAAGCCTCATCCGGAAATTTTTATTAAAAGTGAATCGGTGCGTAAGCGCTTCACAAAGATTCTAGAACGTAATATTCGTACTATTCTTCAGCGTCGTACTGAGTCTGTGGCTGTCTTCAACCGCCGTGACTACATCGAAGTGACGTCTGAGAGCGACAAGTACTTTAAAGAAACACTCGAAGTATTGACGCAAACTCCGGGTATTCATCACTCCCTTGAGGTTCAGCAATCAGAATTTAAAGACCTGCACAATATTTACGAGCAAGTTCTTGAACGAAGCGGTGCTCTTATTGAAGGCAAGACTTTCTCTGTGCGAGCCAAGCGTCGTGGTAAACATGACTTTACTTCTATTGAGCTAGAACGCTACGTAGGTGGTGGTTTAAACCAAGCGGTTGAATCAGCAAAAGTAAAACTGAAAAATCCAGATATTACCGTTAAAGTTGAAGTCGAGAACGAAAAGCTAAACCAAGTTATTGAACGTCATAAAGGCCTAGGCGGATTCCCTCTAGGTACTCAAGAAGATCTACTGAGCTTGATCTCTGGCGGTTTCGATTCTGGCGTTTCAAGCTACTTACACATCAAACGTGGTTCTAAAGTGCATTACTGCTTTTTCAATCTTGGTGGCCCTGCGCACGAAATTGGTGTTAAGCAAGTTTCTCACTATCTATGGGATAAATACGGCTCATCGGCAAAGGTGAAGTTCATCTCTATCGATTTTGAACCGGTAGTCGCTGAGATTCTTGAGAACGTTGAAGATGGCCAAATGGGCGTGGTTCTTAAGCGTATGTTCATGCGTGCTGGTGGTATGGTTGCAGAACGCTTCGGTATCGAAGCTCTAGTAACTGGTGAAGCATTAGGTCAGGTTTCTAGCCAAACGCTAACTAACCTTCGCCACATTGACAACGTGACCGATACTTTGATCCTTCGTCCGCTTATTAACTGGGACAAAGAAGACATCATCGACTTGTCTCGTAAGATTGGCACTGAAGACTTCGCGAAAGTAATGCCTGAGTACTGTGGTGTTATTTCTAAGAAGCCAACAGTGAAAGCGAAGAAAGGCAAATTAGAAGCAGAAGAAGCTAAGTTTAACTTTGAAGTGCTGGAGCAAGTGATCGAGAACGCTCGAGTTATGGATATCCGTGACATCGAGAAAGAGAGCCAAGAGCAAGCGCCGGAAGTTGAACAAGTTCAAGCTGTTGCTGAGCATGCTATCGTTCTTGATATCCGTAGCCCAGACGAAGAAGACGAGAGCCCACTAGAGATCGATGGTGTTGAAATTAAACATATCCCGTTCTTCAAGCTTTCGACTCAGTTTGGCGACTTGGACCAAGCAAAAGAGTACTTGCTATACTGTGACCGTGGTGTAATGAGCCGTCTACAGGCACTTTATCTAAAAGAGCAAGGCTTCCATAACGTGAAGGTTTACCGCCCATAGTGGTATAGAGTAGCCGAATATTTTGCAAAGCCGTTTACTGAAAAGTAAGCGGCTTTTTTATTTTCTATTGTGAATGTTTTACAGTAGGCAGTAAGAGGCGCGAGTTTGTCGAGTTATCATCATGCTCTTTCTTGAGACTCTGAGATTGAAATTATGGGGTTTAAGTTGGCTTGTAGGTGACCGAAGAAGTGTGAGTATCTGAGGAACTCTGTTACTTTTTAGTGCTATTCAATGGTTCTATTTGTATGTGTTCAGTTGATTATTTGAGTGGGTGTCTGATTCTGTGATTAACGATGAAAAATAACAAAGATTAATTAGCACAGCTATTGATAAACTTGTTGTTATTTTTCTTTGCACATAAAAAAACACCGCCCATAAGGCGGTGTAAACAAATTTGACAGACAGGTCAAAATAAATACAGGAAGTACATGTCTCGTTTCAGTATAGAACTGCAACAAAACATTTGGTAGAACTCTACCCAACTCGAAAAGAACGAGTTTGCAAACACAACATCGCAGGAGCTAAACCAATTGATTCTAGAGAGAATCAAGCCGTTCAGGCTAGCTGCTGCGGGATGAAATATAGAATTTCTCTGGCCGCTAGGCAATGGACAAATTATAATGTTTCAGATAAAAAAAACTAATGCTTATTTAGAGAGTACCTATGTCTCGTCGATTACCCCCATTAAACTCGCTAAGAGTGTTTGAAGCCGCTGCTCGACACTTGAGTTTTACGCGTGCTGCAGAAGAGTTGTTTGTTACTCAAGCTGCAGTGAGTCATCAGATTAAAGCGCTTGAAGAATTCTTGTCTTTGAAGCTGTTTCGTCGAAGAAATCGCTCTTTGCTGCTGACTGAAGAAGGTCAGAGCTACTTCTTAGACATCAAAGATATTTTTACATCACTGGCTGAAGCGACGGATAAAGTGCTTGAGCGAAGTGAGAAGGGCGCATTGACCATCAGCTTACCGCCAAGCTTTGCCATTCAATGGTTAGTGCCAAGGCTTGCAGACTTTAATCAGCAAGAACCTGATATCGACGTACGAATTAAAGCCGTTGATATGGATGAAGGCTCGCTGACCGATGACGTAGACGTAGCTATTTATTATGGTCGAGGCAATTGGTCGGGGCTTAG
This sequence comes from Vibrio sp. J383, assembly GCF_023503985.1. Taxonomy (NCBI): domain Bacteria; kingdom Pseudomonadati; phylum Pseudomonadota; class Gammaproteobacteria; order Vibrionales; family Vibrionaceae; genus Vibrio; species Vibrio sp. J383. Next base: position 3,093,469 of record NZ_CP097293.1, on the reverse strand, counting down.
AGCCGATAAGCTTTATCAAGAATACTTGATCCCTCTTTGCTCACCTTCAGTGTTGCTTGGTACCAAACCATTAGAATCTCTAAGCGATTTAGCATGTCATACGCTATTACATGATACTTCTCGAAAGGATTGGAAGCAGTTCGCTAAGCAAAATGGCATCGATGGGGTAAACGTCAATCACGGTCCTATCTTTAGCCACTCAACCATGGTGTTGCAGGCAGCAGCTCACGGCCAAGGCATTGCACTGGGTAACAATGTGTTGGCGCAACCTGAAATCGAAGCGGGTCGTTTGATTGCGCCTTTTGACGAAGTGTTGGTGAGCAAGAATGCCTTCTATGTGGTTTGTCATGAGAAACAAGCCGATATGGGCCGTATCGCCACCTTCCGCGATTGGATGCTGGCGAAAGCGCAAAGTGAACAAGAGGATTTACTCGATGAATAACGTCATCATTGACGGTGAAGACAATCCAATCACCTTTGTCTTTGCACATGGTGCTGGCGCAGGTATGGATCATGAATTCATGCAGTCGGTGGCAAAAGGGTTAGCCTTTAAAGGGATACGAGTGATTCGTTTTAATTTCCCTTACATGATTAAACGTGCTGAAGATGGCAAGCGTCGTCCACCTGACAGAGCCCCTAAGCTGCTTGAAGCTTACCAAGGCATCATTGAGCAGTGCGATGTCGATAAGCTTGTGATTGGTGGTAAATCGATGGGAGGGCGTATGGCGAGCCATTTGTCTGAAGTTGATAAGGTGGCAGCGATGGCGTGTTTAGGCTTTCCTTTCCACCCTCCAGGTAAGCCAGAGAAGTACAAAGGTGAGCACTTAGCTGAGTTACAAAAGCCATGTCTTATTTTGCAGGGTGAGCGCGATACCTTTGGTAAGCGTGAAGAGTTTGCTGATTTCGACCTGTCGGATTCTATTCGTGTTGAATTTATCCCAGACGGTGATCACAGCTTTAAGCCTCGTAAGAGCTCTGGTTACACAGAGCAGCAGAATATTGCCTTAACTGTTGAGAAGCTGTCGGCGTTTATCAAAGGGGTACTCGATGAGAAGTAAGTATTTACTCACGTTTGCAGGTATCTCTGGTGCGATTGCTGTGATGCTTGGTGCCTTCGCGGCTCACGGGTTGAAAGCTATCTTGCCAGAATATCTGCTAGGCGTGTTTGAGACGGGTGTTCAGTATCAGTTTATCCATACTTTAGCGATATTGGCGTGTGGCGCTCTGCTGCAGATGAAACTTGGCGCTAAATCACAAAAATATTTTTTCATTGCGGCAATTTGCTTTATCATCGGCATCCTTTGTTTTAGTGGCAGCCTTTATGGCTTGGCACTGACAGGAATAAAATGGTTTGGCCCTATCACTCCGTTTGGTGGTCTACTATTTATCATTGGTTGGGGAGTCTTCTCCTTCGCTGCTTTGAATATAAAAGAGGTAACTCAGTGAAACACGTACTACTTTATTGTCGCTCTGGTTTTGAAAAAGAATGTGCTGGCGAAATTCAAGACAAGGCAACACAACTGGAAGTGTTTGGTTTTCCTCGCTTAAAGAACAATACAGGCTTTGTATTGTTTGAATGTTATCAAGCAGGCGAAGCCGATAAATTGGTTAAAGAGATCGACTTCCAATCGCTGATCTTTGCTCGTCAAATGATCGCGGTAGCAGCTGAAATCAAAGATCTGCCGACTGATGATCGTATCTCTCCAATTCTTGAGGCGCTTTCTGAGAAAGAAGGTTTCCCACGTTGTGGCGATATCCGTATTGAAACGCCAGACACCAATGAAGCGAAAGAGCTTTTGAAGTTCTGCCGTAAGTTTACCGTGCCAATGCGTCAAGCTATGCGTGGTAAAGGTCTGATGACAGCGAAAGACAATGTTAAGAAGCCTGTGCTTCACTTATGTTTTATCGCTCCGGGTCATTGCTTGGTCGGTTACTCTTACCCAACCAATAACTCACAGTTCTTTATGGGCATTCCTCGTTTGAAGTTCCCATCAGATGCGCCAAGCCGTTCTACATTGAAGCTAGAAGAAGCGTTCCACGTATTCATCCCTCGTGATGAGTGGGATGAGCGTCTTGCTCCAGGTATGTGGGGCGTAGATTTAGGCGCGTGTCCAGGTGGTTGGACTTACCAACTGGTTAAGCGTTCTATGTTCGTTCACTGTGTTGACAACGGCATGATGGCGGACAGCCTAATGGAAACGGGTCAAATCAAGCACCATATGGTAGATGGCTTTAAATTCGAACCTGACCGTAAGAACGTGACTTGGATTATCTGTGACATGGTTGAGAAGCCAGCTCGTGTTGCTCACTTAATGGGTGAGTGGATCATCAAAGGCTGGGCGAAAGAAGCATTGTTCAACCTTAAACTGCCAATGAAAGGCCGTTACGATGAAGTACTGCAGGATATCGAGAACCTGAAACAGTTCCTGATTGATAACAAAGTTAAATTCAAGATGCAGGCGAAGCACCTTTACCACGATCGCGAAGAGATCACGGTTCATATTCAGTCGCTTTCGAATATATCGCCGTACTAATATTTACATTAGTGTGTCAGTGATAAAGAAAATGCTCCTTTAAGGGGCATTTTTTGTATCTGCAGTTTGGTTATGTGAACGGTGACGTTTTTGGCAAACGGTTTGGTTATCGTCGCCGATTTGTAATTAACTTCTGCGATTGAGGCCTAAAAAAGCCGTAAGAGATCGAGACTTACGGCTACCTAATTCAGGGATGATACGAAGAAGGGTTTATTTAATAATTCAGCGGCAAAACTAGTCAGTTTTACAACAAGAACATCTTAGCTAAAAGTGATTTTATTAAAAGTAAGTGAATGTAAGTAAAGAATGTAAATGATAAGAATTATCATTCAAAGTGTGTAATATTCACACTTCCTTACTTGATTCTATAAACTATAAAAACACAATATGAAACTTAAAGCATTATCAGTGGCCGTTACGGTTGCCTTGACTTCATTTACTGCCCTTGCTGCAGACGAAACAGAAACCGTTGTCGTTATCGGTTCCGCTCTTGATCAACTTGTTCAGACAGAAATAAATTCAGATATCCTTGAAAAGAAACAAGCAGCGGACATCAAAGATGTTCTCAACACCATGCCTAGCGTAACGGTAGACGGAAACGCACGCTACTCACGTAAAGTCTATGTACGTGGTATGGAAGACAAATTTGCTGTTGTGACCATTGATGGTGCTCGTCAAGAAGGTCAGCTATTTCACCACTCGGGCGATCAGGCGATTGACCCTGCGATGCTCAAGCGTGCTGAAATTGAACTCGGCGGTAACTCAGCACTTTCGGGTTCTGGTGCGATTAACGGTTCATTTAGCTACGAAACCAAAGATCCTAGCGATCTTCTTAAGCCGGGCGAAAGTGTCGGTGCACGAGTAAAAACGAGCTATCAAACGGCTTATGAGCGTTTCGCAACCAATGTCGCTGTGTATGCAAAAGTGAACGACAAGTTACAGTTCATGGGTATTGCAAACTACTCAGAAGATGGTGATCTACATATTCCTGATCAGGAAGCTGTAACGTCCAAGCAGGGCGAGCTTAAATCTGGTATGGCTAAGGTTGTTTTCATCCCGAACGATGCCAACGAATTTAAACTGACCTTCAACCGTTATAACGATGGCGGTAAGCGTCAACTTTCTGGTGAGAAGGCCGGTGCACTGTATGCTGATGATGAACACAACTACCACTCACTAAATCGCGATACAGTGACTCTGCAACATGAATACGATGCGGGTAGTGATCTGGTGCATCTGAAAACCAATGTTTACTACAACCGTCAGTACATGGAGCGTGATGCGCTAGTTGATACTGCTTGGGACAAAGACGCGAACGGCGACTGGATTAAAGACGGTAAAATTGCTATTCCAGATCGTGAATATAACGTGACAACCATCGGTGGTGACATTCGTAACATTTCTTGGGTTGGTGAGCATGAGCTTACTTACGGTCTTGATGGTTACAAAGCTGAACAATGGATTGATGCTGGCGATGGCGTTTACCAAAGCGGTTCAAAGCAAGGCGAAACCAAGAAGTACTGCATGGATGGCGGCACGGTTACCGCTTACGGCCTTTACGTGCAAGATATGTATGAGTTCAGCGATTTCCGCTTAACCACGGGTCTGCGTTACGACGTTCACAAGTTGGGCGGTGTTTACACGGGTGATTTTGATCAGCTGTCTCCAAAGTTCAAGGGTGAATATCAAACTACGGATAACTTAAAACTTCGTGTTGGTTACGGTCGTCTGTTTAAAGGTGCATCACTACCAGAAACGCTAACGATGAAAGCAGCACCTGATGTTGACCAGTCTGATACCAAGGCGATGACGGGTAACAACTATGAAGCGGGCTTTGATTACGAACTGACAAGCTTACTTGCGGCTGATTACGCTATCTTAGGTTTTACGGCTTACACCTACAACCTTGATAATCAAATGCATCCAACCAAGAACAACTCAACATTAGCTAACCAGTATGATGTTGAAGTGTGGGGTGTTGAAACGGTATTAAGTTATGAGCTAGATGCGTTAAGTGTTTACGCTAATCACTCGTACTCAGATGGCGATCAGAAAGACCTAGAAAATGGCAAAACTAGCCATATGAGTAAAACAGGGATTCATAATTTCAAGGCGGGCTTCAACTACAGCCTAAACAGTGAGTTTGTGTTTGGTTGGGATTCACGCTTTGTACCGGGTAATGATTACACGGATGAAGATGGTGATGAAATTAAACGCGCAGGTTTCGCAACTCATAACATCTGGGCGGCTTACACACCTACGTTTGCTAAAGATCTAGAAGTGAATCTTGGTGTCGATAATCTACTTGATAAGAAGTACGCAGAGCATACTGGCTTTGGTATCTCTTGGGGTTCAGATAAGTACACCAGCTACGAAGCAGGTCGTAACTTCAAAGCCTCAATCGCTTATAGCTTCTAATCCACTCTTTACTGCAAGTCATTCTAGAAATAGAAGTTAACCAGTATAAGCGGCATGTTTCGCCTTAACTGAAACCAAAAAAGCCTTAGTTCAGACTAAGGCTTTTCTACTTTCTAATGACTGTGTTTCTAAGTTATTGATTTATAATCGATATTTTTTATCGGTTAGCTTTTTAGTGATTGAGCTTGTAACGTCGAATTAAGACACCGCTTCGTAGCGAATATCTTGCAGATTGAAACCCAAATCGATGTCTGTTTTGAGTGCTGAAACGAGCTTACATACGCGAGCCGATTCAATATGCTCATCGAATTTCTTACGATACTTTTTCGGTAAGTCTTCAGCTAGGAATGCCGTTTCTATATCTGGATACGTTGTTAATATCTCTTTGGCCGCTTTTGGTCCAACGCCAGGAATCCCCGGCACTTGGCTTGAGCTGACGCCCGTTAATCCCCAGTAATCTGCGAGCTGTTCAGGTTTTACGCCAAATTCCGCTTCGATAAAGGGTTTATCTAACCAACGGTGCTGAAAGTAATCACGGATCTGTAGCGTTGGTGATAACAGTTGGCAGTAGCCCTTATCCGTCGAGATGATGGTGACCGTTTCTCCGTGATCGGCCACTTTCTTAGCGAGAGTAGCGACTAGATCATCCGCTTCATCACCATCAGATAGCAGTGAATCAATCCCTAATTCCCACCAAGCTTGTTGGATAGCATCAAGGCCTTTCATTAATGGTTCAGGCATCGGCTTGCGATTTTGCTTGTAGGCAGGAAGGACTTCTGCACGCCAGCCTCGATCTTGTAAATGATGATCAAATACCGCAATGATATGGGTTGGCTTTGATTCTTTTAGGATGCGATTAAGAGTACGAGCGGTAGTGGTGATGGTTCTTGCAATATCGGTTGGGTCCGGCTGAACAGAGTGAACGCGTCGGATGAGATTCAAGGCATCGATAATAACAAGATGGATAGACATAAGTTTCCACTAAATAGGCAATAAATAAGGGGCTGCTAGCCCCTTATAGTAACGTATCACTTGGTGAGTTGAAACGCTGGCGGCGTAAACGTCATGACTTGTTTAGCTTTATGCTTATGGCCTGTTATCAATCACTTGTCGTTATTCGCTGCTAGGCATAATTTTATAGCAAGGAACGTAGTCTGTGCCACCTGGCAGTTTCATTCGATGCTGTTCAACAAAGTCATTCAGCAGTTGGTCCATTTTGGTCATCAGTTCTTTGTCGCCATCAATCAAGAATGGGCCGTGTTTCTCTATCTCTAGAATACCTTCGGCTTTGACGTTACCGGCCACAATACCAGAAAACGCTTTACGTAAATTAGCCGCAAGGCTTTCTGTTTTCTGGTCCATATGAAGATCAAGTGCTGCCATAGACTCATGTGTCGGATCGAAGGGCAGTTGGAACTCAGGCTCAATATGCAGTGACCAGTTATAGCTATAAGCATCGCCGGTCTCTTTACGGTGAGAGCGTACATCTGGCATCGCTTGTTTCATGATTTTCGCAGCGCGTGCTGGATCATCAATAACGATTTCGTAGTGTTTCTGAGCCTCTTCCCCGAGGGTTTCACCGATGAACTTATCGATAGAGCGAAAGTAAGCTTCACTCTCTTTTGAACCCGTTAATACAATCGGCATGGGTTGGTCGACGTTATTTGGGTGCATCATGATCCCTAAGATATACAGCAACTCTTCAGCCGTACCGGGGCCACCAGGGAAAATAATGATGCCATGTGCCATACGAACGAATGCCTCAAGACGCTTCTCGATATCTGGCATGATCACCAATTCGTTCACTATCGGATTTGGCGGCTCAGCAGCAATGATTGAAGGCTCGGTAAGCCCCAAGTAACGATGATCAGTATAGCGCTGCTTAGCGTGACCAATCGCCGCGCCTTTCATTGGCCCTTCCATTGCACCCGGTCCACAACCCGTACAGATGTTGAGTTCACGTAGGCCAAGTTCATTACCTACTTCACGAGTATATTGGTATTCAGTGGCATTAATTGAGTGGCCACCCCAACACACGATCAGGTTAGGTTCGATGCCCGGCGTAAGTGCGCCTGCATTTCTCAAAATACCAAATACGAGATTGGTAATATGAGTGGCATTAGTCAGGTTGAGTCTTTGGTTGTCTGCAAGATGCATGTTGACGTAGACAATGTCACGCAGCACTGAGAATAGGTGCTCTTGGATACCCTTGATGATTTCACCATCGACAAAGGCGTGCTCTGGTGGGTTGCTCAGTTCGAGCTTGATACCACGCTCACGTCGCACGACTTCAACATCAAACGATTGATACTTGTCGAGCAACTCTTTGGAGTTGTCGGTGTGGCTTCCCGAGTTAAGTACCGCTAACGTACAGTTACGATACAGTTGGTACAGATCACTAGATGCGGTTTTCTTAAGACGCTCAACTTCAAGTTGAGAGAGTAAATCCATGCTACCGGCAGGGCTGATATGAGTGATCATAGTGCCTCCTTGTTGAAAAGAGCAGGGGGACGTTGAAGTGACCCTCTGGCTCGAGAGTGAGAAGCAAACGTTGAAAGTGTTTGGTTAAAGGTGAGAGAGTTAACCAGACGAAACGGTTACGACAGCGTTGCTTAATGGATTATATAGTCGTGCTTAACAGTCTATATGAAGGTGCTTAACAGTATATACATGGGTGCTTAATAGCAGATGTATAGATGCTTAAGAGCTAATATAAAATAAATTAAGAGCGTATATACAGCATTGCTTGCCAAGAATGCTTGTTAAGCGAATGTTAATCATTAGCTTAGCAAACATTGAGGGAAATGGTATGTGATAAGTATTTGAAAAAATGAAATAAATTAAATCTAAGGCTGGCTTAGTTCCAAACAAGTTGGTTGGTACCGCGTTGCTTTGCTTTGTTTAGCGTCTTATTGAGTCTCTCTAATACTTCTTCAGGCGTATCAGACTCTTTAAACTGAGTACTTGCCGCACACAAGGTAATCGTGATTTGTTGGTCACGGAACTTAAAGGGTAGGCGGCTTACTTGAGCTTGGATGTTTTGAATCACCTGGTGGCAATATTCATCGGTTTGTTCTGGCAACAGCAAGACAAACTCTTCTCCAGAAAAGCGAGCCACGGTATCGGTTGTGCCTGCTTCTTTAGTAATAGTTCTCGCGATGATTTTAAGTGCCTTATCACCCGCGGTATAACCAAAGCTGTCGTTGATGGCTTTGAAGTTGTCGATGTCGAGCAGCACTACGCGCAGTGAGTGTTGTGCTCGAATCCAACGGCGATACTCAAGCTCTAAGCGATCAGTAAAGGCGGTGCGATTGTAAACTTTAGTGAGCGGGTCAAGTAGCATACGTTGAGCCTGATCTTCTAAGCGCTTGCGGTAATCTTGGGTGACTTCATAGAGTGAGTCTAACTGAGTCTTTCCATAACTCATTCTCTCTATTAGAGCTTGTTCTTTCTGTTCTGCGTGATTCAGCCTTTCTGAAAGAGAGGCGATTTCAGTGAGTAGCGGGTTAATCGTTCGCTTTAAACTATCAATTTCCTTCGCTTTCTCTACAGAGTTCTGGCTCTTAGTGACAAGTTCACTTAACTCAGAATTAAGGCCCTGGCGGTGCTCAAAGTAACTTTGGCTCTGATCGGCATTTTGGTCTGCTGTTTTGATACTGGAGGCCAGCGAGGAGTTTAGCTGATCGATAAATTGTTCAGACTTCTTACGCTCTAGGTTGGTGCCTTCAATTACCAGTTTGAGGATCTGAAGTGTCAGTTCAAGCAGATTTTGTGTGGAAACCCCCAGTAGCAGTTTCGCTCGAATATCGGTAAGCAAATCACCCGATTCACCCTCGAAATCGAGTTCAGTGATCAGATGTTGTAATTCGTTTGATAGGTCGGAAAGGAGTTCTTGTTCTGGAGAATGCGTAACGTCGGCAAAATGAGTGCGTGAGTTATTCGCCATAATCTTAATGGCACGCTCATAAATACCGAGAAGTTTCATGGCATGGTCGACTTTCTGACTGCCATTGCATTCGGAGAAGCTAAGTAAGTTTCGTAGGTCGCGTTTAAGCTGCGCTGGAAGGCCTGTTATGCGTTGCAGCGTTTCCCCACTGTGCTTAATGCTATCGTCCAGATATCCGTTCTGTTTATCCATAGCCAACGTTTTCTGCTTAAGCATCCTTTCTAATACTGCCAGCTTTGGGATCATCGAGCTAATGTCTTTTTGCTTTTCTAGCTCTTCCCGAAGGGCAATGAGGTTTTCATCTAAATGGCTGTTACTGCCAACACATGCGTCACTTAAAGATGTGACGATACGCTTTAGAACTTTTTGTTCTCTAATAAATTTGAACGAGGTGTCTCTTTGCGTCAAACGGACCTGCTCCAACTGAAGTTTCAGCTGGTGGAGTTGCGCCTGAATGTCTTTTTCAAGAATGCCCATAGATGTATTAATTAGCGCCGCGTAGACCGAGCTCGATCATTTTGATGAAATTCCGTTGCATCGATAATAACAAAACTAAAAATAAGGTCACGGCTTGCCGCTCTTAACCGCTCGCAAATCAGTCATCTTTTAGCATTTTTTTGATGTTGTCCTCATTCTGGTATGACGATTGTATCTTTATTAACCCTTGATTAATCGCATGTTTACACGCTTCTCTTATGTTACCAGTTGCAAGGCTCGCTGCGGGAGCATTATCGATAGCTTTTAAGTATACCCATTGACTGCTGCGCTCTTTGAGACTGATCTCACGCGCTAGATTAGTCGACATCAATAACACGTCGAGCAGTTCTTGGTCGTTAATTGCAGTGTAAGCGCGTGGCAGGAACGGGTAGTCAGCGATGCCCATGCGGACTGTTCGGTTGATGTTTCGCTCGGGTTCGAAGTTATTAACCCAAGATTGAATCTTCCTGAACAGGGCCTCTGGTGATAAATCACGGTCAGCGTTGGGCTCGATATAAAGCAGGTTCGCATCCGAGAAATGGTAGACACGAGCTGGGCCTTCAAGCTTAGATTTGAGGAATTCGCCAAAAGCATCTTCGAGTTCTAGACCCGCTTTGTAACCGTTCTGCGTGTACATATTACGTAGGAAAGGTAAGTCAATCATCACGAAGCGTAAACGGTCGTTGAGCGGTTCATGAATCAGTTCACCAAGCTGCCACTGCTCAAAGGTTTGGCTGGTTTGTTCCAATGAATTTGAGAGTTTAGCATTCAGCATTCTTAGATTAGGAAGCTTAGAACGCGAATGCGTAAAGAGGTCGGTACGCAGTGAATCGACCTCTTTGGCTAAGGTTTGAATGAGGTAGCCTCGGCGCAGCACAAAGAAGAATAAGACAATGCTGAACAAGAATAGGGCAAACGAAATCTTTTGGAACTTACGATGTTCTAGTTTGTATTTCTCTAGCTCTTGCTCTTGGCCTGCATAGTGCAGGGTTTGTTCGGCAAACTCTTTCTGTTGGCGGAATGCGTCTTCCCCAACACGGTTGAGTTTTTGCTGCTCTAAAGAGACAAGGCTGTTGTATTGCTTGAGGTTTGCCAACGCTTGCTGTGGACGACCTGCCTGTTCATAACCCAAAGAGAGTAAATAGTATGAGCGTTGCGACAGGCGCATATTTTCTACCTGTCGCGAGATCTCAAGTGCACGTGTCGCATGCTTGATTACATCTTCGCTCTCTTGCAGGTGGTAAGCCAATCCTGCTGATAATAGCGCAGCACGACCTTCCAGTTTTGGAATGTCGGTGTACTCAAGCAGTTCAAGGGCACGGGTTAAGTACTGCTCAGCTAGAGGGTAGTTATAGAGGCGTAAGTAAGTTGCCGATAGACTTAGACGAATATCGATGACTTGGTGGATATCTCTGTCGGTACTTTCGTGGTCAAGGACGTTGAAAAAATGCACAAGAGCAAGGTTATATTTACCTTGTAAGAAGTACACATCACCCATCTTTTTAAGTACTTGAGCTAATATGGGAGAGTTTTCAAAGTTATCGTAAAAATCAGCAGCTTGAGATAGATGTTCTAATGCCTTGTCTAAGACTTGGCGCTCAAAGAAAAGCTGTGCAAGCAGGCGATTGACCTTAGCTAAGCGTGAACTCAGGTTACCTTCTACTGATTTCCAGTAGCCATACAACAACTCAGAGAGTGCGTGGTTGTACTCTTTATGGGTTAGATAAAATTCACCGACCGAGATGTGGTAGTCGATGGTAACTTTTTCTGAGTAACGCTGATCGAGGTAGGTTTTCGCTTCTTGGTAGAACTTCTCGGCTTCGTCGACCTTATTGTCATAAGAGGCGATATCAGCTTTCAGCATGATCAAACGATAGGTAATACCTTCTGTTAAACGTAAGGTTTTATTCACCGATTCTAGGTTTGCTTCAATACTTGTCAGCTCTGCTGTTGCTGTGGCTGACTTTCTGTCACTCAGCCAAAGTAAGCGAACTTTTAGGATCTGAAGGTCCAACTTTAAGTAATTAAGCTTATAGGTTTTTGCGAGCTCAGAGGCCTTGTCGATGTTTTTAATCGCAATACGAATGTTGCCTAGGTTGTATTCCGCCTTGGCTAAGATCTTATACGCATCGATACTGCTGTTTGGCGTTCTAATTGAAGAGTCTGTCTCTTCGCGAGAAATTGCTGAAGGGCTTTTCTCACGTTGATCAGAAAGGACACGAAGCGTTAGGTAGCTGTTGGCCATTTGTTTTGCTTGGCTCGGCTCGATCTCAACCAAGTTATTGGCTTCATTGAGTAGCGCCGACGAATAAACCGACGCATTGACCGATGTGCTTAAGCTTAAAATAAATAGACTAACAACGTATAACCAACGCATTTCAATGTCCCTTTAAAGATTTGGTAGGTTCAAATAAGTGTGGGTGGTTCACGCCTGATTATTGGCGAGCCATACGCTTATTGTGGCTTGGTCTGTCTTGCTCTGTTGAACGGTATGGATTGATATCCAGACCACCACGACGCGTGTAGCGTGCAAACACGGTTAGCTTCGATGGCGCACAGTATTTCATGATATCAGTGAAGATACGCTCAACGCATTGTTCGTGAAATTCATTGTGCTCACGGAAAGAAACTAAGTAGCGTAGCAGAGCTTCACGGTCAATTTGCTTGCCTGAATATGCGATCTCAACGCTGCCCCAATCCGGTTGGTTGGTGATCAAGCAGTTCGACTTCAATAAGTGGCTATGCAGAGTTTCTTCTACTTCTTGTTCGCCAGCAGCACCTTCAAGCAGTGACGCTTCAAAATCATAGCTGGTGATTTGGATATCTTGGTTGTCGATACAGTCACCTTCCATCGTCACGATTGGTTGGTTAGTGTAGTCGGTTACTGAGTTTACATTCACAATCACAGGTTCGCCTGCACATGCAGACAAATCTTGGGTCAGGCGCTCAGTGACTTGAGCCCAGTTTTCAAATTGAGTCTGGTTATAGCTGTTTAGGTACAGCTTGAAAGATTTTGATTCAATTAAATTTTGGCTGGTGGCTGGGATGAAAACTTCGCCCACCGCTACTTGTGGTAGGCCGTTGGTGTTTAGCCACGAAAGCTCGTACATCGTCCAAATATCATGACCAACAAAAGGCAGCTCGCCGTTTAGCGCAAGATCATCGCGATTAAGGCTACGAGGCACTGGTTGCAATAAACTTGCATCGTATTGGTTAGAGTACTCAGTTTTTTGGCCAAGGGTTAAACCCGCTAGCTCTTTTGCGTCAGAATATTTGCTCATACTTTCGTTTCAAATTCGATTAGAATGGGGTCGATTTTACTGAATCCCCATTACCCTGTCATTAAGTCATCGCTTAATCGGTGCTGAAAGGGCTCGGATTCTATTTATTATTTTGTGTTTAGGAGATTTTCATGACTCAACGTGCTCAAGACGCACTACTTTCTTTTAGTCAGCGATACGTTGACGCGTGGCAGCAGCAACACCAAAGCTTACCTCGTAATGAGGAGTTGGTGGACATCGTATCGCCATGCGTAGAAGAAAAGAGTGGCGATGCCGTGTTGTGGAAGCACTATCCACGTGAGCAATTCGCGGATTTCACCAACGTTGAAACCGGTATTGAGTTGACTCTGCATGAAGACATTAAGACTTTCTACGGTGCACAATTCAGCGCAGATATGAACGCGACCTTCGATGGTAACGAATTGACTCTGTTACAGATTTGGAGTGACGAAGACTTCGAATGCCTGCAAGAAAACATTTTAGGTCACCTAGTCACTCAGCGTCGTTTAAAGCTAAAACCAACGGTTTTCATTGCCGCGACCGATGCAGAGCTTGATGTTATCTCTATCTGTAATCTGACGGGTAACGTGATCCTAGAGCGCTTAGGCACCAAAAATCGTGATGTACTAGCAGAGACATTGGCAGAATTTTTAGAAAAGCTACAACCAGCGGTATAAAGTGAATCAAGTGAGCTCTTCTAATGAAGACTTTCTATGATACCAAAAGACTAGGAACGTCAACCTAAGCCTAGGTTGACGATGATATTTACACTATTGGTTAGTTATTGATCCAAAGCTTATAAAAATCACTGTATCCCGACTTGTTTATGTAAAGCCCATTAACTTGTTTCGCTTGAACTACTTCTTCTTGTCCCCAAAAAAGTGGGAGTAAAGAGCTTTCAGAACATAGTTGATTAAACCGCGTGACTAATTGCGGTAGTTGGTCTTCATTTGCTAATTGCTTATGAAGGTCAGATGTGTGTTCTAAAAGTTGTTCATAAGGGTAAATAAATCGAATGGCAGTGCTGGCTAACAGCCATTCATAAAGGCCGAACTCTAGGGGTTGTTCTATAACCTCTTCTACAAATAAGAGATCGGCTTGATCTCTAAGCATTTCTGGTGTGCTCGCATTGGGTAAGATAACGACATCCACGATTATACCTGTCTCGGAAATTTTTTTAATTAACCAGTTAGAAAGGTGCTCAAGATACTTAATTGTCCATTTCGGGTGCGTTAAGACCAACTTTCCACTTAATATAGGTGTCGAAATCGGGTTTATAGAGCATGAAGAAGACTCATTTAGTGTCATCGGGTGTAAGTTTTCACTGGCGCTAAATTGGTTTCGAATTGATTTTAGGTACTTAAAAAGGTTATCGATCGTGTGGGGTGAAATATCACTACTTTCACGCATATTATAAGCTAAGTATGAAAAGGCTTGGATTAGATGCTTTTCTGTTTCGAGGGCTGGATGATTGAAACTTACAAAGTGCTCAAGTTGGCTGCCTTGGTGTGAAAGTGTTATTTCTTGAAGCAATGCGTTTTTAGCAAAGTAATGTGGGTTCTTTCTTAGTACGACCTTATCTTTATCCCAACAAGATAGTGAGAATGGACCGGTACCGATGGGTATATTTCTCTTCTTAGAGAAGGAAAGGTTGCGACTAGTACAAACTGAAGCATTCGCTGTAGCAAGACAATATAGGAAAAGTGGATTTTCACTTTCTAGTTGAATGCAAACGGCTCTTTCAGACTCTGAAAAATAGATATCTTCAACTTGCTTGAATAATAGACTAACTGGACCTTGTGTATTTTTTAGTTCTCTAAGGCTAAAAACCACATCATCTATAGTCAAAGGCAATCCATCATGGCAAATAACTTCTGGTCTGATCCAGAGGTAGATACGTTTGCCATCTACCCTGTAATCATAGGCTAGTTGAGTCTCCAATTTCCCGTGTACATTAACTATGAGTAAGGTGTCGTAAAGACTTCGAGCTATTTGTAGCTCTGAAAACCGGTAAGTCAAAGTTGGATTTAGTTCATTAACCCAGGGATATTGAGTGATCACTAGAGAATTTGATTCTTCTTTATTCCTATTGGATTCAAGCATTGCTTGATTTAAAGCGTTGGCCGCAACTTCTTGATAGGTATGTAGAATCTTAGCAATAACGTCAAAGTTACTTGATTCGATTTCACTGCTAAGGGTCTGATAGATTGCTTGATACATTGAGACTGTTATTTGGATGGTGCTACTTTTTCCTCTCCCTATTCCTGGTTGCCAGAAAATCCAATTGTAATCCCCTAAAATTTTTAGAATGTTGGATGTGTTACGTCGGGAGGTGGCAAACACGTTTTCCAGTTCATCTAAGTTAACCTCATAAAGGACTGAATGATCGTAGTGGCCCAACAATTGGTTTAGCCTGCGAAGGCATGTTTCAGTCATATTTCTATCGCTATATAATGTGTTTGGGCTTTTAAGTAAATCGAGTTCTGTGGATATAGTTGAGCTAATCTAAATATAGAGTTGGGAATATGGTGTACATACGCTATTAACGATGTTGTTATAAGCATTATTTGATGATTCTGGTAATGTATGAAACTTTATTAGTATTATATTGGCGTGAAGTGATTGCTAATGATTGCTAATTTTAACACACCATTATTTCCCTTTTTATTTTCGGGCTAATAATATAACTATTTATAAATAATAGGTGGTTGTTTTTTGGTTGTTATTATAAAGTCTCAATATTGAGACGAGGATGGGATGCACTGCATCCCATCTTATCGTGTTAATGTGCTTTTGGAAGAGTTGTAAATATATTCCACTCTTCTTTTACTTCACCTTTATGCCCTACGACCGTAGCTGTAACCTTTCGATTTAGAGCATGGCTTATTTCATCAATACCTATTGAACTCAGTTGAGTATCACCAAAGCCTACAATCCTTATTCGACTTTCTTTTATGCCCAAATTTATTATTTTGTTACGAACTTGTTTAGCTCTACGTGTCGAAAGAGTCATGTTGTATTGGTGATTTCCGACGTTACTGGCGTAACCTTGAATTTCAATTGCGGTATTCGAATACTGCTTTAAGAAGTTAACCATACCTTTGATTTGCTGATCATAAATTGAATTTATTATATCGGAGTCATTATTGAATAAGATTCGAATAACATATGAATCCTCTGTCTCAACAAGGCTTCCACATCCATCATTGTCTATCTCAGCAAATTGTGGGGTGTCTGGGCAAAGGTCTCTTTCATTGATGACCCCATCACTATCTTGGTCAAACTGGTCTGCAACTTGACTTATAGTCGGGGTTGGGATGTAACTAATTTCATCACTTGCTTGAATGTTGAAAGTAAAAAATAGAAAAGACCAAAAAATGGTTTGTTTGTACATTAGTAATCCACCTTATCTGTCCATTCATTTGGTAAGTTAACTCTCAATGCATTCAATAGGTTGCCTGTAGAAGTAAGGACTCTATATTTAGCGTATTGCTCTGAGTATTTTGCTTCAACGTAACCTTTTCGTGACTCGAAAAGTTCATTTTCAGTATTCAAAAGATCGAGCAAAGTACGTTTGCCTATTAAGTATTGTTTTTCGTAAGCAATTACTGTTTCAGAAGCCGAGTCCACATGATCTGCAAGGAACACTTTTTGTTGAGATGTCATTTCTAAAGCGCTCCAAGAAAGTTGTAGCTCTTCTTTAACTGATCGATATGCTCTTTCTCTTAAATCTTTGGCTTTGTTTAATTGGTAAGCCATTTCTGAGCTCTTTGCTGAATCTCGACCTCCATTATAAAGATTATAATTAAGTCGTATCATCGCTGTTGTTTCATCGCTACTACCTTTTATTCCTCCAGCATCCTCTTTCCAGCTCTGCTTAGCTTCAAAAGAAAGTGTTGGGAAGTAGTTCGATTGGCTTTGTTTATATTGGAATTTTGCAGACTCAACATCCACTTGTGATATTTTAATAACAGGATGAGATTCATAGGCTTGCTCTTGAGCTAGCTCTAACGTTAATGGGATAAAGTTTTTATCGGCTCGAGGAAAAACAAGGGACTGAGGAGCTTCTCCAACAAGGCGTATGAAAGTGGTCTGTGAGTCAATCAAGTTGTTTTCAGCTGCGATTAAATTACTGTGTGCTTTTGCTAGGCGAGCTTCAATTTGCGTGAGATCTGCAGTTGAACTGATACCCGAATCAGTGCGCTTTTTTATGTCCACGTATATTTTTTCGTGTGTTGCGAGATTACTTTCTGATAGAGCGAGAATCTCAAAGCCTTCAATAGTCTCAATATAAACTCTGACTACGTCGAGTGCTGTATTTTGTGCATTCGATAATAGCTGTAGTCGAACTGACTCAGCATCTGCCGAGACACGATCAATATCATTCAGAGTTTTTGAACCATCCCATATCAACTGATTTAGCGTAAGTGATGCTTCTCTACGTGTCATTTCAGTTGATCCGCGAGCGATTTCAGAAGACGGATTAATTGCTTCATATCCTATTCCTGCATCTAAATCCAAACTCGGTTTATAGGCTCCTGTAGATGCATCAATTAAATAGCGTTTGCTTATATATTCATTAAACGCACTTTTAATTTCTGGGTTTGTAGCAAAGGTTTGTGATACCGCTTGCTCTAAAGACTGTGCCCAAGAAGGTAGTGGTAATAAAAGTCCACTGCACAGTAAGCTACAGTAAATTAGCTTCAAGGAAATTCTCCAATTTGTTAATAATATTTAAATCATTATTTGTTTTTATTGATTTAGAATGAATGACCATGCTTAAAGAATGTCATTCAATATTCTTAGGTTATTACTGGCTACAAACTTATTTTTAATCGAAAAATATATGTCACTTCTTCAATTTTGAATGTTTTAATAAAATATTATTGTTTGAATAAAAATAAAACAAATTTAAAACATGAAAATTTAAGCCCATAAAAGTGCGTGTTTTATAGGGGCCGTTTGATGATAAATTACCCAATTATTTTTCTTGTCAATAAATGAGCTTGTTGTGTTGGGTTTGATTGATGAATCTAATCGATGATTTCTAGGGGATATGAGCAGTGGTCGACAGAATGAAGTTAGCAGTAGAAACGTATGTTGTTATAGGTTTAGATGGTAAAATTAAAGTAGTCGAACCTGGGCAGCAGTTGTTTCCTGGTGAAATTATTGTCGAAACGTTTGAAGGCAATAAAGAACCTGAAATTACGTTTGTTGATCAACACGAAAATATTGACATATCACCAGATGTTATTGCGTTATTCAATGCTCTCGAAGACGGCTTAGACCCTACTTTATTAGGGAGTGAATTTGCTACCGCGTCTGGAAATGTCAGTGGCTCTAGTTTGATAACTTCTGGAAGCATTGAAAGATATGGCGTGGAAGTTTTAGCGAAAACGTTCTTTGAGACCAAGGGGGTAAATGAAGCTCAACAAGTCACTTTGAACACTGTTTTGAATTCTTCTATTGATGTTATTTCTGAATCAGTATCCGCTATTATTAGTGGAAGTGATGACGGCGCGGTGCAAGAAGACGTGACGCTGACGACCGGTGGCAACCTCAATGTTGACGATCCGGATTTGGACGAAGCGGTGTTTACCGCGCAGACCGATGTTCAAGATGGTCACTACGGTATCTTCAGTATCGATGCGGACGGTGAGTGGACCTATGTTCTCAACAATGACCACGCGGATGTTCAAGCGCTAGACGCCGACTCTACTCCAATTGTTCGCACCTTCACGGTCGCGACTGCGGATGGCAGCACGCATGAGATTGCAGTGACCATCACGGGCTCAGACGACGCGGCGGTCATCACGCCAAGCAAACCGGGTGATGATACTGGCGCAGTGCAAGAAGACGTGACGCTGACGACCGGCGGCAACCTCAATGTTGACGATCCAGATTTAGACGAAGCGGTGTTTACCGCGCAGACTGATGTTCAAGATGGTCACTACGGCACCTTCAGTATCGATGCGGACGGGGAGTGGACGTACACGCTCAACAATGACCACGCGGATGTCCAAGCTCTGGACGCCGACTCTACTCCAATTGTTCGCACCTTCACGGTATCAACTGCGGATGGCAGCACGCATGAGATTGCAGTGACCATCACGGGCTCCGACGACGCAGCGGTTATCACGCCAAGCATTCCGGGTGATGATAAAGGCGCAGTGCAAGAAGACGTGACGCTGACGACCGGCGGCAACCTCAATGTCGACGACCCGGATTTAGGCGAAGCGGTGTTTACCGCGCAGACCGATGTTCAAGATGGCCACTACGGCACCTTCAGTATCGATGCGGACGGGGAGTGGACGTACACGCTCAACAATGACCACGCGGATGTTCAAGCGCTGGACGCCGACTCGACTCCAATTATTCGCACCTTCACGGTAGAAACTGCGGATGGCAGCACGCATGAGATTGCAGTGACCATCACGGGCTCCGACGACGCGGCGATTATCACGCCAAACATTCCGGGTGATGATAAAGGCGCAGTGCAAGAAGACGTGACGCTGACGACCGGCGGCAACCTTAATGTTGACGATCCAGATTTAGGCGAAGCGGTGTTTACCGCGCAGACCGATGTTCAAGATGGCAATTACGGCACCTTCAGTATCGATGCGGACGGTGAGTGGACGTACACACTCAACAATGACCACGCGGATGTTCAAGCGCTGGACGCCGACTCAGATCCAATCACTCGTACCTTCACGGTAAAAACTGCAGATGGCAGCACGCATGAGATTGCAGTGACCATCACGGGCTCCGACGACGCGGCGGTTATTACCCCAAGTATTCCGGGTGATGATAAAGGCGCAGTGCAAGAAGACGTGACGCTAACGACCGGCGGCTACCTCAATGTCGACGACCCGGATTTAGGCGAAGCGGTGTTTACCGCGCAGACCGATGTTCAAGATGGCCACTACGGCACCTTCAGTATCGATGCGGACGGGGAGTGGACGTACACGCTCAACAATGACCACGCGGATGTTCAAGCGCTGGACGCCGACTCGACTCCAATTATTCGCACCTTCACGGTAGAAACTGCGGATGGCAGCACGCATGAGATTGCAGTGACCATCACGGGCTCCGACGACGCGGCGATTATCACGCCAAACATTCCGGGTGATGATAAAGGCGCAGTGCAAGAAGACGTGACGCTGACGACCGGCGGCAACCTTAATGTTGACGATCCAGATTTAGGCGAAGCGGTGTTTACCGCGCAGACTGATATTCAAGATGGCAATTACGGCACCTTCAGTATCGATGCGGACGGTGAGTGGACGTACACACTCAACAATGACCACGCGGATGTTCAAGCGCTGGACGCCGACTCAGATCCAATCACTCGTACCTTCACGGTAAAAACTGCAGATGGCAGCACGCATGAGATTGCAGTGACCATCACGGGCTCCGACGACGCGGCGGTTATTACCCCAAGTATTCCGGGTGATGATAAAGGCGCAGTGCAAGAAGACGTGACGCTGACCGCGGGCGGCAACCTTAATGTTGACGACCCGGATTTGGACGAAGCGGTGTTTACCGCGCAGACTGATGTTCAAGATGGTCACTACGGCACCTTCAGCATCGATGCGGATGGGGAGTGGACCTATGTGCTCAACAATGACCACGCGGATGTTCAAGCGCTAGATTCAGACTCTACTCCAATTGTTCGCACCTTCACGGTAGAAACTGCGGATGGCAGCACGCATGAGATTGCAGTGACCATCACGGGCTCAGACGACGCGGCAGTTATCACCCCAAGCATTCCGGGTGATGATAAAGGCGCAGTGCAAGAAGACGTGACGCTAACGACCGGCGGCAACCTTAATGTTGACGATCCAGATTTAGGCGAAGCGGTGTTTACCGCGCAGACTGATATTCAAGATGGCAATTACGGCACCTTCAGTATCGATGCGGACGGTGAGTGGACGTACACACTCAACAATGACCACGCGGATGTTCAAGCGCTGGACGCCGACTCAGATCCAATCACTCGTACCTTCACGGTAAAAACTGCAGATGGCAGCACGCATGAGATTGCAGTGACCATCACGGGCTCCGACGACGCGGCGGTTATTACCCCAAGTATTCCGGGTGATGATAAAGGCGCAGTGCAAGAAGACGTGACGCTGACCGCGGGCGGCAACCTTAATGTTGACGACCCGGATTTGGACGAAGCGGTGTTTACCGCGCAGACTGATGTTCAAGATGGTCACTACGGCACCTTCAGCATCGATGCGGATGGGGAGTGGACCTATGTGCTCAACAATGACCACGCGGATGTTCAAGCTCTGGACGCCGACTCTACTCCAATTGTTCGCACCTTCACGGTAGAAACTGCGGATGGCAGCACACATGAGATTGCAGTAACCATCACGGGCTCAGACGACGCAGCGGTTATCACGCCAAGTATTCCGGGTGATGATAAAGGCGCAGTGCAAGAAGACGTGACGCTAACGACTGGTGGCAACCTCAATGTTGACGATCCGGATTTGAACGAAGCGGTGTTTACCGCGCAGAGCGATGTTCAAGATGGCCACTACGGCACCTTCAGTATCGATGCAGACGGTGAGTGGACCTATGTGCTCAACAATGACCACGCGGATGTCCAAGCTCTGGACGCCGACTCTACTCCAATTGTTCGCACCTTCACGGTATCAACTGCGGATGGCAGCACGCATGAGATTGCAGTGACCATCACTGGAACAGACGATAAACCTGAATTTGTCAGTGGCAACAACGACTCGCATGGCCTAAACAGTTTGGGACTCGTTGATGATGATGTTTATTCATTCTCTGTGCCTGAAAATAGCCAAGGTCAAACTGTTGGTCAGGTCGGGGCATTTGATGTCGATAGCGCAAGTCAATTGACCTATTCTCTTAGCAATCATACCGACCTCTTTCAGATTGATGCTGCATCTGGTGAGATTTCATTGAAATCTGGTGTATCACTCAACTACGAAGACAATGAAAGCTACAGTGTAGATGTGCTCGTTGCCGATGAGTCCGGAGAGACAGACACCGCTCAAGTACATATAAAAGTCGGTGACGTTAATGAAGGTCCGACTGCTCTAGATGACAAAGGCATCACGACTGAAACCAAAACATTAGATTCATCGAACTGGATAACCAGCAACGATATCAAAGTCGATGTCTATGTGATTGACAGTGTGACTGGAGAAAAAGTTGCAGATGCAACTCTGGCAGATTACACCGGGGATGGTGACAATAAATACGGTGTGCATTCTGAACTTGATAACCCTTCTGATCGTGTTCAATCTGGCCAAATTGGTTACGATGATGCAACTCAGAAGAGTGAAGCGATGAGTTTCACTTTTGCTAATAATCAACTTGCTAATCATGCACAAGTTGAAGTTAAAAACTTATGGACAGATACAAATAATGGAAGCTGGGAACCGGGTATTGAGCAAGGCGTATGGAAAGCCTATTTTGAGGGTGAATTAATTGCAACAGGCGTATTTGAAGGAAATCGTGGTGGTAGCCAATTAGTTTCTATTGATGCCTCCGGACGCTACTTTGATACGATTGAATTGTCTGCAATTGGCTATAAAGATGGGGTTGTTGACCCTAAAGGTTCCGAATATTTCGTTACTGAAGTGTCTGCTGATTTAACGTCTTTCGATAGTAATTACCACACACACGGAACTGGCCTATTAACTTTAGATGTGCTCACCAATGATAGTGATCCAGAAAACGATGAGTTAACTATTGTTGATTACCCACAGGCGGACTATATAACGCTTCAAAACGGTCAATTTGTTTTTGATGCCGAAAAGTACCTAGATAGCTTACCGTTAACAGAGCAATCATTAAGTGCAGGTGAAGTTAAAACTGTAGAGTTTGAGTACACTATTCAAGATGAGGATGGGTTGCAGGATACAGCCAGCGTCACCGTTACCATAATCGGAGAATCTATTTCACTTGATAATGAATCAGTTACTCTTGAAGAATCTGACTTAGGTGCGAATCAGACCGTATTTGTCGAAGGTGAACTTGATGCAGATCTTGGTTCAGCGGAAGAAGCGGAGTATCGATTCGATAGTACACAAGATCTTTTTGGTTTAACGAGTAACGGTTTGGTAGTCCAGTTTGAACTTTCTCAAGACCAAACAGAATTTAGTGCGTTTACTGAGGTTAATGGTCATCGAGTTGATGTGCTTTCGGCAAAGATTGATCAGGCTACTGGTGAGTATCAAGTATCGCAACATGCGGCACTTGATCATCTAGAACAGGGTAATGATTCATTGATGCTTGAGTTAAATATCACGCTAGATGTCGGTCATCAAGTGGAGCAAGCACAGCTAAATATTGAAGTGGTTGATGTTGTTCCTGAAGCTGGAGTTCATCAACATACGATAAAAGATGTGCAACCTCAGTCTAACTCGGTCGTGATTGCACTAGATGCATCTGACTCTATGAAGGATACCGTTCTGGATTCAAATGGTGTGCAAACGACAAGATGGGATCTAGCACAAACTTCAATAAAAAGTATGTTTGAGAAATACCATGAACTGGGAGATGTGAAGTTCCAAATTGCTACTCACTCTGGTTCTCCAAGCGGTAAAATCTCTAGTTGGATCGAGTCAGAGCAAGACATTACAGATTTCTTTGCTACTGTATCTCCATCTGGTTGGACACCTTATTATGAAGCGATTGAGCAGGTTGAAGACATCGTTTCAGCTGATAGTTTCTCTAGCCAAGTCGCGGGTTCTAATACCCAGTTGTACTTTATCTCTGATGGGCAGCCTTCAGATTTCAGTGGCTGGACTCGTCAAGATTTCTATTCCTCTCAAGCTCGAACAAGCTTAATGGATGACTTAGACCCGGCGCATTTTAGTAGCCAATCACATTATGATGACTTGTTAGCTGGCCGAGTGGCTCCGACAGATGCCGAAGAAAAATTGATTCTAGAATTAGCGATGGAAAATGGAATGTCAGCTAATGGGCATACCTTTAATAATATTTGGGCGCTTGGTATTGGTGATAGTGCTTCTTTGAATTATCTCAAACCAGTGGCGACTAGTTCTGGTTCTGCATTGGTTGTTGACGAGTCAAATGTAGAGAATGTTTTAGTGACTACCGTTCCTGGTGAAGTTCAAAGTGATGTTTTTTCTCAAGTTGGCGGTGAAATTCAATGGGTTAATTCTATTGAAATCAAAGGTGAAAACTACCAGTTTGATAAACAAACAGGCACAGTATCGAAAACGGATGTTAATGGGATATCTTCTCAAGTTTCAGAACATTCTCTGCTTGAAGTAGAAACGAACTTTGGCCAGTTAACGATTAATTTTGAAAATGGTTGGTATGACTATAAAGCGAATAATGTCGATGGTGATCAAAGTGAAAGCTTTGCATTCAAAGTCATTGATGCTGATGGTGATATTGCAACTAACGATATTACAATAAATATCAAAGACGGTGCCCCAGAATTTATTTCTCCAAACGATGAAGATCAGATTCGAGGCTCTGATGGACACGGTTTAGCAACCACCGACACCATTAGATTTGACGTTGCTGAGCATGAGAGCGGAATTTTGGTTGGTAAAGTTGCAGCATTTGACCCTGACAACGATACGATCACTTATACCCTTAAAGGGGATGATAGTGACAAATTCCGCATAGACAGTAATACGGGAGAGATTTGGTTAAAAGATTCAGACGCTTTAGATTTTGATCTTTCTTCAGCTCATGAATTGTTCGTAGAAGCAAGTGATGGCAGCGACTTAGATCAAACTACAGTTACTCTGAATGTCGTTGAAAATAGGGCGCCGGAGAACACAGCAGTAGTTGGTTTTGCTGAAGTAGAAGAGCAACCTATCAATAAGATCACAGTTGTGTTCGATGTTTCTAGCAGTATGACTCGGACTTTTGATGGGACGAATACGTATAGAGATAGTGGCTTACCGGATGAAGTTCTTGCTTCACGTACAGAGTCAAGAGCGTATAAGGCAGCAGAAGCTCTACATGAAATGGTTGAAGATCTAATACAACAAGGTGGAGCTTCAAATAGCTACATTCGCTTGGTTAAATTTGCAGGTGAAACTGAAGAGCAAAGTTGGTTTGAACTTGGTGACGTTCTTGAGATGACACGTCCGCCAGAGCTGAATGGGCGTGAGCTCACGGACATGACTTACCTGACGGATGTCAATAAGTATGTGAATGAGTGGTGCTGGATCGACAATAGAGGAATGAACACCGATTACAATGATGCCTTGGAAGCTGTCATGGCACCAAGTGATAGTTCTAATCGTTTCCCGTGGCAGGATGGCCTAAACGATCAAGGTGAACTGGATTGGGATCTTTTACTTAAAGAGCAGCCAATCGAGAGCCATGATTCTATCTTCTTCATGTCAGATGGAGCTCCGAACCCTAGAGACGGGGCTGTGGTTGCTGATGACCTAAGTGACCGCTGGGAGCAATATGTTCAAGATAACCAAGCTTCTGTTTATGGTATTGGTATTGCGACGCGTGGTGACGAAAATGTTGCGGATGCAATGAATGGCATTACTGATACTGTCGTATATGTAGACTCTGGAGAAAGTTTAGGACAACTGCTTAAACATTACACGCCGGAGCCTATTGCTGGTGAGTTATTGTCGGGTAGTTTCGATCCCGATGGTGATACGCTACAGGTGTCTACTCAAACTAATGACTTTAGATTGATGAATACCGAGTTTATGGGCTTTGATACACCGCCCAATGTGACCTCTTCTGTTGCTAGTGAAAATGGTCTTCTGAGTGTGACAACAGAGTTTGGTGTCTTGGAAGTATACTCAAATGGAAGTTATAACTTTACCCAAGACGAGAACTTTAACTTGTCGAATGGTCAGCAAATAAATATGAATTTTGCTTTTGAGGTTACGGACGGTAAAGGGCAAAACAGTGACAATGTATTTAGTTTAATTCTAACCGAAAAAGGAGCAGTCCCTGTCATTCAAGAGAGTGTGACACTTTCTGGCGATGAGTTGGGTAATACGATTCTTGGTTCTGAAAGTATTGATATACTACTCGGCCAGCAAGGCAGTGATACCTTACATGGTAACCAAGGGGATGACTTTTTACTTGGCGGTGAAGGTGATGATGTACTCATTGGTGGCTTAGGTAATGACATTTTGACGGGGGGAGAGGGCAAAGACGCTTTTGTTTTTGAGCAAGACTCAGTGGATGGTTTGTCACGCGATACTATTACTGATTTCACTTTTGGTGATGACAATATTGACCTCACAGACCTTCTTGACCTGACTGGAGATGATGTTACTAATATGGAAATGCTACTAGAGCATGTTACAGCTTCATTAACTGCGGATAGTAGTATTGAGTTAGCGATCGAAGCGGAATCTGGCCAATCTGTTGCAGTTGAGATGACCAACTTGGATTTATCAGGCTTCGATATGAGCGCTATGACAACATCCAATGAAATTGTAGAGCAGTTGTTCCAACAACAAACTTTTACGTAAAAACGTGGTTTAACTTGTGTTGAACAGAGTAGAAAGCCCATCAATTGGTTTTCTACTTGCCTGAAGATGATATGCGTTTTTAACTGGCTGCTCTAGAGCTCTAGAGCTCTAGAGCTCCAGGCAGTAGGATTAAGCTATAAGCGAATATTTATTTAATTCGGGGTCATCCGTATTATTAAGCTAAGTACAATAGTATAAATAGTCGTTATAATGATGCTATTAATAGAACCACATATAGTAAATAGATGTACGTACTAGAGCTTCAATTTGAGTGTTTTGATAACACAACGGTCAGCGCTGTCGATAAGGCAGTTAATGGCTTGATGGATGCACTTCGTTACAATGGACAAGTGCTAGGCCGTGAGTTTCCAATCGTGATGGGCGACGGCGAATTCTATGTTCGCGTTGTGTGCCCAGAGCAAGACAGCTTGCACCCACGTAATCATTCAGATTTCGTAAAGGTCTGTTTTGAACGCTTATCAGCTGCGAGTTTATTAGCACCTAAGATGCGTCTGCTTGGTCGAGATCTGAACTCAGAAGAAGTGGCAGAAGATGAAACGCCAAGTTGGCAGGTGTTATACACGACATTCGTGCATACCTGTTCGCCGCTGCGTAGTGGCGATAGCTTGTTGCCGATCCCTTTGTACCGCAACCCGCCAACCTTCAATGGTGACCATAAAGCCGTGTTGAAATGGCAGACTGAATGGCAAGCCTGTGATGAAGTACAAATGGGCGGGGGTTGCCGTGCTGAACATGCAACGCTGACCGAGATTAGCGATACCAAAAGCGTATTGTTCAAACGCGGCTGGGGCTTGAGAGGGCGCATTGAGTACCTCACTAAGATCCCAACGTATTACTACTTATACCGTGTGGGCGGCATTAGCTTAAAAGCTGAAAAAGAGCGTAAATGCCCACAATGTGGTGGCGAATGGCTGCTTGATACGCCTATTCACGATATTTTCTATTTCAAGTGTGATGACTGTCGATTGGTGTCAAACATCTCTTGGGATCACCTGAAGTAACCCTTCTGTGGTTATTTAAACGTCGTATTTTAGATATCGGAGTATTGCTTAAGTGCTCCGATATCGATTTCCCCTTTATATCAATCGTTTATCATCTTGTTTTCTTACTCGATTTCGCGACTCACAAGCTATCTTTTCCCAATCTTTATTACTCCCTAATTGTTCGCTACTGTTCCCCCCCAAGTAGGTACAGAACGTGATATTCCCCTCTTTCTGTAGCTCCAACGTATTCATAGAAATAATCCAACACCCATCAACTTTTAGTTACCTCAATAGTTAGCCTGATCACAATAATCAATCAGTTCTCTTTCAATTTATATTCTTCTCAATATAAATGGGATCGATCCCATGGGAATGTTCCCATTTGTAAAAATAACCTGATTCTAGATCTGAAAGGAATGGACGATGAAACTGTTACCTATTGCTGCTGCACTCTCTACTGCTTTACTTGCCCCTAATTTATACGCTGATGAAACCACGCCATTGGAGTTCAATGGTTACATGCGCGGAGGCGTTGGCCTGAGTAATGAAGGCGGCTCAAACAGCAAGTGGGAGGTGAGTAAAGTTGGCCGACTCGGCAACGAAAATGACCTGTATGGTGAGTTTGGTTTTAAGAAAGAGGTGTATGCAGAGGACGACGTTTCATTTTTAGTTGATTCCATGTTGTCGTACTGGCAAGGCCAAGATGAAAACGCGGCGGATAAAAGCGTTGATGTGGTGCAATTGAATGTTCAGGCTGTGGGGCTTTTTGAAGATAAGGACATTGGAATTTGGGCGGGTGAACGTTACTACCAGCGTCATGATGTGCACATCGTTGACAACTACTACTGGGATGTCAGTGGTATTGGTGCTGGTGTTGAACACATCAATATGGGCCCAGGTAAATTATCGGTAGCTTTGATTCAAGACACCGTTACGGGTGATGTATTTGATGGCAAAGAAACCACAGCCATGATTGCAGACGTGCGCTATGCCGGGATTCCACTGTGGAACAATGCGGATCTTGAGGTCGGTATTGATATGAACTTCGCCAATGAAAAACAAGGTCAAACGATCGATGCGGATGACAGCGTAATGTTAACGGCAAGTTTGAATCAAAATCTTACTGGTGGCTTCAACAAAACGATTCTACAGGTTGCTAACTCTGGCTATGCCGAGCAGATGACAACCTTTGGTACCGGTAAGGGCATCGTACGTGATGCAAACAATAATGACGCCGAGGGTTTCCGATTGATTAACTGGGGCGTGCTTGCGATTGGCGAGAACATCGAGTTTGGCCACACAGTACGTTATGCAGCATCAACCGGTGTTGGCGCTAATAACAGTGATGATGATTCTTTCAGTGCGGTAATTCGCCCGCTTTACAAGTGGGACAAGCGTATGCGTACCATTCTTGAAATTGGTGGCTTTGTTGAAACTATCGATAACAAAGATGGGGCGGGTGGTAAATTTACAATCGCTCAGGCCTGGGTTCCACAAGTGGGTTTCTGGTCTCGTCCTGAATTCCGTATCTTTGCGACTTACCTAAACGATGCTGAAAATGACAATGCCTTCGGTGAAGGTAAAAACAGTGAAATGAGCGTTGGTATGCAAGTGGAAGCTTGGTGGTAAGTCGAACTTTCTTGTAAATCATAACCATTAAAAAAGGGGCTGACGTTATGTCAGCCCCTTCGGGTATCTATAGGTTGCTGTCGTTTAGTTGATTACCAACCTTTAACTACGCCACCTTGGAAGATATCAGAAGCTGCGTTGTACACTTCTTCAGTTTGGTAAGCTTTTACGAAGTTCTGTACATTTTCAGCGTTTAGATTTTCTTCACGAGAAACGATTAGGTTTACATATGGAGAGTCTTTGTCTTCAACGAAGATGCCGTCTTTTTGCGGAGTCAGGTTGATAGAGCTCGCGTAAGTTGTGTTGATGATAGACAGTGCAACATCATCAAGAGAACGTGGCAGTTGAGCTGCGTCTAGTTCAACAATCGTTAGGTTCTTAGGGTTACCCACAATGTCACGAACGGTTGCTAGAAGACCAGCGCCTTCACGAAGTTCAAGTAGACCTTGTTGCTCAAGAAGAAGTAGAGAGCGACCTAGGTTTGTAGGGTCGTTTGGTACTGCAATACGAGCGCCGTCTTGGATTTCATCTACAGATTTCACTTCTTTAGAGTAACCTGCAATTGGGTAAACAAACGTGTTACCAGCGATTGTTAGCTTGTAACCACGGTCAGCCACTTGCTGATCTAGGTACGGTGCGTGTTGGAATGCATTGATATCGATAGAACCGTCATCTAGAGCTGCGTTTGGTGTTACGTAATCTGTGAACGTCACTAACTCAACATCTAGGCCGTACTGCTCTTTTGCTACTTTAGCTGCTACTTCTGCAACTTGTGCTTCAGCACCTGCCATTACGCCAACTTTGATTTTAGAAGTATCCACTTCTTTCTCGCCACAACCTGCTAGTACTAGCGCTGAAGCTGCCGCTGCGATAGTCAGTAAACCTTTAAGGCTAAATTTCATAATAATCTCCTTTTAATAAATCTATTTAATTTGGTTCAGACGACTCTTGTCTTAGATAGTTTGCGTTTTAACGCTGAGTCTTTATCTGTGGTCAACGCGGCGAACCAATGAATCACCGATTGATTGAATAATTTGTACAAGCACAATCAACATTACTACTGTCACAGCCATGATGGTCACATCGTAGCGGTGGAATCCGTAACGAATCGCGACATCTCCTAGGCCACCGCCGCCTACAGTTCCGGCCATTGCTGAGTAGCTCACCAGAGTCACTAACGTAATCGTTACTGAGTTGATGATAGTCGGAAGTGCTTCAGGAAGTAGAACCTTATTGATGATTTGTGTTGGTGTTGCGCCCATTGATTGAGCGGCTTCTACTAGACCTGTTGGTACTTCAAGTAGCGCACTTTCGATAAGTCGAGCCACGAATGGGATAGCGCCAATTGTTAGTGGAACAATCGCTGCTGTTGTACCGATGAAGGTACCAATCAACATCTTAGTCAGTGGGATGATTGCAACCATCAGTACTAAGAAGGGCACTGAACGGCCTACGTTGACAACCGCACCAAGAATTTTGTTTAGCTTGGTGTTCTCTAACAGACCACCTTTTTTAGTCGTGTGTAGAATCACGCCTAATGGGATACCGACAGCGAAACCAACGATGCCTGCAACAGCAACCATGTAAAGAGTTTCGCCTGTTGCGCCTAATAGAAGGTTACCGTTAAGGCTGATCCAGTCAGCAATCTCGTTGAAACTAAAGGACATAGCCAAGCACCTCTACTTTTACATTGTTGTCGCGTAGGAATTGGATAGCAGCATTATCGTCTGCTTCATTACCGAACAATTCAGCAACCATCATGCCGAACTTCACGCCGCCGGCGTAATCAAGGTCTGAGCTTAAGATGCTAACGTCGATGTTGAATTTGCGTGCGATTTGCGTCATTAACGGAGCATCGACCGTTGCGCCAGTAAACTCAAGGCGTACCAGTGGATAGCTGCTGTTTACGCGAGTATCTTGCAAACGTGCTTGGTAATCTTCAGGAATCGTTAGATCGAGCGTTGAACGAATGAACTGATGTGCCAGCTCTGTTTTAGGGTGTGCGAATATTTCACCCACAGTGCCTTTCTCTACTAGCTCACCATCACCAATGATCGCGACTTCGTGACAGATGCTTTTAACCACATCCATTTCATGAGTAATCAGTAGGATAGTGATACTCAACTTACGGTTGATTTCACGTAGCAGCTCAAGAATAGATTGAGTCGTTGCTGGATCCAGCGCACTGGTCGCTTCATCACATAGCAGTACTTTTGGGTCTGACGCTAGCGCACGAGCAATCGCGACACGCTGCTTTTGACCGCCACTTAAGTTCGCAGGGTAGGTATCACGCTTATCCGATAGACCAACAAGCTCAAGTAGTTCACTCACTTTCGCTTCAATCGCAGCTTTATCTCTACCAGCAAGCTCTAAAGGCAGTGCTACGTTGTTAAATACAGTACGAGAAGACAGCAGATTGAAGTGTTGGAAGATCATGCCGATGTTACGGCGAGCTTCGCTGAGTTCTGATTTGCTGAGTTTTGTCAGGTCAATACCGTCAACAATCACTTCACCTGAGGTCGGGGCTTCCAACATATTTACACAACGGATCAGGGTACTTTTGCCTGCACCTGAAGAGCCGATAACTCCAAAGATTTGACCTTGAGGTATGTGAAGGTTGATATCGATTAAGGCATTGATTTCTTTAGTGCCTTGATAAAAAACCTTGTTGACTTGATTCACTTTAATCATAGAGAAACCCGTGCAGGTGGAACAGAATAATATGTCGATAGCTCGCTCGATTTACAGACGATGCTATGGTGTTCTATGATCTAAGTCAATAGATATTTTTACGTCTAGACGGCTAAACGTCGATTGTGTTGCTAAGGTAGAAACAAATCGTTAACGAACGCAAAACTAAATAGATAGTGATGAAGCAAATAAAGCGTGTAATAATTAATGATTAATAGAGAGTTGATAGAGAACTGAATTTTGTCTAAACCGGCTGTTTTTTTAGATCGTGATGGTGTGATTAACGTTGATCATGGCTACGTACATGATGAGCATGACTTTGAATACATCGATGGTGTGTTTGAAGCGGCAAAAGCGTTTAAAGATATAGGCTATTTATTGGTACTTGTGACCAACCAATCTGGTATTGCTCGTGGCAAGTTTAGCGAAGATCGTTTTCTTTCTTTGACGCAGTGGATGGATTGGAACTTTGTCGATAATGGCGTTGAGTTAGATGGTATCTATTACTGTCCTCATCACCCTGAACACGGCATTGGCGACTACAAGCAAGATTGTGAATGTCGTAAGCCTAAACCTGGTATGTTCATTTCTGCGCGTGACTTTCTCAAAATTGATATGGCTAACTCTGTCATGATTGGCGATAAAGCTGAAGACATGATGGCCGCAGAAGCCGCTGGTGTTGGTACCAGAGTATTGGTGAGAACCGGTAAACCCGTGACTGAAAAGGGTGAGGCACTTGCCAGTGTCGTGTTAGATAGCATTAAAGATGTACCAGCTTTCCTGAAAGGCTGATACATTTTCCTACCGTTAACAGGCTTACTTATTACGTGGGTTCTAACCAGTCAACTGGGGTGCTAACCCATCAATAAGATATCAGCGCCGTTAACTATATAAAGATGAGGAACGCAGTATGAAAGCATTGTTAGCAGCATCTCTATATACGGTAGTGTTAGTCGGGTGTTCTAAATCCGCGGCGCCTGATGGTGCAGTCTCGGATGATCAATTCGTGACTTATCAATGTGAGTCTGACGCTTCATTTAAGGTCGCTTACCTTGGTAATGAAAAAGCGGTATTACGTTTGCCAGAGAATGAATATCGCCTAACTCAAATAGCGGCAGGTTCAGGAACGAAGTACATCTTAGATGATGGAACCTCTGAACTGATCAATAGCGTCACTTTACGCACTAAAGGTGACAACGCACGTCTAGAACTTGGTCGTGTCGTCTATAAAAATTGCCGAAAGTAAGTCATAGTTAACTTCTAGGATTTACAAACAGTTAAGTGAGGGAATATGCCCTCGCTTTTTCCTCTCTTCCCTTTAACGTTAGACTTTTTATGAGCAAAAAACTCACTATTCTCGATATTGCTAAGCTGTCCGGTGTTGGTAAGTCAACTGTATCTCGCGTTCTGACCAATGATCCAAAAGTGAAACCTGAAACCCGTGAAAGGGTGGAAAGAGTAATTCAAGAATCTGGGTACTCGCCTTCAAAGTCTGCACAGTCTATGCGTGGTGGCAGTCAAAAAGTCATCGGCGTAATCATTTCTCGTCTGGACTCTCCTTCTGAAAACAAAGCGGTAAGTACGATGCTGGCCGAATTGTATCGAGCGGATTACGATGTCGTGATCATGGAAAGTCAGCTTGATAGAGAAAAAGCCAATGAACATCTGCAGGTTCTCAAGCGTCGCAATGTAGACGGCATTATTGTATTCGGTTTTACTGACTGTGATATTCCTGCGATTGAAGCTTGGGAACACAAAGCGGTGGTGATTGCTCTGGATACCGAGAACGTGACGTCGATTAACTATGATAACCAACAGGTGATCAATAGTGCGTTAACGCATTTAGCAGATCAGGGGATCTCTGAGGTTGGCTTCATTGGCGTTGATCCTAGTGATAAATCAACCGGTGAACTGCGTCTTAAGGCTTATCTCGAGTGGTGTGAAAATACAGGTTCAATTGCGAACTATCGTACTGGTCAACTTCATCATGAAAGCGCTTATCAGTTGGTGGATGAGGTGCTTGCTCCTGCGACTCAAGCGATTGTCTGTGCAAGTGATACACTGGCTCTTGGCGTAATCAAACGTCTGCAAGAGTTACAACGTGAAGATGTGGTGGTGACTGGCGTTGGTGGCAATGATCTTCTCTCCTTCTTGTTCCCTCGAGTATTTAGCATTGATCCTGGATATCAATCTGCGGGGAAATTGGCCGCTAATCTATTGATCTCTCAGCTTTTAGGCAATGCAGAGATCTCTCATCACACTCAATCTCCTATTCTATAATCCATTCAATCAAGCGAAATTGAACCGCTTAGATTAAAATTAGAGTGTGATCTCTTTCAATTAATGGGACTGTTCCCATTTTAATTTATTATTCATGAAGGCATTATAATACCTGTGATTGGGAATGTTCCCATTAATCTAAATCGAGTGGTTATAGCTGCATGGTTTAGAAGAGTAATTGAATGAAACCAGGGTGGGGTAGTATGAGTAAGATAGCGAAGCAAGACGTTGCGCGTCTTATCGAGTTAGTCGGTGGCAAAGAGAATATTGCGAGTGTCAGCCATTGTCTAACTCGACTGCGTTTTGTATTGAACGATACGGAACAAGCGAACAAAGCAGAATTAGAGAAGCTTAAACTGGTAAAAGGCTGCTTTACGAACGCAGGTCAATTCCAAGTCGTGATTGGCACCGAGGTTGATGAGGTGTACGCACTTCTGATTGAGCAAACCGGTAAAGATGCATCATCAAAAGATGAGGCGAAGTTGGCTGCTCGTCAAAATATGAACTTCCTTGAGCGTGGTATCTCCCATTTAGCCGAAATTTTCGTACCACTGCTGCCTGCCATTATTACGGGTGGTTTGATTCTTGGTTTCCGTAATGTGATTGGCGACATTCGCATGTTCGACGGCAAAACCTTAGTTGAAATCAGCCAGTTCTGGGCAACCGTTCACTCTTTCTTATGGTTGATTGGCGAAGCTATTTTCTTCTTCTTACCGGTTGGTGTGTGTTGGGCAACGGTTAAGAAACTCGGCGGAACGCCAATTCTGGGTATCACACTCGGTGTGACCTTGGTTTCTCCACAGTTGATGAACGCTTACATGATAGGTAAATCGGTACCTGAGGTGTGGGACTTTGGTCTGTTCGTGATAGAGAAAGTCGGTTATCAGGCTCAGGTGATCCCTGCGATGTTAGCGGGTGTGGCTCTGGCCTTCATCGAGACCAACCTTAAGCGCATTGTTCCTTCTTATCTGTACCTGGTTGTCGTGCCATTTGTCTCGATCATCTTGTCTGTGATTCTAGCGCACGCCTTTATTGGCCCATTCGGTCGTATGTTAGGCGATGGTGTGGCATTCGCGGCTAAAGTGGCAATGACTGGTGACTTCGCGATTCTTGGTTCAGTGGTCTTTGGCTTCCTATACGCACCTTTGGTTATTACAGGTATTCACCACACAACCAACGCTGTGGATCTACAACTGATGCAAGACTTAGGTGGCACACCAATCTGGCCTTTGATTGCGCTATCAAACATTGCACAAGCTTCAGCGGTTGTAGGCATCATCATTTTGAGTAAGCGCGAAGGCGAACGAGACATCTCAGTACCAGCTGCAATCTCAGCGTACCTAGGTGTGACGGAACCTGCGATGTACGGCATCAACCTTAAATACAAATTCCCAATGCTGAGCGCAATGATTGGTAGTGCTGTTGCAGCCGCGATTTGTGGCAGCGCAGGTGTGATGGCGAATGGCATCGGTGTCGGCGGCTTGCCGGGCATCCTATCGATTCAACCTCAATATTGGTCGATTTACTTAGTCGCGATGCTGGTGGCGATTGTACTGCCGATAACGCTGACATTGTTCTTCTATAAACGAGCACAGATGAAAGGCGAGCTAGAAACCGCCAACGCGTAATGCATTTAACAAGCGATGACTTCAAGTAAGTCATCGCTTTTTCTCTTATTTATAGCTTTTTCTTTTAGTTATAACGGCTATTCGACCATGATTCACATGGTGATTTTTATTTTATATTTTCTGGTAAGTGAGTGTTAGAGATGGCGATGACTGAACATGATGAAAGCTGGTGGAAAACCGCAACCATCTATCAAATCTACCCAAAGAGCTTTTGTGACAGTGGCAGTAAAGGTACTGGCGATATTAAAGGGATCATTTCGAAACTGGATTACCTCAAAAACTTGAGCGTGGATGCGATTTGGCTAACCCCTGTTTACGCATCTCCTATGATCGATAATGGCTACGATATTTCAGACTACTACGCGATTAATCCTCAATTCGGCACCATGGAAGACTTCGACTTATTGCTGTCTGAAGCGCACCAACGTGGCATTCGCATCGTGATGGATATCGTGGTAAACCACACTTCGACAGAGCATGCATGGTTTCAATCTGCTTTGGGCGACAAAAACAGCCCGTACCGCGATTATTACATCTGGAAAGATCCAGTAGCTGGCCAAGCACCAACGAACTGGCAGTCTAAGTTCGGTGGTAATGCATGGGAATTAGATGAGGCGACAGGGCAATACTTCCTACACTTATTCGCCAAAGAACAGGCTGATTTGAACTGGGAGAACCCAGTTGTACGTGAAGAAGTGAAAGACGTTATCAGCTTCTGGGCAGAGAAGGGCGTCGATGGTTTCCGCCTTGATGTCATTAACCTGATTTCGAAGCAGCAAGACTTCCCTAATGATGATATTGGTGATGGTCGTCGTTTCTATACCGATGGCCCACGTGTGCACGAATATCTAAAAGAGATCAGCGAAGCGGTATTCCAGAAATACGGTAGCGTGACCGTAGGTGAGATGTCTTCAACCACGTTGGAGCATTGTCAGCAATATTCAAACGTTGATAACAGCGAGCTATCGATGGTGTTTAACTTCCACCACCTTAAGGTCGATTACACCAATGGTGAGAAATGGACCAACGCTCCCTTCGATTTCTTACAGCTCAAGTCGATCTTTAACCACTGGCAAGCTGGCTTGAACGGAAAAGGTTGGGGTGCACTATTCTGGTGTAACCACGACCAACCAAGAGTCGTGAGCCGCTTAGGTAACGATCAACAATATCGCGTTGAATCAGCCAAGATGCTTGCTGCGTCAGTTCATATGATGCAAGGCACGCCGTATATCTATCAAGGTGAAGAGATTGGTATGACCAACCCGGGTTACACCGAGATCAGCCAGTATCGTGATGTAGAGAGTACCAATATGTACGACATCATGGTGAATCGTGATGGTGTTACTCATGAAGATATGATGGCGATTTTAGCGCAAAAATCTCGTGATAACTCTCGTACACCAATGCAATGGAACAGTGAGCCTTACGCTGGCTTTTCGCTATCACAGCCATGGTTAGATGTTGCGAATAACTACACTGAGATCAATGCTGAGCAAGCGCTTGAAGATAAAGACTCGGTCTTCTATTTCTATAAGAGTTTGATTGAATTGCGTAAAGAAGTGCCGGTGATTACTCATGGTCGCTATCAAGACCTACTGCCTGAGCATCCATCCATTTTTGCGTATGTTCGTGAGAGTGAAGGACAAACTCTGCTGTGCATTAACAACTATTATGGTGAAGAGGCTGAATGCGTTTTACCTGAACGTTTTGAGATGGCGAAGGCTAAGAGCTTGTTGTCTAATTATCAAGTGAGCGAGAGTTTAGTGGCGTCTCATCACCAAGTGCTACGACCTTACGAGACTCGTATTCTCTTGATTGAAGATTAGCCTCGTTACTATTTCAATAAACCTAATTCTCAGTTCCCCCTAAAGATTTAGGTTTGAACAAAGGCTTTGGAGTGCTCCCAAAGCCTTTTTTATTGTTTGCGGTTAGCTCACGGTTAAGCTTAGGTTTAGTGAATCTAAGTCCAGGCTAGCTAATTGAGGTCAGTATCGCTGCTGATTCTTCAATAGTAGATTGCTCTACAGACATCAATTCAATCTGTTCAATTAAGCCGATGCTTGGGTTGAACCAGCGCTCTGATGATGTGCCAAATTCTGCGGAATCCATGCCTTCACAGTTGATGTTGTAGGTGTTTTTCTCTGTTAGGTTCGCAGCTTCGATCGATTTAGCAGAGATATTGAAACTCTTACGCACGCCTGTTTCTTCAATCTGTTGTTGCCATGTGACTCGGCATGATGCATCAGTTGGAAGGCTTGCTACCCACGAATGGTCTTCAAAATCATTCAGCAAGTTAGCGACAGCTTCGCCATCTAACGTCACTTGTAATGAAACGGTTTCCTCACTGATATCAATGATTGGGTTACTCTCTTTTACGTCAGCACCCTTTAAACGGAAAAGTGGACTGCTTTGCATGACGGTTGTGATGTATTGGCTACCAATAAAGTAGGCATTGGTGATCTCGTGTAAACTGCGGTCGGGGCCTGCAAAATAAATACTGCCGTCTTCTTGGGTACCTTCAACATTTGTGATGATGTCTTCAGAAACATAAAATTCGGTGATGCCGCCGTAATTGATGAGGTCATTGATAACTTGAACGACCGCTTCATTGCCGGCCTCTTCTTGTAACCCTGCAATAATGAGCTCACCGCTTAAAGGAGTGAAGTTCATTGTCATCACGCCTTCAGTCTGACCATCTTTGGTAAACGAGTAGCCCAATGTTGTTTCTGGTTTAGGGGAAAATGCAGAGCTCGCAATCGGGTAATCAACCTGACTGCTTGGACCTTTATTACCATCTGTAGAACCAGAAGAAGAGCCGCCGCCGCCACAACCATAGAGAGCAAAGAGAGAGGTCGCTAGCAGCGTCATTGTTTTTTTCATGTTGAACATTCCTAAAGTTGGAAGCCCTTGGTGGGCCCGATGTTTTTAGGAATGTTATTGTTTGAAGAGTAAATAGGGCAAAAAACGAAGTCACATAAGATCTTAATTTATGTTTAAGTTATTTATTTTAAATGGTTTTTTGTTTTGATTTGAGATCTGTTGCCCAACAGCTGTGCAGTAATTCAGCATTAAGCTTTCCCACTGTTTTATGATAAGTGGGTCTTTAACGCTTAGCTTCAAGCTCTTCCAAGGTTGCAGGCAGGTCGATTTTGATTCTGGTTTGGATAGCCGGGCGAATAGATCTTCGGATGGAACCACTCTCAATAAGGCAACTAGAGACTCCATGTAGTTCAGGCGAAACTTCTCCATGTTGTCTTGCTTATAAGCGATATGAGATACCATCATATAAACCAACGCATTTTCGATCGTAGAGTTGCCTGAGGTATTGGTCAGAAGCTCTTTTGCGGTTTGCAGGTCTCTTAGTTTGAAATGAATGATACCAAGCCACAGCTTCAGTTCGTCTGGTAGTCGGTTAAAACGAGTTTGAACAAGGTTAGTGAACGCGACGAGCTTCTTCTGATCTGTTTCAAATAGCGCAAGTTGACGCGCAATCAGAGTCGACGTCATGGTGTTGAGCTTAATGCCATCCAGCGCTATGGCTTTTCCACTTAGCAATTCGCTGACTTCGGCATTGTCGACTGACCATTCTGGCGGTAATGGTGCTGGCAGTGCAAAATAGTTAGCTAGCTCTCGGTTGATCTCCATAAGGCTGCTGCTGATATTATTGACATCAATAGAGTAAGCACCACCAAATGCGAGCTTCCCTGAGTTTGGGTAGATCAGGCTTATCTTTGCGATAAGGCGTTTGTCCACTTCTTGATCTTTGAGCTGAATGTTAAGCAGGTAATCACTGGTACGCATGTTCTTTGCGCCCGGAAAGAAGGGAGAGCTATCAATAGGGTCAAGGAAGTAGCTTGGCGCATCTTGGTTAGCAAGATCGGTGTAGGCGTATTCAATCTGCTGTTGAAGTAATAATGCTTTTACGACTTTTCGGTATTTTCTGGAATTCTCACCAATGGCATCCAATCGGTTCAGGAGAAGCTCGACCTTAGGAATCAATCGTTGGTCACGTTCAATTTCTGAAGCGCGAGTGGGAGATTGCCAAAGCATGTAACCCATTACCGCAGTGCTGATCAGCAAAGCCAAAGACACCACGATTAACCAAGGGTTAACTGGATTAGATCTATTCCCTTCTTGACTGACTGGAGATTCCAGTTCTGCATCATTCGGTGCAGTTTCAGGGGAGGTCGCGGCAAAACTAACCGAGTTTGGGTTTAGAAAATAGCCTTTACGTGGGTAAGTCACTAGTATTTTGGTTGCGTCGCTATCAGGCAGGTGTTTTTGAAGTACTGAACGTAACGTACTGATTCGGTTGGTCAGAACATTTTTGGAAATGAAGTTGCTTTGCCAGACAGATTCAATGATGTGCTCGGCGGCGAGCGGTTGACCAACGCTGGTAAGAAATAACTCTAAGAGCTCGATAGAACGAGGCTCTAAATCAATGACCTGCTCGTCGCAGCTTAAGGCTCGTGTGTTGGGGTTGAACTCCAAGCCTTCAATATAAATAGAGGCTTGTTGGTCTTTGGCGCTGGAGAGGTAATCTTGCATAGAAAAGGCGACGGTTTATAAAACCTAAATTCTAGCTGTTTTTGTTACTAAAAACAGCTAGTAATTCATAGGGGGATGGGTATTAAGACGCGTAATTCACCGAGTAACGAGTAGGCTTGTGATTCATTGCCAATACGATGTTCAATACTGCGGTGCCCAATACCGAAACGGCAATTACCCAAGGCGATACGAAGAAGCAAGACGCAAACAGAATACAGGCATCAATGCCCATCTGAGTTTTACCTACAGAGATGCCATAGCGGTCTTGGATGAACAAACATAATACGTTGAAGCCACCCAAGCTGGAGCGATGACGGAATAGGATTAACATACCTAAGCCCATTAATAAGCCACCGGCAACAGCACAGTAGATCTCGTTATGAACTTCTAGTGAGATAACGAGGTATAAATGATCGGCAAACACAGAAACTAACGCACCAGCAATTGCACTGCTAATGGCAAAACTACGGCCAAATCGTTTCCATGCCAATAAATAGAATGGACAGTTGGCCACAAAGTACAAAATACCGAAGGTTACAGGTAAGAATTGACTCAAAAGCAGAGCCAAGCCAGTAGTACCACCGGTAAGCAGGTTCGCTGACTGTAAAAAGAAGACGCCTAACGCCACTAAAAACGTGCCAGTGAGAATAGCTACCCAATCTTCTTTACGTGAGTGTTTTTCCATCGTTTTAATAATTACCTAACCAATAAAGGCGTGCATAGTAGAGAAAAACCTTAGCTTTCGGTAGCTTGAGGGGCAAAATTAAGGTAAACCTATGTAATCTGCGTTTTACAGGGTGTAAAGCGTAAAATTGACAGTAAGCGTCATCTTTGGTTGGATAAGCTTAATAACCATGATGAATCTTATATGTGATTATGAAAAAACTGCATGATAAAATTGCAATTAGCTCTTTATGACCTAGATCAAATTATGTAGAATGCGTCACATCAAAACGGTGACGGAAACGTTTGCTTTCGGTCGTTGTGTGGTTTTTTTGAAACTTTCAGTACAATCTGAGTCAGGAGATACAGATGCTTAAGCGTGACATGAACATTGCTGATTACGATGCGGACCTATTCGCAGCTATCCAAGAAGAAACTCTTCGTCAGGAAGAGCACATCGAACTTATCGCTTCAGAAAACTACACAAGCCCACGTGTAATGGAAGCTCAAGGTTCTCAACTTACAAACAAATACGCTGAAGGCTACCCTGGTAAGCGTTACTACGGTGGTTGTGAGTTCGTAGATAAAGTTGAAACTCTAGCAATCGAACGTGCATGTGAACTGTTTGGCGCTCAATACGCGAACGTACAACCTCACTCAGGTTCTCAAGCAAACAACGCTGTATACATGGCACTACTGAATGCTGGCGATACTGTTCTAGGTATGAGCCTAGCGCACGGTGGTCACCTAACTCACGGTTCTCCAGTAAACTTCTCTGGTAAGCTTTACAACATCATCCCTTACGGTATCGATGAAGCAGGTCAAATCGATTACGAAGAGATGGAAGCGCTAGCTATCGAGCACAAACCTAAGATGATCATCGGTGGTTTCTCAGCTTACTCTCAAGTTTGTGATTGGGCACGCATGCGTGAAATCGCTGACAAAGTAGGTGCTTACTTCTTCGTAGATATGGCTCACGTTGCCGGTCTAATCGCTGCAGGCGTTTACCCGAACCCAGTTCCACACGCTCACGTTGTAACAACGACAACGCACAAAACGCTTGCTGGTCCTCGTGGTGGTCTTATCCTTTCTAACGAAGGCGAAGATCTTTACAAGAAACTAAACTCAGCAGTATTCCCTGGCGGCCAAGGCGGTCCTCTAATGCACGTTATCGCTGGTAAAGCAGTAGCGTTCAAAGAAGCTCTAGAGCCAGAGTTCAAAGAATACCAAGCTCGCGTTGTTGCTAACGCAAAAGCAATGGTTGCTGAATTCCTAGCACGCGGTTACAACATCGTTTCAGGTTCTACAGAGAACCACCTGTTCCTAGTTGACCTAATCGACAAAGACATCACAGGTAAAGAAGCAGATGCAGCACTAGGTTCAGCTAACATCACAGTGAACAAGAACTCAGTACCAAACGATCCACGTAGCCCGTTCGTTACGTCTGGTATCCGTATCGGTTCTCCTTCTATTACTCGTCGTGGTTTCTCAGAAGCAGACGCGAAAGAGCTAGCAGGTTGGATGTGTGACATCCTAGATAACATGGGTGATGAGTCTGTTATCGAAGCAACTAAAGCAAAAGTATTAGAAATCTGTAAGCGTCTACCGGTTTACGCTTAATTTTTCTGCGTAGTAATTTGAACTTCGTTGTCGAGCATGCTCACTTACATCCGTAAGCTCCGCGTGCTCTCCTAGAATTTCAAACGACTACTTTGAAAAATACTTTAAAGGGGCTCATTGAGTCCCTTTTTGTTTTAGGGAAAGGTGTTGAAGATTCTGCACCTGTTCCTTGAACTAAAGCTATTTGATTGAAAAATACGATTTGAAAGGCTCCTGTTGGGAGCCTTTTTTGTATTGGTCGGTATGAGCGTTGGGTTATCTGAGAATACAGAAAGGCAGGTAATAAAAAAGGGCTGATGTTTGCACATCAACCCTTTGCTGTTTGTTGGTATCGGTTTTACTTTTTG
Source organism: Vibrio sp. J383 (assembly GCF_023503985.1). NCBI lineage: Bacteria > Pseudomonadati > Pseudomonadota > Gammaproteobacteria > Vibrionales > Vibrionaceae > Vibrio > Vibrio sp. J383. The sequence continues at coordinate 3,050,922 of NZ_CP097293.1, read as the reverse complement.
ATGCTCAGTAAAGTACCTGACTTACATCTAAACGAGTAGTAGCTACGGCTCTCGTTGAATTTACCTAAGCCTTCGCCATCACAATAGTCGATGTTGATATCACGCATTACTTCTAGCGTATCTTCGCTGTTCAAAGCGAATTTAGAACCATCAGAACAGACGATACGAATTCGCTCATCATGGCTTACTGAGTAGATATCGACTTCGGTATTACACAGCTCAAAAGAGGCTTCACGAAAGTTGTCTTGCTGTGTATTTGAAGCGCAACCTGCAGTCAGTGTTGCAGCGAAAACTGCCAAAAGTCCGAGTCTTTTCATTGTTAATCCTTCGCTATCATCAGATTGGGTGATGAGTTTTATATGCTATTTGAGGTAGCCTATACAACAATACGCTTCGGTTCAAGGAGCGTTCGTTGACTCTAAGATATAAAAGTATAGATGTAGACAGATAATTTATAACTGGTTAACTACATGTTTATCCAATACGTATCAGCAATAAAAAAGACCAAAGCAGAGTTTGGTCTTTTAATAGGAAGCTTGTTTTCAACTATTATCGAAATTGTTTGGCTTCTGGAAGATACTCAAAACCAGCAGACGCAAGTTTTGCGATCAATGCTGCTTTGTCGATTTCGTAGAAGTTGACTACTCGATCCAAATCACCACCGAAGTCGTCACGGAGCTTCATGTTGACGATGCTCATCAACATCACAGAGTCCATCTTTTCAAAGTTAGCGAGGTTCATATTAGTCCTCGAAATCTGAGATCAGCAGATTGGCTGCGGCAAATGCAGCGCGATCACGTGCTTCTTTAGGAAGAGATTCATCTGCAGCAAGGTCATTCAATGTTTTTACCGCGCAGGTGATCGCTTTAGGGATATAACCTTGGTCGCCACTGCCAATTTGAGAATACAGTTCACGCACCAAATCACAACAATCGTATACTTTCATTTTTATACCTAACCAAATGATAACTGATCTCAATATACACATAGAGATAAGCAAAAACAAAGTGGATCTGATTAAGTTCAGAGTTAGTTTGTTCTTGCTCAATATCTCATTCTGTTAATGCTCAATGTATAACTTTGCTAGCATGCCATTTGAGTCGTTCTTTATGATTCGCTGGTATTTATTTAGTCGCTTAGTATCTAATGATTAGCCGGATATTTGTTGTTCAAGTTGATAAGTAACTTCATCTGCAAGGTTGAGTTGCTTGGCTAACTCTTTGAGGTAAGCCTTCTCCATGAAGTTCTGTTCATCCGCCACAATCAAAGACGCTAAGTAGATCTCACTCGCTTGTTGAGGTGAAGTAGCGAGCTGAGCAATTTCACTTGGATCGAGTGGTTTGTGCAGCTCTTCAGAGACCAATTTAGTCAGTTGGTAGTCCGCGCCCATATTTTCGACCGCTTGCTCGATCTTGGCCATTTCCTCCTCATCGACATGACCATCGGCTTTGGACGCAGCAATCATCGATCTTAGAATCAGCACACTATGGTTTGAGTCGTTCTCATCAAATTGAGCTTGTTCGGCATTCGGTGTTTGCCCTTGTTTAGATTGATAGTCGTTATAGACCTTGTAAGCGAGTGCGCCAAGAGCTGCTGCGCCACCAATACCTGCGGCTTTCTTACCCATTTTCTTAGTCTTCTTAGAGCCCATTAACGCACCTAAGAGTCCGCCGCCAACTGCGCCTGCGCCGAAGGCTCCAAGTGTGCTTTTACTGCTACTCTTGCCATTGCTGCCTTGAGAAAGGCCACTTAAACTTGAAGACCCTTGTGACAGTTTCTGAGTGCCTTGTTTAACGAGATCTGATTTAAGTGCTTGGTTCAGTAAGCTTTTGATATCCATCGATACCTCCAATGGTGAGCATGTCCAAAAAGTTGATGACACCAATATACGGATTTGAAGATGAACAGGGGATTAACTTACGTTATTTACTCTACTGATAAATAGAAGGGAGTTTGAAGAGAAACGACAGGCACAAAAAAGGCCACCTGACGGCAGCCTTTCAATATCTAACTAAATATTTATTAGCTAGCAAGCAATAGGATTACTTAGCTAGTTGAGCCTTAAGGTGCTCGATAACCGTGTCCATTGCGATAACTTCTTTATCACCAGTACGACGGTTTTTGTATTCGAAGTTACCTTCGTCCATGCTGCGATCACCGATAACGATAGTGTGAGGGATGCCCACAAGCTCGATATCTTTAAACATAACACCTGGGCGTTCTTTACGGTCATCGAATAGTACTTCGATTCCCATAGCCGTTAGTTCAGCGTATAGCTTCTCAGCGGCTTCTTTAACGCGCTCAGATTTGTGCATGTTCATTGGTACGATAGCAACTTGGAACGGTGCTAGTGCGTCTGGCCAAGTGATACCGAATTTATCGTGGTTCTGCTCGATAGCAGATGCAACAACACGTGAAACACCGATACCGTAACAACCCATTTCTAGGATTACGCTCTTACCATCAGGACCAAGCACGTTACAATTCATTGCTTTAGAGTAAGTATTACCTAGCTGGAAGATGTGACCAACTTCGATACCGCGCTTAAGTTGGATAGTACCTTGACCACATGGGCTTAGGTCGCCTTCAACAACGTTACGTAGGTCTTCAATTTGAGCAAGTTCAACGTCACGACCCCAGTTGATGCCAAAGTAGTGCTTACCGTCTACGTTTGCGCCAGCGCCGAAGTCACTCATTACAGCAACAGAGCGGTCAACGATGAATGGTAGCTCTAGGCCAACAGGGCCAAGTGAACCAGGGCCTGCACCCACAAGTGCACGGATCTCTTCTTCAGAAGCCATCTCTAGCGGAGAAGCTACTTGTGGAAGATTTTCAGCTTTCACTTCGTTAAGCTCGTGATCACCACGGATGATTAGAGCAATGATATCTGCTTCTACTTCATCAGACGCTTTAACGAATAGAGTCTTAACGGTCTTCTCGATTGCTAGACCGTGTTGCTCTACAAGCTCAGCAATTGTTTTTGCGTTTGGCGTATCAACCAGTTCCATCTCTCGAGTTGGCGCTGCTACTTCTTCAGTAGGAGCTAGTGCTTCTGCTTTCTCGATGTTCGCTGCGTAATCAGACTCAGAAGAGAATGCGATTAGGTCTTCGCCGCTTTCAGCAAGAACGTGGAACTCCTGAGAGCCGCTGCCGCCGATTGCGCCAGAGTCTGCCAATACTGGACGGTACTCAAGGCCCATGCGGTCGAATGCTTTACAGTAAGCATCGTGCATCGCTTGGTAAGACTTTTCTAAGCCTTCTTTATCGATATCAAAGCTGTACGCATCCATCATAGAGAATTCACGTGCACGCATTACGCCAAAACGAGGGCGGCGCTCATCACGGAATTTAGTCTGGATTTGGTACAGGTTTAGAGGTAGCTGTTTGTAAGAGCTGATCTCGTTACGTACTAGGCTCGTCACTACTTCTTCAGCTGTTGGGCTAAGAACGAAAGGACGAGAGTGGCGGTCTGTGAAACGAAGTAGCTCAGGGCCCATCTTTTCAGAACGGCCAGTCTCTTCCCAAAGCTCAAACGGTTGAACTACGGGCATCAAGATTTCAACGGCACCTGCATTATCGATCTCTTGGCGAACGATATTTTCGACTTTACGCAGTACACGTAGACCAGTAGGTAGCCAAGTATATAAACCTGAAGCTAGCTTACGGATCATACCTGCACGTAGCATCAGCTGGTGGCTGATAACTTCTGCGTCGTTTGGAGTCTCTTTCAGAGTAGAAAGAAGGTAGTTACTGGTACGCATTCTATGGTATCCGTTTCATCATTGATAAAAGAAAATTTGCTGCAGTGAGTGACGACAGCAAATCTGATATAGCCGCATATAATATCAGCCTATTTGGGATCTCAAAAGCGTTCAATGTCAGTTACATTGATGAAAAGCGTTTCAACCACGAATTTCACGTTAAGATCGAACAAATTTACCGCATATTCCTTGTTGTCAGGCTTACCTTTCTTATAGGCAGGGCGAGGATCTTGGCCTAATACTTCTTTGATCACCTGAATGATATGGCGCGCTTGTGGATGGCTTGCGAGCTTACTTTGCGCTTGCTGCGAAAAGTTAACGTCGAGCACTTCTGGTTCATCGGCGGCAAACCCTCCCAATGCATCCGGGATCGAATCTGAGTAGGGGATATAAGGCTTGATGTCGATGATCGGTGTGCCGTCTACTAAGTCGACGCTGCCAAGATCCAACCAAGTCTGCCCTTTCTCTTGAGATACACCTTTGAGTTCAACCGCAGACATGCCAATTCCATTGGGTCTGAATGTGGCACGAGACGCGAAGACACCAATACGTTCATTGCCGCCAAGGCGAGGTGGCCTCACGGTTGGTTTCCAGCCTGCTTCAAAGTTCTTATCGAACAAAAACAACAACCACACATGGCTAAATTGCTCAATATCACGAACAGACTCAAGGCAGTTCGCTGCTTCAACTAACCTAACTCTTGAGGTCGAAGTGGGTACTAACCTAGGCTGTCTTGGCACAGCGAACTTCTCTTTATAAGGAGACTCAATAAAGCCAACAGGTTTAATGGTGTACATAGCAAGGTGTTCTCTGGTTTCAGTTAAGACGGAAAAATATCATAAAATCGCTTGTTTTTCTTTTGATAATAATTATCATTTGATATGTTATAACGTATCAATTTAATTATTTAGGGAAATACAATGAAACCGAATATCCACCCTGACTACCGCACAGTGGTGTTCCATGACACCAGCGTTGATGAGTACTTCTTAATAGGCTCTACGCTGAAAACAGACCGCACTATCGAATGGGAAGATGGCAATACTTACCCTTATTTCACGATTGAAGTGTCTGCAAAGTCGCACCCTTTCTATACGGGTAAACAGCGAGTGCTACATAAAGAGGGACGTGTTGCTAACTTTACTCGTCGCTTTGGTCAATTAGGTAAGGGAGCGAAATAGAATGAAAGTTATAAAATCACTTAAAAGTGCGAAAAGCCGTCATCCAGATTGCCAAATAGTAAAGCGCAGAGGCCGTCACTATGTCATCTGTAAATCCAACCCGAGATTCAAAGCGGTTCAAAAATAGTCAGTCAAATTGATGTGACACGAGTGTAAAAACGAGGGGAAAGTCAAACTTCATTCATTTGTCTGTTTTTCTTTTCCTTCGAGAGGAACCTTGCAGAATATTGCGTGTTAAATTAGCGTACGGTGTGTTTTATTTTTAAATGAATCAATGAGTTATATCGCCATTTATTTTTGTAGTGAATGTGTTCTTGTGAATTATAAATCTAGTTTTTGTATTTAATGTAGATTTATTTGCTAATTAATTGTTCTTATAGAGTTAAAAGTAGTCATTTGTTACACATTTTGTAACATTTTGAATTTCTAATTGATAATTTTGTCGCGTACTCTGCGCTGGCAATTTGAACATTTTTGTCACAATTGCACAGGAATCACTACAAGGAGGGAACTGATGAGTTCATCAGCTTCAATAAAAAACAACTCGCCAAAGAAACCAATTTTTACCCGCTTTCTCGATGGCGTTGAATATTTGGGGAACCTTTTACCCCACCCAATCACTCTTTTCGCAATCTTCTGTGTCGCAATCCTAGTCTCTTCAGGAATTGCTGGTTACTTCGAAGTATCTGTAATGGATCCTCGCCCAGAAGGTGCTAGCGGTCGTGCTGCTGATGGCATGATCCACGTTGTAAGTTTACTTAATGCTGAAGGCTTACAACTCATCGTAACGAATCTAGTTTCGAACTTTGTTGGCTTTGCGCCACTTGGTACTGTGCTTGTTGCAATGCTAGGTGTTGCGATAGCTGAACACTCAGGTCTATTATCTGCGGCAATGCGCGGCATGGTAATGGGCGCATCTCAGCGCATGGTTACTGTAACCGTAGTATTTGCCGGTATTATCTCTAACACGGCATCTGAGCTGGGTTACGTAGTTCTTATTCCTCTTGCAGCAATGCTTTTCCACTCATTGGGTCGTCACCCATTAGCAGGTCTAGCGGCAGCATTTGCTGGTGTATCTGGTGGTTATTCTGCAAACCTACTTATCGGTACGGTTGATCCACTGCTTTCTGGTATTACAGAAACAGCAGCACAAATGCTTGATCCTTCTTACTCTGTTGGCCCTGAATCAAACTGGTACTTCATGTTTGTTTCGACCTTCTTTATCTCGATTGCCGGTGCATTGGTAACAGAGAAGATTGTTGAACCTAAATTGGGTAAATACAACGACGAAGACGCGTCTGAAGATCTTTCAAATGACTCAATGGGTAAGCTTACTGCTATTGAGAAGAAAGGCCTTAAGCTAGCGGGTGTTGCTGTATTAATCGTGAGTGCACTTTTAGCTTGGACTGTGGTTCCTGCTGACGGTGTTTTGCGTTCAGAGGCAGGTACGATTTCAGGTTCTCCATTCCTGAAAAGTATCGTCGCGTTTATCTTTGTATTCTTTGCTATTCCTGGCTTTGTTTACGGCAAAGTTACGGGTTCAATGAAGAATGACCGTGATGTGATTAATGCAATGGCAACGTCTATGTCTTCAATGGGCATGTACATTGTTCTTGTATTCTTTGCTGCGCAGTTTGTTGCTTTCTTTAAGTGGACGAACTTTGGTCAAGTAGTCGCTGTTGGTGGCGCAACATTCCTTCAGGATATTGGCCTAACGGGTCCAATGTTGTTCTTCGCATTCATCCTAATGTGTGGATTCATTAACCTGATGATCGGTTCAGCTTCTGCACAGTGGGCAGTAACAGCGCCAATCTTCGTTCCAATGCTAATGCTAGTAGGCTACGCACCTGAAACGATTCAAGCGGCTTACCGTATCGGTGATTCAACAACGAACATCATTACACCAATGATGAGCTACTTCGGTCTTATCCTTGCCGTAGCAACTCGCTACATGAAGAACCTAGGTATCGGTACACTGATCGCGACAATGTTGCCTTACTCAATGGTATTCATGTTCGGTTGGAGCATCTTGTTCTACCTATGGGTATTCGTATTTGGTCTACCAGTAGGTCCAGGCGCTGCAACGTACTACACGCCTTAGTCTTAAGATTTGTCTATAGATGGCTCGTTCCTATAGACAACTCTTTCTTACAGATATCTCTTATTGAGAATAAAACCTGCGTTTATCGCAGGTTTTTTTCGTTATGCCACCGGGAACTAGTAGGAGTAAGTCATGATGACATTGACGATTTTTCTGCCCGGGCCACCAATGAATTCAAGGTTTGCTCCGTAAGTTTTTGTGATATTCCAATTCGCTCCGATTATCGCAGAGTAGTCTTCTGCGCTTTGCTGGGATAATTGATAAGACAGCCCGTCTACACCTAACGCGTTGTTTTCTTGCGTTAACCCTTCACTGTGCATGTAAGCGGCACCTACATAGGGGAAAATGTTACCCCAGTTTTCAGTTTGAATAAGTGGGCCAACTCGAGGGCTGAACAACATTGTTTTAGTATTTGTACGCTCATCATCGGTGCGAGAGTGCGTCATACTGGCGGGAAGTACATAAGTGAAATCCCCAACCTGACCGACAATATTCATTGAGAACCCCCAGTTTGTGCCTTCCACATCCGGGTAAAACTCTGGAGTGCTGACGGATTCTTTAGCGCAAGTGGGCAACCTTGGGTGATTATCGCAAGCTTTAAAAAGTGAGGTCGGTATTTCGGCTGTTAATTGTGTTCCACCCGAGAAACGCCCGACATGTACGCCCATTTGTAAGAAGGGAAACACCCAAGCCGCTGCGCGCAGCTGCATGCTTTTGCTCTCGATTTCAGGATCGCCAAATGACACCTGTGAAAGATCGTATCTGTCTCCTAAATCTACGTCACCAACTTGCACGCCCAAATCATACATTTCGATATTTTGCGCAGAAGCGTTACCGATGAATGAAATAGAAAACGGTAGAGGCAGGGCATAACCGAGATCAATGGCTTTTTGGGCATGAAAGGGTAAAGCGTGTTCCCACTTCTTATTGAGCTTCTGCTGTGTTTCTGCATCAGGAAAATCGACTCGTGCACTTTCTTTTGCCCAGCTTGGTGTTGAGCCTATAGCCAATGCGACAACAGCGCTCAACGTTATAAACTTTGTCATGGTGACCTCTTAAAACGCCTCGTTGATCGACAGGTAAAGGCCTTGTGCATCATTGGAGCCAAAGCCGAGGTCGACACGAACGTTCATACGAGGTTGGAGTTCATAACGATAGCCAACGCCATAGCTGTAAATCTTATCCTGATACAGGTCATTGGTGTTTTCAGCCGTTGTTGCGAGACCGGCCCACATCGTAAAACCGTGTTTGGTGTAATCACCATTGCTCATAAATGACTGGCGATACTCCATAGTGTGCTCGACGCTGTGCATATCACGGTAGCGTCCGTAATAGATGCCACGCATGGAATCTTGGCCACCAAAGGTTGGCAGTTCGTAATAGGGAACGTCGCCTTCGCTGAAGTTTGCAGTATTGAGAAAAGCCAAAGTGGAGCCTTTAATTGGTGTCCAGTACAGACGATAATCGGCTTCAGCTTTTTCAAAATTGGAATCACTGCCAAAGTTGTCTTGGTAGCTCGCGTATTCAAGGCTCAGAAACTGGCCTTGACGTGCATTTACTGCGATGTCGCGGGTATCCCATTGTAAGGCTACACCTACCCCGAGCGTGAAGGGGTTATCTTGACCGTAGATAAAATCGGTATCTTGAGCGACGTTTGATGAAATAGATTCTTCAATCGCCTTTTTGTACTGCAGGCGAAGTATTGGCCCTAGGTAAATGTTGTTACCCAAGTGCATTCCGAGATCAGCGTTGTAGGTGACGAAGTCATAGTCGACCAAGTTCTCTTCATCTTTACCGTTATTGGCCCCGGACTGATAACCAGTACCGAAATAGTACAAGCTTTGTTTGCCCATCGATAGTTGGCCGAAGTAGCGCAGTTTATTCTGTGGAGAGAATATTTTTTGTTTAGAGCGAACCCCAAAACCTACGCCGCTATCCATCTCATTGGCGATACCCACTAATGTGATGGAAGACCGTTGAGTTTTACTCGGTTGTTCAGGTGTCGTGTTAAATGAGTACAATCCACCGATGGCAAGCATAAAGCCAGTTTCTGGCATGTAAGCTGGGCCCCCAAGCAGTGAAAATAATCCGTTATCTTTGTTGTCTGGTGTTGAGTGGGTAACGGTATCTTCTTGTGCTAAAGAAGTAGAAGAGAATCCAAGGAGCAGGGAGCAGATCCATTGCAACGAGCCAAAAATAGTCGTTGTTTTACGTAGCATGGTGTACTCATGTGTTCACTAAAAGAGGGAGTATCTATGTCTGTGCTACGAGGAGGTAATGATCCGTTTCAATATCTGATATGTGTTAAGTGTATATCGTTGTTGGGATAAGGCTTGGAGCACCATCTTGACCGATTTCAAAATGGTACATGTAAAATAGGTTGGCTCGTTTATTTGGACGAGTAAACTCATAATCCGGCGAAACGATAGGTAACGCCAAATTCAAATGACCAGCCTAAATCTCGTTGTATCAACGCGCTGTCGCTGTCGTGATGAATCAAGTCTGCGCGTGCGATACCAATCCAGGTTGGCGTGAACTCATAAAGCCCGATTAACCCTGCTTGATAAACAAACGTCGACCCCGCATCAAACTGGTTTAGTCCTGAAGCTGAAGATTCGGAGTTGGAAATCCCATAAAGGTGATTGGACAGTTTCTTGTCACGATAATCGACTTCTAGGTAAGGCGTAATAGTGAATGGTTGCGTCCAGGTTTCTAATGTTCTGCCTAAGTGAAGCTGAACTTCGTAGCCGTCATGTTCTGAAGTCACATCGTGTAAGTAGGTGAGGCGTGCCCCTACCGTTCCTAAAGTTATCCCCAGTTCTCCATTACCATCTCTGTCTTGAATGCCGTTAGGTAGGTCTACAAAAGTGTCTGACACCTCTGCAAAGCGCCAGTTTCCAGATAACCCCACATAAGGTAGCAGTTGCCAATTGGCTAGGCTGCCATCGATGAAACCTTTTGGACCTGAGTAGAATAGGTTTGGTGTCGCGCCAAATTGAGGGGCACTTTTAGTGGAGAAAACACTTTCACCATAGGTGATACTGCCTCCGATGATTCCGAACTCTTGATCAGCAAAGTGTTCATCGGCAAAGTCTTCATCAGCAAAAGAAAGTGGGATGCTGCCAAAAACAATGGATAGTGAGAGGGCGATTCGACGAATCATAAGCAATACTCCGTTATTGTAATAAATATTAAGAACGGAGTATGTCGATTAAAATTTCATCTGGGCTATAGTGACTAAATGACGACTTCTAAAGTTGTCGTCATTAGAAAGGCTGTGGCTAGCGTTTAGCTAACAGGCGATCGAGGTGGTTTGCGAACTCACGACGGTCGGTTTGAGAAAGGGTGCTTGGTCCGCCAGTTTGGATGCCGCTTGAACGCATAGTATCCATAAAGTCACGAATGTTGAGACGCGCTTTAATGGTCTCTTTGGTGTAAAGCTCGCCGCGAGAGCTTAAAGCAAGCGCACCTTTGGTGATCACTTCATCAGCCAGAGGGATGTCAGAGGTAATCACGAGATCGCCGGGTTCAGTGCGTTTTACGATTTCATCATCTGCAATATCAAATCCGCTTGGAACTTGAATTGAGTGAATGTTATTACGCTTGGGAACGGGAACTAAATGGTTCGCGACAAAGGTACATTCGACCCCTGTGCGTTCAGCTGCGCGTACGATTGTTTCACGGATAACCTTTGGACAAGCGTCCGCATCAACCCATATCTTCATAGTGTTCTATTTCTCTGTTAGCTTATTTATCGGTCAACTTATTGCTCAGTTGCCTTATTGGCCAGTTAACTTATTGCTCCGTTAACTTATTACTCAGTTAATTTGGCTTCAAGCGTGGCAACGCGAGCGGTAAGTTCAAGGATTTGCTTTTCCAGTTGGCTAACACGATCAAGTGTCGGCTCTTCTTGTGTCGCTACTTCAACTTTAGGGACGCGATTGGCGCTTTTCCAGCTTTTGATAGTCATGATTAAAGCTGGCATCGGAACGGATGTGCTCATACGAGCTTTAACTAAAGCAACTGTCGGCTCTTTCCCTTGTGCTTGTAGTCCTTCAAGCACTGATTTCAACTCTTCAGACACATCTTTTGTCAGCATGTTGACCTCCATTTTTAGTCTTTGGTCATTTTACTCGCTCCAGTGAATGATAGCGAATCATAAAATCGCCCATAGCTTGTGAGAGATCTCTTACAAAGGCTGTGAGATAACACGAATACATCACTAGAGAGATTTAAGTGCATATGACTAAGGTGTTGAATTTTATTTGTTTTATATAATTAACAACTTTATTGAATTGAAAGTGTGATGCAAATCTATTGTCCAAAATCCTAAATCGCGTAAATTAAACCTTGTCGGAAGGATTCTGACACGGAACAGGAAAGCACCAAGGATTTGGTTATCTTCAGGATGAAGATTTGGTTACTTAGGATTGAGTAGTTAAGCATGGAGCGTAAGGACATTGTAGGGATACAGCCAGTTAACAGGAAGTTAGCTGCAACGGAATGACAATGGACACCTTTAGGACTTAAAGGGTTGGATTAGCATCAGGACGATGTAAAGGACACCGCTCACGGAACAAGTGATGTGCGCTAACTAGGATTGTTAGCTTTCAGGATGATTGGACACCGCTAGGACGGCGAAGTAAAGGAAAGAGCTGAAGGATTACAGCCACTATTATGGATGATGCATGGAGCATTTATTAGTAGCCGGACTGCTGCGAGTAAGACCCTAGCCCTGACACTTCGGTGTCGGGGCTTTTCTTTTCCTGAGGCTTTTCTCTATCTAGGAGGCTCTTTTTAATCGAGAGCTTTTTCATCTAAGAGCGCAACATCTGCTTTTCTGCTAATGGTCAACACAAGGAGTGTTTTATGACGATAGCAACCTCAAGAACGCTGTTGGTACCTTATACCGAACAGCTACAACACGACTTTATCAAGTTGAATTGCTGCCCCATTAATCGTGCTGAAATGAACGGACCGCATTCGATTGCCTCTGCAAAACACCTATTTCAAGAAATATTGAACGACAACGTTGGGTTTTGTCGTGCCATTATCCATAACCAAACCCGTGAATACCTTGGACATTTGTTTGTTTCGTCTGAGGAAGGGAAGCATGAACTGGGATTTATTCTAGACAAGGAGTTTTGGAATCAAGGCCTTGCTAGCGAAGTGCTAAAACCTTTCTTCAGTTTGGTGTGTTTTGAAGAGCACTTAACGAATGTGGTTGCGACCGTTAATGTCGGTCATAACCCATCGATTAAGTTACTCGAAAAGTTAGGCTTTGCATTTAAAGAGACCAAACAAGATCAGTTTGGCCCTTATCATGAATATAGTTATACCGAGTTTTGCGACGTTACATTCTATGAGGCTGTAGCTCAAACCGCATAGAGCGGAAGCCGACCATAGTCAGTTTTCCTTGGTACAGATCATCACCCAATGCTGAAAACTCAAATTGGTACACAGTGTGCCAGCGCCAAATGGTGGTTAGCTCATGGCGCATCTTAAATTTATGACCACTGAAGGCAACGCTTAGTAGCTGCAAGTCGAGCTCTTTACATTTTCTCGCAATGGCAGTTTTCGCAAGCTCTGATTGCCTGCGCTGCTGCCAAAAGAAAAAGCAAAAGAAGCACAGCATCAAAATAGCCAATAAGTTATCTATCATTTAATCCATACTTCCTTTTATCTCTCTATTCCAATCGTGTTTTGAGCATGCTCTTACGAGCTATTGGGCTTGTTTTTACGAGCTATTGAACTGGTCCGTTACTTGAGCCAGCATGTGCTTCAGTTAATCCGGTATTGATTTACCCTACTATTGAGACTTAGCCGCTTGTTGTAACTCAATCAATGCGTTGGCGAGCTCAGGTGATGGGTTCGAATTCAACAAGGGTAAAAATACCATTCTTAGTGTCGGAATCATCACTAAATCTGCAAATAACTGATTGAACAAGTTTTGATTGCCCGTTTGTGCGAGACGTAGCAAGAATTGCTCAGCTATCGCGGGGTCTTGTAGCGCTTGCCAGCTGCGACCCGCTAAACCAATCAACACTTCTTGGTGGCTCAAGCGTGGGCTAGCCAGAACTTGGTTAATGATGTTATTCGCGATCCCTTGTTCTGCACCGGAAAGGGCACGAACCAAGGCTGAAAGTAAGAACAAATCAGGCTCTTTACTAGCGATCTCATTCTCTGCAAGCTCTTGTAAGCGTTGCGCGAGTTTGTCATTGATTTGTGTATGCTCAAGCGCACCTAGCGTCGCGTATAGCGGTTCTGATGGCAGCTTATTGATGGCTTTGCGAATAGAGACACCGTTTTGTTGGCTGCCTAAACGCGCACACATATCGGTGATGCCTTGTAGTCCAACCGTTTTCCAGTTATCCCAGCCTAGCTCGCCAGTGAAGTAATGCTGAGCGTGCTCGTAATATTGGCTCGTGGCAAGGTCTAAACCTGCTCTTACTTGGCTATGGAATACGGCCATTTTGTCTTCAGAAGGTTTGAAGGTATAAGGGTTGTTTGACAGCTTTTGTTGTTGCTCTTCGCTGATATCACCGTTCAAACGCGTGCCCATTGCTTCGATAACAAACTTAAGAAAATTACCTACATCGCCTTGATGCAGTAGGCCTCTTTCGTCTAGCTTGAATTTTAGAAACCAAATCCATGGCTGTTTGTGCTCGTTCCAGTAGCTAATGGCTAAGTGAGCTTGTTTCTGAAGTGGAAACGGGTATGGCTGTTTCCCCTGCTCAACATCAGAGAATAGGGTGTTGTCGATCTTCTGGATACGACGACCTAGGTCGTATATGTCGTATTGGCAACCGCTATTCTTTAGCAACTGAGTGAGCGTGTGAATGGTTTCCATAGTAATAAAGCTCCTAACTTTCTTTCCTAAATAGATGGTACTCTATGCCCCAATTTCAAGGTCACTAGATAAATAACTTGGTGAAAAATGACAACAGCCACAAAGTTACCTCTTTTACTTCAACAATTAGAACAACAAATGCGCCAATGTTCCCTATGGAGCGATGTTTCACCTTCGGATGAAGCTCTGGCGAGCGTTGAGCCTTTTGCGATTGACTCGCTACAGCCAGAAGAGTGGTTGCAGTGGATCTTTATCGTAAAGATCAACGCAATGATGGATGCACAAATGAGCCTACCGAGAGGCTTTGCGATTCATCCTTATTTTGGTGAAGTATGGAAAAATGAGGCAGAAAAAGCTGAACTGCTAGTGACGATTCAGAGTATTGATGAGGTATGTGCGTAATGTTAGAGATCATTTATCATGATGAGTACTTTGTCGCGGTGAATAAGCCAGCCGGCATGCTAGTACACCGCTCATGGCTCGATAAACACGAGACTCAATTTGTTATGCAGACACTGCGAGATCAAATTGGTCAGCATGTATTTCCATTGCATCGCTTAGACAGACCGACATCTGGTGTGTTGGTGTTTGCGTTGTCAAGCGAGGTTGCTTCACAGGTGATGCCGATGTTCGCTAACCATGAGATGCAAAAAACCTATCATGCGATTGTTCGTGGTTGGATAGAAGAAGGTGATACGCTCGACTACGCACTCAAGGTCGAATTGGATAAGATCGCAGACAAGTTTGCAAAAGAAGATAAAGAACCACAAGAAGCTGTCACCGTTTACGAGCCGTTAGCGAAAGTCGAAGTGCCGTATTCAACAGGCCGTTTTCCTACCAGTCGTTATTGCTTAGTTGAGATGATGCCTAAGACAGGACGTAAACATCAGCTGCGTCGTCACATGGCTCATCTAAGACATCCAATCGTTGGTGATACTTCACATGGTGATGGTAAGCACAACCGACTGTTCCGCGATGATTTAGATTCGCACCGTTTGTTGTTGCACGCTTCTGAGTTGCGTTTCATTCATCCTTTTACAAAGAAAGAATTAGTAATGAAGGCCAGCCTAGATGAAACGTGGTTAAGGTTGTTTGAAACCTTTGAGTGGGATACCAGCTTGGTGAATGCTGAAGCACGGTCGTCTAAGTAAAGATCAGGCGTCTAGTAAACATAGAAAATAGAATAAAAATAAAGGGCTGATAGTGATATCAGCCCTTTTTAATGTCTGTGTAACTTGAACGGGTAACTAATATTTAGTTGTTAGCCGGTCATAGATCGTCGTTTATCGCGAGATCATTTTAGCTTTTCTAGATCCGCTTCGATCTCAGCGATCTTACTTGATACAACCTTCTCTAAGTGGCGTAAGTCGGTAAGGATCTTCTGCTTCACATCGACCTCAGCGGTTGGCGTCGGTTTGGTGATCTTGTTGAGTTCATCAATCACAAGAGTGAGGTTGCGGTTAATCTCTGTCACTTCTTTGTATTGATTATTGCCGCCGCTAACAAGCACACTTTTTACTTGTCGTGGGTACTTAAACTTAACGCTTTTCGCGAACAGTTCACCTTTCTGCTTACGAAAGTAAATCTTCAGGATATCTTTATGAGCTTCTTGGCGAAGGGAGTAACGTTCAATCTGTTTAGGTTCGTGGATACCTAAGCCAGTGAGGTTTGGATACATAAGCGACCTCTAGGTTATGAATGTAATACTTTTATGTAATTGACTTGATCAATGTAGCAGCCTAACGACGAGCTAGATAGTTGATATCTGTGAATTGATTGTAAGTTGTGGGCAAGATCGCTCTCTATCTTTGCCCACACTTATTTGGCTATTAAAGCTGTTCTTAGAGCTAAACTTGTTTCCTTGTTATAACTGACTTCTAGCACTAAATTAGTTTTCTAAGGTGCGAGTTCTGAAACATGCTCAGTTAACCTTTCTCTTAGCGCTTGCTCCTGTTCTTCAGACAGTCTTCCTCCCGCGTCACTGGTCAGAATAAACAAATCTTCAGCTCGCTCACCTATGGTGGTGATTTTCGCACCGTGCAAATTGATGTCTAACTCTGCAAAGGTTGCACCGACTTGAGCCAATAATCCTGGGGTGTCCAGTGCTCTTAGTTCCATCAAGGTGCGTTTCTTGCTTTTGGTTGGTAGGAACTCAACCAAGGTTTTTACCTTGAAATGCTGCAAGTTACGTGGCGTACGACGAGTCTTAATCTTAGTCGGGCGGCCATCAGCCAGAACATGAGTCAGATGCTTAGCGACGGCTTTGTGTCTTGCCTCATCAATCGCTTCGCCGTGCTGATCCAGTACGATAAAGGTATCCAATACGTGGCCATCTTTACTGACCATGACTTGTGCGTCGTGAACGTTAAAGTTGCGTCTGTCGAGCTCGGCAACCACGGTTGCAAAAAGTGCCGCTTGGTCTTTACAGTAAACGAATACCTCTGTGCCGCCACGTGTCGCTTTTTGGCTGATAAGCACTAAAGGTTGACTCGGGTCTTCTAAGCGAAGTAAGTGTTCACAATGCCATGCGATTTGAGTGTGTGTATGACGCAAGAAATAGTCAGCTTTGAAGCGCTGCCACAACACCTCAATCTCACGAGCCGTGAAGCCTTCTTTACGCAGCAGTGCAGATGCCATTTGTTGGTTATGACGGATACGGTCTCTGACATCGACAGGGTTTTCTAAGCCGCGGCGCAGTGCACGCTGCGTAGAATGGAACAGCTCTGCGAGTAGGGTGCGTTTCCAGCTGTTCCATAGTTCGGGGTTGGTTGCACATATATCCGCGACCGTTAGGCACACCAGCAGTTCTAATGACTCTTCATCGCGAACTTTCTTAGCGAACTCGGTGATCACATCAGGGTCGTAGATGTCACGACGTTGAGCCGTTACTGACATTAATAGGTGATTTTGCACCAACCACGCGACTTGTTTGGCTTCGGGTTTAGACAAGCCGTGTTCAATACAGAAAGAGTAAGCTTCAACAGCGCCAATTTCTGAGTGGTCTCCGCCGCGGCCTTTACCGATGTCGTGGAAGATTGCCGCCAGAATCAACAGCTCTTTCTTTTGAACTCGTGGATACACTTCACAACAGATAGGGTGCTTATCGTGGTTCTCGATTTGGCCAAAACGGTTGATGTGTTTGAGTAGGCGAATACTGTGTTCATCCACGGTGTATACGTGAAACAGATCAAACTGCATTTGGCCGACAATTTGGCTCCATTGTGGCAAATAGGCCGAAAGTACGCCCAATTTGTGCATCAAGCTAAAGGCTTTGTGCAGTGCATTTGGGTGGCGAACCAAATCCATGAACTTGTCACGCGCTTCAGGAATGGTGTGCAAGAAGCGGTTCAATCGGCGACGTGCGGTACGTAACTGTCTCAAGGTTGGTGGGCTGACCCCTTCGATGGAAGAGTCATTCGCGATATGGATAAACATATCGAGAATCGTTTCCGGACGAGCTTGGAATAGGGCAGGCTTACGGGCTTCGATCAGTGAGCCTCGACGTTGGAAGTCGTTGTCGAGAATTTCCGCTTCTTGCGTTTGACCACCGTTGATGATCGCTTGGTCAAACAGTTTAAGGAGCATTTTGTTGAGCTCTGCTACACGACGAAGTGTTCGATAGAACTCTTTCATCATCATCTCGACGCCACGGTTACCTTCTCCACTGTAACCCAGGTGTTCCGCTACTTGAGCTTGATGGGCAAACGTGAGGCGGTTGTCGTACCGGCGCAGTTCGATATGTAATGCAAAGCGAACGCGCCATAAGAAATCTTGGCATTCGACTAGTTCGCGATATTCAGCATCGGTTAGGAATCCGTATTTGCTCATCTCAAGTAGAGATGTGGCACCAAAATGGCGACGTGCTACCCAACTCAGGGTGTGGATGTCTCTTAATCCACCGGGTGTTGATTTGATGTCCGGTTCTAGATTGTAGGTGGTGTCGTGGTAGCGAGCATGACGCTCTCTCTGTTCTTGAATCTTAGCTTTGTAAAACGTCTCACTTGGCCAAAATGAATCGGAATGAATCTTTAGCTTCAGCTCTTGGAAGGTGTCTTCACTGCCACACAGTAAGCGCGATTCTTGCAGGTTAGTGGCAACGGTTAAATCATCGGTGCCGATCTCAAGACACTCTGCAATGGTACGCACCGCGTGGCCGACTTCGAGTTTCAAGTCCCAGAGTAGGGTAATGAATTGACTGACTTTTTCACCCAGTGCGGGTGGCAGTGTTTTTTGCGAGACAATGAGGATATCAATATCGGACAAAGGGTGTAGTTCACCACGGCCATAGCCTCCCACCGCAACAAGTGAAATATGAGGCAGTTTGTTGAATCCAAAGTGCTCCCATAAACGATTGAGAAGCAAATCCATGTATTCGGAACGAAGCAGCACCAAATCGGTGACTGGATGATGGTTCAGAAATTCATTTTTTTGATACTGCGTGAAGATTTCGAGCTGATTTTTTATTTCGCAGATTTCAATTTGTTCTTCATTGAACGTAAGGGGACATTGATAAGGCATAGTCTGCTATCCGTGCAAGCAAATGAGAATAGTAAACAATTTAACAGAAGCTGATGGAAAATCGAAATTGAGCGGATAAAAAAATATCCTCGACATGCGAGGATATTTTTAAAAGTCTGAGGTATTCAGCTTGTTGAACTAAGCGTTCTTCATGATACGTGGGATCGTATCGTCGCTGCGTAGTGTTAGTACCTCACAACCAGTATCCGTTACAACCAGAGTGTGTTCCCACTGAGCAGAGTTCTTGCTGTCGGCTGTGTACACTGTCCAGCTATCTTCGTCATCTAGACGACAGCCAAACTTACCCGCATTGATCATTGGCTCGATTGTGAAACACATGCCTGCTTTCAGTACGGTACGGTCACTGTTTTTGTAGTGAACGACTTGTGGATCTTCGTGGAACTCAGAACCAATACCGTGGCCACAGTAATCTTTTACAATAGAGAATTTAGCGCGTGGGTTGTTCTTGTTGTTTGTTTTGATGTACTTCTCAATAGCAGTACCGATTTGGCCAAGTTGAACACCTGGTTTAACCTGACGCATGCCTTCGTAAAGTGCTTCTTGAGCAACCATACACAGACGTTTGTTTGCTGGAGAAACTTCACCCACAAGGAACATCTTAGATGTGTCACCGTGGTAGCCTTGTGGACGAACACTTAGATCAGCATTTTCGTCATCAGGAACAATCACAGTGATATCAACGTTTAGAATGTCGCCATCTTTTAGTACTGCAGGTTTGAATTGACCTGTGCTACCCGTCTCATCTTGTGATGCTGGAATACCGTGACACACGATGTGGTTGATAGACGTACAGATTGACTTAGGGAAACCGTGGTAATCAAGTGGTGCTGAGTATGCGCCTCTTTCTAGAGCGTACTCATGACAGATTTGGTTAAGCTCTTCTGTCGTTGTACCCACTTGGATGTGAGGTTCAATCATCTCTAGAATTTCTGAAGCCAGCTTGCCGGCAACGCGCATTTTTTCAATTTCTTCAGCAGTTTTAATTTTTACAGCCATTGCATATCTCTTAAATTTGGTAGCACCTAAGTGTGCATATTGGGGCTATTCTAGCAGTGCAGTATTTTAGCGCAACATTCTGATACCCATATAATGCTGGTGGACATTACTAAGCATGATTGAATAGTGTTCAAATTTAGACGGTTTGTCTCTTGTGTTATTGATACTCTTTATAAGAGAAATACAGTGTCAAAGATCAGTATAGCAGTCGCCATTTTTAGATTTTTTTCTAGCCATAGATAGACAAAATATGGTATAAAGCGCGCCGGACATCAGGACTGTTTTCTCCATTTGGCGAAACAAGCTTTGTGTCCATTAACTTATTTCTTTAAATCACACACATTCCGACACATGTTCCGGGGTGCCTCAACAACACAGATAACGGCTGAAAAGTGGTTAGTTGTTAGGGGTCGGATTCATGGGGAGTGTGGAGGCCTAACCCCATAGAGGATTTTAAAATGGCAACTGTATCAATGCGCGATATGCTTAAAGCTGGTGTTCACTTCGGTCACCAAACTCGTTACTGGAACCCAAAAATGAAGCCATTCATTTTTGGTGCTCGTAGCAAAGTTCATATCATCAACTTAGAAAAAACTGTACCAATGTTCAACGAAGCTCTAGCTGAAATTGCTAAAGTTGGCGAGAAGAAAGGTAAAGTTCTTTTTGTTGGTACTAAGCGTGCTGCATCTGAAGCTGTTAAAGAAGCTGCTATCAACAGCAACCAGTTCTACGTTAACAACCGCTGGTTAGGCGGTATGCTAACGAACTACAAAACTGTTCGTCAGTCTATCAAGCGTCTGAAAGAACTTGAAGCGCAAGCTCAAGACGGTACTTTCGACAAGCTTACTAAGAAAGAAGCTCTAATGC
This sequence comes from Vibrio sp. J383, assembly GCF_023503985.1. Taxonomy (NCBI): domain Bacteria; kingdom Pseudomonadati; phylum Pseudomonadota; class Gammaproteobacteria; order Vibrionales; family Vibrionaceae; genus Vibrio; species Vibrio sp. J383. The sequence goes on along the minus strand of NZ_CP097293.1, from coordinate 3,030,627 downwards.
GTACTCGCGAAATGGAGAAGCTAGAGAAATCTCTTGGTGGTATCAAGAACATGGGCGGCCTACCTGACGCTCTATTCGTAATCGATGCTGATCACGAACACATCGCAGTTAAAGAAGCTAACAACCTAGGTATCCCAGTTTACGCTGTAGTTGATACTAACTCTAACCCAGACGGCATTGACTTCATCATTCCTGGTAATGACGATGCAATCCGTGCAGTACAGCTTTACCTTAACGCTGCTGCTGACGCGGTTAAAGAAGGCCGTAACAAAGACGTTGTTATCGCTGCTGCTGCTGAAAAAGACGGTTTCGTAGAAGCTGAATAATAGCGGCTCTGAGCCATATTTAGTTCATATTCAGGTGTCATATTGATATTTGAAGCAAGCTAAATACAGTCAATATCAGGGGCCATTTAATGAGGCCCCTGTTTTTTATCTTTTTTAGAATTTACTGAGGAATAGAGAATGGCAACTGTAACTGCAGCTCTAGTTAAAGAACTTCGTGAACGCACAGCTGCGGGCATGATGGAATGTAAAAAAGCGCTTGTTGCTGCTGAAGGCGACATCGAGCTAGCAATTGAAAATATGCGTAAATCTGGCGCAGCGAAAGCAGCTAAAAAAGCTGGTAACGTTGCTGCAGAAGGCACAATCGTTATTAAAGAAGACGCTGGCGTTGCTGCTCTTCTTGAAGTTAACTGCCAAACTGATTTCGTAGCTAAAGATGCAGGTTTCCTTGCATTCGCTAACGAAGTTGCTGAAGCTGCTCTAGCAGAGCGTTTAGATATCGTTGCACTTCAAGCTAAGTTTGAAGACGCACGTATTGCGCTAGTAACTAAAATCGGTGAAAACATCAGCATCCGTCGCGTTGAGCTAATCGAAGGTGTTGCACTTGCTTCTTACCGTCACGGCGAGAAAATCGGTGTTGTTGTTGCTGGTGAAGGCGAAGCTGAAACGCTTAAGCACATCGCTATGCACGTTGCTGCTTCTAAGCCTGAGTACGTTAACCCATCTGACGTACCTGCTGACGTAGTAGAAAAAGAAAAAGCTGTTCAAGTTGAAATCGCTATGAACGAAGGCAAACCACAAGAGATCGCTGAGAAAATGGTTATCGGCCGTATGAAGAAATTCACGGGCGAAGTATCTCTTACTGGTCAAGCTTTCATCATGGAACCTAAGAAAACTGTTGCTGACATTCTTAAAGAGAAAGGCGCATCAGTTACTACCTTCGTTCGTTTAGAAGTTGGTGAAGGTATCGAGAAAGCGGCTGAAATGAGCTTCGCAGACGAAGTTGCAGCGGTACAACAAGGTTAATCCTTAGTGTATTGATTGAAAAAGACCGTGGCAAATGCTGCGGTCTTTTTATGAATAGTGAATTATTTTTCGGCTGTTAGCTGTTATGAATGCAAACTGAGCTCTTCAGTTTTTATCCATGACTGTTAATCATCAACTCTTTGGAAGGTAAACTCCATGACTACGAACCCTAAACCGGCGTATCAACGTATTCTGTTAAAACTTAGCGGCGAAGCACTACAAGGCGAAGAAGGTTTTGGTATTGACGCGACGGTCCTTGATCGTATGGCTCAAGAAGTAAAAGAATTGGTTGAACTAGGTGTTCAAGTAGGCGTTGTTATCGGTGGCGGTAACCTTTTCCGTGGTGCAGGCCTTGCTGAAGCAGGTATGAACCGCGTTGTTGGTGACCACATGGGTATGCTAGCAACGGTAATGAACGGCCTTGCAATGCGTGACGCCCTGCATCGTGCTTACGTAAATGCACGTGTAATGTCAGCTATTCCTCTTAAAGGTGTATGTGACGACTACAACTGGGCAGATGCAATCAGCCAACTACGTCAAGGTCGTGTTGTGATCTTCTCTGCTGGTACTGGTAACCCATTCTTCACTACAGATTCTGCTGCGTGTCTACGTGGTATCGAAATTGAAGCTGACGTAGTTCTAAAAGCGACAAAGGTAGATGGCGTATTTACTGCTGACCCAGTAGCAAACCCAGACGCAGAGCTGTATGATACGTTGTCTTACAACACTATTCTTGAAAAAGAACTTAAAGTGATGGATTTGGCTGCATTTACGCTAGCACGTGATCATAAAATGCCAATCCGTGTATTTAACATGAATAAACCAGGCGCATTACGTCGCGTGGTTATGGGTGAAACTGAAGGTACATTAATCAGCGACGCTGACTAATTTTTCGGGCTTACTGAGGTGTTATGCTTTGGTAAGCTTATCCTTATCACTCCAAATAAAAAGCTTTCTTGAAGAAAGAACATAATCAAGGTGAAATTGTGATTAACGAAATCAAAAAAGACGCTCAAGAGCGTATGGATAAAAGTGTAGATGCACTTAAAAATAGCCTGCAAAAGATTCGTACAGGCCGTGCTCACCCAAGCCTACTGTCTGGTCTTACTGTAGAGTACTACGGTGCACCAACGCCTTTGGCTCAAGTTGCTAACGTTATTGCAGAAGATGCACGTACACTAGCAATTACAGTGTTTGATAAAACACTGACTCCTTTAGTTGAAAAAGCAATCCTGACATCGGACCTAGGCCTAAACCCTATGTCTGCTGGCACGGTTATTCGTGTACCACTTCCAGCGTTAACGGAAGAGCGTCGTAAAGACCTTGTTAAAATCGTTCGTGGTGAAGCTGAAGGTGGCCGTGTTGCTATCCGTAACATCCGTCGTGACGCGAATGGCGATCTAAAAGCACTTCTGAAAGACAGAGAAATCTCTGAAGATGAAGATCGTAGAGCACAAGACGAAATTCAAAAGCTAACTGACATTGCGGTTAAGAACGTAGATGAAGTTCTAGCAACTAAAGAAAAAGAGTTGATGGAAGTTTAATTTTCCATATTCTTTTCTTTCAGGAAAAACGCTGTACTCACGGTTCAGCGTTTTTTTATGCTACTCTGTTCGACTATTAGAATTTGATTCACTCTTTTATGCATAATTCTCAAGCGTTCACAGACTCTCTTCCTAAACACATTGCTATCATTATGGATGGTAATGGCCGCTGGGCAAAAGCTCAGGGCAAGCCTCGCGTCTTTGGTCATAAAAACGGTGTTCAAGCCGTTCGTAAAACCATCTCTTCATCTGCCAGACTTGGCATTAAGGCCGTTACACTTTTTGCGTTTAGTAGCGAGAACTGGCGTCGTCCTGAAGAAGAAGTCGGTATCTTGATGGAACTGTTTATTTCAGTGCTGTCGAGTGAAGTGAAAAAACTTCATAAAAATAATCTACAATTGCGTGTTATTGGTGATAAAAGTCGTTTCAATGATCGACTACAAAAGAAGATAGAAGAAGCAGAAGCTTTGACTAGCACCAATACGGGTATGGTTATTAATATTGCTGCTAACTATGGCGGCAAGTGGGATATCCAGCAGGCAATGACCTCTATTGCTCAACAGGTAAAGTCTGGCGATATTAATGTAGATGACATTGATGAAGCTATGATTACACAGCACCTGACTATGGCAGATATTCCTGAAGTTGACCTACTTATCCGCACCAGTGGCGAGTGCCGCATTAGTAACTTTATGCTTTGGCAATTGGCTTACGCCGAAATGTATTTCACTGAACAATTCTGGCCAGACTTTAATGAAGACAGCTTAGTAGAAGCTGTGACTTGGTTTGTAAACCGTGAGCGTCGTTTTGGATGCACGGGTGAGCAGATTAAAGCTCTGATGGACAGTTAATAAGGATTTTTTGGTTTGAAACAACGAATTATTACGGCGTTGATTTTAGCTCCCCTAGTTATTCTAGGTATTTTCGAGTTATCACTTCCCACGTTTATTCTTTCACTAGCAGTAATCTCGCTATTGGGCTTTTGGGAGTGGACTCAGTTTGTTGAAAGCAAATCGCGTTATTTAGCGCTGATTCCAACAGTTGTAGTCAGTGCTGCAAGTTTTGCTTTTATCCCTTTTGATGCATTTAGCCTTAATCATTTATCTAGCGCTCACTATACCATTCTAACGATTGGCTCTATTTGGTGGTTAATAGCGAGTGGTATGGCAGTGACTTATCCTAAGTCTATGCCCGCATGGAAAGATTCTTCTCTCCTTCGTCACGCATTTGGCGTGCTGACTCTGCTGCCATTTTTCTGGAGTGTGGTGATTCTGCGCGCTAACGGTATCGATGCGGATCCTTACCATGGTGCAAAGCTAGTGATGTTTGTTTGCTTGCTCGTGTGGGCTGCAGATAGCGGCGCATACTTCTCTGGTAAGAGTTTTGGTAAACGTAAGATGGCGCCAGCGGTAAGCCCTAATAAGACGATTGAAGGTCTTATTGGTGGCGTTATTACAGCGGTGATCATAGCTTGGATTTTTGCTGACTTGTTTGATATCCAATTCACAAGCCCTCTTCACATGATTGTAATTACCCTTGTGACTGTCGTTATCTCTGTTCTTGGTGACCTTGTTGAAAGCATGTTTAAGCGTGTTTCAGGGGTGAAAGACAGCAGTAATCTGATTCCTGGTCATGGTGGTATACTTGATAGAATAGATAGCTTAACGGCTGCATTCCCTGTCTTTGCTCTGCTTTATTTAGCATTCTAATAATAAAGGGCAGTGATTCTGCCCTTTATTTCATTTCTACGGTCATATGTGATGCGAAATCTAACTATCCTTGGCGCTACCGGCTCAATTGGTGCAAGTACACTAAAAGTCGTTGAACAAAACCCAGATCTCTATTCGGTCGTGGCACTGGCTGCCGGGTCGAATGTCGAAAAGATGTTGGCGTTAGTTGAAAAGTGGCAACCAAGCTATATTGCTATGGCTTGCCCTGATGCAGCATCTCAGCTGACTGAAATACTGTCCGCTAATTACCCTAACGTTACAGTACTTTCAGGCCCAGAAGGCATGTGTCAGGTTGCTTCTCTAGAGGAAGTGGACACGGTAATGGCTGCGATTGTGGGAGCAGCAGGCTTGCTTCCTACGATGGCTGCGGTTAAGGCTGGTAAGCGTATTTTGCTTGCTAATAAAGAAGCCTTGGTGATGTCTGGACAGTTGTTTATAGACGCCGTGGAAAAGTACGGTGCTGAACTACTTCCTGTAGACAGTGAGCATAATGCTATCTTCCAATGCCTACCGCAAAATGTACAAACCCATCTAGGTCGTTGTAATCTGGAAGAGAACGGTATCAACCATATTCTCTTGACAGGTTCTGGCGGCCCTTTCCGCTATACGGATGTTGCTGAGTTAGGTTCGGTAACACCGGCTCGCGCTATTGCACACCCTAACTGGTCTATGGGCCCTAAGATCTCTGTTGACTCTGCGACCATGATGAATAAAGGTCTAGAGTATATTGAAGCTAAGTGGCTATTTAATGCTTCTCAAGAACAGTTAAAAGTCATTATTCATCCTCAGTCTGTGATTCATTCTATGGTCCAGTACAAGGATGGCTCGGTGCTTGCTCAAATGGGCGAACCCGATATGGCGACGCCAATCGCTTTGACGATGTCTTATCCTGAGCGTACAGAAGCTGGTGTTAAGCCTCTGGATTTCACCAAAGTGGGCGAGCTTACTTTTCTAGAACCCGATTTTAGCCGTTACCCATGTTTAAGATTAGCAATTGAAGCGTGCTACCTAGGGCAGCATGCAACAACAGCAATTAATGCTGCCAATGAAATTGCAGTCGATGCCTTTTTGAACAATCGGGTTAAGTTTACCGATATTGCTGTCATTAACGAGTATGTTATGAGCAAAGTATGTGAACAATATAGCTCTGAGGGCTTAGATAGCTTGGAAAGCCTTCTTGAGCTAGATAATATGTCTCGTCAAATAGCCATTCAATTTATTAAAGAGCAGCTAACATGAGTGGAATTCTGTGGAACTTCGCATCTTTTATTGTAGCGCTTGGTATTCTGGTTGCTGTTCATGAGTTTGGACACTTCTGGGTTGCTCGTCGTTGTGGTGTGAAAGTAGAAAAATTCTCGATTGGTTTTGGTAAATCAATCTGGAGCAAGATCGGCCGTGATGGTACTGAATACAGCTTGTCAGTGATTCCGCTGGGCGGCTACGTTAAGATGCTCGATGGGCGTGTTGACGACCTTTCTGAAGAAGAGCAGCAATACGCTTTTGACAAGAAGCCATTGTGGAAGCGCACGGCGATAGTCGGTGCAGGCCCAGCATTTAACTTTATCTTTGCGGTGTTTGCGTATTGGCTGGTATTTTTGATTGGCGTGCCTGCGGTTAAACCGGTGATCGGTGAGGTCACCCCGCAATCTATTGTTGCACAAGCCGGAATTGAAACTGGAATGGAACTTAAATCTATTTCAGGAATCAAAACCGCAGATTGGGAATCAGTCAATATGGGTTTGATATCACATATTGGTGACCAATCCATGACAGTAACGGTTTCTTCTCAAGACGATATTGGCTTTGAGCAACAGATGACATTGGATATTTCAGACTGGTCGTTCAACCCAGAAACTGAGTCTGCAATGACAACGCTTGGTTTTAGACCGTACTCTCCAGAGATATCAACAGTGCTTGCTCAAGTTATTGATGATGGCGCTGCATACTCTGCGGGGCTAGAAGCTGGTGACAAAATTGTTGAAATTAATGGGCAGCCAATTGAACAGTGGCAGTCGGTTGTTGAGTTGATTCGCTCGAACCCGATGAAATCCATGAACCTTATTGTACTGCGTAATGGTTTTGAACAGTCGTTGTCTATGACGCCAAAAAGTCGAGAGCTTTCTGATGGTTCAATAATCGGCTATGCGGGTATTGCTCCAGAAGTCGCAGAATGGCCAGAAGATTATCGCTTTGAGTTACAATTTGGTGTAATTGAGTCTGTAGGAAAAGCATTTGATAAAACAGGTCAAATCATTAGTTTGACGCTGACAATGCTCAAGAAGCTCATCGTTGGCGATGTCGGCTTAAACAACTTGAGTGGCCCGATTTCAATTGCTAAAGGCGCAGGTACAACCGCCGATTACGGTTTGGTTTACTTCTTAGGATTTTTGGCTCTGATTAGTGTCAATTTGGGTATTATTAATTTGGTTCCGCTGCCTATGCTTGATGGCGGACATTTGCTCTTTTTCGCTATTGAGGCCATTACTCGTAAACCTGTCCCTGAAAAAATTCAGGAAATGGGATACAGAGTGGGAGGTGCAATCCTCTTCTCTTTGATGGCTCTGGCAATATTTAATGATTTTACTCGTCTGTGAATGGTTTCTCACAGGCATTGGTAGTAGCAAGGAATAATTAGAATAAGTATGGCGATTAAGCAAATTCTGTTCGCAAGTCTATTGGCCACTAGTGTGGCTGCGAACGGAGCACAAAACTTTGTAGTTCAAGATATCAAGATCGAAGGTTTACAGCGTGTTGCACTTGGTGCAGCTCTACTGAAAATGCCAGTGCGTATTGGCGATGAAGTGGATGAAGGCGATGTATCTGAGATCATTCGTGCACTGTATGCTTCAGGTAACTTTGAGGATGTTAAGGTCCTTCGCGATGAAGGTGTTTTAGTTGTTCAAGTAAAAGAACGACCGACCATCGCAAGCATTTCATTTTCAGGGAACAAAGCGATCAAAGAAGAGCAACTTCAGCAGAACCTAGATGCATCTGGTGTTCGTGAAGGTGAAGCCCTTGACCGCACAACGCTGAGTAACATCGAGAAAGGCCTTGAAGATTTTTACTACAGTGTTGGTAAGTACAACGCGACAGTAAAAGCGGTTGTGACACCTTTGCCACGTAACCGTTCTGACCTTAAGTTTGTATTTACTGAAGGCGTATCCGCTAAGATTCAGCAAATCAACTTTATTGGTAATGAAGTCTTCTCTGATGCTGAGCTACTGAGCCGTTTCAACCTGAATGTTGATGTTGCATGGTGGAATTTCCTTGCGGATGAAAAATACCAGAAGCAAGTATTAGCGGGTGATATCGAAGCGTTGAAATCGTACTACCTTGACCGTGGTTACCTTAAATTTAAGGTGGATTCTACACAAGTAGCGATCTCTCCAGATAAGAAAGGCGTTTACATCACGCTTGGTATTGATGAAGGCGAAGCCTACACCGTTAAAGATGTCGCGTTTCGCGGTGAGCTGATTGGCCGTGAGGCTGATTTTGAAGCATTAGTTCCATTTGAAGACGGCGATACGTACAACGGCTCTTCTGTTACATCACTAGAAGAGGGCGTAAAGCGTATTCTTGGTGAGTCTGGTTATGCGTACCCACAAGTACGTACTATTCCTGAATTTGACGATGAGACCAAAGAAGTATCATTGGTGATTAATGTAGAAGCAGGCAGCCGTATCTACGTTCGTGATATTCGATTTACGGGTAATAACTCGACCAAAGATGAAGTACTACGTCGTGAAATGCGTCAAATGGAAGGCAGCTGGCTTAACTCTAAGTCAATTGACACCGGTAAGAGCCGCCTTAACCGTTTAGGTTTCTTTGAAACGGTTGATGTACAAACAGTGCGTGTTCCTGGCAGTGAAGACCAAGTTGACTTGGTTTACAACGTTAAGGAAGCGAACTCAGGCAGTATCAACTTTGGTGTTGGTTACGGTACCGAATCAGGTGTCAGCTTCCAAGTTGGTTTGCAACAAGATAACTTTGCGGGTTCAGGTAACCGTGTTGGCGTAAGTGCCATGATGAACGATTACCAAAAGAACGTGAGCTTAGACTACCGTGATCCATACTGGAACCTTGATGGTGTGAGCTTAGGCGGTAAGATCTTCTACAACGAATTCGAAGCCTCTGAAGCGGGTATTGTCGATTATACCAACCAAAGTTATGGTACCAGCCTGACATGGGGCTTCCCTATGGATGAGCTGAACCGTATCGAATTTGGTGTTGGCTATACGCATAACAAGATCGGTAACGTTCCGACTTATATCCAAGTGGAACAGTTCGCGAGAAGTATTAACCAATATGGTGACGAAAACATCTTAACCGATGACTTCGATATCAATATCTCTTGGACTCGTAACAACCTTAACCGTGGTTTCTTCCCAACCGAGGGTAACCACCAACGTGCTTTCGCTAAAATGACTGTACCAGGCTCTGACGCTAAGTACTTCAAAGCTCAGTACGATGTAAAACATTACATCCCGCTGACCAAAAAGCATGAGTTCACACTTTTGATGCGTGGCCGATTAGGCTATGGTAATGGTTACGGTCAAACGGATGGTAATGATAACTTGTTCCCATTCTACGAGAACTACTACGCGGGTGGCTTTACAACGTTGCGTGGCTTTGGCTCTAACTCAGCGGGTCCAAAAGCCGTTTACGGGAGCAGTACGGGTAACAACCCAACGTACAGCTCAGCAACCGATGATTCGGTTGGCGGTAATGCGGTTGCCTTGGCAAGTTTAGAGTTAATTGTACCTACGCCGTTTGCTTCTGATGAAGCACGTAGCCAGATTCGAACCAGTGTCTTCTTTGACATGGCAAGTGTATGGGATACCGAGTTCGTAGACCGTGGTGCACCTAACAGTGGCAGCCAGTATTACTACGATTACTCTGATCCAACAAATTACCGTTCATCTTATGGTGCAGCCCTTCAATGGATGTCGCCGATGGGCCCATTGGTTTTCTCTCTAGCGAAACCCGTTAAAATTTACGAAGGTGATGATGAGGAATTCTTCACATTTACCATTGGTAGAACTTTCTAATATTTAAAGGACAATATTTTGAAAAATATGATTAAAGCAGCAGGTTTAGGCCTTGTAGTTCTTAGCTCTTCTTTCTTTGCAACAGCTGCTGAAGCTGCGCAAAAAGTGGGTTATGTAAACACTGCACAAGTATTCCAGGCTCTACCTCAGCGCGAAGTTGTTCTTCAAAAAATGCAGGAAGAGTTCAAAGATAAAGCTGCTGAGCTGCAGAGCATTCAAGCAGAAGCAAAAACTAAGATTGAAAAGCTTAAGCGTGATGGTGAACTACTAGGTCCTGACGAAGTTGAGAAGCTTCGTATCGAAGTCGGTCAACTAGACAGTAAGTACAAAATCAAAGCTCAAGCACTAGAAAAAGCAAGCCAACGTCGTGAAGCACAAGAGAAGCAGAAGCTATTCAAAGTGATTCAAGATGCTGTAACTAAAGTTGCAGAGAAAGAAGGCTACGACATGATTGTTGATATTCAAGCTCTGCAGTACGGCAAGCCGGAATACAACATCTCCGAGCAAGTAATTAAATCACTGAAATAAGTTTATGAAGAACCTGACTTTAGCCGAATTGGCAACGATTACCGGGGGAGAGCTACACGGAGACGGTACGGTTACCGTTTCAGCAGTTGCTCCTATGGATAAAGCGCAAGAAGGAAACATTACGTTCCTTTCGAACGTGAAGTACAGCAAGCACCTTGGTGACTGTAAAGCATCCGCTATTATGGTTAAAGAGAGTGAGCGCGAACTGTGTAAGACCAACGTGATTGTGGTCAGCGACCCTTACGTTGCTTTTGCTAAAGTTGCTCAAGCGCTTGATACTACTCCTGCACCCGCAGCGGCTATCGCTGATTCTGCTTCAATTTCAAGCGATGCAACCATTGGACAAAATGTGTCTATCGGTGCGAACGCTGTGATTGAGTCTGGTGTGGTACTTGGTGATGATGTGATCATCGGAGCTGGTTGTTTTATTGGTAAAAATGCAAATATTGGCACAGGCACTAAGCTATGGGCTAATGTAAGTGTTTACCATGAAGTCGTGATTGGTGACGCGTGTTTGATTCAATCAAGCACTGTCATTGGCTCTGATGGCTTTGGTTATGCGAACGAGAAAGGTGAGTGGGTTAAGATTCCACAAGTCGGTTCAGTTCGCGTTGGTAACCGTGTGGAAATTGGCGCGTGTACAACCATCGACCGTGGCGCATTAGATGACACAATCATTGAAGATAACGTTATCTTAGATAACCAGCTTCAAATTGCTCACAATGTTCACATCGGATATGGTTCTGCTATTGCAGGTGGTACTATTATCGCAGGCAGCACGACGATAGGTAAGTACTGTATTATTGGTGGCGGTTGTGTGATTAATGGTCATATTGAAATCGTTGGCGGCGTTACAATCACCGGTATGGGGATGGTAATGCGCAGTATCACTGAGAAAGGCATGTACTCTTCGGGTATTCCTTTACAGCCAAACAAAGATTGGCGTAAAACAGCAACGCGTGTACATCGTATTGATGAAATGAACAAGCGTTTGAAAACCGTTGAAAAACTTATCGAGAAGAGCGCGGAATCATAATTCCAGCATTTCTAATAAAAGGCTCGCGTACAGCGAGTCTTTTTCGTTTATAATCCTTCTAATTAAATAAAGAATATACATAGGAATACGACTTTGACTACTGAACAGACAACGATGAACATTACTGAAATTCAGGAACTATTACCTCATCGCTACCCATTCTTAATGGTTGATCGTGTGACTAGCTTTGAAAAAGAAAAAACACTCACTGCGATTAAGAATGTCTCTGTTAACGAACCTCAGTTCACAGGCCACTTCCCTCAACTTCCTGTATTCCCAGGCGTGTTGATCTTAGAAGCAATGGCGCAAGCAACAGGTCTTCTAGCATTTAAATCATTTGGTGCCCCTTCTGGTAACGAGCTTTACTACTTTGCAAGTGTAGATAAAGCTAAATTCCGCAAGCCAGTAGTGCCAGGTGACCAACTGATTATCGAAGTTGAATTCTTAAAAGAGCGTCGTGGTATTGCATCGTTTAACGGCGTTGCTAAAGTTGATGGCGTAGTTGTATGTTCAGCTGAACTTAAATGTGCTCGTAGAGAGTTTTAATATGATTCATGAAACAGCGAAAATTCACCCGGCAGCAGTAATCGAAGGTGATGTAACTATCGGTGCTAACGTGACGGTTGGGCCTTTCACTTACATTGCTGGTAACGTGACAATTGGTGACGACACTGAAGTGATGTCGCATGTGGTGATCAAAGGTCATACAACCATTGGTAAAGAAAACCGCATCTTCCCACACGCTGTTATCGGTGAAGAGAACCAAGATAAGAAGTACGGTGGCGAAGAGACAACAGTTGTGATCGGTGATCGCAACGTGATTCGTGAGGCGGTTCAAATTCACCGTGGTACAACTCAAGACAAAGCAACCACAGTGATCGGTGATGACAACTTACTTTGTGTTAATGCTCACGTAGCACACGATGTTATTGTTGGTAACCACACTCACATTGGTAACAACGCTATTCTTGGCGGTCACGTAACAGTGGGTGACTACGCTGGTGTAATGGCGCTATCTGCGATTCACCCTTTCTGTTCAATAGGTGCTTACGCTTACATTGGCGGCTGTTCTGCTGTTGTTCAAGATGTACTGCCGTACGTGCTTGCACAGGGTAACCATGCGGCTCCATTTGGCCTTAACCTAGTGGGCTTGAAGCGTAACGGATTTGAGAAACCAGAAATTCGTGCACTACAGAAAGCGTACAAAGAGTTATACCGTTCAGGTAAAACACTTGAAGAAGCGAAAGCGGCTTTAGTTGAAATGGCGAAAGAGTTTACTTCGGTTACTCCTATGCTAGAAATGCTAGAGAACTCTGAGCGCGGTATTATTCGTTAATACTTGATATGATTGTTTACCAATCATATCAAGTACGACAATAATGACTTAATCAGATTGGTATAACAAAAAGATCGCTACTCATTGGGCGGTCTTTTTTGTTTTAGGCAAGAAGGGAATTGGAAAACTATGGTACAGCAAGAAGCAGCAACCAATAGCTCGGACTTTGTTTCGAATGAACCTCTACGCGTAGGTATCGTCGTCGGAGAACTCTCGGGTGACACGCTTGGCGAGGGTTTTATTAAAGCGGTCAAATCACAATATCCGAATGCTGAATTCGTGGGTATTGGCGGACCAAAAATGAAAGCGCTTGGTTGTGAGTCTCTTTTCGAAATGGAAGAGCTAGCCGTGATGGGGCTTGTAGAAGTGCTTGGTCGTTTATCTCGTTTGTTAAAAGTGAAAGCGGAACTGGTTAAGTATTTCACTCAAAACCCGCCAGATGTCTTCGTTGGTATCGATGCGCCAGATTTCAACCTAAGACTTGAATTGGATCTTAAGAACGCGGGTATTAAGACCGTTCATTATGTCAGCCCTTCAGTATGGGCATGGCGTCCAAAGCGTATCTTTAAAATCGACAAAGCAACCGACTTGGTACTGGCTTTCTTGCCGTTCGAAAAGGCATTCTACGATAAATATAATGTTGCTTGTGAATTTGTTGGCCATACATTGGCAGACACCATTCCACTAGAACCGAATAAAAAAGAAGCTCGCGAGCTTTTAGGTTTAGATCAAGATAAGCCTTGGTTAGCCGTATTACCGGGTAGTCGCGGTGGTGAGATGAGTTTGATTGCTCAACCCTTTATTGAGACTTGCCAGCGTATTAAGCAAAAATACCCTGATATCAACTTTGTTGTTGCGCTCGTTAATGAGCAACGTAAAAAGCAGTTCACTGAAATTTGGCAATCGACGGCACCTGAACTTGAATTTACATTGGTAGAAGATACCGCCACCAACGTGATCACCGCTGCTGATTCTGTTCTGTTAGCTTCGGGTACTGTTGCTCTCGAATGCATGTTGTTGAAACGCCCAATGGTCGTTGGCTACAAAGTAAATAAACTGACGGGTTATATTGTTAAGAAATTATCGATTACTGAGTTCGTATCGTTGCCGAACATTTTGGCTGGCGAAGAGATTGTGAAAGAGCATATTCTTGAAGAGTGTCACCCAGACTTCTTGTTTCCGTCTGTCGATAAGATGCTATCCGCTGATAACAGTGCATTAATCGAACGCTTTACCGAGATGCATCATTGGATTCGTAAAGACGCGGATAAACAAGCCGCTAATGCGGTATTGAAATTGATAGATCGACCATGTGTTGAGTCATAAAGTGCTTGTTTACAGAACATTAAGAGAAGAATTATGGCAGTAAAAGAGAAAAAAGAGCTTCCTCCTTTTGAGTATCCTCAAGGCTACCAGTTATTTGCTGGTGTTGATGAGGTAGGGCGCGGGCCGTTAGTTGGCGATGTTGTTACAGCTGCGGTTATCCTCGACCCTAATAATCCAATCGAAGGTTTGAACGACTCAAAGAAACTGTCTGAGAAGAAGCGTCTGGCTCTGTTTCCTGAAATCAAAGAGAAAGCCTTGGCTTGGTCTGTTGGTCGTTGTTCCCCGCAAGAAATTGATGAGTGGAATATTCTGCAAGCGACCATGGTTGCTATGCAGCGAGCGATCGCTGGGCTAAGCGTTCAACCTGATATGGCACTAATCGATGGAAACCGCGTTCCTGAACTGCCGATGGATGGTCTTGCGATTGTAAAAGGGGACTTGCGAGTTGCTGAAATCAGTGCGGCATCTATCATCGCTAAAGTTGTTCGTGACCAAGAGATGGAAGAACTTGATAAACTTCATCCAGAGTTTGGTTTTGCTCAACATAAAGGTTATCCGACCAAAGCGCATTTCGAAGCGATTGAAAAACATGGTGTAACCGAGCATTACCGCAAAAGCTTTAAGCCAGTAAAGCGCATTTTAGGTCTCGATTAAAACTCGTCGGCTAAGGCTGTATATTGATTAGGGCTTAGTATTGGTTAGAGCTTTATAATAATTAGAGCTTTATATTGCTTAGACTCATGTTGACCGGAGCAAGGCATCGAATAAAGTTGCTTATTTGCGGTAGAAAAAAATAGAATACACACAGTTGTAATCCTAGGCCTAAACCTAGAACTCAGGAAAAATAATGTCAGATCCAAAATTTGTTCACCTACGCGTACACAGTGATTTTTCGATGGTGGATGGCCTATCTAAGGTGCCACCATTAGTTAAGAAAGTCGCTGAAATGGGTATGCCCGCTCTAGCATTGACCGACTTTACTAACCTATGTGGCTTGGTGAAATTTTACGGTACTGCCCATGGGTGTGGGGTTAAGCCAATTATTGGTGCTGACTTCTTGATGCAGTCTCAGGATTTTGGCGATGAATTGACCAAACTCACTGTTATTGCAACGAATAATAAAGGTTACAACAACCTAACATTATTGATTTCAAAAGCTTACCTTCGTGGTCATGTACAACATCAGCCTGTTATTGATAAAGAGTGGCTGATTGAACATGCCGAAGGCCTGATTCTTCTATCGGGAGCAAAAGAGGGTGAGATTGGTAAGGCGTTGCTGAAAGGCAATCGAGAGTTAGTTGCAAGCAGCGTTGAGTTTTACAAAACACATTTCGCAGACCGTTTTTATCTGGAGCTCATTCGTACTGGGCGCCCGGATGAAGAGTCTTATCTGCACTTTGCGCTAGAGCTTGCTGAACAAGAAGACCTGCCTGTTGTCGCGACCAACGAAGTGGTTTTCATTTCTGAAGACTTGTTTGATGCCCATGAAATTCGTGTGGCGATTCACGACGGTTTTACAATGGTTGATCCACGTCGACCGAAAAACTATAGCTCACAACAATACTTGCGTAGTGAAGAAGAGATGTGTGAGTTGTTCTCAGACATCCCTGAAGCACTGGAAAACAGTGTCGAAATTGCTAAGCGTTGTAACGTAACAGTTCGACTGGGCGAATACTTCTTACCTAACTTCCCAACGGAAGGTTTGGCGATTGAAGACTTCTTGATTAAAAAATCAGAAGAAGGCCTTGAGCGTCGTTTAGCGTTTCTATTCCCTGATGAGAAAATTCGAGCTGAACGCAGACCTGAATACGATGAGCGACTTAAGATTGAACTTGAAGTTGTCAACAATATGGGGTTCCCGGGTTACTTCTTGATCGTAATGGAGTTCATCCAGTGGTCAAAAGATAACGACGTACCAGTAGGTCCGGGTCGTGGCTCTGGTGCCGGTTCTTTGGTGGCTTACGCATTGGATATCACCGATCTTGATCCACTTGAATATGACTTGCTGTTCGAACGTTTCTTGAACCCAGAACGTGTATCTATGCCCGATTTCGATATCGACTTCTGCATGGATAAACGCGACCAAGTTATTGATCACGTAGCCGAGATGTACGGTCGTGATGCCGTTTCTCAGATCATCACCTTTGGTACTATGGCGGCAAAAGCGGTAATTCGTGACGTTGGCCGAGTCTTGGGCCACCCGTTTGGTTTCGTTGACCGTATTTCTAAGCTAGTTCCACCTGATCCGGGCATGACGCTAGAGAAGGCCTTCCTTGCTGAGCCAGCATTGCCAGAACTCTACGACGGTGATGAAGAAGTACGCGAACTGATTGATAAGTGTCGTATTCTTGAGGGTTGTACGCGAAATGCCGGTAAGCACGCGGGTGGTGTTGTTATCTCACCCACCACGATTACCGACTTTGCACCTATTTATGCCGATGCGGAAGGCAACTTCCCGGTAACGCAATTCGATAAGAATGACGTTGAAACCGCCGGTTTGGTTAAATTCGACTTCTTGGGTCTACGTACCCTGACCATCATCGATTGGGCGTTAGGCCTCGTAAACCCACGCTTGAAGAAAGAGGGTAAAGAGCCGGTTCGTATTGAATCGATTCCTCTAGATGACCAAGCGTCATTTAACCTATTACAAAATTCTGAAACGACGGCGGTATTCCAACTGGAATCACGCGGTATGAAAGATCTGATCAAGCGTCTACAACCCGACTCTTTTGAAGATATCATCGCATTGGTAGCTTTGTTCCGTCCGGGCCCTCTGCAATCAGGCATGGTAGATAACTTTATCGACCGTAAACACGGCCGAGAAGCTGTATCTTATCCTGATGAAACGTGGCAACACGAATCGTTAAAAGAAACACTAGAACCGACTTACGGCATCATCCTGTATCAAGAACAGGTAATGCAAATCGCTCAGATCCTTGCGGGTTATACGCTTGGTGGAGCCGATATGTTGCGTCGTGCGATGGGTAAGAAAAAGCCTGAAGAGATGGCAAAACAGCGCGGTACCTTTAAAGAAGGTGCTGAAGCCAATGGTGTTGATGGCGAACTGTCCATGAAGATCTTTGACTTGGTAGAGAAGTTTGCGGGCTACGGCTTTAACAAATCTCACTCGGCTGCATACGCACTGGTTTCTTATCAAACGCTATGGCTTAAAACGCATTACCCTGCAGAATTCATGGCGGCAGTAATGACCGCGGATATGGATAACACCGAGAAGGTTATTGGCCTTGTTGATGAATGTTTCCGTATGAAGCTCAAGCTTCTTCCACCCGATATTAATTCCGGTTTATACCGTTTTAATGTGGATGAAGATGGTGCGATTGTTTATGGCATCGGTGCGATTAAAGGGGTGGGTGAAGGCCCAATTGAAGCCATTATTGAAGCGCGTAACAAAGGCGGTTACTTTAAAGACTTGTTCGACTTCTGTGCACGACTTGATCTGAAAAAAGTGAACAAGCGTGTTATTGAAAAGTTGATTCTGTCGGGCGCCTTAGATAGATTAGGTCCTCACCGAGCGGCGATGATGGCATCATTGAAAGATGCGGTGAAGGCAGCGAGCCAACATCACCATGCCGAGTCGTTTGGTCAATCGGATATGTTCGGTGTGTTAACCGATGCTCCGGAAGAGGTTGAACACAAGTATACCCAAGTACCTAAATGGCCTGAAAAAGTTTGGCTTGAAGGTGAACGTGAAACGCTGGGCTTGTATTTAACAGGTCACCCGGTTAATGCTTACATTAAAGAGTTAGCCAAATACACTAGCTGTCGTTTGAAAGACGCTACGCCAACTCGTCGTGATCAGTCTTTAACGATTGCAGGTTTGGTGATCGCAGCTAGGGTAATGACCACGAAGCGTGGAACTCGAATTGGTTTGATGACTCTCGACGATCGATCGGGACGAATGGAAGTGATGTTGTTCTCTGATGCGCTCGATCGCTACGCTGAATTGCTTGAAAAAGACAAAATTGTGGTCGTTTCTGGACAGGTCAGCTTTGATGATTTCAATGGTGGGCTTAAAATGTCCGCGCGCGAGGTCATGGACTTAGGAAGCGCCCGTGAGAAATATGCTCGTGGGGTGTCGATATCTATCGACCAATCCCAAATTAATGGTCAATTTTTTGAACGCTTTAGTCAAATCTTAGAACCTTATAGAGCCGGAACGGTCCCAGTCAATGTATACTACCAGCGTGCCGACGCTAGAGCGCGGTTAACATTGGGCACAGAATGGCGTGTGACGCCAAGTGATACATTACTAGACGAATTAAAACAGCTGCTTGGAAATAGCCAAGTAGAACTCGAATTTAACTAAAATTTAGCTCCATGAATGCGGAGCTGAATCAACAAGGATTCATAGATGAGCCTGAACTTTCTAGAATTTGAAAAGCCTATCGCTGAACTTGAAGCAAAAATCGAAGCGCTACGTGACGTTTCACGTCACGGTGGTGACACAGCGGTAGATCTAGACAAAGAAATTGAACAACTAGAGAAAAAAAGCTTAGAGCTTAAACAGAAAATCTTTAGTGACCTAGGTGCATGGCAAGTAGCTCAACTTGCTCGTCACCCGCAACGTCCGTACACCAAAGATTACCTGGAGCATGCCTTCACAGAATTTGAAGAGATGGCGGGCGATCGCGCTTTCGCTGACGACAAAGCAATTGTGGGTGGTATGGCTCGTCTAAATGGTCGTCCTGTTATGGTTATTGGTCACCAGAAAGGTCGTGAGACTAAAGAAAAAGTGATTCGTAACTTTGGTATGCCAAAGCCAGAAGGTTACCGTAAGGCACTTCGCCTAATGGAAACAGCTGAGCGTTTCAACATGCCAATCATTACTTTCATCGACACAGCGGGTGCATACCCAGGTGTTGGTGCTGAAGAACGTGGTCAATCTGAAGCTATCGCAAAGAACCTTAAAGTTATGGCTGGCCTATCTGTGCCAGTTATCTGTAACGTTGTTGGTGAAGGCGGTTCAGGTGGTGCACTGGCGATTGGTGTTGGTGACTACGTGAACATGCTTCAGTACTCTACGTACTCAGTAATCTCTCCAGAAGGTTGTGCTTCAATCTTGTGGCGTGATTCAGATAAAGCACCACAAGCTGCTGAAGCGATGGGCCTAGTTGCTCCTCGTCTGAAAGATCTTGAGCTTATCGACGAAATCATTCCTGAGCCTCTAGGTGGCGCGCACCGCGATCCAGTACAAACGGCTCAGAACATGAAAGACATGCTAGTTAAACAGCTAGAAGAGCTAGAGCAGTTTGATAACGAAGCACTACTTGAGCGTCGTTACCAACGCCTAATGAGCTACGGTTACTGCTGATAAGCGTGCCTTGAAATGAGGCAGCTTCAAGTAACAAGATGATGAAAGGGTTGGACTCAGTGCCAACCCTTTTTTATTATTAGAACATTCTCCCTTCAAACCTATTCTCATGGTTCACTCACTCATGACTCACATAATCGAAACCTTCACATCTGTACTTAATCAAAGCGCACTCAAGCCTAATCGGTTGATCGTGGCTTTCAGTGGCGGTGTTGATTCTCGAGTTTTGTTAGAGTTAGCAGCGCAGTACGCGCAAACGCATGGCATTGAGTGCTGCGCGGTGCACGTTCACCACGGTTTAAGCAAGAATGCTGATCACTGGGCTGAGCAGTGCCAAACATGGTGTGATGCTTTGTCAGTTTCGTTAGCTATAGAACGAGTCTCGCTGGATATCGATAGTGGTGAGAGCGTAGAAAAGCTGGCTCGAGATGCTCGTTATGATGCGTTTCAGAAGCACCTGAGTTTTGGTGATGTTCTCATTACAGGTCAACACATCGATGATCAACTTGAGACTTTCTTGTTAGCGTTGAAGCGGGGAAGTGGCCCTAAAGGGCTTTCTTCAATGGCGAAAGTGATGTCGTTTGGCGAAGCGTTTATCGTTCGACCGCTACTTTCAGTGACCCGAGCAGACATTGAAGCGTCGGCGCACGACATGGGTTTAACTTGGGTCGAAGATGAGAGTAATCAAGACGTTCGCTTTGACCGCAATTTTATTCGTCATCAAGTCACTCCGGCACTGACCGAGCGTTGGCCTAATTTTCGAGAGGCGGTCAGTCGTAGTGCTCAGCTATGTGCAGAGCAAGAGTTACTGTTGGATGAGTTGCTTGAATCACACTTTCAGCAAGCTTTAGGAGATAGCCAAAACTTAAGCATTGAGACGTTATCTCAACACTCAGACTTGTTACGAGCACGCCTGCTAAGAATGTGGTTGAGTCATTGCAATCAACCGATGCCGAGTCAAAAGCAGCTCAAGCTTATTTGGGATGAAGTCGCATGCGCTCAGGCGGACGCCAACCCTAAGCTGGTGTTGAATGATGCCGAAGTTCGACGCTTTAATCATCAGCTCTATTTGGTGAGAGAGACTAAAGACTTATCCGACTGGCAAAGCCATCTTTCAATGGGAGAGAGTGTGACGCTACCCGATGGCTTAGGGGAGCTAAGCTTAAATTCAGCACTGAGTGATGGCGCATCGAACAACCGTGATGTGCAAAGCTTTAGTTTGTCGGATACAAACGCAACACTCAGAGTGATCTTTAACCCTGAAGGACTTTCGGCTCACCCTGTTGGGCGCGGGCATAGTAGAAAACTCAAGAAGCTGTTTCAGGAATACCAAGTACCCAGTTGGTTAAGACGCAGAACGCCGATATTAATGGATGGCGATCGAGTGATCGCTGTTTTAGGCTTATTCGTAGATAAAAACTACGAAGGTCAAGATTGTGAAGCGCTTTGGAGCAAGTAGAAAAAGTTTGTGTCACAATTCACCGTCACTTTAATAAAAATAATTAATGGAATATGCAATGAAGAAAATTACACTAGGATTAGTTCTCGGACTTGGACTATTGAGTGGTAACGCTCTGGCGGGTGATGTTGCTGCGGGCCAAGCTAAAGCAGCAATCTGTGCGGCTTGTCATGGCGCCGATGGTATCGCTATGATCCCAGGTTACCCAAACCTGAAAGGACAAAACGAGCAGTACATCGTTTCATCGATCAACGCTTACAAAACAAAACAGCGTAATGGTGGCTTGGCCGCTGTGATGCAGGCTCAAGCTTCTATGCTGAGTGATGAAGATATCGCGAATCTAGCCGCTTACTACGCAAGCCTTAAGTAAAACCTTCTCAAAGCGCTGATTAAACAAGATGATAAATTTCGAGCCAGAGCTTTAAAGCTCTGGCTTTTTTCATTGAATGTTTACTATAGCTAACCGATAATGAGCTATTCGCACAGTTTAAGGGATGAACATGAAAAAGATTGAAGCCATTATCAAGCCATTCAAACTTGATGATGTACGTGAAGCACTTGCAGAAGTGGGTATTACGGGTATGACAGTATCTGAAGTTAAAGGCTTTGGACGCCAGAAAGGTCATACTGAGCTATATCGCGGCGCAGAGTACATGGTCGACTTTTTACCTAAAGTGAAATTGGAAATCGTTGTGACCGACGAAGTGGCTGACCAGTGTGTTGATACCATTATCGAAACGGCTCAAACCGGTAAAATCGGCGACGGTAAGATCTTCATTACTGACGTTGAACGTGTGGTACGTATTCGTACTGGCGAAGAAGACGAAGACGCCGTATAAAAAACTATTACCCTAAAAGGAGCGTTTATCGCTCCTTTTTCATTTCTGGTAGGGTGCTGTATGTTTAAGAAAACCATCATTGTTATCACGCTATTGATAACGCTTGCTGTCGTTAGTTTTCATTTTATCTTCGTGATCCCGAATAAACCCAACCTGATCACTTCCTCTCAAAGTACCAGTAACGACATCTACAGTTGTTACCAAAACTCTGCACCGAAAGCGATTGATGTGTCTGATGGTTTAGACATTACGGTGTGGAATATCTACAAGCAAAACCGAAATAATTGGCAGAGTGAGTTAAATAAGCTGTCGGCAGGTAGCGATTTAGTCTTGCTGCAAGAAGCGAGTATGACAGTAGAGCTTCGCCAATGGGTGACAAGCGGCCACTGGGGAAGCACTCGTGTGAATGCGTTTAAAGCCTTTGAACAAAGTGCTGGCGTACTTAACTTAGCGACGCATTTACCGATCGAAGCTTGTGCTTATACTCATGAAGAACCTTGGCTTCAATTGCCTAAATCGGCGCTTTGGTCGCGTTACCAACTAAGCAATGGCGAAGAGTTGGCTGTGATTAATATCCATGCCGTGAACTTTACCTTTGGTACGGAAGATTACGAGGCTCAGCTGAAGAGCTTAACTGACAATCTGCAACAGTATCGCGGGCCTGTTATTTTTGCTGGAGATTTTAATAGCTGGAGTGAGGCTCGCTTTGCGGTATTGAAAGGCGCGTTGGAACAGGTCGGTTTGACGGAGGTTGCCTTTGAACCGGATAACCGAACTCAGTTTATGACAGGATTGGTGCTCGACCATGTGTTCTATCGAGGGCTAGAGGTAGAAAATGCAAAAGCGCCCATTACGGACGCTTCTGATCATAACCCTATGCGAGTGACCTTTAAGGCTAAATAGTAATAAGCTATTGGCTATTAGTCATACGAGCTTAGCTATTTGCCATTCGCACGGTGGTTACGTTGGGTAATCTAACGGAGCAAATAGGCTAGAGAGTTATCGCTAGCCTTATCTCTTCAACTTAAAAGATTAAAATGTAGAGCGCCCAGATTAGGTAGTAGCCAACCCATGGTAAGCCTGAAATCACAAGCGCTTGCCCACGTTCAAACTCAGTCCACGTTAATACGGCTGCATAACCCAACACGATATACCATGGTAATAACAGTGGTAAAGAGCTGGCAAACTGCGACCAATCATTGGTCAGTGGTAACTTGATTAAGCCGTTTAAGCTGTTCAAGTCAGCAGCGTAGCTCATCACTTGTCCATGCTTGAGTATCAGGCTTGCGTAGCTTGCTACATCACCTAAAACAGCCGGGAATATCACAACCGATGCCGCTGCAAACCATCGCCAAAAGCTATGTTGATGCTGGCTTGGTTTGGTTGCTAGATTAAACCAGAATGCCAACAGAATGATGGTTAATGTTCGGCCAAACACATCGCTGATGATTTCACTCGCGAGTAGGGTATTACTGTCAAGTAACGCCAATTGGTCAGGGTTCGTTTGAGCCAGTTGTTGTGACAATTCTGCACTTAACCATGCAAAATCTACATTCGAAAAATAAGCACCCCAGAATAAAAACGGGCTGAGCATTAATACGACGTAGGGTTGCCATCCCCAAGCACTTCGCTGATAAAGCGCTAAGAAACAAGCTGTTGGTGAACGGAATATATCCAACAGCATGACGAGTGGGTTACTTGACGGGTTCATACACTTACCTTAGTTACATCAACATACAGCTTCAGTTTTTGTCCTGGCTGTAGGTATTTCTTGTTCTGCAAAGCGTTCCATTTTACAACATCTGCGCTTTTTACTTTGAACTTTGATGCAATACCGCTGACTGTGTCACCTGATCTTACGTTATAAAAGACAGTTCGGATGATGGCACCGTCGGAACTATTCTTCCAAATGACCAGTTCTTGACCAATTCGAAGCGTGTCGCGTGGCCCCATACCATTCCACTTAGCTAGTGATTGGTGAGATACCTTATTTGTGCGTGCAATCGTCCATAGGCTGTCACCACTTTTTACGGTATGACTAAGCTTATATTGACCACGACTCTTCGACTGTGTGCTTGCTAGGCGATTTGAAGCGCTTAGTGCGTATGTCTTGTCGTCTTTGGTGGATGTTGGGATAAGTAAGTGCTGTCCAATACGAATATTGTTGTTGCTCAAACCGTTTGCAGAGCGGATCACTTTGCTGGTGGTGTTATATTTACTTGCTAGCACGCTAATGCTGTCACCAGACTGAACCTTGTAACGCACCAACTTCATGCCTTTGCCTTTATTGGCAGCGACTTCTTTGTTGAATTTCTCAACTGAGTCTAAAGGAAGTAATAGTTGTTGGTGTTTCTCTGGTGCTGTCGCCCACTGGTTGTAAGCCGGGTTGTAGCCTTGCAGCTCTTTGACTGGAATACCTGCGTAGCTTGCAGCAATCGCTAAATCAAGCTGTTCGTTTGGGTTAACCAGGGCCAGTACTGGCTTGTTTGGAATCGCAGGGATATCGATGCCATACTTTTCTTGGTTGGCAATCACATCAGCTAGAGCAAGCAGTTTAGGTACGTAGCTGCTGGTCTCTTTTGGCAAGTCCAAAGAGAAGAAGTCGATTGGCTTACCCAGTTTCTTGTTCTTGCGGATAGCACTGTTTACACGACCGCCGCCACTATTATAGGCAGCAATGGCATGGTTCCAGTCGCCATCGAAACGTCGGTTAAGGTCTGAGAGGAAGTCCAATGCGGCGTCGGTAGAAGCGGCAACATCGCGGCGGCCATCATACCAAAAGTTCTGTTCAAGCCCGTAGTCTTTGCCTGTGCCAGAAATGAATTGCCATAGACCTGCTGCGCTGCCATGAGAGTAGGCAAACGCATCGAAAGAACTTTCTACAACGGGTAATAGTGCCAATTCTAGTGGTAAGCCTTTTTCTTCAATCTTAGTTGTGATCAGATAAAGGAAAGGTTCAGCACGTTGTGAGACGGTTTTTAGATGACTAGGGTGCTTTAAATACCAAGTTCGGTAGTAATCAACCTTCTTTTGGTCGGGTACTTCCATTTCAAGTTGCATCGCAATACGTTTCCAAACATCTTCTTGTGTTTGTGGAGTAACGACAGGTGCTTCAACTTTTTGATCTTCTTTGGCTGTTGCTTCTGATGAAGCGTTCGCTTGAGAAACTTCTTTAGTAGGAGATGTGTTGGTTTGCTCGGAAGCTTGGTCTGGATTCTCTGACTGAGTTAATTGGCAACCAGAAAGTAGTAATACCAAAGCCCAGCTGTACTTAACTCGCATGTTACAGCCTTTTTAATTAACGGCCGGTGATAATACTTGCCACCCCCTATGAGTGACAAGTCTGTATTTGTTAAAATTCGTTCTTCCACGCACGTAAAGCGGTAAATACCGATAAAGGATCGGTCTGCTCAGTACGATTAGATACTGATTTCACTACACTTGGCTCGGTATAGCGCAAGAAAGGGTTCACAAACTTCTCTTGTCTCAAATTTGTGGGGATGGTCGACTTATTCTGAGCTCGCAGTCGGTTCACTTGGTCGCGATATTGCTGCAAATGTTGGTTGTCAGGCTCAACAGCCAGTGCGAAAGCGATGTTCGCGGCGGTGTATTCATGAGCACAGTAAACCTCGGTTTCTTGAGGCAGTGCTGTGATCTTGTTCAGTGCATCAAACATTTGCTGTGGCGTGCCTTCCATGATTCGACCGCAGCCTGCTGAAAACAGCACATCGCCACAAAATAGTTTGGCATCGCCCACATAACCAATGTGACCAGCTGTGTGGCCACTGAGCCCGAGTACTAAAAAGACTTCACCAAACAATTCTAATTGGTCACCATCATCAACGGGGTGAGTTAAGGTCGGGATCGGTTCATTCCTTGGGCCCACAACATCTATGCTTGGAAACTGTCTGACTAGTTCTGGAACGCCACCAATGTGATCATGGTGGTGGTGTGTAATCAAGATTGCATCTAAAGTTAGCTCATGATGTGCTAAGTACTCTAATACTGGAGCCGCATCACCAGGGTCGACGACAGCACAACGACGATCGCTATTTTGAATCAGCCAGATGTAATTGTCGTTAAATGCAGGTATGCTTTTGATATGTAACATTATTGATTCTCCAGTCACTTTTAGTGAGACAGAATAAGTGAGACAGGTTATTGATGAAGCCAGCACGTAGCAGAAAGAAGTTTGAGCGTCCTTACACTTGGGCACAATTGCACAATGGGGACTGGTTGAGAGAATCTATTCAAACTCGACTCGATGAGTGGTGCCCAAAGCTATTTGGTTA
This sequence comes from Vibrio sp. J383, assembly GCF_023503985.1. Taxonomy (NCBI): domain Bacteria; kingdom Pseudomonadati; phylum Pseudomonadota; class Gammaproteobacteria; order Vibrionales; family Vibrionaceae; genus Vibrio; species Vibrio sp. J383. The sequence continues at coordinate 3,004,847 of NZ_CP097293.1, read as the reverse complement.
CCATATGCTCAAGCTTGGCGGTCTCAGTAGTGAGATTTCTAGCTGCACATGCAACATTCAACATCAAGTAAACCTAGATATCCAGAACCCATTACATAATGTGATAGCGGATGTCTATAATTTACCCTTTTTGGAGAAAAGCTTTGATGTTGTGGTGCTGAGTCATCAGTTAGATTATAGCAATGACCCGCATCGATTATTGAGAGAAGTCGACCGAGTGATGATGGACGATGGTTATATCATCATTACTGGCTTCAATCCGTTTAGTATTACCGGACTCGCAAGTTTACTGCCTTGGCGAAAGAACAGCTTGCCTTGGAGTGGACGTATGTACACGCCAAACCGAATTAAAGACTGGTTAGGTGTATTGAACTACGAAGTGATTCATTGCGATACCTATGCACTATTTCCGATGAGTAAGTATCAGGCGATGTGGACGTGGTTGGAGAATAGTTTAGGCGGCTGTGCTTCCTTTGCTGGCAGCCAATACTTTATTGTTGCTCGTAAACGAACTTACCCACTTAAGCCTATCAAGCCACATTGGCACCTTAAGCGACGTTTCTCTCCGGTTGGAGCAAGCTTTAGAACCAATACGCGTCGTACCATGGATTCAGCTAAAGCTTCATATCCGTTGAAAACAGAAAAAGCCGACTAGTAGTCGGCTTTTTATCTATTAATTAGGTTAATCAATTATCAACTAGTTTAGGAAACTATCAATCAGGTTTGGAAAGTATGAATCTGTTTCTGAAATCTGCATCTCATTTAAAAGACGGTTAGCTTGGTTGATAGCCCGTATCTTCTTGAGTCGGATTCTCCGCTGCATTTCGCGCTAAATCATCACACATTTCATTTTCTCGGTGCCCAGCGTGTCCTTTCACCCAGCGCCAATCAACACTATGACGAGCAGTTTCTTTATCGAGCCTTTGCCACAGGTCTGCGTTTTTAACCGGTTTCTTGTCGGCGGTTTTCCAGTCACGCTTTTTCCAGTTGTGGATCCACTGTGTGATGCCTTGGCGAACGTATTGGCTATCCGTGGTCAGAATCACAGAGCAAGGTTCCTTGAGTGCTTGGAGAGCGATGACAGCTGCGAGCATTTCCATACGGTTGTTGGTCGTTAGTGTAAAGCCTTCGGCTAGTGTCTTTTCTACTTTTTTATAGCGAAGTACGATGCCATAGCCACCAGGACCTGGGTTGCCTAAACAAGAACCGTCAGTGAAAATTTCAACTTGTTTCGTCATGATTTGATACTATTACCTCAAGCACATTATCGGCATAGTCTGACACAGTTATCCTTATGAATACCAGTAGCACTCCAGAACAAAACACGAACGAAAAAAACAGTTCGGACGAAAATAAGCGCATCATTGTACTCGATACCGAAACCACAGGTATGAATACAGAAGGTGGCCCTCACTATATGGGGCATCGCATCGTTGAAATTGGTGCGGTAGAGATCATCAACCGTAGGCTGACCGGGCGTCACTTCCACGTCTACATCAAGCCCGATCGTGCGATTCAAGAAGAGGCGATTGGCGTTCACGGTATTACCGATGAATTCTTGATTGATAAGCCAGAATACCAAGACATACATAAAGAGTTTCTCGACTTTATCAAAGGTGCTGAGCTGGTAGCTCATAACGCGCCCTTCGATACGGGCTTTATGGACTATGAATTTGAGAAGCTCAACCCTGCGATAGGTAAAACGGATGACTACTGTAAAGTTACCGATACCTTGGCCATGGCGAAGAAGATATTTCCAGGCAAAAGAAACAACCTAGATATCTTATGTGATCGTTACGGTATTGATAACTCGCACCGTACCCTCCACGGCGCATTGCTCGATGCGGAGATCCTAGCCGACGTCTATTTATTGATGACGGGTGGGCAAACTTCGCTGCAATTTAACGCAGGCCAAAAGGAAGGTGAAGGTGAAAGTATACGAAGAGCAGAAAGTGGTCGAAAATCCCTAAAGGTTTTACGAGCTACGGCCGATGAAGTAGAAGCGCATCAAAGTCGTTTAGACCTCGTCGAGAAAAGCGGAAGCTGCCTCTGGCGTCAGTAGGGAGAAAGTATGTTAAGGGTATTGGCTACCGGTTGCTTATTGTTGTTAAGCTTTAGCTTACATGCGGCAACAGAATCCGTAATGAGTTTATTAGACAACCGTTTTCGAGTTGATCCCAGTATTGAACAAGTCACTTTTGTGATTTATCGAGCCGATAACTCTAAACCTGTCGTTTTGGTTCGTCCGGATGGCAAGAAATACTACTCTTGGCGCAATGCTGATAATGTCCGCTGGTACGAAGAATCGTCCATGGACATTATCTCTATCGACGATCCGATGCCAGGCCCTTGGCAAGCGGTTGGTAAAGTCTCACCTAAGAACAACATCAAGCTATTGTCTCACCTTGTTTTAGATGCCAATGACTTCCCAGACAAACTGTATCAAACCGAACACATTAAATTTACGGCTCGTTTGACCTCTGACGGCAAGCCTCTTGTGCTGCGTGATTTTTTAGATCGCGTGAAACTTAAGGTCACTTTTACTAAGTTCGTTGAAAATGAAGAGTCTTTAGTGAGAGAGGCGCGCCCAATTCCGGTTGTGATGGGCGAGTTTGCCGACGATGGCAGTGGTCTTGATGAAAAAGCCGGAGATGGCGTTTTCACTGTGTCGTTGCCTATTGATATTGAGCCTGGTAAATACCGCGCGCGTATTACTTCTGGCAATGGTGTGTTCCTGCGAGCGCAAGAGCAAGAAGTTTTGGTGTACCCAACACCGATCACTACAACCTTCATTCAGTCTCGAAAAGAGGGGCTGCCTCATACGATTGTCGTTTCAGGGGAGCCGGGCATGATTGCGCCGAGTTCGTTAGCGGTTCATGTTGAACACAAGGCTCCGGATGAATACGAAATGTATAAGCAGGGCCAAGCTGAGGTCGATGCAATGAAAGTCGCTTTAGAGGTGCCTTATAATGGCGATTTGGGGATTTATAACTGGTCGGGGATGGTTTACGCCACTGATGCCTCAAGCCAACGTCCACTGATCTTTCCCATTACCGAGCACTCGTACAGCGTTGTTGAAGATATCGACTTAGCGGAGTCACGACGCCTGCAAGAACAAGCGCTTGCTGAGCAAAAGCGTATCGCAGCAGAGTTGATGATACTTCAGAAGCGTGAAGATGACAGACAGCGCAGTATGATCATTATTGCGGTGGGTAATGTGGTCGCGATTCTAATAGGTTTATTGATTTGGTTTGTGGTTCGTCGGGTAAAGGCGAAGAAAAAAGCTCAACCAGAGATGCAGCTTAAGGCACCAAAGTAACTTGTCTATATCATTAGAGTTGTCCTGAGAGAGCAAACTTCAAGAAAACAAATCTCGAGAAAGTAAGCTTCGAGAATGTCAGCATTAAAATTTGTGACAACGATGTCATGAACAAAAAAACGGGACTCATAGGAGTCCCGTTTTTGTTTCTTTTTCTAACCTTAAGCGACGTTATCAATCGATTGGTCTGGGTACTGAGACTTTGCTGCAAGCTCCTCTGGAGAGAAGTCGTCAACGTTAATCGTGTACAGTCTATGTTCCTCGGCGCTAGTCAGCAGGTCTGCCTCTTCTTGCGTTAAGATGCCTTTCTCTAAACCTAATTGAGCAACAAGGTCTAGTCGTAAGAAAGCGCGCTTTTGGTGCGTCTCTTTGCAGACTTTGTCGAATAGAGGTTCTGCTTGAAGAATCACTTCTAGTGCTTTTTCAATCTTACCCACTGGGTTGTATTCAGTCGCTTCCAAGTATTGGCCACGGCCGATACGAGAACGTGTTTCGCTTGGCGTTTGTAGAATGTGCGCGACTTGGCTATCCAGTTTGTCGTTTGGTGCACGACGAATGCGACCGAATGGCATCAACACAACACGAAGTAAACGCCCAATCACAGGATTAGGGAAGTTCGCTAGGAACTCATCAATCGCAACTTCAGTCTGACGTAAACTATCTTGCATACCCCAATGTACTAACGGCAAGTCTTCAGCGTGGCTGCCTTCACTTTCGAAGCGCTTAAGTGTTGCTGAACCTAGGTACAGTTGGCTTAGGATATCGCCTAATCTTGCTGATAGGCGCTCTCTGCGTTTCAGTGAACCACCCAAAACGGCCATTGAAATGTCAGAAAGTAGCGCTAAGTTGGCACTGTAGCGGTTCAATTTTTGGTAGTAGCGTTGAGTCTGTTTGTCCGCTTTATTAGATGGTGTTGGCGTGTCTGAGCCTCGACCATCGGTTAAACCAAACCACACACTGCGGACTAGGTTGCTCATCGTAAAGCTAACGTGTCCTGCTAACGCTGAATCAAACTTATCCAGTGCATCGCTGCTTTCAGAATAAGCGGCTTCCATTTCATTCAGTACGTAAGGATGACAACGAATTGCACCTTGACCATAGATGATCATCGAACGAGTTAGGATGTTGGCACCTTCCACGGTAATCGCGATTGGCGCGCCTTGGTAGCTACGAGCTAAGAAGTTTGATGGGCCTAAGCAAATACCTTTACCACCGACGATATCCATCGCATCGATGATGCTGCGTTGGCCACGGTGAGTACAGTGGTACTTCACGATTGCTGAGATAACCGAAGGCTTTTCGCCAAGATCGATACCTGCAACCGTTAGGTTACTCGCTGCATCCATTACGTAGGCATTACCTGCTAGGCGTGCAAGCGGCTCTTCAACCCCTTCCATACGACCAATAGGTTGTTTGAACTGGCGACGAATGCGAGCGTAAGCACCGGTTGCCAGCGCAGCCGATTTAATGCCGCCCGTTGAGTTTGAAGGCAGTGTGATACCACGACCAACAGATAGACACTCAACTAGCATACGCCAGCCTTGTCCTGCCATTTTCTGGCCACCAATGATGAAATCGATAGGAACGAAGAGATCATCACCTTGGGTTGGGCCATTTTGGAACGGTACGTTAAGTGGGGAGTGACGATTACCAATCTTCACGCCTTTTAAATCTGTAGGGATAAGCGCGCAAGTGATACCGAGCTCTTGCTTGTCACCAAGTAGGCCGTCTGGATCTCGTAATTTAAACGCAAGTCCCAATACTGTTGCGACAGGTGCAAGGGTAATGTAGCGCTTGTTCCAAGTGAGGCGCATACCTAGAACTTCTTCGCCTTGCCATTGACCTTTGCATACGATGCCGTAATCGGGGATTGAGCCGGCATCTGAGCCTGCTTCTGGGCTAGTTAGGGCAAAACAAGGGATCTCTTTACCTTCCGCTAAGCGGGGTAGGTAGTGGTTTCTTTGTTCTTCTGTACCGTAGTGCTGCAATAGCTCACCGGGGCCTAACGAGTTAGGTACGCCAACGGTTGATGACAATACGCTAGAAACGCCCGTTAGCTTCTGTAGCACTAAAGACTGAGCGTAAGCCGAGAACTCTAAACCGCCATACTTTTTCTTGATGATCATTGCGAAGAATTTATGGTCTTTCAGGTATTGCCATACTTCTGGTGGCAAATCAGCCAGCTCATGCGTTACTTGGTAATCATTGACCATTTCGCACACTGTATTTACTGGACCATCTAAAAATGCTTGCTCAGCTTCAGACAGCTTCGGGTCAGCGATGTTTTGAAGTTTCTTCCATTCAGGCTTGCCTTTGAACAGCTCTGCTTCCCACCATACAGTACCCGCTTCTAATGCTTCCTTTTCTGTCTGAGACATTGCAGGCAGTACTTTCTTAAACAAAGAAAGCGCTTTTTGACTGATGATAGTCTGACGAATTGCCGGTACAGCAAAAATCGCAATGGCTAAGAGATAACAAAGCCAGCCAGTGACAGCTACGCCGCCAAACAGTGTTAATGCTACCATTGCGCCGGTTAATACGATTAATGCGCGTACTAGGCTAACTCTATGGTAAAGACAGACGCTTAAGACAGCTGTCATGCCGAGTAGGGAGAGCAATATGTTCATGATCGATTTCCTTTTCAGAGATCACTTATTGTTATTAAGTTTAGGTAAGAGGTCTAACCAGTCAAGTGTAAACAAAATATTAAATATTTGTAAAACTCTAAAGTGGATAAAAAGTGATCTCAATAGAGTTAAAGTTCTAATTGTGAGAGGTTGGTGGCGAATATTTGGGCGGATCGGCAGTGACAGGCTAATAAAGGTGGCAATCTTTGGGCTTAAGTGTCGACACTATTTCATGTTTGTGGGTAAACTCAGGTAATAGAGGGAAAAACCCTCAGCTCTCATTTCACGTACTTTAAGTTGCGTAAAAAAATATAAGAGATAAGCCTTATGTACCATGACCTAATCAAAAGTGAATTGAACGAAGCTGCTGACGTTCTTAACAAGTTCTTGAGTGATGACCATAACATTGCCCAAATTGAAGCTGCCGCAAAACTGATTGCAGATTCATTTAAGCAAGAGGGTAAAGTACTTTCTTGTGGTAACGGTGGCTCACACTGTGATGCGATGCACTTCGCGGAAGAGCTTACTGGCCGATACCGTGAAAATCGTCCAGGTTACGCTGGTATTGCGATTTCAGACCCTAGCCATTTATCTTGTGTAAGTAACGACTTTGGCTACGACCACGTATTTTCTCGTTATGTAGAAGCCGTAGGCCGTAAGGGTGACGTGTTGTTTGGTTTGTCGACTTCAGGTAACTCTGCCAACATTTTGAAAGCGATTGAAGCTGCTCAAGCTAAAGGCATGAAAACCATTGCGTTAACCGGTAAAGATGGCGGTAAAATGGCAGGTTGTGCCGATATCGAAATTCGAGTTCCGCATTTTGGTTACGCGGACCGCATCCAAGAGATTCACATTAAGATCATCCACATTGTGATTCAGCTTGTTGAAAAAGAAATGGAATAATAGTTTTAAAGACATTTGGAGCCCAACTTAGGCTCCATTGGTTTTGATAGGGAGTAGATTAAACCATGTGTGAATTGCTCGGTATGAGCGCGAATGTGCCAACTGATATTTGTTTTAGCTTTACTGGTCTTATGCAGCGTGGAGGCAATACCGGCCCGCACCGCGATGGCTGGGGTATTACTTTCTATGAAGGAAAGGGTTTCCGTACGTTTAAAGATCCTAACCCTAGTTGTGAATCCAAGATCGCTGAGTTGGTTCAAAACTACCCAATTAAAAGTCAAGCTGTTGTCAGTCATATCCGTCAAGCCAATCGTGGTGGCGTTAATCTAGAAAATACTCACCCATTTACCCGTGAGCTTTGGGGACGATACTGGACCTTCGCCCATAATGGCCAATTAACGGATTACGATGATCTGGTTAGTGGTCGTTTCAGACCGGTCGGTGAGACGGACAGTGAACTGTCTTTCTGTTGGTTAGTGAAACAACTAGAAGATCGTTTTCCTGAGCCACCTCAAGACATGGAAGGTATGTTTCGCTTTGTCGCTGAGTGTTGTGATCAGCTAAGAGAGAAAGGCGTCTTCAACATGTTACTCAGTGATGGCGAGTACGTGATGACCTACTGTACGAATCATTTGTACTGGATAACAAGACGCGCGCCTTTTGGTAATGCGAGCCTGATTGATGAAGATGTTGAGATAAACTTCCAAGAAGAGACCACGCCGAATGATGTGGTCACGGTGGTAGCAACTCAGCCTCTAACATGCAATGAAGAGTGGTTTAGAATGAAGCCGGGCGAATACGCGTTGTTTCATTTTGGTGAGCTGATCGGCAATAACCACAAAGCATTGGAAGATGTTGCTTATGCACCTAAAAAGGTTGCAAGCCAAGCACCAACTGAGCCATTGAGCTAAATAAACGTTCCGAATAGTATCATTTTTGATCCGAACAAAAGAAAGGCCGCTTACTGAACTAATAAGTCAGTAAGCGGCCTTTTTGTTTTCTGATTTTTAAGGGCTGCTCTTCAGTGATTTACTTTTTATTCCGTGATTTACTATTGCGCGAACAGCTATACAAATTACTCTTCTGCGTAACCGTGATTGCCTAATACTTTACCGTCTAAGACAGCTTGCCCGTTTACCATCGATAAACGATCTTCGGCAAACCATTTACAGACCATAGGATAAATGCAGTGTTCTTGAGTCAGCACTCGACTTGCTAACATGTCAGCATCATCATCTTCAAATACTGGCACCTTAGCCTGTAAGATCACAGGGCCACCATCGAGTTCTTCGGTAACAAAGTGAACGCTGGTGCCGTGTTCTTTGTCTTGCGCATCAATGGCACGCTGGTGGGTGTGTAGGCCTGGGTACTTAGGTAACAGAGAAGGGTGGATATTGATCATTTTCCCCGCGTAATGGCGAACAAACTCTGAACTCAGAATACGCATATAGCCAGCGAGTACGATTAGATCGGGTTGGTAAGCATCGATCTGAACCATCAATTCATGATCAAACTCTTCACGGGAGTTAAATTCTTTTGGATTCACCGAGTGAGCGTCAACACCTGCTGATTTTGCACGCTCTAGACCAAAAGCATCCGCTTTATTTGAGAAAACGGCCTTAACAGAGGCGTCAATCGTGTGGCTGTCACAGGCATCCAAAATGGCTTGCAAGTTACTTCCGCTTCCTGAGACTAAAACGACGATGTTTTTCTTAGAGTGACTGTTATTCATAGAATGGCTGTTCTTCATAGAGTGGGTCATGCGATTGGTTAACTGAAGTATTTACAATGTACCTACATAAACTAAGGTTTTCTGCGGGCTAAATAGCAAAATGAGGACCATAAGGTCCTCATTGATTAACTAAGTAAGTGAGCGTATCACTTATTTGATTTCTACTTGCTCTTCGCCAGCTTCAGAGTTTGCGATCTCACCGATAACCCAAGCGTTTTCGCCTTCAGCTTTCAGTAGTTCAACAGCAGCGTCTGCTTGATCTTTAGGTAGAGCAACAACTAGGCCTACACCACAGTTGAAAGTGCGGTACATTTCAAATGTTTCCACGTTCCCTTTCTCTTGTAGCCAGTTGAAGATAGCAGGCCATTCCCAGCTTTTTCCGTCAATCACTGCTTTAGTGCCTTCAGGAAGTACGCGTGGGATGTTTTCCCAGAAACCACCACCTGTGATGTGCGAGATAGCATGAATGTCATGCTCAGCAATCATCTTAAGTGCCGATTTGATGTAAATCTTAGTCGGTTCTAGTAGGTGCTCACCAATAGTACGACCTTCTAGCTCTTCACTTTTATCAGCACCAGAAACTTCTAGAACTTTACGAATTAAAGAGTAACCGTTTGAGTGTGGACCACTTGAACCAACAGCGATAAGTGCGTCGCCTGCAGCTACTTTAGTGCCATCGATGATGTCAGCTTTTTCTACGACACCAACACAGAAGCCAGCAACATCGTAGTCATCGCCTTCGTACATGCCAGGCATTTCAGCCGTTTCACCACCGATTAGTGCACAGCCAGCTTGAACACAACCTTCAGCGATACCAGAAACAACGTCTGCTGCTGTATCTACATCTAGCTTACCTGTTGCGTAGTAGTCTAGGAAGAATAACGGCTCACCACCTTGAACGATTAAGTCGTTCACACACATTGCCACTAGGTCGATACCAATGGTGTCGTGTTTTTTCAGATCCAAAGCAAGGCGAAGTTTAGTACCAACACCATCAGTACCTGAAACAAGTACTGGCTCTTTGTATTTCGTTGGAAGTTCACATAGGGCGCCAAAGCCACCAATACCGCCCATTACTTCAGGGCGACGAGTGCGTTTAACAGCACCTTTGATACGGTCTACTAGTGCATTACCTGCGTCGATATCAACACCAGCGTCTTTGTAGCTTAGAGAAGAAGTATTACCACTCACGGGATAGTCCTCGAACTTAAGTTGGATGTGAAAACGGCGCTATTCTAACAGGGCTTGATTACCAAGAGCAAACGTTTGCGCGGTTTTTTTTATTAGAATAAAGATTCTGAAATAACCCCACAGTTCGTGTATAATCTACAGGTTTGTTTAAATATTGCCGGAGTTGGAAATGAAAGTTGTTGAAGTGAAACACCCGCTAGTAAAACATAAAATTGGCCTGATGCGTGAAGGTGACATTAGCACTAAGCGTTTTCGTGAGCTAGCGACAGAAGTGGGTAGCCTTCTAACATACGAAGCGACATCAGATTTTGAAACTGAGCGTGTGACGATTAACGGTTGGAACGGTCCAGTAGAAGTTGACCAAATTAAAGGTAAAAAAGTAACTGTAGTGCCAATCCTACGTGCTGGTCTAGGCATGATGGACGGCGTTTTAGAGCACATCCCAAGTGCACGTATCAGCGTTGTTGGTATCTACCGTGACGAAGAAACGCTTGAGCCAGTACCATACTTCAACAAGCTTGCATCTAACATCGACGAGCGTATTGCTCTAGTGGTAGATCCAATGCTTGCGACAGGTGGTTCTATGATCGCGACTATCGACCTTATGAAAGAGAAAGGTTGTAAGCACTTTAAAATTCTTGTGCTTGTTGCTGCTCCTGAAGGTATCGCTGCTCTAGAAAAAGCGCACCCAGATGTTGAGCTGTACACGGCTGCAATCGATGAGAAGCTAAACGACAAGGGCTACATTGTTCCTGGTCTTGGCGATGCTGGTGATAAGATCTTCGGTACTAAGTAATTCAGTTTCGGTTTAAGTTAATTTAAAGAGTTTTTAAACTTAACTGAACCTGCTTAATTAGCCGTATAAATAAAAGGGAGAGCATTCGATGCTCTCCCTTTTTTGATCTTGTTAGGTTGTGATTCTTTTGAATCTAGCCTTACCGATAAATTAATCGATTTGAGCTTTGTCTACTACGGTGTTGTCGCCTAATTCTTCTGGAAGGACTAGGTTAAGTAGGATTGCCACGATACCGCATAAGCTTACGCCCTGTAGGCTAAAGTCACCGATGCCAAATGCCATGCCGCCAATACCGAAGACTAACGTAATACCCACAATCACAAGGTTGCGTGATTTATGTAGGTCTACTTTATTCTGAATTAGAGTATTCAAGCCTACCGTCGCGATAGAACCAAACAGTAGAATCATGATGCCGCCCATCACAGGAACTGGGATCGTTTGCAGAAGAGCGCCTAGCTTACCTACTAGAGCCAGAACAATCGCTGTTACTGCTGCCCAAGTCATGATCACTGGGTTGAATGCTTTAGTCAGCATTACAGCACCCGTTACTTCACTGTAGGTTGTATTGGGTGGCGCGCCCAGCATAGAAGCGGCAATCGTTGCCACACCATCACCAGTAATAGTGCGGTGTAAGCCTGGCTTCTTAAGGTAGTCTTTACCGGTTACGTTCGAGATAGCAAGCATGTCGCCCACGTGCTCAACAGCAGGTGCAATTGCCACAAACACCATAAAGAAGATAGCGTTGATGTTGAACTCTGGTGCAGTGAAGTTTGGTAGCGCTAACCAAGCTGCTTGAGCTACGGGGGTAAAATCAACGACACCGTATACCAAGCTCGTTACGTAACCCGCAACAATGCCACCAAAGATAGGCAATAATTTAAGGAAGCCTTTCGAGAAAACACTGATGACAATCGTCACTAGCAATGAAATAGACGAGATCCATAACGCGGCGTCTGCATCGATAAGTTGAACCGCACCATCGCCGGTTTTACCTAGCGCCATGTTTACTGCAACAGGCGCAAGACCTAAGCCGATAACCATGATCACAGGGCCAACCACGACGGGTGGAAGCAGTTTATGGATGAAGGCTACGCCACGCACTTTAATCAACGCGCCCATTAAGACATACACAACACCTGCTGCCATTAGGCCGCCCATGGTTGCACCGACACCCCAAGTTTGAATACCAAACATGATAGGCGCGATGAATGCAAAAGAAGACGCTAAGAAGATTGGCACTGAACGGCGTGTAATAAGTTGGAATAAAAGGGTACCGATACCCGCGCCAAAGAGTGCAACGTTGGGATCGAGTCCAGTCAGTAGCGGCACTAATACAAGCGCACCAAAAGCTACAAACAGCATTTGTGCACCTTGCAGAGCATTCTTCATGTTATGTCCTTAAAAATGGTCGTTATATGAAAAGTGAAAAATAAAATTCGCGGGATTCTATCACTTAGCAATCGATTGCCACACCAAATAGATCAAATTTATTTATCTTAGTGATATTTTATATTCGTCAAAGCTCGAAAAATTCAGTTTATAAGTGAGCGATTTATCATGGCCAGGTGATATTTTGTGGTTATTAAACACAGTGGGCGCTATCGACCTTGCCCCTCAATCCATAGTTGCTTATCATCTAGGCACAAGATTTGAATATTAGGATCAGTATGCGCTACATAGCATTGTTGTTGATGGGACTATTAGCCTCTCCGAGTTATGCATTAACTCAAGTAGATATCTTTAGTGCTGAAGTTGCGATTAACGCTGAAAACAAACAGCCAGAACAAGTGGCAAGAAATACCGGCATGGAGCAGGTTTTGATACGTGCGACTGGCCAAACTGATGTCGCTTCGAATGAGACGATTCAAAAGGCGATGCGTAAGAGTTCGCAGTACATGTCTCAAATGAGTTTTGGTGAAAGCAATGACCAATCAACATTGCGCATGCGTTTTAACGGCGCTCAAATCCGTTCGCTACTGACTCAAGCACAATTGCCGTATTGGCCTGATACTCGCTCAAATATCCTTGTTTGGCTGGTGGAAGAACAGAACTACGACAAGAATATTGTCTGGGAACACTCCAACTCACAATTAGCGGCAGGTTTACAAGCCAACGCAAAAGAGCGCGGTTTGCCTCTAACGCTACCAGTGGGTGATTTTGATGACATTACGGGTATTGCGACCTCTGATCTTTGGGGTAGCTTTGTTACACCGATCAGTAAAGCGAGTCAGCGTTACCCGGTTGATGCTGTTCTGGTGATAAAAGCTCAATCTTCAGGTTTACGTTGGACGCTATACGATCAAAAGCCAAACCAATTGACGAGCGCACCAAAATCGCCAGTCAGTGGTTCGCTATCGGGCAACAGCGCGACGACTTCTAAGAAACTTGTCGACCAAATCAGTAACTACTACGCAGGTAAAAGTGCGGTTACAGTAGCAAGTGAATCATCAGAGTCGATTTTAACGCAATTTATTAGCCTGAATAACGCACAAGATTTCTTCCAATTGGAGAATGCACTGAAGCGTTTAAACTCGGTGGCAAGCTTAGATATTCTGAAAATTCAGAATAACGAAGTAACTTTCCGAATTCACTTATTGTCGACTCAACAAGAGTTTGAGCAAGAAGTGGAAAGCATTCGCCAAGTCGCAAAGGTTGAAGAATCTTATATTGAACCTGAAGTGAGCCCTGAATTTGAAACGCAAGACAACACCATGTCTGTAGGCGATGATTCAGCATCTGTTACTGATACGACCCTGAAAGATGGCGCAGAAGCGACGGCTAACGAAGCAGACCCAAGTGTTCAAGTCATCAAAGGTGGTGAGTTATCAACTGAAGCGGATGCTGAGCTAACGAATACGTCTGGCTCGGAAGAGCTAACAGTTGTTGCGCCAGTACATGCTAAGCCAAGCCTAGTATACGAATGGGTTCGCTAGTGATTGTCTTCTGACATGACCGATTGAAATGAATTCATGAAAAAAGCCCTGCAAGAGAAATCTCGCAGGGCTTTTTGTTTGTTGTCACTTTTTTCTATTGATACTAGATCAGGACAACCTAATCCAGGTTACTGCTCGAACTTAGCTTTCTCTGTCTTTTCTACTTCAGAAAGGCGCTTAAGTTTGATGCCTAATTCTTTGGCTCGAAAGCGAGTAAATAAGATATTGCCCGCGAAGCCTAGAGTCGTTAGAAGCAGTTCTACAGCCGCTAATAAGCGCTCGCCACCGTCTACATACAAAATAGTTAATGCGTGTAGGAAGTAGAGCATTAAGACAAAGTTCGCCCAAGCATGCGTATAAGGTTTACCTGCAAGAATGCCCGGTAATGGCAGTAACAGCGGTATAGCCCAAGCGATCGCAAGCGTTACATTACTTAGATGAGGGTGCGGCGAAAGTGTCATCTGCCAAGCAATCACCCAGAATAAAAGCGACAAGTTGCCCGCTAAAGCAAGGTAGCGGAATAGCTTGGTTGTGGGAGACATCGCCTTCTCTGGCATATACATCATTGAGAAATTCCCTTCTGGTTTATTGCGATGCGCGCTAGGCGTTTGCCTAGGTTTTGCGCCAACTCAATTTCATCTTTGCTTAATGAAGCGCTCTCTCCGGTACTACTCGCACCATAGGGTGTGCCACCGGTTTGAGTGGTGTGCAGCGCAGGTTCTGAGTAGGGGATACCTACCACTAACATGCCATGGTGAAGCAGTGGCAACATCATGCTTTGTTGTGTGGTCTCTTGCCCGCCATGCAGTGATGAAGAAGAGGTAAACACGCAAGCTGGCTTATCGATCAGATCGCCATTAATCCACAGTGATGTTGTGCTGTCCCAAAAGTGCTTCATAGGTCCAGCCATGTTGCCAAACCAAACCGGACTGCCTAGTGCTAAACCATCGCAAGAACGGAGCTCGTGCAATGTCGCGATAGGATCGGCCGGCTGATAACGCGAATCAGGCTGCTCTTCTCCTGTGTATACGTCGTTCACTGTTCTTAACATGGCTTCGCAGTTCGGGATAGATTCAACCCCTCGTGCAATTTGCCTTGCTAGCGCTCGTGTGTTGCCGTGGCGGCTGTAGTAGAGAACAAGAATGTTGATGCTCATATCGGCTTACAGAATCTCTAGCACTTGCTCTGGTGGACGACCAATCTTTGCTTTGTTGTTCGCAACAACAACAGGGCGTTCAAACAGTTTTGGATTTGTCGCCATTGCTGAGAATAGATCTTCATCGGTAACAGATTCATCGCCAAGATTAGCCTCTTTGTAATTCGCTTCTTTGGTGCGCATCATTTCGCGAACACTGTCAAAACCAAGCTGCGTGAAAAGCACTTTAAGTTGCTCGATAGTTAAAGGCGTATCTAGGTATTTGATAACTTCTGGCTGTACGCCGTTTGCTTCAAGCAGTTCGAGAGTTTGACGGCTCTTTGAGCAGCGTGGGTTATGATAAATCACGACGGACATGGTTCTTCCTCATTATTATTTTTGATTTAATTGTTCAGTTGAAGCCACTTGAGTGGCTTCTTTACTATGTAACGTTGAGCTTTCTTTTTCTTCTGACAACGAACCGCTGCCAATAAATACACTTACTGTAACGACAAGAAGCGTTCACGCTGAATCATTAGTTGATCAATTCGGGCGTCGTAACGTGCTTGTTTTAGGCTGCCGAGCTCTGCGATTTGGCTAGCCTGCGTATAGTACTGAATCGCTTTGTTCCAGTTGGCTTGCAGTGCCAAGATCTCTGCACGAGCAGCCAGTTCTTCGTCGCTATTACCCAGGCTTGTATTTACTTTTGAAAGTAGGTGCCAGCCGTTGGTGTCGTTCGGGTTATCGTGCGTGTAACGTTGCAACACGCGAACGGCTTCCTGTAGGTCTTCATTTTCAATCAGCGCATTGGCATAGTTAATGGTTAGAACAGGGTTGTTTGGTTGGCGAACCAGTGCTGATTCGAGTTCTTTAATCGCAATCTCAGGCTTTTTCTGTTCAATATGGAGGTCTGAAATGGCATCTAGATAAAACAGGTTGGTTGGATCGCTGTTGATGAGCTTGGTCAGAATCGGCTCAGCTTTATCTAATTTTTTAGAATCTAAGTAAACCAGTGCTTGGCCATACTCTAATGATGGAACCAAGGCTTTAGGTGCTTTCTTCAGCTTACGTTCAAACCAATCTAGAGCTGCATCATTATTAATGCCCGCATAGCGCGCGACAATGCGAGCTCTTGCTAGATGGTAGTCCAGTGATGGGGCCAGTTTTAGTGGCGGATAGCTGCGAGCGCGGGCGCGTGAATCGGTGATTCGATCTTCTGGTAATGGGTGAGTCAGCAGCATTGGGGGTGGTGTGCTGGCATAACGGTATTCATCAGCCAAACGACCGAAGAAACGCGGCATCGCATTCACATCGAACCCTGCTTTCGCCAGTGTATTGATACCAAAGCGGTCAGCTTCTTTTTCATTACTACGGGTGTAGTTGATCTGGCTTTGCATGTTACCAGCGGTTGTGGCAGTTAGAGCTGCGATACCTGCTTCAGGTGCTGCAATGGCCAATAATACAGAGGCTGCTAGCGCTGCGATGGTTGCTGGAGAACGACGCGCTTGATCTTCCATACTACGCGCTAAGTGACGTTGGGTAACGTGCGCGATTTCGTGCGCCAATACTGAAGCCAACTCACTTTCAGATTGTGCATGCAGGAACAGACCTGAGTGCAAAGCAACATAACCACCAAAGAATGCAAAGGCGTTGATGTTGCGGTCTCGGATCATAAAGAACTGGAAAGGTGTCTTTACATCATTCGCGCTTGCGACAAGACGATGGCCAAGCGTATCAATGTACTGGTTGAGAACCGGGTCGTTTACGATAGGCTGGCTGCTTCTGATGATGCGCATGTAGGCATCACCATAGATAAGTTCTTGGTCGATAGTGAGGGTGCCGCCAGCAGCGGTGCCGATATCGGGTAGCTCCAAACTGTTGGTATTCGCCAACGTTGGGGTGCTTAATGTAGCTGCGATGCATAAGCAAGTAATTGAGCGAGCGCGTTTAAACATATTAGTCAGTAATACTCCGTTTCTTCTGACAGTAAGACAAGTGCAATGCAAATTGGTTCTTTATCTGATGTAACCTTTGCCGAGTGCGTGCGCTATCATGAAGGAAGATGAATGAATGATGGCGCGTTTTCAAAAACAGATTACAATACGACCCTTATAATAAGCATCGAGCTCAAGAATGACACCTAATATTCTAGATTTACGCCAAGAGCGCTGTCCAATGGCACTATTATTAGCCAAGCGTCACAGTGTAAAGTTAGAAGTAGGGCAATCATTGTCAATTTATGTCTCTGATAACAGCTCAATGAAAGATATTGTTACTTTTTTGTCTAAGCAAGCCTATGACGTCATCACTGAGGTTTGTTCTAATTACTATCATCTCCTCGTCACTAAAAAGGAATTGCAGTCAGATGCTTGAAATGGTCAATCGTTGGTATAAACGACGTTTCTCTGATCCCCATGCTGTCAGTTTGGTTGCCATCATTCTCTTCGGCTTTATTACGATCTACTTCTTTGGTCATCTCATCGCGCCATTGTTGGTGGCTATTGTTTTGGCTTATCTGCTTGAGTGGCCGGTTACTCAGCTTCAAAGACTCGGTGTTCCAAGAACCCCATCAGTGATGTTGGTGATTTTAATGTTCTTTAGCGTGATGTTACTTGCGCTGTTTGGTCTAGTACCAACGATTTGGGAACAGGTAGGTAACCTTATCAATGATATTCCAAGCATGTATGGTGGCTTACAGAAGTTCATCGCAACCATTCCTGAGCGTTACCCTGAACTAGCAAACCTGCAGATCGTAGAATCGATTGTGTCTAATGCGAAAAACAAAGCATTAGGCTTTGGCGAAAGCGTTGTTAAAGGTTCTTTAGCTTCTCTTGTGAGCTTGGCTACGCTTGCGGTTTACTTGATTCTTGTGCCGCTGCTTATCTTCTTCTTACTAAAAGATAAAGAAGAGATGATCAGCATGGCGAGTGGTGTGTTGCCTAAAAACCGTCGTCTAGCGACCAAGGTTTGGGTTGAGATGAACCAACAAATCTCGAATTATATTCGCGGCAAGGTACTTGAGATCTTGATCGTCGGTGGTGTCAGCTACGTGACCTTTGCGATTCTAGATTTACGTTATTCAGCTCTGCTGGCTGTCGCGGTTGGCTTCTCGGTACTGATTCCTTATATCGGTGCGGCAGCTGTGACCGTTCCAGTTGCGATTGTTGGCCTGTTCCAGTGGGGATTAGAGCCTCAGTTCTACTGGCTGTTATTGGCTTACGGTATTATCCAAGCGCTAGATGGCAACGTGCTCGTTCCTGTTCTGTTCTCTGAAGCCGTGAACCTACACCCAGTAGCGATTATTGTAGCGGTGTTGGTGTTTGGCGGACTGTGGGGATTCTGGGGCGTATTCTTTGCTATCCCGCTTGCTACGCTGGTGAAAGCGGTTTGGAATGCTTTACCGAGTCATGCTCTCGACGATGACCCTGAGCATCAATCGTAATTGAAGATCAATACAGTTGAGTAAGTATTAAAAAGGCCGAATATCCATGATATTCGGCCTTTTTGTATTTGGATTAGTCAATTGTGAACTTAGATCATCTAGGTATGAAATTAGGTCATCAATTCACTAGAAACAGCATTAAGCTTCTGGATTGAAGTAGCCTAGAACCACTTCGTGGTGAGTCTTAGTCTTGAACTTGTTGAAGACGTGTTCAATCTGACCTTCTTCATCAATTAGGAAGCTAATACGGTGCAGACCGTCGTACACTTTGCCCATGAATTTCTTCTCTCCCCAAACACCAAACTGCTCAGCAACGCTGTGGTCTTCATCTGATAGCAGTGTGAAGTTTAGAGATTTCTTCTCGACGAAATTTGGTAGGCGTTTGACTGGATCAACACTCACACCTAGAACAACCACATTTAGGTCATCAAGTTGTGCTTTGATATCACGCAGACCTTCAGCTTGCACAATACAACCTGGAGTCATTGCTTTTGGGTAAAAATAGAACAGGACTTTTTTACCTTTGAAGTCACCAAGAGATACGATATTGCCATCTTGATCTGGAAGAGAAAAAGCAGGTGCTGGAACACCAGCCGTTAGCGTATTCATGATATTTCCTTTTTAAAAACTGTTTTTGATAAAGTTGAGCGAGCCTTGTACGGATAGGCTCTGACACAGCGCGTCAAATTCTTCTTGTAGCTGCATCAAATTACATTCTGATTGCACAGAAGCGGTAATAGAGATATGGAATTGGTCGTTATCGAGCTGAACTTTAGATTTATTGATGGTTCGCGCACTTAACGAATCGAGGCCGATGTTTCGGTCTGCGAAGAACTGGGTAAACTGCTCGGTAAGGCCGATTTTATCGTCTGACTCAACGAACACCTCTACTGTGTAAGAGTTCTCAATAACATCATGAGTTGAGGTTCGCTTCATAATCGTAATCAAGTCGTGCTCTTGTCCAAGCAAGGGCAGGGTGGTTTCAACGCGGGTGATGTTGTTTGCCTTTCCAGACAGCAGCATGATAAGCGTAAATTCTTCGCCAAATAGAGCGATACGGCTATCAATAATGTTACAGCCTGATTGGGTGACTAAATGAACCACTTGGTTGCATACACCAGGGCGATCTGTGCCCACAGCTGTGATTACTAGATGTTGAGTCATAAAATCACGTCTCTTTATATTCCATTGATTCATGCATGTTAGCACAGTTAGCTCGTGGAATAAGCGTGCGTACGGGGCTTTTTATGAGGCACCTTGCTTCTAACATGCAACCAATGATAAGAATATCGAGAGCGTTAAAAAATGAGATTGAGTGGTGAGAGCACAGCTTACTTGTTACTGACATCCAGTGCTGTGCTATCCGCTAGATTGAGCGCAGGTTACCCAAATTCTCGGTAGAACGCCGTTAGAAGTCGTTTTACCTCAAACATACGACAATATTTAATGCAGATGTTGCCGGTAAGCCACTTTAATGTCTTGTGTTTATTGATTGGCTTACAGTAACATGCAAAAAGAATAAATTAAGGGAGATAGACATGTTTTCAGGAAGTATCGTTGCGCTAGTTACGCCATTTAATACAGATGGTGAAGTGGATTTCGACAGCCTTAAAAAGTTAGTTGAGCACCATGTTGCTGCAGGTAGTGATGGTCTGGTTGCGGTTGGCACAACAGGTGAGTCTTCAACACTCACTATTGAAGAGCATGTCAAAGTCGTCAATAAGATCGTTGAATTTGCTGATGGTCGTATTCCCGTTATCGCTGGTACAGGTGCAAATGCAACTCACGAATCTGTTCTATTCAGCCGTTTGCTGAATGGTTCTGGTATTGCTGGTTGCCTGAGCGTAACGCCTTACTACAACAAACCGACTCAAGAAGGTTTGTACCAACACTACAAAGCGATTGCTGAAGTCAGTGACGTTCCACAAATCCTATACAATGTACCAGGTCGTACTGCTGTAGACTTGTTACCTGAAACGGTTGCTCGCCTTGCTGAGATCGAAAACATCGTTGCACTTAAAGATGCGACGGGTGATCTCGACAGAATTGCAATTCACCGTGAACTTTGTGGCGAAGATTTTATCTTACTAAGTGGTGATGACTTAACAGGTCTAGAATTTGTTAAGCGTGGTGGCGATGGCGTGATCTCTGTAACAAACAATGTTGCAGCCGCTGATATGGCAACCATGTTCAAGTTAGCGAAAGAAGGCAAGTTTGAAGAAGCAGAAGCGATCAATGAGCGTTTGATGCCTCTACATAAGAATTTGTTCGTTGAGTCCAACCCTATTCCCGTAAAATGGGCGGTTCATAAAATGGGTCTGATTGCTGAAGGTGGCTTACGTCTACCGTTGACTGAATTGTCAAAGCCAGCTCAACCCGTTGTTGCTCAAGCAATGACTGAAGCGTGCATTTACTAAAAACGTATGAAGTGATGCCGAAGTGAACCTTCGGCATTTAGGAGTATAAATGAAGTATTCTCACCAGCTAGTGATTGGATCACTGGCTGTTTTCGTTCTTACAGCATGTTCTGGCAGCCCGACTCAACGTCGCCAAGCCAAAGATGATTTCGAATACTTAGAAACACCTGAGTTTTCACAATGGCAGCTGCCTGAAGATGCTCAACCTCAGTTCTATCCAAATTTTGACATCCCAAGTGGTGAGTTCAGTGGTGGTACAGGCCGTGAAGTGGATATTCGTCCGCCGCAACAGGTTCTTGAGCTGATCCCAGGTGCTCGAGCTGAACGTCAAAATGGTGAAGTGACACTATGGCTTCTTCGTGCTGAAGAGGCAGACCGCGTGTGGCAAACGGCTGTAGATATGCTGGCACAACGTGGCATTGGTATTCGTGAACAGTCAGAAAACGATATTGAGACCGATTGGGTTACTTGGGTTTCTGAAGATGAAGAAGTAGAGATCGGCAGTCGCTACTCTATCTCTCGTTTCCAAGCGAACAACCGCCATGGCTTCAAGATCAACCTTATCGATTGGCGTGAAGGCTCTGAAGAGAAGCCGGTATCGGCAACCAATAAGGAGCGTTACAACGCGTTCTTAACGAACCTAGTGATGGCTAAGTACGATGAAAACCTTCGTGCTGAAGCAGCGTTGAAAGCGCAAGAGTTGGTTAAACGCATTCCAATCTCAATGGGTGCTGACCGCAGTGGCTTCCCTGTGATCATTGCTCGTACTCCATACAATGTATTGTGGCAGCGTTTGCCTACCTTGCTACCGACGATGGGCTTTGAGCTTGAAGAGCGTAACCAGTCTCAAGGTACTGTAAAAGCTAAGTATGCTGCGCCAGATGATGAATTCTGGGAAACAATTGGCCTACAACCCATTGATTTGGCTCCAGGCACTTACACCTTCTTGTTTGGTGATCTTGGTAACCGTACGTCAATTAACGTAACGGATGCATCAGGTAAGCCAGTAGAAGAAGAGCTACTGAAGTCAATGGTACCGGTATTAGCACATGTTGCTGACCAAACCAAAGATGACAAAGAAGCTGATGCAGAGTAAGTAAGCTGAGTGAGCATAGCTGAAAAACCACAGAGTAAGTCATATAAGCCCTGTGGTTAGCTAAAGCCAATAAAAAAGAGGACACATTGTGTCCTCTTTTTTGTATTCGTTGATTAGTCGTCAGCGGATTATTAGCAAATTAGATTAGCTCCTTAGAGCTACAAAATTACGCGTCTTTGTTGTCCGTAGACTCATCTTTTTGAGCTTTCTCTTGGTTCTGTTTATCCAATTGATTGAGCTTGTCTAAGTCTTTCTCTGTTTTGTTACGACCAGTCAGATCCATATGGGCGGTCTGTTTGAGCGCAGCAATATTACCCACTACAACACTAACCACGATGATGATGATCACCCAAGGGTTTGTAAGCCACTCCAACATATGCGCTCCTAATGACTGATATTCGCCACGAAGCGCGCATAGATCTCGTCTAGCTGCTCCATAATAATCTCATACCCTAATATTGGCTTAGATTGGAGTTGCTTGCCAAGTAAAGAGGGAGATAACTGTGATAAACACAACTCCGATACTTTTCGATGGCTGATATGCCATGGTTCTATCGCCACACCGCCGAGGTCTTGGCTGTACGGAAAGAAGAACCCAAATTGAGATGCATTGGCATAAAGCCATTGGTAAAACGCTTGCTGGTGGCCAGTAAGGTATTCCCATGGTTCCAGTTGCAGCTGTGTGCCTTCAGGCAAGTGATTACGAGCAAAGACATCAAAGTCACATCCCCAATGGTGACGACTCGCCCCAGGCAGTGCAGACCACCTCAGTATCGCTGACAACTTTTGATGTTCACTAAGTGTTGATGCATCAAGTGGTTGGCTTTCTGAGTCTAATATTGGCGCTTCACCAGAAAACTTACGGTTCCAAATCAGAGATTGTCTTTCATAGTCGCGAAAGCCACTGGCAATCTCCATTTTAAAGCCAGCGAGTTGAGCAGCTTCAATCAAACTGTTTAGGTCATCTTTGACATTACTGTGAACCAAGAATGTCTTGGTGCCAATCAGGTTAGGTTCCAGATGAGAATCTGATTGCCCGGTAAGCTGCTCTGGTGTCATAACGCGTCTCTCAATAATTAGAAGCTATCAATCGCTGATGAAAGAACTATTTAGCGAACAGGTTCACTAGTGTTCTCTCATACATGTCGGTTAGCTTCTCTAAGTCAGCCACTTTCACGCATTCGTTAACCTTGTGAATGGTCGCATTAACCGGACCTAGTTCTACCACTTGCCCTTTCATGCGCGCAATAAAGCGTCCGTCTGATGTACCACCTGTAGTCAGTAGTGCTGGTTTTACGTCATTAACGTGACCAACGGCATCAACAATAGCATCAAGCAGTGAGCCTGCGTCTGTTAAGAACGGGTCGCCATTGAATGTCCATTTCAAATCGTATTCGAAATCGTACTTGTCGAGTGTATTTGTGATTCGTTCAACGATGATGTCGTTGTTTAACTCAGTGCTAAAGCGAAGATTAAACTGAACATTAAATTCACCAGGAATAACGTTTGACGCGCCCGTACCTGCGCTTACATTTGGGATTTGGAAACTGGTTGGTGGGAAGTAATCATTCCCTTTATCCCACTCAGTCGTTGCCAGTTCGTTGATCGCAAGCAGAGAGCTGTGTACTGGATTGTTCGCTAGATGAGGGTAGGCAACATGACCTTGTGTGCCTTTAATCGTGAGATCGCCAGTGATAGAACCACGACGGCCGTTCTTCACAACGTCACCAACATACTCAGTACTTGATGGTTCACCAACAATACACATATCGATGTTTTCACCACGGGCCATTAGTGCTTCAACAACACGGACTGTACCGTTGATGAAAGGGCCTTCTTCATCTGACGTGATTAGGAAACCGATTGAACCTGTGTGGTCTGGGTGTTTAGCTATGAACTGCTCTACAGCAACGATCATTGAAGCCAAAGAGCCTTTCATGTCTGCCGCGCCGCGACCGTGTAGGAAACCATCTACGATAGTCGGTTCGAATGGCTTGGTGTGCCACTGTTCAATCGGGCCTGCAGGTACAACATCGGTGTGGCCTGCAAAGGCAAATAGAGGCGCCTCTGTACCACGGCGAGCCCAAAAGTTCGTCGTATCTTCAAATACCATCACTTCGATTTCGAAGCCGAGTGCTTTTAAGCGTTCAATCATTAAATCTTGGCAGCCTGCATCTTCAGGGGTTACTGATTGGCGGCTAATGAGGTCTTTTGCCAGAGCCAAAGTTGGGCTATCTGTCATCCTTGAATTCCTTGTTTAAATAAAACGTCTAGTCATTAATTTTTAGGGCGCTGATTTAATGATCAACGTCCAGTAGTCTGTCTATCTAAATACAGTGCTCTAAGCAAAAATAGCGGCGTATTGGTCGGCTTTAAATCCGATATGAAGCTTACCGTCTACTTTTAGTATTGGTCGCTTAATCATTGCTGGTTGTTCAACAAGCAGAGTCACGGCTTTGTCTTCCGTTAATGTATCTTTCTGTTCTTGTGAAAGTTGGCGATAAGTCGTACCACGTTTGTTCAATACAAGTTCCCAGCCAAGTTCTGAACAGAAGGTCGTAACCAACTCTTCAGTGATGCCTTGTTTGCGATAATCGTGAAATTCGAACATGATCCCTTCAGCTTCGAGCCATTTCTTTGCTTTTTTAATGGTGTCGCAGTTCGGAATGCCAAACATAGTGATAGTCATTGTTCTTCCTTTGGGTGATTTTATTTCGTTGTTATGAGTTGAATCCTATCAGGAAGCTGCAATTCAGACAAAATAGAGTGAGGAATATTTCATAGAGTGAAAAAAAACAGTAAGAAAATGTCACTATTGGAGACTTATTGATCAACCTCAACATGTTGTCAGCGAAAAAAGAAATAATTGAGTTGCACATATATAGGAGGTGTCAATGGAGTTGAGTCCTGTTTTTGCAAGGCGGCTATATTTAGCATTGTTAGTGGAAAGCCTTGATAGGCCAAATGTGCCTAAACTCATCGAAAAAACGGGTTGGCCTCGTCGTACTATTCAAGATGTACTCAAGGCGTTACCGGGGATCGGTATCGAACTTATGTTTGTTCAAGATGGGCGACGTCATAATGATGGCTATTACCAGTTATCCGACTGGGGTCCATTTGACAGTCAATGGGTTATCCAGCGTAAAGGCGATATAGCAACAAGCCTTGGATTTAGTGCATAAGCCAGCGAAAGCTGGCTTTCTTTTTTGCAGTAGAAGTAGAAGTAGAAGTAGAAATCGAAGAGGTAGCATCTCGCTCATTTGAGCGCTGAGCTGTCTAACTATGTTTCTACCTACTTATACAGTTTCTGCCTACTTACACAGATAGGCAGTGCCCAACATAGTCACGGAAGTGGAAAAGTCTTGGGGAAGTGTAAATATCACGGTATCTGCACCTAACTCAATCGTATTTGACTTGAGCTCATTCATCGCGCCCTGAATCAAGGTGTCATTTGGGTAAAACAGGTAACTATACCAATGGCCCTCGCTGCCAGTGACTTCCCCTTTATACTGACATTTATCGATATTAATCACGCCATGGTAATCCATTCGCACGTTGGCAGCTTCGCTATGCGGCGTTGATGTCGGTGTCGTGCAACCGAGTAACACGCTACTCATAGCCAAAGCGATTAATTCCTTTTTCATACGCTTATCCTGTTATTTCATCAAATAAATTGCGAAGCCTATCCAGCTAGCGAACAATAATAACCACGGCAATTTACTGGCGTGATTTGATGTTGTTTCATTATCCGAGTCGACATTCTGTTCTTGGTCTTGGTTCGCTTGTAGAGTCTGCTTCTCTTTCTGTACGCGCTTTTTAGCTTTATCGGCTTGGCGGCCACGTTCTTTCTGCTGCTTTTTATAGAGTGCGATGCCTTTCTCGATACCTTGAGCAATCAACTTGGTTTGTTCTTTGGTTTGAGCTGGCTTTTGCGTCGCTTTGGCTATCTTCAGTGCTTCTTGTTGAGATTCAACAGATGGTGTATTAGTTTTCTTTTTCATACTGAGTTCGATAATTAAAACGGATTAACCAATAAGATAACGCAAACCTAGTTAAGTATGAATGATTTGCGTTAAAGTGTTGGTTTGAAAATAAGTGAAAGTGAGATTTGTGCGGTACTCCATAGAACAATACGACAAGCACGGCTTTTTAAAAGCCCCAATCCTATTATGGTTAGGTTGGCTATTTCTGGCGAAAGCTTTGGTCGTTTTCATTGTTGCAGGTGCAAGCCGAGAGTCGGGCACTGATATCCTCGAAATCATCTATCCAGATCATCAAATGTTTTATGTTGGGATTGCATTGAGTATTCCGAGCTTGTTACTCATGTGGTTGTTTGGACTCAGATCACCAGATAGAAAGCGCCTTAATAAAGTGGTTTCATGGGGACGTTGGGTCTCCATGATGGCTATCTTGGCACAAGGAACCCATACACTTTATTTAATCTATTTAGATAACGGATGGTTCCGTTGGTCTAATGCTATCACCCTATTGTTGCTCCTATGGTTAGCGCTTTATCTAACCAATAGCCATGCTGCCAGGGATTGCTTTAAAGTGGTTGAGCACGAAGACTGATTTTCATCAAAACATTTGTCCCATTCACAATTATACTTAGAAGCTAAAAATGAAAGGATTAATCTATGCTTAACACCTCAAATGAGCAGCCTAAAATTCAAAGTGCTATCTTGCCAGAAGCCGGGCCTTTCGCTCTTTATGTTCAACTAAAAGTGAATGAGAACGCTGCTAGCGTATTAGCGGAACTTCAAAAGCTACCGAGTTTAATCGACGAACTAAACCAAACTCAACCAGATGCGAACTTAACGGCATCGGTTGCGTTTTCAAAAGCTTTTTGGGATAAGTTCGAGCAAGCTGCTCCCTCTGATTTGATTGATTTTCCTGCGCTTGGTGAAGGTGATGTCGCTGCACCGAGCACATTGTCTGATGTTCTGATTCACTGTCATTCAAATAGACACGACCTGCACTTCTTTATCTTACGTAAATTGCTATCTGAAGTAGCTGTGGACGTTGAAGTAGTTGATGAAACCTACGGTTACCGCTTCCTAGATTCTCGTGACATGACTGATTTCGTTGATGGCACTGAAAACCCAAAAGACGCACAGCGCGCTGAAGTAGCGATTGTTCCTGAAGGTGAATTCGCTGGTGGTAGTTATGTGATGGTGCAGCGTTTTGTGCACAACCTGCCAGCTTGGAATCGATTGAATGTCTCAGCACAAGAGAAAGTGGTTGGCCGCACTAAACCTGACTCTATCGAGCTAGATGATGTGCCAGCGGCGTCTCACGTTGGTCGCGTGGATATCAAAGAAGAAGGAAAGGGTCTTAAGATTGTTCGTCACAGCCTACCTTACGGTACCGCTACGGGCGATCACGGCTTACTGTTCATTGCTTACTGTAATGTTCGTCATAACTTCGATGCGATGTTAGAGAGCATGTACGGCGTAACAGATGGTAAAACAGACCAACTGCTTCGCTTTACTAAAGCAGTGACAGGCGCTTACTACTTTGCGCCTTCGACTGACATGTTGAGTGCATTAACGATTAAGTAAATCACCTCGTATGCAGTAAAGAACGGGAGCCTCAGGGCTCCTTTTTTATTAAAGTTTTATATGAACTGGTCGATATAAGAGCAATCGTGAGTTTTATTCATCTTTTTGTAAGTGAAGGTCTATGGCTATAACTGTTAATACAAATGTCTCAGCGCTAGTGGCTCAGAGAAACCTCTCTAATGCTAATAACATGCTGAATCAATCTTTGGAGCGCTTAGCTTCAGGGAGCCGTATTAATAGTGCAAAAGACGATGCGGCTGGCTTACAAATCTCGAATCGATTAGAAGCACAGATGAGTGGCATTGATGTTGCGGTTCGAAATGCTAACGACGGTATCTCCATTATGCAGACAGCAGAAGGAGCGATGAATGAAACCACTAATATCATGCAGCGCATGCGAGATTTGTCGCTGCAAGCGAGTAATGGTTCGAATAGCCAGTCGGAAAGGACGGCTATTCAAGAAGAAGTGACAGCTCTAAATGATGAGTTGAATCGAATTGCTGAAACCACCTCGTTTGGTGGTAAAAAACTCCTTAACGGTAGCTTTGGTAGTTCTTCATTTCAAATCGGTGGCAGTTCTGGTGAAGCGGTGCAGATAGGTTTGAAAAACATGCGCACCGATGACATCAATATGGGTGGTTTTAGCTATGTCGCCAATGGTATGGCAAGTGACTCGTGGGAAGTCAAATCCAACCAGAATGATATGACGATGTCGTTTACCGACCGTTTTGGTCAGCCACAAGAGATCACCATTAACGCGAAAGCGGGCGATGATATCGAAGAGTTGGCGACTTACATTAATGGTCAAACGGATCAGGTCTCGGCTTCAGTTAATGATGAAGGGCAGCTTCAGATCTATATGTCTGGTGAAGACACGGCAGGCACGATCTCTTTCTCAGGTTCGTTAGCCAGTGAGCTTTCGATGTCGGCGGGTTCTTACGAATCAGTCGATGACATCAATGTAACTGATGTGGGTGGCGCGCAGCGTGCTGTCTCTATCTTGGATACAGCGATGAAGTATGTGGATAGTCACCGCTCTGAACTCGGCGCGATGCAAAACCGCTTTGACCATGCAATAAACAATCTCGAAAACGTTCATGAGAACTTGGCGACATCCAACAGTCGAATCAAAGATACCGATTACGCCAAAGAAACCACTCAAATGCTCAAGCAGCAAATACTGCAGCAAGTGAGTACCACAATATTGGCTCAAGCAAAGCAAGCGCCGAATCTTGCTTTAACCTTACTGGGTTAATAAATCGTCTCGAATCTTATAAAGGTAATTCAGCTTAACTAAAGCCCTTTGGTTAATAAAAATACAACTTTTCGCTCGACTGACATCTCGACAACTTTAGCGTTTTTCTCATCTTTTTTTGATAATTTCACGGCTAGTCACGCTTTCTTCCCCTTTCTCGCTATTTATTTAATTTTATTGTTTTTTTCCTAAAGGTTTCAGTATTCACGCCGTTATTAATAGTAACTTAGAGATAACTACTTGGTTTTCCGAGACGTCGGAAACCGCTATACCGGAAAATCAATTGGAGAAGTCACCATGGCAGTGAATGTAAATACCAACGTTTCAGCGATGACAGCGCAACGTTACCTAAACAACGCAAACAGCGCACAACAAACATCAATGGAGCGTCTAGCTTCAGGCTCTAAAATCAACAGCGCGAAAGATGACGCTGCGGGCCTACAAATCTCGAACCGTTTGAACGTTCAGAGTCGTGGTCTTGATGTTGCTGTTCGTAACGCGAACGACGGTATCTCAATTGCACAAACTGCTGAAGGTGCAATGAACGAGACAACCAACATCCTGCAACGTATGCGTGATTTGTCTCTACAATCTTCAAACGGCTCAAACTCAAAATCTGAGCGTGTAGCGATTCAAGAAGAAGTAACAGCACTGAACGACGAACTAAACCGTATTGCGGAAACCACGTCTTTTGGTGGCAACAAGCTGCTTAACGGTACTCACGGTACTAAATCATTCCAAATCGGTGCGGATAACGGTGAAGCGGTAATGCTTCAACTGAAAGACATGCGCTCTGATAACGCTCAGATGGGTGGTAAGAGCTACCAAACTGAGAACGCGAAAGACAAAGACTGGAACGTTCAAGCTGGCGCAAACGACCTAAAAATGTCGTTCACTGATAACTTCGGCCAAGCACAAGAAATCGATGTGTCTGCGAAAGCGGGCGACGACATCGAAGAGCTAGCAACGTACATCAACGGTCAACAAGACTCTGTTAAAGCGTCTGTAACTGAAGACGGTAAGCTACAAATGTTTACTGGTAACAACAAAGTTGAAGGCGAAGTAGCATTCTCTGGCAGCCTTGCTGGCGAACTAGGCATGCAACCTGGCAAAGATGTAACGGTTGATACTATCGACGTAACATCAGTTGGCGGCGCACAAGAGTCTGTAGCAGTAATCGATGCGGCACTTAAGTATGTAGATAGCCACCGTGCTGAACTGGGTGCTTTCCAAAACCGTTTCGACCACGCTATCAGCAACTTAGACAACATTAACGAGAACGTTAACGCATCTAAGAGCCGTATTAAAGATACCGATTTCGCGAAAGAAACGACTCAGATGACTAAGTCTCAGATCCTTTCTCAAGCTTCAAGCTCGATTCTTGCTCAAGCGAAGCAAGCACCGAACTCGGCACTTAGCCTACTAGGTTAATCGATTGAAAGGCCACGTTGACTATAAGCTTTGTTGCTCATAAGCGTTAACGTTAGGCTTCCACAAATTAGCTCGTGGTGAGAGATGAGCGCTAAACAGACCCAGCTTCGGCTGGGTTTTTTATTGCCTGTAATTTGGCGAAGGTGTATCTGGAAAAGTGCAGTGCTGGTAAGCAGACGCAAAAGCGAGATTCCCTATCACGCTCGTTCCTCACTGTAGGGAATGACGACTATAGGCGGTATTGATCCATTGTTTACCTGAATCGAAGTCTTTAGTCGTCATCTCAGAATCGAGTAGAACGAGATATCAGAGATCTCTGTTTGTTAAAATTCACAAGTGTAATTTGATGTATAGGCGAAATGCCTTGAATAGCGCTTAACAACGTTTAGTAAAAAACTAGGTCGGATAGCAGGGGATAAACGGTCAGTGTAGTTGTCATTGGTTGAGAGAACTAGGAGAAGGGTTTCGGTGTGATAGTCAGTAATACCTATCTGAGGTATTGAACAAATATAGCAGGCACAAAAAACGCCACCCTTAGGTAGCGTTTTAATTAAAGCAGTTAAGTAATCGAGATTACTTAGTTACTTTAAGAACTGGAGTTTCGCCAACAGTTACAGAACCAGAAAGCTTGTTCAGCTCCTTGATTTCGTCCATGTTAGAGATAACAACTGGAGTAAGCGTAGATTTCGCTTTCTCTTCTAGAAGCGCTAGGTCGAAAGTGATGATAGTGTCACCAGCTTTAACAGATTGACCTTCTTCAGCAACACGAGTGAAGCCTTCGCCTTTAAGTTCAACAGTATCGATACCGAAGTGAACGAAAAGCTCAACACCGTCGTCAGACTCGATAGAGAATGCGTGGTTAGTTTCGAAGATCTTACCGATAGTACCGTTAACTGGAGCTACCATTTTATCGCCAGCTGGTTTGATAGCGATGCCGTCACCAACGATTTTTTCAGCGAAAACTACATCTGGCACGTCTTCGATGTTTACGATTTCACCAGAAAGAGGTGCGATGATTTCGATTGCACCAGCATCAGCGCTGTCATCAGATACAAGCTTTTTCAGTTTGTCAAACAGACCCATTGTGTCATGCTCCTAACGTTTAGTTTTATTCTGTAGAATATACTATACCAATCTAACAAATTAGACGACTATTTTTAGCCGTCTAACTTTATTAAGCTCTTGGTGATTACTGAGTTTTCTCAGCGATGAATTTTTCTACGCAAGCTTCAATTTCTGCAGCTGTAGGTAGAGATAGCGCTTCGTCAGCCATAGCTTTAACTTCTGCGAAGTTAGAGTTACGGATTACTTTCTTAACTTTAGGGATAGAGATACCGCTCATAGAGAACTCATCTAGACCCATACCAAGAAGAAGTAGAGTTGCACGCTCATCGCCTGCTAGCTCGCCACACATACCTGTCCATTTGCCTTCTTTATGAGAAGCATCGATTACTTGCTTGATTACAAGAAGAACCGCTGGAGACAGTGGGTTGTAAAGGTGAGAAATCATCTCGTTACCACGGTCAACTGCAAGAGTGTATTGCGTTAGATCGTTAGTACCGATAGAGAAGAAAGCCACTTCTTTAGCAAGGTGGTGTGCGATTGCAGCAGCTGCTGGAGTCTCAACCATTACGCCAATTTCGATGTCTTCATCGAAAGCATGACCTTCAGCGCGAAGTTCAACTTTGTACTCTTCGATTGCTTTTTTCAGTTCACGGATCTCTTCAATAGAAATGATCATTGGGAACATGATACGTAGCTTACCGTGTGCAGATGCACGAAGAATGCCGCGTAGTTGGTCACGTAAGATTTCACGACGATCCAAACTGATACGTACTGCACGCCAGCCTAGGAAAGGGTTCATCTCTTGTGGAAGATCCATGTATGGTAGATCTTTATCGCCACCGATATCCATAGTACGGATAATCACTGACTCACCGTGCATTGCTTCAGCTACTTCTTTGTAAGCAACGTATTGCTCTTCTTCAGTAGGAAGTGCAGTACGGTCCATGAATAGGAATTCAGTACGGTACAGACCAACACCTTCGCCACCGTTGCGCAGGATACCGTCACAGTCTTTAACTGTACCGATGTTGCCGCAAACTTCTACTTGATGGTTATCAAGTGTGATAGCTGGTAGGTCTTTAAGTTTTGCTAGTTCAGCCGCTTCTGCTTCAAAATCAGATTTGATTTTCTTAGCTTCTGCTAATTCAGCGTCAGAAGGGTTGATGATGATCTTATTGTTCATCGCGTCTAGCACAAGCATGTCGCCGTTCTTAACTTGCTTAGTGATATCGTTAGTACCAACGATAGCTGGAAGCTCAAGTGAACGTGCCATGATTGAAGTATGAGATGTACGACCGCCGATGTCACAAGCGAAACCAAGAACGTAATCTAGGTTGATTTGTGCAGTTTCAGATGGCGTTAGGTCGTAAGCAACTAGGATAACTTGTTCATTGATATCTGCTAGAGACACAATGTTAATGCCTAGTGCATTTTTAACGAAGCGAGTACCGATATCACGGATATCAGTCGCACGTTCTTTTAGGTACTCATCATCAAGTGACTCAAGTGCAACAGCTTGCTCTTCGATCACTGTGTAGATCGCGTTGTCTGCGTGCATTTTGTCTTTCTTGATGAGTGCTAAAATCTCTTCTTCTAGCTCTTCATCTTCAAGCAGCATGATATGGCCTTCAAAGATTGCTTCTTTTTCTTCGCCAAAAGTTTCAAGTGCTTTTTGCTTTACAACTTCAAGTTGTTGAGAAGATTTGTTACGAGCGTCAAAAAAACGCTGAACTTCTGCTTCAACTTGATCGTCTGAGATAGATTGAGTGTTTAGGACAATTTCATCTTCTTGAAGTAGTAGTGCTTTACCGAAAGCAATACCAGGAGATGCTAGGATGCCTGAAATCATAGCCTTACCTTAGTTGTTCAACTGTAAACGGGAGAATGTGTGACTTTAAGTCGTCGACTAATGTCGCGCTTATCGCTATCTATTTCGAATTGCTATCTATTTCGAACAAAGCCACTTTGCTGTGCAAAATGGCTTTGAAAGAAGGAGACCGTATTAGTGTAGTTGATCCATAAGAGCAACTAGGTGGTCTACAGCTTGCTGAGCTTGAGGGCCTTCAGCTGAAATAGTAACGTTAGTACCTTTTACTAGGCCTAAAGTTTGTAGTTTGAACAGGCTTTTCGCGCTAGCGCTTTTGCCGTTAGAAGTCACTGTGATGTCAGCATCGAAAGATTTTGCTTCTTTAACGAACTGTGCAGCTGGACGTGTGTGAAGGCCGTTTTCTGCTGTGATTTCTACTTGCTTCTCGTACATTTTATATACCCCAATTAATTTATTTTTTGTAAGTTTGTAACCAGATTAGCTTAACTGCTTTAGCCCAAATGCGCTAGAGGCTAGTACGCCATGTTCGTGTTAGAACTTAGACTGGTTATAAATTTTTATCCAGCCATGGTCGTCTTTTGTTGAGTACTCATGACTTTCAGAATTTGTTTATTGCTTCTTTTATTTTGAAGCGAAAAATAAAACAGACCCGATATTACCAAAGGTGGGGCAGGGATCAACAAAAAAGCCCCTAAACGGGGCTTTTTTGGACGAAAAATTGATTTGACCACATATTATTGTTGGTTCTCTTTCTCCGTAAAGATGCCTGCAAATAGGGCTGTACTTAGGTAACGTTCGCCAGAGCTTGGCAGCACGGTGACAATGGTTTTTCCTGCAAATTCAGGTAGTTCCGCGATTCTGTTCGCCGCTACTACCGCTGCGCCAGATGAGATGCCCGCAAGAATACCTTCCTCTTTCATTAGGCGTTGAGCCATCTCAATCGCTTCTTCAGAAGTTACTGGCTCTACACGGTCGATAAGGTCTAAATCTAGGTTTCCAGGGATAAAGCCTGCACCAATACCTTGGATTTTGTGTGGAGCTGGTTTGATTTCTTCGCCAGCAAGCGCTTGTGCAATCACTGGAGATTCTGCTGGTTCAACCGCTACTGAAGTGATCGCTTTACCTTTCTCGCCTTTAATGTAACGGCTTGTACCAGTAAGCGTACCGCCGGTACCTACGCCAGCGACAAATACATCGATTTCGCCATCTGTTGCTTCCCAAATTTCAGGGCCAGTTGTCTTCTCGTGAATTTGTGGGTTAGCTGGGTTGTTGAATTGCTGAAGCAGCAGATACTTTTCTGGGTCTGAAGCGACAATTTCTTCTGCTTTAGCTATCGCGCCGTTCATGCCTTTTGGTGCTTCAGTCAGTACTAAGTTTGCACCTAGTGCTTTAAGCAACTTACGACGCTCTAGGCTCATTGACTCAGGCATCGTTAGCGTTAGCTTGTAACCGCGAGCGGCTGCTACGAATGCAAGAGCAACACCTGTATTACCACTGGTAGGTTCAACAAGCTCGATACCTGGTTTTAAAGTTCCTGCTTTTTCTGCTTCCCAGATCATGTTTGAACCGATACGACACTTAACGCTGAAGCTTGGGTTACGAGCTTCAATCTTAGCTAGAACGTTGCCTTTGCTTACTTTGTTAAGGCGGACTAGCGGTGTGTTACCAATCGTTAGGGTGTTGTCTTCGTAGATCTTGCTCATGCGATATTCCTTCATTTAATGACAGAACTAAACGTAGTATATCAATCACTTTACCGTCTAGTGTCTTTCGATGTTTGTTTAGCTTGAATTTAGATTAAACAAGTTGAAAAAAAGGTAAAAGGATTAAAAAGTTATATCATATAGATATGTAGCAGAGTTCACGCCTATCTTTATTGTGTTCAGAACTTCAAAAAGATAGGCGTTGTTAAAGAGAGAATGAAGGTTATAGACGAGAACGCAGAGCTTGGTTTTTAAACTCAGCAACCCACATGGCAGTAGCGCCGCAGACGGCAACTGGCATGACGATCAGATTTAAAATTGGAATCGTTGTGAAAACAGACACAAGTGCACCGAAGCTGTAGCTCTTACCTTGTTTTTGTTTCAAATTGTTTCTCATATCATCAAATTTGATTTTGTGGTTATCAAATGGATAGTCGGCGTACTGGATCGCTAACATCCATGCTGTGAAAATGAACCATAAAAACGGTGCAACGGTTTGTCCTAGTGCTGGAATTAACAAAAGTAGGAATAAACCTATCGCTTTTGGCAGAATATAGACAAGCTTGCGCCATTCTCTCGCTAAAATACGTGGAGTATCTTTGAGTGCATCCAGCAAACCATCGTCATTCACTTTTTTGCCACTGAGCAGCTCTTCTACCTTTTCTGCGAGCAACCCATTGAAAGGTGCGGCAATGAAGTTAGCGAGCGTACTAAAGAAATACGAAAACGTGGCCAAGACGGTTAACACAAGTAGTGGCCATAGAATGTATGACAACCACGACAAAAAGCTTGGTAATGCGCCAATCCAGCCCTCAATCCAAGTGTTTAGGTTGGAGAAAATATAAAACAAGGCACCACCAACGAGTAACACGTTAGCAATAAGTGGCATTAGTACAAACTTACGAATGCTCGGCGACAAAGCGATTTTTATTCCGAAAATAAAATAGCCAAAGCCTGAGCGGGGAACAGATTCAATAGTCATATTTAAATTAGGTCACATGTGAATTTGGTTAAATAGCAAACATCCCTAGTGTACTAGACCGAAATTAAGAAAAAAAGCGTGGTGAAAATCACACCATGTAAGGAACTAATTGTATTAAGTTGTTCTAAAACAGTGGCTACTTTTGATAGAGTAGTGAGATTAGCCAAATTAACCCAACTTAGTGACAGCGTGTTTATAGCTAGTCGACTAAGAAAGCTGAGAGCGAAAAATGCAGGAATTGCGATTTGTACTCATTATTGTTGGCGCATTAGCTATCGCCGCATTATTGTTCCATGGTCTATGGACGAGTAAAAAAGAAGGGAAAGCAAAGTTTGGAGATAAGCCGCTTGGTAAGCTTGATAACGACAGCTTAGATGAAGCAGAAACGATCCCAAACCGTTCATTCGCCCCAGAAGATGATTTTGAGATAATCCGAAAAGAGCGTAAAGAGCCGGACTTTGCAGTCTCACCATCTGAGACTGATCCGCTGATTGACTCAGATCCACTTACAGCGCCACAAACGAAAGAAGTTATCGAAGACGACATCGAATTGAATGATCTTCCTTCTTTCAGTGTTAAAGAAGAACCAGCTCAGATCGAGAGTGAACCTGAAGACATACAAGAGGCCGCTGAACCAGAGGTTCCAAGCTTTGAATTGACTGATGAGCAAAAAGAAAGTCATGCTGGTTTTCAAGAGCAGTACGGTTCGTTCGAAGAAGCTTCGGATTCGGTTACCGAGCCACTCGTTCCTAGTGAATCATTAACGCCAAGTGAACCGCTTGTTTCGAAAGAGGTCGTTGCTCCACAAAGCGCCGCGCCTGTTGAAGAAGCTAAGCCAGATGAAGAACTTGGCTTAGAAGTGATTGTTCTTAATGTTCACTGTGCAGGAGAAATCCCATTCGTAGGGACTGAACTTTTCCGTAGTATGGAGAATAACGGCCTAACTTATGGTGAGATGTCTATCTACCATTGCTTTGCACAATCTAGCGATGAGCCAAAAGTTATTTTCAGTGTTGCGAACATGATGCAGCCCGGAACTCTAGAACATGATGATCCCGCTGACTTTACAACGAAAGGTATTTCGTTCTTCATGACGCTGCCTTGTTACGGTCAAGCTGATCAGAACTTCAATGTAATGCTGAGTGCAGCTCAGAAAATTGCTGATGATATGGGCGGAAACGTTTTGGACGAGTCACGTAACTTAATGACGCCCAATCGTTTGTCAGACTACCGCAAGCAAATCAGAGACTTTATGACGGCTACGAATGCCTAACCGTATTGTTTAGCCTTGTAAATAATCTATATTTATAGAAAAGGGCTCCTAAGGGAGCCCTTTTTGATATTTCAATCACGACAGAGAATGATATGAAAGAATCGATTCAAGTTACCTTAGAGCAGTTAAGAGAAACTCTGCACTATCATGCCGTTCGTTATTACGTAGAAGATAGCCCTGAGATCCCTGATGTCGAGTACGATCGATTAATGCAACAGTTGCTAAAGATCGAGGAAGAGAATCCAGAGCTTGTGACGGTGGATTCTCCGAGCCAACGTGTCGGTGGTCAGCCTCTCGATGGTTTCACTCAAGTGACTCATGAGATCCCGATGCTTTCTCTGGACAATGCATTCTCTGATGAAGATTTGGATGCGTTTAATAAGCGTATGTCTGATAGAGCGCCAATGGCCAATCTTAAGACTTTCTGTTGTGAGCCTAAGCTTGATGGCTTAGCGGTAAGCCTACTCTATGTAAATGGCACCTTAGTTCAGGCAGCAACGCGTGGTGATGGCGCTACTGGCGAAAACATCACAGAAAACGTACGAACGATCAGCTCTATTCCGCTTAAGTTGCAAGGCGAAGGTTGGCCAGAACGGATTGAGGTTCGTGGTGAAGTGTTTATGCCAAAAGCAGGCTTCGATAAACTGAATGAGATGGCATTGAAGAAGGGCGACAAAGTTTTTGTTAACCCACGCAATGCCGCTGCAGGTAGCCTGCGTCAGCTTGACTCTCGCATTACAGCGAAACGTCCACTGGCTTTCTACGCATACAGTGTCGGTGTTGTACAAGGCGCTGAGCTATCAAATAGTCACTATCAACGCTTTTTACAGCTTAAAGGTTGGGGCTTACCTATGTGCCCTGAGACTAAGCAACTAAGCTCGCTTGAGGACGTAAAAGCGTACTATCAAGATATTATGAATCGTCGTGACGCTCTGGCTTATGAGATTGACGGTGTGGTGATTAAGGTTGATGACATTGCCGCACAAGTGACTCTAGGCTTTGTTGCGCGAGCACCACGTTGGGCAATTGCTTATAAGTTCCCAGCTCAAGAAGAGATTACCCTGCTCAATGACGTTGAGTTTCAGGTGGGCCGTACTGGCGCTATTACGCCGGTTGCTAAACTGGAACCTATCTTCGTAGGCGGCGTGACGGTTAGTAATGCCACTTTACACAATGCCGATGAGATCGCTCGTTTAGGTGTGAAGGTAGGCGATAGCGTGATTATCCGTCGTGCCGGTGACGTTATTCCGCAAATTGTGGCTGTGGTACTAGATCGTCGCCCTGAAACGGCTAGAGACATTGTTTTCCCTGATGCTTGCCCTGTATGTAACTCTGCAGTAGAACGCGTTGAAGGCGAGGCTGTAGCGCGTTGTACAGGTGGCTTGGTCTGTCAGGCACAGCGTAAAGAAGCGCTTAAGCACTTTGTGTCTAGAAAGGCTCTGGATGTTGATGGTCTTGGCGTAAAAGTGATAGAGCAGCTTGTCGACCGTGAAATGGTAGAAACTCCAGCCGATCTCTTTAAGCTCAGCGCTGGCGTTATTACGGTTCTTGACCGTATGGGGCCTAAATCGGCACAGAATGTAGTGAGTGCGCTTAATAAAGCCAAAGACACGACATTAGCCCGTTTTCTTTATTCTTTAGGGATTCGAGAAGTGGGCGAAGCGACGGCTATGAACTTAGCTCAGCACTTTAAGACGCTAGAGTTGGTTCAAGCAGCAACCCATGAGCAGTTAGTTGAAGTGTCAGATATTGGTGACATCGTAGCAAGTCACCTCACGAGCTTCTTCTTGCAGGAGAAAAACAGAGCCGTAGTCGATCAGTTGCTAGAACTGGGTGTTAACTGGCCTGCAATCGAAGCTGTTGCGGATGACCAAGAGCTACCGTTAGAAGGCAAAGTGGTCGTGTTGACGGGCTCACTGTCTAAATTAGGACGCAGTGAAGCGAAAGCCGCTTTGCAGGCTTTAGGCGCAAAAGTGACTGGTAGCGTGTCTAAGAAAACGGATATCTTATTCGCTGGTGAAGCCGCTGGTTCTAAACTGACTAAAGCACAAGATTTAGGTATCGAAATAAGAACAGAAGAAGATCTAATTGCACTTATTTCGTAAGTAAACCAAGGTAAAAAAAGCTCAAAAGCACTCCTTTAAAGGGAGTGCTTTTTTTGTGCCTGCTACAAATTAGATGTCTTTTTAATTGTTGAGAATTTTGTTCCTATACGAACTCTAAAATCAGGACAGTGACGCTGCTCAACATTAATGAAATACCA
Organism: Vibrio sp. J383; assembly: GCF_023503985.1. NCBI lineage: Bacteria > Pseudomonadati > Pseudomonadota > Gammaproteobacteria > Vibrionales > Vibrionaceae > Vibrio > Vibrio sp. J383. The sequence goes on along the minus strand of NZ_CP097293.1, from coordinate 2,965,895 downwards.
TGGAGGTTGTATTGAAAATGCGAGTCACTTCTATGTTTATAAGGGTGAAGTTTATTTAAGTTATTGATATTTATTGTTTTTGTTGTTTTTGGTTGTGAGCTTTACAATTTATCGATCTGGATCACTAAGTACCTACTAAATTTGCACCAACTCATATTTTTTTAGATGAAAATTAAGTTCTCATTGATCTTTTTGAGGGCGAAGTTAGTCTTAATGCCATGGATGCACACGATGTGTATAACCAGAAAGGAAATAGAGAATTCAGAGTTTAGGGTTCTCAAACAAGAAAAGGTATTTCTCTCTACGGCGGCCAACTTTAGGCGGGAAATATTCAAACAGCTATATCCATTTTTAGGAGTTTTATTCCATGGAAAACAAAATTTTCAAACGTACTCTACTAGGTGCAACGGTTGCACTTTTATCGACAGGTGTAATGGCGAAAGAAGTTGGTATCAACTCTGACTTCAACGTTGACGTATACGGTGTTGCAGCTATCTCTTTAGTTAACTACAACACAACTGACAACAATGACTCTAGCTCTGGTTATGCTGTTGAGAATGAATCTCGTATCGGCTTCCGTGCTCACAAAGATATGTTTGAAGACGTTACTATCACAATGCAGATCGAATCTGGTTACGTAGATAGCACAGACTGGTCTCACGGTGGCGTTTCAGGCGGTGTTCTAGGTTTCCGTGATACTTTCGTTGGTGCTTCTGGCTCTTGGGGTAACCTACGTGTGGGTCGTGTTCTTACACCACTATACGAAATCGTCGATTGGCCATTCTCTAACCCTGGTCTAGGTTCTGTATTCGATTGGGGCGGCATCAATGGTCACTACGATCGTCAATCTAACCAAGTACGTTACGATTCAGCTAAATTTGGTGGTTTCTCTTTTGCAGCTTCTGTTGGTCGTGATGATAACGACAACGGTGGTGGTGCCGCGACTCGTGACGCAAACTTCGTTGGTGCAAGCGCTAAGTACAGCTTCGAAAAAGTGACATTCATGGGTGCTGTTGAATCGGGTACTCGTGTAGTCGCGGCTTCAGGTGGTGACTGGTCATTTGATGAAAATGGTAATGCAGAGCAAGCTCCGGAAGTTGCTGGCTACGATGATGATACGTTCGCATATATCGTTGGTTTCGAAGCAAGCTTACCTGCTGGCTTCGGTATCGCGGCAGCATTTAAAGGCGAAGAGCTAGACAACGGTATTCGCAAGCAAACACAAGATTCTTATTCTGTTATTGGTCAATACTGGAACGGTCCAATTGGTTTCAAACTGGGTTATGCAGCGAACCTAGAATCTGAACTTAACGGTAATAAAGAAGCTAACTCAGATAGCAACACTATCTCTGGTCAGCTAATGGCAGTTCACAACGGTTTCGTACCTTACCTACGTGTAGCGGGTCGTACTGTTGGCGACGCTGATACAGATATCGTAACTCGCGTTGGTCTTGAGTACGGTTTCTAAGCTAAAGTTATCAGCTTAAAATAGTTAAAGAGAATCAAAACGCTGGTAAATTATTTTGCCAGCGTTTTTCCATAGTGAACATAAGGAATTAGTCATAATGAATAAAGTTAGTGTAGTTGTATTATCATTATTTTTGGGAGCTTGTAGTTCACTCGATTCAAAAAGTAATTTTTCAGATTCAGTTGCGGATGTACAGCCTAAAGGTGGTTATATTCAGGTAACTGGGCAATCTTACGTTGCGGAAAGTAAAGCGAATGTTGGAGCAGACATCTTGAAATCGTCACTCTACTTTACGTACAACAAAGAAGTAACACAGAATTCGGCTCCAGAATCTTCAATTATAATGGATGTGAGCTACTTCCAGAGCTATAAAGAATATGAAACTGTAAGCTTTTTCGGCAAGACGATAGAGCTAGAAGAGAGACAGGTTCCAAGAGAAAGTTGCAGCGAGCACTGTACAAAGACTCAATATATTAAATTTCCATTAAGCGAAGCTGATATTCAGCAGGCAAGAGAAAAGAACTTAGAGTTTACGCTTGATGGACAAAACTCAGTAATGAGTACAACTTTCATTGTGCCGAAAGCGTATATCGACACGATCTACAACGGCGCAAATAATCATACTGCGATCGCGGTTGCTCCAGTCGCGGTACCTGTAGCAGCGGTTGTTGCTGAAGAACCAAGAGTTTCTCAAGCTCAAGAGATGGTTAACTACTGGTATGGACAAGCAACAAAAGAAGAGCAATCTACAGTGACAGATTGGGCATTCAAAAATCGTAAGAACGCTTCTCCAGCATCAATTGAAGGCTCAAAAGAAATCGAAATGGTTTCATATTGGTTCAATAAGCTAGACAGTGAAGAAAAATCTCAAACTATGATTTGGCTGTTAGAGCAAGAGTAAGCCTCTAACGTAAGTCTCTAACTATGTTTTTTAACCGCAGTATTGTATAACAGCAGTACTGCGGTTTTTCGTTTTAGAGCGCGCTCTTTGTTTTAGGCAACGTTTGAATTATAGGTAATAGAGTGAATATTGGTGAAGTAGCTAAACGTGTTGGTACAACAGCGAAATCCATTCGTTTTTACGAAAGTAAAGGCATGATGAGTCCCCCGCATCGTTCCGACAATGGCTATAGGCAATACGGCGAGATTCACATCGAACAGTTAGAATTTGTACTGAGAGCTAAAATGGTTGGATTTACGCTTGATGAGTGTAAGGCGCTTGTCGAGTTGGCAATGAATCCGAACAGACAAAGCTACGAAGTAAAGAAGAAGGCAACTCAGAAGTTAGATGAAATTGAATTGAAACTTGCTGAGTTAAATAAAATGAAGGCTCAGTTACAGTCTTGGGTGCATGATTGCCCGGGAGATGCTTCAAACGAATGCCCAATTTTGAACAATTTGTCAGGCCGAAAATAACATATTTTTTTAAAGCTCGCCTAGCAATCAAACAGTGTGTCAGGCAGCAAAGAACATTACTAGCCTGACGTTCGTTACCTATCAAAGCACCTTTCCGCCATAGTGTTTGCAGATCAGCAATGGCACATGAGTGACTGCGTTTCCATCTGAACACTTAACAATAGGCCCCATGTTTCCGTTACCTGGAGACTGACTGCTCGCCAGAGCGCTTCCGAATGTTAAGCTGAAAATAGCCGTTAGAATTATTAAAAGATGTCTCATACAAACTCCATTAGGTTTATCTCTAGTTGAGATAATTGAAAGTATGGACAAGGAAAATAAAATTTCAAAAATTGGACGGACTTAACATTTTTAATAATTATAATTAAGGGTGAGTAAGGTTAACTATTCATATATATTTTGGATAAGAAAACTGTCTTTCTTATATCTTTTTAGCTCAATCAAACTTTTTAGCTTTACGAAATAAGAACTTATTTTTTTTTCAATTCAATCTATCACAATGATAATTAGAATGTTCTTTGCTCTCTAAAGTTATTAAAGCCTACATTTATCGATAATGTAGGCCTAATATGCCAATTAGCTATAAAGGCTGGATTATTAGAATTATTCCGTCTAATGCCACAATCTTAATTTCTGTGCCTGATGGAATATCTTGGCTAGCTCTTGCTGACCAAGAAGAGTCTCCTACCTTAATTCGGCAGTTACCTCTTTTGACCTCTTCGGTAAGAAAAACAGTTTGCCCTACAAGTTGTTTTTCTCTTTGATTTAGCTCTCGCCCTGCGTCTGACTGCTTGTCATTAGATAGTTGTCTTCTCCACCACAACCAAGTGGTGATAAGTGAAAAACTCGCAAAGGACAACCATTGCATCTGCCAACCGATTGGTAGCGCGCCTAATAGCGCTCCGACCAACATGGCAGATATGCCTATCCACAAAAAGTAACCAGCAGTACCAACCAGCTCTAGGGCTAGCAGCGCTAGACCAAATGCTAACCAATGCCAGTGGTTTACTTGCTCTAGTAACTCGAACATAAGTTAGTCCTTACTACCCTTGTCGTTGCTTTGTGCAAACATCTCTGCGATACCTGCAACAGAACCCATTAGGCCAGTCGCTTCGAGTGGTAGCATGATTATCTTGCCGTTTTCAGCTTGGCCAATAGACTTCAATGCGTCGGTGTAACCTTGTGCAATAAAGTAATTGACCGCTTGCATGTCACCTTGAGCGATGGCCGTCGAGACCATTTCTGTCGCTTTAGCTTCTGCTTCTGCTGCACGCTCACGAGCTTCTGCTTGCAGGATGGCTGCTTGCTTTTGACCTTCCGCTTTTAAGATTTCAGATTGCTTATGACCTTCCGCTTTTAGGATCTCAGCTTGTCTTACACCTTCAGCCGATAAAATGTCGGCACGTTTGTTTCGCTCAGCTTTCATCTGGGCATTCATCGCGGCGGTTAGATCTGCTGGTGGCTGTACATCTTTGATTTCGATACGAGTAACTTTTACGCCCCATGGGTTGGTTGCTTCATCCACGATATTTAGCAGCTTGGTATTGATCATGTCACGCTGGCTAAGCATTTCATCCAGCTCCATAGAGCCAAGTACAGTACGAATATTGGTGAGGGTTAAATTACGGATCGCATGCTCAAGGTCATTTACTTCATAAGCCGCTTTCGGTGCATCGATAACTTGTACGAAGCAAACTGCATCAATCATGACATTAGCATTATCTTTGGAGATGACTTCTTGAGCTGGGATATCGAGAACTCGTTCCATCATACTGATGCGTTGTCCGACTTTATCGATAAATGGAATGATCAGGTTTAGGCCTGGTTTGAGGGTCTGTGTATAGCGGCCAAAGCGTTCTACGGTCCAGTTATTGCCCTGTGGAACGGTTTTGACACCAGCGAAAATGAACAGTAGTGCGACGACAGTAAAGACGCCAATAGTAATCAATGTATCAATAGCCATACAAAATCCTTTGCAAGTTTAAGTTTTTGATAGTTCACTATTGATACTGGCTCATATTTAAATTCTGAGCAAATTTATAAACGAGAAATGGGCCATAAAATATTGATTTTATGGCCCATTTTATATTGTTTCATTCGATAAGCTAATTGATTGAATTGTCAGTTTTCGATGTTTAATCTAACGATTTTAGGGTTTTGTTAGTAAAGCAGAGAGTACAGTTGTCGACGGTACTTACTGGCAACTGGGTTTCCTTGCCCAAGCGCACTTAAGATGTCCATGAACTCTTTTTTCATATCGCCATCGCAAGCATTTAGATCTTTTGCTAGGAAAGACCACAACAGCTCCATCGCTTCTTCGTTGCGGTTCACCTGGTGATATTGCAATGCTAACTCTGAGGCAGTCTTAGCATCATTCGGGTCTTGCTGCAGAGCGGTTTCTAATGCCTGTATTTCAGGGCTGTCTGCTGCTTGCTTGTGAAGTTCAAGTTTCGCGACTAAGCCTTTGTAGTAGTTGTCTTGGTACTCTAGAGGAATGGTGGCTAGTTGAGTTTCAGCAAGATCAAACTGTTGCGTTTCTAACAAACACTCTGCAATCGCCAGTTTTACTTCGCCTTTGCTTGTTAGCGCAGCTGGAAGTTGTTGCATTGCTGCCAGTGCTTGTGTGTGCTCACCTGCTTGCATTTGCTCTAGAGCTTGACGTAATGCAAGTTCATCTTGGCTAGGAAGGTGCTTGTTTAGCATTTCAACAATGGCTTCTAAGCTCTGAGGGCCACCAAGGCCATCGACAGGCTGACCGTTAACAAACAGTGCAATAGTCGGTAGTGCTTGAACCCCAAATTGGCTAGCAATGGCTTGCTCTTGCTCGCAGTTCAATAAAGCTAGGGTGAAAGCGCCATTGTATTGCTGAGTTAATGTTTGCAGTTCAGGAATGACTTGGGCGCTCTCTTGGCTCATTGGTGCCCAAAATTGGATGAGTACAGGGGTCTGCATCGAACCTTCTAATACTTGACGAAAGTTCTGCTCATTAAGTTCAACAATATGCGGAGATTGCATTTACGTTCCTTGAGGTTTGTTTATGGATACGTTGCAAATATGGGGGGATAAGTCGGTAACTTCAAGATCTAACTGGGGTATCTCAGATAAAAAGAGACAAAAATAGAAAAACGCTATGCTTCGATGTTGGTAGGATGTTTATCTCTACATAGAAGGCATAGCGTAATCATTGAGGTGGTCAGTGAGGTATTGCGTGAGATACTCAAAACAGAATAAACAACGTAATCGCCACACTCACACCTACCCAATTAAGGCGGTTTAAAGTCATGAAATATCCAGATTAGATTCACCAATTGGGAGTAATTGATGAGATAGGATAAATCATGACATCTTATTGTTACGGAAAAATTACATCGTTACATTAAAGTTTGCGACTGTGCATTCAAAGTTAGACAATTATGCAGCTTTTCTCAAAATAGGGTCTAGCCAGCGACTCGGCAGAATCCTTTTCAATACCGCGAACACTTTAGTCGGGGTCGTAACTCGATATCTTAACTTGGGTTTATTGGCCGTAAGTGCGTGAAAAACAGGTTCGATACAACTCTCAGGTGGCAGAACAAAAGCGTTGTTCGATGACTCCTTTTCAAGTCGGTCTTTTTGTTGTTGATAAGCTGTTTTATGAGCGCTACCAGAGATGACAATCCATTTATTGAATGCTTTCAGGGCATTAGGTCGGAATTGAGTTTCTATTGGACCTGGCTGCAGTAGCGAGATGTGTATACCGCTGCCATGCAGCTCTAAACGCAAGGTATCCGTCCAGCCTTCAATCGCGAACTTTGACGCATTATAAGCGCCACGATATTTCATTGCGGCAAAACCTAATACGGAACTGTTTTGCACGATTCGGCCTTCACCACGTTCGCGCATGTGCGGGAGGATCTGACAAACAAGATGATGCCAACCAAAGAAGTTGGTTTCGAATTGCTCTCTGAGCCCCTGGGTCGGTAAGTCTTCTAGCGCGCCTGCTTGACCGTAAGCGCCGTTATTGAATAACCCATACAATCCGTTAGGTGCGAGTGCAATCGCAAGCTTGGCGCCATTCTCGATACTCTCTTGGTTGGAAAGATCTAATTGAATACAAGTGAGGCCTTCATCTTGAAGGCGTTGAACATCTTGTGGGTCACGGCAAGATGCAATGACATGAAAGCCACGTTTTTGAAGTGCATGAGCACATGTATAGCCAATGCCTGTTGAGCAACCAGTGATAAGAATCGACTTGTTCACACTTAATCCTTTATTAGAGTCTCTATCGCTTTAGAGTAAAGAATTAGTCTTGATGTTGTAACAAGTTTTTTAGTGCCGGTTCGATTCTTGAGTAACTAAAGATAAATCCCATTTCAGTGAGCTTCTTTGGTTTGGAACGAATGCTGTCAAAGAGCAGACAAGAAGATTCACCCATCAGAAGCGACATTGCCCATTTAGGCGTGAACAATAAATGAGGTCGGCGTAGTTGTTTAGCGAGTGTGCTGCTGAACAGCTTGTTGGTGACAGGGTGTGGGGCACACATATTAAATTCCCCTTGAGCGTGAGGCATCGACAATAAGTGATTGATGGCTCTCACCATATCCAGCATGTGAATCCAAGGCATATATTGCTCGCCTGAACCTAGCGGCCCACCAACTCCGAGTTTGTACGGCATAAGCATCTTTTTGAGCGCACCGCCATTTTCACCAAGTACAATACCTGTTCGTAGTAGTATCACGCGTGTGCTTTCTGATTGTGCTCTCTTGGCTATCTCTTCCCAATGAGCGCAAACTTTGTGAGGGAAGCTTTCATCTTCTACTTGTAGTGATTCGTCAAACGGATGTTGCTGTTGATCACCATAGTAACCCACGGCTGAGCCGCTAATAAAAGCCTTCGGCGGGTTGCTGCTGGCATGAATTAACTCGACCAGTTTTTCAGTAATGTGCCAGCGGCTGTTACAGATTCTCTCTTTTTGCTCCGCACTCCAACGCTTGTCAGCGATAGGTTCGCCAGCAAGATTGACCACTACATCGAAGTCATTGAGATCACTCAGTCCATCAAGAGATTGAATGTAATGAAGGTTGTTCTGGTTGAGGTGATTTAGGTTTTGCTTCGCTTTTTCAGGACTCCGCGTCAACAATGTCACGTCGTCAGTGTTCCAACTTTTGACCAATTCAGAACCAATAAATCCCGTACCACCCGTTAACAATATCTTCATACCAATCTCCCTATTAAACATAATTATAGACATGGCTTGTTTTTGAACGCCAATCAATACGAAAAAATCACTATAACGATCAGTTGGTTTCAATCGTGTGATACCCAAATTACGCCGTATCAATTTACGAAAGAATGAAATTAAATTCATCAAGTTAGGATGTATACCGCTATCACACTTATGGACTTTACTCGGATATGTTACCAACTGCGTAATATTTGTCACATAAGGAATGATAAGGATTTGCCATGATTATTAGTAATTAATAACCAGACACAATTTCAGTCACAAGGAGTTGCGATGACGGCAGTGCTTGCTTTGTTTCGAGCCATGTTAGGTAGCCTAAGGGATCTCTTGCCGATCGTGGCGGTGATTGCTTTCTTCCAGCTTGCTGTTTTGCAAGAACCACTCCCTCATCTGTTGTCTATTCTAACTGGCTTAGTGCTGGTGGTTTTTGGACTGACTTTTTTTATCTTTGGCCTTGAAATGGGTCTGTTCCCAATCGGCGAGTCGATGGCACAAGCTTTTGCTCGTAAGGGGAGCGTGTTTTGGTTATTGACCTTCGCTTTCTGTTTAGGCTTTGGTACCACCATTGCCGAACCCGCATTAACCGCAGTGGCTGCTGAAGCAGCAGAAGTTGCAGCTGAAGGTGGTGTTATTCCCAACTCTTTAGATGAAAGGGAACAATATGCCGATGGCCTGCGCTTCACCGTGGCGTTATCGGTCGGTATTGCCATTCTATTAGGAGTACTTCGGATCTTAAAAGGTTGGCCAATTCAGTACATGATCATCGGTGGTTATATTGGAGTCGTGGTGCTCACTGCATTTGCCCCGGAAAACATTATTGGGATTGCGTACGACTCTGGCGGTGTCACAACATCAACGATCACCGTTCCGTTAGTGACCGCATTAGGGGTGGGTTTAGCCTCGGCGATTAAAGGACGAAATCCTATGTTTGATGGCTTTGGATTGATCGCGTTTGCTTCACTTCTGCCGATGATGTTTGTCATGGTGTACGGGATGGTGGTGACATGATCAGTGTGCAGCAATTTATCGACACCTTTCTAGGCACTGTGATGGATGTGATTCCGATTGCGGTGATCATCTTCGGTTTTCAGTTAGTGGTACTGCGTAAGCCTGTCAATAACCTTGCCAAAGTGCTCATCGGTTTCTTTTACGTCATTCTTGGCTTATCACTCTTTTTGATGGGGTTGGAGCTCGCGTTATTCCCTCTAGGGGAGACGATGGCAATGCAACTCACCGAACCAAGCTTTTTGACTGAATTTAAGATCAGTTCTGGTCTTTCATTGGCTTGGTTTGATTATTACTGGGTTTACCTGTTTGCGTTTTGTATTGGTTTTAGTACCACGATAGCCGAGCCTTCTTTGATTGCTGTAGCGATTAAGGCAAACCAAGTATCCGGTGGCAGTATCAGTGTTAACGGACTGAGAATCGCCGTGGCATTAGGCGTTGCCATCGGTATCTCATTAGGTAGCTACCGTATCGTTGCGGGCGATCCTATCCATTACTACATTATTTGTGGCTATGTCATTGTGGTGATTCAAACCTTTTACGCCCCCAAATTGATCATTCCATTGGCCTACGATTCAGGCGGGGTTACGACATCTACCGTGACTGTGCCTTTAGTGACGGCTCTTGGATTAGGGCTTGCTTCAACTGTACCGGGACGAAATCCAGTAATAGACGGTTTCGGCTTAATCGCCTTTGCGAGTTTGTTCCCCATCATTTCGGTGATGAGCTATGCCCAAATAACCCAATGGTTAAACCGTTTACACACCTCTAAGGAGAGCAAAGATGCGCTTTAAACTTATCCTAGCGTTTGTAGAAGAGAGCAAAACCGACATTGTGCTCGATGCCGCGCGTGATGCGGGCGCAACCGGAGCAACCGTGATTAATAATGCCAGAGGGCAGGGCTTAAACCAAAAGCGCACCTTCTTCGGATTAACATTAGAGGTGCAAAAAGATGTGCTGCTGTTTGTCGTTGAGGAGCATCTAGCAAGGCATATTCTTGAAAGAATTAGTGAAGTGGGGGAGTTTGACCAAGAATCGGGGCAGGGTATTGCAGTACAGATAGATGTGGAAGATGCAGTCGGCGTTGCGCATCAAGTTGAGACGTTAACAAAGGTTGTGGAGGATGAGCTATGAGTACCAGTGAAAAGATCCGAGTAGGCGATGTCATGGCCAATACGTATGTGATTATCGATGGGCTAACTACGGTGTTAGAAGCGATAGAGATGGCTAAGAAGCACAAAGTGAAAGCAATCATTGTCGATAAACGCCACGAGGATGACGAGTACGGTATCGTGTTGATGAATGATATAGCAAAGAAAGTGTTGGCTAAAAATCGATCTCCGAAGCGAACCAATGTTTATGAAATCATGACCAAGCCAGCGCTAAGCGTGTCTGCTGAGATGAACGTAAAGTATTGCGCTCGCCTGTTTGAACGCTTTGGTATCAGTCGCGCGCCAGTAGTTCGTGATAACAAGATAGTCGGTATGGTTAGTTACAATAATATCGTGATCAACGGTATGGCGAGAGATGACGTGTAGCATTTAGATACGTACAATAGGCTCATAAATTTTATGGAGAAGTACGTGTGAAATTATTTTTTGCTTCAGACCTACACGGTTCGCTGCCAGCAACAGAAAAGGTATTAGAACTCTACCAAGCGTCTGGTGCGCAATATTTAGTGCTATTGGGTGACATTCTGAATCATGGGCCAAGAAATCCGATTCCAGAAGGATACAATCCACCGGCGGTTGCAGAGAAGTTGAATGCGTTTTCTCAAGAGATCATCGCCGTTCGTGGTAACTGCGACAGTGAAGTGGATCAAATGCTGTTGTCTTTTCCAATGATGATGGATTACTCATGGGTGTTATTGGAATCAGGTCAGCGTATCTTTCTAACCCATGGTCATTTGTATAACACCACTAAACGACCAGCACTAAAAGCGGGTGATATTATTGCCCATGGGCATACCCATATTCCAGTTGCCGAATACCAAGATGATATCTTTATCTTTAACCCTAGTTCGGTGACATTCCCACGAGATGGTCACGCAGCGAGCCATGGCATCTATGAAAATAATACCTTTAAAGTCATTAGCCTTGAAGGTGAAGTAATTGTGAGTGGCGAGCTTTAAATAAACTCAATCGGCGGCGTTAGAAAAGGCTCACTTTGAGTCTACGTGGCCGAGGTCTCTGTCTGGAGCAATGATGTTTCGCACTCTTTGCTTCAGAACTTTCGCTTCTGGAAAACCTTGATCTGCTTTTCTTTCCCAAATCTGCACACCATTACAAAAGATTTCGAACCTGCCTCCGGTGTCTGGATGCAAGCTCACTTGTTCAATTTCTTCGCTAAAGGTATGCAGCAGCTCTTGGCATAACCAACTAGAACGAAGCATCCAATTACACTGACGGCAATAGTGTATTGCGATTGTCGCTTTTGTTACTGTCTCTTTAGCTGGCGTCAGATTTGGTTGATCCGTATTCATAGTTAATCCTTAAAATGCTACATCCGTTATTTGATACCAACGGCTAACAAAAAAGGGGCATCATGCCCCTTTTCTATTGGTTTACCGTTTAATGGTATTCAGTTATTGATATACATAAATAACTGCAGAGTTTTAGTTTGAGAACAAAACGGTAGAACCGTGATTTAAGCTAGTGAGCAGCAGTGCTTTCTGATTAATAATATCAATGCGTCGGCTTTGCTCTGCATCCATCTTAATCACTTGAGTGATCAGCTCTAGTTGTTCTTCCGAAAAGTCTTGGCGCTCAGCCGAAGTTACATCTTTAAACTCCGTTGGCGAAATCAGTAAATAGTTATCGTTAATATCCCACTGACCTGTTTCTGATATGTTGATCACATTCGCAGGTGCAGTTTGAGTACTGTACAGCCTAACCACTGACATTCTCAGGTACGTACCATTTGGTAGGTATTTCGCATTCGATGATAGTTCAACTCTACGCAGCGGGCCGATTGCATCAGCTTGCTTGTTGTCGCTAATCAGAGTCACCATTTTCGATTGCCACTCATGCTGAGTGAGCAAGCGCTCTACTTTTGCGTCGCTGCCCCAATATAACCAACCACTTAAGAATGCAGATAGAACCAGTAAAATAATCGATACTTTTAATTTCATGTTACTGACCACCGTTACAAATGTCGTTTACATCCGACTGGTTTGCGTAAATTCTTAGGGTTACATTTTCGCTAGAGTAATCTTGCGGGTGAATGTAGTTGAGGGCAAGGTTGTTGGTTTGTCCACCTGTTGCAATCACCTCAGTCGGTTTCAGCATGCCAGTGTGATTAGTGTTGTAGCGCAATACACACTTCTCTATCGCAGGGAGCCAACTACTGAGATCAGGATGATTGATTGGGGTTTGAATCTTTACACCATCCACTTCAGTCAATGTTCTGAACTCGGATTCTGCGGGGTTAGTAAACGTTAAAACCAGAATTGGCATGATGAAAGCCGCAAGCAATAACGAAAACGCTAACCACTTATTGGTGCTTTTAACCGGGGTAGCAGTTGGTGTTGTTGCTGGTTCCACTTCAACTTTGGTTTCTTGAAACTTTGTAATTGACTCGGGCTCGACAGCTTCAGTCATTGCTTCTTCGGTCATTGTAGGCGTTGCAAACGTTAAGATGGGTTCTACGTCATTTTCTGCAATTTCAGCCGCTGCTGGCTGATCATTGGATGAAAGTGGTGCAGAGCGTTCAACGGTTGCAATAAATTGGTAACCGCGTTTAGGTACCGTTTTTACGAATTCTGGAGATTTGGTCGAGTCCTTGAGCATCTTTCTCAGGGTAGAAACTGCTTGCGTTAAGCTTGAGTCATCAACCTCAAAGCCTTGATCTCGCCAAACATACTCGTGCAATTCATTACGAGTGATAACTTCATTGGGTCTTTCTGACAGCATCAGGAGAATGCGGCTTTCATTGCTGCCAAGGCGCACGACTTCGCCGTCGCTCATTTGATCAACAAGTGAATTGCTATTTGGATCGAATACGAACCGCTGTGCGAGAATAAACTTTGTGCCGATATTGCTCATTGAATTCTTCTATTTTGGATGATTTTGAGTGCGAAATAGACAAATCTCAGGTGAAGTTCCGTTAATTCTTCACCAAATCATGGCTTCTTTTATGTTCTTTTATATTTATCAGACTCAAGGATAATAAAAACAGATCAAAAAAACAGTGTTTTTATGATTTTTGACCTTGAATTTACATTTGTCATCCTCATGTTAATGAACATAAGAGTGGCATCAAGTGTTACGCCCCTATGGTTATTCAACATAAAGTATAGATGTTTTGGAGTAAAAATGAGCGAAACAGCAACGCAAAATAAAGAGACTCGTGGCTTTCAATCTGAAGTAAAACAACTACTTCACCTAATGATTCACTCACTGTATTCAAATAAAGAAATCTTCCTACGTGAGCTGATCTCTAACGCATCTGACGCAGCTGATAAGCTTCGTTTCCAAGCCTTGTCAAACGGTGACCTTTACCAAGGTGATGCAGATCTGGGTGTAAAATTATCTTTTAGCGCTGAAACGAATACTTTAACGATTTCTGATAACGGCATCGGCATGAGCCGCGACAACGTTATTGAGCATTTAGGTACGATTGCTAAATCGGGTACTGCAGACTTTTTCTCAAAGCTGTCTGAAGACCAAAGCAAAGACTCTCAATTGATTGGTCAATTTGGTGTTGGTTTCTATTCTGCATTCATCGTTGCAGACGCGGTAACGGTTCGCACACGTGCAGCAGGTCTAGCGAGTAATGAAGCTGTTCAGTGGCACTCTGCGGGGGAAGGTGATTACACTATCGAAGACATCACTAAAGAGTCTCGTGGTACTGATATCATTCTTCATATGCGCGAAGACGGTAAAGAATTCCTAAATGAATGGCGTCTGCGTGAAGTCATTGGTAAATACTCTGATCACATCGGTATCCCCGTCTCTATCTTAACTGCGGTTAAAGATGACGAAGGTAAAGATACCGAAGAGAAACATTGGGAACAGATTAACAAGGCTCAAGCACTTTGGACTCGTAACAAGTCTGATATCGAGAAAGAAGAGTACCAAGAGTTTTACAAGCACGTATCTCACGACTTTGCTGATCCACTAACGTGGAGCCATAACAAAGTTGAAGGTAAGAACGACTACACAAGCCTACTTTACATCCCAGCTAAAGCACCTTGGGATATGATGAATCGTGACCATAAGAGCGGCCTTAAGCTTTATGTACAGCGAGTATTCATCATGGATGATGCAGAGCAGTTCATGCCATCTTACATGCGTTTCGTTCGCGGCTTAATTGACTCAAACGATCTACCACTGAACGTGTCTCGTGAAATATTGCAAGATAATAAGGTAACTCAGTCTCTTCGTGGCGCATGTACTAAGCGTGTCCTGACGATGCTTGAGCGCATGGCGAAGAATGACAATGATAAGTACCTAGAGTTTTGGAAAGAGTTTGGCCTAGTATTGAAAGAAGGCCCTGCGGAAGACATGGCGAACAAAGAAAAAATCGCTGGTTTACTTCGCTTCTCATCAACGGAAGTGGATTCTGCTGACCAAGCTATCAGCCTAGTGTCTTACGTTGAACGTATGAAGGAAGGCCAAGACAAGATTTATTACCTAACAGCAGATAACTACGCTGCCGCTAAGAACAGCCCGCATTTGGAGCAGTTCAAAGCAAAAGGTATCGAAGTGGTTCTAATGTACGATCGTATTGATGAGTACGTAATGAACTACCTGACTGATTTTGATGGTAAGCAGTTCCAATCGATCACCAAAGCGGGCTTAGACCTAAGCAAGTTCGAAGGCGAAGAAGAGAAAGAGAAGCAAAAAGAGGCAGAAGAAGAGTTCAAGTCTGTTGTAGACCGCACTCAAGCTTATCTTGGTGATCGTGTTAAAGAGGTTCGCACGACATTCAAGCTAGCAACTACGCCTGCTGTTGTTGTTACCGATGATTTCGAGATGGGAACTCAAATGGCTAAACTTCTAGAAGCTGCGGGTCAAGCTGCTCCTGAGGTGAAGTACATCTTTGAGATTAACCCTGAGCATGCGCTAGTTAAGCAGATGGCAGATGAAGCGGACGAACAGGCATTCGGCCGTTGGGTTGAGTTACTACTTGGCCAAGCTATGCTGGCTGAAAAAGGCTCAATGGAAGATCCATCACAATTCTTAGGTGCAATCAACGAGCTACTAACAAAACGTTAGTCTTTCGACTTTGGGCTAAGCCTATAATTATAAATAAAAGCTCGCTAATGCGGGCTTTTTTTATGAACGTCGCTTAAATTCATCGAAATGTAGCTAAAGTCGCTAACAAGACGAACGCAAACGCTGTCGATACATTCTTTAGTCTTAATTTCAGCCAAATTGAATATTAATGTGATAGAATGCTCGACCTAATCAGCTGGTACTATGAACCTATCGTCTCCAGTTGTATGATTTTTAAACGTTATACCGAAACTTACCGTTTTGCTTCTGTTTACAGTTGAGCTTAGCCTCAGTTGTTACCTAACCTCTCTTGTTTGACCTAAATTAAACCAGAAAGGCGGGATAGTGAGCTTCGGTATAAATCATAATTTTTATAAGAGGATTAAACATGCGCATCATTCTTCTAGGTGCTCCTGGCGCGGGTAAAGGTACTCAAGCTAACTTCATCATGAACAAATTTGGTATCCCTCAAATTTCAACTGGTGACATGCTACGTGCTGCTATCAAAGCGGGTACTGAGCTTGGTAAGCAAGCAAAATCAGTAATCGACGCTGGTCAGCTAGTTTCTGATGAAATTATCCTTGGTCTAATCAAAGAGCGTATAGCTCAAGATGACTGTGAGAAAGGTTTCTTACTAGACGGTTTCCCACGCACAATCCCACAAGCGGATGGCCTAAAAGAAATGGGCATTGCTGTTGATTACGTTGTTGAATTCGACGTAGCTGACGATGTGATTGTTGAGCGTATGGCTGGTCGTCGTGCTCACCTTCCTTCTGGTCGTACATACCACAGTGTGTACAACCCGCCTAAAGAAGAAGGTAAAGATGACATCACTGGCGAAGAGCTAGTGGTTCGTGATGACGATAAAGAAGAAACAGTTCGTGCACGTCTAGGCGTATACCACGATCAAACGGCTCCGCTTATTTCTTACTACGGTAAGGAAGCAGAAGCAGGTAACACTAAGTACCTTAAATTTGATGGTACTAAGCAAGTTGCTGAAGTTAGTGCAGAACTTGAGAAAGCACTAGCATAATTGGCTAACAGCCAGTTTTAGAATTTGATATATTGGAAGCGACCGTTAAGGTCGCTTTTTTTGTTTCAATTTTTAGTAATATACCAATCTAGATAAATCGATTGTGTGCTGTTTCCGCGGTACGGCTTAGATTCGCGAGGCTAACGCTCAAGGTGATGTTGTGATAACCCAGGTTAAGAACGATTATTCTTAAATTTAGTGGCACAACAATGATCTTAAACTTATGCCGATTAGTATATTACGTTCCAGAAAATCACACATTGGTCTCAGGTATCTATGGAAAATAATAAAAAGCAGGGCGTTTTACTGGTGAACTTAGGAACACCAGATTCGGCGACCCCGGCTGGCGTTCGTCGATTTTTGAGTGAATTCTTACACGACAAGCGAGTCGTAAACCTAACGCGTTGGCTTTGGTGTCCTATTTTACATGGGGTGATCTTACCGATTAGAGCGCCGAAAGTGGCTAAGCTGTATCAGTCTGTTTGGATGGATGAAGGCTCACCACTGCTTGTATATTCTCAAAGACAAGCCGACAAGCTCCAGAAAAAATTAGAGATGCCCGTAGCGCTGGGTATGACCTATGGCAACCCAAGCCTTAAGGCGGGGGTCGAGCAACTGATGGAGCAGGGTGTTGAAGACATTATCGTCCTGCCTTTATATCCTCAGTACTCAGGTACAACCACAGCGGCCGTTTCTGATGGTTTAACCAAAGCCTTTAAGCAGATGCCAGTGATTCCGAGCTATCGCTTTATTCGTGACTACTACGCTCACCCAAGCTACGCAAAAGCATTGGCTGAAAGTGTTCGTAGTCATTGGGATAAAAATGGCAGAGGTGATCATTTAGTGTGTTCTTTCCACGGTATTCCGAAGCGACTCGCTGATGAAGGTGACATCTACCCTCAGCATTGTGAAGCGACGACAAAATTACTTGCTGCTGAGTTAGGCTTATCAGCGGACGATATCACCATGACATACCAATCTCGATTTGGTCGAGAAGAGTGGTTGAAGCCTTATACTGACGAGACACTTGAATCACTGCCGAGCAAGGGCATCAAGAAGATTGATATCATGGCTCCTGCGTTCTCGGTTGACTGTTTGGAAACGTTGGAAGAGATTTCTGACCAGTGTAAAGAGACGTTCATTGATGCTGGTGGCTCAGACTTTAGCTATATTATGTGTCTTAACGACAGAGACTCACACATCGATATGATGGCTGAGCTAGTGGCGCTTCATCGCTAACTGATATGCCAATAGAATCAATAACAAAAGGGCTGCTCATTGAGCAGCCCTTTTTGATCTTGATGTTTCTTCTTGAAATAGATCTAGATATTAAGCAACCGAAGTTTCTGCTTTTGGTTCTGCTTCAAGCGTCATGTTGGTTTCTACACCATGCATCCATGATACAAGTTTACCTGCACAAAGAAGCAGTAAGACGCCACTTATTGTCGCTGTAATTGCGATACCACCGAAGATAGACATTGCGCCAAGCTCACCAACGTGAGAACCCACAAGGCCAGCGACGTAGTTTGCGACAGCATTGAAGCCAAACCATGCACCCATCATTAACGATGCTAGACGAAGTGGAGCTAACTTAGTGACCAACGACAGGCCAATAGGAGATAGACAAAGCTCACCAAGAGTATGGAAGAAGAAAGCACCGACTAGCCACAGCATTGATGTTTTCACTGTTAGGTCGCCACCTTGCTCCATTACTGCACCCATCATGCACACAAAGCCTAGTGCTAAGAAAAACAACGCCATCGCAAATTTCACTGGCGAGTTTGGTTCACGCTTACCAAGCTTGACCCAAAATGCAGCAATGATTGGTGCAAGTGTAATGATGAAGAATGGGTTCAGAGATTGGAACCAAGCTGCAGGAACTTCAAAGCCACCAATCATACGGTCCGTATATTGTTGAGTGTAGATGTTCATCAAACCGCCAGCTTGTTCAAAGCCAGCCCAGAAAACGATTACGAACAGACCCATAACAAGAATAACTTTTAGTCTGTCGAACTCTTCTTTGGTCAGTGGTGTTTTCTCTTTCGATTTGTTCAGCGCTTTCGCTCGTGCAGCTGCAGGTACTGAGCCAATGTTGCCTAACCATGACTGAGCCATCGTCAATTGCATAACTAAGCTAATAACCATACCGATACCAGCGGCTAGGAAGCCAGCTTTCCAGCCGAATGAATCGACTGCAGCACCTGAAATTAAGCCACCCAGTAGCGCGCCTAAGTTGATGCCCATATAGAAAATGGTGAAAGCGCCGTCACGTCGGTTATCGCCTTCTTGGTATAGGTCGCCAACCATGGTCGAGATGTTTGGTTTAAACATACCGTTACCACTGATAAGCAGTGCTAAACCTAGATAAAGAGCATTTACTTGGTCTAAGCCAATAGCGCCGTTAGGAAGAGCAAGCGTAAATTGGCCTAATGCCATTAATACACCGCCCACTAGGATCGATTTACGTTGTCCTAAGTAGTTATCGGCAAGCCAGCCGCCGATTAATGGCGTGATATAGACTAAACCAGTATAGATACCATAAAGATCGAGGGCATCTTTTGTTGACCAACCAAGACCACCATTGATAGTGGTATCGGTAAGAAATAAAACAAGGATCGCACGCATCGCATAGTAGGAGAAACGTTCCCATAGCTCTGTGCTAAAAAGTAGAAATAGGCCTCTAGGGTGGCCAAAGATGTTGTGTGTAGTGGTCAAGTAAAACTGGCCACAGTTTTATAAGGGAACCAAAACTGTCGTTCCGACTCATTTGGTGTTAATCCACCATTGTATTGATGTGGACGATGCTGGTTGTAATAACCAACCAAATAATCCGTTATTGCTTTCTGTGCCTCTGTAAAACTTCTATAGCCATTCTTTGGTACCCATTCCGTTTTTAAACTTCTGAACACTCGCTCCATAGGACTATTATCCCAACAGTTCCCTCGACGACTCATACTTTGAGTGATTCGATATCTCCATAGCAACTGACGATATTTTTTACTCGTATAGTGGCAACCTTGATCCGAGTGGAACATTACACCAGACGGCCTTCCGCGGCTCTCATTGGCCATGGTCAGCGCCTTGCCAGTCAATACACTATCTGGTGAGTTAGACATTGCCCAACCGATGACTTTTCGTGCGAACAAGTCAATAACAACGGCTAGATAAGACCATCTCTCCCCCGTCCAGATATAAGTCACATCGCCACACCAGACTTGATTCGGCTCAGTCACCGCGAACTGACGATTTAACCGGTTAGGTATATGAACATGTTCCTGCTGTGTTTTTTTGTACGTATGTTTTGCTAGCTGGCAACTGACTAAGTCTAGTTCTTTCATGAACTTACTTGCTCGGTAACGGCTAAGTCGAATACCTCTTGCTGTGACTATGTCAGCAATGGTTCTCGCTCCAGCGGAACCATTGCTCAGCTCATAAGATCGGCGAACTTCGGCACGAACAAGCACATGCTCTGACGACAGAGATTTATCTCTATTTGCCCAATAACGATAACTACTGCGATGAACCCCGAACACTTCGCAAAGCCGTTTCACAGCATAACTCTTCTTGAGTTTCTCGATCATCGAGAACCGTTCAGGGAGTCTGACATCAAGAGAGCCGTAGCCTTTTTTAGAATTTCCTTTTCTTCTTCAATGCGTTTGATTTTCTTTTTAAGGTCACGAATTTCTCTTTGCTCTGGAGTGAGTGGTGATGAATTTGGTGTCTTACCAGCTCTTTCAGCTTTGAGTTGCCTTACCCAGCTTTCTAACGTAGTTTTTCCAATCCCCATTGCTTCGCAGGTTTCTTTATAGGAACGTCCCTGGTCAAGCACTAGCTGAGCGCATTCAAGTTTAAATTCTGGGTTAAAAGTGCGTCTTTCACGCTTAGTCATAATGTCACCTGTTTTAGTATCGAGATGATCATACATCACCTCTTAATCAGGTGGCCAAATTAACTATGCCACTACAGTGATTGCTTGGCATAAGTTTTACTAATTTTAGGTATTAAAAGATTTTATAGTTCCTTATGTATACAGAGTGGAATAACCATCTGCAATAGGCGTCTTTTATGGTCACGATAACTAGTTTTTTATAAGTTTATGAAAATAATGGGTTTTATTGATAATGTTGCCCAGATAATGCGTGCTGCAAACTAATTTTCCAGTTTTGAGTTGAGCGCATAGTGTTCTTTTTAAAAGAAATATCGAATGCTAATCGTCGAATTGATTGGTTTGTTGGATGGTTTCTGGGTTTAAATGGTATCGCGTTCCTTTTGTATGTGGCATACATAGCCTTACAATAATGCATCTTTTTATCTGTAAATGTTCCTTGTACAATGCTTAACCACTTTTTGCCCCTATGGCTTTTTGTTGATAAGTTGGTCTGTTACGCATAATTTATTGCTTATCAGGATTCATTTTATTAACGGTGATTAACGGTTTTAGGCTTGTGGTAATATGTCCCAAAATAGAAAATGGCTAGTAAAATGAAACGTTGGTATTTACTTTACTGTAAGCGTGGTGATCAAAAACGCGCTCAACAGCACCTAGAAAACCAGGAGGTAGAGTGCTTTTATCCTCAAATCGATGTCAAGAAGGTCGTGAGAGGGAAAGAGAAGCAGGTCAAAGAACCGCTATTCCCATCTTACATCTTTGTACGTTTTGACTACGAACAGGGTCCAAGTTTTACTACTGTTCGTTCAACGCGTGGTGTCGTCGACTTTATTAAGTTTGGCGCAAGGCCACACGAAGTCCAAGGCGACTTAGTGTATGAACTGAAAGAGTTTGAGAAGTGTTGCGAAGATGAACCTGAAGAGTGCTGTGTTGAGTTTGAATCAGGGCAAGTGGTCAAGATCAATAGTGGTCAGTTTGCTGGGGTTGAAGCTATTTTCCATCAGAAAGATGGTGAAGCTCGATCTATTATGCTGGTAAAAATGATCAGCAAAGTGGTTCCGATCAGTATTGAGAACGAAGCACTACAAGCTCACGCATAAGTGCAGTAATACAAAGCAAAAAATAGGCTTAAAACAAAAAGGCGCATAATGCGCCTTTTTTAGTCTTTAGGGTTTGTTCAAAACGCGCTAAGCGTTGTAAGCATCGTTGTGAACGGCTTGTACTGCACGACCTGATGGGTCGACACAGTTTTTGAATGACTCATCCCACTCAATCGCTTTCGCTGATGAACAAGCAACTGAAGGACCACCAGGGACACATTCTGCCGCTGATTCTAGAGGGAATAGCTCCTCAAAAATTTCACGGTAAGCATAACCTTCTTTGGTTGTTGGCGTGTTGTAAGGGAAACGGAACTTCGCAGCTTCCATTTGTTGATCCGTTACTTTTTCTTCAGCCGTTGCTTTTAATGTGTCAATCCAATCGTAGCCAACACCATCAGAGAACTGCTCTTTTTGACGCCATGCAATTGAATCTGGTAGGTAGTCTTCAAAACACTCACGTAGAATGTGTTTCTCCATTTTACCGTTACCACACATCTTATCTTCAGGGTTCAAACGCATTGCTACATCGATGAACTCTTTGTCCAAGAATGGAACACGACCTTCAACACCCCATGCCGCAAGAGATTTGTTGGCGCGAGCACAGTCAAACATGCTTAGAGCAAGAAGTTTACGCACAGTTTCTTCGTGGAACTCTTTTGCGTTTGGCGCTTTATGGAAGTACAGGTAGCCACCAAAGATCTCATCAGCACCTTCACCAGACAGTACCATTTTGATACCCATTGCCTTGATCTTACGAGCAAGCAAGTACATCGGCGTTGAAGCACGAATCGTCGTTACATCGTAAGTTTCAATGTGGTAGATAACATCACGGATTGCATCTAAGCCTTCCTGAATGGTGTAAGTCATCTCGTGGTGTACGGTACCAATCTTATCAGCAACTTCACGAGCAGCGATAAGGTCAGGCGCGTTTTCTAGACCTACTGCGAATGAGTGTAGTTGTGGCCACCAAGCTTCTGATTGCTCATCGTCTTCGATACGCATTGCAGCAAAACGTTTAGCGACTGCTGAAGTGATTGAAGAATCAAGACCACCAGATAGAAGTACACCATAAGGTACATCTGTCATTAGTTGACGTTTAACTGCAGCTTCTAGCGCTTCAGTCAGTTCTTCTTTACTTGTGCTGTTACCTTGTACCGCAGCGTATTCATTCCAATCGCGGATGTAGTAGCGTTGAGGCTCTGCATCTTTCGAAGAATAGAAGCTACCAGGAGGGAACTCACTGATCGTCTTGCATACTTCAACGAGTGCTTTCATCTCTGAAGCAACGTAGTAGTTGCCGTGCTCGTCGTAGCCTTGGTAAAGCGGGATGATACCAATATGGTCACGGCCGACTAGGTATTCGTCTTTCTCTTCGTCGTATAAAACGAATGCGAAAATACCGTTAAGTTCTTCTAAAAGGTCCGCGCCCATTTCTTGGTATAACGCTAGGATAACTTCACAGTCAGAGTCAGTCTGGAACTGGTACTTATCTTCATAGCGTGCACGAAGTTCTTTGTGGTTATAAATTTCGCCATTCACTGCAAGAATGTGTTTTTTATCTTGGCTGTATAGTGGTTGTGCACCACTGTTAAGACCAACGATAGCCAAACGCTCGTGCGCAAGAATTGCTTTTTCACCAGCATAGATACCAGACCAGTCTGGGCCACGGTGACGAAGCTTTTTAGACATTTCTAAAGCAATAGGGCGAAGTGCTGCGGCATCACTTTTAATGTCGAGAATGCCAAATACTGAACACATAGAACTTCCTTTTAAATAATTTCTAAATCAACTGTATTCAATTTGCCATTCTGGCTAAAAAAAGCAACTGAATGTGAGCAAAAAAATAATATAAAGGGGTTTATGTTAGAAATTATCTAATTTTAAGGTGGCTTTGGTGAGTGGCGTCTAATTGCGGTTGGTTTTTTAAACAAAAACCTCTCAAAAGTGCAAAAGAACAGCAATTTTGAGAGGTTAACTAGACAATGTTTAGGATTAGATCTTATTGATGTTAGGGTTTAATTGCTCACATACGTGTCGAGCAAAACCACTACCAGCTTCACTGTAGATGTTGAATGCTGCATCGACACCATTCTCTTTCAATGTTTCTAGCTGGTCGGAGTATTCAGCAATAGCTGCGATTTGACCTTTAAAATTACGTGATTTTAGCTGTTCTAAGGCTGTTTGATTACCTTGGTGATGAGGCATCGCCAAGATCACTAGCTTCACGTTTGCTGTATCTAAGATACGCTCCCAGAAATCTGGGTCAGTTGCATCGCCAGAAATAACGTTTCTTCCAAGGCTTCTATGGTTGTGTGCGGCTTCTTCACGAACTTCGACACCTAAGCTAACCTTGCCATAGCGAGAACGCAATTCATCGTAGGCGCCGGTACCAATGCGCCCCATACCAAGAATAAGCACTTGTGCGCGACCAGGATCAATTCGTTTATCACGTTGGTGAAGCTTTTCAGCAGCGTGCTCTTTGAGCCACTTACCTGACTGTTGATAAAGCTTATGACCCGCTTTGTTTAAAGGAGCAGCGATTAAGAACGATAACGAAACCGCAATTGCCACCGCTACTAATATATCGCCAGACATCCACCCCATCTTAAAGGCAAGACCACCGACGATAAGACCAAATTCACTGTAGTTAAACAATGATAGAGAGGCGAGTAGAGAGGTTCGAACACGGAATTTGAAGCGGTTGAGTACCAAGAAGTAAAGCACGCCTTTCACTGGCAGCAACAGCAAGAATAAGATGGCGAGCATAAAGCCTTGAATGGTAGGTTGCTCGGATAATCCAATATTCAAGAAGAAGCAGACAAGGAAAAGCTCTTTGAGGTTAAACAGCGATTTCGACAGCTCTGAAGCTTTTGGGTGACCGGCTAACAACATACCTAAGATCAGAGCACCTAGATCTGGTTTAACCCCTACAAACTGGAACAAGCCTGCACCGACGACCAATGCGAAGAAAATGCCGAACAGCACCAACATTTCGCCGTGACCAACCCAGTCGAGGACTTTGTAGAACAATGGACGACAGAATGGCAAAGCGAACAGTGCGATGGCATACCACTCTGGAATTTTGCCTGTCGATGCCGTTAAGAAGACCACGGCAAAGATATCCTGCATGACCAGAATACCGATCGCTAATGTTCCATAGGTCGCATTCATTTCCCCTTTCTCTTGCAGAGACTTAACTGCGAATACGGTACTAGAGAATGAAAGGGCAAAACCGAGTAGAACAATCTGTTCTATTGACATGGCTGCCAACGAGGAAATACCTAGGAATTTAAAACCAAACAGGGCGACCGCAAAAAACAGAGTGGATAAAAGGTTGTGGATTGTTGCGCCAGCCCAGATCTCTTTAGAGAGTAGGGTTTTGATATCGAGCTTTAAGCCAATCGTAAATAGAAGCAGGGTGACACCAAGGTCAGCCAAGGTAATGATGGTGTCATTGGTTTCAAAACCCAGAGCAAAGAGCCCAAAACCAGCGACCAAAAAGCCGACCAATGGGGGAAGGTGACACTTTAAAGCAATAAATCCTGCAATAAACGCAGTGGATATTAATATAAGTTCCATAACTTGTAGTAGTAGTTCCCTAGCTTAAAAAAACGGGCCGTGTTTATACAAACACGGCCCGCGGAAAATCAGAGTTGTTTTTCTTTAGTCTTCAAGAAGCTTTTGAAGTAACACACCGTTGAGCATGGCGCGCTTAATCATGGCAAAAGCTCCCATCGTAGGATGTTTATCGATCTGTGATGCTACAATAGGCAGGCCGCTATGGAAAGCCGTTAACGACTGATTCTCTACATTGCGCTTAATTGCAGGGAAAACAATCTCTTGTGCCTTTGTAATATCACCAGCAATGATAACTTTCTGAGGATTAAACAAGTTAATCGTCATTGCGATAGCTTTACCCAGTTGATTACCTACTCGAACCAAACTTTGCTTAGCCAGTTCGTCGCCATTGATAGCATGGTCACATACATCTTGAATGGTAATGTGCTCAATCTCTGTTAGCGAGGACTCATAACCTTGCTTAATTAGCTTTTGGACACGTTCAACTATGGCAGGGTTTGCCGCTACGGTTTCAAGACAACCGAAATTACCGCATTGGCATTGCTCGCCAAGAGGATCAATTTGGATATGACCAATTTCACCCACGTTGCGGTTATGGCCAAGGAAAACCTGACCATTAACAATAATACCAGCACCAGTACCACGGTGAACGCTAACCAAAATAGAATCTTGGCTGTCTTTACTTGCACCGAAGTAGTGCTCAGCAAGCGCCATTCCTCGAACGTCATTACCAACAAAACAAGCAACATGGAATGTGTCGCGAATAATGTCGCTTAACGCAAGGTTATCGATGTCTGTATTTGGCATGTACTCAACGACACCTGTCGTTGGGTTAACCAAGCCTGGAAGAGTGACACCAATGGCAATCAGTTGGTCGATCTTTGGTTGGTGTTCAGCAATGAAAGCCTTCAAGTTATTGACCAAGCCTTGGGTGAGGTCTGATTGGTCTGAGTAATTCAGGTCTTGCTGTTGGAAAGCCAGCTCACGACCGCCAAGGTCATGCAGGCTTATTTGAATGTAGTCTCGACCCAAGCGCACAGCGACAGAGTGAAAAGGCTCTACTTCTGTGGTTAGGGAGATAGCGCGTCTACCGCCAGTAGACGCTTGCTGCGCAACCTCTTTAATTAGGCCGCGCTCTAAAAGTTGGCGGGTAATTTTTGTAACACTTGCCGGTGCGAGTTGGCTTACATCAGCCACTTGTATACGACTGATAGGCCCTTGTTGGTCTATTAGTCGGTATACCGCCGCACTGTTTAGTTGTTTAACTAAGTCTACGTTACCTATTTGTCCGCCATTCATACTTAATTGTGCTCGTATTGTCCGTTAACAACAGTCGCTTTAACGTTAAAGTCTCGGTCAAATACAGCTAGGTTTGCAACCATGCCTTTTTTGATTCGACCTAGCTTGCTTTCTACACCGATAGCCGTAGCTGGGTATAGCGTAGCCATGCGAAGAGCTTCGTCTAAAGCGATACCGGCGTGCTCAACTGTATTCTGAACTGCTTCAATCATAGTCAGAGCTGAGCCGCCCAGTGTGCCGTTTTCATCAACACACTTACCATCACGGTAATATACTTTCTTACCGACAAAAATAAAGTATTCCATGTCAGCACCTGCAGGAGCTGTGGCATCCGTCACTAATACCAACTTTTCTCCCTTGATTTTATGCGCAATTCTGATGTTTGCGTAATCAACGTGGAAGCCATCGGCAATAATGCCAGCATAAACCTCAGGTGTATCGTAAATCGCGCCAACAACGCCAGGTTCACGACCAACCATTGGTGTCATCGCGTTGAACAGGTGAGTGGCAAATGTAATGCCTGACTCAAAACCTTGACGCGCTTCTGCGTACGTTGCATTCGTGTGACCAATCGAAACAACCACACCAGCTTTGCGCAGACGCTCAATATGTTCTGGATCGTTGAGTTCTGGAGCCAATGTTACTTTTGCAACAAGGTCATTGTTCTCACAGATAAGCTCAATCATTTCGCTGTCTGATTTACGAATGTGATCGACGCTGTGAATGCCTTTTTTCGCAACGTTTAAATACGGACCTTCAAGGTGTAGGCCAAGAGATTGGTTTTGGTATTGGTTGTGATATTCACGAGCTGCGGTAATAACCGCGCGCATGTCTTCGTCAGAAGAAGTGATTAGCGTAGGCAGGAAGCTAGTACAGCCAGATTTAAGGTTTGCTTTGTGCATGATCTGCATTGTGTCTGCAGTGATCTCATCGTTAAGCATTACACCGCCACAACCATTCAATTGTAGGTCAATGAAGCCTGGGCTTAGGTTTGCTCCGTTTAGGTCGCGAACTTCGATTCCTTCTGGTAATTCAGAGATAGGACAGACTTTTTTGATCAGTTCGTTTTCGATTACAACAGCATGATCGGTTAGAACATCACTACCAGTGTAAATTTTACAGTTACTTAGCGCGTACATAGTCAGCTAATCCTTATTTCGTGAGATCTTTAAAATTTGTTCGTTACCTAAATGTGAACTTAGTTTGCGAGCATCATTTACGTAACGATTTATCTTTTATGGGCAAACGGCTTCAAAATGGGAAGCGATTTAAGTTGTTGAAAAATATATGAACAATTAATTATCGATATACATTCAGGTTCACTTTTAATGATTATTTATTGGACAGCGTAAACCTAGGGATACCATCATTTTACCTAATGGTTAGGTTTAGATTTTATCTATAAACGTTCATTTTTTTGAATGATAAAATAAGTTTTATGATCTCGCTAGCAAAAACCTCTGGATTTGGTAAAAACTGGTGATTACGATCACAAATGGTAAGGTTTTAATTTGCGGAGCAAAATTAATTGAATACACTGAATAGGACTAAATTGAGCGACTAAAATAAGTTTCTCAAACGAATTCTAAAAAATCCTATAGGGGGAAACAACTGGTGAATATTCTAGGATATGCACAGAAGCTTGGTAAGGCGTTAATGCTACCAATCGCAACGCTTCCGATTGCGGCGCTTCTTTTACGTTTAGGTCAAGGCGATCTACTTGATATTCCATTCATGGCAGAAGCTGGTGGTGCTATCTTCGGTAACCTACCATTGCTATTTGGTCTAGGTATCGCGATTGGTCTTTCTAAAGACGGTAACGGCGCAGCGGGTCTTGCTGGTGCAGTTGCTTACTTCGTACTAACAGCAACAGCAACGACAATTAACGCAGACGTTAACATGTCATTCTTCGGCGGTATCTTCGCAGGTATCATCGCAGGTCACTCTTACAACGCTTTCCATGCAACACGCCTTCCTGAGTGGCTGGCTTTCTTCGCGGGTAAACGTTTAGTACCTATCATGGCCGGTCTATTTGCACTTGTTGCAGGTGCTGTGTCTGGTGTGGTTTGGCCTGGTATTCAATCTGGTCTAGATGCACTAGCTCACGCGGTATCAACGTCTGGTGCTGTTGGCCAATTCGTTTACGGTACTCTTAACCGTGCACTAATCCCTGTAGGTCTACACCACGTATTGAACTCATACTTCTGGTTCGGTATGGGTACGTGTCAAGAAATCATCGTTGCTGGTCAAGGCGCATTCGCTAACATCACTCAACTTTGTGTTGACCCTGCACTGGCTAAAACTCTAGTTGTTGGTCAAGAGCATACATTCACATTCGCTAACTCAGTAACTCCAGAGATTACTACTGTTGTTAAAGAAGTGACTGAAACAGTTAAATCTGGCGACCTACACCGTTTCTTCGGTGGCGATAAAGGCGCTGGCGTATTCATGAACGGCTTCTTCCCAGTAATGATGTTCGGTCTACCAGGTGCTGCACTTGCAATGTACCTAGCTGCTCCTGCTGAAAAACGTAGCCAAGTTGGTGGCGCATTGTTCTCAGTTGCATTCTGTTCATTCCTAACAGGTATCACAGAGCCGCTAGAATTCATGTTCGTATTCCTAGCTCCTGCTCTATACGCAATGCACGCGGTATTTACAGGTCTGTCTCTAGTAGTGGCAAACATGTTTGGTACTCTGCACGGTTTCGGTTTCTCTGCTGGTCTAATCGACTTCGTACTGAACTGGGGTCTAGCAACTAAACCATTCACTCTACTATTGATTGGCTTAGCATTCGGTGCTCTATACTTCTTCACTTTCTCTTTCGCAATCCGCGCTTTCAACTTGAAATCGCCAGGTCGTGAAGATGATGACGAAGCTGCAGCAGCTCCTGCTGGTGACGCGCCAAAAGGTGACGTTGCTCGTCAATACCTGAAAGCTCTAGGTGGTCACGAAAACCTGACTTCAATCGATGCTTGTATCACTCGTCTACGTCTAACTCTTAAAGACCGCTCTATCGCTGATGAAGTTGTTCTTAAGAAACTTGGCGCTAAAGGTGTGGTTAAACTAGGTGAGAACAACCTACAGGTTATCCTAGGCCCACTAGCTGAAATCGTCGCTGGCGAAATGAAAGCTATCGGTGCAGGTGAAGACCTATCTGATGTAAAACTTCCATAGTAAGGGAAGTACTTATTAAGACGTAACAACGGCTCTTAAGTAAGTTTCAAATTGAAAGCCTCCCACACTGGAGGCTTTTTTGTACTTGTCATTTACAGCCAGTGAGCAAGGTTCGTTCTATTCTTCATCGAATAGCGGAAATAATCACAATTAACTGATGGTTCTTATTGTGCAAAGGCGAAGAATTGTGGATGATTAGCAACAATGATCTTTCTATCTTTGACTGGCAGCAAAAGCGGCCTTTGTCTCGGATATGAAAGATAACTTTCTCTGACAATACTAAATACATAGAGGTGCTATAGATGAGTGAAGCTGAGGCTCGTCCATCGAATTTCATTCGCCAAATTATCGATAAAGATTTAGCGGATGGTACACACAGTAGCGTGCATACTCGTTTCCCGCCGGAGCCAAATGGCTACCTGCACATTGGTCACGCTAAATCTATTTGCTTGAACTTTGGTATTGCTCAGGACTACCAGGGACAATGTAATCTTCGTTTCGATGATACAAACCCTGAAAAAGAAGACGTTGAATACGTTGAGTCAATTAAGAATGATGTAAGCTGGTTAGGCTTCGAATGGTCTGGTGACATTTGTTACTCATCAAACTACTTCGATACGCTTTACGCTTATGCTGTGGAATTAATTAATAAAGGCTTAGCGTATGTTGACGAGCTAAGTCCTGAGCAGATCCGTGAATACCGTGGTACGTTAAAAGAGCCTGGTAAAGCGAGCCCATATCGTGATCGCAGCCCTGAAGAAAACCTAGCGTTGTTTGAAAAAATGCGTGACGGTGGCTTCGAAGAAGGCAAAGCATGTCTACGTGCTAAGATCGACATGAGCTCTTCATTCATGGTTATGCGCGATCCAGTTATCTACCGTGTTCGTTTTGCTCACCACCATCAGACTGCTGACAAGTGGTGCATTTACCCAATGTACGACTTCACTCACTGTATCTCTGATGCGCTAGAGGGCATTACGCACTCTATCTGTACGCTTGAATTCCAAGATAACCGTCGTTTGTATGACTGGGTTCTAGACAACATCACGATTGATTGCCAACCTCGTCAGTACGAGTTTAGCCGTCTGAATCTTGAATACACGGTAATGTCGAAGCGTAAGCTGAACCAACTTGTGGTTGAAAACCTAGTTGAAGGTTGGGACGATCCACGTATGCCAACAATCTCTGGTTTGCGTCGTCGTGGCTTCACTTCAAGCTCGATTCGCGAATTCTGTAAACGTATTGGTGTGACTAAGCAAGAGAACATGATTGAGTTCGGCTCACTTGAATCTTGTATCCGTGATGATCTGAACGAAAATGCACCTCGTGCAATGGCTGTTCTTGACCCTATCAAGGTCGTGATTGAAAACTACGACGCTGATACAGTAGAAACACTGACAGTGGCAAACCACCCTAACAAGCCAGAAATGGGTACTCGTGAAGTTCCATTTACACGCGAAGTTTGGATTGAGCGTGACGACTTCCGTGAAGAAGCAAACAAAAAGTACAAGCGTTTGGTTCTAGGTAAAGAAGTTCGTCTACGTGGTGCTTACGTGATCAAAGCTGAGCGTATCGAAAAAGATGCAGAAGGCAACATTACGACTATCTTCTGTTCTTACGATAGCGAAACACTCGGTAAGAACCCAGCAGATGGCCGTAAAGTGAAAGGTGTTATCCACTGGGTATCAGCTGATAAAGCGCTACCTGCTGAGATTCGTTTGTACGATCGTCTATTCACAGTGGCAAACCCAGCCGCTGCTGATGATTTCGCTGCAACGCTTAACCCTGAGTCACTTGTTACGCTAAACGGGTTTGTTGAACCTAGCTTAGCGGAAGGTGTGGCAGAGCAAGCGTACCAGTTTGAACGTACAGGCTACTTCTGCGTAGATTCGAAAGACTCTAAAGCAGACGCGCTAGTATTCAACCGCACGGTTGGTCTACGTGACACTTGGGGTAAAACTGAAGCTTAATGCTTGAGTGCTTAGTTTGTTAAAAACGACCCAATAAAAAACCGGCTTAGAGCCGGTTTTTTGTGTCTGGGAAATAACCAAATTGTGGGCCAAGCTACTGTGATTCTTAATACGGTATCAGCCCAAATAAAAACGCCGGCCTAAGCCAGCGTTCTGTGTTATTTCTTCGCTTTATGCGCGTCTGGGTTGCCTTTGCAATCCCCAGTGATGCTTTTACCATACAGATATAAACTGTGGTTAGTTAACTGTACGTTGTAGCGCTGAGCGATTTCTTTTTGTCTTTCTTCGATAAGATCATCAGAGAATTCGATAACTTCACCGCAGTCTAAACATACTAGGTGATCGTGGTGATGCTGTGTTGAAAGTTCAAATACAGACTTGCCGCCTTCGAAGTGGTGGCGAGTTACAATGCCAGCATCATCGAATTGGTTCAGTACGCGATAAACGGTCGCAAGACCTATCTCTTCACCTAAGTCGATCAGCTTTTTATATAAATCTTCAGCACTAATATGTTGGCAGTCTGGTTGTTGTAATACTTCTAAAATTTTGAGCCGTGGGAGGGTCACTTTAAGACCAGCATCTTTTAGCGCTTGATTATTGTCTGACATATACTTTCCTGTTGATGATCTGCAGCAATTAACAGAATTCAATATTAATACCATTATAGTTTAGTCAGGCATAACAATAAACCACGAACTTCAAAGGGTTACTTACTGACATCACAATCTGTTTTGTAAATTGGAAGTATCTCACTTATAGTAGAGGTACGACCAGTCAAGCTGACGGTGTTTCTGATATGAACATGGAATGTTGTTATGAATAAGCAACTCGCAAAAATATATAAACCCAACATTGTAAAATTTGCTCTCAATATTTGGCCTCCTTTTTGGGGATCGGGAATTCGAATCGCTCACATTAGCCCTGACTTTAGGGTTGTTAAGACGATACTAAAGCTGCGCTGGTGGAATAAGAACGCCAATCGTACTCAATATGGCGGCAGTATCTTTTCTCTTACCGATCCAGTTTACTCTTTGATGTTAATGGGAATTTTAGGTGAGCGATATTATGTTTGGGATAAAGAGGCGAGTATTAACTTTATCAAGCCGGGTCAATCCGACTTGTATGCAGATTTTGAGATAAGCCAAGGGCAACTGGATGATATCTATCGTCAGACACAGCTTGGTGAGAAGTGTTTCCCCGAATTTATTATCCACGTTAAAGATAAGCAGGGGAATGTAGTGTCAGAAATTCAGCGAACCCTGTATGTGAGAAAGAAGCCACAATTTAGAGATGATGACGAAGCATTAGAAGCTGAGTGTTGATTGGTGAACATTAAATAGCAAAAAACCTCCTATAAGGAGGTTTTTTCATATCTACATATCGGTCATTAATTGTAACAATTAACAATCGCTAGAGAATTAGTCTTCTAGCTCTGCTAGGCACATTTCTTCGTGGATTTGTTTAACCCAGTTAGATACACGCTCATCAGTTAGCTCAGGTTGACGGTCTTCATCGATACATAGACCAACGAATTGGCTGTCATCGCCTTCAACTAAGCCTTTCGATGCTTCGAATTCGTAGCTTTCAGTTGATGTGTGACCTAGGATAGTACCGCCTTTCGCTTCAACGATGTCACGGATAGTACCCATAGCATCACAGAAGTATTCTGCGTAATCTTCTTGGTCGCCACAACCAAAGATAGCAACAAGCTTAGTTGAAAAATCAATAGCTTCTAGCTCAGGGAAAAAGTCGTCCCAATCACATTGTGCTTCGCCGTAGTACCACGTAGGGATACCAAGCAGCAGTAGATCGAAGTTATCGATATCTTCTTTGCTGCTTTTTGCAATGTCTTGAACTTGAACGAGCTGCTTGCCCAATTGCTTTTGAATCATCTTAGCAACAGCTTCAGTGTTACCTGTATCGCTACCAAAGAAGAGACCTACACTTGCCATAGAATCATTACCTTTCATTTTGTCTGTTGTCGGTGTAATAAAGTTCGGAGGAAATCGTTAGATTCCAGTTCCTTCCCAGCTTAGTTGGATTATCCCTTTTGCGATAAAACCTGCGCAGCCAAGGAAAAGTACTAACCATACGATGCGACGACCAAATGCAGGAACATTTCCTTCCTTTAGAACGTCTTTAATTGCCATTCCGATTAGAAAGAAAATCGCGGCAAACAGAAGATCTAAACCAATAGATTCGATGATGTTCATGTAGTCGTAAAGCATGGGAACCTTATATACCAAATTTGCTTGGGCGCACTATATCACTGTTGTGAGATAAAGTTAATCTGCTGTGATTACACAGCTCTCATTTATATCGACTAATCAACCTATCTAAGCGATGAATTTTCTTATTGCACGGAGTACTTCAGCTGGCTTTTCCGCGTGTAACCAGTGTCCCGTGTTAGCGATAACATGAGCCTTTGCGTTGGAAAACTGCTGTTGAACGGCGGTTTGATGCTCAGCTGTGAGGTAATCAGAATCCCCACCTTTTATTAACAAGGTTTTGACCGAGGTTCTCTCGATCGGTTCCCAACCAATAATTTGTGGATAGTTGCTCAATAACGAAGCAACGTTGAAGCGCCATTCCATGATGCCTTGTTCCGTTTTGAACAAAGATTTGGTCAAGAACTGGCGAACCCCATCAATTTCGATATGTTTTGCGAGGATCTTAAGCGCGTCTGAGCGTGAGATCGGTTTTTCTTCTATCACGGCTTGTAGGCCGGCGAATACGTTGTCGTGACGACTTTGGGTGTACGCGACTGGTGCCATATCCAAGACAATCAATTTATGCAGCGTAAGATGTTGTGTCAGCGCCATCGCTACCTTGCCACCCATGGAATGACCAATCACAGTGACATCATTTAACTCAAGATCATTCAGTAGTTGAGCCACATCTTGTGCCATTGTTTTATAGCTGTGAGTGTCACTATGGAAGGATTGGCCGTGGTTGCGTAGATCGATACTAAGTACCTGGTGATCGGCTTTTAGATCCCTAGCGAGCAAGCCAAGGTTGTCCAGATTACCGAATAATCCATGGATCAAAACAATGGTGTGACCCGCACCTTCTAATTTATAGTTGAGCTGTACTGACATTTTTATCTTATTCATGGTGGGTTTGACGTAGAGTATCCGCGCGGATCTCGCTATAATCCCCCTGAGTTTAAACATTGAGATTGTGAAAAGCGAATGAAAACAATTGAGGTTGATGAGGACCTATACCGTTTTATTGCGGGTCAGACAGAACGTATTGGCGAAAGCGCTTCAGATATTCTGCGCCGCTTATTACAGGTTGATAGCCAAGGCATGGTTCCGATCGAAGAGATCGTTGAGCCAAAAGGTATCGTTGTTAGCAAAGAGGTAGGCTTTACTCCAGAGAAGTTCGATGGTGTTAAAGAAATGCGCTCACTACTAATATCAGATGAGTTTGCATCACTGAAGAAAGCCATTGATCGTTTCATGCTTGTGTTATCGACACTGCATAAAATCGACCCTTTAAGCTTTTCAGAAGCAACTCAAGTAAAAGGCCGCAAGCGTGTTTACTTTGCAGACAACGAAGAGACCCTGCTAGCAAACGGCAACACAACGAAGCCTAAAGCCATTCCACAAAGTCCTTTTTGGGTTATAACTAATAATAACACTAGCCGTAAAAGACAAATGGTTGAACAGCTTATGAGCCGCATGAGTTTCCAAGCAGAATTGATAGAAAAAGTAACAGGTTCAATTTAACGAAATCTGATTTAAACCTCATAATATCCATGGATAAGAAGATATTATGAGGTTTTTTTGTTTTTAAATTTTATATATAAGGATGTCGACAAATGGCTATGCACCCTCGTGCTGGGCAGAAAGCTCAGCAGGAAGATCTTCATAATATTCCGGCTTTAGTTGCTAACTATTTCTTACAGCAACCGGATGCTACTAACCCAGACCACAAAGTACTGTTCGGTACTTCAGGTCACCGTGGTACAGCAGACAAATCAACATTTAATGAAAACCACATTCTAGCAATCGCACAAGCGGTGGCTGAAGTTCGTGCTGAGCAAGGTACAACAGGGCCTCTTTTCCTAGGTAAAGATACTCACGCTCTCTCTGAGCCTGCGTTTTCTACTGTAATCGAAGTGCTTGTAGCCAACGGTGTTGAAGTTATTATTCAAGAAAACAATGGCTTTACTCCAACACCAGGTATCTCGCACGCGATTCTTACGCATAACCTAGTGAATGACAAAAAAGCAGACGGCATTGTTATCACGCCTTCGCATAACCCACCGCAAGACGGTGGTATTAAATACAATCCGCCACACGGTGGCCCTGCTGAGGCTGAGCTAACTCAAGCGATTGAAGATCGTGCGAACGTCATCATTGCTGAGCAAATGCAAGGTGTAAAGCGTACTCCTATCGCACAGGCTAAACAGTCTGAGCTAGTGAAAGAAGTTGATTTAGTTGCTCCTTACGTTGCTGACTTGGTTAACGTGGTTGATATGGAAGCGATCAAGAAAGCAAACATCAAGATTGGTGTTGATCCACTGGGTGGCAGCGGTATTGATTACTGGCGTCAAATTGGCAAAGCGTACAACCTAGATCTTACTCTGGTCAGTGAAGCGGTTGATCCTTCGTTCCAATTTATGTCTCTAGACAAAGATGGTGTGGTTCGTATGGATTGTTCTTCTCCGTACGCAATGGCAGGCTTACTGGCGCTTAAAGATGACTATCAACTAGCGTTTGGTAACGACCCTGATTACGATCGCCACGGCATCGTTACGCCAAAAGGCTTGATGAATCCAAACCACTTCCTAGCGGTTTGTATTGACTACCTATACCGTAACCGTGAAGGTTGGGGCAAAGACGTTGCAGTGGGTAAAACACTCGTATCAAGTGCACTAATCGACCGTGTTGTTGCTGACTTAGGCCGTGAACTTTGTGAAGTGCCAGTTGGTTTCAAATGGTTCGTTGATGGCTTATACAACGGTCAGTTTGGTTTCGGTGGTGAAGAGAGTGCTGGCGCATCTTTCTTACGTAAAGACGGAACGCCTTGGTCAACAGATAAAGATGGCCTAATTCTTTGCCTGCTTGCGGCTGAGATCACAGCAGTAACGGGTAAGAATCCACAAGAATACTACGAAGAGCTTGCTGCTAAACACGGCGAATCTAAGTATAACCGTATTCAAGCGGTAGCAAACGGTGCACAAAAAGACGTACTTAAGAAGCTGTCTCCAGAGATGGTTTCTGCTGAGACGCTGGCTGGTGACCCAATTACTGCACGCCTAACGCACGCTCCGGGTAATGGCGCTGCGATTGGTGGCCTAAAAGTGACGACTGAAAACGGTTGGTTTGCTGCTCGTCCATCAGGTACAGAAGACATCTACAAGATCTATTGTGAAAGCTTTAAAGGTGAAGAGCACCTGAAAGCAATCGAAGCAGAAGCTCAAGAGATTGTTAATCAAGTATTTGCAGCCGCTGGCCTATAATCGAATACTGATTAGTAGAGTCATCAAGTAAATAGTGAAAGGGTTGATGTGAAAGCATCAGCCCTTTTTTATATCAGCTCGTGGGTAAAGCAGGTAAAGCGGCTAAGGCTAGGTGGTTGAATTACTGTACAACTGAGTAGATTATCCTATCCGTGTGGCCAACTTTGTGGCATCACAAACCAGAATTGCCCCGACTTTGTTTGCCCATGGATGAAGCGATCACCAAACTCAGAAAGAGGTTCACAGCTGAAGTCATCAGTTCCAGCTGCCCACTGCTCTTTGGTGAGAGGGTAGAGCGCTTCAGTGATTAAATGAGCTTGGTTTTGATAGCACCAAAAGCCGTTTACTTGGCTTGAATTAATGTCATAGCCCAAACATTCAGTAGGTACTTTTTGAACTAAGAAGGGGTTGGTATAGAGACGGCCCTGCATGAGGAGATGTTTTGAGTCGACATCGATCTCTGGATATTGCTCCACAAACGCCGCTGAAGAGGACATGCCAAGTTGATGGGTGAGCATCCTGCCTAACTTCTTATCCAATTGGTCATGAGAGTTAGGACCAAACCATGTCTGTTCATGGAGCAGGTAAAACTTGATCGCGACTTCCCAGTGTTGCAGCTTTTGGTTGTTCTCTTTTTCAAGAATAAAGTCGATAGCACCGAGTGTTCTGCCATCCACATTAATCTGAATCTCATCGTACTTGACCGAATAATCAGGTGAGGCTTCAATGACTTGTTCACATAGATGCTGGTAGAGGAAACCTAACCTTGGGTTTCCATTATAAGTGTGTGATGAGTCGATGGCATGGGGGCTTAAGAATGCACCAAGATCGGAAATCGGTGGCTTAATTTTCAGTAACGGCGGTGAGTCGATGACCCATTGGTAAAAACGTTGCAGTGCTGTCATCGGTTCCTCATGAACTCATCGTGGGACTTTCGACATTCTACCCGTAAATTGATATAACGACGTTATTATAAAGTTAAGCTGGAAAGAAAAATGAATAACTTACAATTAGAAAAGCTACTTAACGAAAAACTTCAGCCACAGCAGATTAAAGATTACTGTCCTAATGGTCTTCAAGTGGAAGGTACCTCTCAAGTAAAGCGCATTGTTACTGGTGTGACAGCTTCTCAAGCATTAATTGATAAAGCGGTAGAACTGAACGCAGACGCTTTATTGGTCCATCACGGTTTCTTTTGGAAAGGTGAGTCAGAAGCCATTCGTGGTATGAAGGGTAAGCGCATTCGTACCTTGATTAAAAATGACATTAACCTTTTGGGTTACCACTTGCCTCTTGATATTCACCCTGAGTTAGGCAACAACGCCAAGCTTGCTGAGTTGCTTGGTATCGAAGTTGAAGGCGGTTTAGAAGGGCACCCACAATCAGTTGCGATGTTTGGTAAGTTGAGTTCACCAATAACTGGTGCGGAGTTCGCAGAAAAGATTGGCCAAGCTTTGAACCGCAAGCCATTACATATCGCTCCAGAAAACCAAGATAAAATGATTACGACTGTCGGTTGGTGCACTGGTGGTGGTCAAGATTACATTGAGTTAGCTGCGTATCAAGGTATTGATGCGTTTATCTCTGGTGAAATTTCAGAGCGCACTACGTACTCAGCGCGTGAGCAAGATATTCATTACTTTGCCGCTGGCCACCATGCAACAGAACGCTATGGGGTGAAAGCGCTAGGTGAATGGCTAACGAAAGAACATGGCTTAGATGTTGAGTTTATTGATATTGATAATCCAGTCTAGCCACGTTTAGAGGTTATGACTCTCTGGATATTTGTACCTTCATTGAAGTGATACGAAATACTGAGAGACAAAAAAGGGTTGATGTTAATACATCAACCCTTTTTGATTTCAATCGATTAGAAAAGTCTAAACTTTACTATTCGCGCTCGTGTAGAGCTTGGAAATCACGCTGTTCTTCACCAGTATACAACTGACGAGGACGACCGATACGGTTCGTCGGATCGCTGTGCATTTCGTTCCAGTGAGCAATCCAACCGATAGTACGAGACATCGCGAAGATTACTGTGAACATTGATACAGGAATGCCGATCGCTTTCAGAATGATACCTGAGTAGAAATCTACGTTCGGGTATAGCTTCTTAGAAACAAAGTACTCGTCAGAAAGAGCGATGCGCTCAAGTTCCATTGCTACGTCTAGTAGTGGATCTTGAATGTTTAGCTCTTTAAGTACTTCGTGACACGCTTCACGCATTACTGTTGCACGTGGATCGTAGTTCTTGTAAACACGGTGACCGAAGCCCATTAGGCGGAATGGGTCATCTTTGTCTTTTGCTTTTGCTACATATTCTTCAATGTTGTCTACGCTGCCGATCTCTTCAAGCATCATTAGACAAGCTTCGTTAGCACCACCGTGAGCAGGACCCCACAAAGAAGCGATACCAGCAGCAATACAAGCAAATGGGTTTGCACCAGAAGAACCTGCTAAACGAACCGTTGACGTTGAAGCATTCTGTTCGTGATCAGCATGTAACGTAAAGATCTTGTCCATTGCGCGAGCGACAACAGGGTTTACTTCATATTCTTCACATGGGTTTGCATACATCATGTGTAGGAAGTTTTCTGCGTAGCCTAGGTCATTGCGCGGGTAGATAAACGGTTGACCGATAGAATATTTGTAACACATTGCAGCCAGTGTCGGCATCTTAGAAATTAGGCGATATGCCGCAATTTCACGGTGTGTGTCGTTATTAACATCTAATGAATCATGATAGAACGCAGCAAGCGCACCTACCACACCACACATAACAGCCATTGGGTGAGCGTCACGACGGAAGCCGTGGAAGAAACTAGCAATTTGCTCGTGAACCATGGTGTGACGTGTGACTGTCGTCTTGAACTCTTCGTATTGAGCTCGAGAAGGAGCTTCGCCGTATAAAAGAATGTAACAAACTTCTAAGTAATCAGCGTTATTGGCCAGTTGATCAATTGGATAACCACGGTGTAGAAGGATACCTTTTCCACCGTCAATATAAGTTATTTGCGATTCACAAGATGCAGTGGCAAGAAAACCAGGATCAAAAGTGAAAAAACCATTAGAACCCAGTGTACGAACGTCGATGACTGGAGTACCAAGTACACCTTCTGTAATCGGCAATTCGATCGGTGCTTGACCTTCAATATGAAGGGTAGCTTTCTTATCCGCCATAACAATCTCCTTTGTTATTATTAATCCGTCCAGGATGTTTATGTGCCATTTTTTTACTGGTCTTACGTGAAAAAGTCAATTTTTCTGCAGCTTTGTGTGCACTTGTTAGTGTTTTTTACATTAAATTCGTTAAAAATCTGTTCTGTGTAGCATTATTTGTTGCATCAATTGTATTAGAATGTTGCCAGCCGTATAGTGGCGCTGAAAAGTTTGGTTAAAACCTTATAAATGCAAGGCTAAGAAGAAATGTGAGGTGTCTTCAGAAACCTAGCTGTTAACAATTATTTTACAATTATCTAAGGCTCAACTTACGTTATTTGTTAAGTTAATGTTAAATCTTAAAGGTTTGCAATCAAATTTTGTCCATAACAATACATAAGGTTATTTAATGACCATCATGCTCAATGGAGCTGAGTGAGCGAGCCCGTGAAAGAAAGAAAGACAAGACCTGTTAATTTAGATTTACAGACCATCCACTTTCCTATCACAGCAATAGCTTCCATCCTACACCGTGTGTCTGGGGTGATTACTTTTGTTGCGATCGGAATTCTGCTTTGGTTACTATCCATTTCCCTCTCTTCCCCTGTAGGCTTTATGGAAGCTAGCGACATTGTCGACGGTTTCTTCGTGAAGTTTATTCTGTGGGGCATTTTAACCGCTTTGGCTTACCACATTGCTGGTGGTATTCGTCACCTTCTTATGGACCTTGGTCACTTTGAAGAGCTGGAATCTGGCGCTAAGAGCGCGAAGGTTGCATTCGCAGCAACAGCGGTATTGTCTCTACTAGCGGGGATCTTAGTATGGTAAACAACGTTTCTACTTTTGGTCGTAATGGTGTGCATGATTATCTATTGATTCGTGCAACAGCCATCATTATGACGCTTTACACTATCTACCTAGTGAGCTTCTGTGCTTTCTCAGGTGATATTTCTTACGCATCTTGGACGCAATTCTTTGGTGGTACCTTCACTAAAGTCTTCACCATGTTAGCACTTACTTCAATTTTGGTTCACGCGTGGATCGGCTTGTGGCAAGTACTAACTGACTACATCAAATGTGCAAAATTGCGCGTTGGTCTTCAAGTCGGTGTTGTTGCTGTTCTTCTAGGATATTTCTTCTCTGGTCTGTTTATTTTGTGGGGTGCGTAAGTGACTATTCCTGTTCGTGAGTTTGATGCTGTAGTAATTGGCGCTGGTGGTGCTGGTATGCGCGCCGCGCTACAAATTTCTGAGCAAGGCCTATCTTGTGCGTTGCTTTCTAAAGTTTTTCCAACTCGTTCT
The DNA here is from genome assembly GCF_023503985.1 of Vibrio sp. J383. Classification (NCBI taxonomy): domain Bacteria; kingdom Pseudomonadati; phylum Pseudomonadota; class Gammaproteobacteria; order Vibrionales; family Vibrionaceae; genus Vibrio; species Vibrio sp. J383. Next base: position 2,924,590 of record NZ_CP097293.1, on the reverse strand, counting down.
CATACTGTATCTGCGCAAGGTGGTATCACCGTTGCTCTTGGTAATGCGCATGAAGATCACTGGGAACAACACATGTACGATACGGTTAAAGGTTCCGATTACATCGGCGACCAAGATGCTATCGAATACATGTGTAAAAATGGCCCTGAGTCGGTTATCGAATTAGAAAAAATGGGTCTTCCATTTTCTCGTTTTGATAACGGCAGTATTTACCAACGTCCGTTTGGTGGCCAATCTAAGAATTTTGGTGGTGAGCAAGCGGCTCGTACCGCAGCTGCAGCCGACCGTACTGGTCACGCACTGCTACACACGCTTTACCAACAAAACATTAAACACAAAACGACGGTTTTCTCTGAGTGGTATGCACTGGATCTTGTTAAAAACGAAGATGGTGCAATCTTAGGTACTACCGCGCTTTGTATGGAAACGGGCGAGGTTTGCTACTTCAAAGCGAAGGCAACAATCCTTGCTACCGGCGGTGCTGGTCGTATCTATGCATCAACAACGAATGCACACATTAACACTGGTGACGGTGTTGGCATGGCAATTCGTGCTGGCGTTCCAATGCAAGACATCGAAATGTGGCAGTTCCACCCAACGGGTATCGCTGGTGCAGGTGTTTTGGTAACAGAAGGTTGTCGTGGTGAAGGTGGTTACCTTCTCAATAAAGATGGCGAGCGCTTCATGGAACGTTATGCTCCGAATGCTAAAGATTTAGCAGGTCGTGATGTGGTAGCCCGTTCGATGATGGTTGAGATTCGTGAAGGTCGTGGTTGCGATGGCCCATGGGGTCCTCATATTAAGCTGAAACTTGATCACCTAGGTAAAGAGACGCTTGAGTCTCGTCTACCGGGTGTATGTGAGCTTTCTCGTACGTTTGCTCACGTTGATCCAGTTAAAGAACCAATTCCTGTAATCCCAACGTGTCACTACATGATGGGTGGTGTTCCAACTCAGGTTTCTGGTCAAGCAATTAAACAAACTGAAGATGGTTCAGACGTTGAAATTCAAGGTCTATTCGCTTGTGGCGAAATCGCTTCAGTATCTGTACATGGTGCAAACCGTCTAGGTGGCAACTCGCTACTTGATTTGGTTGTGTTCGGTCGTGCGACAGGTCTTCACCTTGGTGAGACTCTGAATAAGCAAGCTGAAGCAAAACCTGCAACTGAAGCCGACATTGAACGTTCACTAGAGCGATACAATCGTTGGGAAAACAGTACAGACGGTGAAGACCCTGCGGTAATTCGTAAAGATCTTCAGCAATGTATGCAGAACAACTTCTCTGTATTCCGTGAAGGTAAAGCGATGGCTGATGGCTTAGAAGAGCTTAAAGTGATTCGTGAGCGTCTTAAGAATGCACACCTTTCAGACAAGTCGACAGAGTTCAACACGCAACGTATTGAGTGTTTAGAGCTTGAAAACTTAATGGAAACGGCATTCGCAACTGCGGTTGCAGCAAACTTCCGTACAGAGAGTCGTGGAGCGCATGCTCGTTTTGACTTCCCAGACCGTGATGATGAGCAATGGCTATGCCACTCACTTTACAACCCAGAATCAGAAAGTATGACTAAGCGTGGCGTGAACATGGAACCTATCCATCGTGAAGCATTCCCGCCGAAAGCACGTACGTACTAAGGAGATATGACCATGAAACTGAATTTCTCTTTATACCGTTACAACCCAGATGTGGACCAGAAGCCTTACATGAAAGAGTACACCCTAGAGGTGGAAGAAGGCTCTGACATGATGCTTTTGGATGCGCTTATTCTTTTGAAAGAGCAAGATCCAACGATTTCATTCCGTCGTTCATGCCGTGAAGGAGTATGTGGTTCTGATGGCTTGAACATGAATGGTAAAAATGGATTGGCGTGTATTACACCTCTGTCTGCTCTTACTGGCCAAGATAAAATCGTAATTCGCCCACTTCCAGGTTTGCCTGTGGTACGTGATTTAATCGTAGACATGACTCAGTTCTACGATAACTACGAAAAAGTTAAGCCGTTCTTAGTGTCTGATGGCAATGTGCCACCGGCTCGTGAAAACCTACAAAGCCCTGATGAGCGTGCTCATTTAGATGGTTTGTATGAATGTATCATGTGTGCATGTTGTACGACTTCGTGCCCATCATTCTGGTGGAATCCAGATAAGTTCATCGGACCAGCTGGCCTGCTTGCAGCATACCGTTGGCTAATAGATAGCCGAGATACGGCGACAGACGAACGTCTGTCCGATCTTGATGATGCATTTAGCGTTTTTCGTTGCCATGGCATCATGAATTGTGTAAGTGTTTGTCCTAAGGGATTAAATCCGACGAAAGCGATTGGTCACATCAAGACCATGCTTGTGAATCGTTCGGTTTAAGTTATATAAAAATTGCCGCCCTAGAGGTTTTGGGGCGGCCTTTTAATAGCTCGGCATAGACCGCAGCAAACGTGAAAACTACTGGTTAAGGGAAAATATGCACAACGGCGTGATGAAGGCATGGCTCGAGTCTTCACACTTGGCTGGCGCCAATGCAACGTACGTAGAAGAACTCTATGAACTGTATCTAAGTGACCCCGATTCGGTAAGTGACGAATGGAGAAGTGTTTTTGAAGAATTGCCTGTGCAAGCTTCAGAAGCAGTGGAACAACCACACTCTCGTGTTCGTGAATACTTCCGTCGACTCGCTCAAGAAACAAAGCATTACAGTGTCCAAGTTAGTGATCCAGATGTCGATGCGAAACAAGTAAAGGTTCTGCAACTTATTAATGCCTATCGATTCCGAGGGCATCAATCAGCAAATCTAGACCCCCTAGGTTTATGGGAAAGAGATACAGTCGCTGAACTGGATCCTTCTTTTCACACTCTTACCGAAGATGACCTCAATGAGACGTTTAACGTCGGCTCTTACGCCATTGGCCAAGAGACGATGGTGCTTCGAGATTTGTACAAATCTTTAAAGCAAACTTATTGTGGTTCGATTGGTGCTGAATACATGCACATGACTAACACAGAGCAAAAGCGTTGGATCCAACAACGTTTAGAGTCTGTTTCTGGTCAACCCTCTTTCGATAAAGAAGAAAAGCAAGCTTTCCTAGAAGAGCTAACTGCTGCTGAAGGTCTTGAGCGCTATCTTGGTGCTAAATTCCCAGGCGCAAAACGCTTCTCGTTGGAAGGTGGTGATGCGTTGATCCCAATGACGAAGGAAATTATTCGTCATGCAGGTGGACAAGGCATGCGTGAAGTTGTTGTTGGTATGGCTCACCGTGGTCGTCTAAACATGCTGGTCAATGTGCTTGGTAAAAAGCCACAAGACCTGTTTGACGAGTTTGCGGGCAAGCACAGCGATGACTCGTGGGGCACTGGTGATGTGAAATACCACCAAGGTTTCTCTGCGGATTTCGCAACACCAGGCGGCAACGTTCACTTAGCACTTGCATTTAACCCATCTCACTTAGAAATCGTAAACCCGGTAGTTATCGGTTCGGTACGTGCTCGCCAAGATCGTCTAGACGATAAAGATGGCAGCCGCGTACTTCCAATTACTATCCATGGTGATTCAGCTATCGCTGGCCAGGGTGTAGTACAAGAGACGTTCAACATGTCTCAAGCTCGTGGTTTCTGTGTTGGTGGTACGGTTCGTATCGTTGTAAATAACCAAGTTGGTTTTACAACGTCTAACCCTCGCGATACACGTTCTACGATGTACTGTACCGATATCGCGAAGATGGTTCAGGCTCCGATTTTCCACGTTAACTCTGATGATCCAGAAGCTGTCGCTTTCGTAGCGCGTCTTGCATTAGATTACCGTAATACGTTTAAGCGTGATGTTGTTATTGATTTGGTTTGTTACCGTCGCCACGGTCACAATGAAGCCGATGAGCCGAATGCAACGCAGCCTTTGATGTACCAAAAAATCAAGAAGCATCCAACGCCACGTAAGCTTTATGCTGACGTGCTAATGGAACGCGGTGAGTTTGGTATTGATACGGCAACACAACTCGTTAACGAATATCGTGATGCACTTGATCACGGTGAAGTTGTGGTTAAAGAGTGGCGCCCAATGGCACTTCACTCAGTGGACTGGTCACCTTACCTAGGTCATGACTGGAACATCGAATGGGACAACAAGATTGACATCGAGCGCCTGAAAGAGCTTGGTAGCAAACTTTGCCAATACCCAGACAGCCACAAGCTGCAAAGCCGAGTAAACAAACTGTACAACGATCGTACTGCCATGGTGAATGGTGAGAAACAAGTCGATTGGGGTATGGCCGAGACTCTGGCTTACGCAACACTTGTTGATGACGGTAAGCGTATTCGTATCTCAGGCCAAGATTCAGGTCGTGGTACGTTCTTCCACCGTCACTCAGTACTGCACAATCAATCAGATGCAAGCACGTATGTTCCTCTTGCGAACATTCATGATAAACAAGGGCCATTCCAAGTATTTGACTCTGTGTTATCTGAAGAAGCGGTACTCGCATTTGAGTATGGTTATGCAACGGCAGAACCAAGCGGTCTAACCCTTTGGGAAGCACAATTTGGTGACTTCGCAAACGGTGCACAAGTTGTAATCGACCAATTCATTTCGTCAGGTGAGCAAAAGTGGGCACGTTTATGTGGTCTAACTATGCTGCTTCCTCACGGCTATGAAGGCCAAGGCCCAGAGCACTCATCTGCTCGTCTTGAACGTTACCTTCAATTATGTGCTGAACAAAACATGCAGGTTGTTGTTCCTTCAACGCCGGCACAGGTTTATCACATGATTCGCCGTCAGGTTGTTCGACCAATGCGTCGTCCACTGATCGTAATGTCACCTAAGTCATTGCTTCGTCACCCTCTATGTACGTCTTCTATGGAAGATCTAGCAGAAGGTACGTTCCAACCAGCTATCGCAGAAATTGATGATCTGGCTCCTGAGAACGTAAAACGCGTCGTGTTCTGTTCAGGTAAGGTTTACTTTGACCTGCTTGATCAAAGACGTAAGAACGAGCAAGACGATGTCGCTATTGTACGTATTGAGCAACTTTACCCGTTCCCTTACGAGGACGTGAGAGCTGCAATCGCACAGTACACAAATGTAGTCGATTACGTTTGGTGTCAAGAAGAGCCACAAAACCAAGGTGCTTGGTACAGTAGCCAACATAATTTCCGAGCTGCTATCCCAGTGGGTGCTGATATTCAATATGCAGGTCGTCCTGCATCAGCATCACCAGCTGTTGGCTATATGTCGGTACACTTGAAACAACAAAAAGCGTTAGTTGACGACGCTTTGACCCTACTTAAGAACTAGAAGTAAAAGGAAAATACGCACATGACAATTGAAATTCTGGTTCCAGATTTACCTGAATCTGTGGCTGATGCAACAGTGGCGACTTGGCACAAAAAACCAGGCGAAGCCGTTGCACGTGATGAAGTCATTGTAGACATCGAAACAGATAAAGTAGTTCTAGAAGTACCTGCTCCTGAAGCGGGTGTTCTGGAAGCTATCCTAGAAGAAGAGGGTGCTACGGTACTTTCTAAGCAGCTTCTTGCAAAGATCAAACCTGGTGCTGTCGCTGGTGAACCAACGAAAGATACCACTGAAGATACAGAAGCTTCTCCTGATAAGCGCCACAAAGCGGCACTGACAGAAGAAAGCAACGACGCACTAAGCCCTGCTGTACGTCGTCTTCTTGCAGAACACAACCTACAACCAGCTGACGTCAAAGGCACTGGTGTTGGTGGTCGTATTACTCGTGAAGACATCGACGCGCACCTAGCAGCAGCGAAAGCGGCTCCGGTAGCAGCATCTGCACCAGCAGTTGAAGCGCCAGCAGCGGCTCGTAGCCAAAAACGCGTGCCTATGACTCGCCTACGTAAGACAGTTGCAAACCGTCTTCTAGAAGCGAAGAACAGCACAGCGATGCTGACTACTTTCAACGAAGTGAACATGAAACCAATCATGGACCTTCGTAAGCAGTACAAAGACCAATTCGAGAAGCGTCACGATACGCGTCTTGGTTTCATGTCTTTCTATGTGAAAGCAGTAACAGAAGCGCTGAAGCGTTTCCCAGAAGTTAACGCTTCGATTGATGGTACAGATATCATTTACCACAACTACTTCGATATCAGCATGGCGGTATCTACGCCACGCGGTCTAGTGACTCCAGTACTGAAAGACTGTGACACACTAGGTTTTGCTGACATCGAAAAAGGCATCAAAGAGCTAGCAATCAAAGGCCGTGACGGCAAGCTAACTGTTGATGAGCTGATGGGCGGTAACTTCACTATCACAAACGGTGGTGTATTTGGTTCTCTAATGTCTACGCCAATCATCAACCCGCCTCAAGCTGCAATTTTGGGTATGCATAAAATCCAAGATCGTCCAATGGCTGTTGATGGCAAGGTGGAAATTCTACCAATGATGTACCTAGCGCTTTCTTACGATCACCGTCTAATCGATGGCCGTGAATCAGTTGGCTTCCTAGTGACTATCAAAGAGCTTCTAGAAGATCCTGCACGTCTGTTATTAGACGTTTAGTATCGCTAAAACGTCTAGTTGACCTCGTTAGCTAGACGTGAAAAGTTTCAAAGGCTAGGCTGCTCAACGTCTGGCCTTCACTTGAACTGTAAAGCCATTAGAAAATGGACAGCAGTTGATTTGAGAAGACCCTACAGACGTACCACAGGAAACTGTGTCGTTATGGAAATAATAATCCCTTAAGGGAAAATAAACGGAATATCAAAATGAATTTGCATGAATACCAAGCCAAACAGCTGTTTGCAGAATTCGGTTTGCCTGTACCAGAAGGTTTCGCATGTGATACAGCACAAGAAGCTTTCGAAGCTGCAGGTCGTATCAGTACAGCCAAGAAAGTCGTTAAGTGTCAAGTACACGCTGGTGGTCGCGGTAAAGCGGGCGGCGTAGAGCTACATGACACTAAAGAAGGCGTTAAAGAGTTTGCACAAAAGTGGCTAGGTAAAAACCTAGTGACTTACCAAACAGACGCTAATGGTCAGCCTGTAACAAAGATCCTAGTTGAAGAAGCATCGAACATTGCTAACGAGCTTTACCTAGGTGCTGTTGTAGACCGTGCAACTCGTAAAATTGTATTCATGGCGTCAACTGAAGGCGGCGTGGACATTGAGAAAATCGCTGAAGAAACTCCAGAGTTAATTCACCAATCTGCGATCGATCCTCTAGTTGGCCCTCAAGCTTACCAAGGCCGTGAATTGGTATTCAAACTTGGCCTAGCTGGCGATCAAATTAAACAGTTCGTTAAGATCTTCATGGGTCTTGGTGAAATGTTCGCTCAGTACGACCTAGCTCTACTAGAAATTAACCCGCTTGTTATTACAAATGAAGGTAACCTTCTTTGTCTAGACGGCAAGATCAACATTGACTCAAACGCAATGTACCGTCAGCCAAAGCTTCGTGAAATGCACGATCCTTCACAAGAAGACGAGCGCGAAGCGCACGCAGCTCAGTGGGAACTGAACTACGTAGCACTTGATGGCAACGTTGGCTGTATGGTTAACGGTGCAGGCCTTGCTATGGGTACGATGGATATCGTAAACCTACACGGCGGCAAGCCAGCAAACTTCCTTGATGTAGGCGGCGGCGCAACAAAAGAGCGTGTAGCTGAAGCATTCAAGATCATCCTTTCTGATGACAATGTTAAAGCAGTACTCGTAAACATCTTCGGTGGCATCGTTCGTTGTGACATGATCGCTGAAGGTATTATTGGTGCAGTTAAAGAAGTTGGCGTAACAGTTCCTGTCGTTGTTCGTCTAGAAGGTACAAACGCAGACCTAGGTCGCGAAGTACTTGCTAATTCTGATGTTGATATCATTGCTGCTGTATCTCTAACAGATGCTGCTCAGAAAGTTGTTGCTGCTGCGGAGGCTAAATAATGTCTGTATTAATTAACAAAGACACTAAAGTAATCTGTCAGGGTTTCACTGGCGGTCAAGGTACATTCCACTCAGACCAAGCTATCGCATACGGTACGCAAATGGTTGGTGGTGTTTCACCTGGTAAAGGTGGTCAAACTCACCTAGGCCTTCCAGTATTCAACACAGTACGTGAAGCAGTAGAAGTAACTGGCGCAACAGCAACAGTTATCTACGTACCAGCTCCTTTCTGTAAAGATGCAATCCTAGAAGCGATTGATGCAGGTATCGAACTGATCGTAACGATCACTGAAGGTATCCCTACAACAGATATGATCGACGTTAAAGTGAAGCTAGAAGAAACTGGCGTTCGCATGATCGGTCCTAACTGTCCAGGTCTTATCACTCCAGACGAGTGTAAGATTGGTATCATGCCTGGTCATATCCATAAGAAGGGTAAAGTAGGTATCGTATCTCGTTCAGGTACTCTGACGTACGAAGCAGTTAAGCAAACAACAGATGAAGGCTTTGGTCAGTCTACATGTGTTGGTATCGGTGGTGACCCTATTCCAGGTTCAAACTTCATTGATATCCTAAAACTTTTCCAAGAAGACCCAGAGACTGAAGCAATCGTAATGATTGGTGAGATCGGTGGTACTGCGGAAGAAGAAGCTGCTGAGTTCATCAAAGCAAACGTAACTAAGCCAGTTGTATCTTACATCGCTGGTGTTACTGCTCCTCCGGGTAAACGTATGGGCCACGCTGGCGCAATCATCTCTGGCGGTAAAGGTACTGCTGAAGATAAATTCGCAGCGCTAGAAGCAGCAGGCGTTAAGACTGTTAAGTCTCTTGCTGACATCGGTAAAGGCCTACGTGAAATCACGGGTTGGTAATCAGCTAGCTTTTATCTAACGAGATAGAAGCTAACTGAACGATATAAGAAAGGCTTGGTCATTGACCAAGCCTTTTTCTTTTGTGACCGATTTTTTTTGATCGACTATCGCATCAACCGCATCAATTGTTGTGTTGTTAAAAGCCAGAATGAATCTCGACTTTTCACTTTAGGCGCGGGTTCTGTACATTTGAGACAGCATAAACATTGCTGCAGCACTGATAACAACAGAAGGGCCGGCTGGCGTGTCATAGAACCAAGACAAGCTCAACCCTCCGAACACAGCGATAGAACCAATAACTGAGGCGAGGAATGCCATTTGTTCGGGTGTATTGGCGAATTTTCTTGCCGTTGCCGCTGGGATTATCAGCAATGACGTCATGATCAATGCACCCACAAACTTCATACCGACTGCAATCACGATACCAACCAGCAACATCAGGATTAGGCGCATTAAGTCAATGTTGATGCCGTCTACTGCTGCAAGATCTTCATTTACTGTCGTTGAAAGCAGTGGTCGCCAAAATATCGCAAGCACTAAACCAATCACTGCAGCACCCGCGTAGATGAACACCAAATCTGTTGGAGACACCGCAAGTAAGTCACCAAATAGGTAACTCATTAGATCGACACGAACATTGTCTAAGAAGCTGACAGCAACAAGGCCTAAAGAGAGTGCACTGTGCGCCAATATACCCAGTAAAGTATCGGTCGCGACTAGCTTTTGTTTTTGTAAAGTCACTAGCAACACGGCCAGCATCAAACAACAAATCAGCAGCGCGAAATACAAGTTAATGTTGAACAGAAAGCCAAGTGCTAAGCCCATCAAAGAAGCGTGAGCAAGCGTGTCACCAAAGTAAGCCATCTTGCGCCATACCACGAACGACCCTAATGGGCCTGCAATTAGCGCAATACCCAAACCCGCCAAAATAGAGGGAAGAAGAAACTCAAGCATTAGTGATGTCCGTGTTTATGGTTTGAACATTCATGCACGTCGCCTTCGACAGGCTGGCCTGCAAGATCATGATGGTGATGTTCGTGTTGGTGATGATAAAACGCTAGTGTTTCTTGGGTCGCGGTGCCAAAGAGCGCAATATACGAAGGGTGGTGTTTGATGTCTGCAGGTGCGCCTGAACAGCAGATGTGGTGGTGCAAGCAGATAACATCGTCTGTTTTGGCCATCACTAAATGCAGATCGTGTGAAACCATAAATACGGCACAACCAAAGCGGTGACGAATGGTGTCAATTAAATCATACAGGTCGATTTGCCCTTGTACATCAACGCCTTGAGCCGGTTCATCAAGAACCAGTAGGTCTGGTCTTCTTAGCAATGAACGAGCAATCAGCACACGTTGGTTTTCGCCGCCAGATAGCTGGTGCATGTTACTCTTTTGCAGATGTTCGGCGCCAACGAGCTTCAATGCTTCAAGGATCTCCTGCTGACTGAACTTACCAGTGAGCTTTAGAAAACGTTCTACATTGAGCGGTAGTGAATCATTGAGCTTTAATTTTTGCGGTACATAGCCAATTTTCAGTTTTTTAGCTTTTGTTATTGTGCCTGAAAATTTTCTTTGTAAACCCAGTACCACTTTGACTAATGTCGACTTTCCTGCACCGTTTGGCCCAATGAGGGTGGTGATTCTGCCGCGCTCTATATTTAGAGAGATGTTGTCTAGAACTTTTCGACCGTCAAATTCGACGCTCACAGAATCTAGTTGGATTAAGTTATCCATGAATAGAACTCATTTGCAATTCGCTAATGTTATAATGTAACATTTACCTCAAGCCTAAGCTACTTTTCTATTATCGAGGGATTATGTCACGTTCATCTTTTATACTTGCTACTTTGCTTTTAGCGCCAAGTGTCGCAAGTGCCAATACTATTCTAACAAGCTTTAAACCGATTCAAATGATTGTGACAGAATTAACGCAAGGCGTTAGTGAGCCGGATGTGTTGATGAACAGCAATGCTTCGCCGCATGATTATGCGCTTAAGCCATCGGATGTCAAAAAAGTTCATAGTGCCGATATGGTTATCTGGTTCGGCCCTGACCTAGAAGCCTTTTTGACTAAGGTGATTGGTTCAAAAGAAAATGTTATCAAGATCAGTGAGATTCCTGGAATCAACTTGAGAGAGTTTGGGCATGAAGATCACGATGCTCATGAAGGACACCATCATGGTAGCCATGACCCGCATTTTTGGTTGGGCATCGACCAAGTTGAAGTCGCGGCAAAATATATCTCAGCTAAGTTGATTGAATCTGACCCTGATAACGCAATGGTGTATCAAGAGAACCTAGACTCATTCTTGATTGCTTTGAAAGAGAAGAAACAGTCAATTAATGAACAACTTGCGCCAGTGAAAGACAAAGGTTACTACGTATTCCATGATGCGTATGGCTACTTCGAACAGGAGTTTGAGTTAAATAACTTAGGTCACTTTACCGTGAGCCCAGAGCGCAAACCGGGTGCAAAAAGCTTGATAGCTATCAAGAAAACCTTGGTGCGTGAAAATGTTCAATGTGTATTTGCAGAGCCTCAATTTACACCGGCTGTGATCGAATCGGTGACTCGCGGAAGCAATGCTAAGCAAGGGCAACTTGATCCTGTTGGTTCACAGGTTGAAGTGAAGAGTGGAAGTTATTTCGATTTTCTTCAGCAACTTACAGACAGCTACACCAGCTGCTTGAGTGCTAAGTAATCAATAATCCTAACGACACTTTGCTCTCGTTAATTTATGAATCATGCCGCTTTTTGCGGCATTTTCGTGACCGCTAAGATAAAACCTCTCAACAAATAGCAAACCTCCTTTCTCCTTTGTTAATTTCCGCTAAAATAGAAAGATAATAATAAGCACAAAAAAACTGAATTTTTGATTAAGCAGCGACAAGACGTTGTGGACACCATAATTTCATGTGTTATTGCTGTTCAGGATGAAAAGTTGTATCGAATTATCTTCAGAATGTTCATGTTAATGAGCATTTCATTTAGCGTTCTCGCGGTAAATACATCACCCTCCGTTTTCTATCCTTTGCCCGTTCAAGCGCAAGGGAACTTTCTTGCGGCTAAAAACCTGTACTTAGGTGCCGGTGGCGGGCTATGGGTTCATGATGTCCATGGAAAAGTACTCTTTTATGATGGCCGAACCCTATTCCCGCGAAAGGGCAGCCTTCTGCAATTTTCTTCAGAAAGAGTTGCGTTTCTTAACGATGAGTTTTGGACATTTTTTGATAATGAGGTGTACCGACATAGCCCTGGTATTGGCAATGAACTTGCGTTTAGTTTAAGCCCCGGCGCTGAGATCGCGAATATCGGCTCATCAGGTGATTATATTTGGGTCACAGATGGCAGTAATTTTTATACTTACAACACTCAATCTTTAGAATTTACCACCTACTCACTACTCAAACTGTATCGATACAACAATAGCAGTGATATTGCGATTAACGATGCGGAGTGGGTGTTGTCAAAATGGGTACTCGCGACCAGTTCTGGTGCTTACCTTTCCGAGGCGCAAGAGTTTACTCACATCACTGCATCAGATAAGCACCATATTGAGACGGTTTATTTTTCTAATGCTAGACGAGAGTTAGTGATTGGCACTTTAAATGGGGCGGTGATTGTTGATCTCGCGAATCCAGATAAAGAGAACAAAATAAAAGGGTCGCACGTTCTCTCGCTTGCTGAAACTTCAGACCAATATTGGATTGGCACTGAGCATGGACTCATTAGTTATAACTTCATTACGGGTCAAATTACACGATTCGAACAAGCCGCTAATCAAGATTTCTCGTTACCGGGAGAGAAAATATATTCGTTAATCAACGACCATGCTGGTGGGATGTGGGTTGCGACAAATAACGGCATCCGATATTTCTCACTGTTCAGTAAGACATTCTCAAGAACGCCATTAACGGGTATGGGAATGCACTCAAGTAGTGTCGTGATAAACAAAGTACAGCCGGTTAGTGAACAATTATCTTGGGTTGCTTCCTCAATGGGCCTCTATTTGGTCGATGCTCAAAGCAAAGCTAGTCCAATTCGTGTTTACTCCAACTCGGTACAGGACTTTGAGGTCTTTGGTTCTTCCATTTGGTTGGCTACAGAAGAAGGCATTATTAGTTTTAATACCAATACGTTAGAGCCTGAAGTGCTCGGTTTACCAAGGTCTATCAAAGGGGTACACGTTGAGAACTTTGCGCTTCAAGCTGATAACGTACTTTGGATAACATCGGGGCAAGACCTTTATTCGTTATCTATCGAAACCATGAAGCTGACGGGGTACGGTACTGACTGGTTAGTTGATAAGTTTTTGCCAGCAAAAATCACGGCTCTCAATATAGGGTTACAAGGTCGTATATATATAGGCACTGACCACGGCTTCTACTCTTTTATTGATAAACGGATTAGCTTTAGTCGCTCAAGCGAACGATTTGGCAAAGTGGTCGATATTGAAAAAGCGAAGGATGGGGCTCAATGGTTTGCGAGTAGTTATGGTGTGTATCGAATCCCTTATAACAGCTCTATTATTCAAGAGGTCACGCTTGTTGAAGACAATATTAGCCCAAATTGCTTAATAAGCGATGACAATGGTGTGTGGTTAGGTTCTTCTAAAGGTATCAGCTATTACGGATTAGATGGGCAACTGCATAAACATATCGGTTCACCATTTGGCTTGATCACCAATGAACTAGCGGCAGGGGCATGTGCCTTGTTTGACAGCGAAGGCAGCCAATCTACGAGGCTTATTTTTGGATCAAAGTATGGCGTAGTCAGTGCGTTATCTGATGAGTTATTGGTATCAACAACACCTCATAGTCGAGCATTACTGAGTAAGATCAGTGTTGATCAGCAAACCGTATCACTTGGTGGCAAGACAGCTGATTTGGATGAAATCCCTTATGGTTCATCCATGAGTTTTAAGTTGGGTATCCTACCTGCGACGTTTGCCCCCGCGATGGAGTATCGCCTGAGCGACGATGAACCTTGGAGTGAATTTGAAGGAGGCTTGTTAACGCTCGACCATCTTCTTCCGGGGGACTATACACTGGAAGTTAAACCCGTTAAGGACTCGCATTATCGCTTTGTGTCAACGAATCAAAGCTTCTCAATCGCTGAGCCTTGGTATCTGACTAATTGGGCTGCCGCAAGCTCTCTGGTGCTGTTGATTGGTGTCGTGACTATCTTGGTCTTTTGGCGTTCGCGTTATGTCACTTTTGCCAATAGACACCTAAAAGCGCAAGTTGCATTAAAAACCGATCAACTGAGGCACCAAAGTCGCATTCTGTTGACGACCAATCAACAGCTTAAAAAGCAACTATCAGTTAAGAGTGCGCTTGTATCGCACACAGCAAATGAACTCTCATCTGAAGTTAATCATATTGCTGCGATGCTCCCGAATTGGAATGATGAGAAAGGCAAGTCGCCAATCTTAACGCTGAAAAATGGCTTGGCTCAATTGAGCAATACACCTCAAGGAGAAGGGAAGGTCAGTTACGATATAATTTTGATCTTAGAAGCGGTACTCAAAGCTTGGCAAGATGATTTAGCCAAAGCCGGTATTGAACTGGATATTAGAGTTGATACCAAACAACGATACGTATCCTTGCTGTATTTTAATCTCGATATTATTTTCAACAACTTGGTTGCGAGCATCATCAAGAGAAACTTTAAGTCACAAAGCATGGTGGTTCTGGTTGAAGAAGTGAAGGAGCATCTTGTCGTTACGATTCGAGATCATGGGATGCCTTTCCCTAAATTGGCATCAAGCATGGGTGATAACACCGGAAAATCGACTGATCTAAATATCGAAAAATTACCTCTATTGATGAATCAGAGTGGTGGTGAGCTGAACGCGTTTGTTTCTGACTATCAAAATAAGGTTCAGCTTTCGTGGCCGATTGAATATCAAGTACTGGATAACCTGGAAGCCAGCACAATTGAGCAGATAGAAACCATTAAGCTTGCCGCTTCAACGCCAGAGCAACAAAGGTTGAGTGCTGAACAAGAGTGGAAAAACAGAGTGTCGCAGCTTGTGAGCGAGAACTACGCCGATGCAGAGTTCAGTACTGCAACTGCTGCTAAGTACTTGTTCATGTCAGAGAGAAGCTTACAGAGACGCTTTAAATCGGCTTATAACAAAACCTTTAAAGAGCACTTGAATGAAGTGCGTTTAGAGCATGCGTGCGAGCGGTTACTTGCGGGAGAGAAGATCTCAGACGTCGCGTTTGATTCTGGTTTTAATGACCCCTCCTATTTCAGTCAGAGGTTTAAGCACCATTTTGGTATGTCGCCATCTAAGTTTGCTGAAAACAGCGAAGAGTAGTGAGCTGCGGATTTACTCTACTTCCACATAGATAAAGATACTCTAAGCCTCGACATTCGTTTTGGGGCTTTTTTATGCTTCTACGAGATAGAGATAGAGATAGAGATAGAGATAGAGATAGAGATAGAGATAGAGATAGAGATAGAGATAGAGATAGAGATAGAGATAGAGATAGAGATAGAGATAGAGATAGAGATAGAGATAGAGATAGAGATAGAGAGCAGTGGGGAGTTTAAAAGGCTGTTGGGATAAAACAAAAGGAAGAAAAAAAATATCGTGGTATAGCCGGGGGGACTATACCACGGGTGCCAAGGACACCTTCGCTTGCTGCCGGAGTGATATGGCAAGCCACATCACCTCTGGAATAAAATTAAAGAGAAGTAGTTTCTCTTCGTTGGAGTAACTATACGTCTGCCCACTTATTTTACTTATAAAATTAACGACAGATGGCCATGAGAAAACCGACATTATTTTAAGTTGTTGATAATTAATGGTTTGTGTTGGTTTTTATTGATTGGTACTAGTGAGGTAGTTCTCGTTGTTTGTTGAAAGTAACGTTTTTGACGTAAACGTTTTTAACGAAATTTACGAGTATGTATTTTCGAAAACATTGATTTCACACAATAGAATTGTGGTCATGTATGTGTATCATGGCGGTAATAACAATCTTTCTCATTATCAGTCACGAATTGGGCATTTATGAAACTCTCACAACTCGAGCAAGGAAAAGCGGCTTCTATTGTTGCACTAACAGGCTTAACACCAGACGTTAGAAAAAAACTTATGGTTATGGGCATGTTGCCAAAAACTGAGGTGACGCTAATCCGTCGTGCGCCGATGGGTGATCCACTTCAAGTGGAGGTGAGAGGTGTTTCTATCGCCATTCGTGAAAGCATTGCAGAACAAATCGAGGTTATCTAAATGGATTATCAAGTTCTTACCGTTGGTAACCCAAATAGTGGTAAAACAACATTATTTAACGCCTTAACTGGTGCTAAGCAGCACGTTGGTAACTGGGTTGGTGTAACCGTAGAAAAGAAGACGGGTTTGTATTCGCATGCTGGTGATCAGTTTCAGCTAACGGATTTACCGGGTATCTACGCACTAGACAGTGGTAATGATGCGAACAGTATCGATGAATCTATCGCGTCTCGTGCTGTGCTAACTCACCCTGCAGATGTGATCATCAATGTTGTAGATGCAAGCTGCTTAGAACGAAGCTTATACATGACATTACAATTACGAGAGTTGGGTCGCCCAATGATCGTTGTATTGAACAAGATGGATGTATTAAAGCGTGAGCGTCAGGTGATTAACCTTAAAGCGCTAGAGAAAGAGCTTGGCTGTCCAGTTTTAAGCTTGTCTGCAAACGACAAAGGCCAAGTTGCACGTTTTAAAGAGCGTCTGCATAAACTGCTTGTTCAAGGTGTGAGTCTTGATCCTATCTCTATTGATTACGATGCCGCGTTAGAAGCTCTTATCCCTTCTGTTGAGTCACAATTTGATGATGCTGATGTATCTCACCGAGCTCTGGCTATTCGTGCTTTAGAAAACGATTACTTAGTATTGAACGGATTGGCTCCTCAAACTCGTACTCAAATCGACAGTGTGCGCCTAGGTGCCGATTTCGATATTGACCTTGCTGTTGCTGACGCTAAATACACTTTCTTACATGACCTTTGTAAACGTGTTCGTCGCAGTGAAGGGAAACTAAGCCGTAACTTTACTGAGAAAGCAGACCAATTCATTTTGAATAAATGGGTCGGTATTCCTTTCTTCTTCGTCATCATGTACCTAATGTTCATGTTCTCTATCAATATCGGTAGTGCGTTTATCGACTTCTTTGATATTGGTGTTGGCGCAATATTAGTTGATGGTGGACACCACTTATTAGATGGCCATTTACCGGTTTGGCTAGTCACCATTCTTGCCGATGGCATCGGCGGTGGTATTCAAACGGTTGCGACCTTTATTCCGGTTATTGCCGCGCTTTACTTGTTCTTAGCGGTATTAGAAAGCTCGGGTTACATGGCTCGTGCTGCATTTGTACTTGATAAAGTGATGCAGAAGATTGGCTTACCGGGCAAAGCGTTTGTTCCGTTAGTACTTGGTTTTGGTTGTAACGTACCTTCAATCATGGCAACCCGTACTCTTGACCAAGAGCGTGAACGTAAACTGGCAGCATCAATGGCGCCCTTTATGTCATGTGGAGCTCGTTTGCCAGTATACGCACTATTCGCAGCTGCGTTTTTCCCTGGTGCCGGACAAAATGTCGTATTCGCTCTGTACATCATGGGTATTGTAGCTTCTGTATTTACGGGCTTATTCCTTAAAAATACTATCTATCCTGGTAGCAGTGATAGCTTGGTTATGGAGATGCCAGATTACGAATTGCCAACCGTGCAAAACGTGATGCTGAAAACTTGGCAGAAGCTGAAGCGTTTCGTGCTTGGCGCAGGTAAAACCATCGTAATGGTTGTGGCTATTCTTAGCTTCCTGAACTCATTAGGTATGGACGGCAGTTTTGGTAACGAAGACAGCGAAAGCTCAGTGCTATCTAAAGCGGCTCAAGTTGTGACTCCAGTGTTCCAACCTATTGGTATTACTGAAGAGAACTGGCCTGCAACGGTTGGTATTATTACGGGTATTTTTGCGAAAGAAGCCGTTGTTGGTACATTAAACAGCTTGTACACCACGCCATCAGATGAAGAAGCGGCTGAATTCGATTTAGCAGCAAGCTTGCAAGAAGCCGTCATGACCATCCCTGAAAACCTAGCTGGTTTGAGCTATTCAGATCCATTAGGCATTGAAGTGGGCGACTTGTCTGACTCAAGCTCTGTGGCTGCAGATCAAGAGGTTGATACTTCGATCTTTGGTAACTTGAAAGACAAGTTTGTATCAGGCCACGCTGCGTTTGCTTACTTGATTCTTATCCTGCTTTACACACCTTGTGTTGCTGCGATGGGCGCTTATGTTCGTGAGTTTGGTCAGACGTTTGCCCGCTTCATAGCGGTATGGACAATGGCTCTTGGTTACTTCGGTGCAACCTTCTACTACCAAGCAGCAAACTTCGCAGCACATCCAGTGAGTAGTGCTGTGTGGATGGTGGCAATTGCTGGTGGCTTTGTGGTGACGTATCGCGTCTTCAAGAAAATCGGCAGTAAGCAAAAAGCGCTAGAGGTGCAAGTAGTATGATTTTAACTGAACTTCATCAATACATTGATAACGAAGGTGTTGCTGCTCGTAGTGAACTTGCGTCTAAGTTTGGAATGAGCGAAGACGGTGTCGATGCGATGCTGAGTGTGTGGGTCAAGAAAGGCAAGATATCTCGCTTGGTTGACACCAACAAGCATGGACATACAACTCGTATTCGTTACACCATCAGCAAACAAGATGGTCTGTCACTGAATGTGATGATGTAGTTCAGAGCTTCATACTCTCGTTGAAAACGACGAGATTAGACAATAAAAAGCCGCTCACCTATTTTAGATGAGCGGCTTTTTGTCATGTGTCTATTCTGAACAGCCTTGCTTTAAAGCGTAATGAGATGAACTCGAATTACGCTTTCTTGAAGATAGAGCTCAGCGATAAAACGTTTTGAATGCGAGTATGGATTGCGGCTTGTTCTTCTTCACTGCGCTGTTCGCCTTTGGTGTTGCCCCATACTGGACCTGGCCACGCGATGTCGTCTTTGAAACGTGCAATATGATGAATGTGCAGTTGTGGCACCATGTTACCCAGCGCGCCTAGGTTTAACTTGTCTGGTTGGAACGTCGCTTCTAATGCTTGGCTTACCGCTTGAGATTCAAGCAAGAACTGCTGTTGTTCTTTCATTGGCAGATGGTGCAACTCTTTTAGGTTGGCACGTTTTGGTACCAAGATAACCCAAGGCACAGCACTGTCTTTGCTTAGCAGTGCCAAGCTTAGTGGAAATTCGCCGATAAGCGTGGTGTCTTTTGCTAACTGTGGGTGAAGTTCAAAGCTCATTATTATTATCCATTTCGATTTCTTGAAGTCATACCAATCACAGTAAGTAAATGATCAGAAATAGCGCAGGAAAAAGGTTTGAGAACAAGGCAGATTCTTTTGATAAGTAGTTACTCTACAATCAAAAATTCTAACGCAGTTATCGAGCGTTTTAACCAGCTAGGATGATTAGTTATTTACTACGATTGGTATCAGTATACGTTAGATAAAACAAAAGGTTGATGCTCTCACATCAACCTTTGTATTTATTCATTGTAACCCGAAGGGAATTACATGCGCTCTAGAGTTTCGATACCTAGAAGCGACAGACCTTGCTTGATAGTCTTAGCTGTCAGTGCAGCAAGCTTCAGGCGGCTCTGTTTAACGGTTTCATCTTCAGCCACAAGGATAGGGCACGCTTCGTAGAAGCTAGAGAATTGACCAGCAAGTTCGAACAAGTAGCTACACATGATGTGCGGTTGACCTTCACGAGCAACAGACTGTACCGCTTCTTCAAATTGCAGAAGTTTCGCGATAAGGGCTTTCTCTTTCTCTTCAGTGATTTTGATTTCACCTTCAAGAGAGTCCATAGAAATGCCTGCTTTAGCAAAGATTGAAGCGACACGAGTGTACGCGTACTGCATGTACGGTGCTGTGTTACCTTCAAATGCCAGCATGTTTTCCCAGTCGAACACGTAATCAGTGGTACGGTGCTTAGAAAGGTCTGCGTATTTAACAGCCGCCATTGCAACTGTGTTCGCGATGGTTTTCTTCTCGTCTTCTGCTAGCTCAGGGTTTTTAGATTCAATCAGCTGAGTTGCACGCACTTCTGCTTCGTCCAGAAGATCAGCAAGACGTACTGTACCGCCTGCACGAGTTTTAAATGGCTTACCATCTTTACCTAGCATCATGCCGAACGCGTGGTGCTCAAGAGAGACAGACTCAGGAACATAACCCGCTTTACGAACGATAGTCCAAGCTTGCATTAGGTGTTGGTGCTGACGAGAGTCAATGAAGTAAAGTACGCGGTCTGCGCCCAATTCTTCAAAACGGTATTTAGCACAGGCAATATCGGTGGTGGTGTATAGGAAGCCACCGTCACGTTTTTGCACGATAACGCCCATCGGGTCGCCATCTTTGTTTTTGTATTCGTCTAGGAATACAACTTGTGCGCCGTCAGACTTTTTTGCTAGACCTTGTGTTTGTAGGTCAGAAACGATGTTTGAAAGCATATGGTTGTACATACTTTCACCCATTACATCATCACGTGTCAGTGATACGTTCAGGCGATCGTAGTTACGTTGGTTTTGAACCATGGTTACGTCAACCAGCTTTTTCCACATTTCAGCGCAGTATTCGTCGCCGCTTTGCAGTTTCACTACGTAGCCACGTGCTTTCACTGCGAATTCTTCGTCTTCGTCGTAAAGCTTTTTAGATTCACGGTAGAACTGCTCAAGATCTGAAAGTTCCATTGAAACTTCGCCAGTTTCAGCTTGGATGCGCTCAAGGTTTGCGATAAGCATACCGAATTGAGTACCCCAGTCACCAATGTGGTTAGCACGGATAACTTTGTGGCCTAAGAACTCTAGTGTACGAACAACAGCATCACCGATGATCGTTGAACGTAGGTGACCAACGTGCATTTCTTTTGCAACGTTTGGTGCTGAGTAGTCAGCAACAATTGTTTGCGCTTCAGCCGCTGTAACACCAAGGCGAGAGTCAGCTAGTGCTGCGTCTGCTTGTTGTGCTAGGAATGCTTCATCTAGGAAGATGTTTAGGAAACCTGGACCTGCGATTTCAACTTTAGAAGCGATACCGTCTAGGTTTAGAACGTCCAATACTTTTTGAGCAAATTCTCGTGGGTTAGTGCCTAGTCGTTTAGCAACACCCATAACGCCGTTTGCTTGGTAGTCACCAAATTGTGGTTTTGCAGATTGGCGAACAGCCGCAGGAGAGCCTGCAGGTGCGCCAGCGGCTTCTAGAGCCTGAGATACTTTGTCATTAATCAGTGCTTGGATATTCACACGCGTTTCCTTCAATTCAAGGATGAATAAGAGTGGCCGTTATTTCGTGGGTATTAAATTTGGTTAATTATGCTTCGAGTTAACGATTTAATGCCGAAATGAACAACAGACTCTGTTTAAGTTCACAAAAATGGCGTTAATCATACCAATTTTGTGGGGTTTCTTATAGGTCGAATTGATAGAAAATTAACATTTCCTGAGGGGTTTTTGACAATCGACTTTGACCAAGCGAGGTTTGTCTATTTAGGAAAGTAATACACCGTACTTTTTGAACGTTTTTTTGTAAAAGCAACGCTTGTTGCTGAAAGTAAAACTGATACCATGCAGCCATTATTTGGAGAACAAAGACAATGACGATGAGCCTGAAGCAAGCCGAACTAGAACCACAACAAATGATTGCGCGCCTTGATACGTTTATGGAGAAAATTGAGAACCTAGGAAATGCACTGGGTTTAGATTTAAGCTTTGCTCAAGCGGATCATATTGCATTAAGAATCAATGAAACTGAGCTTGCTAAATCAGCACATCTGGCTTGGTCTGAATATGGCTCTACAATTTCAGAAGCGATGATCAATGGCCGTCCAATTGTGGTGTTGGCTTTCGATGAGCCATTGCAAAGCCTTGGTTGGAAGATTGAGTGCTTAGAGTTGCCATATCCAGCAGAAGGTAAAATTTATCCAAGCCAAGATTGGGAACATGTCGAGTTTGTGATTCCTTCTCACGCGCAAACGGCCGATGAGTATCTAGCGGATCTTAAAGAAACCTACCCACAGTTTGCCGCTAAGTTTGAAACCTTGGCTGAGCAAGGTATTAAGATCAAGCTCTCTAGCCCGAAAGGCGAGGGTGAGCGTTTGAATAATCCAACGGTAGCTTTTAAACATCAAGGCATTTGTATTAAGCTGCATCCACACTCTTTGAAGAAAATTGTTGAGTCTGAACAAGCTTAATTTGAGCAGAGAATTGCTGGGATAGATTCCTGATCTTTCCGAGGCTCGTCGGAATGACGGGGTGTTTGATGGTGTTTGCCAGAGTCGAGTTTTAGAGGCTGACTGAGCGTTCGAGGGCGTATGTCAGAGTCTACAGTTAGAAGATTCATGGCTGAATTCGTCATTCCCGATAGCGACGAAGGAGCGTAGTTGGGAGTCTCTAAAAGCTAGTCTAATAACCAGATACAAAAAACGCGCAATGGGTTAACCCTGTTGCGCGTTTTTTATTGGGTTCTAACTGAAAGTATTACTGTAAATCGAATCCCCGACTTACAGAATTACAGTCTTGTTGCCGTAAACAAACACATGATCATTGATCACTTTGTTTAAAGCCTTACTCAACACGTTCTTCTCTACGTCACGACCCGCTTGAGCCATGTCTTTCGCGCTGAAGTTGTGATCCACTGGGATCACGTCTTGCTTGATGATTGGGCCTTCATCGAGATCGTTTGTCACGAAGTGCGCGGTTGCGCCAATGATTTTTACGCCGCGCTCATATGCTTGTTGGTATGGTTTAGCACCAATGAATGCTGGCAAGAAGCTGTGGTGAATGTTGATAATTTTGTGGTTGTACTTCTCAACAAACCCCGGAGTCAGCACTCGCATGTATTTAGCAAGAACCAGATAGTCCGCCTCATACTGGTCAATCACTTCAAGCATCTTCTTCTCATGTTCTTCACGGTTTAATCCTTCGTGAGAAACATGATGGTAAGGAATATCAAAACGCTCGGTTAAGCTTTGTAGGGTATCGTAGTTGCCAACAACAGCGGCAATTTCTACATCCAGACTGCCATCGAAGTTCTTCATCAGAATATCGCCAAGGCAATGCGCTTCTTTAGTCACGAGTATCACGACACGCTTACGAGATGAATCAACAAGCTTACGTTTTGTCTTTTCTGGCAGCGCTTGGTCTAAATCGGCAAGCAAGGTTTCGTCATTGAAGTAACCCTCTAGCTCGGTACGCATAAAGAAGTGGCCACTAGTGTTATCGACGAACTCATTGTTGTGAATAATATTGAGTTGGTGCTTATAACAAATGTTGGTGATCTTTGAGATGAGGCCTGGGGCGTCAGTACAATGTGTTAATAAAGTTTTTCTTTCCATTTGCATCTTACTTCCATGAATGTTGCACTTATTATATGAAATCGGGATTCTTCAAAATTTAATGCAGGCCGTCGAACGGTGAACTGAGCCGCAATATCACCGTTATAATTAATCTATTATCAATTTGGTTTCAACAAAATCTACCGTTCATTTAGGGGATTAATAAATTGAGAGGCTTAATAAATTCAGGTAGAGGTTAGATTTCTGACGGTTTTAACCGACATTCTCGGTCAAGTTCCACTAGAGCGAGCCAACATTTCAGCCATGCATAGGTGATCATTTATGGATAAAGAGTTACTAGTGAAAAAGTTGTATTGTAAGCGTGTAAATTCATTAGTTGGTGATATTCAGGTGGACGACAACGTTCTTGATGAAATGTGGGAAAGCAAAGCTTCTCCGACTGATGCTGCTAAAGCTATGCAACCAAGTGATTCCGGTTTTTCTGGGGCGTCTTGGTTATCTCGTTACTTGAATCGCAAGTAGTTAAACAACCCCTTCATTTGTTTTGGGCTAGGTTGGTTAACAAGACTTAGCCTGCTATGTTCTATTCGATAGACACCTCCGGTGTGCAGTCATTTCTGATTCGCACCGGCTCACTAAACCTGCCATAATTCGCCTTCTATTTTTCTAAACCACGTACTCTATGATATCTAAAACGTTTTCTGCTGATGGTGCTCTGGGTAAAGCGATCCCTGGGTTTCAACCACGACAAGCTCAGTTGGACATGGCTGAGGCGGTCTCACAGGCCATTGAGCAACAAAGCCAATTGGTTGTTGAGGCAGGGACGGGTACCGGTAAGACGTTTGCTTACCTCGTGCCAGCGCTGCTAAGTGGCAAGAAAACTATTATCAGTACGGGGTCTAAAAACCTTCAAGAGCAGTTGTTTCATCGTGATTTACCGCTAATGGTTGATGCGCTTGGCTTTTATGGTCAGGTTGCTCTGCTGAAAGGCCGTTCAAACTATTTGTGTTTAGACCGCTTGAGTCGCCAGATGATCGAAAGTCATGGCACTCATACCGATCCAACATTGTTAGCGCAGTTGGTGAAAGTGCGCAGCTGGTCGTCAGCGACTCAAACTGGTGACTTAGGTGATTGCGATGATATTGCTGAAGATAGCCCAGTTATTCCAACCATTACCTCGACTAACGACAACTGCTTAGGCAAAGAATGCCCAAGCTACACTGATTGCTTTGTGCTTAAGGCGCGTAAAAAAGCGATGGATTCTGATGTTGTTGTAGTGAACCACCACTTGTTCCTCGCGGATTTAGCGATCAAAGAAACCGGGTTTGGTGAGCTGATACCTGAAGCCGATGTGTTTATCTTCGATGAAGCGCATCAACTTCCAGATATCGCCAGCCAGTATTTCGGACAATCAGTATCAAGCCGACAGATCCAAGAGCTAGCCAAAGACATTGAAATCGCTTACCGCACTGAAGCCAAAGACATGCGTCAGTTGCAAAAGGTTGGCGAGAGGCTAATTCAATCCGCTGCTGACCTACGTATTGTGCTCGGCGACACCGGATTTCGCGGTAACTGGCGTGAGGCGTTGAAGTCAGAGTCGATTGCGAGAGAGCTCGTGCGTTTACAAGATGCGTTGCAGCTTGCAGTCGATGTATTGAAATTAGCATTGGGTCGAAGCCAGTTATTAGACACGGCTTTTGAGCGTGCAACCATGATTAAGTCGCGTATCGAACGTGTGTGTGATGTGTCGATTACCGGTTATTCCTATTGGTATGACACTACACCGCGCCACTTTGCTTTGCACATCACACCGCTTTCCGTCGCCGATAAATTCCACGAACAAATCGAGCTTAAACCGGGTGCTTGGGTGTTTACTTCAGCAACGCTAGCGGTGTCGGATGATTTCGACCATTTCACCTCTCGACTCGGGTTAAAACCGTCAGCACAGTTTTCACTGCCAAGCCCGTTTGACTATCCAAATCAGGCGCGTTTGTGTGTGCCTCGCTATCTTCCCGAACCAAATAGCCCAGGCTTAGCGGATAAGCTAGTAAGAATGTTGACCCCTGTGATTGAGCAAAACCAAGGTCGCTGTTTCTTCTTGTGCACCTCACACAGCATGATGAAAGAGTTGGGGGAGCGATTCCGTGAAACGCTCTCGGTTCCAGTTCTGCTACAAGGTGAGACAAGTAAGCAAAAAACCTTAGCCGAATTCATGGAATTAGGTAACGCATTGCTGGTGGCCACTGGCGCCTTCTGGGAAGGTATAGATGTTAGGGGCGACGCATTAAGCTGTGTTATCATCGATAAATTGCCCTTTACCGCCCCAGACGACCCGTTACTTAAGGCTCGAATCGAGGACTGTAAGCTAAAAGGGGGTGATCCTTTTGCACAAGTACAGTTACCAGACGCAGTGATTACCTTGAAACAAGGTGTTGGCCGATTAATACGTGATAAACGTGATAATGGCGCTTTAATTATTTGCGATAACCGCTTGGTGACCCGCGATTACGGTGGTGTGTTTTTGGCGAGTTTACCGCCTATCCCACGTACCCGTGACTTAGGGATCATTAAAGAATTCTTAGCTAAAGACCATTCAACCGCTGCTGAGTAATTGGCATTGTTGAGCTTAGCCATTATTTTTAGATTAGATAACGAATATTTGAGACACGAATGAGCGCGAAAATTCTTGCAGTAGATACCGCAACTGAAAACTGTTCAGTTGCACTAGTAATGGGTGACCAGGTGTTCGCACGTAGCGAAGAGGCTCCTCGAGACCATACGAAAAAAATTCTACCTATGGTTGATGAAGTACTGAAAGAAGCGAATGTCGCTTTAACCGATATTGACGCAATCGCGTTTGGCCAAGGCCCAGGCAGTTTCACGGGTGTGCGTATTGGTATCGGTATTGCTCAAGGCTTGGCTTTTGGTGCTGATTTACCGATGATCGGTGTGTCTACACTGGCAGCGATGGCGCAAGGCAGCTACCGTAAATTTGGTGAAACTCACGTAGCTACAGCGATTGATGCTCGCATGAGTGAAGTGTACTGGGCTCGTTACAGCCGTGAAGATGATGGTCGTTGGACTGCGGTTGATGCTGAATGTGTCACGCCTCCAAGCGAATTAGCTGCGCAGCTTGAAGCGGATTCTGAGACATGGGCAAAAGTCGGCACCGGTTGGGAAGCGTATGCAGAGCACATGGACACACTAGCGATTAACACCAAAGCGTGTGAAGTCCTGTTTCCAGAAGCTCAAGACATGGCGTTCCTTGCTCAATTTGCTTACGCAGAAGGTAAAGCGGTTGCAGCAGAAGAGTCTGAGCCTGTTTATCTTCGAGATAAAGTGACGTGGAAAAAACTGCCAGGTCGAGAGTAAATACGTATTATTTTGGCTTTGCATTCACTTTGCAGAGCCAAAATAAAGACAGATACACAATCATTAACATCAGGTAATAAACTCTTTAAGCATGGTTTCACTAAACGGCTTACCTCCTTCTTCGATAGGCAATACATCCAAAACCAATCGAACCAACAAAAAGAACGAGGTAAAAAAAGGCGATGCAAAAACCTCAGTTGGTCAGCCAACTAAGGTCGCGAATGCTGTATCGCATTCCATTCGCCAAGTCAAAGAATCTGAGATTCACAAAGCTCAGGTTCAATATGATCTTCCAGAAGGGCGTGGACGCCGTGCGATGGAGGAGTATATGGATGTGATGAATCAAGCTAAAAAAGAGGAACTTGCGAAGCTTATTGGGGTCGATATTTATATCTAGCTTTGTGCTTTTATTTATCCTGTTCTAAGGACCAGCATTATGTTTTCTCTCATTTCTAAATCTCGCTTATTTTTCCTTGTCGCCTTCTCTTCGATGGTGATGGGCTGCTCCTCTTTACCTGAAGAACTTAATGCAAATTCTGAACAGGTGGTAACTGACTACCAAGAGTGGGTAAACACAGTGCCAGACGCTGGTGATGTTCGTTTAGGTGGTGTGATAGCTAAAGTCACTAACTTACAAGATAAGACTCGTGTTGAAGTGGTTAACTTACCTATCTCAAGTAACGGTAAGCCAGATATTGATGCCGAGCCAAAAGGGCGTTTTGTTGGTTACATTGATGGCTATGTAGAACCTTTGAGCTTTGCTGAAGGCCGTTTAATCACCTTGGTTGGAACATCAAGTGGTACTGAAGATGGCACCGTTGGTGATTACCCTTATACCTTCCCAGTAATGAATGTCTACAACCAACGTTTATGGCAGATCACCGAGCGAGTGGTCATCAACGATTTTGCGCCAACCTATTACTCTTGCCGCAGTTTGCATTGTCGCAGCTTTCAAACCATGCCTAAGTCAGGCCGTGTGATTCAAGATGTGGAATAGTTGAACCTGAAATCGACACACTAAACGATAGGGACACCATACAATCAATGATTGAAAAGTCATATTCCCTTGCGAGCGGGACGCTTGCAACACAACAGATTGGCAACCCGAAAACGACCGCAACGACGGTCGTTTTTATTCATGGTTGGCTAGATAATTCTGCAAGTTTCACTCAGGTTATGCCGCAAATAGCCAAGCTTTCTCCGGATACTCACCTCGTTGCTATTGATCTCTTCGGACACGGTTTCTCGTCGCATAAACCGGGGAGTTATTACCCATTTCACGACTATATTGATGATTTGCATCAGTTGGTGACTAAATTATCGCCAAACAGACTGGTACTGGTAGGACATTCACTTGGTGCATTGATCGCAAGTTGCTATAGTGCCGCCTTTCCTGAAAAGGTGTCAGGATTAATCCAAATTGAAGGTCACGGACCTCTTTCAGAAGCTCCCCACGAAACAGTCTCTCGTTTGAGAGATGGGGTACTCAGTCGTCTTCGACAGCGAAGAAAGCCTTCACGTCCTCTGGCAAGTCTTGAGGATGCTATTAAGCTGAGAGCTCACGCCAATCAAATCAAAGCAGAACTCATTGCTCCTATTGTTGAACGAGGAATCGTTGAGCTAAGTAATGTTGATCGAACTGTTGCTAAAGCTGTTTTTGAGGAAGCGACAGTAGATCAAGCTGCTTTTGATCAAGCAACTGTAGCTCAAGGTAGTGCCGAGTTTGATAGCTCTTGGCAATGGCGATGCGACCCTAACCTAAAATGTGACTCGTTATATCGAATGTCACAAGCGCATGCTGAAGCGATCATGGCGGCTATTGAATGCCCTCAATTAATAGTTTTAGGAAATGATGGATTCCGACATTTGCAGCATAATCGCTACAAATCAGCCCATAGTTCTCTGAATATAGAGACTGTTCCTGGCGGACATCATTGCCATTTAGAGAGCCCAGAGCTAGTTTCAGAGCTAATTCTTGGTGTAGTTAACAAAATTTAAACAAGTGTTTGAGCCTTTTAGTGCTCATGCACTAAAGCTGTGCTGTAATACCGCAATGATAAAAAGCGGCGAAGCAGTCGTCAGCTGATAAACGAGGAGTAACATAGTGGACAAACCTTGGCTTTCACGTTATCCAAGTGACGTACCAGAGACGATCAACCCAGATCAGTACCCATCTCTTATTGAAATGTTCGAACAGTCAGTACAGAAGTACGCAGACCAACCAGCATTCGAGAACATGGGGTCTATCATGACATTCCGTAAGCTTGAAGAGCGCAGTCGTGCTTTTGCTGCTTACCTGCAGAATGATCTAAAACTGAAGAAAGGCGATCGTGTCGCGCTGATGATGCCAAACCTGCTGCAATACCCAATTGCACTCTTTGGTGTACTGCGTGCAGGTATGATTGCAGTGAACGTCAACCCACTGTACACGCCTCGTGAACTTGAACATCAATTGAATGACTCTGGCGCAAAGGCGATTGTTATCGTTTCTAACTTTGCGAGCACGCTAGAAAAAGTCGTTGATAAAACACCGGTTAAACACGTTGTACTAACCAGCCTTGGGCAAATGCTGCCAAGAGCAAAAGGTACGATTGTCGACTTCGTAGTGAAATACGTAAAAGGCATGGTGCCTAAGTACGATCTGCCGGGTGCTATCTCATTTCGAAAAGCACTGCATAAAGGCCGTCGCCTACAGTATGTGAAGCCATTTATGGCTGGCGATGACATCGCATTCCTACAGTACACGGGTGGCACAACGGGCGTAGCGAAAGGCGCAATCCTAACGCACCGCAATATGATTGCGAACGTACTGCAAGCGAAAGGGGCATATAGCCCTGTTCTGCAAGAAGGCCGTGAATTGGTGGTAACGGCATTGCCGCTTTACCATGTATTTGCTCTTACCGTGAACTGCTTATTGTTTGTTGAGATGGGTGGCCGTAACCTTCTGATTACTAACCCTCGTGACATTCCTGGCTTTATTAAAGAGCTGCAAAAGGTTCCGTTTACCGCGATTACTGGCGTAAACACCTTGTTCAATGCTCTAGTCAATAACGAAGATTTCCACGAGTTGGATTTCAGTAATATGCGTTTATCTGTTGGCGGTGGTATGGCGGTTCAACGCGCTGTTGCTGAGCAATGGAAGAAAGCGACAGGTGTCCACCTACTGGAAGGCTATGGTTTAACCGAGTGTGCTCCTTTGGTCACGGGTAACCCATATGATCTGAAAGATTACACAGGTGCAATCGGCCTACCAGTACCATCGACAGAAGTTCGTATTGTTGATGATGAAGGTAAAGTGGTTGGCAATGACCAAGTGGGTGAATTGCAGGTTCGTGGTCCTCAAGTGATGCAAGGCTACTGGCAACGTCCAGAAGCGACCAAAGAAGTGATCGACCAAGACGGTTGGTTATCGACTGGTGATATCGTTAAGTTTGATGACGAAGGCTTGTTGTACATCGTAGACCGTAAGAAAGACATGATTCTAGTGTCGGGCTTCAACGTTTACCCGAACGAGATTGAAGACGTAGTGGCTCTGCATGGCAAAGTGTTAGAAGTTGCGGCTATCGGCCAACCTCATGAGGTGTCTGGTGAGCTGGTTAAGATTTACGTTGTAAAACGTGATCCTAGCCTAACCAAAGAAGACATTATCGCGCACTGTCGTGAACACCTAACTGGCTACAAGATCCCTAAATTGATTGAGTTCCGTGAAGAACTACCAAAAACCAATGTAGGCAAAATCTTGCGCCGAGTGCTTCGTGAAGAAAACGACGCAGAGCTTGCTAAACGCGCAAGCGAGTAACGAGCTCATTTACGAGAAGATGATGCACCATAAGCCATAGCAGCGCTTAATCTAAGCGAGCGCTGAAAAATGGTGTTAGAATGCCGACAGTTAATGTCGGCATTTTTGTATCCGGCGATCAAAGTAAAATCAGTGAGAGTTTTTGTGGATTATCAAATCATTACCCAAGTAAAAGACCTTGAGCGAGTTTGCCAACAAGCACGTGAAGCCGATGTTGTTATGCTTGATACAGAGTTCGTTCGTACAAGAACCTATTACCCTCAATTAGGCTTAATTCAGTTATTTGATGGTGAAACGCTGTCACTGATTGATCCTATTGCTCTTGATGAAATGACCCCGTTTGTTGGGCTGTTGAAAGACACGTCAGTACTGAAAGTGTTGCACGCGTGTGGCGAAGATCTAGAAGTATTCCAGAATGCATTTGGCTGTACGCCAACACCAATGGTTGATACGCAGATCATGGCAGCCTTCTTAGGTCATGGTCTTTCAACTGGCTTTGCGGCTCTAGTTTCTGAGTTTGTAGGTGTTGACCTAGATAAGAGTGAATCTCGCACCGACTGGCTAGCGCGTCCGCTTTCTCAAAAGCAACTCGACTATGCAGCGGCAGACGTTCACTACTTGATGCCAATGTACAACAAGCTTCTCGAAAAAGTGATGGAAGCTGGCTGGTGGGAAGCGGCGCAACAAGAGTCTGATTTACAAGTGGCTAAGCGCATCCGTAAAGCAAATCCAGACAACGCTTACCTTGATATTAAAGGCGCGTGGCAGCTAAAACCTCAACAGCTAGCTATTTTAAGACCGCTAGCAACTTGGCGTTTAAAAGAAGCGATTAAGCGTGATTTAGCGTTGAACTTTGTCTTTAAAGAACAAGACTTATGGGCAGTAGCGCGTTTCGCGATGAAAGATCCTAAACATATGGAGCAAGAAGGTTTTGATTACCGCTCTGTACGTCGCCATGGTGCGAAGATCAGCTCAATCGTGAAATTGGCTGAGCATACGCCAGAAGAAGAGTACCCAGCGCCAGTAGAACGTCTAATGGACTACCCAGGTTACAAGCAACTCTTCAAAGTGTTGAAAGACGAAGTGAAAACAGCATCACAGCACAGTGGCTTAGCGACTGAGTTTTTGGCATCGAAGAAGCAACTTAACCAAGTGTTAAGCTGGATTTGGAAGTACGATCGTAACCCAGAGAAGCTGCCTGATGTAATGCAAGGTTGGCGCTTAGACGTGGTTGGCGAG
This sequence comes from Vibrio sp. J383, assembly GCF_023503985.1. Lineage (NCBI taxonomy): Bacteria > Pseudomonadati > Pseudomonadota > Gammaproteobacteria > Vibrionales > Vibrionaceae > Vibrio > Vibrio sp. J383. The sequence continues at coordinate 2,893,061 of NZ_CP097293.1, read as the reverse complement.
AAGTTAAACAAAGCAATCAAGTAACTGTATATCTATATCTGCAGTAAGCAACGAATGCTTTAGAGATAAAAGTTTCAGACACAAAAAAGAGAGCCTAGGCTCTCTTTTTTATTGAATATTGATAAGCACAGCTCAGGCTCTAGTTATCGATCTTCTTCTGGAAGCTTAACGTTCAGCTCTAATACGGAGATGTCGTCATCTTTGTGTTCGAAAGTCAGATCAACCATTGATGGATCGACTTCCACATACTTCGCAATACACTTCAAGATGTCTTCTTTCAGTTGCGGTAAGTATGATGGTGCAGGGTCGTCATGGCTGCGTCGCTCAGCAACAATGATCTGCAAACGCTCTTTGGCTAGGTTTGCGGTTGTCTTTTTCTGTGGTCTAAAAAACTCTAATAATGACATTGCGTATTAGCCCCCGAACAGTCTTTTGAAGATGCCTTTCTTCTGTTCCGTTAAGAAACGGAAGTCCACTTGGCTACCCAGTAGTCGCTCTACAGTATCATTGTAAGCCATACCTGCGTCGGTTGCTTCGTCAAAGATAACTGGCACACCCTTGTTCGATGCGTTCAGTACTGCCTGGCTCTCTGGAATCACGCCCAGTAGAGAGATGTGCAGGATTTCTTCAACATCTTCCACACTGAGCATCTCACCTTGAGTTACGCGTGCTGGATTGTAGCGAGTCAGTAGAAGGTGTGTTTTCACTGGCTCTAAGCCGTCTTCTGAACGACGAGATTTAGAGTCAAGAATACCTAGAATACGGTCTGAGTCGCGTACAGAAGAGACTTCAGGGTTAGTCGTCACAATCGCTTCATCAGCGAAATACAACGCCATCAGAGCGCCTTGCTCGATACCCGCAGGAGAATCACAGATGATGAAATCAAAGCCCATTTCATCCAATTCATCAAACACACGACGAACGCCATCTTTTGTTAGTGCGTCTTTATCACGAGTTTGAGAAGCAGGAAGAATGAACAGGTTCTCTGTACGCTTGTCTTTGATCATCGCTTGGTTCAGCGTCGCTTCACCATTGATAACATTAACGAAGTCGTACACAACACGACGCTCACAACCCATGATTAAATCTAGGTTACGCAGACCAATATCAAAGTCGATGACTGCGGTTTTCTTCCCTTTTAAAGCCAGACCCGAGGCAATAGCTGCACTGGAGGTCGTTTTGCCTACCCCGCCTTTACCCGACGTTACAACGATAATGCGTGCCATTCTGTTTTCCTTTTATTTCTCTTATATTGCGAGGACATCAACGTGTAATACATCGTTTGCCATACTGAACATGGTTTTCTTCTGCCAGTACTCGCTTTCAATTTGATCGCTGAGCCAGTAATTTCCTGCAATGGAAACCAGCTCGGCTTGTAAATCATTACAAATTATTTTTGCTTCAGTTTGACCACTTGCACCAGCAATTGCACGACCGCGTAGCGTGCCATGAATATGGATGCTGCCATCGGCAATCACTTCTGCGCCCGCGCTTACGTGGCTAAGAATCAGCAAATCACCGTCTTTGGCATACACTTGCTGACCAGAACGTATCGGGGTTCTCACCACCTTTATCGGGGCCATCTTCGCCGGAGCTTGAGAAGGAGATTTACTTGCTGTCATCACGGCAAAACCTGCATCTCTGGCTAGGTTTTGCATCCGTTTATCTGAACAGCCAGCCACACCAACCGGGATCATGCCCGCTTGAGATATACCACTTTTCAGTTGCACGAAATCTATATCGCCCGCGACTTTGCTAATGTTGATAACAACCGGCGCAGCTGCGAAAAAAGTGGGTGCCTGGTCTACCTTCTCTTGAAGAAAAGACACTGCATTTTCGACTTGATCATCGGATAAGTGCAAAACAGATAGCGTGAAACTGCTACCTTTTAGATCTGGGTTACTAGACATCGAAAAACTACAGGACCTCAATAGCGGATTGGTACAATTTCTTTATCAATAAAATAAAGGGCATTGCCTGAAACTAGGTTTATCATGTTATATTCCCAAACCAAGCACAGCAAGTAATCTTGTTGTCAAATGAACGTTTTGTTCCCAATATTTCCCTAACATAAACTATTGATCTCGCAAGTGAGAGTTTTGTAGTCATAAACATTTAAAAAAGGTTTGTCATGCTGTGTTCTATATATAAAAGTTCAAAGAAAGAAGGAACATACCTTTATATCCCTAAGAAGGATGATTTTTCACAAGTTCCTGACGCATTGATGCAAATGTTTGGTAAACCTAGTTTTGTAATGGTAATTAAAATGGACGGTCGTAAACTGGCTCAAGTGAACATCGATAAAGTGAGAGAATCACTGAACACCGATGGTTTCTTTTTGCAGGTTCCGCCACCACCAGTTAACGAGCTTGAGCTTCATAAAGAGCGTAAAGCTCAAAATAAAGGTCAAGACGAAGAGTGATAGCCACCTCAATTCAAGGAGGAGTGATCGTTGAGTAAATTTTCGAAAACCATATTGGCTGTGTCGGCATTACTATTGGGTAATAGCCTGACCATTGGCTCAGTTCAAGCTGAAGAGCTTAGCTTTGAGCAATATGTTGAAAAACTAAAGCAACAAGGTCGTGAAGAAGGTATTTCGGAAGCGATCATTGATGAAGCTTTTGATGGTGTGACGTTTAAGCCAAGAGCGGTAAAAGCTGACAAAAACCAACCTGAAAAGAAACTGACTCTGGATGAATACATTCCACGTGCGGTTCCTGACTGGAAAGTGAAGCAGGCGAGATCACTCTATAAGAAACACTACACAGCGTTAAAGCGTATTGGTGATGAATATGGTGTTCAACCAAGATTCATTGTCGCTCTGTGGGGTGTAGAGAGTAATTTTGGTAAGTTCACGGGGAATTACAGTGTTATCGATGCTCTAACAACCATGGCTTATGAAGGTCGCAGAGAAGCCTTTTTCCGTAGCGAAGCGATGGCGGCATTGAAGATACTTGATCAAGGCCATATTGCACCAAAAGAGATGAAAGGCTCTTGGGCTGGCGCGATGGGGCAACCTCAGTTTATGCCAAGCTCATTCTTAGCTTACGCCGCTGATGGCAGTGGTGATGGCAAGAAAGATATTTGGGGTACCGAAGAAGACGTGTTTGCTTCGGCGGCTAATTATCTCAGCCAATCGGGTTGGGATGACAAATATACTTGGGGGCGTCAGGTTCACGTTCCATCAACCGTGTCTATTGAGATGCAAGGTCGAGACGAAGACAAAGCGAAATACCTAAAAGAGTGGTCTGAACTCGGTATTAAGCGTTATGACGATCGCCCACTGCCTACACTTGATGAAGACATCAAAGCTTGGTTGATAATGCCGGACGATGAAACGGGTCGTTCGTACCTCATTTACAACAACTACAATGTGTTAATGAAGTGGAATCGTTCTTACTACTTTGCTTTGGCTGTCAGCCACCTAGCCGATAGAATTAAGTTTGATTAATCGACCTAATTTGATTAATAGACTCAATCTGATTAATAGAACTAGGTCGCTTTGAATAGCATTTAGCCTACTATAGGCAGAACAGATTAAAGGACTCTTCGGAGTCCTTTTTATTTTATATTTCAGAGATTTAAGAAGGTGGTTTTGTGCTAACAGATAGAGCCGCACAGATGGTGATATTCCATGCGTTAATCAAGCATGAAGGCTTTACCAGTGCAGCAAAAAGCTTGAATGTGTCGGTATCTCACATCAGTAAACAAATTGCTTTGCTCGAGGATTCGATAGGTATCAAGTTAGTGCAAAGAACCACACGCAGCCTTACGTTAACCGAAGCTGGAGAAGTGTTCTATCAGCATTGTGAGCAGCTGTTCAATACGGTGAAAGCGGCTCAAATGGACATGGATAGCCAGCGTGACGACATTTCTGGAATATTCCGTATAGGCTTGTCTCAGTCATTTGGCACACTGCATATCATTCCAGCGATTGACCAGCTTAGACAGCTTTACCCTCAGCTGAGAATTGAAGTGCATTTGTTCGATTACAAAGTGGACATGATTGAGGAGCGCTTGGATCTCTGGATCACTAACAATGAAGACTTGCCTGAAGGTTACATTGCGCAGCGTTTAGCAGATAGCCAGTTTGTGGTAGCCGCATCACCGGATTATCTGATTAAGGCAGGGACTCCACACGCGCCATCTGATCTGATTGACCATAACTGCCTTATCTACCGCAGCCGTGAACGTGATTACACGTCATGGGCATTTGATAACGGCCAAGAAAATCTCAGTGTTAAAGTGGCGGGCGATTACTCGGTGGATTTGGCTGAAGCGGTACGAGACGCGGCAGTATCAGGTTGGGGCGTTGCTTACCTAGCGACTTACTTAGTCAAAGAAGAGTTTAGAACGGGCAAGCTCATCCAAGTTTTACCGGAATGGCGAGCGAGTCAGCTGATGCCATTCTATGCCGTGTATCCGAGTAGAAAGAACATGCCGAAGAAGCTTTCAGCAGTGATTGAGTTCATCAAAGATCATATCGGATCGCCGACTTATTGGGACAAAAACCTCAAAACCTGCGTTGAACTGCACCGCTAACTGTTTCCCAATCTATAAATATAATTTCCATATGGAAAAAGTTTGTTTTTTAATCAAAGTTAATTATTAAAATTCAATGGCTTAGTGAAAATCGCTATTGAAGAGTGATTCAACCAACATCACATTAACAACCTCAACTTGCCGCAAACGATTTCCTCTATAGAATGCGTCGCCTTTCCTACCTACAACTTTTAGGTTGACGCACATGGCTTCCCTACTTGGAATTATCACTATTTTAGTAACCGCTTGGTTACTATCTACGGACAGAAAAAATATCCCGCTAAGAACCGTCTCTTTGGCTTTCTTACTGCAAATCTCATTCGCCCTACTGGTTCTGTATGTGCCAATGGGTAAAGAAGTGCTGAATGCAGCCACTGGTGCAGTGTCTAGCTTGATCAACTACGGTCAAGAGGGGATTAACTTCCTATTTGGTGGCCTAACGAATAACGGATTTGTATTCGCTATTAACGTTCTCGGCATCATTATCTTTTTCTCTGCACTGATTTCAGGTTTGTACCACATCGGCTTTATGCCAAAGGTGATCAACCTTATCGGTGGTGCTTTGCAAAAGTTTTTAGGTACAGGTCGTGCGGAGTCTCTATCTGCAACGGCGAACATCTTTGTTGGCATGATTGAAGCGCCATTGGTGGTTAAGCCTTACTTGAAGCACATGACGGATTCACAACTGTTTGCCGTGATGGTGTGTGGTTTGGCGTCTGTAGCTGGTGGCACGTTAGTGGGTTATGCATCGCTGGGTGTTGATTTGAACTACCTGATCGCTGCGGCATTCATGTCTGCTCCTGCTGGTCTATTGATGGCCAAGATCTTGGTACCAGGTAATGCAGATGAGGCTCAAGAAAATATTGAGTCTGATGTTGAAATTCCTCGAGCAACAAACGTCGTTGAGGCTATGGCTGATGGGGCTATGTCTGGACTTCGTATTGCCGTTGCAGTGGGTGCGACACTTCTGGCCTTTATCAGTGTGATTGCAATGCTGAATGGCTTACTAGGTATTGTTGGTGGTTGGTTTGGCGTAAACCTAAGCTTCGAACTTATCCTAGGTTATGTATTCGCACCCGTTGCATGGTTGATCGGTGTGCCGTGGTCTGAGGCTGTGGTTGCAGGTTCGCTGATCGGTAACAAGATCGTTGTGAACGAGTTTGTGGCTTTCATCCAGTTAATGGACGTAAAAGACGCACTGAGTGAGCACTCAAAAGCGATCGTTACTTTCGCGCTATGTGGTTTTGCAAACATCTCTACGATGGCAATTCTGATTGGCGGTTTGGGCAGCTTAGTTCCAGAGCGTCGTTCTTTCATCTCACAATACGGCTTTAAAGCAATTTGTGCGGGTGTGCTTGCCAACCTAATGAGCGCAGCGATTGCGGGCGTGGTGCTTTCTCTATAAGTAATCATTGGTGACTTATAAGCACTTTCTAACTGGGCCATAACCACCCAGTTAGCTAATCGTGGCTTTGCTCTCCCTATAGTAAAGTGACTGATTAACCACAATAATATTCGCTTAGTATGATAAAGAGAGCCTATAGTGTAAGAACGTAGGCTTTCTTATTTCAGTGAATAAGTTTGTACCACAGGGTGTGGTACAAATGTTTAGGGGCACAAATGGATTTGTCGATCACTTCTTCTTTGGCGTTAATTGGACTCTTGTCCCTAGCTTGCCAGCTACTTGGTTGGCGTTTGCGTCTTCCCGCTATTCTTCCTTTGCTTATCGTTGGCCTGCTATTAGGCCCCGGTCTAAAGATCCTTAATCCTGATGCCATTTTTGGTGATGTACTGTTCCCGTTGATTTCATTAGGGGTCGCCATCATTCTGTTTGAAGGTGCATTGACTCTTAATTTCAAAGAAATCAGAGGCCATGGCCGCATGGTGACTCACTTAGTGAGTTTCGGCATGTTGATTACGTGGGCGTGCATCGTGGTGGGGGCTTATTATTTTGTCGATTTCAGTTGGCCATTGGCGGCGCTGTTTGCTGCATTAGTCGTGGTGACTGGCCCAACAGTGATTGTTCCCATGCTGCGCAGCATTCAACCCAAATCTTCGTTAGGCAGTATCTTGCGCTGGGAAGGGATAGTGATTGACCCGATTGGCGCTCTGTTTGCCGTTCTCGTTTACGAATACATTGTCTCTTCAGTCGATCCTACAAGTCATGTTTTGTCGGCGTTGGGGCTGACTTTAGCCATTGGTTTGGGCTTAGGGATCATCGGTGGCTATTTGATTGCCAAGATGCTGCAAGGGCATTGGATTCCACACTATTTGCGTAACGTGGCGGTCCTGACATTAATGCTGGCGGCGTTCTCTTTCTCAAATGATCTGAGTGAAGAGTCCGGTTTATTAACCGTGACCATCATGGGTATCTGGCTCGCCAATGTGAAAGGCTTGGATCTCGAAGACATTATTGAGTTCAAAGAGACCCTAACCGTGTTACTCATTTCCGCCTTGTTTATCTTATTGGCGAGTCGACTCGATTCTGGGACTTTCCTCTCGATAGGTTGGGGTGGTATTGGCTTATTAGCGGTCGTCATGCTGGTGGCTCGTCCTCTGAGTGTGTGGATCAGCGGGATCGGCACGGATCTTACTTCAGCAGATAAATGGTTTTTGAGCTGGATGGCGCCTCGTGGGATCGTTGCTGCCGCAGTTTCTTCTCTGTTTGCAATCAAGCTTCAAGAGAAGCAATTAATCGAAGGGGCAGATTTACTGGTGCCAATGGTGTTCTTGGTCATTATTGGTACGGTAGTGATTCAGAGCCTAACCGCGAGTTGGTGGGCGAGAAGGCTGGGTGTGACTCAAGAGAAGACACAAGGGGTTATTTTCTTTGGTGCGACTCATTTTTCACGTCAGTTTGCCAAAGTGCTGGCGACACACAACATCAACAGTGTGCTTGCTGATACCAACTGGGAGAGCATTCGCTTAGCGCGCATGGACAACTTGAATGTCTATTTCGGTAATCCAGCTTCGAACCATGCTGAAAATAATCTGGAATTGGACGGGATAGGGCGTGCCATGATCGTTTCGCCTTACCGTCAAACCAACCCATTAGTCAGTATGCACTATCAAGATGAGTTTGGTGAGAATAAGGTGTTTGAACTTGAATCATCAGAAAATAAACATGAAAGGCATCAGGTGAGCCGCGATGGTAATAGAAGCCTGTTTTCAGAAGGGGTTACCTATTCCAAACTTAACTCCTTGATGGCTCAAGGTAGCCAAATTAAGAGCACGGGTTTGACCGAGGCGTTTGACCTTAATGAGTTTAATGCCCTGTACCCTAAAGCGATTCCATTGGGTGTGATTAATGACGGTGATTTCCGCTTAGTGACACAAGGTTCTGACTTGGAAAAACTCATATCAACGGAGTGTCAGGTTATTAGTTTATTGCCGCCTTCGGAAGAGATTGAAGGTATCGATACTCCAGATAAGTAGCGAGTGCTCTGTATTTAAAGCGAGTCGCTTTGTATCAAAAACGAATAGCTCAGTATCGAAAAAGCCGCAACGTTTTCACGCTGCGGCTTTCTAATTTTGCTCTAGGGCGAGGCAATTCATGCCACCGGTATTACTACCTAAGATCTCATTGCCGACTATTTCGAGTGAAATTGCTCACAAGCGATCATTGTATTCTCGATTAGGCTCGCCACTGTCATTGGACCTACACCACCCGGTACTGGTGTGATGAAGCTTGCGCTCTCTTTAGCCACATCGTATTCAACGTCGCCAACGAGCTTGCCAGATTCCAAACGGTTGATACCAACATCGACCACAACAGCACCTTTCTTAATCCAAGCACCAGGAATGAAGTTAGGCTTACCAACGGCAACCACAACAACGTCTGCTTGACGTACGTGACCTTCAAGGTCTTTGGTGAAGCGGTGGCATGTTGTTGTCGTACAACCTGCTAGAAGCAGTTCTAGAGTCATTGGGCGACCAACAATGTTTGATGCGCCTACAACAACCGCGTGCTTGCCGCGTAAATCGATGTTGTAACGGTCAAGCAGCGTGATGATGCCTTTAGGCGTGCAAGAGCGCAGCTTAGGCATGCGCTGAGCCAAACGGCCTACGTTGTATGGGTGGAAGCCATCAACGTCTTTTTCAGGTGTGATACGCTCAAGAACGTGAGTAGTATCGATACCAGCAGGCAAAGGCAGTTGAACTAGAATGCCATCAATCTCTGGGTCTTCGTTGAGTTGATCGACTAGCGTTAGCAATTCATGTTCGGTGGCAGTTGCTGGTAAATCAAAAGATTTCGAGACGAAACCAACTTCTTCACACGCTTTGCGTTTACTGCCAACGTAAACCTGAGATGCTGGGTCTTCACCCACTAAAACAACCGCTAGGCCCGGGGCACGTAATCCAGCTTGAGTACGAGCTTTTACACGTGCAGCTACTTCAGAGCGAACCGTTTGAGAAATTAGCTTTCCATCAATATTTTGAGCAGTCATGAATTTCCTTAGTATTGATATTCAAGTTAGTGGCTGATGTTTTGGCGCATTATTCCAGAAAATCTTTTTGATTACCATCAAGCAAACGTTTGCTTTGTTCTATTTTCCAACACTTATAATCTTATTGCCCTTTTTTTACTCACTTGGATCAGAATGTTAGATAAAGCCGTTGCTTTACTGATTCGAATTCGTATAATCCTTTCCTGTAGCGCGCCCTTAGCTCAGCTGGATAGAGCACCTCCCTTCTAAGGAGGTGGTCGAAGGTTCGAATCCTTCAGGGCGTACCACTATTTAAAGAAACCCGATAACTCCCTGAGCTGTCGGGTTTTTTGCATTTCAGAACGACTTAATATTTCAATACCATGTTGTGTCTTTAGATGCCTTTGTATTTCAGTTTTTGCTAAACGGCAACGAGCTGTGGGGTATATCTAAGGCCTAGCATACTGCATCCATCTTCCAAGTAACGATCGGTCACTACGTCGAAACCGAACTTACCATAATAGTCTTTAAGGTGAGCTTGTGCCGAAATGAAAATTGAGCAATCAGGGTAAATCTTCCGAGTGGTATCAAAACTCACTTGCATGAGCTGGTTACCTATCTGTTTACCGCGATAGTCCTTTGCGACAATCACTCGTCCAATACAAACATCGTTGGCGTCTGAATCGAGCAGGGGAAGAACATCGGTTGGATACCCAAGCTTCTGAGCCATAATTCGACTGTAAGCCACTAGGTGTCCGTTCTCATAACCCATGATGTGATAGGTCTCTGGATGATTATCTTTGCCGTCTAGATCACTATAGGGTGTGTTCATATCCACGATAAAAATATCAACTCTTTGCTGTAAGAAATCATAGAGCTCTTGAACAGACAGCTCCGCAAATTTTTTAACTCTCCACTCGATCATCACTTTTCTCCTTATTATTTTGGGCTACAACATAGAGAGTATTCAAACCGAGTTCATTAACCTTTGTTAACTGGCCATGAAACTATTCAAAATCACCACTTTAAAGCGCCACTCATTTTCCCTTGTTATTCATTTCATTCGGCTTATGTAATAGAAAGTTAAAATTGTTCGTTTTTTGGGGTTTACATCATTTAGTAATAAAGCCACTATGAATTCACGAAGAATAGACAAGTAAAGCTATTAGCCAGTCGGTTTAGGAATCAAACCTTCTGAGTGATGGCTGATTTAGAGGAAGTAATGGCAGGAAACAGTATCGGACAACATTTCCGCGTGACTACGTTCGGAGAAAGTCACGGTATCGCACTAGGATGTATCGTAGATGGGTGCCCACCAGGATTAGAAATTACAGAAGCAGACCTTCAAAGAGATTTGGATCGTCGTCGCCCTGGTACTTCTCGTTATACAACGGCTCGCCGTGAAGCGGATGAAGTGAAAATCTTATCAGGTGTATTTGAAGGCCAAACTACGGGCACTTCTATTGGTCTATTGATTGAAAATACAGACCAACGCTCTAAAGACTATTCCGAAATTAAAGACAAGTTCCGCCCTGGACACGCTGACTATACGTACCATCAAAAGTACGGTGTGCGTGATTACCGTGGTGGTGGTCGTTCTTCAGCTCGTGAAACTGCAATGCGTGTTGCGGCAGGTGCAATTGCGAAGAAATACCTGAAACAAGAATTTGGTGTTGAGATCCAAGCTTACCTTTCTCAAATGGGTGATATCTCAATTGATAAAGTGGATTGGAATGAGATCGAAAACAACGCGTTCTTCTGTCCAGACGCCGACAAAGTGCCTGAGTTTGACCAACTGATTCGTGACTTGCTAAAAGAAGGCAACTCGATCGGTGCGAAGATTCAAGTGGTTGCGACTAAAGTGCCTGTAGGTCTTGGTGAGCCAATCTTTGATCGTTTAGATGCTGACATTGCTCACGCTCTAATGAGCATTAATGCGGTGAAAGGTGTTGAGATTGGTGATGGCTTTGATGTCGTTAATCAACGTGGTAGCGAACATCGTGATCCATTAACTCCAGAAGGCTTCAGTAGCAACCATGCTGGCGGTATCTTAGGCGGTATTTCTACTGGCCAAGATATTGTGGCAAGCATTGCGCTTAAACCAACATCAAGCATTACTGTTCCTGGTGACACGATCACTAAAGACGGTGAAGCAACGCAGTTAATCACTAAAGGTCGTCACGATCCATGTGTGGGTATCCGTGCGGTGCCTATTGCTGAAGCGATGCTGGCTATCGTGCTGCTTGATCACTTGCTACGTCACCGTGGTCAAAACTTTGGTGTGACAACAGAAACGCCAAAAATCTAGTTCTGCTTCGTTTTATTCAAAACAGAATTGAAACTGATTTGATAGATACAAAAAAAGGGTTGCTTCGTACTGAAGCAACCCTTTTTATATTCTGCGTCATTGAAAATATCTAATGTACAGAGCTTTCCGGATCAAGCTGGAATGAAGGCAAGCGCCATTTGAATCGTACGGCCGCCATACGCAGCAAGTAACCAACCACAAGCGTAACAATCGTTGCGGTTACGTCGTTAATGCCAAGCTCAAGCAAACCTAGGTATAAACCTGAAGCGACAAGTGCGACAGATGCATACAGCTCTTCATGCAGAACCAATGGTGTTTGACGGCAGATAAGATCGCGCAACAGGCCACCGAACACGCCAGTTACCAAGGCAGACACCATACAGATCATTGGGTGCAGACCCATGGTCATCGCGACTTTAGTGCCAATGATACTGAACACGATAAGACCTAGAGCATCTAAACGAATGAACAAGCCTTTTAGCTTGATTACCCATTTAGCCAGTCCTGTTGTGATAACACCCGCGATACAGGTGATCGCCAGATATTGTGGGTTTTCAACCCAACCTAAAGGGTAATGGCCGAGTAAGATATCTCGTACTGTACCGCCGCCAATTGCCGTTGCACTTGCAACCAACATTACACCAAACCAATCCATTTTTTGTTTGCCAGCACTGAGAGCGCCGGTCATGGCTTCTGCCGTGATGCCAATGATATACAAAACACTTAGTAGCATTGCTGTAGCTCTATAATTTAGGTCTATAAATTGGAGTCTTATAGGCCATAGGGATATAAAAATGAAGCGCGAGTGTAGTAGTAAAAACGCTGATTGACGAATGAATATTTGTACCGTGAATAGGCATTTCAGATTAGCTAAACTAATCATTCACCTCAAAATGGTGTAATCTGGGATCAGCAATCGATTGTCATCGTAAAGTATTATGATGAACCTAATGTCATTGCCAGTGATAGGGCTTTACCGAGCGCTTAAAAAAACGCAAAATGCCCCAGTTCTTTTTATTTAAATTTGATCTTATGACACACCAATACCCAGATATCATCGACATTTTCAATCAAACCTTTTTCGAGAGCTTTAATACCAAGCTAGAACTGGGAGCGGACGAGCCTATTTACCTGCCAGCCGATGGGGAGGTTTCTCATCACCGTATCGTATTTGCTCGCGGCTTTTACGCGTCAGCACTTCACGAGATAGCACACTGGTGTGTGGCTGGTCCTGAGCGTCGTTTATTGGAAGATTTTGGTTACTGGTATGAGCCTGATGGCCGAACTGAGTCGGTTCAAGCTGAGTTTGAAAAAGTAGAAATTCGCCCACAAGCGTATGAATGGATCATTGCGACCAGTGCAGGCTTTCCTTTTAATGTCAGCTGTGACAATCTACACGGCGATTTTGAGCCAGATCGTTTGGCCTTTATGAATAAAGTACACAGCGAAGTCATGGGTATCTTTGAAGCTGGTCTTCCGCCTCGCGTGAAAATGCTCTCTGAAGCATTACGCAGTTTCTATGATGTTGCACCTTTATGTACTAGCCAATTTATTGTGAAATAAGAGAATATTATGATTATCGAATTTGAAGAAAAACTACTTGAAGTAATTGATGCTCGCATTGAAAACGCATCAGACGATGAACTGTTTGCTGGTGGTTACTTACGTGGTCATATTTCTCTTTCAGTGGCTTCATGTGAAGAAGACGGCATTGAAGACGTAGCCGAAGTTAAATTGCGTATTGAGAAGAGCCTAGAAGACGCGCGTTCTGAATTGACGCCAGCCGATCGTACGATCGTTAATGACCTTTGGGTTGAGCTGCAAAACCAAGCTTAATTTTATTCGTCTAGCATTATTCGTCTACCGTAATTCGCTCATTACTCTTCCTCCTCATTTTTGAGCGAACCAATAATTTGAGACTCATTCGAAATTTTTGAATGAGTCCGTTCATTTCTTGTGATGGTTCCATTTTCTGACTACGTTATTCTAATCCCACTTAACGGAATCACAGAAAAGGTCACATCATGAAAGTTATCGCATTCGGCGCAAGCACAAGCTCTACCTCTATCAACAAAACTCTAGCAACTTACGCAGCTAACTTGATTGAAGGTGCTGAAGTCAAAGTTCTAAACATCAACGATTACAACGTTCCTATGTTCAGTGAAGACACTGAAAAAGAGATTGGCCAAGCGGAAGGCGCTCAAGCATTCTTGCGTGACTTAGCAGAAGCGGACGCATTTGTTATCTCTTTTGCAGAACACAACGGTCATTATCCAGCAGCGTACAAAAACCTATTTGACTGGGCGACACGCATTGAGCGTTCAGTATTTGGTGAGAAACCTGCGGTTTACTTAGCGACATCTCCGGGCCCAGGTGGCGCACAGACGGTACTTGGCGCAGCAACAGGCTCAGCGCCATACTTTGGCGGTAACGTTAAAGCATCGCTTTCAGTACCTAGCTTCTACGATAACTTTGATTTTGAGTCGGGTTCAATTAGCAACGAAGAGATTGCCGCTCAAATAAAAGACGCGATTGCTAAGCTGTAAAAGCGGAAAGTAAAGAACTGCTCTAGAATAAGAAGCAGCGACGTAGACAAGATTAGAAAAACAAAGCCTGAGCATTGAGAGATGCTCGGGCTTTTGTTTGAGTCGTACTAGGGCGTGTTGACCTTTCGCTGCAAAAATCAGCTCGTAAGATCAACACTGCCTAACACTTATTTGAATATTTAGACCTAGTCTAGAATCGACTATTCCGCACTGGTTTGTTTTGTTGAGACCCAACCTTCTGTTAACGCTTTGCCTTTGCGTAATCTTCTAATCCACATTCGACTTGGATGAATGGCTTCGAGCACATCAACCGGAAGAGGTAGAGGATCGCCACAAATTTGTGAGGCTAAAACTTCAGCTAAAAGAGGGGTCGAGCTCAAACCACGCGAACCTAAACCGATAAAGCAGAACAAGTTCGGATAGCTGATAACAGGTTCGATACTGTCGATAGCATCACGCTGCGGATTAAAGTTGTGCAAATTCTGATATTGCTCTTTGATGGATTCAAAATCACCAACATTACCGACGAATGGTAGGTGATCTCGACTCACGCTTCGGATACCTTGGCGCGCTAAGTTGCCACTGGTATCGACATCTTTGGTCCACGCTTGTTCTGGTAGCGACCCGTGTAAGCGCTCGCCATTATGTTGTTGCACCTCAATATCAAATTCTTGGTCGATATTGGTTTTATCGTAATTCGCGCCAATACAGTGGTGACCATTATTTGGGTTTTGTGGCGTCAGGTAGCCATCAAAGCACAATACCGTTTTTAACTGGCTGAGATTTTCTGTGGTCGGGATATGACTCACTTGCCCTTTAACTGGCGTCAGAGGTACGGGTCGAGTTTGTTCAAACTGAGTAAATTTGTGCCCATTAGCAATAACCACTTGGTCGTGCTTGGTTTGAATCTCGCCTTGAGGTGTCTCAATCGTCAGTAACCATTGTTGTTCAGCTTCGAGCCACTCAAGTTGCGTTACTTGATGTTGATAGTGTGCGCTTACTTGGTTGGTCTCTTCTAACTTACCTATCAAACCTTGAGTCAACTGAAGAGGGCTTAACCACCCACCCAGTGGGAAGTAAACACTCTCTTTATCGACCGGTAAGCCAATCTTTTCGTTCGCTTGTTCAGGCGTTAAGCGCTGGATCAAGTCTGTGTGGAAATTGCCTTCCAACATGCGGTTGAGCTTTTTAGTTGAGCCTTGATCCCACATCAAGATATTCACGCCACACCAGCTGTGATCAAAGTTCACCGATTGCGCTGCTTGATTGATAAATTGGCGGGCAAACAATAAACCCGGGCCAAATATTCTTGAAACATTAGATGTCGCTTCACTCAATAACGGGTAAATCGCACCTTGATTATTGCCAGAGGCATTGCCCGCAGCTTGTTGGTGTTCACAATAAAGGGTGATGTTTTTACCACGTCGGCTTAAGGTTTTTGCAAGCGAAGCGCTGGCAACACCACCACCGATAATGGCGATATCTTGTGAATCACTGTGTTGAGCTAGGCCATACCAAGGTTTGATGTTGGTGTGAGCGTGCTTTTCGTTAAGGCGGCCTGCAATCATTTCCCGCTTAGTACCAAAGCCTTTAACTTTTTTCATTGCAAAGCCAGCTTCGATTAAACCGCGGCGAACAAAACCGGCAGCAGTAAACGTTGCACAACTGCAATCTTGTTTTGCTAATTTGGCCATGCCGTTGAATAGGTTTTGATTCCACATTTCTGGGTTCTTACTTGGCGCAAAGCCATCTAAGAACCAAGCGTCAACCAAACCTTCATGCGGGGTCGGCACGTTTGGCATACAATCTTTAATATCACCAAACCACAAATCAAGCGTGATCGCACCATCACCGAGCACAATACGGTGACATTCAGGCAGGGCGATAGGGTAGTGTTCTTGGAGTTGTGTCGCATACTCCGCTAATTCTGGCCACGATTGGTGCGCTTTGATGAGATCCTCTTTATTGAGAGGATATTTTTCAAAACTGATGAAATGTAACTCTTTGGTCATCGCTTGTGGGTTATCTTTAATAAAAGCATCGAACCATTGCCAGACTGCGAGAAAGTTCAAACCTGTACCAAAACCAGTTTCAGCTATCACAAAACGGCGTTGTTGATGTTCAAGCCAACGCTCTGGAAGGTGGTTTTGTTTTAAAAAGACGTAGCGAGTTTCTTCTAAACCGTTAACATTAGAGAAGTAAACGTCGTCAAATTGGTCTGAAACTGGCGTGCCAGACTCATTCCATTCCAGTTCTGCATTAGTAATTGAAGTCATAAAATCTATCATTTTGTGATTTGAAGCGATATGTTGGTAGGGATTGTACGAATTTCTAGGAAAGCTGACCACTTTTGTTAGGCTTCTTAGTTATCATCTAGCTGAATTTAGAATTATAGGAATGTCACATGAAACGAGTCGTAATCACCGGTATGGGTATTGTTTCAAGTATCGGTAACAACGTCGAAGAAGTTTTAGCATCACTGAAAGAGGGTAAATCTGGTATTACCGCTTCAGAGCAGTTCAAGGAAAATGGCTTGCGCTCTCAAGTTTGGGGTAACCTAAAAATGAACCCTGCTGACCATATCGATCGCAAAAAAATGCGCTTTATGGGTGATGCAGCGGCATTCGCTTATCTTTCAATGGAGCAAGCAATTGCTGATTCTGGTTTAACTGAAGATCAAGTATCTAATGACCGCACGGGTATCGTAGCGGGTTCAGGTGGTGCTTCATCTCTAAACCAAGTAAACGCAGTAGACATCATTCGTGAGAAAGGCGTGAAGCGCGTTGGTCCATACATGGTGCCACGTACAATGGCTTCTACGGTTTCTGCTTGTCTTGCTACACCATTCAAAATCCGTGGCGTGAACTACTCTATGAGTTCTGCATGTGCGACATCTGCACACTGTATTGGTCACGCAATGGAGCTTATCCAACTGGGTAAACAAGACGTTGTATTCGCTGGTGGCGGTGAAGAACTGGATTGGTCTCTGACTATGATGTTCGACGCAATGGGCGCACTTTCTACTAAATACAACGACACTCCTGAACTTGCTTCTCGTACCTACGATGCTGACCGTGACGGTTTCGTTATCTCTGGTGGCGGCGGCATGCTAGTTATCGAAGAGCTTGAGCACGCTGTTGCTCGTGGCGCAAAAATCTACGGCGAGATCGTGGGTTACGGCGCAACTTCAGATGGCTACGACATGGTTGCTCCTTCTGGTGAAGGCGCGGTTCGTTGTATGAAGATGGCAATGCAAAACGTTGATGGCGTTGACTACGTGAACACTCACGGTACTTCAACTCCTGTTGGTGACGTTAAAGAACTTGGCGCAATCCAAGAAGTCTTTGGCGGAAACAGCCCAGCAATCTCAGCAACTAAAGCGATGACAGGTCACGCTCTAGGTGCGGCTGGTGTACACGAAGCAATTTACTCAACGCTAATGCTTGATAACGGCTTCATCGCACCAAGCATTAACGTTGCAAACCTAGACGAAGCGGGCGCAGGCCTAGACATCGTAACGGAAGCTCGTGAACAAGAGCTAACAACGGTTATGTCTAACAGCTTTGGTTTCGGCGGTACGAACGCAACGCTAGTAATCAAAAAATACCAAGGCTAATTGAAGCTAAGGTTAAATTAATAAAGGTTAATCGTTAATGGGTGACGTGAGTGCAGACTCAAAACGCATAGGTTGCCCACTAACTATGACCAACAGAACAAAGCTTTTTAAATGTAGGTTTTATACGTGTTTTTTTGAACATGACTTTTTAAATCTGGGTTTAGAAATTAAAAGGTTTCCAGAGCTTGACCAGTAGTGACTTTGGTTAGTACTGGTTGAACAGACGCAAGACTCTGTCTCCTGGAGAGCGAGATAGGATCCTTTTGTTCTGGATGTTTGCCCGATTGTTTATTCAATCGGGCATTTTTCGTTTCTGGGCTACACAATCTTCAGTGTTGATTCGGTTTTGGGATATGGTGTGATAAATGCCAACGTAGCCCTTTATATATAATGTATTCCATTTGCTACTCGACACCGAGTGTGGAATTTTGCACAATCATTTCAATTCACATTTAGGTCGATAGACCCCAACTAAAGTACTCGCCAAATGAAAATCTTAATCGACGAAAATATGCCTTATGCTGAAGCGCTATTTAGCCAGCTAGGGGAAGTGACAATGAAGTCTGGTCGCACATTAACGGCTGACGACCTAGTTGACGTAGACGCATTGATGATTCGCTCTGTCACCAAGGTGAATGAGTCATTGATTAGCAAAGCCAATAAGCTGAAGTTTGTCGGCACTGCGACGGCAGGTATGGACCATGTCGACCAAGCATTGATGAAAGAGCGTGGCATTTTCTTTACTGCAGCGCCTGGCTGTAACAAGGTGGGTGTCGCTGAGTATGCCTTCAGCGCAATGATGGTACTTGCGCAGCAACAAGGCTTCTCTGTATTCGATAAAACGGTCGGTATTATCGGTTGTGGTCAGGTAGGTAGCTACTTAGCGAAGTGCCTTGAAGGTATTGGTATCAAAGTTCTGCTGAACGATCCTCTAAAACAACAAGAGGGTGATACTCGTGAGTTTACTGAATTAGAGACACTGCTTGAGCAATCGGACGTGATCACTCTACATACACCAATTACTAAAACGGGTGAGTTCCCAACGCATCACTTGATCAATAAGCAAGTGCTGAACAACTTACGTGCTGATCAAATTTTGATTAATGCAGCTCGTGGCCCAGTTGTTGATAACCAAGCGTTAAAAGCTCGCTTGCAAAAAGCCGATGGTTTTACTGCCGTTCTTGATGTGTTTGAGTTTGAACCTGAAGTCGATTTTGAGCTACTTCCACTGCTTGCTTTTGCAACTCCTCACGTAGCGGGCTACGGTTTAGAGGGTAAAGCACGTGGTACTACGATGATCTTCAACAGTTATTGTGAGTTCTTGGGTACAGAGCTACGAGCTTATGCAAGCGATCTTCTGCCGACAGCCCCAGTGCCTCAAATGAAATTAGATAGAGCTTGGGATGAAGCAACACTGCACAATTTGACTCAGTTGATCTATGATGTGCGCAAAGACGACGCCTTATTCCGTCGCAATATCTCTACGCCGGGTTCTTTTGACAAGATGCGTAAAGAATATTGGGACCGCAGAGAGTACAGTGCAGTCGAGTTAACGGGCGACGAATCTTGTAATTTAACGCCGTTATCTAAACTCGGTTTTATGGTAAAGCCAACTTTATAAAAGAGAGAAACAATGAGCCAAGAATTTAATATTGCTATTTTAGGTGCGACTGGTGCGGTTGGTGAAACCATTCTTGAAGTACTTAAAGAGCGTAAATTCCCTGTCGGTGAAATGCACTTACTAGCAAGTGAACGTAGTGAAGGCAAAACTTCCCGTTTTAACGGCAAAACAATACAAGTACAAAACGTAGAAGACTTCGATTGGTCTCAAGTACATATTGCGTTTTTCTCTGCAGGTAGCGAGCTTTCAGAACGTTGGGCTCCAATCGCGGCTGACGAAGGTGTGGTGGTTATCGATAACACATCACGTTTCCGTTACGAATATGATGTTCCTCTGGTTGTGCCAGAAGTGAACCCTGAAGCGATTGCTGAGTTCCGTAACCGCAACATCATCGCGAACCCTAACTGCTCTACTATTCAGATGGTAGTAGCACTTAAACCAATTCACGATGAAGTGGGTCTTGAGCGTATTAACGTTTCAACTTACCAATCTGTGTCTGGTGCAGGTAAGCCGGGTATCGATGAGCTAGCAGGTCAAACGGCTAAGCTTCTTAACGGCATGCCAGCTGACAAGTCAGCATTCTCACAGCAGATCGCGTTCAACTGTATTCCTCAGATTGATGAATTTACAGAGAACGGCTACACACGTGAAGAAATGAAGATGGTTTGGGAAACTCAGAAAATCTTTGCTGATTCGTCAATCACGGTGAACCCGACTTGTGTTCGTGTTCCTGTGTTCTACGGTCACGCTGAATCCCTACACGTTGAAACTCGCGCGCCAATCGGTGCAGAGCAAGTTATTCAGCTTCTAGAGAACACGGAAGGCGTTGAAGTATTCCAAGCTTTAGACTTCCCAACTCAGGTTCGTGATGCGGGTGGTAAAGACCACGTAATGGTTGGTCGTATTCGTAGCGACATCAGCCATCACAGCGGCGTGAACATGTGGGTAGTAGCTGATAACGTACGTAAAGGCGCAGCAACGAACGCAGTTCAAATCGCTGAAGTTCTGATTCGCGATTACTTCTAAGCTTCATTGCTTTGATTATCAAGCCTCACTCTTTAGTGGGGCTTTTTTAATCGATTGAAAATATTGTTAGTCAAATTGTGTGAAATTGCTGCGAATATTGTTGCTGCAACACATTTTTTGTTTTCATCTCTATAGTTTTACGTCATTTATCCGATATATTTAATAGATCATCACTTTTCCGAATTTAAGCACCTAGCTGAGCCTTTTATGTTTCAATTTTTCAAGCCGTGGTTAATGCCTTTTGCCTTTATCATTGCGACTCAGATTTCCGTTGTTCGTGCAGATTCCATTCGAGTTGTAGGGCCTAATGGCCAGATACAATCAGCGCCTACGTTTTCAGAACCTCTTCAAAGAGCGCAATTGAATAGCGCTGAGCCTTCACGTTTCTATGGTCCAACTCGTGGCTCAGAAACGCTATGGTCTATTGCTTCAAGGTTACGCCCTGATAACTCCGTTTCAGTCCAACAAACATTGTTGGCGATTTATCGCTTAAACCCACAAGCGTTTGAAAATCAGAATATCCATAGCCTGCTGCCTGCCAGTAATTTACGTGTGCCTTCTTTAGAGCAAGCACGTGCAAGTTCGACGCAGCAAGCTATCAACATCATGAACTCGCACCTTGCTAAGCTTGATGCTCCTGCGACAAAGCCTACCGCTTCAAAACCTAAAGTAGCGCAAGCGTCAAGTCGACCAGATGTAGCACCTAAAAATGCACAATCCAAAGCTAAGGTTAGCGAACCTAAAGTTGTCGATAAATCGATAATTGGTAATCAAGAGATAGTGAATAACAAGCCGCTAACCGGTGCCAAGGAAATGAACCACCTTGAGAAGCAGTTAGAGCTTTCAGAAACTGAGTTACTGTCACTCGAAGAAAAAAACCATCAACTTCGTTTGATGCTGTCGAATGTTCAATTGGAAGTGGATGAGCTAAAAACAGAGCTCAGTGATGAAGACCGCATTCGTAGCGAAGTGGAAAAGCTGCTTGATGAAGAGCGTAGAAAGAACGCCGAAATTGAAAAAATGGCACCAAGTGCCATGGATGAACTGTTATCTAATGGTTGGTTAGTTGCGGCTCTTGCGATTATTCCGGGTCTTCTACTTGGTTTGATCATCGTGATGCTGATAGGTCGTCGTTCTAAAAATGAAGAACAACAGCAAAACACTCAAGAACAACCGATTCAGCCTGAACCAAGCAGCGTCGCGCCTATTACATTGGGCGACGAGATGGACGACCTTAACGAGCTGTCTTTAGACGATGACTTGTTTGGCACTGAAGATGACGCCAATAAGTTGTTTGACGACCAAGCTCTTGCTGAAGAAGATGATGTATTTGCAGGATTGGATGAATCTGATCTCGATTTCAATCTCGACGGTGAAGATGATGACCCATTTGCGAGCATTGGCGAAAATGGTGATTTAGACACTAACTTTGATGATCTGGACTTGGACAGCAGCAACGGCATTAGTGTTAATGGTGAAGAGAAAGCGCTTGGTCTTGAAGAGATGGAGCGCGCGCTCGATAAAAGCGCAGAAAGCGCACTTGATACCGATGAAGTCGATTTTGACCTCTCAGATGATAACGCAATGTCTGCTGATGACATTGAAGCACTGCTATCTAAAGAATCCGAGACTGAAGATTTAGGCTCTAACGAATTAGACCAGTCACTATTAGATGACCTGTTTTCTCTTGATGACGAAGATGATGATAGCTTCGACATCGATGCTTTGATTTCGGAAGAGCAAAATGATTCTACTTCTAGTGCCGACACATCAATAACCGATGATTTTGATATCGATGCGCTTATCTCAGAACAACAAAGCGATGCTACGCCTTCGGACATAAGCAATGACGACTTTGATATTGATGCTCTGATCTCTGAACAACAGACCACTCAATCTGCAGCTCCTAGTGTAGAGGATGATATTGATGACATCTTTGCTCAGGTTGCCGCTCAGAACGAGCAAGCGAATGATCCTTTCAACCTCGATAGCGACGATGAGATAGCAACGAACCTAAACAATGGTTTGGCGTCTGATGATGATATCGAAAACATCCTGTCTCAGTTTGATAAGCCAATCGTTGATGAAGAGACTCAAGACAGCGTTGATCTACTTGATGAGCAGTTGGAAGGGGATGACGTTGACCTAAGCAACTCGACCGAACTCCTTGATGAAATGCTGGGCGATGAATCGGATGATGAGCCTGAAAGTGAGCCTTTAGGTTTTGATGCCTTATCTGAACTTGAAGAGCTTTCTGGTTTATCGACTGATGATGAGCTAAACATTGCAGAAGACAGCACGGAAACTCTGGATGAATTAATCGGAGATTCTGATGATGACTTCGAACTCGACGCAGAGAGCACAGACTTACTGGATGATTTCCTTGATAGTGAGCTATCGGATGATGCGCTTTCAGCGGACCAAGCCGATTCACCAAAATCTGAATCTTTAGACCCGTTTGATGATTTACTGACAAGTGGTATTGAAGACGAGCTTGAATCAGAAGAACAGACGTTTGATAAAGAGCTAGATGCTGCCTTTGGTTCTGATAAAGCCAGCGACGACCTTATCAAGGATTCAGAGGTTGAACATACTCAATTAACGTCAGAGCCTTCTGAAGTCGAGCCTGAGCAAATAACGGACATTACTGAAACACCACAACCTGAACTTGTTGGTGATGCTTCATTAGATTCAGAACTGATTCAAGACGGTGCTGATGTTAAGCCAGAAAATGATGAAGCCTTTAATCGTGATGACTTTATCGATGACTTGTTTGGTGTAGCGCCTGCAACGGATGCGTTGCTTGATGACGCACTAGAAACAACAGATGAAGCATTGATTGATGAGTTGATGACTTCTGATGACAGCGATTCGTTGCAAGCTACTGAAGAGCCAGCTGAAGCATCAATCGAAAGTGCTTTGGAGCCAGAAAAAACGGACCTTTCTGATAGTCATGAATTATCACCAGAAGAAGCGGTGTCGTCTGTTAAAGATGATGAACTGGATATTGACTCGTTGCTCTCTGAGAATTCTGACTTTGACAAACCAGTTTTTGAAGAGCCGACTCAAGAAGATACTGAGCAACAAGAATTAGAACCGAAAGAAGCCGACGTACAACATCAGCGTGAAGACATCGCTGCGAGTACTGAAGATCAAGCTTCGCCGTCGTCTTTAAATGAAATCTCTGAAGACGATGAAGAAACGGTAGAAGATTGGTTAGCCGAAGCCATTGATGATGTTGAATCTCCTGCGAATATAGACTCTGATTTTGACTTTGAACCGAAAATTCAAGGTAGCGATGAACTTGAAAATATCGTTGAATTCTTGCCAGAGCCAGAGCCAGAGCCAGAGCCAGAGCCAGAGCCAGAGCCAGAGCCAGTCCGTGCTGCACATATGCCAGAAATCATTCCAAATGAGTTCGGTGTACCAGAAGACAATGATTGGCTGATTGGAGACGATACAGCTAAAAAAGATGCGTTGGCGGAAGCGGACGCTGAAGCTGATGTTGAAGTAATACCAGAACCAGTTGCTCCTGCTGTTGATTCTCAACTAGACGCTGAGCCTCAAGCAGAAACGGAACCGCAAGTTGACGCTACGGAACAAGCTGAAGTTCCAGGACAAGACAGCGAAGAAGAGTTCTCGTTTGATGACTTCGAACTTCCTGAGTTTAATGAAGAAGATGCACTAGCGGAAGCTGATGCTGATGCTGATGTTGAAGCCGATGCTGATGTTGAAGTAATACCAGAACCAGTTGCTCCTACTGTTGATTCTCAACTAGACGCTGAGCCTCAAGCAGAAACGGTACCGCAAGTTGACGCTACGGAACAAGCTGAAGTTCCAGGACAAGACAGCGAAGAAGAGTTCTCGTTTGATGACTTCGAACTTCCTGAGTTTAATGACGAAGACGCATTGGCAGAAGCCGATGTTGAAGTAATACCAGAACCAGTTACTCCTGCTGTTGATTCTGAACCTCAAGCAGAAACGGCACCGAAAATTGAAGCTCCGGAACAAGCTGAGGTTCTAGGACAAGAAGGCGAAGACGAGTTCTCGTTTGATGATTTCGAACTGCCAGAGTTTGGTGAAGAAGACGCGTTGGCGGAAGTCGTTAGTGAGCCTGATGAAGCTCAATTAGAGCAAGATCTCGCTCCTGAGGCAGAAAAGTTTGAGTTCGATGATCTTGATCTTCCTGAATATGACGAAGAAAGCGCAAAAGCAGACTCTGTTTTAGATGATATTGAACAAAGCAGCGCAGAGCCAGTAGCGGAAGAAGAAGGCGTCGAGTTCGATGAGCTTGATTTGCCTGAATACGGTGAAGACGAAGCCATCTCAGATGCGTTTGCAGAGAAGCCGACACCACTGACTTCTTTTAGTCCGCAAGGTGAAGAGCAAGATGCGCTGCATGATTTGTTCTCAAATCCGCAAAGCTTTAGTCACGCTGACGACTTCTCCGATACAGAGGGTTTCTCGGACGAAGCAGGGTTCTCAGATGCAGAAGAACCTGAACTGGCAGCGTTCGCACAACCAGATGATTCACCGAGTTCATCTTCAGGATTAAATTCAACGCCTTTAGAATCAAACTCAGCACCTACAGCGGTTCAAGACGAACCACTAGAAGGCTTTGACGATTTTGATGAAACAGCATTGGCCGAGTTGCTTTCAGAAGATGTACAAGACTCAGTCGACAATATGTTTGAGAAGCCATTAGATGCGACGTCGATTGACAGTGCAGGGCTCGATATTGATGCGATGCTTGAAGTTGGCGGTGAAGATTGGAAAGGCTTTAACTTAGCTCCAGAGCAGCAATCAAGCATGCACAATAGTGTTCCTGACGATCAACAAGAGATTTGGGCATCGGCTGAAAAACAAGCTGAACCTAAAATTAAAGAAGAGAATTGGGGTCAACAAGATAATCTAACAGAGTCAGGTAACCGTCGTGATAAGCAATACATGACGATTGACGAATTGATGGCTCAAGTAGAGCAAGAGGGCGAAGAAGCCATTAATCCAGATGATGAAGAGTTGAAGCTGGATGTTGGTCTCAATGAATTCCCTGATGTTATCGGTGATATCGGCAACTATGATGTCGACAACAATGCAGAAGCTGCTGGCAAGCTCGATTTGGCTAAAATCTATATCGAGATGAGTGATTCGCAAGGTGCAATTAAGCTTCTAGAAGAGGCGATAGTTGACGGCAGCGATGATATTCGCCGAGAGGCAAAGAATCTTATCGATACCTTAAACGGTCGATAAATTTAAAAAAAATCATAAAGGGTAGCGTTGGCTACCCTTTATTTTTAGATGAGCCCAAGCGCCTTTGTTTTATTTGGCTTCTTAAAACCACCGTCTAGGGCGGTAGTGATTGTTTATTGCAGTTTTAGCCCCATCCTATTTGGGCTAGCACTCATTTCCGTATATACTTCTTGCCCATTTTCAAAGAGAACAAGAACATGAAAATTGCTTTAGGTATTGAATATAACGGTACCCACTACTTTGGTTGGCAGCGCCAACGAGACGTGAAAAGTGTCCAAGAAGAATTGGAAAAGGCTCTTTCAGTTGTCGCGAATCATCCTGTAGAGGTTATGTGCGCAGGTCGTACAGATGCCGGTGTTCACGGTACGGGACAAGTCGTTCACTTTGAAACTAATGTTGATCGTAAAATGGTTGCTTGGACAATGGGCGCGAATGCCAACATGCCAAAAGATATTGCGGTCCGTTGGGCGACAGAGGTGAATGAGGATTTCCACGCTCGTTTTTCTGCAACTGCACGCCGTTATCGCTACATTATCTTTAATCATGCACTACGTCCTGGCATTCTGAATTCAGGCGTGAGCCATTACCATGGTCACCTTGATGAGAAAAAGATGCATGAAGCGGGTCAGTACTTGTTAGGCGAGAACGACTTCACTTCATTCAGAGCGACACATTGTCAATCTCGTAGTCCATGGAGAAACATGATTCACTTAAACGTGACTCGTCATGGGCACTACATAGTGATCGATATTAAAGCGAATGCGTTTGTTCACCATATGGTGAGGAATATTACGGGTAGCCTAATTGCAGTAGGTAAAGGTGAGCAAAAACCAGAGTGGATCCAGTGGCTTTTAGAGGCTAAAGATCGAAAAGTGGCTGGCGCAACCGCCAAAGCGGAAGGCTTGTATCTGGTAGATGTTGATTATCCTGAACATTTTGAGTTACCACGAGAGCCAATTGGACCTCTGTTTTTACCGGATAATTTGAACTAAATGTGAGACTTAGGTTCAAAAAATATTACGGTTTCGTGCGTAAAATAGTGCCAGAAAATAGGTACAACCAGTTTTTTATCTACAGTCGCTGTTTTATGTGCTTTAATTCCCACGCATAATTCCCAAATTTATTTCTTTCGCAATCAAGCGTAAGAATCGAAACAAAAAGGTCTTCCATGAGTTGGCTTGAAAAGATTTTAGAAAAAAGCAACATCGTAACATCTCGTAAAGCGTCTATCCCTGAGGGTGTTTGGACTAAATGTACTTCTTGTGAGCAGGTTCTTTACCATGCTGAACTAGAGCGTAACCTAGAAGTGTGTCCAAAATGTGACCATCACATGCGCATGAAGGCACGTCGCCGTCTGGATACATTCCTAGATAAAGGTGAGCGCGTTGAACTAGGTGCTGATCTTGAGCCACAAGACAAACTGAAGTTTAAAGATTCTAAGCGTTACAAAGAACGTATCTCTACTGCTCAAAAGAACAGTGGTGAAACTGACGCGCTGATCGCAATGAAAGGTGAACTACTAGGTTTACCAATCGTAGCGTGTGCTTTTGAATTCTCATTTATGGGTGGTTCAATGGGCTCTGTTGTTGGTGCTCGTTTTGTGAAAGCGGTAGATGCGGCTATTGAGAACAACTGTGGTTTAGTTTGTTTCTCTGCAAGTGGTGGTGCTCGTATGCAAGAGGCATTGATGTCTCTAATGCAAATGGCAAAAACCAGTGCTGCTCTAGAGCGTTTATCTGCGAAAGGCCTACCGTTTGTTTCAGTAATGACTGATCCAACAATGGGTGGTGTTTCTGCGAGTTTGGCAATGCTTGGCGATATCAACATCGGTGAGCCAAAAGCGCTTATCGGTTTTGCTGGACGTCGTGTAATCGAACAAACTGTACGCGAAGACCTTCCTGAAGGTTTCCAACGCAGTGAGTTCCTACTCGACCACGGCGCTATCGACATGATCGTTGACCGTCGTGAGATGCGTCAGCGCGTTGCAAGCCTTGTTGCTAAAATGACCAACCAGCCTTCACCATTAGTAGTTTCTGTGAACGATTCACCGAATGAAGCTACTTATGAAGTACCAGAAGCGCCAGAAAAAGGGTAAAGTACCTTCTAACAAACCTACTTAATCATGGTTATGAGTTAGATGAGTCAACAACCTATTCCTCAAGCCACATCCTCTTTGGAGATGTGGCTTGATTATTTATCAAACATCCACACAAGCGCTATTGATCTTGGATTAGACCGAGTTCAGGCCGTCGCCTCTAAGGCAAACCTCACCAAACCTGCTCAACACGTTATTACTGTTGCCGGAACCAATGGCAAAGGCTCAACGTGTGCACTAATGGAAGCTATTCTGTTGGATGCTGGTTACTCAGTTGGTGTCTACAGTTCTCCTCACTTAATTCGCTATAACGAACGTGTTCGTATTAACGGCCAAGATCTATCCGATGAAAAGATGGTTCAGTCTTTCAATTTCATTGAGAAAGAGCGCGGCGAGATCAGCCTTAGTTTTTTCGAATATGGGACTTTAGCGGCGTTACGTGCGTTTCAAACTGAAGCGGTTGATGTTGTGTTATTAGAAGTGGGTCTAGGTGGACGCCTAGATGCGACGAATATCGTTGAGCATGATGTTTCTGTGATTACCAGTTTGGCTGTCGACCATGTTGATTGGCTAGGTGATGACATCAATGTGATTGGTTTTGAGAAAGCCGGTATTTATCGTAGCGGTAAGCCAGCTATCTGTGGTCAACCT
This sequence comes from Vibrio sp. J383, assembly GCF_023503985.1. Taxonomy (NCBI): domain Bacteria; kingdom Pseudomonadati; phylum Pseudomonadota; class Gammaproteobacteria; order Vibrionales; family Vibrionaceae; genus Vibrio; species Vibrio sp. J383. The sequence goes on along the minus strand of NZ_CP097293.1, from coordinate 2,864,979 downwards.
AAACCACCAGCTACGGTTGCTGCTCACGCTGATGACATTAAGGCTGAGTTCTATCAGGTGGGTATTCAATACACCTATGATGTAGACGGCGATACTTGGAACTGGCGCAGTGGTGCATTCCAACTAGAATCATTGCCTATTCCAAGCCTGCCGCTACCTAACTCAGCAACAGCATTGATGGCATTAGGTACTTCAGAACTTAGCATTAGCGATGTGAACATTGTTAATGGTATGAAGAACGCACAGCTACCTGGGCGTATGCAGAAAATTAGCGAACAACCCGTGATTGTGCTTGATGTTGCGCACAACCCGCATTCGGCTGAATACTTTGCGCAGCAAGTAACGAAGAAGTATGCAGGCAAAAATTTACACGTTGTAGTCGCCATGCTTCATGACAAAGATATCCCTGCGACATTGGAAGTATTAGCACCAATCACAACACATTGGTACCCAGCTTCGCTGAACGGCCCACGAGCCGCAACAGCTGCTGAATTGTGTCAAAGCCTACCTCAAGGCGTAGAGCAGCATTCAAACCCTGTAGCAGCGTTTGAAGCGGCTTTAGCTTCTGTTAAAGGTGACGATGTTGTACTGGTGGTCGGTTCTTTCCATACTGTGGGTGAAGTATTGGAGCATTGGCAGAAAAAAGGAAACTAAATGGCAAGTAAATTCCAAAGCCGATTAGTCGGTACCATCATTTTAGTGGCCATTGGTGTGATTGTATTGCCCGATGTGCTGGATGGTAAGAAGCTCCACTATAAAGAAGAGTTTGCAAGCATTCCGATTAAGCCAGAGCTTGATAGTAATGTAGAAGTTTTTGAAGTACTCGACCCTGTTGAAGATCAGATTGCACTGCCGGACTCTCCGGTTGAGCGAGTGGTTGAAAGTGGTGTTGATAATTCAGATAAGCAAACTGCGTCGGCTTCAAATAGTAAAGAAGCGGATAAAGTGGCAGTGGTGGTTAAGCCAGTACCGGAAAAAAATGAATACCAAGACAGTGCTTGGATTATTCAATTGATGGCTTTGAAGAATGCTGACAACGCAAAAAACGTTGTTAAGGATTTACAAAAGCGTGGTTACCAGGCTCACACCAAGCAAGAAAAAACGTTTACGCGAGTAATTATTGGCCCGGATGTCTCTAAATCCAAACTTGAGCGACAAATTAAGGAATTAGAAAAAATTACGGGTTCAAAAGGCCAATTGCTCAAATTTAAACCGTTAAATCCATAAGAAAACGTTTGCGTCAGCATTTTTTCTGTTAAAATGCGCGCCAACTTAAGATGAAGAATTCATGAATTGGTTAGATTTTGTCATTTTAGGCGTGATCGGCTTCTCTGCCGTGATCAGTTTAGTTCGCGGTTTCGCTAAAGAAGCGTTGTCACTTGTTATTTGGTTTGGAGCATTTTTTATTGCTAGCCAGTACTACGCTAAATTAGCCATGTACTTCACCAATATCGAAGATGAGATGTTTCGAAACGGAACTGCGATAGCAGCATTATTTGTTGCAACGTTAGTTGTCGGTGCCTTAGTTAACTATGTCATCGGTCAGCTAGTTCAGAAAACAGGCCTGTCGGGTACAGACAGAATCCTCGGTGTCGTCTTTGGCGGCTTACGTGGTGTTCTGATTGTCTCAGCAGTGTTGTTTTTCATGGATGCGTTTACTGCATTCCCAAGTTCTGAGTGGTGGGAGAATTCGCAGTTGGTTCCGGAGTTTAGCCGAATCATTGCGCCGTTCTTTGAGCATTTACAAGCAACATCTAGTTTCTTATCTGGCGCGCTTTAGCGCCAGTTAATGTCGAAAATCGAGGATTAGGACATGTGTGGTATTGTTGGAATCGTGGGTTCAACACCTGTAAACCAGTCTATTTATGACGCTTTAACGGTATTGCAGCATCGTGGCCAAGATGCCGCTGGTATTTGTACCATAGAAAGCAATCGTTTCCGTCTGCGTAAGGCGAACGGTTTAGTTAAAGATGTTTTTGAAGCAAAACACATGCAACGCCTCCAAGGTAACGTGGGTATTGGTCATGTTCGTTATCCTACAGCGGGAAGCTCGAGTGCTTCTGAAGCGCAGCCTTTCTACGTAAACTCTCCTTTTGGTATCACGTTGGCGCACAACGGCAACCTAACGAATGCAAGTGAAGTTCGTGAGAAGTTGTTCGAAAAAGACCGTCGTCATGTCAACACAACCTCTGATTCTGAAGTTCTACTGAACGTATTGGCTCATGAAATCGATACTGTTAAAGGTAATGTGACTTCAGAAGATGTGTTCCGCGCCGTTGCAAACGTGCACCGTACTATTCGTGGTGCTTACGCAGTGACAGCGATGATCATCGGCCACGGTATGATCGCATTCCGTGACCCACATGGTATTCGTCCACTGTGTCTTGGTAAGCGTGAAATTAACGGTAAAACTGAGTACATGGTTGCGTCTGAATCGGTAGCGTTAGACGCTGTTGGTTTTGATTTTATGCGCGATGTTGCCCCAGGTGAAGCTATCTACGCAACATTCAATGGTGAGCTTTTCACTAAACAATGCGCAGATAACCCACAATTAAACCCATGTATTTTCGAGTTTGTTTATTTTGCTCGTCCTGATTCATTCATCGATAAAATTTCGGTTTACAGCGCACGCGTTGAGATGGGTGAGATGTTAGGCAAGCGTATTAAAGAAGAGTACGCAGACCTAGACATTGACGTGGTAATTCCAATCCCTGAAACATCGAATGATATTGCGCTACGAATTGCTCAAGCGATCAATAAGCCATATCGTCAAGGTTTCGTGAAAAACCGCTATGTTGGCCGCACGTTTATCATGCCTGGTCAGCAACAGCGTAAGAAGTCGGTTCGCCGTAAGCTCAACGCAATTCGTTCTGAGTTTAAAGGTAAGAACGTTCTATTGGTTGATGATTCTATTGTGCGTGGCACGACATCAGAGCAGATCATTGAGATGGCTCGTGATTCTGGCGCAAGCAAAGTCTTCATGGTTTCTGCTGCTCCTGAGGTTCGTTTCCCGAATGTTTACGGCATCGATATGCCGAGCGCGACGGAGCTTATTGCTCATGGCCGTGACAACGAAACGATTTGTAAGCAGATCGGCGCAGATGCTTTGATTTTCCAAACGCTACCAGACTTAATCTCTGCAGTAGGTATGGGTAATCAAGACATCTCTCGTTTTGATACATCTGTATTCAACGGCGAGTATGTAACGGGCGATATCGACCAAGCGTACCTAGATTTCCTAGACTCTTTACGTAATGACGATTCAAAGGTTGAGCGTGAGATCCAACAAGATCTCGCGAACCTAGAGTTACATAACGAAGGCGCTTAGCGTACTCATAAAAAATGAGTAATAAAAAACCAGAGCATCGGCTCTGGTTTTTTTGTTTGCGGGGGAGGGGATTGAATCTTAGTGAATGTGGTATGCGATCACAAAATCGATAAACAATCTAACCTTCTCTGGCAGGTGGTCTTTGTGGTTATAAAGCATGTAAATATCACGAGGGTTAGCACTCCAGTCTTCTAAGACTTGCACTAAGCTACCATCTTCAATGTATTCACGGATCATCACGTCAGGCATTAGGGTGATACCTAGGCCTTCTGAACAGGCTTGTCTTACGACATTAAGCGCATTCGCATTGAAACGACCTTTCTCGCTATTCACGACCGTCTCTTCATTCGAATTACTCAGCTGCCACTTAATCAGCGGATAACCTTTAAGTAGCGAATGATTCGCGAGCTCTTCTGCATGACTTGGTGCCGGGTTCTTCGCTAAGTAGTCAGGACTCGCGATAAGAATATCCTTCACTTCACTGATCTTTCTTGCGATTAAGCTTGAATCACGCTGCGGGCCGACTCTGAAAATGACATCCCACTCAGTTGGATCAAGCTGATCAGCTTGGTTGTTCATCATCAGCTCAATATTGATATCAGGGTATTGAGTCATGAATTCACTGAACATCGGCATCATCATGCGCTTGGTCAGGTTTGAGGGGGCGGTAATGCGAATCTTCCCTGAAGCACCCTTACACACGTCAGTGAGTTCTTCTGCAGTAGAAGATAGACGTTGTAGTAACGGTGAGCATTCATTGAAAAAACGTTCGCCAGCCTCTGTTAAAGAGAGTTTACGCGCGTGTCTATTGAGAAGCCTTAGGTTCAAAGAGTCTTCTAGGGCTTGGATGCGTCGTGTAATGGTCGCAACCGGAATCATAGTCTTGCGCGATGTTGCGGTGTAGCTCCCATTTTCAACGACAAGTCGAAAGAGGTTTAAATCATCTAATTTCATAAATCCAGACACATTTGTTTACAATCTCATCTAATTTATACGTAATATTGAGATCAATGTTTGCGTTACGTCAACTCGTTGCACTATTTACCAGTATTCCAACCCTTGTCACGAATTACCAGTAAAGAGTGAACATTTGTGTATTTAGTATTTTATTACTAAGTTTTATATTAGTTCTTAGAACAGATAACAATAATAATTCGACTTAGTTTTGTGAGGTTAGAGATTATGTACAAAACTCACAGTCAGCCAGTTATGACCTCGGCTCAGGAAGTTCTCAATCAAAAATGCGTTATGTTGGTTGATGATGATCCTATTTTTCGCCGGATAACCAGCGCGTACTTAGACAAGATTGGTTATAAAGTGGTTGAGGCTGAAAATGGGCTGGATGCTCTGCAAAAACTTAGAGACTCAGCGCCAGATTTAATTGTGTGTGACTTATCAATGCCGATACTGGATGGGATTGAGCTTGTAGAGGAGCTCAGTTTAGAGTATCCGTCACTGCCTATGATCGTCGTGTCTGGCACCGATGATATGTCTGATGTGGCGAAAGCATTACGATTTGGTATCAAAGACTTTTTAGCGAAACCTCTAGAGGATCACGGTCACTTAGGAAGTGCGATTGCGAATACATTGACAGATTCGTTCGATAACATTTCAGATCAACGAGATTTTTCAAGCCAATGGTTCTGCGTTGATGACGGTGGCGAGATCCCTGAAGACCAAGAACTGCATTGGCATCTCAACTACCTGCAAGATAACCCGAGTGCTGCAAGAGACTTATTGCACGCGCTGCTTCCAGAGAAAGATACACGACAAGGCTCATGGCGTTGCAGTTACCGTTTACTGCAATCAACAGAAATGATGCCGCTTGTGTTTGATTATGCGTGGATGATGAACGGGCAGTTTGCTTTCTACCTCGTCGATTCGTCGTCTTCTGATAACGGCGGCTCAGCGGCCACATTATTGGTGAGAGCGTTATTCCACGATTACATCAGAAATAGAAAAGATTTTAACGTTGATCTCAAAGATATTGCGGAAATTTTGGAGAAGGGGATTCGTTGCTCTAAATGTTCGACCCCTGTGAATGCTTTGTTTGGTGTTGCTGATCTTGCTGTGGGAACTATCTCTATTCTACCTGCGGGTTTAGATGGACAATGGTCGAATGGCGAATTGAATCAACATATTGCGGCGGGCGAGCGCTTGGGTGAGAACTGTAAGAAGAACTTCATTACACGGGATCTTCCGATTGAACAAGGCTGCCAGCTATCATTGAGCCTGCTTGGATCGGCCAGTTTTAGTTTAGACATACACCAAGGGTCCACTGATTAACCCTATATTTCCTCGGTTTTTGTGAATAATTGATTAAGGTATAGTTGCGCAAATGGTGTGGCTATGCCTTTTTTGTTAAATGTCGATTTAGCAAAGCGGGTTTGGTTCGCCAGATACTTACCTTTACTAACAAAAACAAGAAGCAATCATGGCAGATAACAAAGACTTTCAAGACCCGTTTAATGTATTCTATTTTTTAGGATTTTTAGCCGCATTTTTAGCGATTCCATTACTACCAGCAACTCTTACGTTGATCCGAGTATTCAATGGTTACGCAACATTCTAGTTAAGCTATCGTCGCCGATTGGTGATAGCTAACTCAAGGAGGCCACAATTAGCGTTCGAGTTTTAAGCCTCAATATTGCTGGTGGCCTTTGTATCATTCTTGCAGTTCTAGGGATCGTTTTACCCGTTCTGCCAACCACGCCTTTTCTCCTTCTTGCCAGTGCATGTTTCATGCGAAGCAACCCCAAAGTTCACAAATGGATGCATGAGCATAAAACGCTCGGCCCGTTATTGAACAATTGGTATCAACACGGTGCTGTGACCAAACAAGTTAAAACGCGTGGCGTGTTCTTTATCTTGTTGAGTTTTGCGTTATCGATCTACTTTGCCCCGATCATTTGGGTCAAGGTTTTCCTAATTTGTGTACTTGTTATTCTTCTCACATGGTTTATGCGACTTCCAACCCATGAGTTGGTTGCTGACAGCAAAGAAAATCACTACCATTAAGCCAGTGTGCCTGCTTGTATAGCGGGCGTTTATTATTTCAGCAATCAGAGTTATGACTCTCGTTGCAATGAATACCAATCGTACCTTTCCTTAATTCCGAGCGTTGATGTTTGATTCGTTAACGAGAGTTTGGAAAGCGGCCTAATGAAGTGCATAAGATTATGAACACAGAAAAAATCTCTCTGATCAAAGCAAGCATCAAAAGCATTCCTGATTACCCTAAAGCGGGTATTTTGTTCCGTGACGTAACAAGCTTGATGGAAGATCCTGCCGCGTACAAAGCGACAATCGACCTGTTAGTAGACACATACAAGGGCATGGGCTTTACTAAGATCGTTGGTACTGAAGCTCGTGGTTTCCTATTTGGTGCGCCTCTTGCTCTTGAGCTAGGTGTCGGCTTCATCCCTGTTCGTAAACCGGGCAAGTTGCCTCGTCAAACTGTGGCACAATCTTATGAGCTTGAGTACGGCACTGATACGCTAGAAATCCATACCGATGCTATCGTTGAAGGCGATAAAGTGCTGATGGTTGATGACTTGCTAGCAACAGGCGGTACGATTGAAGCGACAACAAAGCTGATTCGTCAGCTTGGTGGTGTGGTAGAACACGCTGCATTTGTTATTAACCTTCCAGAAATCGGTGGTGACAAGCGCTTACAAGGCTTAGGTCTAGAAGTGTTTAGCATCTGCGAATTCGACGGTCATTAATCCTTTTCGGAATTATTCATGAGCTATCTTGCGTTAGCGCGAAAATGGCGACCAACCAAATTCAAAGAAGTGGTTGGTCAAGCCCATGTTTTAACAGCATTAGAGAATGCCCTTAGCCAAAATAGGTTGCATCACGCTTACCTATTCAGCGGTACACGAGGTGTCGGTAAAACGACCATCGGCCGTTTGTTTGCGAAGGGACTCAACTGTGAAACAGGCATTACTGCAACCCCTTGTGGTGAGTGTGCAACCTGTAAAGAGATCGATGAAGGTCGTTTTGTTGACCTGCTCGAGATCGATGCTGCCTCACGTACTAAGGTAGAAGATACCCGCGAGCTTCTGGACAATGTTCAGTACAAGCCTGCACGTGGTCGCTTCAAGGTTTACCTAATCGATGAAGTACACATGCTGTCTAGGCACAGCTTTAACGCGCTTCTAAAGACCTTAGAAGAGCCGCCTGAGTATGTGAAGTTCTTGCTCGCAACGACGGATCCGCAAAAGCTTCCTGTGACTATATTGTCGCGTTGTCTGCAATTCCACCTTAAGCCGATTAGCGTTGATAATATCCACGAGCAACTCGATCATATTCTTGAACAAGAAAATGTGACGTCTGAATCTCGTGCGCTTGGAATGATTGCTCATGCCGCTGATGGCAGTATGCGTGACGCTCTTAGCCTAACAGACCAAGCTATCGCATTAGGTAATGGCAATGTAGTGACAGACACTGTTGCTCACATGCTTGGAACACTGGATACAGACCAAGCGATTCATCTACTTGAAGCGATTAGCAGTAAACAACCACAATTAGCGATGGCTTGCATTCAAGCTCTTGCTGAAAATGGCGTTGAGTGGGATGGATTGCTGAGTCAACTTGCGACTCAATTACACCGTTTGGCGATGTATCAAGCTCTGCCGTCTACTTTAGACAAGGCTCAGCCGGATGCTGAAAGGCTAGAACTGCTGAGCAAAGCGTTAAGCCCGCAAGACATCCAACTCTACTACCAGATAGTGCTGAAAGGTCGTCAAGACTTGCCATTATCGCCAACCGCTCGTGTTGGTATTGAGATGGTGGTTCTGCGTATGTTGGCATTCAGACCTGCTGAGCAAACTGTTGCTACGGCTATCTCGACTGAGTCGACTAGCCCAGCGCCTGCTCCTGCAGCTCAGAATCCGGTTCAGAACCAGGTTCAGAGTGTTGCTCAGCCAGTGAGTCAAGCTGCGCCAATGGCAGCTCCGAGACAATCAGCTCAGGCTCCAGCGGTTTCACAGCCTCAAGTGCCTCAACAAGCTCCTGTGCAGCAGCAGCCTGTGCAACAGCAACCGCCGCAGAATCAGAACCAATATTCAGATTCACAAGGTTACGCTGATCATTCAGGCAACCAAGGTTATCCAGAACAGGATTACCCGCATAGTCAGTATGACGCGCCACCTGCTTATGATGAGCGTCCAAGCTACGGTACAGAGCAGCCGATGAGTCCCATGACTCAGCAAGCTAATTATCAGAATCAAGAGCAGCCAAATGTTGCTCCCGTTGCACCTTCTGTTACTTCTGCTTCGCAAGAGCAACCAGCGCGTGCAACTTCGCCTGTGAGTGGTTTACGTCACCAATTGCGTTCTCAACGTAGAGGTGGTGCAGCAACAGAAAACAAAGGTTCGGCGCCAAAAAAGGCTAAAGCGACACCAGCTAAAACTTCAGTTCTTGACCGAGTTGCTCAGCAACACGGTGGTTCTGAGCGGGTGTCGCCAGCTTCTTTAACCGCCTCTTCGACAGAAAATGTGACCAACGATAATGAACCTTATCGCTGGAAACCGTCTAAACCTGTAGTGAAAGAGGTGAGCAAAGAGCTTACACCTACTCAGATCAAGCGTGCGTTAGAGCATATTAAGACACCAGAAATGGTCGATAAATTGCTTCAAGAGTCGATTGTTCAAGATGAATGGTCCGCCACGATTCAAAAGCTAGAGACAGCCAAGCTTGTTGAACAGTTAGCATTGAACTCAGTATTTACTAGGATTGACACATCAATCACCTTAACGTTAAGAGCGAGCCAGGCTCACTTGAATACGGACCGTGCACAGAGTGAGCTATTACAGTCTCTCAATACTGTGCTTGGAGAAGAGTGTCATTTGAGTGTTGAAATTGGTGATGGTGGAGAAACACCGCTAGAACTGCGAGAAAGATTGTATCAAAGCAAGTTGAAAGACGCGTTTACCAGTTTGGAAAACGATGCCAACGTACAGTTTATCGAAAGACGTTTTGCTGCCGAGTTGGATAGAGACAGCGTTCGTCCAATATAGTGTTCCTCCAATATCGATATGCCTTTCATTTAGTGATGAGCATATCATCCTTGGAAAGCAAATCAGAGAACTGAACTCGTGGGGTTGAATCACAGTGTTTTAACCCCCATTTAAGCCCTTAGTAGCTTAAATGATTTTAATAAACCAATTAGACCAGAGAGTAATAACATGTTTGGTAAAGGCGGTATGGGCAACATGATGAAGCAAGCCCAGCAAATGCAAGAACGCATGCAAAAGCTTCAAGAAGAAATCGCAAATATGGAAGTTACAGGTGAGTCAGGTGCTGGCCTTGTAAAAATTACGATTACTGGTAGTCACAGTGTTCGTCGCGTTGATATCGATGAAAGCCTAATGGAAGACGATAAAGAGATGCTTGAAGATCTTATCGCAGCCGCTTTCAACGATGCAGCTCGTCGTGTTGAAGAGACTCAAAAAGAGAAAATGGCTGGCGTAACTGGTGGGATGCAACTTCCACCAGGTATGAAAATGCCTTTCTAAGCGACTTATTTATAAGAGACTTGTCTCTTCCAACGGCTTGTTCTTGAATAAGCCGTTATTTAAAGTTAGAACGGTTAAATATGCGTACCAGTCATATGCTGGAGCATTTGATGGAGGCCTTACGTTGTCTACCTGGGGTTGGCCCCAAGTCGGCGCAGCGTATGGCCTTTCATTTGTTACAGCGCGATAGAAAAGGCGGCCTACAGTTGGCTGAAGCTCTTAGCCAAGCAATGACCGAAATTGGTCATTGTAATGAGTGCCGTACTTTTACTGAAGAAGATACTTGCCACATTTGTACCAATCCTAAACGTCAGGAAAATGGTCAAATTTGTGTAGTAGAGAGCCCTGCAGACATTGCAGCCATTGAAGCAACTGGCCAATATTCAGGTCGTTACTTTGTGCTTATGGGGCATCTTTCACCACTTGATGGTATCGGTCCAAGTGATATCGGTCTCGATGTTTTGGATTACCGTTTACGTCGTGGTGATATCACTGAAGTAATTCTAGCGACTAACCCGACAGTAGAAGGGGAAGCAACAGCGCATTACATTGCTGAGCTATGTAATGCCCATGAAGTGAACGCTAGCCGTATCGCCCATGGTGTTCCCGTCGGTGGTGAGCTAGAGCTGGTGGATGGCACCACGCTTTCGCACTCCTTACTCGGTCGTCATAAGATCTAAAAAAGCCGCTTGGTGAATCATCACTAAGCGGCTTTTTCTTTTTGTTATAAAGCTCTATTCTGAAACGCGTCTACTCTAAAACCTTTTCAAACAATTAATCAGAGCCACGCACGGCTTTGTAAATCGCAGCGCCAATCACGGCACCAATAATCGGTGCAATCCAGAATAGCCATAATTGTGAAACAGCCCAGTCCCCAACAAATACGGCTACACCAGTACTTCGAGCAGGGTTCACAGAGGTGTTAGTGACAGGGATACTGATAAGGTGAATCAAGGTTAAACAAAGACCAATCGCGATAGGTGCAAATCCAGCCGGTGCTTTCGAATCGGTTGCCCCCATGATCACGAATAGGAACACCATAGTCATGACCACTTCACACACGAGTGCTGCTGTTAGCGAATAGCCACCCGGTGAGTGTTCACCGTAACCATTCGAAGCAAAGCCTGATGAGACAACGTCAAAACCTGCTTGACCAGAAGCAATCACAAATAGCACGCCGCCCGCGATAATACCGCCAATCACTTGGGCAATAACATAAGGCGCAACATCCTTGCCATCAAAGCGACCACCACTCCATAGACCGATGGTGACAGCAGGGTTAAGGTGGCAACCGGATATATGGCCAATAGCAAAAGCCATGGTGAGTACGGTTAAACCAAAGGCAAGGGAAACTCCGAGTAGACCAATTCCCACATCAGGGAAAGCCGCGGCTAAGACGGCACTACCACAACCGCCTAACACCAACCAAAACGTACCGAACATTTCTGCGATATACTTATTCATAACTATCCTTATTAATCTTTACCAGTATCAATAAGATAGTTTAGATCTATCAAAGTTGTGAAATCTTGGGCATATATAAGAAGAAAAGTATTGTTAGGTTATTGCTTCGAGCTCAATAAGGTTATCAAGCGCTTCTTGGTCTGTTTTACCACAGATGATAGGGCAGGCTTTGAACTGGTGACATACCTTCGGGCGTGAAGGTTGACCAAATAATTTGCATAGATCTTGCTCATTTAATTGAATGCAGCGTACGCCAGCAGGCTTACCATTAGGCATTCCAGGAATAGCAGATGTAATACTTGGAGCGATACAACAAGCTCCACAACCTAGGCGACATTCCATCAAATTAAACTCACTAAATAACAGGGTGCGCGATAGTAGCAAAAAATGATGAGAGTGACAGCTGTTGATTGAATCAAAGAATGAACAATTATTATCCTTGAACTTTTTATGGGCTAGCGGTATAACACGCACCCCAGTAAAAGAGTAAGAAGTAATCCTATGACGAATCCATTTTGGCAAGAAAAGACACTAGAGCAAATGACCGAGAACGAGTGGGAATCACTGTGTGACGGTTGTGGTAAGTGTTGCCTGCATAAACTAATGGATGAAGATAGCGATGAAGTTTACTACACCAACGTGGCGTGCAGCTGGTTAAATGACAAAACATGTTCTTGTAAAGACTACCCGAACCGCTTCACTTCAGGTGAAGAGTGTTTGAAGCTGACTCGTGACAAGATTCATGAATTCCATTGGCTACCAGACACTTGTGCTTACCGTCTTCTATCAGAATCTAAGCCGATTCCTGAGTGGCACCCGTTGATTACGGGTTCTAAATCAGAGATGCATGCTGCAGGTGAAAGTGTTCGTAACAAAGTGGTATACGAAATCGATGTTGTCGATTGGGAAGACCACATCTTGAACCACCCAAATCGTACGTAGATTATATATTCAAACAACAAAGGCACTCACTAGAGTGCCTTTGTTGTTTTGGGGCTTTAAATTACGACTCAACCGCGTTATAAAAAGTGATGTTAGGTTCTTCTGCTAGCACCCATTCAAGGCTTTTCAAAAGTGAAGCAAAGTGTGGCGCTTGGCAATGTGTATCGAGCGCTTGCTGGTCTGAAAATTGCTCCTGAAATAGAAACTTAGTGTTATCTTCAGTTTCTTGGAACAGGCTGTAGCGTATATTTCCACTTTCGTTTCTGGTTGGCTCTAGCATGTCAGTTAGAAGCTTTCGTAAATTTTCTTCTTGACCTTTTTGCGCAGTAAAAGCTGCGGTTAAGTGAATCATAGTTAGTCCCTCTTGTTTGTTATTTTTAATCTCGGTTAAAGATAACGGCCTTGGCGTTGGAGAAATTCAATTTTGTAACCATCTGGGTCGGTAATGAAAAAGAAAGTTGCAAGGTGAGCCTGATTGTGGCCAAAAGCTTTAACTTCACTGGCTGTAATCCCTAATTGAGTCACTCTTTTATGTGCCTGTTCGATATCTTCAACACTCACGGCTAAATGCCCGTAACCCGAACCGTGGGTGTATATCTCGGTTGCATCATGATTGAAAGTGAGTTCTAGCTCAAAAGCTGTTTTAGCGTTTGCTAAATAGGTGAGGGTAAAGTTGTCGAAGACATATTGGTCGCTGATCTCTAATTCTAAAGCTGAGCAATAGAAATTAATTGAAGCCTCTAAATCACTGACTCGAACCATACTGTGGATTAGTTTTGTCATTATTCTTCCTTTTTATATACGGATAGAATACTGATGGATTTAGTAGTATGGGTAGTACTAGAGTACGACAATGAGTGGATTACATAGATTGTGCGGCGAGTTGGTTGTTCGCGAGCGACATTGTTTGCAGTGGTTGGCTTGCATAAGTTAAACATGCACAACGTAATAGCGACGCAAAATTAGTGACTTCACCATTATGCAGTAAGGCTTCTTTATAAATGGTACTAATGAACTTCGGAACTGAAAGGCATTGATTATTGGCAATCTCTTCTAGTATGGACCAAAAACTAGCCTCTAATTTGACGCTGGTCGCATGGCCTTCAATCCGAATTGAGCGGGTGACAAATTGATAATTTTCTTTGGGCTGCTTAGCGAATATTTCACACATGTTTGGGGTCATCGATTGAAAGGTAAGTTTGTATACTGTCGATTAATATTTTATTCGTCAATATAATGATTGACGAATAACTTGTAAAAAAGCGCCCTATGGGCGCTTAAATATTGAGTTTTTTGGTCGTCGTAATCTATTTAGTGCACGATTTATCAGTTAAATAATTTCTCATTTAGCTTGGTGAGTCTCGACTAAACCCGAACTAGTTTACTTGTTGTTTAATGTACTCACCCAGTTCTGAGTGGTGCATGATTTTCGAAACTGGCAGTATCTTTTCAGCAGGGCCCCAAGCAAACACGTTCACTGGTGTATGAGTGTGTGTGCCTGTACCCCAAACGATGTTTTGGCCTGTTGCTTGTTCTCGAGCAAGTAGGTTGCCACGGTCGTTATATGGGAAGAAAGCATCGAAATCGTTGATAGCAGGCACTTCTTCTGCCGACAAGTATTTGTGCTGAGCCAATCGGTATGGATTCGGCTTACTGGCTAATACGTTTTTCGCTTGTTCAGCAGTGATCGGGAACTCACTGTTTTTGTTGACGATCTCAGCCAGTTTTTCAGGTGTTTGCAGCGATTTATCTAGCTTCTGAAATTCGCTGATCATGCCGTAGTAGCTTTGCTTCTGATTGTATAAACCATCAAGAATGTCGAATGCGCCAAAGTTAAAGTTGGGTGCATAGTCGCGATCGGCGAAGGCTTCGCCAGAACGTTTCTGTGGTTTTGGTAGGTCGTTAGAAGAGTAGCTGAAACCGAAAGAGCCTGTTTCGTGGTCTGCGGTCACAATCACGATCGTGTCTTCACGATCTTTTGCCCATTCATACACCGTTTGGATCGCTTCATCAAACTTGAGCAGTTCATGCAGCATGGTACCTGCATCGTTACTGTGTCCCGCCCAGTCGATTTGGCCACCTTCGACCATTAGGAAAAAGCCATCTTCATCTTTGGATAGGATGTTGAGTGCTTTTTGTGTCATCTCTTTCAGGCTTGGTTGAGTTCGTTCGCCACTCTTTTTCTTGTTGCTGTAAGCGATGCCATCATCCATGCCAGAGTAGGCGAATAGGCCAAGTAGTTTATCGCTCTTAGCATCGTCTAGCATATTGCGATTAAACGCCAGTTGGTAGCCGTCTGTCTCTGCTTCAGTCAGCAGGTTACGGTCGTCTTTACGCTTCGATTTTAGGTAAACATCACCTTGAGTCAGTTTCTCAAGTTGCTTATAGGTTTCACCTTTGTCGTTGGTCGATTTAGGAATCCAATGACGCAGTCCTCCAGAGAGCATCACATCAGCGCCCGTTGCTAACATGTCAGATGCAATTTGATTCTCTAAAGAACGGTGAGGTTGGTGAGCGGCGAAAGAAGCAGGGGTCGCGTGAGTTAAGCGCGTGTCGGAAACTAAGCCGGTCGCTTTGCCTGCTTTTTTGGCTTTCTCAAGTACTGTCTCAACATGGTTACCCTGGGAATCGATACCGATCACTTCTGAACCGCTGTAGATACCCGTTGCAAGCATGGTCGCAGAGCAAGCTGAATCCACTACGATTGCGTCTTCCGGATGCGTTAGGGATGAACCAATAACCCCTTCTTGAGCAAGTTGATAAATGGCCGTTTTGTTCCCTTTATAGATGGAATTTGGCGCTTGGTTTGCGTAGGTTTCCAATAAGCCAACTTGCTGAGGTCCCATGCCGTCACCGATCATCAGAATGACATTTTTGATTTCTGCTGAAAGTACGTTGAATGAGAGTGTAGAGGTTACCACTGCGGTAACAATTGGTTTCATAAAGTGCTTCATTAGTTATCCCTTTTTATATAAGCGGGATGATTAGAACACCGATTTGTGTCAAAGTCGTTTCATATTTGTTTCATCAATATGAAATTGAGCAATAACTCAAGTTTTTGGAAATGCATAAAAAAAGGCTCACATTTCTGTGAGCCTTTGTCGTATTTAGGAGAGTCCAAATAAATGGACTGTGTCATGGCTAATGTCAAGCAAGTGGCAGTTCTGCAACCACCTGATTGAACGCGACTCGAGCTTTCTGAGCTTGCTCTGATAACTCAACTTTTTTCGCTTGAGCTGTGCTTAGGTTGTTTTCAGCCTGCTCAAGTGCTTGTTGTAGGTTTTCAGGAAGCTCATGTGTTTCCATTTGTGCACCCTGTTCAAGAACATAAGCGCGGATTTCTTTCTTCACATCAGCAAGGGCTTTATAAGCTTCACGTTCAAGTTCTGCGGCTTCTTGTGCTGCGTCTTTCTCTTTCTCGAACTGTGCCAGTGCCATCCCTTCTGCCGACCATGGATCCATGTCTGGCAGCTCTTCGATGTTAATCGTCGGCTCGATGTAACTCTCTTGGTGACGTAAATCGAGGCTCGTTGCACGAACGGCTGAGATCATCAACATCACAGAGATAGCCAGTAGCGGTAAGCCACCAACAATCGCAGCCGTTTGAAGCGTGCTTAGACCGCCCAAGAACATCAGAATCGTTGGTAAGAACGACAGTGTGAATGCCCAGAACATGCGGTTCCAACGCATTGGCTCTTCGGTCACGTTGTTCTGAACCACAGAAGCCAAAATGTAAGAGATAGAGTCAAAGGTTGTCGCAGTAAAAATAATACACAACAGTGTAAATACGGCGATCACTAACGTGCTCATTGGCAGTTGTGCCAGCATCGAGAAGATAGCTTTGGTTGCGCCTTCTTCGTTTAAGATTGCAACGACATCTAGCTCACCAGATAACTGTAGGGATAAACCGTAGTTACCTAAGATCATGAAGAATAAGAAACAGCCTAATGAACCAAAGAAGATAGAGCCTGACACCATTTGTTTAATGGTTCTGCCGCGAGAGATACGCGCAACAAACAGGCCCATGCTTGGTGCAAAAACTAGCCACCATGCCCAGTAGAAAATGGTCCAATCTTGTGGGAAATGCGTATTTTCGAACGTACCGTAGCCGCCGAATGGTTCTGCCCACGTTGCCATCACAAAGAAGTTAGACAATAGGCGACCAATCGAGTCTAGACCCGTTTCAAGCATGAAAATCGTTGGGCCAGCGATTAGGACGAATATCAAGAGTCCCATTGCACCCCAGAAGTTGATGTTACTGAGGATCTTGATGCCTTTTTCCAAACCCGCATACGATGAGTACGCGAATATCGCAGTACAAACCAGAAGCACCATAACTTGAGTGACGTTATTTTTTGGTAGGCCGAATAAGTGGTTAAGACCTTCAGTAATAAGAGGTGCTGCTAAACCTAACGTTGTTGCTGCGCCACCTAATAGACCAAAGATGAATAGGATATCTACAACTTTACCTGCAACGCCGCGGCTATGGTGTTCACCCAATACTGGCATCAATGCACTAGAAATTTTTAGTACAGGTTGTTTACGTACATAGAAAAAGTAGGCAATTGGAATAGCAGGGATTAGGTAAATAGACCAAGCAATTGGACCCCAGTGGAATAAACCATAGGTCGCAGCCCAACGAACGGCTTCTTCACTGCCGGGTTCTAGTTGAAAAGGAGGTGATTGGTAGTAGTAAGCCCACTCGATACAGCCCCAGTACAAGATACTTGCCCCGATACCACCACAGAAAAGCATTGCTGCCCATGAAGCGGTTTTAAATTCAGGTTCTTCATCGGCTTCACCCAGTTTAATTTGTCCCATATCACTGAACACAACGTAAACCATGAAGGCACAAGCTGCGAGTCCAAGCGCTAGGTACAAGAAACCAAGTTGGTCTGTCATAAAGGTTTTAGCGACCGCGATCCAGTCTGCTCCTTGCGTCGGGAACATAATCAGCGGGAAGATGATCGTGAGTAGGAGTGCTATCGCACCAAAAAAGGTTGGCTTATCAATAAGCGCAAAAGAGTTTTTCACGAGTATTATTCCATTAAAATGAGAGCGGAATTATGTCGTGAACTCGTTTTTAAGGACAAATCAGGTCTGTTGTCGTGACGACAAATCGATTTTTTGCAATGAAAGAGGCTCAGAGCAATAGGGACAATGTAAGCAGTGCTGTGCAAACAATGGACGTGGTGCAGTGAAAGGAATGCCGTAAAGGAAAGTAAGGTTATATAAGAGCGAGAAGAATGCCACCAACCGTTGCCGCTGCGGATAAGTATTGCCCTGCTGAATAAGAGTTATCTTCCTCTTCTTCAATCTTATCTGGGTGATCCATACCTAATGCGCCGTGAGCAAATGACTCAACCTTATCAGTAACGGTCGCGTTTTCAGCTTCGACTTTCTTGGCTTCTTTATCGATTTCTTTAAGGGCAGATAATAGGGCTTTGCCCTCATCGGAAAGCTTAACGGTATTTTGCTCAACCTTAAGAGGTGCAGGCTTGTCAGCTTCAATGCTTTTAGCTTGTGCGTTCATTTGCGAAGGTGAATACAGCTGAGTGTTACTCGTTCCTACTGGCGTCATATCGCTCTCCTTACCTATCCTTAAATATAGTATCGGCAGAGGTGTGAAAAACTTGTGCATTTAATCACCGTGGTGATGTTTTTTTATTCGCACAATGTATCTTCGTCTGCTTAATCAAAACTGCTTGGTAATTAAGCAATTCCTATGCCGATATCAATATTTATCTTAGGGCGCCATTGAACAAGCTTTTAGTTTGCCAGACCTAAACTTGAATAAGATTAAGTCTGGATAGCGAGTTTAGTCGCACTTGAGATCGGATCCGCGCTTAGATAGGTGCTTATATGCCTTCATTCGGTTCTCTTTCTTTACAAAGCGAGCCGGTGGCGCGAGAACTTCAAGCTGATAGTCACTGCTATCCGATGAGATCGCTTCAACTGGGCTGATGATGGCAATTTTCAAATCAGGGTTACGACGTAGAATCGATGCTGCAGTGCCTAAACCACCTTCGGTGTGGAACTTACCGGCCACATGAATCACTTGTTGGTCTGGGTTCGATGCGAGGTAATCAACAATCGATTCTGCCATGGTTTCGTCCCATGTGACTTGAGCCGCAAACTGTTTTTCTGTTTGCTCTGGTGTTCCGTGATGCATCGAAGCCATGAACTTTTCTTTATAAGGGCTATCGCCAGTATCCACTTCTGAAGCAATCCATTGACGTTGTTCCGTCGTTAGCTGATCTAGATAGGATAATCCTTTACGGCCGATACACTGTACAAAGGGTTTTGGTGCGTTTGCCGCAATGATATCGACGTTGTTGGTTTTAGCGAACTCCACTAACGCGCGGTAATCACTTTCGTAATTTGGCCAAGCAGCCGCTTGAGACATAAGAACTTGTTCGCCAATCTCATCATTTAGATATTGGTTTAATGTGTTTTGATGCTCTCGAGTGAATTGTTCCATTGAAAGCGCAATGTTTGATGTGGCATTGCGGCGCGCTTTTAAGAAGTCGGTTTGAAAGCGATGGATTGCCGAGTGAGTGTGCCATTCGCCAATAAGAACCACATCAGCGTCAATCAGCTGTTTAGGTAATGCATTGAGAGAAAGCGCTTCACCTTGTGGAGACGCGAATTGGTAGTCATAGAATGTGGAAACGGCTTGCGTTTGCGTGTTAGCCACTTTTTGAGAAGTGCTGTTTGAAGGTTGATTAGCACAAGCTGTAAGCAGGGTCGCTAATCCGATAAGAATAATACGTTGCATGAAATGCCTCCTTGAAGAACACGCATACTAAAGGAGGCAAGATGAGATTTCAATGCAAACGATAATCAATATCAATTAAATTTGTTTGCGGTACACTCGTAGCATAAAGTCAGCTTCACAGTTGAATTGCTCTGAATCGGTGAGTTGTTGTTTAAATTCTTCACTCGCTTTCCAAGCAAACGGCGTCATCTGTAGCAGGTCGAATGCGTCTGACCCCGATAGTTCCATCATATAGTTTAGTTGCTCTTGGTGCTCAAGAGTAAAACCTTCGATCACTTCTGGATCTTCATCGTGCAAACGAACGCCATCATAAATCGCATCACGCAGCTGATAAAGGTGTCGGCTAGCAGGTGTCACGGTGATCACCACGCCATTGTCTTTGATGGTGCGCTGTAACTCTTCAGCCTTACATGGCGCATAAATGCGCAGAATGCCATCTAAGCTATTTTCAGCAAAGGGTAAGCGATGACTCGAAGCAACAGAGAAGTCGACAGCAGGGTAGCGTTTAGCCGCGTATTTGATAGCAATCTTAGATATATCTAGGCCAAAAGTAGCGCCATTCTTTTCTTGAAGGTTTACCGCAATTTCATTGGTGTAATAACCTTCACCACAACCTATATCCAATAGGCTAGGGGCTGTTTCTGGCAGATAGCTAGCGCATAAACCAACAACGGCTTGGCGCATTGGATCGTAGTGGTTGCCTTCAAGGAAGCGGCGACGAGCCTGCATCATCTCTTTGTTGTCACCTGGATCTTTTGAGCGTTTGTGGTGTGCTGGCATCAAATTGACATAGCCTTCTTTCGCTAGGTCGAACTGATGGTTCTTTTCACACTTAAACGTACGATCGTTTTGAGATAAAGGTTGGTGACACAAAGGGCATTGGTAAGTCATTGCGAACTCGAGGTAGAAATTTCAAGTCCAAAATTTTAACAGGAAGCATAGTGGGGTGCTAGAATAAACGCAGCTGTCTTGGCTAACGGCAATCCGTGAATAGGTAGAGCCAGTTAGTGAAGAGATAGAGCCAACGTATGGTTGGCTCTATTGGTTATGAGCAAGTCACTGATAGAAACAGTGAACTCGCCTTCTAGCTAAAGAAGTTAACTTGGTTCTTTAACGACTCAGCTTGTTTTTGAAGTTCATCAGCACTGTGAGAGGTCTTAGCGCTCGTTTCACGGCTCTGCTGGTTCAGATCGCTGATCGCATGCGCGTTGGCTGCTATTTCTTGAGAAACCTGAGCTTGCTCTTCTGATGTCGCAGCGATGGTTTCAGCTTGAGAAGCAATAGATTCAACTTGAGAGGCAATCGACTCTAGAGCCGTACCGGCTTCTTGCGCTTTATCGAGTACTTGGTTGGCATTCGATTGGCTTTGTGTCATCAGGTTTACGGCATTGTTAGTGGAAGATTTCAACTTCTCGATGATGCTCACTACGTCTTGCACTGACGTTTGTGTACGATGAGCCAATGTTCTTACTTCGTCAGCGACAACGGCAAAACCACGACCCTGATCACCCGCACGTGCTGCTTCTATCGCAGCGTTCAACGCAAGTAAGTTGGTTTGTTCTGCGATGTCATCAATCATCTTAGTGACGGTTTGAATGCTTTCGCTATCAGAACTCACTTGCTCGATGGCCGATGCTGACTTGTCTAATTGATCATTCAGCTGGGCAACATCAATACACACACCTTCAACGACTTCTAAACCTTTCTGGCTGTCTTCATTTGCAAGGCGAACATTTTCAGCAATGCTGTTCACTTGCTGCGCTACAGATTCTGCAGAGGTGGCCATCTCTTCAATGGCCGTAACGACTTGCTCAACCTGTGCTTGCTGGCGATCAGATTGACTCAAGTTGTGGCTGGCATCTTGTGACACACTGCTTGAGCTGTTCTGTACTTGGTCACTGGTCGTACGTATCTCGCCCACGAGTGTATTCAATTGAGCTGCCATGTTCGCAACACCGGTATTTAGGTTGCTGATCTCGTTTTTCGTCTGCTTGCCATTGTTTGGAATATGCAGGCTCACTTCGCCTTTTCCTAAACGCAGCATGTACTCGTTTAACGTCGTTAGTGGCGTCAGTGTACGGTTTAACACGAAGGTTAACGCGACGATGGTAGCGGCAGCAATCAAGGTAGCAATTATAGCGATGAGCTTGAGTAATTCATCACTGCCCTTGGTCACTTCCTTGATAAAAGTACCGCCAAGCAGTTTCCAATCCCACCCGGGAACTTCAGTGTAGACAAGGTACTTCTCACCAACGGTTTCTTTAACCTTGTATGGATATAGAATTAGACCTGATGGCTGTTCAAAGATCTGATAGAAAGGTTTGTTGCCGTCATAGTCAGCAACATCAACAATCGATTTACCACCGCCCACGTTAGTTGGGTGCAGTAAGTACTGGCCTTGATGCTCTTTCTCATTATCAACAATGATGGTGTATCCCGTATCCCCCCAAGAAACAGAGCGTAGAGATTCAAACAGGCTTTGAGTCGCCTCTTCTACTGGCAGACCAATGAAAGAGACACCGTTTACTTTGCCTTGAGCATTGGTCAAAGGCGCATAGTAGGTGATGTAACGTTGACCGAAGAGCTTAACTTGAGAGTAATAAGGCTGGCCATTTTTGAGCTTGCTATAGCCTGGATGATTTTTCCCTAGCGTGGTCGCAACGACTCGTTCGCCTGAAGGTTTTTTAAGAGACGTAGAGACACGAATAAAGTCGTCGCCAAATGGGGCAAATAGGGTCGCTACGGCGCCGGTGTCGCGAGTAAAGCTATCGACGAGTTTGGTGTCATTGATTAGGCTCTCACCATACTGAGTCATGTTGGGAATAGAATGACCGTTGAACTCAACGTCATAACTTTCAACATAAACACCTGCTAGGTAGCCGTTACGAAAAGTGGATTCTAAAACTTTAGCGGTATGCAGGTAAGCATCAAACTGACCAGAGATGGTTTTGGCCATCGCTTCTACTTTGGATTGGTGTTCTTTTAACGTGTTGTCTAATAATACCTGTGAGGCATTGCGGTACACGAGTGTTGCAATGGAACCAAAGGCGATAAGCAAGCACAGCAAAATGACCAACTTAAGTTGGAAGCCAACACTTTGATTTTTGTATTTCTCGAACATGAATTCACTATCCTGTCTTCATTGAGGTGTTGTTAAGTGGTTTTAAGGAAGTTTGTTATTGAGCTTTCTATCATAGGTACTTATTTATCGGCAGTAATTGATAATAATTAATGAATTGATAGTTATATTTATAAACTAGAGTGATGAGAACCATGTGGCGTGGATTTAAACGAAGAGGCGATGGACTACTGGCTTGTGTTAAGACGTTGATTACTGGACGGTACGTGTAAGGTTAGGGGCAATAAAAAATGCAGCTTTATGAGCTGCATTTTTTGTCTAATTGAACTCGCTAGAGGCCTAGTTTGAAGAAATCACCGTAATCAGCTGGTGGCTTTCGCCAGGCTGTAGCGTTTTGCCTGCTTCTAGGCTTGGTGCGTGCAGTGTTGATTCTACACACATCATGGTTAGGTAACCGTCGTCTTGCATGTCGCCCATACCAGCAGCGCCTTCAGCCCACGGGTTCCACAATACTGCAGAGTTATGACCGTGGTTCTCAACCGTTAGCGTGCGATCCAGCTTTTTGTCAGCAACAAAGATTTGCGCTTCTGGTTGCGTGTAAACGCGGTCAATCGTGTCGGTTAGTACCAGTTCAGAACCACCTTGGCAGATCTTGCCACCTTGCAGGCTATCAATGTACTCAGCACCCATACCGGTTGTGGTTGTGTTGTGAATATCACCAACGTTTAGGTAAGTGTGCAGTGCTCCAGAGAAAGTCCATGGTTGTGAATCTGTGTTTTTCACATCCAAAGTTACTTTTAGTTGGTCACCAATCTCAACATTTAAACGTGCATCGAACTGATGCGGCCATACTGCCAGAGTTTCTTCATTCGGCTTTAGGCCTAGGCTTACAATCACACCCGCTTCGCTTTCACGGTGCTCAACTAATTGCCATTCGCTTGAACGTGCAAAGCCATGTGCCGGTGCTGCAATGCGACCAAACCAAGGCCAACATACTGGAATACCACCACGTAAGGCTGTTTTTCCATCGAATTTAGCTTGTTGGCTCATCCAAATAAGGTCTTGTTGACCTTGTGGTTGGAATGACACCACATGGCCTCCAAACAATGAAATGGCTGCGTTTGCTTTATCGTGGATAACGCGAACCAATTTTACACCTTCGTGTTCAACGATAGTCACGTTGTCAGAAAGTACTGTCAGTGTAGGTAGAGTAGATAAATCCATTACATGATCCTTCTAAGGAAATTGAATTCAAATGCTGGCTAGAACAGTGCTTGTGATTTTATGAGTGACAAGCAGAGCCAGTATTGGAATTAAATTTTGCGTTTTGACTTAAGTTTTAGGTTTGGCTTCAGTTTTAGTGTGTAACTAGCCAAGGCATTTTGGCGATCGGGGGCGAAGCCGTTTAAAAGATAGCAGGTATTAAAAAGGCGACACTAAGGTCGCCTTTTTCAAAGTCTGCTCAAAACAGTCTTCGCTAATGCTTATCTAAAGCTATTTCTAAAAAGAAATTACTTAGAGATGTGAGCGATTAGGTCAAGAACTTTGTTTGAGTAACCGATTTCGTTGTCGTACCAAGATACAACTTTAACGAATTTGTCAGTTAGAGCAACACCAGCTTTAGCATCGAATACTGAAGTTTGAACTTCACCGATGAAATCTTGTGATACTACTTGGTCTTCAGTGTAACCAAGAACGCCAGCCATTTCGCCTTCAGAAGCTTCTTTCATTGCAGCACAAATTTCTTCGTAAGATGCAGATGCTTTTAGGTTAACAGTTAGGTCAACTACAGATACGTTAGCAGTTGGTACACGGAAAGCCATACCAGTTAGAAGGCCGTTTAGTTCTGGAAGAACAACGCCTACAGCTTTAGCAGCACCAGTTGAAGATGGGATGATGTTTTGAGAAGCACCACGGCCACCGCGCCAGTCTTTAGCAGAAGGGCCATCTACAGTTTTTTGAGTTGCTGTAGTAGCGTGAACTGTAGTCATAAGACCAGACTCAATGCCCCACTTATCGTTAAGTACTTTAGCGATAGGTGCAAGACAGTTAGTAGTACAAGAAGCGTTAGAAACGATGTCTTGACCAGCGTAAGATGCTTGGTTAACGCCCATTACGAACATTGGAGTTGCATCTTTAGAAGGACCAGTAAGAACTACTTTCTTAGCGCCAGCAGTGATGTGCTTACGTGCAGTCTCGTCAGTTAGGAAAAGACCAGTTGCTTCAGCAACTACGTCTACTTCGATAGCATCCCACTTAAGATCTTCTGGGTTACGCTCAGCTGTAACACGTACAGTTTTACCGTTAACGATTAGGTTACCGCCTTCAACTTCAACAGTACCGTTGAAACGGCCGTGAGTTGAGTCGTACTTAAGCATGTATGCCATGTACTCTACGTCGATTAGATCGTTAATACCTACTACTTCGATGTCTGCACGCTCTTGAGCTGCGCGGAATACGAAACGGCCGATACGGCCAAAACCGTTAATACCTACTTTGATAGTCATTGTAGTTGCTCCACAACTTAATTTCTGATTAAAGATAACTGGTAGTAAAATTACAGAATCCAGTATACATCTGCAATAGATAATCCGACTTAACTTGTTTAATGTCAAAAAAAAGCGACGCTTTTCTTAACAATTGGGCGTAAGTGGTTGAAAATTGACCATTGCAAGTGGCTCTGTACCCTTCCAGTTGGGTAAAATACCCCTAAATGATGATTCACTTATGAGTGTATATGTACAATGTTTCCTGGTGAGAAAGTATGTGCTACAAAACGACTGATATGCAAGCCTTTATAGAAAAAAGTAAATATAATAACAGAGAATGTGGAGAGATATTAACGTGGTTCAAAAGGGAGGAAATATGATAAAGCCTGATGAATACTGGCGTGAGCGCCTAACGGACGACGAATTTGCTGTATGCCGTGAACGTGGTACTGAAGCCCCATATAGCGGTAAGTTACTGCACAACCATAACACTGGTGTCTATAGCTGCACGTGCTGTGAAAGCCCTTTGTTTCTGTCGGATAACAAATATGACTCTGGGTGCGGTTGGCCAAGCTTTGATGCCCCAGTGAATGATGAAGCAGTACGCTATATAGAAGATCTAAGTCACGGAATGAAGCGTGTGGAGATCCGTTGCACTGCATGTGATAGCCATTTAGGTCACGTTTTTCCTGATGGCCCACAGACAACAGGTGAGCGATTCTGTGTTAATTCTGTGTCGTTAATTTTCAACAAAAATGACAAAAGTACGAAATAACTTGTCACAATTGTTTAATCCTTACAGGTCGTACTTGTCGATTAAGGACTATTGAACAACCCAAGATTTCAGAATTAACTCTAGTACAAATAAAAACAGCTACCATGAAGTAGCTGTTTTTTTGTGCATGAAGAAATCAAAACTAATAGTTCGGCACTATAGACGCGGTGTAAACGCCGTCTTCAATGGCTTCGACAATCTTTTCAGCATCATCATTGAATTGCTTGTATTGAGGTTTGTCGAAACGATACAGCACAGTGAGCTCAGCTTCAGAAGCAATGGGCACATCAAAGTCTTTGGCAACCATTGCCCACACATACGCTTTTTCCATATGACCAAGGCTGTGGTTGATACTGGCCATCGACTTGAAGATTTCAGTGTTGACGACCGAACCATTTGAAAGCGTTAACGCATTATTGAGTAGTTTAAGCGTTTTTGCATGATCGCGGGTGGTATAGAAGGTGGCTAAGGCATATTGCATTTCTGCCGTATTTAACGCTTCTTTCCCTTCTAGTTGTAGGAAACTGCGTCTGGCGTTGGTGTCCCCGGTTTGTGACCACAAGAAGTAAAGCGTTTCAGGTGTATTGGATTGCGATAGTTCATCTACAATACGCTCAGACTCTTCGATGCTGTGCATTAAAGAGGTAAAGCGACGCTCTTGCAGCTTAGATTGGTCAATCGTCTCGATCTGCGCCGCAAGCTCTAGGCACTTTTTGTACGCAGTGACTAACTTGAACTCTTTAATCTTATTGGCTTCGGAGGGTTGCTTCTGAACTTCAAATCGATGCCAGATGAGGTCGGTACGTGCGACGCGACATTGCCCATCGTTCATGTTCAATTCCTCACACTGCAGCCCCGGATTACTTTGACAGAGTTGATCGGTATTTTTATTTCCTTCAAGACACCCAACCAGAGTGAAAGGTAATAGGCTAATCGCCAACCGTTTCATCATTTTCATATTCCTTCACTTGTGATCGAATGCACTTATTATCGGTCAGGTTCTTGACTCAATTCTGTTACGGGTTATTTTCTGGTGAAAATTGTTAAAACTAAGGCTTTATCATGGATGCAGAACAACTTCTTAGCGCAATGACACCCGAGGTCTACGAACGTTTAACTTACGCCGTTGAGACGGGTAAATGGCCAGAAGGTACGGCGCTCTCTAAAGAACAGCGCGACTCGTGTATGCAAGCAGTTATGTTATATCAATCTAAACATAACTCCGAAGCTCAACATATGACAATTGCAGCTGGTGGTGATATTAGCTTTAAATCTAAATCTGAGCTTAAGAAGCAATTTAAGTCAGACCAAGAAGATATTGTTAGGGTTAATCCGAATCATTAGGCTTAAATTACAACAAAGGGGTGGCACTGTGCCACCCCTTTAGCTGTTAAGCCGTTTATTTATAAGCAATAAAACGATTTAGTTCACGTTAAACGCCTGCGATACCCATGAAACGACTGGGTTAATGCGAAGGTTTTGGTTAAACGTATAGCTAACCCCATAGCTAAACCTCTGAACCTATAGCTCTAAACCTCTAAACCTATAGCTGAACAAGCTTATAAACTCATCTCACCGCGCAACACTTGTTGCATTTGATCCTTCACTTGTTCGTAGCTTAAGTTTTGGCTCAACAGGTAATGTAACTTCGCCAGTGCCGCTTCTGGTGTCATATCGTAACCACTGATAACTCCAGATTCTGCTAGTGCACAACCCGTCGCGTAGCCACCCATATTGACTTTACCGGCCAAACACTGAGTTAGGTTCACTACAATCACACCTCGTTCTGATGCATCTTTTAAGTGCTGAAGTAACTCTTGATTTTGTGGTGCGTTACCAACACCAAAAGTAAGCAAAATCATTGCGTTAACAGGCTGTAGTAGCGTGTTGCGAATCACCTCATGTGAGATGCCTGGATACATAGTGATTACACCGATGGGTTGCGGAGTAATGTTATGAACCTTGAAAGCACCTTCAGGTTGCTCGTTTACCTTAACGTTATTGCTGATCTGGATATTGATACCCGCTTCTAGCAATGGGGTTAGGTTTGGAGAGGTAAACGCATTGAAGCCATCTGCGTGTGATTTTGTGCTGCGGTTACCGCGCATCAACTTGTTGTTGAAGAACAGTGTCACTTCGTTGATCGGGTAGTTCGCTGCAATGTGCAGAGCGTTCAGCAGGTTTGCTTGTCCGTCTGAACGTAACTCTGCCAATGGGATCTGAGAGCCCGTAACAATCACAGGTTTGCCGAGGTTTTCCAGCATGAAAGACAGAGCAGAGGCGGTGTAAGCCATTGTGTCTGTACCGTGTAGGATAACGAAACCATCGTACTTATCGTAGTTCGCGCGAATATCATCAGCGATAGTCTGCCAATCAAGTGGCGTCATATCTGAAGAGTCCATTAATGGAGAGTATTCATGAATGGTGTACTCAGGCATTTCTGGGCGATGGAATTCAGGCATGCCAGCTAGCTGCTTATCCATAAAACCTGCGACTGGGACATAGCCGTGGTCCAAAGACTTTTGCATGCCAATTGTGCCGCCGGTATACGCGATATAGATGTGTTTTCTTTCCATGGCGATTAATACTTAGTGTGATATAGGGAACAGGGGGGCGATTATAGCGAATTATCATGCAATAAAAAGAGGCGCCTCACACAGAGGCGCCTCTTGATAACAAAGCGTTGAGCTTATCTTATTGAACTTGGCAGTTTAAGCAAAAAGCGTATCGGCCTTGTGGGTCGTTAAAGTTGCCTAACAGCTGGCTATCTTGAGCTAACTGCTGAGTAACCGGCTGTAAACTGCTTGGAATCATTGATTGAATATCAAAGCCTATCGACATCTGAACTTGATTCATAAATTCTTGAATAAATTGTTCAGTCGTTGAAAGTGGTTCTTCTACCCAGTAGATGTTGTAGGTTTCAAGCTCTGCAAGTGAAGCCGCTGCTGCAATCGCATCATCAAAATCACCAATTTCATCGACTAGACCTTTTTGGATTGCATCTTGACCTGTCCATACTCGGCCTTGAGCGATCTTGTCGACAGCATCGACTTCCATGCCGCGATTCTCTCCAACTAGGCTGATGAATCGGCGGTAACCGTTTTCAATGCCCATTTGGAACGCATCTTTCGCGCCGTCGCTAAGCCCAGTCGTAATACCAAGACCAGAGAAAGGTGACGTACCAACGCCATCAGTGTAAACACCAATATCGTTCAACCCTTTTTCGAAAGTTGTGATAACACTAAAGATACCAATCGAACCAGTTAAGGTCGTTGGTTGAGCCAAGATCTTGTCCGCACCCATCGAGATCCAGTAACCACCTGAAGCGGCAAGACTAGACATCGACACAACAACCGGCTTGCCCGCTTGCTTGATCGCTTCAATTTCATTGCGAATCACTTCTGAAGCAAAGGCACTGCCGCCCGGGCTGTCTACACGAAGTACAACGGCTTTTACTTTGTCGTCGTTGCGCGCTTGGCGAAGTAGTGCTGCTGTGGTGTCACCACCAACGGTGCCACGTGGCTGCTTACCATCCATAATTGCGCCGCTAGCAACAATCACAGCAACATCGTGCGATTCACTGGTTAGGTCTGGAAGCATGGTTGTACGGTACTCGTAGTACCCAAACGCGTTATAGCTGTCTTGACCATCACTGCCGAAGACGTCAGCAAGCTCTAGTCGTACTTGCTGGCGAGTTGCCAGTTCGTCAACTAAACCAAGCTTCTCTGCCAGTTTTGCGATGTCGCCATCAACCGATTCAAGGTCTTTTAAGAAAGAGTCCATGCTTGGGTTCAAGGTTTTAGCATCGATCTGACGGTTGTTGCTTACGTCATCAACGTATGCGCCCCATAGTTGGCCTAACCAACGAGAAGCAGATTCTTTCGCTGCATCTGACATGTCGTCACGAATGAAAGGCTCGATAGCTGACTTATAGGTACCAACACGGAACACGTGCGTGTTGACGTCTAGCTTCTCTAATAACGTTTTGTAGTAAAGCGAATAGGCGCTGTAACCTTTAAGAAGAACCCCACCATCTGGTGATAGGAAGACTTTAGTTGCGTAACTGGCTAGGTAGTATTGGCTTTGGTTGTAAAAGTCACCCACCGCATAAATTGGTTTGCCTGTTGCTTTGAACTCGTTGAGTGCTTTAGCAATGTAGCGAAGCTTGGTCAGATTGGTTTCTGGCAGTTCTTTGAGTGCTAAAACGATACCAGTAACGTTGTCATCGTCTTTGGCGTAGCGAATCGTTTCAACAATATCAAACAGGACGTTCTCTTTTGGAAGGTCTTTGCCAAGCAGTGAACCCGTGACTGAATCCATCGGATTGATATAGCGACTTTGCTCCACGATAGGACCAGACAGGTTAAGCACTAAAGCCGACTCCTGTGGAACAGTGGGCTGAGCTGTGTCTGAGTGGAAGTATACAAAGTAGATGATGGCGATACTGAGTAAAAAGAAGAGGTTAACGAGCGCAAGACGCACAAACGTGATGAGCTTCCAAATCCCTTTAAAGATCATACCTATAAATTTGAATATCTTTTTCATTATGTCTCCGCAGTGAGATCACGTGGCTTTAACAAGCAACAGTACTATTAATCTCAATAATATGAACTGCTTAGTATCCTACGATAATTCCCTAGCTCAAACTACACCAAGAATTGTTAATCGATATATATTCTCATTAAGTGTAGACAAATTAAGGGTTTCTGAACGATTAATACCTTCAGCATTATGATCAGTGTTACAAAAATGTAAACGGTTGTTTGAACTTTTGGTGATTGAGTTATATTGTGGTCAGACCACAAGGATATAATAATAGAAGTGATGTCTGCCATGTACCCACATTTACTCGAACCACTCGATCTTGGATTTACTCAGTTACGTAACCGTGTATTGATGGGATCAATGCACACGGGTTTAGAAGAAAATAAAGAAGGCCTCCACAAGCTTGCCGCGTTTTATGAAGAGCGAGCAAAAGGAGGCGTTGGCCTTATTGTTACCGGTGGTTTCTCTCCTAATTTACGTGGCAGATTGACCCCATTTAGTGCTGAGTTCAGTAAAGTTAAGCACGCAAAAGCTCACCAAGTTGTTACCGAGGCCGTGCATAAGCATGGCGGTAAAATTGCCCTTCAATTGCTACATGCTGGCCGCTATGCCATGCACCCATTCGCGCAAAGTGCTTCGGGTATCAAAGCGCCAATCGCTAAGTTTGCACCGAGTGAGATGAGCCCTCGTCAAATTAAAAAGACCATCGGTGCCTTTGCCAACAGTGCAGAGCTAGCTCAGGTTGCTGGTTATGACGGCATTGAGATTATGGGCTCTGAAGGCTACTTGATTAACCAATTCATCTGTAAACGTACCAACATGCGTTATGACGAATGGGGCGGTTCTTATGAGAAGCGCATGCGTTTCCCATTAGAGATTGTTAAATCGATTCGCGAAGCGGTGGGTAAAGATTTCATCATTATTTTCCGCTTATCGATGCTGGATTTGGTTGAGCAAGGCAGCACGTTCGAAGATGTTGTACTTCTGGCTCAGAAGCTAGAAGAAGCGGGCGTGACCATTATTAATACCGGCATTGGTTGGCATGAAGCTCGTGTTCCGACTATCGCGACACAAGTTCCAAGAGGAGCATTCTCTTGGGTGACGGAAAAAGTGAAACCATACGTGTCGATCCCAGTGGTGACATGTAACCGTATCAACACGCCAGAAGAGGCTGAACGTATCCTCAGTTCAGGACAGGCCGACATGGTATCAATGGCTCGTCCATTCTTGGCAGACCCTGACTTTGTTAATAAAGCCGCTCAAGACCAAGCGCAGTTCATTAACACCTGTATCGGTTGTAACCAAGCTTGTCTTGATAACGTATTCAAAGGCAAAAGAGCGAGTTGTTTGGTTAACCCTCGAGCTTGTTACGAGACTGAAATTGTTGTTCAGCCTGCCGAAGCGACCAAAACTATTGCCGTGGTTGGGGCTGGGCCTGCTGGTTTAGCCTGCGCGACGACGTTGGCACAGCGTGGTCATAATGTTGATCTGATTGAGAAAAATGACCGTATCGGTGGACAATTTAGATTGGCAATGCAGATTCCTGGTAAAGAAGAGTTCAGAGAAACCATTCGTTACTTTGCTAATCAAATAGATGCATCAGGCGTGAACTTAAAACTGGATACTGAAGCGACGTTTGAGATGTTGTTGAAGTACGATGAAGTCGTGATGGCTGCCGGTGTTGAGCCAAGAAAGCTTGATATTGAAGGGATTGACCAAGAAAACGTAATCGATTATCAAACCTTGATTCGTGAAAAGACACCCGTAGGCGAAAAAGTCGCGATTGTTGGTGCCGGTGGTATTGGTATTGATGTGGCAACTATGCTGACAGAGCCGACTTCTCACAGCTTGGATGACTGGCTGCATGAGTGGGGCATTGATAAAAATATGGAACACCCAGGTGGACTTTATCCTTACCCTGATTCGTTCAGTGACAAAACGGTTTGGGTGATGCAGCGTAAAGCGGGTCGTGTCGGTAAAGGCCCGGGTAAGACTACAGGTTGGATTCATAAACGCACATTAGAAAAACGTGGTGTGAACTTACTTGGTGGCGTGAGCTACAACAAGATTGACGACCAAGGTCTGCATATCAGCGTTGGTAAGAAAGATCAGGTACTCGATGCCGATTCCGTTATCGTGTGTGCGGGTCAGGTTTCAGTTCGTCCATTCGAAGACATGTGGCAAGAGTTTGGTGGCAAACTACACGTGATAGGCGGTGCCGATTACGCGGGTGAACTGGATGCCGTGCGTGCGATTCGCCAAGGTGTTGAGTTAGCTATTAAGCTTTAACAACAAACAGAATGTTCTCGTTTGATAAGTTTGAATCAGAAAGTTCAATAAGCTGAACTAGACGGGTAACTAAGCTTGGACTAGACAGATAAATAAGGCTCCTAAGTCATAGATTTAGGGGCCTTTGTTGTTTCTAGTGTCGTTTAAAATATTGCTTCAAATAGACAGCCGTTGAGATTTATTATCGTTTGTGTTCTGTGCTACAGTTCAATTATACAAACAATAAAAATTAGTAAGGACTTCAAATGGATGCTTTGGATCTATTGCTCAACAGACGCTCAATCGCAAAACTCTCTGATCCGGCACCTGAAGGTGTGGCGTTAGAAAATATCATTAAAGCGGGCTTACGTGCTCCAGACCACGGCGCATTGACACCATGGCGCTTTGTTATCGCACAAGGCTCAGGGTTACAGAAGCTCTCTGATATTTTGGTTCGTGCGGCACAAGCTGACGAGAGCGAAGAAGCGGTCATTGAGAAAGTTAAAAAAGCGCCGTTTCGAGCACCGATGGTGATCACTATCATCGCAAAGGTAACTGAGCACGAAAAAGTGCCCGCGTTCGAACAACACCTATCTGCGGGTTGCGCTGCACAGGCGATGCAAATGGCTGCTGTTGCTCAAGGTTTCCAAGGTTTTTGGCGCTCAGGTAAGTGGATGTTCCACCCTGAAGTTCACCAAGCTTTCGGCCTAGAAGGCGACGACGAAATCGTTGGTTTCCTATATTTGGGTACACCGGGCTGTACGCCAATGAAAGCGCCAGAACGTGACTTCTCAAAGTTCGTCGAGTTCTTGTAAAGAAAGCTGAAGCTTGAATAGTGGAATGCTAACTGTATAAACAACCAGTTTTCCTTGATTTCTAGGGGCCACATTAGATAATGTGGCCCTAATTGTTTGTAGCATCTGGAAAAACATGTCTCGTCTTATCATTGCTGAAAAACCAAGCCTCGGCCGCGCGATCGCCGCTGCACTACCGAATCCACAAAAGAAAGACCAAGGGTTTATCAAATGTGGCAATGGGGATGTGGTGACTTGGTGTATTGGACACTTATTGGAGCAGGTTGAGCCGGACGCTTATGACGACCGTTATAAGAAGTGGAATTTAGCCGATCTTCCTATTGTGCCAGAGCAATGGCAGCTAAGGCCTCGTAAGACGTCAAGCAAACAGCTCACAGTGATCCGAAAGCTATTGAAGGACGCGACACAAATTGTCCATGCGGGTGACCCGGATAGAGAAGGGCAGTTGCTAGTTGACGAAGTGATTGATTACTGCAAGGTTTCCAAGGCCAAGAAAGAGTCGATGGACAGGCTGCTGATCAGTGACTTGAACTTACCAGCCGTGAAGCGTGCGCTCTCTCAAATGCGCAGCAATCGCGATTTTATCCCACTGTCTATTTCCGCTTTAGCACGCTCTAGAGCTGATTGGCTGTATGGTATGAACATGACTCGTGCTTACACCTTGCTTGGTCAAAAAGCCGGTTACCAAGGCGTGTTGTCAGTAGGGCGAGTGCAAACCCCTGTACTTGGTTTGGTGGTGAGACGTGATGAAGAAATCGAAAACTTCATTCCGAAAAATTACTTTACTCTGCATGCGTTGATCCCTTATCAAAATAACGGCCAGAGCTTTGATATTCGAGCGCGTTGGAAACCAAGCGAAGCATGTAACCCATGGCAAGATGAAGAAGGCCGAGTGCTCAATCGAAAGCTGGTTGAGAACGTGGCTAACCGAATTGCGAATCAACCCGCGACGGTAACGGAATCAGAGCAAAAACAAAGTAAACAAGCTGCGCCACTGCCTTACTCGCTGTCAGCTTTGCAAATTGATGCGTCGAAGCGTTTTGGTATGAGTGCTCAGCAGGTTCTCGACACTTGTCAGTCGTTGTACGAGAAACACAAACTCATCACTTACCCGCGTTCTGATAGCCGCTACCTACCTAAAGATCATTACTCGCAAAGAGAGTCGGTCGTGGATGCTATCGCTAACAATGCGAAAGAGCTGCAAAGTGGTGCTCAAGGTGCGGATCTTTCTCTTAAATCCAAAGCATGGAACGACAGTAAGGTCGATGCTCACCACGCGATAATTCCTACTCCGAAAAAGTCATCGGTGAACGGCCTGTCTGCCAACGAGATGAAGATCTATCAGCAAATCGCTCGCCAGTATCTAATGCAATTCTACCCACCTGCTATTTTTGCCGATGCCAAGTTAGTCTTTGATATTGCTGGTGGTGTGTTCATCGCAAAAGGGCGTCAGCTTATCAACCCGGGTTGGAAAGTGTTGATGGGGAAAACGGACACTGAAGAAAAAGGTGATGGCACGGATACGGTGCCTCCATTGGATAAAGGAACCGTGTTGACGTGTCGTGAAGGCATTATTGGTGATAAGAAAACCGAACCACCAAAGCACTTCACGGAAGCTACCTTGCTACAAGCGATGACAGGTATCGCGCGCTTTGTCGCGAACAAAGACCTTAAAGCCATTTTGAAAGAGACCGATGGCCTTGGAACGGAAGCAACCCGAGCGGGTATTCTAGATACTTTGTTCAAGAGACAGCTGTTAACGCGACAAGGTAAAAGCATCCATAGTAGCCCTGCAGGCAGAGGTTTGATTAACGCCTTACCTGAGGACTCAACCTTTCCAGATATGACCGCTCACTGGGAACATCAGTTGCAAGGAATGGCTGAACGAAACCAAGCGTATCAACCCTTCATGCAAGCGCTAGAAAGTAAGATCGATGGCTTAATGGGTAAGGTAAAAACAGGCGAAGTTCCTGAATCCCTGCGTCATCTTCCTAAAGTGGAAAGACCAGCATTCAAGCGCCGTAAAGGTGGTGGGACAAGGAAGAAGACTTACGCGAAGAAAGGCGCTAAAAGTTAATCAGTTAGAAACTGAAAGCTAACAACACCCATTATTGATATTGGGAATCAATATTAACGACCGACCTTGCGCCCACAACGTTTAAACAGCTGCTGCCAATAATCGACATGGCGGCGAGTCGATGATCGAAAGGCGTGATGCGCATCTTTGATGGGAAAGTAATAACTGTGTAGGTCAGGTTGCGCGTCAAACATACCAAGTTGCGGGGCTAACTGCTGATAGTAGCCATCCAATTGCGCCATGTACGGCTGAACTTTGCCTATATATTGCTGCTCGAACACATTGTTGATATAGCGAAACTTAGTCGTGTCTCGTTGTTTACCACAGATGATATTGTCATCAAAAGTTGTCAGCTGTTTGGTGATGGTATCAAGTTCGGCCGAAGCTCGCGTGAGCGAGTAGTATAAGTCCCCAAGGGTTGAACTTTTATCTAATACTTCTTGAACTTCAGTGGTCCTGCCGGAAACGAGCGGCGCGTTTAATGTTTGATTGATATGTTCTAAGGCATTACTGGTTTGTCGTATCTGATCGCCGATATCAGCGTGTAACCACTGGCTACCACGCATCTGAGACTGCATCGCATCGCTGGCATAGATTAGATTCCACTGGTGCCGCGGAAACTGTGTGAGTTTCTGCTGCTCGATTTCTCTGAGTAGTTCTACGACCTCAGGGTCTAATTCGCTACCGGATAAGCATCTCCCGACACCTGCAAGTAGGGCGACTTGATAATCGTAATTACGAAACTCATCCGCGACTTTCCCAAGAACCGAATTTCTTTCTGCAATCAGATTGAACAATCCACACTGACGAAGCTGGTAACTGTCGATTAAACCGATAGAAAGCGAGGGCACGTCAAGCAGCAGTTCTCTTTTTCTCGGTAGGCTTTCAAATTCCAATTCCTCTTTTATCTCGTCAGCATCTTGTACTCTGGCTATCTTGGTTTGGTAGTCGTCGAACAAGTCTCCGGGGCCATCACTGAAACAGCCAGCTAGCATCACCGTCAGACAAAACAGTGTTGAGTGCTTAACTAGGTTTGAGAGAGGGCCTACTTTCATCTGAGGATTACCAGTCTATTTCACTGCCATCGAAATTGAAGAAGTGACCACTTACTTCAGTATTCGCGGACTCGATGACTTTAATAAGGCCGGAAGCTGAAGTGTCGGTGTCGATCAGAGCATTAGGGCCGCCCATTTCAGTCTGTACCCAACCTGGATGCAGTGCTAACACCGTAAAGCCACTCTCGGTTAAGTCGTTGCTTAGGCTCTTCACTACTGAGTTTAGAGCGGCTTTGGAGGAGCGATAGATGTAGCCTCCGCCTGAGGTGTTCTCGGACATGCTCCCCACTCTGGAAGACAGACAGGCTATCTTTTTGACGTCACTACTTTGTATAAGAGGTAATAGAGTCTCGACAAGCTTCAGTGGAGCAATAGTGTTGACTTCGAATACACGACGCCACTCTTCGACATCGGTATTACCCAGTCCATAGCCTTTAGGACCATAGTAACCAGCGTTGTTGATCAAGATATCAATCGATTCTATTTTCGAAGGAAGTTGGTTCGCTGCTTGGTAATCGGTTATCTCTAATTGAATGCAGGTTAGGTTGGTGTTGTGGCCTGCGAGCGAGAGCAGTTCTTTTGCTGAATTGGCATCACGATAAGTCGCGTACACCTTGTGATTACCTTTCAAGTATTGCTGAGTCAGGCTTAAGCCAATGCCGCGGTTCGCTCCAGTAATAAAAATTACGCTCATGGTGATTCCTTTTCAGTTCAATTAGTTAAGTTTGATGGCTTAACACGAGAAAATCAACGCTCCACCAACTGGCCATTAGCATTCCTATAAAAATCATTACTGCTGCCATTGAGCCGCAGATCACCCCAAAGATGAGTATTAGGTTTTTCATTGCTGTCTCTTTTTGAAAATCAAGTTAATGATAACTATTATCATTAATTAAGGTTGTCGCCTAGGCTGAGACTGTTATGATTTTGAGAAAGATACGCAATTAACCTGATTATGATTCCTTTAATTTACCACCCAATCTATTCGCAGTTACCTTTACCAGAAGGTCACCGTTACCCGATTAACAAATATCAGTTGTTACACAGTGCTGTTGAAGCATTAATGGATAGCGATCCTCTATGGAAGAGTCAGTTTGAAATCTTCCAACCAACGCCGGTTTCGGTTGAACAGGTAAAACAGGTTCACGATAGTGAGTATGTGGATTTGCTTGTTTCAGGTAATTTGCCCGCGGCGAAAATGAGACGCATCGGTTTCCCGTGGAGTGAACAACTTATTGAGAGAACATTCTACTCAAGTGGTGGAACCTGCTTGGCCGCTGAAATGGCAATAGAGAGTGGTTTAGCGATTCATTTGAGTGGTGGTTATCATCACGCGCATCATGATTTTGGTAGTGGCTTTTGTTTGTTGAACGATCTGGTGTTAGCGGCAAAACATGCGCTGACCTTTGAACATATCGATAAAGTGCTTATCGTCGACAGCGATGTTCATCATGGCGATGGCACAGCGACTCTTTGCCAAGAGAATGACGACATCATTACTTTGTCGTTCCACTGCGACAAAAACTTCCCTGCACGAAAACCGCTATCTGATTTAGATGTGCCGTTAAGTCGTGAAACAGAGGATGAAGAGTTTTTGCGTTGTTTTGAACAAGTCACTAAGTTAGCGATTGCTCACCATCAACCTGATCTGATTATTTATGATGCGGGGATCGATATCCATCAAGATGATGAACTGGGTTACTTGAATGTTTCGACAAAAGGGATATTTGAACGCGACTGTTTCATGATTGAATTAGCGAAATCAGAGTCTATTCCGATGGCATGCGTAGTCGGTGGCGGGTACCGCACTCAACATCAAGATCTGGTACCGATTCACATGCAGTTATTGAAGGCCGCATTTGCTGTTAGCAGTTGAGCGGTGAGCTTGTGTGATCTCCAGATACAAAAAAGCCGCTGATTTCTCAGCGGCTTTCTTTAATGTGGTGGAGGGATAGGGATTTGAACCCTAGAACCGCTATTAACGGTTGCCGGTTTTCAAGACCGGTGCTTTCGACCACTCAGCCATCCCTCCAATGGCGCGTATAATATAAGGGTGGCTTTGGCTTGTAAATACCCTTATCAACTGACTGCTTTTTTTATGAACAAGTTTGTGCATTTTTATATGGTTAGAGTGAAAATACATCGAAAAATGTTCCTGATCGTTTCGACTTAAGGGATTAGGTATCGTTTGAGGAAGGAAAATGGAGAAAGGATCGAATACAACTGATGTGAGGAACGTAATTAGGACTGAAGCCTTAGCTTTTGGTGTGTAGCCACCATTCCTCATTAGGGTTAACTTGCCTTTACTGTCTATAAGATTCATAATGAATGCATCTTATAGAGTGAAATATCCCACCATGCATATCACACGTTACACTGATTATTCCCTACGAGTGCTGATCTATTTAGCGATCAACAACCAATCTCTTAGCACCATCGGCGACATTGCTAACAGTTATGGTATTTCTAAAAACCATTTAATGAAGATCGTTCAGCAACTCAACCTCAAAGGACATCTGATCGCCACAAGAGGAAAAAATGGTGGTTTGAAACTCAGTTGCCATCCAAGTCAGATCAATATAGGTACGTTAGTTCGAGAGTTAGAAGACAAACGTAACTTGGTTGAATGTTTTGGCGAGGATAATAGCTGTGTCATTACACCAAATTGCCAATTGAAAACTATCTTTGCTGAAGCTCAAGAGTGTTTTTACAAAAGCTTAGACGCTTATAGCTTGCAAGATCTCCTTGGCGAAGGGCACAGCTACAAGTTAGGGCAACTTTTGGCGGTTGAAGTTATTTAATTTTGTCTACTCACTAGGTTTACGATGATGAAAGATTTAAATCAAACCCCCAACAATGGCGTTTCAATGGCGGCATTTTTCGAACTCGCGTTTCGACCATTTTTTTTGTTTGCATCACTTTTTAGTATTGCAGCATTAGTTGGTTGGGCTGCTTTTTGGAATGGCAGCGCAACCTTAAATGTTTATGGCGGTGCAATGTGGTGGCATATTCATGAAATGTTGTTTGGCTTTGCAGCCACTGTCGTGGTTGGTTTTTTACTGACGGCCGTACAAAATTGGACGGGTGTCCGCAGTATTAACGGACGCGGGTTAATGATACTTCTGGCTATCTGGTTGTGTGCAAGAATAGCCATGTTCCTGCCTGAAGTTCTAAGCCCTTGGCTGGTGGCTGGACTCGATTTACTGTTTTTACCTATCGCTGTAATTTATCTTGCTCACAATATTGTCAGTGTGAAGCTTTGGCGAAACCTGTTGTTCGTCCCCATTTTATTGCTAATGACTTTTGCCAATGCCGCAATGCACTATGGCGTTTTATTTCAGCAGCCAGTCTTAATTTCACAAG
The DNA here is from genome assembly GCF_023503985.1 of Vibrio sp. J383. NCBI lineage: Bacteria > Pseudomonadati > Pseudomonadota > Gammaproteobacteria > Vibrionales > Vibrionaceae > Vibrio > Vibrio sp. J383. The sequence continues at coordinate 2,825,480 of NZ_CP097293.1, read as the reverse complement.
CTAGCACAAGCATGGTGCTGTTGGTGACCCTAGTCATGTGCATTATGGGTGGACGAGTTTTTCCTATGTTTACCGCTAATGGCACACAGACACCACGAACCCCTGCATTACCATGGCTTGAAAAGCTGAGCATTGTGAGCACGATTTTCGCCGTTGTGTTGAGCTTTCAGATACTTCCAGTTCCACAAAGTCTCGTTGCTTTCGTGTTCATTGTCAGTGGCTTGGCAAATGCGGTTAGGGCGGTAAGGTGGAAAATATGGGTTGCTTTTAAGACTCCTCTTGTGTGGTCTCTACACTTAAGCTACTGGGCCATTTCGTTAGGGTTGGTCTTGTATGGCGTTTCGATCATTTCGTCATTGGTCACACAATCACAAGCGATTCATGCATTAACCGTTGGTGGAATGGGAGTGATGATCTTATCAATGATCTCACGTGTGTCTTTAGGACATACAGGTCGAACTATTGCGATTGGTAAAATAATGACTGCGGCGTTAATCGCCATTGTTTTTGCCTTTATTGTTCGAGTGTTTGGTGGATACTTTACCCATGATATTGTCTCTATCATCACCTTATCCAGTGCTCTGTGGGTTGTCGCGTACAGTTGTTTCGTTGTGTTGTACTTACCAATTTTAATAAAACCAAAAGCTTAAATTACTACAAGTTGCGAATGTTCAATATTGACGACTTTAAAGTTGCATTTAAAATGCATCTTTAATATTATGTCTGCAGTGAATGACTTAAATACAATCAAAGAGAGAATGATTATGAGCTGTTGTGGCGGATGTGGTGGTTCAAACCACGAAGAAAAAGCAAAAGAAGCTGAACAAAAGAAGCAAGCAGAGCAGCAAGAAACTAAGCAAGAAAACGCTTAATTAAAGTAGCGCTCAAGCCAAATTTAGAAATCCAGAGACTTAGATGAAGCCTCTGGATTTTTTTATTTTTATGGATTTATGATGAGTGCCTGAAACAAGCCTAAACACTATTCGAGCCTGCAGTGAATTCTGACTCTCTAGCGAATAACTGTAGCCAATTGGCATGCACCACCAGTCTAGTCATATTGAATGAACGCGCTGTGCAGATAAGTTTGGTCTAAGGTATGTATAGATGACTGGAGTACGGAGAGAATATAAATTGAGCTAGCCAGTGATATTCAAACAGCTATAGAGTCGTAACAGGGCTTTAAACTGTTCAGAATGATTTCAATCAAGTAACCAAACAATCTGTCTTTGGGGAATAGTTGAATCTTAAACTTTAGATTCGATTTACTTTACGCTAGACGCAAAAAAGCCGCTGATTTCTCAGCGGCTTTCTTTAAAGTGGTGGAGGGATAGGGATTTGAACCCTAGAACCGCTATTAACGGTTGCCGGTTTTCAAGACCGGTGCTTTCGACCACTCAGCCATCCCTCCATTGGCGTGAATAATATAAGGGGGAGACTGCCTTGTAAACCCTTAATTATCATAATCTTGTTTGGTTGCTTGTTTTCTAGTCATTAGCGGCAATAAAAAAGGGAAGCCATTAGCTTCCCTTTTCTGTTTGATGACTATTTAGTCATTTTTTGTGTAGAAACGCTGTAGCTCAGTCAGGCCTTGCATCAATACCGGTAAGCGAGGGCTTACGTTTTTCAGGCGCTTGTAATTCTGATCGTACAATTTGTAGTTACCAAATTTATCTAACACAGTGGTTTGCTGGTCGGTAACAAGGGCAAGTTCACGTGAGTCACCCGCGAGAATCCACTTTCTTTTACGCTCATTAAACAGGCTGCGACCGCTACTGAAATCTGTTGGGTTTGAAGATACGCCCAATAGCTCTTGCATCAACGTTACGGACACGTCTAAATGACTAGAACGGTGAGTGTATTCAGAAGCAGACTTACCAGGCCAGCTGATAAACAGTGGCACTTGTAATTGATAACGACTGTAGTTGGAGTTTGCGCCCCAGCTGTTGGTCTTAGTTTCGTTAAACTCGCTACCGTGATTAGAAGTAATGATAACCACCGTGTTGTCGGTTAGCTCTAAGCGTTCCAGTTCAGCGTAGATTGTTGCTAGCTGAGCATCGGCTGCTTGAGCAGACTTTTGATAGTCTGCAGCAAAACGTTCTGCTGTCGTTAACGTTGAGTCTGACTCTGAACTTGAATCGTAGCTAGAGAAGTTATCCAGCGTGGTCAGCTCAATGAAGTTAAACCAAGGACGTTTAGCTTGTGGTGATTGAATCCAGTTAGACCAAGCTTGTATCGCGCTTTTGTCATCATAAGTTGCTTGCTCTGGCATAACATCACGGCCTCGGAAGATGATTTCCGAGTAAAGTGCATCGTCAAAGTTGTCGCCACTGAAAGCCGCAAACTTATAATTGTGATTATCTAAAACGTCCAATAGTACTGCACTTGAACCTTGAGCTTCGATGCTGCTTGCATAGCTGCTTGGAAGGCCATAGAACAAACCGAAGATACCAAACATGTCGTTACTTGAACTGTAGTGATTGGTGAAGTTGATCGATTGTTGTGAGTATGCGTAGCTGTTTGGCATCGCTGTGGCATTGAGTGCATCAGAGCGAAGGTTGTTTACACTCACCATCAGGATATTAAGATCATCACTGCGGCGGTTGTATTGAATTTTTTCGAGCGGGTAGCTAACTAAGTTTACGTTCTCTTTGTTTGCTTCTAAACGCTGTAGATACTCTTCACGGTCTAACAGACCATGTTTTTCCATAAAGCTTTTCGCTGTCATTGGGTATGACAGTGGGAAGTTCGCTTTCTGGCTAGTAATTGGGTTGTAGAAATACGCATCAGCCCACATGTAGGTCAAGTGGCTGCTGATAAAACACAAGAAGAAGACGGCAGTAATCGGACGGCCAATGTGTTTATGAGACAGTTTACGTTGCTTACGCCAAACCCACTCAGACAGACCTAGCTGTAATAAGAAGATAAGTGGCATCACAATGAAGAGGTGTTGCAAATCAGATGTGAATGCAGACTCCTCTCCACTGAATAAAACCTCCCACACGACAGGTGTCAGGTGGAGGTTTATATTTTGATACGTTTGGGTATCAATCAGTAGGACAGTTAAACCTATGGTTGCAAAGCAAACGGCAACCAAACGTAATAACTTCCTCGACGGAAGAATAAAAGTGAGCGGAAACAGCACTAATAGATAAAGCGCGAATACTAAAAATCCGAAATGACCAACCCAAGATGCAGCCAAATAAAATTGACCCAATAGGGTTTCTGGCCAAGCAGATTGAGTAATATAACGAGTACCAATCAACATCGCAGCAATGATGTTGAAAAATGCAAACCAGTGACCCCAACCAACAAGTCGAGATACGCGATCGCTATATGAGTTTGCGCTGTCTACCATTTATAATTCTTTTATCCGTCAATCAAATTTAGTGAGACTTTTTATCTTCAAGAGAAGAGATTAAAGCTTCGGCAAATTTTTCAGCAATTCCTTTGCGTTGTGAAGCAGCAACATTCTGATTTAAGACATTGGTTGCGATATTTCCAGCGATCATCAGTGAAAGTTCTGGTGAAGCTTTGTGCTTAGTGAGTACAGCACCTACTTCAGCTAGGATTTTTTCAACTTGATCATCTGTGTATTTAGATATAATCGGCATAAGGACTCTAATAATGATAGTAAAAGCGGCTTATGATAACCTACTATGCACGACAACTGAAACCTGAACGGTAATATTTTCACTATGAGCCTTCACCTTTCCAACGTAATTTTACACCAGCTGAGCAAGAACGATCAGGATGAACTGATTGTTAACTATCGTGCTGAATCTCTAGAGAACGATGCTTCATCTGAAAGCCTAGTTGCTGAACTTCACCGTGTTTTTAATTCAAAAGCAGGCAAAGGGTTTGGTTCTTTCAAATCCGACAGCGAATTCCAGCAGTCGTTGCATGAATTTCGAGCGGGAGAGCAAAGTTTCTATGATTTCTCTCAAAAAAGTGCGCTACGTCTAAAAGATGAGTTATCGAAGTACCCATTTGCTGACGAAGGCACTTTGGTACTCGCTGAATACCAATCACTGGCGACAGACTACCTTTTCATTGGTTTACTGCCTTCGAACCAAAGTTTGAAAGTGACTGAAGGGCTAGACATCAGTGCGACTGATTACCTTGATATCTCAAAGATGGATATTGTGGCGCGCCTTGATCTTTCAACATACGACACAGACAAAGAGTCAAATCGTTACTTAACTTACATTAAAGGACGTGTTGGCCGTAAAGTCGCGGATTTCTTCTTAGATTTCTTACAAGCTGAAGTCGGTTTGGATGCGAAACAGCAAAACCAAGTACTGATGCAAGCGGTAGAAGATTTCGTTTCAGACTCTAAGTTAGAAAAAGAAGAAGCGATCAGCTATAAAAAGCAGGTTGCGGATTACTGTAACGAACAGCTAAAAGCGGGCGATGAAGTTCAAGTTCGTGAACTTTCTGGAGAACTGCCAGCAAGCACAGATGGTACAAGCTTCTTTGACTATACTAGTGAGCAAGGCTACGAGTTAGAAGACAGTTTCCCTGCTGATCGCGCAACTATGCGTAAACTAACAAAATTTGTTGGTGCTGGTGGCGGTTTGAATGTTAGTTTTGATAGTCTGCTTCTAGGCGAACGTATCTTTTACGATCCGGAGACAGACACGCTAACGATTAAAGGCACTCCACCGAACTTACGTGACCAACTGACTCGCAACAAGTCATAGTTCGAAGTTAATGAGTAAAAGCGGCAGCAAGATGTTGTCGCTTGTTTTGTGCTTAGTCTTTTAGCAAGTGTCATGGCTTCAAGTTAACACGCACAAGGAATATAGATGGAACAATCAGTAGCAAAGCCCAAACGCTTTAAAAAACCGGCCACTTTCTTGGTTGTGCTCTTGGCTCTGTGGCTACTTCCTTCATTGGCTCTCCTTAATCTAAGCCGTTCTTACACCAATTCTCTTGCTCAAATTGAAGAACTCGGTATTCGTGTCAATGAATTGAGGCAATCGCTTTATTTCTCTGAGCCGCTGCGAGTCTCTCGTATCAATGAGTTAGCACTTGATGCTCAGTTGGTTTATTCGATCCGACTGCAGATTGAATCTGATTTTCAACACGCCTTGTTTCGCCCTGATGTGAATCAACTGCTTTACGTAGCCGATCAGTTCCTAGAAAAGTTTGATGAGTTCATCCCGATAGAAAGTCAGGTTCAAGACATCGTTGACAATATTAAAATACTGCGCGCTGATAAAGAGCTTTCCCCTAAACTAAAACCGCTACTCAATGAATTCGGCGTTGTTGTCTTTGAAGCGATGTATTCTGACAATCAAAGCTCGTCAGCGACTTATCGTGCGTTTGATTCCATTCTAGAAAAATCATATTCATTAAAAACTGAAGAGCAAGACGCACTGCAACAGTTATTAGCTGATGCCTCAGCGTTGTTGAGTGATTACGCTCAGCTCAATTATTTGGTCGATAAAATCAAGAAAAACTCGGTGAACGAACAGATCATTAAACTTGAAGCTGAGTTCCATGACCGTCAGTTTAACCTATTGCTTGTGATGCTAGGTTTAAGCTTGGTAACGATGATCACATTAGTGTTGTGGGGCGTTAGAGCGAGAAAATTGATTCAACAAGCAGACAAAGAACTGAGCCCTGAACCAGTAACCGATTCAAGTAAGGAAAACGCTCTCTCTGCGGTGAAACAACCAACTAATGACTCTTCCGTATTGGAGATTATGCCAACGAGCAAACATTCCGACCTTCAACCTCAAGAGGGCGTTAACATAACAAGCCAGAAAATTGTTCAGCAGAACACTGAGGAAGCTCCAGTGGCAGAGAAACACATCGCAAGTGTCACTGATTCAAAGCCTGCGATTGATATTGAAGACATGCTAGAAACGCTTGATGGTGATGCTGAGTCTGTTGAATTGCTACTTGGTGTTTTTGTACAAGATCACGCTGATGATTACACGAAGTTCAAATCTCTTCTCACTAAAGATGAAACCTCTGCTGCTCGTATTGTACATAGCTTAAAAGGTGTGGCTGGCAGTATCAAAGCATCTCGATTAGCGATCATTGCAGCTACCATTGAAATGACAATGAAACAGTCTAGAGCGATCAGTGAACACGATTTAGAAGAACTAGAGGCGGCAATAAAAGCCTCTATAGATGCTGCGTTTGAATATTTAGATAAGCAGCGTTAACTTTTGTAGGAATTTTGACAATACTCTGACGAAGTGCTCATACAATCCGCGCCCTTAGTCTTTGTCAGAGGTTTACATGTTACGATTTTCGAGTCGACGTTGGATGGTGTTGGTGCTTAGTATTGTGCTAAGTGGTTGTTCTCTATTAGAAGTTAAGTTAGATACTCAGACGACGCCTCTCACTCAACAAGAGCTAAATGCTCGAATCATGACGCGTGAATACGCCAAGATGTTTTTTATGCGAGTAGAAGACTCAGCCGATCTCATTGCTCAATCTTATCCTGCTGATGACACCTTACATCAATCTTACGTCTTGCTTTGGAAGATCCATGCGGAGCAGGGCTTACAGCAAGCGGCTTATCAAACTTCACCGATGTCTGCCTTAATCGACTCGTGGGTGTTCACAGCCCAAATGAATCAGTTTTATCGCCAAGGCGATGGCGCGGATCTGTTCGCGACGGATGATGCGGTAGAGACTGCTCGTTTTCTTGATCAAGAAGCAGAAAAACTGGCAAAGGGTGTATTGAGCTCCAGTGATTTCAAGAACAGCAAAGTGTTCGTTGCGCAGTTTGCTGCTAGCCACCCATTTAAAGACCTCACATTCAGAAGCACACCCGCTTACCGTGAATGGCTGAGTTACCTAGGTAAAGACGAGTCGCAAATTGTCCAGAGCTTAGGCACTATGCCAGAAGCTATGAGTGACGCATCCGATCGTTTAAGTTTGATGGCTGACCAGACGCCTAAACTGATGTCGTGGAAGGCGGAGCTGGTTGCGTTAAACAGCTCGCTAACGGGTGAAGACTTATCGATGACGCTGGAAAGCCTTCGTCAAACATCAGCAAGTATGCAGGACTTCATTGAGAATAACCCTGAGTACATGCAAACATTGGCTTCTATTATGTCGACAGAAATGCAGCCATTGCTCAACGATCTTAGCGACAAGACAGACCAGAAATTAGCGATGCTCACTGAAGAGCGTGTGGCGTTAGAAAAAATGGTGACACGTGAGAGAGAAGCTCTGGTAGAGATGATTGCGAAAGAGCGCATTGAGATTGCAGGTATCGTGACTTCAGAAAGGGAGTTGTTTACACAAGACCTTGACCGCGTATCTCAAGAGGTGGTGGTACTGGCGATTGATAAGCTGATGGAGTTAATCAAAAGTGTGATTATCTACTTCATCCTGTTTATTTTAGTGGTGTTCTTTGCACCGTTAGGCATCGGTTACTGGTTGGGTAAGCGAACCATAAATAGATAAATAGATAAATAGATAAATAGATAAATAGTAAATAGATGAACCAGTAGATTAAAAAAAGAGCGCTCTAGGGCGCTCTTTTTGCATTTATATCATTAACGTTTTTGTACTTACTTTCTAAAGCTCTGAGGCATTAACTTATGCTTGCTGTTTAGTAAGCTCTGCCGCTTCTTCAGTTTCAACGGCTGGTGCTGTTGGTTCACACTTATCAACGAACCAACCCATGTAAGAGGTAACGATAGTCACGATGATACAGATGAAGCTTAGCCACATGAACGGTGCGTAAGATAGCGTTGCAACGCCTAGAATACTCGCCATGTAGATACCGTTATCACTCCAAGGAACCATACCTGACGTTAACGTGCCACCAAACTCAGCATTACGAGATAGGTTCTTACGTTTGTAGCCCAAACGGTCGTAGTTCTTCGCACAGATTTTTGGCGTAAGGATTAACGATACGTACATCGCAGAACCGAACACGTTACCCATGAAAGCCGTACCAATTGTGCTCGTTGCTAGAGAACCTGCGCTGTTTACACGGCGCTCGAACACTTTAGCAATTGTCTCTAGTACGCCCACTTTATCCAGTAAGCCACCAAAACCTAGACCAAATACGATAACCGCAACCGAACCAAGCATTGAAGACATGCCGCCACGGTTAAGAATTGAATCAATGAATTCTACGCCAGATGAGATAGAGAACGGTGCCCAAGCAGTGTTGAATGCCGTTAGGAAGTCGATCTCTTGGATCATGACTGCCCAGATAATACCAAGCAGAGAACCAAAGCTGATTACTGGGAATGAAGGCATACGGAAAGCCAACAGGCCAAGCACGATCAGTACTGGAACGAATGAGTAAGGCGTGATGTAGAACTGAACTTCCATTGCTTTGATGACAGAATCTACTTGGCTCATGTCAACATTACCTGCGTAGTGGAAACCAAACGCAGTAAACATGATGCCAGTAATAATGTAGCTGATTAGCGCAACAGGCAGCATGCCTTTGATGTGTTCAACCACTTCGACACCAGACATTGAAGAAGCCAGAATCACTGAATCAGAAAGTGGAGACATCTTGTCACCGAAGTAACAACCTGATAGCACCGCACCCGCTGTAATTGGTGCTGGAACACCTAAGCCTTGGCCAATACCCATCATCGCGATGCCTGCAGTACCCGCAGCACCCCAAGACGTACCGGTCGCCAATGCGGTTAGAGAACAGATGATCATGGTCGCTAAAAGGAAGATAGAAGGGTGGATAGCTTTCAGACCATAGTAAATGATAGTAGGTACGATCCCGCCTGAGATCCAAGTACCAACAAGAGCGCCAACGGCTAAAAGTATTAAAACCGCGCCTAAGCCATTGGATATTCCTTTGAGTGCTGCTTTTTCTAAGTCTTTGTATTCGTGGCCAAGACGAATACCAAGAACCATGATAATGAACCAACCAATATACAAGGCAAGTTGAATTGGAAGGTCAAGCTTTGCTGTAAAGGAAAAAGCAAGGGATAGAAATAGTCCTAACGCGATGAATACCTGTAATAGGTTCGGTAGGCGAGTTTTACTCTGCTTCATAAAAGCCTCTTGTTAATTCGAGCATTTATAGTGCTTCGTTATAGTGTGTGGTGCAAAACGGACACTACAGTAATTAGTTTATTATATCGAAAAAATACGCCCAAGTTGTGATATTTGACTATTAACTCAATCAATTGTGGTTTCATAATCTGAAATTTTGTTAAATTCATGATTGTTACATGTTGAGGTTTGTCGTACGTTGTTTTCGTTTTGTAAAATATAATTCTGATTAACCTTGGTTTAAAAGAGGTATTTACTGTTTGTGATGGGTGTCAATTCAAGCGGTTTTGGCGATGTAAATGTTTGAATTTGACGATAATGGGTGCTTTAACAATGGTGTAGACATTGAATGTCGATACAGAGATAACTGCACGATTCATTACGTTCACTTAAAAGAAACGAAAAAGTTACACTTTTTGACAAAAAGCGCTTGAGTTCTGTTTCTGAAAAACTTATAGATGGGGGAGAGCAATTTTTAATTTATACATGGAGAGTGAGCGATGAGAGTAGGTCTAGTTGGTTGGCGCGGTATGGTTGGTTCTGTACTAATGCAACGTATGGTTGAAGAGAAAGACTTCGACTTGATTGAGCCTGTTTATTACAGCACATCTCAGATTGGTATTCCTGCCCCTGTTCTAGGTGGTAAAGATGCGGGTCTACTTCAAGACGCTTTTGATATTGATAGCCTAAAACAGCTTGATGCTGTGATTACCTGTCAAGGCGGCGATTACACATCAAAAGTATACCCAGCATTGCGTCAAGCAGGTTGGAAAGGTTACTGGATTGATGCGGCTTCTACCTTACGTATGGACGCTGATTCAATCATCACTCTTGATCCTGTTAACTTGGCTCAAATCCAGCAAGGCATTCACGGCGGTACTAACACTTTCGTTGGTGGTAACTGTACTGTGAGCTTAATGCTTATGGCTTTGGGTGGCCTTTACGAGAAAGGTATGGTCGAGTGGATGAGTGCCATGACTTACCAAGCGGCTTCTGGTGCAGGTGCTAAGAACATGCGTGAACTGATCTCACAAATGGGTGTGATCAACGATAGCGTAAGTTCAGAACTAGCAAACCCTTCAAGTTCCATCCTTGATATTGATAAAAAAGTCGCTGATACCATTCGTTCATCTTCATTCCCAACAGACCAATTTGGTGCTCCGCTTGCGGGCTCACTAATCCCTTGGATCGATGTGAAGCGTGAAAATGGTCAAAGCAAAGAAGAATGGAAAGCAGGTGTTGAAGCGAACAAGATTCTTGGCCTAGATGGTCAGCCAATCCCGATTGATGGTACTTGTGTACGAATCGGTGCAATGCGTTGTCATGCTCAAGCACTAACAATCAAGCTTAAGCAAGACGTGCCAATGGACGAGATCGAAGAGATCATCGCGACGCACAATGATTGGGTTAAAGTGGTTCCTAATGACCGTGACATCACGGCACAGGAGCTAACACCAGCGAAAGTAACAGGCACTATGTCTGTACCAGTAGGTCGTCTGCGTAAGATGTCTATGGGTAACGACTTCCTGAACGCGTTCACTGTCGGTGACCAATTACTTTGGGGTGCTGCAGAACCACTACGTCGTACTTTGCGCATTATCCTTGCTGAGAAAGCGTAATAGGCAAGATTGCTTAAATTCTATTAGCTGATAAACCGAAAGGGTTGACGATAAACGTCAACCCTTTTTAGTTTATTGATATCTCGTTATTCGGCCCTCGAAACTGTCCTTAAATCTCTTCGCATCTCGCATCTGCTTTTATTCCTCGTCGGTGACGACACGCTTGTCTGGGTCTGCCAATTCACTCGCACAGTGTTTGCAATACATGGCATCCGAATCATGGCCGGCTCGGTTGCAGTTCGGGCACTTAACCAACTCTTTGTGTGAGTTCATTTCATTACTGAGTTCTGCGGTAATGATACCCGTTGGGACGGCTAGGATAGAGTAACCCAATAGCATGGTAAGCGAAGCGATCGCTTTACCTAACGCGGTTTGAGGGATCATGTCACCGTAGCCAACCGTGGTGATGGTTACGATTGCCCAATAAATACTGTGGGGAATACTGGTGAAGCCGTTTTCTGGTCCTTCAATAACAAAGATCAGAGCGCCGAAGATAACGACCAAAATACCCACTGTACTGAAGAAGATCAGTATCTTTCGTCGTGCCATCAATAGTGAGCGCAACAAGATATTGGAATCTTGCAGGTAGCGAACCAGTTTTAGGATTCGGAAGATACGCATGACACGCAGCAGTCTCACCACCCCCATAAATGAAGCGCCAGGGAAGATGATCGCTAGGTAGGTTGGAAGAATCGCCAATAGGTCAACGACACCATAAAAGCTGGTGGCGTAGGATTTGGGTTTTGGAGAGCAATAAAGTCTCAGCAAATATTCGAGGGTAAAGAGGGCTGTAAAGGTGTATTCGATATAACGCAGCTGCTGTGACCATTCGCTCATCACATTAGGGATGGACTCTAAGATCAGAACCAACAGCGAAGCCAAGATTGCAACGATCAGAGAGATATCAAATGCGCGTCCGGCTGGCGTGTGAGTACCAAAGATAATGACGTACAAATGATGCTTTAGTGGCTTGCGTGACATAAGGAAAGATTCATCTTCTGTTAAATGCATTAACAATCATTATACAAGCTTCATAATAACGAGGCGAGTGAAAGCCCAATTGCTTTACTCGCCTCATCTACCGTTCAGTAGTGGTTGCCCTTTTAGAGCAACTGAAATGCCGTTAAATGTTATGCCAAACCTGGGAACAGGTTACGTAGACCATTGGCGATGAACTCGATGCCCAATGCACCAAGAATCAAGCCCATGATACGAGTGATCACGTTGATACCCGTTTGACCTAAAAAGCGAACGATAACCGGCGCTGAACGGAACAGAAGCCAAGAGCATGTTGCAAACGCGATGATACTAATGCCGATGCCTACGGTATCAATGGCTGCTGGATAGCGAGACCCATAAACAATGGTCGAGCTGATTGCACCCGGACCCGCCATTAGCGGCATAGCCAGTGGAACAACTCCGATTTGCTCTTTGCTGATGTATTCAGATTTCTCTTGTTTGTTCTGTTTATCTTCACCGAGCTTACCGCTCATCATCGAAAATGCGATGCTCAGCAATAACAAACCACCTGCAACACGAAATGAATCTAGCGAGATGCTGAACATATCAAGCAGCATTTGCCCCGCAACAAGCGACACAATCAGGATAACGGCAACAGCAATGTTTGCTTGTAAGGCTGTCCTGTTCCTCTCTTCTGGCGGCATATGAGCAGTAAGAGAAACAAAAACAGGCATGATGCCGATAGGGTTTACGGCAGCAACAAGCCCAAGGAAGAATTGCATAAAAATTGCGAGTTCTAAGCCTTGCATGAGAGCGGTCTCCAGTTAGCGTACTTAAAGTAGAAGTGTTGATCTGTGAATAGTCAGAACGCGTAATGTAAGGGACAAACTGATTTTGCACGAATGAAAAAAACTAACCTGAAATAGGGGATTTTTTTTAGAAAAACTAATTGAATCTCACTTTTGTATTCGCCTTGTTGAAAGCTAGTTGTTAGTGTTTCATTTTGTAACTTGTTATTGAGTAACTGTTAACCATCGCACGAATTTAATAAAAATTATGTCAGAATCTAGCCGCTGCAACGGTATGGATATACTCTCAGTAGCACGAATATAGCTGTATACATGTAATTTAACGGACTAAAAATGAAACTTTTTTACAGTTTATGACGCTATGTAGAAAAAAGTTGTCTGTTTGCTTGTTTTTTGCGCTAACGAAAAGTGTGATTTTAATCTATGTAAATCATGCTCTTAAGTTGATTTTTGCGATTGCCTTACTACTTTCTGGTTAATTCTTTTTGGGTAACTGATCTGGGTCAATTTTTTTCACACAGTGAAATAATATACTCAGTCCTGAAAGCAATTTACTAAGAACGCTGATGTTTAAGGTTAAAAGCAAGCAGCGAATTTAATAAAAAGTTTTTAATATTTATTATTTTAGGAGATCCACCATGCCTGTAACTAACTTAGCGGAACTTGATGCTCTAGTAGCTCGCGTTAAAGCAGCACAAGAAGAATTTGCAACATTCTCTCAAGAGAAAGTAGACGCAATCTTCCGTGCAGCTTCTCTTGCTGCTAACCACGCTCGTATCCCACTTGCACAACAAGCAGTTGCTGAATCTGGAATGGGTATTGTTGAAGATAAGGTTATCAAAAACCACTTTGCATCTGAATTTATCTACAACAAATACAAAGACGAAAAAACATGTGGCATCTTAGAAGAAGATGACAGCCTAGGCACAATGACTATCGCTGAGCCTGTAGGTATCATCTGTGGTATCGTTCCAACAACGAACCCAACTTCTACAGCAATCTTCAAATCTCTAATCTCTCTTAAGACACGTAACGGCATCATCTTCTCGCCACACCCACGTGCAAAGAACTCTACTAACGACGCTGCTAAACTTGTTTTAGATGCGGCTGTTAAAGCGGGCGCACCAAAAGACATCATCGGTTGGATCGACCAACCATCTGTAGAGCTTTCTAACGCGCTTATGAAGCACGACGGTATCGCGCTTATCCTAGCTACTGGTGGTCCAGGCATGGTTAAAGCAGCATACTCTTCTGGTAAGCCTGCTATCGGTGTTGGCGCTGGTAACGTTCCTGTTGTTATCGATGAAACAGCTGACATCAAACGTGCTGTAGCATCTATTCTTATGTCTAAAACATTCGATAACGGCGTAGTATGTGCTTCTGAGCAAGCTGCAATCGTAGTTAGCGAAGTATATGACGAAGTTAAAGAGCGTTTTGCTTCTCACAAAGCTCACGTTCTATCTAAAACTGACGCAGATAAAGTACGTAAAGTTCTTCTTATCGACGGCAACCTAAACGCTAAAATCGTAGGTCAACCTGCTCCAGCAATCGCTGAAATGGCGGGTGTTAAAGTTCCTGCTGATACTAAAGTTCTTGTAGGTGAAGGTCTTGGTAAAGTTTCTTACGATGACGAATTCGCTCACGAGAAACTGTCTCCAACTCTAGGTCTATTCCGCGCAGACGATTTCGAAGACGCTGTTGCTCAAGCGGTAACGATGGTTGAAATCGGTGGTATCGGTCACACGTCTGGTCTTTACACTAACCAAGACGTAAACGCAGATCGTATTCGTTACTTCGGTGACAAGATGAAGACGGCTCGTATCCTAATCAACATCCCTACTACTCACGGTGGTATCGGTGACCTGTACAACTTCAACGTTGCACCTTCTCTAACTCTTGGTTGTGGTTCATGGGGTGGTAACTCTATCTCTGAGAACGTAGGTCCTAAGCACCTTATCAACAAGAAAACTGTAGCGAAGCGAGCTGAAAATATGTTGTGGCACAAACTACCTAAGTCTATCTACTTCCGTCGTGGTAGCCTTCCAATCGCAATGAGCGACCTAGAAGGTAAGAAACGCGCATTCCTAGTAACTGACCGTTTCCTATTCAACAACGGTTACGCAGATGACGTAGTACAAATCCTGAAAGCGCAAGGTATTGAAGTTCAAGTATTCTTCGATGTAGAAGCGGATCCAACATTGTCTGTTGTTGAGAAAGGCGCTGAAGCAATGAAGAGCTTCCAGCCTGACGTAATCCTTGCTCTAGGTGGCGGTTCTCCAATGGATGCTGCTAAGATCATGTGGGTTATGTACGAGCACCCAGAAACTCACTTCGAAGAACTTGCAATGCGCTTTATGGATATCCGTAAACGTATCTACAAGTTCCCTAAAATGGGTAAAAAAGCTGAGCTTGTATGTATCACTACAACTTCAGGTACGGGTTCAGAAGTTACGCCTTTCGCCGTTGTTACTGACGACAAGACTGGTGCTAAATACCCACTAGCGGATTACGAAATCACGCCAAACATGGCTGTTGTTGATGCTAACCTAGTAATGAACATGCCTAAGTCTCTAACAGCGTTCGGTGGTTACGATGCCGTAACTCACGCTCTTGAAGCTTACGTATCAGTTCTTGCGAACGAATACTCTGATGGTCAAGCTCTACAAGCTCTTAAGATGCTTAAAGAATACCTACCATCAAGCTACAAAAACGGTTCAGCAGACCCAATCGCTCGTGAGAAAGTACACAACGCTGCAACGATTGCTGGTATTGCCTTTGCGAACGCATTCCTAGGTGTGTGTCACTCAATGGCTCACAAAATTGGTGCTGAGTTCCACCTACCACACGGTCTTGCTAACGCACTACTTATCTCAAACGTTGTACGTTACAACGCGAACGATAACCCAACGAAGCAAACTGCATTCTCTCAGTACGACCGCCCACAAGCACGTCGTCGTTACGCTGAAGTTGCTGACCACCTAGGCCTAAGCCAAGCTGGTGACCGTACTGCTCAGAAGATTGAACGTCTACTAACTTGGTTAGAAGAGCTTAAGAACGACCTAGACATCCCACTATCAATCCAAGCTGCGGGTGTTAACGAGTCTGACTTCATTGCTAAACTAGACGAGCTAGCTGTTGAAGCGTTCGATGACCAGTGTACCGGTGCTAACCCACGTTACCCACTAATCACTGAGCTAAAAGAAGTACTAACAACGTCTTACTTCGGTACTCCTTACGTTGAAGGTGAAACTTTCGAAGGCACTACAGTGATTCTTAAGAAAGCTGACCAAAAGCCAGCTGACGCGAAAGCGCCAAAAGCTAAAAAAGAAAAAGCTAACGCGTAATAAGTAAGCATTAGTTTTGAGATAAGTTTTCGCTAGCACGAACCTTATCTATCGGGAAAAGATCAAAGCCCCAGTCGAGAGACTGGGGCTTTTTTTATGTTTGTTGCCTGATCTACGCGGCTTGAAAGGCTAGAGAAATGTCACTCGATTAGAAATGAATGGCTCAAATGTGCTTGGCATCGGGGAAGAACTAAACCTCAGCAGCGACCACTCGCCCACTAAAGTAATCATTAGAGACGATGTATTCCGTTGTTCTGGTCAGCTCATCTTGCAGCTGAGCCCAGTGGCATCGGTTGAGCTTGCCATCGGAGTTATGGATTGCCGGGACAACACCGCCGACTCGAATACCAAATGGAGTCAGTTCTTTGGCCCAGCTATGGGTAAAGCCAGTAATCATTGAGTTCGCACTCTCTAAGCCGGACACGTCATGGAAGTCATCGTGAGAGATCACATTCACAATAACGCCTTCTTTATCCTCCTCTCGTAATCTCTCGGCACTGATTTGCCCAAATGCGAAAAGAGTCGTAGCCATAGAAGAAAGATCATTGATAAAGCTACTGACAGGTTGATCGCCAATTAGGCTTGGCATCGGGGAGCTTATCCAATTATTGACCAGTACATCGGGCGTAGTGTTGAAGGTGGTTTGAATAAAATCAAACACGCTGAGAATTGCTTGGTTGTCATTACTTTTGAGCGTGTAGTGGTAAACCGAGTCAGAAAAACGAGCACATTGTAAATAGGTCGCTTGAAGTGCTTCCGTGTCTTTATCACAAAGGATGACTGTGGCTCCAAGGTTAACAAAGTGGTTCGCAATCGTCCCTCCGAGTTGCGAGCCTGCAGATGTCACCAATATGATTGAGCTTTTTATTTCCATCCCAGCACCTAAATAAATCGTCCATGTCGGATAAGGATGGGTTAAATTTCATACAATGGGTGTGAAGAGGTTCAAACTAAGGCGTGCCAATTGATAAGTTTTTATGAACTTAGTGGCAGCTCACATTTCGCAGTAACTTCAAGTAGTAATCGACAACTCGTATTTCATGTTCACCCAAGGCTGGTGGTTCATATCACGCATGTGAATGATTTGAAATGCGCGAACTAATCAAGAATAGCAGTGGATAGAGAACGAAAAAGAGGAAAGGTAAGTGACAGCTATACTTGAGCTTGAATTTGGTACTGACGCTGAGCAGTTGATAGTTCATTGTAGAGCGTAGCAAGTGGCAAATCAGGAACCTGTTTGTTTGCCAATTTACGTCGGTCATGACCAGAAAGGTTTTGGTAAACCTCTTCGGGTAAGTCGGCTGTATCTTCAGGCATGAAGGCAAGCGCTTCCGGTTTCAAGTAATGGCTGAGTTTTGCGCTGGCAAGGCTAGCTTGATGAAAATGATTAGATTGCTGAGCTGAAATCTCATACGAAGATTGGTTCGAACGCAGCTGCTGCGGTTCTGCAACGCCGAAGTGTTTACGCAGGCGATCTTCAGTTGTCTCTGTGACTTCAATGGTGTCAATCGGCGTGCAATCACGAACGTCATTAGAAAACATAGACAACAGCAACGCGAAATCTGCACGGCGACCTTGCTCAACCGCTTGGCTGATCCCGATGCCGAACTTCAGTTCGTTGATGATTCCTGCTTTGTCTAAAGTATGTATTTGCATGCTGCCTCTCATTGGATACACCTTTAACGGCATGGAGTCGGCAAACTTTAGTGTTTAATTACAGGCAAATAGAGAATTTATTCAGGGCGGGGAAGAGTGCTAGGAATTGGTCGAGAAGTAAGCTCTACTGGCTAACTGGCTAACTGGCTAACTGGCTAACTGGCTAACTGGTTAATAGGTTAATAGGCTAAGAAAGGCCTAGATTTTGTGGAATACGACAGATACAAAAAAGCTCACGCCGAGGCATGAGCTTTCAATAGATAACTCGCTATAAATAGCGCAGCGTAAGTAATAATTACTTAGCTAGGTTCTCTTCTACGAAAGACCAGTTTACTAGGTTCCAGAATGCAGCCATGTAGTCAGGGCGAACATTGCGGAAATCGATGTAGTAAGCGTGTTCCCATAGGTCAACAGTTAGAAGTGGAGTAACACCTTCTTCTGTTAGAGGAGTAGCAGCGTTAGAAGTGTTAACGATGTCTAGAGAACCGTCAGCTTTCTTAACTAACCAAGTCCAAGAAGAACCGAAGTTGTTGATTGCTGAATCAGTGAATTTCGCTTTGAATTCTTCGAAAGAACCGAATGCAGCGTTGATAGCTTCTGCAACAGCGCCAGTTGGTTCGCCGCCTGCTTTAGGAGCAAGACAGTGCCAGTAGAACGTGTGGTTCCAGATTTGAGCAGCGTTATTGAAAACACCACCAGTAGAAGTCTTAACGATCTCTTCTAGTGTTTTGCCTTCAAACTCAGTACCTGGGATAAGACCGTTTAGCTTAACAACGTAAGTGTTGTGGTGCTTACCGTGGTGGAAATCTAGCGTTTCTGCTGAGATGTGTGGTTCTAGCGCGTCTTTCGCGTAAGGAAGAGCCGGTAGTTCAAATGCCATTGCTCAATTCTCCATTGATATGAAAGAGTTAACTCTTTCGATTGCTTCCAGTGATATTATTATTCATGGTTCGCTTTACAGCCAACCATGGTCAATTTGCTGACTTGCGATATAGTTTAGCAAGTTTTTACTTTATTAAAAGCTTAATTCATCACTTTTGTGTGAATTGTTAGCTTAGCTCGTAAACCGCTTTTTTTATATGGTTTTTATTCTTTTGGTTTGGGGTAGAATAAAGGCAATAAAAGCCGTAATCCATTAACGAGGAAGCAATGGAAACTATCGATAAAATCAAACAGCAAATTGAAGAAAACACCATTCTACTTTACATGAAAGGTTCTCCTAAGCTGCCAAGCTGTGGTTTTTCTTCTCAAGCATCTCAAGCTCTAATGGCATGTGGTGAAAAATTTGCTTACGTAGATATCCTACAAAACCCTGACATCCGTGCAGAGCTTCCAGCTTACGCACAA
This sequence comes from Vibrio sp. J383, assembly GCF_023503985.1. Classification (NCBI taxonomy): domain Bacteria; kingdom Pseudomonadati; phylum Pseudomonadota; class Gammaproteobacteria; order Vibrionales; family Vibrionaceae; genus Vibrio; species Vibrio sp. J383. The sequence continues at coordinate 2,806,742 of NZ_CP097293.1, read as the reverse complement.
TGGCCAACGTTCCCACAACTTTGGGTTGACGGTGAGCTGATCGGTGGTTGTGACATCATTCTTGAGATGTTCCAAAAAGGCGAACTTCAGCCAATCGTTAAAGAAGCGGCTGCTAAAGTAGCTGGCGACGACGCTGAGTAAGCTTTAAGCCTTTGCGCTTAAATATTGAATGGAAGGGGCCCTTAATGAGGCTCCTTTTTTGTTTGAATGGTTTGAATGGTTTGAAAGACTCGATAAGGAATGAACAATGGACGTAAAACTTCATTATGTACATGACCCAATGTGCAGTTGGTGCTGGGGTTATAAGCCAACATTAGAACTCTTAAAACAGCAGCTACCTGCGAGTATTGAGTTTAACTACGTAGTCGGTGGTTTGGCCCCTGATTCTGAAGATCCAATGTCAGAAGAGATGAAAGGTAAGCTGCAAGCTATCTGGAAGCAGATTGAAGCTAAGTTGGGTACTGAGTTCAACCACGAATTTTGGACTGAATGCCAACCAGTTCGCAGCACTTACCCTGCTTGTCGTGCCGTGATCGCTGCTGGTTTTCAAGACCATTACGAAGCGATGCTTGAAGCAATCCAACACGCTTACTATCTTCGTGCGATGTTGCCACACAGCCAAGAAACGCATTTGCAGTTAGCTGAAGAGCTAGGGATGAATGTACAACAGTTTGAAAATGATCTTTCTAGTAAGTTATTGGAAAGCGAACTAGATGATCAGTTAGGCTTTAAAGAAGCGATGGGCGTACATTCTTACCCGACCTTAATGCTGGAAGTGAACGGTATCTTTAGTGAAGTTGAGTTAGATTACCATTCAACGGAAGCGACGCTTAAGTCTATTCGCGAAGTATTGGTGAATAACGCTCCCGCGGCATAATTCTGCGAGAGTTGTCTGTATTAACGTAAATTATGTCCAAGGCTTACTCATCAGAGTAAGCTTTTTTTGTTTGGCGTCGCTGGTTCATTGAGAGTGAGGGGGAAGGAAGAGTGGAATGAATCCCAGGAACAAAAAAGACCGCACAAGGCGGTCTTTATAATGTCTTTCTTTAGCTTACAGCTTACAGCTTACTACTTACGGTTTATTGCGTATTGATTCTTAGCTAAAGAACCCAATTACAGAACCATAGCCGCAACCCAACCGAATACGATCAGTGGGATGTTGTAGTGTAAGAATGTCGGTACAACGGTTTCCCAAACGTGCTCATGCTGTCCATCAGCATTAAGACCCGATGTTGGACCTAATGTTGAGTCAGAAGCAGGAGAGCCCGCATCACCTAGCGCTGCAGCTGTACCTACTAAAGCGATCGTTGCCATTGGTGAGAAACCAAATGCTGCCGCTAGAGGAACGTAGATAGTCGCAAGGATTGGAATCGTAGAGAACGAAGAGCCGATACCCATTGTTACCAATAGGCCAACGATTAGCATAAGCAGTGCCGCTAGAGGTTTGTTGTCACCAATGCTGGTTGAAAGTGCTTCAACCAGAGATTCAACGCCACCTGTTTGCTTCATAACTGCCGCAAAACCTGCCGCTGCGATCATGATGAAACCGATCATTGCCATCATGTGAACGCCTTTAGTGAAGACATCGTGTGTCTCTTTCCAAGCGATTACACCACCGAAGGTGAATACCATGAAACCAGCCAAAGCACCGATGATCATAGAACCTGTCGATAGTTGAACCGTTAGCGCAGCAACAATACCAGCAGCAGCCACTAGGATGTGCTTCTTGTTGATCTCTTTCACTTCGGTTGAAACAACAGTATGAGACGTTTCTTTGTATTGACGTGGCTTACGGTAAGTAAAGAACACGGCCGTAAGAAGGCCAAAGATCATGCCTGCAGCCGGTAACAACATCGCCATTGGTACTTGGCTTGCTACTACGTTTTCAAGACCGTTGTCGTGAAGGTTTTTTAGCAGGATGTTGTTTAGGAAGATGCCACCAAAACCAATCGGTAACACCATGTAAGGTGTAATCAGACCAAAAGTCAGCACACACGCAACCAGACGACGGTCTAGGTTCATTTTTGCGAATACGCCTAATAGAGGTGGGATTAAGATTGGGATAAAGGCGATATGTACAGGGATTACATTTTGCGAAGACATTGTCACTAGGATCAAAGACGCTAGGATGCCATATTTTAGACCATTAGATGCTGCACTGTTCTCTTTACCGTGAATACGCTTAATGACGCTTTGAGCAAGCAGGTCTGTGATACCAGAACGTGAGATAGCAACAGCGAATGTACCAAGCATAGCGTAGCTAAGTGCGATAGTTGCACCGCCACCTAATCCACTTTCGAAAGCCGCGACTGCGTCGTTCAAGCCCATACCAGAGGCTACGCCACCGATAATTGCGCTGAACGTGAGAGCAACGACTACGTTTACGCGCATCAAAGCTAAAACAAGCATGATGCAAACTGAAATTACAACAGGATTCATATTATTCTCGGGATGTTGTGTTTTTTATGAAGGCAATACGAGTGAACGTTTACCGACTCTATTTTTTATTCTTCGTCAACAAGAGGCCAACCACCAAGGGCTTTCCATTTGTTTACAATGCCGCAAAATAACTCTGTGGTTTTTTGCGTATCATACAAAGCAGAGTGTGCTTCTTTGTTGTCAAATTCCATCCCTGCAGTGCGGCAAGCTTTAGCCAAAACGGTTTGACCGTAGGCAAGACCACTAAGAGCTGCAGTGTCAAAAGTAGCAAATGGATGGAAAGGGACGCGTTTAAGCTTACAGCGCTCACTTGCTGCATTAACGAAGTTCAAATCGAATGTAGCGTTGTGAGCAACCATGATTGCGCGACTGCAATCTGAAGCTTTTTGTTCTTTTCTCACTAGCTTGTAGATTTCTTTAAGGGCTTCTTGTTCCGACACAGCACCACGTAATGGGCTAAATGGGTCTTTAATTCCGTTAAAGTCTAATGCTGCCTGCTCTATATTTGCGCCTTCAAAAGGCTCAATGTGAAAATGAAGCGTTGATGCAGGGTGAAGATCTCCGTTCTCATCCATTTTTAACGTAATGGCACAGATTTCTAATAATGCATCGGTTTCAGCGTTAAACCCTGCGGTTTCCACGTCGATGACCACTGGAAAATAGCCACGAAAGCGTTTTTTTAGGGTCAGAGCTTCGTTTTCTACAGTCATGTTAGCCCAAATAAGTGTGATTAAGGCTGCATTATTGCAGATAATAGCAGTGATAAAAACTAGGTAAGGGCAATAAATCATAAATTACCTAATCCATTGCGGCTTGATAATTGCATATTTAAACGTGAGAGAAAAATGCGGCAATTGGCTGCATTGTTAAACGAATTGCTTAAGAGATACTCCACTTTATGAATAAACAACTCATAACAGGTTCAATGCTATTTTCGCTACTTATGTCGTCACCAGTAATGGCACAAGAAAAGCGTTACGGAGCATCTCCTCAACAGTCAACGTGGGAGATGGTGGCTAACACGCCACTCGAATGCCGCTTGGTTCACCCTATCCCAAATTTTGGTGACGCTGAGTTCTCATCTCGCGCGAGTAAAAAAATCATTTTGGACTTTGAGCTTAAAATGCGCCGCCCAATGGGTGCTACGCGTAATGTCAGCTTGATTTCGATGCCGCCACCTTGGCGTCCGGGTGAAAGTGCTGATCGCATGACAACCATTAAGTTCTTCCAACAATTTGATGGCTACGTTGGCGGTCAAACGGCGTGGGGAATCTTGAGTGAGTTGGAGAAAGGGCGCTACCCGACATTCAGTTACCAAGAGTGGCAGAGCCGAGATCAGCGAATCGAAGTGTCGCTGTCGTCGGTGTTATTCCAAGAAAAATACAATGTGTTCAGTGACTGTGTTGCTAACCTGTTGCCTTACAGCTTTGAAGATATCTCTTTCACTATTTTGCACTACGACCGTAATAGTGATCAGCTGAACAAGTCGTCGCGCAAAAGGCTGAGCCAGATCGCCGATTACGTTCGCTATAACCAAGACATCGATCTTGTGCTGGTGGCAACGTACACTGATTCTGTCGACAGCAAAGGTATTAGCCAAAACCTTTCAGAGCGCAGAGCGGAATCGTTAAGAGAGTACTTCAAATCTTTAGGCTTGCCAGAAGATCGTATCCAAGTTCAGGGCTATGGTAAACGTCGCCCGATTGCAGACAACAATTCGCCAATTGGTAAAGACAAGAACCGACGCGTTGTTATCTCTTTAGGTCGTACACAGGTTTAAGCAGAATAATTGCTTGTTTTGAAATCAGATAGCCCGTCGTAATGACGGGCTTTTTTGTCTTTAAAATTTGGAGCTATTGTCTAAACGTAACTCGTTTAGTTCAAGCGGAAACGAGCGATCATTTCACAGTTGGTCGCGGTATCGATCTTTTCTACCATAGAAGCAATTTTAGGATTGGGATGGCGTTTCATGAAATCGATAAGCGCTTTCTTGCAGCAACCAATAGAATCTATAAAGCTAGAGCACTGTGTATTAGGGCATTGCGGAATCAGTGTCAGTACTTTTTCTGAAGCAAGCTGAAGGTACTTGAGTTCGTAGTCTGTATCACCAGCCCATCGCCAGAATTGGGCAAGGTTGTGGCAAGAGATAACCGAAATCAGTAAGCGTTCATCGGCCTGAATGTCGGTGCGTTCAGTAATTTCTTCGCTTAAGTTCAACGCTTGCTGATAGTGAAGAATACTTCGTACAGGATCGTCGAGCTGCAATGCAGTATCGGCAAGTAACGTGTGTTTTTCCCATTCGCTAATCATTGTATTACCTCACTAATCAATAGGTGGTTAATTTAAATGATAATCATTATCATGTAAAGTTTCATTGGTGAGATTGTTAATAATAATTGGTGAGGAGTATTGTTCATGCGTGGAAACATAAAAAAGAAGCGAGCATAGTGCTCGCTTCTTTTGTTAATTGGTTTGGCTTTTGCTTTAAAAGCCTAACATTGTAGTGGTTAGCAATTAACCTTCTAGTCCTGCACTTGCTTGCTTGTTCTGAATAAGTTCAATCATGTAGCCGTCAGGGTCTTTTACGAATGCGATATGAGTTGAACCGCCTTTTACTGGGCCAGCCTCACGAGTCACGTTACCGCCAGCGGCTTTAATCGCGTCACACGTTGTGTAGATATCGTCGACGCCGATAGCGACGTGGCCAAAAGCTGAGCCAAGGTCATATTCAGTCGTACCCCAGTTGTAAGTCAGCTCAATAACTGCACCTTGAGATTCGTCACCAAAGCCAACGAAAGCCAGTGTGTATTCGTACTCTTTATTTTCGTTCTTACGTAACAGCTGCATGCCCATTACGTTGGTGTAGAACTCAATAGATTTATCTAGATCACCAACTCGTAGCATGGTGTGTAAAAGACGACCGTTTGACATGATTTGCTCCTAGCATTAACTATGTGTACGTTTTTGTAATTCTTGTCTTATACCGCTTAAAAACCGCGGCGATGTTTAGCTTTTACTTCTTAGCTTCTTAGCTTCTTAGCTTCTTAGCTTAGAGCTTAGAGCTTTGGGCTTAGACGTCTGTTTTTTCCTTGAACTCGCACAAATCTTCTATGATACAGCTGCCACAGCGTGGTTTACGCGCAACACAGGTGTAACGTCCATGAAGAATGAGCCAATGGTGGACATCCAGTTTGAATTCTTTTGGGATAACTTTGAGCAGCTTTGCTTCGACATCATCGACGGTTTTACCCATGGCGAGCTTAGTGCGGTTTGATACGCGATAGATGTGAGTATCAACGGCAATGGTTGGCCAACCGAATGCAGTATTTAACACTACGTTTGCTGTTTTACGACCAACGCCTGGAAGGGCTTCTAATGCAGCGCGATCTTCCGGTACTTCACCATTGTGTAGGTCAAGCAGCATACGACACGTCTTGATGGTGTTTTCTGCTTTCGAATTAAACAGACCGATGGTCTTGATGTACTCTTTTAGGCCATCGACACCTAGGTCAAAAATAGCCTGTGGTGTATTAGCAACTGGATAAAGCTTATCAGTGGCTTTGTTGACGCTGACATCGGTTGCCTGCGCAGATAAGAGCACGGCGATCAGCAACTCGAAAGGGCTGTTCCAGTTAAGCTCAGTTTCTGGCTTTGGATTGTTTTCTCTTAAACGCTCAAGTATTTCTACTCGTTTTACATTGTTCATAGCGACATTACTTTCAAATAGTTAGGGCTTGAGTTCCGGCGAAGTTCTTTCAAACTTACTCGTTTTAAAATAACAAGTTCCGCAATGGTTCAGGCTTTATCATCGGTTACGCGCTCTTATGAGCGTCATTATTATGTGTACTTGGTCAATCTATTTACCTGCTGAGCGGTTGAGCTACTCAGCAGGGTTTAAGCTACTGTAACTTATCAGGCATTGGTAACGCGAGCGCGTTCAATAGCTGGTTTTTCTTGTTTGGGCTGTCTAGCTTTAGCTTGGTTGTCGATGATATTTTTCAAAGCAATCAAGAAACCAACACCAATAAAGGCACCTGGTGGTAGCAGGGCTAACAAGAAGCTGTTATCAAATTGGAATATCTGGATGCGCAATACCGAAGCCCAATCACCAAGGAGCAAGTCTGCGCCATCAAATAGGGTTCCGTTACCAATAACCTCACGCATCGCACCCAATACAACCAGTACCGATGTCATGCCAAGGCCCATCCAGAAACCATCTTGAGCAGCAGGTAAAACTTCGTTTTTAGAAGCGAAGGCTTCAGCCCTGCCAATGATGATACAGTTGGTTACGATCAGTGGGATGAAGATACCCAAAGATAGGTAAAGCCCGTATGCGTAGGCATTCATCAGTAGTTGAACGCAGGTTACCAGTGATGCAATGATCATCACGAATACTGGAATACGCACTTCTTTTGGCACATGGTTTCGAACCATAGAGACAGAAACGTTCGAACCGACCAATACAAGCAAGGTAGCAATACCTAAGCCAAGTGCGTTCGTCACTGTCGAAGAGACAGCCAACAACGGACACAACCCAAGAAGCTGAACTAGAGCTGGGTTGTTGGCCCACATGCCATTTTTAATCAGTGTTTTATGGTCACTCATTATTCACCACCACAATTTAGAGGTTGAGCAAGCAATGCTTGGTTGTTTTGGTTAACGTATTGAACCGCCTGTTTGACGGACTTCACGACAGCTCTTGGTGTGATGGTCGCGCCAGTAAACTGGTCAAAGTCACCACCATCTTTGCGAACTTTCCAGCGATCAAGATTCGACTCGGTTACTTGTTTACCTGCAAAAGAGAGTATCCAATCACTCACTCGAAGGTCAATCTTATCGCCTAACCCTGGAGTTTCCCTGTGGGAAAGCACACGTGTACCCAAAATGGTACCGTCAATTTTCATCCCAACAATTACTTTTATTGCACCATTGTAGCCATCAGGAGCAATGGCTTCGATCGCAATCGCGCTAGGTTCACCGTTGAGTGTAGCAATATAAGCCGGCATTGCTTGTTCTGTTCCAAGCTCCTCAGCTTCCACCAAAGTACAAGCTGAAAACAGCTCGTTGTCATGAAGATCGTGCGGGATCACTTGGTTAAGCACAGATAGTAACTGAGCCTGTTCTTGCTGTTTGATCTGATCTTTGGTCAGGTAGTGAGTAACGGCCACCAAACCTGTCGAAGCGCAGGCAAAAATCGCAAGTACAAGACCGTTTTTCTTAATTGCATTTAGCATAGTATCTGCTTCCTTAGTGGCCGTATGTACGAGGTTTGGTGTAGTAGTCAATCAGTGGAACACACATGTTGGCTAACAATACAGCAAACGCCACACCATCAGGGAAGCCACCCCAACTGCGGATAATAAAGACTAACCCGCCAATCAGAGCGCCAAATACCAAGCGACCTTTCACTGTCGTCGAGGCGGAAACCGGATCGGTTGCAATGAAGAATGCACCAAGCATAGTCGCGCCAGACAATAGGTGAATGGTTGGCGAAGCGGTTTCACCTGGCGTTAAGATTAAGAATACCAGGCTAAACAGCGCAAGGCTGCCGATGAAAGCTACCGGAATATGCCATTGAATCACGCGTTGCTTGATAAGTACCAAGCCACCAACTAGGTAAGCAAGGTTCACCCATTCCCAACCTACGCCAGCTAGCCAGCTGAATTGCGGTTGAGACAGAGCTTCAGACGCTGTGTTACCTGCCGTTAATGCGGTTTTGAAGGCATCGAGTGGCGTTGCCATCGTGGTGCCATCAATACCTAGACGCGCTTGTTGCAGAGATAAACCTTCATTATTGAAGCCAGTAAAGATCATCAAAAATGAGTCAACAAAGCTCGTAGCTTCAGCCGTTAAACTGGTCGGCGCATTCCAACTCGTCATTTGAACTGGGAATGAGATCAGCAAAACAACGTAAGCAACCATCGCTGGATTAAATGGATTTTGTCCAAGGCCGCCATATAGGTGCTTAGCGATGACAATAGCGAAGAACATACCTATCACTAGAATCCACCACGGAGAGTGTGGGGGAATCGCGACACTGAGTAGCCAAGCGGTCACAACAGCGCTGTAATCACGTAATGCCATCACTGGCGGACGTTTTCTTAGCAGCATTACAGCGGCTTCAAAGGTAACAGCAAGTGCAATAGCAAATACTAACTGGATGAGCGTGCCCCATCCAAAGAAGTAGGTTTGAGCTAGTAGACCTGGCAATGCACAAATAGCGACCCATTTCATGAGATCGGGGGTGCTTCTACGATTGTGCGCGTGCGGTGAGCTGGCGATAAAGAAGGCCACTACTCTTTCTCCTCATTATTCTTTTTGTCTTGCTCTTGCTGCGCCTTTCTTGCTTTAGCACGAGCAATCGCTGCAGCAACTGCTGCTTTTTTAGGGTCGACTGGTTCTGATCGAATCTCAGCTTCCACTTCAATTTCAACTACAGCTTCAGGAGCGGTTGCTTCTGCTTCGACCTGCTTAGCTTGCTGTGCTTTCTTCGCTTTAGCACGAGCTATTGCAGCGGCAACGGCAGCTTTTTTTGGATCGACGGGCTCTGATTGAATTTCAGCTTCAACTTCAATCACTGGCTCAGGAGTTTCTGCTGTTTGGTCTTGCTTAGCTTGCTGTGCTTTCTTGGCTTTAGCGCGAGCAATTGCTGCAGCGACTGCGTCTTTCTTAGCGTCGCCAGAACTTTTAACCGGCGCTTCACTTTCGGTTAGAGCAGCTGATTCTGCTTGTTGAGATTTCTTGGCTTTAGCACGAGCGATAGCTGCAGCAACAGCATCTTTCTTAGCGTCGCCAGAGCTTTCAACCGGAGCTTCACTTTCGGTTAGAGTAGCTGACTCTGCTTGTTGAGCTTTCTTCGCTTTAGCTCGAGCGATAGCTGCAGCAACAGCATCTTTCTTAGCGTCGCCAGAGCTTTCAGCCGGAGCTTCACTTTCGGTTTGAGCAGCTGATTCTGCTTGTTGAGCCTTCTTCGCTTTAGCGCGAGCGATAGCTGCAGCAACAGCATCTTTTTTAGCATCACCAGTACTTTCAGCCGGAGCCTCGGAAGCTGAACCTGCTTGTTGAGCTTTCTTGGCTTTAGCGCGAGCAATAGCCGCAGCGACAGCATCTTTCTTAGCGTCACCTGATTTTTCAACCGGAGCTTCAGAAGCAGATTCTGCCTGCTGAGCCTTCTTGGCTTTAGCACGAGCAATGGCTGCAGCGACTGCATCTTTCTTAGCGTCGCCAGAGCTTTCAGCTGAAGCTTCAGACGCTGATTCCGCTTGTTGAGCTTTCTTGGCTTTAGCGCGAGCAATAGCCGCAGCGACAGCATCTTTCTTAGTATCGCCAGAGTTCTCTGCTGGATTATCCGTTGCAGCTTGTTGTGCCTTACGTTCTCTAGCTTGTCTCTTACGCTCTTCTCGTAACTTAGACATTTCAGAGTTATCAGGTCCGGCGTCGTTTGCTTTTTGAGCTGCAGCTTGTTTCGCTTTTGCCTTAGCAATCGCAGCGGCTACCGCAGGTTTCACTGCTGGTTCTGCATTAGGTGTTTGGTCTGCTGCTGTTTTTTGAGCTTTAACGCGAGCAATCGCAGCTGCAATCGCATCATCACCATCGGCTGATTTCATGTCTTTACGACGGTTATCAGCGGCTTTCTTGAAGCGATTTTCACGTTCAGCTTTGTCACGCTCCATACGAGCGTTTTTCTCTTCGAAACGAATCTTGGCGCGCTCTGCAGCTGTCGCTTCGTCTTTTCTTGTTTTGATTTCGGCTTTCGCTTGGCGATAGTACTGAACAAGAGGGATTTCACTTGGGCAGACAAACGCACAAGCACCACATTCAATACAGTCTTTAATATTCAGCTCTTCACACTTATCCAACTCGTTGGCTTTCGCATGCCATTGCAGTTGTTGAGGAAGTAGAGACGCAGGACAAGCTTCAGCACACGCGCTGCAACGAATACATTCCATCTCGTAAGTGCTTGGTGAGATCTCACGACGCGTTGGCGCTAAAATACAGTTCGACGTTTTGGTGATTGGCACATTGGCATGCGGCAAGGTAAAACCCATCATCGGGCCGCCCAAAATTAAACGCGGGAGTTTTTTATCTGCTTTGTAGCCAAACTCTTCAAGTAACTCATGTACTGGTGTGCCTAATAGCGCCCAAACGTTACGAGGTTGCTTAAAGGTTTTACCGGTTAATGTCACAACGCGGTTAACCACAGGTTCGCCGTCAATTACCGCTCGCTTAATCGAGTAAAGAGAACCGACGTTCTGAACCAAAACACCAATGTCTGCAGGGATGCCGCCAGCTGGAACCTCTTTGTTGGTGAGGATCTTGATAAGTTGCTTCTCACCACCAGAAGGGTATTTAGTTGGGATAACACGAATGACGATATCTTTGTCTTTTGCTGCAATCTCCAGTGCTTTTATCGCGTCTGGTTTGTTGTCTTCAATGCCGATAACCGTCAGCTTTGGTTGAAGAATGTGTTCAACCACTTCGATGCCTTTTAATACTTCGTCGGCATGTTCTTGAAGCAACTTGTCATCAGAGGTGATGTAAGGTTCACATTCCGCAGCATTGACGATCAAAATGTCGGTACGACCTAAGCCGGATTGAAGCTTCTTAGCCGTAGGGAAGCCTGCGCCGCCCATGCCTGAAATGCCAGCTTGGCGAATCACATCAAGCAGTTCGTCAGAAGTCTTTGTCGAGAAATCTGCAACTGGGTTTTTTTCAATCCAAGTGTCTAAGCCATCAGGTTTAATAACCACGCACATTTCGCTCAAGCCTGAAGGGTGAGCGGTGGTTCGTGGTTCGATAGCGGTAATCACACCCGATGTTGGTGCATGTACTGGCAAAGTGAAACCAGTCTCTAAGGCCGTCAGTTGTTGACCTTTGAGTACGGCATCACCGACAGCAACCAACAAGTTACCAGGCTTACCGATGTGCTGTTTCACCGGAAGAACGATTTCTTCAGGAAGCCTTGCATGCACGATATCAGTAGTATTCGACTGTTTCTTGTTTTCAGCAGGGTGCACACCGCCTGGGAAGTTCCAAATAGAGCCCGTGCGAATTTGTTCAATTAAAGAGATCATACTAACCCTATGCTTTAGGCTCTGACGCGGTCGCATCAGTTGCTTGGTTAGTGATATCAGTAACAGGAATGATGTTCATCTGCCATTTCCAATTTTCAGTCGTTGTTGCCACTGGAATCATTTCGATACAGTCAGTAGGGCACGGTGCGACACATAGATCACAACCTGTACATTCATCTTTGATTACTGTGTGAAGTGCCTTGGTGCCACCAACAATGGCGTCGACAGGGCAGGCTTGAATGCATTTGGTACAGCCAATACACATATCTTCATGAATGAAGGCAACGGTTTTTACTTTGTTATCTAAATCATGAGCGGAGTCTTCAACTTCTACGCCCATTAAATCTGCAAGCTTCTCAATCGTAGCTTGGCCGCCCGGAGGACATTTGTTGATCTTGTCTCCGTTAGCGATCGCCTCTGCGTATGGACGACAACCTGGGTAGCCACACTGACCACACTGAGTTTGCGGCAATATGGTGTCGATTTGATCAACGATCGGATCGGCTTCCACTTTAAAGCGGATAGAAGCAAAGCCTAAGATAGCGCCAAAAACGGCGGCTAAAACGGCGAGTGCAATGATTGCAATTAAGATGGTACTCATGCTTACTTCACCAACCCAGTAAAGCCCATAAATGCCAGAGACATTAGGCCTGCTGTGATCATCGCAATCGATGCGCCTTTGAAGGGCATTGGAACATCAGCAACCGCAATACGCTCACGCATTGCAGCAAATAGGATCAATACAAGCGAGAAACCAACCGCAGCGCCGAAGCCATAGATGATCGACTGAATGAAGTTGTGGTTTTCATTGATGTTCAGAAGTGCCACACCTAATACCGCACAGTTGGTGGTGATAAGAGGCAGAAAGATACCCAATAGGCGATATAGCGTTGGGCTGGTTTTGTGAACGACCATTTCCGTAAATTGAACAACCACTGCGATAACCAAGATGAAACTCATAGTACGCAGGTATTCAATACCCAGAGGGGTAAGGATGTAGGTTTCTACTAGGTATGCAGAGACCGACGCTAACGTCAGAACGAAAGTCGTCGCGAGGCCCATGCCAATCGCAGTCTCCAGTTTCTTGGAGACTCCCATAAATGGACATAGTCCTAAAAACTTCACTAGCACAAAGTTATTGACCAGCACTGTGCCAACCAACAACAAAAGGTATTCGGTCATAATGGATTAATTCTTGAGATTCCGATCCCGATATTATCCTGCTTTGCTCACCTAATAACAACCAAGGATCACTAGGGATTTAGATGCTTGGTGAAAAAAACATCAGGTAATCGATTGATTATTAAAGTTACCGTAAGTATAGACGGCCAATTTTTACTTCGTGAGACAGTTTATAGGAGTAGTTAAACTGGATCTTTCATAAGATCATTCTTGAATTGAACTCGATCTGCTTCCTACGAATAGGGTCATATTTGTGGCTTTTTGTGCTCAGAACTATCAAAAAGAGGCGTGAAAGAGGCGAGTAAAATACGAGCCCAAAGCACTAAAACGCAAAAAGCCGCATCGAGTGATGCGGCTTCTTTAAATTTGGCCCCTGTCCCGTCCTGAAATGTGTTTACACATTGAGGATTAATGATGACCATTCCAAATAAACACTACGTTAAGCGCACTCAGCGTGATTACACACTAGGCTTTAAATTGCAGGTTGTAGACGCCATCGAAAAAGGCGACATGACCTATAAACAAGCCCAATCAATTTACGGCATACAAGGTCGTTCGACTGTTCTTACTTGGTTAAGAAAGCATGGCAAAATGGATTGGACTACCAATCCAAGGAAGAGCACGATGCCTAAATCACCGAGAGCGAATGAAACGCCTGCCCAAAAAATAAAACGACTTGAACAAGAGCTCGAAGATGAACGTCTCAGATGCCTTCTTCTTAATAGGGTTGTTGATATTCTTGATGCTGAGCACGGGATGTCGCTAAGAAAAAAGTATATAGCGAAGGAGCAAGAAGCCTTCAAAAAGAGAAAAAAGTAAGCTTAAATAAAGCTTGCTCATTGCTCAATATATCTCGTCAGTGTGTCTATCAGAGAGAAAAGCGTGAGACCACTCGTCAGGCTGAGCTTGCTCCTGTGAAAGAGATGGTGCTTGAACTAAGACGGTTCATGCCTCGGCTGGGAGCTCGTAAGCTCTATTTCTTACTGAAGCCGAAGTTGATAGCTAAGGGAATAAAACTTGGCCGTGATGCTTTGTTTAATTACCTCAGAGAAGAGCGCTTACTCGTTAAGCCGAGACGAAGTTACACCAAAACAACGAACAGTAGGCACTGGATGAAAAAACATCCGAACTTGCTAAAAGAAGTCGTTCCGTCCAAACCAGAAGAAGTTCTGGTGAGCGACATCACTTATGTTCAATCGAACGAGGGCGTTCATTACTTGTCATTGGTTACCGATGCCTTCAGTCGTAAAATCATGGGTTATGAAGTCAGCAATGAAATGAAAGCGAGCGATGTTGTGAAGGCCCTAGATATGACGGTAAAAACTCGATGTTATCGTCATGCGACAATCCATCACTCAGATAGAGGGCTTCAGTATTGTTCTAGTCTTTATCAAGAGAAGCTTAAAAAGCATGGCATAACACCGTCAATGACGGATGGTTATGACTGTTATCAAAACGCGTTAGCTGAGCGTGTCAATGGTATCCTCAAGCAAGAATTCTTGCTTACTCAGTGCAAAGATCTTCGTGAGTTGAAAACGCTTGTTGAGGAGTCGATATATACGTACAACGAAATGAGGCCGCATCTCAGCTTAGGTATGAATACGCCAAATAAGATGCATGAAAAAAGCCAGCAACTTGCGTTACTGGCTTACTAAAATCGTCAACGTATTTTAGGACGAGACACCCCTTGTCGAGACTTGAACGCGGGCGGCTAGGTTTGTGACATTAACTTGGAACAAGTTAGTCGCAGTTATATACGAAAAAAGCCCAATCTTTCGATTGAGCTTTTTTCTGAATTTGGCTCCCCTTGCAAGACTTGAACTTGCGACATACGGATTAACAGTCCGCCGTTCTACCAACTGAACTAAAGGGGAATTGCTTGTTAGCGACGCGAATTCTAATAATAGTCCGAATTTCTGTCAATAAAAAATAGCAGAAAAAAATAATATAAAAAACTTTACTTTCTTGGACGCCTTACCGGATTTAGCTTTTCTTTAGTTATCCACCAAAATTGTGGATAAGTGTGTGTGTGAAACTTTAACAACAATAATTGGGATAAATCTGAGAATATAAAAATCTGAGGTAAGGTAATGTATTTAAAAGATTTGTATCAAAATATCACGATTGTATAACTTTTGACGATTATAAAATATACAGTAAAACAAGTGCTATTTTTAGATTTTTTGGGGAAAAGTAGTGGATTAAAAATTGAGTGATTTAGCTGAAGAGATCTTGCAAGGGCACGGATAATACCAAGTTCTAAAAGTAAAAGCTATCACTGATATCTAATCTTAAGAAGCATTTCTCTAGATAATAGTTGCAACTACACTCCTCCTAGAGTGACAATGACCTGATTATAAAAACAGTATGGAAATGGCGACCTATGAGTAAACTCTTTGACTTGGTATCGGACTATAGCCCGTCCGGTGACCAGCCGACAGCGATAACCAGATTACTAGATGGATTAGATTCTGGTTTGGCACATCAAACTCTATTAGGGGTAACGGGCTCTGGTAAAACCTTTACTCTTGCCAACGTCATTTCTCAATCTCAAAGACCAGCAATCTTGTTAGCGCCTAACAAAACGTTGGCAGCTCAACTTTATGGCGAGATGAAATCTTTCTTTCCGAATAACTCCGTTGAGTACTTTGTTTCTTACTACGATTATTACCAACCGGAAGCCTACGTTCCAACCACGGATACCTTTATCGAGAAAGATGCGTCGATAAATGCTCATATTGAGCAAATGAGACTTTCAGCGACCAAAGCTTTGTTAGAAAGAAAAGATGCCATTATTGTTGCGTCTGTATCGGCTATCTACGGTCTTGGTGATCCTAAGTCTTATTTGAAGATGATGCTTCATTTGAGTCGTGGTGAGGTGATGGATCAGCGAGACATTCTACGCCGCTTGGCTGAGCTGCAATATTCAAGAAACGATGTCGCGTTTGAGCGTGGGCAGTTCCGTGTTCGTGGTGAAGTTATTGATATCTTTCCCGCTGAATCTGACCAAGATGCGGTTCGAATTGAAATGTTCGATGACGAAGTGGACTGCATTAGTATTTTTGATCCTCTGACTGGTGCGGTGAAACAAAGAGACTTACCGCGTTTTACCGTTTATCCAAAAACTCACTATGTCACCCCAAGAGAGAAGATCCTTGAGGCGATTGAGAAGATTAAGGATGAGTTGCGCGATAGGGCTCAATATTTAAAAGACAACAACAAACTGTTAGAAGAACAGCGTATTTCTCAAAGAACTCAGTTTGATATCGAGATGATGACTGAGCTGGGTTTCTGTTCCGGTATCGAAAACTATTCACGATACTTGAGCGGCCGTGCGGAAGGGGAAGCGCCGCCAACGTTATTCGATTATCTGCCTGATGATGGTTTGCTGATCATCGATGAGTCACACGTAACCGTGCCGCAAATTGGTGCGATGTATAAAGGTGACCGTTCTCGTAAAGAAACCTTGGTCGAGTTTGGCTTTAGACTGCCTTCTGCATTGGATAACCGTCCGATGAAATTTGAAGAGTTCGAATCGATCGCGCCACAAACCATTTTTGTGTCGGCCACGCCGGGTAATTATGAGATTGAGAAATCAGATGGTGAGATTGCTGATCAAGTGGTGCGTCCTACTGGTCTGTTAGACCCAATCATCGAAGTAAGACCTGTCGCGACTCAGGTGGATGACTTGCTGTCTGAAATCAGAATCCGTTCAGTGAAAGAAGAGCGCGTATTGGTCACTACGTTGACTAAACGAATGGCAGAAGACTTAACCGAATACCTTAGTGAGCATGGTGTTAAGGTTCGTTACTTGCACTCAGATATCGATACCGTTGAGCGTGTAGAGATCATTCGAGACCTACGTTTGGGCGAGTTCGACGTGTTAGTGGGTATTAACTTACTTCGTGAAGGTTTGGATATGCCGGAAGTATCGCTGGTGGCGATTCTTGATGCTGATAAAGAGGGTTTCTTACGTTCTGAGCGTTCTCTGATTCAAACCATTGGTCGTGCAGCTCGTAACTTGGAAGGTCGAGCTATCTTGTATGGTGACTCGATTACCAAATCAATGAGAAAAGCGATTGATGAAACTGATCGTCGTCGTGAGAAACAGCAAGCCTATAACGAAGAGCAAGGTATCACGCCACAAGCGCTTAAACGTAATATCAAAGATATTATGGAGCTGGGTGATCTAACCAAGTCGAAGCAGCAGCGCCAATCGAAGCAAGTTCCTCTATCTAAGGTTGCAGAGCCTTCTGAAAGTTATGCAGTACTTACACCGCAACAGCTTGATAAAGAGATCAGCAAGCTAGAAGCTGCGATGTATCAGCATGCTCAGAACCTAGAATTTGAATTGGCAGCACAGAAGCGTGATGAAATTGAGCAACTAAGAAAGCAGTTTATTACCAACAGCTAATCTCACTTTTCACTTAAGAAGTTGATCCCCTCAAGACAAGAATTGAGAGTGTTTCAGGCAAAAAAACAGCCAGTAGTAAATGTTCTACTGGCTTACGTTTGTGAACACTCGGTCCACTAACAACGTCAGTTGGCTAGGTGACCCGAAGGTCATTTATACCGTTGCATCGTTCGTGCCAGATAGATAAAACATTGATTGTTTGAAGTAAGTAAAAAAACACACTACAAATATTGTGGCTAATTTGCATAATGCAAAGCGGAATGCGACTATAATAAGAAATGCAAATTATAAATGGCTAGGATATGCAATCAAAAACGCTAGATAACAAATCGAAGTATTTGTTGATGGTAGAGGATACCGCTTCGGTAGCAGCTTTATATCGCTCGTATCTTACACCGCTCGAAATTGATATCAACATTGTCGGCACTGGCCGCGATGCAATCGAGAGTTTGAATCATCGAATCCCAGACCTTATTTTATTAGATCTACGTCTGCCTGACATGACCGGTATGGACGTGCTATTTGCTGTAAAACAAAAGTACCCTGAAGTTCCGGTTATCTTCATGACGGCTCACGGTTCTATCGATACCGCCGTAGAAGCTATGCGTCATGGTTCTCAAGATTTCCTTATCAAACCGTGTGAAGCCGACCGACTCCGTATTACGGTGAACAACGCGATCCGCAAAGCCACCAAACTTAAAAACAGCTCGGAACATCCGGGAAACCAAAACTATCAAGGTTTCATTGGCAGTAGCCAAACCATGCAGCAGGTTTACCGAACTATCGACTCTGCAGCATCGAGTAAAGCCAGTATTTTCATCACGGGTGAAAGTGGTACGGGTAAAGAGGTATGTGCAGAAGCTATTCATGCGGCGAGCAAGCGTGGTGACAAGCCTTTCATTGCGATTAACTGTGCGGCTATCCCTAAAGATCTAATTGAAAGTGAGCTATTTGGCCACGTTAAAGGCGCCTTTACCGGTGCTGCAACTGATCGTCAAGGTGCCGCTGAACTTGCTGATGGCGGAACACTATTCCTTGATGAATTGTGCGAAATGGACTTAGAGCTGCAAACCAAGCTGCTGCGCTTTATCCAAACCGGTACTTTTCAAAAAGTTGGCTCTTCGAAGATGAAGAGTGTCGATGTTCGTTTCGTATGTGCAACCAACCGTGACCCTTGGAAAGAAGTACAAGAAGGTCGCTTTAGAGAAGATTTATACTATCGTTTATACGTGATTCCATTGCACCTGCCGCCATTGCGCGAGCGCGGTGAAGATGTCATCGAGATTGCGTACTCGTTACTAGGTTACATGTCGGTTGAGGAAGGTAAGGCGTTTGTGCGTTTTGCTCAGGAAGTGCTTGATCGCTTTAATCAATATGAGTGGCCGGGTAACGTTCGTCAGCTACAAAACGTATTACGGAACGTGGTGGTATTGAATAACGGCAAAGAGATTACTCTCAACATGCTTCCACCACCATTGAACCAACCGATTGAAAACAGCTTGCGCTTGAAAGAGAAGCAGAACGAAGACATCACGGTAAAAGATATTTTCCCATTGTGGATCACTGAGAAGACGGCTATCGAACAGGCCATAAAAGCGTGTGACGGCAACATTCCCCGCGCGGCCGGTTTCTTAGATGTCAGTCCATCGACGATATACCGTAAGTTGCAAACGTGGAATGCGAAGCAGTAATCACCAAACAATAAGAAAATCATAATGACGAAAGTATTAAATCAGCAAAAAGTTGATGAGCTTGCCGGTGAAATAGGGCAAGAGAATGTACCAGTTTTGCTGGAAATCTTCTTAGGTGAGTTGAAAGGCTACTACGAACATCTAGAGATAAATAAAGCGTCGGATACATCTAAGTACTTGGCTGATATAAGCCATGCACTTAAGAGTAGCGCTGCGAGTTTTGGCGCAGATTCTTTGTGTAGTTTTGCGATTAGCTTAGACGCAAAAGTGAAGCAAGCATTGCCTGTAACCGATATTGATTTCCAAGATATGCAAGAGCTCCTGTTATCAACGTACACTGAATATCAGCAGTTGATGACGGATCTCTAAAGCGGCGAGTTATTAAAGAGACTAAAAAAGGAGCATGATGCTCCTTTTTTGTTTTTACTGGTCTCTGTCGTTTAGCCTAAGCTACAAGCATTAAGCCAGTTGATCCCTAATCGCTTGTTGGAGTTTTAAACGGTCGTGTCGCCAATCTCGGTTAGGAGAGGCAAGATCAGTGGTCACACAATTCCATTGCCCTTCTAATTCAGGGTGTGGTTCATTGCCCAGTACAATGTCTATTTTTCTTGCCTTACAGGTACGTTCACACCACTCCAATTGTTCTTGAAGCGTCATTTTTCCTGCAGGGCCGTGTTCTGGCGAAAGGTTTTCAACAAAGATAACTTTTGCCTTGGTATTTTCCGCGATTGCTTTGCCAATTTCTGGCAGTAGCAGCGGGGGCATCACACTGGTTAAAAAGCTTCCTGGTCCAAGGACAATGCAGTCTGCTTGCTCAACTGCAGCAACAGCTTCTTTGGTTGCCGGTACTTCTGGAGATAAGTCCATCATGCGCAGCTTTTCTGTCATGTCATCAACGTTAGTTTCGCCAGTTACCCAACGACCGTCCATTGATAGCGCCGTGAGATCAGAAGGGTGCTCGGTCATCGGGACGATATTGACATCGACTTTGAGCATATTTCGAATTAGGTTAATTGCTTCCAATGGGCGAACGGAAAGGTTGTCTAGCGCCGTTAGCATTAGGTTACCTAAGTTGTGACCATCGAGTTCACCCTGACCGCGAAAGCGATATTCAAACATCATCGAACTGATCGAAGGTTCTGTGATTAATTGGTTGATACAGTTACGAGTATCTCCCCAAGCAATACCACCTTGGCAGTCTCGAATTCTTCCGGTGGAACCACCATTATCTGTCGTTGCAACAATGCCAGTTGCGTTGTTACCAAAGTCTTTTAATGCAGCTAGCATGCGACCTAAGCCATGGCCCCCACCGATTGCTACGACTTTTTTTGAAGAGTAAATATTCATTTTTTGTTCTTGTTAGATTATTACCAACTATAATTTAGGTTAAATGCTTCTCGTCAGATACTCAACAAGAGTTATTTTGAGGGTTTGATACGTTTTTTTTGCCGATGTGACCCGTTTTTTGTCATCAGAGCTAGATTCACGTACAAATATTAAGTATTTTATTACTCAGCTACTGCGCGTGTGAATATAACGTGCAGTTGCCATAACTCCGAGCTCTCGCATGCTAAGTCGCACAGTGGTATTTGCTGTACCGATACGCATCAAGAGCCAGTGACATGTTGTCACAAGGGCTTAATTGGAAATGATTATGCCTCCCGTGTTTGGAAAGGTGTTCCGTGGCGCAACAATTCGAAGATAGATTCCATCGCAAGTTTTATTACTTGCGCTTGTCGGTTACAGACGTCTGTAACTTTAAATGTACTTACTGCTTGCCAGATGGTTATAAACCGTCAGGGCAAAAAAACTCGTCTTTTTTAAGTGTTCCCGAGATCAAACGTATTGTTAAAGCGTTTGCAGATTGTGGTACCTCAAAGATCCGCATTACAGGCGGAGAGCCGAGCCTGCGTAAAGACTTTCCTGAAATCATACATACTGTTGCTTCTACTCCAGGCATCGAAAAAGTAGCCACGACAACGAATGGCTACCGCATGGAGAAACAAGTAGGGCAATGGCGTGATGCTGGTTTAACCCATATAAACGTGAGCGTGGATAGCTTAGATTCGCGCATGTTCCATCAGATCACTGGTGAGAATAAGTTTACAGAGGTTATGCGAGGCATTGATAAAGCGTTTGAGGTTGGCTTTGAACAAGTCAAAGTCAACGTCGTATTGATGAAAGACCTCAATAGTCAGGAATTACCAGCCTTCCTTAATTGGATCAAAGACAAACCCATTCAATTACGTTTTATCGAGCTGATGAAAACCGGCGAGATGGACGAGTTGTTCGATAAACACCATGTGTCTGGCGTTGCGATCCGCAACCAGCTTATTGCTAATGGTTGGCTGTTAAAAGTCAAAGCCGTTAATGATGGCCCCGCGCAAGTGTTTGTCCACCCAGACTACAAGGGTGAAATCGGTTTGATCATGCCTTACGAGAAAGACTTTTGTGAGAGTTGTAACCGACTGCGTGTTTCTGCGACCGGTAAACTTCACTTATGTCTGTTTGGCGACCATGGTGTTGAACTGAGAGATCTAATTCAAGAAGATCAACAAGAGCAAGAGCTCATTGATCGAATTCAGGCTCAGCTTCAAACCAAGTCCGTTAGCCACTTCTTGCATGATGGCAACAGCGGCATGACTCCAAACTTGGCGTCAATCGGCGGTTAACCCGCTATATACTCTAAAGCATTTTATCGCTCAGCTTCTTTAAGCTGGGCGAATCAGTCTAATCATTGAAAAATTTATATAGGTGAACAAATGGGTCACGCAGAAAGCAAATTTCAAGCAGCAAACATCGCAGTACTAACCGTTTCAGATACTCGTACAGAAGAAAATGACACGTCAGGTGGTTACCTAGCTGAGCATGCTAAAGAAGCAGGCCACAACGTGGTCGATAAGCAAATCGTTATCGATGACATGTACAAGATCCGTGCGATCGTATCTCAGTGGATTGCTGACGAAAGCGTTCAAGCGATTATGATCACTGGCGGTACGGGTTTTACATCTCGTGACAGTACACCTGAAGCACTTAAACCACTATTCGACAAAGAAGTAGAAGGCTTTGGTGAGCTTTTCCGCCAAGTGTCTTACGAAGAGATTGGTACATCGACGATTCAATCTCGTGCGATTGCGGGTTTTGCTAACCACACAGTAATCTTTGCGATGCCAGGTTCTACAGGTGCTTGCCGCACAGGTTGGACTAAGATCATCAAGCAACAGATGGATGCGAGTCACCGTCCTTGTAACTTCATGCCACATCTTTCTGTATAAGGTGGATTGAGCATGAGCCAATTTACACATATTAACGCGTCTGGCGAAGCGAACATGGTCGATGTATCGGCTAAAGCAGAGACAGTACGTGAGGCGAGAGCAGAGGCTTTCGTTCAAATGTCAGCAGAAACGCTAGAGCTGATTGTTTCTGGCAGCCACCATAAAGGTGATGTTTTCGCAACGGCACGTATTGCTGGTATCCAAGCAGCGAAGAAGACGTGGGACTTGATTCCACTGTGTCACCCTTTGCTACTCACTAAAGTAGAAGTACAACTTGAAGCCATTGAGTCTGAAAACAAGGTTCGTATCGAATCGGTATGTAAGCTTGCAGGTAAGACAGGCGTAGAAATGGAAGCGCTAACGGCCGCTTCTGTTGCCGCGCTAACGATTTACGATATGTGTAAAGCTGTTCAGAAAGACATTGTTATCGAGAATGTGCGCCTGTTAGAGAAGACAGGTGGTAAATCAGGACACTTTAAGGTGGAATCATGATTACTGTACTTTTCTTTGCTCAAACTCGTGAACTTGTCGGTGTTGACAGCCTAGAGATCGATGCGCAATACAATACTATTGAAGCGATTCGCAGCCACCTTGTAACACAAGAAGGGAAATGGGATATCGCATTGGAAGAGGGCAAGCTGCTGGCAGCACTCAACCAATCAATCGTACCTTTGACGACTGAAGTGAAAGACGGCGACGAAGTGGCTTTCTTCCCACCAGTTACTGGAGGTTAACCATGAATGACTCTCGAGTTATTGATCCAAGAGTATTGGTTACTGCTGAAGACTTTTCTGTGGGTGGCGAATACGATTATCTAGCTCAAGGTACGGCTGCGGGAGCGGTTGTGACGTTTGTTGGTAAAGTTCGCGACATGAACCTTGGCGATAACGTGATTGGTTTGTCTCTGGAGCATTATCCGGGTATGACAGAGAAGTCGTTGAGCGAGATCTGTGATCAAGCTGAAGCGCGCTGGCCTATTCAGAAGATGCGAGTGATTCACCGCGTTGGTGACCTAGATATCGGTGACCAGATTGTTTACGTTGGTGTATCCAGTGCACATCGTGGCGCTGCCTTCGAAGCGTGTGAGTTTGTTATGGATTTTCTGAAAACCAAAGCGCCGTTTTGGAAAAAAGAACGTACTACTGAGGCGACTCGTTGGGTTGACTCTCGAGACTCCGACGCGAAAGCAGCGGAGCGTTGGAAGAAGTAATCCACTCCATAGCGTGTTTCGATCTTAACGTGAAAGTGTATTTCAGGTTGGGACGTAGATAGTAAGAAAGCCGACGTTTGACGTCGGTTTTTTTGTGCGTGCTACAAAGTGATTTATAAATAAAAGGTTCTTTAATAAATGGTTAAGCAGTCAAGTTGCATATGAATTCAACGCGTGATTTAGTCTGTCTTGGTGCATTTCCAAATCTGTTTTGGTGCAGTGCTTTATGCTGTTTTGTATAAAGTGATAATCCTCACAAATAGTGCAGTCTATTTAGGGGATATGTGATGTGCAATTAGATTTCATGTGGCATTAATGTTAATTTGCCGACAGTGTTCTAGCATAAGATGCTAAATAAAAGTATCAATTCAGATACATCAACACTAAAGGCTGTTTTTTAATTAATTCCTATGTGTAATTAACTATTCATTAGGTTTTTATTAGAGATTTACACTGTGACCTTGAGTAATTCGGAGAATTATCCGATTTTTTGCGACTTGTTTATGGCAAATTACTTCAATGGTTGATAGTGTGTGCCTCAATCTTTGTAAGGTTTTAGATTTTTATGCTTAAATTTTGAGCTAAATAAATCTAAATCACTGCCGTTCAGTGAACTTAGCAAAGAAGTCATGGATGCAATACGTAAAACTTGGAGTTTATTAAATGTACAAGAATAAAATCACTCAGGCCCTTCTTCTAGGTGCTGGTTTGGCAGTGGCTGCCACTTCTACTCTTTCTATCGCTGCTGAAGTTCCAGCAGGCACAGAACTAGCAAAAGTTCAGGAACTTGTTCGCGGTAACGGTACTGAAGTTGCGACTATCGACCCACACAAATCTCAAGGTGTACCAGAATCTCACGTAATTCGTGATCTTCTAGAAGGTCTAGTGAACCAAGATGGCGAAGGTAATACAATCCCAGGTGTAGCCGAAAGCTGGGAAACGACGGACAACAAAACATTCACTTTCCACCTACGTAAAGATGCAAAATGGTCTAACGGCGATCCTGTAACTGCTGAAGATTTCGTTTACAGCTGGCAACGTGCAGTCGATCCTGCCACTGCTTCTCCATATGCTTGGTACATGGAATATACCAAGATGGTGAATGCGAAAGACATCGTAGCGGGTAAGAAAGACAAGAGTGAGCTAGGTGTTAAAGCTGTAGATGCAAACACGCTTGTTGTTGAACTAGATACAGCGGTACCATATTTCGTAATGATGATGGGCCACACAACAATGAAGCCAGTACATCAGGCGACTGTTGAAAAATTCGGTGACCAATGGACTAAGCCGGGTAACTTTGTAGGTAACGGCGCGTTTTCTGTCGATAAATGGGTTGTTAATGAACGCCTAGTACTAAAGCGTAACGATCAATACTGGAACAATGATAAAACTGTTCTGAATAAAGTAACGTTCCTACCAATCGAAAACCAAGTTGCGGAAATGAACCGTTTCCTATCTGGTGAAATCGACTTTACAAATGAACTTCCAACTGAGCACTTCAAGCGCCTTAAGAAAGAGTATGCGGAAGATGTATCTGTAGCGGGTAACCTATGTACTTACTACTACATCTTTAACACTAAGAAAGCACCATTTGATGATGTTCGTGTACGTAAAGCAATCTCTTACGCAATTGACCGTAATATCGTAAGTGACGCAATCCTAGCACAAGGTCAAAAACCAGCTTACTTCCTAACGCCTGAAATCACAGCTGGCTTTAACCCTGAACTTCCTGCTTACGGCAAGATGTCTCAAAAAGAACGTAATGAAGAAGCTGCACGCCTTCTTGAAGAAGCGGGTTACGGCAAAGACAACCCACTAAACTTCAACCTACTTTACAATACTTCTGAAAACCACAAGAAGATTGCTGTAGCGCTAGGTTCTATGTGGAAGAAAACACTGGGTCTTAAAGTAACGCTTGAAAACCAAGAGTGGAAAACTTACCTATCTTCTAAAGATTCAGGTGATTTCGAAGTAGCACGTGCTGGTTGGTGTGGTGACTACAACGAAGCGTCGTCATTCCTAACGCTAATGAAGAGTAACAACACTACCGGTGGTGTTCACTACGATAGCGCTGAGTACGACCAAATCATTGATAAAGCACTTAACTCTACATCAGCAGAAGAGCGTGAAGCACTTTACCTAGAAGCTGAGGCGTTAATGGCTAAAGACATGCCTATCGCACCTATCTACCAATACGTGAAATCACGTCTACTAAATCCGCACGTTGGTGGTTTCCCTATCAACAACGCGGAAGATAAGATCTTCTCGAAAGACTTATACATCAAAGCTCAATAATAAGCTTCGATTCTAAAAAGTTAATATAACTATAACGATACAGACACTACATGCGCAGAGCGCGCATGTAGCGTCTTTCTAATTTTAATTGTCACAGACTGAAAGAGTGAGTTTATGCTTAAATTCATTATGAAAAGGATATTTGAAGCGATTCCAACCATGTTGGTGTTGATCACTATATCTTTCTTTCTCATGCGTTTCGCACCGGGTAACCCGTTTTCAAGCGAACGTCCATTACCGCCAGAAGTTATGGCTAACATCGAAGCTAAATACGGCTTAGATAAACCTGTATTTGAACAGTACACCACGTACTTGACCAACATCCTTCAGGGTGACTTTGGTCCATCTTTTAAATACCAAGATTACACAGTAAATGAGCTGATTGCTGTTGCGCTTCCAGTATCTGCGAAGGTAGGTTTTGTTGCCTTTATCTTCACATTATTGATGGGGGTAACGGTCGGAACCATTGCCGCCTTGAAGCACAACACCTGGATCGACTACACCATAATGTCGACCGCCATGCTCGGGGTGGTCATGCCATCCTTCGTGTTGGCTCCAGCGCTTATCTACCTATTCTCTCTACACTGGCATATATTTCCAGCAGGTGGTTGGCACGGTGGTACGTACATGTACATCGTCCTACCCGTTATCGCGATGTCTCTGTTATACGTAGCAACCTTTGCTCGTATCACTCGCGGTAGCATGATTGAAACCCTAAACAGTAACTTTATCCGTACAGCTCGAGCTAAAGGTCTAAGTTACCGTTATATCGTTCTTAAACATGCACTTAAGCCAGCAATGCTACCTGTTGTTTCATACATGGGGCCTGCGTTTGTAGGTATCATTACAGGTTCAGTTGTTGTTGAAACCATCTTCGGCCTACCGGGTATTGGTAAGCTGTTTGTTAATGCCGCGTTTAACCGTGATTATTCGTTAGTAATGGGTGTAACCATTTTGATTGGTTTCCTATTCATCTTGTTCAACGCAATCGTTGATATTTTACTAGCGCTTATTGACCCGAAAATTCGCTACTAGCAGGGACGCATGGTTATGTTGAAGAAAAAAGAAAACTTAGAAGCGATCGAAAAATTCTCTGAGAGTTTGGAAATTGAAGGTCGTAGCTTGTGGCAGGACGCGCGTATTCGTTTTATGCGCAACAAAGCCGCAATGATCAGTCTGTTCATTCTAATTGTTATGGTGCTATCGGTAATCTTCTTACCTATGTTGGCACAGCATGCTTACGATGATACTGACTGGTACGCAATGCACGTAGGCCCAAATGCTGATCACTGGTTTGGTACCGACAGTTTAGGCCGTGACCTATACGTTCGTACGATGATTGGTGGCCGTATTTCTCTTATGGTTGGTGTGATGGGCGCATTCGTAGCGGTACTGATAGGTACGCTTTACGGTGCAGCTTCAGGCTTCATTGGCGGTCGCACTGACCGAGTGATGATGCGTATCCTGGAGATTCTATACGCCGTGCCATTCATGTTCCTAGTTATCGTACTGGTGACGTTCTTTGGTCGTAATATCGTACTTATTTTTGTTGCTATCGGCGCGATTGCTTGGCTCGATATGGCGCGAATCGTACGTGGCCAAACGTTGAGTTTACGTAGTAAAGAATTCATTGAGGCTGCGCACGTATGTGGTGTCAGCAAATGGAAAATCATTACACGTCATATCGTACCGAACGTATTGGGTATTGTTGCGGTTTACTCAACGCTACTTATTCCAAGCATGATCCTTACTGAATCATTCTTATCTTTCCTTGGTCTTGGTGTTCAAGAGCCTATGACAAGTTGGGGCGCGCTGTTACAAGAAGGCTCGCAAACAATGGAAGTTGCTATTTGGCAACTGGCATTCCCAGCGGCATTCATGGTAGTTACGCTGTTCTGCTTTAACTACGTAGGTGATGGTCTGCGCGACGCGCTTGATCCAAAAGACAGATAAAGAAATAGCAATTAAAAGCTATAAAAGATTAAGGAAGCAATAATGAGCTTATTAGATGTCAAAGATCTGCGCGTCGAATTTACCACGCAAGATGGTATCGTAACCGCAGTAAACGACCTGAACTTCTCACTCAATCAAGGCGAAACGCTGGGTATTGTTGGTGAGTCGGGTTCGGGTAAATCTCAAACGGTATTTGCACTGATGGGACTGCTGGCTAAGAACGGCATCATCTCTGGCAGTGCAAAGTTTGAAGGTAATGAGATTCTCAATCTACCTGAGAAAGCACTGAACAAAGTTCGCGCTGAACAGATCGCGATGATCTTCCAAGATCCAATGACGTCACTGAATCCTTACATGAAAGTATGTGATCAGTTGATGGAAGTTCTTATGCTGCATAAAGGCATGGGCAAAGCGGAAGCGTTCGAAGAATCAGTACGTATGCTGGAAGCGGTGAAAATTCCTGAGGCACGTAAGCGTATTACCATGTATCCACACGAATTTTCTGGCGGTATGCGTCAACGTGTGATGATTGCAATGGCTTTGCTATGTCGTCCAAAACTACTGATTGCTGATGAACCAACAACGGCGTTGGATGTAACCATTCAAGCGCAAATCATGGAATTGCTGAACGAGCTTAAAGATGAGTTCAATACAGCAATCATCATGATCACCCATGATTTGGGTGTAGTTGCCGGTTCTTGTGACAAAGTTCTAGTGATGTACGCTGGCCGTACCATGGAATACGGCACAGTAGATGAAATCTTCTATGAGCCTAGCCACCCTTATGCGGAAGGCCTGCTTAAAGCAATTCCTCGTTTGGATACCGAAGGTGAAATTCTGCCGACGATTCCAGGTAACCCACCTAACTTACTTCGCCTACCAACCGGTTGTCCTTATCAAGACCGTTGTCACCGTGTAATGGACCGTTGTAAGCAAGAAGCACCAATTTTGCAGCCATTTGCGAAAGATCGTCAGCGTGCTTGTTTTTCTGACTGGGAGACTTGGACAAAATGAGTAAAGAATTACTATTAGATATTAAAAACCTTAAGGTTCACTTTAGCATTGCGGCTAAGTCTGCTTGGCCTTGGGCGAAACCATCAAACCTTAAAGCGGTTGATGGTGTGGATGTTCACCTTTACGAAGGTGAGACTCTGGGTGTAGTAGGGGAGTCTGGCTGTGGTAAGTCAACATTTGCACGCGCAATTATTGGCTTAGTTGAGGCAACTGAAGGCGAAGTTATGTGGTTAGGTCAAGACCTGACTAAGATGCAGGAAGTTAAGCGTCGAGAGACTCGTAAAGAGATTCAGATGATCTTCCAAGACCCACTAGCATCGCTTAACCCACGTATGTCAGTTGGAGACATTATTGCTGAGCCTCTACAAACTTTCTATCCTGAGCTTTCTAAACAGGAAGTGAAGGACAGAGTTAAAGAGATGATGGCAAAGGTTGGTCTACTACCTAACGTAATCAACCGTTACCCACATGAATTCTCTGGTGGTCAGTGTCAACGTATCGGTATCGCGCGTGCACTTATCTTGAAGCCTAAGATGATCATCTGTGATGAGCCGGTTTCTGCTCTGGATGTCTCTATCCAAGCTCAAGTAGTAAACCTTCTTATGGAACTACAGAAAGAGTTAGGTTTGTCTTTGGTATTCATCGCGCACGATTTGTCGGTTGTTAAACACATTTCTGACCGTGTATTGGTGATGTACTTAGGTAATGCTGTTGAACTAGGTGAATCAGATGCCTTGTTCTCAGATCCTAAGCACCCATATACCAAAGCATTAATGTCTGCAGTTCCAATTCCAGACCCTCGCTTAGAGCGCAGCAAAACGATTCAGATGTTGGAAGGTGATTTACCATCGCCAATCAACCCACCATCGGGTTGTGTGTTCCGTACTCGTTGCCCTGAAGCAACCGAGGCCTGCGCGCAAACCAAGCCAACCATTCAAGGCGATGACGTACACGCAGTATCTTGCTTGCACGTACAAGTCTAGAACCCATTTAAAACGGTTCAGCCTGTGACAGGCTTAAGCGCAACTTTTTATAGGTTGCGCTTTTTTTATGCTTACGTATTCGAGCACCTTCACCTTCATCAAATTATTTGAACAACTAAGCCAACTTCTTCTAGTTTTGAAAAAGTTGGCTTTTTTTATACTAGAGAAAAGTTTGGATGACAGAGGTTTGGATATGGGTAAGTTAGTTGAAGGTGTTTGGCATGACGTTTGGTATGACACCAAAGAAAGCGGTGGCAAGTTTGTTCGCGAAGATGCAGGCTTTCGTCATTGGATAGAGAACAAAGCCGGTGCACAATTTCAGCCAGAAAGCGGTCGTTATCACTTATACGTATCATTGGCTTGCCCTTGGGCGCACCGAACTTTAATCTTCCGTGAACTTAAAGAGCTAACCGATCATATTGACGTGACGGTCGTCTGCCCAGACATGATGAGTGAAGGGTGGCAAATGGGGCTACCTGAACCTCTATTCGGCCATACTCGTATGCACCAAATTTACACTCAAGCCAAACCTGACTACTCAGGCCGAGTAACGGTTCCAGTGCTATGGGACAAGAAAACCAATACCATCGTGAGTAACGAGTCGTCTGAAATTATTCGCATGTTCAACTCAGAATTTAATGAGTTAACAGGCAACACGGATGATTACTATCCGTGGGAGCTAGCCAAGAAGGTTGATGAGTGGAACGAGTATATCTATCCGAACATCAACAACGGCGTTTATCGTACTGGCTTTGCAACGACACAAGAAGCTTATGAAGAAGCGTATGACGCGTTATTTGAGGCGTTAGACAAAGTAGATGCACATCTTGGTGAACATCGTTATCTAGCGGGTAATGACATCACAGAAGCAGACTGGAGGTTGTTTACCACTCTGGTTCGATTCGATGCAGTGTATGTTGGTCACTTTAAGTGTAACAAGCAGCGAATTTCAGACTACGTCCATATTCAGGGTTACTTAAAAGAGCTCTACCAGATCGAAGGCATCAAAGAGACGACCGACTTTTATCACATCAAGCGTCACTACTATTACAGCCATACAGGTATCAACCCAACTCAAGTTGTGCCAAAAGGACCAACGCTAGATTTAGAATCAGCCCACGGGCGAGGTTAGATTAATCTTAAGATCATCAAATAACCTTAAGCATTAGACATAAAAAAACCCTAGATAAGAATCTAGGGTTTTTGCTTTCTACAAAAGAAAAATTAGTTAATTACTTTTTCTTCAGCTTGAGCTGCTTGATCTGCTTGGATAGCCGTTAGAGCTACAGTGTAAACGATATCGTCTACTAGAGCGCCACGAGACAAGTCATTTACTGGCTTGCGCATACCTTGAAGCATTGGACCGATAGACACTAGGTCTGCTGAACGCTGTACAGCTTTGTAAGTCGTGTTACCCGTGTTTAGGTCTGGGAATACGAATACTGTAGCTTTACCTGCAACTGGAGAGTTAGGCGCTTTAGAAGCGGCTACGTTTTCCATGATTGCTGCGTCGTACTGAAGAGGACCGTCGATCACTAGATCAGGACGTTTCGCTTGAGCAAGTTTGGTTGCTTCACGTACTTTATCTACGTCTGCACCTTTACCAGATTCACCAGTAGAGTAAGAGATCATAGCAACGCGTGGGTCGATACCAAATGCCGCAGCAGAATCTGCAGATTGGATAGCGATTTCAGCAAGCTGTTCAGCTGTTGGATCTGGGTTGATCGCACAGTCACCGTATACAAGCACTTGATCAGGCAGAAGCATGAAGAAGATTGAAGATACGATAGAAGCATCAGGAGCTGTCTTGATGATCTGGAACGGAGGAACGATTGTGTTCGCCGTTGTGTGAACAGCACCAGAAACTAGGCCGTCAACTTCACCAGCTTCAAGCATCATAGTGCCAAGGAATACTGAATCGTCTAGCTTCTCACGAGCGACTACTTCAGTCATACCTTTAGCGCCACGAAGTTCTACTAGACGAGCTACGTAGTTTTCGCGAACTGATGCAGAATCGATGATCTCAACGCCAGCGCCTAGCTCAACACCTTGTTGTGCAGCAACGCGACGGATTTCGTCTGGGTTACCAAGAAGCACACAAGTTGCGATACCGCGTTCAGCACAGATAGAAGCTGCTTTAACAGTACGTGGCTCATCACCTTCAGGAAGAACGATACGCTTAGCCGCTTTACGAGCGAATTCAGTTAACTGGTAACGGAATGCTGGTGGGCTTAGACGACGGATGCCTTGAGTACCTTCAGATAGAGAATCAATCCAAGGGCCATCAATGTGGCTTGCAACGTGATCGTTAACGAACTCGATACGCTCTTTATCGTCTGCAGGCACTTCTAGGTTGAAGCTCTGTAGGTTTAGAGACGTCTGCCAAGTGTTACCTTGAGCCTTGAAGATCGGTAGACCTGACGCGAATGCTGGTGCACAAAGGTTAGCAATGCTTTCTGGAATGTCGTAACCGCCAGTCAGTAGGATTGCGCCAATCTCAACACCGTTTTTCGCAGCAAGAGCCGCAGCAACGATAACGTCAGGACGGTCTGCAGAAGTTACTAGCAGTGAACCTGGTTTGAAGTGCTCAATCATGTGCGGTAGAGAACGTGCACAGAAAGTGATGCTCTTAATACGACGAGTTGAGATTTCACCTTCGTTAACGATTTCAGCGTTAAGGTGCTTAGCCATATCAACCGCGCGAGTTGCGATTAGGTCGATGCTCCATGGCACACAGCCAAGAACACGGATAGGGCTAGAGTTGAAGATTTGCATTACTTCAAGGTTCGCTTGTTGAGCGCTATCTGCATCATCGAAGATTTCAGAAAGGTCAGGGCGAGTACGGCCAGCTTCATCAACAGGTGCATTCAGTTTGTTAATAATAACGCCTGAGATGTTCTTGTTTTTAGTGCCGCCGAAGTTAGAACATGCTACTTCGATGTGCTCTTTAAGCTGAATAGGGTTGTATGTACCCGGAGTCGCAACGAATACGATCTCTGCGCCTAGTGTTTTAGCGATTTCCGCATTCACTTGGTTAGCAAATGGGTGCTTACGAGTAGGTACTAGACCTTCGATAAGCGTTACTTCTGCGTCTTTGTTGATCTTGTTGTATTGCTCAACAACAGACTCTAGAAGCTCGTCCATTTTTTCGCTACCGATCAAAGCTTCAGCTTTAGTCATTGCGATTGGCTCACCAATCTTAATGTCGCTGTTTGCGCTGATGATAGTAGACGTTAAATCAGGTTGGTTACCACCGCTGCGAGGTTGAGCGATTGGCTTGTAGAAAGAAACACTTACGCCCTTACGCTCCATAGCGCGAAGAACACCCATGCTAACACTAGTAAGACCAACACCAGCGCTTGTAGGGATAAGCATAATAGTACGGGACATTGACGAACACCTTTGACTATTGGAAATAAAAAAAGCTCAACTGCTATTCCCACCGATATTTAAATTGGGGTAGGAATAGAAGTTGAGCCCCATTTTCTTGATATGAAAAACTGACTAGCTTCGAGTGAAGCTAGTCAGGAAAATCAATTAAAGACCTGCTAGTTTCGCAGTGTCTTCAGCAATTACTAGCTCTTCATTAGTAGAGATAACCATTGCAGGGATACGGCTGTTAGCTGTAGTGATAGTACCTTCGCCGCCGAAACGTGCTTTAAGGTTAGCTTCGCTGTCAACTTCGATGCCGAAGATGCCTAGGCGGTTAAGAACCATTTCACGGATTGGGCCAGAGTTCTCGCCGATGCCGCCAGTGAAAGTGATTGCGTCTAGACGACCTTCTAGAGTTGCAGTGTAACCAGCAACGTACTTAGCTAGACGGTGACAGAACACGTCCATTGCACGAGTTGCTTCTTCTTTCTCACCGTAGTTGTCTTCAACGAAACGACAGTCAGAAGTCACTTCAGTTAGACCAGCAAGACCAGATTCTTTAGTTAGCATGTTGTTGATTTCTTCAACAGAGTAACCAAGAGCGTCGTGTAGGTGGAAGATGATCGCAGGATCTAGGTCACCACAACGAGTACCCATTACTAGACCTTCAAGAGGAGTAAGGCCCATAGAAGTATCTACAGATTGACCGTTCTTGATAGCACATACAGATGCGCCGTTACCTAGGTGACAGTTGATGATGTTAACTTCTTCAACTGGCTTGTTTAGTAGACCAGCAACTTCACGAGTAATGAACAGGTGAGAAGTACCGTGCATGCCGTAACGACGGATGCCGTGCTCTTTGTACAGGTTGTACGGTAGAGCGTATAGGTAAGACTCAGAAGGCATTGTTTGGTGGAACGCAGTGTCAAATACAGCAACGTTTTGTAGACCAGGGAAGTTCTGTTGAGCCGCTTCGATACCGATAAGGTGAGCTGGGTTATGAAGAGGTGCGAAAGTCGCAGCGTCTTGAATACCCTTAAGAACTTCATCAGTGATAAGTGCAGAAGAAGTGAACTGCTCGCCACCGTGTACGATACGGTGACCGATAGCGCCAAGGTTAGCTTTAAGCTCAGGCTTAGAAGCAAGAATAGTTTCTACCATGAAAGATAGTGCTTCTACGTGAGCTGCGCCCGCGCCTAGTTGTGCTTCATGCTTGCCGTCAAGTTTCCACTTCATACGAGCTTCTGGAAGACCAAGACACTCAGCAAGACCAGTTAGGTGCTCAGCACCTGTTTCTGCATCAACAACAGCAAATTTAAGAGAAGAACTACCACAGTTTAAAACTAAAACTAGCTTAGACATTAATGACTACCTGTTTATTTTTCTGATCGAAATCAGTTAAGGATGAAAATTAATCTCAAGAATAGTCGAAGCACATAGGCTTGCGTACTAACCTTGGTCAAAAAAACGTTAATTTCCGTATTAAAGTGAAAGCGCACTTTTTCAGAAAAAGAGGCTTTTGCATTCCTTGCAGAAGTCGTCTCAAAGTTGCTTAAATTGTAAATAAGGGCAACAATGAGATTGAGGTCTGCAAATAATAGCGATATTGTGCAAATATAACAAAAAAATTTGAAAGAATATTATTTTTCGTCAAATTTTTGTGTTTTTAGTTGATGATTTCAACTTTTTTTTAATGGGAGACTCATATGAGTAATAGAGTTGGTTTAGCGAGCAGTTTAAAAGATGGCCAAAAGTACATGGATCTCTGGCCTGTTCGAAAAGAGTTAAACGCTATCTTCCCTGAACAGCGCATCATTAAAGCCACGCGTTTTGGTGTGAAAGTGATGCCAGCGATAGCTGCTATTAGTATTCTGACACAAATGGTCTTCAACAATTATCATGCGATGCCGCAAGCTGTGGTTATGGCGTTGTTTGCGATCAGCTTGCCGCTTCAAGGCATGTGGTGGTTAGGTAACCGTTCGAACACTCAATTACCGCCAGCATTGGTTTCTTGGTATCGAGAGTTGCACGAGAAGATCAGCGAAACAGGTTTTGCATTGGAACCAATGAAACCACGCCCTCGTTACAAAGAGTTGGCGATCATTTTGAATCGCGCATTTCGTCAGCTAGACAAATCTTCAATGGAACGTTGGTTCTAGCAGGTCGTCTTATCTCTCCCTCTAGTCTGAGAACAGTCATACATCATCGATAACTCGTTCTCAGATTTGCTCCTCTCTTCTAATCGCTTCACTTGCCTTTTATTCGCTTAGCCTCCCTTGATCCACATAGCCTTGCCTTTATTTGCCGTGCTTATCTTGTATTCATTGAGTTTCTTACCTTTTGAATTAAACAAACCCGCTTATCCCCGCATAATTCGAACCTTGTTGTATTTTTGTTAAATATCACTTCAAGTTATCAATGGTTACTGGTAATAATGTCAATAGTGATTTTTGATGTTGTTCTCTTCGAGCGAGTAATAACGAGTAGAGCTTGATTTAGGGAGCGATAATGAGTTCTGTAAGAAAGGTATTGGCAGCGGTTTTAAGCTGTCTGTTGTTGCTATGGACTGGCAATGTAATGGCGAACGTCGCCAAAGTGTCGGTTTCACAAGTTGTCGACCATCCAGATCTGAATGCGACGCGTCTAGGGCTTCTTGAAGGGTTAAGAGCCAAAGGTTACGAACCGGGAAAAAATTTAGAATTCTCCTATGAAATGGCTGATGGTAACCCCGCTCAGGCAGCAAAAATTGCCAGAGAACTAGTCAGCGAAAACCCTCATGTCTTAGTGGGCATCGCGACACCGACTTCGCAAGCTTTGGTTTCTGCGACTCGCTCAATACCGATTGTATTTACCGCGGTTACGGACCCTATCGGTGCAAGGCTTGTTAAGCAATTGGATAAACCGGGACGAAATGTCACGGGCCTTTCTGACTTATCACCTATTTCCCAACACGTATCTCTTATTAAAGAATTACTCCCTAATGCGGATTCAATCGGGGTGGTTTATAACCCCGCCGAGGCAAATGCTGTCGCGTTAGTTGGGCTATTAAAGAAGTCGGCACGAGATTTTGGTTTTACTCTGCACACTGAAAAAGCGCTAACCATCGATGATGTAGAATCAAAAACCGAATCCATTGCTAAGAAGTCGGATGTTATTTACGCATTGACAGATAACACTGTTGCAAGTGGTATCGAAGGGCTTATAGAAGCTGCGAACCGGGCTGGAACGCCAGTGGTTGCCGGAGCGACGTCTTACGTGGGTAAGGGGGCGATAGCTGGCTTAGGTCTAGATTATTATGACGTTGGGGTGCAAACCGCCGATTATGTGGCTGCTATTCTGAACGGAGAAAAACCGAGTAAGCTGAGTGTTAAAACTGCACAGAGTTCGCAACTGGTTGTGAATTTGGATGCTGCTCGTGAGCTTGGTGTCACATTGCCTCAGTCTGTGATTGATCGTGCGATAGTTAGCCGTTGATGGAGTAATTGAAAATTGGCCCTCCTCTTGAAAAATGGTCGATTCATTTGATCATTTTGAGAGAAATCGACTTACTGTAAACAAAGTGGATCTACAAAACGTGATCTACTTTGACTGATGTTATTTTTCTCGTTGTGGTCAAAGAAATTTTTCATATCTTAAGCAAATTAAATATTGCTCGAGAACCGCTATGAAACCTTTTATCTTTCATGCTCAAACCTCCGATTACTTCCACGAAAAAGAGGGTGTGCTAACCGTAACATTAGTGTCTGAACGCACTGACTGGAATAAGGTTCAGTTGAGGCATGAGCCAGATAACGAAGAGTATCTACTCGACATGGTGCAAGTTGGTACTGAAGGGCGGTTGACGCTGTGGCAAGCCTCTTTCCCTGCGAATACAGACAGAAACGTTACTCACTATGCGTTCAAGCTTGTCGATTCAAAAGGACAGTATTGGCTTGATGCTAAGGGCGTCCATAGCCGCGTTGCGAGTCGTGAGTTTCACTTTAAGTTTAATACCCAACATCGCCCACCATCATGGGTGTCGGAGCAGGTATTTTATCAAATCTTCCCTGAACGATTTTGCAACGGAAATCCGAGCATCAGTGTCAAAGCGGGCGAGTATCGCTTAAAAGAAGATACCTTAGATGTTGTAGTGAAAGAATGGGGCGAGTCTGTCGAAGGACACAATGGAACGGGTGCTGCAGAGTTCTTTGGTGGTGACCTAGCGGGTATTCATAGCAAGTTAGATTACCTGCAAGATCTAGGCATCACCGCGTTGTACCTCAACCCCATTTTTCAGTCACCGAGCAACCATAAATACGACACAACCGATTACTACAATGTCGACACCCATTTCGGGACCAATGATGAGTTCTCTGCACTTTCAAAAGACATTCACACGCGTGATATGAGAATCGTTCTGGATGCGGTATTTAATCACACTTCGGTTGAGCACCCTTGGTTTGATAAACTGAAAGCCACTGACTCCGGTGCATATGACAACCCAGGTTCGGCATTTCATGACTATTATTTTTTCGACTCCGAAAACACTCAGCAATATGTTAGTTGGAAAAATATTAGCTCACTTCCAGTCTTAAACTTCTCCAATGTTTCCGTGCGAGAACATATATACCAGTCACAAGACTCTGTGATTAAGCACTGGTTAAAAGCACCTTATAACATCGATGGCTGGCGCTTCGATGTGATTCATATGTTAGGTGAAGGGGAGGGAGCCTATAACAACGCACATTATGTGAAAGCATTCCGTGACTCAGCAAAAGCAGAGAACCCCGAAGCCTACATCTTGGGAGAGCACTTCTTCGAGGCCACATCATGGTTACAGGGAGAGCAAGAAGACGGGTCGATGAACTATTATGGATTTGCTCACCCAGTTCGTGCGCTACTGGCCAAGCAAGACATCGCGTACGAGCCGATTGATATTGATATGTTGGCTTTTTCTGATTGGTTAGCTGAAGCGAGAGCTAAAGTTCCTTGGTTGAATCAATTATCGCAGCTAAATCAACTGGACAGTCATGATACGGCTCGACTGCTAACGCTTCTAAATGGTGACCAAGCTAAGCAAAAACTGGCGCTGACGTTACTGTTTACTTATGTCGGAACTCCATGTTTGTACTATGGGACAGAAGTGGGATTAGAAGGTGGTCAAGACCCAGACAATCGCAGATGCTTCCCGTGGGATAAAGAAGATACTTCACATTGGTTCCCTTTCCATCAAGCGTTGATAAAACTAAGAACAGAACGCCGCAGCTTACGAAGTGGTGCTTACCTAGAGTTATATTGTGATGCAGAGACGTTAGTGTTTACTCGTTGCCTTAGGGGTGAAAAGACACTGGTTGTGCTCAACCTATCTCAAGATGAAAAAGTGTTGTCTTTACCTGTGTGGATGCTTGGACAAGAACAAGGGAAGTTGATTGAATTACAAGGTGAGTTGATTGACTTACAAGATGAGTTAGTTGAGTTACAAGGTAAAGTGAAGGGCGAGTCAATTGTTAATGGTGTCGTTGATCTTGTGGTCACAGCGATGAAAGCTAAGATTTATGACGTGGTAAATCGTTGAATTTAAACTGACTAAGACAGTATCCGCTAACCCTGCTTAATGCAGGGGTAGTTTTTTAAAGGAGTCGATTGTTCAATGATACGGCCTGATTCATATCAACTTACACTCTTTTACCTCGAGGAAAATGTCCATTAATGTAATAATATTAATGAAGTAAATGAAAACAGCTGATCGCTAAGAGCACATTATATGAAAGTAAACAGGCACTTTAGCCTTACCTTTGTCTTCGGGTTTCCCGCAGTGATCGCCGCGATGCTACTTGGCCTAATAGGAAAGAACCACTTTGACGCGGTAGAAAAAGACATCAGCAGCGAATTCAACCGTATTGAAGATGTGTTCAAAGGAACCACTAAAGTTGTCACCGCCTTAGACTACAGTTTCTCAAATTACTACAAATCCGGTAATCCTCTTTTCCTCGACCACAACAAGCAAGTGGTTGATGGTCTTTGCCGTATTTGGCCTATCGATAGCCTGCTTCTTGCCGATGGCAAAACTACCGACATTCCTTCCGTTGATATTGATTATATGCTGGTCGGTGAAAAATCTTTGTGTACAGAAACCAGCGGTACCTATAAAAGTGCTTCCGAGAAAATAGCCCTAGCACCTATTCTTTCATTTCTCTCTCAA
This sequence comes from Vibrio sp. J383, assembly GCF_023503985.1. NCBI lineage: Bacteria > Pseudomonadati > Pseudomonadota > Gammaproteobacteria > Vibrionales > Vibrionaceae > Vibrio > Vibrio sp. J383. Next base: position 2,767,659 of record NZ_CP097293.1, on the reverse strand, counting down.
CTTGATGAATTCCACAATGGTGTGCATTTTATTGATAAACGCGGATACGTTATTTCGTCACCGGAAGATTTTGCTAAAGAGTTAGGAAAGGAATTACTTTCGACCATCAAAAGCCGTCCATATTGGCAAAGAACCGCTAACAACCCAGATCTACTGACTTTATCTGGCCCTGCATATCGGTTTGACTCCCTTGATCGAATTATTAGTATGACGATTCCCGTGTTCCATCAAGGAGTGCACCAAGGGATGCTCTCAGTAGATATTGATGCTGACAGGTTACTCGCGAGCTCTAATGAGCACCTAGCGGGTCGGATCGATATTATTGATACGACTTTAGCTAACCCGATTGATACGGCCACGTTCTATCACGAGATTAAGCTAGAAGGGGTCGCGTCTCATCATGCGATGTACTACGAGTTGGATCTTGCTAGCGAAGTGGAGCACTTTTTCGTTTATGAAAAAGACAGCCTAATCGTCGCTATTATCGTGTACCTGTTCTCGGTTACGATTTTCTTTTATGTTAACTCCAATATTGAACGTGGTTACTTCAAAGAACTAGCAGCTAAAGACCCAATGACCGGGTTATTGAATCGACGAGGCTTAGAAGCGTTTTGGCGCAGCGTAGAGCACGATCAACTGTTTGCCTTAACGGTATTTGATATCGACGATTTTAAGTCAATTAATGATACTCATGGCCACGATAAAGGTGATGATGTGATTCGTTATATGTCACGTCAAATTAGTAACAGTGTTCGAAGTAGTGATGTGGCAGCACGGTTTGGCGGAGAAGAGTTTGTCGTTTATATGAAAGGCGATGATCGTGAGACGCTGATAAGGACACTAGAACGTGTAAAAAATGCGGTCTGCGCGAACTCGGCCGACATTGTTCCTAATGGATTTACGGTATCTGGCGGTGTTTGTATCGTTGAAACAGAGAAAAACAAGCTTAACTTTGAAGAGATATTTAAATACGCCGATGAAAAACTGTACGTGGCTAAGACGACGGGTAAAGACCGGATCGTATTTTAGCCACGCTATGAGGTTCAATATCGCGATAGGGGGGAACTAACTCAAACGGGTTGGTGGTATTCTTCTTGATAACGTTGAAGGCGCTCTACAATGGGGGGCGCCTTTTTGAAAGTACGAATCTCTTTAAACAGTTCGTTCGCTTCAGGGTAGCCTTTACTTAAATAGACAAACCATTGTTTCACTCTATTGGGGTAGTACATGCCTTTATCCCCTTTAATTTGAAACTCGGAATAGCGCAGTAAAAGTGCGATTACTTTGTCCCATGGCATTTTCTGGTGGTTGTGCTTAACAACGTTGCCAAGATTGGGAATATTAAAAGCGCCGCGGCAGACCATTAATGAGTCGACGCCTGTAGCTTCTATGCAATCTTGACCATCTTGGTAGTTCCAGATTTCCCCATTGGCAATCAACGGCAGAGAGGTTTTCTCTCTTATTTGATTGATGTAATCCCATTTGATTTCACTGGCTTTATAGCCGCCAACTTTGGTTCTTGCATGCACAGTGAGTTCGTCAGCTTTTGCTTGCTCGATAGCGTCGACAATTTCAAAGCACTCTTCCGGGTGCTCCCAACCCAATCGGATTTTTGCGGACACGGGAATATGCGCAGGGACTGCTTCTCGACAGGCGTTCACCACTTGATAGATGAGTTCTGGCTCTTTTAGCAGTGAAGCCCCACCATTACTTTTGTTTACCGCTTTTGCCGGGCACCCAAAATTAAGATCAATGCCTTTAGCGCCTAAGTTTGCCGCTTGAAAAGCATTTTCGGCCATCCAGTTCGGGTGTTGCCCTAGAAGTTGCAGATGGATTGGCACACCAGCCATGGTTTGAGAGCCTTGATGCAGCTCTGGGCAAATACGGTGGAACACATGCGGAGGAAGAAGTTGATCAACGACGCGCACAAACTCTGTCACACAGAGATCGTAATCATTGATCTCTGTAAGAATCTCACGCATTAGGTGGTCTAGTACGCCCTCCATAGGGCCAAGTATTACTCGCATGCTGCTTTACCGAAACTAAGTGAACCGAAAAATTCGAGGCGTGATTGTACGGTTTGTTAGTTAGATTGTCACTAAGGAGCGGTGTTCGCCATTTCTCGGGTTACTCTCACTTCTCCGGTAATCGGTGAATAATAGAGAATGGGTAAACGTTCAGAAGTTGTAAAGCTTGGAGTGTAATAGTAATAGCACTCGGGTGTTCCTGTATACCAACTAACAATCGCTTCATCAGAAGGAAGGATAAAGCCAGTGTCATATTGAGAACGAGCGACTAAATCAGAATCAATTAAAGAGTTCCAAAGTGCCACACATTGGTCACCTTCTACTTGCGGACCTCCTGTAGGCGGTTGTTCTCGAACCGAAATTGGAAAACCAGTTTCCGACGGATATACATCACCTTCACCATAATTCACCACTTGATCAAAAGCAGGCTCACCATCGACAAGCCATTGCGAGTGGTACATATCTATGCTGTTTCTAAATGCTGAAAACGCACCTTGCGCTAACGCTTCATGAGCGTCTCGCTGAACACCAAGAAAACGAGGCGCCGCGGTTACCGCTAATACACCTAAAATAACGACCACCACGATAAGCTCGAGTAATGTAAAACCTTGGGACCTTGATTTCATGATGAATACGCCTATATGTAACTGAATGTTTCAGTGAGCGTTTTACACCCAATATTCTGATTATCAAAGCGAAATATCGACGATATTTGAATAGCAATGGTTTGCGTATGGTTATTGACGGGAAAACAGAGGAAAGTGGTTGGCGACATCTTTGGGAGTATGGCGTTATAATATCGAAAATGCCCCAATATTCAGAGCTTTCATGACATATCAATTATTAAGCCTACCGGAATCAATCACTGACATTACTCCACAGTTCATTGAAGGTTCAATCCTTGCTTCCAACTTAGCGACCAAACCACTCGATCCTGAAGAATGGTTAGCTATCGTTGCACCTGAAACAGGTAAAGAGCTTGTAACAATCGTGACGGAACAGATTAATCGCCAGCACAACCTGATTCAGCGTAGTGAATACTTACTGACAGACGTACTTGTTGAAGGCAACTTTAACGAGCAATTCGCAGATTTCGCTGAAGGCTTTATGATGGTTTGGCCAACAGTGGAAAAGCAGTGGCAAAGTGTGACTGTCGCGGATGGTACTCTGCGTATGCTGCAAGCACTCCTAACAACCTTGATGCTTGGGATTGATGAAGAACAAACTCAGCAACAAATGGTTGCGGCCGGGCTCGAAAATCCACCAGCGCTTGCCGATTTAATCGATCAGATAGATCTGATGATTTCAGAGGTTGCAATGGCGGCTGATGAGGCGATGCTGGGTAATAAGTCACAGAGTGTGAACCCATTTAAAGATATCGGTCGAAACGACCCTTGCCCTTGTGAAAGCGGCAAAAAGTTTAAACAATGCTGTGGCAAAAACAGCTAATCACGGCTTGTTGAGTAAATCAGCTTGAGTAACAGACTTTCTTTAAGTGATAAAAATCTTAAGCGATAAAAAAGTCGACCTTGTGGTCGACTTTTTTGTTGTTCTAATTTGGATGATCTAGTGTTAATCGTTTTTCGATTTTACAAATTGAGATATAACCACAAAACCGAAAGCAACCAAGTTACCCGCAAAGATAATCACTAGCCATTGAGGCATTGAAAGCTCTAAGAACTGCCATACCACCTTGCTACAGTCACCGTAAGCTTCAAACATCCACGGAGCCCATTGGTTTAAAGGTGCCCAGCTAGGGAAAGTAACGAATAAATCACAGGTTGCGAAAGGAGACGGATTAAACTGGTAATCGACGTGCTCTAAAGCCAACGTCAAACCTTTGTAGGCGCCAAATCCCCAACCAGCAAGGCCTAACCAACGTGATATCGGGTTATTCGGAGCAATAGCACCAATCATTGCAGCGACACCGATAGCAAGCATAGCAACGCGCTCATAGATGCACATCACGCAAGGGCCAAGCATCATCACGTGTTGAAAGAAGAGAGCGCATGCCTCAAAAAAGACAATAAAAGCCAGTAGTAAAAGCCAAGATAAACGTCCCTTAGAGAAGTCTTTGAGCATTGCAAAAAAGTTCACGAATTTAATCCCGTCTATAAAATAAAAAAGCTCTGAATACTCAGAGCTTTTTATCTTGGATAAGTTTCCTAATCAACTAATATTTTTGATTAGTTAGATACACTTATTGTGTTTCGCAACACAAAATCGGATTAGTGACCACCAGAAATCACTGGAGCGACAACCTCACCAGTACGCTGAATGATCCAACCTGCATCGTAGAACCAAGCGGTCATCGGCTCGACGAAGAACACGATACCAGCAAGGCCAACAAGAGCCAGTACGATAGTATATGGCAAAGCCATGATAACCATGCGGCCGTAAGACAGTCTAATTAACGGGGCAAGTGCCGATGTTAATAAGAATAGGAATGCAGCTTGACCGTTTGGCGTAGCAACAGAAGGTAGGTTAGTACCTGTGTTGATAGCAACAGCAAGTAGGTCAAATTGGTCACGAGTGATGATGCCTTCAACCAGTGCAGTTTTCACTTCGTTGATGTAAACCGTACCTACGAACACGTTATCTGACACCATCGATAAGATACCGTTGGCCACATAGAATAGTGCGAGCTGTGCACCTTTATCTTCAACGTGAAGTACTGCATCGATCACTGGCTTAAACAGTCCCTGGTCAATGATTACAGCAACGACAGCGAAAAAGACAGCAAGAAGTGCAGTAAATGGTAGCGCTTCTTCAAAGGCTTTACCCATCGAGTGCTCTTCAATTACACCAGTAAACGCCGTTGCTAAGATGATAACTGAAAGGCCAATCAAACCGACTTCAGCGACGTGAAGCGCAAGGCCTACGATAAGCCAAACTGCGATTGCACTTTGAACCCATAGTTTTGCTACGTCTTGTTTTGTACGGTTTGCGCGTTCTTTGTTGTCAAATTCAACTAAGATTTGGCGAACGTTATTTGGCAGTTCTGCACCGTAGCCAAATACTTTAAATTTCTCTACAAGTGCACAAGTGATAATGCCGCAGATGAATACAGGCAATGTTACTGGCAACATACGGATGATAAATTCACCGAATTCCCAGCCTGCTTGCTTAGCAATCACTAAGTTTTGCGGTTCGCCTACCATGGTCATTACACCACCGAGTGCAGTACCTACACCAGCGTGCATAAGTAGTGAACGTAGGAAAGCACGGTAGTTTTCTAAATCGTCACGTGTAAGCTCAGAGATCTCTTCATCATGAGTATGATCGTGCGCTGACGTTGTGCCCTTACCTGATGCAACCTTGTGATAGATAGAGTAGAAGCCAACCGCAACGCTAATAACAACGGCGATTACTGTTAGAGCATCTAAGAATGCTGACAAGAAAGCAGCTGCGATACAGAAAGCGACAGAGAGTAGGACTTTGGATTGAATGCCAAGCAGGATCTTCGTGAAAATGAACAAAAGCAGTTCTTTCATGAAATAGATGCCAGCAACCATGAATACTAATAAGAGTAAAACTGGAAGGTTTGCTTGTAGCTCATGATAAACCATTTCGGGTTTGGTCATGCCAATGGCGACCGCTTGAATTGCCAATAAACCACCCGGTTGAAGAGGGTAGCATTTTAGAGCCATAGCTAGAGTGAAAATAAACTCAACCACTAATAGCCAGCCCGCAACAAATGGGTCAACTAGGAAGAAAACAAACGGGTTGATGATTAAAAAGGAAATGATGGCAAGTTTATACCAATCAGGAGCCTTACCAAGGAAGTTCTTGATAAAAGCGTTTCCGAGAGACATCGGCATGTTAATACTCTTTTATGTTGATTATGAATAGATAAGCAATACAACATTTGAGAATCGAGCTATAGAGGTTGTTAAAAACTATAACTAACAGTGACTTAGAAAAACTACATTCCATGTAATGTTCTGTGGTCTTGCCAAGTCACTCCCTTAGAAACTCAAGCACTGCTAATTTTTGAGCGCAACTCTACTCTTAGATAACATTTAGTCAACAGGAAAACCCCTGTAGCCCTAAAAATACCTCTTTTTTGTTGAGAAACGCGATCAAAGTAGCGCAAGCATACCACTTAAAATGTGATAAAAACCGACTAGAATCAATATTTCAGCGAAATGATTGAAATTAACAGAATAACGACGGTTTATATATGATTATTACAACTTAATATTGCAAATTAATAACTTTGAAATTATGACCAATCTCATTGATTTTAAAGAAAATTTGTTGTGTTAATGGTTTGTTGAAATGGTGGTTTATCGTTGCTTGCTTTTCAAACCTAGGGTGCAAACGTGTGCTGAACTTTAGAGTTTTAACTCTACTGGTGTTTTGGGGGAGTAAAATTTTTGAGGATGTTTCCGCTGGGTGTGAACTAGTGGTATGATGAGTAAATTAGAACAGAATAATTAAATTGGATTGAAGTGTAGATGGTCATTAAGGCTAAAAGCCCGGCAGGATTTGCAGAAAAGTATATCATTGAAAGTATTTGGAATGGCCGTTTCGCTCCAGGTTCTATCTTGCCCGCAGAGCGTGAGCTTTCTGAGCTGATTGGTGTTACACGTACTACGCTTCGTGAAGTACTTCAGCGTCTTGCTCGTGATGGTTGGTTGACAATCCAACACGGTAAGCCAACTAAAGTTAACCAGTTTATGGAAACGTCAGGTCTTCATATTCTTGATACATTAATGACGTTGGATGTTGATAACGCAAGCAAAATGGTAGAAGACTTACTTGCTGCACGCACCAATATCAGCCCTATTTTTATGCGTTATGCATTTAAAGCAAATAAAGAAGCTTCTGAGCGTACGATTACTAACGTGATTGAATCTTGTGAAGCTTTACTTGCGGCACCTACATGGGATGAATTCCTAGAGTCTTCCCCGTACGCTGACAAGATCAAACAATCAGTGAAAGAAGACGCAGAAAAAGATGAAACGAAGCGTCAAACGATCTTAGTTGCTAAAACTTTTAACTTCTACGATTACATGCTTTTCCAACGTTTAGCATTCCATTCAGGTAACCAAATTTATGGTCTGATCTTCAACGGTGTTCGTAAATTGTACGACCGTGTTGGCAGCTACTACTTCTCTAACCCAGAAGCTCGTCGTTTAGCCATGGAGTTCTACAAAGACTTGTTTGTTATTTGTGAAAGTGGTGAGCGTGAAAACTTGCCACTTGTGATTCGTAACTACGGTATCGCAAGCGCACAAATTTGGAACGAGATGAAAACAACGTTACCAACAAACTTTACTGAAGACGATAGCTAAGTCTTTTCATTAAAGTCCTGTTAGGTTGGTTTACTTATTAAGTAAAAGACGTAAAGAAAACGAAAAAGCGGCGAGATAATCAAATTATCTCGCCGCTTTTTATTTATCGATAGTTGGTGAAAACTTATCAATAGGCAGTAACTTACCCTGCAAACTCTTCTGAGTCTGGACGGTTAGTAAATTGCACGCCATTTAGAAAATCGCAAAGTAGTTGGTCTTCACATACTTTGTAGTTCTTGTTCTCTGGCTTACGGAAGTAGGCACCAATTTCGTACTTACTTAGGCTGATGCCTACCACTTCTAATATATCTAACACATCTTCTGCTTTCATGTTCAACGCAATACGTAGCTTCATGAAAATCATGTTGTTAGTCAGAGCAACTTCAGGTTTAGGCTGAACACCTTCTTTTTTGCCACGCTTAAGGTTGATAAAACCATTTAGGAATACCGCTAACTCTTTATCTTTCATCGTAGAGCATGACTTGTCGTTGTCGTCTTTTAGCCAGTTGATCACTTGGTCATGAGCAACGGTCACATCAGCTTGCTCGATAGCTTTAATGATCTGTGCATTTTTAAGGTTTAGCGCGTGTTGAATACGACGCAAGATTTCGTTGTTAGTCACTGGGGATTCCTAAAAAGGGTTTGGAGAGTAAAGAGGTGTTGGTTAGCCCGTTATCGTCGACAAACCAATTTCTACTCTACATAGCATAGTTGACGGCGACTCTAACAGAGAACGCTTATTTTCGGTAGATATAAAAAATCCCCAATGCTTATTAACTTATTCAAGTTAAAAGTACATTAGGGATTTCGCTATGAGTGCTTGTTATCTGACTGAAGCCAGAATTACATTACACGCATACCAGGTTGAGCACCTTCGTGTGGCTCAAGGATCCACAGGTCGCTGCCACCAGGGCCAGCAGCTAGGATCATGCCTTCAGACATACCAAACTTCATCTTGCGAGGTTTAAGGTTTGCTACCATGACAGTTAGCTTGCCTTCTAGCTCTTCAGGTTTGTACGCTGACTTGATACCAGAGAATACTTGGCGAGTCTCACCACCGATGTCCAATTGGAACTTCAGTAGTTTGTTCGCTTTTGGTACTTCTTCACATGAGATAATACGAGCAATACGCATATCGACTGCTGCAAAGGCATCGAACTCAATCTCGTCTGCGATTGGCTCTTTGTCTAGTTCAGTTTGGCTTGCTTGCTCTTTTTCAGCTTCTGCTTTTTCTTTCGCAGCTGCTTCTGCGGCTGCATCTTCTTTAGAAGACTCGATCATTGCTTCCACTTTCTTCGGATCAATACGGCTAAACAGCGCTTTGAACTTAGTGATTTCGTGATCAGTTAGCGGTGTAGCAATCGCTTCCCACGTTAGCTCTTCGTTTAGGAAAGCCTCAGTGCGCGCCGCAAGCTCTGGCATAACTGGTTTCAGGTAAGCCATTAGCACTCGGAATAGGTTAATACCGACAGAAGAAACTTCTTGAAGCTCTTTCTCTTTGCCTTCTTCTTTCGCAAGAACCCAAGGTGCTTTTTCGTCAATGTACTGGTTAGCTTTATCTGCTAGTGCAGTAATTTCACGGATAGCGCGGCTGAACTCACGAGTTTCGTATAGCTGACCGATACGCTCAGCAGCAGCAACGAATTCGTTGTATAGCTCAGGTTCTGCAAATTCAGCAGCAAGTTTGCCTTCAAAACGTTTTGTGATGAAGCCAGCGTTACGAGACGCTAGGTTAACAATCTTGTTTACGACGTCAGCGTTTACACGTTGAGTGAAGTCTTCAAGGTTAAGGTCAAGGTCATCAATACGGCTGTTTAGTTTCGCAGCGTAGTAGTAGCGTAGACACTCAGGGTCTAGGTGGTTTAAGTACGTGCTTGCTTTGATGAATGTGCCTTTCGACTTAGACATCTTCGCACCGTTCACCGTTACGTAGCCGTGTACGAATACGTTGTTTGGCTTACGGAAACCAGCGCCTTCTAGCATTGCAGGCCAGAATAGGCTGTGGAAGTAAACGATGTCTTTACCGATGAAGTGGTAAAGCTCAGTTGTGCTGTCTTTCTTCCAGTATTCGTCAAAGTTTAGATCGTCACGCTTGTCACATAGGTTCTTGAAAGAAGCCATGTAGCCAACAGGAGCGTCTAGCCATACGTAGAAGAATTTGTTTTTCTCGCCTGGGATTTCGAAGCCGAAGTAAGGTGCATCACGTGAGATATCCCACTGTTGCAGACCAGACTCGAACCATTCCTGCATTTTGTTTGCAGTTTCATTCTGTAGAGAGCCAGAACGAGTCCACTCTTTAAGCATGCTTTCGAACTGAGGTAGGTCGAAGAAGAAGTGCTCAGAATCTTTCATTACTGGAGTTGCGCCAGAAACCGCTGATTTAGGGTTAATTAGCTCAGTTGGGCTGTATGTCTCACCACAGTTATCACAGTTATCACCATACTGGTCTTCTGACTTACACTTAGGGCAAGTACCTTTTACGAAGCGGTCTGGTAGGAACATCTCTTTCTCAGGATCGAAAAGCTGAGAAATAGTACGGCTAGAAATGAAGCCGTTCTTTTTAAGTTCTAGATAGATGTGAGAAGCCAGTTCGCGGTTCTCTTCGCTATGTGTGCTGTGGTAGTTATCAAAGCTGATATCAAAGCCAGCGAAGTCTTTTTGGTGCTCTTCACTAACAGCAGCGATCATCTCTTCTGGCGTGATACCCATCTGTTGAGCTTTAAGCATAATTGGCGTGCCGTGAGCATCGTCAGCACAGATGAAGTTTACAGTGTTGCCACGTAGACGCTGGTATCGAACCCAGATATCAGCTTGGATATGCTCAAGCATATGGCCAAGGTGAATAGAGCCGTTAGCGTACGGAAGCGCACAAGTTACCAAAAGTTGTCTTGGATCAGTTGCCATACTTAATAATTCGCTTTTTTGATAGGTATAAATTTTGAGAGGTAATACTACTTTATAACGTGTGATACGCCAAGGTATCAGACAAAGGATTCCCCTAGTTTTTTAGGGGTTCAGTCTTCATCTCGTGGGTGATAGCATAAATAAAAAAAGGAGCCCCAATGCGTAACTTTACTTCTAAGCAAGATTTCTGTTCATGGTTGAATGAGTTCGAGTCACCAATCCTCATCCCAGAGTGGGCGCTACACCAAAATATTGTATCGGTTGATCCGCGTGGGTCATTTGTCATTACCTTGCCTTTTGCAGCTAATCAGCTCGCGGTTGAACTGGAACAGTGGATCCACTCCCAGATTGAACAACAGCTTGTCAACACTTTTCAGTTTGAAGTAAAAGTGAAGCCGTCTGCGCTAGAAACTACAGTCGCAACACCATTGAAAGGCGTTAAGAACATTATCGCCGTGACGTCGGCAAAGGGTGGGGTGGGTAAATCGACAACTTCAGTAAACCTTGCGCTTGCGTTATCTAAATCAGGTTCAAAAGTGGGCTTGTTGGATGCGGATATCTATGGTCCATCTGTGCCTATGATGCTCGGTCAGTTGGATGCCAAGCCAGAAGTACAGAACAACAAATGGATGATGCCAATCGAGGCGCATGGCATTTTCACTCATTCTATTGGCTATCTTGTGTCGAAAGATGATGCTGCAATCTGGCGTGGCCCTATGGCAGCGAAGGCTTTAGGTCAGCTTGTTAACGAAACCGTATGGCCTGATTTAGATTACCTTGTTATCGACATGCCACCGGGCACGGGTGATATTCAGCTAACGTTGTCGCAACAGATCCCAGTAACGGGTGCGGTAGTCGTGACGACTCCTCAAGACTTGGCTTTAGCCGATGCACGTAAAGGTGTGGCGATGTTCGATAAAGTGAGCGTGCCAGTTGCAGGCTTAGTGGAAAACATGAGCTACCATATTTGTAGTCACTGTGGCGAAAAAGAGCATATCTTCGGTGCTGGTGGTGCAGAAGCCATGTCGGAAGAGTTCTTCCTCGATATTTTGGCGCAAATTCCACTGCATATTGATGTACGAGAAGACATCGACGCGGGTTGCCCAACGGTTATACGTCGCCCGGACAGCGAACACACTCGTCTTTACCTAGAATTGGCTGAAAATGTGGCTGCGAAAATGTTCTGGACGGGAAAAGCGAGACCGGAAGCGATCAACTTTTCTATGGTTGATTAGAGTAGATAAGTCTTAAGGCCGTATAAATAATGTTTGGGTGAGATAAATAGCTTTTGTATTTGGCTAAAGAGCCGTTGGGTTTGTGCAAATAGTTGTACGCCAGTTATTCTAAAGCAAACGATTGTATTCATTTAATGTATAGATAACATCAATTTGACTGCAATTAGCTAGAATGGCGACTAGAATCTATGTTGTTTAGCCCCTATAATCAGGCGGTTTATCTCTTCCCACCACCAAACCATATCGGGTGCAAAATTAATGTCTGATAATAATCAATGTGTCATCGTAGGTATCGCTGGCGCTTCAGCATCAGGAAAAAGTCTGATTGCTAGTACAATTTATAATGAGTTGCGCGAGAAAGTAGGCGACCATCAAATTGGTGTTATCACGGAAGATTGCTACTACAGCGACCAAAGCCACTTGAGTATGGAAGAGCGTGTTAAAACTAACTACGATCACCCAAATGCACTGGATCATGATCTATTATGTGAACACCTACAGCAGCTAATGAGTGGCAATGCGGTAGAAGTTCCTGAATACAGCTACACAGAACACACACGTACTTCTGAAACGACTACACTTACACCTAAGAAAGTGATCATTTTAGAAGGTATTCTGCTTCTAACAGACCCGCGTCTTCGTAAACTAATGCATGCAAGCGTGTTTATGGATACACCGTTAGATATTTGTCTACTACGCCGTGTTAAACGTGATGTAGAAGAACGTGGTCGTACAATGGACACGGTACTTAAGCAATATCAAGAAACAGTACGTCCAATGTTCATGCAGTTTATCGAGCCTTCAAAACAACATGCAGACATCATCGTTCCTCGTGGTGGTAAAAACCGTATTGCGATTGACGTGCTAAAAGCGCACATTGCGAAGTTGTTGAAGTCTTAATCGAATAAAAATTTGCCTAAGTGACTCACTTAGCTTTATTTTTTACCGAATCAGTGGCACTTTTATAGTGCCACTTTCTTTTGGAATCTAAGCAAGGAATATGCGGATGAAGAAACTACTCATTTTCATAGCTGTACCAGTGTTTGTTGTCGTTGCAGCAATTCTGGCACTAGTGCTGTTAGTGAACCCTAACCAATTTAAGCCATTAATTGTCGAACAAGCCCAAAAACACACAGGCCTAGAGCTCGTGATCGAGGGCGATATCAGTTGGCAATTCTTCCCATCTATTGGCTTCGAACTTGGTCAAACTGAATTACGTAACCCTGAAGGATTCACCCAACCAAACCTGTTTAAGGTTGATACCGTTGGCGTTGATGTTTCGGTTACCCCGCTATTTAGCAACCAACTAGAGATCGGCAACATTACTCTAGATGGTGCAGAATTCTATTTAGAAACGCTTAAAGATGGTCGTAAGAATATCGACGCGCTAACGCAAGCATCAGCTCCTCAAGAGTCTGAGCCTGTAGCCGACGCAAGTTCTGAATCAACACCTGCGCCTCAAGAGCAAAGTGCTACAGACGCATCTGGTTGGACGATCAACCTTGCAGGCGTCACTGTTTCAAATGCATTGTTTGAGATGGACGACAAGCAAGCAGGTTCATTCACTAAGCTATACGATGTGTCTTTGAACCTTTCTGAGTTTGCCGTTGATACATGGACAACCGCGACGTTTGCGGCTTCTGGTGAAAACAACCAACAGAAGTTCTCTGCAAACGGCAGTGCAGAATTCAAATTAGCGGAAGGCTTCGCAAGTTACGCACTGCGTAATATTGACCTAAACGCTAAGTTTAATGATCCAGCAACGTCGATTGAGTCAGCAAAGATTGGTTTGAATACGTTTGAGTTCGATAAGGTAAACCAACTGACTTACGCTGTAATCGGTAATGCGGCTGGCCTTGACCTTGATCTTAAAGGTGGCGGTGAACTTACGGTTGATAGCGCGATTTCAAAAGTAACGCTGAATAAGCTAACGTTAGATTCAACATTCAAAGGTGACACGCTTCCTCAGTCTCCAATGAAAGTCGACATGCTGTCTGATTTAAGCTTCGATCTTAATAAGAGCCACCTGAGCTTTGTGTTAGAGAAGCTACAAGCTAACGCTATTGCTTTAGACGGTAAAGCAGACGTAACCCTATCTGAAATACCAAAGGTTCGTTTCTCTCTTCATAGCCCGAATATCGACTTGGACGAGTTCTTAGGCTTAGGCAATACAACAGAAACAGCGAGCACAGCTCCTTCTGGTTCTGCTGGTGGCTCAACGTCAAACTCTGGTAGTTCAGCTCCTGCTAAAGAAGTGGAACCTGATCTGTCGGCTCTGAAAACGTTAGACGTGAAAGGTGATATCACAATTGATAAGTTCAAGGCGAACAACGCGAAGATGCAGAATGTTAAAACGGCATTTTCGGTTAACCGTGGTATCGCAGAGCTAACCTCATTCACATCGAATCTTTACCAAGGTTCTATTTCTGCGACCGCTAAGCTAGACGCTCGTAAAACACCAGCGACTTACACGGCTAAGAAGAAAATTAGAGGCGTGAAGGTTCAACCGTTACTGGTTGATGTAGCGAACAACGACATGCTGGAAGGCACGGGTAATATCGATGTTAACGTTAAAGGTAAGAGCCTGACGCCAACAGGAATCAAGAAGAACCTAGTCGGTACTATCGTGATTAACTTTGAAGATGGTGCTGTTAATGGCATCAACGTTGCTCAACTGATTCGAGAAAACTACGCTAAGATCAAAGGCGAAAAAGTTGAAAGCACAAATGAAGCTCAAAAAACGGACTTCAGTGCAATGAAAGCGACACTGAAGGTCGACAAAGGTTGGGTTTCAACGAACGACTTATCGGCACAGTCACCACTGCTACGCGTGACAGGTCAAGGTAAAGCAAACTTCATTAATGAAACGGTCGACTTCCTTGTACGTACATCGATTGTTGGTTCGCTTGAAGGTCAGGGCGGTAAGAACATTGATGACCTGAAAGATGTGACCATCCCAATTAAGGTAACAGGCCAATGGGCTGACCCGAAATTTGCGCTTGTTTTTGATGATGTGTTGAAGCAAAAAGCACAAAAAGAGATCGACCGTGGCGTGAATAAGCTAACGGATAAGATCAAAGACGAGAAGACCAAAGAAGCGGTTGACGGTTTGTTGAAAGGTTTCTTTAACTAATCTTTGCCTAACTCGCATATAAAAGAAGCGCCATTCCTACTGTAGGAATAGCGCTTTTTTTTGGATGCTGATTATTATCCGGGCTTAGTAAGCAAAGAGATTCCCTATGAGACTCGTTCCTCGTTCTAGGGAATGACGATCGGTGCTCGTCCTTTATTAAGGGGAGTAACACTGAAGGGTCGTCATCCTCTAGAGGGAAGAATGACCGAGTCGGGGATCTCTAGTTGAATGCGATTACCAGTCAACGCCTTGAAGCGCTTTCACACCTGATTCGAAAGCGTGTTTCACGTTACGAACTTCAGATACCGTATCCGCCATCTCTGTAAGAGTACGGTGCGCGCCACGGCCAGTAATGATTACTGACTGCATTTTAGGACGGTTATTCAGAGCTTCTACCACTTCATCCAGTTCGATATAGCCATAGCTCACCATATAAGTCAGCTCATCAAACAGAATTACGTCAATCGACTCATCGGCTAGCATGCGCTGACATTCTTTCCAGATACGTTGTGCGGCTTCAATATCTTTTGTTTTGTCTTGGGTTTCCCAAGTGAAGCCGGTTCCCATGACTTGGAATTCCACATCCAGTTTTTGAAGAACGTTCTTTTCGCCGTTATCCCAAGTCCCTTTAACAAATTGTGCAACGGCACATTTCTTACCATGACCAACGGCACGTGTAATGGTACCAAAACCGGATGTTGATTTTCCTTTACCGTTACCAGTAATAACCAACAATAAGCCTTTCACTTCTTGTGCTGCAGCCACTCGCGCATCAACTTGTTCTTTTACTTTCTGTTGTCTTGCTTTATGGCGTTGTTCTTTGTTGTCTTCGGTCGACATAACAAACCCTTTTAAGTTGTGATTGCACCTATCATAGCCTAACTTAACGATAGCAAAAACCATCGGAAGAACAGGTGATTACGGATGAAAAAGATACTCGTTGTTTGCATGGGGAATATTTGTCGTTCGCCAACAGGTGAAGCGGTGCTTAGAAAGAAAGCTCAACAGATGGATATTGACGTTGTGGTCGACTCTGCAGGGACGGTTGGTTTTCATCAAGGCAACCCGCCAGACTCGCGTTCCAAATCTGCAGGAGAGAAGCGAGGTTACAGCTTTAAGGGGATTACTTCTCGTAAAGTGGTTGATAATGACTTCGAAGAATTTGACCTGATCCTCGCGGCAGATAGGGCGAATTTAGATGATTTAACGAATCAGTGCCCAGCCCACCTTCAATACAAACTTGCTCTATTCTTGAGCTTTGGAGAGTCACAATATCAAGAGATACCGGATCCTTATTATGGTGAGGGAAATGGCTTTGAGTTGGTGTTGGATTTAATCGAAGAGTCTAGCGAAGCGATACTGCGTTCAATGTAGTTTAGGAACAATGTTCGTCGTTTGGTGATCAGCGCAAGGGCTGACCGATAGGTATAAAAAAGGCCGACATCGAATGTCGGCCTTTCTAAATCTAGCTTTTGTCCCGTCCTGAAATGTGTTTACACATTGAGGATTAATGATGACCATTCCAAATAAACACTACGTTAAGCGCACTCAGCGTGATTACACACTAGGCTTTAAATTGCAGGTTGTAGACGCCATCGAAAAAGGCGACATGACCTATAAACAAGCCCAATCAATTTACGGCATACAAGGTCGTTCGACTGTTCTTACTTGGTTAAGAAAGCATGGCAAAATGGATTGGACTACCAATCCAAGGAAGAGCACGATGCCTAAATCACCGAGAGCGAATGAAACGCCTGCCCAAAAAATAAAACGACTTGAACAAGAGCTCGAAGATGAACGTCTCAGATGCCTTCTTCTTAATAGGGTTGTTGATATTCTTGATGCTGAGCACGGGATGTCGCTAAGAAAAAAGTATATAGCGAAGGAGCAAGAAGCCTTCAAAAAGAGAAAAAAGTAAGCTTAAATAAAGCTTGCTCATTGCTCAATATATCTCGTCAGTGTGTCTATCAGAGAGAAAAGCGTGAGACCACTCGTCAGGCTGAGCTTGCTCCTGTGAAAGAGATGGTGCTTGAACTAAGACGGTTCATGCCTCGGCTGGGAGCTCGTAAGCTCTATTTCTTACTGAAGCCGAAGTTGATAGCTAAGGGAATAAAACTTGGCCGTGATGCTTTGTTTAATTACCTCAGAGAAGAGCGCTTACTCGTTAAGCCGAGACGAAGTTACACCAAAACAACGAACAGTAGGCACTGGATGAAAAAACATCCGAACTTGCTAAAAGAAGTCGTTCCGTCCAAACCAGAAGAAGTTCTGGTGAGCGACATCACTTATGTTCAATCGAACGAGGGCGTTCATTACTTGTCATTGGTTACCGATGCCTTCAGTCGTAAAATCATGGGTTATGAAGTCAGCAATGAAATGAAAGCGAGCGATGTTGTGAAGGCCCTAGATATGACGGTAAAAACTCGATGTTATCGTCATGCGACAATCCATCACTCAGATAGAGGGCTTCAGTATTGTTCTAGTCTTTATCAAGAGAAGCTTAAAAAGCATGGCATAACACCGTCAATGACGGATGGTTATGACTGTTATCAAAACGCGTTAGCTGAGCGTGTCAATGGTATCCTCAAGCAAGAATTCTTGCTTACTCAGTGCAAAGATCTTCGTGAGTTGAAAACGCTTGTTGAGGAGTCGATATATACGTACAACGAAATGAGGCCGCATCTCAGCTTAGGTATGAATACGCCAAATAAGATGCATGAAAAAAGCCAGCAACTTGCGTTACTGGCTTACTAAAATCGTCAACGTATTTTAGGACGAGACATTTAAGCAATGACTAAGCTTACTTAGACATTACTTTGTAGATTGGGTCTTCTGCAACGTTCGCTTCAACTAAGCTACCGGCTTTGTGCAGCATAGCAACACAGTCTTGGCTTAGGTGGCGAAGGTGAAGTGTTTTACCTAGTGCAGCGTAACGGTCAGCAATCGTGTCGATCGCTTCAATTGCAGAGTGGTCTGTTACGCGTGAGTTGGCGAAATCAACGATAACATCTTGTGGATCGTTGTATGCGTCAAACAATTCAAGGAAGTTAGCGGTTGAACCAAAGAAGATTGGGCCGTTAACTTTGTACTCTTTAGAGCCTTCAGCGTTAACTGATTTGTCTGCGTAGATGTGTTTAGCATGTTGCCATGCGAACATTAGTGCCGAAGCAACAACACCCACACCAACAGCGACCGCAAGGTCCGTTAGTACTGTTACCACGGTAACCAGAACGATAACGAAGAAATCTTGCTTAGGAACGCGACGCGCAAGCTTGAAGGTTGCCCATTCAAACGTACCGATAACAACCATGAACATTACGCCCACAAGTGCTGCTAGAGGAATCATTTCAATCAGTGCAGAACCAAACAGGATGAACATCAGTAGTGCGACTGCCGCTACGATACCTGAAAGACGACCACGACCGCCTGAGTTTACGTTGATCATCGATTGACCGATCATCGCACAACCACCCATCGCACCGAATACAGAACACGTTACGTTAGCCATACCTTGACCAACACATTCACGGTTAGATTGGCCACGAGTGTTTGTCATTTCGTCTAGTACCGTTAGTGTCAGTAGAGACTCGATCAGGCCGATAGCTGCAAGGATAATTGCGTATGGCAGGATGATCTGAAGTGTCTCGAAAGAAAACGGAACTGCAGGAATAGAGAACGTTGGTAGAGAGCCCGCTAGCGTAGCGGCTTCGTCACCAGACATAGTACGTAGGAAGTCAACAACAGTACGAGTTTCAAGATCAAGGCCTACAACCAAAGCCGTTACCGTTACAATAGCTACCAATGAAGAAGGTACTGCTGTAGTGAGTTTAGGTAGGAAGTGGATGATACCCATAGTGAGCGCGACTAGGCCTAACATCAGTGTCATTTGACCGCTTGGTAACCAAGTTAATGCACCCGTTACGTCTGGCGCTTTAAATTGACCAAGCTGAGCTAGGAAGATCACAATTGCCAAACCGTTCACGAAACCAATCATTACTGGGTGTGGAACGATACGGATAAATTTGCCTAACTTGAATACACCCGCTGCAATTTGCAGAAGGCCAGCCAGCATAACGGCTGCGAATAGGTATTGAACGCCATGGGTTGCCACTAGGCTCACCATTACAACGGCCATTGCGCCAGTGGCACCAGAAATCATACCTGGACGACCACCGAAGACGGAAGTGATTAAACCTACGATGAATGCTGCGTAAAGACCAACCATTGGGTCAACGCCAGCAACAAAGGCGAATGCTACGGCTTCAGGTACCAGAGCTAGGGCTACTGTAAGACCTGAAAGCACGTCATTCTTTACAGAGTGCTTTGAAAATTGTGGGAATTCGAACATGTTTGCTCAGCTATGCTAAAAATGGATTTACCGACACGAGTGTATTGCGTAGCCAAACAGTGATGGAAAAGAGCGGCAATAGCGAAGTGTCGAAAAGATAAGTGCGCGAATGCTACCCAAAAATGTGACTAAGTTCAAGGTTGAACCTAACTTTGAGTAATATATCTGTTAATTTTTATTCGATTAGTAGATATGAAAAAGGCTGCTTTAATAAGCAGCCTTTGATTCTATTTACTTGTGATTATCTATCAGTAATCGCTAGTAGTTTGGCTTAGTCATACCTGCGCCAGCTTGGTTCGACGCTGCCTGACTACCTGCACCTTTCGGTACAAAACGCTCAGTGCGGAACGGAGCTGCAACAACTTCAATCTCTTTGATCTCTTGTGGACCAGGAGCTTTAGTCATTGGTGAGCCTGCTTGCTTCTTAGCAACCGTTGCTTTTGGTGCAGTTTGAGGAGCTTCTGCTTTTACAACAGGCGCTTCTTCAACTTTTGCACTTTCAGCTTTAGGTGCTTCAGCTTCAACAACTGGTGTTGTCTCTTCTACTGCAATAGCCGCTTCGACTTTCGTCGCTTCTACAATCACTGGAGCTTCAACTTTCTCAGTTTCAACGACTACAGGAGCTTCAGTTACCTGAGCTTCAGAGCGAGTTTCTTCAGCAACAACTGCGTCTTCACGAGAGATGATTACTTTACCCATAGCTAATTCAGGACAAGCAAAACCGCCAGCCATCACTACGTTGCTTTGAGGTGCATTCTCTTGAGCTGTATTTTGCTCTTGAGCTTGAACAGCAACTTGAGTTTCAGTAGCAACTTGAGCTTCAACAGCAACGTCCATTTCCGCCACTTCAGGTTTTGTCTGATTGTGGTGAGGTTTTGGAATGAAGCGAGGCATCACTTTACCCATAGCCATCTCAGGAGAAGCTACACCACCTTTACGCAGGCGGAATGGGTTAGGGCGACGATCACGACCGCGACGACGACGTTGACCACT
Organism: Vibrio sp. J383; assembly: GCF_023503985.1. NCBI lineage: Bacteria > Pseudomonadati > Pseudomonadota > Gammaproteobacteria > Vibrionales > Vibrionaceae > Vibrio > Vibrio sp. J383. The sequence goes on along the minus strand of NZ_CP097293.1, from coordinate 2,747,719 downwards.
TGCACGTAGGTGACGTGGAGAACGACGGTTACGACGTTGCTTCGGCTCTTCCTGTTCAGTTTGCTCAGAGTTTGCTTGAGTTGCTTCTACTTGTTCCGCAACTTTCTGCTCTTGTGCTACTGATTGATCTTTAGCTGCTGCTTGTGCTTGAGTCGCAGCTGACGCTTTCTGTTCATTTGATGAACTGTCTGCGTTGCTATCTGCTTCTGCTTGAGCTTGTTGGTCTTTAACTCGAACTAGTTTGTTCAGCTTACGACGTTGACGACGCTCTTTGATCTTAACAGCTTTTGCTTCAGGCTTCGCCTTTGGCGCTTCTGGTTTATCAGCTTGAGCTTCTGCCGCTAGCTGTAGACCTTCTTCTGCTAATTTAGATGGTACTTGCTCTTCCTGTTGCTTCTGCTCATCACGTGGCTTATTGCGACGATCTTGCTTAGGCTTACGAGGCTGACGAGTTTGCTGTGGAGCTGCTTCTTTTTGCTCTTCAGGTTTCTCATCACGTACAGGTTTACGACGGCGTTTGTTGTCGCGGTTTTCGTTGCGATTGTCACCACGTTCATTACGTTGTTCGCTACGGTCACCACGCTCGTTACGTTGTTCGCCACGGTCACCACGTTGGTTACGACGGCGGTTGTCGTTACGATCACGGCGTTGACGGTTACCGTTGTTGCGATTGTTCTTAGGTTTTTCTTCTTGCTTCTCTTCTTCTTTCTTCTCTTCTTGAGTTGAAGAGCCAAATAAGAAGCTACCGATAGCTTTGAAGAAACGACCAATTAGGCTAGGTTCTTGCGTTGCAGCTGGTTCAACTTTCTTCTCTTCAACAGCTTTAGGAGCTGGTGCAGGAGTAGGTGCTGATTGAGCTGGAGCCGCGAAACCTTTCAGAGCAGGCTCTTCGATCTTCTTAGGACGAATAGTCTGTTCTACTGGTTCTTTGCTTTCTGCTTCTTTTAAAGCTTCTAGCTTGGTAGGCAGCAAGTAAGAGAGTAGATCGAACTCTTCACCTTCACGAACACGGATAACCTCAAAGTGTGGTGTTTCCATGTCAGAGTTAGGAACAACAGTGATCTTAACTTCTTGGTTCTTCTCGATGTGGTTTACTGAGCGACGTTTTTCGTTCAGAAGGTAAGAGGCGATTGGAACAGGCACAACAGCAAGTACTTGTGCTGTGTTGTCTTTCAGAGCTTCTTCTTCAATCAAACGTAGAACAGAAAGTGCTAGAGATTCGTTATCACGAACAACACCAGTACCTGTACAACGAGGACAAATGTGGTGGCTTGCTTCTGCTAGTGATGGGCTCAAACGTTGACGAGACATCTCTAGAAGACCAAAGCGAGAAATACGACCAATCTGAACACGCGCACGATCTAAACGAACGGCGTCACGTAAACGGCTTTCAACTTCGCGTTGGTGGCGAACCGGAGTCATATCGATGAAGTCGATAACAACAAGACCACCTAGGTCACGTAGACGTAATTGACGTGCAATTTCATCGGCTGCTTCTAGGTTAGTGTTTAGCGCTGTTTCTTCAATATCGCTGCCCTTTGTTGCACGAGCAGAGTTGATATCGATAGAAGTTAGAGCTTCTGTTGGGTCGATCACGATAGAACCACCAGACGGAAGACGAACTTCACGTTGGAAAGCTGATTCGATCTGGCTTTCAATCTGGTAATGGCTAAATAGTGGCACTTCACCATCGTATTTCTTAACGCGATTCATGAAATCTGGGCGTATTAATTGAATGTGCGCTTGTGCACGTTCAAAAATAGTATTGCTGTCGATTAGAATCTCGCCAATATCACGACGTAGATAGTCACGAATCGCACGAACGATAACGTTACTTTCTTGGTGAATAAGGAAAGGAGCTGCATTTGAATCAGAAGCTTGCTTAATAGCGCCCCAGTGATTCAATAGAACGTTCAAGTCCCACTCTAGCTCTTCCGCACTTTTGCCAACACCTGCTGTACGCACGATTAAGCCCATGCCTTGAGGAAGCTCAAGAGTGCTTAATGCTGCTTTCAGTTGAGTGCGTTCATCACCTTCGATACGACGAGAAATACCGCCAGCACGAGGGTTATTAGGCATAAGAACTAAGTAACTACCAGCCAAAGAGATGAAAGTTGTCAGTGCAGCGCCTTTGCTACCACGTTCTTCTTTCTCAACTTGTACGATTACTTCTTGTCCTTCTCTTAGCACTTCTTTAATGCTAGGACGGCCTTGGTATGTATAACCTTCAGGGAAGTATTCGCGGGCAATTTCTTTAAGAGGGAGGAAACCGTGACGTTCTGCGCCGTAATCAACAAATGCCGCTTCTAGGCTTGGTTCAATACGGGTAATACGTCCTTTGTAGATATTCGCTTTCTTTGACTCGTGACCTGGACTTTCGATATCTAGATCGAACAGTCGCTGGCCATCAACCAAAGCGACACGCAACTCTTCTTTTTGAGTTGCGTTAATTAACATTCTTTTCATTTAGAAATTCTCATTGTCTTTTCTTATTTTCATCATTGGTCTTATCGCTTTATTCGTTTCTCATGGTGCCAGATCCCATGGCTTTATCGGTGCAGCCTCCCGGCTGGAGTAGGGATGCTCTGGGGCACGTCAGTCATCATAGGGAGTTAGCCTATGATCCGCGATGTGGCGGTGAATACTCAACATGAGTGTACGTGAGTAGAGCGATAAGGAACTCAGTTGACCGTGTCTTACGCCGATTGCAGCACTGTCTAATCTGAGTCATCTACTCATTTACTTGCTTATGAATGGTTAGCTGTTTAAATATTAGTCAATCCATTGATAGCAGCTGTGAACTATAGCAGTGGTCGGTAAACACAGCAATCTGCTTTGTCGTAATGCGGTAAAAAAAACAGTTTTTGTTTGGGTTTTGATAGCTCTAACTCACTGTCTATAAATAATTTATCAATTGATATTTTAATTTGCAGGAAGCTTGGTGCTTTTTTGTTCGAAGAATCAAAGAAATATAGAACTTCAATGACCTTTTAGGGATAGATCGGCAGGGATTATAGATAAATAAGTTCAGAATAGGGTTAAGAAAATCTCAATTATCAAAAGTGACAGTGATACAATGTCCCAATGAGCGAAATTAGAACCCAAGTCCAATTTGTCGACATTGACGAAGATATGGCTGGTCAGCGTATTGATAACTTCTTACGCAACCAATTAAAAAACATCCCGAAAAGCATGATTTACCGAATCGTGCGTAAAGGCGAAGTCCGCGTAAATAAAAAACGCATCAAGGCTGAATACAAACTAAAAGCAGGTGATTTAGTTCGTATCCCGCCAGTCACTATTGAAGAGAAAACAGAAGAGAACGTGCCAAGCACGAAACTCAATAAGGTTTCTGAATTAGAACAGTGCATCATTTATGAAGATGATCACATGCTGATTCTGAATAAACCATCAGGCACTGCGGTTCATGGTGGTAGCGGGCTAAAGTTTGGCGCGATTGAAGCATTGCGTGCACTTCGCCCTGATGCTCGTTTTCTTGAATTAGTGCACCGTATTGATAGAGATACGTCTGGCATTTTGCTTGTTGCTAAGAAGCGCTCGGCGCTAAGACACCTTCAAGCACAGTTCCGTGAAAAAACGGTTCAAAAATACTACTTCGCTTTAGTGATGGGCGAATGGAAGAACAGCTGTAAAGTGGTTAATGCCCCTTTATTGAAAAATGAAGTAAACAGCATTGTTCGCGTTAACCCGAATGGTAAGGCTTCTGAAACTCGTTTTAAGGTTTTGGAAAAATTCCAAGATGCGACGTTAGTTCAGGCAAGCCCAATTACCGGCCGTACGCACCAAATTCGAGTACACGCTCAGTATACTGGCCACCCAATTGCTTGGGATGACCGTTACGGTGATCGTCGTTTTGATGCTTACACGGGTAAAGTAGGATTGAATCGTTTGTTCTTACATGCCGCCAACATTAAGTTTACCCACCCAGGTAGCGAAGAGAAGATGGATATCTCGGCTCCAATGGAAAAAAGGCTAGAAAGAGCACTCACTGGTCTACGTAAGCTTTAAGAAGATACGAGATACGAAAGGGTTAGCTGTTTCTAGCCTTACCTATCTACTAACAAAAAAGGTTGACGAAATTCGTCAACCTTTTTTGTTTTCATCTGTTGTCGAAGATCCCCAACTCGCTCGTTCCTCGCTCTTGAGGATGACGACTTTTTAAAGTCAGGTCCTACATCATGAGCTGATTGGATAATGTAGCTATCCTCGTCCTTCCCTAGACTGACGAAGGAAGGAGTAGGGAATCTCTAACAAAGAGAGGGTATCCGTTATAGTACGCTCATTCCTTGCGCTTCTAACATATCAACCAGATCGATCAGAGGTAGACCGATCAAGGTATTCGGGTCCTTACCTTCCATCTGTTTAAATAGCGCGATACCTAACCCTTCACACATAAAACTGCCCGCGCAGTAATAAGGCTGTTCTTTCTCAACATAAGAAATGATCTGCTGCTGTGTTAAATCACGGAAATGCACGATGAAGGTATCTAAACGAGTGTCGGCTTTATTGGTTTCACTGTTCCATACGGTTATCCCAGTATAAAAAGTGATGCTTTTACCGCTTTGGCGAGATAGCTGCTCAATCGCTTTTTCACGAGTGTGTGGTTTACCAATGATTTCTCCATCGATCACACACACTTGATCGGAACCAATCACTAGGCTTGGTTGTTCGACAGTACAAGACTTGGCTTTTGTCTCGGCAAGACGCATCACTAACTGTTGAGGTGTCTCTTCTGGAAGTGGTGTTTCATTGCAGTCAGGCTTCGCTGTGACAAAGTCTAACTGTAGTTTTTTGAGGATCTCTTGCCTAAATGGAGATGTAGAAGCTAAAACTAGTTGGTAATTTCTCATTTTAATTTACAATTCGTGTAAGCATTTAGTTCAGGATAACGTAACTTATCCTGCTATTCATAATGCTCTGAACAGGAAAGGTAGGAAAGTACATTTTTTTTGCCATTTCCTTTGACTAAACACGATTTGGAAGATAAGATTCGCGCCCTATGCAAAAGGAAAAAATACCGCGTACAGTTGATCCGGCAAGAACGGCTCAAAAACGACTCGATATGGATGGTATCATTCAAGTCAGTCTTTTGAAGCGTTTAACTGAAACAACTGAAGGCGTAAAACGTGACGCGCAAGTCTCAATGTCATTTGGGCTTGATGAACAACGATTAGTCGTTATCTCTGGTAAAGCTAACGTCGAAGTCGATTTAGAGTGTCAACGTTGTAATGAGGTTTTCGCACATGAGTGCGATGTCCAATTTACTTATACTCCTGTTTACAGCGAGAAAAGCGAAGAGGAAGCACCGGAAGAGTACGATTTGGTAGATCTGAACGAGTACGGTGAGTTAGACCTGATTCAATTAGTTGAAGACGAGTTCATCCTTGGATTGCCACAAATAGCAATGCACGACGATGCGAAATGTAGCGTTAACTCAAATAACTTGGTGTTTGGTGAACTTCCTGAAGAAATTGAGGAAGATAAAAAGCCGAATCCATTTGATGTTTTAAAAAACTTAAAGAAGTAACTTATTAGTAAGTATCTTTAAGAATTTACATAGGAGTAGGGTCAATGGCCGTACAAAAGAGCAAGAAATCACGTTCAATGCGTGGCATGCGTCGTTCACACGATGCGCTAACTACAGCTGCACTTTCTGTAGACGCAACTTCAGGTGAAACTCACCTACGTCACAACGTGACTGCCGAAGGTTTCTACCGCGGCAAAAAGGTTATCAACAAGTAAGGTTGACCTTTGCAAAATCTAACCGTTGCGCTTGATGCAATGGGCGGGGACTTCGGTCCTCGTGTAACAGTGCCTGCCGCCGTGCAGGCACTGTCGTATTTCCCAGAGCTAAAAGTCATTCTCATAGGTGATCGAAATACGATCACATCTCAATTATCTTCATTAGGTCGAATGCCTGATTCTCGTTTGAGTATCCAGCATTGTGATCGAGTCATTTCCAATTCTGAAAAACCTTCACTAGCCTTACGTAATAGTCAGGGTAGTTCTATGCGTGCTGCTATCGATCTGGTTGCCGAATCACAGGCTGATGCTTGTGTGAGTGGTGGTAACACTGGCGCACTGATGGCGTTATCTCGTTTCAGACTCAAACTCCTTCCTGGTATTGATAGGCCTGCATTGGTTTCAGCTTTGCCTACTGCTTCTGGCAACCGTACATGGATGCTTGATTTAGGAGCGAACGTTTCTAGTGACGCAGATTCACTGTTTCAGTTTGCTGTAATGGGCAGTGCATTGGCAGTACAACATTTAGGTCGCGCTCCACGTGTCGCTATCTTGAATATCGGTGCAGAAGAAATCAAAGGCAATGACCTTGTGAAACGATGCGCGGAAATGTTGTCTAATACTCAGTCTGTGAACTTCATAGGCTATATTGAAGGTAATCAATTACTTCAAGATGCTGCTGATGTCGTCGTATGTGATGGTTTTGTGGGCAATGTCTGCTTAAAAACGTGCGAAGGTACGGCTCAGCTCTTTATTGATAAGCTAAAAACGCGCATGATGGCTTCAACAATAAAGGGTTGGATCGCCAGAATGTTGTTTTCTGAGCTATTTACTGAATTAAAAACCTTGAACCCCGACCAGTATAACGGCGCAAGTTTGTTAGGATTGCGCGGCATTGTCATTAAAAGTCATGGAAGTGCTGATGTGTCTGCAGTCGTCAACGCGATTGGTGAAGCAGTACACGAGGTCAAACGACAAGTCCCCAGCCGCATTAGCGATCGTTTGGAAGCGGTTTTACTCGAGAGGCATTATTAGTCTTCATGTATAGCAAAATTTTAGGTACTGGCAGCTACTTGCCATCTCAGGTGCGTACTAACGCAGACTTAGAGAAAATGGTAGAGACTAGCGATGAGTGGATCGTTGCTAGAACAGGTATTAAAGAGCGTCGTATTTCAGCGGAAAACGAAACCGTTGCGGATATGGCGTTTTACGCTGCTGAGAATGCCATTGAGATGGCAGGTATCGACAAAGAAGATATTGATTTAATCATCGTTGCGACAACCAGCAGTAGCCATACATTCCCGTCTTCGGCATGTCAGGTACAAGGTAAGCTTGGTATCAAAGGCTGCCCTGCGTTTGATTTAGCTGCGGCGTGTTCTGGCTTTGTCTATGCACTGTCTGTTGCTGATCAACATATCAAGACTGGTATGTGTAAAAACGTTTTGGTAATCGGTGCGGATGCACTGTCAAAAACCTGTGATCCGACTGACCGCTCTACTATCATCTTATTTGGTGATGCTGCAGGCGCGGTGGTTGTAGGCGCAAGCGAAGAGCCAGGTATTTTGTCTACTCACATTTACTCTGATGGTAAATATGGTGAGCTTCTAAGCCTAGAAGTTCCAGAGCGTGGCGGTGATGCAGACAAATGGCTGCACATGGCGGGCAACGAAGTATTTAAAGTGGCGGTAACTCAGCTTTCTAAGCTAGTTAAAGACACATTAGCGGCGAACAATATGGATAAGTTAGAGCTTGATTGGTTAGTTCCACACCAAGCGAATTACCGTATTATTTCGGCAACCGCTAAAAAGCTGACGATGTCGCTTGATCAAGTTGTGATTACTCTTGATAAGCACGGCAATACGTCGGCAGCTACCGTACCAACGGCCCTTGATGAGGCTGTTCGCGACGGGCGAATTAAACGTGGTCAAACGCTTCTACTCGAAGCATTTGGCGGCGGCTTCACTTGGGGTTCTGCGTTAGTTAAATTCTAACTCCAAGCGATAATCAACAAACAAGGCACATTACTTATGTGCCTTATTCAATTTTTTGCTTTGCTTAAAGGAAAATTACAATGAGCAAATTTGCTATCGTATTCCCAGGCCAAGGCTCTCAAGCTATCGGTATGCTTGCTGACCTAGGCGAACAGTATGATGTTGTTAAAAAGACATTTGCTGAAGCTTCAGAAGCACTTGGTTACGATCTATGGGCATTGGTTCAAGATGGTCCAGTAGAAAATCTAAATGAAACTTTCCGTACTCAACCAGCTCTACTCACTGCGTCTGTTGCAATCTGGCGTGTATGGCAAGAGCTTGGTCTAGAGCAACCTGCAAACCTAGCAGGCCACAGCCTAGGCGAATACTCTGCACTCGTGTGTGCGGGTGTTATCGACTTTAAAGAAGCGATCAAGCTGGTTGAGCTACGTGGTCAACTGATGCAAGAAGCGGTTCCTGCTGGCGTTGGTGCAATGTACGCAATCATCGGTCTAGATGATGAAGCGATTGCTAAAGCGTGTGAAGAAGCGGCACAAGACGAAGTTGTGTCTCCAGTTAACTTCAACTCACCAGGCCAAGTTGTTATCGCGGGTAACAAAGCAGCAGTAGAGCGTGCTGGTGCACTATGTAAAGAAGCAGGCGCTAAACGTGCTCTTCCTTTACCTGTATCTGTGCCGTCTCACTGTGCCCTTATGAAGCCTGCAGCAGACAAGCTAGCGGTTGCTCTAGAAGCTCTAGAGTTCAACGCGCCGGCACTGCCTGTTATCAATAACGTCGATGTTATTGCTGAAACAGACCCTGCAAAAATCAAAAGCGCACTTGTTCGTCAGCTATACAGCCCAGTTCGTTGGACTGAAGGTGTACAAGCGATGAATGAGCAAGGCGTTGAAAAGCTACTAGAATTTGGCCCAGGTAAGGTTCTTACTGGTCTAACAAAACGTATTGTTAAAACTATGACAGCTGCTGCAGTTAATGACACTGCATCACTAGACGCTGCTAAGTAAATAACCAATTAATAGAGAAGTTATGATGAATTTAGAAGGCAAAGTTGCACTAGTTACAGGCGCAAGCCGTGGCATCGGTCGTGCAATCGCTGAGCTTTTAGTTGAGCGTGGTGCTAAAGTTATCGGTACTGCTACGTCTGAAGGCGGCGCTGCTGCAATCAGCGAGTACCTTGGTGAGAACGGTAAAGGTCTTGCTCTTAATGTCACTGATGTTGACTCAATTGCTGCTACACTGAAAACCATCAACGATGAATTCGGTGCGATTGACATTCTAGTGAACAACGCTGGTATCACTCGTGATAACCTTCTTATGCGTATGAAAGACGATGAATGGAATGACATCATTGATACTAACCTAACGCCTATCTTCCGCATGTCTAAAGCTGTATTGCGTGGCATGATGAAGAAGCGTCAAGGCCGTATCGTAAACGTTGGTTCTGTAGTAGGTACTATGGGTAACGCTGGTCAAGCTAACTACGCAGCAGCAAAAGCTGGTGTGATTGGTTTCACTAAATCAATGGCTCGTGAAGTTGCGTCTCGTGGTATTACAGTGAACACTGTAGCGCCAGGTTTCATCGAAACAGACATGACTAAAGCGCTAAATGATGACCAACGTGCAGCAACTTTGGCGAATGTACCAGCAGGTCGACTAGGTGACCCTCGCGAAATCGCTGAAGCTGTGGTATTTTTGGCGTCACCTGCGGCAGCTTATATCACAGGTGAAACACTTCACGTCAATGGCGGTATGTACATGGTGTAAATTATGTGCAACATTTGTGCATGATTTAAGTCAAGATCATACGTAATTTCGGTTAAAATCGTGAAAATTGTGGTTTGACCAGAAAAGTTGACCTTGCAACTTTCAATAGATTGAATAAACTACGGAAAACATCGCATAAAGCGAACTCTGTAAAGGAAAAGAAAAAATGAGCAACCTCGAAGAACGCGTAAAGAAAATCATTGTTGAACAGCTAGGTGTAGACGAAGCTGAAGTTAAAAACGAAGCTTCTTTCGTTGATGACCTAGGTGCAGATTCTCTAGACACAGTTGAGCTAGTAATGGCTCTAGAAGAAGAATTCGACACTGAAATCCCAGATGACGAAGCTGAGAAAATTACTACTGTTCAAGCTGCTATCGATTACGTAACTAGCGCTCAGTAATAATCTCTCCCAGGCGGTCACCTTGACCGCCTGTGTTTTATCTAACTCATCTATCCTCATCTTAAATCACCTCAATCCCCGGAGTGTAATATCGTGTCCAAGCGTCGTGTAGTTGTCACTGGCATGGGTATGTTGTCGCCGGTAGGCAACACTGTAGAATCTTCTTGGAAAGCCCTGCTAGCTGGTCAAAGTGGTATCGTTAATATCGATCATTTTGATGCAACCAATTTCTCAACTCGTTTTGCAGGTCTAGTTAAAGACTTTAACTGCGAAGAGTATATGACTAAAAAAGATGCTCGTAAGATGGACTTGTTCATCCAGTACGGCGTCGCAGCAGGTATTCAAGCTTTAGATGATTCAGCCCTAACTATTACTGAAGAAAACGCTCCTCGTGTAGGCGTTGCTATCGGTTCTGGTATTGGTGGTCTTGGTTTGATCGAAGCCGGTCACAAGGCTCTAACTGAAAAAGGCCCTCGTAAAATCAGCCCGTTTTTCGTACCGTCGACGATCGTGAATATGATTGCGGGTCACATGTCTATCATGCGTGGCCTACGCGGTCCAAACATCGCGATCTCTACAGCATGTACGACTGGCCTACATAACATTGGCCACGCGGCTCGTATGATTGCATACGGCGATGCTGACGCAATGCTAGCGGGTGGTGCTGAAAAAGCATCTACACCACTAGGTATGGGCGGTTTTGGTGCGGCTAAAGCATTGTCTACTCGTAACGATGAGCCTCAAAAAGCTTCTCGTCCATGGGACAAAGGCCGTGACGGCTTCGTTCTTGGTGACGGTGCAGGCATGATGGTTCTTGAAGAGTATGAGCATGCTAAAGCTCGTGGCGCTAAGATTTACTGTGAGCTAGTTGGCTTCGGTATGTCGGGTGACGCTTACCACATGACATCTCCAAGTGAAGATGGCTCTGGTGGTGCACTAGCAATGGAAGCGGCTATGCGTGATGCTGGCATTACTGGTGAACAAATCGGTTATGTTAACGCGCACGGTACCTCGACTCCTGCAGGTGACGTAGCGGAAGTTAAGGGCATCAAGCGTGCTCTTGGCGAAGCAGGCAGCAAGCAAGTCTTGGTTTCTTCTACGAAATCAATGACAGGCCACCTTCTAGGTGCTGCAGGTTCTGCTGAAGCGATCATCACAGCGATGTCTCTAATTGATCAAATTGTTCCACCAACAATCAATTTAGATGATCCTGAAGAAGGCTTAGATATTGACTTAGTACCCCACACTGCGCGTAAAGTTAGCGGTATGGAATATGCTGCATGTAACTCATTCGGTTTCGGTGGTACAAACGGCTGTTTGATCTTCAAAAAGATTTAATCATCTTATTAAAGATGTAAACATTCGTAGATAGTCATAATTAGACTTGTTTTTAAACGGCTTGATGCTTTAGCATTGAGCCGTTTCTTTTTATGGGGAAAAACATGTTTTGGGTTGATGGAGAAAGCCAGCAAACTGTCGATATCTTGGATCGTTCGTTCCAGTACGGGGATGGTTGTTTTACCACCATGCTTGTCCAAGAGGGTCAGGTTCAGCATTTTTATGATCATCAATGTCGTGTCGACGAATGCCTTAAAGCGTTACGTATTCCAACACTTGATTGGGATGTTGTTAGCCTTTGGATCGATAATGCACTTCAACATATCCAAGATAACGATCTTCATGGAACAAAGAGCCTTTATGGTTCAAAGATCGTTCATGATACAAACAAGCCTCATAATCAAAAAGCTGGGATAAAGCTACACGTTAGCCGTGGGGCCGGCGGTCGTGGCTACAGTACCAAGAACATCGCCAAGCCAACGATAACCATCAGTACATTTGATTTCCCTAGTCATTATTCAGCGTGGCAAGATTCTGGTGTAGAACTCGGTATCTGCCAACAAGCACTAGGTTTGAACCCATTGCTCGCAGGCCATAAGCACAATAATCGTCTTGAGCAGATCTTGATGAAAGATGAAATGGATCAGGCCGATGAAGCTGATGGTGTAGTTCTTGATATCTCGGGCAATGTGATTGAAACCACCATGGCCAATCTGTTTTGGCGCAAAGGACAGATGATATATACACCTCAACTCACGCAAAGTGGTGTGGCGGGGGTTATGCGTAAGCAAGTGTTAACCGCGCTGAATCAAGCTGAACTTTCCGTTACAATTAGTGACTACTGCTTATCTCAACTCATGCAAGCTGATGAGATTTTCATGACCAACTCCATCTTAGGGGTTGCCCCCGTTACCCGTATTAGTGATACCCAATTCAACATTGGAACCGTTACTCGTAGCCTTCAAGGACAACTAAACTCGTGATCAAAAAGTTATTTATTTTTATTACCTTGTGCTTAATCGCAGCCGCTGCTGCTGGTTTTTATGTTTACAACCAAGCGCAAGATAACCTGAAACAAGTTATTCAATTAGAAAAACCGCAGGTGGTTACCGTTGCTTCAGGTAGCAGCTTTAACCGTGTTCTAGCACAGTTGATTAACGAGGGGCTTTTTGAGGCTTCTCCTTACGAGAAATTAATCCGTAAGTTACATCCTGAGCTTGTAGACGTAAAAGCAGGCACGTTCTTGCTCGAACCGGGTTTAACGCTAGAGCAAGCTTTGCAAGTACTTGTCGAAGGAAAAGAGCACCAATTTACTATTACGTTTGTAGAAGGCAGTCGTTTTGACGAATGGCTTGTTCAGCTCCAAGAAAGCGAATTCATCCAGCAGACGTTGGATGGTGTCTCTGAACAAGAGGTCGCTGAAAAGTTGGGTATCGAAAATGAAAAGCTAGAAGGCCTTTTCTTAGCGGAAACATACCACTATACCTACGGCACAACGGATTTAGATTTGTTGAAACGTGCCCACCGAGATCTGATGAACGTGGTCAATGATGAGTGGGAAAATAGAGCCGATAAACTGCCTCTTAAATCGCCATATGAAGCGCTAATTCTTGCGTCTATCATTGAGAAAGAGACTGCAGTAGCGTCAGAACGTGAACGTGTGTCTTCTGTGTTTGTTAATCGCTTGAACAAGCGTATGCGTTTGCAAACTGACCCAACGGTTATCTACGGCATGGGCGACAGTTACAAAGGCAATATACGTAAGAAAGACTTACGTACTCCAACGCCATACAACACTTATACAATGAGTGGTTTACCACCGACGCCTATTGCAATGGCGGGCAAAGCGTCTATCAATGCTGCGCTGAATCCAGAGAAGAGCAACTACCTGTATTTCGTTGCGAGTGGAACCGGCGGTCACGTATTTTCAAAGAGTTTGACTGAGCATAACCGTGCAGTACGAGCTTACTTAAAGCAATTAAGAAAAAACAAATAAAGAAATAATTATGAATCAGTCGAAATTTATCGTAGTTGAAGGCCTTGAAGGTGCTGGCAAAAGTACAGCAATCAATGCCATCGTTGAGACATTAAAAGCATCGGGTGTTGAAGATATCGTCAATACTCGTGAGCCGGGTGGCACTGTCTTAGCTGAAAAGATGCGCTCATTGGTTAAAGAAGAGCACGAAGGTGAGAAGCTTCAAGATATGACGGAACTATTGCTGATGTACGCGGCACGTGTTCAATTAGTCGAGAACGTCATCAAGCCTGCACTCGACAGTGGTAAATGGGTGTTGGGTGATCGTCATGATATGTCATCTCAAGCTTATCAAGGTGGTGGTCGTCAGATCGCACGCACTACGATGGAATCACTGAAAGAAACCACGCTAGGCGGTTTTAAGCCAGATCTAACGCTATATTTGGACCTAGACCCTAGAGTAGGACTAGAGCGTGCTAGAGGCCGCGGTGAGCTTGATAGAATTGAAAAAATGGACATCTCATTTTTCGATCGCACGCGTGAGCGTTACTTAGAAATTGCAGGGCAAGACGATTCTGTACTCGTGATTAATGCGCAGCAAGAAATTGAGCAAGTAGCCGCTGATATTAAAGTCGCGCTCAGTGCTTGGCTCAATAAACAGTAGGTAGTCATGGCTGAAGTGTATTCTTGGCTCACACCGGTATGGAGTGAGTGGAAAAAAAGTCTCGATGCAGAGCGTTTTCCTAACTCTGTGATTGTTAATGCACCGGAAGGGCTCGGCGTTGATGCGCTGATTAGCCAACTTACCGATGCATTGATGTGTACTAATTACGAAAGCGAGTCGTGTGGATTTTGCCACAGTTGTGAATTGATGAAGTCGGGGAGTCATCCGGATTTCCATGTGATTGAACCTGAGAAAGAAGGTAAATCGATTACCGTTGACCAAGTACGTGCGAGTAACCGCTGGGCTCAACAATCGTCCCAGTTAGGTGGTTTGCGCGTTATCTTGCTTAACCCTGCAGAGGCGATGAACGAATCGGCGTCGAATGCATTGCTGAAAACTCTAGAAGAGCCATCAAGTAAGTGTATCTTCATTCTTTCTACTCGTAACAGTAATCGCTTAATGCCGACTATTATTAGCCGCTGTCAGCAATTCAATGTGGTTAGCCCACAGTTGGATACTGGATCGACTTGGCTCGATGGGGAAGTAGGTAAAGCGGTTCCGCAGTATATTCTAGCGCTCAATGACAACGCGCCTTTGAAAGCGAAAGCCATGTTTGAGCAAGGCGGTGTTGAAGCCTCAACAAAAGTGCTCGATGGCTTTGTCAATGTAATCAAAGGCACTCAACCTGACATGCTGAAGTTTTCCACAGAGCTTAGTAAAGACCCTTTGGTTCAACTAGGCTGGCTATGGCACTTACTGTCTGACGTGCAAAAGCTGCATTTTGCTTTGGCGAATCAGGCGATGACTCCGAGTGCGAAAGCTTTGGTTGAGGTAATGTCTTATCAAAGTGCTTACGCAGCATCGAATAAACTGTTGATATTGATTGAGCAGTTAAAGCAACACCCCGGGCTCAATACGGAGCTACTCATAATGAACTGGCTGATTGCCACTTGCGAGGAAACATGTTCGTAGATTCCCACTGTCATTTAGACAAACTGGATTACCAAGATTTACACACCAGTGTAGAAGACGTGGTTAATAAGGCGAAGGCAGCAAACGTAGACCAACTGCTTTCTGTCGGTGTGACATTAGACTCGTTTGAAAATATGCTTGAGATGATCTCGCCGTTCGATAACGTTAAAGCTTCTTGTGGCGTTCACCCTCTCGATGTAGAGAGCGATTTCTGTCTAGAAAGAATGCGTGAGTATGCGAGCAATCCAAAGGTTGTGGCGATAGGTGAGACAGGCTTAGATTATCACTACCAGCCAGAGACGGCAGAACTACAACAGCTTAGGTTCAAGCAGCACGTTGAGTTGGCTGTTGAGCTTAATAAACCTTTGATCATCCACACGCGTAACGCGCGTGAAGATACGTTAGCTATTTTACGCGATGGTGGAGCAGAGAAGTGCGGCGGTGTGATTCATTGCTTTACTGAAGATCAAGCGTTCGCCGAAGCGGCAATGGAGTTAGGTTTTTATATCTCGATCTCAGGTATTGTGACCTTTAAACAAGCCACAGAACTTAAAGATGTTGTGAAAAACCTACCGCTAGATAGGTTGCTGATCGAGACGGATTCGCCATACTTGGCTCCGATTCCATATCGAGGTAAACAGAATCAGCCTGCATATGTGGTCGAAGTGGCGGCTTATATCGCGCAGTTGAAAGGGCTGTCAATGAAAGAGGTTGCTGAACAAACAACCAAAAATTACCGAAAACTTTTTTTGCGATAAAAAACTAACTAAACAAATAAAAGGGAGCGAAAGCTCCCTTTTTGTGTTTTTGATCACCAAAAGTACGTTTTTTTTTAATGTTTACTAATTATGTTGAACTTGAGAGCACTATTTACATCATTTGTAATTTTGTTACTAAAAATAACATTAGCTCCTATTTTATTTACCCAGTAAAATAATGCACCTATCAAAAAATATATTTATATTTCAATGATTTAATGTCTTGTAAAGCATTGCATTTCTAGATTTGACATGTGATCCAAGACGTGTTTTGAAACTAAATTTCGTAAGTGACTAGAAAGTTAGTTCCGCATCAATATATATTTAGCGGCAGAAAATATAATGCAATACATGGTTACATTTTCACTGGGTGCTAACATATAGGCTACGGGGGTGTGCCGTTAGAACCCATGTAATTATTTTATCTTTATCAGGAGCATAAACATGTTTAAGAACCTTTTTGCTAACCTGCAGAAAGTTGGTAAGTCTCTGATGCTACCAGTATCAGTTTTACCAGTTGCGGGTATTTTGCTAGGTGTCGGTGCAGCAGACCTTCCTTTCATTCCAGAAATTGTTTCAAACTTAATGGAACAAGCGGGTGGTTCAGTATTCGGTCAAATGGCACTACTGTTCGCAGTAGGTGTAGCACTTGGCTTTACTAATAACGACGGCGTAGCGGGTCTAGCTGCTATCGTTGGTTACGGCATCATGACTGCTACACTTGGCGTAATGGCTGGTGTAATGGGCGTTGATAAAATCGATACTGGTGTACTAGGTGGTATCCTAGTCGGTGGTGTTGCTGCTTGGGCATTCAACCGTTTCTTCCGTATTCAACTACCAGAGTACCTAGGCTTCTTCGCTGGTAAGCGTGCCGTGCCAATCATCACAGGTTTCTCTGCGATTGGTCTAGCAATCCTACTATCTGTAGTATGGCCACCAGTTGGCGGCGCTATCTCTGCGTTCTCTGATTGGGCTGCTCACCAAAACCCACAAGTGGCGTTTGGTATCTACGGTATCGTTGAGCGTTCTCTAATTCCATTTGGTCTTCACCACGTTTGGAACGTACCTTTCTTCTTTGAAGCTGGTACTTGTGTAAACGCTGCTGGCGAAACTCAAAACGGTGTTCTTACTTGTTACCTAGTTGCTGATGACGCATCTCGTGCAGCGGGCAATGGCTTCGGTCAGCTAGCTGGTGGTTACATGTTCAAGATGTTCGGTCTACCTGCTGCTGCAATCGCAATTGCACACTCAGCTAAGCCTGAAAACCGCGCTAAAGTAATGGGCATCATGGCTTCTGCTGCGTTGACTTCATTCCTAACGGGTATCACTGAACCAATCGAATTCTCATTCCTATTCGTTGCTCCAGTACTGTACGCAATCCACGCTCTACTAGCTGGTTCTGCATACGTTCTTGCGAACACTCTAGGTTTTGTACACGGTACATCTTTCTCACACGGTCTAATCGACTTCCTAGTTCTATCTGGCAACGCGTCTAAGATGGGCCTAATGGTTGTATGTGGTATTGGTTACGCTGCAATTTACTACATTGTATTCCGCACTGTGATTAAAGCACTTGACCTTAAAACTCCAGGTCGCGAAGACGAGTCAGAAGACGACATCGTTGCAACTGGTACAGAGCTTGCTGGTGAGTTAGTTGCTGCATTCGGTGGCAAAGCGAACATCACTGGTCTTGACGCTTGTATTACTCGTCTACGTGTTGCAGTAGCTGATACAGAAGCTGTTGACCAAGACAAACTGAAGAAACTAGGCGCAGCTGGTGTTGTTGTAGTTGCTGGTGGCGTACAAGCTATCTTCGGTACTAAGTCTGACAACCTTAAGACAGATATGGATGAGTGGATCCGTAACAACGGTTAATTCACTGATTCAATAAATTGAAAGGAGGCCGAAAGGCCTCCTTTTTTGTTTTCTGCTCTATGAAAGACCTTTCTGCGTTTAATCCCCATCAACTCAGAGAGTTACCGCTCAACTCGATCAATTGATGGTCGTTCCCAAATTTTTCGTGTCTTTTATCTTTTACCTAGCGATGACACCTTTCGCTGAGATTCCAGTAAACTCCCTTTTTTAAACACAGTCTGAGAATATTATGAAACATCGTTACTTGATTGGCCTTATGTGCTGCAGTGGGATTTCGTTCGCTCACGCTTCTGAAGCTCCAAACCTAGAAGTTGGTTTAGCCCTCGACCAAGATTTAAGTGTCGTTGTTGAGTTTGATCAAAAGTATCGTGCAACCGTTGGTAACGATGGTGCCGCATTTGACTATATTTTTAAGCGTGGTCAGTTTGAAACTGAAGCGCCTTTAAGTTGGTATGTTGGTGCAGGTGCTTGGGCTGAATGGAATGACGATTTTGGTTTGCGTTTGCCGCTAGGCGTGAAAGTGAATTTCTATGAAGGTTGGAATGCTTACGCACAAGTTCACCCTGAGCTCGACATGTACAAAGGTGTTGAGTTACAAGTAGGCGGCGCACTAGGTGTGACCTACAAGTTCTAAGTTGAACTGAAAACCGTTTTTATAATGAAAAAGCCAGCATCAAGCTGGTTTTTTCATTTCCTTAGAATACTTCTAGTCTAAAGACTTATTGATCCAATATTAGAAGGTAAAACTCAATCCGACATTGGCTTGGAATTGGTTCATCCAGTCAGTATCAAAGCGGATGATACAGTCTTGGCCATTGCTCGGTACGTTACAAACACCAGAGGTGTCGTTGTCGACCACAGTACCTAGCCAACGTAATTGTGTATTTAACGCTAAGCGGTTACTGAATTTGTACTCTAAGCCACCAAAGATAGAAGTTGAGAACCCATATTTATCTTTCGCCCAATCTACATCAACGTAAGAAGCACCAAGACCTAACCCTAGATATCCTGACAACGCAGAGGAAGCAGGGTAGTAGATACTGCTTTGAAAGTGAAGGTATTGGATGGAAGAGCTTAGGTTGAGCGTTTCTAATTCAGAGCTCTGATTTGAATAGAAAAAGCCGATACGTCCTTTCTCAAGTGGCGTTTCAATCGCAAAGGTATAGTTTTCCGAACCTTTCATATCATACGTTTTACCATCCTGGTCTTCGACACTACCGCCTCCGGTATAACCCACCATCGGGGTAATGATGATCTCCGGCGAAGCATACACGCTCGAAACGGAGAAAAGTGCAATCAGTGCCATCATATTTGCTTTGTTATTCATGAGTATATCCTTATCCATACACTTACTAATTGTGATGGTTACATCAATATTGTGCGACTAATTTCGACGATTCTTGAAGATACTTCACACACCTGATAGAACTTATATAGAGACTCGACAAATTAATAATAAGCCAGAGGTGTCTATGGACCATAATCTGAAAAATGCTCTACAAATAACAGTGATCATCTATACCATCATTCTTTCATTTGGTTTTATTGCGATTGGTAGCTAATACCATCTATTGCGAGGCTGAGTTTTTATACTCAGGGAATCATGAATAGTGGGATTATAACCAATATTGATTCGGCAATAGACTTAGATTACTACGCTAAGTTTATTGCTGGAAAAACAGCACTGGTTGCCCAAGGCGGCGGACAGCGAAGTATTTTTACGGCTGGTGTGCTGGACGCATTTCTTCTTTCTAATTTTGACCCTTTCGACGAATTCTTTGGCACCTCAGCGGGTGCGCTTAATTTGTGTGCCTATCTGTGTCGTGATAAAGGGCTAGGTCGTTCTTTCGTTCTTGATTTAACGACGGCTCCAGAATTCTTCAATCTTTTCTCTTATATACGAAAGCGACAGAACTTAGGTTTAGAGTGGGCCTTAGAACAGATCATGGCTTACCCATACAAGCTTGATCTTGATTTGGGACGACAAACCTTAGGTGATCGCCATTTCTCTGCGGCAGTAACGGATTCTAAAGATTTACGAGACCATTATTTTCCTCTGATGGGAGAAGACTGGTACAAAGTGATGATTGCGACCTGTGCCATCCCTCGTCTGTACAATGATGAAATTTTCATTGGTGACAGTGCTTATGTTGACGGTGGCGTGTCTGCGTCTATTCCTGTGCAAGAAGCATGGCGTAGGCAAGCTCGATCGATAGTCGTGATACGTACTGAGCCTGTATTGGAAGAGGGAGCCGAGCTATCCAAGGAGATTCAAGGTAAACATGCCTTAATGAAAGCACCTAAGCCTATATCGGCTGAGGAGTTGGAATGGTTCCGTGAGTCGTTTGATAGTGTGCAAGATCATTGGCAACAAAAAGTAGAACAATGGAAAACAGATTGGACGTCATTCTTTCAGCAGCAAATTCTCCGTTCAAAGGAGCAAAAGCGCGATAGAGGGCACCTTGACCTGCTCAATGGTGGACGATGGCTATTTGGTGCTGATGATATTTATCGTTTAAGTCATTTGATTGGCGATAAGTTTGATTCTGGCTTAGCTGACATGTTGATGGTTCATTATCAGACCTACTCATTAACTCAGAACTTTTTGAACTCTCCACCGGACGATGCGTTTGTTGTTCAAATTGCACCCAGCAAACCGCTTAAGTCGAGCTCTTTGATGAGTGACAAGGAAGATTTGTTGTACGATTACGACTTAGGTTTAGAGGCGGGTTACCGATTTGTAGAAACCTATACTTCAACGGAAAACGCTCGCAGCTCACATATGCCACAGTTGGCGACTTGCGCTGCTGATAAATAATGTTCGAAATTGCTAAGTAATATTCGAAATTGATAAGTAATACTCGAATTTGAAAGTTAGTACGCAATGAGCTAACAAGGTTCTGAAGTGAAAAAGGGTTACTGAACTTAGTTCAATAACCCTTTTTTGATCTTGGCTGGGTCGCTGATCAACGAACTGACCTAAAACACCAACTGATTAAGTGACAGGTAAGATTCTCATGCAGTTGGTTGAGCCCGCCACATCCATAATGTCGCCTTGAGTGACGATCACGAGATCGCCAAACTTAAGATGCTCTTTCTCTTTTAGGCAAGTGAGCGTAGATAGGGCAATGTCAAAGCTATCCTCCGCTTCTGTCTCGAAGTAGATAGGTGTCACACCGCGGTATAAGGTGCAGCGATTAAGTGTTCCTTCGTTACGAGACAGCGCGTAGATAGGCATATCAGCACTTAGACGAGACATCATCAGTGCAGTACGGCCTGACTCGGTGAGAGTGACTACGCCCTTAATGCCTTCCATATGGTTTGCAGAGTAGATGGTTGCCATTGAGACAGTTTCTTCGGCGGTGACAAAAGTACGGTCAATACGGTAATTGGATTGGTTATTAATGCCCGCCATTTTCTCTGCGCCAATACAGACTTCTGCCATCGATTTTACGGTTTCAACCGGGTAATCACCGGCAGCGGTTTCACCTGAAAGCATGACCGCATCTGTTCCATCAAGTACCGCATTGGCAACGTCCATCACTTCGGCACGGGTTGGCATTGGTGCTGAGATCATTGATTCCATCATCTGAGTTGCGGTGATGACGGTTCTGTTAAGCGCTCTAGCACGGCGTATAAGCTGTTTTTGTACTCCGACCAATTCAGGGTCGCCAATCTCTACTCCGAGGTCACCACGAGCCACCATGACCACATCTGAGGCCATTATGATGTCATCCATGTTCTCAACAGTGGCTACCGTCTCTGCTCGCTCTACTTTTGCTACAAGGTGAGCTTCTAAGCCCGCTTCTCGTGCAAGCTGACGAGCGTAGTGCATGTCTGCGCCGTTGCGTGGGAAAGACACTGCGAGGTAATCCACTTTGATTTGGGCTGCGGTGACGATGTCGCGCTTATCTTTTTCTGTCAGCGCTTCTGCGGAAAGGCCACCGCCTTTTTTATTGATGCCTTTGTTATTTGACAGTGGGCCGCCAATGATGACTTCTGTATGAACGCGACAGCCTTCCACTTCGGTCACTTTCAGCTGAACACGACCATCGTCGAGTAACAGGATGTCGTTAGCTGAAACGTCGTTAGGTAATTCTTTATAATCAAGACCGACCGCTTGTTGGTTGCCTGCACCTAAACCTAGGCTACTGTCGAGAGTGAATTTGTCACCCACAGCAAGTTGGATTTTGCCATCTTTGAATGTCGATACTCGAATCTTGGGGCCTTGTAAGTCACCGAGAATAGCGATTTGAGTGCCAAGTCTTTTTGCAATTGCTCTGACGTTTTCTGCGCGTTGTATATGGTCGTCGCTGGTGCCGTGAGAGAAGTTCATACGGACGACATTGGCACCGGCTTTGATGATCTCTTCAAGCACGTTACCTTTATCAGTAGAAGGGCCTAGCGTTGTGACGATTTTCGTTTTTCTTAATTCGGCTGTCATGAATACTCCTAGAGTGAGGCCAAGTAATCTTTCAAAAGACTGAATTAAGTATATGCATTAATTGATTATTTATTGGGAGCTAGGGAGATATTTCATTATTTGTCTCTAATTATTGAATTCAGGGCTCAATAACGATGTTTTATTCTGAAAATTAAGTCTCAATTTATCGATTTTGGTGTTAATTTTCCTCGAACTATTTGACTCGATACACAAAGATTCATGTATATACGTGATACTGGTCACGGCGATATACCAAGTGACTTCACAATTACTTCGCAAAGTAAAAAAATTAACTCGTTGATGATTTCTGGAGCGTAAAATGTACATGGCTCAACCGGGCCATATTGATCATATCAAACAGGTCAATGCTGGTCGTGTATATAAACTAATTGACCTTAAAGGTCCTATTTCTCGTATCGATCTGTCCAAGCAAAGTGAGTTGGCTCCGGCGAGTATTACTAAAATTACCCGTGAACTCATTGAAGCTCACCTTATTCACGAAACGACGGTTCAAGAAGCCACGACTCGTGGGCGTCCTGCTGTCGGTCTGCAAACCAATAACGAAGGTTGGCAGTTTCTGTCGATGCGTCTTGGTCGCGGATACTTGACGATCGCGCTCCATGAATTGGGCGGCGACGTGCTTATCGATACCAAGATTGATATTCATGAACGTGACCAAGATGATGTGCTTGCGCGTCTTCTACATGAAATTGATGAATTTTTCCAAACCTATGCTGAGCAACTCGATAGGGTAACAAGCATTGCGGTTACGCTACCGGGTCTTGTGAATTCTGAGCAAGGTATTGTGTTGCAGATGCCGCACTACAACGTTAAAAATTTAGCGTTGGGTCCTGAGATTTACAAAGAAACAGGTCTGCCTGTCTTTATTGCCAATGATACCCGAGCTTGGGCATTAGCAGAGAAGCTGTTTGGTCACTCACAAGACAACGATAATTCAGTTCTTATCTCGATTCACCATGGTGTAGGTGCTGGGATCATCCTTGACGGCCGAGTGTTGCAAGGTCGCCACGGTAATATCGGTGAACTTGGGCATATCCAGATCGATAAGCAGGGCAAACTTTGCCATTGTGGTAACCGAGGCTGCTTAGAAACAGTCGCGAGTTCTCAGGCGATCCGTGATCAAGTGAAAGAGCGACTGGCTAATGGTGAAGCATCGTCCTTAACTGTGTTTGAAGATGTCACTATTGAACAGATCTGTGCTGCCGCTGCTGATGGCGATCCATTGGCTGTTGAAGTTATTGAACAGCTAGGTCGTTACTTAGGTGCCGCGATAGCGATTGTGATTAACCTTTTCAACCCTGAGAAAATCTTGGTGGGTGGTGTTATCAATCAGGCTAAAAGCGTGTTGTACCCTGCGATTCAAAAGTGTATCGAAGAGCAGAGTTTATCGGTTTACCATCAAGATTTAGAGCTGGTGGAATCTCGATTCTATAAACAAGCCACCATGCCTGGTGCTGCGCTTGTTAAACAAGCTTTATATGATGGCCAACTGTTAATGAAAGTTGTTGAAGGTTAACACCTTATACTCGTCTTTTAGACTCACCCGAAACCTTTCCATGTACTTAAGCTTTGTATAACATCATTTGTTGTACTTAGTTTAAGCATTCTGTGCATTGGCGCTTTGCTTTAACCTATTGAAGTAGGCTATTGTAGCCACAGTTATTATTTGTCACTAAGGTGTTGTATGTCTGGCGTTTTAAATTCGGTTGATCAGAGAACCAAACTGGTCGGTGAAAACCGTCTGGAGCTCTTGTTATTCAGCTTAAACAGTCGTCAACTTTTTGCGATTAACGTATTTAAAGTGAAAGAAGTCCTAAAAGTGCCAGTACTCACTCGCTTGCCGGGCTCTCACCATCATATTACGGGTGTTGCGTCTCTACGTGGTGAATCGGTGCCTGTTATCGATTTGCGCAGCGCGATTGGCTTCCCACCGTCACGAGATGAGACTCAAGAAAATAACTTGATCATCACCGAATACAACCGAACTGTACAAGGTTTCTTGGTAGGACAAGTGCGTAATATCGTGAATACGACGTGGACTGAAATTCAGCCGCCGCCAAAGACAACAGGTCGTGCCAATTACCTGACGGCTATCACGCATATTCAAGAAGAAGAGCAGCACAAGATCGTTGAGATTATTGATGTTGAAAAGGTACTCGCTGAAATCATCGATTATGATGTTTCGATTTCTGACGGTGTATTAGATGAGCAACTTGCCAATGAAATGGTTGGACGCAATGTACTTATCGTTGATGACTCTTCAACCGCGCGTAACCAGATCAAAGGTACCTTATCGCAACTGGGTTTGAACATTATTGAATGTTGTGATGGTTTAGAAGCACTGACCTTACTTAAGGGCTGGTGTGATGAAGGTAAAGACATCAATCAAGAAATATTGTTGATGATCACCGATGCCGAAATGCCTGAAATGGACGGCTATAAACTGACGCATGAAGTGCGTACGGATCCAAGAATGCATGACCTGTTCATCACGCTAAATACTTCATTAAGTGGAAGTTTTAATGAAGCTATGGTTGAGAAAGTCGGGTGTAATCGCTTTATTTCTAAGTTCCAACCGGACCTTCTGGTTGAAGTGACTCAAGAGCGAATGCGTCAGATTTTATAATTAAGACTGCTGTACGGTTATTTTAAGTGACCTTATGGAAAACGTTTGCTAATATTCATGCAGCATATTTTTCTTAACGAAATATGCTCAACTACTATCGTAACTTTTCACACACAATCTAAGGTAGTTCCTCTTAATGATATGGTTGACTTCTAAAGTCGTAATGACTTTGAGCTTATTACTGTATAGGGAATTTAAGAAAAGACGTACGGAAGCTGAAGTTGAGTCATAACTCAACAAATTGAATTGAAGGGAAGCTGATGCTTCCCTTTTTCGTTTCTTTCCTTTTTCGTTTCTCCGTCTATCGTTTCTTAGTCAATGGACGATAGAAAAACAGTTGATACATCGCTAATGAAAATCCCGAGACTTGGTGGTCAAGTCAACAATCTCCTCGGTAATATCGATGAGCTTACCCGCGATAACATGCACGACTTCCCCTTCTTTTTCTAATATCCCTTGTACCTTTAAAGCCTTGGCTGTGAGATAAGCTTGCTGTTGGGCGCGCGCGGTGGCTCCCCAGACCACAACATTAATATTGCCTGTGTTATCTTCCAATGTGACAAAGGTGACCCCAGCTGCGGTGCCGGGTGATTGCTTACCCGTGACTAATCCGACAACGGTGACCATGGATTTGTGTCTTTGTTGTATTAAGTCCTTCATGTGTGTGAATCGACCTAATCGATTGGCTTCTTCGAGCAAAGTGATTGGGTGTTTGTTTAATGAAATCCCGACACTGGTGAAATCTTCGAGTAGATCTTGCATCTCACTTGGTTGATGCAATGAGAGCTCGCCATTATCATCTTCTGTATAGTCATCGACTTGGTTAAACAAAGGTAGATCAGAGGCTGAGTCCATCATTGCCCAACGCGTCTGAAAACGATCTCCTGAGACATTATTCAGCGCATTTGCGGAGGCCAGTAGCTCGA
Source organism: Vibrio sp. J383 (assembly GCF_023503985.1). Lineage (NCBI taxonomy): Bacteria > Pseudomonadati > Pseudomonadota > Gammaproteobacteria > Vibrionales > Vibrionaceae > Vibrio > Vibrio sp. J383. The sequence goes on along the minus strand of NZ_CP097293.1, from coordinate 2,722,202 downwards.
TATCTTTCTTATTTATCGACAGCTGCTTCACCTGGCTAGGGTGGCGATAACCGGATTGCGGGCGATTGGCGAGCACACTTTGAATCCCATGCTCGCTGAATCCTTTGATTTGTCGCAGCCCTAAGCGAATCGCTAAGCCGTTCTGATGTTCAACGACTATGTGGTTGTCTTGTGAGGCGTTCACACATACTGGAAGAATCGCCACATTGTGTCGTTGTGCGTCTTGTACCAACTGTGAAGGGCTGTAAAAGCCCATGGGTTGGCTGTTCAGTAAAGAAGCGTAGAAGCACTCTGGGTAGTAGCATTTCAACCAAGCGGAGCAATACGCTAACACCGCAAACGAAGCCGAGTGGCTCTCAGGAAAGCCGTACTCACCAAAGCCGCATATCTGTTTAAAGATCTGTTCGGCAAACTCTGTCTCATAGCCACGCTTTTGCATCCCCTCGATGAGCTTGTTTTTAAACTTAAAGACGTTGCCATTTTTTTTCCAAGCGGCCATCGCGCGTCTGAGCTGATCTGCTTCTCCCCCCGTAAACCCTGCCGCGACCATCGCGAGCTTAATCACTTGCTCTTGAAAGATAGGTACACCCAAGGTGCGTGACAGTACCGATTCCACATCTTTAGATGGATAACTAATTGGCTCAATACCATCTCGACGTTTTAGAAACGGATGCACCATATCACCTTGAATAGGCCCTGGGCGTACGATAGCGATTTGAATCACCAAGTCGTAATAAGTTCTCGGTTTAAGCCTTGGTAGCATGCTCATTTGCGCTCGTGACTCAATTTGGAATATCCCGACAGTGTCTGCCCGTTGAATCATGCCGTAAACCTGAGGATCGTCTTTGAGGCGGGTGATCTCTGCAATGGTTAGTGAGCGACCATGAATGCGTTTGATTAGGTCGAAACATTTACGAATCGCAGAGAGCATACCCAACGCGAGCACATCAACCTTCAGCAGCCCCAATGTTTCAAGATCATCCTTATCCCATTGGATAATGGTTCGATCGTGCATTGCGGCATTCTCGACGGGAACCAGTTCATACAAAGGCCCTGAAGATATGACAAAGCCACCAACGTGTTGAGATAGGTGACGTGGAAAGCCGATGATCTCATTCACCAAGTGGATAAATTGTTGCCCTTTCAAAGAATCAGGTTGCAGCCCCAATTGAGTTAACTGAGCCTGCCAACCTAGGCTTTTGTCCCTACGGTTGGTGTTCTTGATGAAGTAGTCGAGCTGGGTTTCTTGTAGCCCTAATGCTTTACCGACATCTCTTACCGCACTTTTAAAGCGATAAGAAATGACCGTTGCAGCAAGCGCAGCGCGTTCTCTACCGTATTTTTGATAGATGTATTGGATGACTTCTTCACGTCGTTCGTGCTCAAAATCGACATCAATATCAGGCGGCTCATCGCGCTCTTTACTGATGAAGCGCTCAAATAACACCGAGATCTGTCTTGGATCGACAGAGGTGATTTCTAAGCAGTAACAGACTACGGAATTGGCCGCTGAACCTCGACCTTGGTAAAGAATACCTTGGCTTTTGGCAAACATGACGATGTCATGAATGGTGAGAAAGAAGAAAGGGTAGTCGAGATCATCAATCAATCCGAGTTCTTTATCTATGATTTGTTGAATGTTGCTAGGCACACCTTGTGGGAAGCGAGCTTGTTTCCCTCTCTCGACCAACATGCGCAGATAACTCATGGGTGTCTCACCTTGAGGAATCAGTTCACTGGGATATTCGTAGCGCAAACTGTTTAACTCAAATTCGCACAGTTCTGAGATTCGGTTGCTCTCTTCTAGCCACTCCGCTTTGAAAATACGTGAGAGCTTATTGATGCTTCGTAAACAGCGCTCGGCATTGGCCAGTAAGTGACTACCCACTTCAGTAATGGGTTTTTGGTACTTGATCGCAGTGAGTGAGTGCTGCAAGGGTAAGCGGTTAGCATTGTGCATCAATACACCGCCGCAAGCCGTTATCGGCAGGTGATGATGTTGTGACAGCTCGACACAGTAATCGATGTACTGCTGGTCGGTTTGTTTTAGGTGTCGTTGTAAGCCGATCCACAACCGACCTGAATGATGCTGGGAGAGCCATTGCCCCCAGTGTGCGTCTTCATTTTTCTGTTGAGGAAGCCAAAGAATGAAGCAGTGCTTAGCCGACATGATATCCCACTCAGAGAGCTGATAATGTCCCTTGCTGCTACGACGTCTCGCGTTGGTAATAATACGGCACAGCTCGGCGTAGGCTTGTCTGTTTGGGCATATCAAGATCACTTGGCATTCTTCATTTAGCCAAAACATGCTCCCGACAATTTGCTTGAGCGACAGTTTATGTTGCTTGATTGCAGAGTGAACCTTAACGATACCCGCGACTGAGCACTCATCAGTAACAGCGAGTGCTTTGTAACGTAAGAAGTCGGCCTGTAAAACAAGCTCTTCTGCGTGTGAGGCTCCCTCAAGGAAGGAGTAATTACTTTGGCAAAATAGCTCTGAGTATTGCTGAGACATAACGTAATCTCACTTAACCATTGCGAGTGAACATGATTGAAAAGGGATGTTGAAATTGAGTAAGTGGAACGGACGAGCTAACGAAGTTTCTTACTGACTTTCTTACAGACTAGCTTTCTTACTGACTTACTTTCCTACAAGCTAGCTAAATAAGCCGTGCAAAAACCACTGTTTATCGGGCGTTCTAAAGATCCAGAGCCATCGACCGTTTTCACTGTGAGCAATAAAGTAGTCACGAATGATCTTCTCTCCGTCCCACCATCCAGACACAATGCGCTCAGGGCCTTGAGATAAGGTGACGCTTTCGGTTAGGGCTTCGGGCTCTGGCAGTAAAATACTGGGCCGGAGTCGTTGTTGATGGACGTTGAGATCTATGGTTTGTTGCTCGCTTCTTGAGGGAGTTTGCCTCTTTGCTACAGACTTACTCAGTGTTGGGAGCGAGTACTGATTGGCTTTTTCTGGTCTTGGGTCATGCTGTATTTTGGGAGTCTGGATACAAGCTTGTCCTAACTTGGCTTGAAGTAGTGAGAGCAAATCTAACGCGGCAAGTGTTCCTGTATTGCCATCAAAAAGATCACGGTAGGCCATTTGCGGTTCTCCATGACGAATTACGGAAAGGGTCAGCCCCTGAATCGGTGCCGTGGTCTTCAGTGACTCTAAGGTGAGATGAGTAAGGTTCGCCCATTTTTCAGCAAGGTAATCACCTTGAGCTGAATAAAAAGAGACAGGGTGGTCGTCTTTATCTCTCAGATGCAAAGTCAGCGTTAACTCGAAAGCCACTCGGTCGCGTAGCTTCAAAAAACACTCGAGTTGATTTAATAATTTCAGTAACGGCTTTTCGATAAACAGGATGTTTTCAATATCAAATAATAGCTCGAGATATTGCTGAAAATTCTCTGGTGGATGGTAGAAATCAATAGAGTGCTTGAACTGTCCGTTAAGGCGACCCACATAGTTCACCAAATCGATATCAAAGCGACGTGCGACATCTTGCAAAGGCAGTTTCAATAGGTCATCCACTAAGTTAATGCCGACACGGTTCAGACGTTCCACTTGCTTAGTTGGCAACTCACTAGAACTCAATGCTTGTTGATTGACCCATGCTTTCATTTGCTCAACATTATTAGTGACTTGGTTGATAGATTGCTTGCCCAAAAGGATCGCAGAAAGTGGTGAGTAACCCGTCGCGAAGCTGAACTGGATATTGAGCGTTTCTAAGTGGATTTTGAGCTCATGCCAGTAGTTATCTAACCCATCGTAAAGTGACAGCATATTAGAAGCTTTAATCAACAAACCATTCGGTGGTAGTAAAGCCATGTCAGAAGTGACCAAATACGCCCATTGAGCGATCTCTTTGAGCTTACTTTTTTCTAGCTCAATACTGTAAGGGTGGACGTGTAAGTTATGGCAAAGCGCCGCCGCAGACCCTAGCCCCATACCAAGTGAAATTCCCGATTGCAGCGCAGCTTGGTTAGCTTGCAGCACACGGTGATCTTTTTCATCCACGATAATAATAGGTTGCTCGTGTGACTCTTCATTAGAGTGAACTTTCTCGGAGTTAGATAGCTCAGAATTAAACAAGGTATCCAACTGCAGAGATGGAAAGTGCAGATAAAGCCACAACATACGCTAGCCTTGTTTCGCAATAGGAAAAGCCAGCACGGTGTTATTTGATAAAGCACTATGTGAACTGTCTTGAAGGGTGATTTTTTCAGTGAGTAACGGCCAATTTTGGCTCATGTCTAGAATAAAGCTGCCATACGACCAACTGCCTTTCCTTTTTGTGACCTCAACCTTTAACCCTTGGGCGTGAGAAGATAGCTTCATGCTTAGAGAAACGGGTAGGGATAACTGATTATGGCTGGTGGCCTTAAAGTGAAATTGCAGACACTTACCGGTTTCGCTTGCTGCTTGCAGGCGCTTGGTTTGGTGTATTTCTAGATCGGCTCCCCATAGCAATACAGAGTGACAAGCACCGCTTTTGAGACATTGCTCAGCTGCCCACAATGCATCGAGATCGCGCTGAGGTTGGATAACGAGGATGTTCTCTAGTTCAATACCTTGGCTGTTAAAAAACTCAGCACAGATCTTCCCCGGTGGGTTAATGAAGATGGCCAATTGTTGTGAGTTTTGTTGAGCTAAATAGGGTGTAAGCAGGCGAAGTTCACCGATCCCTTGTTGCGATTCAACCTCAATAACACCATGCGTCGGAAAGCCACCATCAAGCTGTTTATCCAATTGAGAATAGCCTGTTGAAGTAGTACTTCCTTGCGTTGTTGATTGTAACCCTGTCCAGATTAGCTGGCGGTCTTGTAAGTTTTTTATTAGTTCATGCATAATTAAATACCTGTATATTTATACAGTATATTTAACAATGGAAAAGATGCAAAGAAAAATGACGAAAATCAGATGAACTAAATATTAGATGGTTGATTTAGATACAAAAAAAGCCGCTATGGAAGCGGCTTCTTACTGTTGGTTAATGATATCAGTTACTTAGGTTGAGCATCGATACATTGGCCATTAATGTCTGTCACACTTGGGTTCATTAAGTGTAGATAAAGCGGGATGACGTCGAGTGGCGTTTTCAGCTTGTTCGCATCTTCACCTGGGTACGCTTTTGCACGCATGCGTGTTTGAGTGCCGCCAGGATTGATCGCGTTTACACGGATGTTGGTGTCTTCAAGTTCGTCCGCTAGGATTTGCATCATGCCTTCGGTAGCAAACTTAGAAATCGCATAAGTGCCCCAGAATGCACGGCCAGAGTGACCAACTGTAGAAGAGGTGAATACGATACGACCGGCTTCAGCTTTTTTAATGACAGGCAGTAATGCTTGAGTCATTAGAAATTCAGCTTTAACGTTGATTTGCATAACGCCATCAAACGTCTCTTCATCGATTTGATCAAATGGACTTAACGTGCCAAGCACACCTGCGTTATGCAGTAGGCCGTCTAAACGACCGAACTGTGATTCAATGGTTTCAGCCATATCAATGTAGTTCTGCTTTGTTGCTCCTTTGAGGTCTAGCGGAATGATCGCAGCCTGAGGGTAACCAGCACTTTCGATTTCATCGTAAATGAATTCAAGGTTTTTAACATTGCGGCCTAACAGAATGACAGTTGCACCATGTTGAGCGAAGCTTAGTGCGGCTTGGCGACCAATGCCAGCACCGGCACCTGTAACCAAAATTACTTTATCTTTGAGGGCATCTGTAGAGATTGGGTAATCCACTGTGCTTATCCTTCTTTCTTTTATTATGTTCGTCATTCCATTGGTGTTTAATCACACAGATAAACGCAGGAATGATGAGAAATTCTTGGTAATCGTGACAAGATGGTTACAATACACTAATTCATACATTAGGGGATATGACATTGGAATTTTTGTTGGACTACGGCTTGTTTTTAGCCAAGATTGCGACCGTTGTAATCGCCATCATTGCAATTTTAGTGATTGCTAAATCGGTGGGTGGAAAATCAAGCGCGATTAAAGGTGAGCTGGAAATCACGAACCTATCTGAGCACCATAAACAGACGATTGAACAATTAGAGCACCATCTACACGATGATGCTTTCATCAAAGCCCGTGATAAAGCAGAAAAGAAAGCGGAAAAAGAAAAAGTAAAATCACGTGGCAAAGAAGTGAAAAAAGCAGCGAAAGAGGGTGAGCTTGATAGCAAGCGTGAACCACACCTATTCGTTCTCGATTTTAACGGCAGCATTGATGCGAAAGAAGTGGCTTCGCTACGTGAAGAGGTAACGGCGGTGTTGGCTGTGGCTCGTGAAGGTGATGAAGTCTTGCTTAAGCTTGAGTCTGGCGGTGGTATGGTTCACGGCTATGGTTTGGCGTCTTCTCAACTCGACCGTATCAAAGCAGCAGGCCTGCCTCTGACTATCTCTGTAGACAAAGTAGCCGCGAGTGGTGGTTACATGATGGCATGTATCGCGGACAAAATTGTATCTGCACCTTTTGCTATTGTTGGCTCTATTGGTGTTATTGCTCAACTGCCAAACTTCAATAAACTGCTTAAAAAGCATGATATTGAGTTCGAACAGCTAACGGCGGGTGAGTACAAACGCACGCTTACTATGTTTGGTGAGAACAGCGATAAAGCACGCGAGAAGTTTAAAGAAGAGCTCGAAGAGACACATGGCCTATTCAAAGACTTCATCCGTGACCATCGTCCAGCACTCGATCTTGAAAAAGTAGCAACGGGTGAACACTGGTTTGGTACACAAGCACATGAGCTTGGGCTGGTGGATGAGATCAGCACTTCTGATGATTTAGTCGTAGCGGCATGTAAGGACAAAACGGTTCTAGCGATTCACTACGTACAGAAGAAAAAGCTGTCAGACAAACTAGCGGGCGTGGCAGGTAAATCTGCAGACAGCGTGCTGATGAAGCTGATTGAACGCGGCCAAAAGCCGATTGTTTAAGCTTATTTAGTTTTAGCTCTAGTATCTAGTATCTAGTATCTAGTATCTAGGTTTAGTGCCTTGCGTCTATTGAAGACGTTTGAGCCTTAAAAAGAAAGCGCATAAGTCATCAGACTTATGCGCTTTTTTATTGCTCCACTTCCGAGCGGGTGACCACTATGTTGTAGGGGGAGCGGAGTTTTATACCAAGCACTTACTTACTGTGATTGGTATTAAATCTTGGCTCCATAATCATTACGTTTTGGACAAGTAGTCAGAATCTCTCTATGACCCGTATCTTTGAGCTCTTCCAAAATCACATCAAAGCCCCATAAGCGATAGAGATGTTTCATCACTTCGTCGTAGCCTTTATCAAGCGGGATACGACCGTGAGGCACATATTGTAGTGTCATCGAGCGATCACCACGAACATCGACGTTAAACACCTGAATATTCGGCTCAAGGTTACTTAGGTTGTATTGCGCCGCAAGCTTTTCACGAATCAAGCGATAGCCTGGGTCATCGTGAATAGCACTTATCTCAATGGTGTTTTTGCGATCGTCGTCGAGCACAGAGAACAGTTTAAAGTCTCGAATGATCTTTGGTGAAAGGTATTGGCTGATGAAGCTTTCATCTTTGAAATTGTGCATCGCAAAGTGCACCGCTTCTAACCAATCACTTCCGGCTAACTCAGGGAACCACTCTTTGTCTTCATCGGTTGGTTCTTCACAGATGCGTCGGATGTCTCTAAACATCGCAAAGCCAAGCGCATAAGGGTTTATCCCGCTGAAATAAGGGCTGTTGTAGGCGGGCTGTGCGACCACGCTGGTGTGGCTGTGTAGGAATTCTAAGATGAACTTGTCACTCACCAAACCTTCGTCGTAAAGGTGGTTAAGAATGGTGTAGTGCCAGAAGGTTGCCCAGCCTTCGTTCATTACTTGAGTTTGCTTTTGAGGGTAGAAGTATTGGCTCACCTTGCGAACGATGCGAACACACTCGCGCTGCCAAGGTTCAAGTAGTGGTGCGTTCTTCTCGATAAAGTAGAGAATGTTTTCTTGAGGTTCGCTAGGAAAGCGGATTTTGGTCTCTTTTTCCTTGTCTTGATTTTTAGGCACAGTTCTCCACAGCTCATTGACTTGAGATTGCAGATACGCTTCACGTTCTTCTTGCCTTGCTGTCTCTTCAGCTATGGAAATCTTCTCAGGGCGTTTGTATCTGTCTACGCCGTAATTCATGAGGGCATGACAAGAGTCGAGAAGTTGTTCGACTTCGGCAACACCGTATTTTTCTTCACAATCGGTAATGTATTTTTTAGCGAATAATAGGTAGTCGATAATGGAACTGGCATCGGTCCAGGTTTGGAACAGGTAGTTGCCCTTAAAGAAAGAGTTATGGCCGTAACAAGCATGAGCCATTACGAGCGCCTGCATCGTGACCGTGTTCTCTTCCATCAGGTATGCGATACAAGGATCTGAATTGATCACGATTTCGTACGCTAATCCCATCTGACCATGCTTGTAGTTTTGCTCGGTTTGAATGAATTTTTTGCCAAATGACCAGTGATTGTAATTGATCGGCATACCGATGCTCGAGTAAGCATCCATCATCTGCTCAGAAGTAATCACTTCAATTTGGTTCTGGTAAGTATCTAAACGGTAATGCTGCGCCACACGCTTGATTTCTACGTGATATTGTTCCAAGAGGTTGAATGTCCAATCTGGACCATCAGGCAGCATCTTGTCGTTTCTCTTCTGTGTCGCTTTATCTTTCTCTGCAACGTTTGATTTCGCTGTCATGGCAAGCCCCCTTACGCTGTCTCTTTCTGGAACAGTTCTCTAAACACAGGAAAAATATCATCCACCGTTTTAATATTTTTCATGGCGAAGTTGTCAAAGCTACTCTCGAGTTTTTCGTATTCGTGCCAAAGTGTTTGATGAGAGCGGCGTGTTATTTCGATGTAAGAGTAATATTGGCAAGTTGGCAGAAGTGTATTGACTAATAGCTCTTTACAACGAGGAGAGTCATCAGCCCAGTTATCGCCATCAGAGGCTTGTGCTGCATAGATGTTCCACTCATTAGCAGGATAACGATCTGCGACAATTTCTTTCATTAGTTTCAGTGCACTAGAAACGATCGTGCCGCCAGTTTCTTGTGAGTAGAAAAACTCATGTTCGTCGACTTCTTTAGCCTGAGTATGGTGACGAATAAACACAACATCGACGTTTTCGTAGGTGCGGTTTAGGAACAGATACAGAAGGACATAAAAGCGCTTCGCAATGTCTTTCGTGGCTTGATCCATTGAGCCAGATACATCCATTAGGCAGAACATAACGGCTTGGCTAGATGGAATAGGGCGCTTCTCGTAGTTTTTAAAACGCAGGTCGAAGGTGTCAATAAATGGCACGCTTTCAATTTTTTTACGTAACTCGGCAATCTCTTCTTTTAAACGGCTTTCTTCAAAGGGTTGTGCGGGTTCCGTCATTTTAACTTGGTCAAGCTGCTCCATCAGTAGGTTAAGCTCGCGCTTTTTACCTGCTGTCATCGCGGTTCGACGAGCCAGAGATTGCTGCAGTGAACGAACGATAGCGATGTTGGAAGGAATCCCCGCGCTTTGATAACCAGAGCGATGTGTCTTCCATTCGGTGATTTTGTTGACCTGATTCTTCTCTAGATTAGGAAGAGCTAAATCTTCAAAGAGAATATCAAGATATTCATCTTTTGAAATTTGGAATGTAAATTCATCTTGGCCTTCGCCATCAGGGCTTGCGTCACCCTGGCCTGCGCCACCACCTTGACCGCCACCTTTAGGACGTTCAATTTTGTCGCCCGTGATGAACTGGTCATTACCTGGGTGAACGCGTTCTCTTACGCCGCCTTGACCTTGGTGAAAGCTTGGCTCTTTGATGTCTTTATGGGGAATAGTGACGTCTTCACCGGTTTCAGTATTGGTGATTGAGCGTCGGTTGACTGCATCGGCCACAGATTCTTTGATTTGCTCTTTATGACGTCGTAAGAAACGCTGTCTATTCACAGCACTCTTATTCTTGCCATTGAGCCTCCGATCGATAAATTGTGCCATAAGAACTCCCTCTCAGCTGATGTCGCGATCCTACTTTTTATAGGTTGTAAGAGTTATTGGTTTATTAGAGCTATTCGTTTATTAGGGTATAAAGTTATTGGTTTGTACGAGCTGCTCAGTTGAGCAGCTCAATACAGTTTGGTTATGAGGATTTACGAACTCTTAGGTACCACTCGGATAGCAGTCTCACTTGTTTCTCGGTGTAGCCTTTTTCCATCATACGAGCAACGAAGTCGTCGTGTTTTTTCTGATCATCCGTTGAGGTCTTAGCATTGAACGAAATAACAGGAAGCAGCTCTTCAGTGTTAGAGAACATTTTCTTCTCAATTACAGTGCGCAGTTTCTCGTAGCTCGTCCAAACTGGGTTTTGACCGTTATTGTTGGCTTTGGCACGAAGCACAAAATTCACAATCTCATTTCGGAAGTCCTTAGGATTACTGATACCGGCTGTTTTCTCGATTTTCTCAAGTTCACCATTCAGAGAAGCACGGTCAAATAGCTGGCCTGTTTCTGGATCGCGGTACTCTTGGTCTTGAATCCAGAAGTCCGCGTAGGTGACATAGCGGTCGAAGATATTCTGTCCGTACTCAGAGTAAGACTCTAGGTAAGCGGTTTGAATTTCTTTACCAATGAATTCTACGTAACGCGGTACTAGGTATCCTTTCAAGAACTCAAGATACTTCTCAGCGGTCTCTTGAGGGAACTGCTCACGTTCGATTTGTTGTTCAATCACGTAGAACAAGTGAACCGGGTTTGCCGCCACTTCGGCTTGGTCGAAGTTAAATACACGAGACAGGATCTTAAAGGCGAAACGCGTTGATAGCCCAGACATGCCTTCGTCAACACCTGCGTAGTCTCGGTACTCTTGGTAGCTCTTCGCTTTTGGATCGGTGTCTTTTAGAGTCTCACCATCGTAAACCCGCATTTTTGAGAACAGAGAAGAGTTTTCAGGCTCTTTCAGTCTCGATAGGATGCTGAATTGCGATAGCAGATCGAGTGTGCTTGGCGAACAAGGGGCTTTGGATAGCTCACTGTGCTCAAGCAGTTTTTGGTAGATCTTAACTTCTTCAGAGACGCGCAGACAGTAAGGGACTTTTACAATGTACACACGGTCGAGGAAGGCTTCGTTGTTTTTGTTGTTACGGAAGGTCTGCCACTCGGATTCGTTTGAGTGAGCTAGAATCATACCGTCAAACGGCAGTGCAGAAAGTCCTTCAGTACCGTTGAAGTTACCTTCTTGCGTTGCCGTTAGAAGTGGGTGCAAGACTTTGATTGGCGCCTTGAACATCTCCACGAATTCCATCACACCTTGGTTGGCTTTACACAGCGCACCAGAGTAACTGTAGGCATCAGGGTCATCTTGAGAGAAGTGTTCAAGTTTACGAATATCGACTTTACCAACCAGAGACGAAATATCTTGGTTGTTTTCATCACCAGGCTCTGTCTTCGCGATCGCAACTTGGTCGAGAATCGAAGGGCGTAGTTTGATGACTTTAAATCTAGAGATATCACCACCGAAATCATGGAGGCGTTTCGCTGCCCAAGGAGACATGATAGAGCGTATGTAACGTTTCTCTATTCCGTACTCTTGTTTCAAAAGGTCGCCATCTTCGTTTACGTCGAATAGACAGAAGGGGTGATCATTCACAGGGCTTCGCTCACCATCTGCAGACAGCACATAGATTGGTAGCTTTTGCATCAGTGCTTTGAGTTTTTCAGCAAGGGAAGATTTACCACCGCCCACAGGGCCAAGCAGGTAAAGGATTTGCTTCCGTTCTTCTAAGCCTTGTGCAGCGTGTTTTAGGTAAGAAACAATCTGTTCAATCGCATCTTCCATGCCGTAGAAATCTTTAAATTCGCTGTAGCGTGAGATGACACGGTTCGAGAAAATACGACTTAGATGGGGGTCTTGAGCGGTGTCTATAACCTCCGGTTCGCCGATGGCCAGTAGTAAGCGCTCAGCAGCGTTAGCGTAAGCACTTTTATCGTCTTTACACAGCCCTAAGAACTCTTGCAATGTGAGCTCTTCTTCCTTGGCTGCTTCATAACGTGATTGATAGTGGTCAAAAATACTCATAGTCACATTCCCCTTGTTAACCAGTCAAAACTGATGAGCGATTGAAAAATAGGCTCTCCCTACATTTTAAGGTTAGACCCGCTTGCACAATTTTGCTTAACAATTATGTATTTATTTACAATTTTGCGTGTGAAAAACCTAGCGAGCGCAATAGGCAACTTGAGGCGTGTAGAATCCAATTATTTTACATTCGAGGGGATCTAGCCGTTTGTTTTGTGATTTTAGGTCGCTTAATAATACTCACACTGGATTTATGTGTATTAGATGTATAACTGAGCTCTATTGATTTACTGGAATGAAGTACCATATAATGCGCGGCGTTATCAAAAATTGCTCAATAAATAGGTAGATGTAGTGAAGAATTATGGGTTAAAAATAGTGGCTATCAGTGTTGCGTTACTGGCTTCGACAGCAACACATGCAAAAATCTCGCAGTGGTCACTGGGCGTTGCCGCTTCTTATTCTCCTGCTATCTATAAAGATACACCGTCAAACCGTGCTGTGATCCCTATGATTGGTTATGAAGGTGAGCACTTTTTCATGCGTGGATTCAGTGCGGGTTATCGCTTACTTCCTGCGGGCTCACCACAGAATATCGTGTTTCGAGCGGTTTATGATTCGAGGACATTAAAGCCGGGTGATTCTGATAACGTTGATATTCAAAAGTTAGATGAACGTAAAGCATCAGTATTAGGTGGCATTAGCTACCAAGTGATCACCTTGGTCGGGATGTTTGAAGCGACAGCAGGCTCTGACTTAGGGTTTAGGCATAATGGTATCTATGCGGAAGCTGCATGGCGTTTACCGATTCGTCGCAATGGGTGGGCGATTACACCCTCTATTGGTTATGCTTATAACAGTGAGCGCTTGAATAACCACTTATACGGGGTGAGTTCAGCAGAAGCGTCGAGAACTAATTTGAATGAGTTCGATACAGACTGGGATGGTCAGTACTTTATTGGTTTAGGTGGTTACTTGCATGTGACGCCAAATATCCGGGTCACTGGTGGCGTTCGTTATACCAACCTTGAAGGTGATATTGAGAACAGCCCAATACTTGAAAGTGGCATCAACATGGCCGCAAACGTCGGTGTTGCTTACGTCTTTTAGTGGCTTTGTATTTTTTTCTCTAAATGCGGACATTAAAAAAGGGTTACTCATGATGAGTAACCCTTTTTTGAAATTTTTTAAAAGTTAGAGCTGATCAATAAATGTATTAAGCACTAAAGATTTGAGATAGCTCTGTCGCACATAGGTGATACTGACGAGGGCAGTTGCGCCATGTTGTTAGCATGCGACGGTACTTCTCTAGCATTGGCATTTGGCTATTAAAGTGGTGATCTGCTTTGTCGAATTGAGGGTAAAGACCTTCAGAATCAACAAGGAAACGCACGTAATGTACGCTCTGAGCTTCAGAAGCGATATCAAAACCTAGGAACTGTAGGCGACGTTGGTCTACTTCAGCACGTTCTTGTTCTGCTAGCATTTTGTTCGACTCTTGCATGGCATGGTACATCTCCATGATGTCGATAACTTCGCGACACTCGGCTTCAGTCAAACAGCCAAATTCTTTATTAAGTTCACGCATTTGAAGTTCGTAACCACGCTCTACAACCGTTTGTAGACGTTGGTATTTAGCGGAGTTCTCAGGATCCATTTGAGACATTAGGTAGTATTGATTTGATAGAATTAGACGCTGAGCATTGGTCATTTCCATGGGAGGAGCCTCACTAAAAAACTAAATGTTATATTCTTTTGTTGCAGTAAGAGTAACAGCATTCCTACGAGTGGAAACATGATCTCAACACGGATTTAATATGATTTTTTGAATTGATAAACAAAAGTTGTAAAGAAAAGTGAAAGGATTGTTTGAGCCATAAAACAAAACGCCCCAATCGAAATTGAGGCGTTTAAATAGAGGTTGAGCACCGTCTTTATTCGAACTTTAGCAGTATTAGTACTTTACGTTTGAATGGTACTGGCTTAGAACAGCAACAATCTCGTCCATTTTCTCTTTGCTTGGCGGATTTGTACCTTCAAGAGGGTAGTCATAACCAAGCGCTTCCCATTTATGAGCACCAAGCTTGTGGTATGGAAGCAGTTCTATTTTCTCGATGTTATCCATGTCTTTAATGAATTCACCAAGAAGATGAGCATCTTCAGGCGTATCCGTGTAGCCAGGAACTATCACGTAACGAATCCACGTCTTCTTACCGATTTTGTGCAGGTAGCGTGCAAAATCCAGAGTACGTCTGTTTGATACGCCAATGAAATCGTGGTGTATCTCATCTCGCATATGTTTAAGATCCAACATCACTAGATCAGAGGCTTCTAGTACTTCATCGACCACTTCAGTGTGCTTACGAATGTAGCCATTAGTATCAAGACAAGTGTGAATACCTTCAGCTTGCGCCGCTTGGAAAAAGTCACGAACAAACTCAGGTTGTAGCATCGCTTCACCACCAGAACAGGTGATACCACCGCCCGATGCTTTCATGAAATGACGGTAAGATTTTGCTTCGTTGATGATCTCTTCGACCGTTACTTCCTTTCCGTCATGAAGATCCCATGTATCGCGGTTATGGCAGTACATACAACGCATTAAGCAGCCTTGAAGAAACACAATGAAGCGGATGCCAGGGCCATCGACAGTACCACAAGATTCGAATGAGTGAATGCGACCAGTTGTAGACATGAGCTATTCTCGTAGAGGAATTTATACCGTTTATTTTATTACAAAAACGGTACATAAAATAGGGTCAAATGGTAACGAGACCTTTAAAAATAAAGGCAATCACCTGTGAAGATGATTGCCTTTATTAAACTTGAAAAGTAAAGGACGAAAGCCCTTACGGGTGGCTAGAAGAAAGCAAACATTGTGATACCGCCAGTGGTGTACACTGACTCTTTTGCTTCTTCGTAATCCGGTGTTTTTGCTGTTAGTGCAAAAGAGGCACCAACGTATTGGTTATACCAAGCCACACCAAGCACAGCAGTAGCCTGAATGTTCTCTAAAGTCACATCGTAGATAGCGGAGTCTAGGCCTTCTTTATTTGCGTATTCATCAACGCCTGAGCGATCACCTTCGATAGTTAGGTCGTTGAATCGATAACGACCCTCAAGGCCAGCGTAGGTAAACCAACCGCTGTTTGATGCGCCGATCATGCCCGGTTTGAAAGGGTTTTCCGTGGTGATGTTGGCTGCACCAAAGTTGCCGCCCAAGTCAGTGCCCCAACGGAACATAAAGCCAGTCGAGATATCACTTCTAAAGTTGCCCACGTTGATTTCAGAAACGTTAGAGATCTCGAAGTCTGTATTTGCTAGTGCTTGATTACGCATTAGGTTGAAATGACTTAAGTAACCAACGCTCCCCGCCCACTCATCATCAACTTGATATTCCCAGCCCATAGGCTCATCCGATTTTGTGATCGAGTGAACCAGCTTTTGAGCGTCTTCTGAAAGTGCGCGCTCGCCCGTGGTGCCAAATGTAATGTTAAAACGTTGGGCTTGCTGTGGGTTCAAGCTGATGTAGTTGAATTCGGTGTGAAGGTAACCTGCGTATGGGCGATCATTAGGCGACGGTGTTTCTAACTCAATGTCAGAAGGTGTATACATCTTGTGGCCAATGGTGATTTCCCACTTGTCTAGAGAGCTTGCGCCCCAGTAGGAAAGACTCAATGGTTTTACCCAATTATATGGCGTAATACTTGATGATGTGTAACCCAGAAATAAGCCGTTGGTATAGTCTTGGTCGACACCAAAAATACCATCGTTATCTAAAGCAAAAGTCAGCGTAGAACGCTCAGAGGCTAAAGATGAGAAAGAGAGAAGAATCAGGGGTAAACAACGCAGGTATTTCATGGAGCAGTTACTCTTAAATTATGAACAGAGATATTACCGTAATTTAAGTGAATTTGTGGAAAAAAAGTGAATGATTGGGTGCTTTCTTGCTCAACCTAACATTTTGGGAGGTAGGTGAGTTCAGTGCGATTTACAGCAGATATAAAAAAGCCCCGCACATTGGCGAGGCTAATAATATTTACCGTCTATTTAGCGTGAGCTTATAGAGACTCAGTAAATGTACGTGCGATTACGTCAGCTTGCTGCTCTGTAGTTAGAGAGTTGAAGCGTACAGCGTAACCAGAAACACGAATCGTTAGCTGAGGGTATTTCTCAGGGTGCTTAACTGCGTCTTCAAGAGTTTCGCGGTTAAGAACGTTAACGTTAAGGTGTTGACCACCTTCAATGCCAGCTTCGTGGTGGAAGTAACCATCCATTAGGCCTGCAAGGTTAGCACGTTGGCTGTCTTGTTCTTTACCTAGCGCGTTTGGCACGATAGAGAAAGTGTAAGAGATACCATCTTGAGCATCAGCAAACGGTAGTTTACCTACAGACGTTAGTGAAGCTACAGCGCCTTTCTCATCACGACCGTGCATTGGGTTAGCACCAGGAGCGAAAGGAGCGCCAGCACGACGACCGTCTGGAGTGTTACCTGTCTTCTTACCGTATACCACGTTAGACGTGATAGTAAGAACTGACTGTGTAGGGATTGAATCACGGTAAGTCTTAAGCTTACGGATTTTGTTCATGAACGTAGAAACTAGTTCACAAGCAATGTCATCTACACGAGAGTCGTTGTTACCGTATTTAGGGTAATCGCCTTCGATTTCGAAGTCAGTTGCGATACCGTCTTCATCACGGATTGGCTTCACTTTAGCAAACTTAATTGCAGACAGTGAGTCAGCAGCAACAGACAGACCAGCAATACCACAAGCCATAGTACGACGAACGTCACGGTCATGAAGAGCCATTAGAGACGCTTCGTAGCTGTACTTGTCGTGCATGAAGTGAATGCTGTTTAGAGCTGTCACGTATTGCTTAGCTAACCAATCCATGAATGTGTCTAGGCGACCCATTACGTCATCGTAGTTAAGTACTTCGTCAGTGATCTTGTCGCCAACTGGGCCAACTTGCATCTTAAGCTTCTCATCAACGCCGCCGTTGATTGCGTAAAGCATAGTTTTTGCAAGGTTAGCACGAGCGCCGAAGAACTGCATTTGCTTACCAACGATCATTGGTGATACACAACAAGCGATTGCGTAATCATCAGAACCAAGATCAGGACGCATTAGGTCATCATTTTCGTACTGGATAGAAGAAGTATCGATAGATACCTTCGCACAGAAACGCTTGAAGCCGTCAGGCAGTTGCTCAGACCAAAGAACCGTGATGTTTGGCTCTGGAGAAGGACCCATAGTGTATAGAGAGTTAAGGAAACGGAAGTTCGAACGCGTTACTAGCGTACGACCATCAACACCCATACCACCCATAGACTCTGTAGCCCAGATTGGGTCGCCAGAGAATAGCTCATCGTACTCAGGAGTACGTAGGAAACGAACCATACGCAGCTTCATTACGAAGTGGTCGATCATCTCTTGTGCTTGGTCTTCTGTGATTTTGCCAGCAGCGATATCACGCTCTAGGTAGATGTCTAGGAAAGTCGAAGTACGACCTAGAGACATTGCAGCACCGTTTTGAGATTTAACAGCAGCTAGGTAGCCGAAGTAAGTCCACTGGATAGCTTCTTGAGCAGTTTGAGCTGGCTCAGAGATATCGAAACCGTATTTCTCAGCCATTTGCTTGATTTGACCTAGAGCACGATGTTGCTCAGAGATCTCTTCACGCAATTGCATTGTTGCAGAAAGATCTTCGCCGTTCTCGAAACGCTCTTGTAGAGATGCGAATTGAGCCGCTTTGTCTTTCATTAGGAAGTTGATACCGTATAGTGCAACACGACGGTAGTCACCAATGATACGACCACGGCCGTAAGCATCAGGAAGACCAGTCAGAACACCAGACTTACGACATTTTAGGATATCAGGAGTGTAGATATCGAAAACGCCAGCATTGTGTGTTTTGCGGTATTCTGAGTAGATTTTTGAAACCATTGGGTCAAGAGTTTCACCGTATGCTTTACAAGAACCTTCAACCATACGTACACCACCGTTAGGGATGATTGCACGTTTTAGTGGCTTCTCAGTTTGTAGACCAACGATAGTCTCAAGATCTTTCTCAATGTAACCTGCATCGTGAGCAGTAATGGTAGAGATAACAGAAGTATCGAAATCTACAGGTGCTTTAGTTGCGTTTTCCTGTTTGATACCTTCCATTACCGAAGACCAAAGCTTGTTAGTTGCTTCAGTACCCTCAGAAACTAGGAAAGACTCGTCGCCTTCATACGGCGTGTAGTTCTTTTGAATGAAATCACGAACGTTTACTTCGCTTTGCCACTCACCTGCAGCAAAATCTTCCCAAGCTTTAGCAAATTGCTCTGCCATGACATACCTACCTTTTTAGTAGAAAAAATACGTACATTAACACTGTTGAGCCAGCGCCCCTCGTAAGGGTAGTACACTCTTATTAATAACAATATATATGAGCATATTCGCATCATATGGTTATATATATTGTCACTACCTTTTATATGTTGTCTTTACTCTATGTATTCAAGACTACGCTAAAAAATTTCTGTAAACCTTAAACTAAATCAATAAATTCCAAAAAAAGTTGAAAAAAAATGGGTGGCAGGGGTTGCCACCCAAACTTTTTTTTAATCCCAATACTACTTTTGTGTAGTTAGAACCATTATAGCCAAGCTTTTAGGCCATATTGACTTTCTAGCATACCAACTGCAAGCATTGCTACTAAACAGATAACTAAAACGCCAACTGGGATAACAATCTTGTCTACAAATGATAGACGCTTCGCACGCTCTTTATCACCAATTAGACCGTTATTATCTAGAAGCATAGTCAATGCCCATGCTAATACTGGGTTAACAACCGCTGAGCCGAAGATACAGATACCAGCTGCTTGAGAATCTTTTGAATCCTTAACCATTTGCATACCCGCTTCAAGTAGAGGCAGAGATACACCTACAAGCAGCGCAACACGCATCACTGGTGGCCATACAGCTACGTCCATTGGGAAACCAAGAATCGCAACAATAATACACAGAGAACCAAGCAAGATTGCGCCGCCAGGAATCGGACGTTTCGCGATTGCTGCTGGGATCATGTAAGTACCCCAAGAAGATGTGATGTTACCACCACCAACTGCAGTACCCACCATTTGACGAACTGAACACATAGTCATTGTGTCATCAACATCCATCAGAACTTTTTCAGAACGTTTAGGGTAGTTCAGTTCTTGGAAGATACGGTGACCTAGGAAATCTGGCGACCACATTGCTACGGCAAGAATTGCGAATGGTAAAGAAGCAATGAAGTGTTCAACGTTTGGCAAGCCAAGCATCCAACCTTCAGAAGTAGAACCCCACCAGTAAACTGGGTTTAGGTTTGGAATGCCCATTTCAGTTTCGAATACGATATCGAAACCAGCACCTAGTGCTAATGCAATAGCAAGGCCTGTGAATGCACAAACTGGGATAGCCAACCAACGCTTGTTCACTTTTGCTAAGAAAGCGTAGATAGCAATCGTAATAGCAAGAACGATCAAACCAACGTAACCCATGCTGCCCGCTTCAACAGTAGAAGATTGAAGACCAACCGCCCATGCTTGAATCGAGTTAATTTGGCTCATGGTGCCTGTTAGGCCTAAGAAAATGAGCAAGCCGCCAGCGGTACCTTCGGAAGTCAGGTTAACCAGCTTGGAGCCGCCTTTTAGGAAACTTAGGATCAGACCGAAGACACCGATAAGGATTGCCAATGCAAGAGGGTGAGCACCAGCGAGAGCGATGGTACCAATAAGAGGAATCATTGGGCCGTGGTTACCGGCAAGGTTTGCTTTAGGGTTGAAGAAACCAGAAGCAAGAATACAGAACAGCAGTGCAGGAATCAGCATTTCTACACGAGCAACTTCAATTGCGAAGTCTTTACCTAGGTTTACGTGATCCCAAGCTTGAGTTAGGCCATCAGCCCAAGACATCATTACTGCTGAGTACATCGCGATGATACCGATGGTACCAGCAAGTGCAGGAACAAGGTCTTCAAGTTCAAAACGGAAATCACGGCCTGGAAGGTTTAAACCGAAGCGGCGAGGCTTCATGATTTGAAGTTCGTGATCTAAATAATCTGAGCGGCTCTCAAATTCCGAAGAAGGGCGGTGTAGCTCTTTATAGCTTTTCTCTTCTACTTCAGAGTTCGCATTATTCACAACGTCTGACATAGATTCCTCATATTTTTATGTTAGTAATTCTAAAATTGAATTAAATAAGTTCGCGTAATTGCGTTATTTCTTAGTTATAACTTATTAACATTATGTTGCACGGTTTTGATGTGCTTTATGCAGCTAAGTTAAAAGAAATGTTTGGCATTTTTAATGCCTTATTTTGTATTGAGGAGTCTAACAAGCTTACCCTTTAGGGTGATTGATCTTGATCACTTTATGAGTGTATGTGAAAGAAAGCTACAAAACGCAGCGATTCATTAACGTACCGTTGATAAAAAGTGTAATTTGTTTTCACAAACTGACGTTTTCCAATCTTCTTTGAGCCTCTCCCGTTATGGCATTAGCTGAATTCTCAACGCCAACTGAGTTATTTCACTATTATTCGATTGTCATCCATTCCTCTTGAAATACTTACCATGTAATGACTTCAAACAGAACAGTGATTGATAGAAGGGATGTGTTGAATGCTCTGGTTGCATGTTTTCGACAGCGATGTTTCTAAGTTCACAAAACGTGTTTTTCTTGTGAGCTATCAGGCTACGAGAATCTCATTTTGATTAACTTTATTTAAACAATGTAAGAGTGGTAATTACGACTTATTGATAGAACTCATTCATTAAATTGAGGTGAAAACGCTACCTTTTGCATAATAAGTCAGAGTGAATCGCTATTTATTCCAAATTATTAGGTTAATAATTTGTTGCATGTTATTCCGTGTGGTGCTAGTTTGTATCGCATGAAAAGGTCGGAGTACCTTGCATTTTCACAAACTTGGGAGAGAAAGCGCATGAAAGATGTACCAGCGCTGGACATAAAGGATCTACACAAAACGTTTGGTCAAAATGAAGTTTTAAAGGGAATTTCACTTTCTGCGCATAAAGGCGATGTAGTCTCGATTATCGGATCTTCTGGGTCGGGTAAAAGTACTTTCCTTAGATGTATCAACCTTTTAGAGACACCTACCGCCGGCGAAATTTGGGTTAATGGCGAATTAATTCAAATGAAAAACAACCGCCAAGGTGTTTCAGTTCCTGCCAATGAAAAACAAGTACAGCGAATCCGTTCTCGCCTAGCGATGGTTTTTCAGGGTTTCAATCTGTGGTCTCACCTGACCGTTCTCGAAAATGTTATCGAAGCGCCTGTTCACGTCCTAGGTGTACCTAAAGCACAAGCGATTGAAAATGCAGAGTTACTACTGAAGAAAGTCGGTCTGTATGAGCGTAAAGATTACTACCCAGGTCATTTGTCTGGCGGACAACAACAGCGTGCTGCTATTGCGCGAGCGCTAGCGGTTGATCCTGAAGTTATGCTGTTTGATGAACCAACATCGGCATTAGACCCTGAGTTAGTAGGCGAAGTGCTTGGTGTAATGCGCGATCTAGCAGAAGAGGGCAGAACCATGCTTGTGGTAACACACGAAATGGCTTTCGCACGCGACGTATCAAATCATGTGATGTTCTTGCATCAAGGTCTAGTGGAAGAACAGGGCGATCCAGCTAAACTGTTTACTGAACCTGAATCTGAGCGTTTACAACAATTTATCTCATCGATTTACTAATCAGAATTGAAATACCGCCGCTAAGGAAAATGGCGACGGTATGAACAATAAAGCACAACAAGTAAGTTAATAAGTAACAACAAACACAATATTAAAATTAGCAAAACATAAAAACCTAAATCACAGGAGTAGGGATATGAAAAAGTGGTTATTAGTCGCGGCACTTGCTGCAACTGCTGCAACGGGCGTAGCTCAAGCAAAAGAATGGAAAACAGTACGTTTCGGTATTGAAGGTGCTTACCCTCCATTTAGCTGGACAGAAGCTGACGGTTCACTAAAAGGCTTCGATGTTGATATGGCTAACGCGCTTTGTACTGAAATGCAGGTGCAGTGTAAGATCGTTGCACAAGATTGGGATGGCATTATTCCTTCTCTACTTGCTCGTAAATATGATGCGATCATCGCGGCAATGTCTATCACGGAAGAGCGTAAGAAAAAGATCGACTTCACTGGTAAATACGCACTTATCCCAAACAAGTTCATCGCTAAAAAAGGTGCAGGCCTTAACTTCGATGATCTAAGCGGTCAAAAAATTGCCGTTCAACGTGCAACAACTCACGATAAGTACCTAACAGATAACTATGGCGACACAGTAGAAATCGTTCGTTACGGTTCATTCGATGAAGCTTACCTTGATCTAGCTAACGGTCGCGTAGCTGCTGTACTGGGTGATGCATCTGCTCTAGAAGAAGGCGTACTAAACAAAGCGGGTGGTGAAGACTACGAGTTTGTTGGTCCATCATTAACAGATCCTAAATGGTTCGGCGATGGTTTTGGTATTGCTCTACGTAAGCAAGACAAAGATCTGACTAAGCAATTAGATGCGGCAATCCTTTCACTACGTGAAAAAGGCATCTACCAAGATATCGCGGCTAAATACTTCAACTACGACGTATACGGTCAGTAATATCTAGCGTCAATTCTTAAGGGAGAGGTTCTCCTCTCCCTGTCTTACCAACTTTTTCGCAGTTCTGTTGGAATTCATTATGTTTGATTTACAAGGATATGAAGCTTCGATCCTGAAAGGGGCGGTGCTTACAATCGAAGTTGCCTTGCTGTCGCTAATTTTAGCTATGGTTCTTGGTATGCTAGGTGCCTTAGCAAAACTTGCGCCTTATCGCTGGGCTCGTGCAATTGCAACCCTCTACACAACCGTCATTCGAGGCATCCCCGATCTCGTATTGATGATGCTGATTTTCTTTGGTGGACAAATCCTTTTAAACAACAGTTTGTATTCCATCAATGAGTGGCTCAATGAGTGGTTCACATCAAGTGATCCTAACCACGAGTGGACCGCTTACCTACCAGATTATATTGATGTCAGCCCATTTATTGCTGGTGTATTAACCATTGGCTTCATCTTTGGCGCTTACATGGCTGAAACTTTCCGTGGTGCAATCATGGCTGTCGACAGCGGTGAGATGGAAGCGGCAAAGGCCTACGGCATGGGGCCCGTTTTAGCGTTCCGCCGTATTTTACTACCTCAAATGATTCGTCACGCACTGCCGGGTTTTGGTAACAACTGGTTGGTTCTACTTAAGACCACCGCGTTGGTTTCGATTATTGGCCTAGAAGACATGGTACGTGTTAGCGCGTTGGCTGCAGGCTCAACCAAAATGCCATTTACCTTTTATATGACAGTGGCACTTATTTTCCTATTCTTCACCAGTGTTTCGACGGGCTTGCTTAAGTTGGTTGAACGTAAATTCAGTATCCACGCGAGGTAGTTATGGACTTTTCATTGATAATTGAAAGCCTGCCGATTTACCTTAGTGGTTTATGGACAACGGCTTGGATGGTTTGCGTCGCTTTGATCATTGGCTTATGTGTAGCCATACCATTAGCTATTGCTCGTAACAGTCCAAATATGCTGATTAACGCTCCTGCTTGGTCGTTCATCTATTTCTTCCGTGGTACGCCATTATTGGTGCAGTTGTACCTGATTTACTACGGAATGGATCAGTTCTTCCCGGTAAAAGATACACTATGGGAAAATGCGTGGTTTTGTGCTTTGGTGGCATTCATTCTTAACACATCGGCATACACAGCAGAAATCATTCGTGGTGCTATCAACGGCTTGCCTAAAGGTGAGGTTGAAGCAGCAAAAGCTTATGGTATGAGCACACCCAAGACATACCGCCGCATCATTCTTCCAAGTGCTTTACGTCGAGCATTACCGGCTTACAGTAATGAGGTTATTTTTATGCTTCATGGCTCAGCGGTAGCAGGTATCGTAACCATTATGGATCTAACGGGTGCTGCCCGTTTGGTTAACTCACGTTACTACGCACCATTTGAATCGTTCCTAACGGCAGGCCTGTTCTATATGGGGCTAACGTTTATTATTATTGCGATTTTTAAATTCGCAGAGAAACGTTTTCTAGCTTACTTAAGACCACTTAGCTAATCACACGTTACAAATCATAGTTAAAAAACGGCGCTTCTATAGCGCCGTTTTTAATTGATAATAACCAATTTACTCGTTACTTAAACGTCGACCAAATCGGAGCGTGGTCTGATGGTTTTTCAATACCGCGTAGCTCGTAGTCGATGCCCGCTTCAGTACATTTGTCAGCAAGCTTTTGAGTTGCTAGGACCACATCAATACGCAGACCACGGTTGTCTACGAAGCCTTTTGAGCGGTAATCAAACCACGAGTATTGATCGTTCACTTCAGGGTGTAGTAAACGGAAGCTGTCCACAAAACCCCAATCCATCAGTGTTTTCAACCATGCGCGCTCTTCTGGTTGGAAAGAACACTTACCTGTTTTCAACCAACGTTTCGCATTAGGTTCACCAATACCGATATCAATATCGGTAGGGCTGATATTAATGTCGCCCATTACGATCACTTGTTCATCTTTGTTGTGGTAATCGTTCAGGTACGTCATTAAGTCTTTGTAGAACTCACGCTTGTACGGGTATTTGGTTTCATGCTTAATGTTGTCGCCTTGAGGGAAGTAACCATTTAGCACAGTGACCTTCTCACCATTTTCATCTTCAAACGTCGCCATGATCATGCGCTTTTGATGGTCTTCATTGTCTGTAGGAAAGCCTTTCTGTACAGAAATTGGCTCTTGCTTACAAAGCATAGCCACACCGTAGTGCGCTTTTTGGCCGTGGAAGTAAACCTTGTAACCCATCGCTTCAACATCAGCGAGCGGAAAGGCTTCATCGTGGACTTTAATTTCTTGAAGACCAATTACGTCAGGTTGGTGTTTGTCGATAATCGCTTGCAGTTGGTGAAGGCGGGCTCTAAGGCCATTTATGTTGAAGCTAATGACTTTCATTTGTTTTTATACCTCTCGTAAACCCTTGTGCTTGCTTGTTTATCAAGGGTTTGTTGATTTGGTGGATTTCATGGTTAATGGTATTTAACCATGCTTAATAATTTCTGTCGCCACTTTATAAAGACTAAATGGCGACGTTAAATTGTGTGAATACCTACAGTTACGCTGAGTCTACTGAGTTTTTAGTAAGTCTAAAAAGAACGCGTATTCAAGTGCGTCTTCTTTCAATCTTTTGAAGCGACCAGAAGCCCCGCCGTGACCAGCTTCCATATCGGTTTTGAACAGCAGCACGTTGTTGTCTGTTTTCATCTCACGCAGCTTCACCACCCACTTCATGGG
Organism: Vibrio sp. J383; assembly: GCF_023503985.1. NCBI lineage: Bacteria > Pseudomonadati > Pseudomonadota > Gammaproteobacteria > Vibrionales > Vibrionaceae > Vibrio > Vibrio sp. J383. Next base: position 2,696,737 of record NZ_CP097293.1, on the reverse strand, counting down.
TTCAAAGTATTGTACTTGTGAGTCATGCAGGCCTGTTGTTACTAACATGTTCGGGTAGCTTTGAACTTTCACATTGTCATATGGCGAGTAACCTAGCATGTAATCGTAGTAGATTTTATCGTTGGGGTTGCCCCATTCGTCATACTCGTTGGTGGTGAGAGGAATCGATTCATCAAGCATAGTCGTCACCACGTCTACAAACGGAACATGTGCACCAATACCACGGTAAAGTTCTGGTGCTTGGTTGATGATTGCGCCCATCAATAGGCCGCCAGCAGACCCGCCTACCGCAAATACTTTATCTTTAGCGCCGTAACCTTCTTCAACAAGCCCTTTGGTTACATCAATAAAGTCGTTGAACGTGTTTTGTTTGGTCAGTTTCTTGCCATCTTCATACCAAGGGCGACCAAGCATTTCTGAACCACGGATATGTGCGATAGCATAAACGAATCCGCGATCAAGTAAGCTGAGGCGAGCCGATCCAAAGGTTGGTTCGATTGTGTGGCCGTAAGAGCCGTAGCCGTATTGATAGATAGGGTTAGTGCCGTCTTTCTTGAATAAATTTTTACGATAAACTAAAGAGACAGGAACTTGATTACCATCGCGAGCCGTTACCATGATTCGCTCTGATTGGTAGTTATTCGCTTCGAAATCACCTAATACGGGTGTTTGCTTCATTAGCTCAGATTCACCTGTACTTAGATCGAAATCATAGTAAGTACCTGGCGTAGTTAAGCTGCTGTAATAGACACGAACTTTTGAGTTATCTAATTCATAGTTACTCGTTAGGTAAGCGGCAAATGCGGTGTCGTTAAATTCAAGTGGGAACTCGTTGCCTGTTGAGAGTTGGCGAACTTTCACTGTAGACAAGCCATTCACACGTTGCTCGTAAACAAGATGGTCATCAAACAGTTCGAAATCGACAAGTTGAGTGTCGTCGTCTGCTGGGATGACGTCGACCCATTTTGAACGGTCATGCATGTCTGCCGTGTTTACTTTCATTAAACGGAAGTTGACGGCTTGGTAGTTGGTGTCGATGTAATACCAATCATCTAGCTTAGCGATGCTGTACTCGATGCCTGCCTCTCGTGGGTAGAAAGGTTCTGCTTTCGCGTTTGGGTTGTTGGCATCAATGATCGAAACACCACTGGTTTCAGTGCTCGAGTGCCAAATGTAGACCTGTTCACCATCTTTGCTTTTACTCAAAGAGGTGTAGTAAGCGCTGTCGGTTTCTTCGTAGATTAGCTCATCGCTTGTCTGAGATGTGCCCAATACATGTCGTAAAACTTGGTAACCCAGCAATGTTTGTGGATCTTTCTTGATGTAGTAGAAGGCTTGGTTGTCGTTTTGCCATGCAATTGCACTCGAGGCACCTTCAATTTCATCTTTCAGATATTCACCTGTCGTGAGGTCTTTAATCTTGATGGTGTAGATCCGGCGGCTAAGCGTATCTTCGCCATAGGCCAACAAGTTTTCGTTTGGACTGATCGTCAAGCCACCAACACTGAAGAATTCATGTTCTTTTGCCAGTGCGTTAACGTCTAAAATGATTTGCTTGTCTGCGCCTGCAAAGTCTTTTGCACGTAAGTGAACGGGGTATTCGTTGTCACCTGTGACTTCATTCGAATAGAAGTAGCTGCCTTTGCGAACCGGTACTGAATTGTCGTCTTTTGCGATTCGCCCTTTGATCTCTTCAAATAATTGTTTTTGTGCCGCTTCTGTATGTTTAAGCACCGTATCTGCGTACTGATTCTCTTGCTCAAGTTGTTTCAAGATCTCTGGGTCTTGGCGTTCATCATCGCGCATCCAGTAGTAATCGTCGATTCGGGTATCGCCATGAATCGTCATTGCATGAGGGACTTTCTTAGCAACAGGAGCTTGTGTTTGCTGGGCGACAAGTTGCGATGGAGAGTAGTGGTTCATGGTTGTTATTCCTTGATTGCTGCATCCGGCGACAAGCGCTATTGATACGGCTAATGTGGTTAAAGCGATACGCATCTGTATATCCTTAGTGTGCACCTTACTCGTTTTAATGCCAGCATCCTTTGTTGGTTAGGTTTCTTCCAGTGATGTTATTTATAATTGGATTCTGGATATGCACTTTCAGCGTAAGTGTCTGTTATTGTTTTCAAAAAATCAAAGTAATGTTAAATGAAATTGCTGATACGTGAGAGTGGAAGGAATAAATGCGAAACAAAAAAGGGACACGCTTTTCAGTATGTCCCTCTTCGTTGTTTGGGCTGGGTTCGAGTTTTACTTTAGATAGCCAGTGGCATTTCGTTTGAATGGTCAGGTTTACGATTAACCCAACGTAAACCAAGCATGGCGATGAATGACATTGCAATCATCAAGCAACCGAGTGGCAGTTGGTCTTGAGCAGGGAAGAACGATGCCAATAGTGTTGCGATGCCAGCACCTAGATTTTGCATACCACCGAGGATCGCGCCCCCTGTACCTGCGTGGAATGGGAATGGCGAAAGCGCTCCCGTTGTTGCTGCTGGAAATAAGATACCAGCGCCTAAGAAGTAAATCGTTGCACCGCCAATCAAAGTTAATGCTGTTGTTTGACCGAATAGACCCGGTATCAATACCACTGTTGAGCCTACCAAGATAGCAACTAGACCAACATTCAGTACACGGCGCTCACTGCGACGTTGTGCGATGTAACTAGATAGGCCTGCACCGATTAAGTAACCTGGAATGGGTAAGACAAACAACAAGCTTACTGTGGTTGCAGGTAAGCCAAGTACGCCGCCAAGCAACACACCTGCCGCTGCTTCAAATACGGCTACACCAGCAAAGGTTGCGACTAATACCAATAAGAAACCTTGGAAACGTTTGTCAGACAGAACGAATTTGTAGCTGTTGGCAACTGATTCATGTTTGCGTCGTTCTTTCGGCAGTGTTTCCATCATGCTCGTCATCATGGTAATCACAACGGCGATACCAAACAGCGCAAGGAACAAGTAGCTAGAACGCCAGCCGAAAGCTTCTGTTAGGTAACCACCCAATACAGGAGCCATCAATGGTGAGAAAATCACACACATGCTAATTAAGCTGTTTGCACGGTGCAGTTCTGCGCCTTCAAAACAGTCGCGAGTCAATGTACGAGACATCGCACCGCCACAACCGATACCCAAACCTTGGATAAAGCTACCCGCTAAGAACCATTCATACTCGTGAGCGAACAATGCCACCAGAGTGCCGATGATGTAGATGATCAAACCAATCACGATGATCGGTTTACGACCTAGGCGATCAGAAAGTGGACCGTAGACAAATTGCGACAGACCATAAGGGATCAAGTAACACGCCATCACAGCTTGGAGTGAAGACGCCGAAACCAAGAACTCACCTGACATATGACCGATAGAAGGCACGTACATCGTTTGAGTCATTTGACCTACAGCAGTCAGAATAGCGATTAAAAAGGTAAGTTTCGCTAATGGAAACGAGGCGGACATTTGCGTATCTCTCCAAAAAATAAAGACGTAAAAAGCCTTAGCGCTCCTTTGAGGAGAGCCAAATAAATAAAGTGTTCAGGGAATCTAGGCGCGAGATATTAGATCTTGAATGCCGAGTTAGCAATCAAAAAGTGTGAAGTTGATCAAGATAAAAATCTATAGTTTGGATTATTAAAACTAATCCGAAGTTACTGTGTTCTCAAAGATCAAAAGGGGGAATGTTTTTCCTAGAAATTTCGATGCTATGGTTATGCCTAAAGTGTTAGTTCAATAGTTACATGGCCCATGATGGCGTGAATACATTTAGTTGAAATCACAGAAAAAAGGCAAAAGACACGGCCTATTAACATTTATGTAAACTTTCGTTTTATATGTAAGCAATTTGTGCTGTAATTATCCGCTAAGCTATTCGTCAAACTTATTTACATTGTGCTCTTCAATTCATCTCAATGTGGTAGTTACGGTTATGGAAGTCTTTTGGCTTAAATAAGGATATTAAATGCGCTCACTATCGGTACAGTGGAAAATCACCCTGCTTGCAGGCTGCTGTCTAATCATTACTTCACTGTCTCTTATTGGTTTTTCAATCTATAACGCGACCAGTAACCAACAAGTCATCAAATCTCAAAGCTCAGAATCAGTTATCAATAAAACTCAGCAGTTGCTGGCGTCTGTTTCTCAGCTTAATGCTCAAGAAACCCAACGCTATGTAGACGAAGCGGTTTACCGCGCAGAAATGTTAGCAGCCAGTGCTCAGTTTCTAAAGAACAATGCGGATGAAAACTTTACCCCAAGTGAAGAGCTTCGTACTGCGTTAGATGAAATGGTTCGTCGCTCAGTTTTGAACTTTGATTCTATTCAAGGTGCATATTTAGTTTTCCAACCTGATTTACTTGATGGTGAAGATGCGAATTATGTCGATGCGGACTATGTTGGATCTAATGAAAAAGGTCGTTTTGCTCCTTATTGGAAGGTGGCGGATAATGGCGAAAATGTTCTAGCGAACGTTCTGTCAGAACCTATCTTGAGCGATGATAGCAATAGCGAACGCTTTTATTGTCCTTTGTCTTCAGGGCAAACGTGTATTAGTACTCCACGAGTCGTGAACAGCGGTGGTACTGCATTACTTACCTCTTCAATTTCAGTACCTATCTTAGTTGATGATGTTGCTATTGGCTTCTTGGGTATTGACCTAAGGTTAGATGGCTTGACCAGTGTGGTCACGCAATCAGATCAAAGCTTATTTGATGGCGCTGGTGCCGTTTATGTTGTCAGCCTAGACGGTTCGGTTATTGCTTCAGATGACTCAAGTATTGCAGTCGGCTCGGTCTTTCAAAGTGACAATACCAACAGTGATTTAATGACTGACTTTATTTTCGGTGGTGAAGTGACGACTCAATGGAGTGAGAATGGTGAGTGGTTACTCGCATTTGCTCCTGTTACCGCGGCAAACCAAACTTGGGGCGTGCTGTTTGAGATCCCGCGAGAGAGTGTGGTTGCCGATGCTAACCGATTGGATTCAATCATTAGTACTAAAGTAAGCGAAGGCATCCAAACGGAAGTGATTGCAGGCGTCATCTTTATTCTTTTTGGTTTAGCTATTATCGCGTTTTCTTCATTGTCTATTGTTAAGCCTATCCGACAGGTAGTCGAAAGGCTCAATGATATCGCTTCTGGTGAAGGTGATTTGACTCAGCGTTTGGAAGTGAAATCTCAAGACGAAATTGGTCAGTTATCACAAGGGTTTAACCTGTTCTTAGACAAGCTTCAGCACACGATTAAAGAAGTGATTCAAACCACTGAGCAAGTAGCGAGTACGACAAGCCAAGCTAAGGCATCAGCATCAAGTACACGTGAAAGCAGTGAATCTCAATTTAAAGAAGTTGACCTAGTGGCAACAGCCGCAGAAGAGATGACTCAGACTGCTGGCTTAGTGGTACAAAATGCAGAAGTTGCAGTTGATGCTGCTTGTGAAGCGAACCGTTCTGCTCGACAAGGGCAACAAGTCATCGAACTCTCAGCTGGAGAAATGAGAAAGCTGGTGGAGCGTATGTCGAGCGCTGTTCCTATTGTTGAAGAGTTAGCTAAAAATAACGGTAACATCACCGAAATCTTAAGTGTTATTGAAGGGATCTCTGAGCAAACCAACTTACTAGCATTGAATGCGGCGATTGAAGCGGCGAGGGCGGGTGAGCAAGGACGAGGTTTTGCTGTTGTAGCTGATGAGGTAAGAAACTTAGCAAGTCGTACACAATCATCGGTTGGTGAAATCAGAGCGGTGATCGACAAGGTTCATGCTGGAACTCAAGATGTTGTCGAAGCGATACAAGAAGGTAATATCTTAGCCAACGATACTGCGTTACATGTTCAAAATGCAGTTGAAGATCTTGGTTCGATTTTCACTTCAATTGAAGAGATCAGCGATATGAATAGCCAGATAGTGAGAGCAGCAGAAGAGCAGCAATCGGTTTCCGGTGAAGTGAATCAAAGTGTGGTTAACATTCGCGACTTAAGTGCGAAGATCTTGGAGCAAGCCGCAGCTTCTGAGCAAGTGGGCAGCGAAATCGAGCAACTATCTCAACAGCAACAGAAATTGGTGAATCAATTCAAGGTCTAGTAGTTTAAGGTTTAGCTGTTTAAGACTTAGCAGTATAAGGCTAGCTAACGGTTGAATCGAAAAAGGGACAAATGAAGATTTCATTTGTCCCTTTTCTGTTTTTCTAAGGTTCTAAGGTTTTAGATCTCGATGATATCCACCGAAACCAATTAACCAAGTTAGTCTTCGATAAACCAGTAACCTTTGTTTACTAATTCAGTCACGACTGTTACACCTGAAGGAGAAAGATTGGTTGCTGAATTAATCACCTCGTCGTCACAAAGTACGTTTAGTAGTGACGAATCTGCTTCTTCAACCTTGACCACTTCACCATTGATGTAAGCCGTGTTGGTTTCATTCTCGTGGTAGAGCGCTTTTAAGCCAGACACGCGGTGGATCTCGCCTTCTGACTCTAAGTGCTGAGCGATCTCTTCTTCTGTCCATAATGGCTCAGGAGCTACGATATCAAGCTGGTGGCGTGATTGGCTTAGCAAACATCCCATGAATTCGCTGATGGTTTCAGGTCGCTCTAGTGCAGATTTCAACATGTCAGTTAGATTGCTTAAATCCGATGAACGAATCTTGCCGTAACCATCTTGCGTTTTGAATTCTGGATCGTGAAGATGAACGTCACCCATATCATGAGCAAGTACAAAATCGGCGAAGTTGCTGATTAGCTCTTGTTCTTTAGGGGAGCGATAGCCAATAGAGTAGCTCATTGACGGCTCTAACGTGTTGCCTTCATGCGGGAAACCCGGTGGGATATAAAGGATATCGCCCGGCTCTAAGGTTTCATCAATGATCGGTTCAAAACCTTCGATTTGACGAAGTGCAGAAGCTTGAACGGTCTCTTTGTATTGGCCCACATCTTTTGCGCCAACTTTCCACTGGCGTTTACCTTGACCTTGAATGATGAATACATCGTATTGATCAATATGGGGGCCAACGCCACCTTCTGGTGCTGAGTAGCAGATCATTAGGTCGTCGAATAACCAGTTTGGTAAGGCTTGGAACGCTTCAGTCAGCTGATTTGCACCTTGGTGCCAGTGGTTCGCTGCTTGAACGATCAATTGCCAATGTGTTTCAGTTAGCTCGCCAAATTTCTCTTCGGAGAATGGACCATGTTCTGCAGTCCATTGGTTGTCGAGGTTAGAGACAAAGCGAGAATCCACTTCTTCTTCCATCGATAAACCAGCAAGTTCTTCCGGCGAAATTGGGTCGACGAAGTTTTGGAAGCCACCTTTTAAGATGGTTGGTTTTTTATGCCAGTAGTTTTCAAGAAATTCGGGCATAGAAAAGCTAAGTTGGTACATGTGAATCCTGTATGTTTTTATGCTAGATGCTAGATGCTAGATGCTAGATGCTAGATGCTAGATGCTAGATGCTAGATGCTAGATGCTAGTTTGGCTTGTAAATCTTGTTGGACAATCTTAATTGCTTCTAACGCCACTTTTGGGTCGATTTCGTTGCTTTCGAGCAGATAGATCAGGTCGACAGCTAACTTAACTTCTTCTGGCGCATTATCCAGTGGTGATGATGTGTTATCAGTGTTCATTTCGCTTAGGGTTCTCTAAGTTAATCAGTCTCTCAATATTTTTCATTGAGTCTTCACAGCGTTCTAATCGTTCTTTTGCTAATTGCCAAGCCTCGTCCGCTTTTTTCTTACTGTGGCGAGGCGCAGAATCAAACGCTAACTTTCGTACTCGTACTAAATCGACCAGTCGCTTTTGCCAATCTTGGTGCTGAGCGAGTTCGTTGTATAGGTCGTTGAGATTTTTGCCTGACTTACTTTTTCGGTCTAAGCGTAAATCATGGTTAGCGAGCTCCCTTTGGATTGCAGCTATCTGGTTAGTCAGCTTTTCCGTCAGGTAGTTGGCCCGAGATGCGGTCAGTTGATTTGTCGCTTGTTCACGAATAATGGTGTTGTACGTTGCTTGAGTTTCAAGTGCGTAGGGCATTAAAATAGAAGAGCTGCACTTAAATAAGGTTCGGTCAAACAAGGCTTGATGATAAGCACCACGGGCTTTGTCGACCTGAGAACTGTGCCCAATTAAGGTATCCAGTACACTTTTAAGATTTGAAAAATGGTTCATTTCGCTTCCCATTGGCTGGTGGCTATAAGTTTACAAACCACGCTTCGTAAGCCAGTTTAATCGCAAGAACACTCACAACAGTCACAAAGACAGGTCGTATAAATGTAGCACCAAAGCGAATAGCAGAATGTGCTCCAACAAATGCACCAGCCATCAAACAAAGCCCCATGGTTAAACCTAGAACCCAATCAATATGACCGAGAATCGCAAAGGTCACCAAAGAGGTGAAGTTGCTAGTGAAGTTCATCGCTTTAGACAAACCAGAAGCCAGTAAGATATTTAAGCGATAAAGCGCCATAGAACTCACAGTCCAAAACGCGCCAGTACCTGGGCCTGCAACACCATCATAAAAGCCAAGAATGAATCCTTGGTACTTTTGTTTTCTTTTAAGTACTGGACACGGTTTAGGAGACACATTATGGCTCACATCCGGAGTCTTATGAAAAATGGTATAGACAGCAGCGGCCAGAATAACTAATGGCAATACCTTCTCTAACCACTCTGTACTAATGGCATCAACAGTCAGGGTGCCGATTGTTGCACCTATTAATGTCGATATGAATGCATTGGTCCAACATTCAGGTTTGAACAGTTTCTTTCGATAGTAAGTAAAAGCGGCAGTTGATGAGGCAAACGTTGCGGCCAGCTTATTAGTTCCAAGTGCAATGTGTGGCGGTAAACCAAGCGATAGCAAAGCTGGGACGGTTAACATCCCTCCGCCACCAGCGACAGCATCGATAAAGCCTGCTGCAAATGCAACCAAGGCAAGTATGACCAACATGGTTGGCTCAATCATTTCCATAAATAGCTAGTGTTCTCGTTATCGGCTGTTAGGGCAGCCACATGAATAATCAATGGATTAGTCATGTTGGGTTGTGAATGCAAGGGCCTAGCGATGACAGGCCCATAACTACCTTGAGGGCAGTAAAATTAGTATTTTATTGTTCTTTTAAAAGGCGGTAGCGAATCGAGTAGGGATTTCCCGTATCGCTTCGTGACTATGCGTCTATCAAGGATCGTGACTCTACCAGAATCTCGTTCTTTGCGCAGCAATCTACCCACAGATTGAATAAGCTTTTTACTCGCTTCTGGAACAGTAATCTGCATAAAAGGATTACCGCCGCGTGATTCAATATATTCTGAATGTGCTCGCTCTACAGGAGAGGTAGGAACACCAAAAGGAATCTTGGTAATCACGAGGTTTTCAAGTAGCTCACCCGGTAGATCAAGACCTTCAGAAAAGCTACCCGTTCCAAAAAGGACGCTGGTTTTACCTTGGTCTATCAGCTTTTTATGTTTTTTTAGGATTTCGGTTCGTGAAGTATCACCTTGAACCTGCAATGCCCACGACTTTTTAACGAAATCTGTTGCTAAAGCTTCTGCAACTTTATTCATTTGCCAGTAAGAAGAGAATAAAACGAGATTGGCTTTGTTGTCTTCTATTACCTTAGGCAATATTTCAATAAGATATTCAGTAAACTGAGGTGCTTGTGGTTCGTACTTCATTGCAGGAACAACCAGCTCAGCTTGGTTCTGATAATCAAACGGCGATGCCAAAGCAAGAAATTGTACACCGTCTTCGGCTTTTTGACTGATACCAGCTTGATGGCAGAAAAAGTTGAAGGAGTTAAGTGCTCTCATTGTCGCAGAGACGAGTACTGCACCAACACAACGACTCCAGATCTGTTGGTCCAGTTGCCAACCCACCTCTAGTGGCGAAACATTCACAACGAAATCGCCTTCACTTTCTTTATTCAGTTCAAGCCAACGCGCTAAAGGCGCTCCTTTTTCGCGTTTAGGCTCAGCCATTAAGCGCCAAACCTGAGCAAGGTTTTCTGTCCTTTGTATATAGAAACCAATTTCTGCAAGCGCAGGCTCTGCCAGTTTTGCAGAAAGCTCTCCGTCTTTAACTCGCTCTGCAATCAAGTCTGCAATCTTCGCAACGGCTTGGCTCGCCTTTTGTGTGAGTTGCTTGAGATCTTTAGATTCATTCTCTAGCCAATCAGGTAAGTCGCCATGCTCGAAGCGATACAAGCCGTCTTCAAAGTGGTTAGCATCAAACTGTTTGCTCATTTGAGTAAGAGTAGGAATCAGCTGTTGTACAGAATCCTGCAATTCATTTCTGAATCGACCCACTCGCTTTTCATCCGCCAAGCCCGAAAGCTTGGTGATTGATTGATTCAAACGCTCTAACCATGAAGCGGCACCCTTTAAGCTCGCCGCTGCAGAAGAGTGATCTCTCGCTACGTGTGGTAAGTGGTGAGCCTCGTCAAATATATAGATGCTATTTTCTGGTTCGGGCAGTATCACGCCGCCACCAAGGTCGGCATCAGCCATCACTAAACTGTGATTGGCGATAATCACGTCTGCTTTATCCAGCTCCGAGCGTGCTTTTTGGAAAGGGCAGTCTCGATGAGTCGGCATACTGTTGTTACAGCTATGCTTATCACTGACAATCATCAGCCAAATCATATTGTCGATTGGCTTTGGCCACGAATCACGGTCACCATCCCATTTACCTTGGGTTAGGCTTCGATACATAGTTTGAAGTTGGTCGATGTCTTTCTTCTTTGGCTTGGATTCGAACATTGCCATTTGTCCGCCATCAATTTGTCCACCATCAAGCCCACAAGCAGCGGCTAACTTCTCGGAGCAACAATAACGCTGTCTGCCCTTCGCTAATATGAAAGAAAATTCTCGATCAGTCAGTCTTCTATATAGAGGGAGATCTTTATTGACGAGTTGTTCTTGTAGGGCAACCGTAGCTGTCGAAATGATGATTTTTCGATTATTTAGCACAGCGACAGGAATTGTTGCCATGAGATAGGCGAGTGATTTCCCGATTCCTGTTCCCGCTTCAGCCACAATCATGCGATTACTTTTGTGGTATTGACCACAAAGTGTCTTAGCTATTTCTGCAACAAGGTAATTTTGAGCACGTCGAGGTACAAAGTTGTCCAGCTGATCTTGGAGGTTTTGATAACTGGTGCGAATGGATTTTTGAATTTTAGTAGTTAGCATACTGTGACCTACATAACGGAGCGAGGATAGTAGCACATATCACTAGTCGGTACATTTGCGGCGAAATAGCTTGCTTTTAAATCAAAGGTAGATCTTGTTCACAAAAAAAAACTGAACCATCAGGAACTTAACGATTTTATTTATGTTGTGAAATATAAATATTAAAAAAGACTGACTTGTAGGTGTTAAGTTCTGATTTGTTGTTTGTTTATTAGTTTTTCTGGTTTTAAATACTGTTATGTTCTTTTTTTATATTATTATATTTCCTGATAAAACTAAGGATAAGTTACTCGTAAAACAATGAAAAAAAATGTAAGCCTTTGATTGTTATTGGTTTGTGTTTTTTTTAGATGTGTTTTTAGTTTATTTGACACGCAGGATAATCTTTTGCAATCTAGACCTCGAAATTTAGTGACGGTGATTAACCAACAAAGAGTGGTAATGACCAGTCATAAAAATAAAAGGGAACCGGGCAAGGATCTCCCATTCTTAGAAAAGGCAGTGGATTTATTATGAAAAAGACTCTATTAGCGCTAGCTATCGCAGCTACAGCAACTTCTGTAAACGCAGCAGAAATTTACTCTAACGACGATACTAAAGTTGGCCTAAAAGGCGAGGTAGATATCTACCTACAACAATCTGAAGTAGACAAAAACCTTACAGAAACAACTAAGAACGAAGCTGACGTTTCTACTTGGGCTAAAATCCAATTAGACGCTGAGCAAAAGCTAAACGACCAGTTTACAGCATTTGCATCTTTTGAAATCGAATCAGATGGTAAAGAAGCTAAGTTTGATGATGTTCTAGCTGGTTTTAAAACTGACACTTGGGGTATGGCTTTTGGTGAAACTGGCGACTTAGCAGAATCTGCTGACGCAATTCAGAAAGACGATATCACAAACGAAGGTAACTACATGGGTTCTACTGGTGGTCACCATAAAGAATCTTCTGGTCACGGCGCTGTATTCAAAGGTCAATTTGTTGAAGGTTTCACTATTGTTGCTGACGTAAACACTGATTCAACTGAAAACGTTGACAACACTTACGGTATCTCTGCAGACTACGCATTCAGCAACTTCTCTATCGGTGCTTCTTACATTGCTGGTGATGCTGCTAAAGATGTAGATTACTCTCTTGCTGGTGTTTCTGCTTCTGCTGAATTTGGTGGCTTCTACTTAGCGCTTACTTACGCACAATTTGAGGGCAACCAAGGTTACGGTTACTGGGACCTTTCAGACATCGCTGCTAACTCTTACGGCAATGGCGAGACAATGGGTGTAGCTGCTGCTTACCAAATTGACGCTGTTCGTCTATACACTACTTACGCAGTAGCGACTACTGATGAGATTGCAACTGCTGCAGGTACTGCTTCTATCTCTGACATCGACTCTACTAACCTAGTTGTTGGTGCTGACTACGCATTCCGCGACAACATCCTATTCTTCGCAGAATACCAAACCGCTGACTTCGAGTACGCTTCTGAGACTCTAGATGCTGACGGTGTTATTGCTGGTGTTTACTACACTTTCTAATTTGTAGTTAACTATGCTATATAAAAGCCAGCGTTAAGCTGGCTTTTTTACATTTATTGATTAAGGAATTGTACATGAACAAGTGGTATTTAAGTTTTATCTGTCTGGTCTCTGCACCATATGCAACAGCTTCTCTTGAGCTAGCTTCTGGTATTACTCTAAATACTTTGAACGGTGAGGTGATTGTCAATGTGGAAGACGCGGTATTGACCTCTGGGGAAAACCAACTCGTTTTAGATTACACCGGGTATTTGAGCGATCAAGGTAAACGCGAATTTATCAGTACAGTTCCTTATATTATGGTCGTCGATGTTCCTGAGAATGCTGATGTAGAAGTTGATCTTCAAAGTAGAAAGTACGCTAAAATTGCGAAGAATGTGGATAGAGAACTTCCTATATTCAACATTTCTATAAATGGTGATGATGTAGAAGTTGAGCAAGAAATTCTGCCTGCAGCGAAAGGTGCATTACCTTATGGTGATATTCCTCAGTTGGTAAAAGATTATAATCAAGAAAGAGGTTTGGTTTTTGATTCTGGTAAAATTCGCTCACTGAAGGAAGAGCTAGCGGCGGTACAAGCTGGTGCTGTGGTTGGAACGACGGTTGCTATCGACAGCTCTGTACAAGAATCAGAAAATACCCTTCAGCTTAAACTTTGGTATTCAAGAGCAAACGAAGAAGAGCGTAAAGCATTTCAAAAATGGCTAATTGACCAAAAGTAAGACCAAGATTTTTTAAAGCGAGGTGTTCCTGTCTAAGACAGATTCCTCGCTTTTTCATTTCTGCTAATGGTCTACTAGATTTCTTTCCACTCACCAGGCTGAAGTTGCCCCACGTTCATGCTGCCCATTGAATAGCGAATAAGTCGCAGGGTAGGGAAGCCGATATTTGCTGTCATTCGTCTTACCTGACGGTTACGCCCTTCAATGATAGTAATCGCTAACCATGTTGTAGGTATTGCGGCTCTGAAACGCACTGGAGGGGTTCTTTCCCACACAACAGGTTCAGACATCACCTCAACCTGAGCAGGCAGTGTCATGCCGTCTTTTAGCTCGACGCCTTTTCTCAATTTATCTAAATCTTCCTCATCAGGTGCGCCTTCAACCTGCACCCAGTAAGTCTTTGGTGACTTTGAGTTTGGTTGGGTCAATTTGGCTTGAAAGATGCCATCATTGGTCAAGACCATTAAACCTTCGCTGTCGCGGTCAAGTCGACCCGCCGCGTAAACATCTTTAACAGGAATAAAGTCTGCGAGTGTTTTCCTGCCTTCGCCATCAGTGAACTGGCTGAGAGTATCGAAAGGCTTATTGAACAAAATGACTTTGCGATCTTCGATTGCCACCTTAGGTTTCACGTTGGTAGGTTTACTTTTATATCGGTGCTTACTCGAGTGCGATTTTTTATGCGAACTACCCGTGTTATTTTTATCACTGCTTCGGTTTTGTCTATTACCGCTTTGTTTTAATGTTGCACCAGCACGAGCTGGTTTGTCTGAACGAGATACGCTGTGTGAGCGAGTAGACATGTTAACTACCTTGCAAAAATGTAAACGAAGTGTGCTGAAAAGTTTTCACTGAAACGGAATTGAGCTATCATTTGCGCGCCTAAAAGACACAAAATAGAACAAGTTGATGGACTCTTAAGCCTGATTTGTTTAATTATACCTTCGTGTTTTATTATAACAACGCACTCACGGATTTGGTTCATGCTGTCATCAAGATTGCATGAAAAATAAGATAGAGTACGACTATCGAGTAAGCAGTTTTCACTCTTTGAGTGGCTTACTGGTCAATTTATAACATGCTCAATACTTTAAATGAGCTTGTAAGAACTATAGGGAAATTTCATGCCTACTGAAAAACCAACGATCATCTATACCATTACAGACGAAGCTCCGGCGCTAGCAACTTACTCTCTGCTGCCAATCATTCAATCTTTTACAGCTTCTTCTGGTATTAACGTTGATACTCGCGACATTTCACTTGCAGGGCGTATTATTGCCAACTTCCCTGACTATTTGAACGAAGAGCAACGTATTGGTGATGCATTAGCAGAACTAGGTGAATTGGCTAAGACACCAGAAGCGAACATTATCAAGCTTCCAAACATCTCTGCATCTGTACCTCAGCTTCAAGTAACGATCAAAGAGCTACAGTCAAAAGGTTACGCACTTCCTAATTACCCAGAAGAAGCAAACACTGACGAAGAGAAAGCCGTTAAAGCGACTTACGATAAAATCAAAGGTAGTGCAGTAAACCCTGTACTACGTGAAGGTAACTCGGATCGCCGTGCTCCACTTTCTGTTAAGAACTATGCGAAGAAGAACCCACACTCAATGGGTGCATGGTCTGCAGATTCTAAGTCGCACGTTTCAAGTATGGACGACAAAGACTTCTTCGGCAGTGAAAAGTCAGTAACGATTGAAGGTGCTACAGAAGTGAGCATCGAATTTGTTGGCAAAGATGGCGCGAAGAAAACACTGAAGCCAGCTTTTGCACTGCAAGATAAAGAGATCATTGATGCGTCAGTGATGAACAAAGCTGCTTTGGTTGCGTTCTTTGAGAAAGAAATCGCATCGGCTAAAGAGCAAGGTGTACTGCTTTCTCTTCACATGAAAGCTACGATGATGAAAGTGTCTGACCCAGTGATTTTTGGTCATGCGGTTAAGGTTTACTACAAAGACGTGTTCGCTAAGCACGGTCAACTGTTCAACGAGTTAGGTGTTGATGTAAATAACGGCATCGGCGATGTATACGCAAAAATCGCTGCACTTCCTCAAGACCAGAAACAGGCAATCGAGGCTGACCTACAAGCAGTATACGAAACTCAGCCTCCACTAGCGATGGTTGACTCAGACCGTGGCATTACTAACCTACATGTTCCAAGTGACATCATTGTTGATGCATCGATGCCTGCAATGTTACGTTCTTCAGGTCAAATGTGGGATCCAGAAGGTAAGCAAAAAGATACGAAAGCAATGATTCCAGATCGTAGCTACGCGAGCATCTACCAAGCCGTTATTGATTTCTGTAAAGAGAACGGTGCTTTCGACCCTACAACGATGGGCAGTGTACCAAACGTTGGCCTAATGGCTCAAAAAGCGGAAGAGTACGGTTCTCACGATAAGACTTTCATCCTTGAAGCTGCTGGTCAGGTTCAAGTTGTAGACGCTTCAGGTTCAGTGCTTCTTAAGCAAGACGTAGAGGAAGGTGATATCTTCCGTATGTGTCAGGTTAAAGATGCACCAATTCAAGATTGGGTTAAGCTAGCGGTTACTCGTGCTCGTGCATCGGGTGTTCCTGCGGTATTTTGGCTAGACGCGTCTCGCGCACATGACGCTCAGCTTATTGAGAAAGTAGAAGCGTACCTTCCTGAATACGATACTAATGGTCTTGAAATTAAGATCCTTGCTCCACTTGAAGCAACTCAATATTCATTGGTTCGTATCAAAGAAGGTCTAGATACTATTTCTGTTACTGGTAACGTATTACGTGACTACCTAACGGATTTATTCCCAATTCTAGAGCTTGGTACGTCAGCTAAAATGCTATCGATTGTTCCACTAATGAACGGTGGCGGTCTGTTTGAAACCGGTGCTGGCGGTTCTGCTCCTAAACACGTGCAACAAGTAGAGAAAGAGAACCACCTGCGTTGGGATTCTTTAGGTGAATTCTTGGCATTAGCGGCATCTCTAGAGCACCTAAGCGTAGTCACTGGCAATGCTAAGGCACAAGTTCTAGCTGACGCGCTTGATAAAGCGACGGGCGAGTTCCTAGATAAAAACAAATCTCCTTCACGTCGAGTAGGTGAGCTTGATAACCGTGGTAGCCATTACTACCTAGCAGCATACTGGGCTAAAGCGCTTGCTGAGCAAACGGTTGACGCTGACCTTGCTGCTGAGTTTGCAGGTGTGGCAAGTCAATTGGCTGAAAGTGAAGAAGCTATCGTTGCTGAGCTAAACAACGCTCAAGGTCCAGCAGGCGATTTAGGTGGTTATTACCTACTTGATGATGCATTGGTTTCATCACTAATGCGTCCAAGTTCAACACTGAACGCATTCATTGACGCATAGTGATTAGACTCATCGTTAGCAAATTATGGTCATGATTTACTAACGAGTTGCTTGGTCTGACAGTTAAGTTATAGACCAAGA
The DNA here is from genome assembly GCF_023503985.1 of Vibrio sp. J383. Classification (NCBI taxonomy): domain Bacteria; kingdom Pseudomonadati; phylum Pseudomonadota; class Gammaproteobacteria; order Vibrionales; family Vibrionaceae; genus Vibrio; species Vibrio sp. J383. The sequence continues at coordinate 2,679,878 of NZ_CP097293.1, read as the reverse complement.
CAAAAAGAAAGACGCTTTAACGATAACGTTAAAGCGTCTTTTTTGTTTATTCATAATGCTTTCCTAGACCTAGACCTAGACCTAGACCTAGACCCAGAAGCACCTTGGGGGCAAACATCCTCGAGCGAATCGTATTGTGAGCAACGTTATAGCTTCTAGATCGAAAAACCGCTCATTTAATCCTGTATTAGGGGTATCAAATGAGCGGTTTCAATATTCTGCTTACCTGTCAGCCGTTAATTAGGACTGATGGAGGTCAACATGATTCGGCCATCGCCTATTTAGCGGCGCTGCCTTCTACAGGAACAACAGAGCTAGCGTGCGAGCCTTTAGGTCCACTTTCTACTTCATAGTCGACCTGCTGACCTGCCTTTAAGGTTCGATAACCTTCCATCTGTATTGTGGAGTAGTGCGCGAAAATATCGCCGTCTTCACCTTCTGGACAAATAAAGCCAAACCCTTTGGCATTGTTAAACCATTTTACTGTACCTGTAGCCATGCTATACATCCCTCATGCATTTTGTTACTAACGTTGTTATATCAATTGTTGTAAGTGCGATTGATATCATTCCTACCAACTAAAGAATTTCAGCTGATAGCTTGAATCTCATACATTGCTTACGGAAATTAACGCTACCCTGCGTAATTATTCCTTATTGTTCGTTCTTAACGCGTATTACTCGATTTTGAATCTTGTTATAAAGTTGTATCAGAAAAACCTTTTAGCTCCAATGTAGCTAATGATTGAGCGCAGTCAATAGTAAATTGGTATAAAAGTGATCAAATTTAATAACAAATCACATTCGAGATTAACTGCAAACTATTAACTAAATAGTAACTTAGCGGTAATCTTATCGTTAGCATCAATAGTTATGGTGTCTTTTTAATCAATCACATATGTTAATCCTGTTAATAGAGATCTTTTATTTGCAGCGATGGAAATGGTGGATTAGGCTCAGTATAGAGGAATATTTTTTGGTACTGTTTCTCGGTGCAGTTTCTTAGTACACCGTAATGCGTGAATGTGGTAAATTTGAATGACGTAACACTCACGACTTCCGAAAAATAACTCTTAGCAAAGCGATATGAGCAGAAACTTTGAATGGGCATCTCCAGGCTCAGATTTACTGGAGAAAGAAGAGACAAAAGTAAAGCCACCGGCGATGTATAACGTTGTATTGAATAACGATGACTACACGCCTATGGACTTTGTAATCGAGATCCTAGAGCGATTCTTCTCACTAGATATCGAACAAGCAACGGAAGTGATGCTCAAGGTTCATTATGAAGGTAAAGCTATATGCGGCACATACAGTGCTGAAATAGCGGAAACAAAGGTAGCGCAAGTAAAGATGTACTCAAAGGAAAATGAGCATCCGCTACTATGTACAATGGAGCAAGTATAAATTGCTCGAACAACACTGTTGTTCCCTTAGGAGGTACTTATGCTAAATAAAGAATTAGAGACGAGTTTAAATGGTGCATTTGCTCGTGCGCGAGACAAGCGACATGAATTCATGACTGTCGAACACCTCCTACTAGCATTATTAGAAAATGATGCGGCCAAGGAAGCGCTCCAAGCTTGTCAGGCTGATCTCGATGCTCTTCGCAATGAGCTCGATATTTTTATCGATCAAACAACCCCACTTATCCCAGAAAGTGACGAGACTCGTGAGACTCAGCCTACGTTGAGCTTCCAACGAGTACTTCAACGCGCTGTTTTTCATGTTCAGTCTTCAGGTCGTAGCGAAGTTACAGGTGCAAATGTACTTGTGGCTATTTTCAGTGAGCAAGAATCTCACGCGGCATATTTACTCAAGAAAAACGACATTAGTCGCTTAGATATTGTTAACTTTATTTCTCATGGCATTACTAAAGCCAGTAACGAAGGTGATAGTTCATCACCGTCTGATTCATTTGGTGGCGCAGAGAATGCAGAAGAAGCTAACTCTGAAGATCGTCTAGAAAATTTTGCAACTAACCTTAACGAAGTGGCAAAACAAGGTAATATCGACCCGCTTATCGGGCGTGATAAAGAGCTTGAGCGTACGGTTCAAGTTCTATGTCGTCGTCGTAAAAACAACCCTCTGTTAGTGGGTGAAGCGGGTGTGGGTAAGACCGCCATCGCGGAAGGTCTTGCATGGCGTATTGTTGAAGGTCAAGTACCTGAAATTATTCAGAGTAGTGTGATTTATTCTTTAGATATTGGTTCACTTCTAGCTGGGACTAAATATCGTGGTGACTTTGAGAAACGTTTTAAATCGATTCTTAAGCAACTAGAGAAAGAAGAAGACGCAATCCTATTCATTGATGAGATCCACACTATTATTGGTGCAGGTGCAGCATCGGGTGGTCAGGTTGATGCGGCAAACTTAATTAAGCCACTACTAAGCAGCGGTAAATTACGTTGCATCGGCTCAACGACATACCAAGAGTACAGCAGCATTTTTGAGAAGGAGCGTGCTTTAGCTCGTCGCTTCCAGAAAATTGATATTATTGAACCATCGTTAGATGACACAACCAAGATTCTGATCGGTTTGAAGCCAAAATACGAAGCTCACCACGAAGTGCGTTACACCAACAAAGCGTTGCGTGCCGCTGTGGAGTTGTCAGCTAAATACATTAATGAACGTCACCTTCCAGATAAGGCAATTGACGTGATTGATGAAGCCGGCGCTCGTAGTCGTTTGGCACCAGCAAGCCGTCGTAAGAAAACGGTAAGCGTGGCTGATATTGAGTCAATGGTCGCGAAAATGGCTCGTATTCCTGAGAAGTCAGTATCATCTTCAGACAAAGATACGTTACAGAAACTGGATGACCGCATGAAAATGTTGGTATTCGGACAAGACCCAGCGATCGATGTATTGAGTGAAGCGATTAAGCTGACTCGTGCAGGGTTGGGTGCAGACAATAAACCTGTTGGTTCATTCCTATTCGCTGGTCCTACTGGTGTAGGTAAAACAGAGGTGACTGTACAGCTGTCTAAGTTGATGGGTATTGAACTGTTGCGCTTTGACATGTCTGAGTACGGTGAGCGTCACTCTGTGAGCCGTTTGATCGGTGCTCCTCCTGGTTATGTTGGTTATGACCAAGGTGGTCTACTCACTGATGCTGTAATCAAGAATCCACACTCTGTTGTGTTACTTGATGAGATAGAGAAGGCTCACCCTGATATCTTTAACTTGCTACTACAGGTGATGGACAACGGTACGCTAACTGACAACAATGGTCGTAAAGCGGATTTCCGTAACGTGATCCTTGTGATGACGACCAATGCTGGTGTTGCTGAAACTGAGAAGAAATCGATCGGTTTGATCCAACAGGATCATGCGCCAGACGCGATGGGTGAGATCAAAAAGGTATTTACACCTGAGTTCCGTAACCGTCTTGATAATGTCATTTGGTTCAACAGCCTTGATCCAAGTGTGATTAACCAAGTTGTCGACAAGTTCATTGTTGAGCTTCAGGTTCAACTGGACGCTCGAGGCGTGTCTTTAGAAGTTTCTGAGGATGCTCGTCATTGGTTAGCTGAAAGAGGTTATGACAAGACTATGGGTGCGCGTCCTATGGGACGAGTGATTCAAGAGAAGCTTAAAAAGCCTCTTGCTAATGAGTTGCTGTTTGGTAGTTTGGTTGACGGCGGTACGGTTAAAGTATCCCTGATTAAAGACGATCTAGATTTCATCTATGTTGGTGCTAAAGAAGAGGTTATGCATTAAGCCTATTTCTTAACAGCTTAAGCTGTTGCTGACTGCTTATTGAGAGCGCGGTACAGCTAATCACGATAATAAACGCATGACTTCGGTTGTGCGTTTTTTTAGTTATAGAGTAGCTGAAACAAAGAGAAAGCTGTGGATTGGGGTTGAGGCACTGTTTGACCATAAACCGTTTATGCTGGCTTAACCTACGCATATACAAACAGCGATTGGTGACACTGTTATTGGTGACTCAGTTATTAGGGAAAAGTGTATTGCAGGGGAATGTTACGAGAGACTGAAGGTATTGTTGGGGCTCTTGGAGAGCTAATCAGGTGTTTCTTTAGTGTTTGTTTGGTCGATAAAAAACGGAGCATCAAGCTCCGCTTCTTATCGTATTCGGTAATTAAAAATTAACGAGCACGGAAGACGATGCGGCCTTTAGAAAGGTCGTATGGAGTCATCTCAACAGTTACTTTATCACCAGTAAGAATACGGATGTAGTTTTTACGCATTTTACCAGAGATGTGTGCTGTCACTACGTGACCGTTTTCAAGCTCAACACGGAACATCGTGTTTGGTAGAGTATCAAGGACCGTGCCTTGCATCTCGATTACGTCTTCTTTAGCCATCTAATCCTCTTTCGAAATTTGGCGGTTTTCAACGGCTTGATTGTGCCGTTAAAATCAAAATATGTAAAGTTGTCGCGTATTCTACCCTTGCCACCGCTGATTTACTAGCCTTTGATGACGTTGAAATCGTACTTTATAGTTCATCGCAGGACATTCATCGATTTGATAACCCAAATATAACCACTGTTTCTGTTCTTTCTGGGCGTGCTGGATTTGAAACAGAACACCTAGTGTTCCCATAGAGATGTCGATATCAGGATCGAAGAAGGTATAAAATGCGCTTGTGCAGTGAGACATCACATCAGTGACGGCGATGCCGACTAACTGGCTATCATCATAGATGTGCATGAACTTTGTGGCAAGCCATTCATTTTTAGAGAATTGTAGAAACTCTTCTTTTTTTGGGGGATACATGGTTCCGGAACGGTGACGAGCGGTTATATAGCGACTATATAAGTCAAACCAGTTGTCATCCATCTCGTCTTTCAATTCCCAACGTAGTGATTTGGCTTTGTTGAGGATTCGTCGTTGGCTTTTGGAAAGCTTGACCTCGGGAATCGAGAGGCGAATAGCTTGGCACGCAGAGCAATTATCGCAATGTGGCTTATAAATGGTCGCTCCACTGCGGCGAAATCCGTTGGCGAGCAGGACTTCATAATTATCTGAAGTATGCATGTGCTCATCAAGCGTGACCGCCACTCTTTCTTGAAGATGTGGCAGGTAGCTGCAAGCATGGTTATCGGTCAATCCAATTCTGATTTGTTGTAAATCTGAACTCATGAAGGCGTTCCCTCTAGCCATTGTGATTTAAAACATCCATCGCTAAGTTGATTTTCTTTAAGTATTTTCAAAGCACTAAGGAACTCATCTCTTTCTACTTCGATAGCGCCCAAGGATTCCAAATGAGGGTTCATGACTTGGCAATCGATGAGCTTTCCTCCGAATCGTGTAAAGTGTTCACAAAAGTACCACAGTGCAATTTTAGAGGCATTGGTCTTCAGACTAAACATCGATTCACCACAAAAGACTTGGCCTCTTTGCAAACCGTAAAGTCCGCCGATAAGCTCGTCGCCTTGCCAAACCTCAACGGAGTGGCAGAAACCTAATGAAGAAAGTTCGCGGTACGCTGACTGCATGTCACCGTTTAGCCAAGTTTCTTCTTCGGGTCTTAGCGAGGAGCAGTAGCCAATCACTTTGTCTGTCGCTTGGTTGATGCTGACACGGTAATTATGCTTTCTTTGAAACTTTTTAAGACTTTTTGACGGTTCGAATGTCTTAGGATTAAATACCGCTCGTGGTGCAGGGCTCCACCAAAGTATAGGCTCCCCTGGACCGTACCATGGAAATATACCTTGGCTATAAGCGTTTAAAATTCGCATGGGTGACAAATCACCACCGAAGGCGAGCAGACCGTTAGGTTCATCAAGCGCGTCGAAAGGCGAAGGAAACTCTATACTAGTAGTATCAAGTTCGGTTAGGTATATAGTCATAAGTACCGTGTTACAGATTAATCACTGACCAAGAGGTCTTTAGGAGTTTTACCATGAAAAAGTTGCTTTGGATTTTACTTGTTTTGCCCATGTTGGCAAATGCAGCTTACAACAGAAACCAAGCTCGACCAGTCAATGAGGTCGTTTATGGTGAGATTGACACAGTCAGATACATTACCCAACAAGAGATCGTAGAGTCGAAAGCGAATGGTTGGGAAACCTTGTTAGGTGCGGCTATTGGTGGCTTGATAGGTAATCAATTTGGTGGCGGTACCGGCAAAGAAGTCGCAACGACCGTCGGTGCTGTGGCGGGCGCCGGGATTGCTCGCAATCGAGGTAACACACAATACAAAGTGGAATATAAGCTCGTCGAGTTATTGGTCAAAACTAAAGATGACAAGTTGGTTAACATCATTCAAGACGTCGATAACTCGATGTTGTTTAACCGAGGTGATGATGTGCGAATTCTTTATTTTTCAGATGGCGTTCGAGTTGATCTCGTGTACTAGTATGTAAATGTGTTTAGTTGGCTAATTAATCGCCTTTATCGAGGGGATTAGCTCTGGAGTTCATTGGAAAAGTTCGTTAGTCTGCAAGTACGAAGAATTATTCATCACCCGAAAATAAATACGCGCCAGTGACTTCGGGTGGTACAAGGACTATAAGATTTAATGGAAAGCCTTACGTTACAACCAATTCAAAAAGTGAGCGGGGAAGTTAACTTACCTGGCTCAAAAAGTGTTTCCAACCGTGCGCTTCTTTTGGCAGCACTTTCAACGGGAACCACGCGCCTAACAAACTTACTAGACAGTGATGATATTCGCCATATGCTGAATGCTTTGACGCAATTAGGTGTTGATTATCAGCTGTCTGCAGATAAAACCGTCTGTGAAGTGACGGGTGTGGGTGGTGCATTCTCAAGTGACAAAGCCCTAGAGCTTTTCTTAGGCAATGCGGGTACGGCGATGCGCCCGCTGGCTGCTGCACTTTGTTTGGGTCGTGGTGAATATGTTCTGACTGGCGAGCCTCGCATGAAAGAGCGACCAATCGGTCACTTAGTGACTGCACTGCAAGAAGCCGGCGCCGACGTTGAATACCTAGAAAACGAAAATTACCCACCATTGAAGATCACGGGTACTGGCCTTAAAAGCGGTACGGTTTCAATCGATGGTTCTATCTCTAGCCAATTTTTGACGGCATTTTTGATGGCTGCGCCTTTAGCTGAAGGTGAGGTAACAATCAAAATTGAGGGTGAATTGGTTTCTAAACCTTACATCGATATCACGCTACACATTATGAAACAATTTGGTGTGGATGTGATCAACAACGATTACCAAGAGTTCGTAATTCCGACTGGGCAATCTTACTCAGCTCCGGGTGATTTCTTGGTTGAGGGTGATGCATCATCTGCGTCATACTTCCTTGCTGCCGCAGCGATTAAAGGCGGTGAGATTAAAGTAACGGGTATTGGTAAAAACAGTATCCAAGGTGATATCCAATTCGCTGATGCGCTTGAAAAAATGGGTGCTGAAATTGAATGGGGTGACGACTACGTTATCTCTCGTTGTGGTGAGCTGAAAGGCATTGATATGGACTATAACCATATCCCAGATGCAGCGATGACTATCGCAACGACAGCTTTGTTTGCTAAAGGTACAACGGCAATCCGTAATGTTTACAACTGGCGTGTGAAAGAGACCGACCGCTTAGCGGCGATGGCGACAGAGCTTCGTAAAGTTGGCGCAGAGGTTGAAGAGGGTGAAGATTACATCATCGTTAACCCTGTTGCTCAACTGACACATGCGGCGATCGATACCTATGATGATCACCGTATGGCGATGTGTTTCTCGTTGGTGGCGTTGAGTGATACACCTGTGACAATTAATGATCCAGGTTGTACTTCAAAGACTTTCCCTGACTACTTCGACAAGCTGAAAATGCTGAGCCAATAAAAATGCTAAGCATATAACGGTCCAGGAAGTAAAAAAGCTTGCCTAAATGGCAAGCTTTTTCGTTATTGCTGAAGCGTAAATTCTTTTGAAAGATGGTGCGCTAAGTATTTAAACATGTTAAATACTGCGGTTGTATTCTCTGTCGGCATTCCATTGCTGTCTAAGAAGTATTCACCTTTGAAGATGAGGACATCGTCTTTTTCTACTACGCTGTTTGCGCGCATGCCTTCAATGTAGTCATCATGTGATTGGATAATTTGGTTTGCGATAAGCAGTAAATCAAATTCTGCTATTACTTTCTTTGTCATGAGTTTATCTCTGATAACTGAATATAACGTTGAGTTTATGGTGTCGAACTAGAAATTCAATGATTTCACAACCGATTAAGAGAGTCTTTTCAAACATCCACAATTTATTTTGTGATTTACGGCAAAAATAATTGAATGGGGCTCGCGTTAGATTCGCGGACAAGCTTAGTATGAGCCCGTTTAGACGTAATGCCTGATGAATAGGCTCTTGCAAGTATTCTTAGTGAGTACTTTATAGCTTCTTTATATTGTGCCCCTTTTCTCTATGAGTCGTCGAATTGTCGAGCGATCAGATCCAATTTTGAAAAAAGCGGTTGATCTTCTAGTAATCTCGCACAATAGTAAAAAAAGAAGCAATGAATTTAGAATATCATGCGTAAAAGCCCACAAGCTAAATTGTTGGTGCTGAAGCATCGTGATTAAGGACGTTAGAGTCAATATGGGTAAATCGCTCGTTATAGTGGAGTCGCCAGCCAAGGCTAAAACTATCAATAAATATCTTGGCAAAGACTTTGTCGTTAAGTCGAGTGTAGGTCACGTACGTGATTTACCAACGGCGGGTCAAAGTACTGGTCAAAAGGCTGCTGCAGTTTCAACCAAGGGTATGAGCCCAGAAGATAAAGCTCGTATCAAGAAAGAAAAAGATCGCAAAGCTCTCATTAAAAAGATGGGTATCAACCCATATCAAGAGTGGGAAGCGAACTACCAAATTTTACCTGGTAAAGAAAAAGTCGTTGCTGAATTGCAAAAACTGGCTGAGAACGCAGACCATGTTTATCTCGCAACCGATTTGGACCGCGAAGGAGAAGCTATCGCATGGCACCTTCGTGAGATCATCGGTGGCGATGAAACGCGATACAAGCGAGTGGTGTTTAACGAAATCACTAAAAATGCTATTCAACAAGCTTTTGAAACTCCAGGTGAGCTAAACATTGATGGCGTAAACGCACAACAAGCACGACGTTTTATGGACCGTGTTGTTGGCTTTATGGTGTCACCACTGCTTTGGAAGAAAGTAGCACGAGGCCTATCCGCTGGCCGTGTTCAATCAGTCGCTGTAAAACTACTGGTTGAGCGCGAGCGCGAGATCAACGCTTTTATCCCCGAAGAGTTCTGGGATGTGCATGCTGATACCAAAACAGCAGAGAAAACAGATTTCAGACTGCAAGTCGCTCAGAAAGACGGTGTTGCGTTTAAACCTGATAATGAAGCGCAAACACAAGCTGCAGTTAGCGTTTTAGAAAAAGCTCAATACGAAGTATGTAAACGTGAAGACCGCCCAACTAAGAGTAAGCCGTCTGCACCTTACATCACGTCTACGCTGCAACAAGCGGCGAGTACGCGTCTTGGTTACGGCGTGAAGAAAACCATGATGTTGGCTCAACGTTTGTATGAAGCGGGTTACATCACTTATATGCGTACTGACTCAACCAACTTGAGTTCAGAAGCTGTTGAAGCCGCTCGTGAATACATTGGTTCTGAGTACGGCGAGCAATATCTTCCACCTAAAGCACTTGTATACGGCAGCAAGGAGGGCGCTCAAGAGGCCCACGAAGCGATTCGTCCTTCAAGTGTAGATGTTAAGTCGGAAGACTTAAACGGCGTAGACGCAGACGCACACAAGCTATATTCACTGATTTGGAATCAATTCGTTGCTTGTCAAATGACACCTGCGCAATACGATTCAACGACAGTAAGCGTTAAAGCGGATGAGTACACGCTAAAAGCGAAAGGTCGTATTCTTAAGTTTGACGGTTGGACTCGCGTTCAACGTCCAATGGGCAAAAATGAAGATACTATTCTTCCTGCTGTACAGGTTGGTGAAAAGCTAGACTTAATCGCACTCGACCCTAAACAGCACTTCACTAAGCCACCAGCACGTTTCACTGAAGCTGCGCTGGTTAAAGAGCTTGAGAAGCGCGGTATTGGTCGTCCTTCAACTTACGCATCAATCATCTCGACGATTCAAGATCGCGGTTATGTAAAAGTTGAACAGCGCCGTTTCTATGCTGAGAAGATGGGTGAAATTGTTACTGACCGTCTAGATGGCAGTTTCAATGATCTAATGAACTATGACTTTACTGCTCGTATGGAGCAGAAGTTAGACCAAATTGCAGAAGGCGAAGCAAGCTGGAAAGGCGTGCTAGATAACTTCTTCGAAGACTTTACTGGCGATTTGGAAAAAGCGGATCTAGACGAAGACGCTGGTGGCATGAAGCCAAATCATATCGTAGAAACCGATATTGAGTGTCCAACTTGTAGCCGTAAAATGGGTATTCGTACAGCTTCGACAGGCGTATTCCTAGGTTGTTCTGGTTATGCACTTCCACCAAAAGAGCGTTGTAAGACAACAATCAACCTTGGTGATGAAGAAGGTATTATCAACGTTCTTGAAGAAGACGTTGAAACAGCAGCACTTCGAGCGAAAAAGCGTTGTCCTATTTGTGAAACGGCAATGGATGCTTATCTGATTGATGATAAGCGTAAGATGCACGTGTGTGGTAACAACCCTAACTGTGAAGGTTATGTGGTTGAACATGGCGAATTCAAAGTCAAAGGCTACGATGGTCCACTTGTTGAGTGTGACAAATGTGGTTCTGACATGGTTCTGAAGAACGGTCGTTTCGGTAAATACATGGACTGTACGAGTGAAGATTGTAAGAACACTCGTAAGATTCTGAGAAATGGCGAAGTAGCGCCACCTAAAGAAGATCCAGTGCATTTTCCTGAACTTCCATGTGAAAACTCAGATGCGTACTTCGTACTTCGTGACGGTGCTTCGGGTCTATTTATGGCAGCGAGCAACTTTCCTAAATCACGTGAAACACGTGCGCCATTAGTGGAAGAGCTGGTGCGTTTTAAAGACCGTATTTCACCTAAATTCCAATATCTGACATCAGCACCAGTTGCTGATCCTGATGGCAAGCCGACAGTCGTTCGTTTTAGTCGTAAGACAAAAGAGAACTACGTTCGTACTGAAGCGGATGGTAAACCATCTGGTTGGACTGCTTTGTACATCGATGGTAAGTGGGAAGTTACGGATAAACGTAAAAAGCCTAAAGAGAAGTAACTGAACGTTATTTGAAGAAAAAACAGCCATTAGGCTGTTTTTTTTTGACCAAAATACGACTAATTATGCAACTGGTTGATTTGATGTGTCGATTGCGAGAATTTATTAAATTCACAGGGCGAAATAAATGGAGGTGATTAATTATATCTTCTTATGCAACTTTAACGAGAATGTAACTTAATTCAAATATTGTAACTCAAAGATCAGTGTTTAGTTGTATACCTGATGTGTGACGGGTGTTAATGTAATGTTTCGCCCGAACGGTGTAGTGTGAGCTGCTTTAAGTCTTAGGAAAGCAATCAGCTTACATAGCACAGAATGGCGTATTAAAAATTGAAATCGACCGAAAAGTCGATAACGTATATAAAACCAAGTGCAAAGAATAGTGCACGCATAACAACGTTTGGCTTAGGATATTGTCACTGTATGTGAATGAATATTCGTTAAGTACCGAAATAAGTGTTAGTGCTCATCCCCCAGAGGAAGACACCTCTACGAGTACTGACATCGACAAGCTATAGATATATGGAGAATAAAATGGCTGGTGTATTGGGAATGATTCTTGCTGGTGGTGAAGGCTCTCGCTTAAGACCTTTGACTGAATCTCGCAGCAAACCCTCGGTTCCTTTCGGTGGTAGTTACCGCTTAATTGATTTCGCTTTGAACAACTTCGTTAATGCTGATCTTATGAAGATCTACGTATTAACACAATTTAAGTCACAATCTCTGTTCCACCACATGAAAAAAGGTTGGAATATCAGTGGCATCACAGATCGTTTTATCGACCCAATTCCTGCGCAAATGCGTAAAGGAAAGCGTTGGTATGAAGGCACAGCAGATGCTATCTACCAAAATATGGGTTTTATGGAGCTGGAAGAACCTGATCAAGTCTGTATTTTTGGTTCTGACCATATCTATAAAATGGACATCAAACAAATGCTTGATTTCCATAAAGAAAAGAAAGCAGCGTTAACCGTTTCTGCACTGCGTATGCCGCTTGCTGAAGCATCAGAGTTCGGTGTTATCGAGGTGGATGCTGAAGGCCGTATGATTGGCTTTGAAGAGAAACCTGCAAACCCTAAGTCGATTCCGGGAGACCCAGAGTCAGCGCTCGTTTCAATGGGCAACTACGTATTCGAAGCGAAAGAACTTTTTGCTGAACTAACGGAAGATGCAGATAAACCTGAATCTTCACATGACTTCGGGAAAGACATTATTCCAAACATGTTCCCACGCGGTGATGTGTTTGTTTATGATTTCAGCACCAACCGTATTACTGGTGAGAAAGAAGAAGTTTACTGGCGCGATGTAGGTACGATTGATGCGTACTGGCAAGCACATATGGACCTTCTTAAGAAAGATGCACCATTCTCGCTATACAACCGTAAATGGCCTCTACACACTTACTATCCGCCACTACCACCAGCGACGTTTACTGACTCGGCTAATGGTCGAATTCAGATCATTGATAGCCTTGTGTGTAGCGGTAGTTACGTACGTGGTTCGCGTATTGAAAAGAGTGTATTAGGCTTCCGCAGTAATATCGCATCAGCGTGTGATATTAGTGAGAGTATTTTATTAGGTGATGTGAAGGTGGGCGAGGGTTGTATACTTCGTCGCGTTATCATTGATAAAGATGCAGACATCGCACCGGGCACTCAAATTGGTGTAAACCTGACAGAAGACAAAAAGCATTACCACGTATCTGACGATGGTGTAGTTGTAATTTCTAAAGGAGCGCGAGTTGGTTACTAAAACTCTCTCGGTACTTTTTGTAGCGTCTGAAGTTGAAGGCTTGATTAAAAGTGGTGGCTTGGCTGATGTAGCCAAGGCACTGCCGAAAGCGTTACAAACACTCGAACAGGACGTTCGAGTGACTATCCCCGCGTATAGAAACATTCCAAACATTGATGCAGCCGAAGTCATTTTATCGACCGAGCTCGATCATTGGCCTCATACCGCTTACCAAGTCAAAAGACTGAGTGTAGAAGGTGTTCAAGTTTTTGGTATCGAATGTGCCAAATATTTCGACCGTCCAGAAATGTACGCAGAAAATAATCAAGCTTACGCAGATAACGGAGAGCGTTTCTCGTTCTTCAGTGCAGCCTGCCTTGATATGCTTCCTAAGCTTGCCTTCCAACCTGATATCATTCATGCAAATGACTGGCATACAGGCTTTGTTCCTTTTTTGCTTAAGTCACGTTATCAACAACATGATTTCTTTGAAAATACGCGCAGTGTTATCTCAATTCACAACGCAGTTTTCAAAGGTGTGTTCGCATACGATGAACTGCAATTTCTACCAGAAATGCATAGCTACAATGTGCCTGAAGCTTCAGTGAGTGACACGCATGTCACAATGCTGAGAGCCGGCGTCATGTGTGCTGATAAGGTGAACGCAGTCAGTCCAACGTATGCCGAGGAGCTGAAAACGGAATTAGGCAGTCACGGTATGGCAGCAGAATTCCAGTACAGATCCGCGGATCTTTTTGGCATTTTGAATGGTTGTGATTACGGAGCTTGGAACCCGGAAACGGACGCTTTCCTTCCTCGTAAATTCAAAGCGACAAAACACAGCATGGTTCGTGGGAAGTCAGCTTGTAAGCAAAAATTGCAACAAGATGTTGGCCTCCCCGTCACCGATTGTGCGGTTTATGGCATGGTTTGTCGTTTGACTAATCAGAAAGGTGTTCATTACTTACTGCCTATCATCGAACAGTTTTTGAAAAACGATCTTCAGATCGTGATTGTCGGTACTGGTGATCCAGTTTTAGCGAGTCAGCTGAAAGAGCTGTCGGCACTTCACTCAGATAAGTTCTCGTTTGTAGAAGCGTATAATAATGAGCTTGCGCACTTAGTTGAAGCGGGTTCTGATTTCTTCTTGATGCCTTCGGAGTTCGAACCTTGTGGCTTAAACCAAATCTACAGCATGGCTTACGGTACGTTACCGATTGTTCGCTCTGTGGGCGGTTTAAAAGACAGTGTGAATGATTACGATCAGGATCCCGAGATAGCGACCGGCTTTGCTTTTGAAGAGCCAACACCGCAAGCGTTACTGGCAGTATTGCATCGTTCATTACTACTTTATGCACAAAATCCCGCTGAAATTAAACGTGTTCAACTTTACGCGATGCAACAAGATTTTAGTTGGGAAGATGCGGCAAAAGAATATCTTACGATGTACCATTCTGCATTTTAACGTGCTGAATTAGCTGTAAAATAAGCTGATGTATAACAACTGAACTTAATAGTAGAAGGCGCTCTGATAGTAGAGTGCCTTTTTGTTTTCTGGTCAGATCACATCACGTTTAGGAAGAGAAAACTTGCAAACTCATTTTAGTCAGGTAGAAAAGGTGGGGTAGGTATTCACATGACTAATGTTAGGTTTGACACTATTATCACTTAAATTTCTTGATTGCGTGATATCCTTAGCCATCGCCTTGTGATGAGGCAGAGCTCCATTCCAATAATTAAAGCGATAGGTATGTCTGAGAGTTTACTATTTCATAAAACATTTACTCACCCTACGAGCGATGAGTGGGTTGTATTTGTGCATGGCGCAGGAGGCAGTTCCTCCATTTGGTTTAAGCAGATCAAAGCGTATAAACAGCACTTCAACTTGCTTCTCATTGATTTGAGAGGGCATGGTAAATCAGACAACATCCTCAAAGAGCTGATTTCGAATCGTTATACGTTCAAAGCGGTAACGCTCGATATTCTTAAGGTGTTAGACCATCTGAAAATCCGTTCTGCACACTTTGTAGGCATGTCTTTGGGCACGATTATTGTCCGTAATGTCGCAGAGCTAGCGGCTGGCCGAGTACGTTCAATGGTGCTAGGTGGTGCCGTGACCAAACTCAACACTCGCTCTCAAGTCTTAATCAAGTTGGGTAACTTGAGTAAGCACATCATTCCTTATATGTGGTTATACAGCCTTTTTGCTTACGTTGTGATGCCACAAAAAAGCCAAAAAGAATCACGTCACCTGTTTATCCGCGAAGCCAAAAAGCTGTGCCAAAAAGAGTTTAAACGCTGGTTTATCCTTACGGCTGATGTGAACCCATTGATGAAGTACTTCAAAGACCGAGAATTGCCGATTCCAACTTTGTATTTGATGGGCGAGCGCGACTACATGTTCATCAAGCCAGTAAAAGAAATGGTAGAAGCGCATAAGTCGAGTGAGTTGGTAGAAATTGCCAATTGTGGGCATGTGTGTAACGTAGAAAACCCTGAAGAATTCAATCAACGATCTATCGCTTTTATACAAAAGCAAATTCAGTGATTCTTTAGCAGAACAGATGCTCGAATAGAATTGAAATAAAAACGGGAAGCTAATTTTAGCTTCCCGTTTTTATTTGGAGGAGGTATCTGACCGAGTTGTTATATAAGGCCGTTGGAGCCACTTTACCTTTCAAAATCTGCTATACAGGTGAAGCAGCACCGCACTGCCAACAAGAACCGAATTGTGCTTCGTTGACTTCATGACATTCTCCGCAACGCCACTCTTCATAAATGATCGAATCTTGCTGTTTCTGGTAGTCATTAACAACTGCCCGGGCTTTGCTCGCCAATTCTGGCTCATATAACCATACGTAAGGGTCAGTTTCTTCGGTAAATGGGATTTCCCCTTTCAAACCGAATAACCCTTCACCACGAACTTCACACGCAATATTCACACTTTCTAGCAATCCACAGATGATGTGGGCTTCTGTCGGATTCGATGCACTGAAGATTTTCATTGAGATAGAACCTTATCTGGCTATATGCGTTATTTAGCTATTATAAGTATACGTTATTCAGTGATAGACGTTATTCAGCCACAGGTGCTGAGCGAAATTTATTCATCAACCATTTTGCAATGATTGGGAATACACCCAGTAAGGCAAATGACAAAAGTACTGAAGGGGACACGATACCCGAAAGTGAATCAATTTCCGCGAGTTGAGTACCAGCATTCAAGAAAACAGCGGTACCCGGTAACATCCCTATTTGACTCGTAATGTAGTAACGACTCACGGACATCGGTGTTAGACCCATCAACAGATTGATAAGAAAAAATGGGAATACAGGAATCAGACGCAGAGAAAACAAGTAAAATGCTCCGTCTTTTTCAACGCCCTTGTTAATCGTTGCTAATTTGTCACCAAATTTGGTTTGGATCCAGTCACGTAAAAGGTAGCGGCTACTTAGAAATGCGAGGGTTGCACCAATGGCACTGGCGAAAGAGACCAGCAGCAAACTATTCCAGAAACCAAATAGCGCAGCCCCTAACAGGGTCACAACAGCAGCACCAGGAATTGAGAAAGCAGTAATCATTAAATACGCGACAAAATAGATAGCAGCGGCAGCAATGAAGTTGCTATCAATGTAGTCAGTTAAAACGGCTTGTTGGGCCTTGGCATTTTCAAGCGTTAAGTATTGGCCGAAATTGACGCCTAACAAGACGATGGTTACGACCAACACAATACCCAATATCATTTTCTTACTCATTGATACTTCCTCTAAATTTTCAATGTATACCATTAGTATAGATAGACAGGCAAAGCATAGATTAACTTTCACCAGATAATAAAAAACTATCTATTCTAGGCGATGAATCGGGGTTGAACAGCTAGCCTAATTGCTTAGCCCTATGTTAGCGACAAGTATTGGCAGAATAGAAGTGGAAAAATTCTTTGATTAGAAGGTTGTGGCTCTCGGGTAGAGACTTGTTTTGTATAAACTATTTTTATAGTAATAATTTGTACCACGTAAAAAGTAACAAAAATTTGAAAGAGTTTTGGTCTTGGCTCGTTCTATATACGTAACAATCGTGGCATGAAGATTGTTTTAGATAATTATTCAGGCAGACAACTAAGGAGCTAGCTATGAAATTATTATCAATGATTACGGTTATTGCTACAACAGGCCTATTCTCTTTCCAAGCGATGGGTTCGGGCGTCTATCACCGGACAGCTGTTGAGTCTAAAGTCTTTAAAGGCGATGTAGTGGCGAGCCAATCACAGGCTTACGAATCTGGAAAACAAATCTGGATGGATATAAATAGTAAGCGCTCATATGAATTGAGCAGAATCTTACCTCAAGCCTCAGAAAAAGTAGATGTGCGCTCGTTTGAAATCAAAAACGGTACTATCAAGGTAAAAGAAATAATGAACTCCTCTGGAGAAATCAACTTCATTCCGATGGTTAAAGTGGATTACAAATACTATTACCGTCCATCTTTCTGATCAAAGTGTTCCAGCTATAGATAGGACTAGTTTTTTCGAAATAAAAAAAGCCGCAGTAAATGCGGCTTAGTTATGTATATAGATTGCACTGACAATGTTAATTGACGCGATTGATAAGCTCTTCACGACGCTGCTGCGGTATAACAGACCAATGTGTGCCATTGATCGCGCCTTCTAACGCCCAAAGTAGTTCAATACTGACGGAAGACGCATGTGATTCTTTGATGGCGTTAAATGCGTTTACAGAGCCAGATTCATATAAACGTTCTACGGAATCGATCCCTGCTTTTTTCAACATACGCTCAGTGGCGAGTCGAAGGTTGGGCAGATCTTTGAGTCGAGTAGGCTTAGCTGAAGATTGCTCAGCTTTTTCTTCTTTAGCAAAACCCAGAGACGTCGTTGCAAGCTGCAAGATTTTCTCTTGGTCTTGCCACAGGCCTTCAGGTAAAGCGAAATATTTAGTAACGACAGGGAAACCACGTTTTTTGTAGACGTACGGTTGAAACCCTTGTTGTTCGAACTGTTTCGTTGTGCATTTGTCTGCTCGTATGTGCAACTGGTCATTTACAACCAGAGCAAACATAGTGTCATCAGCAAAAAGACCGAAGCCACCAAACATCGAGCGTGATTTTATTTTTCCTAGGGATTCAAATAATTTCATTGAATCCTTTAGTATCGGTTTATCCATGTTATTTATCTCGGTGTATTTGAACTACGCCACCAAATAAGCAGGTCCGAGAGATTAGCAAAATGTTGCAATTAAATTGTCAATTAGCCGTAAATTACTAAATTATTAGTAGTTACTGCATTTTGCCATCGGTAACCCCGCTACCATACCAACGAGTGGTTTAGGCCGGAAGCTTTGCGTCTCACTCTTTCAAGTGATTTTCCCTGTGCGTGACTGATTGAATAGAATAAAGTTTTTGTTGAATGAGGCTCACACTTGTTATTTCAAAATGTGATATTGCTTCAATTAATGATCTTTCCAGTATGATACCAGGTTCATTCATGTTGTTGATAAAAAAAGCGCACCTAAAGGTGCGCTTAATTATATTAAACTGAATTTATCAATTAATTTAACGTTTTAACTGTGCTTCGCTCAACAATTTCAGGATGCATTTCGAACACACGCTTTTCATGGTCTTTATCTTTAATGCGTTCTAACAAAATTTCGAAAGCGTTCTTACCAACACGACGTTTGGGTTGGTGAACCGTTGTTAACGGCGGAGAGAAGTATTCAGCCAACTCGATGTTGTCATAGCCGATCACTGAAATATCTTCAGGGATACGAATTCCTTTCTCTTGCAGTCTGCTCATTAGGCCGAGTGCCATCGTGTCGTTAAAACAGAATACGGCCGTTGGGCGATCTACCATCTTAATGATTTTCTCTGCCGCAAGAACCGCCGTATCACACTCGAAGTTACCTTCAATGATCATGTTATCATCAGCAGCAATCTTAGCTTCGTTGAGTGCGCGTTTGTAACCCGCGATGCGTTCAACACATGCCGCTTTGTCTAAGTGGCCACTTAAACAAGCAATCTTGGAGTGACCGTGATCAATGAGGTATTTGGTCGCTAGGTAACCACCTTCCTCAGAGTTGTCGATGATCTTATCTGCTTGAGAACTCTCAGGGCCCCAATCCATAATCACTTTAGGGATGTCAGCGTGACGGTCTAACATGCCTCTCAGTTCTTCAGTTAGGTCAGAACACATAACTAAGATGCCATCTACACGTTTCTCTGCAAGCATTCGAATGTAGTCACGTTGCTTCTCATAGATACCGCCCGTATTACACAGGATCAAAGTGTAACCTTGACGGTAGCAGTAGCTTTCAACACCATCGATAACTTCAGAGAAGAATAGGTTAGTTGATTGAGTAACTAGCATGCCGATAGTGCGGGTTGTATTGCACTTCAAACTACGAGCAACGGCACTTGGTGCATAGTTCAGTTCGTCTACGGCTTTATTTACTTTTTCTTGCGTCGCTTCTGCAACAAAGCGAGTTTTGTTAATTACGTGAGAAACGGTTGTTGTTGATACGCCTGCTAAGCGAGCGACATCTTTTATAGTGGCCATGGTTTTATCCTATTAGAAGCTACTTTCCCAAAGTACGGAATGAAGTAGCCGTTAAGCTACCTAACTAAGAGCTTAAATTTGTAGGGCTCTTTGGGTACTAAAGTGCTAAAAAACAAAAAACCGCTATTGAGCGGCTTGTCTTAACACCGAAATGCTCAAAACTATAATAAGCATAGCATTTCGTGAATGTTTCATATTTTATCGTTTGCGGTCACAATTTTAGACTGACTAGAAATTACTCGCAATAAAATTCACCCGGAAATCCGGGTGAATTGTCACATTCTTCTGAATTTATTTAACGAGTCATCCAATAAGCTTATTCACCAGCGAGGTATTGGGTGTCCAATTTGCAGAATGCAAGTAGCAGAGATGAGACTGATGCGTAGAAACCGAATTCGTCAACGTCATGACATTTAACGTTGAACTTTGGTACCCAAGTAAGAAGTTGTTGCTCGATAAATTGCTGTTGAACAATGAACGATTTTTCTAGCTCTTCTTCAAGTTCCGTTTCATTAGAACGGATGATCAAATTGCCAAGGAAGTCGAGTTCGATAGCGATATGGTCAGCTGGTTCTTTTAGGTCTTGGTTCACCACTAAGTTGTGCTTAGCCATGATCTCTTCCATATCTTTTGCTGGCTTATCATTCAAAAGGCCAGTCTCACCGATATACATAGAAGCGTAAGGAAGTGCGCCATGCTTATCTGTTTTTAAGAATAAGTCACAGAAGTCTGCAGACAATTCTAGTTGAGCATCTTCACGCGTTTGTAGGCGGTTTAGCGCATCCACTAGGCTATCGATCGCCGGCTTTAGTGTTTCATTTTCGCCTAAACCAGTTAGGAAAGAACGAATTTCAACAGAGTGGTAGTGATCGAGTTCTTCTTGAGTGATCTCTTTAGCGAATAAGCTTGATAGCCACCAGTATATTTCTGCTCTTTGCTCGTTGAACGCTTTCGTATCTTTCATTTCTTAGATCCTGATTTAGTCTTGTGGTGTTACTTATATGCATCTTGAAGTCACTAGTGCATAAGCACACCAAGGCTGAATAACAAGGTTATTTGCGAAACGCAAAGTTACTCGTTAGTAGTAATGCCTATATTGAATTGCGATGGACGATAAATAGCAAGGTTTAAGATTGTCTTGTATCAAAAAAGATCCATGTTTCTGGCTTTTATCTTGTGTACCACTAGAATTGTTACGAGTTATGAATAGAATAGTCACTGAAACTATTAAATAAGAAAAGTGGTGTAGATGAGCTATCACGTATTAGTCGTAGAAGATGATGTGGTAACCCGCAGTAAATTGGTCGGATACTTCCAGAACGAAGGTTACACAGTAAGCGAAGCAGAAAGCGGCGCTCAAATGAGAAACGTGTTAGAAGAAAACAATGTTGACCTCATTATGCTGGACATCAACTTACCAGGCGAAGATGGATTGATGCTAACTCGCGAATTACGCAGTCAATCAGACATTGGAATTATTTTAGTTACTGGACGCACGGATAGCATCGACAAAATCGTTGGCCTTGAAATGGGCGCTGACGATTACGTTACTAAACCCTTCGAACTTCGCGAGTTATTGGTTCGAGTTAAAAACCTACTTTGGCGCATTTCTGCCGCTCGTAAAACAGCAGCAGGTAAGGTTGAAGAGACTGAAGACGAATCTGTGGTTCGTTTTGGTGAGTGGACGTTTGATATCCCTCGTCGTGCGCTAAGCAAAAACGGCGAACCGGTAAAACTGACTAAAGCTGAATATGAACTGTTGGTTGCGCTCTCTTCTTATCCTAACCAGGTATTAAGTCGTGAACGTATTCTGAATATGATCAGTCACCGAGTGGATGCTCCAAACGATCGAACTATCGATGTGTTAATCCGTCGTATGCGTGCGAAGATGGAGTTTGACCCTAAGAATCCACAAATTTTTGTAACGGTTCACGGTGAAGGTTACATGTTCGCTGGTGATTGATTTCCTTCGGGATGACCAGTCAACAACGATATTTAAACGTAAAAAGCCGAGACATCATTGATGTCTCGGCTTTTTTATTGCTTAGCTTTTATTGTTTACGAACTGGAAACCTGCAAATTACTTGGTTAATCAGTTTTGCCTATCTGGCGAATCTACAGATAAGACTAAGTCTACAGGTAAGATTATGTCTACTGATAAAATTCAGTTCACTGATTCGGTTGAGTTTATTGAGGCTGCGCCGCAGAAATACCACCGTCATCTTCAACTAAGCGAGATGTTTCAGGAACAACAATGGGTTCTTCAACGGTGTCATTGCTTGTATCAAGCCAATCACGCAGGCTTTGCCACATCAACCCCATTGTTTCGTGCCAGTAACGCTCAGTTTGCTCAAGGTAAAGAGCTTTAGGCATGTACTTATTCCAAGGTTCAACAATCCCTTCTTGTGCAAGGTAATTGGTTGGGGCTGGTAATGGCTTCATGCCAGCTGCATGGAATTCATTCAATGCGCGAGTCATATGGCTAGCGGAAGTTACCAGTACCATTCTTTTATTTTTAACGAACGCAGCGGCTTGTCGGGCTTCTTCCCATGTGTCTTTTGCTGTTTCAAGCAGAATGATATCGGGCTTTGCGACACCTAGAGCCAACGCAACTTTGGCCATCATTCGAGCGTTGCTCACTTCAGTGCCTGCGCCATAGCCAGACAAAATGAGTTTTGCACCAGGGTAAAGGCGTAGAATACGAATCCCTTCACTTAAACGCATTAGACCGGTGCGACTAAGCTCTGATGTTGGTGGGATTTGGTCGTCTACGACGTGACCACTTCCGAGAACCATCACGTAATCGACGGTTTCATCGACAGGTAAAAAAGCGGTGTGTTGCCTTTCCATTGGCATTAAAAGTTGACTAGAAACTGGCTGGAAAGCGATTAGGAAAATACCACATAGGGCTGAAAGGGTGATTAGGCAACCCGTCTTCCTTTTGGTAGTAAACATCACTAGGGCTAAACCCAGAAAAGCGAGAATTAACATTGCTGGCAGTGGCATCAGTAACGAAGACACTACTTTTTTCAGCTCAAACATATCCGAATAGTCCGAAAAAACATCACTTAGTAGTAAAAAGAGACATCGCCTCTTTATTCCTGAAATTCCTGTGACAGAATAGCAGGCACGATAGGACATAATAACTCAAGTAGCCGTGACTGAAGACCGTAATTTCGACGATATTGCCCACAAATTTGCAAAAAATATTTACGGCTCTGACAAAGGAGAGATCCGTCAGATCATCGTATGGGAAGATTTAGAACAAGCTTTGAGCAAATTTGAGCAATCAGCTTCGCCGCTGCATGTGCTTGATGCTGGAGGCGGCCTTGCGCAGATGTCGCAAAAAATTGCGTCGCTTGGGCATAACGTTTCTCTTTGTGACCTCTCTTCTGAAATGCTGAAGCTAGCAGAAGAAAGTATCAGCGAGGCGGGTTTGTTAGATCAGTATCGATTCATCCATTCTCCGGTACAAAAAGTCGCAGAACATCTCGATGAAAAAGTCGATTTTGTGATGTTTCATGCGGTAATGGAATGGTTAGCCGATCCTAAAGAGGCGCTTGATTTATTGTTGGAGCAAGTAAAACCCGGTGGCGTTGCTTCGATAATGTTTTACAACCACCACGGATTAGTCCTGAAAAATGTGATTTGTGGCAACATTCCTCATGTATTGAATGGGATGCCACATCGAAAACGGTTTAAGCTGCAACCACAAAAAGGCTTGAAGCCAGAAGAGGTTTACCAATGGATAGAAGACGCCGGTCTAGAAATATGTGGTAAATCAGGCATTCGTTCTTTCAGTGACTACATAGGTAATATGGAGTACATGGGCGATTACCAATTTGAAGATGTATTGGAACTAGAAAAACAGCTATGCCGCCAAGAGCCATATCTGTCACTAGGCCGTTATATTCACGTTTGGGCTCAAAAACCTGCGCAATAGCAGCGGTGAATGTGGTAAAAGAAGCCACAACATGCGCTATGCAATCGTAACAAGCCCGCGTCATAAAGAAATAGGCGTCATATCTAATACGTTCGATATGACGAAGAACAGTAACAGGAACCACAATGAGTGAAATGACTCAAACTGCCGAAGAGCAGCCAATTGATGAGTTGGTGGGCTGGGTCAAGCAGCATGATTTTTCATTAAACTTGCCACCAGAGCGCTTAGCATTTTTGATTGCTATCGCAGTACTAAGCAATGAAAGGTTCGATGAAGAGTTGGGCGAAGGTGAACTGCACGATGCATTTACCATTGTCACTCGACTGTTTGAAGATACTGGCGAAGCGTCTGCGTTTCGTGCCAACAATGCCATCAATGAGCTAGTTAAACAGAAGTTGATCAGCCGCTTTACCAGTGAAATCACCGATGGTGCGAGCATCTACCGCTTATCACCGTTGGCCGTTGGTATCTCTGATTATTACTTACGTCACCGTCAGTTCTCTAAATTAAAACTGTCTATTCAGCTTTCTATGGTTGCCGATGAGATGGCAAAAGCCATTGAAGCTGCGCAGAAGGGCGGAACTCCGGGGCATTGGAAAAAGAACGTTTACGGCGTGCTCAAATATTCAGTTGGTGAAATTTTCGATCAGATTGATCTTAACCAACGTGTTATGGATGAGCAGCAACAAACCGTTAAGCAGCAAATTGCCGACCTTTTAAATAAGGACTGGCGAGAAGCGATTAATAACTGTGAAGCTTTGCTATCAGAAACTTCTGCGACGCTAAAAGAATTGCAAGATACCTTGCAAGCGGCGGGTGATGAACTGCAAACACAGATCCTCGATATTCAAGAAATTGTTTACGGTGACGATGAACTCGAGTTCGTTGGCGAAACCCTGTTCGGTTTGCAAATGAAGCTTGACCGAATCACCAGTTGGGGTCAGCAAGCAATCGACTTGTGGATCGGCTACGACCGCCACGTTCACAAATTTATCCGTACCGCGATCGATATGGATAAAAACCGTGCCTTTAGCCAGCGGTTGCGTCAGTCAGTCACAGACTACTTTGATGCGCCTTGGTTATTGACTTACGCCGATGCTGAGAAGCTGACCGATCTTCGTGATGAAGCGCTCGTGCTTCGTGATGATGAAGTGATGGGACAAGCGCCAATCGACGTTGAGTACGAAGAATTTGAGCAAGTGAATGATCTGCTTTCAGAACGAATTGCAGAAATGTTAAAAGCTCACAAACAGCAAGGCGCGCCAATTGACCTTGGCCTTGTGTTACGCGATTACCTCGCAGCACACCCTCGCACACACCATTTTGATTTAGCCAGAATTGTTGTCGACCAAGCCGTGCGCTTAGGTTACTCAGAGTCTGACTATCAGGCTATTCAGCCGGATTGGCAGGCAATCAACGATTTCGGTGCAAAGGTACAAGCAAATGTCATTAACAAGTACTGATGATTACATGCCAGAGAAACTGGTAAAAGCGATAGCGAACCCGTTGTTCCCTGCGCTAGATAGCATGCTGCGTTCAGGTAAGCATGTTTCAACAGAAGACCTAGACAACCACGCGTTGCTTTCTGATTTTGAAGTGGAACTTCAGCATTTTTACCAACGCTACAATACGGAACTGGTAAAAGCGCCGGAGGGTTTCTTCTACCTGCGTCCGCGTTCTACGTCTCTGATTGGCCGTAGTGTGTTGTCTGAATTAGACATGCTGGTTGGTAAGGTGTTGTGTTTCTTATACCTAAGCCCAGAACGTCTTGCTCATGAAGGTATCTTCACCAATCAAGAACTGTTTGATGAATTGATGTCGTTAGCGGATGAGAAAAAGCTCATGAAGCTAGCAACGAACCGCGCATCTGGTTCTGACTTAGACAAAGAAAAGCTCTTTGAAAAAGTACGTACTTCTTTGCGTCGTTTACGCCGTATCGGCATGCTGATTGCGATTGGTGAAACCGGCAAGTTCCGTATCAGCGAAGCGGTATTCCGCTTTGGCGCTGACGTTCGTGTTGGCGACGACATGAAAGAAGCGCAATTACGTCTTATCCGTGATGGTGAAGCTGTGGTTCATACCCAAGAACCTAACCAAGGCAGCTTGTTGAATGAAGAACAAGCGGAAGCTGCATCAGAACTAGAACTAGACGTAGATGAAAACGGTCAACAAGACATTTTTAACGATCAAGCCGGCTTTGACCTTGAGTCAAACGATGGCGAACAAACAAAAGTAGAAGGTGAAGCATGATTGAAAGAGGTAAGTATCAATCATTAACCATGATCAACTGGAACGGCTTTTTTGCGCGTACTTTTGATATTGATGGGTTGGTTACAACGCTTTCTGGCGGTAACGGTGCAGGTAAGTCGACCACAATGGCGGCATTCATCACAGCGCTGATCCCTGACCAAAGCCTTCTGCATTTCCGTAACACAACGGAAGCGGGCAGTTCACAGTCATCTCGTGATAAAGGCCTTTACGGTAAGCTTCAGCCGGGCGCATGTTATGCCGCGCTAGATGTTGTGAACTCTCGTAATCAGCGTCTATTGTTCGCAGTAAAACTGCAGCAAGTAGCGGGTCGTGATAAGAAAGTAGACATCAAACCGTTTGTTATCCAAGGCCTCCCAAGCCATGTGAAACCAACCGATGTTTTGATTCAGAACGTTTCAGACAGCCATGCTCGCGTATGCCAGTTGAACGATGTGAAAGCGGCGGTTGCACAACACGAAGGCGCGCACTTTAAAGCCTTTTCTTCGATTGTTGATTACCACTCACAGATGTTTGAATACGGTGTGGTACCGAAGAAACTGCGTAACAGCAGCGACCGTTCTAAGTTCTACCGTCTGATTGAAGCATCGCTTTACGGTGGTATTTCTAGTGCGATTACGCGTTCTCTGCGTGATTACCTTCTACCGCAAAATGGTGGCGTGAAGAAAGCATTCCAAGACATGGAATCAGCACTACGCGAAAACCGCATGACGCTAGAAGCGATCAAAACGACTCAGTCGGATCGTGACTTGTTCAAGCACTTGATCACTGAATCTACGAACTACGTGGCAGCAGATTACATGCGCCATGCCAACGATCGTCGCAACAAGCTTGATCAAACGATGAAGTTCCGTGGTGAACTGTTTGGTTCTCGCGAAACCTTGCTTGATCAAAACAACTTGTTGAACCGCGTTCAAGAAGAGCTTGAGCTGTTGGTCGATCAAGAATCGGCACTAGAGCAAGATTATCAAGCGGCTTCGGATCATCTTCAATTGGTTCAAACTGCACTTCGTCAGCAAGAGAAAATTGCTCGCTACAGTGAAGATCTAGAAGAGCTTAATGAGCGTCTAGAAGAACAGATGATGGTAGTTGAAGAAGCTCAAGAGCGAGTACTTCTTGCTGAAGAGCAGGCAACCATTACTGAAGAAGAAGTGGATAGCCTGAAAACTCAGCTTGCTGACTACCAACAAGCGTTGGATGTTCAGCAGACTCGTGCGCTTCAATACCAACAAGCGGTTCAAGCATTAGAGAAAACTAAGCAGCTACTTGGTGATGAGTCTATTACTGCAGAAAGCGCATTAACTCTGGTTTCTGAGCTAAAAGCACAAGAAGAATCAAGCATTCAAACGTTACTGTCGACTAAGCATAAACTAGACATGTCTTCTGCTGCGTCTGCGCAGTTCGACAAAGCGCTCGCTCTTGTTAAAAGCATCGTTGGTGACGTTGAGCGTAATGAAGCGTCTAACAGTGCTAAGCAAGCTTTAGAAAAAGGCCGTAACGCAAAACACGTTGTTGAAAACGAACAACAGTGGCGTGCTCAGCACCGCGACATGGCTCGTGATGTGGCGCAGCAGCGTCAAGCAAAAGAGCTTGCGACTGAATACCAAAAGCAACACAACATCTCACTAACTGACGAAGCGGTTTTCGATGAAGAACGTGAACGCCATGCAATGCAGATCGAGTCTCTTGAGTACGCTCAAGAAGAGCTGCGTGAAGCGAAGAGTGAGCAACGTCGTGTGCAACAAAACCACGACCAAGAGATTCAAAAACTTGAGTCTATTGCTCCAGCGTGGATCACGGCGAACGATGCACTTGAAGCCCTAAGAGATCAAACAGACGCTGAGCTAGAAGATAGCCAAGCAGTAATGACTCAAATGCAGCAAGTGCTTGAAGACGAAAAATCTCAAGCGGTCGCGAAAGATCAATTAGCGACTCGTCGTGCGCAACTTGAGCAAGAGATTGAACGCTTAGCTTCTCCGGGTGGTTCTAACGATCCTCGTTTGAAAGGTTTAGCGGATACGCTTGGTGGCGTGCTGCTTTCTGAGATCTACGATGACATTACCATTGGTGATGCGCCGTATTTCAGTGCGATGTACGGTCCTGCTCGTCATGCGATTGTGGTCTCTGATCTTGATGGTATTAAAGAGAAGCTGGTGGATCTTGATGATTGTCCAGATGACCTTTACATCCTTGAAGGCGATGTCGATGCATTTGATGACAGCTCATTCAATGCTGATGAGTTAGAGGGCGCGGTGTGTGTTCAGCTGAACGATCGCCAAATGCGTTACTCTCGTTTCCCTGAGATTCCTCTGTTTGGCCGTGCGGCCCGTGAACAACGATTAGAGAAATTGCGTGAAGAGCGTGATGTTGTTGTGGAAAACCACGCGAAAGCGGCGTTTGATGCACAAAAGCTGAATCGCCTATACCAAGCATTCAATAGCTTTGTTGCTAAGCACCTACACGTTGCGTTTAACGATGACCCTGAACAGGCACTAGTGTCTACTCGTGACAAGCGTAACCAGATTGTACGTTCTTTGGCTGAATTAAATTCTAAAGAGCAACAGCAACGTAGTCAGCTACAACAGAGTAAACAAGCGTTGGGTGCGCTAGACAAATTAGCACCAATGGTTCGTATTTTAGAAGACGAAACATTGGCTGAACGCCTAGCTGAATTAGAAGCGCAACTAGAGCGTTTAAGTGAAGCTAAGTCTTACTTGAATACGCACGGCAAATCGCTTACTTCTCTAGAGCAAATCGTATCTGCACTAGACGCAGACCCTGAACAGTTCGAGACACTAGAAGCGCAATATCAACAAGCCGACCAAGCTCTACAAAGCTTGAAAGGCAAAGTGTTTGCTCTGTCTGACTTAATCGAACGTCGTCACTACTTTGCTTACGCGGATTCTGTTGATCTTCTAAACAAGAGCAGCGAACTGAGCGAGCAATTGAAAGCGAAGTTGGTTCAAGCAGAACAAGCAAGAACCAAAGGCCGTGATGGCTTGAAGCAAGCTCGCGAACAGATGAACCAATACAACCAAGTATTGGCAGCACTGAAGAGCTCACATCAAGCGAAGCAAGAAACGGTTCAAGAGTTCAAACAAGAGCTGCAAGAGTTTGGTGTCAATGCTGATGAAGGCGCTGAAGAGCGTGCTGTACGTCGTCGTGACGAACTGCATGAGCGTTTGCATACTTCACGTGGTCGTAAGAGTGAATACGAGCGTACCATTACATCAACTGAACTTGAGATGAAAGCCTTGGCTAAGCGTCTTAAGAAAGTTCAAAAAGAGTACACAGAGCTTCGTACCTTCGTTGTTGCAGCAAAAGCAGGCTGGTGTTCAGTACTTCGTTTAGCGCGTGAGAATGACGTTGAACGTCGTCTACACAAACGTGAACTGGCTTATCTAACGGCAGGCGAGCTTCGCTCTATGTCGGATAAATCACTGGGTGCGCTACGTCTGGCGGTAGCCGACAATGATGACCTGCGTGATTCGCTGCGTCTATCTGAAGACAACGCACATCCAGAGCGTAAAGTTCTGTTCTACATTGCGGTTTACCAACACCTTCGTGAGCGTATTCGCCAAGACATTATTCACACGGATGATCCGGTTGAAGCAATCGAAGAGATGGAAGTTGAGCTAGCTCGACTAACAGAAGAATTGACGCAGCGTGAAAATCGCCTAGCAATCAGCTCTGAGTCTGTAGCAAGCATCATCAAGAAAACGATTCAGCGCGAGCAGAACCGTATTCGAATGCTGAACCAAGGTTTGTCTAACATTTACTTTGGTCAGGTTAAAGGCGTACGTCTGAACGTTAAGATCCGTGAAAGCCACGAGATCTTGCTATCAGGGCTAGCGACTCAACAAGAGCAACACAAAGACTTGTTTGAATCAACGCGCTTTACCTTCTCAGAAGCGATGGCGAAGTTGTTCCAACGAGTGAACCCGCATATCGATATGGGTCAACGTTCTCCGCAAGTTCTGGGTGAAGAGCTACTGGATTACCGTAACTACCTAGAGCTGAGTGTTGAAGTTAACCGTGGTTCAGATGGTTGGTTACAAGCTGAATCGGGCGCACTGTCTACGGGTGAGGCGATCGGTACGGGTCAGTCAATCCTATTGATGGTTATTCAGAGCTGGGAAGAGGAATCTCGTCGACTTCGCAGTAAAGACATCGTTCCATGTCGTTTGTTGTTCCTTGATGAAGCAGCACGTTTGGATTCTAAGTCGATCTCTACGCTGTTTGAACTGTGCGACCGTTTGGGTATGCAACTTCTGATTGCAGCACCTGAAAACATTAGTCCAGAGAAAGGTACAACCTACAAACTGGTTCGTAAGGTCTTCAAAGATCACGAACACGTACACGTTGTTGGCCTACGCGGTTTTGCTCAAAACAAACCAGCATCTCCGGTGCAAGAGCTTATCGAAGAAACTGAGCAATAAGCTTGATAGCTGTGTTATAAGCTCGAAAGCGACTCAATGATATTTGTTCAAAGCCCCTAATCATTAGGGGCTTTTTTGTACCTTGAATTTAATTTCTACAACTGAGTACCTTCCGCCTAGTCCTCTCGTCGATACTGATAAGACCACTCATACCTTATGGTTATTATCAATGGAACTTGTTTGAGGTCACACGCACAAAACCACAAATAATGTATGGTAATGACATAGATTTAATAATATTAATAATATTGTATTACTTAAATTTTAATTATTGATAACTCGCGTGTGCGAAAGGTAAAGGTAGGACTTAGGTATGATTCAAATCGTTATTGATGGGAAATATCGAATTGTCGAGCAAGGACAAACCGTTCTTGAGGCGGCAAAAACATGTGGTTTAGAGATCCCATCTTTATGTGGTTTGAACAAAACAGCGGATAAAGTACCGTGTGACTTGTGTGTTGTTGAAGTTGATGGCGTTGGTGTCACTCGTTCTTGTGAGCTTGAAGTGTCTAATGGGCTGAATATTACCACCCAGTCAAAACAGTTAACGATTCATCGGCAAGACGCGTTGAACCGTATCATGACCGATCATTACGCGGATTGTGAAGCGCCATGCCAAACAGCGTGTCCTGCTGGGGTCGATATCCAATCTTACCTGCATCATATTGCGCAAAATGATCACATCAAAGCGATAGAGGTTATCAAAAAGACACTACCAATGCCCCTGTCGATTGGTCGAGTATGTCCTGCTTTCTGTGAAACGGAATGTCGTCGCAACTTGGTCGATGAATCCATCGCGATTCGTCAACTCAAACGACACGCTGCCGACGCAGATTTAGCCGCTCAAGAGAGCTACATGCCAACTAAGAAACCAATCAAAGGCAAGAGTATTGCGATTGTTGGTAGTGGCCCCGGTGGTCTTACAGCAGGTTATTACCTATCTAACGAAGGCTACGATGTTAGTGTTTATGAGTCGATGCCCAAAGCGGGAGGTTGGTTGCGTTACGGTATCCCTGAATATCGCTTACCTAAATCGATCCTAGATAAAGAAATCGAACTGATGTGTCGTAATGGGATGTCGGTAGAGTGTGATAAAAAACTCGGTGTTGATTTTACACTGTCTGATTTGAGTAACGATTTTGATGCGGTTTGCTTGGCGGTTGGTGCATCGCAAGCAGTTGAAATGAATTATCCGGGCAGCGATCTTGGCGGTTGTTATCTAGGCGTCGATTACTTGAAAGATTACGTGATCGATCAGCAGTATGTCACTGGTAAAAAGGTTGCAGTGATTGGTGGTGGTAATACCGCGATTGACTGCGCTCGAACAGCGGTGCGTGATGGCGCGGATACTACGCTGATTTATCGTCGTACTCGAGATGAGATGCCGGCAGAAGATTACGAAATCGAAGAAGCTGAGCATGAAGGTGTGAAGTTCCATTTCTTAACCAACCCGGCAGAAAACATAGCCGATGAAAATGGTCATGTATCAGAAATACGATTAGAGCGTATGGCTTTGGGTCCGGCTGATGCTTCAGGTCGTCGCAGCCCTAAACCAACAGGCGAATTCTTTGTTGAAGCGTTTGATACGGTTATTGCTGCCGTGTCGCAAAAGCCGGATCTGAGCTTTATGGACAATGAAGCGATTGATATTCCTCTTACTCGTTGGAATACCGCTGATGCCGATCCGCAAACCATGCATACAGGTACTGGCAATATCTTTAGTATTGGTGATTTCCGACGCGGCCCTGCAACCGCAGTGGAAGCGGTGGGGGATGGGCGCATTGCTGCACAGGCGATTGATCGGTTCTTTCATGGCGATATGGATAACATTCCGGTTAAACCGTTTAATGCAAGAAAGCACAAGCAGCTCAAAGCGGTGGATCCTGAGCAATACAAATCCATACAGCGTATGGCGCGTAAGATCATGCCAGAGCTAACACCCGAGCAGCGTGAACAAAGCTTCGACGAAGTAGAAACAGGGTTTGATAATGCCGATGCAATTGCGGAAGCAGCAAGATGTCTAGAATGTGGCTGCCAAGCCAACACCGATTGCGACTTACGAGACTACTCGACCGAATACAAGGCAACGCAAACACATCCAGAGTACAAAATCGATGTGGCTTCGAATGAGAGTTGGCAGGCGATTCGTGCAGAAGAAGCGAAGGTCGGTTTAACAAGACAAAAATTTGCTGTTGACGACAGTTCAGAATTTATTATCTTTGATGCCAACCGCTGCATCAGTTGCGGGCAGTGTATCCAAGCGTGCCGCGAACAGAATGTCCATGGCGTTCTAAGCTTCATGAATCAATTTGATGGCAAGCCTGCATCAAGACCTGAATGTCGTCCTAATTTTGGGGCAGACAAGACCTTAATGGGCGACTCAAACTGCGTTCAATGTGGATCTTGTATTCAGGCGTGTCCGACCGGTGCAATGGTGGATGCTCGTGATAGAAAGCAGGGAGACACAGACTTACTCAAGAAAGTCGATACCATCTGCACCTATTGTGGTGTGGGCTGTAAGCTAACCATGCATATCGATGAGCAGAAAAACAAAATCCGTTATATCGAAGGCGGTGACTCTCCGGTTAATGAAGGTATGTTGTGTGTTAAGGGGCGATTCGGTTTCGATTTTGTGGGCAGTGATGCGCGTTTAACCACACCATTAATTCGTAAAGATGGCTGGTTGCAACCTGCAAGTTGGGAAGAAGCGATTAAACTCATTGCTGATAAATTTACCGCGATTAAACAGGGCTTTGGTAGCAATGCTTTGGCGGGCTTCTCGTCGGCGAAAACCACCAATGAAGACAACTATGTCTTCCAAAAATTCATACGTCGCGAACTAGGTACCAATAACGTCGATCACTGTGCACGTCTTTGTCATGCTTCGACTGTTACCGGTTTAGAGGCTTCGCTGGGTAGCGGTGCAATGACCAATGATATTCCAAGTATCAAGCACTCAGATGTGATCTTTATTATCGGTTCAGATACTACTTCAGCACACCCAATTATTGGCTCGCACATCAAGCAAGCGGTTAGGCATGGTGGAGCACGATTGATCGTTGCTGATCCAAAACGAATCGATATTGCTGACCATGCTGAGCTTTACTTAGCGCACCGACCGGGCACCGATGTGATGCTGATTAATGGTGTGATGCAGCAGATCATCAAACACGGTTGGTACGATCAAGATTATATTGATGATCGTGTTGATGGCTTTGATACCTTATTGCAGGAAGTCATGTCACCAAGCTACTCACTTGATAAAGTCGAATTGGTGACTGGCGTGAAAGCGGAAGATATCTTCGCGATGGCTCGTTTGATTGGTACTGCAGAACGCACCGCCGTATATTATTCGATGGGTATTACGCAACACACTACTGGTCACGACAATGTACGTTCAATCGCTAATCTACAACTCTTGTGTGGCAACATTGGTATCGAAGGCGGTGGTATCAACCCATTACGTGGTCAATCCAATGTTCAGGGAGCGTGTGATATGGGGGCATTGCCGAACAACCTTCCAGGTTATCAGAAAGTGTATAACCCGATAGTTCGTCAAAAATTTGCGATGGAGTGGGGTGTTGCTGATTTACCAGCGGAAGCGGGGTTAACGCTCACCGAAATTATTGATGGAGCGTGCCATCGAGATGTTCGTGGTCTGTATGTCATGGGTGAGAACCCAGTGTTGAGTGACCCAAATCAAGCGCATGTGATTGAAGGTCTTGAAGCGTTGGATTTCCTAGTGGTTCAAGATATTTTCTTAACCGAAACCGCTCAGTATGCCGATGTGGTTCTGCCGTCTTGTTCGTTTGCTGAAAAGTCTGGCCACTTCACCAATACAGAGCGCCGAGTCCAACGTATTAATCCTGCTGTTAATCCGCCTGGTGACGCGAAAGAAGATTGGGTGATTATTCAAATGCTAGCCAACGCAATGGGCGGCGGTTGGGACTATAAAACCGTTGCTGATATCACCAATGAGATAGCACGTGTAACGCCGCAGTATGGTGGTTTACGTTGGGATAATATTACGGTGAACGGCGTCCAATGGCCAACTAATAAGAACAACCCTGATGGCACACGTATCATGCACCAGACTCAATTCACTCGCGGACGTGGTCAAATGGAAGCGATTCCGTTTAGATACGCAGCAGAACTTCCTGATGCGGAATACCCGCTAGTATTAACGACAGGTCGCATCCTAGAACAGTTCCACACAGGAACCATGACACGTAAAACCAAAGGGCTTGATAACTTGGCAGGACCACGTGCGATGGTGAGTGTTCATGATGCCGAAGCGTTAGGGATCTCGAATGGCCAGATGCTCAAAGTATCAACCCGTCGTGGAGAAATTGAAATCGCGGCATTTGTCACTAAGCGAATGCAAAAGGGGGTGGTATTTATTCCATTCCATTTTGTCGAATCTCCAGTTAACCGCTTAACTACGACTGCAACCGATCCGCACGCTAAGATCCCAGAGTTTAAGGTGGCGGCAGTCCGCATTGACCCAATTCGTGAGCCTGAAGCAGAAACAACAGAAGCTTAGTTCCGAGCGTTAAGCTAATTAACAATAGGCATTAAAAAGCCGCGTAACTCTCAGAGTTATGCGGCTTAATTTATTGAGCTAGGCTCGGTGTCAAATGACCGAGTTAATCACTTAGTTTGAAGCGAGTTCGTTACCGTGAACACCAAATTGTTTTGCGGCGTATGCCACGCGCTCGGCAGGTTTTGGATATTCAGCTGGCGTGCCTAGGTTTTCAATATGATGCAAGCGAGGCAATAAACCCGCGCCGTTTGCAATCTGTATTGCTAATCCTGGACGAGCGTTTAGCTCTAGTACCATTGGGCCTTCTTCTTGGTCTAAAACCATGTCAGTGCCCATGTAACCAAGGCCTGTCATTTCCCACGCGCTTGATGCTAGCGTAAGCAGTTTTTCCCAATGCGGTACTTGAAGTTGTGCCAACTCTTTGTCGGTGTCCGGGTGGTGAGTCACAGGGTGGTCAAATTGAACCGCACGAACGGCTTTACCCGTCGCGATACAGATGCCCACACCCACAGCGCCTTGGTGCAAGTTTGCCTTGCCGTCAGAAGCTGAAGTAGAAAGACGCATCATCGCCATCACAGGGTAGCCTTTGAATACGATAATTCGTACATCGGGCACACCTTCATAACTGAAGCCATCAAAACACTCGTCAAACTTGATGAGGTTTTCAACCACGGCTACGTCGTTCTTACCACCCAGTGAGAAAAGACCCGCGAGAGCGTTACTGATATGACGCTCTACGTCTTCTTCATTGATAGTCGAACCTGATGGCTTGGTATAAACACCATCCTTGTGAGAAATAACAACAAGGATACCTTTACCACCACTACCTTGAGCGGGCTTGATTACAAACCCCGGCCACTCTTTAACCATCTTGTGGATTGTTTTTACTTCAGCTTGGTGACCAATAACGCCAATCAGTGTTGGTACGGTTGCACCAGCTTGTTCAGCGATAATCTTAGTCTTAAGCTTGTCATCAACGAGTGGATACTTGGAACGATCATTGTAGCGACCAATATAGCTATGGTTACGCTTGTTCATTCCCATTATGCCTTTGTCTTTCAACTTAAACGGTGAAGTAAATTGATCAAACATAACTTAGTCCTCCGCTAGCGGTTTAAAGCGACGAAGCTCGGTTAGACGGTAGCCTGTGTAGTTACCTAGTAGCAAGATGGTCGCTAGAATAACAAGCTGTAAACCAATAAAGTTAAACGTTAAATGCTGGATGAACGGGTTAGTCATGCCTAAGTAAACAAGAACAGCGGTAAATAGAGAACCACCACCTTGTAGCACTACCTCTTTCGCCCCTTCTTCTTCCCAAAGGATAGACATACGTTCGATAGTCCAAGATAGGATAATCATTGGGAAGAACGTAATCGATAGACCTTCAGTCAGACCGACTTTAAACGCCACAACAGTAAACACAGAGATAATCATGATTACCGTAATGATTACGGCGGATATCCTGGCGACCAGTAGCAAATTGAGCTTGGATAAGTAACTTCGAATAATAAGACCTGTACCTACGATAAGTAGGAAGCCGACAATACCCGTTACCAATTGTGTTTGTACAAAGGCTACTGCAATCAGTACAGGCATGAACGTACCAGACGTTTTCAGACCGATGATGACACGTAGGAACACAACAATCAGAGCGCCGATAGGAATCAGCATGATGGTTTTAAACATCGCTTGCTCTTCTAACGGTAGGCTGTGAATTGAAAGGTTTAACAGTTGATCAGCAGAGACTTTACTGTTGGTTGCTTCAGTGGGAGTCACCTCCTGAGCAATCATTGAGAAGTGAACTTTACTGTTCTGACCGCCAACCACGTCTAATAGAGATACATTTGATTCATCCCAAATTAGCAGGTTTGGCTGAACTTGCTGTTCGCTTGATTCAGGAGAGAATAAAACCCATTGGTCGTTATCCCAGATCTGGTTCATTTGCTGGATAGATTGACGACGACGTCCATCTTCTAGCTCAATAACACCAACCACTTTATTGTGAATGTTTGCTGCTGAAAGTAGCTTGTGTGTTGCTTCAACTTTGCTCATGTTATTCAGAATCAGCGCAGAGTTTTGGCTGTCTGGATCATTAAGCGTTTTGATAAGTTCACGAGTGAAGGTGATGTTGTCTGCTGAGCGCTTGGTTGCTCGGTCAATCAGTGCCAACGCTGCCGCTTCTTCTGGACCATCAAAGCTTGGTTGCGTAATTTCACCTTCTGGTGGTATCGCATCAATTTTTGCTTGGTTATCAACTAGGAATTGAGTCTTGTAGTAGATAGTTTGCGGGCCATCAGCGTGGCGAATAGACCATTCTGCACGACGACCTGACTCGGTGTTCAAGTAAGAGATGCCGTAACCTGGAGATGAAGCTGACTCACCAATAAGTGTGTAATTAGATTGAGTGTGAGGAGCAGCTAATGAAACTTTTGCTTCTTTACCAACCGCATTGAACTCGATACGAGCTTCAACGTCCCAAACCTGCCTGGTTTCCCCTGGAGTCCAAGGTACACCGTAGGTTGTATGTCTGAACATACTCAGTGTTATACCTGCCACGATGAGCAGGAAAATAGAGATATAAAATGGAATTCTTGACGTCATAGCTTACCCTACTATTGTTATTTAACTTCCGTTTGTACGTACTTTTTACTTACATCTACTAGCGCTATGTCTTTGATAAATTCGCGCCCTAGTAATACAGGGTGACTCATTTGAGAGCGATCCGCCAATGTAAATTGCGCTTTTTCATGGATATTTCCAACTTTTACCCATAATTCGATCACAGCTCGACGTTCTGTCTGGTCATTCGTTGACTGACGGATTTTTACATACCGCACAACGGGCGCTTCAATCCATTTTTGGTCTTCTACAGCTTGTGCTTTATCGGCCAAATGGAATCTCACCCAGTCTTTACCGTTACGTTCGAATTCTTTGATGTCGACAGCATTTAAAGAAGAGGTGGTTGCGCCAGTATCAACACGCGCATCAAAGCTCTGTTTGATCGAGTCGATAGACACTTTTTCGATTCCGCCAAGGATGGTCGGTTGTAACGTAGTAGTGACAGGAGTAGCGGCAACGACGACGGGTTCTTCTTGCTCTAGCTCTTCAATAACCTTATGTTCCATGCTGGTCAGATGAACATCTAATTGACTAGAAAGAGTGGTGATTTCGTCTTCTAAGCTTTCAATATAATCACTTTGATTACTTAGTTGTAGTTCAAGATTTTGAACCTTATTTGCGATGTTTGTCTCTGAGCGGGCAATAGCGTCGAGAGTTTCTTGGTGGTAGGTAGCACCGTTCGTGAGGGTACAACCAGAGAGCAAACCAACCGCCACGATAGGCGATAATCGCTTAAACATATAAAAAACCTTTGAGAATTAGAGAATAGTTCAGACTATTTAGTAGTTTATCCCACAAAAAAGGACGCGTGAAGCATCCTATTGTAAGAGTCTGGTCATATTGAATCGCTATGTGAGCGCTACGAAAATTATTGTGATCTGAGTTCGTTCATTTGTTAAGCATGAGCGTAAGTTTTATACAATTCATGCTCTTGCTAATCAAAACTTACACATATAAATAACTAAGACTTAGTGACCACAGAGTTAATGGCTTGGTCCTATAGAAATTACGGTTTCGTCGCGACAAGAACAGCACGTCTCGGTGCCGGGTGACCTTCAACCGTTTTAGTTGGATCGTTCGGATCGAGGTAATCTGGAAGAGAGTTGTGTGTCATCCATTCTGTTGTGCGTTGTTCGCCAATCGTCGTGATATTTTCGTCAACGATACGTACGTCTTCAAAGCCAACCTGTTCAAGCCAGCGTTTCAGCGCGCGAGCAGAAGGGAAGAAGTACACATTTCTCATTTGCGCGTAACGGTCAACAGGGACCAATACCGCATTCTCGTCACCTTCAATCACCAAGGTTTCAAGAACCAGCTCACCGCCAGATGCCAATTGGTCTTTCAGCTGAATCAAGTGATCCAGTGGTGAACGACGGTGATACAACACACCCATGCTAAATACAGTGTCGTAGGCTTCTAGTTTTGGCAGTTGCTCAATACCTAAAGGTAATAGGTGAGCACGTTGGTCATCGCCCATTAACTTACGAATAGCTTCAAACTGAACCAAGAATAGGTGAGAAGGGTCGATACCCACTGTTAGGCGTGCGCCTTCACCTAGCATGCGCCACATGTGGTAACCATTGCCACAACCTACATCAAGCACAGAGCGGTTTTTCAATGGAGAAATATGAGGAAGGACACGGTCCCATTTCCAGTCACTGCGCCACTCCGTATCGATATGGATATCGTGAACGGTGTAAGGACCCTTCCTCCACGGGTGGAAGGTCTTTAGTAAGCTTTCTAACTTCTTAAGTTCACCTGTGTGAAATGGTGTCGAGCTACCAATGGTTACTGAGTTTTTCAGATCAACTTGGTCAGGCACGCCTTGAGGGATTTTATTCAGTGCACGTAACCAACGGTCGAAGTCACCGTGCTCTGCATTTTGCCAATCCGTCAGCTGTTGAGGAAGAACATTGAGCCACGGCTGTAGGCGAGTGTCTTGGGCAATGAGTTGATAAAAATTGGCAAAATTAAACATAGTTTTTCACTGAGTTAATAGGGTCAATAAACCCTAAAATAAAAATTAAATTTGTCATTCCCTACAGTGAGGGACGAACATGATAGGGAATCTCGGTTTATCGTACTTGATAGCGCTCCCCAACTCGCTCGTTCCTCGCTCTTGAGGATGACGTTTTAGTACGAGCTGACTGGGTATGTACGCTATTTAATCGCGAACATTGAACCAAAGTTGAAGCATTGGAACCACACTTCGCTGCTTGAGAAGCCAATCTTATCAAAGCGTTCCTTGTGGACAGGGATCGAGTCTGGACGCATCACGTTTTCGATTGCACTACGTTTTTGGCTTACTTCAAGCTCGCTGTATCCATTGGCACGTTTGAAATCATGGTGCAGATCGATAAGCAGTTCATTTGAACTTTCATCTTCGAATACGTATTTTTCTGACAGAATTAAGATCCCGCCCGGGCGCAAGCCTGCATAAATTCTCTCAAGCAGAGCGTATCGGTCGTCGGGAGACAGAAATTGCAGCGTAAAGTTAAGAACCACAACAGAGGCGTCTTTAATTTCTACTTCACGGATGTCGGCTTCAATGACTTCTACTGGCGTGTCACTGCGGTAAGCATTAACGTGCAACTTACAGCGTTCAACCATCGCTTGTGAATTATCAACAGCGAAAATGGTGCAGCCTTCTTGCTGAATATGGCGACGCATAGAAAGTGTCGCCGCGCCAAGAGAGCAGCCTAGGTCATAAATATTTGAATGTGGCTTTACAAAGCGCTCAGCCAACATGCCGATTGCAGAGATGATATTGCTATAGCCAGGCACCGAGCGTTGAATCATATCCGGAAATACTTCAGCAACCCTTGCATCAAAGGTGAAGTCTCCAATTTTATCAATAGGAGCGGAAAAGATATTGTCTGTGTTGCTCATGGCATTTTCTCTCGACAGTCAGCGTAATTGGCACAAAATTCATACCAAATAAAAGGGGACGTATTTTACGTAAAAAAAGCGCGGCTGTCACGAAAACTGAGATTTAGCTCAAGGTTCGAAGTTACTGATAGGTGATGGGCTAGAACATCGAGATTTGATGATTGCCTTTCTGTGCTGGAAATTGAGCGAGATCAGGCAATATAAGTGATGTATTTTCAGACACTTGTTTTTGTAGCTGCTTATAAATAGCAATAGCGAGTTCAGGTGCGTGATTATTGTCTGGGGTGTGGATCATTAAATAGGGTTGTTTGCCTTCATTAAGCCAGTTTGGAATTTTGGCAAACCAAGGCTTAAAAAATTCAATATTAGGTTCTTGATCTGGGTGGCCAATAAATCGAATCATAGGATTATTGGCGGTCGCAATCGCATGCACGGGAACGCGTGGTTTTTTCTGATGAGCATCGATCACCGCTTCTGTGGTTGGTGGTGCGGAGAAAACGGGACGGCTATCCATGATAATGCGATTGATCCCCTCTTCTATTAACCAATGATTGAAGCGCTTTTCTGCATCACCCTTATCAAAAAAACCAAGGTGACGAACCTCTACACCGAGCTGCATATTTTTGGGGAACAAGGTACAAAACTTTTGCAGGGCAGGCAGCATGCTAGGTTCAAAACTGTGTGGTAGCTGAATCGTCCATTGGCCAATACGGTCGTGGAGTGGCGACATGGTCATTAAAAACTCTTTGAGCTCGGCTTGGCAGTGCCTGAGTTGTTGCTGGTGGGTGATGAACTTTGGCAGCTTGAAGGTGAACCTAAAATCACCGTGACTGGCGGCTTTCCAGTTGTGAACGGTCGACATACTCGGTGTGGCGTAGAAGGTCGTGTTGCCTTCAACCGTATGAAAAACTTGTGTGTACTTCTCTAAGCGTTCAGCAGGTTTTGTTCCCTTACCATAGAACTGACTTTGCCACTCGGAATGAGACCACATGGTTAATCCAAGTCTTAGAGGTAAAGTTTCTGTTATTACACGATCATCCATCTATTACACCGTTATTCATCACGCTATCAGTCATTACAAAAAGTTTTTGGTTTGAAATTAGGGCGTGTTGATCTTTCGAGCTGGTTTTTGCAGCGAGTTGCTGGGTATTTATACAAGGCAGAGGCTTTGATGTGTAGCTAGCCTACATGAGAAGCCGATAACGTAGTAGAAATGACCAGCAAACGCTGCCCGAAGGGTTCGGCTAAAAGCGTTTTACTCTTTGTTGAGGGAGATTTGCTTAGAATGACTAGGCTACTTCCCCCTCGCCGCGATTAAAACGCTTTTATCTCGAACGAAATTTAACCACGAAAGGTCAACGCGCCCTAAAATCTACTTTACGAGAGTTTTGCTGATTAAGGTACTTTCGAGATATAATTAGCGCAATTTTTTCGGTTTTGATGAATCTTTGCGCACTTGATGGGCTAAAAAGCAGCAAAGCCAGATAAAACACAATAAATTCGAATGTGGAAGGTCGATTTTAAGCGAGTTTCCGCGTATAAATGTTC
Organism: Vibrio sp. J383; assembly: GCF_023503985.1. Lineage (NCBI taxonomy): Bacteria > Pseudomonadati > Pseudomonadota > Gammaproteobacteria > Vibrionales > Vibrionaceae > Vibrio > Vibrio sp. J383. Next base: position 2,638,179 of record NZ_CP097293.1, on the reverse strand, counting down.
CTTTGCTCTGTTGTGTGGAATGACCACTGACAGCTTGGAAACTAGTAAACAATTAAGAGATTGGGAAATTCATTATGCGTACCCATTACTGTGGTAACCTGAACAAGTCCCTGGCGGGACAAACTGTAGAATTGTGCGGCTGGGTAAACCGTCGCCGTGATTTAGGCGGTCTTATCTTTATCGATATGCGAGATCGTGAAGGCGTCGTTCAGGTTGTTGTCGATCCAGATATGAAAGATATCTTCCCGATAGCTAACCAACTGCGTAATGAATTTTGTATCAAATTTACTGGTGAAGTACGTGTTCGTCCTGACAGCCAAGTAAACAAAGATATGGCAACGGGTGAAGTTGAGCTTTACGCGACTGGTCTTGAGATCATCAACCGTTCAGAAGCGCTTCCACTAGATTTCAACCAAACGAACTCTGAAGAACAGCGTCTTAAGTACCGCTACATCGATCTTCGTCGTCCAGAAATGAGCGATCGTATTAAGCTGCGTGCACGTGCTTCTAGCTTCGTTCGTCGTTTCCTAGATGAAAATCTATTCCTAGACATCGAAACACCAGTGCTAACGAAAGCGACACCTGAAGGCGCGCGTGACTACCTGGTACCAAGCCGTGTTCATAAAGGCAGCTTCTACGCGCTTCCTCAATCTCCTCAGTTGTTCAAGCAACTGCTGATGATGTCTGGTTTTGACCGTTACTACCAAATCGTTAAATGTTTCCGCGATGAAGATTTACGTGCTGACCGTCAGCCTGAATTTACTCAAATCGATATCGAAACATCGTTCATGTCTTCTCAAGAAGTACGTAACGTGACTGAGAAGCTAGTTCACGATATGTGGAAAGAGCTTTTAGATGTTGAACTGGGCCAATTCCCAGTAATGCCTTTCTCTGAAGCGATTCGTCGTTTCGGTTCTGATAAGCCAGATCTACGTAACCCACTAGAGCTAGTTGACGTTGCTGACTTGGTTAAAGACGTTGAGTTCAAAGTATTCTCTGGCCCTGCGAACGACGAAAAAGGTCGCGTAGCGGTTATCCGTGTACCAGGTGGCGCTAAGTTAACTCGTAAGCAAATCGACGGTTACGCTGAACATGTAGGTATCTACGGCGCGAAAGGTCTAGCTTGGATGAAGGTTAACGACCGTGCTGCTGGCATGGAAGGTATCCAATCTCCAGTTGCTAAGTTCCTAAACGAAGACGTGATCAACGGTCTTCTTGAGCGCACTCAAGCTGAATCTGGCGATATCATCCTATTTGGTGCAGATAAAGCGAACATCGTTGCTGAAGCAATGGGCGCACTTCGTATCAAGCTAGGTGATGACCTAGAGCTAACAGATAAGAAAGCGTGGGCTCCACTTTGGGTTATTGATTTCCCAATGTTCGAAGAAGATGGCGAAGGCAATCTTCACGCTATGCACCACCCATTCACATCACCACTTGGTGTGAACGCGGAAGAGCTAAAATCGAACCCAGCAGCAGCTAACTCTGATGCCTACGACATGGTAATCAACGGCTACGAAGTCGGCGGCGGTTCTGTACGTATTCACAGCGCAGAAATGCAAACGGCTGTATTCGGTATCCTAGGTATCGAAGCTAAAGAGCAACAAGAGAAGTTCGGTTTCCTACTTGAAGCACTTAAGTACGGTACGCCACCACACGCAGGTCTAGCATTCGGTCTTGACCGTTTAGCAATGCTTCTTTGTGGTACAGAGAACATCCGTGACGTTATCGCATTCCCGAAAACAACAGCTGCAGCATGTCTATTAACAGACGCGCCAAGCTTAGCAAACCCAGCATCACTGGAAGAGCTAGCAATCGCTGTTAACTTAGCGAAGAAAGAAGACTAATCAAACGATTAAGCTCAACTTTCTAATCAAGCAGTGAGTTTTCGATGGAGCTTAAGTCTTAGATAGTACTTAAGCTTTCAGCAAAACTTAGTTTTTGATAGAACTTTTTCTTTCGCAGAACAACAAAATGCCCGTTAATTTGACGGGCATTTTTTTTTGCGTTCGATATACTAAGCTCATAAAGCATGTATAAATAATCAGTATTAAAGTTATGTCTATTATCTTAGGGATTGACCCTGGTTCTCGTATTACCGGCTATGGTGTGATTCGTCAAAATGGCCGCCACCTATATTATTTAGGTAGCGGTTGTATTCGCACCTCAGAAAAAGAGTTGCCAGGTCGCTTAAAGCAGATCTATGCGGGTGTGAGTGAGATCATTACTCAGTTTCAACCAGACGTGTTCGCGATCGAACAAGTCTTCATGGCAAAGAATGCCGATTCAGCACTTAAGCTTGGTCAAGCTCGCGGTAGTGCGATAGTGGCAGCTGTGAACGCTGACTTGCCCGTACATGAATACGCGGCAAGACTAATCAAGCAAGCGGTAACAGGTAATGGCGGTGCTGATAAGTCGATGGTTCAGAATATGGTGATGAGTATGCTCAAGCTACCCGCTAAGCCACAAGCCGACGCAGCGGATGCTCTAGGCGTAGCAATCACTCACGCCAATACCAATAAAACCTTGGTCGCACTGGCAGGTAAAGCAACAGGTGCGAGAAAAGGGCGCTACCGTTAATCCCACCCACCGCTTTCTAGACGTTTTCATTCGATGAGCCTTACGCCCTGTTTGGCTCATATCATAACAATACGCGCCTAAATCCTTGATGAAATGAGATCTTTCGAACAGAACCCAAATAATAACATTGCGTATTATTTAACATGTTATTAACATTGGTCGGAGGTCTAACAAGTTAATCAAGGATGATCACTGATGAACCCAATCAAGCTGTGGCGCGCGCTGTTTCTACCCAAAAGCAATGGGTGGAGTAACAACGAAGTCAGACAAGCCGATATCTTATTACTCTTCACTTTTATCGCATTCTTCGTGGGCGTCTATAGCTTAATCAAGTGGACTAAGCACGAAGAGCAACTTCTGATCGCTACATCTGTATTTCTTATCGTATTCGAACTGATCTCTGCACTGCTACTTCGTGTGACGAGTAAGCCGAGCCTTGCACTTAACTTTGGTTTTGTCGGCATGGCTGTCCACGCGTTGAACATCATTTACCAAAGCGGTGGGGTTGTGGCTTCCACTCAAGCTTATTGGGTGCCTTTGTTAGTGGTCGCTTTCTTCTTATCTGGAACACGAATTGTGGCTTTGGTGTGGAGTGGACTGGTTATCGGTGTTTCATTAGTGATGACCTCAGCACATCTCAATGGATTTGCATTTCCCCAGCTTGAGCTAACCCCTGATGCGGTAGTGTTAGAAACTTGGTCTGGTGTGATTATGCCGCTGGTGGTGATCTGCATTGCCCAAGCATTTACTGCGAAACAGAAAGAGGTGGCGATCGAAATGGCAGAGGATGCGATTTCAGAAAGCCAACACGTTGCCAATCAAGCGACGCAAAGTGAAGGTCGGCTCTCTATCGTGCTCGACCAAGCCAATTCGAATTCAGAGAGTCTACAAGGTGTTTCGGTTCATTTAGACCAGCAGTCGCAAGACCTGCATGCTCAAGTCGAAGTGTTGAATGTCAATTGTGAATCTCAGGCGAGTGCAGCAGAAGAGATGAGTCAACAGCTGCATCAAATGACTCAAGGTATCGAAGAATCCAATTCATTTGTGGGTGAACTGAAAGAGCGCAGTGAAGCGGTTGGAACCAAAGCGCAAAAGAGCTCTGAGTCACTAGAAGCCTCAACCAGTGCCATCAGCCAGATCATTCAAAGTAATCAAGAGATCATGAAAGTCGCCGATTTGATTACTTCCGTAGCCGAACAAACCAACCTATTAGCGCTCAACGCAGCAATAGAAGCCGCTCGAGCCGGTGAACAAGGACGAGGTTTTGCTGTGGTGGCCGATCAAGTGAGAGAGCTATCGGCGAAAAGCAGTCATTCAGCAATAGAAATTCGAACCTTGTTAGATCGCAGTAAAGAAGAAGTAGAAAACGGTCGAGCCATTATTGAAACTACGGCGAATGAAATGAACGGCATCATCTCAGAGGTGCAAACCATCTCAACAGATGTTAATCAGCTCACCAATATTATGGCAATGCAGATGAGCTCTCTGAAAGAACTCGATCTCGCGAGTTCAGAGGTGGCGCAGAGTGTTGCAGAAACTAAATCAGTATCGGGTTTAGTGGCCAATTATGGTTCTGAATTAACAGGCCATGTTACTTCGGTAAAAGAACTGGTTGAAAGCCTGAATAGTGTGGTTTCCCAAGCTAAGCAAGCTTAAATAAATCACCTTAATAAACACAAAGAACTGGATAAGCATCCAGTTCTTTTATATTCTGTCCCTCAAATAATATTCCATCAAGAGAGTGAATTGTGATCGGACGCCTACGCGGTACATTAATAGAAAAACAGCCACCAGAGTTGCTAATCGAAGTCAGTGGTGTTGGTTATGAAGTACAAATGCCAATGAGCTGTTTTTATGAATTACCAAACGTTGGCGAAGAGGCAATTATCTACACTCATTTTGTGGTACGTGAAGATGCTCAGCTACTTTATGGTTTCAACACTGTTAAAGAGCGTGCCTTGTTCCGTGAAGTAATTAAAGCGAATGGTGTCGGACCTAAACTTGGTCTTGGTATCCTTTCTGGAATGACGGCAAGCCAATTCGTTCAGAGCGTTGAACGTGAAGATATCTCGACACTGGTTAAACTGCCGGGTGTTGGTAAGAAAACGGCTGAGCGTCTGGTTGTTGAAATGAAAGACCGCCTCAAAGGGTGGGGAGCTGGTGATCTGTTTACGCCTGCAACGGATGCAGCGCCTATGGACTCTATGCCAACGGTTCACGATGCTGAAGAAGAAGCAGTAAGCGCACTACTTGCATTGGGTTATAAACCAACTCAAGCCTCTAAAGTTGTTGCTCAAGTGGCTAAAGATGGCATGACAAGTGAACAATTGATTCGCGAAGCACTAAAGTCGATGGTTTAATACCTCATATACTTGTTCTACAAAATAGACTCATTCACTTTGCCTTTACACAGAGTCAAGAAGCGCAGAGTCAGGAAGAGCAGAGTTAGGAATAACAGAATTTATGATTGAAGCCGATCGCCTGATTGCACCGGATAATCCGGTCTTTAAAGATGAAGATGTCATTGATCGCGCAATACGCCCTAAAGCACTTGCCGACTATCAAGGTCAGGACCACGTTCGTAACCAGATGGAGATTTTTATTCAAGCCGCTCAAATGCGAAATGAAGCTCTGGATCATCTGTTGATTTTCGGCCCTCCCGGTTTAGGTAAAACCACGTTGGCAAACATTGTTGCCAATGAAATGGATGTGAGCATCCGTACCACTTCAGGCCCTGTTCTTGAGAAAGCAGGTGACCTTGCGGCGCTACTGACTAACCTTGAAGAAAATGATGTGCTGTTCATTGATGAGATCCACCGTCTAAGCCCAGTGGTTGAAGAGGTGTTGTATCCCGCAATGGAAGATTACCAATTAGATATCATGATTGGTGAAGGCCCTGCGGCACGTTCTATCAAGATTGATCTTCCTCCTTTCACTTTGATTGGCGCAACCACTCGCGCTGGCTCACTGACGTCTCCGTTACGTGACCGTTTCGGCATTACCCAGCGTCTTGAATACTACAAAGTAGAAGATCTTCAAAATATCGTTCAACGCAGCGCGGATTGCCTTGGCCTATCTCTGGAGTCTGAAGGTGCATTAGAAATTGCTCGCCGTGCGCGTGGCACACCACGTATTGCTAACCGTCTACTACGTCGTGTTCGTGACTATGCGGAAGTGAAAGGCGATGGACATATTTGCCCAGACGTTGCAGATAAAGCACTCAACATGCTGGACGTTGACGCCAAAGGCTTTGACTACATGGATAGAAAGCTTCTGCTTGCGATAATGGAGAAGTTTGGCGGTGGTCCGGTTGGTATCGACAACATGGCAGCTGCGATTGGTGAAGAGAGAGACACCATTGAAGATGTGTTGGAGCCTTACTTGATTCAGCAAGGTTACTTACAAAGAACGCCAAGAGGTCGAATCGCGACCGACAGAGCGTATTTACACTTTGGAATAGATAAACCGTCTAATCGTTAAATTATTCATTTTCAAAGATCCCAGTTGCATAAGCGCTGGGATTTTTTGCTTTTTATTGAATAACAACTCTTTGAGCGATTCGATAAAAAGGCTGAATAGCCTCTGTCAAAAATGAAAACTTTGATTGCAGGTTTGATTTAGCTAGCAAAAAATGAAATAAGTTGTCATATTTTTTGTTAATACTTTATAGGTAGTTGTAATTCGTATGTTGAAGTGGTGCTGAGCTTTTGTCACAGATATCATGCGCTGTTATTAACAGAGGCTAAATTGGTGTGATTTTAATCATGATTGTACAAAAATAACTCTAATTTGCTCGAATAAAATTGATACAAATCAACGCAAGGTTCTCCTATAAACCTTTTGAAACATACTGATTTTACCAGTAATATTAGCGCCAGCTATATTAGCTCATGCTTAACAATAATCTAACTATAACGGTACGTTTTTGCTACAAATTTCAATTTGTAATAACAATTACATAAATTGTTTTAACATGGATTTTTGCGGTGAATAATCACACAAGTGTCATTCAGCCGACACAAAGGAGTTACCATGATTGATGTTGTTGATCTGTCGCGATTGCAGTTTGCATTTACAGCGATGTATCACTTCCTATTTGTTCCACTGACCTTAGGTATGGCATTTCTTCTTGCCATTATGGAGTCAGTATATGTAATGACGGGCAAACAAATTTACAAGGACATGACCAAGTTCTGGGGTAAATTGTTTGGTATTAACTTTGCTCTTGGTGTAGCGACAGGCTTAACCATGGAGTTTCAGTTTGGTACAAACTGGTCTTACTATTCTCACTACGTTGGAGACATCTTCGGTGCTCCGCTAGCTATTGAAGCGCTTGTTGCATTCTTCCTAGAGTCTACTTTTGTTGGTCTTTTCTTCTTCGGTTGGGACAGATTGTCAAAGCGTCAGCACTTAGCGGTAACGTGGTTAGTAGCACTTGGCTCTAACTTCTCAGCGCTATGGATCTTGGTAGCAAACGGCTGGATGCAAAACCCAGTGGGTGCAGAATTTAACTTTGAAACCATGCGTATGGAAATGGTGAGCTTCGCTGAAGTTGTACTAAACCCAGTAGCACAAGTTAAATTTGTACACACAGTGGCGTCTGGTTACACAACGGGTGCAATGTTCATCCTTGGTATCAGTTCATACTACATTCTTAAAGGTCGTGACCTTGCCTTTGCTCGTCGCTCTTTTGCGATTGCAGCATCTTTCGGTATGGCGGCGATCCTGTCAGTAATCGTACTAGGTGATGAATCTGGCTACGAGCTTGGTGAAGTTCAAAAAGTGAAGCTCGCTGCGGTAGAAGCCGAGTGGCACACTGAAGAAGCACCAGCCGCATTTACTGTTTTTGGTATTCCAAACCAAGAAACAATGAATACTGACTACGCAATTAAAATCCCATACGTAATGGGCATCATCGCAACGCGTTCGCTTGATACTGAAGTAACGGGCCTACGTGACCTACGTGATGATCACGTTGATCGTATCCGCACTGGTATGTACGCATACGAGCTGCTTGAAAAGCTACGTTCAGGCGACAAGTCTGAAGAAAACATCGCAGCGTTCGACGAAGTGAAAGGTGACCTAGGTTACGGTCTGCTTCTTAAGCGCTACACAGACGACGTTGTTGATGCAACAGAAGACCAAATCCAAATGGCTGCGGATGATTCTATCCCAACAGTTTGGCCTCTATTCTGGTCATTCCGTCTAATGGTTGCTTGTGGCTTCATCATGCTGTTTGTATTCGGTGCGGCGTTTGTTCAAACGTGTCGTCAGAAGATCGAACAGAAACCATGGGTACTTAAAGCGGCGCTATTCTCAATCCCACTACCTTGGATTGCGATTGAAGCAGGTTGGTTCGTTGCTGAGTTTGGTCGTCAGCCATGGGCGGTTGGTGAAATCCTACCTGTTAATGTGGCTGCATCAGCACTGACTATTGAACAGCTTTGGACTTCTCTATTCGCGATTCTTGCACTGTACACAGTGTTCTTGATTGCTGAAGTTTACCTAATGCTGAAATTCGCACGTAAAGGTCCAAGTAGCTTAAAGACAGGCCGTTACCACTTCGAACAAAACGATAACTCTGTTGAAGACAAAGTTAGCCGTTCAGTCGAAGTATAAGTGAGGGAATATTATGTTTGATTACGAAAGCTTACGACTTATTTGGTGGGTATTGATCGGTGTTCTACTGGTTGGTTTCGCCGTAACTGATGGCTTCGATATGGGTGTTGCAGCCCTTTCTCCTGTTATCGGTAAGAGCGACACTGAACGTCGTATTATGCTAAACACGATTGCCCCTCACTGGGATGGCAACCAAGTTTGGCTTATCACTGCTGGTGGTGCATTGTTTGCTGCATGGCCACTGGTTTACGCGACGTCTTTCTCTGGTTTCTACTTCGCAATGTACGCGACGTTAGCAGCGCTTTGGCTACGTCCACTTGCTCTTGATTACCGCTCTAAGATTGAAGCTCCAAAATGGCGTAAAACTTGGGACTACGCACTTTGCTTTAGTGGCACAGTACCACCAATCATTTTCGGTGTGGCATTTGGTAACCTACTACAAGGTGTACCATTTGATCTGAACGAATTTATGATGTCTAAGTACCATGGTACGTTCTTTGCTCTGCTTAACCCATTTGCATTGCTTTGTGGTGTGTTGGCTCTGATGTTGTTCGTGATGCAAGGTGCAACATGGCTTCAAATGAAGACAACAGAAGAACTGCACAGCCGCGCTCGTAACGTTGCTCAGATCACGGGCCTAATCGCTATCGCTCTGTTCGTTATCGGTGGCTTCTGGGTTCAGTCTATTGAAGGCTATGTAATCACTAGCACGATGGACACGTTTGCTGATTCAAACCCACTAAACAAAGAAGTATCACTTCAAGTTGGTGCTTGGATGACAAACTTCGAAACGTATCCAGCAATGTGGGCTGCGCCGATCCTTGGTGTAGCAATGCCACTGCTTGCTGTGATTGCATCTCGCTTTGAGCGTGGTGGTTTCGCATTCTTGTTCTCAAGCCTATCTAACGCTGGTGTTATTTTAACGGCTGGTTTTGCAATGTTCCCATTCGTAATGCCATCAAGCCTGAACCCTAGCCATAGTTTGACTATGTGGGATTCAACAGCGAGTGAGTTAACGCTTGGTCTTATGACCGGAGTTGCGGCGGTAATGGTTCCTGTGATTCTTGGCTACACAACTTGGACATACTACAAAATGTTCGGTCGTCTAGATAAGAAACATATCGAAGATAACGACGTTTCAGCTTACTAAGCTAGAAGTTAAATAACTTAGGAGAAATTTTATGTGGTATTTCGCATGGATTTTGGGTGTACTTCTAGCATGTGCATTCGGCATCATCAATGCTCTATGGTTAGAGCATTCAGAAATGATGGATAAAGACAGTGAGTAATCTCGCGGAGCAAATCGCTAAACTGCATCAACCAATGGATAAGACTCTGTTAAGAGCTTTATCCCTCGTATTGGGTTTCATGCATGTTGGTTTAGTGATGTGGGATCCTGAAGCGTATGCGACAAGCATCGGTGGCTTTAACGCGATCATCGGGCCAATGTTTATTTGGGCAGTGTGCTCAAGCATGGTTTACGGTATCGGGTTTAAGCCTAGAGCTTGGATGTGGCAGCTACTGTTTAGCCCATACGTTTCACTCACAATTTTGCTCTACCTAACGGTGTTGCGCCTTTTATAAAAGGCAGAAGATTTAGGTTCATAACGACGTGAACCTTTATACTTGTTGGGTTTTTAGTCAAAAAGAGGTCATCTTATACAGATGGCCTTTTTTTTCGTCTATTAAATCAAAAAATTCACAGCGATATACTATTAATGATAAGGAGTTAGGTTATAGTGAGATCTTTATCGTTTTGGATTGTGGTATCAAATTGCAGGGAATATCTAAGCCATTTACGTGGCCAGTGACAGTGTATTACGAAGACACCGATGCAGGTGGTGTTGTATACCATTCAAACTATCTTAAGTTTTTCGAACGCGCTCGAACTGAGATGTTGCGCTCAATTGGCGTCTCTCAGCAAGTCTTGTTAGAACAAAATATCGGTTTTGTAGTCCGACATATGGACATTGATTTTATTCAAGGTGCGCGACTTGATGATTCTTTACAAGTCATTACAAATATTTACGAGTTGAAGCGAGCTACCTTGGTCTTCTGTCAAGAGATCGTAAATCCTGATGGCAAGGCATTGTGTAAAGCAATGGTTAAGGTAGCATGTATCGATAATCAAAAAATGAAACCCAAAGCAATGCCAACATTTATTCTCACGGAGCTAACGAATAGTGACTGCTGAAATCTCAATCTTAGGCCTAATATTAGAAGCTAGCTTACTAGTTAAGATGGTCATGCTGATTCTTATGGGCATGTCTGTTGTTTCTTGGGCAATGATCATAAAAAGAAGTAAAGTATTATCTCAAGCTTCTAAACAAACTGACGTATTTGAAGATAAGTTCTGGTCAGGCGTTGATCTCGCAAAACTGTACCAAGAGAGCAATAAGCGCAAAGACGAGCTTTCTGGAACTGAAGAAATTTTCTACGCAGGCTTTACTGAGTTTGCTCGCCTTCGTAAATCGAATGCAACATCTCCTGACTTCATTATGGAAGGCACTGGCCGTGCAATGCGCGTAGCGGTTGCCCGTGAAGTAGACGAGCTAGAAACCAACTTACCTTTCTTAGCAACCGTTGGTTCTATCAGTCCGTACATCGGCCTATTTGGTACGGTTTGGGGCATCATGCACTCATTCATCGCATTAGGTGAAGTGAAGCAAGCGACGTTAGCAATGGTTGCTCCTGGTATTGCAGAGGCACTGATCGCGACAGCAATGGGCCTATTCGCGGCGATTCCAGCTGTAATGGCTTACAACCGCTTTAGCAGTCGAGTCGGTAAGCTAGAGCACAACTATGCGACTTTCTCTGAAGAGTTCCACAGTATTCTTCACCGTCAAGCGATGGCTGGCAGGGAATAATAGATGGCCGGATACCAACCTAAAAAACGCAAAATGACAGCAGAGATTAACGTTGTACCTTACATCGACGTTATGCTTGTTTTGCTGATTATTTTTATGGTGACTTCGCCATTCGTTACTCAAGGCGTAGACGTTGAATTGCCTAAGGCTTCAACGGCTCAGTCTGCACAAGATCTATTGGGTGATGACAATGCGAGCTTTATTATCGTTGAAGTGAACAAAGACGGTGAGCTTGGCATGAGTGTGAACAACGAAGAAGTACAGCGTGGTTTATCAATGGAAGACATTATCGTCCGAGTGAAAGCCGAGCTGTCTCTTAAGCCAAACTCTCCAGTGGCGGTTGGTGGTGATGCCGCAACGCCTTACGCTGAAGTAGTTTTATTACTTGATGAATTAAGCCGTGCAGGTGTGCCAAAGGTTGGCCTATTAACGGATATAAGGGAATAGCTCCGTAGCATTCATGAAAGCGAATAATAAGAAATCCAATAATTTTAGATCACCGCTTCTTATCTCTCTTGGGCTGCACGTCATCTTATTCGTTGCGCTTATTTGGGGGGCGGATTTCACGATGTCGGAACCAAAGCCTACTGGGCAGATGGTTCAAGCCGTGGTGATTGATCCTCAGTTGGTTCGCCAACAAGCTCAACAGATTCGTCAACAAAGAGAAGCCGCGAGTAAGAAAGAGCAAGAGCGTCTAGACAAACTAAGACGCGAAAGCGAACGACTTGAAAAAAATCGTAAAGCTGAAGAAGAGAACATTCGAAAGCTGAAAGAAAAGCAAGCCAAAGAAGCGAAAGCCGCTCGCGAAGCTGAAAAGCGTCGAGTTGAGAATGAAAAACAACGTAAAGTTGAAGAGGCTCGTTTAAAGCAAGAACAAAAGAAAGCCGCTAAAGCAGAAGCTGATCGTAAATTGAAAGAAGCAGCGGTTGTGAAAGCGGAAAAAGAGCGCAAAGCCAAAGAAGTGGCGATTGCTAAAGCTGAACAAGAACGCGTGGCAAAAGAAAAGGCCGCGAAAGAAGCTGCAGATAAAGCTCGTAAAGAAAAAGAAGCCGCTGAACGTGCCGAAAAGCAACGTATAGCGAAAGAGAAAGAAGCGGCAGCCGCAGCGGAGAAAGCGCGCAAAGCAAAAGAAGCTGCAGCAAAAGCTGAAAAAGAGCGTAAACAGCAAGAAGCAGCATTGAACGACATCTTTGCTGGGTTGGAGACTGAATCGACTCAAAACTCTTCAGCAAGACAACAGTTTATTAGTGATGAAGCACAGCGTTACGGCGCTATTTATACCCAACTGATTCAGCAGAACCTGTTGTTAGAAGACAGCTATAGAGGACGCTCATGTCGAGTGAACCTTAAGCTGATTCCAACGGGCTCTAACGCGATATTGGGTAGCTTAAGTATCTTAGATGGCGATAGCCGTTTATGTGCAGCAACCAAGCGTGCAGTGGCACAAGTGCAATCTTACCCGTTGCCGAAAGACCCAGACATTGTGAAATCACTGAAAGACATTAACTTAACTGTATCACCAGAGTAAAAGGACGAACTTGTGTTAAAGAAACTATTACTGAGTTTTGTTTTCTTAATAGCTACAAGCAGCCAGTTTGCACACGCGGCACTGGAGCTGGTTATTACAGACGGTATTAACTCCGCAAGACCTATCGCTATTGTCCCTTTCCGTTGGGAAGGTGCAGAGCCATTGCCACACGATGTATCAGCGGTTATTGCTTCTGACTTACAACGCAGTGGTAAATTCAGCCCAGTTGCAACAAGCAAAATGCCACAGACGCCTTACAGCGAAAGTGAGGTGGATTTTGATGCTTGGACTAACTTAGGCGTTGATTCATTACTTACTGGCAGCATTACTAAAAATGCTGAAGGCCAATATGTAGTCAACTATCAACTGATCGACATTGTTCGTGGTCAACTGACTAAAGGACAAAGCCGTGCACTCAGCGATGAAGGCCAATTAGTACTTTCTAAAGATCACGTGTTGTTCAATAAGAAAGCGACGGTTCCGGGTAAACGCTTGAGAGAGTACGCACACCGTATTTCTGATTTAGTGTATGAAGAACTGACTGGCGAGAAAGGTGCGTTCTTAACTCGTATTTCTTATGTGGTAGTGAACGACAAAGATAAATACCCATACCAACTTCGTGTTGCTGACTACGATGGTTTTAACGAGCGCTTGGTACTTCGTTCTAAGCAACCTCTAATGTCACCTGCATGGTCACCAGACGGCAAAAAGCTTGCTTATGTGAGTTTCCAAAATGGCCAAGCTGAAATATTCATCATGAATATTTACACGGGTGAGCGTGAGAAAGTAACTTCATACCCTCGTCATAATGGTGCGCCAAGATTCTCGCCAGATGGTAAAACATTGGCATTGGTATTGTCTAAAACAGGCAGCCTTCAGGTGTACACACTTGACCTTGCTAGCCGTAAGCTGACTCAAATTACTCGTGGCCGCTCTAATAACACGGAACCATTCTGGCACCCAGATGGCAAGTCTCTTATTTTCACATCGGATCGTGGTGGTAAACCACAGATTTATAATGTAAATTTGTCCAATAATTCGACTTCTCGTATTACTTGGCAAGGTAGCCAAAACTTAGGTGGCCAGATCACCCCTGATGGTCGATTCCTAATCATGGTCAATCGCAGTAATTCAGGCTTCAACTTGGCTAAGCAAGATTTGGAAACCGGTGCGGTTCAGGTGCTAACAAAGACATTGTTAGATGAATCTCCAAGTATTGCGCCAAATGGAGGTATGGTTATCTATAGCTCTATTTACAACAAAACAAACGTATTATCGATGGTTTCTATCGATGGCCGTTTCAAAGCTAGATTACCGGCAACCAACGGGCGTGTAAGAGCGCCTGCATGGTCACCGTTCCTCTAGTTAAAGTGATATATTCTTTTAGCTATTGATAGTGTTAACTATTGTGGCAATTAACTATCTATAGCACTTAGTCGCTGTAGAAACTAAGTTTGATAACGTAAGGAAAAAAAGATGCAACTTAACAAAGTTCTTAAAGGCTTGATGATTGCACTACCAGTGATGGCAGTAACGGCATGTAGCTCAACTGATGAAGCAACATCTGCAACTTCAGGTACTGAAAGCAACCAAACAACTTCAGGTTCAGAAGGCACCGTAGACACAACTGTTGTAACGCCAATTGATGCTAACGCTCAACTGTCTGAGCAAGAGCTTAAAGAGCAAGCGCTACGCGAAACTCAAACAATCTACTTTGCATTCGATAACTCTACTATCGCTGGCGACTACGAAGAAATTCTAGCAGCTCACGCAGCTTACCTAAGCAACAACGTTGACATGAACGTTACTATCGAAGGTCACGCTGACGAACGCGGTACTCCTGAGTACAACATCGCACTTGGCGAGCGTCGTGCACAAGCTGTAGCGAAATACCTACAAGCTCTAGGTGTTCAAGCAGACCAAATCTCTATCGTAAGCTACGGTGAAGAGAAGCCACTTCTTCTAGGTCAATCTGAAGATGTGTACGCTAAAAACCGTCGCGCAGTACTAGTTTACTAATTTTAGTAGACTATATAATTGAGGAATTGCCTCATGTTCAGTAACACAAAGCGAGTCATTTTGCTTTCGTTACTGGCAAGTGCAGCGAACACTACGTTCGCTGCACCAGCTCCAGTATCCGATCTCAATAGCACCGCAACCAATTCATCATCTTCCTCTCGAGCAGCATCTGCATCTAACGAATCAGATATTGAGCGTTTAGAGCGCCTGCTTCAAAATCGCAATCTCGTTCAGCTTCAAATGCAACAGCAAATCGACGACATGGCACTGGAGATCAGTGAACTTCGTGGTGAGCTGGAACGAAACAGCTACGATATGAAGCAAATGCTAGAGCGCCAACGCGAACTGTTCATTGAACTGGATCGTGTGAGAGGCGAGGTGAAAGCAGCAGGAACGGCAACGGTAGCAGTAGCAGCGAGCGAAGGCTCTAAAGACGCTTCTGGTACGTTCAGTACTGATGTGGATGAGCAAACCGCTTATCAAAACGCTGTAGATATGATTCTAAAGCAACGAGACTACACGGGTGCTATCGCAGCATTTCAAAAGTTTCAAAAAGACTTCCCAGATTCAACCTTCACACCTAACTCACACTACTGGTTAGGTCAGCTTTATTTTGCTAAGAAGCAAGATAAAGAAGCCGTGAAGAGCTTTGCCGCTGTTGTGTCATACAAAGACTCAAATAAGCGAGCAGATGCACTGGTTAAGCTTGGTGACATAGCTGCACGCAACAACAATGCGGCGCAAGCTAAGAAATATTACCAACAAGTCGTTACCGAGTACCCAAACAGTGCTTCGGCTAAAGTGGCTAAAACCCACTTGTAAAACAAAATAGGGGTGCTCAGGTACCTCTTTTTTATACCTGATCACTCCCGTTTGGTGTCTACTTATCTTCTTTATGATGCCAACACATCGCCTTGTTTATGCGTTTTAAGCATTAGCTAGTCACTACTTGCAACCAATCCTTTTTGATCCTCATCGCTGTCCTGTGTAGAATACTCTAATCCTCGGAAGAAGTTGCGTAGAGCAAGAGCAATGAGTCATATACTAGATAAAATCGATACAGTTTACCCGTTTCCGCCTAAGCCAGTTCCATTGAGCGACGCTCAGAAACAGGCCCACATCGCAAACATCAAAAAACTACTTCAAGAAAAAGATGCAGTTCTAATTGCACACTACTACACCGATCCTGAAATTCAGGCTCTGGCAGAAGAAACTGGTGGTTTCGTTGGCGATTCATTAGAAATGGCTAAGTTTGGTAACCGTCATTCAGCAAGCACTTTGATCATCGCTGGTGTTCGTTTTATGGGTGAGTCTGCAAAGATCCTTACCCCTGAAAAACGCATTTTAATGCCAACGCTTGAAGCTGAATGTTCACTTGATCTTGGCTGTCCTGCGGATAAGTTTACAGAATTTTGTGATGCTCACCCCGACCACACAGTGGTTGTATACGCGAACACCTCTGCGGCTGTTAAAGCACGTGCAGATTGGGTCGTTACGTCGAGCATCGCTTTAGAAATTGTTGAAAGCTTAGATGCTGAAGGCAAACCCATTATTTGGGGGCCAGACCGCCACCTAGGTTCTTACATTGCAAATCAAACTGGTGCTGACATGTTGCTTTGGCAAGGTGAGTGTATCGTTCATGATGAGTTCTCAGCTGATGCTCTGAAGAAAATGAAATCGGTATATCCAGAAGCCGCTATTTTGGTTCACCCAGAATCACCAGCAAGCGTGGTTGAGCTGGCTGATGCTGTGGGTTCAACAAGCCAACTGATCAAGAAAGCGAAAGAGCTGCCTCATCCACAGATGATTGTCGCGACAGACAAAGGTATCTTCTTTAAGATGCAGCAATTGGTTCCTGAAAAAGAGCTGATTGAAGCGCCGACTGCGGGTGCTGGTGCAACTTGTCGCAGCTGCGCACACTGTCCTTGGATGGCTATGAATGGCCTTGAAGCGATTGAAAATGCACTTGAGCATGGTGGTGAGCAACACGAAATCTTCGTTTCTGACGAATTACGCGTTAAGTCTCTTATTCCATTGAACCGTATGCTAGATTTTGCAGAGCAGTTAAATGTGCAGGTAAAAGGTAACGCGTAAGCCGTTCTTTTATCTAACGTACGAAAAACCAGCCAATAGTGCTGGTTTTTTTGTACCTGAGTATAGGGCGACCATATCAATCTTGTGGTCATGTATCTTTTTCTGATGATACATCTTGTTGATATCGCGTATTTTTTCTAGCATGTAACTAAGAGAAATGGATTAGAGGCTCGAATGATAATCTGGTTACAACTCAAACGCTGGATCAAAGCAAACATCTTTGTTTTGAATGGCAAAAACTTACTGTTCACTTTTCTTGGCTACATAGTTCTATCGTGGTCGATGCTGTATTTGGCGGGTGAAACAGATTTAACCAGTTCGGTTACCGTATTTGCTTACTACTTGGTGGTGACGGCTTCTACAGTTGGTTATGGTGATTTGTCACCGACCACAGCTGCGGGGCAGTGGATAGTCATTCTATTTGTGATTCCGGGTGGACTAAGCCTTTTTGCCGCATTACTCGGTAAAGTGGCAACAGAAGGTGTTGAATATTGGCGAGCGGGCTTGCTAGGGAAAAGGAGAGTTAGAGTGGACAACCACATTTTGATGTTGGGGTGGAATGAACAAAGAACTATTCACCTCATCCGCATGCTGCAACACGAAGAAACGGGTAAGCGACCAATCGTATTATGTACTCGTTCAGATATCGAAAACCCGTTACCCGGTGAAATCAATTTCGTCAAAGTAAACAGCTACACCGATGGAAAAGAGATGGAGAAAACGGGTATTGAGTCTGCGAGTTGCATCCTGATTGATAACCCAGAAGACGACATCACCCTGTCTGCAGCACTTTACTGTGCTAACCGAAATCCGAAAGCTCACTTACTGGTTTATTTTAAAGATGAAGCGCTGAGCGACCTGCTACATAAACATTGCCCTAACTCAGAGTGTATTCCTGCTGTGGGTGCGGAAATGCTGGCCAAAGCTGCTGTCGACCCTGGTTCTAGTGCGCTTCACCAAGAGCTATTAAGTTCCACAAGAGGCATGACACAGTATTCAACGTACTTCCCTGAAAATGCTGAGTCTGTCACCGTTGCGCCTATTTTCTCTGTATTCAAAGAGAAGTATCAAGCAACGTTGATCGCGATTGATACGGGTAGTGGTATTGAACTTAACCCAGAACTCGATCAAGTGGTCAGCAGCGGTACTAAACTATTTTATATCGCCGACGAGCGAATTGATGACTTCGATTGGAAAGGCTTCTAGAGCTACAATTTTGATCTCGTCCAACAACGAAAAAAGGCCTCATTGTGAGGCCTTTTGGGTATGTATAAAGCTAACTTTTATTGAGCTTCAGCCAGTGCAATACCACGCTGCGTTAATCCGCAAAGCATTACAGGAACCGCGTTGAAGATCTCTTCGAATTGCTCTAGGCCTTCGATGCCTTGCTCTGCAAGTGTCGCAATTGACGTTTCTGGATCGTAAAGCATGCTCAGTGAAAGCAACACACCGCCCACGAGTGCGTTGTCTTCGCTTTCTTCAGGCATCAATGTTTCCCAGTCATCACGGGCGATCTGCCAGCCTTGAAGTAAGCCTTCACAGAAATCGCGAGCTGCGGTATTCACCACTTCTGCATCATCCAATTGGCAAGCTTCAGGCCAAACCCACGTTCCTTCAATTAGCTCAGGACGTGTTTTATTCCAAAGCGTGATGATAACTTCAATGTAGCTCTCTAGCTGCTCGCCATCCGTAAAAGGCGCGACTTCTTCGCCACCCCATAAGAACGGTAGCCACTCATGAGGGGTTAACACATTAGGTGCCGCTGCCATTGCAGTGACAAAACCCATTGTTTTGTGTTCTGTGATTAGCTTTCCTTCCAACTCTGGAAGCGCAAGAATATCTTGTAAAGTCAAAGTGAGGTACCGTAAAAGGGAACATATTTGCGCTTATAGTACCAATGAACTTGTGCCAATCAAGCTTCAATCTAAAAAGGCTTGATGTCATGGATGATAAACACTAGGTTTAACAGAAAAGAAAACAATAAAAGAATTATGCAGATACGGTCGTCTTTAAAGAAAAAAAGTATGGTAGCGCTTGGGTTATACCTTGCGATGTTTATTGCCATTGTCGGTAGTGTGACGTATTACGTCGTAGAATCCCCTGTGCGCGCCAAATTACAACAAAACCTCGACTTGCGTACGCAACTTTTATCCGCATTGATTACAGAGCCGCTCAGCAGCTCTCAAGGCTTTGTTGATAGTCTAGTTGGCTTTGCTCAAGCGCATCGTAACGGTGATGATGTTATTCCGCTCTTTAAGTTCATGTTGGCGGCGAGCGACGATACGATCGTCAGTGCTGGAATTTGGCCTGAACCTTATACGCTTGACCCTAAAAAACTTCTTAACAGCCACTTTTTCAACAAAGCCGACGATGGGCAAATTGATCAGCTGTTTTCTTACAACAATCCTAAAAACACCCCTTATCAAGAAGAGTATTGGTACACCTCTGTAGTCAACGAAAAACAAGGAACGATCTCTTGGAGCGATGTGTATATCGACCCATACACACACGTTCGAATGATTACCGCTTCATCGCCTTATTATTACGACGGCATTTTTGCTGGCGTTGCGACGGTGGATCTCTCACTTGAAGAGTTGCTAGGCTTTATCAAGAACCACGCCGAAGAATACAATCTTGGCATTATGCTCAGAGATAAACTCAATCAAGTGTTGGTTTCGCATAACTTCAATCTCGTTGAAGGGATCTACATCAGTAGCAATCAATTTGGTGATTTCGGTTGGCAAGTGGATGTGGTTAATTCTAAGTCACGTGTAGCAGACGAAGTATTTCGTCAGGTGATGAGTATTGAGGGCGGTATTGTTCCGCTATTGCTACTTTGTGTGATGGCGGGCTACTACTTATTGAACCGTTATTTGATTAGCCCAATTACAACGATTGCCGCACAGCTAGATAGCTCGAAAGCAGGCGAAATCATAGATGTTGACTACTCAAGTGAAGACGAAATTGGTCACTTGATTAAAACGTTCAACGAAAAGACCATTTATCTTGAAGCGGAAAAGGTTAAAGCTCAGGCATCCACCAATGCTAAAACTTCTTTTCTTGCGACCCTGTCACATGAAATTCGTACCCCTATGAATGGGGTATTGGGTACTGCTCAGATCCTATTAAAAACGCCTCTAAATTCTGAACAAGAGAAGCATCTTAAGAGTTTGTATGAGTCAGGTGATCACATGATGACCTTACTCAACGAAATCTTAGACTTTTCGAAGATCGAACAGGGAAGGTTGGATCTTGATGAGACTCGCTTCCCACTCGATTCGATCATCGGCAGTATCAACAGTGTCTACTACACACTCTCTTCAGAGAAAGGGCTGCAATTCAAAGTGTATTCTGAGGTGCCTTCTGGTCGTTGGTACTTCTCAGATAAAGCACGTCTACGACAAATCTTGTTTAATCTTTTGAACAACGCGGTGAAGTTTACTTCCAGAGGCTTTGTCGAGGTGTACTTGAAAGAAGTCATAGAGGGGAGTGACACCTATCTTAGTATTCGAGTTCGCGACACCGGAATTGGTATTTCTAAGGAGGCTCAAAAGCGTATTTTCAAACCTTTCGAACAAGCGGAGTCTTCCACAACAAGGCGTTTTGGCGGCACAGGCCTTGGCTTAGCGATAGTGAAGAAAATTGCCCAACTCATGGATGGCAGTATTACCGTCACCAGTGAAGAAGGGATAGGCACGAGCTTTGATGTTCGCTTGAAGATTCAGCCATGCCAGCCTGGCGAGATAGAGAGCTTGCCACATAAGAAGTTGGACTACTCAGGCTTAAAAGTATTGATTGTCGAGGATAACCGAACGAATACGGTGATCATTGAAACCTTCATGAGCAGCAAAGGTTTCACTTGTAAGAGCGTCGAAAATGGTGAACTTGCAATACAAGCAGTGGTTGCCGAGCGCTTTGATTTGGTACTCATGGATAACCATATGCCTGTGATGGATGGCGTTGAATCAACCACTGCGATTCGTGCTTTGATAGGTGATGTGTCATCGGTACTGGTATTTGGTTGTACGGCTGATGTCTTTAAAGAGACTCGCGAACGTATGCTGGGGGCGGGTGTGGACTACATTATCGCTAAGCCGATTGATGAGCGTGAACTGGATGATGCCTTGTTCCGCTATTCAAATAAGCTTTACCAATACCATGAAGTAAAAGCGGATGCTCTCGAAAGCCAAGATGTAAAAAAACACGACTCGAAAAGTAAAAGCGAGTCACTGCCTAAACCTGATCTGCGAAATAAAGATAACACCGAAGAGCTATTGGTGACGCTGTATGTGGCGCTAGAAGACAACAACCTAGAACTGATTCAATTTGCACTAGAGAGTCTACGTGCCCACGTTGAACCTATGAACAACGCTGAACTTACTGAACAAGTCGATAAAGCGCTAGAGCAGGTTTCTTCAGGAGCACTACCTACACAAGATGTCATTAATATCATTACCGTAAATCTACCGATGGCTTAAATGTTGTTTAATTACGGTAAGTAAATGACGAATTGTCTAATATTTGACCTTGGTTTGATTTTTTGGTGGAAGCTACTGCTTTTGAAGAGGTTTTTGGTTGTTAATTTACAACTTGATTTTTAATTTGGAATGTATGACTGCTAATCTTATGATTTAATAGCGACATTATCTGGTAGGGTGTAAATGCACCTTGTTTATATGTTGCTAATTCACTCAATAGGCAGTGATATATTTTAGGTTTGTCGTCGATGAAGTCTCGTGGTCCATTTTGTATTCGAAACGCAGCTGCGGATACATTTGCTATGGTCGTTTTCTGTTTTATTTCAGGCATGATCGTAGAAGTGTTTATTTCTGGTATGACATTTGAGCAGTCTCTCGCTTCTCGAACGTTATCTATCCCAGTGAACATTGCTATTGCTTGGCCTTATGGTCTTTTTCGTGATTGGTTTTTACGTAATGGTGCAAAGCTTTCACAAAGTTCGTTGATGAAAAATATTTCTGACCTTTTAGCTTACGTGTTGTTCCAGTCGCCTGTGTATGCCGGTATTTTATTGGCGGTGGGTGCTTCAAGCGACCAGATCGTTACGGCTGTAACCAGTAATGCGGTTATCTCGTGTGGTATGGGTGTACTTTATGGCTACTTCCTAGATATGTGCCGTAAATGGTTTCGAGTTCCGGGCTACTACCAACAAGCTTAAGAAAAGCAACAAGCGTAAGTGCAGCGAAAGAATGAAATTTGGTTTGTTTTTGATCTAATGAGTTAATTTGTAATCGAACAAACTGAAAAAGGCACTTTTTTTGACAAAGCCCCTTGACCAAAGCAAGCAGAATCAATAAAGTAGCGCCTCGTTGAGTGACAAGCTCAACACACAATTTGTGGAAGGATGGCTGAGTGGCTTAAGGCGCTCGCCTGGAAAGCGAGTATACGTTTATAGCGTATCTGGGGTTCAAATCCCCATCCTTCCACCACTATTCAAAACCCTAGCAGAAATGCTGGGGTTTTCTCGTTTTAGAGCCCCTATATTTCACGTCATCTACATCCATCCCTAGTATCAGTTCCTTTAATCATTTCTTTATAGTTATTTCCTCTATTAATGGCGTCGCAGAATGAACCATATTTGGTGTTTTTATCATCGATAAACGCTTGATCTTTTGGTATGAATCTAGATTATTAATAGTACGAAATATTATTAATAATCTAACTATTAGGAATTCATTACCCCATGACAGAAACCCTAGTTTCTTAATATGAATCTTCCTTCAATCTTTGGCTTGGCAGTGACTCGGTGCACAAGTTAGTAAGTGCAAACACGTTCTTGATAAATTGGGATACATGTTCGCAGTAAATTTGTGAGACGCTTGAATCAGTGTCAGTTGAATCACAAGGAAGTTGAATGCACCACTTTAATATCCGTGCTCTCGAGTACTTAAACGCGTTATCAAAATATGGGTCGTTACGTAAAGCATCTAAGATGATGAACGTTGACCCTGCCGCGATGAGTAGAATGCTGACACAGTTAGAAGCGCAAGCGGAAATGAAAGTATGGGAGCGCAACAACCGCCAATCACTGTTAACTGAAGCGGGTAATGAACTGCTGAATTACTACCGTTCCATTGTTCGTGGAGAGGCCGCAGTACTTGCTCGACTAACCAAGCTTAAAAACCTCAAAGGAGGCAATGTCAGCATTGCCATCGGTGAAGGGTTTATTACCAACTTGGTGTCAAAGCCGATGCAAACCTTCATGGCTCGATACCCTGATATCAACTTATCAATTGAGATTGCTGGGGCATTGGACGCCGTAAAAATGTTGGAAGATCAACAGATAGATTTTGCGATAACCTATGCATCTGCACCGCACCCTAAACTGCACTCCCACGTTGAACGCAGCCATCCGCTGGAATTGATTGCTCCGAAAGGACACTCCCTGACGATGAAAAGTGCACTTGTGACACTGCGAGATATTAAAGATGCTTCTCTCGCCTTGATCGATAACTCGACAGGCATGGGGAGACTGGTAAAGCAGGCCGAACAATTTTCCCATCTTACCTTGCAGCCAAAGCTTCAAACCAATTCGGTAACCGCACTGACTAACTTTGTTTCAGCAGGGTTGGGCGTAACCTTTATGCCCAAACTCACCGTGATCGATGAGATCAAGTCTGGGCAGATCGAAGTGGTTGCGACCGAGTTGGAGATGCTATCGAAGGCGACGGTTAAGGTTCAATCTTTGAAAGGTCGCGCACTTACGTTACAGGCCGAAACCTTGTTGGATTTCTTACTTGAAAACGCCACTTTCTTGAGTCATGACGCTTACAATATCTAGGCATTGTAGATTTATGTAGCTATCCCTCCCAAGCTCTCAAATACCGCCAATATCACAGTTCTAAACTGCCGAATTCGTTTTTAAGTCGAATTGAGTTTTTGTCAACGCTCTCTCTATTGTTAAGTCAACATGTGCGGAATAAGTTACAAACCATTAACGAAACGAGTTTTAGACTGACAACTGCGTTCGACTGGTTTTGGCTTTGTCGGGCGTTAGGGGAAGAGAATGGAAGTTATTGTAATTGGCAGTGGTGTTATTGGATTGACCAGTGCTTGGTACCTAGCGAAAGAAGGTCACTCGGTCACGGTTATTGATCGTCAAGATAGCAGTGGCAAAGAAACCAGCTTTGCGAATGCAGGGCAAATTTCTTATGGCTATTCTTCACCATGGGCGGCGCCTGGTATCCCTTTGAAAGCGATGAAATGGTTAACCCAAGAACATGCCCCTCTCAAAGTAAAGCCGTCACTTTCTCCTGAGTTAGTTTCTTGGGCGACGAAGATGCTCGCCAACTGCAACGAAGCTAAATATGCACAGAACAAATCGCGGATGTTGAGAGTCGCAAACTACAGCCGAGATTGTCTGACTGAGCTAAGAACCAGTGAGCAATTGGCTTATGAAGGTAGGCAGAAAGGGACGCTACAAGTGTTTCGAAGCGAGAAGCAATTGGATTTCATTCAGCAAGATATGCAGTTGCTACAAGAGAGCGGGATAGAGCACTCGTTGTTTGACGTTGAGCAATGCCTATCCATTGAACCAGGTTTATCAGATGTGAAAGATAAGCTGGTTGGCGGCCTGTATTTACCACAAGATGAAACTGGTGATTGCCATCAGTTCTGTTTAACCTTGACTGAGAAAGCCAAGCAACTCGGCGTTCAGTTCGTGTTTGATACTGAAGTGGTCAAGCTCAATCATCAGAATCAAACCATTGAAAGTATTACCACGACTCAAGGTGACTTCAAAGCGGACGCTTACGTGGTCGCTTCAGGAAGCTATTCTCGAGACTTGTTGAAGCAAGTCGATTTGTCGATACCTGTCTATCCAGTGAAAGGGTATTCGCTAACGCTACCGATCGTGAATGCAGATAAGTCACCAACCTCTACTGTAATGGATGAAACCTACAAGGTGGCGATGACGCGTTTTGATGACCGAATTCGTATTGCGGGTACGGCAGAGCTCGCTGGTTTTGACTACCTAATCCCAGAAAAACGCAAAGCCACGATTGATATGGTGATCAAAGATCTCTTTCCACAAGCGGGTGATTTTTCAAAGGCTGAATACTGGACTGGGCTAAGACCAATGACGCCAGATGGCACGCCTATTATCGGCAAGACTCCGATTAAGAACTTATTTACCAATACGGGCCATGGAACATTAGGTTGGACGATGGCGTGTGGTTCAGGGAAGATCTTGGCAGGCATAGTCAGTGGTTCTTCAAGTGATATCAAAACAGATGACTTGAGTATTCATCGTTATTTGTAACAACATGATGTAATGATGGTGCAAGTAACCCCATTCTAAGTTTTAGAATGGGGTTACTTTTCTGAGTGGATGTCGAAGGTTATCTGGTGGTGGTTTCTAGCACATGGGTAAATCTATCCCACGATTTTTGGTCAGCTTCATGTTGATAGTTGTTTGAGCCGAATACGGTAAAGGCATGTGGCGCACCACTGTAGGTGGTCATTTCATGCGGAACCTTGGTTGTTTCAAGTTGAGCGGCAAGGCTGCCAAAATCTTCCATTGTAATCATAGAATCAGCTGTGCCATGGAACACGACCACAGGGGCTTTGGTCTGAGAGTAGTCTTGGCCTTTCGGTGTTGATAAACCACCATGGAAGGTCACATAAGCTTTTGATGAGATACCCGCACGAGCAGCTTCTAAAACGGCAGCGCCGCCAAAGCAGTAACCCATCATCACGTTGTTATCTAAGTTACCACCAAGTCTTTTCGCTTCCATCGCTCCCGCATTAAGTAGTGCACGCATTTTTTCTCTGTCTTTATACAACTCGCCTGTGTGTTGTTTTTTGTCTTTCACTTCGGTCGGGCGAATGCCTTTACCAAATAGGTCGATGGCGAACACGTTGTACCCGAGTTCGTTGAGCATCTCAGAACGTTTCTTTTCGTAATCAGTTAAGCCATCCCAATCGTGAATTAGCAGCACCAAAGGTGCTTGGTCACTGGCCTCACTCCAATAACCTTCGTAATCCATACCATCGACTTGGTAAGTGATGTTTTCTCCTGAAATCGCAGAGAAGGGCAGTAAAACTGAAAACAGGCCGAGCGTATTGATTGTTCGCATGCGTGATTCCTTTCGATGACAATTGACGTTCCAATCGAAAGTATAGATAACGCGATGATTCTCGCCAGATTTCTGTTTTTAACTTGAAATGTATGGCAGGGATAGCAGGAGGCTATTGCTGATGAATAGCCATCGAGAGGGAGTACGATGGCTGTTTTGTGATGTTCTCAGCTTACCAAAACTTGAATAGCTAAACTGGGGAATAAAGAAAACAATTACCAAGATGCGTTGGTTTTGGTTTTGCTAATGCTCATCTCTGGATACTTACGTTGATAGCGCGGCAACATCGACTCATTACCTAAGATGCCACCTTGATGGATATAGATGACGGTTTTGGTTGGGTTGTCTTCTTGCCATCGCTCTAGGCATTGCCACATCAATGGGTCGTAGAGTAGGTCGAATTCAATATCCGTTTGTTCTTGTAGACCCAACCAGGTTTGATAGTCCTGTTGATACAACTTACCAAAGTGGTGTTTGGTTTTGAGCGGTAAGATCTGTGGGTGATCGGATTCGCCAAGTTCATTGAATTGCTGCGTTAAATAGTCGCTGCCGCCAACACACGCACAGGTTAACACCGGGATGTTGTGCACTTTTAAATGCTTATGCAGATATAGAGCCGTACTGCCGGTGCCTGCTGGTAGTGCGACCACGAAATCGTGTTTGTTTTCGAAACGCGTCCAGCTGAGTATTTCCATCGCCAGTTGCTTCACGCCGTATTCAGAAAGCTGAGAGCGTCCACCTTCAGGCAATACAATGCACTGAGAATCTGGCTGTCTTATTTGCTCAATATACTCCTGAGGATGAAGCTCAGAGCCCGTCTCTTTGACTGAAATAACCTTAGCGCCCAAGTCTATAGCTCCACGGTAATTGCCGATTGGACGTTCTTTTAGCCATTGAGGAAGGTGGTCAACGTAAAACTCAAGCGTCCAGCCTTTAATTTTTGCAAGTGCAGCGAGTGAGAATAGAGAGTTAGCTTGCGCAGAACCGTAGCTGATTAAGGTTGTCGTATTCGGGTGTTCGTCTTCGAGTAGCTTCATGAACTTTCGTGCTTTATTGCCGCAAAAGTGAGAGTGGAGCTGATCGTCACGCTTTAAGAAAAAGGTGTGGTCGTTGTATTGATGTTGAGTTACAGGGCTATTATTTAGTTTCATCGCGCTTAGACAAAATGCTGACTAAGAAGCCAGCATTTTTAGTTCAAATAGGACTAACAAGTATCTAGTAGCCTGCAAGTGCTGTAAACCAACTAAATCAAGTTTTCGTCGGATATTGAGTACAGCTCTAAGAGTTTATTTGCTCTGATATTGACGAGGATGACTCTGTTTGAAAGGTGATTTTTGCGATGCATCCTCCACAAGTGCGATTGAATAATTGAAAGCCCCAACCGAAGCGTTGGCACAAGTCGTCGACAATCAACAAACCTAGTCCATGACCATTT
Organism: Vibrio sp. J383; assembly: GCF_023503985.1. Taxonomy (NCBI): domain Bacteria; kingdom Pseudomonadati; phylum Pseudomonadota; class Gammaproteobacteria; order Vibrionales; family Vibrionaceae; genus Vibrio; species Vibrio sp. J383. The sequence goes on along the minus strand of NZ_CP097293.1, from coordinate 2,610,942 downwards.
GGGTTGTATTGTTCTTGTAAACCTTCACCTTGGTCTTCTATGACAATGTTGCTTTGAGACAGGATGATGTTGACGGTACCGGTATTCGTCGCAGCAATTGCATTCCTCAACAAATTACCGATCAACATATTCATGATCGGGCTGGTGGCTTGAATAGTCGGCTCTGATTGAACCTGTAAAGAGATTCCGACTTTTTTCTCACTCGCCTGCACAGAATTTTTTGAGACTATTGTTTCCAACTCTTGCTGACTAAATAACCGGAGAGGTGCATCATCGCTATTTCTTTCATAACGAACTAAGCCAAGTAAGGCATCGACCATTTCCGACATTTGAACAGTCGCGTCATCAATACGTTCGACCTGACGAGATTGAAACTCTGTCATGTCGCTTCTCAGTAATAGCTTGTTGGCACCACGAGCAACAGTTAGCGGTGTTCTTAACTCGTGGCTAGAATAGCGTGCAAAGGCTTGTTCACGTTTGAGCAGGGAATTGATCTCTCGACGATATTGATTGAGTTGATCCGTCAACTGACGAAATTCCACTGCCGCATCGTCATTTACACCAAACTCTTCGTTTAGGTTGAGCTTATTGGATTCAAGCTGTTCAGACAGGGAGTTGAAGGGCTCAATCAGCCGCTTAGACAGCCTGTAGAGCAACGCACCAAAACTAAAAATCAAGATAGAGAGAAGGGCTAATACAAATGTGGTGGCATAAACGAGCTCAAAGACACTAAGCTCGACTCGGTCTATCTCAGAAAGCAGAACAATCGGATGGGTTCTACCTTCATGAGTATACTCGCCTACATATACCATGCGAGATTCTGGATCTTCACCGACCTCACCAATGAAATTTTCCTTGCCTTTAATATACTTTAAATACTTTTTCGGCAGATAGGAAAGATCGTTGTAAGCGATAGTCAAATCATCAATACGAAGCTCTCCACTTTCGCCTGACTGGAATAACCCGACTGCATAGTTACGATCAATAAGGATGCGTCTTTCACCCACGCGGTCTTCCGACAAGTACAGGGCTGTGATAAACACAACGTAGACGAACGCAGAAACAATCAATGCCATTAACCCAAAGAAAACCGCTAAGCGGCCCGTTAGGGTTTTTGTGCTTGTAAGAACATTTGAAATCAATTCGATGGCTCCAATCGGAAACCAACTTTAGGCACCGTAATCAACATCTGAGTGTCAAAAGGCTTGTCGAGTTGGTTACGTAATTGATAGATGTGACTGCGCAATACATCATTGTTGGGCTCGTTTTCTTCCCATAATTTATATGAGATAGCTTCACGTGTTACCACATCAGGTGCGCTTTGGCACAGCATCTCAAGTATAGTGTAAGTGGTTGGGTTAAGCGCAAGCAGCTTGTCTTGGCGGTAAGCTTTACGGGTTTTTTGATCAATGGTGAGTTCATCGAACTGAAGTTTAGAAGAGGCCACTTTTCCGCGGTAGCGACGAACGAGTGCTTTCATTCTCGCTTCCAAAATATCCAAATCAAAAGGCTTGGTGAGATAATCATCGGCACCATGTTCAAAACCCTTCAACATATCTTCGCGGCTATCCAGTGCAGTCAGCATCAGAATCGGTGTTGCATTGCCTTGGTCTCGCAGCTTATTACAAACCGTGAGGCCGTCCATTCTCGGTAACATTAGATCCAATATGATGATATCAAATGAGTTTTCCAACGCGAGCTGCAGGCCAAGTTCACCGTTGTCCGCGTAATCGAGTTCCATTCCAATACACTCAAAATAATCAAACAAGACACCTGCAATTTCACGGTTATCTTCGACTAATAGAACTCGTTTCATTTTGATTCTCATACAGAAATAGACAGTAACATTATCCTGAGTGAGCGTGAAAAATATGTCAATAACATAACTTTCACTTATGGGAGAGTAAGTTAGTTCCAGATTAGAAAATAGAAGAGTTTGTTATGTCTAAACTTCATATAAGCCGCCCTAAAATGTCCACGTCGCAGATTAACCCTGCGGCCTCTTTGTCTATCATTGTGCCTTTTTACGATGAACAAGAGGTGTTGGAAGAGTTTCACTCTCGCCTCACTAAGGTTCTCGATAGCTTACCGATCACGAGCGAGATTGTTTATGTCGACGATGGCAGTAAAGACAACAGCTTGGATTTGGTGAGTTCATTCACTTCAATTAATAGCTCAATTTCTGTTATTGGTTTAAGCCGCAACTTTGGTAAAGAGTCAGCCATGAGCGCTGGACTTGAGCATTGTCGTGGACAAGCAGTGATCCTGTTAGATGCAGACTTGCAAGATCCACCCGAGCTTATCCCGCAAATGATCGCTAAGTGGCGCGAAGGTTATGACGTGGTCAACATGCAGCGCAGCCAGCGTGACGGTGAAACATGGTTCAAGAAGTTTTCAGCGGCAAGCTTTTACAAAGTTATGAACGTGGCGGCGAAGATTGACGTGCCTGAGAATGTGGGTGATTTTAGACTGTTAAGCCGAGAAGTTGTCGATCATATCAATCAACTTCCAGAACGTAACCGCTATATGAAGGGTATTTTTTCATGGCCAGGTTTCAGACAAGCAACGATCCAATTTAAGCGCGATGCTCGCTTTTGTGGTGAGACTAAGTGGAACTACTTGAAGTTGGTTGGGTTGGCAATGGATGGAATTACCTCATTTTCGATTCGCCCGCTGCGCATCGCTACAGTACTGGGTGGCCTAGTAGCGCTCACTGCTTTTTTGTATGGCATGGTTATCGTATTCAAAACCATCATGTTTGGTGAGCCAATCACGGGCTATCCGTCAATGATGGTCGTACAACTTGCCCTTGGCGGCATCCAACTTTTAAGTATTGGTTTAATGGGGGAATACATAGGCCGTATTTTCATTGAAACCAAGAATCGTCCTTTGTATCTGATCCAATCGGTGGTCGATACACCTGCGTTAAAAACACATTTCAAATTAGAGGAGTCAGCATGAGCCTGAACCGAACGCACCTATGGTACTTGTTGGCTTTTGCATTGGTTCTAAGGCTTTTATCTCTGGCGACTTACCCATTAATGGACACCACAGAAGCGCGCTATGGCGAAATGGCTCGTTTGATGGTCGAAACTGGGAATTGGTTAACACCGCAGTTTGATTACGGCATTCCTTTTTGGGGTAAGCCACCATTGTTTACGTGGATGAGCGCTATTGGTATTGAGCTGTTTGGTTTGAATGAGTTTGCTGTTCGTGCACCTCACTGGTTAGCGGGAGTAGCGACAATTTTGTTAACCGCTTACATGGCGAAGCGAACTGGGCAAAGTGCGTTGGTTGCCGCGGTAGTGTTGGCGACATGCGGTATTTTCTCTATTGCCGCGGGCGCTGTGATGACAGACATAGCATTAACCTTAGCGATGACCATTGCCATGTTAGGCTTCTACTTGTGTTGGCTAGGAGGAGAGGGTTGGAAAGGTGAAGGCAGTGCGAAGACTAATCGATCTTGGGGTTATGTTGGTTTCATTGGCTTAGCACTAGGCTTGCTTGCAAAAGGGCCAGTAGCGATTGTGATCATGGGTATCGCAGTTTTCCCTTGGTTAGTATTACAACATGGCTTCTTTGGCGCTTTCAAAGTGCTTTGGCAACGCTTTCCATTGTTGTCTGGCTTGGGTGTGATGCTAGCGATTGCTTTGCCTTGGTACATCATGGCTGAAATGGCAACACCGGGCTTTATTGATTACTTTATTGTTGGCGAGCACTTTAAGCGTTTTGTTGTGAGTGGCTGGGAGGGCGATTTATATGGTTCTGCCCATGACCAAGCAAGAGGTATGATCTGGCTGTTTTGGCTTCAAGCGGCTGCGCCGTGGTCGATTGTATTACCTATATTGGCATTTGCTCGATGTAAGAAAATTGCAGAAATTAATACTGAAAATCGCGGCTTGTTTTCATTTCTTGTCTGTTGGTTGATTTCACCTCTGATTCTTTTCACTATGGCGGGCAATATTCTCCCAGCTTACGTCCTGCCAGGTATTCCGGCTCTTGGCTTGTTGATTGCTATACTCGTAGTGGAAAAAGATAAGAAGTGGTTCTCGAGCGTGGCTTTGGTTCTACCTGTGTTACTAATGATTGCTATGGTCTACCTGAATCTCGGCAAGGCGAACGAGAAAAGTGACCGTATTATCTTCGAACAGATTACGGATTCTGCGCCAAGCTTTTACGTGGGTAAACGACCATTCTCTGGGCAATTTTACAGTCATGGTCAAGCGAAAAAACTTCTCGATATCGAGCAGCTAGATGGCATTGATAAGTTCTACCTGATTGGTAAAAGATCTGAAGTGGAAACCAAGATTAAAGAGAACGCATTAACGTGTATTCTAGAGCCAACGGTGAAAATAAAGCGTGCTTTATTCAGCTGTCATAGCTCAAGCATCAAGCCAAATCTATCGTTGAGTCACATTCAAAGTGGCAGCGATGTTCAGCGTTAACTCGGGGTTACGAATGTTCAACAACAAGCTTCAAACGCACAGTCAGAGGTTACAGTCCCACCACAAGGTAGTTCGATTTGCTGTGGTTGGGATTGGTGGGTTTGTTGTTGATTGCTTAGTTTTTGCGTTACTGCATTATGCCGTTGGGCTGCCTTTGATGAGTGCACGGATAGGATCTTTCATTGCAGCCGCAACGACAACGTGGTTTGGTAATCGAGTGCTAACTTTTGACTTCAAAGGGCAGGGTAGTTGGTCAGAGAAGTTGATTCAGTGGCAAAAGTTCATGTTTTCCGCATCGATATCGGCGATACCTAATTTGCTGTGCTTTAAGCTGATGACTGAATTGCTTCCTGCATTTACTGGGGCTGTCTTTATCGCAATGGCCGTTGGTATCTTGGTGGGCATGGTCACTAACTATTTGTTTAGTCAGTATTGGGTCTTTACCCGTTAGAATCCCTTGTAATCACATAACCAAGTGAAACCTTTGGGTAGTTCATTAGTAACAGACACAAAAAAGCGCAGCTAAATAGCTGCGCTTTGTGTTTTTATGATAACTAAGTAAGTGGGTTCGCTATATTAACGCTGTGTTGCGCGCTGGCGATTCTTTCCGTTACTTGCAGGTTTACCACCTTGACCATTACCCGCTTTGCTACGGTTTGGCTTGCCATTCCCTCCGCCATTGCCTTGCGATTGTTGGCTAGCAGGGGCTTTTTTGATGAAGCCAGTCGCTGGTTTATTACCATTACCGTTCTGCTTCCCGTTGCCCTGATTGCCGTTGCTTTGGCTACCTGTTGGCTTCTTACCACCCGGTTTAGGCTTATTGCCACCAGGCTTAGAATGGTTACGTGGGCTTTCGCCACCAAGACCCGGTTGAGCTTTACTGTGCTTAGTTGCAAAACGTTGTGAACCATGACGACCAGACTTACGACGCTGTGCCGGTGTCTGAGCCTCAAAGTCTTCTTCAGGCACTAAGCAGTTCGCTTTGTCACCAATTAGGTGCTTTTTACCCATGCTGATCAGTGCTTCACGGATGATCTTCCAGTTTTCTGGATCGTGGTAACGAAGCAATGCTTTATGCAGACGACGTTGACGATCACCTTTCGGCACAGGAACATCTTCACGTTTTTTGTATTTCACGCGCTTCAGAGGGTTGGTCTCTGAGTAGTACATCGACGTCGCATTACACATTGGCGATGGGTAGAAGTTCTGTACTTGGTCACACTCGTAGTTATGCTTTTTCAGCCACAACGCAAGGTTAAGCATGTCTTCATCTTCCGTGCCCGGGTGAGCAGAGATGAAGTAAGGAATTAGATACTGTTTCTTACCGGCTTCAGCGCTGTACTTCTCGAACATCTCTTTGAAACGATCGTAAGTGCCCATGCCCGGTTTCATCATCAGATCCAGAGGGCCTTTTTCAGTGTGCTCTGGAGCAATCTTCAAGTAACCACCAACGTGGTGAGTCACAAGCTCACGTACGTATTCTGGAGATTCAATCGCAAGGTCATAACGAACGCCTGATGCGATCATTACTTTCTTGATGCCCGGAACCTTTCTCGCTGAGCGGTAAAGATCAATGGTGTGCTGGTGGTCTGTGTTCAGTTTTTCACAGATTTTAGGGAACACACATGATGGGCGACGACAGTTAATTTCAGCTTTAGGATCAGAACAACCTAGACGATACATGTTCGCCGTTGGGCCACCCAAGTCAGAAATGGTACCGGTAAAGCCAGGTACTTTATCTTTAATGTCTTCGATTTCATCCAAGATCGATTCTTTCGAACGGTTCTGGATGATACGACCTTCGTGCTCTGTGATTGAACAGAAAGAACAACCACCAAAACAACCACGCATGATGTTAACCGAGGTTTTGATCATGTCGTATGCAGGAATTTTCGCTTTGCCATACATAGGGTGAGGAACACGCTTGTAAGCAAGGCCAAACACGTAATCCATCTCTTCAGTTGCAAGAGGAATTGGCGCTTGGTTTACCCATAGTTCGCGGTCACCGTGACGTTGAATAAGAGCACGACCTGAATACGGGTTGGTCTCTAGGTGCAGAATACGGCTAGCGTGAGCGTAAAGAATACGGTCGTTATTGAGCTTTTCGAAACCAGGGATACGAACCGCGGTTGTTTTTGCATCGTGACGAGAAGGACGAATAGTAATTGGCTGCGCCTTTACTTCTTCTTTTTCATCTTTCTTGGTATCGCATTGCGTTTCTACTTCGTACGGGTTAACCGGAACGTAGGCTTTGTTCGGTTTTTCGATACGAGAAGAATCGATAATTTTGTAACCTTCAGGCGCTGCAGGCAGGTTGATTGCAGTACCGCGAATATTTGTCAGCGTCGACATATCTTCGCCGTCGGCAATTCGGTGTGCGACTTCAACCAGTGCACGCTCAGCGTTACCGAAAAGAAGAATGTCTGCTTTTGCATCAAACAATACAGAGCGACGAACTTTATCAGACCAGTAGTCGTAGTGCGCAACGCGACGTAAGCTTGCTTCAATACCACCAAGAACGATTGGTGTGCCTTTGTAAGCTTCACGACAACGTTGAGAATAAATCAGAGTTGCACGGTCAGGACGCTTGCCACCTTCATTGTTTGGTGTGTAAGCATCGTCGTGACGAAGTTTGCGATCAGAGGTGTAGCGGTTGATCATGGAATCCATGTTACCCGCAGTGATGCCGAAGAATAGGTTAGGTCGACCCAGTTCCATAAAGGCATCTTTACTGTCCCACTTTGGTTGGGCAATGATGCCCACGCGGAAACCTTGAGCTTCAAGCAAACGGCCAATGATAGCCATACCAAAGCTCGGGTGATCGACATAAGCGTCACCAGTTACAATAATAATGTCACAGCTATCCCATCCAAGAGCATCCATCTCCTTTCTACTGGTAGGCAAAAAGGGTGCTGTTCCGTAGCACTCGGCCCAGTATTTTTTGTGTTCGTGAATAGGAGTGATATCGCTGTACATATTTCAACCTCTGATTTTTGAGGCGGGAATTATAGCGGCATGAGCCTAGACTAGCCAGTAGAACATGCCCCTGTTAGTTCTGATGTCTTTCGCCATTTTGCAGATAATGCTGACAAAAGAACCATACAACAGCATAGTTGAAGCCTTGAATAACGTCGCTAATTTGTGATTTTGATTAGTGTTCGCAGCAGTTTTTGATATTATTCGCGAAAATAAGTCTGAAGAAGTAGATCCACAATGGTCGAATCATTATTAGTACAATTTGCTCCCACGCTATTAGGAGCCCAACTGATCTTAACCCTCATCTTGGTAAAAGGGGATATTTGCCCGGGACAACGTGGCCGTATTCACAAGATGTTACCTGCGATTGGCGTGCTTTGGCTTGCTGTTGCTTCATTAAGAATTGAAGCGTTTCTTATCGTGTTCGCGATCTTTTATTTCTATTCTCAAGTTCAAACCAAGAAGACACGTGATTCTGGTCCTATTTGGGTGATGTACCTTGCGTGTGGTTTGGCGCTTTCATACGTTGCTATTCAAGCGACTGAGCAAGCAACTACCGTCGGTATTATTACTACTTTACTGCTAGTGGCACTGTTGGGGTCTGCGTTTGGTCATTTACTGCTGACGATTGCGAGAACACGCTTACAAGCATTTCACCGTGTTCTGCCTGTTGTGGGCGTATTAACCGGCATGCTGGTGGTTTTGGCGACGGTCGTAAATGTTTACTCTCTGTCTGAAGCTCAATTAGAGCCAATGATTTCAACCTTACTGTTTAGCTTTGCTTTGCTAATCTCAGCTATCGTGGTGTGGTGTTGGCATCTATTATTCGTTAAAACCCCTGAAAAGCTTCAGCTGACTATTTCATTGTTGATGTTATTGGTTGCGGCCGTTGGTTTAACGCCAGTTTGGGCGATGTAGGCGGTTACTGATCTCACAAGCCTTTCGGTGTTGAATCGAAAAAGTGTGATCTGTTTTTTAGCGTGGTGTTGGTAAGCGTTCTAAACTTAAATCTAGTCGGTGTGTTCGTTAGGAGTACGGGATGGATTTAAGCAACGTCAAAGGTTTCGATAGCATTATTTTGCTGGGAATCGTGAATGAAAAACTTCGCTTAGAATGCGATAGCTTTGAAGAGCTGATCAGTATGTATGAAATGGATATAGAAAGTGTTGTAGGTAAGCTTGATATGCTTGGCTATCAATACGATCCATTAACTAACCAGTTTAAGTCTTATCCAAGATAAGCAACAAACTGGCGCATCTTCTGTCGATTGTGAGTCAGCTATCGATTGTGAGCCAGTTATCGAGAATGAACTAGTTATCGAGAGTAAGCCAGTATCGTGAATGAACAAGTACCGCCATCGTCGGTACTAAAGCTAAAAGAAGAAAGTCACAGATAATCTGTGACTTTTTTGTTTCTGGCGCATTCCTATCTGGTTCAACGCTGGCATAAACTAACCCAACAACGCGCCTCTTAAACGACCTCAATGCCATCTAGGTGACTCTTACTTTGCTGTCTTGCCGTGCTAAAGAAAGCTTGCAGGTAGCGTTTGTCTTTTTCTGAGTTTCTTACCGCTGCGAACAACCTTCTTGAAAGTCCTTTGCCCAATGGTTTACTGGCGATTAACCCTTGTCTTGAAAACTCACTGATTGCCCAATTAGGTAAGGCCGCGACACCTAAGCCAGCTGATACCATTTGTACCAACATTAATGTGTTGTCTGCCTGTTTCCATTTCTTTGGTTCAACGCCTGCGGGTTGCAAAAAGTGTTTTACTACGTCGAGACGCTGCTTTTGAACAGGATAAGAGAGCATCGTAATATCACTAAGATCTTGCGGTTCAATACTCGGCTTTTCGGCTAAAGGAGAGTTGATCGCGGTGATAAGACGCATCTCAAAATCGAAAAGCGGTTCGTAGTGAACTTCAGAACGGGGCTGTATATCCGAGGTGATCACCAAATCGAGTTCTCCAGCCATCAATGCCGGTAGAGGCTCGAATCCAAACCCTGACGAGAAATCTAGCGTCACGCTTGGCCAAGCAACTTGGTATTCTTTCAAAGCGGGCATTAGCCATTGGAAGCATGAGTGACACTCGATCGCCATGTGCAATCGGCCATTCACATCCTCTTTTAGGCTCGCCAACTCATTCTCTGCTTTAGCAATCTTTGGCTGTATCTCATCCGCGAGCTTAAGCAAGATCTCACCCTCAGAGGTGAATTTCACTGGCCTAGTTTTTCGTAGGAAAAGCTGACCGCCAATACGCGCTTCAAGGTCTTTCAATTGATGAGAAAGCGCTGACTGAGTCAGGTGAAGAGAGGTCGCAGTGGCTGTTAACGATCCGCTGTCTCTCAAGGTGGTCAATGTTCGAAGGTGTTTAAGCTCTATCATGAGTATTCCTCATATTCCCTAAGCCAATTCAATATTTCTTAATAATCACCCTACGGTGTTTTTGGTCTTTTGTAAACGTCTAGATGTCCAGATGGATTTAAACTGTTCATCTTTGGATGATTCAAGATGAATATTATTAATAAACAAGATGAATATTTGGACGTTGTCCATAGATCGGATTAAGGCGATAGTTTAGCCATCCAGACGCCTTTGTGGAAAGGTTGAAATCATCAAAGGCAGTCTGACCGGAAATTAAAATTATCGAATAAGGAAAAGACTCATGACGACAACAACGCATATTCTTGGCTACCCACGTATCGGCGAGAAAAGAGAACTCAAATTCACGCTCGAGAAATACTGGCGCGGTGAAATCGATCAATCTGAGCTCAAACAACTCGGCAGCGAATTAAGAAATCGTAACTGGAATGTACAAGCTGACGCGAATCTAAGCTTTGCAACTGCGGGTGACTTCGCATGGTACGATCATGTTCTAACAACGACTCTACTTCTAGGTCATGTGCCAAAACGTCATGCTGGTGGAGCAGAAGATGAAAAAGCCTTCCCAGATCTGGATACCTTGTTCCGTGTAGGTCGCGGTCAGTCTCAAGTTCAGTCTACTTGCTGCGGTGGTACGCATACGTCGAATGATGGCACTAAAGACTGTTCGGCTGCTTCCGACATGACTAAGTGGTTCAACACTAACTACCACTACATTGTTCCTGAGTTCAGTAAAGACGACACCTTTGAAGTGAGCTGGCCGCAGCTGTTTGACGAAGTGAACGAAGCGATAAAAGCCGGATACAAAGTTAAGCCTGTACTTCTTGGCCCACTGTCATATCTGTACTTAGGCAAAGAAGTGGAAGAGGGCTTTGATCGCTTAACTTTATTGCCTCGCCTTCTTACTGCCTATCAAGCGATTTTGGCTAAACTTGCCAAGCTGGGTGTTGAGTGGGTTCAAATCGATGAACCTATCCTTTCTCTGGAACTTGAAAAGCAGTGGGCTGATTCATTCAAACTGGCTTATCAAGTGATTCAATGCGATGTGAAACTATTGCTGACCACTTACTTTGATTCTGTGACTGATACGTTAGGCAAGATCGTGGAGCTTCCCGTCAACGGCTTACACATCGATTTGGCTGCCGCACCGCAGCAACTCGATGAAGTGGTGAATAAGTTACCGGAAGATTGGGTACTTTCTGCGGGTGCAATCAATGGACGCAATGTTTGGCGAGCAGACTTAGCTTCTCAGCTTGAGTTACTGCAACCTGTGAAAGAAAAGCTAGGCGATAAACTATGGGTCGCAAGTTCATGTTCACTGCTGCATAGCCCGGTAGACCTTGAGTTAGAAGAGACGCTTAGCGAAGAAGTGAAGAGTTGGTTTGCCTTTGCAAAACAGAAAGTGACCGAGGTGAGCTTATTGGGTGCGGCGTTAGATGGCGATCAAAATGCCATTTTGGCGTGTGAGACTTACAGCCAACCTATCGTTGCACGTAAGAGCGCGACTCATGTGAACAAGCCTCAGGTACGAGAGCGCCTTAATACCATCACGAAAGCACTAGCAGATCGAAGTGCGCCTTATGCAGAACGTGCGGCACATCAGTCTGAGGTGTTGGGTTTACCGCTATTACCAACCACAACCATTGGTTCGTTCCCACAAACAGGAGAGATCCGAGTTCAGCGCAGTGCTTACCGCACTGGCAAACTGAGTGAAGCGGAATACACAACCGCATTGAAGGGCCATATTGCGGATGCTGTTAAGCGTCAAGAAGCACTGGATCTAGATGTGCTTGTTCATGGCGAAGCCGAGCGCAATGACATGGTGGAGTACTTTGCAGAAAACCTAGCAGGCTTTCAAACAACTAAGTTTGGTTGGGTACAAAGCTATGGCTCACGCTGCGTGAAGCCAGCGATTGTGGTCGCGGATATTGAACGAGAAAAACCAATGACGGTGGAATGGTCGACCTATGCTCAATCTCTGACCTCGAAGCAGATGAAAGGGATGCTGACAGGCCCAGTCACCATCTTATGTTGGACATTCCCACGTGAAGACATCTCACGTAAAGAGATCACTAACCAACTGGCGTTTGCTCTGCGTGATGAGGTGTCTGATTTGCAAGATGCAGGGATCAACATCATTCAAATCGATGAACCTGCTATTCGCGAAGGTTTGCCTTTGAAAAAGCGCGACCATGCAGAATACCTAGAGTGGGCAGTGGATGCCTTTAAGATTTCAGCAGCGAGTGCCAAGCCTGAGACTCAGATCCACACACACATGTGTTACAGCGAGTTCAACGAGATCATTGATTCAGTGGCTGCGCTAGATGCCGATGTGATTACCATTGAGACTTCTCGTTCGAACATGGAACTGCTGAAAGCGTTTGAAGAGTTCAACTACCCGAATGCGATTGGCCCCGGTGTTTACGATATTCACTCGCCAAACATTCCTTCAGAAGAGTGGATTGTGGATTTACTTAAGAAAGCGGCAGAAAAAATCCCAGCAGAACGTTTGTGGGCAAACCCAGATTGTGGATTAAAGACACGTAACTGGGCAGAAACAGAAGCGGCACTGACAAATCTTGTGTCGGCGACTAAGACACTGCGTAAAGAGTGGGAATCGGCTGAGGTATAATTCAGTCTAAGATTTTGATTGATCCGCTAATCCACGATGAACCACAAAAAAGGCCTCGCAAGTGCGAGGCCTTTTGGTTCTGTGCTTGTTCGAATCTCGAGCTAGAAACTAGCTGCTACTTTGACACGTCTCTTTACTGATCAGCTTCTCAACGATCAATTGTCCGCGAGTGTTGCGAATCTTGATGTTGTAAGCCAAGCCCATGTCGAGGTTTGCTCTTACTTCAGAGTTGGTGCAGTAGCTATTCACACTCATGTCTACAACTTGATTTAAAGGCTTAGCACCTTTTGCATCTTGGTTGTAGATCATCATGATTTCGATAACCGTGTTCTTTGCCAGCACGCGCATGACCGACAGCGGGCCATACTCAATCGGAAGGCCTGCGGATAAAACGCCAGCGCGATGCTGCGCCATCATTTCTAGCTGTCTTTGTTTGTCTTGTTCACTTGATGAGCTGCAGCCTGCAAGCAGAACAGCGGCCAGTGAACCGATAATCCATTTTTTCACGTTAAAATACTTTCTTGAATGGTTTAACAATCACATTTTGGTAGACACCTGCAGCAATGTACGGGTCTGCGTCTGCCCATGCCTGTGCATCGTCTAAAGAATTAAACTCAGCAATCACAGTAGAACCTGTGAAGCCCGCTTCACCAGGGTTATCTGAATCAATCGCTGGCATTGGACCTGCTGTCAAAAGGCGGCCTTCATCGTGAAGTGTTTGTAGGCGTTCTAGATGTTGTGGGCGAACACTTAGGCGTTTTTCTAATGAATTTTCGACGTCTTGAGAAAAAATCACGTACCACATATTGAGATATCCTTATTTTACTTCACTAAATTGAGGGCGTTTAAATTCGCTATCTTGCTAATTTACGCGAACTAATGGGTATTGGAAGAGCTAATGATAAGAAATTGTGAAATGGTGCGGGAGAGTGAGAAGGTCTTTAGCATTTTTAATCGAAACGACTAAAGACCTTAAAGTGCGATAGGGCTGTCGAAAGTACTATTTATTAATTGGGCGGGGTTTACCGCTTTCGTCTACAGCAACGTAGTTGAATGTCGCGCCACATACCTTGTAACGATCGCCGATGCCGTGATCAAGTACCGGCTTAACCCATACCTCTAGGTCGATATTCATCGAGCTACGACCAATCTTGGTGCAGTCACCATAAACACATACCACATCACCCACTGAAACTGGTTGTTTGAACTCGATACTCGATACTGAAACCGTGACTATCTTGCCGTTAGAGATCTCTTTCGCCAGTATCCCGCCAGCAAGGTCGAGCTGAGACATTATCCAACCACCGAAAATCTGGCCTGCTGCATTGGTATCAGAAGGCATCGCCAAAGTGCGAAGAAGTAAAGAACCAATCGGGTTCAAAGTTGATTGAATAGTCATTGTTGTACTCTTAATGGTATTGATTGTTTTAAATTTAAATAGATGTGTTTGCGGGGTTCGCGGTGGTCGTATTTTTAACGTATTCACCGAACACAAACAATCAGTGGCCAATGATCACGAGTATCATTGGCCACTGTTAAATAGCATATTGATAATAATTGTATCAAAAAGGGGATGAGGACTCATCCCTTAGGGTTACTTCTCGTCGGTATTTTTATCCGTTAACTCTTTCTGCTGGTCTTTTTGTAGATGCTGTTCTTTCGGCAAATGCTTATAAATATAGACACCCGTTAGCAAGGTAAATGCAAAAGTAGCGATCAGTAAGCCAAATACTTTGAAGTTTACCCAAACATCCAAGGGTAGGCTGAAAGCAACGTAAACGTTGAGAATGGCACATAGAGTAAAGAACAAAGTCCAAGCCCAGTTGATCTTGCTCCATACCGCTTCAGGAAGTGTGATCTCTTTACCCAGCATGCCTTTAATCGCTGACTTGCCCATTAGGTGACTGACGGTCAGGCCGATAGCGAACAATGCATAAACGATGGTTACTTTCCATTTAATGAAGTTGTCATCGTGCAAGAAAATGGTCATGCCACCAAATACGGCAACCATCAGAAAGGTGATGATCTGCATTTTCTCTACTTTCTTGTAGATGACGTATGTCAAAACGATTTGTACTGCGGAAGCAACAATCAATGCACCTGTAGCCGTGTAGATGTCATACATCTTATACAGCGCAAAGAAAATAATGAGAGGAATGAAATCAAGGATTTGCTTCATGTGGCACTGACTGTCCAGTTAGTTGAGTTGCAGACAGTCTAACGAAAACTGTCTCGATGCTAAATAGCCCGAGACAATTGGGTCCTAATTAATTCCATGTAAATGCTTTATCTAGTCGGATCTTTTCATCATCGAGTTGGATAACGTTATCGCATTGATGTGGTTTGGTAGCGAGGTATTAGCTTCTTGATGTCTTCAAGGTAACCTTCGCTCTTTAAGCTGTCTAAGGTGTTTTCGAGCTCTTGCTCACTCATGGCAAAACACGTCGATTTGCCTGTCGTTAGGTCGAGAAACTCGTGATATTCACGCTCTGTGAAGTGGCCAATTCTGTCCATTAATAAGGTTTTAATTCCATGGTGAATCAAGCCGTAATACGTATGTCTTTGTAAGGTCATAGCCTATCCTCCGTGACAAGCTGCAGTGAAACTGTTGCAACCTGCTGTATATTGGTTGGGTTATCTATGACAAAGCAATTCGAATGCCATTTTCTCTAATTGAACGGAACATTTTCCCTACCAAATAGAATTGAATTTCTTTTCAAACAGTTAAAGCAAGGTACGTTCTATTCTCTGACAACCAATACGTAACAGACATAAAATAGTTTCATTTTGAGAACGATGAAATTCTCATTATGACGCTCTACTGCCATTTATGGTGTGCTTCTATCTACGGTGATTGCCGCTAATCGACAAGCCAATCAACCAGCGTAGATAAAGATGTATTTTGTCGATTCTTAGGCTGCAGCAAGAAGTAACCATTTCCAGAAAAGACACTGCCTTCACTCACTTTCACCAACCTGCCCAAATCGATATCTTGCTTGGCCAGCGTGATATCGCCTATGGCAATGCCAAACCCTTGAATGGCTGCGTTCATAGCTTGATCAAGTGTCGCGAATTGTTGGTTGTTCTTACTTGAAAGGTCATGACTTCCTATGTGCTCTAACCAAAGTCGCCAATCACTTTGTTCATTGTTGGCGTGTAACCAAGTGTATTGAGCGAGCTTGTGTGGCTTGATGATAGTAGAAGCGTTACTTACAAGATGGCCCTGAGTAATGCTTTGCGCCTGGCAGACCGGAGCCAGCTGCTCGTTGAACAATAACTGGCTCACAATCGATTGTTGGTTTGGCTTCTTACCATAGGTGATTACGGCGTCAAACGGGTCAAAGCTTGGTTCAAAAACGTGCTTGATGGTCGACGTGAGCTCGACATCAATTTCAGGGTAGGCTTGCTGAAAAGACATCAACTTGGGTAGCAGCCAAGAGGTAATACAGCTGGGGGCGTTGAGCTTGATCTTAGAGGGAGAACTTGCCACTTGATTGAGAGCCGATTGCAGTTGATGAATCGTTCCTTGTATCAGAGGAACCAGTTCTTCTCCTTTCGGCGTTAAAGACAATCCTCGAGCATGTCGATAGAAGAGATCACAGCCAAGGCTTTCTTCAAACGACAATACCTGACGACTTACTGCACCTTGCGTAACATTGAGCTCATGTGCCGCTCGCGTAAAGTTGAGATGCCTTGCCGTCGACAAGAACGCGAGCAAGGTTTTAGTTGAAGGAAGTGTGCGATTCATATCTTTACCTATGATTTTTTATCATGGCTATTATGTGATTATTTCGATTCATTTATCAATAGTGTTCTGTTTGAATGTAAATACTTAATCATCATTTGTGATTCAATATGTGTATAAGTCACATTTTTTGAATATGAAGGCAGTGGTGAAGACATTGTGATTTTGTGAAAGGGATAGCTTCTTGACATCTTTTATCGATAGTTTAGTACCTCAGGCTGTAAAAAAATTAATACCTTACCAATCGGCAAGAAGAATTGGTGGTGATGGACGAGTCTGGCTAAACGCCAATGAATTGGAAAGCTCGCTGTTTCCAGGAGAAGCAAGCCACAATAGATACCCAGATTTTTTACCGCAAGATATTGCTAAGGCTTATCAAGCGTATTGCGGAACTGATGCTGCAACGGTTGCCGTTCGTGGTGCAGATGAAGCGATAGATTTACTGATCAGAACATTCTGTAAGCCAGCGAGTGACAATATACTTATTTGTTCACCAACGTATGCAATGTATGAGTTTTGCGCCGATGCATTGGCGATCGATACCTTGGACTCTCCGTTGCAGGAAGATTTGAGTCTTGATGTCGCTGATATCGTGAACAAAGCGAAGTTGGCTAACATCGTGTTTCTTTGCTCACCAAATAACCCAACGGGCAATGTGATTCCCAAATCGGATTTGATTCAGGTACTGGAAGGTACGATTGGAAAATCTCTAGTGGTAGTCGATGAAGCGTATATCGAGTTTGAACCACAAACGTCAGCGGTGAGCCTTATTGAGCGTTATCCGCATTTGGTAGTGATTCGCACCTTGTCTAAGGCGTTTGGACTGGCTGCGGTTCGATGTGGCTTTATCATAGCGAGTCAAAATGTGATGCAGTATGTCGCTAAATTAATTCCACCGTATCCAATGCCAGATTGCTCATCTCAAATCGTGTTAGACGCATTGTCTGATGAGCGAGTCTCAGTGATGCAAGACGCGACACAAAAGCTGGTCGAACTACGTAACTGGTTTGCTTGTGAGTTAACGCAGTTTGATTTCATCGAGTCTGTTTACCCTTCATCGACGAACTTTATTTTGCTGCGTCAAAAACCTGGGCATCAAGTGTTCAGTGTATTGGCGAAGGATGGCATTGTGACAAGGAATCAAAACCACGAACCTGCTTTGCGTAACTGTGTTCGAATCAGTATTGGTAGCCAAGAGAGCATGCTAGAAGTGATAACGTCACTAACAAGTTACCAAACCGAATTAGAAAAGAATCAACAAGGCAAACAAATTCAACAATCTCAACATAAAGAAACTCAATCTCAACTCGATAAAGATCATATCTAGGATGGCAATGATGAAAAAGATAATACTAGGACTCGCTTGTGCGGCCGCTTTACTTGGTACAACGGTACAGGCGAAAGAAATCCGTTTGGCGTCGGACTTTACGTATCCGCCATTCAACTATAAAAACAGTGACGGTGTGCCTGTCGGATTTGATATTGAGATAGCTGATGCCTTGTGTGAGCAAGCCAAACTCGATTGTACTTGGGTTTCACAAAGTTGGGACTCGCTAATTCCAAGTTTGTTGGCAAGAAAGTCAGATGTGATTATGGCTTCAATGCGTATTACCGAAGAGCGTAAGCGTAAGATCTTGTTTACTGATAAGTACTACCAAACTCCAGCCGTGTTTGTTGCTGCTAAAAGCGCCGAGTTCAGCGTCGATCAGGCAGGCTTAGCAGGTAAAACCATCGGTGTTCAGCAAGGTACGATTCACGATCGCTACGTAACCGACAAGTTTGGCGATGTGGCAAACATTAAGCGTTATACCGGCCAAGATGAAGTTTATCTGGATCTGCAAAACGGTCGTCTAGATCTAACCTTCGGCAACTCAGATCAACTGTCATTAGCTTTCTTGGATAAAAAAGAAGGTGAGGGCTTTGAATTTAAAGGTAAAGCAGTGACCGACAAAGCCTACATTGGCGAAGGTACGGCGTTAGCACTAAGAAAGCAGGATTCAAAACTGGCGAAACAATTCAATGCCGCGATTGAAGAGATCAGAGCGAACGGTACTTACGACAAGATAGCCGCTAAGTACTTCACGTTTGATATTTATGGTGCTGATTTGTAATTCGTCTAACGCCTAAAAACTAGACCACCAAAAAAATCCGAGGGCTTTGAGGCTCTCGGATTTTTGTTACAAACAATTCGTCCTAGTAAGATTCCCACCATTGTCTTGATCCCTGCTTATCCACTCTTGTTCCATACGCTCAGCCTAAAACCTTACCTCGACCACCTCAGAAATCGCCGTTCACGACTCGCTTTTTCAATCGATGAGACCTTCTTTGTCGTGCTCCATAACTGAATTTAATGTCTTAAAATAACATAAATATATCGGTGCTTTTTTGCTAAGAGATTGTTCTTAAAGCAGTTGAAAGTAATCGAAATTCCCAAAAAATCCAAAGTAGGGCTGCTTAATAGTCTAATTAGTCCCAAATATGATTGGTATCACAATCAATTAGGTTCTCAGGCCAATAGATGAACCTTAGCTCACAAAATATACATATAGTATTGTAATACAAAATCCATAGGGTAAGAATATTGTAATGAAACGTTACTGCTATGAGCGATGTGCAATAGAACGTTAGATTTCAAGCTCAGCTAGAACGTGTCATATAAAAACTGTACCTCTTACAAAATGGATTCTGGAGAAGAACATGAAAAAACACCTACTGACGATTGCAGCGGCATCAATTCTGATGGCATTTGGCGCTCAAGCAAAAACTTTGACCTTAGGGCATGCAATGTCATTAGAAAGCGCAGCTCACCAAGGCATGGTGATCATGGCTGATAAAGTGAAAGAAAAATCGAATGGTGACCTTACGATTAAGATCTTTCCAAACGGTCAACTAGGCTCTGAGCGTGACCAAGCAGAGCAAGTTGTTACTGGCGCGATTGATATGGCCAAAATCAATGGTGGGCTAGCCGAATCTTTTGAACCAACGTTTAAGGTTAATGCACTGCCTTTCTTATTCCGTGATGTTCAACACATGAGAACGTTCATGCGAAGTGAGGCTGCACAAGAGATGTTGCTTTCAAGCGAAGGTAAAGGCTTCATTGGTCTTACATTCTATGATTCAGGCACACGCAGCTTCTACGCTAAAAAAGCCATCAACTCACCAGCTGATCTAGCAGGCATGAAAGTTCGAGTCCCTGGTTCTCCAACCATGATGGAAATGGTTAACCTATTAGGTGGTAAAGCAACACCAGTACCTTTCAATGAGGTATACACGGCATTGCAACAAGGTGTCATTGACGGTGCTGAAAATAATATTTCTAGCTTAGTTGAAATGAAACACAGCGAAGTTGCCAAATTTTACTCTATGGACCAGCACATGATGACACCTGACGTGATCATCATTTCAGAATACAAATGGGGTTCATTAACGGCAGAAGAGCAAAAAATCTTAAAAGAAGCTGCTGCTGAGTCTCTTGAAGAGCAGATCAAAATCTGGGACGCAACAGATGACATGAACAAAGAGAAAGGAATGAAAGAAGGCGTAACGTTTGTTGAAGTTGATAAAGCCCCTTTCCGTGCAGCTGTTAAACCTATGATTGATGAGGCGAAAAAAGATCCAAAACTAGCTCCATTCATTGAAAAAATTGAAGCTCTTTAATCAGTCTTAGTGAAAATATAATTTTGCCTTGGCTTTGCTAAGGCAAAATTTTTTGAGGTATCACATCATGTTAGCAACTTTCAGAAACCTACTTGATAGGTTGATTCTTTTTGTCTCTTCTTTTGCATTAATGTTACTTGTCGTTACTGTCACTTGGCAGGTTTTTAGTCGTTATGTTTTGAATGACCCAAGTAACTGGACTGATGAACTTGCTCGTTATGCAATGGTATGGCTTGGCTTATTAGGAGCAAGCTACTTATTCGGTATCAAAGGACACTTAGCTATAACGTTATTGGATGGTTATCTTAAGGGTAAAGCACACATAGCATTACACCTACTTATCAATGTGATTTCTGGCGCATTTGTATTTCTAGCAATGCTTCAAGGTGGCATCGCCTTAATGGGAAGAACCACACAACAACTCTCTCCCGCACTGCAATTACCGATGTCGACGGTGTATTCAATATTGCCGATTTCAGCCGTTATTATCCTCATCTATTTGGTCATGAATACGTTTGATCTTTTTTGTGAACCCAACAAAAAGTAAGTTTTAAAAAGGACTCTATATTATGGATTTGTCCATTGGTGTTTGGCTGCTAGGCCTATTCTTATTCATGATCGCGATTAGCATGCCCATTGCGATTGCAATTGCCATGTCATCTTTAACGATCATGTATTTCATCTTACCTTTTGAAGTCGCAAGTATTACTGCGGGTCAAAAAATCATTACTGGTATTGATAGTTTCAGTTTATTAGCCATCCCTTTCTTTATCCTCGCTGGTAACATAATGAATGTGGGTGGCATCGCGAGTCGACTCATCAACCTTGCAAAACTCTTGGTTGGTTGGATCCCAGGCTCACTTTTTCACGTGAACATCTTCGCCAATATGATGTTTGGCGCCGTTTCAGGATCAGCCGTTGCAGCAGCAGCTGCGGTTGGTAAAACCTTAGGCCCTGAATTAGAAAAAGATGGCTATGATAAAAACTTAGCAACAGCAGTAAACGTTGCATCTTGCCCGGCAGGCTTACTTATACCGCCGAGTAATTCATTGATCGTATTTTCAGTAGTATCGGGCGGAACGTCCGTTGCGGCGCTGTTTATCGCAGGTTATGTCCCAGGTATTTTAATGGGCTTAAGTTGTATGGTCGTCGCCTATTTCATCGCTAAAAAGAAGGGCTACAAAACAAGTGCGAATGACGGCTTCACAGCAAAAGATGTACTGAATATTGTTTGGCAAGCAACGCCAAGCTTAGGGCTTATAGTTGTTGTTATTGGCGGTATTATTGGTGGTATTTTCACTGCAACAGAAGGGGCATGCATAGCGGTTCTATACTCTTTTATACTGTCACTCTGTTACCGAACCCTCAAGTGGGCACACTTCCCGATAATTTGTAGAGAAACGGTTCAGGTCACTGGCATTATGTTGTTCTTGATTGGTGCTTCAACCATCATGTCATGGGCAATGGCGTTTACCGGTCTACCAACCATGATCAGTGATTGGATGCTTTCTATTTCAGATAATCCAATTATCATCTTTATTCTGATGAACCTGATTCTACTGATTGTGGGTATGTTTATGGATCTTACGCCAGCCGTATTGATCTTTACCCCTATCTTTATGCCGATTGCTGAGCATTTAGGCATGCATCCAATTCACTTTGCGATGATGATTATCTTCAACTTATGTATTGGTATTGCAACGCCACCCGTTGGTACGGCGCTATTTGTAGGTTGTAGTGTCAGTGGTTCCAAGATAGAGAATGTTATAAGAAGTATCATGCCGTTTTGTGCCGTATTGATCGTCACATTGTTGGCCATTACTTTTATTCCTGAAATTAGTTTGGCTCTGCCTCGTGCATTCGGATTAATCAATTAGTCTTACAAGAGTAAGATTTACAGAATCAATACCGATCATTACCTAATTAAAAACCGCCTCATGAAGGCGGTTTTTATTTATCAATCAAAACTGAAGCTTAATATTACGCTTGCTGTTTTTGTAGCTCAGCTTCTTGTTCTTCGTCTTTGATTAGAGAATCAACGATTACTGCACATGCTGCATCACCAGTGATGTTAAGAGCAGTACGAATCATGTCGAAGATACGGTCTAGAGCGAACAACAGAGGTAGACCTTCGATAGGGATACCAGCTGCTAGAAGAACGGCAACCACTAGGAAAGAAGGACCTGGAACACCAGCTTGACCAACTGCGCCTAGCGTAGAGGTTACGATGATAGCAACGTAAGCGCCCATAGACAGGTCGATGTTGAACAGCTGTGCAAAGAAGATAGCAACTAGGCCGTAGTAAATTGCGTTACCAGACATGTTGATCGTCGCACCAAGAGGCAGAACGAATGAAGCCGTAGAGTTGCGAACGCCAAGTTCTTTCTCTACCGTTTCCATTGTTACTGGTAGTGTCGCCATTGAAGATGCTGTTGATAGTGCAACCGCTTGAGGCTTCTTCATTGCCACTAGGAACTTCTTAGCTGAAGTCTTAGTGAAGATTTGAATCATCAGTGGGTAAGCAACAAAGCCGAAGATAAGAATCGCAGCGATGTAAACAATGAACAGCTTGAACACGACCATAAGCGCGCCAAAACCAAACGTACCTACTGCTTCAGCCATTAGGCCGAATACGCCAAGTGGTGCAATGATCATAACTTTGTTGATCATCCATACCATAGCGTCAACGATAGCATTTACACCGTTGATGATAGGGTCACGTTTCTCTTTTGCTTGTTTAGAAATCGCAATACCAAAGAATAAGCAGAAAACGAGAATTTGCAGAATGTTTGCTTCATTCAGTGATTGGAAAACGTTGGTAGGGATCATGCCAGTGATGGTTGCCCAGAACGTTGGAAGTTCGCCTTTCGCAGCGTATTCTGAAGAGAACATACCTTCAACGCCAGAAACATCGATACCACGACCGGGTTCGAACACTTCACCCATTACAAGCGCTAGTGCTACAGCAAGTGCAGACGTTAGTGCAAAGTA
Organism: Vibrio sp. J383; assembly: GCF_023503985.1. NCBI lineage: Bacteria > Pseudomonadati > Pseudomonadota > Gammaproteobacteria > Vibrionales > Vibrionaceae > Vibrio > Vibrio sp. J383. Next base: position 2,588,117 of record NZ_CP097293.1, on the reverse strand, counting down.
ACCCAGTGTTGTTACACCGACTTTACCAGCCGATGAGCTATTACCTAGACCTGCAGCACCTGAAATTAGGGCAACCGCGACTAGAGGAATAACCAGCATCTTGATCAAATTGATGAAGATAGCACCCAGTGGAGCGAACATAGTTGCGCTGTCACCCATCATCGCACCGACTACAGTACCGATGATCATTGCAATAACGACTTGAATGCCGATGTTGCTTAGTAAACTCTTTTCTTTTAACACTTCCATAACCTCTGTGCTACTAAATATAAAAATCCCAGAACTACTCACCAATGTACGATGTACCATTGGATTAATATTTCGCGACGAGTTTTACACGTATCCTTTACATTTATCAATATGAGCAGAGGTGAAAGTCTCTGAAAAACAGGTGGTCTAATGTCATTTGTTGATTTTGCACAATAATGCAATCGTTTGCCTTGGTTTTTTATAGCGATGTTATTTGTTGAATTTATAAAAGCTTTTTCACTGGAGGTTTTGTGAATGATTTGCAAGCGTTGGTGTTGAAAAACGTTCCATTAACATTTTGATTTCATTCGCGAGTGTTTTTTGAACGTTTATGTTGGGGTGAATCCACAGGTACGTGTTGTGTGAAATTTAGCCTGAACTATGCTTAAGGTATCTATTTATTACCAAGATGTTACCTCTACGCTTTAAATAAAACGTCTATCTAGCATCTCAGTTGTAAGGAGAGGGGCTATGACTTTTATATTAAAGTACTTGTTTGTGTTTCTTCTGTTGTTCAGCTCTGTGTTCGCTCAGGCCGATGATGTTTGGGTGATTGAGGTGAACGGAGGGATAGGTCCGGCGACCAGTGACTACCTCACTAGAGAAATAGAACAAGCTCACGATGAGCAAGCAAAGCTCATCATTTTGAAAATGAACACGCCTGGCGGGTTAGATTCGTCGATGCGTGACATTATTCGATCCATCACCACGTCACCGATTCCGATAGCAACTTGGGTTGGGCCCGCAGGCTCACGTGCGGCGAGTGCGGGAACCTATATTTTACTTGCTAGTCACATCGCTTCTATGGCGCCCGGAACTAATCTAGGTGCAGCAACCCCTGTGTCGCTCGGTGGGGGCAAAGCGCCTGCTAATCCGTTATCTCCTCAAGACGACGCCAATAAAGATGACAACACGTCAACGAGTGAGCAAGACGAAACAAAACAAGAGAACTCAGACCAAGTAAAAGCCACCACTGCGATGGAAAAGAAAGTCATCAATGATGCTGCGGCTTACATTGTCAGTTTGGCTAAGCTACACAATCGCAATGAAGAATGGGCAGAAAAAGCGGTAAGAGAAGCGGCGAGTTTAGACTCAGAGAACGCACTCACACTTAACGTGATTGATTTTATTGCCAGCGACCTTCAGCAATTGGTTGAACTGAGTAACGGGCGCACCGTCACCATCAACGGTGTCAGTCAGGAAGTTCAGCTAAATGAGGTGGTTTTTATCGAGCGGGAACAAGACTGGCGCTTTAGTTTGCTGTCAGTGATCACGAACCCGAACGTTGCATATATTTTGATGCTGATTGGTATCTACGGTTTGTTGCTGGAGTTTTATAATCCTGGCGTCGGGCTACCGGGTGTTTTGGGCGGTATCTGTCTGTTATTAGCGATGTACTCCTTACAAATGCTGCCTGTGAGTTACGCGGGCCTTGCTTTAATCCTATTGGGAATTGCTTTGATGGTCGCAGAGGCCTTTAGCCCCAGTTTTGGCATCTTCGGTTTGGGCGGCGTCGCTGCGTTTACGCTCGGTTCGATCATGTTGATGGATACCGAAGTGCCGGGTTATCAAATCGCATTGCCACTAATTATCGGGATCAGTTTGTTCTCTGTTGCCTTTATCGTCGTAACAATATCAATGCTAGTCCGAGTGAGAAACAAACCAGTGACTACGGGGATGGAAGCGGTAGTCGGTGACACGGGCAAAGTGGTAAGCGGCTTCCCCGGTGCGGGGCATGTGCTAGTCGAAGGTGAGATCTGGCAAGCCAAATGTGCGAGTGAATTGCAAGTGGGGCAGATCATCAGAGTGACCAAGCTGACGGGGCTATCTTTGGATGTTGAGGCGCTGCCCGATGATACATCATCGAAATCTAGCTAGTGCGGCATGCTAGAACAAACGTTATTGAATTATTAATTGCTTAGCCATCGTTACCATTAGGGGGCGGTTATGTTTATACACACTATAGGTATTGTCATTGTGCTCGTTATCTTGTTGATAGCCAGCATGTTCAGAGTGCTGCGCGAATATGAACGTGCAGTGGTGTTTTTCCTTGGGCGCTTTTACGGTGTTAAAGGGCCGGGGTTAATTATCATCATTCCTTTCATCCAACAAATTGTGCGAGTGGATCTACGAACTATCGTGTTGGACGTGCCGACGCAAGATTTGATCACACGCGATAACGTGTCAGTGAAGGTGAATGCCGTGGTCTATTTTCGAGTGCTGGATCCGAAGATGGCGATCAATAACGTAGAGAACTACCTCGAAGCAACCAGTCAACTTTCGCAAACAACGTTGCGTTCAGTATTAGGACAGCATGAGTTGGATGAATTGCTGTCTGAGCGAGAAGAGCTCAATAGAGACTTGCAAGCGATACTGGATCAACACACCGATAACTGGGGGATCAAGATTGCCAATGTCGAGATCAAGCATGTGGATCTTGATGACAGTATGGTACGAGCCCTTGCTAAGCAAGCCGAGGCGGAACGTTCACGTCGAGCTAAGGTGATCCATGCAACAGGGGAACTAGAAGCATCAACCAAGCTGAAAGAGGCTGCAGAGGTTCTTAATCAAGCGCCCAACGCCATTCAATTGCGATATATGCAAACACTAACAGAAGTAGCCAATGAGCGAACTTCCACAATCATATTCCCAATGCCCATCGATCTGGTCGAGAAGATAACCGACCCGATCAAAGCGACGCTCAATGAGGCAGCGATTAAGAAAGCGATGAAAGCCGATGAGTGATTGGCTCAAATGAAGAGCAATAAAAAAGGCTCCACAGTTGTGGAGCCTTTTAGTATTTGAATCGCTGGTTCTATTTAATGACCATTGATTACGAGCGTCTATTTAATGACCGTCGATTATTTCTGCGTAGCCGCTTTCATTGGCGTAACAAACTCCGCAAGTGCTTTAAGCATTGCTTCTGGTTGTTCAACGTTGTTTTCAATGATTTTCACAACCGCTGAGCCAGAGATAGCACCTGCAGCGCCAGCTACAATCGCTTCTTTCACTTGTTCAGGAGCAGAGATACCGAAACCAAGCAGTGCTGGTGGCGCATCGAACTTGTTCAAGCGATCAAGCAGTGCCGTTACTGGCATGTTTGCTTTTGTTTCTGCGCCAGTTACGCCTGAGCGAGAAAGTAGGTAAGTGTAGCCGCCACCTAGCTCAGAAACTGATTGAAGTGTTTCATCGCTTGCTGTTGGTGGAGCAATAAAGATTGGGTGAACACCAAACTTCTTAGCTGCAGCAACAAACTCGCCACTCTCGTTAGTTGGTACATCAGCAATCAATACTGAATCGATACCTGCTTTTGCGCAGCGTTCGTAAAAATTTTCTATACCACGTGCGTAAACCAAGTTTGCGTACATCAGTAGGCCGATTGGTAGCTCTGGGTATTTAGCACGAATTTGACCGATAAGATCGAAGCACACATCTGGCGTTACTTTTGAATCTAACGCGCGAATGTTTGCGCCTTGGATTGTCGGGCCATCTGCAAGCGGATCTGAGAATGGGATACCAAGCTCAAGTGCGTCAGCGCCCGCTTCAACTAGCGTTTCCATGATCTTAAGTGATTGCTCAGGGTTAGGATCGCCAACCGTTACGAATGGTACAAATGCGCCCTGATTCTTTTCAGCTAAGCGAGTGAAGAGTGATTGATAGCGATCCATTATAATGCTCCTTTCTCTTTAAGAATGTCGTGTACAGAGAAAATGTCTTTGTCACCACGACCAGATAAGTTAACCACTAATAGCTGTTCTTTCTCTGGGTCGTCGTGAGCCATTTTTACCGCGTGAGCCACAGCATGAGATGACTCTAGTGCTGCGATAATACCTTCTTTGCGTGCAATCAATTGGAACGCTTCTAGCGCTTCATCGTCGGTTACGTTGTCGTATTCAGCACGGCCAATAGCATTTAGGTGCGCGTGTTGAGGACCAACTGATGGGAAATCTAGACCAGCAGAAACAGAGTAAGACTCTTCTACTTGGCCGTTCTCATCTTGCATCAGTGGTGCTTTCATACCGAAGAAGATACCGGTTTTACCGTGCTTAAGTGGCGCGCCGTGTTGGTCGGTATCAATACCTTTACCAGCAGGCTCTACACCGATCAGGCGAACAGACTCTTCTTCAATGAAGTCAGCGAACATACCGATAGCGTTTGAACCACCGCCGACACAAGCGATAACCGCATCTGGAAGGCGACCTTCACGAGCTAAGATTTGGTGCTTCGTTTCTTCACCAATCATGCGTTGGAAATCACGAACAATCGTTGGGAATGGGTGAGGGCCAGCCGCAGTACCCAATAGGTAGTGCGCGTCTTCATAAGTTGCAGACCAGTCACGTAGTGCTTCGTTACATGCATCTTTTAGCGTTGAAGAGCCAGAATGAACAGGGATAACCTCTGCGCCCATTAGCTTCATACGGAACACGTTCGGGCTTTGACGTTCAACGTCTTTTGCACCCATGTAAACACGACACTTAAGGCCCAATAGAGCACAAGCTAGAGCCGTTGCAACACCATGTTGGCCTGCGCCAGTTTCAGCGATGATTTCCTGTTTACCCATACGTTTTGCTAGCAATGCTTGACCAAGAACTTGGTTTGTCTTGTGAGCACCACCGTGAAGGAGATCTTCACGCTTTAGGTACAGTTTGGTTTTTGTACCTTTAGTCAGGTTACGCGTTAGCGTTAGTGCCGTTGGACGACCTGCGTACTCTTGAAGAAGCGTCATGAATTCACTGCGGAACTCAGGATCTGCTTGTGCATCGATAAATGCTTGTTCCAGTTGGTCTAGTGCTGGCACTAGGATCTGCGGTACGTATTGACCACCGTATTCACCAAAGTAGGCATCGAGTTTAGCCATTGTGTTATTCCTTCAATTCTATCGATGTGTATTCACACCAAGTCATTTAATCTTGCTTGAGCTTCGCAAAAGGCAAAGCTCACAAATATGTTTTTAGTTTCTGCTTTCTAATTTCTAGCGCCGAGCTTGGACTAGTAATTACGAATCGCTGCAAAAGCGCGTTGCAGTTTGTCTGCGTCTTTTTTACCTGGAGCTGATTCAACGCCTGAGTTTAGGTCTAGCCCTAAGCAGCCTAGTTTCGCTGCTTGGTTAGCATTGTCTGGGTTTAGGCCACCCGCCAACATGATTGCGCTTTGGTTGTTGATTAGGCTCCAATCGAACGCTTGACCTGTACCACCCGTTTGAGAACCTACTTTAGTATCTAGCAGGTGACGAGTCACGTTGCTTTTCAGTAATTCTGGTAGCGCGCTTTTAGCACCGTTTTCAGCACCAGAAGCAACACCGTAAGCTTTCCAAATCTCAACGTGTTCAGGTAGAGATTGTTTTAGTTCATCGACAAATGCTTGAGACTCATCACCGTGTAGTTGCACCGCAAACAGACCGAGTTCAGAAACTGTGTTAGCAACGTCAGCAACACTATGATTTTGGAACACACCCACGTAGTTCAAAGGTGCGCCGCTCATGGTTAAACGAGCTGCCTCGATATCCACATGACGCTTAGACGCTTCAACGAAAATCAAACCACCGAATACTGCACCTGCTTGATACGCTTTCGCGGCATCGTCAGAGTGAGTTAAACCACACACCTTGTTTTCACCGAGCGTCACTTTACGCACTGCAAGTTCAAGGTTCTTTTCAGCCATCAGAGAGCTGCCGATTAGGAAGCCGTCTGCAAACGTTGAAAGGTCACGAACTTGTTGATGTGTGTAGATGCCAGACTCTGAAATCACGACTGCGTTTGGAGCCAGTTCGCGAATCAGCGGAGCCAACTCTTTAGTACGGTTCAAATCAGTCGAAAGGTCACGCAGGTTACGGTTATTAATACCGATCACTTTTGCTTTTAAAGCGACAGCGCGATGAAGCTCCTCTTCGTTGCTGACTTCGGTAAGTACACCCATGTTTAGCGAGTGAGCGACTTCAGCAAGCGCTTGGTACTCTTCGTCATTCAATACCGATAGCATCAACAAGATAGCATCAGCTGAGTAATGACGAGCTAAGTAAACTTGGTAGGTATCAACCATGAAGTCTTTACAAAGAATAGGTTGCTTAGCAATGCTGCGAACCTTTGGTAAAAACTCAAAGTCACCTTGGAAGTACTTCTCGTCTGTCAGTACTGAAATTGCGTTGGCGTGGTTGTTGTACACCGATGCAATGTAGTCCAAATCAAACTCGTCACGGATCAAACCTTTTGACGGAGATGCCTTCTTACATTCAGTGATGAAAACGGTTTGTTCGCCGCTCAGAGCATCATAAAAGCTGCGGTCAGTTGCGGTTAACGCTGCTTTAAACTCGTCCAATGGTTGGGTCTGCTTACGCGCTTCAACCCATTGGTATTTATCACGAACGATTTTTGCTAATACTTCCGCCATTTCAGCTTCTTTGACTGAAACGTGGGTCGACAATTTATCGGTAGTCTGTGTCATGTTCTTTGTCTCGTCGTTCATTAGGCGTGTGCAGCAAGCTTTTGTACAAGCTCGTACGCTTTGCCAGAGTTCATCGCGTCAATTGCTTGCTGTGCGTTGGCTTTTAGATCTTCGTGACCAAATAGACGCATCAGCAGAGCAACGTTGACTGCCACAGCGCCCACTTGAGCATCTGTGCCTTTACCCGTCAGGATATCGGTTGTGATGGCTTTGTTCTCTTCTGGCTCGCCGCCCTTGATTGCTTCAAGAGGGTGAGTGTTCAGGCCAAAGTCTGACGGTGTCACTGTGTACTCGTGAATTTTGCCATCTTTAATTTCAGCAACGATAGTTTCGCCATGAATCGCCACTTCATCAAGGCCGCTACCGTGCACAACGGCAGCACGCTTCATGCCCATTTGCAGCATGGTTTCCGCGATAGGGCGTACTAGCTCTTTGCTGTAAACACCCATTAATTCGATGTTAGGACGAGCAGGGTTAATCAGTGGGCCAAGAATGTTGAAGATGGTGCGCGTTTTCATCATCTGACGAACAGGCATCGCGTGACGTACACCACCGTGATATTGCGGAGCAAATAGGAATGCTACGCCAAGCTCGTCGACTGCAGTACGAGTGTCTTCTGCTGTCATCGCTAGGTTAATACCGTACGAATCCAGTAAGTCAGAAGAGCCTGATTTGCTCGATACGCTGCGGTTGCCGTGCTTAGCTATTTTTAAACCACACGCTGCTGCTACAAATGCAGAAGTTGTAGAAATGTTGATGGTGTCATGACCGTCACCACCTGTACCTACGATGTCTGCAAAATCGTAATCAGGACGTGGGAACGGGTTTGCATTGGCAAGCAGTGCTTTCGCTGCGCCTGCAATTTCATCTGGCGTTTCGCCTTTGATTTTCAATGCAGTAAGCGCAGAAGCCATCAAAATTTGGTCTAGTTCGCCCTTGATGATCACATCAAACAGTTGTTGGCTTTCTTCTTGAGTAAGAGACTGTTGTTCGTAAAGTTTATTAATCTGTTCCATGATCGTTTCCTAGTTAGTCTTTTTATCAAGAGTAGAGCTTTTCTCTAGATGAAGAGGTTTCTCAAGAGCCCATTCGATAGCGTTCGCTAGAAGCGTTGCACCGTAGGTCGTCATAATCGATTCAGGATGGAATTGGAATCCACAAACCTTGTCTTGTTCTTGAACTACAGACATTACCAAATCATCGACTTCAGCGGTCACCGTTAGGCTATCGGATACATGCGTTGCCACTAAAGAGTGGTAGCGAGCGATAGCCAGCGGCGAAGGTAAGCCTTGGTAAGTCGCATGGTTTTGGTGTTCCATCATCGACACCTTACCATGAATGATTTCGCCAGCGCCTGCAACGGTGCCGCCGTAGGCTTCAACAATCGCTTGGTGGCCTAAGCAAATACCAATCATTGGCACTTTGCCTTTTAGCAGCTGAATTAGCTCAGGCATGCAGCCCGCATCCGCTGGAGCGCCAGGGCCTGGTGAAAGCAGTGCAACAGGGTTGTCTAGTTCGTTGATCGCCGCTTCAACTACTTTTGCCGAGATGTTGTTACGGTAAATTTTTACGCTGTGACCTAATGAACGAAATTGGTCTACAAGGTTGTAAGTGAACGAGTCGAAGTTATCGATGAATACAATATCAGCCATGATTACGACTCCTTCTTATTTGTTAGGTTCTTAGTATGAGCTGCTTGAATCGCTGAGATAACCGCTTGTGCTTTGCCGCGAGTTTCATCTGCTTCTGCTTGTGGGTCTGAGTCGAACACCACGCCCGCGCCCGCTTGTACTTGTGCTACGCCATCTTCAACGTAAGCAGAACGAATCACGATACACGTATCTAACGTGCCTTCACCGGTTAGGTAACCAACTGCACCACCGTAGCTACCACGACGTGTTTTTTCTACGTCACGGATAAGCTGCATTGCGCGGATTTTTGGTGCGCCCGTTAGCGTTCCCATGTTCATACAAGCCTGGTAAGCGTGCAGTGCATCTAAGTCTTCACGGAGCTGACCAACAACACGAGAAACCAAGTGCATTACATGGCTGTAGCGATCAACTTTCAATAAGTCTGCTACGTGGCGAGTGCCAGCTTCCGCAATTCGTGCCACGTCGTTACGCGCTAGATCGACAAGCATCATGTGCTCGGCGTTTTCTTTCTTGTCGGTACGCAGTTCAAGTTCAATACGGCTGTCTAGGTCGAAATCGATTTGGCCATTCGGGCGCTTACCACGACGACGAGTGCCAGCAATTGGGTAGATCTCGATTTGGTTGGTTTCGGTTTCGTATTTCAGCGCGCTTTCTGGAGAAGCACCGAACAGAGTAAATAGCTCGTCTTGCATGTAGAACATGTAAGGGCTTGGGTTACTTTGTTTGAGTTCTTTATAAGCCGCCAGTGGAGCAGGGCAAGGCAGCGTGAAGCGGCGTGAAGGTACCACTTGGAATACATCGCCTTTAACTACGTACTCTTTTAAGTCACGAACCGTTTGGCAGAAGTCTTCATCTGAAACGCTTGGTACAGCGTCAACATTGTCGAGCGGCGTTACTTCTGTGATGGCTTTCAATGACTGACATTGTGTTTGAATATCAGCTAGACGCTCAGTTAATTGTGTTCTGATGTTTTCATCTTGAGTGAATAAGCTGGCGTGAAGCAGACCTTCGTTCTCTTGGTGATCGAAACGCAATAGTGTTTCCGCAACGTAGAAAACAAAGTCAGGGCAGTTGTTAGTCGCTTCAGCATCACCTAGCGGTTCAAAGTTCGCCACGATGTCGTAAGCGAATAGGCCCGCCATGAATAACGCGTGCTTGTTATCCGCGTCTTGCTCAAAGCTGTGTTGAACCAAACGCAGTGCATCGAATGAAGAAGCTTCTCTTAAACGTGAATCTTCATCTAATTCGTTGCTTGGCTCGACAAAAGTCAGCGTCAAAACGTTATCGGTAAGGTCAGATTCAATTTCTGCTTTAACGTTTTGAGTGAGATGTTCGATAAGCGCTTGACCATTTTCAGTCAATGCTTGGAAGGTTACTTCATGTCCGCGACATACGATGCGAACAGCAGAGTCGATAAGGAGTAGGCTTGTCAGGTTCTGTTTAGATTCAATCTCAGCAGATTCCAACAACAGACTGTCTGTTTTGTTTTCACACAAAGTATGAAAAACGCTGGTTGGATCTTGCGAGTAAGGAACTAAAGAATTGATGACCTCAATGGTTCCCAGCTTTTTGATTTCAATGGCCTTGTTCACAAGACCTCCTTTATGATTCTTTAAATTTCCTGCCGTACATAGTCGCATAAAGATACCTTTCACCCAATCTAGAATATGGTCAATTCGATGATTTGTTAGTCAGTTGAATGTGAGATGTTCGACAAATTAAAAAGCCCGCTATTAAAGCGGGCTTAGTGATAACTTTTTTATAAACAAACTGTTTAACTAGAAGTACACGTTAGCCCACCAAGAACTTGTCCAAGTGCGCCACCAATTAAGCTCTGAACTTGCTTCTACTGAAGAAAGTTCTAAAACTTTATCTTTATGGTTTTGGTTAAATTCTTGTAACATGGTGAACCTATCAAATGTGATACTTCGTATTTGTGTACTAGTTAACTAGTTTTGCGCTTGCAGGTCAAGTGCGTTGACACAAATATAACGATAAAAATTGAAAACAATGAAAAAGAATATATGAGAATTGATCTACATAGTCATACAACAGCCTCAGATGGCCGACTTACTCCACCTGAACTGATTGACCGAGCGCTAGGCTTTAACATCGAAGCGTTAGCGATTACAGATCATGATACGACTGATGGGCTTGCTGAAGCACGCAGCTATATTGCTGATAACAACCTTCCTATCCAGTTGATCAACGGCATTGAGATTTCGACCGTTTGGCAAAACAAAGATATCCATATTGTTGGGTTAAATGTTGATCCGGAGTCACCAGAGCTAAAAGCGTTAATTGAACAACAGAAGCAACACCGTGTTGGGCGTGCAGAGATGATTGCTCAACGTCTTGAGAAAGCGACTCGTGAAGGGTTGCTAGAAGAAGTTAAATTGATAGCTGGTGATGCGCCTATCACTCGTGCTCACTTTGCTAAGTGGTTAGTCGATAACGGCTACGCAAAAACCATGCAGCAGGTGTTTAAAAAGTTTCTGACTCGCAATAACCCAGGTTATGTGCCGCCAACGTGGTGTTCAATGAGTGATGCTGTCACGGCTATTCATGCTGCTGGTGGTCAAGCGGTGCTTGCACACCCTGCGCGATATGGCCTTACCGCCAAGTGGGTTAAACGCCTTCTCGCTGCATTTGTTGAAGCAAATGGTGACGCTATGGAAGTCGCTCAGCCTCAGCAAGCGCAACAAGAAAGACGCACACTTGCGGATTATGCTATACAATACAAACTATTAGCCTCCCAAGGCAGTGACTTCCATTACCCATCTCCGTGGATGGAACTTGGACGTAATCTCTGGCTACCTTCTGGGGTCGAAGAAGTATGGAAAGATTGGGAGTTTCAAACGGTTTCACCAACTGATACCGATGACAGTATTTAGGTGAACCAGCTCCTTCTGATGATAGAGTCGAGAGATTCGATAACGAGGATCAACAATGAGCCAGTTTTTTTATGTACACCCAGATAACCCACAAGCGCGCTTAATTACTCAAGCGGTTGCGATTATTCGCAATGGCGGCGTTGTGGTTTATCCAACAGATTCCGGTTATGCGCTGGGCTGTCAGCTTGAAAACAAACAAGCACTTGAACGCATCTGTAAAATTCGTCGAATCGATGATAAGCACAATTTCACGTTGTTATGCCGTGATCTTTCGGAGTTGTCACTGTATGCACGAGTTGATAACGTGGCTTTCCGTTTACTTAAGGCGCACACGCCCGGTGCTTACACGTTTATCTTCAAAGCAACCAAAGAAGTACCGAAGCGTTTGATGAACGCGAAACGTAAAACGATTGGTATTCGTGTCCCAGACAACAAGATTGCACTTGACCTGTTGGAAGCGATGGGCGAGCCATTGATGTCGACGTCTCTGATTCTTCCGGGTAACGAGACAACTGAATCGGATCCAGAAGAAATTCGCGACAGCCTAGAGCATGCGGTTGATGTCATTTTGAATGGCGGCTATCTAGGTGAGCAACCGACTACGGTTATTGACTTCAGTGACGATGATGCCGTTGTTTTACGTCGTGGTGCCGGCGATCCAGCGCCGTTTGAATAATAGCGTTACTGATTAACAGTCTGTAACGAAACAGCAAACCTGCCAGAGTAAATAACAAGTGCTTTTTGGCAGATTATTTGCGATAATACGCGACCGCGATTTGGTCGCGAAAAATTCATTCGACGTCTGTGAAGACGACAATTAGGTAGAAAAGAGTAAATGAGCGAAAAATTACAGAAGGTTTTAGCGCGAGCTGGTCACGGTTCTCGTCGTGAACTAGAAGGTTTAATTAAATCTGGTCGTGTAAGTGTTAACGGTCAAGTTGCGAAATTGGGTGAGCGTCTTGAAGACGAGAACTCAGTGATCCGTATCGATGGCCACACTATTACAGGCAAAGCCTCTGAAGAAGTGGTTTGTCGTGTACTTGCTTACTACAAACCTGAAGGTGAGCTTTGTACTCGTCATGATCCTGAAGGTCGCCGCACTGTTTTCGATCGTCTACCTAAGATCCGTGGTTCTCGTTGGATTTCAGTTGGCCGTCTTGATGCAAACACATCGGGTCTTTTGCTTTTCACTACTGATGGTGAACTTGCAAACCGCCTAATGCACCCAAGCCGTCAGGTTGAGCGTGAGTACCTAGTACGTGTGTTTGGTGAAGTGACTGAGCAAAAAGTTAAGAACGTGACTCGTGGCGTTCAACTTGAAGATGGTATGGCTCGTTTCGAAGACGTGGTTTACGCTGGCGGTGAAGGTATGAACCATACTTTCTACGTAGCGATTAACGAAGGTCGTAACCGTGAGGTTCGTCGTCTTTGGGAATCACAAGAAACAACAGTAAGCCGTCTGAAACGTGTACGTTACGGTGATATCTACCTTGATAAGAAACTGCCTCGTGGCGGTTGGAAAGAGCTAGATCTTCAAGAAGTAAACTACTTGCGTGAGCTTGTTGAACTTCAGCCAGAAAAAGAGACACTGTTGGATCTTGATCCTGCAAACACTTCTCGTAAGCGTGAGCGTTCTCGTAGTCAAAAAATTCGTCGTGCTGTTAAGCGTCACGAAGAGCGTGCAAATGCTCCTAAAGGCCGTAGCAACCAGACTAAACGTAAGAAGCCTGCAACTCGCGGTACTACAACACCTGATTCAGGCCGTAGTGCTCCAGCGACCAATGGCAAACCTCAGGCTACCAAAAAGCCTAAACTGAACAACGGACGCCCGGCTAAACCGGCTAAGCCAAGATCACGTAAGTAATTACACCAGTAGTTGCTACAGTTCTTAAGCTTAAAGCTTAATCCAACGTTTCGAATACTAAAAAACCTGCTAACTTAGCAGGTTTTTTTCGTCTTGAATATGGCGCAGTTCAAATCATGTGGAAGTGCTTACCAAGTAGAAACGATTAACCAGGTAGAAGTGCTTCACTAGCTAGGGTGACTAGCTATGGACTACGATTGGTTTTAGGTCACTTTCAAATGATTTGAGAAGTTGTCACCCTTCGCCATGCGGTCATATAGAATGACATTGACCGCAGCAGCAAGGTTCATGCAGCCATTAGTCGGAACATAGATAGTTTCACGACAGAAGTCCGTGATCTCTTTTTTCAGAGTCCCATCTTCAGGGCCGAAGATATAAAAAGCACGAGGTGGGTGCTTATAATCAGGCAGAGGCTTAGCGCCTTCTATCAAATCAACCGCGATTGGTACGCAGCCAACTGGAATAATGTCTTTCAGGTCTTCAACACCAATTAATGGTAGCTCAAGGTGCTTTTCTTTGGTGTCGGTATGAAACTGTCGAGCGTGGTCATAACGGGTGCCAGTATAAAATACAGAGTTTGCTCCGTAGCAACCAGCCGCTCGCATTACTGAGCCAACATTTTCAGGTGTTTTGGGGTTTACTAATCCAACACAGGCATAGCCTTTGGATAGTGTATCTGTCTTTGCTTTGGTCATAATTTTGTAGAGTTGCAGTTTGGTAAAGTGATGAGGCTATGAAGTCGTAAGAAAATCAGCTCAGTACTCTGAGCTGATTTAAGAAGAGCCTAGTCGCGTTTCCACAAGATGTGACAGAACTTGTGTTCAGGGTCACGGCTGATCAGCAGACGAGCGAATACGTCATCTAAGACATCATCAGCTTCATTTACAAGACCAATGCGTACTTCAGCGTAGATCTCTTTGTCGACTTCAAAGCCAACATGTTCAACCCAATCGTCACCAGTTTCAACAAGCTCTGCAGCGCCACGATCTTCAAACTGAGCCGTGAATAGGATCACGTCTGCTGGTTCAAGGTTATCAGGAGCCATCTCTAGAAAGATGTCGTATGCAGTGTCAATTGCGTCGTCGTAAGACATTAGGTCGTTAGCTTCGGTCATAATAAATATCTTAGCTTGCGCGGTTCATGTATTTACGTTCAGCTGTGTTCACAACAACTTTGTCGCCAGTTGCAATGTACTCAGGAACTTGAACAGTAAGGCCTGTAGACAGACGAGCTGGCTTAGTACGAGCTGAAGCAGATGCACCTTTGATTGAAGGGTCTGTTTCTTCGATCACTAGCTCAACTGAAGTTGGTAGTTCAAGCGTTGCTGCAGTACCGTCGATAAGAATCGCGTACATGCCTTGAGTTTCTTCGTTGATGAACAGTAGTTCGTCTTCGATCATTTCACCGTTGAAGATGAACTGTGAGTAATCTTCGTTATCCATGAAGATGTACTCGTTGCCGTCAACGTAAGAGAACATCACTGCACGCTTAGTTACGTCGATAGTTTCAACGATTTCGTCAGCCTTGTGGCGAACTTCTGTTTTAACGCCAGTCGCTACATCGTGACCACGGAAGCGGTAAATCTTTTGACCGCCACGGCCACCTGGTGTTGTCACTTCGATATCTTTTACTAGTACTGTTTTGCCATCAACGTTGATCGCAAAACCTTTTTTAATCTCACTTGCTCTAGGCATTTTGTGTTTGTCCTTATTGGGTCTATCCGGTGATTATATCTCGTAGACGCTATAAATAGGAATAGCTTGAATCATAAAGTCACCTAAGCGATCATAGAGAGACAGTTAAATCATTATTTTATTTACCGAAACGACCTATGCAGCTACCTGTTATTGACCCAACACAGCCATTTCAACCTGAATTCCAACCTGTGGTTAACGATCTGATTACCTTTTTAAAAGGTGGGTTAGGATCCAATCTGCACAGTGTCTATGTTTATGGCAGTGTGGCACGCAAACAAGCCGTCGTCGGTCGCTCGAATCTAGATGTGGTTGTGGTTACCCATCGTCCTTTCCCAGATCAACGAACCACGCTGCTGAATACCATCAAATGGCGTTTTCAAAAGAGCTTCCCGCAGGTCACTCAAGTGGCGATTAAAACTACCTTGGTGAGCGAGATCGTTGATTTCGACAACATATTCACGTGGGGCTTTATGCTCAAGCATTTAGCTGTGTGCGTGCATGGTGAAGATTTATCGGATTGTTATGGTGATTTTGAAACAAGTTGGGAAATCGCTAAGCACTGGAATATGGATGCGGAAAACTGGTTAGCGGTGTATCGCAATAAGATCGCCCGAGCAACAACGCCAGAACAACAAGTAGGCGCGCAGATGATTATTGCCAAGAAGCTTCTGCGAGCCAGTTACTCTTTGGTGATGTATCGTGACAAATATTGGTTCGATGACCCAATAGAGTGTGGTCAACAGTTCTTGAAGTATCACCCAGATAAAGACGTCGAAATCCAAAGGTTAGGTATTTTACTTTCTGGTAGACCGATTCCTAAACGTTCGGTGATAGGGATTCTTGATGGCTTTGGCGAGTGGCTGGTTAAGCAGTATCAGAAAACTGAGTTTCGAATCGGATAGAGATTCGTAACCTCCCAATGAATACTAAAAAGCAGAGCGGGCTGAGTAACACAGCACTTCTCTGCTTTTTTCGTTTTAAGCTTATCTCGAGTTTGAAGATCGTATCGAAAATAGAATAGGTCTAGAACAGGCCTAACTGTTGTCCGCTGACTCGTTCAAAATCTAAACCGATGAAGGGCAAGATAGCCTCTGCTACCGGTTTGATTTGTTTGTCGATGTAATGTTGATAATCGATACCACTCTTCAAGTACTCCTTTGGCTCAGGGCCACTCAGAGTAATCAAATATTCAATACGCCCTTTGTTTTGGTATTGCAGCGGGCGACCTAGCTTGGCATTGATCTCATCGGCCATACGAGCTGCGCGAACCTGTGGCGGAATGTTTTTTTGATACTCGTGTAGTTTGCGGCGCAAACGCTTTTGGTACACCAGTAAATCATCGTGTTTACCAGCAGCGGTTTCATCGACAAACTGTCTGACATAGTCCGTTGGATCTTGGTCGTGAAACACCATCTCATACAGGGTTTGTTGGAATTGCTGAGCGAGAGGTGTCCAGTCGGTTCGCGCACTTTCAAGCCCTTTAAAGATGATCTTCTCTTGGTCGCCTTGATTGATCAAGCCTGCATAGCGTTTCTTCGAGCCGGTTTCTGAACCTCTAATGGTTGGCATTAGAAACTTGCGATAGTGAGTTTCGTATTCCAGTTCGAGTATTGAGGTTAGGTTGTAGGTTTCTTTTAAGTGATTCGTCCACCAATCGTTGATGTAAGCGACCAGTGCGTTCCCGATCTCGTCTGCTTTTTGTTGATCGTAACTGCCGTTTAGCGATACGAAGGTTGAATCGGTATCTCCGTAAATTACTTGATAACCTTTATCCTCGATTAGAACCTTGGTTTGCTTCATGATCTCATGCCCACGCATGGTGATCGATGAGGCCAAACGGGTATCGAAGAAGCGACAGCCAGAAGAGCCAAGCACACCATAGAAGGAGTTCATGATGATCTTAATCGCTTGAGAGAACGCTTTTTCGTTGTTCTTCTTTGCAACGTCACGTGCTGCCCACAGGTTTTCGATCATCTCTGGTAGAAAGTGCTTAGAGCGGTGGAACTGACCGCCACGAAACCCTGCCACCGCTTGGTCTTCCTCAGAGCCTAACTCTAACTTTAGTCCTTCAATTAACCCCATCGGGTCAATCAAGAAAGAGCGAATTATCGATGGGTAAAGGCTCTTAAAATCGAGGACCAACACCGAGTCATAAAGGTTGGGAATCGAATCCATCACATAGCCACCGGGGCTAGCGATCCAGTTCTCGGGCTCTAAATTAGGCGCGACGTAACCCGCTCGGTGTATCTGAGGCATGTATAAGTTAGTAAAAGCAGCGACAGAGCCGCCAACGCGATCCAGCTCGACACCGGTTAATCGAGAGCGCTCAATCGCGAAGTCGAGTAGGTGAGTGTGTTCGAAGATGCGATTTACTAGCACGCAGTCTTGAAGGTTGTACTTGGCGAGCGAAGGCTTATCGAACTTAAACATCCGGTTTATCTCATCCATGCGGTCGTGAACGTTATGGATGTCTTTGCCTTCGCCGAGTAGCTCTTGAGATACCGATTCAAGAGACCAAGAGCGGAAGTGGTAGGTCGCTGTCTTGAGCATGTCGATGCCATCCAGCACAACGCGGCCTGGGATCGTGATAAAGCCTTGCTGGTTTTGTGCAGAACTACGGAAAAAGCTTGGTTGATTGTCTCTACCGATGCTGAGCTTCACTTCGTTCCATTCTGAACGTTTGTGCAGCAGCCTAAAATCGAAATCAATGACATTCCAACCGATGATGATGTCGGGATCAAATTCAGAAAACCATCTAATCATCGCCTCGAGTAGAGCTTTCTCATTAGGAACCCATTGGACGTTTGTGTCAGCCTTTTGTGGTTCACCGACCATGATGACTCGGCTGTCCATCGGACTGTCTAAGCCAATAGAATAAAGCACGCCTTTTTCTGAGCATTCAATATCAAGTGAAACCACAGATAAACTGGGTAAGTAATCGCCCGCTCTGCATTTTGCATTGGAAACTCTAAGATGCTGACTTTTTTTCACGGCAGTCCCAGTGAACTCAATGCTGCCTTTGATAAAGCGTTCCATAAGATATCGATCGGCGAGTCGAATATCGCTTTCAAAGGTCTGAATTTCTTCGCTGTGAAAGGCTTGTGCTAAACCAAAGCTACTTCTCGCCAGTGATGTATAACATGCGGCGAGAGAGGTTTGATCGAATGTGGCGAGTTCTAGGGACTTGAATTGGCAATCAATCGACTCTTTCGCTGCGATTGCCTGACATTCTTCAACATCAGATTGAGCGACAAAAAATACAGGTTTTTCATTTTGAATCGTCAGCAGAGTTGGGCCTTGAGGGGAGCTTAACCACAAATCAATTTGGGTACGCCCTGAAAAGTCTCTCGCTTGTCTTGTGAGTACAAAGCCTTGCTGAATATCCAATGTAGTAACCTATTGAAATGGGGAATCGAATACTACCATCTAGCGGCTCTCTGCGCACAACAGGCAACCAAAATACTAACTAAATTCTAGTTAACAGAGGCAAATAACGGGACTCCATAAGCAAATAAGTGAAATTGTCGTGAATGGCTATTCAATGGTATTGAAAATATCTTTATCTTGTGTAATTTTATTGGGTGTTGTTTTAACTGGTTGATTTTTAGAAAAAGCTTGTTGTTTTAGTTAGCTTATTTGTTAATAAGTACTTGCTAAAGTTCGTGTTTCAGCACATATTCAACAGAGCTTTTTTTTAGTAATTAAGTTAAGATGTACTCAATGCTGCGATCCACTGTTCCTTTGTTCAATTGTTTCAAACAGATGAAATGACACAGTGGTTGCAGAGCCAATTAATAGTGTGGAGATACAAGTTTGATAAATGTTTTCCTTGTAGATGATCACGAGCTGGTTCGCACAGGGATACGACGTATTATTGAAGACGTCCGTGGAATGAACGTAGCAGGGGAAGCTGAAAGCGGTGAAGATGCTGCAAAATGGTGTCGTAGTAATAATACTGACGTTATTTTGATGGATATGAATATGCCTGGTATTGGTGGCTTAGAAGCAACCAAGAAAATCTTGCGTTTCAACCCTGATGTTAAAATCATCGTTTTAACTGTTCATACGGAAAATCCGTTTCCAACTAAAGTGATGCAAGCCGGAGCTGCTGGTTACCTTACTAAAGGGGCAGGTCCGGATGAAATGGTAAATGCAATTCGAGTGGTTAATAGTGGCCAACGATACATTTCACCAGAAATTGCGCAGCAGATGGCTTTGAGCCAATTCTCGCCTGCGTCTGAAAATCCATTCGCAGACTTATCTGAGCGTGAACTTCAAATCATGATGATGATTACCAAAGGTCAGAAAGTGACGGATATTTCAGAACAACTCAATCTAAGTCCTAAAACAGTCAACAGTTACCGCTACCGTTTGTTCAGCAAATTGGATATCAGTGGCGATGTAGAGCTGACGCATTTAGCGATTAGACATGGAATGTTAGACACTGAGACCCTTTAACACTGAGATCGTATAGTGACCAACTTGTTTGACTCAGTGTCATTTCTCAAGACAGTAACAGAACAGCCCGGCGTTTATCGTATGTATAACGCCGAGGCTGTTGTTATCTACGTCGGTAAAGCAAAGAACCTCAAAAAACGCCTTTCCAGTTATTTCCGTAAAAAAGTCGACAGTGAAAAAACGCGCGCTTTAGTCAGCAATATCGACAAAATCGATGTCACTGTAACGCATACAGAAACAGAAGCTCTTATCCTTGAGCACAACTACATCAAGCAGTACTTACCGAAATACAACGTACTTCTGCGCGATGATAAGTCGTATCCCTATATTTTTATTAGCGGTCACAAACATCCTCGTTTGTCGATGCATCGTGGTGCTAAGAAGAAAAAGGGAGAGTACTTTGGTCCTTATCCTGATTCCGGCGCTGTGCGTGAGACGTTGCACCTAATACAGAAAATCTTTCCTGCTCGTCAGTGTGAAGATACGGTTTATGCCAACAGAACGCGCCCGTGTTTGATGTATCAGATTGGTCGTTGCGCTGCGCCATGTGTTAGCTCAATCATCTCTGATGAAGAGTACAGTGAACTTATCGACTACGTTCGTTTATTCCTGCAGGGGAAAGACAAGCTAGTTCTTGAGACACTCATCGACAAAATGGACAAGGCAAGCCAAGAGCTTCGCTTTGAGCAAGCTGCTGCTTTCCGTGACCAGATCCAAGCGATTCGACGCGTGCAAGAGCAACAGTACGTATCTGACGACTCAATGGAAGATATGGACGTGTTAGGTTTTGCTCAAGAAAATGGCGTGGCTTGTATTCACATCTTGATGATTCGCCAAGGAAAGGTTTTAGGCAGTAGAAGCCATTTCCCGAAAATTCCAAACAATACGGTGCGAGAGGAAGTCTTTTCGAGCTTTTTAAGCCAATACTATCTTGCACATAATGAAGCGAGAACCATCCCAACTCGTCTCATCCTTAATGCTGATTTGATGGACGATGTCACACCGATTCAAGAAGCCTTGTGTGAAGTTGCGGGTCGTAAGATCCACTTCAATACCAATCCTTCTGGAACTCGTGGTCGCTACCTTAAACTGTCTAACACCAATGCATTAACAGCCATTACCACCAAGATTAATCACAAGATGACGATCAATCAGCGCTTTAAGGAGCTTCAAGAAGTGCTGTCGATGGACGTTATCAAACGCATGGAATGTTTCGATATCAGTCACACCATGGGTGAAAGTACGATTGCATCTTGCGTGGTCTTCAATCAAGAAGGGCCAGTTAAACCGGAATACCGTCGTTACAACATCACAGGTATTACCGGTGGTGATGACTACGCTGCAATGGCTCAGGCGCTTGAGAGACGCTATTCAAAACAACTCGATGTCGACAAGATCCCAGACATCATTTTTATCGATGGCGGTAAAGGTCAGTTGAATCGTGCCCATGAGATCATTTCCAAATATTGGGATGATTGGCCGTTTCGACCAAGAATGATGGGTATTGCGAAAGGGGTAACACGTAAACCCGGTTTGGAAACCTTGGTGACCCTTGAAGGTGAAGAGTTTAATTTACCAAGTGATGCGCCAGCACTGCACCTTATCCAACATATTCGTGATGAAAGCCATAATCATGCGATTGCAGGGCATAGAGCAAAACGTGGTAAAACGCGTAGAACCAGTGCGCTTGAAGGAATTGAAGGGGTAGGGCCTAAGCGCCGTCAATCTTTGCTGAAATATATGGGTGGCTTACAAGAACTTAAGCGTGCAACTGTCGAAGAAATAGCCAAAGTACCGGGCATTAGTCATTCTTTGGCAGAAAACATTTATCAAGCATTGAAACAATAGTAAAAATCCCGCACCATTAAAGCGCAATTAATAAGAGCCCAATAATATGCGTTTGAATATACCTAACATTTTGTCCTTACTGAGACTATTTTTGATCCCAGTATTCGTTGTTGTTTTTTACCTACCTTACCAATGGGCTCCTTTTGCTGCTGCAATGGTGTTTTGGGTAGCGGGTTTTACTGACTGGCTAGATGGCATGCTGGCTCGTAAACTCGGGCAAACGTCTCGCTTCGGTGCCTTTATTGACCCTGTAGCGGATAAAGTGCTGGTTGCTACGGCTCTTATCTTGATGACTGAGCATTACCATTCGATTTGGATAACGATTCCAGCGGTTACCATGATCGCTCGTGAAATTATTATCTCAGCGCTTCGTGAATGGATGGCTGAAATCGGTAAACGTGCAAGCGTTGCGGTATCTTGGGTTGGTAAAGTCAAAACCGTTTCTCAGATGTTCGCTCTTTGGGTACTGATCTGGCGATACGACGACTGGATGGTGTGGGTAGGTTACATTGCGCTCTATGTTGCAACCGTTCTTACTTACTGGTCAATGGCGCAATACTTGATGGCCGCCAAAGACGATTTGTTAGACGAAAAACATCATTGATGAAGAAGCGAGCTGAGGCTCGCTTTTTTGATCTTTAACCTAAGGTTAAGTTATCAATAGTGGATATCTAATGTGATATAGATCGCCTTTGAATGGCCTGTCCACAAAGTCCTTTGCACACAAAGTCAGCTATTTAGCCTGTTTCGTATGAAATCTATTCAAACGAATTAAAAATACAAAAATAATATTGACTCAATCCTCTGAATCCGTAGAATGCATCCCGTACCCAAGAGGATGGCAATAAGCGATTCGATTGGAGTTACTAAGGCGCCTTGGCAGAGTGGCTATGCAGCGGATTGCAAATCCGTGGACCTCGGTTCGACTCCGGGAGGCGCCTCCATTATCTCTTTTTCTTAGTTAATGAGAAGAGGTAAGAGTAATGAAAATGCGATACTAGCTCAGTTGGTAGAGCGCAACCTTGCCAAGGTTGAGGTCATCGGTTCGAACCCGATGTATCGCTCCAAAATTTGTAATGTTGATTGGCGTCAGCATTAAGATGGTGTTTTACTTTTCAGTAATCGGCATCGCAATAAAGAATTGCGTGCCCTGGTGGTGGAATTGGTAGACACAAGGGATTTAAAATCCCTCGGCGTTCGCGCTGTGCCGGTTCAAGTCCGGCCCGGGGCACCATCTATTAAAGTCTACGTCTTAACGGATGTAGCAAATGCGATACTAGCTCAGTTGGTAGAGCGCAACCTTGCCAAGGTTGAGGTCATCGGTTCGAACCCGATGTATCGCTCCAAATTAAAAAGCCCGAACAGAAATGTTCGGGCTTTTTGGTTTCTGGCTTTTAGCTTTTACATGTCAGTACTCTTCTTGTTCGAACCCGCACTCAAATTTCATGTCTATCTCAAAACCTTCGCTATCAAGTTCGTTTGCATTACTTAGCTTTTAAAAGCGAGATTCCCTATAAACTCGTTCCTCGTGCTAGGGAATGACGTTTGTGCTCAAATGGCCTCTGAGGCTTGACTCATCTTATTACTTTGTTGGCTTTTAAGGCTCGTTAACAGCGAGACTCCCTATGAACTCGCTCTTCGTGCTAGGGAATGACGAAAGGGTGCTGAGATCTCAAAGCCTCACTAGCAACGTTTGTATACCCGCGTCGTCATCCTCGGGCGTGAGGAACGAGCGACCCGGGGATCTACTTATCGTCTGCTGACTAACTAGTGTTTAATCTATTGCATCAGATAGTTTCTGAATAAAGCAATATATCGACATGTTGTAAGGGACTCCCTATGAACTCATTCTTCACGCTAGGGAATGACGGAATGCGCCACAGCCTCAAAGCCATCACTAACACCGCCTATATACCCACGTCGTCATCCTCGGGCATGAGGAACGAATGAACCGAGGATCTCCTTACCTAAAAAATAAGTTGACGATATTTTCGGCAATTTTTGAATCACGGCTGCTATTTACTAAGCTATTATTGAAAACTATTGATCGTTCATTTCACTTTATGTTACTTTCCCGCGCAATCTCGGAATGGCGATGCTCAAAAAGAGCCGTGATTGCTTCTGGGGGATACGCGTAGTGACCATTCTTGCTGATTGGGACATTACGTAGGGTAGGTATCGGCTAATCCTTTAGCTGATAGACGGGATACTTATGGCGCAATTCGCCATGCTAATGGGAAACCCAACATTGAACACACTAATAACAACATTGCTAATCAGCTCTGCATTTCCAAAAGGGCCAGTTCTTCATAGCTGTCCGATACTGCACAAATGTCCAATTCTTCAAAATAGTAGCATTACTGAACCTTGAGCTCACGTTAACTAATTTTTGCTGTCCTAAGACGGCCTAATTTCGTATTCGTCATTTGACTTATGCGAGCGTACAGCTATATCTCATTATCTCATTTCTAGACAATACGCGTGTTTCACTATGAATTCTCTCTAAATTAATAGAGGGACGGTGTGCAATTGCGTCTGATGGAGGTGAGTATGAACACATTCAAGGGGATTTTTATGACTACCGCCTTTGAAGTCGATATTAATAATATCGCAAATTCATTTTCAACTATGGTTCCTATCGTTGAGGGAACTTACGACCTAACACCTGACGCTATTTTGCTTGAGCAAGAACAGCATGAGTCGGATGTACGCTCTTACCCAAGACGCCTGCCTATTGCTATTAAACGAGCATGCGGTGTTTTAGTTGAAGATACTCGTGGCCAACTCTTTCTCGATTGCTTAGCCGGTGCTGGTACACTTTCTTTGGGTTACAACCACCCTGAAATCAACCAAGCACTTAAAGATCAACTCGATTCTGGTTTGCCATACCAAACACTTGATATTACGACTCAAGCAAAAGAGACGTTTATCAAGCGAGTTAAAGCTTTTCTCCCTCAAGACTTTTCAACTAACTCTGTTCTTCAATTCTGTGGTCCATCTGGAGCTGATGCTGTGGAAGCGGCTATCAAGCTAGCCAAGCAAACAACAGGTCGTAACACCATGTTTGCTTTCCGTGGTGCTTACCATGGCATGACTAACGGCACCATGGGCATGATGGGTAACCTCGGAACTAAAGAGCGTCGTAGCGGCTTGATGTCTGACGTACATTTCATGCCTTTCCCATACAACCTTCGCTGCCCGTTTGGCATTGGTGGTGAAGCAGGTGCCAACGCGAGCATTCGTTATATCGAACGTATGTTGAATGACGACGAATCCGGCATCATGAAACCAGCAGCGATGATCGTTGAGCCTGTACAAGGTGAGGGCGGTGTGATTCCAGCTCCTGCATCTTGGCTACAAGGCTTGCGTCGCATCTGTGATGAACACGGCATCCTACTGATCTTGGATGAAATTCAGTGTGGTGTGGGTAAAACCGGTCATCGCTTTGCGTTTGAAGAGTCAGGCGTTAACCCTGATATCTTATGTTTGTCTAAAGCGATTGGTGGCGGACTGCCTATGTCGCTGCTTGTATTCGATAAGAGTATTGATACTTGGAAAGCGGGTGAGCACACCGGCACATTCCGTGGTAATCAGTTGGCAATGGTGTCTGGCGCTAAAGCGTTGGAAATCATCGAGCGAGATGGCTTAGTTGAGCACGCAAACATTGCTGGCCAATACTTACGTCACGGGCTTGAGAAAATTCAAGCACGCGTGAACTGTATTGCTGAAGTTCGTGGTAAAGGCCTGATGCTTGGCGCTGAGATCAAAAAACCAAATGGTGAGCTTAACAAGTTTGGCGAACCACAATCAGACGGCGAATTAACCCTAGCGATTCAACGAGCAGCATTAGAGCGCGGCTTGATGGTTGAAAAGGGCGGCCGTGATGGTTCGGTAATTCGTTTCCTTCCACCTATGATTATCTCTTTTGAGCAGATCGACTTTGCATTGCGCGTGATGGAAGAAGCGATCATCGCAGCGGGTGGTGGTTTACAACAAGACCAAACACAAAGCGAAGAATCAAATCAGGAATGGAACAAGCATTTCATCCAGACAGGTTTAGGCGGTAGCGACGAATTCGCTAACGTGATGAACCAAACCACTCAAGCGATGAAAACCGTTTTTGAACAAGTTGAAACCCCTTATTCAGGTTTAGACCCTAAAGTGCTAGAAGCTGCCATCAATGCTGTCGATCTCGATAACAACCAGCACGCTCTGGTTGATGTTGTGGATAGCACGGCTGACTTAGTCGCAGCGAACTCTATCTTCGTGCAGCACCCAGACTGTATTGCACACCTTCACACTCCTCCTCTTATGGCTTCTGTTGCTGCGGAATCCATTATCGCGGCGTTGAATCAATCAATGGATTCATGGGACCAAGCATCTGCAGCGACTTATGTTGAACAACGAGTCGTGGATTGGATGTGTGAGAAATACCAACTTGGCGATCAAGCTGATGGTGTTTTTACAAGCGGCGGCACGCAAAGTAACCTAATGGGTTTATTGCTAGCGAGAGACTGGGTTGCCGATAAGCACGATGGTCACTCAATCCAAAAGTTAGGTTTGCCAGAGTACGCGAGCAAACTGCGTATCTTATGTTCAAAGAAATCTCACTTCACGGTTCAAAAATCCGCATCTTTAATGGGATTAGGCGAAGCGGCAGTGTGCTGTGTTGATACCAATGCAAACGGCACGATCAAGCCGGACTTGCTAGACGCAGAAGTGAAAGCACTTAAAGCTCAAGGGTTGATTCCTTTTGCTGTGGTTGGCACGGCGGGTACAACCGATCACGGTGCTATCGATGACCTTGACGCGATTGCAGACATCGCAAGCCAACAAGATCTTTGGTTCCATGTCGACAGTGCTTACGGTGGCGCGCTTATCTTAAGTAGCCATAAAGCTCGCCTGAGAGGCATCGAAAAAGCGGACTCAGTAAGCGTTGATTTCCACAAGTTGTTCTTCCAAACAATCAGCTGTGGTGCTGTGCTTCTCAAAGACAAAACAAACTTTAAGTACCTACTGCATCACGCAGACTACTTAAACCGTGAACACGATGAGCTGCCGAATCTAGTCGATAAGTCTATCGCTACCACCAAGCGTTTCGATGCACTGAAAGTCTTCATGACGATGCAAAGCGTTGGGCCAAAGCAACTGGGTGATATGTACGATCATCTCCTTGAGCAGACGCTTGAGGTTGCCGACCTGATTCAGAAGCATGACGATTTTGAACTTCTTGCTGAGCCGTCACTGTCGACTGTGCTGTTCCGTTCGGTGCCTAGCCATGGGCAATCAGCAAACAGCGCTATGGATTTGGACAAACTGAATCAAACGTTAAGACTGGAAGCGCTGACTCGTGGTGTTGCCGTGCTTGGCGAAACGGTCGTTGACGGTAAAAGCGCGCTGAAATTCACTATCTTGAATCCGTGCTTAACGACATCAGATTTCAAATCTCTAATTAACAAAATTCAAACTTTAGCTATTGAGCTAGCAGAACAACAAGGGTAATTAAAACTATGGCTATTCTACAAATTGGTGCAGGCGGCGTCGGTTGGGTTGTTGCACATAAAGCAGCACAAAATAACGAAGTACTGGGTGATATCACGATCGCTTCTCGCACAATCGCGAAGTGTGAAAAAATCATCGAATCGATCAAAGGTAAAAACAACCTTAAAGATTCAACTAAGAAACTAGAAGCACGTTCAGTAGACGCTGATGATGTTGATGCGCTTGTTGCTTTGATTAAAGAAGTTAAGCCGGATCTAGTGATCAACGCTGGTCCTCCTTGGGTAAACATGGCGATCATGGAAGCGTGTTACCAATCTAAAGTATCTTACCTAGATACATCGGTAGCGGTTGACCTATGTTCTGAAGGTCAACAAGTACCACAAGCTTACGATTGGCAATGGGGTTACCGTGAGAAGTTCGCTGAAGCGGGCATCACAGGTATTCTTGGTGCTGGTTTTGATCCAGGTGTGGTGTCAATCTTTGCGGCGTACGCGGTTAAGCACTTGTTCGATGAGATTGACTCAATTGACGTGATGGACGTGAATGCTGGCGATCACGGCAAGAAGTTTGCGACAAACTTTGACCCAGAAACCAACATGCTTGAGATCCAAGGCGATTCTTTCTATTGGGAAAATGAAGAGTGGAAACAAGTACCTTGTCACTCTCGTATGCTTGAGTTTGAATTCCCGAACTGTGGCTCTCACAAAGTTTACTCAATGGCGCACGATGAAGTTCGTTCAATGAAAGAGTTCATCCCAGCTAAGCGTATCGAATTCTGGATGGGCTTTGGTGATGCATACCTGAACTACTTCAACTGCATGCGTGATATCGGCCTTCTTAGCCCAGATCCGCTAACACTGCACGATGGCACTGTGGTTCAGCCTCTACATGTTCTTAAAGCACTACTACCAGATCCAACATCTTTGGCTCCGGGTTACACAGGTTTAACGTGTATCGGTACTTGGGTTCAAGGTAAGAAAGACGGTAAAGAGCGCAGCGTATTCATCTACAATAACGCAGACCACGAAGTGGCTTACGAAGATGTAGAGCACCAAGCGATCTCTTACACAACAGGTGTTCCAGCAATTACCGCTGCACTTCAGTTCTTCCGTGGCGAATGGGCTGATAAAGGCGTGTTCAACATGGAACAGCTAAACCCAGACCCATTCCTAGCAACAATGCCTGAAATCGGTCTAGATTGGCACGTTCAAGAGCTAGAGCCGACAGCCGGTCTACCTCTAATCCATACTTTGAAGTAGTTCTTGCTCTTTGCCCTTGTCGCGTTGTCCATCGTGCTCATTTACGTTCGTAAACTCCGCGCGATGTCCTAGCGACAAGGGCAAAGCTCTGCGAATCCCATTCAAAGTCATATGATTGACGAGAACGTATAATTACAAGCCGATGCTGTTGCGTCGGCTTTGTTCGATTATCATGTGCCTTCGTGAACTCGAGGGCCGCAAGGTATTAACATGCAAAACAACGAACTAAAAACGCCTTACTTCATGATCAACGAAGACAAGTTGATTGCGAATTTAGAGATAGCTAAGCAGCTGAAAGAGATTTCAGGTGTGAAGTTGGTATTGGCACTCAAGTGTTTCTCGACATGGGGTGTGTTTGACATCATCAAACCTTACCTCGATGGCACGACAAGCTCTGGTCCATACGAAGTGAAGCTTGGTCACGAAACCTTTGGTGGTGAAACGCACGCTTACAGTGTCGGTTACAGCGAAGACGACGTGAGAGAAGTTGCCGATATCTGCGACAAGATGATCTTCAACTCGCAAAGCCAATTCGCAGCGTACCGTCATATTGTTGAAGGCAAAGCGTCGCTGGGTTTACGTCTGAATCCAGGTGTAAGCTACGCAGGGCAAGACTTGGCAAACCCTGCGCGTCAATTCTCGCGTTTGGGTGTGCAAGCTGACCACATCAAACCAGAAATCTTCGATGAGATTAATGGTGTAATGTTCCACATGAACTGTGAGAACAAAGACGTTGATGCGTTTATCGGCCTACTTGATTCAATCTCAGAACAGTTTGGTGAGCATTTAGATAAATTGGACTGGGTGAGCATGGGCGGTGGTGTGTTCTTCACATGGCCGGGCTATGACATTGAAAAGCTTGGTCTTGCGCTGAAAGCCTTCTCTGAGAAACACGGCGTGCAGATGTACCTTGAGCCGGGTGAAGCGATCATCACTAAAACAACCGACCTAGTTGTGACAGTGGTTGATATTGTTGAGAACGTGAAGAAAACAGCGATTGTGGATTCAGCGACTGAGGCACACCGCCTTGATACGCTTATCTACAATGAGCCAGCATCGGTATTGGAAGCGTCTGAAAACGGTAACCACGACTATGTGATTGGTTCGTGTTCATGTCTTGCGGGCGATCAGTTCTGCGAAGCGAGCTTTGATGAGCCACTTAAGATTGGTCAAAAGCTGCACCTGTTAGACAGTGCAGGCTACACCATGGTGAAACTGAACTGGTTCAACGGCCTTAAAATGCCTTCAATCTACTGCGAGCGAAGCAATGGCGACGTTCAAAAGTTGAATGAGTTTGGCTATGAAGACTTCAAACGTTCTCTGTCACAGTGGTCAGTTAAGTAGCTGAGTCATAAATTCAGAATAATAAAAAGAGCAGCCGATGAGCTGCTCTTTTTGATTTTGGATATAACTGTTAGTGACAATAAACCGTCAGCGACAACAAACGTTAATTACAACAGCTGGGCACTAGTACTTAACTTTCAATCATCACTCGAGTGTCTTCGCTGAGGGTTTCTAGTTCATTGACCACGTCATCTATTAGAACTTCGATTGGTAGCTTAACGGCAATTTTGGAAGTAAACAAACTAGAGCTAACACCACCGCCTCCGGCGATAAACACACGGTGACAATCCATATCTAGAATGCTGATACCTTGTCTGTCTAATACGTGTGTCACTTCATTCACGATGCCTGCTCGGTCGTTAGAATCGAGTCGTAAGTGATGTATTGTATCTTGAACATTATGTATATGGTCTGAATCGACAAACTGTACAATGAGGTCAGGGTTGGCGCTAAAGGCGTCTTTCACTACCGATTCGTTGATGGCTGGAAGTTGAACTTTTAGTACGCCTGCGACTTGGTCTTCAATAAAGTTAACTTTACTGATGAGCCATTTCCCGTCGTTTTCGTGAGTAACCGCAGCAAGTTGCTTGATTGTTGCTGGTGATGCTTTTCCGATAAAGTTTACGATAAATGTACTGTTCATATCAGCCCCCAAAGTCTCAATTAATCGTTGTTAATTAAATGTTTGATATCACGCGATAAAGTTCTTTAATTTCAGTGTAGAAGTTTACATCGAACAATGTTTGACCTGCGTCAATTTTTGAAACTAAGCTGTGATACAAAAAAAGAGAATGAAGAGTAGGGCACAAAAAAAGCGGCTAGAGAGCCGCTTTTTAGAAGAGTTATCGCTGTTATCTGTGATTCAGAAACTTAACCAAGCAACTGAGTAAACGGCTTAGTAAGCTACTGTGAGTAAACAACTTAGCAAATAACGTGGATGCAGTTTTAGAACGTTACTTTAAAGTTCATACCAACAAATTGAGAATCGTATCGTGCGCCAGCATCGTAGGCAAATCTAGCAGCATCTTGGTTATCCCACCAAGGGTTAGTATTCAGATTAACTTCTGCGTCACCACCCCATGCATCACTTACCCAGTAGTGGATATGGCCAACAGGGTTAAGGAAGAATAACGAAACATCACCCATGGTTTGAGAGCCCATCACTTCGCCACCGGAAGCAATGATATCTTGCTCGGTTTCTAGCATTATTTCACCGACAACCGCACCGAAGAAAGGTGTGATGAAGAGATCTTGCCATGACGGTACTTCAGCAAACGCTTCTACGCCATATTCCCAGAAGAAGGTCGACATTGTCCAAGAGTATAAGAAAGACTCAAACTCGTCGTAACCAGCATGTCGAGCTGCGGTGTAGTAAACACCACCGAAATAAGGGTGCATCACGTAGTTTAGGAAGTGTTCGTCACGGTCCCAAACTGGGCCTTCGGAAACGTTATCTTTCCATTTTTTACCTAGTGCGCTGATATCACGTTGGTCATCATCCCACTTAGTGATACTTTCAGGTAAAAGAGTCATTAGACCAACGGTTGCGACACTTAGGCCAAGAATTGTGTAGGTTTGACCCATTAAGTAATCCCAATCTTTGCCATCGCTGACAGTAAGGTAGATTGGTTGCTTATCGATAGTTAGATCGTACTGATCACTTGATTCGCTTAGTGCATAGTTCTTGCTAGGCTTGTAGGTGTACAAGCTTTCATTAACACAGTAATCTTGAGCACATTCATCCGAGTAAGAAAGGTTGATTGGCTGGTCGAAGTCGTATTGGCTTGCAACCGAGTTAACTGACATTAGCATTGAAAATGCAGCAGTAACCTTCGTTAGTAACGGTGATTTGGCCACAAGGGTCTCCATGAGAAGTTAAGAATTGATCAGAGTCACAATTATCTATTAAATGCCTGATTTAGGGAACTAATAATTTATTGCTTTTCCTAAGAAAACCTTAGATTTAACATTATTAATATTTGTGAAAAGATGAAATGTCTCAAACTCAACCATAGACCAGTTTGTAAATAATGCAGTGTCTTTTTATGACTACAAAGGATAGAAATATGACGAAAATCGCAATGTTAAGCACTGGTGAAGAAGTTCTTCATGGGGACATTGTAGACACAAACGCAGCTTGGATGTCTGCTGAGTTTTATCAGCACGGTTTTGCCCTAGCGAAACGTTCGACTGTGGGTGACCAAATGAATGCTCTAGTTGAAGAACTGCTGATGCTGAGTTTTAACTATGATGTGGTTATCGTTAATGGTGGTTTAGGACCGACAACTGATGATATGAGTGCTGCTGCTGCTGCGGCGGCTTCAGAGCAGAAACTCGTCATGTTCCCTGAATGGCTAACTCGTATGGAAGAGATGTTTTCTGGACGTGGCATGCCGATGCCGGACAGCAACCTTAAACAAGCTTTGTTGCCAGCGAGTTCAGAGATTGTCGATAACCCTGTGGGCACGGCTTGCGGCTTCAAACTGAAAATCAACGATGCGACTTTCTATTTCACTCCGGGTGTCCCGACTGAATTCAAACGCATGGTGACGTTTGAGATTATTCCTGATTTGTCGAGTACTTACCCTCAAGTGGTTGCCTCTGAATGCAGTCGACTGTTTACGTTTGGTTTGTCTGAATCCGGTATCTCCGATGTTTTGGACCAATTAAAGCTGCCAGAAGGTTATGAGTTGGGTTATCGCTCTTATCTGCCGTTCATTGAGGTCAAACTGTTTGGTCCTAAGGCAGACTTAGAAACTCGCGTTAAGTTGCTGCAAATGGTTTACAAGTTGTTAGAAAGTAATGTCGTCAGTGTTGATGAGCCTATGATTGATCATATTGGACACATCATGGCTGAGAAAAAGAAGACGTTATCTGTGTCTGAAGTGTCGACCAAAGGCGCATTGTCAGCGTGGCTGCAGTTGAATGAGCAGGTTGAAGATTGCTTCGGGCATTCGTGGGTGATGGCTGAGCCAAAAGAGAGTGAACTTGAGAAGAGCGATCCATTAGCCGCGACCTTTGCTCTCGTTGGCGCAACAAGAGAGAAGTGCGGTACTGAGCTAGCTTTGGTGACTGGCAAGTTAGAAGGCAACACATTCAGCGTTGCATTGTCGACCGAAGCGGGAGAATGGGGCCAGGTGCTTGAATTTTATCGTCAATACTCACGCGAAGACCAACGTAACGTGATTAAGACCGTTGCTGCCGATATGTTGAGAAGGCATTTAGACAACAAACCGATGTTTGGCACTTACTCTTCGGTTAAGCGATTGAAAGACATGTTTATTCCAGCGGCTATTATTAAGTAAGTATTTAGGCGAGCTAACCAAGTCTGTACTAAAAACGCTAGAAAAA
The DNA here is from genome assembly GCF_023503985.1 of Vibrio sp. J383. Classification (NCBI taxonomy): domain Bacteria; kingdom Pseudomonadati; phylum Pseudomonadota; class Gammaproteobacteria; order Vibrionales; family Vibrionaceae; genus Vibrio; species Vibrio sp. J383. Next base: position 2,555,558 of record NZ_CP097293.1, on the reverse strand, counting down.
ACGAAATAAAAAGGCCCAACATCTAAATAGGTGTTGGGCCTTTAGTTTATCTAGCCTTCTAGATAACCAAACAAGCAGCTATGTTACACGTAACTCATGTCTGTAAGAACTCGATTACAAACCGCTTGTCATATGTAGGCTGTAGAACAAACCACGGCCGATTAACTCTGAAGCCAAGAACAATACTAGTGCTAAGCCAAGGCTAACTGGGTTCACTTTTGCTTTGTTCAGCATAGGTAGAATCCAAATCAACAAGCTTGCCATTAGCAATGCCACTTGAAGAATCACATAGCTCCCTAAACCATCGACTAACTCAGATGCTTTTGCCGCTGAAGTTTGGATGTCACCGATTAGGTTCAGTTTTCCTACTGTCACAAGCAAGCTGATAGCAACTGCCATAACAGCCAGCATGGTGATGTTACGGTCAACCGTAAAGCGGCTGTCGTTTGCGAATACAATCACGAACTGAGATAGCAGCAATCCACCCACAACCATGGTCATGATGAAGCTCAGTGGTGTGTAGATGTTGTCCCACGTTGGTACTGTATTGATCATGTATACGTTGATCATTGCGTACATGAAGATAACACCCAGCACCATAGCGCCGACCATCAGTGCTTTCTGGATAGCAACGCCACCTTTCTTAACCACAGACAGTAGCCATTGCAGGCCACCGACAGCGAAGAATGCTGCACCGAAGAACACTTCGTTAGACAACCAAGCAGAGCCTAGTTGGTTAAAGGCATTAAACGCGCGCAGTGGAGAACCAAGGTGCGTTGTCGAGAACATGAAGCCAAGACCCATCAGTGCCCACAGAATGAACATTGGAACCTTGTAGCTGTTCAGCTTCTCTTCGTCATGACTAAGTACCAGTGCACGTGCGCCAATTAGTAAGTAACCACCAACCGCAGTTTGCGCTAGCACCGTAAAGAAGATCAAAGACCATTCATGAAAAATCATCTTACACCTCCTTCGGGTTTGCTAAGTGACCACTGGTATCGCCAGTCGGCTTCGCGTTTTTGTTCAGCTTAATCACGATGTTTGGTAGCGTTTCTGTTGAAGATGGCAGTGGAGCCACATCCGCACCAGAGCCGTACTTCTCGCGAAGTGTGTTGATTTCGCCAAACTCCAATGCACGAAGTGGGCAAGACTCAACACAGATAGGCTGTTTGCCTTCAGAAACACGTTGGTAACAACCATCGCATTTCGTCATGTGACCTTTCTTAGCATTGTATTGTGGTGCGCCGTAAGGACACGCATTGCTACAGTGCTGGCAACCAATACATACGCTCTCATCAACCACAACCAAACCGTCTTCATCACGTTTGTGCATAGCGCCCGAAGGACACACTTTCACACACGCTGGGTTAGTACAGTGGTTACAAGCGATAGATAGGTAGTAAGAAAAGACATCTTTCTGAACCCAAGTATCACCATCTTGAGTGAAGCCACCACCTGCGTATTCGTATACGCGACGGTAGTTCGTTTTGATGTCTAGATCGTTATAATCTTTACAAGCAAGCTGACAGGTTTTACAACCCGTGCATTTACTTGAATCAATGTAAAAGCCGTATTGTTTCATTCCAACCTACCTTATGCTTTGTTTAGCGCTTTGATTTGAACTAGGTTTGTATGCTGAGGGTTACCCTTAGCAAGTGGGCTCGGGCGCTGAGTCGTCAGCACGTTGATGGAGCCTGCATGGTCGATCTTCTGACCATCTGGTGCGTACCATGCACCTTCGCCTAGTGCGACAACTCGAGGAAGAATCCTAGGTGTCACTTTCGCTGGAATATGAACTTCGCCACGGTCATTGAAAATACTCACCATATCGCCATTTTTAATACCGCGCTCTTGAGCATCAATCGGGTTGATCCATAACTCTTGCGGTGCTGCTGCTTTGATTTCTGCAACGTTGCCGTAAGTCGAGTGAGTACGAGCCTTGTAGTGGAAACCAGTTAGCTGAAGTGGGTACTTCTCTGCTAGTGGGTCGTTGTGACCTTCAAAAGAGTCCGCGTAAACGGGAAGTGGGTGAATTACTTCGTCTTCTTTCAGTTTCCAAGTCTTCGCGATATCAGCCAGTTGCTCTGAGTAGATCTCGATCTTGCCGCTTGGTGTTGTCAGTGGGTTCGCTTCAGGATCTTTGCGGAAATCTTCGTAAGCGATGTAGTGGTGGTCATAGCTACGTTTGTAGATACCCAGCTCTTTCATCTCTTCGAAGGTTGGCAGTGTTGGATCGTTCTTACGAGTTTCAGCGTAAAGATGCTCAATCCATTGCTCTTGAGTTCGGCCTTCTGTGAACTCTTTTTCGACGCCCATACGCTTAGCCAACTGAGAGCACATTTCATAGATAGATTTCGCTTCGAACTGAGGCTCGATGGCTTTCTGCGCGTAGATGAAGTAAGGCATATTCGCTGCTTTACCATCCATACACCAGTCGTCTTGCTCAGACGTTGTTAAGTCTGGCAGGATGATATCGGCGTATTTCGCTGAAGAAGTCATATGGTTATCAACCACAACAATCATTTCACACGCACTTTCATCTTGAAGAATCGCGTGAGTCTTGTTGATGTCTGAGTGTTGGTTAATGATGCAGTTACCTGCGTAGTTCCAGATCATTTTGATTGGGTTCTTAAGGCGCTCTGCACCGCGAACACCGTCAGTGATGTCGGTCATTTCATGGTGACGGTAAATTGCGTCTGTCCACATGAACATTGAAATTGAAGTTTCAACTGGGTTTGGCACAGTAGGGAAGCGAACAAACGGAATGTTGATGTCACTTTCACGAGCGCCTGTTGAACCGCCAGACACACCCACAGAACCGGTGAGTAATGACAGCATTGCGATTGCACGACACGCTAGCTCACCGTTCGCAGTACGTTGCAGGCCCCAGCCTTGGTGGATTGCGCACGGTTTTGCTGTGCCCATTTCACGGCCAAGCTTGACGATAGTATCAACGGGAATACCGGTGATCTTAGAAGCCCATTCTGGCGTTTTCTCTACGCCATCTTCACCTAAACCTAGGATGTAAGATTTGTAGTCGCTGTTTTTAGGCGCCGATGCCGGCAGTGTTGTCTCGTCGTAACCTACGCAGTATTTGTCTAGGAACGGTTGATCGACAAGGTCTTCAGTGATCATTACGTGCGCAAGACCAGCAACCAATGCTGCATCTGTAGAAGGACGGATTGGGATCCATTGATCTTCACGGCCACCGGCAGTATCGGTGTAGCGAGGGTCGATGATGATCGTTCTTGCGTTCGATTTGTTTTTGCTTTCTACGTAATGGTGGATCAGACCGCCGCCAGACATACGAGTCTCAGCAGGGTTGTTACCAAATTGGATGTTAAGCTTGGTGTTCTCTAGGTCAGAGAAAGAGTTGTTGTTTGCCCAACCACCGTAGGTGTAGCTCAAGCCTTTCGCGATTTGCGCTGTTGAGTAGTCACCGTAATGGTTTAGGTAACCACCACTTAAGTTCATTAGACGAGCAATCAGCGTTTGAGCTGGTGGCCAAGACTTAGTTACCGTACCGCCCAGCGTACCTGTACCGTAGTTTAGGTAGATGGTGTCGTTACCGTAGTCTTTGATAAGACGTTGCATGGTGCTAGCGACTTCGTCGTAAGCCTCTTCCCAACTAATACGTTTAAACTTGCCTTCACCACGTTTACCAACACGTTTCATTGGGTATTTCAGGCGATCTGGGTTGTAAACACGGCGACGCATAGAGCGACCACGTAGACACGCACGAACTTGGTGATGACCGTATTCGTCAGTACCTGTGTTGTCTGTTTCTACGTATTTGATTTCACCGTTTTGTACATGCATACGTAATGGGCAGCGAGAGCCACAGTTTACTGTACATGCACTCCATACGATTTTCTCATCCACATTCTCAGCAACCGCAGCCGCTACGGGTTTGGATTTGAAAGGTAACGCAATACCGCCTGCGAGTGCAGCTGCGCTGCCTACTGCAGAAGAAGTCTTCATGAAGCCTCTTCGAGTAAGATTCATTACCCCAGATTCTTTCTTATTCGTCATTCTAAGATGCCTATTGTTATTGATGAATAGCACTTTATAGGTAGTTTTGTTTTTGTCTTTTAATTTTTAAATATTGATTGATTGGCATCAAATAAGAGCGAAATTTAAATGTTATGAATCGAATGTATAAAATAGATCAAAGAATGAAATGTATTTATTAATATAATTATCTTTAAACCTATAACGGTATAAATAATAATGATTATCGATACGCATAAATTATTGGGTTCGCTATTTTATCAAGCGACAAGTAAAGAACAGTTGATCACCATTGTCGAAGCTTTGGTGGAGAGTGAAGTGCTTTCCGAAGAATGCTTGCTCGCATTGAGAAGTGAAGACGAAAATGCACTCTCAGCGGAGTTTAGCCGCCTGTTTGAAGGCGTTGGCGACATGCCAGCTCCGCCTTGGGGGTCTGTTTACCTAGATAAAGACCGCGTTGTGTTCGGTGCTTCTACTGTAAAGTATCGACAGTTTTTAGAATTGAATCAGATTGAATTAGACACGGGCTTAAGAGAACCGGAAGATCAATTTGGTTTAATGTTATTCGCCCATGCGTATTTGTTAGAGAACAATAATATTGATTCAGCGTGTGAATTATTGGGCTCCCATTTATTAACTTGGTCTTCTGTTTATTTGGAAAAATTAAATACAGCATCAGAACTATCTTTTTATAAGAAACTATCAACTGATGTAATATATTGGCTTAAATACCTAACATCTGAATATAAAATAAACGTTGTTCCTAAAAAGTTATATATCGACTAATGTCTGAACAAATAAATTCAAATAGACGCGGTTTCTTAACTCGACTTTCTAAACCGGTTAAAGCTGCCGCGAATTATGAAGAGAAGTCACAGCGCTCGTATGCAAGGCCGCCAAGAGCGGTCGATGAGGTGCTGTTTGAGCGTCTTTGCGACGGTTGTCGATTGTGTGAGCAAGCGTGTCCGAATAGCGTTATAGAGATGCTAGAGGGCAGTGCGCTGCTGAATTTGGATTACAACAGTTGTTCTATGTGTAACAAGTGCAGTGAAGTGTGTCCGACTGGCGCACTTCATCCAACGGTCACGCCTTATATCGACCTCAAGCCTAGCTTTGCGGATAGCTGTAACAACTACATGCAAATGGATTGTAATGCGTGCCAAACCGCTTGTTCAGCAAGTGCGATTCAAATCGAAGCAGGGGAGTTGCCTACGGTGGACAAAGATAAGTGTAACGGCTGCGGAGAGTGCCGAAGCGCTTGTTACATTGGCTCAGTGACTTTGAACCTTATTCAGTAGTAAACGTCTGGTTTGGCTTTGTGGCAGCAAGTTAGCAGAAAGGCTTTGGTTGAGTGAGAGGCGAGTCGTCTCAGATACCTAAAGACATAAATAGAAAAGGGTCCGCATTCCTAGAGGAAGCGGACCCTTTTTAGTTCTTATTGAAGTTATTCGAGCAAAGCGACCTAAAGCCAGTTGCTTATGCGCGTTTTTGCTTGCTTCTATGAATAACGTTACTCAGCGATAACTCAGTTTTTGCTTTGCAGATGCATGGCAAAATTTCATTGGCTTGTGTGTAAGCCATAGCAAAACCAACGTACTCGACTTCACCAGAATCCAACGTACAGCGGCAAGCGCCACAGTGGCCATCTCGGCAGTTGTATTCTGGCTCTAACCCTGCTTGTTCCATTGTTTCCAATAGAGTATTTGAAGGGTTAGATTCAATAGAAGTCAGCTTGTTGATTTTGATTGTTGGCATTACAGCTCAAACCCTTCAAAGTCGTCAGCTTTTACTTCGTTGTCGATTTGGCCAACTAGGTAAGAACTGATTTCAGCTTCTTGTGGAGCAACTTGAACGTTATCTGAAGACAACCAAGCGTTGATCCATGGAATTGGGTTCGACGTTGCTTCTGGGTAAGCAGTACCTAGACCAACAGCCTGCATACGGATGTTAGTGATGTACTCAACGTATTGGCAAAGAATATCTTTGTTTAGACCAATCATAGAACCATCTTTGAATAGGTATTCTGCCCACTCTTTTTCTTGCTCAGCCGCTTCTTTGAATAGGTCGAAACACTCTTGCTTACACTCTTCAGCGATCTGCATGAATTCGAAGTCATCTTGGCCATTACGTAGCAAGTTGATCATGTGCTGTGTACCAGTAAGGTGAAGAGCTTCATCACGAGCGATTAGCTTGATGATCTTCGCGTTACCTTCCATTAACTCACGCTCAGCGAATGCAAATGAACATGCGAAACTTACGTAGAAACGAATCGCTTCCAGTGCATTTACAGACATTAGACATACGTAAAGCTTCTTCTTCAGGTCGTGAAGTGAAATCTTAACGTCTTCGCCGTTGATGTTGTGGTTGCCTTCGCCGTAGCGATGGTAGTCAGCCGTCAGCTTGATCAAATCATCGTAGTAAAACGCGATGTCTTTCGCACGTTTTAGGATCTCTTCGTTTTCAACGATGTCGTCAAATACTACGCCTGGATCATTCACGATGTTACGGATGATGTGCGTGTATGAACGAGAGTGAATCGTTTCAGAGAATGACCAAGTCTCAATCCAAGTTTCAACTTCTGGCAGTGATACCAAAGGAAGTAGGGCAACGTTAGGGCTGCGGCCTTGGATTGAATCTAGAAGTGTTTGGTACTTCAGGTTAGAGATGAAGATGTGCTTTTCATGCTCAGGAAGCTTGTTGTAGTCGATACGGTCGCTAGACACGTCTACTTCTTCTGGACGCCAGAAGAAAGAAAGCTGCTTTTCGATCAACTTTTCGAAGATTTCGAATTTCTGTTGGTCGTAACGTGCAACGTTTACCGACTGACCCAAGAACATTGGTTCTTTTAGTTGGTCATTTTTTTGTTGAGAAAAAGTACTGTAAGCCATAAATGCCTCAAATCCTTTAAAGACCCGCAATAAAACGGACCCTGTTAATGCTTTAAACCCAGAGAAGATAACTTCTCTGGGGTCTTAATGTTTATTGCGGTTTAGATCTTACAACCGCCGCCTTCACAATCTTCTTCCGGCACTTGAACTGCATCGCCTTGGTCGTCTTTAGCACCATCACGAGTGTTATGGTAGTAAAGCGTCTTAACACCGTACTTGTACGCTGTTAGCAAGTCTTTAAGCAGCTGCTTCATTGGTACCTTACCGCTGTCGTAAACACTTGGATCATAGTTAGTGTTTGCAGAGATAGCTTGGTCAACGAATTTTTGCATGATACCCACTAAGTGAAGGTAACCATCGTTAGTACCAATGTTCCAAAGTAGCTCGTAGTTCTCTTTAAGATTTAGGAAATCAGGAACTACTTGCTTCAGGATGCCGTCTTTCGATGCTTTAACTGATACGTAACCACGTGGTGGTTCGATACCGTTAGTCGCGTTCGAGATTTGAGACGAAGTCTCAGAAGGCATAAGTGCTGTCAGTGTAGAGTTACGTAGGCCGTGCTCCATGATCTCTTCACGTAGCGTGTCCCAATCGTAGTGCAGTGGCTCTTCACATACTAAGTCGATATCTTTTTTGTAAGTATCGATTGGCAGTAGGCCTTTCGCGTAGTTGGTCTCGTGGAAAGATGGGCAACGGCCTTGCTCTTTCGCTAGTTCAACAGACGCTTTTAGCAAGTGGTATTGAATTGCTTCAAAAGTACGGTGAGTCAGGCCATTTGCGCTGCCATCAGAGTACTTAACACCATTCTTCGCAAGGTAGTATGCGTAGTTGATTACACCCACACCTAGAGTACGACGGTTCATTGTCGACTTACGTGCTGCTGGAAGCGGGTAGTCTTGGTAATCAAGTAGTGCATCTAGAGCACGAACAACCAGTTCAGAAAGTTCAGCCAGATCGTCTAGCTCGTTGATTGCGCCTAGGTTAAACGCCGAAAGCGTACATAGTGCAATCTCACCTTCGTCATCTTCTACGTTAGAAAGCGGCTTAGTTGGTAGCGCGATTTCTAGACATAGGTTCGATTGACGAACAGGTGCTACTTCAGAATCAAACGGGCTGTGTGTATTACAGTGGTCAACGTTCTGAATGTAGATACGACCAGTAGAAGCACGCTCTTGCATTAGCAGAGAGAATAGCTCAACGGCTTTAACCGTTTCACGCTTCACTGAAGGATCGTTTTCGTACTTCACGTAAAGTGCTTCAAAACGCTCTTGGTTTTCGAAGAACGCGTCGTAAAGGCCAGGTACGTCTGAAGGAGAGAACAGGCTGATGTTGCCACCTTGAACTAGGCGAGAGTACATAAGCTTGTTCAGCTGTACGCCGTAATCCATGTGACGAACACGGTTCTCTTCAACGCCGCGGTTGTTTTTCAGTACTAATAGAGACTGAACTTCACCGTGCCATAGTGGGTAGAACACTGTTGCTGCGCCGCCACGAACACCACCTTGAGAACAACATTTTACTGCTGTTTGGAAGTATTTGTAGAAAGGGATACAGCCAGTGTGGAACGCTTCACCATTACGGATTTCAGAACCAAGCGCACGGATACGACCTGCGTTGATACCAATACCAGCACGTTGAGATACGTAACGAACAATAGAGCTTGCTGTTGCGTTGATAGAATCAAGGCTGTCACCACACTCAATCAGTACACATGAACTGAATTGACGAGTAGGCGTACGTACACCAGACATAATTGGTGTAGGTAGAGAAATCTTAAACGTAGACGATGCGTCGTAAAAACGTTTGATGTAGTCAAGACGAGTCGATTTCGGGTATTTACCGAATAAACACGCAGCAACTAAAATGTAAAGGAACTGAGCACTCTCGTAGATTTCTTTTGTTACACGGTTCTGCACGAAGTATTTACCTTCAAGCTGCTTAACCGCCGCGTAAGAAAAGTTTAAGTCACGCTTGTGGTCGATGTACGCGTCAAGCTCTTCGAACTCAGCTTTCGTGTAGTCTTCCATTAGGTGGCTATCGTATTTACCCATATCAACCAGTTTTGCAACGTGGTCATAAAGTGCAGGCGGCTCGTATTCACCGTACGCTTTTTTACGTAGATGGAACACTGACAGACGTGCTGCTAGATATTGGTAATCAGGAGTCTCTTCAGAGATTAAATCCGCTGCTGACTTGATGATTGTCTCATGAATGTCAGTCGTGGTAATGCCATCGTAAAACTGAATGTGAGCTTTCAATTCTACTTGTGATACAGAAACATTGTGCAAGCCTTCAGCTGCCCATGTGATCACTCGATGGATTTTCTCTAAATCGATCGTTTCTTTGCGCCCGTTACGCTTGGTAACAGTAAGTTGTTGGTTCATTCTGCTTAATTTCCCTAACAAAACTGAACAAGGCCGTGTTTTTGTGTATTTCTGTGTAATTTTTGTAAATTACGTTTCGGCTTTGTGATCTTGGTCTACCCATATATTGTAGTTCAAACACAACATATAGGGGTCATTTGTTTGTTGGGTTACAAGATAGTGCTACAACTGATATTTTTCAAGGTAAAGAAATTGGGTTGCTTGTGGATAAGTGGTGGATTGAAAAAAAACTGTAAGTGACCACTAACTGATGACGTTAGACGTGACTTGATTGTACAAAAGTCGCCTTTTAAGGATGCTTTATTTTTGCACGCCCATAAAAAAAAATCCCTTGATCTTTGGGTAAAATAGGCAATGGATTTTGGACGATTAAATTTAAATCGAGGTGGTCAAAATGGAAGCTAGCGCACGAAATTTAGACTGAAAAAAGTCGCAAACTTATGGTAATTGCAACTCTTTTCATTCGTCTTTTTTACAAAATATTTTACGGTAGGGCTACCGATATTTTTTAGCCCAAGTTTTGAGTGTGAACGATGTAGTTCACATCGACTTTTTGGCCTAAACGGTAGGTGTTCGTTAACGGGTTATAGTGTAGTCCTGTAATCCCTAGTTCTTGAAGCGGAGTGTTATCAACCATTTTGATAAGCTCAGCAGGGCGAATGAACTTTTCGTGGTCGTGAGTACCTTCTGGCACAATCTTAAGTAACTTCTCTGCACCAACAATAGCGAACAGGTAAGACTTAAAGTTACGGTTCAATGTTGAGAAGAACACATGGCCGCCCGGTTTCACTAATTTTGAGCAAGCCGAGATAACTGATTGTGGGTCAGGAACGTGCTCTAGCATTTCCATGCACGTCACCACATCGTAAGTGTGTGGGTTTTGCTCTGCATGGTCTTCAATGGTGCTTTGGATGTAATCGAGCTTGGTGCCGGTTTCTAATGCGTGCAGACGAGCGACTTCTAGCGGTTCTTTACCCATATCTAGTCCGGTGACTACCGCACCCTCTACAGCCATGCTTTCAGCCAGAATACCGCCGCCGCAGCCAACATCGAGAACTTTCTTACCAAAAAGGCCTTCGGTTTTCTCTAGCACGTAATTTAAGCGCAACGGATTGATTTGATGTAGTGGCTTAAACTCGCCTTCTAGATCCCACCAGCGCGACGCCATGTCTTCGAATTTTTTGATTTCTGCTGGGTCTACGTTCTGTGATTTAGTCATAATCGGCATTTCCAAGTTAAATAATGCATCCATGAAATTGCAGGCATTATAACTTGCCTTTTCCTGCTGACCAGAAGATCTACAATTTTGCTAGTTTATTGGGTGTAAAGTGACCATGTTTCAGCAAGATATGACGCTGAGGTGCAATTTCTCATCAATAGATTGGCTACAAGGGTCACAAGATGGTAAAAGGAGAGGGAAAGTGATGCCTCCGTAGGTAAATTTGTGTTATATTTTTCGGTCTTATACGTATTCAAAAATACGATCTGACTATAGAGGGAAAATGGCTCTATGAGCGATCTAGCGAAAGAGATCACGCCCGTAAATATTGAAGATGAGCTTAGAGGTTCATACCTAGACTACGCGATGTCCGTCATCGTTGGTCGTGCCCTTCCAGATGTGCGTGATGGCCTAAAACCAGTACACCGCCGCGTTTTGTTCGCGATGAATGTACTAGGTAATGATTGGAACAAAGCATATAAAAAGTCTGCTCGTGTAGTAGGCGATGTAATCGGTAAATATCACCCACACGGTGATAGTGCGGTATACGAGTCAATTGTTCGTATGGCTCAGCCGTTTTCACTACGCTATATGTTAGTCGATGGCCAAGGTAACTTTGGTTCGGTTGACGGCGATTCAGCTGCGGCAATGCGTTATACCGAAGTTCGTATGTCAAAAATAGCTGGTGAGCTATTAACGGATCTTGATAAAGATACGGTTGACTTCGTTCCTAACTATGATGGAACCGAGCAAATACCAGCAGTTTTACCAACAAAAATACCAAACCTATTGGTTAACGGTGCTTCTGGTATCGCAGTAGGTATGGCTACCAACATCCCGCCACATAACCTTGGCGAAGTTGTTGATGGCTGTTTAGCATTTATCAATAATGAAGACATCACTATTGATGAGCTAATGGACTACATCCCGGGTCCAGACTTCCCGACAGCAGCATTAATCAGTGGCCGTAAGGGCATTGTTGATGCATATAAGACTGGTCGTGGCAAAGTTTACATGCGCTCACGAGCGAACATTGAAATGGAAAAGAACGGTAAAGAAACAATTATCGTTACTGAAATTCCATATCAAGTGAACAAAGCTCGTCTGATCGAGAAGATTGCAGAACTTGTAAAAGACAAGAAAGTTGAAGGCATCAGTGCACTGCGTGACGAATCTGATAAAGATGGTATGCGTATTGTTATTGAATGTAAGCGTGATGCTGTCGGTGAAGTTGTACTAAACAACCTTTACTCACAAACTCAACTGCAAACAACTTTCGGCATCAACATGGTTGCTCTGAACAACGGCCAACCACAACTTTTCAACATTAAAGATATGTTGAAGTGTTTTGTTGATCACCGTCGTGAAGTTGTGACACGTCGTACTATCTTCGAATTGAAGAAAGCGCGCGACCGTGCACATATCTTGGAAGCTCTATCTTTAGCGCTTGCAAACATTGATGAAATCATTGAACTGATCAAGAACGCACCAACACCAGCAGAAGCTAAAGTTGGTCTAGTATCTCGTGGTTGGGATCTTGGTAACGTTGCATCAATGCTTGAACGTGCTGGTACTGATGCAGCTCGTCCAGATTGGCTTGAAGACCAATACGGTATCCGTGATGGTCAATACTTCCTAACGGAAACTCAAGCGCAAGCTATTCTAGAACTTCGTCTTCACCGCCTAACTGGCCTTGAGCACGAGAAGATTCTAGACGAGTACAAAGCACTTCTAGAAGAGATCGCTGAGCTAATGCATATCCTTGCAAGCACTGAGCGTTTGATGGAAGTGATCCGTGAAGAACTTGAAGCGGTACGTGATATCTATGGCGACGAGCGTCGTACAGAAATCACAGCAGCGGTTCATGACATCGACATGGAAGAGCTAATTGCTCAAGAAGACGTTGTAGTAACGCTTTCTAACGCAGGTTACGTTAAGTACCAAATCCTAAGCGACTACGAAGCTCAGCGTCGTGGTGGTAAAGGTAAGAGTGCAACTAAGATGAAAGATGAGGATTACATTGAGCGTCTGCTTGTTGCTAATACTCACGATAACATCTTATGTTTCTCTACTCGTGGTAAAACGTACCGCCTGAAAGTTTACCAACTGCCGCAAGCGAGCCGTACAGCTCGTGGTAAGCCTATCGTTAACATTCTTCCTCTAGAAGAAGGTGAGCGTATTACGGCTATCCTGCCTGTTTCTGAATTCTCAAACGAGAAATTCATCTTCATGGCAACAGGCGACGGTACAGTTAAGAAGACATCACTGGATCAATTCGCAAACGTACGTGCTAACGGCCTAATCGCAGTTAACCTACGTGACGATGATTCACTGATTGGCGTTGATATTACTGATGGTAATAGCGACATCATGCTGTTCTCTAAATCGGGCAAAGTTGTTCGCTTTAACGAGGACAAAGTACGTCCAATGGGTCGTACTGCCTCTGGTGTTCGTGGTATGAAGCTTCCAGAAGACGATCAAGTGGTTTCACTGATTGTTCCTTCAAATGAAGGCGATATCCTAACTGTGACTCAAAATGGTTACGGTAAGCGTACTGAGCTGGCTGAATACCCAACGAAAGGCCGTGCAACGCAAGGTGTAGTATCTATCAAAGTCTCTGATCGTAATGGCCCAGTAGTTGGTGCTGTTCAGGTTGAAGAAGGCGATGAAATGATGATGATCACCGACGCAGGTACACTAGTACGTACTCGCGTAGCGGAAGTAAGCCAAGTTGGTCGTAACACTCAAGGTGTGACACTGATTCGTACTGCTGAAGACGAGAATGTTGTAGGTCTACAACGTATCGACGAAGTAGAAGAAGCTGAGATTGTTGAAGGCGAAGAAACTGAAGAAGCAAATGCTGACGCAGTAAACGCAGAAACAGTTAATGCAGAAGGAACGGTCGTTTCTGAATCAAGTGAAGAGCAAGCATCAGATGCTTCTGACTCTGAAAGTGATAGCGAGCAAGACACTGAGTAATCTCGATTACGTTAAGTAATTAAGCTTACCAATGAAAAGACCGAGCCTAAGTGCTCGGTTTTTTATTGCTTGTCATTTCACTCTTTTTCTCTTCTCTTCTCATTTGGCTTATGGCTTATGGCTTAGGTCTTAGCACCAACCTTAACCCGTCGCTTTATACGAAAGTTTGAGCACTAAATTTCGAACGCTAAACTTTGATCAATAACGAGGCAGGGCGAAAACGATAGAGTAGGGGTAGATCTAAATAAAAGGGATGTGGAATGGATATCTGGTTGTTGGTTGCGTTGGTACTAATGAGCCTATTTTTGATCGCGGTCGTTATTGCCGCGAGCAACAATGGCAGTCATCTAAAAGGCAATGTGGTGATTTCTCTTACTGCCGTGGCTTTGAGCGTGCTGGTCTGGTCTCAACTGAAGCAAGAGTTACCTCAACTTCCTTTGGATGATAGCAATAACTACACGGCAACAGATTTCGAAGATGAACTTCAGCAAAGCCTTGAGCAAGATCCGAATCAATCCGATTTGTGGTTTAAGCTTGGTGGTGTGTATATGCAGAAAGGGGAGTTTGATGCTGCGTTTACCTGTTACGACTACGCGATTCGATTAGACCCTCAAGTACCTTCTGGCCTCTATGCAGCCAAAGCAACGGCACTTTACTATCTTAGTTCTCAAGCTATGAGCGATGACGTGAATGCGTTATTGGATCACTCAATGCAGCTTGATCCCAATGATCGTACGGCATTGATGCTGATTGCGACCGATCACTTCATCAGCATGCGCTATCAACAAGCGATTGATGCGTGGACTCAAATCTTAGATTCCAATCAAAAGGGCATTGATCGTGTCTCTATTATTCACTCGATCAACCAAGCCAAACAGATGATCCGCTAGGCTTGGTCAATAGGCTGTTCTTCCGGATTAGCTTTTGAAGCTATTTGTCTTTGAAGCGATTTGCTTTTGAAACGATTAGCCTCTAAAGCCATTAATCTCTCAAGTTATTGGCTTTCTTGCATTTCGATTAAGCCACCAGCATTGTGGATTTGAGTAAACCCTTGAGCGCGCAAGAATTGATAAGCTTGCCCTGAACGATTGCCACTGCGGCAATACAACACGATGGGTTGGTCTTTATTTATCTTAGCAAAGTGAGTAGCCACTTCAGAAAGAGGGTAGTTGATGGCGTTATCTAGATGCCCTTGTTCGAACTCTGCAGGTGTTCTGACATCAACCACTAATGCACCTTTCTCTATTAATTCCCACCCTGTCTCAGCACGCTCAGATGCGTGAACGCCTGAACTGAGTAGTGCAATACATAATGCCGAAAGCGAAAGTAAGATTTTCATTGTTTATCCCTTGAATTGGCGAGTGGATCGGGGGGCGATATTGATGTGTATTCCCCCAAAACCTAAAAAAACCAGCCACACAACAATAGTGTGACTGGTTTTTACGTAATGGTCTAATTGAAGAAACTAGTATTCGTAGTTGGCTTCACGCTTTTCAGCTTGCTCTTCCCATTTAGGAACAACCGTGTCTAAGAAGTGTTGTTTCTCAGCGTTCATCTTATCCATGTCCATTCCAAGCGCTTTTTGAGCAGCTTCTTTTGTCGAGATATCTGGAATCTCGATTGGATCGGTGATGCCTTTCTTCGCCAGTAGACGAACAATCTTAGTTCGAGCATCCGCTGCGCGGTCAACGGCAGTACCTAGCACTTCTAGAGCGATTTCAGGTGCATGCATATGAATGCCGTGAGACGCAATAGCGTAGTCCCAACGCCATTGAGCGTGACGGATATCCAGTAGGATAGGTTCCATCTCTTGCTCTGTCGCACCCGCTTCCCATGCCGCGCCTGCTTCAAAGTGAGCGGCTACGATTTGTTTCTCAGCAGTCAGCTTCATGTTCAGCACTTGTGCTTTACGGCTTGAAACGATGTTACGCATGGTTTCTTTAGTTTGAGTGTGACAGTTTGCACACGTATCTTCGAAGCGGTCGAATGGGTTACCCACTTTATGGTCGGTATAAACGGTGCCATCTTCTTTGGTAACTTTCGGCATATGGCAGTCAGCACAAACGACTTTGTTCTTGCCGTGGATGCCTTCGCGCCATGTTTCAAAACCTGGGTGCTGTGCTTTCAACATGGGTGCTTTCGATACTTTATGCGTCCAATCTTTAAAGTTGATTGCATCATAGTAGCGTTCCATGTCGCCAACGGTTGTACCTTGGTCCCAAGGGAATTTCACACCTTTGGTTGGCCCTGTGAAGTAGTATTCCACGTGGCACTGAGCACAAACAGAAGCTTGTTGGTCTAAGCGGCTTTGTTCATCAAACTTTTTACCAATCGTTTCAAATGCACGTTCAACGTAAGGACGAGTCACCTTAAGTGCTGGTTCACCATTTTTAAAGCCTTCGCTTTTGGTATCGTGACAGTCTGAACAGCCAATAGGGTTAATGATCTCGTTGCCAAGACGCGCCCACTTACCTTCGAAGTAACCATCTTCGCCACGTTCTTCAATAACACGTGCTACGTCTGGGCTCTTACAGCTCCAACATGCCATTGGCATTGGGCCTGAGCTTTCGTCCGTTGGGCCGCCAGTACGCAGCGTTTGTCGTACGTCGTCAATCGCATAAAAGTGACCACGTGCCTTGTTGTAATCTTTTGCGAAGCCGTAGCCAGCCCACATGATAACCATGTTTGGATCTTCTTTTAGTGCGTCTTCAATAACTTCGCTTTCTGAAGTCTGTCTCCATGAATGATATTGATCTGGGTGGTTTTGCTCGAACTGGTCGTTACGAGGGTCGCCAATTTCTTTTTGTTCAGACGCAGCAAAACTGGTCGCGCTTGCTAGTGATGCGCTAACCATTAATAGTGCTGTGACCGAATTACGTATCCAATGCTTTTTCACAGTGATATCTCCAATATACTGATTCTTATACCAAGCGTTGTGAGTTTGCTATTCAAATTAAGAACTGGAGAATTCCTGTTTATATTAATTCATAAACAAACACATTTTGTTACGTGTTGGATATAGCTTGTCTTAGATCAATTAATGGTAGTGACTTCAATCACGTTGAAGTTTATATACCCCTAAAGAGGTATTGGTGGGCAATGTTATTAAAATTTAATTGAGAATTATTATCATATATAACAATCAATTACCTAAATTGACCATGATATAAATAGGGTGATTGCGTTCACAGATTAACCCATCCAAATTTCGTATTACCCAATTAGAGGTATATTCTAACTATAGAAAGCGTTGTGGCTTATCCAAAATAAGAATTGATATCATTTAAGCGGTAATAATATCGTTTAAGGGTACTTTTGTTTAACTGGAATATTATTTAGTTGAGAGTTAAATAATGCCGGTATAAGGAAAGGATAAAATGGGCAATATTAAATTGGCCATAGTCATAATGCTTAAATCCCTTCTAGCATTCTGCCTCTATGGTTATTCCATTCATGCTGTTGCTGAGCCTGCTGTTACGCCAGTAGGAGAATCAACAAGACATGAAGTCGAATTAATCCGCGACAAAGACTACAAGTGTGTTCAATGCCATAAAGATTCAAAAGAAACGGTATTGGGTTCACATGGTGAAAGTGCACACGCTTTGCTTGGCCGCGAAGTAAATTGTACCGACTGTCATAGTTCTATTAGCCCCGATCACCGTGAAGGTGCGCCTGAAGTGGTGAAGTATCGCGAGGCTCAATCACAACCGGGAACTGAAAAGGTTTTCCTAGACCCTAGCTTAATTTTAGATGCCAATAGCCAATGTATCGATTGTCACAAGCCTGATGATCTGCGTGAAGCGAGTTGGACTCACGATGTTCACGCGCAAAACTTAACGTGTTCAAACTGCCATGATGTTCATGCGACTGAAGCAAAGGTGTTGGGCTTAGATAAGAAGCAAACCATCAAGCTGTGTGTGGATTGCCATTCAGACTTCAACCAGAAGAAAGAAGAGGAGTAATCTATGAGCTGCTCAAGAAGAAACTTTTTAGCAGGCGCTGGTGCCGTTATTTTTACCACAGGTGTAGCGGGAACTGCGGCAGTAACAAGTCGCAAGACGCTAGCCAATGTTCAAGAAGATGGCACTAAACGTTATGGAATGATTCATGACGAAACCGCTTGTATTGGTTGTACCGCCTGTACCGAAGCATGTCGTGAAGTAAACAAAGTACCTGAAGGTGTATCGCGCTTAGAAATTATTAAGAGTGAGCCCCAAGGCGAATATCCCAATGTTGATTACCGTTTTACTCGTAACTCTTGCCAGCATTGTGATAACGCACCTTGTGTGATGGTTTGCCCAACAGGCGCGGCCTACAAAGATGAAAAAACCGGCATTGTCGACGTTCATCAAGAGAAGTGTGTCGGTTGTGGTTATTGTCTATTGGCTTGCCCATATCAAGTGCGCTTTTTCCATCCTGAGAACAAGTCCGCAGATAAATGTAACTTCTGTCGTGATACCAATCTTGCACAAGGGAAGTTGCCTGCTTGTGTCGAATCTTGCCCGACCAATGCGCTGGTCTTTGGCGATCTAAATGACCCTAAGAGTGAGATAAACCAGGTGCTTCAATCTGAGGTGGTTTACAGAGATAAAGCTTATCTAGGTACTCAGCCAAAACTCTATAAAGTGCCACACCAAAAAGGGGAGATTTGATTATGAGTGCATGGGACGCAGCTTTTCAGTCTGGTACCGTGGTATGGGACTGGATTATAGCAATCTATCTATTTCTCGCGGGGATGTCGGCGGGTGCCGTAATGATCTCCATTTACCTAAAACGTAAGGTCATTGAAGGCGATCCTGCTCATAATGGTGTGTTAAAGGCCACGGCTTTTCTTGCGCCATTTGGGATCATTTCAGGTCTGCTTATCTTGGTTTTCCACCTGACAAAACCGTTATCCTTTTGGAAGATCATGATCTTCTATAATCCAACGTCTGTGATGTCGATGGGTGTGATCTTATTCCAAGTATATATGGTGATCTTATTCCTTTGGATCGGCATTATATTTAGAGATCAAATAGTCGTGTTCTTGAATGATCAAGCATGGCTAAAAGGACGATTTGATTTTGTCGGTAATTGGATTGGCAAATTAGAAGTGTTTGAGAATGCTCTGGAAATATTCTTAGCTGTTCTTGCTCTTATGCTTGCCGCTTATACCGGATTCTTGCTTTCAGCTTTAAATACTTTCCCACTATTGAATAACCCAGTGCTGCCGATTTTGTTCTTATTCTCGAGCTTATCTTCGGGAGCGGCGGCGTGTATTTTATTTGGTGTGCTGGTCTTTAAAGAATCACCTCATAGCCCGACTATTTCATGGATCCACGGATTCGAACGTCCAGTCGTGATGTTTGAATTGTTTGTTCTAATTACTTTCTTTACTGGGCTTATCTTCGCTGGTGGTCAAAGTGAGCAAGCAGTATGGAACGCAATAGGCAGTGGTTTCTGGGCGAGTTGGTTCTGGTATGGCGTCATCGGTGTTGGCATGGTTTTACCGTTGTTGCTGAATGCCGTTACACCAACCTCAATCCGCCATAGCTCGGTGTATATTTTCTCCGTGACTTCGCTAAGCCTAATGGGCGTATTAATGCTGAGAACTTTTGTCCTTTATGCAGGGCAGTTAACGATAGCTTAATTTTGCTCAAGTTTATTAGTGAGCAGATGTCGGATACTAGACATCTGCTTATTAATGGACATGCTTTTAGTAAACATGAGATGCGTGTTCAGATCGGCTCTGCTCAAGCGGAGCCTTATTGAGGTGATATGGTCGGTTCTTTGGGGCTGTTTAGTTTAGTGTTGGTTGCTGTACTCAGTAGCATTATTGGTGTGCATTCGTTTTATCAAATGCTAAACAAACGGACGCAAAATATAGGTTTAATCCGCAGTTTCTCTCTTTCAAGTGCGCTGTTTTCTCTCACTTCTGTTGCATTGCTTGGCTACGCCTTTGTCAGTGATGACTTCTCTATTCTCTATGTCGCTGAACATTCAAATACTCAATTACCCTCATTTTTTAAGCTCGCAGCCGTATGGGCAGGCCATGAAGGTTCCTTGTTGTTTTGGGTACTGACGATCAGCGTCTGGTCTGGCGTTATTGCCTTACAAAAACACTATTCGAATGAATACCAAAGCCGTGTGTTGTGGGTAATGAATCTACTGCTCGCGATATTTGCTTGGTTCACGTTATTCGCATCAAATCCATTTGAAATGAACTCGATCTTGCCGCTAGAAGGGCGTGACCTTAACCCAATGTTGCAAGATGTCGGGCTGATCTTTCACCCGCCATTACTTTACCTTGGCTATGTCGGTTTTTCTGTGGTGCTGGCATTTGCTGTAGCCGCTTTGCTGGTTGATCCTATTGAGTTTGATTGGGTTGCCCATTGTCGCAGTTGGTGTCTAGTCGCTTGGATCTTTTTAACCGCAGGGATCATTCTTGGTTCTTGGTGGGCGTATTACGAATTAGGCTGGGGCGGCTGGTGGTTCTGGGATCCTGTTGAAAATGCCAGCTTGTTGCCGTGGCTTACTTCAACAGCTTTACTGCACAGTCTAGGCGTTGCTAAGGGCAAACAACAGCTCTTGAAATGGTCTCTCAGCCTTGCTTTCATTACGTTTTGTTTGAGTATCTTAGGCACCTTTATTGTTCGTTCTGGCGTATTAACGTCGGTGCATGCTTTTGCTGTTGACCCAACCAAAGGTATCGCACTGCTACTTATATTAGTGTTGGTACTGGTGAGCTCATTTTCTCTGCTTATCATCAGAGGAGAGTCTTTTGAATCTAACCCGATTACTAGCTTCGCGAGTAAGAGCTTTTTAAGCCTAGTTGCGGTGCTCATTTTTGTTCTGGCGACCGCTGTTGTGGTGTTTGGTACGTTTTATCCAATGGTCTTTGAACTGCTTGGGTTGGGTAACATATCGGTAGGTGCGCCTTACTTTAATCTATTGATTGCACCTTTGGCTTTGCTTGCGTTAGCCGTCGTCGGCTTAGCCCCTTTGCTGAGTATTAAACCTCAAGCGACTAAAGGTGTTATTACGCTGATCGCTCTAGTATCTATTGGTCTAGGGTTCGCCTGTTACGCTTTGCAAGTCGAGCAGACCCAAGTGATGGCACTGCTGACTTGGGGCCTCGCATTCTGGGTGTTACTGACGCATATTTACGGCTTAGTGGTTACCCGAAGTTCTACGTTCCAACGCAAAGTCTGGGTGATGACCTTTGCTCATGTCGGGGTTGCAGTACTCGCTGTAGGTGCTGCAATGAATAGCTATCACTCATTTGAGCGCAGCTATAAACTAAGCCCGGGCGCACAAGTAGAGTTCATGGATTGGACGCTTTCTCATCGTGATACCGAGCTTTATGTCGCCTCAAATTTTACCGCAGAGAAGGCGATACTAAACTTAGATGCCGACGATAAAAGATTTACCATAGCGCCAGAAAGAAGACACTACCAAGTTCGAGTTATGAACATGAGTGAGCCTGCAATGAAGTGGTTCTGGCATGGCGATGTTTATATCACCATGGGCGAGAAAGTAGATTCCACCGCTTATGCGTTTCGAGTGCAATACAAGGCGTATGCGCGCTGGATCTGGTTTGGTGGGTTGTTCTCCATTCTTGGCGCTTTACTCTCATTGACTCATCGTAAAAAGAAAACCGTTAAGGCGTCACAGTATGCATACCAGCGTTCGTAACAAGCTCATCACGTTAATTATCTTGGCATTAACGGTGGTGTTGGGTTTTGCCTTTGCGCTCAATAATAAGCAGCAATCGACGATTGTGTCGGAGCAAAAAAGGGCATTCCCAGAATTCATATCTACTGAGTTAGCGAATAGTGAAGGCATCAGTAGTAAACAGGAAATTACGTTGGCTGATGTCACTCAGCATCCTTATCAACTGGTTAATGTTTGGGCTTCGTGGTGCGGTATATGTAAAACTGAGCACGCTTTTTTGCTCAAACTTCATGATAAAGGTATTCCAATTGTTGGGCTAAATTATCGAGATAACTCCGGGGCAGCGATCAATGTGTTATCGAGCGATGGCAATCCGTACTCAACGGTGATCAGTGATCCTCAAGGTAAGCTAGCGTTAGAACTCGGCGTAATCGGTACTCCTGAAACGTATCTGGTCGACGCTGACGGCCAAATCATTAAGAAGTTACTGGGCGTGATCAACGAATCAGTGTGGCAAGAAGAACTTGCGATGTATTTTGATGGTGCGAATGGATGATGAAGCCTTTAATACAAGCACTCGTTGTGCTGTCTACGCTTATGGTTATTAGTTTTCCGATTTTGGCAGAAGATCTGTTTACAGCCAGTAATAAGGATACGAGTATTCAAGTTGAACTGTTTGAGTTTGAAAACCCAGAACAACAGCAGCGCGCTATTACATTGGCAAAAACCCTACGTTGCCCGCAATGCCAGAATCAAAACTTGATTGAGTCGAACTCTCCAATTGCAAAAGACTTACGCCTCGTTGTATTCAATATGGTGAAAGCAGGGAAGAGTAATAATGAGATTACTCAATATATGACGGAAAGGTTCGGTGAATTTGTGCTCTATAAACCAGCAATGAGTGTTTCAAACTTATTACTTTGGCTACTTCCGAGCGTATTATTTCTCTTATTTATATATTTATCAGTAAAAAGTGTTAGAAAGAGCTCATAAAAATTATGTATTACTGTTTACCAATTGACCTGTATTTTGTAACATTAAAGGATTATAAAGGCTAAGCACTGTTATATAAGGATGTATCTGTGGATAACGTAATCTCAAATTTAAAGAAAGAGTTCCATACTCGTGTCCGATCTGACAAATGGGCAGAAAAATACAGTGCAAAGTCGAGCATTTCTACGCTTACTCAAGAAGAGTTAACCGAATTAGAGAACGCTTGGGTTCAGCTTGTCATCTGGAAGCAAACTCAAATAAGTTAATCGTTCTGTAAAAAATCGTAGCTTTAGCCGCATCTGATTAATTTATAACCCCATGCTGGTCATCCCAATGTGGGGTTTTTTGTTACCTGAAAAATTATTGTTATAATATAACAATTAGTGCATGGTCGACCTTGAAAAAAATTGTTAACAGCCTCATAGTGTCTATCATTAGATAGTTAGCTACAAAATATTGCCTAGACATATAATGTAGTGTTGTTAAATACATCGAATTTTCAAGTGAGTATAGCTATGGCGGAAGTGCGTGCCAGAATAGATTTCAAAGTAGGGGTAACAAGCAGTATTGATGCTGAACTTCTGTCTTTTCATGGATTGAAAACAGATAAAGAGCATGTTGCTGTGATATTTAAATCAGCAGACAAGACACAAGACATACCTCTTGTTCGTATGCACTCTGAGTGCCTGACTGGTGATGTTTTCCATTCCTCTCGCTGTGACTGTGGCGAGCAGCTAGACGAAACCATTAGAATTATGGGTGAGACGGGTGGAGTGATTCTTTACTTACGCCAAGAAGGTCGTGGTATTGGTTTATACAATAAAATCGATGCATACCGCCTGCAAAGTGAAGGTATGAACACTTACGAAGCCAATAACCATCTAGGTTTCGGTGATGATTTGCGTGATTTTACTGAAGCGGCAGAAATGCTTCGTGCTTTAGGAACCACAAAAATTCGCCTAGTCACTAACAACCCCAAGAAAATCAATGAGCTGAAATCTTTTGGTATTGAGATTGAAGAAGTGGTGAACACCTCTGCTCATGTTAAGTCGGGTAATGAAAGCTACCTGAAGGCAAAAGTCTCACACGGTAAGCATAATCTGGATATCTGATTAGCCTCTTTGTAGCGCTGAACATTAAAATGTTTAAAGACCTCACATATGTGAGGTTTTTTTGTATTTATCTTGCAATAAAATTGTAAGTTTGTATTATTCCAATCCGTAGTGCAAATGATAATGGTTTGCACTATTACTACGAATAATAATTTAAAGCTCAACAAGGATGCTTCATGACTATTAAATCTTTAGTGACAAAAGCCGTAACTTCGTCACTCCTTTTTGCCTCTGCTTCTTCTTTCGCAGCAGTAACTCAAGATCAAGTTGTAGAACATTACGCAGATATTGCTCATGCAGTGTTTGCAGATTCAGTAATTACAGCAAAAGCGTTGAACTCTTCTATTGATACCTTCTTAGCTTCTCCTTCTGCTAGCAATTTCGAACAAGTAAAACAAGCTTGGCTTGAGTCTCGCGTACCTTACCAACAGTCAGAAGTATTCCGCTTTGGTAACGTTGTTGTTGACGATTGGGAAGGCCAATTGAACGCATGGCCACTTGATGAAGGCCTAATCGATTACGTTTCGACTGATTACCAATATGAGCTTGGTAACGAAGGCGCTAGCGCAAACATCGTTGCTAATAAAACTTTCCAAATTGGTCAGACAACGGTAGACGCAACCAACATTACTCCAGAACTAATTGCAGATCTCAACGAGATCGGTGGCTCTGAAGCAAACGTAGCGTCTGGCTACCATGCGATTGAATTCCTACTTTGGGGTCAAGATTTAAACGGCACAAACAGCGGTGCAGGTGAGCGTGCTTACACTGACTTCGTTGTTGGCGCTGAGTGTACTAATGGTAACTGTGACCGTCGTGGCGCATACCTAAAAGCATCAGCTGAATTGCTTATCCAAGATCTAGAATGGATGGAAAAACAGTGGGCTGAAGGCGAGAAAGGTAACTACCGTCAAGAGTTTCTTTCTGAATCTAGCGAAAACGGCTTACGTAAAATGCTATTTGGCATGGGTTCACTGTCTCTAGGTGAACTAGCGGGTGAGCGTATGAAGGTTGCACTAGAAGCAAACTCTACTGAAGACGAGCACGATTGTTTCTCTGATAACACGCACAACTCTCACTACTACAACGAGCAAGGTATCTACAACGTATACACTGGCTTGTACAAGCGTGAAGATGGTTCTCTACTTTCAGGTCCTAGCCTGTTTGATCTAGTTGAGCAAAAAGACGAGCAAGCTGCGAAAGAGATTCAAAAGCAGTTTGACCTAGCACGTGCACAAGTTGGTCAGCTTGTTGTTTCTGCAGAGAAAAACAACCAGCACTTCGATCAGCTAATCGCTGCTGACAACGCTGCAGGTAACGCGCTAGTAAACAAAACAATTGTTGCGCTAGTGTCTCAAACAGCTGCAATCGAGCGTGCTGCTGGTGTTATTGGCATTGATAGCCTAAACCCAGACACGGCTGATCACGAGTTCTAAGAACCCGAGTCCAAAACTATTGTAAGGGCTCTCATTGAGCCCTTAATTGTTTGCTACTCAAGAAAGTTACTCCCAAATAAAAACTAAAATCAAAAACACAGCAAGGCAATGTATGAAGTCGTATCTCTCAGCCTCACTATTAACCGCACTGTTTTTCTTATCTCCATTACACGCTCATGAAACCTACTCAGGTGGTAAAACAACGGTGAAGAAAGAGGGCGCTAATGCTTTTTCTCTTCCTGCTGCCAATTTGCCAATGAGCAAACGCTTGGATTTCAGCGTAGGTAACAGCTTCTTTAGAAACCCTTGGGTTCCTGCACCATCATCAACCGATGCACGTGATGGATTGGGCCCATTGTTTAACACCAACGGTTGTCAAAACTGCCATATTAAAGATGGTCGTGGTCATGCGCCAGAAAAAGGCGATGAGAACGCGGTTTCAATGTTGGTTCGCTTAAGTATCCCAGCTGAAACGCCAGAGGAGCGACAAGCTTTCATTCGCGATGGTGGTATTCCAGAACCGACTTACGGCGGCCAGTTACAAGATTTCGCGCTTCAAGGTGTGAAACCAGAGGGTAAAGTGAACATCAGCTACACAGATGTTCCGGTTGAATTCAAAGACGGCACAGTCGTGACTCTACGTAAACCAACCCTAAAGATTACCGATCTTGCTTTTGGCGAGATGCACCCTAAAACAGAGTTTTCTGCGCGCGTTGCGCCGCCAATGATTGGCCTTGGTCTGCTGGAGAGCATTTCAAAAGAAACGATTCTTGGATTTGCAGAGCAGCAATTGGCCGACAAGCAAGGTATTTCCGGTAAAGCTAACTATGTTCTCGATGTTCAAACCAACGAAATGGCTCTAGGTCGTTTTGGTTGGAAAGCTGGACAGCCAAACCTAATGCAGCAAAATGCCGCGGCGTTTAACGGTGATTTGGGCTTAACGAGTCGCTTATTCCCGAATGAAAACTGCACATCAGCGCAATCAACTTGTGATGATTTTCCAAATGGTGGCAAACCAGAAGTCAGCGACAACATTCTAGATTTTGTTGAGTTTTATTCTCAGCATTTAGCGGTGCCTATTCGTCGTAATGTCGACAATCCAGTCGTTGTTCAGGGTAAAAAGCTGTTTAAAGACGCGGGTTGTCAAAGTTGTCACCAAGCTGAATTCCGCACGGCAGAGCGTGAAGGTTTGCCTGCGTTGTCTAAGCAGTTAATTAGCCCATATACCGATATGTTGCTGCACGATATGGGTGAAGGCTTAGCGGATAACCGTCCTGAGTATCTTGCGAATGGCCAAGAATGGCGCACAACACCTTTATGGGGATTAGGCTACACCAAAGAAGTGAATGGCCACACCTTCTTACTTCATGATGGTCGTGCGAGAAATGTTATGGAAGCTGTGCTTTGGCATGGTGGTGAAGCAGAAATGGCGAAACAAAACGTTTTAGCTCTTAGTAGCAGCGAGCGTGAAGCGCTATTGGCGTTCTTAAACTCGTTATAGGCTGAGTTGAATTCAGTTTAGTTAACGGCTAGTGACTTAAGAAAGCCGCTATCAAACCACTTAGCACCGCTGAACTTGTAGGAATACGAGGCCAGCGGTCGTTTCGTATTTAATGAACTCATATAATTAAAAGAAAAATTAGGAAGTAAGGTAACAGCATGACGCATAAATTTTTGTTAATGCCTTTGTCGGTATTAATCATGGCAGGCTGCCAATCATCGGGTGAGCAAGCCGCTTCATCTGAGGTTAACGGTGTGTCTTATCAAGCAGACACGACCGACCACATCAGTCGCAGTGTCTATCAACAAGAGTTTGATTCTGCAGTCCTATTCGCCAAGCAAGCCAACGAGCTAGAAGTCTTGATGCAGGGTTATTGCCAAACCAACAATGTAGAACTAGATGCGTTGAAAAATCAGTGGCAGCTCACCATGAACAGCTGGATGGCACTACAAGGCCAAGAAAGAGGCCCAACAGCAGCGCTTGAAGAGAGCTGGAATGTTCAATTCTGGCCAGACAAAAAGAACACGACGGGTCTTAAGATGCGTCAGTTAACTCAGCAAAACAAAGCTTGGACTCAAGACGAAATCGCGCAGCAGAGTGTGACCGTTCAAGGGCTAGGTGCCTTGGAATGGTCGCTTTATGACGAGCAATCGCCACTGCTTCAAGACAAAGCGCTAGGTTGCCAATCATCACAAGCGATTACTGAAAACTTAGCGATTAAGTCATCTTCGATTGCACAGGCATGGCAGGTTAACCCTTGGTTAGCGCTAGACGAGACTCGCTGGGAGTCTGAATACATCGCTTTATTGACCAACCAACTTGATTACAGCATGAAAAAGCTGAGTCGCCCGATGGCGAAAATTGGTCATCCGCGTCCTTACTTCTCGGAATCATGGCGTGCACAAACCTCGATGACTCAACTAAAAGCGAATGTAGCAGCACTTCAGAATTTGTACCTTGCCGATGGCAATGGCCTAGACGGCTTGTTGAGAGAGAAGGGCTTAAACGACCTTGCTGACCGTGTTGCTGAGCAGTTCACATTGACGCTAGATACTTGGCCTACAGACTCAAGCTTGTTTGAGTTATTGCAGAGCAAAGAGGGCTATCGAGATGTGCTGACTCAATACAACAAACTAGAACGTTTGAAGTACCTGATTCATGAAGAAGTGGCGATAGAGCTTGGCGTGGTAATAGGATTTAATGCTACCGATGGTGACTGATACTACGCGAAGAACGCTACTCAAGGCTGCACTGGGTTGTGCAGCTGTTCCAATGCTTCCGTTTGGCTGCGCTAGTCGCTCTGGTGCTGTGAGCTCATCTAGTGAGCCTCAATTAATCGGTTGTGCGCTGAATGGGCGAGGCCAATATTCAGCGGTTGTGGCTGACGAATATGGAATGCCATTGAGTCAGCTGCCGATCCCAGATCGTGGTCATGGCGTCGCGATTTGCCCAACCTCATCACATGCGGTGGTTTTTGCTCGTCGTCCTGGTGACTATTTTATGGTGTTTGACTATAAAAACGGTCAGCAGATCAAAATGGTCGTGAAAGGTAACAACCGTCACTTCTATGGTCATGGCGTTTACTCATTAGATGGCAAGTTACTGTATGCCACTGAAGGGAAAACGGACAGCAGCCAAGGTGTGATTGGCGTTTACGATGTCGCGCAAGGCTATCGTAAGGTCGAAGAGTTCAGCGGTTTTGGTATTGGGCCTCATGAAGTGATCATCATGCCGGATGGTAATCTCGCGATCGGCGTTGGTGGCGTTCATACTGATGGTAGAACACCGAAAAACCTCGATTCGATGCAGCCGAGCTTGAGTTATGTTTCTCCTGAAGGTGTGTTACTTGATCAGGTTGAATTGTTGGATAAGAAGCTGAGCATTCGACACTTAGCCCATGATGGTGCTGAAACCGTGCTTTGTGGCCAGCAATATCGTGGTGAACCAGATGAGTATCCTTCGCTATTGGCGATGCATACTAAAGGCGGCCAGTTTGAATCACTGAACGCAGAGCCAGAGCAATGGGCAAGGTTCAATCACTATATCGCAAGTATTGCGGCGTCAGACGATTGGATTATTGCGACTTCGCCAAGAGGCAACTGTTACGGTATTTGGTCTAAAGAAACCAAAGAGTTAGTAGAACTGTCTGCATTATCTGATGCTTCTGGTGCTGTGCTGCTTGATGGTGAGTTTCGATTAAGCTCTGGGGCAGGAAGTGTGGTAAGCCAGAGCAAGCCTTATGAGAAATCAACTCAGCAATCATCGGTCCAGTGGGATAACCATTGGAGTTCAATCTGATTTATAAAGCTTCTTAAAAATAACATGCTTACTCCTATTTCTTTGCCATACTTATGAGATGGTTGGTGATGGAGTTAAGCATGTTCGCAAAATACTTCTGTGGATTATTAGTTCTAGTTTCTGTGCACGCATGGAGCTATACGAGTTCTGACGAGAGTCGATTTATTCCGGCTGATTCAGAGCTCTCTTTTATGCTGATTTATCCAGAGCTTACCCAGAGTATTTATCAAGACTCATCTCTGCCTATTCTTTGGGATTCACCTGAACTTGTTAAGACGTTTGAATTTCAATTGTCGCTTCTCGAACAAGCTCAAATGGCACCACTCTTCGAGCGACAACTCAATCAAATCCGTCACTATCAATCCCATGCTCAATGGCAAGAGTTGGACATATTACTCACCGATACCTTTATCTACTACCTGAGCTACGTTGAAAATGCGCCGCTTGCCGGTAAAGAGTGGTACTTCTCGGGCAAGCTGCATTCCAAATTACCTGCGCCTTCTCCGCATATTCTGATGAGATTAAAAAGCAGCGTTGCCAATGATTACTTATTAGAGATGGTGTTGTCTTACGCGCCGCCTGTTGGGGATTTTGACCAATTCAAAGCGACCTATTCGGTGTTAGAAACCGCCTCTGAACTCAATATTGAACGATATAGACAGAAAGGTTTGAAGCGCTTGGGTGACGAGCTTTCAGACAAAACGGTTCTTGTTGAGCGCATTGCCTTGGTTGGTGTTGATACCTCGATGATCGCGGTCGATTTTCCCGAGTTCGATCGAGATCTGCAAACGGCGATTAAATCTTTTCAGCGAATGCACGGCCTTACAGACGATGGGATCGTCGGGCCAGATACGATCAAATGGATCAACATGAGCTTTGATGATCGATTGACTTCATTGGCTCTGAATGCCGAACGTGTTCGTTTGTGGCCAAGAGACAGAGACTCTCTCATCGTGGTCAACGTGCCTAGTTTTGATATGAAGTATTGGGAAGATGGCGAAGAGGTCTTTGAGTCCAAAGTCGTGGTGGGCAGAAAGTCGCGAAAAACACCACTTTTAGAGATAAATCTCGATTCGGTCATCCTAAACCCGACTTGGAATGTGCCATGGAAAATCATGGTCAAAGACATCTTGCCTAAGGTGAAAGCGGACGAAAGCTATCTAGATACACACAACTTCCAAGTGATTGATGGTTGGCGCACTATGGAGACGGTCGACACCACAGAGATCGATTGGCAGACCATTAATTTCAATTCTTTCCCATATCGCATGCGTCAGCAAGCGGGCTCGCGTAATGCATTAGGTTTGTACAAGTTCAATACGCCTAACAAGCGAGCGATCTATCTGCACGATACGCCAAGTAAAGGCCTGTTTAATGACGACTTCCGCGCTTATAGCTCCGGCTGCATACGTGTTGAACATGCAGAGGAATTGGCTGAGTTGTTGTTTGCTACCAAGGTAAGGAAAGTACCGAACCAAAATGATGATCTTGCTCCGAATACTAAGGTGCGACTCAAGAAGCGAATCCCCGTACATATCATTTATCAAACCGTATTGTTTGAAGAAGGGGGCATACAGTATCGTGGTGACATCTATCAATATGATAAAGAGGGTGGTTAATTATCAGTGAAGCCAATAAGGGTGATCTTGACCAAAAAATGACAACCAAGCTTCTATTGATAAAATTATAATGTGGATCAATAACTAACCGTGCAAAGGTTACAAATACTAACCTTTTGGGCGGTTTTTGTACGTTGACGCAGCAATTACCATTATGTATCGTGCATTTTTCGTTCGATCTAATTGGTTTTTTTGCTGTATGTCTCAAAGTTTATTTTCACGCCGTCAGTTTCTGACTTACGCTGGTGGTACCGCTGTTGTCGCCTCAATTACTCCTTCTATCGCTTTTGCTTCATACCCTGATCAACCAAGAACGATTAGCATGAACAATCTTCACACTGGTGAACGATTAGA
Organism: Vibrio sp. J383; assembly: GCF_023503985.1. Classification (NCBI taxonomy): domain Bacteria; kingdom Pseudomonadati; phylum Pseudomonadota; class Gammaproteobacteria; order Vibrionales; family Vibrionaceae; genus Vibrio; species Vibrio sp. J383. Next base: position 2,525,111 of record NZ_CP097293.1, on the reverse strand, counting down.
GACCTGTTATTTCGATGGCACTAACTATGTTGGTGATGAGATGGCACGCCTCAGCAAACTATGTCGCGATTTCCGCCGTAATGAAATTCACCCAATGGATAAGAACCTGTTTGATCAGATCACTCAGATTCAAAATGTCTTAGGTATTCAAAAAGAAGTTCAAATCATCTCTGGTTACCGTTCTCCTGCGACCAATGAAGCATTGCGCTCTAAGTCGAGTGGCGTAGCTAAGAAGAGCTACCACATGTTGGGTAAAGCGATTGATTTCCGTATTGATGGCGTCAACCTAAAAGAATTAAGAGACGTAGCCAAAAGCCTGAATGCGGGTGGTGTAGGTTATTATGCACGTAGCAACTTTATCCATATCGATACTGGCCCAGTTCGCAGCTGGTAGCGCTAGGCTTAGATTGCGAGCGAAACGGTAGGGACTTGTCAAAGTAGACATCCAATGTCATAGTTTGCCCAAATTTCAGTTTGCCCTTTAAGGTTTGTATATGTCTCTCAAGTATCAAGTTGTCCCTGTTACCTCTTTCTCTCAAAACTGCTCAATTGTGTGGTGTGATGAGACAATGGAAGGCATCGTTGTCGATCCGGGCGGTGACGTTCAACAGCTGGCTGCGATCATTGAAGAGCTAGGTGTTAAAGTGGTGAACTTGGTACTGACGCATGGTCACTTAGATCATGTTGGCGGCACTGTACCGCTTGCTGAGATCTTGAACGTGAACATTGTTGGCCCGCATAAAGCCGATAACTTTTGGCTTCAAGGTCTAGAGAATCAAAGCCAGATGTTTGGTTTCCCACTGTGCAAAGCCTTTGAACCAAACACATGGTTGGAAGAGGGCGACAAAGTTACTTTTGGTAACCAAGTGATTGATGTGATTCATACTCCGGGCCACACACCTGGTCACGTTGTACTGTTCAGCGAGCAAGCGCGCATGGCGTTTGTTGGTGATGTTTTATTTAACGGTGCTATTGGTCGTACGGATTTCCCACAAGGCGATTTCAACACGCTGATTGCTTCAATCAAGACTAAGCTTTGGCCACTAGGCAGCGACGTAACATTCGTTCCGGGTCATGGCCCTGAGTCTACATTTGGCCGTGAGCGCGCATCAAACCCATTCGTAGCGGATGAAATGCCTCTGTACTAGGTCTATGATTTAATAGAAGAACGATTGAAAATGAAGCTTAGCTTTTCCTATGAAAGCTAAGCTTTTTTATTGCGTACGAGTTTATTTTTAAACCTGTTTAATTTTAATCAGAAAGACGCTCGGCAGCCGCCAAGTAGCGTCGAGCCAGTCCAATAAACTCCTCTCCACTCATATTCAAATCTTGAGTTGATATGAAAATATCGTAACCGTGGAAACCCCTCTGATATTTCATCCTATTCGCTAGCATCGCCTGCAACCCGGAATAGTCTTTAATCACTGCGTTTTTCGCATTCGATTTATGGGATTTCGATTCATGGGATGAACCTGGGCTAGTCTGTGTTTGGCTATCATTGAAGATAACCTCGTCAGTATTTTGTGACTCTTTATATCTGTTCAGTTCCACACAACCGCTCTCAGTGCAGCGCGCATGGTAATGCGATGAGTCTAGGACCATATCTTCAAAGTTTGACTCTTTACCCGCTTGCTTGGCGCCCAGATACAAAAGCGCTCGCTGGCTCAGCAATAACTCGCAAGTGATTTTAGGGCAAATTGAATCGAGGTAGGGCGAGTAATCTTTAACCTTGATACCAACCCAAGGAAGAGGTTGATGCCACCCATCTTGTTCGTAAGTACATAGGCCAATCTTTTCAATATTGCTCCACTTTAAAACCCACCCACCTTTATAAAAATGCTGCTGAAAATGAGTCGGTGTGAGAGTGAACATCACTCTGCTGCGCAACATTAAATAATAGCCAGTTCCGAGTAGGGCAATAATGCAAAATGCACCCACGATCAGTAACTTTGGATTGTCACTGTACAGAGCAACGATCAAGCAAACGAAGCCTAAAACAACGGCCAGAATACGGTACGAACGTGTGAACGAAGGCAAAGAGAAATTTGTAAGGTGACGAGTGTCCATAGGCAACACCAAGTTTTCATATTTTTGTCTGGATGGATAACCAGTGTATATGACCCTGAATTGATAAGTCGATGATTAAATAATAGACGCTAGTAGACAATATCGGTATTTTTCGTCGACTTTCGGCGCTTCACTCTACAAATAGCTCCTGTTTTTTGGTATAAATCGCGCTTCAAATTTTCACCACTGCGAAAAGAGCAGTGAACTGGAGAAATATTCAATGAGACTTGCTCATAAGCGTAAGGTGCAGGCTAAACTGCAGAAACGCACTAAAGCGGCTGTAGTTAAAGCAGTGGCAACGCCGAAAAAAGCGAAGCCTGTCGCAGAGAAAGTTGTAGCAGAAAAAACTGTAGCAGCAAAACCAGCGGTAGAGAAAGCAGTAGCAGCAACTAAAGAAGTTGCAGTAGCACTGACTCCTAAGCAACAACAAGTTCTAGACATCGTTGTTAGCAATGCTGAAGGCATTAACCCTAAAGGTATCGGCCTAGCAGCTGGTCAAGAAGACGCGAAAGCAGCTTCATGGGCAACAGGCGCATTGAAAAAACTTCTTGAAGAAAACCTAGTAGCGAAAGAGCAACTTGCAGGTAACAAGGTTATCTACAAAGCTATCTAATCCCGCGGGATTACATTCGCTTCGTTAAAGTTTTTAAGCCTCGATTTTCGAGGCTTTTTTGTATCTGGCGGATCATGTTAATCCCAAACCCAAACCCAAACCCAAACCCAAACCCAAACCCCCCATACTCATATTCAAACCTAGCATTCGAACCTAGCCCCAGCAGCCTTATTTCCAATCGGCTGATCTCTTCCGTTATTCATCTGTCTGTCTTGTGTCCCATGTTTCGAATCAGTAAGCACCAAAGTAGGGCGTCTGATTCTCTGAAATCTTGATTCTCATGGATTTAATGCATTTAGGTGCGTATTTGATCTGTGGTGTGAATAGAGCCTCATCACGAAATGGCAATCAATTGTTAACGGTATTTAATTATTAATACTTAGGTATTTATCAATAAGTATTCCCCTGGTGAATAGAGTAAGTCCTTTAAAATCGACATAACTCAATTATCTCCTACGTAGTTCTACGTAATCCTTTGGTCTAATACGCAGTTTGTGTGGGCCTGTCGTGCGTGCTCTCCCTGATATCTAGTTGCCTCATCAAGGTGCACTCTTATGTTGAACCATAAAAAATACTCACAGAAAGAGTGTTAATCCAACAAAAGGACGTGAACATGAGTCTCATTTCTAACTCCCTCACACGAGTTTTCAAAAACGTTGCGGTTACTGCAGCGGCTTGTTTAGCTTTGGTCGCAACTGGCGCCACAGCTGCTGATAAGGTTTATCGCTTGAAGCTTGCTGAAACATGGGGACCAAACTTCCCTGTTTTCGGTGATGCAACCAAAAACATGGCTGCGATGGCTGAGAAGATGTCGAATGGTCGACTGCAAATCAGAATCGATTCAGCGAACAAACACAAAGCACCGCTTGGCGTTTTTGACATGGTTAAGTCTGGTCAATACGACATGGGTCACTCCGGCTCTTACTACTGGAAAGGTAAAGTTCCAAACACTCTTTACTTCACTTCTATGCCTTTCGGTATGACGCCAGCAGAACAATACGCGTGGTTCTATCACGGTGGTGGTATGGAGTTGATGGAGCAGGTTTACTCTCCACACAACCTAATGTCGTTCCCAGGTGGTAACACGGATATCCAGATGGGCGGTTGGTTTCAAAAAGAGATCAACAGCGTTGAAGATCTACAAGGTCTGAAAATGCGAATCCCAGGCTTTGCTGGTGAGATCCTTGCGGAGCTAGGTGCTAAGCCGACTAACATTGCTCCTGGTGAGCTTTACACGTCTTTAGAGCGTCGCACAATCGATGCACTAGAGTGGGTAGGTCCATCACTTGATTTGCGTATGGGTTTCCACAAAATCGCGCCTTACTACTACACAGGTTGGCATGAGCCGGGTTCAGAGCTTCAATTCCTAGTGAATAAGCGTACATGGAACAAGCTGCCTGAAGACCTACAAGAAATCTTGCGTGTTGCAATGCGTACAGCGGCTTACGACATGTACACACAAGCAACGCACGAAAGTGGCAAGAACTGGGTTTCAATGAAAACAGAATACCCAGACGTACAAGTTAAAGATTTCCCGCCAGAAGTAATGTCGGCACTGAAAGAAGCGAACGATCGCCTACTTGCTGCACATGCTGAGAAAGATGAGCTGGCGAAAGAGATCCAAGCTTCACAAGCAAGCTACCTAGAGCAAGTGCGCTCATGGACGGATATTTCACACAGAGCTTATTTAAATAGCCAAGCGAAATAATCGACAGTTGTCGAACTGAAGCTAAATGAACCCAAAGCTGTTCTTGTTAGGTAACTAAGAGTGACTAAGCGGCGGGTTCATTTTAACCATAATAATTAAGCAGGATAAATCCTGTAACAAGATCCCAAGAACCCTTTCTACGTCGTGCATCTTGTTAGCGCTACTTGTTTTAGTTGCCCTAACTCTAATACACGATGTCTTTTCAAATTCCATGGAGTCGGGAATGCGAAGTCTAATTTATATTGAACGCCTATTTAATCGTATCGGTGATGCACTGGGATGGCTTTCCAGTATGTTGTTTATCCTTCTTGTTGCGAACGTTGTGTATGACGTTGTGATGCGATACGCCTTTAACGATGTGTCTATCGCCTTCCAAGAAATGGAATGGCACCTTTTCTCAGCCGTATTCTTGCTAGGTGTTCCTTATGCCATCAAAGCGGGTGGCCACGTACGAGTGGATGTTTTTTACGAACAACTCAGCTTCAAGGCACAAGCGATTATTGACCTAATAGGTACCGTTGTCTTCCTGCTTCCTTTCTGTTTGCTAGTGGCTTGGTTTGGAATCGATGTTGCGAAAGAGAGTTATAACCTTGGCGAAACGTCGGGCGATCCTGGAGGCCTTCCTTACCGATGGATCATTAAAGCGATGATCCCACTGTCGTTTTTCTTGATGGCAGTCAGTGGCGTTGGTTTGATTCTGCATTCGCTGAACAAGATTTTTAATCCGCACCTTATCCATGCAAATAACACGCATGCAAACAATACTCACACAAATAATACTCACACAAAGAATAAGTAGAGGCTGAACATGATTGGAATAGTAATGTTTTTCGTAGCCTTGTTTGCACTTTTACTTGGCTTCCCGGTCGCGTTCACCTTTGGTGGTATCGCGTTAATCTTTGGTGTTTGGGCTGAAGGCATCGAAATGTTCGCCTTCATGCCATATCGAATTCAATCGATCATGGAAAATACGGTACTGATGGCCGTTCCATTGTTCGTTTTCATGGGGCTTGTTCTACAAAAGACCAAGCTTGCTGAGCAGTTGCTTGAGTCAATGGGACGACTGTTTGGTGGTGTTCGTGGTGGTATTGCTATCTCGACGGTACTGGTAGGTTCACTGCTTGCTGCTTCAACGGGCGTAGTAGGTGCTTCTGTGGTTGCCATGGGTCTTATCTCGTTGCCAGTCATGCTCAAGTACAACTACGACAAAGGCTTAGCCTGCGGCACTATTTGTGCGTCTGGCACGTTAGGGCAAATCATTCCGCCTTCTATCGTACTGATCTTATTAGGTGATGTACTCGGTGTGCCAGTAGGGGACTTGTTTCAAGCGGCGATTTGGCCGGGCGTAATGTTGGTGGGTGCGTATATCGTTTATATCTTGATATACGCCAAGCTTAACCCAGAAGCGGCTCAACCAATTGAACGTGATGACTCAATTAGTCGTAAACAAGAAGTCATCAATGCACTGAAAGCTATCGTACCGCCACTCGCGCTGATCATTGTGGTATTGGGCTCTATCTTCGCGGGTGTTGCCACGCCGACAGAGTCAGCTGCATTAGGTGGCGCGGGTGCCTTGGTACTTGCTTTGCTGTACGGTCAATTCAGTTGGTCGATGGTGTATGAAGCGTCCAAAGAAACGGTGAAAGTCACGGCAATGGTCTTTGCTATCTTGCTTGGTGCGACGGCATTCTCGATGGCGTTTACCTATACTGGCGGTGATTATCTAGTTGAAGAGTGGATGCTGCAGTTGCCGGGTGAAAAATGGGGCTTCTTGATCATTACCATGTTGGTGATTTTGATTCTGGGTTTTTTCATCGACTTCGTAGAAATCTGTTTCATCATCGTGCCGATCATTGCGCCTGTTGCTGAACTGATGGGCATCAACATGACTTGGTTCGCTATCCTTATCGCGATGAACCTACAAACCTCCTTCTTAACGCCGCCATTTGGTTTTAGTTTGTTCTATTTGAAAGGGGTTGCACCGAAAGGCGTCACCACAAAAGACATCTACCGAGGCGTGATGCCGTTCATTCTGATTCAAATCCTCGTACTTGGATCACTTCTCGCTTTCCCTTCTTTCTATGGAATGTGAGTGAAGCCAAGAATGTGAATGATATGTTTCAACGGCTATCTATAAATTGCTAAAGTAAAACGGCTTATTGATGTTCAGTAAGCCGTTTTTTGTGAGGGAAAGGAATGCCTCTAAAAGCTAAGCTGATTTTGCTGACGCTACTCCCGTTGCTACTGGTCACGGCGAGCATAAGTTGGATCTCGTTACACCAAACCAAGACGTTGGGTGCGAAAGAGGTCGAGATCTTCAGAGACAGCTTAATCAAGTCGCGTGAAAACGCCCTCAAAGACACGGTCGACCTCGCATTCGATGCGATCGAACATATCTACAACGACCCCGATATCAAAGAAGCGCAAGCCAAAAAAGAAGTTCGAACCATATTGTCTAAACTTAGATATGGCTCTGATGGTTATTTCTTCGCATATGATCGCCACGGAACCAACTTGGTTCATCCGATACAGCCGGAATTGATTGGAAAAAATCTGCTTCAATTGCAAGATGAAGATGGTGATTTTCTGATCGAAGCTCTGCTAAGAGAGGCTCAAACCGGAGGAGGATTCCACCAGTATTTGTGGCAAAAGCCCTCGACTGGGGAAGTGGTCTCTAAGCTGAGTTACGCCGCTTGGTTAGAGCGTTGGGATTGGATGATTGGCACGGGTTTGTATATTGAAGACGTGCACCAAGAAGTGGCTTCGATGCAGGCTGCGATCAACAAGAATATTGAAACCACGTTCTTCTCTATTGTGGTGATTCTTAGCGTGACGGTGGCGGTTATTATCGTGCTGACGTTGGCCATTAACATGCATGAACATCGAATTGCGGATAATAATTTAAAAGAGCTCGCCCATAAAACGGTGATGTTCCAAGAAGACGAGAAGAAGCATTTAGCGCGAGAGCTACATGACGGTATTAATCAATTATTAGTATCAAGTCGTTGCCACTTAGAACTACTTGGTAATAAGTTACAAAATGAAGACCTCAAAGCGCATTTGAATAAGTCGCAGCATTCATTGATGCGAGCGATCGAAGAGGTGAGGCACATCTCGCATCAACTTCGCCCAAGTTCTTTGGATGATATCGGCTTAGAAGCGGCTCTGTCTTCGTTGTTATTGGATTTTCAGGCGCACTCGGGCATTGAGGTTGAAACCTTGTTTAGTACTCAGCCCGGGAAATTGAAATCAGAGGCCGCGACGACCTTATATCGAGTGGTGCAAGAGTCCTTAAATAACATAGAGAAACACGCACAAGCGACCAAAGTAACGGTTATCGCACAGCAAATTGGCAACGTGTTACAGCTTCTAATCCAAGACAACGGTGTCGGTTTCAACACCTATAAAGCGATGGAAAAACGAGGGATCGGTCTACGTAACATGAGAGAGCGAGTGGAATTCATCGGTGGTGATTTTGAATTGATGAGTGAGATTGGCCTTGGAACGGAAATTACAGTGTTACTGACACTAGAGGGATTAATGAATGAGTGAAGTTATTCGAGTTGTGATCGCTGACGATCACCAAGTGGTACTGGATGGCTTTATGGCGAGATTGGAACTCGAGCCAGATATTAGCGTGATAGGTACGGCCAGTAATGGATTAGAAGCGGTTGAGGTCGTTAAGTCTCTGCGCCCTGATGTGGTGTTGATGGATATCAGTATGCCTATCATGAACGGCATTGATGCGACCCATCTGATTAAAGAAGAAGACCCAGAAGCTAAGGTGTTGATGCTGACCATGCATAACAACCGTGAATACATCATGAAGGTGATGCAATCAGGCGCAGTTGGCTATATGTTGAAAGAGATTTCGGCTGAAAAAATGGTGCAAGCGATCAAAACGGTCAATCAAGGCTCGACCTATTTTTGTGAAAAAGTGACGCAGAATTTGTTTACTCAGCCGATTACTCCCCCGCAATCTGTGAAGAATCCATTGAGCAGGCGTGAAGAAGCGGTATTGAAATTAGTCGCAAAAGGGGAGAGCAGTAAAGAGATCGCGAAGGGTTTGAATATCAGTTACCGAACGGTAGAAACACACAGACAAAACATCAAGCATAAACTGGATATTCACTCTACGGCAGAGCTTGCCAAGTACGCTGTCAATTCGGGGCTTGTGGAGTAATCGTACGCTAAATGACACTAAATGTGTAATTTAATTACTAAATGTGTAATTTAATTACTAAATGTGTAATTCAGCCCTGCTTTTTGGAGGTTTTTTTAGTATTTTTGCGACAGGTTGATATTCTTCTTTTCGAAATTTAGGTGCAGAATGCAATGTTGCAAACTGTGCGCTACCAATTAGAGAGGAAGCATGGAGCCTGTAAAAGATAGGTATAGTATTGAAAATACCGATTATACAGTAGGACAAGATAACGTTCAGAAATGGGGTTTTGATGTTCATAACCCAGTATTTGGAATCAGTGCAGGAGCGATCATTGTCTTCTTGATTGCACTTCTAGTCGCAGATCCAGAAACCGCAAAAGCGGCACTGGATGGAATCAAATGGAAAGTCATCGGTAACTTCGATGGTTTCTTCATGTGGGCAGCCAACATCTTCGTTATCTTCTGTTTTGCCCTCATTGTCTCCCCGTATGGCAAGATACGTATTGGTGGCAATGATGCCAAAGCAGAGCACTCCAACCTATCTTGGATGTCGATGTTATTCGCCGCGGGAATGGGTATTGGTTTGATGTTCTGGGGTGTTGCAGAGCCAGTAGCTTACTTCACGGGTTGGTATGAAACGCCACTCGGTGTTGAAGCTTATTCTCCTGAAGCGGCTAAGTTGGCATTAGGTGCAACCATCTACAACTGGGGTCTTCACGGTTGGGCGATTTACGCTGTTGTTGCTCTAGCCCTCGCTTTCTTCACATTCAATAAAGGCTTACCGCTTTCAATTCGCTCAATCTTTTACCCGCTACTCGGTGACAGAACTTGGGGTTGGTTTGGACATGTCGTTGATATCGTCGCGGTACTGGCTACGCTATTTGGCCTTGCAACATCGCTTGGCCTAGGCGCACAGCAAGCAACCAGCGGTATTAACCATGTGTTTGGTACCGATGGTGGTATTGGCATGCAGCTGATTGTTATCGCAGTGGTCACTTTCTTAGCAACAATGTCAGTGGTTCGCGGTATTAACGGTGGCGTGAAGGTTTTAAGTAACATCAACATGTTGGTTGCTTTGGGCTTGCTTATCTTCGTAACCATAGCTGGTGGCATGGCGGGTATTAAAGCTATTCCAACGGCATTGATGGGTTACATTGAAAACTTTATTCCTCTAAGTAATCCTCATGGTCGTGGCGATGAAACTTGGATGCAAGGCTGGACGGTATTCTACTGGGCATGGTGGATGTCTTGGTCTCCATTCGTAGGCATGTTCATTGCTCGTATCTCTAAAGGTCGTACGATTCGTGAATTCATCGTTGCTGTATTGTTCATCCCAACGACAGTAATCATCATCTGGATGGCTATTTTCGGTGGTATCGCGATTGATCAAGTGGCGAACAAGGTGGGTGAGATTGGTGTGAATGGTCTGCAAGATATTACGCTTTCTCTATTCCACACTTATGATGCGCTGCCAATGAGTTCTGTGCTTTCTGTGGTATCGATTGGTTTGATTATGGTGTTCTTCATCACCTCGTCAGATTCAGGTTCATTGGTTATCGATAGCATTACTTCTGGCGGTAAAGTCGATGCTCCTGTTCCTCAACGTGTATTTTGGGCGTTGATGGGCGGTGCGATTGCAGCCGTTCTATTGTGGGTTGGCGGTACGGAATCCATTCAAGCACTGCAAGCTGGAACGGTATCAATGGCGCTACCATTTGCGTTCATATTATTGCTTATGTGCCTAAGCTTATTGCTAGGTTTGCGTACCGAAAATCAATTGGTTAAGCAGCAAAATGCTTTGAGTTAAAAGTATTATTCAAATAACGGCCGACTTGTTCGGCCTTTTTTTCGTCAGTAATTTGAGTAATTACGTGAATATTGGATGAAAACCCATCGAACCGATTCTGGTTTACTGAAAACAATAAGTTAACCTGCTAAACTTCAGACATCCAAGTATTTGAATTATTGTGACAACAGCTTGTATTACTTGGATCGTGTGTTCGAGTTTGTGATTCAGTCACAAGTAAGTAAGGGATAGTAAGGTCAACAGACCCTATCAATATTCCGTAGAGAGGGATAATGACTAAAGGTATAGATAAATACAGTATCGACAGTACGGATTACACTGTCGGTCAAGATAACGTCCAAAAATGGGGTTTTGATGTTCATAACCCAGTATTTGGTATCAGTGCAGGACTTATTGCTTTGTTCCTGATCGGTATTCTGATTACAGATACCGCTTCAGCAAAGGCAGCACTAGATGGCGTTAAAGGCCAGATCATCAATTCGTTTGATTGGCTTTTCATCTGGTCGGGTAATGTTTTCGTTGTTTTCTGCTTAGGCTTAATTGTTTCTCCGTATGGTAAAATCCGCCTTGGTGGTGTTGATGCGACGGCAGATTACTCATTCATGTCTTGGCTATCGATGTTGTTTGCCGCAGGTATGGGTATCGGCCTAATGTTCTGGAGTGTGGCGGAACCCGCTGCTTACTTCACGGGTTGGTTTGAAACCCCGTTAGGTGTTGAACCCAACACACCAGAAGCTGCTAAGTTGGCGCTAGGTGCAACCATGTATCACTGGGGTCTACACCCTTGGGCGATTTATGGCGTAGTAGCACTGTCACTTGCGTTTTTCTCTTACAACAAGGGATTGCCTCTTTCTATTCGTTCTATTTTCTACCCAATCTTGGGTGATAGAGCGTGGGGTTGGGCTGGTCACATTGTTGATATTCTGGCGGTTCTTGCAACGCTGTTTGGTTTGGCGACGTCGCTGGGCTTAGGTGCACAACAAGCAGCAAGTGGTATTCAACATGTCTTCGGAATCGAGGCTGGCTTAGGGTTACAAGTTGTTGTTATTACCGTAGTAACGTTATTAGCGGTCGTGTCAGTGCTTCGCGGTATTGATGGCGGCGTTAAAGTTATCAGTAACATCAACATGTTGGTTGCTTTCCTACTGCTTATCTTAGTGGCTCTAATCGGCTATGCGGTGAGTTTAGGTTCTATCCCAACAACCTTTATGGCATACGTTGAAAACATCATTCCTTTGAGTAACCCTCATGGTCGTGAAGATGAAGCGTGGATGCACGGCTGGACGGTATTCTACTGGGCTTGGTGGATTTCATGGTCACCATTCGTAGGTATGTTTATCGCGCGTGTTTCTAAAGGCCGTACTGTTCGTGAGTTCATCACAGCGGTTCTGATTGTTCCAACGACTGTTACTATCATTTGGATGTCAGTATTTGGTGGCATGGCGATTGACCAAATCGTGAATAACGTTGGTATCCTTGGTCAAGATGGTTTGACTGATGTATCACTAGCGATGTTCCAAATGTTTGATGCTCTACCGTTCGGTACGCTGCTATCAATCATTGCGGTTATCTTAGTTCTAGTATTCTTCATTACGTCGTCTGACTCAGGCTCTCTAGTTATCGACAGCATCACCGCGGGTGGTAAAGTTGATACGCCAGTGCCTCAACGTGTGTTCTGGGCGTTCCTTGAAGGTGCGATTGCAGTCGCTCTATTGTGGGTTGGTGGTACTGAAGCAGTACAGGCTCTACAAGCGGGCGCAATCTCTACGGCATTGCCATTCACCATCATTCTATTACTGATGTGTGTTAGCTTGTTAATGGGTATGCGTACCGAGAAGCGATAGACTGATCGTTAATCGACTTTCCATTTAGTTGAAGTCGAATATAAAGTAAAAAGAAAGGCAGAAGAGGAAACTCTCCTGCCTTTTTTGTATCTATTTTACAGTCTAGAGAACAGTATATTCCGATGGAATCACCTTCAAAATAACGTCTTAAATTTGGCGATTAGCCAAGTAATTGACATTCGATAAGCCAATGGTTTGCTTAAAATTATATTACGTTATTAAATTATAAAATCGCTCGAATTTAATACTGATATTGGGTAGTATGCGCGAGATTTCCCACTACTCGTGAAACTTTGACATGAAACTAACACTTAAGCAGAAGTTAATAGGTGCTAGCCTATCTGCTGTTGTCGTTATGGCAACAGCGTTAACTTGGTTATCAGCAAACCAATTATTTGAACAGACTCGTAACGGCGTATACCTGCGAGCTGAAAGCGTATCAGAAGCAGCATCTGAAGGTATTAAAAACTGGATTGATATCCGCACCGATATCGCATCTGCATTTAATGACTTTTCACGAGAGGATGATGTTGTTCCTTTCCTTAAGCAAGCTCGTGTAGCGGGTGGCTTTGACGATATCTTTTTAGGTACTCCAGAAGGCGGAATGTACCGTTCACACCCTGAACGTAATCGTGCTGGTTACGATCCTCGTCAACGTCCTTGGTACCAAGAAGCAAACGCTGCAGGTAAGCAAATCATCACAACGGCTTACCAAGATGCGATCACCAAAGCATTGCTAGTAACGATTGCAGAACCTGTGCGTCATAACGGCAAACTTGTTGGTGTAGTGGGTGCAGACGTACTTATCGACCAACTAGTGAACGATGTAATCAGCCTTGATGTTGGTGACAATGCGAACGCAATGCTAATTGATGCCTCTGACGGCACATTCTTAGCACACCCAGATTCAGCCTTAAGCCTGAAGCCGGTAAGCCAGCTTTCAAACGACATCTCTATGCCAATTATCGAGAACGCAGTGCGTACGGGTAGCATCGAGATCATCAAAGAACGTGGCGCTGAGAAGCTGCTTTACTTCACGAAGGTGCCTAACACTAACTGGATCTTCGCGGTTCAGATGGACAAAGCAACAGAAGAAGCGAACCACTCAACACTACTTACTCAGTTGATCACAACGGCTGTCATTATTACGTTAATCGTAATCGTATTAGTGTCTTGGTTAGTGAGCTTCCTATTCCGTGATTTGAACCGTGTTTCAGCGGCACTTGAAGAAATTGCTTCAGGTGAGGGCGACCTTACTCAACGTCTTGAGCCTAAGAGCGATGACGAAATTGGTAAGCTTGCTGAAAACTTCAACCGTTTTGTAGGCAACATGCACACCATGGTGATCAAGCTAAGCGAAGTATCTGCTGCGCTAGGCAACCAAGCACGTCAAACGGCTTCTCAAGCTGAAGAACGTAGTGCTCGTATCCAAATGCAACAAGACGAGATCAACATGGTAGCAACAGCCGTTAACGAAATGGCTGCAGCGACACAAGAGATCGCAGGTAACGCTGACCACACTGCACAGAATTCATCTGAAGCGGTTGGCGCGTGTGAGCACGGTACTGGTCAAGTGACACAGACTCAAAGCTCCATTCAAAACCTTGCTCAAGAAGTTCAAATCGCAACTAACGTGATCCTAGAACTTGAAGAGCACGGTAATAGCATCAACGCTATCTTGTCTAACATTCAAGGTATTGCAGAACAAACGAACCTACTTGCACTTAACGCGGCTATTGAAGCAGCACGTGCCGGTGAACAAGGTCGTGGTTTCGCGGTTGTAGCGGATGAAGTTCGAGTTCTGAGCCAACGTACACACGGTTCAACGCAAGAGATTCAGCAAACTATTGAGTTGCTACAAGGTACAACAGGTAAAGCGGTTAGCATCATGAACGATAGCCGTAGTCTTGCTGAAACCAGTGTTGATGACGCGAACTCAGCGGCTGCAAGCCTAACGCAAATCCACGCTGCTGTTGAACGCATTAGCGACATGGCAACACAGATTGCTTCTGCTGCAGAAGAGCAAGCGTCAGTAACGTCTGAGATTACTCGTAACACTGAGGGAATCCGTGACGTATCTAACGAGCTAGCAGACGAAGCGCACCAAGCTGCAGAGCAAGCTGCTCAGCTGTCTGAACTGTCTCACGAGCTAGAAAGCGAAATCAGCCGCTTCAAGCTGTAAGCGCTAACAGGTAATTTGAAAGCCGAATGTGATTGTCACATTCGGCTTTTTTGTGCCTGCTAGTTAGAGTTACGTCCCAAACTAGTTGTTCGGGTAACCTGGGAACTTAGCTTTAAGGGCTGCACGAGTAGGGAAGTATTGCTCCATAAATTTAACTATCGCAGGGTCGTTCGCTTGCAGCTCAGTGAACGTCGCAGAACTTAACTCAACAGCGCTGTAACCTTTATGGTTCAGGTCGTAGTAGGCATACAAAGAATAGGCTAGGTACTCTTGATCGTATGACTCTGCGTCTAAATCAGCTTCGACAATCGTCGAGTCTTTTCCGTTCGGAAAGTAAGAGCTTGCAAGAATCGCTTTCTCATTCAGTTCATCTAACTCTTTCTGCATCACACCCCATTTCGACGAAGATGATTTTACCGCTAGGTTCATCACACCGTAATCGTGTACAAAGTGAATGATCTCTTCAAACGCAGCGTCTCTTTGAGTCCCTAAGTCAGGCTTGTTCGCGCCAGCAGTTGTGTCAGTAGTTTCAGTCGCAAACAGATCTTGGAAGCGGTAATTTTCATCTAAGAAGTCACCGCCATCTCTGTCAGACCAATCTTCATCGTAAAAAAATGCCATGGTCGCTTTACTGTCGTAAATTGCCTTAGTCACTTCAGCAGGGAAGCTATCAAGGTAGTACTCCATGATGTTCTTAATATGAGCGACCTTTGCTTCTGAATTGTTTGCAGATTTGTCTTCAATTAACAGTGGGATCTTATAACCGTGAGCTTCTACGCAAGTCTGCTGTTTGATGCCGTTCGTGAGTAGTTCGCCCGTTGTATTTGAGATAACAGAACAGTCAGTTGTAGGCACACGTGAGAATGTCTCTGAGGCGCTTTGAGCGAAGGATGGGACAAGTTGAATACCATTACTCAAGGTATTGCCTACACGAACGTATAGGTTCATAGGCCTCATTTGGTCGATATTAAATTTGTCGCCAGTAGCATCAATAATGAATTGTTTATTGATGGTCACGGTGTCCGATTTTTTCCATCGAATGACGTTGTTTATGTTGTTTTCAACCTCAGCGATAGCAAGCTTTTCAGGTGTCGTTGTTGCGTTAAAGTTTTCGTAGTAAATATCGAAGTTTTCAACGTTGAACGTTTTACCCGCTGAGTCTGTTGCCGTTACTGAAAAGGTGATGTCTGCATCGCTTTGAGTTTTGTAATTGCGCTCAGGAACGCCATGAACTTGTGCGAAGCTGCCGCTAGATTTTAGATTATTACCATACTGAGTAATATCAATGTTCACGTTTTTGTCTGTACCCGCTGCAATCGACTTCACGCTGAAATGCAGTGAGTAATTGCTTCCCAAGCTGACAACTGAGCTAGCGCTTGATGCATCGATGACATTTTTTGAAGCGTTGTTACTGTCGCTGCTTCCACCACACGCGGTGAGCATCGTCGTAAAAATAAGAGTTGGAATAGTGAGTTTGTATACCATAGGGAACCAAGTTATCGGCAAGCTATAAAGCCTGCATGTTACTAGAGATGGTATTTGCTCTTAGTAAGCGTTTGTAAGCTGTGTATCGATAACACTTACAAATGGCTTTTGGGTGATAGATTATATTTGTTGATTATTCGAAGGTTTTTCTTGGCGAAGTTTTAAGTGGGCTAGCCGTAGCTAACCCATTTCAGATCTGTGTTTAAAAGTACTCTTTCGCTACTTCAACAGCTTTGTTCAAGTCTGGAATCATAGTGAGCTCCGGAACACGTTGAATGTGGACAATTTTATTGTTTTTGTCGACAACGAATGTGCTGCGAGCGAGTAAGCCTAGTTCGCTGATTTGTGTCCCTGACTCAAATCCAAATACGTGGTCTTTTGCATCTGAAAGTAAAGTTACTTTGTCGGTAATGCCTTTCTCTTTCTTGAATCGATCTAGAGCGAACGTGGTATCTGCACTTAAGCCGATGAATTCAATGTTACTTGTTAATGCTAGGTTCGCTTTTACAAAGTTAGAAAGGTCCTGAGCCTGTTGGTTACATACTGGTGTATCAATAGACGCCAGTACGCTAAAAATACGAACTTTGTCCGTTTTTTCTGTAGTGTCGTATGGCTGATTTTGGTTCGTCATCAACGTAACCGATGGCAAGTAATCACCCACAGACAGGCTGTTACCAACGAGGTTGAAAGTTGTCTCGTAGTAAAAAGTCAGCGTATTGTCTTTGCCTGTTGGGGCTGTATCGCTGGTGGTTAAATAGTCCGCAGCGGTAACGCTTGTTGCTATTGTAGTTGTAAGGAGTAATACAGCTAGTGTGGTTAGCGTTTTTTTCATGTGGGTCTCTTGAATTTGTTTATTTAAGCTCTGTGTTTAAGCTGAGCGTACTTTAGCTAAGTTATTAAGGTTTTGTTCAAACAAATAGATAATGAAAACCACACAAAATGATTTGATTAATTTATATCGACGAATAAGTGAGTAATAATGACTATTTAAAATGAGAGCTTACATAAGCTAAGTATTCTCGATAACTGTACTATGCGAACTTCAGAGTTATCACTTACTACTTTGTAAGAGTGCAAGTAGTTGTAAGCCTTGTTTTTATAAACGATCGAAAAATCGGTTTCGAATACGCCGTCTTTTTCTTTTGTTACTGTGATATCAATATGTCTCGCTTTACAGTTTTTATACGAGTTCAATCGTATTATCCCTTCAATATTCTCAAGATCTAATATCCCCGTATTATCAATAAGGTTGTATGAAATATTCTCGGTAGATACCAAGCGCTGGTTCATGTTCTTATTAATATTGTTTGTGTTATAGCAACCCCTTATTAAGGATAGCGACGTAATTGCTAGCATCAACATCATTAATTTTTTCAGGTAAACCAGTTTCTCATTATTTTTTGTTGGGAGTTCTTTGTCTACCTCTTTATTAAACGATGGTAATACTTCAATTTCAACATATTCTTTAGATTCTGAAACCTCTGGACTTGAAGCATTAATAGCATCTACTGGCACTTCAGTCGTTACGTTCTCCAGTAGGTAGCCGGCTTTGCTTACTGTCGTCAGTTTCATACTGTTTATCCCAATCGTACTAAGTGCTTTTCTTAGTGTACTTATTGTATTGGTTAATGACTGATCGGATACAACAGCACCATTCCAGCATTCATTAAAAAGTTCATCCTTACTAATACAGTGGCCATTGTGGTAATGAAGATAAAGTAAAACACGAAAAGGTTTTGGCCTTAATTTGATTAAGGTTTTATTTTCTATGTTCATGACCGAACGATCACTTAGGTTGATATGTAACTCGTCATTAATTACTAGTGAATTATTATCATTCATTCTATTTCTCAAAAATTAATTATTGTCTTTTTTATTACGCTAACCCATTTGTTGTCGATTCTATTTTTTTTTATGGTTTTGGCTATCTAAAATCGACTTCGTTTGAAAAATGTGTGGTATGTAGGTTTGGTGTTTTTTTTGTTACTTTTCTGTGATGAGTTTTATAAGTTGGGTACGTACTATTGAGATCTACTTCACGGATAGGAGTTGAATTGTTAGAGGGATAGTCAACAAAGCTTGTTGGAGTTTGGATGAGAACCATTTCTAAAAAATGTGTAGTGCAGTTACATGATTACATTGAGGAATATCGGCAAGTGGCGTGTGTGGAGTCTAAAGAGCTTGATGTCACTAGCTTGTTAATTCGCTTGCTGGCGCTTCAGAGTAAACAAATCACGAAGAGCGACCGACAAACATTAGCATCTCATATCAATGACTTAATAAGCTCAGAATTGGTGTTTGCGCAGCGTATGGAATTAGAAGAAGCAGAAATAATATTAGTAGCTTCTATGAAGATATTGTTGGACAAAAACTAATACAATTGGGAGTTATTCTATGGTCGAGTGGAACACAGATAACAGTCGATATGAAATGTCAGTTCTTGGTTTTAAAGTTCACAGCGTATTTCAGTCGATAAGCCGAAGCGATAAAACAGTCTTTGGTTACGAAGCGCTTTGCCGTATTGAAATGCAAGGTGAGCGAGTCAACATAAAGCGTTTTTTTAAGATTCTAGAAGGTTTTGGTGAAAAGGCAGAATTTAGATTTAAGTTCTATCTGAACATCATGCATTTACGGAATTTTAGAAATTCAAATATTTATAGTAGAGATGTTAAGTTGTTCCTAAATTTAACTCCATGCTTTTTTAAATACTTTTCGATTGGGGATGACCTAGCAAAGTTGTACCTCCCATTGATCAAAGAAGAAAATGTCGATTTAAAACAGATTGTAGTAGAGATTGTCGAAGATTATTGCCCAATATCAGATATTGAAAGTCTTCATAAAGGTACGGAGTATCTCAAGAGTCTTGGAATATCGTTTGCGCTAGATGATTTTGGTACTGGATGGTCAGGGTACAGTCGAATGGCTGTTGTACAACCAAACTACATAAAAGTAAGTAGAGACATGCTGGTTGAATTCGGGATGAATCAGCCACAAGAAGATAACTTACTGGCAGAGTTAAACGCGATTACAAGCTTGCAAGGAATAACCGTTATTTTCGAAGGGATTGAAAATGTTGAAAACTACAATATTGCGGCACAATATGGTGCTGACTTTTTTCAAGGATATTACTTGGATATACCAAAAACGTACCCTGTCACTATAGCAAAGAAAGATATACCTAAACCAGTTAACAAATTTCAACTTAATTCATATTTAGACAAAATGTCTATAATTTCAACCAGAGTATAATAAATGAAAAATAAAACTTGCTATATGCTTTTTCTAACAACAGCACTAATTTCTTGTAATACATATTCCGCTGTTGATCTATTGAATAATCAAAGTACCAGCGGAGATTTAACCTTTACTACAAAGATTCCTGAAATATGTGGCTTTAAAAGTGGAGGTGAAACAATAGTCACGAATAACCAGATTAAGTTTACAGACACTACCGTTGACGATGCGAAAAAAAATTTAGTGCTTTTGCCATATACCAATAAAGGTTCAGGGACACTCAAATATAAACTAAACGTTACGGCAACAAGTTTGAAAAATCAAAGTGATAGCTCTGCATTAGCACTGGCAAAAATAAAACTATATAACAAGGCGGGTACTGAGATTACACAAAACGCAGAACAAGACACGACAAATAATGGGAAAATTGAGTTCTCAACCAGAGTGGACGCAAATTATTCTGATATTGCAGCGGGGGATCATACGATAACTGCTGTAGCAACTCTGACATGCAGCTAAGCTTAACTTTCTCTTCTAATATGTGGCGTATATTAGCAATTGCATTGGTGTTGGTTTTACTAACGGCCACCGCCAATGCTTCTAATGACATGCAGTGCATAGATAGAGAAAGAGCAGATTTGTCTTCGAAGAAAAAAGTCAAAATTGAAGTATGTTACGCACCTTTAGGAGTACTAGAGCAATCTCGCAGTTGGTTAAGGCCTAGTAGAGATGGTTTCAGCACTGGAGTCCCAATCAAAGTTACAAATTTATCTAATAACAAAGCAGAATTGGAGCTAAAACTGTTGAGTATTTGGAGTCATGCCGTCGCTTATCAGGTATCACCTAATGGTCAAGCTATTAACGGCGGAGAGAAATTTAGGAGTAATACCCCTTATCGGGTTCGATTTGGTCTAGAAAGTAAAGAATCTAAGATTTTTGTGGTCAGACTATTTCAAAGTAATCCAAATGTTCACACTAGTAGTTTGAATATCTTTGTTAATAATACCAGTCTCGCTCAATCAGTCTTTAGAGCGTCCAGTCGCAAAGGTTATTGCAGTTTGGTGGTTTATGACGATCGAGGCGAAATTAGTTTTGATGGTCTATCACGCAATGATCCAACAAAGTTTACGGTAAGTAGCTTTGGCCGTGGTTATTTTATTTCGTTAGGTGTTGATTCGCTTACCGTTAACAATCGAAAGGTGAGCGTAGATACTTGGTCTCAGGTATTGGATTCTCAGAGCCTCTTTGTACTCAAAACTGGGGGAGGAGGTTATCCGGATAGGCAATTGGCACACAACGAGTTATATCCGTTAAGGAAACGTCGGAGGCTTGACGCAGAGGTGTATGCAAACTTTAGCAATATACCAAAGTCACGGTTTGGAGGTGGAAAGTTGGAAATGGGGGTGACAATCACATGTCAAAAATAGCTCGATACTTAGTATTGTTAGTTTGTCTGTGTTCTTTTAATACGCTTGCTCATTTTCAGGGGCCAATGAAAGTTAAAAAGATTGTTTACAGCGAGAACACATCAATTGATATAACGGTAGGCAATGATTCTTCGTTTGATCAGTATTTCCAAATTTATGTCGATGGTGTTGTTTCTGGGGATAAATTTCTAATTAGAAGCTCAAAACAGAAAGTAAAATCACTCATTTTTCCTGTAGAGAGAGATAGAAAAGAAACATTTGAAGTTTGCAGCGTTTCTTTGCCAACCTCAAAAGTGAAAATACGGACTCGTATATGCACATCAGTAAAATTATTGTATCCATACTCTCGCTTACAATTACAAAACTAGCTTTTGCTTCGTTTTACATACCAAGTGCCAATGTTCCAAGTGGATACGATAGAATATCTACAGCAGACGGTACTACTTGTGAAGCGAGTATTACGCCAGAAATGTATTTGCAAACGGGTATGTATACAACGGTAACAGACGATAAATATGACACTCAAAATTCCGACCAGTATAAGTCGATCAACAACCGAACCGATAGCGATGACAGCGGTGTTTACGTTCAATTGGTGATACCGCTAGGTAAGAAGCAAGAACGTTTAAACTGTAACCGACTGTATGATCTAGAAATTAAGCGGTTAAAGGCGGAGCTAAATAAACTCAAGATAGAGGCTCAGCTCAAAGATGTGTGGGAGGACCCAATTTACAATAATTAAAAAATAACGTCACTTGGCTTACTCATTCCTACCCACGCATCATTCAGTTATAAGTGCATGTTTAGCGCTCACTCCGACTTTCTAGAATAATGTTACTCATAATATTGGTTGTCCATTTAGGCGATATTTGGAATACACTGATTTTCGATGTGAGAGCTAAGATAGAGTGTGGTGAGCTGCGAGCCATGTGCTAGTTGTGATTTCCCTTAACTGAACTGCTTTTTCCTTTAGTTCACTAAGCTTTCGTGTGGGAGGTAGCTTTTTAGCCTGTGAAATCGATATGGTTGAGGGTTGTTTGAATGACTTTGACCTGAATGGTTTGGGAGGGAAGGGTTATCGACATTCGTTCAGACTATCGTTGTGTTGATAATAGTTGCGTGAAGACTGTCGTTGTTAGCTTTCTTCGTTTTGTTCTTTGATTAACTCGATCAATTGGCTTTTGCTGTACGTGCAATAGGCGTAGAGAAATCTCTCAACCTCTTCAAGTCCAACCTGATTCATTCTGCATGATAGATACTCTTCATTCTGATCAATGCCAAGTTTGATGTTGTATAACTGGTGTTTTCGATCAACAAAAAGACAAGTTCCTTCACTGGTACAAATGCTAACTGCTGCGTCTTCGCTTTGGTCAATCGAAGACCATAAATCGTCGAATGATGCCTTTATTGCATCATAGTCTTTGCGTTCCGCTACTTCGTCTCTCGTAAGAGACATCATGCAAGTCTCGTTCATGTTTTTCCTTAGCTTTAATACCTTATCGTTAATACCTCAGCGTTAATACCTTATCGTTAATATCTCAGCATTAATATAAGTCTCCCAACATTGTGAGGATGTTAGGAGAATCATAGCAATTTGTTTAACTAGCCGCTTAAGCGTTTTTCAACTGTTCTAGGCAGCGAATGAATGCGCGCAGGTTACGATACACATCCGTTTGATCGTAAACGACCGCTACGTTTTCTAGCTCTATGGGGCCTGACACTGAGTTATCGAGCATTAGGTTATCAATTAAGCCGAAGTTCTCTAGCGTCATACCAATGCCATCGACATAGGCTTGGTTGTCGACTTGTTTTGCGTTTGGCAATTGGTCGAGGTTTCGCTTCAAGAAAAGCTCTGAGCTGTTGGTATACGCTAGCACAGTTTTACCTAGCGCTTTGCCAAAGCCCATTTCATAGGCAGTACCAACATCGCAACTTGCACCTCTGAAAGGCGTCATATTGGCGATCACTGCGTCACAGCTTTCAATCAACTCTTCATTTGCACGACCGATTTTTAAACCGTTTTGCTGTGGACTTGGCTCATTCAGTTCTAAAATGTTGTCGAGTGGGAAAATGCCTTCGAACCCATAGGCTTCACAAATCTTCTTCTTCTGGTCTCCGATAGAGACTGCATCACTTAAAAAAACTTCGGGTCCTGCTAGATAAATACGTTTCAACGGTTAACTCCTGATTGGCAATAGTGCTGGTGTTTGTGTTGATATTTTTATCTATTGAGTTGTTTAAGTAATAACCAAAAGTACACGGTTTGATAACGTGTGATTTTAATGTGTTTTTATGTTTATGGTTTAAAGATGTGGAAGGTGGTCGATACTTTTATAAGCCTATGATTTTGAATGTCGATTATGACATTAAGTCCGAGAACAATAACAGATGCGGGTTACGAGTTGCCGGTTACAAGTTCAGGTTGATAGGGGCGGAGTAGAGAGTAAAAATTGAGAGACACAAAAAAGCCCGAGTATAAACTCGGGCTTTGAATGGTTTTCTTTATAACTTATGACGGGCTAGATTGCCTGACGAAGTTGGAAATAACGTCCTGCTTCGTTTAACAGCGTTTCATGAGAACCGTTTTCAACAATCTCGCCTTGTTCAATCAGAACGATAGAATCCATCGATTCTAGACCAATCAAACGGTGCGTAATGAAGATAACCGTTTTGCCTTCGAAGTGCTTCTCGAACAGCGCCATGATGCTGTGCTCTGTTTGCTTATCTAAGCCTTCTGTTGGCTCATCTAGAAGCAGGATAGGAGCATCATGAAGAATGGCACGTGCAATGCCAATACGGCGCTTCTCACCACCAGACAGTTGACGACCACCGTCACCTAACCAGCTATTAAGCGCGTTATTCTCAAGTAGCTTCTCTAGGCCAACATCTCTTAGGATATTGGCTAAGTGATCATCGGTTGCTTCTGGTCTTGCAATCAACAAGTTGTCGCGCAGAGTGCCGTTTAAGATGTCGACACGCTGGCTTACTACACTGATAGATTCACGCAGTTGTGACTCGTTCCATTGTGTTAGCTCAATGCCCGCAATAGAAATGTAGCCCTTTTTAGGATCCCAGTAGCGAGTCAGAAGCTGAATCAGAGTCGATTTACCAGAACCCGTTTGGCCAACAATCGCAACCTTGTGCGTGGCAGGGATCGTTAAGTCAACAGCATTCAGAACACTGCGATCAGAATCAGGGTAGTTGAACGTCACGTTTGAGAACGTAATATCAAGTGGCTTGTTGATGTCGAGTTTCTCTTCAGCAAACTGAACTTCGGGCTCTGACAGAATCACTTCGTTCAAGCGACGTGCAGAAGACAGAGTTTGACCTAAATGCTGGAATGCACCTGCAATAGGCATCAGCAGTTCAAAACTTGCCATAGTTGCGAACGCCATTAGCGCGATGAACGGGTCGGGTGCATTGCCACCCACACCGTCTGCGGCAAGCCAAAGCATCAGAACAAGCGTCAAACCGTTGAATAACATCAGAGCTGCAGACGCCATACCGGTTAGGTTGGCATTCACAAACTGATTCGCCATCAACTTCTGTTGCGTTTCTAGAATCGCATTACGGTAACGCTCTTCAGCACCGAATAGAGTCAGTTCGCTGTAGCCTTCAATCCAATCTAGCGTAGTCACACGAAGATCTGCTTTGTTTTGCGTCAGTTCACCACCGTTACGCTTGCCTAGTTTGTAGAACAAGATTGGCCAAACCAACAGCATGATCAGAAGGATAGAACCCAAGATCAAACCAAGGGAAGTATCGAACCACATCAAGAATAGAGTTAGGAAGAAAATCCCGAACACACCAACCGTCACAGGGTTTACTAAACGCAAGTAGACGTGATCCATGGCATCAACATCAGCAACCAAACGGTTCAGTAGATCAGCGTCACGAAGATTTGAAATACGACCTGGGATCAGTGGAGCCAGCTTCTTGAAGAAGAAGATACGTAAATCAGTTAATAGTTTGAATGTTGCATTGTGGCTGACAACACGTTCACCCCAACGACCCGCAGTACGGCTCATTGCCAAACCACGTACACCGCCCCCCGGCAGCATGTAGTTGAAAGTTTCACGTGCAATCGTAAGGCCTGCAACCGCAGAAGCTGAAATGAACCAGCCTGATAGCGTTAACAAGCCGATAGAAGCCGACAGAGTAGCGAAAGCCAATAGCATGCCTAGCGATAGGCCAAACCAATGCTTTTTATAGAGTTTCAGGTAAGGCAGTAAATCACGCATCTAAATTACCCTTATTGTCTTGTTGAGCTAAGTTCGCGTTCAGCATCTCTTCAAACAAACCACCCGCAGTCGAAAGCTGGGAGTAATGACCTTGTTCAACCAGACCACCATCGCGCATAACCAGAATATTATCGACTGATCTAAGAGGAGCGAGTTGGTGCGTCACAAGTAGGGCAGTGCGGCTTTCAATATTGCTATTGATGCCTTTCATCACTAACTGTTCGCTACGAGTATCTAAGCTGGCAGTTGGTTCATCGAGCAACCAGAACTGACCGTCTTGAATCATTGCGCGAGCCAAAGCTAAACGCTGAGATTGACCAACAGACAGGCCGCCAGAGCGATCAGAAATCATATAATCCAAGCCGTGGTCGTTTACAAACTCGCTAGCAAATGATTGCTCAAGTGCATTCTCGACAACTTGGTCAGCGATATCATGCTTACCTAGAGTTACGTTGTCACGAATACTGCCGTGCAGTAGCAACGGGTTTTGACCAACCCAGCTAATCGTTTTACGCCAAGAGGCTAAGTCTAAGTCACGCAGTTCAATGCCATTGATCTTCAAGCTTCCTTCATAAGGCATGAAACCAAGGATGGCGTTGATCAAACTTGTTTTACCCGCACCACTTGGGCCAACTAACGACGTTGATTGGCGA
The DNA here is from genome assembly GCF_023503985.1 of Vibrio sp. J383. Taxonomy (NCBI): domain Bacteria; kingdom Pseudomonadati; phylum Pseudomonadota; class Gammaproteobacteria; order Vibrionales; family Vibrionaceae; genus Vibrio; species Vibrio sp. J383. The sequence continues at coordinate 2,499,686 of NZ_CP097293.1, read as the reverse complement.
GTGTTAAGTGCAAACGAGATAGGGCCAACCAATTGAACACCTTCAGGGCTTAACACTTTTAGGTCGGTAGCTTCAATATTAATGCCTTGAGCCGAATCCAGTTGAGTGTCGCCTGATTTAACCTTAGTGATGTCTGTTTCTAGGAACTCGACAATACTTTCGGCTGCACCAACTGCTTGTTGCTTCGCGTGGTAGAAAGTACCCAAATCACGTAGAGGTTGGTAAAACTCTGGCGCTAAGATAAGGATAAACAAACCTGCGAATAGTGTAATGCCTGCGCCATAGTGGCCAAAATCTAATTCACCAATATAAGTAAAGCCGAAGTAAACCGCAGTCATCGCAATAGAGATCGACGTGAAGAACTCAAGTACAGCGGAAGACAAGAAAGCGATTTTCAATACATCCATGGTGCGTGTTCTGAACACCTCAGAAGCACCTTTAAGTACCTCTGTCTCAGCGTTGGTTCGATCAAAAAGACGAATAGTTGTCATTGACTGCAAGCGGTCGTAGAAATGACCCGAAAGACGCTGTAGCGCTTTGAAGTTTTTGCGGTTGGCGTCAGCGGCTTTCATTCCAACTAGTGCCATGAATAACGGTACCAGAGGAGCGGTCACTAAGAAGATAAGACCCGCCGCCCAGTTAACCGGGAACACCACGACTAAAATAATGAATGGAATCATTACCGACAAAGACATTTGAGGCAGGTAACGAGAGAAGAAATCTTGCATGTCTTCTACTTGTTCTAGCAACAGCGTTGCCCACGTACCCGCTGGCTTACCTTTGATATAGGCAGGGCCTAGCTCGCGTAATTTGTCTAAGATGAGTTGCCTAATGTAGACACGGATTTGTTCACCACAGCGATAACCTGCGATTTCACGTCCCCATGTACACCCAGCACGGCCAACGACCGATAGTGCCAAGCCTGCGAAATGACCAACCAGTTCAGATTTATCGACGTTCTCGATGATCAGCTGGTGAAGAATAGAGGCGAGGAGAGCTGCTTGAGCAATTAAGAACACGCTTGAAAGTACGCCAAGGCCAATCGCAATCATAAGCCAGCGTTTCGCTAACTTACTTTGCTGTTTAAGCCACTTGTTCAAGCTGCGTTGTTTTTTCTTATCCATTATGAAGGCTTAATGATAATTATTATTTGTTGAGGGCGGGTAGTATACAAAAGAAAGCCCAGTGGATATACCGCTGGGCTCTAAGGATTTACAACAAATTGTGATGACGCCCTGCATCTATCAATGTTAGGGCAGGGGTTGCTAGCGTTAAAGCGACGACAATTAAATCTGCAATCTCAGATTTACTTATCGTTGAGGCCATCTAAGAAGCGTTCTGCGTCTAGTGCAGCCATACAACCTGTACCAGCAGAAGTGATTGCTTGGCGGTAGTTGTGGTCCATTACGTCACCCGCAGCGAACACACCTGGGATGCTTGTTTGTGTCGCGTTACCTTCAAGACCCGACTGAACGATGATGTAGTCATCTTTCATGTCGACTTGGCCTTTGAAGATTTCAGTGTTTGGTTGGTGACCGATAGCAATGAATGCGCCCATTACTTCGATGTCTTCTGTTTTATCAGACTGAGTATCTTTAATACGAACGCCCGTTACACCCATGTCGTCGCCTAGAACTTCGTCTAGCGTGCGGTCAGTGTGAAGAACAATGTTGCCGTTCTCTACTTTGTCCATTAAACGCTTCACTAGGATCTTTTCAGCGCGGAATGTGTCACGGCGGTGAACTAGGTGAACTTCAGACGCGATGTTAGATAGGTAAAGTGCTTCTTCAACAGCCGTGTTACCACCACCCACAACCGCCACTTTCTGGTTGCGGTAGAAGAAACCATCACATGTAGCACAAGCAGAAACGCCACGGCCTTTGAATGCTTCTTCAGAATCTAAACCTAAGTACTTAGCCGATGCGCCCGTTGAGATGATCAATGCATCACACGTGTACTCGCCAGAATCGCCTTTAAGACGGAAAGGGCGGTTTGAAAGGTCTACTTCGTTAATGTGGTCGAACAGGATCTCTGTTTCAAAGCGCTCTGCGTGCTCTTTCATGCGATCCATTAGAGCTGGACCCGTTAAACCTTCAGCATCACCCGGCCAGTTTTCTACTTCTGTCGTGGTTGTAAGCTGACCACCTTGCTGCATACCGGTAACCAGTACTGGGTTTAGGTTTGCACGAGCAGCGTAAACTGCAGCTGTATAGCCAGCAGGGCCAGAACCAAGAATCAATAAATTACAGTGCTTTACGTCGCTCATGAGGACTCCGAAATTGAATTTGTTTTTATTTATAATCGCTTAGGATTGTATGGAAAATATGGAGGCAATAAAAGTGTAAACAAGGGCTGAAGTGTAATTAATCGTTATAGGTTAGAACTTAATTGAGACAAACGTTTTCGTGGCTTAAAGATCGGCGAAACCACCGTCTTCCTCATGGATTGTTGCTGCCGCCTTTTCGATTTCGAACGGGCATATCAAAATACGCCCAAATAACTGTATATAAAAACAGTGTTTAACTATAAGATTATAGGCAAGGTTTGATAGGCAAAGTTAGAAAGATGAGGAACGAGCAATGAACTTACTCCCAACAGGCACACAGCTAGGTAAATTGGAACTACTGGAAGTGTATCAAGACGTCTTAGGGCCGAAGTGCTTTTCGGTTAAGAATGAAAATACCCAAAGGTTTATGGTGTATTGGAGTGGGGATTACGACAACGGCCAGTGCATTAAGTGGGCTTATATTCCGGTAACCAAACCATTGCTAGCCAGCTTGCTAAACAAAGAAGTGAGCTTTCATGATGCGTTCCACCGTTCAGACAAGCTTTATCTAGCGACTATCTACACAAACGAAGTAGGGAAGCCCGCGAAAGTCGAACTACTGAATGCTACGAACAAGCACTTAGTAAACTTACCGCCCGTTGATTTTGAAATCGACCTTGAAGAAGCTTGTATGTTTTAGTGGGTGCAAGACGGGTTGTAGGTTCTGATGAGCTAAATGGACAATTATCAGTTTAGTAAAATCGTGCTATCTAAAGGTTTGATTTAGGCGCGACTAAGTGCTGTTACGAAAAACGGAAGTAACAGTAAAGTTCGAAGGTAGTCATCAATATTGAACTCGAATTGATTTGGGTGTAGTTGTAATGAAATAGGTATCGCTGATCACTGCTTTCGTATTCAGAATATCTAAAAAATTTGTAGCCAAATCATTGGTATTAAACTAACCAGAAAGACCGAGTTTGAAAAAGTACGTTTGGCCAAAGAAGCTCAATATGTTCCACTAATGGAACCGTCTAAATTTCTGAGCTATTTAATGTAGGGGCTAATGCCCCTATCATTTTTATAAGTTTTACTATTATGCTGGCTCGACATTACAAGCGCTTCGGGCTTTTCCTGTCGTATTTGAAGATACCTGAAATTTTAGTGACATACCTTTCGATAGTTTTTCCCACAACTTGCTATCATTCAGATCGGTTTTCTTAAAATGAAAATCTTCATTGTTATGAACAAGGAAAGCAAAATTCTTATTTGCTTGAGGCTTAGCTTTTACATTTCCAGTCAACGATGTTGGCCTTACATAACACCTGTCTTCTTTTTCTCCGAAAATCTCAAATTGATGGCTCAGGTTTTTGATGGCTTTTTTTAAGCTTGAATACCCGTAACTTCGAGTGTCAAAGGTACTATCAACCTGTTTCAGCTTAGTACCTAGATCGCCAAGATAAACAAAATCTTCATTATTGTTAAATTGCCAATAAGCCTTTAATAGTAACCCATCAAGTTCAGTTGGATTGTTCGTGTCTTTCTGTTCTTTCTCATTTTCATCATCTGCGTCTTCTTGGCTCAGGTTCTCTAAATAAACAAAGTCATGACAAGCATTACGAAAGCGCTCAGGCGTGATTTTCTTTCCTATAGCCATCGTATGTAAGCCTTTTTCTCGAACTCTCTGGGCTAAGCCTGCGAATCCACCGTCACTACTAACAATACACAAAGCATTAATTTTTTCGTTGGTACAAATTAGCTCAATGGCATCCATGATAAGTGCATGGTCGGCAGCATCTTTCCCATGGTGAAATTGCTGCTTTGGTGTCGATGCTGTATCTAATATATATTGCTGCCAGTTTTTATGACTTGGGTTTGTCCAATCGGCATACACCCACTTAAGAGCTATAACACCTTTCCTACCAATTTCGCTTAAAATCTCTGGATATTTTGATTGCTGGACATTTTCGCCATCAACAAGTACTGCAAAAGTAAACGCTGTCATATATTTTCCTTGTGTAAACTTAATTGATAACTAATAGATTGTACGAACAGTAGTAAGTAAATAACCTTGGTCAATAAGAGTATTTGTTAGGTTTTCCTCTAGTTCAGAACCAATGTTATAAATGTCATTGAGCTTACGTATCGTATCTATCGCACTATTGCCGTCATAGTCGACGTGAATGTAGTCATGCTCGCTTTGACTTTTGTGCTTAATAAGCAGTCGATCACTGTGTAACCGATAACATTTAATATCTCCGAAAGTAAATATACAATGACCGGAAACTTGTACTAATTCTTTTTCATATAGCAAGGGTAAAGCACTACAGAAATCTATAAATGCTTCCTTAGCATTTAACTTAATTGTTGTGTCAATTACAATCTCATGTTCGGTACGTAGATATGTGTTCTTTATGACAGCCTTCAATGGGACGACTAAATCAAAAGTGATTGAATCATATAATTCATCTGCTTTTGACTGAATTACATTTAACGGTAATAGAAAAAAATCAGAGGTTTGAATCGATGGAACAGCGCAATCTGGATTGTATTTCCCAAGAATTGTTCTCTCATTTTTTTCTTTATCTTGGCTATTTTTCAAAGTGGAAATTTCCGTATCATGCTCGGCTTTCAACTCTTCAACTTTATGATTAAGTAGTTCAATGACGGTTGAATAATCGATGCTAGCATTCATATCTTCTGCAATAGATTGTAATAACATTTCATAGGTATGATTTGAATCATGAATGGCTTCAGGCTCAGGGTACTCACGTAGAGCTAAGGATTTTTTGACATCATCAGAGACACCAGACAATTCGGGACGCTCATTGTAGAATTCTTGCATTGATGCAGCATGAGTATCCATTTTTGATTGATTATCTTGCTCCTCTTCCTCTGCACTTTGCTTGCTACTTTGAAGTTCACCAATCTTTGAGGTAATGCTATCAAGTTGCTCTTGATGCTGTTTGGTTATTGTTTCTATTTGGCTAGAGTGCTCTTGTTTAAGTGTGCCGTATACGGCAGCCTCTAAGAATTCCAAATTGAAGTTAATACTTTTCCAATAGTAGCTGTAGTCAGCTGAATACCAGTCATGAGGTGACTTAGTTTTCAGTTTTTCAAAAACAGGTTTACAAATATTTTTGAGGTTTATTTTACTTGCCTCATCCGTAATCACTTTCTGTAAATACGCAATAAAACTCTCTTGTTCCCATTCTTTAGGTAGTTTTATGGTTCTTTTCTTAACTACATCTAATTTATGAAAAGAACTGCCTGGTGCTGTGTTCTTTAATTGAGGTAGTAGTCTTGCTAATTTGTCTACAGTTGCAAGTCCTTTACCATTAGCCCATTGTGATATTTGGGATTGGGTTACCCCACAAAGCACACTTAACTCGCCTTGTTTTACATTTTGGCTCATAGCCAACAGCATAATTTCTTGTGTATATGGATGCCGGCCCTCGATTGCATTCGGATATAGAACACCATCAATACCTAGTTCATTGATTTTTTTAGCTAATAATTGCTTATGTTGATTATTGATCTTTGGGGATTTATTGCCTGTATTTTTCATCTTCACACCGTGCCTTTAAGTTGTTGATTTGATTAGCTTAATTTTATGTGCATTTTCAGTCAATGGTTTTTTGGGATTAATTTTCGATAATAAAATGCTTATAATAAAGTTATAAAATGCTTATTTTAATTTTTTGTGTAGTTTTGAAATGCAACGCAAAATGGGCTGAAATAAATCAGAGAATCAGTATAAGTGAGCAGAAAGTGCCGTTTGATTGAATTTAGTAAAAAATCAAGTCGATTTAGATGGGTAGCATCAATAGATAAAAATTAACTAGTTTATTTTATAGTTATAAAATGCTTATAGAGGTGGGTTGGCATAAAACTCAACTCTTCCATTAAGGTAAAGCATAGGTACTGTACCGCTTGAGCCAACCATTCGTATCGGTGCCGAGTTTATTTTGTGCAGGAGAATATCTTTGGCAAAAGCGTTTGTATAAATGCAACTTTGGACAAAACGGTAATACAAAAGTAAGCAAACATTAGTAGTTCGAACTAAAAATTTCCCCTAACTTCCTCGCAAGAGAGTTGGCTTTTTAGTGTATTGTGTCTGTAGAGTGTTGTTGGTGTGAAACAAGGGGGAGTTAACCTGGATGCGAATATGGTGTTTGGAAGGGATGTTCAAACGAACAATTTTCGAGCTATATATACAGGTTTTAAGGGAGCTGACTGCTCGTACACCAAAAGTAGATTTAGGTTAGTACATCAAAATAGAATTACTTGGTTAACACAGATTATACGAAGTCTCTGCAAACTCACCTTTGGTCATAACGTGTTAGCGAATAACGTGTAACATTTGTGAATGCCTGCTGGTAATTTGAAAGTGGTGTCCGTTGTTATGTCCGATTCTAAAAGCTTCATGCTCTTAGTTTTCAGAATCCACTAAGTAAATTTCCTTCGTAATATCCCATTTCAAAACTCTAGACAGGCAGCATCATCAATTCGAATTAGGTACGCGCCATTTGAAACTGAGCATTGTCGCTATTTAGGTGTGTTATTGAGCATAACTATAGGTGTTTGAGGCTGGAACTTAATAGAGACAAACATCTTTGTGGTTGAAAGGTAAGTGAAACCGCTGCTCGAAAGGAAGCAAACCATTTGAGGGCGGTCGAGTTCCCCCCGAACTCGACCTGTTCCAGACGCGCAAGCAAAGGCGTTTGGTTTCTGGCTTACTCATAAATTAACCAATTTCAGTTTGTTGTGTAAATAATCAATAGCTTGGCAATTGATAGGTAGGTCGTATTTTGCTGTGCAAAAGCTTAGAAATGAATGATGGCGAGAGTGAGGGCTGGACTCAGGCAAGGAGGCTGGCGTATTGAAGCGAAAGGGCTGACACAATATGAAACATAGCTTGCTAGTTTATAATATCGTTAAATTTAAATTTGTAGGGATTTATAACTAGCTAGTGGAGTGTGCTAGTTTTAAGAGTTGGTCATCTTTTATTCTGGTGTTATACACTGCTTTTGATTTTCAAGTTGGATTTAGTGTCTGAATTATTAAATCTGACGGGATAAATGATTGTTTAATGTTGATTTGACAAGATCTTCAAGTATCCTTTATGTAAACAAAACGTTAAATATCGAAAGTAAATTAACAATCATTAAGGAGTCGATGATGTTACATGCTCACGAAAATACCCTACATATTACCCACCTCAGTAACCACGCGGTTGAGGAGTTGTCACCATCATTCTCTAAGCTACCAAGCACAGAGCATGCGGATGGCCAGTTTCGATTGAGAAGATACTCGGTGGTTCAATTCAGTAATGGACAAGTCGTTGAGCAAGACAAACATAACTTTGTTCAGTCTGAAAACATTAATCACTTTCAAGGTGACGTTGTTCGTCAGTTCGAGCCGATTGAAGCGAATATTTTAGGCAGTGAAGGCATGCAGGAAATGTGTGAACTGTTTATTGAAACCAACGGGCTTGAAGACGGGCAAGAAATCGAAATCCATCAGATCCGCATTGCCGCTATTTTTGAAGAGACTCAAGTTGCTCCTGAAGGTGTTCACCAAGATGGTTTTGACCATATCGCTTTGATCGGTGTGAACCGTCACAACATTGTGGGTGGTGAAATCATGCTGTATCAAGATTCACATGAAGCGCCATTCTTTAGAAAAGTGTTAGGCGATGGCGAGGTTGCGATGCTGGCAGACAGTAAGCTTTGGCACAATGCACAACCGATTCGCACCATAGACCACGATGAGATGGGCTATATGGATGTGTTTGTTCTAACAGCTAAGGATGCGCGCAATGTCCTTCACTCTTAATGATGTGCGCCAACAGTTTAGTGCTTTAGGCCAATATCATAACGGCAAGCCTGTGACCTTTTTTGATGGTCCGGGTGGATCTCAGGTGCCTGAGAATGTTTTAGCTTCGATGACCGAATACTTAGGGCATTTCAATTCAAACCTAGGCGGCCACTATTTTTCTAGCCAAAAGACCACAAGCTTAATGCAGCAAGCGCGAGAAGCGGCGCAAGCACTGCTTAATGCGGAGTCTTCTGGCAACGTTGTGTTCGGCGCGAACATGACATCGCTGACCTTCCAACTTAGCCGAGCGATCAGCCGCGATTGGAAAGAGGGCGATGAAGTTATCGTCACGGCGTTAGACCATTACTCAAATGTATCGAGCTGGCAGCAAGCGGCAGACGACAAAGGCGCGATTGTTCGCCAAGTTCGTGTAGACGAGTCGGATTGCAGTTTGGATATGGCGCATTTTGAATCGCTGCTTAACGAGAAAACCAAGCTTGTCGCGGTGACGTTTGCTTCGAATACCACAGGCTCTATTGTCGACATGGCGAAAGTGATCGAGCTTGCACATCAATATGGCGCGCAGGTTTATGTCGATGCCGTTCATTACGCACCACATCATTTGATTGATGTTCAGCAATTGAATTGTGATTTCTTAGCGTGTTCAGCGTATAAGTTCTTCGGCCCGCATGTGGGTATTGCTTATGTTGCGCCTCAATGGCTGCATACTTTAAAGCCTTACAAGGTTGAGCCTGCGACTAATATCGGCCCAGGTCGTTTTGAGACAGGAACGCAAAGTTTTGAAGGCCTTGCCGGTGTGATTGCGGCGGTGGATTACTTGGCGCAGTTAGGCGATCCCGCCGATTCATTACGTTCTCGTTTAGAGCAAAGCTACGCGCTTTATAATAAGCATGAAAGCCAACTCAGTGAGTACTTCCTTAAACGCTTGTCTGATCTAGAAGGGGCAAAGCTTTACGGGAAAAACGAATTTGATTCGAACCTAAGAACCCCAACGTTTGCGATTACCTTTGATAATCACTCTCCAGAGTTCATCGCCAAGAAGTTGGGTGAACATAATATCTGTGTGTGGAACGGACATTTCTACGCATTAGGTTTGGTGAAACAGTTGGGTATTGAAGAGCAGGGCGTGGTGCGTATTGGTTGTATGCATTACAACTCGATTGAAGAGATCGACTTGCTGTTCAATGTGCTTGAAGGGATCTTGCGAAGTAACTAGCGAGAAGCCATTAGCAAGAAGTAATTAATAAGAAGTCACTTGCCTTTGCTGTTTGTGCCTTTAGATCGAAAAAAGAGCATGCTTCTCTCAAGAGTATTGAGTAGGAAGCATGCTCTTTTTGTTTGATTGAGCTTATTTTATCAACGCCAGTTATTCGAATAAGCCCTTGATTTAACTAAGACAGGTGCTTAACCAGAGTTGCACCTACAGCGTGCGCGCTGGTTGGGTTTTGGCCAGTAATCACTCGATCATCAACAATCACAAGCTCTTGCCAAGGTTGAACCTTGTTGAAACGCGCTGCGCTGCGAGCAAGAGACTCTTCCAATAGGAATGGGATGTCGTTGATGGTGCCAAAGTCGATTTCTTCTTCACGTGTAAAACCAGTCACCGATTTAGAGCTCAATAGCTTCTCGCCGTTGCTTAAAACAATCGGAAGCAGGGCTGCTGGGCCGTGACATACAGATGCGATCACACCGCCATCTTCATAATGCTTAGCCGCAATAGCTGCGAATTGCTCGTCAGTTGCTAAGTCAGAAAGCAAACCGAAACCACCTGGGTAGAAGATAGCATCGTAGCTTTCTACGTTAATTTGGCTTACAGGAATCGTGTTATTAATGCGGTTCTGGAAGTCATCATCAGCCAAGATCTCGGCGTTTACTGAATCACCTTCAATATCGGTTCCGTACAATGGGCCTTTACCACCCTTGATAGACGCGATGTCGTACTCAAAACCCGCAGCAATGATCTCTTTAAGTGCATGAGTCAGTTCAGGCGCGTAAGTACCGTTCGCTTGATCTGTATCGCCTAGTGTTGCGTGGTTAGTTACAGGTATTAGTATTTTTTTCATGATTCGTCCCTTTGAGCACGTTTGCTTGGTTTCAGCGTCGTTGTTTAGTCATCCGCGTTTTTAAGACAGACATCAGTGTTTCTAATAGATATGCCGCTGTTTCGTTACCTGTAATACTAGTAGTAAACCATTTGAGTGATAATATACCGAATAGGCAAAACATTATTGCTATATAGCAATAGTAAGATGTGAATTAGTCGAATGTGAATTCGTTAGACGTTAACAGGTGAAGTATGGATAGCTTTGAAGGTATTAATGAGTTTGTTGCGGTAGCCGAGTGTCACGGCTTTTCTGCAGCAGCAAAACAGCTGGGTTGCAGTACCAGTCATGTAAGTCGCCAAGTTTCAAGGTTAGAAGAGAGAGTGGGTGTGGCACTGCTTGCACGCTCTACACGAATGGTGAGCCTGACCGAATCGGGTCACACCTATTATCAGCAGTGTAGAGATTTGGTCATTGGGCTTCAGCAAGCGAACGAGCAAGTGACTTCTCAGCAGACTCAGCTTAGCGGCACTTTGCGTGTGAGTGCGGCAGGCGCGTTTGCAGAAAATCATGTCGCGGCGGCGCTGATGGAATTTGCCAAAGAGCATCCTGAGCTCACCATAGAAATGAATTTCAATACCAAGATGGTTAACTTCATCGAAGATGGCATCGATTTCGCGATTCGTTATGGCCGATTGGATGATTCAGGATTGGTGGCAAGAAAGCTCGTCGATCGCCCGATGGCGGCGGCAGCCAGTAAAGACTACATAGAGCAATTTGGTACGCCGACTCATCCAGAGCAGTTAAAAATGCACAGCTGTATTATCGCCAACAGTGATCAGTGGCTATTTGAGAAAGAGGGTAAACCGTTGAATGCGGTGCGAGTGCATGGGCGCTGGCGCAGCAACAATTCGAGTGCAGTACTGAAAGCATGTGAAGAGGGGCTTGGTGTTGTCTACCTACCTAAGAGCAGCTTCAATGGTGGCCTTAGTAATGGAAAGCTTGTCCCGGTGCTAGAAGAGTATTGGGGAGCGGGAACCAGCAGTTGGGTCGTATATCAAAACCGTCGTTTTTTACCCCAGAGAGCACGGCTGGCGATCGACTTCTTAGTCGCTTACTTTTCCGATTGGAATGAATAACGCGCGTAGGTTTAAAAGAATAGCCAACAAGTTTGAGGCGGTGAACACTAGAGTGCTAACTCGGCTCAAAGCCAAAAGTAGAAAAAGGTAATACTTACATTGGCATACGTTATCATTTTTGTTTTTTGACCCGAATAATAGGAATGAGATACTTGTCTACTTTTAAACACTTGTGCTAGCGATAGAATTGTAGAGAAGCCTGTATCGGTACGATATACTAGATGTAATGTTAATGCCCCCAATACGCAATAGATTGTGTGGAAGTGTTGGTGGGATGTGTTGTTATGCTCCAGTTTGTGAAGTACAGATATAGAGCGGAGTTAGCCATGTCTTCAATAAATTTCGAATCCACGTACGGTGTAATAACTATTCAAGATATGAATGTGGTTAGTGTTGACGCTAATTATGCACGCATCTACGGATACCAATCACCCGAAGAACTGCTGTCTAATATAGATAGCTTTCTGGACCTCATATCTGAAGAATTTCACGTTGCAGCCTATAAAAACTATCTAGAAACCGTCGATGGTCAACGAGATCCTCAGGTGCACACCTATATCAATGTTGACCGCAATGGCAGAGAGTTCACGGTATTTTCTATTGATCATGTAACTGAATGGCAAGGAAGACCTGCTTTGCAAGTGACGGTCATCGATCTTTCTCCTGCGATTCAATTGCAAAATGTGGTGCGTGAGCAAGATCAGATGTTTCACGATATGATCATGCAATCAGGGCAAGGTATTTTGGTTCACCGAGATTTCAAGCCGTTGATGGTCAATCAATCGTGGGTAAAACTCCAAGGTGGCGAGTCAATTGAGCAAGTCTTAAAGTTGGATTCAATTCTCGACTTAGTGCCTCAACAGAACACGGAAGGCATCAGTAAGCACTATCAAGCGATTGTATCTGGTGAGTTATCGGGAACCAGCACTGTGGTTGAAAACATTGGTTTCGACGGCATTCATCGATTTTTCAATATTTACGATAATGCGATCACTTGGCAAGGTCAGCCAGCTGTTCAGGTTGTGCTTGAAGATGTGACTCAAAAGGTGATGTTGGAAAAGCAGTTGGTTCATCAAGCGAATTACGATGAAATGACTGACTTACTCAATCGCAGAGCGATTTATGAGTGGTTAAGGGAACATATTGCCTCTGATACTCATCTCGTATGTATGTTGCTTGATATCGATGATTTCAAATCGATCAATGATACTTACGGGCATATGGTGGGTGACGAGGTTATTTGCGCACTGGCCGATGTGACTAAGCGTAATGTCGAGAAAGCGGGCGGTGTGGCTGGTCGATGGGGCGGTGAAGAGTTCATTGTATTTATCCCTAACGCGTCATCTCAAATTTCGCGTCAAGTCGCTGATCAAATCCGCCAACAGTTTAATCAAACCGAATTTAAGATTGATGAGCAGGTTCGTTTTAATGTGAGCGTGAGTATCGGAGTGAGTGATAGCCGAGCTTGCGAAGGAAAAGTGTCTATTGATGCGCTGGTTAACCTAACTGACCAATCTTTGTATCGAGCCAAAGCGAATGGAAAGAACTGCGTGTGTGGAGAAGTGTTTGCCAGCGATATAAGCCAAGCATTACCGCACTAAACGACTTCAATCTATTGAGTAAACTCGGTCAATTTAGCACACCCAATCAATTTAGAAGCATAAGTAATAAATCTAGAAGCTTAAGCCATAAATCCAGAAGCATAAGCTATAAATCTAGAAGCTTAAGTAACAAAGCTAACTAGGGTGTCACCCCGTTATAATGTTTGGTCATGATACAAAAATGCCCTCAAGCAATTGCTGAGGGCATTTTAGTTTTAGCTCATCAAAGCCGTTTCGCTTTCACCGATCAAAGCCGTTTCGCTTTGGTTTATCAAAACAGCGATCATCTCAAAACCGTTGGCTTACTAAGCAGAAACTTCTACTTCGTAAGAGCCAAATTTACGGATGTTAATCACACCAGTATCCAAGATAAGGTATTGGCCTTTGATACCTTGCAGCACACCTGTCACTTCAGGGTTCTTATCAAAGTTATGAGAAACAATCTTCACTGGGTGTTGCTCAACTGGGTAGCTCAGTGAAGTGATGTTTTCGCTCAGAATCTCGATTGCATCGTCGCCAAACTTCGCTCTGATCTCTTGGATTTTATCTTCAACCAATGGCAAGAGTTCTTTGGCTTTTTCTACCAACTCCATATCGTCACCGTCGCCTTTTAGCAACGTGCGCCAGTTGGTTTTGTCGGCAATGTGTTTTGCTAACTCAACTTCAATCAGGCCAGAAATCTGACGTGTTTTTACCTTCAAGATCGGTAGGCCTTGAGTGGCACCTTGGTCAATCCAGCGAGTAGGGATTTGAGTGTGACGAGTGATACCCACTTTTAGGCTTGATGTGTTCGATAGGTAAACGAAGTGATCAACCATGCAGTTCGCTTCGCCCCATTCAGGCTCACGACACGTGCCTTCATCGTAGTGGCAAGTTTCTGGCTTCATGATGCACATGTCGCAGCTTGCTAGCTTTCTCATGCACACAAAGCAGTGGCCTTGAGAGTAGCTTTTCTTAGTTTTCTTGCCACACGAGCAGCAAAAAATATTACCGGTGTGAGTGAGGTTGATGGTTTTACCAATCAGAGGGTTTAGCTCTACAAACTCTTCACCGACAGGTAAACGGTAGGTAACCGCACCATCGAGCGAAGCACTCATTTTCTTGAGTGTTCCTTTTGCTAATAAAGACATGACATTACTCGTTGTATTTTGATTATTATTTCGTCGACTCGGACGCTCTGTAAGCAGGCGTTACGGTTAACGATGATTATGCGATGAGTATAACAAATAGAGTCCGTTTTAATACGCAATATTACTTGATTATTGCGATGGATAATTGATGAGTAAACGCTCGTTTAAAATTATGGTATGACATTTTGTTCAGGCGTGATATAACGTTTTTTAGTAAATTATTGGCATTAAGATCACTAATTTACCTAACTTGTTTTTATCGTGAAATCCCAACTATAGGGACCTTAAGCCGGAAGCTTAGACGTGAAGTGGATCCATAAAATAGTCATCTTTTTAGTTATCACGACGCTGGCGATTGTCCAGTATTACCGTGTGAGCGGAAATCGTGTGATAACGGCAATTACGCCGGATAAATATGAGTTTATCGCGACCAGCGATCAAGTGGATAAGGGTGTCAGTACGTCCCAATTATCTTATCAAAATGGCCAGTATATTCTCGACTGCGAGCTTAAAAAGTCTGAGTATCCGTGGCCTTATTGCGGCCTATCAATTCGTATCAACCCAGACATTACCACTGGCCTTGACCTTTCGCAGTACCACACCTTTAGAGTCAATATTGATTACCATGCGGAGGCCGATTCTAGCGGTCGTTTGCGAACTTACCTGCGTAATTATAATCCTGCTTATTCGGTTCCTGATGACGAGTACACGCATAAGTACAACGGGATGGAGTTTTCTCCTGGCGTGGATGGTGGTGTGATTGAGATTCCGATCAAAAACCTGCAAGTAATGACATGGTGGTTAGCGGATAACGAGATTGCGTTAGAGCATTCAGCGCCTGAGTATTCGAACGTGAATATGGTTGAGTTTGCTACCGCGTCTGGAGCGAAACTGGGTCACCACAGAATAGTCATCCGTAGTATTGAGTTCGAGGGATCTTATATTTCAGGCGAAAGCTTGTTCTTGATTCTACTGTTTGTTTGGGTTAGCACAGGCACCGTATTCTTATTGTCTGAGTTAAACCGTTCAAGAAAACGTATGGTGCTTGCAGAGAAAAGACATCATCACTTAAAGAACGTCAATCGAGCACTGAGAGAGCAAAACTTTGAGTTTTCAGAAAAGGCTCATCGTGATGAACTGACTGGGATTCTCAACCGACACGCGATTCGTGATTGGCTAAAAATGCAGTCTCAGCAGGTAAAGCAGGGGCATGGAAAGCTGAGTATGTTGTATCTCGACATTGACTACTTCAAGAGCGTCAACGATAAATACGGACACCAAATGGGTGATCATATTTTACGAGAATTCAGCATGGTGGTCGGCAGTTCGATCAGCGCTTCCGACAAATTGGTGAGATGGGGTGGTGAAGAGTTCATTGTTTTTTGCCCGGAGACTGAGGCTGGTGAAGCACAGAGAAAGGCCGAGAAAATCCGACTTTTGGTCAGCCAACACCTTTGGGTTCATGGAGATCCACTCACTTGCAGCATCGGTATTGCTGAGATGAAACAAGAGCGGGTGACAGAGACCATTGCTCGCGCTGATGAAGCTCTATATCAAGCGAAGCATTCAGGCCGAAATCAGGTGATCTTGAGTCACTAATCTGAAAATTGTTTTGGTTAGTTTATAAGCCACACGTGCATATGTGACGTGTGGCATTTTTATGGGCGCTATATGAGTTTACCCTCTAGAGCCTTTATTGATTTGCTTGGATAGCGTATAAAAAATGATCTCACTGTTCTTTAAATGTTTGCTTGGTGCGGCGGCTGTTTTGTTGATTGCGCTGCTGTCGAAAAGTAAGAGCTTTTACATCGCAGGGTTAGTGCCGTTGTTTCCAACCTTTGCTTTGATTGCTCACTACATTGTTGGCACGGAACAAACCATGGTGGAGTTACGTACCACGGCACTCTTTGGCTTGTTCTCGCTTGTGCCATACGCGGCTTATCTTGGCGCGGTTTATGTGTTCAGTTATCGCTACAATTTGGTATCGACGCTCTCTTTAGCCACTGTCGTTTGGGTTATGTGTGCTTCTATGTTGCTGTTAGGTTGGACGCGTCTGGTGCCAAGTGTGGCGTGAGAGCCAGATCTTAGAACGATAATGTGTGGTTAGTGGCAAGTTGATACAAAAAAGGTGGCGCGGGGCCACCAAAAGGGAAAAGCGTTTCTTGTTTTTAGATGCCCGTTTAGCTGATTTTGTTAGTTAAACGGATCTTGCTAGTTAAACTGATTTTGTTAGTTAAACGGATCTTGTTAGCTGAGCGGGCATTTTTGTACTGGTTGAGCCGGGGGAGGCTGCAACCAGATTTTTTGGGGGGGCATTCCTGTAAACATTTATCTATAAGCATTTACCTATAAATATGTGTTTCTAAGCACTTGCCTATAAAGCTTTCTCTATAAGTGTTTGCTGCTTACCAGAAGATCCACGCGAACAGTGTTAGCACTAGGATACAAACTAGGTTCAACACCATACCGACTCGCATCATTTCTTTTTGTTTGATATGACCAGAGCCAAATACAATCGCATTAGGTGGTGTCGCGACTGGTAGCATGAAGGCACAAGATGCGGCAATCGCAATTAGTGCAGACAAGATAACTGGCGACATACCCAGCGCTTCAGCAATGGTTGCAAATACAGGGACAAGTAAGGCTGCACTCGCTGTGTTACTCGCAAATTCCGTTAGGAATACCACGAACGCTACCACGGCTAGAATAGTTAGAAGCACGCCTGCTGTTTCTAGAAATCCGCTTAGTGAGTGTGCTAGGAATACGCTGGTTCCAGTCGCTTTAAGAATGTTACTTAAACAGATACCGCCACCGAACAGGATAAGTACACCCCAATCCGTTGTCTTCTCGACATCTTTCCATTCAACCGCTCTTGAAGCGCCAAGCAGTACAATGGCACCAATCGCCACCAAGCTATCAAATTTAGAGAAACCGCCAATCATTGCGTTGATTGGTTTTCCGAATATCCAAAGCGTTACGGTTAAAAGGAAGATAGACAGTGTGATTTTTTTGCTGTTTGTCCACTCTACAGGAGCGTGGTCTAGCTCAAATTTGTGGTCGAGCTTTGGCTTAGTCATCACGTACAGGACAACCATTGTGATTGGCAATAAGATCATTGAGATAGGTAGACCTAGCGCCATCCATTCTGTGAAACTTAAACCAACTTCTGCGGCAGCAATTGCGTTTGGTGGGCTACCCACTAAGGTTGCGATGCCACCAATCGACGCACAGTAAGCGATACCTAGTAGCACAAATACGTAGGTGTTACGGTCTTCACTTTGGTCAACTTTGTTCATGATGCCTAGAACAAGAGGAAGCATCATTGCTGTGGTGGCTGTGTTTGAGATCCACATTGATAAGCCCGCACTCACACCGAACAGCATGAACACGGCGACAGACATTCTGCCTTTTGCAATCAACAGTACTTTGTCAGCAATCGCTTTATCTAACTCTTGCTTGTTCAGCGCAGCTGCCAATGCGAAGCCACCCATGAACAAGAAGATGATTGGGTTCGAAAAGTTAGCCAGCGCAGCGGGCGTGTTAAATACACCAAACAAGACAGCCAATAGGGGAACGAGCAAAGCGGTGATGCTGACGTGAATCGCTTCTGTTAACCATAAAATGGCAACGAACACGAGAATACTCAAACCCGTATTCACTTGTGATTCGAAAGGAAGATTATTGAGCAAAACTGCAAATAGCGTGAAATTACCAATTAAGATCATGCTGTTGCGGGTAAACAACCAGTGTTTCAGTGTAGTAACAAGTGCCGTCATAAGACGCTCCTTTTGTTATCCTCGTTTTATTGGTGCACGACTTCATTGAGTCGTGCTTATTATTTTCGAGGTATATAGCTTGATGTAGGGTCAGACTTTGTTGGAAGAATGTTACTCAAGTTAATAAAGGAGTGTTGGTGTGTTTTTGCTTAACAATGGGGAAGTGTGAGGCAACAAATTCAAAATGTGTAGTTTTCTACACATCGGTCTCTGCTGGTTCTAAAATAGGGCTTGCTGTAGGGTCAACAACAGGGTTTACAGTCGGGTCAGTAATAGGATTTGGAATCGGAAATGATTCCGGTTTTGGACTGGGTTGAATCGGCTCTTTAGGTCCAAGGAACTTTGGCGTTGTTCCCATAATATACAGATCAAGGAATGCTTTGGTGCGCGCAAACACTTCACGTAAACGTATTGAGGTTCCCGAATGGTGGGTTGGCCCTGAAACTGCCAAACACTGCGCATGAATATCGTAAGAATTGGCGATGAATAGCGCTCTTTCACAGTGGAATTTCTGAGTGATGATCAGAAAGTTATCAGTATCGAATATCTTTTTGGCGCGAACAATCGAGTCCAAGGTTCTAAACCCGGCGTAATCTAGATTGATGCGTTCATCGGGGACACCCGCTTTCAACAAGTCGCGTTTCATCGTCCACGGCTCATTGTAAGAGCGATGAGCGTTATCGCCACTCAGTAGAAATTGATCCACTTTTTCACGATCGAACAGCTCAATCGCGGCTTCGATTCGGTGTTTATAATAGTCGTTGAGTGTTCTGCCCAGATATTTGCTTGTGCCAAGCACAACCGCGACCTCAAGCTCGGGCACGTCATCAATATCGTAGATGATGCGATCTTCCGCTTGCCATGAAACCCAATAATCGATCGCAATAACCGCAGCGCTGCCAACTAAGAACACGAGGAAAGCGCCAAACAGAAAACCTTGCAGTTTTTTGTAAGCTTTTTTTATGTAGCTACGGATAATGTGAGAATCAAATTTCACTCTCGGTATGGTCCTTTGACTGAGCATTAATTTTTGAGTGCTCGATAATACCAAATAAAAATGAGAAAAATCAGTTAAAAAGACAAGACAGTGTAAAGAAAAAAGCCCCTGCAGTTGCAGAGGCTCTTATAAGAGTAGTTAACGCTCTTTATTCCAAGCGCAGTACGCTTTATTCAAAGTACAGCACGGTTTATTAGAATGCAGTACGCTTGTAGCGACGGTAAACCGGCTGCCAGAAGTGCTGGTCAATCGCTTGTTGAAGAGCTTCTTCAGTGATCTCTAGTGCAACACCTTGCTCAATCGCTTTCTTACCAACGGCAAGAGCAATCTTCTTAGATACGGTGTGGATCTCTTCTAATGGTGGAAGTAGCGCACCTGAACCATTGATAGCAAGTGGAGAACACGTAGCAAGCGCACGGCTTGATTCCATCAACATTTCATCAGTGATACGTGACGCATTCACAGCCAATACACCAAGGCCAATACCTGGGAAGATGTAGCTGTTGTTACACTGAGCGATTGGGTAAGTGGTGCCGTTATGAGTTACTGGCTCAAATGGGCTACCTGTCGCAACCAGTGCTTGGCCATCAGTCCAACGAATAATGTCGTTTGGAGTTGCTTCAACACGGCTTGTTGGGTTAGACAGTGGGAACACGATAGGGCGTTCACAGTGTAGGTTCATCTCTTTGATGACTTCTTTGCTGAACAGACCTGGAGCACCAGATACACCAACTAATACGGTTGGTTTCGCGTGGCGAACAACGTCTAGTAGAGAGAAACCAGTGCCGTCGCTTTCCCAGTCTTTGGTGTTTTCGTTGGTTTGAACGAGACGCTGTTGGAAATCAAGCAGGTTTTGCATGCCTTCCTGTAACAGACCCCAACGGTCAACCATGTAAACTTGAGAGCGTGCTTGTGCATCGCTGATACCTTCAGACACCATTTGAGCAATGATAGCTTCAGCAATACCACAACCTGCAGAACCGGCACCTAAGAAGGTGATGCGTTGATCTGAAAGTTTGCTGTTTGCTGCTTTACATGCTGCAAGTAGAGAACCAACCGTTACGGCTGCTGTGCCTTGGATGTCATCGTTGAAACAACAGAGGCGATCTTTGTAACGCTCAAGCAGTGGCATTGCGTTCTTTTGTGCGAAATCTTCGAACTGAACTAATGCATCAGGCCAACGGCGTTGAACCGCTTGGATGAACTCTTCAACGAATGCATCGTAGTCAGCACCTGTGATACGAGGGTGACGCCAGCCCATGTACATTGGGTCAGCAAGACG
The DNA here is from genome assembly GCF_023503985.1 of Vibrio sp. J383. NCBI lineage: Bacteria > Pseudomonadati > Pseudomonadota > Gammaproteobacteria > Vibrionales > Vibrionaceae > Vibrio > Vibrio sp. J383. Next base: position 2,479,615 of record NZ_CP097293.1, on the reverse strand, counting down.
TTGAGGGTTGTTTGTACCCACATCGAGCACGATAGGTAGCATGTAAGCTGGGCTGATACCGCCACAAGCTGTGTACAGTGCTAGCTTACCAATTGGAATACCCATGCCACCGATACCTTGGTCTCCCAAACCAAGAATACGCTCACCATCCGTAACCACGATAACTTTAACGTTGTGGTTTGTCGCATTGTTCAGTAGGTCATCGATACGATCGCGGTTCGGGTATGAGATAAACAGACCACGGCCACGACGGTAAATATTTGAGAAGTTCTCACATGCTGCGCCAACCGTTGGCGTGTAAATGATAGGCATCATTTCAGAAATGTGGTTTTGAACTAAACGATAAAAAAGCGTTTCATTAGTGTCTTGGATGTTACGAAGGTAGATATGCTTATCCATATCACTTTCGAAGTTACAATATTGCTTGTATGCACGTCCTACTTGCTCTTGGATTGTTTCGGTCGTTTCCGGTAACAAGCCTTCAAGGTTGAAAGAACTGCGCTCTTCAGCAGAGAATGCGCTGCCTTTGTTTAGAAGAGGGGTACTTAGTAGAGCAGGACCAGCATAAGGGATATATAGAGGGCGTTTATCGTTGTTCATTGGATGCCTAATATGGGAGAAAGGGTAACCGAAAAATGATAACGGTTTAGTTATTCAATTGTAAATAGTTTCCCTCCGATCTTTGCAAACAAAATGATATTCTTACCTATGTCCCACACTTATCGAATTCTAGCGCCATAATTCGTTATACTTCGCTCACACTTTTTCGCGACTCCTCCTTTTTATGTCATTACTTCCTATTGATTCTTATCAAAACGTATTCCACGAGCAAATCTCCAATTCTCACCTTGTAGTCGAAGCTGAAACCGGATCGGGTAAATCAACGCGTTTGCCACTTTGGGCTTCTCAGCATGGACGAGTGCTGGTGGTGGAACCAAGACGTATCGCATGTACGTCATTGGCTAAATACCTCGCACAGCAATCGGGTGAGAAGATTGGTAGCAAGGTTGGCTATGCGATTAAGCTTGAGTCGGAGTACAACGAGCAAACTAACGTTGTTTTTGTGACTCCCGGTATCGCGCTGCGTTGGTTATCCGAAGACGGATTAGCCAGTTTTGATGTGATTGTGGTGGATGAGTTTCACGAGAGGCGCTGGGACATTGATCTGCTGGTGGCGATTCTCAAACAAAAAGAGAGCCATCGCTTGGTGATCACTTCAGCAACCATTGAAGGGGAGCGTCTTGCTCATTACTTGGATGCGAATCGAATTAGCTGTGAAGGCCGAACTTATCAAGTTGCTATTGAACACAGGGCGAATGAATCAAGAGCATTGCCCGACATTCGACATCTAGAGCAACGCATTGCTGAAGAAGTGAATCATCAACTGCTCGCTTCACATGGCGATATCTTGGTTTTCCTACCAGGTAAAAAAGAGATCGTGCAATGTGAACAAGCCTTGGCAAAGAATCCAGACATCCAAGTAGTGAAATTGCATGCGTCGGTCAGTGATAAAGAGCGAGATTTAGCGTTATCGGGTCGCAATATCAATACTGAAGGTAATAGCCTGAGAAAGGTCATTTTGGCGACCAACGTTGCTGAAACCTCCCTCACCATACCTGATATTGGCGTGGTGATAGATTCAGGGTTAGAAAGACGTACCGTTCAACGAAACGGAAGAACCACACTGATGCTTAAATCCATATCACGAGCGAGTGCCAAACAACGAGCTGGCCGTGCGGGTAGAGTGATGGATGGCATTTGTGTGCGTCTATATGGCGAACATGCGGCGTTGGAGTTAGTGACACCGCCTGAATTGCAACGTGAAGAGTTGACTGAACCTATGTTGGCCGCGGCATGTTGTGGTGCTCCGTTTGAGAGCTTGTCCTTCCTTGACCCTATTCCTGAGAAGTCATTAAACAGCGCGACTCAAACCTTGCTGACGATGGAGGCGATTAACGCCGACCATAAAATTACCGAGCATGGCAAAAAGCTGTATCCATTGCCGATTGATGCTTTGTATGCCGATATTGTTACTCGAATCAAAACCAAAGCATTAAAAGAAGCGATGGTCGATCTCACAGCTGCGTTGTCCGTTCCTGCTCGCTTGTACCAATTACCAAACAATGCAGAACATTTGGAAGCGCTGGCTCAGCAAGAGAAAGAAGGGTGTGACTTAAGCCTGTTAATTCAGATTGTTCGTGGTCGCGATTATCCGCATTTAGAAATCGACCAACAGGCACTGAATGAAGCACAAGGGCTGGCAAAGCAAATGCGTGAGGTGTTTGAACTTCCTCAGTTAGAAGTCGCGTCACGTTTCCAGCGTATTGAACTGCTTAAGACTATTGTGAATTTGCATCCTGAGCTGGTGTTTGTGCGCCGACTGAAGAGGAAAGAAGCCTTTGCCAATGGAGTGTTAGAGGTAGTACTTGGCCGTCAGAATCGTTTCCCGGACAATGCACAAGCGATGTTGGTGCTTGATACCCATAGTTTGCCGGGAAGAGGTGTTAAGCAAACACTGACCTTAGCGACGGTCACGGCACCTATTCCTCTTGAGCTTATCATTGAAGCTGAACTCGGAGAGTGGGAGCAAGGTGAAACAAGAGTAAATGACGATGGTGTTTTTACCGAGATGGCTTTGGTGTACGCAGGCCGTACAATTACGACTAAGCTCGTCGCTGCTGAAGGGCAACTATCATTAAAGCCTATTGTCGATCTTGTGTTAAAAGGCGTCCAACTTCCCGGTTTTGCAAAGGTTCGCACTCAAGAAATCAAACACTGGCAGTTGTATGTGAAACTTGGGCTCGATGAACAAGCCCAATACACACCAGAAATTGACCAAATGAACTTTGAGCTATGGTTTATAGAACAGCTTGAAGTGTTAGGTGTCACTGATGTGAGCGAGTTGGAAATGTTCGACCATGTCGATATTCCATTTGATGGCATTCCAAGTTGGTTCTATTCAGAGTTCTCTGAAAAATACCCGTTTGCACTGAGCCTTGCCGACTTACAACTCGATGTAGAATACTTGCCCGCACGAAAGCTGATTTACGTGCACTATCAATCGGGTAGCCGAAAGTTATCACCAAAACGCTGGGAGCTGCCAACATGGTCTGGCTGGCGTATTCAATACAAAAAAGCGAGCCGGATAATTGATATAAAATAGATAGATAAGTTTTATCTCTAAAATATTAATCAAATAGGTGCATATATGATTATTCAGTGCTTATTTTGTTACAAAATTGATTTTTATATGCCTTTTTAACCAATCAAAAGGTCATAAAAGACTATTCTTCTATATCCTATTGCTATAAAGAAAGAGTTGATAGATATTGAGTATATTGTGTTGTCAAAGTGTCGGGGGACATCATGGAAAAACAGATAGAGACGCGTGTAGAGTTCGATTACACAACCTTTCTTGGCGCCTCATGCAGTAAAAAATGGACTTTTCTGGAAGCACTAACCACAATTGCACCAGTATTCAGTACCGTCTGGCGAGATAGCATTAAAGAGCTAGCAAGCCCTGAAGATCGTTTATGGCAGATGGCATTAAAATCAATGTCGACGCGTAAAAGTGATGAGTCAAACATTGTTACCTTACTTAAGCTAGCTAGGCTGGAAGGGATCAATGAGCTCAAAGTTGTTATGCCATATTCTCTTGAAGAAGAGCAGATAGAGTACATCGAGACGCGCAGTCATTTGGTGATCGCCGAGAATACTGGAGAAGAGTTTACTATCAAGCTGTAATCTCTCAGTATTGCTTAGAGCTTAGAGCTTAGAGCTTAGAGCTTAGAGCTTAGAACATATCGCTTAGAAGCGAGCTCAAAGAATATTAAAAATCGCACACGTAAAAAGGGCCTCAATAATGATGAGGCCCTTTTAGTATCTGAAACTTGTGTTTACGAGCTTATTCGCTTTCTAGACTGAAATCAGTCAATCAGTCAATCAGTCAATCAGTCAATCAGTCAATCAGTCAATCAGTCAACTAGACCATAGTCAGCACGCAGTACATCGATGATTTCTTGCTTAGGATTCTCGCTCAGTACGATCTCTGCACCTGTGATTTTCGCTGCGATATCAAGATAAGTACGAGACAGAGACATCAGTGAATCGAGAGGCAGTTCATTGTCACGAGCTAATGCTTCACGCTCTGGCATGCGTTCTTTGTTCAAAAGGATGTCTGCATCAGGGAAGTAGTTAAGCAAGAACTGACGGAAACCCTCTTTAGAGTTTTCAACGATATTGCCTTTGTTGTATTCCTGAGTATCCCAAATGCGAGATGAATCTGGAGTACCCACTTCGTCCATGTAGATCAGCTTTTCTTTACCTTGAGCATCGTTGACGTAACCAAATTCAAACTTTGTATCCACAAAGGTTTGATCGACTTTCGCGAGTGCTTGGCTGATAACGTTGAAGCCTTCTTTTAGCAGCTTCTCGTAGTGTGCGATATCGCTTGCTTGAGTAAAGTTGAACGCTGCGAAGTTATCTTCGATGTTGTTACGCGAGATGTTCACATCGTCAGCTTCTGGAACACCAGGGATACCTTTCAAAATCCCTTTTGTTGAAGGCGTGATCAGTAGCTCTGGTAGCTTCTTGTCTTTCTCGAGGCCTTCAGGCATCTCGATACCACAGAATTCACGTTCGCCGTTTGCGTATGCACGCCACATTGAGCCGGTGATGTATTGACGACAAATCGCTTCGATCATGACTGGGCGAGCTTTTTGTACAATCCATACAAACGGGTGTGGGATATCAAGAATATGACTGTCAGCAAGTCCGTTGTCTTTAAACAATTTGAACCAGTGGTTAGAGATAGCATTCAGAGCCGCTCCCTTACCTGGAACACCTTTAAGATTACCTTCACCACGCCAGATACAATCAAATGCAGAGATACGGTCACTGATCACCATGATTGCTAAAGGCGCATCTGGTGCTACATCGTAGCCTTTCTCTTTGATTAGTCGTTGACTATCTTCTTCAGTTAACCAGTAGACTGAGCGAACTTTGCCACTGTGGACAGGTTTGTCAGTACGGATTGGTAGGTCATCATTTACGGCAAGAACTTGATCAGCAAGGCTCATTTAGACATTCCTATCTTTTATCAAACGTCATACAGAGAAGTGCGGTGTGCACATGTTTAGACGGGCATTATACTCAATCTACTATTTCCTTCCAGATAAAAAGCAAACGATTGCTAAATCTATTGTTTAAATAAAAACCCCCGCCTAACAATTCGCCAAAAAATAGGCGAATCGTAGGGCAGGGGAAGGCAGTATATTTGGACTGTGTTTTGGAGCTATGTTTGTTAAGTTAACTTAAGTTTGTTAGCTAAAAGATTAAGCTATGTGTATGGGCTATGTTTTTGAGCCAAAATGTTATTAAGCAAGGTGGCTTAGTGAATACGCTCTGAATTCGCATCCATAAAGAAGACTTCACACTGAAAGCGCATTCCTAATGTTCTTAGGTATTGCTGACTGAATTGATCAATCGATGCACTTGCCACAATCGCACTCGCATTCTTAGAGCGAATGGCTTTCTCGACGGTTTCTACCTCAGTCATCTGATGAGAGGCTTTCATATGAATAACTCGGTCGCAGCAAACATTATGTTGCTTCAGCTGCTTAGCGGATGGTCTCGGTGTTTGAGCGGTAAACAGTAGCCACTGATGTTGGTTGGACAGCAACGCCATTCTTGCAAATAACGCTTCCTCGTTTGAATTTTTGCTTTTACGAGAAACTGATGTAAATGCGCAGTGAACTAGCGGGCTAGAGTGTTGGGCTTTAACGTGTGCTTGAATCATTTTGCTGTCCTTATATACATGCTGTATGTGTATACAGTAGTTTTGATTGCTTATAAGATCAAGCGTTTTTTGCGGGATTATTGGACGATTTTGTCTTGAGTTATAGGTGTAATGCTTTTAAGTTACTGAAATTAATTGATAAATTAAATTAGAATGAATTTGCTGTTTTGTCTCATAATTTGAAAAAATGTGAGCCTTATACAGGTGTATACAGTGGTTTTGACAGAAAAGTACTGTATACACCTGTATAGAAGAGAGAAGAGAGAAGAGAGAAGAGAGAAGAGAGAAGAGAGAAGAGAGAAGAGAGAAGAGAGAAGAGAGAAGATCTAAAACCACAGACACAAAAAAAGCGCCTTAGGCGCTTTCTTATATTTCAACGGTGTTGCTTATCTCAATGTCGCTTGGGAGAGTTTTGCTCTCATTTCCATTTCACCAATATTGAACTGGCGAACATCAATGGTTGCAATATCATTGCACTCTTTACATGCATGATGACACTTACCATCTAGGTAGTCGTGCTTTTTAACTAGGCTTGGCTTTTTGCACCAATCACAAACGCCTTCTATTGTGAACATATTCTCTCCTCACCTGTTTAAGTCAGGTGTATTTTCGGCGCAAATTATGACACAAGTAAGACCCATTAGTTAATAGTTTGTTACCCGTTTTTGAGAGGGGGATCGATTGCAACACTAATAAAATCGATATCTTTGCGACCTTGCAAATTTAATATGTGTAGTTGTTTACGCTTTTGTAACATTTTGTAAAATGGTTTTTAGCGCATTGTTCAAACGTTTCATTTCTTCGTCACATCCGAGACCATCCGGATGGTAGATCTTTGATAATTGTTTGTATCGTATCTTGATGCTTTTCTGGTCCGGAATTGAGCTAGGCGTGTAGCCAAATAGCGCACAAGCTACCTGAAAATTGTTCAAGCTCTTGTTGTTTTTCTGCTTCTTCAGTTCGTTATAGATAGTCTGAAGTTGGCGTTTTTGCTGTTTGATGGTGAAGTCTTTCGCGCTAAGCTGCGCTTCAAGTGTCTGCTGTTGCTGATTTAACTCACCAGACTTCAGGATCTGTCGCTTTCGCGATACAACCAGAGTCGTGCTGATACTCACTATTGCAATTAAAACGGCCAGTACTGCGCCGATCATATAGTCAGAGTTTGTTAGGTTAAAACGTGTTGCTTGGTCTCTAGAAGTTAGTGCTGAAGGGAAGGTACTTGGTTGATTCGTATTGGCTTTTGCACTGACGTTGTCATTGAGCTGCTCAATCGAAGAAATCTGCTTGGCGCGTTGTTGGTTGAATTGTGCTTCCAGAACGCGATTGTAACCATCTTCTGCATCAGGGTTGTCTTTTAGGGCCGCTTCATACCATAGCTGTGCTGCATCTAATGGTTGGAGTAGATCTTTCTCAAGTGAGGACTCATAGATCTTTGCGACCTCAACTGAGGCGCGTTTGTTACCTTGCAATGCTGATTTGATAAACCATTCTAAAGCTAGCTTGTTGCTTTGATCGACACCTGTCCCTGATAAATATAATTCAGCCAGCCTAAATTGCGCATTTGCATTGCCGTTATCCGCTGATTGCGAGTACCAATAAAATGCATCGCTGGTGCTCAAAGGGACGTCGATACCCGATTCATAAGCTTGAGCGAGTTGATATTGAGAAACTGGATCTTGAGGTTGTGACTGTTGAGATTGTGGAGCTAACGAAAGTTCATCACTGCTTGCTGCGTGCACGAAATGTGGAGTGGACAACTGTATCGTGGAAAAGATGAGGGCTAGAAATAGAGGCCTAAGAAATGACGATGACAGAAAGTTGGATAGGATAAGCAAAAGATAAGTCTCGTAAAAAAGCCCAGTCCCGATGTATCAGGATGAATACGCTATGTGCCTGAGTGTTAAGTCGTAACGCTTAAAATAAGCGATACGAATGACAAGCAACTATATAGTGGTTAATTCAATAGATAAAGGTAACTGGGCTTTAATCGTGCTACTTAAGCGGCAAGATTTGAATTTCTACGCGACGGTTACAAGCACGACCTTGAGACGTGTTGTTGTCACATAGAGGGTAACGTTCACCGTTACCACGAGCAATGGCACGACCTGCAGCAACGTCTTGAGAGATCAAGAATGCACGAACAGATTCAGCACGACGCTCAGAAAGGATTTGGTTAGACGACTCGCTGCCAGTGCTGTCAGTGTGACCGTCGATCACTAGGCTAGTGTCTGGGTATTCAACTAAGATACGAGCAACACCACGTAGTGTGTTGTGAATACTAGACTCTAAAGCGTAAGAGCCAGAACCAAAACCAATGCCGTTTTCTAGGCGAAGTAGAAGCTGGTTCTCACCAACGCGTTCAACTTGAACACCAGAGTTCATGAGCTCTTCACGAAGTGCAGCTTCTTGTTGGTCGAAGTAGTAACCGATACCACCACCAACGGCGGCGCCACCAGCAGCACCGATGAGTGCACGTTTACGGCGATCTTTAGAATCGTCACCAGTAGCAGCACCAGCAACGGCACCAGCGATTGCACCAATTAGAGCGCCTTGAGTTGCAGAGTTCGTCTCAGATTCGCCTGTTGTAGCATTTTGGCGTTGAGTTGCCTGACAACCCGTTAGAGCGACAGTAAGCGCTAGGGCTAGTGTGATTTTTTTCAACGTATTTCTCCATCATGTACTTCTGTCAAACGCATGGATTGCGAATGACAAACATATAGTCCTATAAGTATTATTGATGGTTTTAACAATGTGCTGAGGAAATGTAAAGAGCAAGCATTATGATTTAGCTAAATGGCATGCTCTACGATTTGGTGATTTTTTTAGCTGCTTGAGTTCCGCCAACAGGGCGGTTTACTGAAAGCTTACGACCTTTCTTCAAACCAACTTCATAGTCAGCGGTGAGGTTTTTCATCGCTTCTCTGAGTTGTTGTTTGAAGGTTTCACGGTCAATATTTTCAAATTCTTTATCAATGTAGTTATTGATTTTGTTGTTTGACTCGTCGTCCGGGGTAATGATTGGCAACTTTTCAAGCGCACCTTCTACCCAACCAGAGACGTAAGAATTCACACGACGAGTGACTTCGAGAGTTCCTGTACCAGATCCTGCAAAGCTGTTTCTGAATTGACCCGTATGCTCGTTCAATTCGCGATAAATAATATCGAAAGCAAAGGCAGCAAAGATTGCTCGATCAGCTTCACCAATGAACTCCACACGCTTAAGGCCTTTGTGGTTCAGTAATACGGCTTCTACGCCAAACTTGGTGTTAATACCGCGAATAACACGCAGCAGTGTAGAGCTGATATTTGCAGGTAACAGGTGACTGGACTGAGTTTTCCCCATCTTGATAAATTCAATATCGTCTTTCTCGAGACCATATTTCAGCATCAAGTTATGCGCCATTTTTATCGCATTGGCCGCTTCATTGACGTTCGCAGAATTTCCAAGCTCAAGGCACTTGGCAATTTTCTTTAGGGCTTTTTTCTTATCCATCGACTACTTAATCATTACCGCAAATTTTGAAAAGTCCGACATTTTACATGTTTTGGCAGGTAACAGCAAAGTCAAAAGTCATTTGTTATTACGCGGTGAGCCATTTATGAAGGATGGAAGAGATGGCTTCTGGGTAATACAAAAACGCCATCAAGCGTATTGATGGCGTTAGTGACACGATTTTCCGGATTAACTAGAGCATTAGCAAACTAGATACCAAGTTCATCGAGTAGATCGGCTGCAGAATCATTACCTGAACTTTGAGCGGGCTTATTCGCTTCCTGCATTTTTTTCTGAGTAGCCTCAAGAATACTGTCTGGGCATTCGTCTTCAGCGATCTCAAATTCTTCCAATTGGATGAATTCTGTCTTATCCATTGCAAGCTCTAGATAGAAGATGTTGTTGTTTGCTGTCGAGAAGGTCACACGACGGGCTTGTGGACGATCGAGGTTAGTATCAACAGATAGGTTTACTTGCTTGTTCAATGCCAGCATTTTCGGTTGGTTCTGTGTGATGTTGGTTTGCAGTTCTTTACGGATCTTATTGGTGAAATCACCAACTAACTGGTTCATTAACTCACCTAAAACATCGCCCACTTCGTCTGAAGTGTGCAGTACCGCCAGCTCATCTTCTGGCATACCCATGTTACGCATGTAATTGGTATAGATCTCTAGCGCGGCTTTAGACGTAAAATTGATGACAACAAGACCAGAAAAGCCACCGTCAAATAAGACGAAACAACCAAAGTCTGGCTTCAGACTTGTCTTGTTGATCTTTTGAACCATAGCTGAATAGGACACCTGAGAAGCCGTCGCTGAAGTGAGTACGCTTGAGACTGATTGGCATAGCTTAAGAAGAATATCTTCAGTAGTGACTGTTTTGTTTTTTTTCATTGTGATGTGCTCATGGAGATGTCTTAAACAAAATGTTATTCAGTATATTGGACTGAATTAAGACGAAAGTGACTATTTCTCCATTCTTGCACTGAGATTCTGATTTGATCACCTTTTTATATGATCTTAATAGTAGTAAAGTGACGAAATTCAAAGAAAATTATTAAAAATCCCAGATAACCCAATGCTGATTGGATCAGCGAAGTAGGGGCAGGAAGCAAATGTTACCAAGACTTCAACTTAATGCTGATGTCGATCCAGTAGTCGTACGCTTTTTAGATGAACTAAAAACAGCGGGCTTTACTGGCGACATTGAATCTCAATATTCTAGCCGTTTGGCTGTGGCGACTGATAACAGTGTCTATCAGCAATTGCCACAGGCGGTCATCCTTCCTAAAACAACTCAAGACGTTGTGTTGCTCGGTCAGGTGGGTGCTAAATCCGCTTACGAACGTGTAACCTTTTCCCCTCGTGGCGGCGGTACCGGAACCAACGGACAATCCTTAACAAAAGGTGTCGTGGTTGACCTTTCACGACACATGAATAAGGTTCTTGAGATTAACGAGAAAGAAGGCTGGGTAAGAGTTCAGTCTGGCGTCGTTAAAGACCAATTGAATGATGCGGTACGTCCCTACGGTTACTTTTTCTCTCCAGACCTTTCTACCAGTAACCGAGCAACCTTAGGTGGCATGATCAATACCGATGCTTCGGGCCAAGGGTCGTTGAAGTACGGAAAAACGTCAGATCATGTATTGTCGCTGCAAGCGGTGTTCGCGGATGGTTCGTGTCTAGAGTCTGATTTATCACACGGCTTGCCAGTTGAGGGTGAATTTGCTCACCATGCCCTTGCGGTTACTGAGGCAGTTTGTCGAGACAAGCGCGCTCAAATTCTTAATAAATTCCCACCGTTGAACCGCTTCTTAACAGGTTACGACCTAAAGAATGCAATCAACGAACAAGACGACAGCTTTGATCTGACGCGCGTCCTATGTGGCGCAGAGGGCTCATTAGCCTTCATTACGGAAGCAAAGCTCAACCTAACGCCGATTCCCAAAGCGCGAACGCTGGTCAACGTGAAATACAACACGTTCGATTCTGCGCTGCGTAATGCGCCGTTCATGGTAGAAGCGAAAGCGCTGTCTGTAGAAACGGTTGATTCAAGAGTATTGAACCTAGCGAAGCAAGACATCGTTTGGCACACCGTGAGCGACCTGCTTATGGATGTTCCCAATAAAGAGATGCTTGGCATCAACATGGTTGAGTTTGCAGGCCAAGATGAAGCAGAAGTTGAACAACAAGTTCAAGCACTGACGGCACAGCTTGAAAGCATGCTTGAAACCGAAGAAGCCGGTGTGATTGGTTTCCAAGTGTGCAGCGATTTGGCGAGCATTGGCCGAATCTACAACATGCGTAAGAAAGCGGTAGGTTTATTGGGTGCGGCGAAAGGCCGAGCTAAGCCAGTCGCTTTTGCTGAAGATACCTGTGTACCACCGGAAAACTTGGCCGACTTCATCTCTGAATTTAGAGTCTTACTCGATTCAAAAGAGTTGAATTACGGCATGTTTGGTCACGTGGATGCGGGCGTACTGCATGTTCGTCCGGCTTTAGATTTGTGTGACCCGATGCAAGAAGCATTAATGCACGAAGTCTCTGATGAAGTGGTTAAGCTGGTGGCGAAATACGGTGGCTTGATGTGGGGTGAGCACGGTAAAGGTTTCCGTTCTGAGTATGGCCCAGACTTCTTTGGTGAGGAACTGTTTACCGAATTAAGACGTGTTAAAGCAGCGTTCGACCCGCACAACAAGATGAACCCAGGCAAGATCTGTACGCCGTTAGAAAGCGACGCTGAATTGGTGAAAGTCACCGATACCAAGCGCGGCTTCTATGACCGTCAGATCGACGTACAAGTTCGTGATAGCTTCAAACAAGCCATGGAATGTAATGGTAACGGCTTGTGCTTCAACTACGATACTAGCTCGCCAATGTGTCCTTCGATGAAAGTCACTGCAGACCGTCGTCATTCGCCAAAAGGCCGCGCAGGTTTGGTAAGAGAGTGGTTGCGTCAGTTAACGGAACAAGGCGTCGATATTCTCGATTTAGAGCAAGAAGCGCTGAAGGACAATACTCCGGTTAAAACCATGGTTGAGCGTGTTCGTAACACGATGAACAAACGCCATGAGTACGATTTCTCGCATGAAGTTCACGAAGCGATGAACGGTTGTCTTGCGTGTAAAGCGTGTGCGAGCCAATGTCCGATAAAAGTCGATGTGCCGAGCTTCCGTTCTCGATTCTTAAACATCTATTACTCGCGCTATCAGCGCCCAGCAAAAGACTATTTAGTTGCCAACATTGAAACCATGCTGCCGCTGATGGCGAAAGCGCCGAAAGTCGTGAACGCGGCATTGGGTCAAAAGTGGATACAAACCGCAACGGCTAAAACGGTTGGTTATGTTGATGCACCACTGATGTCGGTGCCTACGCTAAAAAATCGTTTGGCGAGTAAAGAACTGCAACTCTTCGACTTACAGTACTTAGAAGGCTTGTCTTCTGAGCAGAAGAAACAGCATGTACTTATCGTTCAAGACCCGTTTACTAGCTTTTATGATGCTGAGGTGATTGAAGACTTCGTCACTCTGGCTCAAAAGCTTGGCAAAACACCGGTACTGCTGCCGTTCAAACCAAATGGTAAAGCACTGCACATTAAAGGGTTCTTGAGTCGTTTTACTCGTGAGGCGAAATCGACATCGGATTTCTTGTCGATGGTGGCGGATATCGGTATTCCTTTGGTCGGTGTTGATCCTGCACTGGTACTTTGTTATCGCGATGAATACGTCGAGATCTTAGGTGACAAACGCGGCGACTTTGATGTGCTCACCGTGCATGAATGGTTAATGCCATCGTTAGGTGAGTTCGAAGCTCGTTCTGCAAGTGAAGAGATGTGGTACTTGTTCGCTCACTGTACTGAGAAGACCAAAATGCCGAACGCTGAAAAAGAGTGGGGCGCTATCTTCAAACACTTTGGTGCTGCGTTAACCAGTGTTCCTGTCGGTTGTTGTGGTATGGCAGGTACTTTCGGCCATGAAGTCGATAAGCTGCAAATGTCGAAAGACATATATGGTTTAAGCTGGAAACCTCAAATGCAGGACTTACCAAAAGATCGTTGTTTGGTGACGGGTTATTCTTGCCGTAGCCAAGTGAAGCGTTTTGAAGGTGAGAAGCTTGCTCACCCATTACAGGCGCTAGCAAAAATTCTTTAATACATTTAGCCCAGCAATTGCTGGGCTTTTTTCTAAACTAACAAAGGAATGTTAATAAGGAAAAGTATGAAATTTCTAGAATTAAAAGTCCCACCCGTTGCACTGTTCATTATTGTATTCGTAGCATCATACTTCTGCGCTCAGCAGTTGAGCCAAGGGACACTGGCATTACCTTATGGAATGGTTGTGCTAGGCATCGGGATCATATTGAGTGGTGTGATTGGAATATCAGGCATATGGGAATTCCGAAAACAGAAAACCACCGTTAATCCGATCAAAGTCGAAACCGCTTCTGCAGTGGTGGACAGTGGAATCTTTGGCTACACACGAAATCCAATGTATCTAGGGCTATTCATCCTACTGTTTTGCTTTGGCTACTTCTTCCAGAATATCTTCAGTGTGCTGCTCAGCTTTGGCTTCGTAATCTACATGAATCAGTTCCAAATTAAGCCAGAAGAACGCGCTCTAGAGCAATTATTCGGTGCGGAATATGTTGATTACAAACAAAAGGTTAGGCGTTGGATTTAGTTTTGACTTGAGTGCCGGCTTGAGTGTCTTCGTGTAGTCAGGGATCGTACTAAAAAAGCCCAGCTTGAGGGTATCAAGCTGGGCTTTATTGATCTTTTTCTAGAGCTTATTTACATCGAGATGTGTAAATAAGGATGCTGATTAAGCAGCAGCGGCGAACTGAGCTAGAAACATCTCTTTACGCTCGTTGAAGCGGTTTACTAGGTCGTCGACAGAAGCTTGGTCGTATGGCTTAAGGCCACTTGCTACCATGCGTTTCACGCCTTTACCGACTACTTCGCCGTCTTCTTTGAAATCGAAGTTCAGAGTCACGATGCCACGTTTGCCTTCAACATCAAAAGTCGCGCCAGAGAATTCAACTTCTGGGTGAGACAGGTCTAGGCGAGTAAATTCAACTTCCATGCTCTCGTAAATTACTAGAGGACGCTGGCAGTTGATCATCATTTGTTGTTCTTCCATAAGAGGAACCATGATGTGTGGGAAGTTCATGCCAGAGAACTTAACGTAGTTTGTTACTACGTGCTCGATGAATGCTTGGTCGTGGCTCTTTTCACCTTCACAAGACATGTGTAGGTATTCTTTGCCTTTCTCGTCAACCAGTGAGCTTTCTTTCTCACACTTGTTGTCAACGCTTAGCGCAATACCGTTACCCACCATACCTGAAAAATCAAAACGCATTTTTTGGCTGATGCCTTCTTTCTGCAGAAGAACTGCAAACAAAAGGTCGCCAGGCACGCAGAAGCGCTTGTTGTCTTCATCGTGAATTGGGTTGAAGTCAGCGGCTACTTTTTTAGCAAAGTGGCTAGCCTGTTCACGAGTGAATTGAAATTGATTGTCTTCGGTAGAAAAGTAAGGTGTCAGAAACATAGTATCGCTATTAGTCATCAAATCTGGGGTGGATTATAGCTAACTAACTTCGTTCTAATGGTCTATCCAGTTAACTTTTCTTATATATCAGTCAATTAGATAAATACGTTGGATGGTATGTGACGATTTTAAGGGAGATATGGCCTTTGGCTCAATGCAACAAGGGCTAATTAATAGCCCTTGTTTATATGACACTCTAATGGGTGTTGTTCAGAATGTTTTTGCTTTAAAAGCTACACAAAGTGCCTTCTGGCATTAGGTGATTATGAACGGATAATTTGAGCAATAAGTTCGCTTGTTCAATATCCGGAGCAAAATATCTGTCTTTGTCGTAAAAGCTGACTTTTTCACGCAGAATCTGTTTCGCTTCTTCCACACGAGGAGAAGATAGATTCGGAGCGCGGAAGTCTAGCCCTTGTGCTGCTGCTAAATATTCTACTGCCAATATCCCACGGGTGTTTTCAGCCATGTATCTAAGCCTACGAGCGGCAAAGGTAGCCATTGATACGTGGTCTTCTTGGTTTGCAGAAGTAGGTAGGCTGTCTATTGACGCAGGATGAGCCAATGTTTTGTTCTCACTAGCGAGTGCTGCAGACGTTACTTGAGCAATCATAAAGCCTGAGTTCACGCCGCCGTTATCGACTAAGAAAGGCGGAAGTTTGCTTAGCGCACTATCAATCAACAACGCCATTCTACGCTCTGACAAGCTACCGATTTCAGCTATCGCTAGTGCAAGGTTATCGGCTGCCATTGCGACAGGTTCTGCGTGGAAGTTACCGCCCGAAATGATGTCGCCATCGTCAGCGAAAACTAGCGGGTTGTCGGATACGGCATTTGCTTCAATGTTTAAGGTTTCTGCTGAATTACGAATCTGCTGTAAACACGCCCCCATCACTTGAGGCTGACAACGCAGTGAGTAAGGGTCTTGAACCTTTTCACAACAAGTGTGTGATTCACCAATCTCACTCTTTTGATCAAGCATATGACGGTAAGCAAGTGCTGCATCCATTTGGCCACGGTGACCACGAACGCGATGAATACGCGGATCAAACGGACGACGGCTACCCAGCGCTGCTTCAACGGACATCGCGCCACATACGGTTGCAGACGCAAACAAGTCTTCAGCTGCGAACAGACCTTCTAATGCAAAGGCTGTCGATGCTTGTGTGCCGTTTAACAGAGCTAAGCCTTCTTTCGGAGCAAGTGTGATTGGCTCTAAGCCTGCGATCTGCATTGCTTCTAAGCCTGTGATGATTTTGCCGTTGTGGCGTGCTTGGCCTTCACCTAGTAGAACTGTACTCATGTGTGCAAGGGGAGCGAGATCTCCAGATGCGCCAACTGATCCTTTCTGTGGTACACACGGGTAAACTTGTGCGTTCACTAGATCGATAAGAGCATTGATGACCTTAAGTCGGATACCTGAATAGCCGCGAGACAAGCTGTTAATCTTAAGTACCATCATCAAGCGCACAGTTTCATCAGACATGAATTTGCCAATGCCCGCCGCGTGAGAAAGTACGATACTTTTCTGGAGTACTTCTAAATCCTCAGGCGCGATTTTGGTATTTGCTAACAAGCCAAACCCCGTGTTGATACCATACACAGTGCGATCTTCAGCAATCACTTGTTCGACAACGTGCATGCTCGCTTCAATATCAGGAATCGCTGCTGGATCGAGTGATAAGTTTACAGGGCTACGGCTAATCTTACGCAGTTCAGGCAGGCCTAGAAGTCCTGGTTTAAGTAATAAATTCAACATGTTCTCTCCAGAAATTAAAGGCGACGAAGTTCTTCGTTTAGCATAGGTAAATCAAGCTTCTGCTCTTTAGCACACTGCTTGGCAATATCGTAACCCGCATCAGCATGACGCATAACGCCTGTTGCTGGGTCGTTGTGAAGTACACGAGCAATGCGCTGCGATGCATCTTCACTGCCGTCACAACAAATCACCATACCTGAGTGTTGCGAGAAGCCCATGCCAACGCCGCCACCGTGGTGGAGAGAAACCCATGTTGCGCCGCCTGCAGTATTTAGCAGAGCGTTCAATAGAGGCCAATCTGATACAGCATCTGATCCATCCATCATGCCTTCTGTTTCGCGGTTCGGGCTTGCCACTGAACCTGAATCTAGGTGGTCTCGACCGATAACAACTGGTGCTTTTAGTTCGCCATTTTTAACCATTTCATTGAATGCTTGGCCTAAACGTTCACGATCTTTCAAACCAACCCAACAAATACGAGCGGGTAAGCCTTGGAACTGTATGCGTTCACGCGCCATATCTAGCCAGTTGTGTAGATGTGGGTTATCTGGAATCAGTTCTTTTACTTTTTGGTCTGTTTTGTAGATGTCTTCTGGGTCGCCAGATAGGGCAGCCCAACGGAACGGACCGACGCCCTCGCAAAATAAAGGTCGTATATAGGCTGGAACGAAACCTGGGAAATCAAATGCGTTTTCCACGCCTTCTTCCAGTGCCATTTGGCGAATGTTATTACCGTAATCTACGGTCGCAGCACCACGGTATTGCAGGTCTAGCATAGCTTGAACTTGAATCGCCATCGATTGCTTAGCGGCTTTGACCACTTTTGCTTCATCAGCTAAACGTTCTTGAGCCGCTTTTTCCATCGTCCAACCCTGAGGCAAGTAGCCGTTCAGTGGATCGTGGGCAGAGGTTTGGTCAGTCACTACGTCAGGTGTGATATTGCGTTCAACTAACTCTGGGAATACGTCTGCTGCGTTACCGAGTAGGCCAACAGAGATTGGCGTGTCTGATTCTTTAATCATTGCCATCGCTTCATCGATGCTGGTGGCTTTTTTGTCGACATAGCCAGTGCGCAAGCGGTAGTCGATTCGTGATTCATCACATTCAACCGCAATCATTGAGAAGCCAGCCATTGTTGCAGCGAGAGGTTGAGCACCGCCCATACCGCCAAGACCACCAGTAAGCACCCATTTGCCGTTTGCTTCGCCTTGAAAATGCTTCTTCGCGATAGCGACAAACGTTTCATAAGTACCTTGAACGATGCCTTGAGAGCCAATGTAAATCCAGCTACCTGCGGTCATCTGGCCGTACATCATCAAGCCTTCTTTATCGAGTTCGTTGAAGTGCTCCCAATTCGCCCAGTGTGGAACAAGGTTCGAGTTCGCGATCAGTACGCGAGGCGCGTTTTTATGAGTCGGGAACACGCCCACAGGTTTACCTGATTGAACAAGCAACGTTTGGTCGTCTTCTAAACGCTCTAATACTTCAACAATCTTGTCATAACATTTCCAATCACGCGCAGCGCGACCAATACCGCCATACACAACCAGTGCATGTGGATGTTCTGCCACATCAGGGTCTAGGTTGTTCATCAGCATACGCAGTGGTGCTTCTGTTAACCAAGATTTAGCGCGCAAAGTGGTGCCATGAGGTGCGCGAATTTCGCGAGTCGTGTCGAGACGAGGGTCACTGTTGTGGTGTTCCGTCATTTTGGAATTCCTTCTGTTTCACGTTATATCGTTGTAGTTGTAGTTGTAGTTGTAGTTATCGGTATAGCTGGATTAGTCGCTGGCCATTGCACTGGCTATATCCCAACACAAACGTGCCGCCAATCGAGCCGTTTGGCCATCGATGTCGTAGTCTGG
Organism: Vibrio sp. J383; assembly: GCF_023503985.1. Taxonomy (NCBI): domain Bacteria; kingdom Pseudomonadati; phylum Pseudomonadota; class Gammaproteobacteria; order Vibrionales; family Vibrionaceae; genus Vibrio; species Vibrio sp. J383. The sequence continues at coordinate 2,461,156 of NZ_CP097293.1, read as the reverse complement.
GTTGTATTCCGCAATGTCCGCGATAATGAGTTTTTCACTGTGTTTGAAAATCTGTTCTAGAAAAGGAGCGAGTGCTTCATAGCTCACGCCTCTTGCCGCTGGTGCACTGACGCCCGGCGCTGTCGCTGCTGGAAATACGTCTAGATCGATAGTGAGATAGAGGTAATCACACTCAGCGATGAATTTTTGTAACTTAACCAGTTGAGCGACTTGGTTCACTTGGGTCATGTTGCGGTCGTGTTCATACCAAACGCCCAGTTGGTCAGCTTTGTTAAACAGCGCTTTGGTATTGCTGGCTGCACTCACACCAAGGCAAGCGTAATGAAACGGCCATTGATGTGTGTGGCAGTAATCGCTGATTTGATTAAAAGGCGTACCTGAACTGGGTTTAACGTCGGCGATGTTGCTTTCAAATTCACGAAGATCAAAATGAGCATCAAAGTTAACGATGCCGATCTTAGGTTTGCGTTCTGGCTGACCTTTATCAAGACGTTCAGCTTTATGTAAATGCTCAGCGAGACCTTGGAAAGATGCCCAAGCAACCTCGTGACCACCGCCAAGGGTAATCACTTTGTTGGTTGATAAAGCATTGGCAATAACCGAAGCACACTGTTTTTGACTGACTTCAAGTTGGCCATCATTGCACTCGATATCACCGAGATCCGCGATGTGTGCGTCACTGTGCCAAGCCATATTAGCCAACGCTTGACGAATTAGGTTAGGTGCTTGTTTCGCGCCTACGCGTCCTTTATTTCTTGCAACTCCAGCATCGCTGGCAAAGCCGACCAAGGCGATGGCACGGTCATTAAGCTCGTTACTTAAGTCACTATGTTGCACTTGCTTGGTAATGTGATGTACGCGTGTGCCGAGTGCGCCATCTTCAAGATCATTACGCCCAGTCCACACGAAGTTATGTACGGTTTCTGAGTTCTTTTGAATGCCGTTGGAATTAGATTGAGTCATGACATACCTCGCCATTAACAATGCGTTTATGCAGATGAGGAACACCGACTTGATAGCTTAGATCGGCAGGGTGGTCGATATTCCAGATAGCCAAATCAGCGGCATAACCAATTTCAATTTTGCCTTTGGTTTGTGAGTCGCCAATGGCAGCCGCCGCGTTACAAGTTACACCGCGCAGCGCTTCTTCAGGCGTTGTACCAAACAGGGTGCAGCTCATGTTCATCATCAGCGTTAAGTCTGCAAAAGGGGAGGTGCCGGGGTTTAAGTCGGTCGCGATCGCCATTGGAACGTTGTGTTCACGAAGTAGGGCGATAGGCGGCTGTTGAGTCTCTTTCAAGAAATAGAAAGCACCGGGTAGCAAGGTGGCAACTGTGCCTGATTCTGCCAGTGCTTTTACCCCGGTTTCATCTAAGTACTCAACATGGTCAACAGAGAGTGCGCCGTATTTTGCTGCAAGCGCACTGCCACCCATATTAGAAAGCTGCTCTGTATGGCCTTTAATCGCGAGCCCATGTTGTTTGGCTGTTGCAAAGACACGTTCGGTTTGTTCTAGGTTGAAGCCGATAGATTCGCAAAACACGTCAACTGCATCGGCGAGCCCTTGCTCTGCAGCTTTAGGAATGATCTCTTGGCAAACCAGATCGATGTAGCTGTCCGGTTGTTCTTTGTATTCAGGTGGTACTGCATGCGCTGCAAGGAGAGTGGTGGTGATCTTAATTCGGCGATGATTTTCTAACGCTTTAGCAGCGCGTAACATCTTGAGTTCATCATCAAGCGTTAAACCATAGCCAGATTTTACTTCGATGCTGGTTACGCCACTTCTTAGTAGGCCATCAAGTCTCGGTAATGCCATTTCAACCAGTTCAGATTCTTGCGCTGCGCGGGTTGCTGTGACTGTCGCGAGAATCCCGCCGCCTTGCTTGGCGATGTCGGTGTAAGAGACACCATTCAAACGCTGCTCAAACTCGTTGGCGCGATTACCCGCAAATACGAGGTGAGTGTGGCAATCAATCAGCCCAGGGGTGACGAGTTTGTTCTTGCAATCATAGGTGATGTAATCTGCAGAGCCATCAGTGCTCGGTTGTTCTACCTCAGAAGCATGTCCCTCGTGGTTTGAACAAGAGATGGACACGATCTTACCGCTTTCGATAACGATATCTTGAGGGGAAGAGGGCTGATAACCGTCGACTCCCGAACTCATCGAGACTACTCGTGCGTTTTTGAGGATCAAATTCATAATCACCTAGATCTTTGCTAAACATTAAATGTATATACAAATAAATAGGCTAAACGCTGACCCGAATCAAGTTGATGTTGCAAAAATGTGATCGGCGATCAGGATGATGTTCTTTAATCTAGAAGTATCTTGGAGCTTAATTTGTACTTAGAGCCAGGATGGTAGAGTAATGCAAAGCTGATGAGACGCTCTTTACTCCACGTTCTTCTATTCAAAAGTAGGCAAGGCTCTGATTCAGAAAGTTTTAGTAACGTTCTGATTTGAGAGTCAGGAATAATGGCTTCAACGGTATGCTCGATAGCACTCAACGGGCAGTTTTTTGAAAGGTATTCGTTGGGCGTAGAGGTTGAAAAGTCTTGCTCTAGGTATTTTGGGGCGGCTTGAGAGTTCACCCAACGCGCTTCCAGTTGTATCGGTGCGTTGTCCGCAAAGTGTATGATTTCACTATAGAACACTTCTGCGTTAATCATCACACCTAACCGTGTAGCCGTGCTTTCATCAGCCTTAATGCTATCGTGTTTGATAACTTGGCTAGTATACGTTTGGCCTCGGTCTTTGATCTCTTGCGCTATGTTGTTGATATCAAGCAGCGGAGATTGCGCTTTTTCGTCTGGTTCACAAACAAAAGTCCCCAGTCTTGGTTTCCTGATGAGCTTGCCTTCAGACACCAGATCTCGAATGGCTTTATTGACCGTCATTCGACTCACATTGAACTGCTCGGTAAGTTCGAGTTCTGTGGTGATTTGGTAACCCACCGGCCAATGACCACTGCTGATCTTGTCATCTATGAACTGTTTTATCTGAAGGTAGAGCGGTGCTTTCGACATAATGAAACCTTATTTGACTATACAAATAGAGTAACGGATTTATTCACGATTTCAACATTTCCTCGGGCAATGTGACCTTATTCAACATAGATGGGGCAAATTGCTTGATTCTGTGAGGCAAGTGTCGCAAATTGTCACGCAATAACTATTCGTAAATCAGATAATTAGAAAGGGAAATAATATGTTTAAGAAATTAAAGGCCTCGTTGGGCATCGGTGCAGCAAAGGTTGATACTGTCTTAGATAATATTGAAGTTTTCCAAGGCGGAGAGTTGTCTGGCAATGTTCACATTGTTGGTGGCGACGTTGAACAACAAATCGACTTGATTAACTTGGTTCTCAACACAGAAGTAAAAGTAGAAACGGAAGACAGTACTAGCTACGAAACCTTTTCACTGGGTCGTATTCAAGCGGTAGAGCCTTTCGTTATCCAACCGGGTGAAACCAAACTGGTGCCATTCCGTCTTAAGTTAAATGATGAAACGCCAGTCACCGCGTTGAACGCACAAACGAACCAATGCCATGTGTGGGTTGAAACCAACCTAGATATAGGCTTCGCGATTGACCCTAAAGACCGTGACTTTATCTCCGTTCATCCACTGCCAACAGTCGCTAAAATCATCCAAGGCATGGAAGCATCGGGTATGGTAATGGTGAAAGCAGACGTAGAGAAGGGCTTCTTGAAAGGCAACAGCTTTGCTTCTCGTTCGGGCTGTTACCAAGAGATTGAATTTCGCAGTGGTGGCTTTATTAATAATAAAGAGATCGAGCTGTCATTCATCGTTGAAGGTTCAATGGTTCACTGCCTAGCAGAAATCGACCGCTCAATGAGCTTCCGAGGCGACCAATACATCTCATTCAGCTTGCCTGCGAACGCGGCGGATTCAGACATTCGCAACGCCGTCTCAAGAATCATGAGTGCGTAGTTGCTCTTTCTGTTAGTAGTCGCGTTTTCTATTAATAGAGACAAGACAGTACGATTTCTATAGCCGAACTTAACCGTTCGGCTTTTTTGTTTGTAAATAAAGACAAAGAACCAATCATTGAACGTTAGCTTAGGGTGTTAGAAGGTCCTATATAGAAGAGACATTTAAGTTATGTAGTTTTTGTGGCGCTGTGGGACTAACATTGTCATTTCATATAATTTCGTTACAATGTTCGGCTACTCACAAATGGGGCATCTGTATTTGCTTCTATGTGGGTATCTTTATTATGCATATATCTCCGATCAACATACTTGTTGGTTGAAAAACATATATTAAACATTTTCATGTGTTGCTTGGTGTGCAACACCACTGTAAAGGACAAATAATGCCAATTATTACTCTTCCTGACGGTAGTCAGCGTCAATTTGACAACCCTGTATCAACTCTAGATGTTGCCCTATCAATCGGTCCTGGTCTTGCGAAAGCAACCATTGCTGGTCGTGTAGACGGCGAGCGTGTTGATGCTTGTGATCTTATCGAAAACGATGCAAGCCTAGAAATCATCACAGCTAAAGATGAAGTCGATGGCCTTGAGATCGTTCGTCACTCTTGTGCTCACCTTTTAGGTCACGCGATTAAGCAGCTTTTTCCAGAAGCGAAAATGGCGATCGGTCCTACCATCGATAACGGTTTCTACTACGATATCGACCTTGAGCACTCTCTAACGCAAGAAGATCTAGAAAAGATTGAAAAGCGTATGAAAGAGCTAGCGAAGACCAAGTACCAGGTTGTTAAGAAGAAAGTTAGCTGGCAGGAAGCGCGTGACGCATTCGAAGCTCGCGGCGAAGCTTACAAAATCGAAATCTTGGATGAGAACGTTTCTAAAGACGATCGTCCAGGCCTCTACCATCATGAAGAATACATCGATATGTGTCGTGGTCCACACGTTCCACATATGGGCTTCTGCCAACACTTCACACTACTTAACGTAGCGGGTGCTTACTGGCGTGGTAACAGTGACAACAAGATGCTTCAACGTATCTACGGCACTGCATTCCACGACAAGAAAGCGCTTAAGGCTCACCTAGTGCGCCTAGAAGAAGCGGCTAAGCGTGATCACCGTAAAATCGGTAAGCACTTAGATCTATTCCACATGCAGCAAGAAGCACCAGGCATGGTGTTCTGGCATCACAATGGTTGGACTATCTTCCGCGAGCTAGAAGTATTTATTCGTCAGAAGCTGACTGAGTACGATTACCAAGAAGTTAAAGGCCCATTAATGATGGACCGTGTTCTTTGGGAACGTTCTGGTCACTGGGATAAGTACGCTGAAGCGATGTTCACTACTTCTTCAGAGAACCGTGAATACGCGATTAAGCCAATGAACTGTCCTGGTCACGTTCAAATCTTCAACCAAGGTTTGAAATCTTACCGTGATCTACCGCTACGTATGGCTGAGTTCGGCTCATGTCACCGTAACGAGCCGTCTGGCGCACTTCACGGCATTATGCGTGTTCGTGGCTTCACTCAAGATGATGCTCACGTATTCTGTACTGAAGACCAAGTTCAGCAAGAAGTTAAAGCTTGTATTGAAATGGTTTACGATACTTACACAACTTTCGGTTTCGAAAACATTGTTGTTAAGCTATCTACTCGTCCAGAACAGCGCGTAGGTTCAGACGAAATGTGGGACCGTGCAGAGGCCGATCTTAAGCAAGCGCTTGAGGCGATGGAGATTGCATACGAGATTCAAGAAGGCGAGGGTGCGTTCTACGGACCTAAGATTGAATTTACTTTGCATGATTGTTTGGACCGCGCATGGCAATGTGGTACAGTGCAGCTCGATTTTGCATTACCAGAACGTTTAGGTGCAACTTACGTAGGTGAAGATAACGAGCGTCACACGCCAGTTATGATCCACCGCGCGATTTTAGGTTCACTAGAACGCTTCATCGGTATTCTTATTGAAGAATACGCTGGCTTCTTCCCAACGTGGTTGGCGCCAGAACAAGCAATTGTTATGGGCATTACGGACAAACAGTCTGAATATGTACAAGAAATTGCGAAAAAACTGCAAAAAAGTGGATTTAGAGTCAAAGCAGACTTGAGAAATGAGAAGATTGGCTTTAAAATCCGCGAACATACTTTGAAACGTGTACCGTTCATGCTTGTGTGTGGTGACCAAGAAATGGAAGCCGGCGAAATTGCAGTACGTACACGTAAAGGTAAGGACCTTGGTAAATTTAAAGTGGATGACTTTATTTCATACATCCAAGCCGAGGTTTCAAACCGTAAGCTCAATCTGGAGGAATAGCTATTAAAGGCGGAAGACGTGGCCAACAACCGGCCAAACAAAACCAGCACCGTTTAAACGGTGACATTCGTGGCGTTCGTGAAGTGCGTCTAACTGGCGCAGACGGCGAAGCTGTTGGTGTAGTAACAATCGCTGAAGCGATGGAAGCTGCAAATGAAGCTGGTATGGATCTCGTAGAGATCAGCCCTAACGCCGAGCCGCCAGTTTGTCGTGTGATGGACTACGGTAAGTTCCTCTTCGAGAAGAGCAAAGCTGCGAAAGAGCAGAAGAAAAAGCAAAAGCAGGTTCAGATCAAGGAAATCAAATTCCGACCTGGAACTGATATTGGAGACTATCAGGTAAAACTACGCAACCTGACTGGTTTCCTTGAAGACGGCAACAAAGTGAAGGTAACAATTCGCTTCCGTGGCCGCGAAATGGCTCACCAAGAAATCGGTGTTGACGTTCTTAATCGTTTGAAAATCGATACTGAAGAATTTGCAGTTGTCGAATCTTTCCCAACGAGAATTGAAGGTCGCCAGATGATCATGGTGTTGGCCCCTAAAAAGAAGTAATTAACGGCTTTACAAGTAATTAAACCTTGCAGCCATAGGCTGTAGGGTTTTATTCGCCCTAATTACTATGTTATTAACAACTCAACAATGCGGAGTTATTCATCATGCCTAAGATGAAAACCAACAAAGGTGCTGCTAAGCGTTTCCAGAAAACTGCTGGTGGTATTAAGTTTAAGCACGCTGGTAAACGTCACATCCTGACTAAGCGTACTACTAAGAACAAGCGTCAGCTTCGTCCGAACTCAATCCTTCCAAAATGTGAAGTGGCTGCAGTTCTACGTATGATGCCATACGCTTAATTCTTTTTAGTTTATAAATTCGTTTAGTTTAGGAGAAGCATAATGCCTCGCGTAAAACGTGGTGTACAAGCTCGTGCACGTCATAAGAAAGTTCTAAAACAAGCTAAAGGTTACTACGGAGCACGTTCACGTGTTTACCGCGTAGCTTTCCAAGCAGTTACCAAAGCTGGTCAATACGCTTACCGTGACCGTCGCAACAAGAAACGTCAATTCCGTCAACTTTGGATTGCACGTATCAATGCGGCATCTCGTCAAAATGGTCTATCTTACAGCCGTTTCATCAATGGCCTTAAGAAAGCATCTATCGAGATCGACCGTAAGATTCTTGCTGACATCGCAGTATTCGACAAAGCAGCATTTGCTGTTCTAGTTGAAAAAGCGAAAGCATCTCTATAATTTAGAGTTAGCTTAAAGGTTTAAGAAAAGGAGAACTTCGGTTCTCCTTTTTTATTGCCTGTAATTTGGCTCCTTAGAGATTCCTTCCTTCCTTCCTTCGTCAGTCTAGGGAATGACGAGATGAAATTTCGCATCTAATTTTTATTCGCTTGAACAGGCATTCTGGTATATAAACATCTACCTAACCTCTAATGTTAAGCGACCGAGATAAATGACCGCACCTACCACTATGACGTTCTTCGAACGTTTTGAAACTGACATCCTTTCTGGCAAAAAGACCATTACTATTCGCGATGAATCTGAACGCGACTACCAGCCAGGTAGCGTTGTGGAAGTATCGACGCTAGAGCAAGGCCGTGTGTTCTGTAACCTTAAGATCATCAGTGTTGAACCAATCCTGTTTGATGACTTAGGTGAATTCCATGCTCAGCAAGAGAACATGACGCTGCAAGTACTCAAAGACGTGATTCAAGATATCTATCCGGGTATCTCTCAGCTGTATGTGGTTTCTTACGAGCTTGTATAACCCGCTCTAAATGAAATTTGTTAATCACTACAGTGTTTAACCGCTGAACAATAAGAAAGGGAAGTCACAATGAGTGAATTACTGAGCGGAACAGTTCAGCAAATTTTGCTTCAACTTTATTGTCGTGAGCAAACTGAGCTACCGTTAATTTCTCGAATTGATCTCGACATTGGTCTTTATGATAATGAAGGCTTTCTAGCGTGGCGTGATACAAAGCGTGACTTTACTGTCAGCGATATCGAGAGTCGAGTGTGGGTTAAGAGTTGCCCTGGCGGCTATATCACTGAAGTGCACTTTAATGCTGACGGTTCTCTAACTGAATACCGTTTGTTCGATCGATTTGAAACAACAGGGCAGTGGCAGTTAGCTGACGGTTTGTTACACGTCGAGATTCTGAAGGGTGACAACCGCTACCAGTTTGCTGTTGTGGCTCGTGCTGATCTTAATATTCATTCTGCGGTGGAATATAAAAATGGTGAACTGCATTCGTATCTGAAATTGGTGCAAGCTGAACGTTAATCCTTTTTAGTCGACCTTGTTTGCCCATTAAAATGAGTGATGTTCCAAAAATAACAAAGCCAACAGTGATGTTGGCTTTGTTGTTTTCAATTCGACCGAGTATTTCTAATCAACGCGCTATTAAGTTAAGCCATTAAACCATTAAACCATTAAACCATTAAGCCATTAAGCTTTGAAGTTCGCCAATCGAGTATAAAGCTCGCTGTCTTGGTCTTGCTTTGCACATACGGTCAGAAGGTCTTCAATAAAGTACTTCAATGCACGCGCTTCAATTCGGCGAATGCCTTGTTGCTGCTCTTCAGTCAGGTAACCGTAGATAGTCGCCGCTCCGAAGTCACCAAAGATCATCTGACCTTGTTCGTTAACTAAAGTGTTGTGTGCGTATAGATCACCATGACAAACTTTGTTGGCATGCAGGTGTTCAAACACATCAATCATCTGAGCTGTAATACTGTTGATCTGAGCAATTGAAAGCTCAAAGCCTTCATTGAACGTATCGCGAGTACAGCTTTCAAGAGTAGGAGGTAAGCCTAGGTTGTAATAGCTGCTTGGGATAAGTTCCATCACCAATGCGAGATAGTCTTGTTCATCTACTTGAGCTATCGACTTCACTAGGTTGTTATGTTGGCCTGCTTGAAGACACGCTTCAAGTTCATCGTGTGGGTAGCCGTCACTGGTCACTTCGCCTTTAAATACTTTAACAGCCACTTCTTGTGGGAAATCAAAGTCACCGTTTAACCAGTTAGCATGAGAAATCACACCAGACGCGCCTTGGCCAAGCACTTGATTCAGTGAGTAGCATTGTGAACTAACAGCAGGCACGCTATCTAAGCTGCTCGGGTGTTTGCAAAATGGGTTTCCAGCAAACGCTAACCAAGCCAGTTTTGGTAGTTTGATTAGGAACTCTGGGAATTCAGTCAATTGGTTTGCAGACAGGCGAACTAGCTCAAGGCTTGATAGGTTTTTCATGCTTTCTGGTAAAACACGAATTTTGTTACCCGCTAATGCAAGTTTTTGCAGGCGTGGTCTTTCACCTAAAGAGTGAGGGAGAACCTCGATCGCATTGTCTGTCAGGATCAACCAGCGCAATTGATTAGGCAGAGATTGCTCGCTAACGGTTTTGATTTGGTTGGTTTTGAAGCCAATCATTTCAAGCTTAGGAAGTGACCCCAGAACATCAGGAAGGTGCATAAACAGGTTATTTGACGCGAAGATAATACGCAGGTTGGTCAGCTGTGATAACTCTTCTGGCAAATCTGACAGTTGATTGCCTGAAAGGTCTAGGATCTCAAGAGAATCAGCAAGTTCCAATATCTCTAAAGGAAACTCGGTGAGACCTTCTGACAGTTGTAAGCGCTTAATCCCTTTAAGTTGCCCTGATTTTAATTGTTCTAGAGTATGCAAACCTTAGCCTTATGAATAGATGTTCGAGGCGCGTAGTTTACTTGTCTCAATCGAGAAAGGCGAGCATCAGTAATGAAGCTCGCCTAACTGGCTGAGGTTTAAGACTCAAGGTTTAGGCATATGACTAAAGCTGGATATGGCTTTGGCTGACGCCGACCTCCTCAACAAAGTCGCTGTCATGACTAACCAAGATAAATGCGCCTTTGTATTCACGCAAAGCGGACGCCAATATTTGCTTTGAGTCGATGTCTAAGTGGTTGTCCGGTTCATCGAGTAATAGAAGCGGGGTGTCTTGCTTATGGCTAACGATCAACATCGCCAGTTTCATTTTTTCACCACCACTTAAATGAGCCACTTTTCGGCATACGGAGTCTCGCCTGAATCCTATTCCAGCGAGCAGGGTTCGCGCGTCGCTCTCTGTTAATCCAAAGCTACGCTTCATTAAATTATCAAACATCGTCTCGTTGGTGTCTAACAGGCCAAAATGTTGATCCAAGTAGACGGTTGCCCCTAAGCGCTTAATTGAGCCGATATAGTTCGAGTGTTGGCCATGAATCGCTTTTAACAGTGTCGACTTTCCACACCCATTAGCACCGGTTAGATAACACCGTTCCCCTTGTGATAAAGAGAAACTGATTGGCGAACCTGAGCCGTAAACAAGGCGGCAGTTTTCAACGGTTAACAAAGAGCTCTTTTTACTGCAATTACTTTGCTGTAGATACAAAGCTTGTGGTTTCATCCGCTCTTTCTGTTCTTTAAGCGACTGAAGTTTATGTTGGTTTTGGTCAATGAGGTTCCTTTGACTTGTCGCCGACGCGGCTTGGCTTTGACCTGCTTTATCTTTCATAGCGTCCAATAATATCTTAGGTTGGCTACCTGACTTTCTGAGTCGGTTTCCCTGAGACTCTCGCTGCTGCGCCTTTTCTTTGTTGGCTTGAGTTTGACGCTCGAGTCGTTTCTTTTCGGACTGATGATGCGCAATCTGTTTGTCTAGCGCTTCGCTTTGGCTAGACACTTGTTTGAAGTAATCATCATAATTTCCTTTATAGAAACGTACGCCCAAGCTGTTTAGATGGTAGATCCCGTCCATTTGTCTCAATAAGCTTCGATCATGGCTGACGACAAGTACCTTGCCTTCAAACAACTGGCATTGTTCTAGTAACCAATTGCGTCCATCGTTATCCAAATGGTTCGAAGGCTCATCGAGGATCAGTATGTCGTTATTTGATACGAATAGCCGATGAAGCTGTAACAGGGCAAGTTGCCCACCACTCAAAGAGCAACAAAGCGTGTTCAAATCACTAGTGATCTTGAGTGTACCTAGCAACTGCTGGGTACGTGTCTCTAAATCCCAATCATCTCCAATGATATTGAAGTGCTGCAGTTCGCAGCTACCTTGCTCTATCGCTTTTAATGCATCTAACTTTTCGGTGAGCCCTAAGAAGTCAGCGATGGTGGTGGCGGAATCCAGTAGCGTTGATGGCAACTGGGAGTAAAAGCCGATCGAGCCTTGTTTGGAAACACTGCCGGATGTGGGTTGTGTTTGCCCGACCAGTAACGAAAGCAGTAGTGACTTTCCAGCCCCATTTCTTCCGACTAAGCCTGTCAGGCGACTGCTCAAACTAAAGGTGATGTCTTTGAATAACCACTCACCAGTATCGAGTTGGAATGAGAGATTGTTGGCTAATATAGTAGGCATAAAATACCTCCCTTTACGTGTAAACGAGTAAAAGGGGTGAGGCGCTTTTCTACATAGACTCCAACATAGGAGTCTAAGAATAGATCGCCAAGACGTTACTTAGGTAGCGTACCAATCAAAGATAGGAAATAGAGTGCTGATCTGATTTCTGTCTTTAAGGTACTGATCTTAAAGATGTAGCTTGTCAAAAAACGGATCTTTAAGAGCTTGATTTGTCGCGAAAATAGATGACGAAGTAACGCCCACTAACCCCGAGTGTCCAAATGATTTTTATAAAAATAAATCGGATGTCAGGATGTTAGTACTTCATTATGGCGTTATTCTCTTTTGAAATGATGGTGGGATGGTACTGAAAGAACGTACTCTGAGTCAATATGCTAAAGTGATTAAATTGTGTTCAAATAATTAAAGCGCCTGTGTGGCGCTTTAGTGATCATTATTGGAAATAAGTTGAGTCTAGAACTTATATCTTTGGGTTTAGAGCTTAGAGCTTAGAGCTTAGAGCCTTGGGCTTAAAGCTAAAGCTACTTGGTTTGTCCACCAACGGCTCGCCAACACATATCAAAGCTATCATTGATGTACTTCGATGTTTGCTCTGGTGGAGATTCGTTTTGCTCAATAAGCCAGTTTGCACAAATCAGAAAGTGACTGTGGATGAAGTGCCTTACAAGGTTAATGTCTAATGCCATCAATTCACCGTCCTCTTGTCCTTTCAAAATGATCTCGTCTAGCGACGCGAACATCTGCGAGACGATTACTTCTCGAGTTTGGGTCGTTGGGTCGAAATGAACATTGGTGAAGAACTTCATCGCAACCGGATTTTCTAGTGCCCATTCAATCCCAGTGATCCACATGAACTTAAAGGCTTGATAGAGATCCTGCTCAGCAATATCAGTGTGTTGTTGAAGGGTAGAGAATAGCTCCAACTTCAGCTCGCGAAACAGTTCATCAATCAATAGAGATTTGTTCTCGAAGTGGTGAAACAACGTCGCTTTTGCCACGCCGGCTGTTTTCGCTATTTGTCCGGTAGATGTGCCCTCTAGCCCCTTTTGAGAGAAGAGCAAGAGTGCAGTATCTAGGATTTTTTGTCTTTTAGTGATCATCTATTGAGTACTTTGAACAGAATCTTTTTAACTGGATTGTTGTAAGGAGGGTGCATTAACTTGGTGAAGTTAATTTTACCTCTACTGAGAACGGTTTTAGCATGACTAAAGGTCTTAAAGCCTTCAATGCCATGGTAGTGTCCCATGCCTGAAGGGCCTATGCCACCGAACGGCGCGTCTTCTGCAGCCACATGCACCAAAGAATCATTAATACACACGCCGCCAGAGTGCGTGCTCGATAAGATTAGATCTTGAGTCTGCTTATCATGACTCATCAGGTACAAAGCAAGCGGACGTTCTCTTGTTGTGATGTAGCTGATCGCTTCTTCAATAGAATCATAAGGAACGATAGGCAGTACGGGGCCAAACAACTCTTCTTGCATTGCGACCATGTCGTCGTTCACTTCGGTGAGAAGGTGCGGCGTCATTCTGTGGTTTACATCGTCTTGCGCTTGTTCGGTGACGGTGTGAACGACTGCGCCTTTAGATTGAGCATCTGTAATCACCCCCTTCAAACGATTGTATTGACGCATATCGATCACTGAAGTTAAGTCTTTGCTCTCAATGCCTGCTTTATACAGCTTTTTGAAGTATTGCTTATAAGCTGTGATGAACGCATCGACTTTTTCTCGTGGCAATAAGATGTAATCGGGCGCCACACAAATCTGGCCAGCGTTTAAGCTTTTTGCAAACAGGATGCGTTCAACGGCGTCAGCCACATCAAAGTCGGGAGCAATAATCGTTGGAGACTTGCCGCCTAACTCCAAAGTTACTGGCGTTAAGTTGTCGGCTGCTGCTCTCATGACGTGCTTACCCACAGAGGTCGAGCCTGTGAAAAGGATATGGTCAAACGGGAGCTGGCTAAATTTAGCGGAAACATCCGCTTCACCTTCGATAATCGCGACTTGATCTTCACTAAAGCCTTCGGCCAGCATGGCTTTTAAAACTCGGTTGGTCGCAGGAGTAAACTCGGACATCTTGAGCATTGCAGTGTTGCCCGCCGCTAACGCAGTGATGAGAGGACCTAAAGAGAGCATTATAGGAAAGTTCCAAGGAACGATAATGCCTACAACGCCCACAGGCTGATAATGAACCGTGATCTTTGCTGGCGTCAGCATCAAACCGGCTTTGCGGCGTGATGGCTTCAACCACTTCTTAAGGTTCTTATCACTGTAATTAATTTGGTGAAGAGAAGGGGTGATATCAGCAATCAAGCTGTCGTGTTTTGCGCGATGACCATAATCTTCAGACACTGCGTCAATCAATTGCTCTTGGTAGCGTATTAGCAACGCTTTTAATTCCGAGAGGCTTTTTCTTCTCTGCTCAAGCGTTGGATTAACATTACTGCGGTAGTGATCTTTTTGTCGGTTGAATATTTTATCCATGTCGTTGATGTTCGACGTGGTTGGTTCAAGGTCTAGATTATGGCTCATAGTATCCCCTAAATTCGAAAGCTGACCGATTGGTTGGTCAGCTGAAATTACAAGAAGATCGAACCGAATACAAGATATGCGCGAGAAAAGTTCAAAAATTGAGCGGTTACAACATTGAAGTGAGCGAGTTTTAGTAGGAAGAACGAAGTGTTTATAGGCCTCGAATCGTGGGATACAAGTAGTGTTTGTGATAGCGAGAGTTCAGATTGAGAAGTGGTCATATTTGTCAAAACCCTGACTTAACTTGACCTGATTAGCCAAGAATTTTATGTGTCTTTGGTATTTTATTCACCTGATTTTTTGTTAGAAAGTGCTTTAAATCTAATGCGCTTCAGCCTGTTTTTTGGCCTAAAACCTTGTAATACCTTACCTGTCACTTTAAGTCGGATCATCGATAAAAAAACGTAATCGTAACCACAAATATCAATGGTTGGACTCACTCTTAATAATATCGGTTAATGCAGCCAACAAATCGTTTTCGAACGTTTTTTGTTGGGTTATACCTCGCTATTCCAATGAGGTATCTTCTGTCGATGGCCCTATAGTGTGAGGTCTCTAGAATTGGAAAATTCGGTTAATTTGGAACGCATCCGTGCTGAGTATAATGTAAAGCACTGGAGCCAAGGTTTTTATGGAATTGATGATAATGGCGAGGTGTATGTTTCACCGAGCGAAACCGATCATCAAGTTCCTCTTAGTCAGATCGTAAAACAGTTAGAGCAGCGAAATATTGGTTTGCCTGCTCTTGTGCGTTTTCCTCAAATCGTGCATCAACGTGTGCACAATATCTGTAACGCATTCAACCAAGCGATCGACGAATATCAGTACGATAATCGTTACCTACTTGTTTACCCTATTAAAGTTAACCAACAGAAAGAAGTGGTTGACGAGATCTTAGCGAGCCAAGCTCAATTAGAGCAGAAGCAGCTTGGTCTAGAGGCGGGCAGCAAACCTGAACTATTAGCGGTATTGGCACTGGCTCAAAAAGCGAGCTCGGTGATCGTGTGTAACGGTTACAAAGACAGAGAATACATCCGTCTTGCTCTTATTGGCGAAAAGCTGGGTCATAAAGTATTTATCGTTCTAGAGAAGCTCTCTGAGCTTGATCTTGTTCTTTCTGAAGCGAAAGCGCTTGGCGTGAAACCTCGTTTAGGTTTACGCATTCGTCTTGCATCTCAAGGTGCAGGTAAATGGCAAGCAAGTGGTGGCGAGAAGTCGAAATTCGGTTTGTCTGCATCACAAGTATTGACCGTTATTGAACGTTTAAAAGCAGAAGACCAACTCGATGTTTTAGAGTTAGTGCATTTCCATCTTGGCTCACAAATGGGCAATATTCGTGATGTGCGAAATGGTGTGAGTGAAGCGGCACGTTTCTACTGTGAACTGCGCGATATCGGTGCTCAATTGAAGTACTTAGATGTTGGTGGTGGTTTGGCTGTGGATTACGACGGTACACGTAGCCAGTCTTCAAACTCAATGAACTACGGCTTGCTTGAATACGCTCGAAACATTGTGATGACAGTAGGGGATATCTGTAAGCTCTACAATCAGCCACAACCTGTGATCATTTCAGAATCTGGTCGTTCGTTGACTGCGCATCATGCTGTGCTTGTGACCAACGTGATTGGCACAGAAAGCTATTCTCCGGAAGATATGGCTGCGCCTGAAGCTGATGCACCAATGTTGCTAAACAACATGTGGAAGAATTTCTTAGAATTAGATGCAGGTAACGATGATCGAGCGTTGATCGAGATCTACAACGACACGCAGAGTGATATCGCAGAGGCGCACAACCAATTTGCAACAGGTATGCTGAATCTTCAGCACCGTGCTTGGGCTGAGCAGATGTCTTTGCGTATTAACTACGAACTTAGCTCTCGTATGAGCACTAAGAACCGTTACCACCGTCCTATTTTGGACGAGTTGAGCGAGCGTTTAGCCGACAAGTTCTTCGTGAACTTCTCGCTGTTCCAATCGTTACCAGATGCTTGGGGTATCGATCAGGTATTCCCTGTATTGCCTCTAAGTGGTTTGGATAATGCGGATGAGCGACGCGCTGTGGTATTGGATATCACATGTGATTCTGACGGTACGATTGATCAGTACGTTGATGGTCAAGGTATTGAAACAACACTGCCAGTTCCTGCATGGAACCCAGATGAACCTTATCTGATGGGCTTTTTCTTAGTAGGCGCATACCAAGAGATCTTGGGCGATATGCACAACCTATTTGGTGATACCCACAGTGTCGTGGTGAATGTTGATGAAAGTGGTCAAGCGAATATCGACTACATCAACGAAGGCGACACGGTTGAAGACATGATGCGTTACGTTCATATCGATATGGACCTGATTCGTCAGAACTACAAAGAACTGGTCACGGCTAAAGTGCCTGCGCAAGAGCAGCAAAGTGTACTTGAAGAGTTAGAGCAAGGCTTGATGGGTTACACCTATCTTGAGGATTTTTAATGAACGATCTATTTACCAAACCAGATTACTCGCTGTACTCCAATGCGATGACGTTCATGCGCCGTCCATTGGTGCAGAACCCAATCGATAACGATGCTGATGTGGTTGTGTTGGGCGCGCCGTTAGATATGGCGACCTCGGGTCGTCCGGGCGCGCGTATGGGACCGGATGCGATTCGTCGTGCGTCGGTAAACTTGGCGTGGGAAGGCAAAAAGTTTCCTTGGGACTTCAATGTATTTGAACATACCTCGGTGATTGATGCTGGCGATCTTGTGTTTGATTGCGGTGATGCTGAAGATTTAACTCAGCGTTTAGAAGCAGCCGCTGATGCGATTCTAAACAGTGGTAAAACACTGTTAGGTTTAGGTGGTGACCACTTCATTACATTGCCTTTGCTAAGAGCATACGGCAAGAAGTACGGTGAAATGGCTCTGATTCACTTCGATGCACATACTGACACTTACAGTCAGGGTAGTCGTTACGATCACGGTACCATGTTCTACCATGCGCCTAATGAAGGTTTAATTTCACCTGAGCATTCAGTGCAAATTGGTATTCGTACTGAGTATAAACAGGAAGGTCATGGCTTTAATGTCATTAATGCGATGCAAGCAAACGACATGAGCGTGGACGAGATCATTGCTCAAGTGAAAGGTATTGTTGGTGATAAGCCTGTGTATCTGACATTTGATATCGATTGTCTCGATCCTGCTTTTGCGCCGGGTACTGGTACGCCAGTGTGTGGTGGTTTGAACTCAGATAAAGTTCTGAAAATCATCCGTGGCTTGCAGGGTATCAACATGGTTGGTATGGACGTTGTAGAAGTTTCTCCAGCGTACGACCAAAGTGAGATTACCGCATTGGCTGGTGCGACGATTGCGCTTGAACTGCTTTATGTTTGGACGGCAAATCGTCTCGCTAAATCATAATTTTTTAAAGCTAACAGCATAACGCTACATACTGATTTTAAAGCCCACTAAAGTTCAACTTAGTGGGCTTTTTTGTTTTTGGTGGTGGATAAATAGAGTAACTCATCGTTGGAAACGAGCAGTTTCTCCCTGTTATGAACTAATGCGCTATCAGATGTGCCTTATGCAAGTCGTTTAATTGACTCTGGATAGAAATACATCATCTTTACTCTGGTTGCTGTCTCAAATGTGGGACTTGCCTCTGCTTTGAAGTTAACACATAGCTCACCTCAATTGATGCCACATATTCGCTAATGATTTATCAACTTTATTGCTGTATATATTTATAAATAATGAGGTGTAATTATACTGTGCGTTTATTTGCATATAAATCAGTATCCTACTAACTTTTAACTCAGGTTTTAAAACCCCAGCCAGAATACCTAGATTTATGAAAAGACGTCTCGTCGCACAGACATGGCATTTTTTATAGGGAAGACTAGGCTTAAGGGTAAGTAAACTATAAAAAAACAGGTGAAATACTTCTCTCTTTTCAAGCCGATTGGGCATAACAATGGATTGCCATTGATGAGAGCTAAGTATGCATTCAATTAAAACCTGAAATTGCTATTACAAATAATTTTCACAGCTCTAGAGAATAGTGCTTTGTGACAACGGGGGATATATGGATATCGAAGTTTCGCGCCAGGTTGCGGTAGTGGAAGCAACTAGTGGAGATGTCGTCGTAGTTAAGCCTGACGGCAGCGCAAGAAAGATTTCAGTTGGCGATATCATCCGTGAAAATGAGATCGTGATTACGGCCAACAAGTCAGAGCTTGTATTAGGCGTTCAGAATGATTCGATTGCGGTTGGAGAGAATTGTATTGGCTGTGTTGATGAGACTGCCGCATGGACAGACGCTCCAATTGCGGGGGAGGTCAATTTTGATTTACAGCAAGCAGACGCAGGAACTTTTACTGATGATGACCTTGCTGCTATTCAAGATGCCATTTTAGGCGGTGCCGATCCGACTCAAATCTTAGAAGCAACGGCTGCTGGTGGCGGACTAGGTTCTGCAAATGCCGGCTTTGTGACGATTGATTATAACTACACAGAAACTCATCCATCGACATTCTTTGAGACCGCTGGTCTAGCAGAACAAACCGTTGATGAAGATAGAGACGAATTCAGGTCGATCACCCGTTCATCAGGTGGCCAATCAATCAGTGAAACACTGACTGAAGGCTCAATATCTGGCAATACTTATCCCCAATCTATAACATCCACAGAAACGATTATTGCTGGTAGTTTAGCTCTCGCCCCTGACTCTTTCGTACCAGAAACGCTATCCCTCGCTTCACTGCTTAGTGAATTAAACAGCGATATTACTTCAAGTGGCCAGCCCGTCACCTTCACGTATGATGCGGCGACTAATTCAATCGTTGGTGTTCAAGGTACCGATGAAGTATTACGTATCGACATTGATGCCGTTAGTGTTGGTAATAACATTGAGCTTTCTCTAACCACAACGATTTCTCAGCCAATTGACCATGTACCGTCTGTTGGTGGTGGTCAGGTTTCCTATACTGGCGATCAAATTGATATTATCTTTGATATTCAAGGCGAAGATACCGCTGGGAATCCGCTAGCAACACTCGTTAACGCACAAGTTTCAGTGTTTGACGGGGTAGATCCGTCTGCTGAAAGTGTCAATATCACTAACGTTGAAACTAGCAGCGCGGCAATTGAAGGAACATTCTCGAATATTGGTAGTGATAATCTTCAATCAGCCGTATTTGATGCAAGTGCACTGGACCAGTTTGATGGGTTGCTCAGCGATAATCAAAACACGCTTGCCAGACTTTCTGATGATGGAACAACGATTACTCTGTCCATCCAAGGTCGAGGTGAGGTTGTTCTCACTATATCTCTCGATAACGACGGCACGTACAATTTTCAACAGTTCAAGCCAATAGAAGAAGTGAGCTCGGACACGCTGTCATTCTCTCTACCGATCACGATTACCGATTTTGACCAAGATGTTGTAACCAACACTATCAACATAGCCATTACTGATGGCGATAGCCCTGTTATTACTAATGTTGACAGTATTGATGTTGATGAAGCGGGCATTGTTGGCGGCTCACAAGAGGGCACGGTGCCAGTGTCTGGCACTGGCAGTATCACCGCGGACATTTTTGAAAGTGACATCATTGACCATTATGAACTCGAACCGGCAGAATTTAATACTGGTGACAGCTTGGTTTCAAATGGCGAGGCTGTGCTACTTGAGTTGATTGATGAAACCAACGGTGTAAGAACTTACGAAGGTTATGTTGAGGTCAATGGTTCGAGAATTACGGTCTTTGACGTTAAAGTGGATAGCCCTTCATTAGGGAGCTACGAATTTAATCTGTATGAAGACCTTTCACATCAAGGCGCTGAAGATGCGCTGTTGACCTTTGCATTGCCAATTTATGCGGTTGATGCGGATGGTGACCGCTCTGCACTGTCTGGCGGTTCAAGTACACCAGAAGCTGCTGAGATTCTCGTTAATGTTAAAGACGATGTCGTTGAGTTAGTTGATAAGGTTGAATCAGTCACCGAGCCGACCTTAGCGGGCGATACTATTGTTTCGTATAACCTGTTCAATTTTGAAGGTGCAGATGGTTCTACAATTCAATCGTTTAACTACGACGGTGTTGATTACTCACTCGATCAAAGCCTGCTCCCCGATGCTACCCAGACTTTCAGTTTTACTGAAGGTGTCGTCACTATCTCATTAAACGGTGACTTCAGCTTTGAAGTCGCTCGTGATATCGACCACTCAAACAGTGAAACTATCGTCAAACAGTTCTCATTTTTAGCTGAAGATGGCGATGGAGATACTGATACCTCAACACTTGAGCTGAGTATTACCGATGGCCAAGATCCGATCATTGATTTGATCCCACCTGTGACTCTCTCTGAAACCAACCTTAATGACGGCTCTGCGCCCAGCGGAAGTACAGTTAGCGCTACCGAGACGATTGCCTTTACCGCAGGCAGCGACGATGTAGCGAGTTTCCGTATTGAGCCAACAGAGTTTAATGTGGGCGGTGCACTGAAATCGAATGGCTTTGCCGTTGAGATAAAAGAAGACTCGGCCAATCCGGGTACTTACATTGGCTTTATTACCGATGGTTCGAACACTGAAATCTCAGTGTTCACGATTGCTTTCTCTACAAGTACGTTGGGCGAATACACCTTTACCTTACTTGGAGCGCTAGACCATGCAGATGGCCTAGATAAGAACGATCTGAGTTTTGATCTTCCTGTTTATGCGGTAGATAGCGATGGCGATGATTCACTGGTGTCTCAACTCAATGTGACCATCGGTGATGATGTCCAAATTATGCAAGACGGTACGTTAGATATCACTGAGCCAAATCTAGCTGATGGTAAGGTGACGACCAACACCATTGATGTGATGCCAGCTCAAAGTGCTGATGGCGCGACGATCACTCAGTTCACTTATGATGGTCAGTTACGAACACTTGATCAGAATGACACTGGCGAGCAGCAATTCAGCTTCACGGAAGGCGAGCTGTTTATCACCCTTGAAGGTGAAGTGCGCTTTGAGCCAAATCGCGATCTAGACCATTCCGTTAGTGAAGATATCGTGAAGTCGATTGTGGTCACTTCAAGTGATTTCGATAACGACGCTCTGACTTCTACCGTAACGCTGACGATTACGGATGGTGATAACCCTACGATTGATGTTATTCCAAGTGTTACGCTTTCTGAAACTAACCTGAGCGATGGCTCTGCTCCGAGTGGCAGCGCGGTAAGCTCCACTCAAACCATCACGTTTGCCAATCAAAGTGATGATGTGGTTCGTTTCCGTATTGAGCCAACGGAGTTCAATACTAACGACGATCTTAAATCGAACGGTTTAGCCGTTGAGCTACGTGAAGATCCGGCAGGGTCGGGTGACTACATTGGTTTTACGACCAGTGCCACAAACGTAGAAACTACAGTATTCACATTAAGCTTTAATTCTGGGTCATTAGGTGAATACACGTTCACGCTCATCGAAGCGTTGGACCACCAAGATGCCCGTGGCAATAACGACCTCAGTTTTGATCTGCCTGTTTACGCGGTAGATAGCGACGGCGACGATTCATTGATGTCTCCGTTAAACGTCACCATCGGCGATGATGTTCAAATCATGCAAGATAGTACGTTAGATATCGTCGAGCCAACCGTCGCAGATTTGGCCGCTGGCACTGTGACAACCAACACCATTGATGTGATGCCAAGTCAAAGTGCTGATGGCGCAACGGTGACGCAATTCACTTATGATGGCCAACTTCGAACGCTTGACCAAAATGATAACGGCGAGCAGCAGTTTAGCTTCACAGAAGGTGAACTGTTCATCACGCTTCAAGGTGAAGTGCGCTTTGAGCCTAATCGTAATCTAGACCACACGCTGAACGAAGACATCGTGAAATCGATCGTGGTGACGTCTAGTGACTCCGATAACGATGTGCTGACCTCAACCGTCACGTTGACCATTACCGATGGTGATATCCCAACCATTGATAATGTTCCAACTGTGAACTTGTCGGAAACAAATCTGAGTGATGGCTCTGCACCAAGTGGCAGCGCGGTTAGCTCAACTCAAACCATTACTTACACCACTCAAAGTGATGATGTGACAAGCTTCCGTATTGAACCAACGGAGTTCAATGTTGGTGGCGCTTTGACATCAAATGGATTGGCCGTCGAACTGAAAGCTGACCCAACCACACCGGGTGGTTACATCGGTTTTGTTACGGATGGCTCGAACGTTGAAACCAACGTGTTCACGATTAGCTTCTCAGATACCAACCTAGGTCAATACACTTTCACCTTGCTTGAAGCGCTAGATCATGTAGATGGCCTAGTAAATAACGATCTGAGCTTTGATCTGCCAGTTTACGCCGTCGACAGTGATGGCGATGATTCATTGGTGTCTCAACTGAATGTGACCATTGGTGATGATGTTCAAATCATGCAAGGTGGTACGTTAGATATCACTGAGCCAAACCTTGCAAACGGCACAATCACAACCAACACCATCGATGTGATGCCAACGCAAAGTGCTGACGGCGCGACGATCACTCAGTTTACTTATGACGGTCAGTTAAGAACGCTTGATCAAAATGATACTGGCGAACAGCAGTTCAGCTTCACAGAAGGCGAGTTGTTCATCACTCTTCAAGGCGAAGTTCGTTTCGAGCCCAATCGTAATCTAGACCACACGGCTAGCGAGGACATCGTGAAGTCGATTGTGGTGACCTCAAGCGATTCAGACAATGACGTTCTGACTTCCACAGTGACGCTGACGATTACCGATGGTGATATTCCGACCATTGATGCAGTGCCAAGCGTTACTCTGTCTGAAACTAACCTTAATGATGGTTCAGCACCAAGCGGAAGTACAGTAAGTCAAACTGAGACGATTACTTTCACGAACCAAAGTGATGATGTGGCGAGTTTCCGTATTGAACCAACCGAGTTCAATGTGGGCGGTGCACTGAAATCGAACGGCTTTGCGGTCGAGATAAAAGAAGACTCTGCTAACCCAGGTACTTACATTGGCTTTATTACCAACGGTTCGAACACTGAAGTTCCAGTGTTCACGATTGCCTTCTCTACGAGTGTATTGGGCGAATACACCTTTACCTTACTTGAAGCGTTAGATCATGTGGATGGTTTAAATAATAACGATCTGAGTTTCGATCTGCCTGTTTATGCGGTTGATACGGACGGCGATGATTCACTGGTGTCTCAACTTAACGTGACCATTGGCGATGATGTTCAAATCATGCAAGACGGTACGTTAGATATCATCGAACCAAATCTTGCAGACGGCACAATCACAACCAACACCATTGATGTGATGCCAAACCAAAGTGCTGATGGTGCGACGATCACTCAGTTTACTTATGACGGTCAGCTAAGAACGCTTGATCAAAATGACACTGGCGAACAGCAGTTCAGCTTCACAGAAGGCGAGTTGTTTATCACCCTTGAAGGTGAAGTGCGCTTTGAACCTAATCGCGATCTAGACCATTCCGTTAGCGAAGACATCGTGAAGTCGATAGTAGTGACTTCAAGCGACTTCGATAAAGATTCGGTGACTTCAACGGTTACATTGACGATCACCGATGGCGATATCCCAACTATTGATGTGATTCCAACGGTTAGCTTATCTGAAACGAATCTGAGTGATGGTTCGAACCCGAGTGGTAGCGCGGTTAGTCAAACCGAGATGATCACTTTCACCAACCAAAGTGACGATGTTGAGAAATTCCGTTTAGAGCCTAGTGAATTTAACGTTGGCGATTCTCTCACGTCCGATGGTCTGGTGATAGAGATTAGAGAAGAACCTGCGGGTTCGGGTAATTATATCGGTTTCACGACTGATATTTCGAATACTGAAACTACCGTTTTCACTCTTGATTTCAGCAGTACCACTTTGGGTGAGTACACCTTCACGCTTCTGGAAGCGATTGACCACACGCCTGTTCAAGGCAATAACGACCTAACATTCAACTTGCCAGTATACGCGGTTGATAGCGACGGCGATGATTCGCTAATGTCACCACTGGCTGTAACTATCACTGATGATATTCAAGTGATGGTTAATGACTCTCTCACAATTGAAGAGCCAACGGTCGCGGATTTAGCGGCAGGCACGCCTACTACGACAACGGTTAATGTTCTCGATGAAGAAGGCGCTGATGGCACGACCATTACTCAGTTCACTTACGATGGTGGGGCGGTATTAACGCTTGACCAAAATGATACGGGTGAGCAAAAGTTCGTGGTTGCTGATGGGGCATTATATATCACTCTGCAAGGCGATATTCGTTTCGAACCAAGTCGTAACCTTGACCATACTGGTGGCGATATCGTGAAGTCGATAGTCGTAACTTCAAGTGATTCCGATAGCGATCTTGTGTCTTCAACGGTAACGCTAACCATTACTGATGGCGATATCCCAACGATTGACACGGTGCCAAGCGTTACTCTGTCAGAAACGAATCTGAGCGACGGATCTGCTCCGAATGCAAGTGCGGTAAGTTCAACTCAAACCATTACCTTTACTAACCAAAGTGATGACGTGACGAGTTTCCGTATTGAACCGACTGATTTTAATGTTGGTGGTGCTCTGAAATCGAACGGATTGGCGGTCGAACTGAAAGCTGACCCAACTACACCGGGTGGCTACATCGGTTTTGTGACTGATGGTTCGAACGTTGAAACTAACGTGTTTACGATTAGCTTCTCGGATACCAATTTAGGTCAATACACCTTCACCCTGCTTGAAGCGTTGGATCATGTAGATGGCTTAGTGAAGAATGATCTGACTTTTGATCTTCCTGTTTATGCGGTTGATAGCGATGGTGATGATTCACTGGTGTCTCAACTGAATGTGACCATTGGTGATGATGTACAGGTCATGCAAAACCAAGCGCTTAATATTATTGAGCCAACGGTTGCAGATTTGGCTGCGGGTACTCCGACGACAGCCACTGTTGATGTGATGCCTAGCCAAAGTGCCGATGGCGCGACAATCACTCAGTTTACTTACGATGGCGGGGCGGCAATAACACTCGACCAAAACGACACCGGTGAACAGAAGTTTGTATTTACTGAAGGTTCACTGTTCATCACCTTGCAAGGTGAAGTGCGTTTCGAGCCAAATCGCAATCTAAACCACACAGCGAGCGAAGACATCGTGAAGTCGATTGTGGTGACTTCAAGCGATTTGGATAACGATGTACTGACGTCAACGGTCACTCTGACTATTACTGATGGTGATATCCCAACCATTGATGCAGTGCCAAGCGTTACCTTGTCTGAAACCAACCTTGCAGATGGTTCAACTCCAAGCGGCAGTGCAGTCAGTCAAACTGAGACGATTACCTTCACCAATCAAAGTGATGATGTGGCGAGTTTCCGTATTGAGCCAACAGAGTTCAATGTGGGCGGTGCACTGAAATCGAATGGATTTTCGGTTGAGATAAAAGAAGATTCGGCTAATCCGGGGACTTATATCGGTTTTATTGCCGATGGTTCGAATGCTGAAGTTCCTGTATTCACGATTGCTTTCTCTACAAGTACGTTGGGCGAATACACCTTCACCTTACTTGAAGCGCTAGACCATGCAGATGGCCTAGATAAGAACGATCTGAGTTTTGATCTTCCTGTTTATGCGGTAGACAGTGATGGCGATGATTCACTGGTGTCTCAACTCAATGTGACCATTGGTGATGATGTTCAAATCATGCAAGACGGTACGTTAGATATCACTGAGCCAAATCTTGCAGACGGAACAATCACAACCAACACCATTGATGTGATGCCAAATCAGAGTGCCGATGGTGCGACGATCACTGAATTCTCATTTGGCGGTATTGTCAAAACACTCGATCAAAGCATCGTAGGTGAGCAGCAGTTTAGTTTCACCGAAGGTGAGCTATTCATCACTCTTCAAGGTCAAGTGCGCTTTGAACCAAATCGTGACCTTGACCACTCTGCTAGCGAAGACATCGTGAAGTCGATAGTGGTTACTTCAAGTGATTTTGATAACGATCCTGTGACTTCAACCGTTACGCTGACCATTACCGATGGTGATATTCCAACTATCGATGCGGTACCAAGTGTTACGCTTTCAGAAACAAACCTAGCTGATGGTTCTGCACCAAGTGCCGGCGCGGTCAGCTCAACACAGACGATTACTTTCACCAACCAAAGTGATGATGTGGTTCGCTTCCGTTTAGAGCCAACCGAGTTCAATACTAACGATGCGCTTAAGTCGAATGGCTTAGTGGTCGAACTGCGTGAAGATCCTCAAGGCTCTGGTCAGTACATTGGTTTTACTACCAGCTCGTCTAATGTAGAGACGACAGTATTTACACTGGACTTCAACTCCGGAACCTTAGGTGAATACACATTTACTTTAATCGAAGCTCTGGATCATCAAGATGCGCGTGGCAACAACGATTTAAGCTTTAATTTACCTGTGTATGCGGTGGATAGTGATGGCGATGATTCGTTAGTTTCTCAGCTTGGTGTGACCATTGGCGACGATGTGCAGTTGATGCAAGACGGCACAATCACCAGTCGTGAGCCGGCAGCAAGTGTTGAAACATCAAATACCTTTGATGTGATGCCAAACCAAAGCGCCGACGGAGCGAAAGTCACTTCATTTGTTTTCGGTGGCAATACTGCAGAAAGCCTTGATTTAAATGTGAATGGTGAACAAGAGTTTGTCTTCACGGAAGGCTCGGTATTCATTACGACGGAAGGTGAGATACGTTTCGAACCTGTGCGGAATCAAAACCATACAGGCGGTGATATTACCAAATCTATTGAGGTGACGTCTGTTGACCTCGATGGCGATATTGTTACATCGACCGTGACACTTAAGATTGTTGATGGTGACCTTCCTACAATCGACCTCGTTCCCGGGATTACGTTGTCTGAAGTGGATCTGGCTGATGGCTCTGCGCCAACGGGCAATCCAGTGACAATGACACAAACCATTACCTACACAGCGGGTAGTGACGACGTAAGCCATTTCAGAATTGACCCTACGCAGTTCAATACTTCAGGGGCTTTGCAATCGAACGGTCTAGATGTCGAAATAAAAGAACAACCAGCTAATTCTGGTAATTACATTGGCTTCGTTAAAGACGGTTCTAACGTAGAAACCAACGTCTTCACGATTAGCTTCTCGACGAGCAATTTAGGGCAGTACACGTTCACACTGCTTGAAGCGTTAGATCATGTCGATGGGTTACAAAACAATACACTAAGTTTCGATGTCCCTGTGTTAGCGGTTGATGCGGATGGTGATGATTCTGCAATGTCGCCAATGACAGTTGCGATCACCGATGACGTACAAGGCGTTCAAGATGGTACCTTGAGTATTACGGAGCCTTCATTAGCTGATTTGGCATCGGGTACGCCACCTACGACATCAATCATTGATGTTATGCCAACGCAGAGTGCTGATGGCGCGAAAGTGACACAGTTTACTTACGATGGTGGCACCGCTGTAACGTTAGACCCAAGCATCTCTACAGAACAGGTCTTTACCGTAACCGATGGCTTACTGTACATCACCATTGAAGGGGAGGTTCGTTTTGAGCCGAACCGAGATCTTGACCATTCATCCGGCGACATTGTAAGAACGATTGTCGTCACCACCAGTGATTTTGATAACGATACAGATACCGCGGACGTCACCTTGACGATCAAAGACGGTATCGATCCAGTAATTGACGTGGTTCCAGATGTTAACTTATCGGAAGTTAACCTAGCGGATGGCTCGACGCCAAGTGGCTCTGCGGTCAGTTCGACTCACACAATCACTTACACCGAAGGAAGTGATGATTTTAGTCACTTTAGAATTGCGACCAACGAATTCAATCCGGGCGATCTGTTGAAATCAAATGGCCTTGTCGTTCAATTAAAAGAAGATCCTGCTTCTGCTGGTGACTACATTGGTTATACCGATGATGGTATGGGTAACGTTACCGATGTATTTACCATTAGCTTTGATAGTGCAAACAAAGCTCAGTTTACATTTACCTTGATTGAGGCGCTTGATCACCTTGATGGCGTGCTCAACAACGACCTTACTTTCCGCTTACCTATTTATGCTGTTGATACAGATGATTCTGAGTCAACAAAGCGCGATGTGGTGGTTACGATAGAAGATGACATCCAGCAAATGCAAGATGGCTTCTTAACCATTACCGAGCCAAATTCTGGTACGCCAACGACAAGTACCGTTGATGTGATGCCAATACCAAGTGCAGACGGTGCGACTATAACGCAGTTTACGTACGACGGTAGCTCTCCAATTACTCTGAATCAGAGCATCAGTGGTGATCAAGAGTTTGTTTTCACTGAAGGTTCATTGTTTGTGACATTAGATGGTGACGTAAGGTTTGAGCCAAATCGAAACCTTGATCACTCTGCGGGAGACATTGTTAAGTCAATCGTGTTCACGTCTTCAGATTTTGATAACGACATCTTCTCATCAAAAGTCACTCTCACCATTGTTGATGGTGATGGGCCAACAATCGACGTTGTACCGGGTGTGGCATTGTCAGAAAGCTTACTTGCTGATGGTTCTACGCCTAGCGTAAACCCTGTGAGTATGACTCAAACCATTACTTCACTTGCAAGCAGTGATGATATTGCTGAAATAGTGGTGGAAGTAGGGCTATTCAATACCAACGGCGCGTTGAAGTCGGATGGTTTGTCACTGAGTTTGCGTGAAGACCCTGTAAATTCAGGCGACTACATTGCATTCACGACGGATGGTTCGGGTGTTGAGAAAGTAATCTTCACTCTGGATTTTGACGATACGAATCCGAGCCAATATACGTTTACTCTACTTGAACGTTTAGATCATGTTGATGGTTTAGGAAATAACGATCTGAGCTTTGATCTTTCTGTTTACGCAGAAGATACCGATGGTGATATTTCAGCGTCTAAACCGCTTACAGTCACCATCACCGATGATGTTCAGCTGATGCAGTCAGGTGTGCTCAACATTACTGAGCCAACCACGGGAACACCTACTACAGCAGTCTTTGATGTGATGCCTGCGCAAAGTGCAGATGGCGCCACAATCACTAAGTTTACCTATGGCAGCCAACCCGAAGAGTCTCTGGTACAAACTGACACGGGTGAGCAGGAATTTGTGTTCACTGAAGGTTCTCTGTTTATCAATCTCGAAGGGGATGTACGTTTCGAACCTAACCGTAATCTCGATCATTCGGGTGGTAACATCGTTAAAACCATTACAGTGACATCGGAAGATAAAGATGGCGATATTGTCACTTCGACTGTAACGCTAACTATTGCAGATGGCGCGCCACCAACAATCGACACCGTACCGACTGTCGCGTTGGCTGAAGCAAATCTGATTGATGGTTCTTCACCGGGTTTACCTGTTAGCCAAACTGAAACCATTACTTTCACAGCAGGAAGTGATGATGTGAGCCACTTCCGTATTGATCCGGCTCAATTCAACACATCAGGCGATCTGAAAGCGGATGGTTTGGTGGTTCAGTTAAAAGAAGATCCTCTAAACAGCGATAATTATATTGGTTACGTTGAAAGCGGCGGTGTCCAAACGGATATCTTCACCATCACCTTTAGCAGCGTGGTTCTAGGAGAGTACACATTCACCTTGTTGGAAGAGTTAGATCACCTGCCTGTACAAGGTAACAATGATCAAATCTTCACCTTGCCAGTGATCGCAGTCGACAAAGACAACACTGATTCAGTGATGAAACCCCTTACCGTGACGATTACCGATGATGTTCCAACCATTACTGATACCACTGTCGCGAGTACGTTTGTGGTTGATGAAGATGACTTGGGCGCTCTGGCACAAGCGACAGGTTCGTTTGTAACCACAGAAGGTGCAGACCAAGTCGAGGTTTACGAACTACGTAATATATCAACGTTGGAAGCCACGCTATCGTCGGGCAGTGAAGGTATTAAGATCGCTGAGATCACAGGTGCTGCTAACACGACCACCTACCAAGGCGCAACTGACCCAGGCGGAACGCCAATCTTCACATTAGTGCTGACTGATGATGGTGCTTACACGTTTACCTTGCTTGGCCCTCTCAATCACGCTACGACACCGAGCAACCTCGATACACTCACAATACCGTTTGATGTTGTTGCTGTTGATGGTGATGGTGACGATTCTAACCAATATGTATTACCAATCGAGGTGCTAGATGATGCGCCCGTAATGACGGCGCCGACGGGTGAAACGGTTGTTGATGAAGACGATCTTACTGGTATTGGTTCCGATCAATCTGAAGATACCATTATCAATGGACTGTTCACTGTTGATGAAGGTGCGGATGGCGTTGTGCTGTATGAGCTGGTTGATGAATATTTGGTTCTGACGGGCTTAACCTCTGATGGAGAAAGCTTAGAGTGGCTAGCTGTTTCACAAAACGGCACAACATTTACTTACGTTGCTCAAACTGCAACGAGTAATGAAGCCGTGTTCGAGATTATTTTCGATACCTCGGATAACAGCTACCAATTTGAATTGTTTAAACCACTTAAACACCCTGATGGTGCAGATGAAAATGCGATTGACCTTAATTTCTCTGTTGTTGCAGAAGATTTTGATCAAGACCAATCAAACGCGATCGATTTAAAAATCACGGTTACTGATGATGTTCCGTTGGTGACAACTCAATCGATTACTCGTCTTGAAGGGCAGGGTTACAACAACTCTAAAGTCGACATGTTTGCTAATGCGACGGATGTGGGGGCTGATGGTGCGGTACTGAGTCGAATTGAGGGTATCTCAAATAATGGTGCAGATATTGTTTTCCAAAGAGGTAATGCGACTGATTACAGTGACGCATTAAATCTTCAAAGCGGAAGTCGAATTATCCGCGTTTATGAGCAAACCGATGATGGCAATGGTGGTACTCAGGAAAGGCAGCTTGGTACTTTACGCATCAACTCAAATGGTGAGGTTGAATTTAGAGCTAACGGATATCTCGATCATGACGGCCTAGACACTATCGACTTCTCGATTAACGTGATTGCGACGGATGGCGATTTAGACACCTCTGAAACACCGTTAGATATTACGATTACTGATAGGGATTCTACAAGAATTGCGCTGAAAGTGACGACCTTCGAGGATGCGGGTAGAGACTCAACCATACCTTACGCAACAGGTGATGAGCCGACTCTTGAGAATGTTCAAGATAACCAAAATGGCTTGCCGAATGCGCCAGCGCAAGTTGCGCTGCAAGTTAGTCTGTATGACCAAGATAACGCTGAATCTATTGGGCAGTTGACGATTAAAAGCCCGAACGGAGGTGATAGTCACCAAGGTACTTTTTATTACTTTGATGGTGCTGACTACATTGAATTAGTGCCTGAGTCAAATGGGAGCATTATATTTGGCTCTCCTGAACTCGAACAAAGCTTCGCTCCAAACCCGAGTGAACCAAGACAAACTATCGCGACGATAGACAACCTGTTCTTTGTTCCAGACCAACACGCTAGTTCGGATGAAACTGGTGGGCGAGTTCGTTATGAGCTTGAAATTGAGAAAAATGGCACTACGGAGCACACCATTAACTCAAACTTCAGAATCGAGATTGAAGCGGTAGCGGATATTGCGACTTGGGATGATTCCAACAGCACGTATCAGTATCAAGTCAACGAAGATGAAGACAATGTCACGTTGCAGCTGAACGCAGAATCGCAAGATAACAGTAATACTGAGACGATTACCTATGAACTTGAAGCCGTTCAAGGCGACGGGAAGTTTGAGTTACTTGATCAAAATGGCAATGTGTTAACGCCCGTTAATGGTGTTTATATCATCGCATCTGCTGATATCAATAGCACCGTAGTTAACCCTATTGATAACTTCTCAGGGCAGATTGAGTTCAAAGCGACGGCAATTACGGAAGAGACGCTTAACCCATACGATGATTCAGCCAGCGGTGGAGCAAACGATAAGACGACGGCTCGTTCTGTGGAACAAAGTATTGTTATTGATGTGACCGCCGATGCGGACCCTGGCACATTCAGTGTTAGTCGAATTCAGATCAACGAAGACAATATCGATGATCCAGATTACGTCGGGCCTTTGGACAATAAAGACGCGTTCACGCTAGACGAAGTTATTACCATGACAGGTTCGGTCGATTCTGACAGTTCTGAAGAACTGTTTGTGCGCATCAGTAATGTTACGGAAGGAGCAGTGCTTTACTTCTTAGGCACCACGACAGTCGTTCCGACCATCACGATCAATGGTGTGGATTATCAAGAAATCGCGTATTCCGATTTGGCTAACGTTGAGGTTGTTCCAACTAAACACAGTAATGTCGATTTCACCTTCGATGTCACGGGTGTGGTCAAAGATACGGCAAATCTATCCACGGGCGCCCAAGTCGATGAGGAGATATTAGGAACTAAAACCGTCAACGTTGAAGTCAAAGGCGTTGCCGATACTCCTTATGGTGGAACGAATGGCACGGCTTGGAGTGCAATTACAGATGGCACTACATCTGGTGTTCAAACCACGATTCAAGAGAGCCAAAATGGTGATACCTTTGCTGAGCTTGATTTCACCGTGTTGTCGGGAGAGAGAAGACCAGATACTGGCACTACACCATTAGCTGACGATGGGTCAGAATCAATAACCGTTATTCTATCGGGTATACCCGATGGCGTTGTTCTAGAAGACGGTGACGGAACAGTGATTGACCTTAACTTTGTCGGTTATGAAACCGGACCGGGCGGTAGCCCTGACTTGTCCAAACCTATCTACGAAGCGAACATTACTGAGGCGGGTAAAACTTCAGGCATTCGCATCAGACCTGTCGACTCTTCAACCGAGAATATTCACATTCAAGGTAAAGTGATTGTGACTGAGAATGATGGTCACACGCTTACGTTTGATCAAGAAATTAGAGTGCTAGTCGAACCTAGAATCGATACCTCTGCGACGTACAACACGGTTACTAATGGTGATGAAGATACCGCTATCAACATTGACTGGCACCCAGAGGGTACTGACTATATTGATAATGATGAGCATTTCACTTCTATTGTCATCAGTGATATTCCAACGGATGTTGAAAGTGTTGTGGTTAATGGCGATGTCACTTGGGTTTACGATGCTGCCGCAGGCACTTTAACCATCACACCTAAGAGTGGCCAGACGCCAGAAGAGTTCACTCAAATCGCGCTGAACAATAACTTCATCCAAATCACTCCAGCTCAAGATTCAAGTACTGATTTCACGCTTGATACTGTTGTAATGATCGAAGAGCGAGATCATGAATACGTTGATGCTGGCAATCCTGGTCAAGGCATCGTTACCGCGACGATTAACGGTTCTATTGATGTTCAAGTTCGACCTGTGGTTGAACCAGAAGACGCCGCCAACAAGCTTGTCGTCAATCAGGTTGCGGGTATTATAGATCTAACAACAGTGGTTGCGGATGCTCTGACCGGTGTCCTCAAATTTACAACCAACAGTGACAATACATCGGTAACGGATGAATTCGTCATTCGTTACGAAGAAACTGATACTTCGTCTGCTATCGAAGAAGTGGACCAGTTAGTTATTCAATTGACAAACGTGGACGACTCGGCGCTATCAGATGATGTGCTCAATCAGTTACTTGTTATTGGAGCTGCTTATGAAGGTAATGGTCGTTGGGTTGTAACCAATGAAGATCTGTTTAGCATCAGTGCACCGAACGGTCTTGCTTTTCCACCTGTATCAGGCACCGCTGGCGTTTTCAATGACATCAAGATGACCATCTTTAGTACAGTAGTTGATCGCGGTGATGGTGTTGAAATTGAGTCATCCCCTGCGGTTCAAAGGGAAGGCGAAGTTAATCTATCGTTCCCTCAAGTGCTTGTTGGCGGGAATGAGGTGGCTGCAGATATTACGATGACACCAGATAGCGTTGTCGATGCTATAGAAGATACACAGCTAGACTTAGGAGCTGCACTAAATAGTTTGA
Organism: Vibrio sp. J383; assembly: GCF_023503985.1. Lineage (NCBI taxonomy): Bacteria > Pseudomonadati > Pseudomonadota > Gammaproteobacteria > Vibrionales > Vibrionaceae > Vibrio > Vibrio sp. J383. The sequence continues at coordinate 2,426,985 of NZ_CP097293.1, read as the reverse complement.
TCACTTTCTCTGGCGAAGATGCTTCAACAGACCAAGTGACCATCATTATTGATGACTCAGTTACTATTAATCCAGGAGGCACCTTCCCAATTAGTTTGTCGGGAAGCAGTGAAGTCGATTTCGTTAATGGAAAGTATGTCTTTGAGACGACAGTCGACCAAGGCGTTTCAACGGACTTTTCTGGGCTGTTACTGGACCTACCAGCGGACTACTCTGGTGACTTTAAGTTACCACTAACCATTGTGACCAAAGACCTCCTTTCAGGTGATGAAAAAACCTTGGTGACCGATGTGGTAATCAAAGTCGCGCCAGATGTTGAAGGCAACCCAGACATCGACGTTACAGTCACAGGCTCATTGGACGACTTGTTTAATCCTGTCGATACTGATGGCCAAGCTGGGCAAGATCCAGTTGGCTACGAAGATACCTATATCCAGCTTGATTTCAGCTCAACTATTACTGACCAAGTAAGTGGGGTTGAAGGTGGTGACGAAAAATTCACATCTATTACGCTGACTTTGGATGACACGAGTGTCGGTGCGTTTTATACCAGCGCGGGTGTATCTCTTGGTACAACGGTGACCTTCGATGAAGCTCAGATCAACGCGGGTGCTTTAGATAACGTCTTGTTCAGAGCTGCTCCTAATTATCCAACGGGTAATGACGTTAATCAGGTTCAAGTGAATGTCAGCGGGACAATTACCGACACGGCTACCTACAATGAGACAGCTTCTCCTGCTGGCAGCGCAGTCGATACGGATACTTTCTCTACGAGCGTGAACTTTGAAGTGGTTCCTGTCGTGGATGATGTCCTTGTCACAGGACCGGGCAGTGATCCGGATGTTATCGAGATTACAGGTAATGAAGACCAACTTATTTCCTTGTCAGGTACGGGGCCAGTATCGATCGCATTGACTGACCTTGATGGCTCAGAGCAGTTCGTTTCGATTAAGTTCACGGGTGTACCCGATGGCTTCTTAATGAGTGCAGATGCTGCCTCAACTTACACAGTGAAGAACAACGGTGGTGGTGAATGGAGTGTTCAACTGCCTCAAGCATCAGGACTGTCATTCGACCTGAGTGAGCTGTCGATTTTACCGCCGAAAAACTTCAGTGGTACGGCTGAGTTTGGTGTTGAAGTCTTCACTCAAGAATCTTTGTTGGGTGTGCCAACTGCGGCGGCAAACTTGCCAAGCTTCAAACTGCATGTGGTACCTGTTGGCGATGATGTTGATACCAACCCAACTGACTCTGTGACTGGCAATGAAGGTCAAAACATTGATATCGAAATCAATGCGACGATTTTGGATAAAGAACTATCGGCAACAGGAAGCGGAACGTTTACTGAAAATGCACCTGAAACACTTCGAGTTGAAGTGGCGGGTGTGCCTCAAGATGCTTCTATTTTCTATCCAGACGGCACGACATTGGCTAGTTACGATTCGGGGACACAATTATGGACACTTGATGTTCCTGCTCAGTCGCTCGATAAGATCGTATTTAATTCGGGTGAACACAACAGCGATACGGGCAATGTGCTTGGCATTAACGGACCATTGCAAATTACGGTTCGCTCTGTAGATACAGACGCTGACAACACCGAATACTTAGGCACGCCAACCAGCTTCGATGTTGATTTAGTGATTGATCCTATCAACGATCAACCGACGTTTGTGAATGTGACCAACATTGAAACGGCGGAAGATATTAGCATCGCTATCGATAACTTCAGTATCTACGATGTTGACGCTAACTTTGATAACCCAGATACACCTTATGTTCTTACGTTACAAGTGGATCAAACACTGCCGGGAGCGCAAGGTGTATTTGAGTTTACGAGCTCACCTGATGTGACGTTTGTCTTGCAACCTGACGGCTCTCTTGTGATTACAGGTAAAGAAGCTGACATCAATACCGCATTGACCAATGGGGTCGTGACTTTCAAACCCGACCCAGACCAGAACTATCTCAACCAGAGTGGTTTAGTCACGATCAATGCAACGCTCGATGACGGTGGTAATAACGGCTTGATTGACGCGGGTGATCCGAATACCGCTCAAACCAATCAAACTACGTTCACCATTAAGGTGACGGAAGTGAATGACGCTCCGGTCGCGACTGATGTGGATTTAGGCTCGATTGCGGAAGATGGTCAAATCGTGATTGTTGAAGGTGACTTGATTGCAGCGAGTTCTGATCTAGAAAACCATAACCTCACGGTAACCGGCGTAACTCTTACTCAAGGGCAAGGTCAGCTAACGCGCTTTGAAAATGCTGGTGGTGCTGATGACGCTGGGATTACGGGGCCATTCTGGATATTCATTGCAGATAATGATTTCAACGGCGACGTTAAATTCAATTACTCCATTATCGATGATGGTACAACCAATGGTGCGGATGATTTTAAAACCGATAGCGCTGAAATCAGCCTTGTGGTGACAGAAGTCAACGACCAGCCAGTGGCATCGGACATTGATTTGGGCACCATGCTTGAAGAAGGACAGCTGGTCATTAAAGAGGAAGACCTGATTTCCGCAACCACTGATCCGGAAAACGACACGATTACTGTGAACAGTTTGGTGCTCGATCAAGGTCAGGGCCAATTACAACGCTTTGAGAACGTGGGCGGTGCTGATGATGCTACGATCACTGGCCCGTACTGGGTATTTACCGCAGCCAACGAATACAACGGTGATGTTAAGTTCACTTATACCGTTGAGGACGATGGTACAACCAACGGCACTGATGATTTCTTAACAGATACCGGCGAAATTAGCGTTGTGGTAACGGAAGTGAATGATCAGCCAGTGGCAACAGATATCGACTTAGGAAACATCCTTGAAGAAGGGCAGTTGATCATTAAAGAGGGCGACTTAATTACAGCGACGAGCGATCCGGAAAACGACACGATTACCGTGACTAATCTGGTGCTCGATGAAGGCCAAGGCCAATTACAGCGCTTCGAGAACGTCGGTGGCGCTGATGACGCTATGATTACTGGCCCGTACTGGATATTTACGGCTGCTGATGAATACAACGGTAACGTTAAGTTCACCTATACCGTCGAGGATGATGGTACAACCAACGGCGCTAATGATTTCCTAACAGATACTGCAGAGATCACAGCGATTGTCGACGGAGTGAACGATACGCCTGTTGTTAATGGTGACAGTGTCACTACAATTATTGACGAGGATGCTGGTCAGCTATTGAGTGGTATCAATGTTAGTGACCCAGATTATGTGGATGCATTTTCTAATGACTTAATGACAGTCACGCTGACAGTGGATTACGGTACATTGAACGTATCACTTCCGGCAGTGACGACAGTGATGGTCAACGGCAACAACACTGGTTCGGTTATCTTAGTTGGTACTTTGAGTGACCTGAATGCGCTGATTGATACGCCAACCAGTCCAAACGGTGTCTACCTCGATGCGAGCTTGTCTCCAACCAATAGCATTGGCTTAGAAGTAATCGCCAAAGACAGCGGTAACCCTTCTGGTATCGCGATTGAAACTGCACCAGTGGTTTATAATATCGCAGTGACACCAGTCGCTAATGCGCCAACCTTGTCTATTGATCCGGCATTTAACTATGTGAGAAACATTACGACCAGCTCATCTGTGGTCGCTAATAGTGGAGTCGCTTTAGTTGGAATTGTCGCTGCATTGACGGACATTACTGAAGAGTTAACGTTGAAGATTAGTGATGTTCGGGTTGTGTTGATGTAACCAGTGATGTGGGTACGGTTTCGTTGGTGGGTGATACTTGGATAGCTACCGCTGATGCGATCGATAGTCTCAGACTCGTCGAGCAGTCATCATTAGGGAAGCCGTTAACCCCGGGTAATTACACCTTGAAAGTTGAGGCGGTATCTGAAGAGGCGGACAACAACGATATTGCAATATCTCAAAACATCGATCTGAATCTCAATATTGTTGCCAATCCAATAGATCTCGATCTGTCTTCTGAAACAGACGATGTGCAACTTTTAGCGAGTAACTTTGATACCAACCTCACTGGCGGAACTGGAAATGACCGACTTGTAGGTGGATCGGGTGACGATACGCTGGTTGGCGGTGACGGTAACGACACACTCATTGGTGGCGGCGGTTCCGATATTCTAACTGGTGGCAATGGTATGGATTCGTTTGTATGGCTCAATATTGAAGATGGCGTTGAAGACACCATTACCGATTTCAGCCTGTCTGAAGGAGACCAAATCGATCTCCGTGAAGTATTACCTGAGCTGAAGAATACATCTCCAGACATGTCTGCATTGCTACAACAGATAGACGCGAAAGTGGAAGGGGATGATATTGAACTAACGATCAATCCTGATGGTTTAGGGACCACAGAACAGGTGATTGTGGTTGAAGACCTTGCGCCACAACTAACCTTAAGTGGCACCATGCCGTCAGACATTCTGGATGCGTTAGTGCAACAAAATGTCATCACTCACGGTTAACGCCAAATTGGAGGCTAGCTATTAGAATCTAACGATTAAACTAAAAGCGAACCATTTAACCATAACGAAAGAGGCCAGCATTGCTGGCCTCTTTTTTGTCACTGTATAAATCGTAAAGAGTTACTTAAGAGAGTTGTGGATCAGGAACTCTTCTTCGACGCCTTTCAATTTCATCTCATCCATAATGAAGTTCACTGTGTTCAACAAGCGTTGTTCACCTTTTGGTATCAGGTAACCGAATTGACTGTTGGTAAACGGTGTTTCACAGCGTGCCGCTTCAAGACGTTCGTCCGTCACTTGATAGAACAGACCTTCAGGAGTTTCTGTCACCATTACATCAACTTTACCTTCCGCAACGGCTTGCGGAACGTCTAGGTTGTTCTCGTAACGCGTAAAGCTCGCGTCTTGCAAGTTAGCATCCGCAAAAATCTCATTAGTCCCGCCGATATTAACGCCAACACGCACAGAAGAAAGGTTCACTTTTTCAATGCTGTCGTATTGTCCAGCTTTGCCTTTCGCGACTAGAAAACACTTACCAAAGGTCATGTAGCCTTGAGTTTGTTCAGCGTTTAACTGGCGCTGCATTTTACGTGTGATACCGCCCATCGCGATGTCGTATTTATCGCTGCCTAGGTCGGTTAGCAGATCTTTCCATGTGGTACGAATAATCTGTAATTCAACGCCTAACTGCTCTGCAACATGTTTGGCTACGTCAATGTCATAACCAGAGTAGGTTTTGCCGTCGAAGTAAGAAAAAGGTTTGTAGTCGCCTGTGGTGCCGACGCGAAGTGTGCCTGATTTTTGAATGTCTTCTAGCTGGTCAGCTTGTGCGACACCAGAAAGTGCCAGAGCAATGGAAGCAAGTAATAGTGATGTTTTTTTCATTGTAATTATCTGTTGTGTTTATGTTGTCATTCAAAGTAACAGAAACAATCAGAGAAAGAGATCAAACCATTGGAAAGGTTGTAAAAGAAGATAAAACGAGGGCAGGAGATAGGTAACTTTATTGATTTGTGAACATTGATAAAGATGTGTTTCATATTCCATTTTGATAAACCGTAGACAAACAAAAAGCCCATGTTATCGAATAACATGGGCTTCATTTTGGTTTAACTTGTTAGCTGCTTATTTAGCTGTTTAGCTGTTTAGCTGTTTAGCTGTTTAGCTACTTAGCAACTGACTCGTTGTTCATCTTAGCCGGAGCTTTAGATGCGTTAACCAGTAGGATACCAACGGTGAGTACCATCGAACCACATAGTAGGAACAACAAGCGTCCTGTTGGTTCGTTTGGAATCAGAGCCATTGCTAGGATACCGAAACCTGCTGTGCTGATAAGCTTACCAAGCATTGAACGCTGTTTAGTATCTAGGTTCTGCTGCTCTTCACCTTCCGCTACTAGCGGCGTATTCCAGTTAGTGAATAGTTGGTCAACTTCTTTCTCACGTTCAGGCGATAGGCCTTTGTAGAAGCGAGAAGTTAGGATGAAGTAACCACCAGTAAACACTACGTGAGCAGCTAGGCTAAGACCCACTTTCAAGTCGCTCCATTCACGGCCAGTAAGCGCTGTTTCCATACCGAATAGGTGCTCGATGTCTTCTGCTTGAAGAGAGATACCGAAGATGTAAGAAACGAAGCCACCAACGATTAGCGTAGACCAACCAGACCAGTCAGGCGTCTTACGAATCCACATACCTAGTAGTACAGGAATCAGCATTGGGAAGCCAATTAATGCACCCACGTTCATTACGATATCGAACAAGCTCAAGTGGCGTAGTGAGTTGATGAACAAACCAATCGCGATGATGATGATACCCATCATGATAGTGGTTAGCTTACTTACGATAACCAGCTCTTTCTGAGTCGCGTTTTGGCGAAGAATAGGGCTGTAGAAGTTCATTACAAAGATGCCAGCGTTACGGTTCAGACCTGAATCCATAGAAGACATTGTTGCAGCGAACATTGCTGACATAAGAAGACCAACCATACCTGCAGGCATTACGTTCTGTACGAATGCTAGGTAAGCTGCATCACCCGCTTTATCACCCATTGAAGCGTACTCCAATGCGAAATCAGGCATGAATGCACTTACGTACCAAGGTGGTAGGAACCAGATTAGTGGGCCAACAACCATAAGGATACATGCTAGGCCTGCCGCTTTACGTGCGTTTTCACTGTCTTTTGCACATAGGTAACGGTAAGCATTGATGCTGTTGTTCATTACACCGAACTGCTTCACGAAAATGAACACAACCCAAAGTACGAAGATGCTCATGTAGTTAAGGTTATTACCTAACATGAAGTCGCCGTCGAAGTTTGCAACGATGTTAGTTAGGCCACCACCGTGGAAGTAAGCTGCAACCGCACAAGTAATCGTAACCGCCATGATAACGAGCATTTGCATGAAGTCAGAAGCAACAACCGCCCAAGAGCCGCCTGTTACTGCCATCAATACTAGAACCATACCCGTTACCACAATGGTTGCTTCCATTGGGATGTTGAATACCGCTGCTACGAAGATAGCGAGACCATTTAGCCAAATACCCGCAGAGATAAGGCTGTCAGGCATACCTGCCCATGTGAAGAACTGTTCAGACGTTTTACCAAAGCGCTGACGAATAGCTTCGATCGCAGTTACCACACGAAGTTGGCGGAACTTTGGAGCGAAGTACATATAGTTCATGAAGTAGCCAAAAGCATTGGCTAAGAATAGGATTACAATAACGAAACCGTCATTGAACGCGCGTCCTGCGGCACCTGTAAACGTCCATGCTGAAAACTGTGTCATGAAGGCGGTTGCACCAACCATCCACCACAACATTTTGCCGCCCCCTCTGAAGTAATCGCTGGTAGAGGTGGTGAACTTACGGAACATCCAACCAATCGCGATTAAAAAGAAGAAGTAGGCGAGAACAACAAAAGTATCGATAGTCATCTTTTCAGCCTTTTAAATATCATAATTAACTGGGCTTAGATTAACGCGTTCAAAGGCTTATTTGTACTACAATATGTCTTTAGTATGATCTAGGTCGCATTGATTTTTGGGTACACACGGTAAGTTAATTTAACCTTCTGTTTTTATTGATTTTAATTGTCTTTGTGAATTACTCTAGATCCAAGACAAATTGAAGTCTAAATGTTTATATGTATTACAATATAAGTAATGAGGCTTTGGTTTGCCTTATTTATAAGATTTTAATTATAACCGTAACAAATATGCTACAACTGAGCGTGGTTGTGCGACGGGATTCACGTTAAGTCTCAGTACTAAATCGCAAAATATTGTTTCTGGCATTTAAGTGTAGCTTATTGTTTTTATGTCGCTATTTTGTGTTTGTCTGCGGTTCTGTAGCCTTTCCATGCTATTGATTAATTTTTTCGTGCTAGAGAGACGCGTATTTGGAATGTTTGTCACTGAGTCGGCGTTAAATTGGACGACGGGACACACTTTCGGCTCACTTTGTCTATCGTGGTCTTCAGTGCATGCTATGAGAGATGTTTGACGACGTATTTAAAAGGAATATTGTCGGATAAAGGGATGGGTAAGGAGCTGGATAAGCGGTAGGGAGCACCAGTAACGCTTCGCTAGATGCATACTGAGGTCGCTTGAAAGCCTTACATCACTCGTTCTTGCCTGTCTTAGTCACGGAGCTGTACGAGGCCATAGGGAGAACGGCGATAGGGTATGGGGAAACAGAACGTTGATTGAGCGTGTTTTACGGTTAGTCAGCGCAATAAACGCCAGATAACAAAAAGCCCCACCGAAGTGAGGCTTTATCACGAAATCTAAAACAGATTAAGCGTTAACGTGATCAACTGCGTCACGAACAAGCTTGCCTAGTTCGTCCCACTTACCTTCATCGATAAGGTTAGTTGGAACCATCCAAGTACCGCCACACGCAAGAACAGAAGGGATCGATAGGTATTCATCAACATTCTTCAAGCTTACGCCGCCAGTAGGCATGAATTTAACAGGGTAAACTGCTGTTAGTGCTTTAAGCATACCAGTACCGCCTGAAGGCTCAGCAGGGAAGAACTTCAACGTGCGAAGACCCATTTCCATTGCTTGCTCAACTAAGCTTGGGTTGTTAACACCTGGTACGATTGCAACACCTTTGTCGATACAGTATTGAACAGTACGTGGGTTAAAACCTGGGCTTACGATGAAATCAACGCCAGCTTCGATAGATGCGTCAACTTGCTCGTTAGTCAGTACAGTGCCTGAACCGATTAGCATGTCTGGGAATTCTTTACGCATGATGCGAATCGCTTCGATTGCACATTCTGTACGTAGTGTAATTTCTGCACATGGCATGCCATTTTCAACCAACGCTTTACCTAGAGGGATAGCGTCTTCAGCACGGTTGATCGCGATTACAGGAATTACTTTTAGGTTTGCTAGTTGTTCATTTAATGTCGTCATGAATTCTTTCTCACGTTAAATGTGGGCCTGCTTTCAACTAAGCAAACCCTTGATTAATAGTTAAAGTGCGTAATTATAGAGACAGATCAGGCGTCGCTTCTAGAGGAATGATAGCACCTGGATGCTGAATCACGGTTCCTGCTACAATATGACCTGCAAATGCAGCATCACGAGCACTACCGCCGCTCAAGCGCTTGGCCAAGAAGCCTGCACTGAACGAGTCGCCAGCGGCAGTCGTATCAACGATGTTATCTACAGGGTTAGGTGCAACGTATTGAGCGCTTTGGCTTTCAACCACTAAGCAGTCTTTCGCGCCACGTTTAATGACGATCTCTTTCACACCAGACTCAGACGTACGTGTAATACATTGTTCAATGCTTTCGTCGCCGTATAGCTCTTGCTCATCATCAAACGTCAGCAGAGCCGTATCTGTGTACTTAAGCATTTTCAAGTACCAAGAAATCGCTTCTTGTTGGCTTTCCCAAAGTTTAGGTCGGTAGTTATTGTCGAAGAATACTTGGCCGCCTTGAGCTTTGAATTTGTCTAAGAAGTTGAATAGCTGCGTGCGACCATTTTCTGTCAAGATTGCCAGCGTAATACCACTTAAGTAAACCGCGTCAAAAGAGAAGAGCTTATCAAGAAGAGCAGGCGTATCTTCCTGATCAAACATGAACTTCGCTGCAGCATCACTACGCCAGTAGTGGAAACTGCGTTCACCAGTTTCATCGGTCTCGATGTAGTAAAGCCCTGGTTGTTTGTGATCCAGCTGAGCTATTAAGCTCGTGTCGATACCTTCCGCTTGCCAATTTTTTAACATGTCGGTACTGAATGGGTCAGTGCCTAGTGCAGTTACGTAGCTCGTGTTGATATCTTGCTCTTTTGTTAAGCGAGATAAGTAAAGTGCAGTATTCAGCGTATCGCCACCAAAACTTTGCTTAAGCCCGTCTTGTTTCTTTTGTAGCTCAACCATGCACTCGCCAATGACCGCGATGTTTAATGATTTCATATGCTTACCTTAGCAACTGAGGTTGCGCTAGTTATTATTTTAGGAAATCTTCACGCGCAGGGTTGAAGATATCAAGAAGGATGCTGTCTTGTTCTAGTGCAACCGCACCGTGCATCATGTGTTTACGAGCGAAGTAAGCATCGCCTTCTTTAAGCACTTTCTTCTCGCCGTCGATTTCAGCTTCGAAGCTACCACGAACAACATAACCGATTTGGTCGTGAATTTCGTGAGTATGAGGGTGACCAATCGCGCCCTTATCAAAACACAGATGTACAGCCATAAGATCGTCAGTGTAAGCAACGATTTTACGCTTAATGCCGCCACCAAGTTCTTCCCATGGGTTTTCATCTAGGATAAAGAAAGAGTTCATTGTATATCTCCTAATCTGTTTAAATCTTTTAAGTGTTACTTAACTTGCATCCATCATAAGGGAATGAGCTTAATTGTAATACAATATATCTAAATTTGTGTGATATTGATCAAGCGATACTTTATATAGCGTAAATGAATCAACAACTTAAGAAATGCTTGGTATCTGGCATTAGTTAACTGCATCAATGGCTTACAGTGAATTATGTGACTCTACTCATCATTTGGCGACGAATAGGTATAATTAAAGCTCATATTGTATTACTTTATATGGAGTTTGAAAATTTAATCAAAGTTTAAGCAGATAAACTCTTTATTGAGGGTGACAAAGAATATGACGACTAAACCAGTATTGTTGACTGAAGCTGAAATCGAACAGCTTCATCTTGAAGTGGGCCGTTCTAGCTTAATGGGCAAAACCATTGCAGCGAACGCGAAAGATCTAGAAGCATTCATGCGTTTACCTATTGATGTCCCGGGTCACGGTGAAGCAGGGGGTTACGAACATAACCGCCATAAGCAAAATTACACGTACATGAACCTTGCTGGTCGCATGTTTTTGATCACGAAAGAACAAAAGTACGCTGACTTTGTTACACAACTACTAGAAGAGTACGCAGACAAATATCTAACGTTTGATTACCACGTACAGAAAAATACCAACCCTACAGGTCGTTTGTTCCACCAAATCCTGAACGAACACTGCTGGTTAATGTTCTCAAGCTTAGCTTACTCTTGTGTTGCTTCAACACTGACACAAGGACAACGTGACAACATTGAGTCTCGCATTTTCGAACCAATGTTAGAAATGTTCACCGTTAAATACGCACATGACTTCGACCGTATTCACAACCACGGTATATGGGCAGTAGCCGCTGTCGGTATCTGTGGTCTTGCTTTAGGCAAGCGTGAGTACCTTGAAATGTCAGTGTACGGCATCGACCGTAATGACACTGGCGGTTTCTTAGCTCAAGTTTCTCAACTGTTTGCACCTTCTGGCTACTACATGGAAGGTCCTTACTACCACCGTTATGCGATTCGCCCAACGTGTGTCTTCGCTGAAGTGATTCACCGTCACATGCCTGAAGTAGATATCTACAACTACAAAGGGGGCGTGATTGGTAACACAGTACAAGCAATGCTGGCGACGGCTTATCCGAACGGTGAGTTCCCGGCTCTGAATGATGCTTCTCGTACTATGGGTATCACAGACATGGGTGTTCAGGTTGCCGTCAGTGTTTACAGCAAGCATTACTCTTCTGAAAACGGCGTAGATCAAAACATTCTTGGTATGGCTAAGATTCAAGACGCAGTATGGATGCATCCATGTGGTCTTGAGCTATCTAAAGCATACGAAGCCGCATCTGCAGAGAAAGAAATCGGCATGCCTTTCTGGCCAAGTGTTGAATTGAATGAAGGCCCTCAAGGTCACAACGGCGCGCAAGGCTTTATCCGTATGCAGGATAAGAGAGGCGACGTTTCTCAACTTGTGATGAACTACGGCCAACACGGCATGGGTCACGGCAACTTTGATACGCTGGGTATTTCTTTCTTTAACCGCGGTCAAGAAGTGCTACGTGAATACGGCTTCTGTCGTTGGGTGAACGTTGAGCCAAAATTCGGCGGCCGTTACCTAGACGAAAACAAATCTTACGCTCGTCAAACGATTGCTCACAATGCAGTTACGATTGATGAAAAATGTCAGAACAACTTTGATGTTGAACGTGCAGACTCAGTACACGGTTTACCTCACTTCTTTAAAGTAGAAGACGATCAAATCAACGGTATGAGTGCATTTGCTAACGATCACTACCAAGGCTTTGACATGCAACGCAGCGTGTTCATGCTAAACCTTGAAGAGCTAGAATCTCCGCTACTATTAGACCTTTACCGCTTAGATTCTGAAAAAGGCGGCGAAGGCGAGCATCAATACGACTACTCACACCAATATCAAGGTCAGATTGTTCGCACTAACTTTGAATACCAAGCAAACAAAGAGCTAAACACTCTAGGTGACGATTTCGGTTACCAACATCTATGGAACGTGGCAAGCGGTGAAGTGAAGGGCACAGCACTTGTAAGCTGGCTACAAAACAACACTTACTACACTTGGCTAGGTGCAACGTCTAACGACAATGCTGAAGTTATCTTTACTCGCACTGGCGCTAACGACCCAAGCTTCAACCTACGTTCAGAGCCTGCATTCATTTTACGCAGCAAAGGCGAAACAACACTGTTTGCTTCTGTTGTTGAAACGCATGGTTACTTCAACGAAGAATTCGAGCAATCTGTAAGCGCACGTGGTGTTGTGAAAGACATCAAAGTATTGGCTCACACCAATATCGGTTCAGTAGTAGAAATTACGACAGAGAAATCAAACGTGACAGTGATGATCAGCAACCAACTTGGCGCGACTGACAGCACGGAACACAAAGTAGAACTGAACGGCAAAGTATACAGCTGGACTGGCTTCTACTCAGTAGAAACAATTTTAAACCCAGAATTAGCAAGCACAGCAGAGCAGGGGAAATAATAATGAGCTATCAACCACTTTTACTTAACTTTGAAGAAGCAGCAGAGCTTCGTAAAGAACTTGGCAAGGATAGCCTTTTAGGTAACGCACTGACTCGCGATATTAAACAAACCGACGCTTACATGGCTGAAGTTAGCATTGAAGTTCCAGGTCACGGTGAAGGCGGCGGTTACGAACATAACCGTCATAAGCAAAACTACATTCACATGGATCTAGCGGGCCGTTTATTCCTTATCACTGAGGAAACAAAGTACCGAGATTACATCGTTGATATGCTAACAGCGTACGCGACGGTGTACCCAACACTTGAAAGCAACGTAAGCCGTGACTCTAACCCTCCGGGTAAGCTGTTCCACCAAACGTTGAACGAGAACATGTGGATGCTTTACGCTTCTTGTGCGTACAGCTGCATCTACCACACTATCTCTGAAGAGCAAAAGCGCCTGATCGAAGACGATCTTCTTAAGCAAATGATCGAGATGTTCGTTGTGACTTACGCACACGACTTCGATATCGTACACAACCACGGCTTATGGGCAGTGGCAGCGGTAGGTATCTGTGGTTACGCGATCAACGACCAAGAGTCTGTAGACAAAGCGCTTTACGGCCTGAAACTAGACAAAGTAAGCGGCGGTTTCTTAGCGCAACTTGACCAACTGTTTTCGCCAGACGGCTACTACATGGAAGGTCCTTACTACCACCGTTTCTCTCTACGTCCAATCTACCTGTTCGCAGAAGCGATTGAACGTCGTCAGCCTGAAGTGGGTATCTATGAATTCAACGATTCAGTGATCAAGACAACGTCTTACTCTGTATTCAAAACGGCATTCCCAGACGGCACATTGCCAGCTCTGAACGATTCATCGAAGACAATTTCTATCAACGATGAAGGCGTTATCATGGCAACGTCTGTGTGTTACCACCGTTACGAGCAGACTGAAACTCTGCTTGGTATGGCTAACCACCAACAAAACGTTTGGGTTCATGCTTCCGGTAAAACATTGTCTGACGCTGTTGATGCAGCAGATGATATCAAAGCATTCAACTGGGGTAGCCTGTTTGTAACCGACGGCCCTGAAGGCGAAAAAGGCGGCGTAAGCATCCTTCGTCACCGTGACGAACAAGACGACGACACGATGGCGTTGATCTGGTTTGGTCAACACGGCAGCGATCACCAGTACCACTCTGCACTAGACCACGGTCACTACGATGGACTGCACCTAAGCGTATTCAACCGTGGCCACGAAGTGCTGCACGATTACGGCTTCGGTCGCTGGGTAAACGTTGAGCCTAAGTTTGGCGGTCGTTACATTCCAGAGAACAAGTCTTACTGTAAGCAGACGGTTGCTCACAACACAGTAACGGTTGATCAGAAAACGCAGAACAACTTCAACACAGCATTAGCTGAGTCTAAGTTTGGTCAGAAGCACTTCTTTGTAGCAGACGACCAGTCTCTGCAAGGCATGAGCGGCACAATTTCTGAGTACTACACAGGCGTAGACATGCAGCGTAGCGTGATTCTTGCTGAACTTCCTGAGTTTGAGAAGCCGCTAGTGATTGATGTATACCGCATTGAATCTGACGCTGAGCACCAGTACGACCTACCAGTTCACCACTCAGGTCAAATCATCCGTACTGACTTCGATTACAACATGGAAAAAACGCTTAAGCCGTTAGGTGAAGACAACGGTTACCAACACCTATGGAACGTGGCTTCAGGCAAAGTGAACGAAGAAGGTTCTCTAGTAAGCTGGCTACATGACAGCAGCTACTACAGCCTAGTAACCAGCGCGAATGCGGGCAGCGAAGTGATTTTTGCTCGCACTGGTGCTAACGATCCAGACTTCAACCTTAAGAGTGAGCCTGCGTTCATCTTACGTCAGTCTGGTCAAAACCACGTGTTTGCTTCTGTACTAGAAACGCATGGTTACTTTAACGAGTCTATCGAAGCCTCTGTAGGCGCTCGTGGTCTAGTTAAATCAGTGTCTGTTGTGGGCCATAACAGTGTCGGGACTGTTGTTCGCATTCAGACTACTTCTGGCAACACTTACCACTACGGTATTTCAAACCAAGCTGAAGACACGCAGCAAGCAACTCACACTGTTGAGTTCGCGGGTGAGACATACTCGTGGGAAGGATCATTTGCTCAACTGTAAATGATTAACATACATGTCGTTTAACGATGACATGTATTGATGTGGTGCTTTGCGGGAACGAAGCATCACATTGAATTCAGTCGTGATTGAAAAATCGTTCGTTGATACCAACAACGACTGAAACATCGGGAATAAGTCAAACCGAGTAACTCACTGCGAGTTGCTCGGTTTTTTTATGTGTGTAGGAAACAGAATAGAACGGCTTGCTAGAAAGGATAAGGAACAAAGAGTTAACCCAAGCGAAGGGAAATAGCTAATGTTCGCCTGTGTTTAGACTACAGTAACTGATAGGAATAAACGGTTAGGGAGTGAACCATGAAGTTAATGAAAGGTTTGGTATCAATACTTGCAGTGTCTTGTTCTACCTTTGTTTTTGCTAACGCTGTTTTAGCAAATGACGAGTCTGATAGCAGCGTTGAAACTGAGGAGTTCGTGCGTTATCAATATCAAGACAAGATTAGTTATGGAAAGTTAGATAAAGGCGCAGTGTTGCCGATCAGCGGCGATATCTTTAGCGAACATTCGGTAGTGGAAACTTCGATACCGTTAGAGTCGGTTGAGGTGTTGCTGCCGACACAACCAGAGAAGGTATTCGCCGTCGGTATGAACTTCGCTAGCCACTTAGCTTCACCTGCCGATGCACCACCGCCGATGTTTCTTAAACTTCCTTCTTCTTTGATTCTCACAGACGAAGCGATTCAAGTGCCACCTGAAGCGAGGAATGTCCATTTTGAAGGTGAGCTGGTGGTTGTTATTGGGAAAGTGCTCAGTCAAGCCAGTGAAGAGGAAGCAGAACAAGCGATCTTTGGCGTGACGGTGGGCAACGATATTACAGAGAGAAGTTGGCAAGGCACGGATTTACAATGGCTCCGCGCGAAAGCTTCAGACGGCTTTGGCCCGATAGGTAATACGATTGTTCGTGGTATCGATTATAACAACGTGCAATTAACTACGCGTGTAAATGGCAAGGTGGTTCAACAAGAGAACACGTCGTTTATGATTCACAAACCTAGAAAAGTCATTAGCTATTTGAGCCACTATTTTACGCTCAAACCGGGCGATCTTATTTTCATGGGAACGCCAGGAAGAACCTATGCTCTGTCCGACAAAGATCAAGTGAGTGTCACGATTGAAGGAGTAGGGACTGTGGTCAACGAAGTGCGGTTCTGATGGAATTGAATTAGCGTTGGGACCTACAGAGCTTATGTCTGAATCTGCAGTACGTAGACGACTTGAACCTATTGATTCAATTTGAACTAGCTTAACTTGTGTAGTGAATAAACTAACCGTTTTTCGGTTCCATTATTTTAGCCCAATTGAGTGATGTTTTTGGAAGCGAGCAGAGAAAACGAGAATGACGAACCTACATGCTCGGCGAGGGTTTTGTTAGTGGTGTAACACAGTGTTTCTAGCTAAGAGAAATTAGATGCTTCCTAAGTGTTTGATTAATTGAATAAATTAACAGGTACTATCCGCTTTGATTTTACTCAATTGGCTGTAGGTTTAAATACTGTTATAGTGTTCCTTAAATAATACATAAACATAACATATAAATAAGCGAACTTATGGCTAGCACTTTTAATTCAATTTCGGGCTCGAAGCGTAGCCTGCACGTGCAAGTAGCACGCGAAATCGCTCGTGGAATTTTGTCTGGTGATCTGCCGCAAGGTTCTATTATTCCTGGTGAAATGGCGTTGTGTGAACAGTTTGGTATCAGCCGAACGGCACTTCGTGAAGCAGTTAAACTACTGACCTCTAAAGGTCTGTTAGAGTCTCGCCCTAAAATTGGTACTCGCGTAGTCGACCGCGCATACTGGAACTTCCTTGATCCTCAACTGATTGAATGGATGGACGGACTAACCGACGTAGACCAATTCTGTTCTCAGTTTTTAGGCCTTCGCCGTGCGATCGAGCCTGAAGCGTGTGCACTGGCGGCAAAATTTGCGACTGCTGAACAACGTATCGAGCTTTCAGAGATCTTCCAAAAGATGGTCGAAGTGGATGAAGCTGAAGTGTTTGACCAAGAACGTTGGACAGACATTGATACTCGTTTCCATAGCTTGATCTTCAATGCGACCGGTAACGACTTCTATCTACCGTTCGGTAATATTCTGACTACTATGTTCGTTAACTTCATCGTGCATTCTTCTGAAGAGGGAAGCACATGCATCAATGAACACCGCAGAATCTATGAAGCTATCATGGCCGGTGATTGTGACAAGGCTAGAATTGCTTCTGCTGTTCACTTGCAAGATGCCAACCACCGTTTGGCAACAGCATAATAGAAATGATTTAAAGCGCACCTGAGCCATCTCACTTTGAGATGAACATCCTCACGTTCGGATAAACGACTTTAAAAGGTATGCCTAGTGCATGCCTTTTTTGGTTTTTAGGCCGCGTGTTGCACTATCTGTAGCACTATTTTTGGTCAGTCTTTTCGCTACGTCTGTTAAGCTATTCTTCCACGTTACAACCCGCCTTATTTTTAACGTCTACGTAATAATCCCCAAGCATCGTTCTAAACACATTTTTAGACTGTCCGTATCAGACAAGTAGTTATGCGACAGCCGGGATTTTTCACCTCTAAGTATTCTAAATCTGGGATTAAACAAACAGGGTTCGTGGATTTAATATTTAGATATTTAAATTGAATTCTAATGATATTACCCGCTCGATTTCGTAAAAAACACTGGTTTATTGTGTGATGAATGATGTGGGTTTGGTCACGGATTCTCTTTTATTATTTTTGAGGTCTTTATGTTTATATGTGTTTGGTTGTATTTGTTAATAAGTGTGCAAAGTCTTACTTTTATTTTAAGTTGTTGTTTTTAAGGTTTAATTTATTTTGAGTGTTTGATCTTTTGGGGTTTTACCTAAAACCCTAACAATTTCCTTAATGGATTAGCCATATTCCATCCTATGTCATATATATAATTAACTTAATCAATCAAAATAAGATCACCATCACTTATTTAGATTATTGTACTACAAATAAAGGGTCGAATTTCCTATAGTCCTCGTAACAAATTAAAACGGACAAAGGATACACGATGGAACTCAACACGATTATTGTCGGCATTTATTTCCTATTCTTGATTGCGATAGGTTGGATGTTTAGAACATTTACAAGTACTACTAGTGACTACTTCCGCGGGGGCGGTAACATGTTGTGGTGGATGGTTGGTGCAACCGCCTTTATGACCCAGTTTAGTGCATGGACATTCACCGGTGCAGCAGGTAAAGCGTATAACGATGGTTTCGCTGTAGCGGTCATCTTCGTAGCCAACGCATTTGGTTACTTCATGAACTACGCGTACTTCGCGCCGAAATTCCGTCAACTTCGCGTTGTTACGGTAATCGAAGCGATTCGTATGCGTTTTGGTGCAACCAACGAACAAGTATTCACTTGGTCTTCAATGCCGAACTCAGTGGTATCTGCGGGTGTTTGGTTAAACGCATTGGCAATCATCGCTTCGGGTATCTTCGGTTTCGACATGAACATGACTATCTGGGTGACTGGCCTAGTGGTATTGGCAATGTCGGTAACAGGTGGTTCATGGGCGGTAATCGCATCTGACTTCATGCAGATGGTTATCATCATGGCGGTAACGGTAACTTGTGCGGTTGTAGCGGTTGTTCAAGGTGGCGGTGTTGGTGAGATTGTTAACAACTTCCCAGTACAAGATGGTGGTTCGTTCCTTTGGGGCAACAACATCAACTACCTAAGCATCTTTACGATTTGGGCATTCTTCATCTTCGTTAAGCAGTTCTCAATCACGAACAACATGCTTAACTCATACCGTTACCTAGCAGCAAAAGATTCAAAGAATGCTAAGAAAGCTGCATTGCTTGCTTGTGTGTTGATGTTGTGTGGTGTGTTTATTTGGTTCATGCCTTCTTGGTTCATTGCAGGCCAAGGTGTTGATTTATCCGCGGCTTACCCGAATGCAGGTAAAAAAGCGGGTGACTTTGCTTACCTATACTTCGTACAAGAGTACATGCCAGCAGGTATGGTTGGTCTTCTAGTTGCCGCGATGTTTGCAGCGACAATGTCTTCAATGGACTCAGGTCTAAACCGTAACTCAGGTATTTTTGTTAAGAACTTCTACGAAACAATCGTTCGTAAAGGTCAAGCATCAGAGAAAGAGCTAGTAACCGTATCTAAAATTACTTCAGCGGTATTTGGCTTCGCTATTATCCTTATCGCACAGTTCATCAACTCGCTTAAAGGTTTGAGCCTGTTTGATACGATGATGTACGTAGGTGCGTTAATCGGTTTCCCTATGACGATTCCTGCATTCCTTGGTTTCTTCATCAAGAAGACTCCGGACTGGGCTGGTTGGGGTACGCTAGTTGTTGGTGGTATCGTATCTTATGTGGTTGGTTTTGTTATCGACGCAGAGATGGTAGCAGCGGCGTTTGGTCTTGATACTCTAACAGGACGTGAATGGTCTGATGTTAAAGTTGCGATTGGTCTCATTGCTCACATCACGCTAACCGGTGGCTTCTTCGTACTATCTACGATGTTCTACAAGCCTCTCTCAAAAGAACGTCAAGCGGATGTTGATAAGTTCTTTGGCAACTTAGATACACCATTAGTAGCTGAATCGGCAGAGCAAAAAGTGTTGGATAACAAACAACGTCAAATGCTTGGTAAGCTTATCGCAGTAGCGGGTGTTGGTATTATGCTGATGGCTCTTCTGACTAACCCAATGTGGGGACGCCTAGTCTTCATCTTATGTGGTGTGATAGTTGGTGGTGTCGGTGTTCTACTTGTGAAAGCGGTCGATGACGGCGGCAAGCAAGCTAAAGTTGTAACTGAAAGCTAATATATAGCGAACACTTAGATAGAATGCGACGACTCGAAAGGGCGTCGCATTTTTTGCTTGGCGAAGCGAGTAAACGTGTCAGCCTTACAACATCAGACCTAAATCACGAAAACTGTAAAAAATTGTACGATTGAATCGAAATACATTCAATTGTCCTACAATAAGACGTATATTATTGCTAATTCCTTTCAATCAACTTGAAAAATAAGTGAGTTAGAATGAGCGACCAAAAATCTCTTGATGCAATCAGGAAGATGAAGCTGGAAAACGATACTTCAGCAGGTAATCTTGTAGACCTACTCCCTATCGAAGTTCAAACACGTGACTTCGACCTATCATTCCTAGACACCTTGAGCGAAGCACGTCCGCGTCTTCTTGTTCAAGCTGATCAGCTTGAAGAATTCAAAACGAAAGTGAAAGCTGATCAAGCTCACTGCATGTTTGATGATTTCTACAACAACTCTACAGTTAAGTTCCTTGAGACTGCTCCTTTCGAAGAGCCTCAAGCGTACCCAGCTGAGACGGTAGGTAAAGCTTCTCTATGGCGTCCTTATTGGCGTCAAATGTACGTTGATTGCCAAATGGCACTGAACGCGACACGTAACCTAGCGATTGCTGGTGTTGTAAAAGAAGACGAAGCGCTCATTGCGAAAGCAAAAGCTTGGACTCTAAAACTGTCTACGTACGATCCAGAAGGCGTGACTTCTCGTGGCTATAACGATGAAGCGGCTTTCCGTGTTATTGCGGCTATGGCTTGGGGTTACGACTGGCTACACGGCTACTTCACAGATGAAGAACGCCAGCAAGTTCAAGATGCTTTGATTGAGCGTCTAGACGAAATCATGCACCACCTGAAAGTGACGGTTGATCTATTGAACAACCCACTAAACAGCCACGGTGTTCGTTCTATCTCTTCTGCTATCATCCCAACGTGTATCGCGCTTTACCACGATCACCCGAAAGCAGGCGAGTACATTGCATACGCGCTAGAATACTACGCAGTACATTACCCACCATGGGGCGGTGTAGACGGCGGTTGGGCTGAAGGTCCTGATTACTGGAACACGCAAACTGCATTTCTAGGCGAAGCATTCGACCTATTGAAAGCATACTGTGGTGTAGACATGTTTAACAAAACATTCTACGAAAACACAGGTGATTTCCCGCTTTACTGCATGCCAGTTCACTCTAAGCGCGCGAGCTTCTGTGACCAGTCTTCAATCGGCGATTTCCCAGGTTTAAAACTGGCTTACAACATCAAGCACTACGCAGGTGTTAACCAGAAGCCTGAGTACGTTTGGTACTACAACCAACTGAAAGGCCGTGATACTGAAGCACACACCAAATTCTACAACTTCGGTTGGTGGGACTTCGGTTACGATGATCTTCGCTTTAACTTCCTTTGGGATGCACCTGAAGAGAAAGCCCCATCGAACGATCCACTGTTGAAGGTATTCCCAATCACGGGTTGGGCTGCATTCCACAACAAGATGACTGAGCGTGATAACCATATCCATATGGTATTTAAATGTTCACCGTTTGGCTCAATCAGCCACTCTCACGGTGACCAAAACGCATTCACGTTGCATGCTTTCGGTGAAACGCTAGCGTCAATCACTGGTTACTACGGTGGTTTCGGTGTAGACATGCACACGAAGTGGCGTCGTCAAACGTTCTCTAAAAACCTGCCACTATTTGGCGGTAAAGGTCAGTACGGCGAGAACAAGAACACAGGCTACGAAAACCACCAAGATCGCTTCTGTATCGAAGCGGGCGGCACTATCTCTGACTTCGACACTGAATCTGATGTGAAGATGGTTGAAGGTGATGCAACGGCATCTTACAAGTACTTCGTTCCTGAAATTGAATCTTACAAGCGTAAGGTTTGGTTCGTTCAAGGTAAAGTCTTCGTAATGCAAGACAAGGCAACGCTTTCTGAAGAGAAAGACATGACTTGGCTAATGCACACAACTTTCGCAAACGAAGTGGCAGAAAAGTCTTTCACTATCCGTGGCGAAGTTGCGCACCTAGACGTAAACTTCATCAACGAGTCTGCTGATAACATCACTTCAGTTAAGAACGTTGAAGGCTTCGGCGAAGTTGACCCATACGAGTTTAAAGATCTTGAGATCCACTGTCACGTGGAAGTGGAATTCAAGCCATCGAAAGAGCACAACATCTTGACGCTTCTTGTTCCTAATAAGAACGAAGGCGAGCAAGTTGAAGTGTCTCACAAGCTTGAAGGCAACACGCTACTGCTCAATGTTGACGGTGAAACGGTTTCAATCGAACTGTAATCCGCTGAAGTAACAGAAGTTAGATACTAAAAACTCCGAGTGAAAACTCGGAGTTTTTTTGTTTGGCTAGCCAATTAAGTTGGAGTTGGATAAGTCCGTTAAGTTGGATAAGTTGGATAAGTGGCAAACCCATCAGGTTGAAAGAAAACTTGATTGACCAGAGATAAATAACTTCTCGATGCCAAGTCAGTGGCTCAGGGCTAAATCTGGACATTGATACACATAAAGACCGGCATGTACTTAGCCACTATGCTGAATGAAATGTGCAGGAGTCGTATAAGAGACTCGTATGTATCGCTCTGTTAGAAGAACAGGGCGCCAACGCCTGTTTCCTAGCAATTGTTATGACTTACTTTTCCGTAAACAGCCTAATCACTGGCTGAGTGAGGGAGTAGTGAACTATACATAGGTAAAGGCGTAGCTTGTTCTTACTAATCGTATGACATTTAACGTATGTTATTTCATCAATAGACGGTTTTTAAAGTGGTAAATAGTTCCTGTAAGTACAAAGCGTGCCCCATATTTTCTCGTAAAGTGAACCCCCGTCACAACTTGCGTCTAACCATCAAATCAATGCCCTAAAACTATTGCGTAACGAGAAAGACGTCGTTATTATAATGAGCATATAATCATACAATACTATATTTGGAGTTTGAACATGACTAAACCTGTAATCGGTTTCATTGGCCTAGGTCTTATGGGCGGCAACATGGTTGAAAACCTACAAAAGCGCGGCTACCACGTAAACGTAATGGATCTAAGCGCTGAAGCTGTTGCTCGCGTTACAGATCGCGGCAACGCAACTGCATTCACTTCTGCTAAAGAACTAGCTGCTGCAAGTGACATCGTTCAGTTTTGTCTGACAACTTCTGCTGTTGTTGAAAAAATCGTTTACGGCGAAGACGGCGTTCTAGCGGGCATCAAAGAAGGCGCAGTACTAGTAGACTTCGGTACTTCTATCCCTGCTTCTACTAAGAAAATCGGCGCAGCTCTTGCTGAAAAAGGCGCGGGCATGATCGACGCACCTCTAGGTCGTACTCCTGCACACGCTAAAGATGGTCTTCTGAACATCATGGCTGCTGGCGACATGGAAACTTTCAACAAAGTTAAACCTGTTCTTGAAGAGCAAGGCGAAAACGTATTCCACCTAGGCGCTCTAGGTTCTGGTCACGTGACTAAGCTTGTAAACAACTTCATGGGTATGACAACTGTTGCGACTATGTCTCAAGCTTTCGCTGTTGCTCAACGCGCTGGTGTTGATGGCCAACAACTGTTTGACATCATGTCTGCAGGTCCATCTAACTCTCCGTTCATGCAATTCTGTAAGTTCTACGCAGTAGACGGCGAAGAGAAGCTAGGTTTCTCTGTTGCTAACGCAAACAAAGACCTTGGTTACTTCCTTGCTCTTTGTGAAGAGCTAGGTACTGAGTCTCTAATCGCTCAAGGTACTGCAACAAGCCTACAAGCTGCTGTAGATGCTGGCATGGGTAACAACGACGTACCAGTAATCTTCGACTACTTCGCTAAACTAGAGAAGTAATCGACGTACGACCTCGCTAGGGTATTGCCTGTCTTTTTAGGCGGCGATACCTCAGCGAGGTTCGTTTTTATCTGCCATATCCAACCTTTGTTCCCTCGTTAAAATCTTCTACTTCTACTTCTACTTCTACTTCCTCAGCTACACCTAATCAAAACTCTGTTTAACTCTGTTACTGCCTCAATTCCTATTTTTTTCTATATCTATTTCTAACGGTAAATTCAAAACCTTCTAGCATCCACTCGTTCATTTACTTTTCTTCGTAAACTTAAAACCAGCACACTTACATGATTGTTGGTGATGGCCTAACACTGCTCGTATATCGGTCCTGAAAAGAAAGTAAAAAAAAGCCCACACAGCTGGTGACTGTATGGGCATGTTCGGACGAGCCGTCTGGACAAACAAATGAGCAATAGTAAGTGAAAAAACGAATAACGAGATCCCCCGACAGTTTCTACGTTAAACGCGTTCAATGACCTTAAAGCGGCTGCTTCAATTATCACTTTGAATTGAACAAAAGCATCCAGAAAGAACTTAAGTTATGATTCAAATACACCATAACTTAAGGCTTATTGTATTACAAATAAATTTTAAAATTGAATGCATTTAGTGAATGGTTAGTTGGTAGAAGTGTGAGTTAAGACTCATTTTTTACTCAGCTGGGTGAGGTAAAGAAGAAGAGTTTTCGAAAAGATTTCATTGGAGAAATGGTGAGCTAATTATCTAAAAATCGATCTATTTGAATGTGTTATGCGTCAATTTTTAACTTCGAATAAAATCCAAACTCATAAATGATACCTATGTCACAGGGCGGTTTTAGCCAGTTTTAATATATCAAGATCGCTCACAGAATGTCTGGCTAATTAAACATACAATATTAATTAAATTGATGGTTGTGACGATGGATCGGCATGAACAAGTTTCGCTTTCCGTATCTTCGAAAATGTAAAAAATGACCATTTCATTCGGATGAAAATAATAGACATAGGTTGATGTGGATGATGAGTTTTATGAATTCAAAATTGTCTCTAGGGTTTAAAGGAAAATTGATTTTAATGGTAGCGATCGTCAGTTCTAGTGCTTTGGCATTTACGAACTGGTTTACGCTGAACTTAGCCACTGAACAGGTAAACCAAACGATTTATAACGAGATTGATCACTCGCTTACGATAGAAATCAATCAAATAGAAAATACCGTTCAGCGCACCATCGATACCGTTAACTCTGTTGCACAAGAGTTCATGACATCCCCATACCAAGTACCGAATGAAGCACTCATGCATTATGCTGCAAAGCTCGGTGGCATTGACAAGATTGTGGTGGGTTTTGACGACGGCCGTTCTTATACTTCTCGCCCTTCTGAGTCTTTCCCTAATGGTGTTGGGATAAAAGAAAAATACAATCCAACCACTCGACCTTGGTATCAACAAGCCAAATTGAAATCAGGCTTATCTTTTAGTGACCTGTTTTTCACTAAGAGTACTCAAGTGCCTATGATCGGTGTGACCTACTCATACCAAGATCGTGTCATCATGGCCGATATACGCTTTGACGATTTGGAAACGCAGCTTGAACAGCTGGACAGCATCTACGAAGCCAAAGGCATTATCATCGACGAAAAGGGGATGGTGGTCGCTTCAACAATCGAAAACGTGCTTCCGCAAAGCAATATATCTTCTGCAGACACTCAAATGAAACTCAACAGTGCCATTGAACAGCCTGATCAATTCATTGAGGGTGTGATTGATGGTAACCGGAGAATCTTGATGGCCAAGAAAGTGGATATTGGCAGCCAGAAAGAGTGGTTCATGATCTCCAGTATTGACCCTGAACTCGCGCTCAATCAATTGAATGGCGTGATGTCGAGTGCGCGCATCCTTATCGTGGCTTGTGTACTTGGCTCGGTGATATTGATGATTTTACTGCTGAATCGCTTCTACCGCCCAATCGTGTCACTGAGAAAAATCGTCCACGACCTATCTCAAGGTAACGGAGACTTGACTCAAAGGCTTGCTGAGAAGGGGAATGACGACTTAGGGCATATCGCCAAAGACATCAACTTGTTCATTATCGGCTTACAAGAGATGGTTAAGGATGTGAAATACAAGAACTCGGATCTCGATACCAAGGTACTGAGTATTCGCGAAGGTTGTAAAGAAACCAGCGATGTACTGAAAGTTCACACTGATGAAACGGTTCAAGTGGTCTCTGCGATTAACGGCTTGTCTGAAGCATCAAATGAAGTAGAGAAGAGTTCTCAGTCGGCGGCAGAAGCAGCAAGAGAGGCGGCTGTATTCAGTGATGAGACGAAACAAATTAACACAGTGACGGAAACCTATATCAGTGATCTTGAGAAGCAAGTCTGCACCACCTCTGATGATATTCGCTCAATGGCCAATGAAACGCAGAGCATCCAGTCTATCGTGTCTGTGATTGGCGGAATTGCGGAACAAACTAATTTGCTGGCATTGAATGCGTCAATCGAAGCGGCGAGGGCAGGTGAGCATGGTCGAGGTTTCGCGGTGGTTGCTGATGAAGTCCGTGCGTTAGCCAACCGAACTCAAATCAGTACTTCTGAAATTGATGAAGCGTTATCTGGCTTGCAGTCTAAATCAGATGGTTTGGTTAAATCTATTGAGTTAACCAAAAGTAACTGTGAACTGACTCGCGATCAAGTGGTTCAAGCTGTAAACATGTTGGCGAAGCTAACCGAGCAGATGGAAACAGTAAGTCGTTTTAATAATGACATTTCGGGTTCGTCTGTTGAGCAAAACGCCCTTATTCAGAGCATTGCTAAGAATATGCATAAGATTGAAATCTTTGTTGAGGAACTTAATAAACTAAGCCAAGATCAGTTGACTGAATCAGCAGAAATCAAAACACTTAACGGTAGCGTTAGTGAGTTGATGAGCAGCTTTAAGGTTTAATCTTTCTAATATTTATATCTAAAAATCAACATGCTAAGTTTAGTTGTTGATCTGAGAGCCACTCAATAACTGTCGAGTTTAGAGTGGCTTTTCTGCGTTGTTCTTGAGTCTAACTCTACGCAATATCCGTTCATTTCACTTCATTTGCCGCATCTCACATTCTGATAAATAGACAATCGACATAAAATAGTACAAATATACATTGTCACTCTACTCTTATGGATAAGTGAGATAAATGTGAATAAGCCAATCTTCGTCGTAGTACTCGCTTCGTTTACGTACGGCTGCGGTGGAAGCAGCTCAAGTGACAGTAGTGATCCTTCCGATACCAATAACCCAGGAATGCCCGCTGGTGTTGTTGCTCCCTATGATATTATCAAGTATCAAAACATTCTTTCCAGCTCAGATCTTCAGGTATCTGATCCTAATGGAGAGGAGGGCAATAAAACCTCTGAAGTCAAAGATGGTAACTTCGATGGTTATGTCAGTGATTATTTTTATGCTGACGAAGAGACGGAAAATCTTATCTTCAAAATGGCGAACTACAAGATGTTCTGCTCGAACCATGCAAATATACACTATTACAGCTCGCTTGTTCTGCCCTTACTAGCTCATTTCACATTCTAAATTCTTATATATTGTCTTTTATCAATAGGGAGTGTGATCCAGTTAAAGTATGGAAAAATCGGAAAGTGTTCCTAGTCTCATTTATCCAACGAAGTATTTTATTTGTATTATAAGATTACGTAATATTTTCGTGTTATCGCAAATACTGATAGGTAAATCGCCTTATAGCCCATGTTTGCTGATTTAGCTTTCACTTACGAACGCTGTCTTTGTATTATAATAATGGATTAAATATGAAACAAATTACTCTAAAAACTTTACTCGCTTCTTCTATTCTACTTGCGGTTGGTTGTGCGAGCACGAGCACGCCTACTGCTGATTTTCCAAATAACAAAGAAACTGGCGAAGCGCTTCTGACGCCAGTTGCTGTTTCCGCTAGTAGCCATGATGGTAACGGACCTGATCGTCTCGTTGACCAAGACCTAACTACACGTTGGTCATCTGCGGGTGACGGCGAGTGGGCAACGCTAGACTATGGTTCAGTACAAGAGTTTGACGCGGTTCAAGCATCTTTCAGTAAAGGTAATCAGCGCCAATCTAAATTTGATATCCAAGTGAGTGTTGATGGCGAAAGCTGGACAACGGTACTAGAAAACCAACTAAGCTCAGGTAAAGCGATCGGCCTAGAGCGTTTCCAATTTGAGCCAGCAGTGCAAGCACGCTACGTAAGATACGTTGGTCACGGTAACACCAAAAACGGTTGGAACAGTGTGACTGGATTAGCGGCGGTTAACTGTAGCATTAACGCATGTCCTGCTAGCCATATCATCACTTCAGACGTGGTAGCAGCAGAAGCCGTGATTATCGCGGAAATGAAAGCGGCAGAAAAAGCACGTAAAGATGCGCGCAAAGATCTACGCTCTGGTAACTTCGGCGTAGCAGCGGTTTACCCTTGTGAGACGACCGTTGAATGCGACACACGCAGTGCACTGCCACTTCCGACAGGCCTGCCAGCGACACCAGTTGCAGGTAACTCGCCAAGCGAAAACTTTGACATGACGCATTGGTACCTATCTCAACCATTTGACCATGATAAAAACGGCAAGCCTGATGATGTGTCTGAGTGGAACCTTGCAAACGGTTACCAGCACCCAGAAATCTTCTACACAGCTGATGACGGCGGCCTAGTATTCAAAGCTTACGTGAAAGGTGTACGTACATCTAAAAACACTAAGTACGCGCGTACAGAGCTTCGTGAAATGATGCGTCGTGGTGATCAGTCTATTAGCACTAAAGGTGTCAACAAGAACAACTGGGTATTCTCAAGCGCTCCTGAATCTGACTTAGAGTCGGCGGCGGGTATTGACGGCGTTCTAGAAGCGACGTTGAAAATCGACCATGCAACAACGACGGGTAATGCGAACGAAGTAGGCCGCTTTATCATTGGTCAGATTCACGATCAAAACGATGAGCCGATTCGTCTGTACTACCGTAAACTGCCGAACCAAGCAACGGGTGCGGTTTACTTCGCACATGAAAGCCAAGACGCAACTAAAGAGGACTTCTACGCTCTAGTTGGCGACATGACGGCTGAAGTGGGTGACGATGGTATCGCGCTTGGCGAAGTGTTCAGCTACCGTATTGACGTTAAAGGCAACACGATGACTGTAACGCTAATGCGTGAAGGCAAAGACGATGTTGTACAAGTGGTTGATATGAGCAACAGTGGCTACGACGCGGGCGGCAAGTACATGTACTTCAAGGCCGGTGTTTACAACCAAAACATCAGCGGCGACCTAGATGATTACTCACAAGCGACTTTCTACCAGCTAGACGTATCGCACGATCAGTATCAGGAATAATGAATAAGTTGAATTTACAACTAAAATGGCAGCTATTATTAGCTGCCATTTTTTCATTACCGATAGGACTACTTTTATTTAATCCTAAGGCTTCGCTCTACAAGTTTTGGGTTTTAGGATACTTCGTTAATAAAAAAGGCTTAGAAATTTCTAAACCTTTTTTAAAGAATGGATAGTCACCATGTTTAAAATGAGTATGTAACACCAACGCGTGTTTTTAACTGACGTTCATTCTCTTCCGCTGAGCCGTAATCTGATGTCCAAAATTCAACATAAGGTCTTAGGTTATCGAATTTATAGCCGATTTTTACACCTAAATCCCATTCCCAATCTTCTCCATTCGCTTTGACTTGATCTTCGTAGCTTTTGACGTAGTTCGCCTCATAACTTAATTGAAGGTTTTTTAAATCTTCGTCTTGGAATTTATAAGCGCCTGTCAATGTAAATTTACCTTGCTGAACAGTCTCACCAGCTAATGCTATTTTATCGCCGTTAACTTTTGTGAGAGAACTGCTTGAACTGTCTGTGTAGTTTTGGAATTCATGACGGTAGCGGAGAGCCGTTGTTAGGCCGAAGTCGGCTTTATACCCAACACGAAACTGTGGTTTAAGTGTCGTTTTTTCATCGCCGAACGTAATAGGCATACCTGGCTGCAAATACCATTTTTCATCTAACGCATAACGAACCCCCCAATCAAATTCAGAATCTCCGCGTTCCAATTGGTTATATATATCGCCTTCTGCATTTGGAGCGAACTTTTGTTCAACGCTAAAATATAGCTTTGTCTCGTCTGCTATTTTTGTACTTCCACCAATCTTAATACGATGCGCGTATTTGTCGTCTTCATGTTTATATTCCGCTCGATAATCAAGAGATGCACCAGCAGCTGTGCCCGCTAAAAGAGTACATGCAACAGCTGCAGCAATTTTTGTAACAGAATTCATACCTTTGTCTCACTATTATTTTTTTATTTTGGATACATCCAATGTACCCCTGACTCACAAACCAATACCTTACATGGTATTAAATTAATGTATGACAAATATGGTATTTATTCCTAGAGTAGATTTCTGTGAGATCTATCAAAAGTTCCGACTAATGGCCTATTTATATAGCTAAATGTTATGAATATCTCAATTTAAGGCTTACCAATCAAATCATTCATGACTCAGTTCTCATATTAACAAACCTTGTAAGCTCAGTTGGTTGCATGTGTTAAAATAATACAAATATAAGAATATTCCCACGCTTTCATATCGATGTTCTAGTTGTTGTGGTTTAAACATAACGGGGCATGTTGAGGGATATAGATATAAACCACCGCCAAATGTTTGGTAAAAGTTAAAAGATGGCGAAATGTAAATTTTATTTATTGGTTTATTTAAGTCGAAGAGAAAATATTTAGTACTAATTCGTGTTCAAAAGTAGTTTCTGTGCTGAGAGTGTACTCAGTATCTGTTAACAATAAAGGATGAGTCATGTTTAAGAAAAACATATTAGCAGTGGCGTTATTAGCGACTGTGCCAATGGTTACTTTCGCAAATAACGGTGTTTCTTACCCCGTACCTGCCGATAAATTCGATATGCATAATTGGAAAATAACCATACCTTCAGATATTAATGAAGATGGTCGCGTTGATGAAATCGAAGGGGTCGCTATGATGAGCTACTCACATAGTGATTTCTTCCATCTTGATAAAGACGGCAACCTTGTATTTGAAGTGCAGAACCAAGCGATTACGACGAAAAACTCGAAGAATGCGCGTTCTGAATTACGACAAATGCCAAGAGGCGCAGATTTCTCTATCGATACGGCTGATAAAGGAAACCAGTGGGCACTGTCGAGTCACCCAGCGGCTAGTGAATACAGTGCTGTTGGCGGAACATTAGAAGCGACATTAAAAGTTAATCACGTCTCAGTTAACGCTAAGTTCCCAGAAAAATACCCAGCTCATTCTGTTGTGGTTGGTCAGATTCATGCTAAAAAACACAACGAGCTAATCAAAGCTGGAACCGGTTATGGGCATGGTAATGAACCACTAAAGATCTTCTATAAGAAGTTTCCTGACCAAGAAATGGGTTCAGTATTCTGGAACTATGAACGTAACCTAGAGAAAAAAGATCCTAACCGTGCCGATATCGCTTATCCAGTGTGGGGTAACACGTGGGAAAACCCTGCAGAGCCGGGTGAAGCGGGTATTGCTCTTGGTGAAGAGTTTAGCTACAAAGTGGAAGTGAAAGGCACCATGATGTACCTAACGTTTGAAACCGAGCGTCACGATACCGTTAAGTATGAAATCGACCTGAGTAAGGGCATCGATGAACTTGATTCACCAACGGGCTATGCTGAAGATGATTTTTACTACAAAGCGGGCGCATACGGCCAATGTAGCGTGAGCGATTCTCACCCTGTATGGGGGCCTGGTTGTGGCGGTACTGGCGATTTCGCTATCGATAAAAAGAATGGCGATTACAACAGTGTGACTTTCTCAGCGCTTAAGTTGAACGGTAAATAGCACATAGCATAACCAACAGGCTAGCTAGACGCAGTCCTTAAGGAATATTTTCGAAGACCACTTAACCGAATGTTGAGTGGTCTTTTTGTTTTATATGAGTTTTAGATGACCTTGGTATTAATGTGACCTTGGTATCAATGAGGGTGTGCTGAAGCCTACCAATAAAAGGTACAGCTAAAACAATACAACCTTGTCAAAAGACAAGGTTGTATTCAGAAAGCGTAGGAAGATTTTAGGACGGCAACTCGATACGGAGTTTAGTCATACATCAGCTCTTTGGCTTTATCGGCATCAAACTCTTTAAGAGACTTTCGAGCCAAGTGACGGAATGGGAAAGCTTTAACGACTTCTTCGAATGGTTGGATGGCAAATGCCCAAAAGATAGAACCGTCTAATCCAAAGATGATCAATGCACACAATGGAATTGAAATTACCCATTGACCAGTAAAGTTGATTTTGAAGACTGCGGTCGTTTTTCCTAGTGCTCTTAATACATTCCCATGAACCGTGTTGTAGCCACGGACAATCGGCAAGAAGATGTAGAGTGGGGCGATAACGGCCAATGCTTGATAGGTAGACTCATCCAAGTTCGGGTAAATGTCACCAATGACCAGACTTAATCCTGCGAACAAGATTGCACACACAAAAGAAATGACGACTGCAATATCAATACTGGTATCGACGTTTTTGACTAGGTCATCCATCTTTTTAGAGCCAATCGCTTGGCTGATAGTAATCGCGGAAGAGTGAGCCCAAGCGGTAATAAATTGAGAGACAGCCCTGATCCAAGGCATCACCAAAGTAATCGCAACATACGCGTTGATGTTAAGTTGCGAATACAGTAACTGATAAATCGTTGCGCCAATCAATAGCATGGTTACATTTGCTGCGACAGGGAATATCTCGATAAAGTGACGACGAACGTTTGTCATGAACTCAGATCGCTGGGCGTCTAATTTGAGTGAAATTGCCGAGCTTAAATACACGCAAAGAACCAGATACACAAGGCGAAGGGTGATAGCAATAACACTGCCTAGCGCGGCGCCTTGAACACCAATGCCTTCGAAATTTGAAAAGCCGTGAATGAGTCCATAAGAAAGTACAGCGTTGATCGGCAATTCAATCAAATACCCTTTAAACGGTATTTTGGTTCTTCCTAATGCATTAAATAGGGCGATAATTACTTGCGTTAATGCTGTGAAAATGACGAGATACTTTGAGATATCAAGGTAGTGGCTGATTTCTAAGTAAAGGGCTTTATCGTCGGTTAAAGCCTGAATTAAAGGCTGTTCTAAAAAGGTGAGCAGAAACCAAAATATTGTCGCGATACCTAAGTTGATGAACAGACCTGCCCAAAACGCTTTGGATAATGAAGCGGTAATGCCAGAACCCACGGCGCGGCTCAATACTAGCTGAGTGCCGTTTGCCAGCGCCATTTGAATACCGAGTACAAAGGCAACCATAGTCGTCGCAATTCCCATGGCAGCCAAAGGTATTTCACCAAGAGGAGAAACCAGCAGCGTATCGATCATCAACATCGACTGCATCAATATACCGTTTAGGGCTAGGGGCCAGGCGAGAGAGAAATTTTTCCTTACATACGATTGTGTAGACACAAACAACACCTTATGTGTGTAACCGTAAGTTTTCTCTGAGAGGATCCGAGTTCAACATTTAAAGATGAAACACTACGGTAATGGATGGTTAAAAATGGGCGCTAAAACAGACTGACTCGTGTATTGGGATACACGAGTCAGTCTGGTCAATCTTGGTTATGCGATGGCTAATTCAACCCTAGACAGCTTTTGGTTTTCATCATCAAGTAAAGCTTGAGAGGCTATTCGAGCCTGATTCGCATTGCCTGACATAATCGCATCGTATATCGCTTTGTGCTCTTCTAAACAGAAGCGACCGCCTTCGGCAGAGTGGTCGATAAACTGTTTGAAAATTGTCGACAGAATGTTCGCGAACGGAATGTAAAACTGGTTACCCGTCGATAAGAAAATCGTTTGGTGAAACAGATGATCGTTGGTTGTCCACTCTTGATAATCAAAGCCGTTTGCCGCGATGGTCATCTTTTGGAAAAGAATCGAAAGCTCTTTGCGTTGCTCTACCGTAGCGTTGGATGCTGCAAGCGCACACGCTTCTGGGTCAATCGCTTTTCTTAAGCCCAAGAATTGAGATAAGAAGGGTTTGGTGTCTTCTAAATCTTGGATCCAATACAGTAATTGAGGATCTAAAAAGTGCCATTGCGTTCTTGGTTTGATACGAGTGCCCACTTTAGGCTTTGATTCAATCAACCCTTTTGCTGAAAGCAGCTTAGTGGATTCTCGAAGGGCAGTTCTGCTGACTCCAAAGATCTCGCACAACTCCATTTCGCTAGGTAACTTCTGATTTTCTTTCAACTCGCCAGACAAGATTTTGCGAGCAATTTGTCTCGCGACTTGAACATGAATTCGGCGGCTTGAATCTTCCACCAATGTAAATATTGACATTTAAACCACCTGAAATTGAAACTTTGAAAACAAAAAAAGCCAGACGAATCTGGCGCTTAGTGTCAGTATATACGTCTAATATAGTGTGAGGTTTTCCCTCATCTATTTGGGTCTGATGACCTTATTTAGTGTGACGGTCTTAACGACTTTATATAACTTAACGATTCTATATAACTTAGTGAGCTTATATTAGTCAGCTAGCTAGGGCGTTATTTGTCCGCCGTTAACATCTAGGATTTGCCCTGTGATGTAACCGCTGCAAGCGTGCGATGCAAAGAAAGCAAATGAAGGGGCAACTTCATTAATATTGCCAAAGCGTCCCATTGGAATGTTGTTAGCAATGGTCGCTTTCAGATCGTCGCTCTTGCCATCGTGAAATGCGGTGTCGATAGTGCCCGGTGAAACAATGTTGAAACGGATATTGTCTTGCGCGAACTCTTTCACCCAATTGCGGTGAATGTCGTGTAACCACGCTTTAGATGCGGCATATACGCCAGCACCCACACCACCGCCTTCGCGAGCGGCAATAGAGCCCGTGCTAATCACACACGATGTTTGCCCCGATAGAGCAGCAGATGCACGCAAGTGTGGGATAGAGAACTTAGTTGTCATCAGCGCGGATCGAACATTCAGGTTCATCACACGCTCATAAAACTCGTCATCGATATTTTCTAGACTTGCACGCCCACCAAGGCCACCTGCGTTGTTAATCAACACATCCATGCCGCCAAAATGGTCGGTGAACTCTTTGACTAACCTTTCGCACTCTAATGTGTCCATTAGGTTTGCAGGAAAAAACGCAACATCGCCACCCAATGCGGTGAGTTCGGTGAGAACGTCATCGACTTTTGGGCTGAAAGCACGACTATTGATGCCAATCTTTGCGCCGTACTTTGCAAAAATGCGTGCAGTAGCTAAGCCCATACCAGCAGTAGAGCCAGTAATTAAAATGCGTTTGCCTTTTAAATCGTTAAACATCAGAGTCGCCTATATTGTAGATTATTTGCGTTAATAAATCATACAATAACACTTGCTATATTCAAGAGTGTTCATCTAAAAACTGATCATTACCGACATAAATAGTGAGAGTAAGAGTGGTTTTGTGAGTTCACGCATACAAAAAATGTGTAAATAAGAACTATTTGTATGAATAAATGGGTGTGTTTGGTTTGATGAGCTTAATACTTATAAGATTGTCAAAATAATGCTCTAGCCTATGTTGGTAGTGACCTCACGTTATTCTTATACTGAGTTGGTAGAGATATAAATCAGTGTTATAGTACGAATTAAATAATACATATCTAATAAGTAAGTAGACACATGGCTGGTCATTTCAATTCTATTTCAGGCTCTAAGCGAAGCCTTCATGTGCAAGTTGCACGTGAAATCGCTCGTGGTATTTTGTCGGGCAATTTGCCTCAAGGTTCTATTATCCCTGGTGAAATGGCTCTGTGTGAGCAATTTGGTATCAGTAGAACAGCATTAAGAGAAGCGGTTAAGCTTCTTACTTCAAAAGGCCTATTAGAATCTCGCCCTAAGATTGGTACTCGTGTTGTTGACCGCGCGTTCTGGAACTTCTTAGATCCACAATTGATCGAATGGATGGACGGTTTAGCTGACACCGACCAATTCTGCCATCAGTTTTTAGGCTTGCGCCGTGCCATCGAACCTGAAGCTTGTGCGTTGGCCGCTAAATTTGCGACTGCGGATCAACGAATTGAATTATCAGAAATTTTCCAAAAAATGGTGGAGATATCTAGCGAAGAGATTCTTGATAAAGAGCGTTGGCTAGATATTGATATGAAGTTCCATAGCCTAATCTTCAACGCAACAGGGAACGACTTTTACCTACCATTCGGCAATATCTTAACGACTATGTTTGTTAACTTTATTTCTCACTCTTCTGAAGAGGGAAGTACTTGCATTGAAGAACACCGCCAAATTTATGAAGCAATCATGGCGGGGAACAGTGATAAAGCGCGTCAAGCGTCAGCGAGTCACTTGCTAGAAACGAACCACAGGTTACCAATCGCTAGTTAATTGTTTTAAAAAGATTTTTACTTTGAATCTTTGTTGGAACTGGTTCATTGGAACTAAAAGGTACACCAGGAAAGCACGTTTAATACGTGCTTTTTTTGTATCTAAATTTGATGGAAACCTGACTGATGTCCAATATTTGACCTATTCTTTGCTGTTTTGTTAAAACCACTAGCAACCAGCCTTGTTAGTTATATAATAATACTAATCAAATTATTGCGAGTGTGATTATGCCTCAGTCTTTATTACCAAATATTCTTCAGTTTATCGGTCAGATAGACCCATTCGATAAGATCCCTAAAGAAGCGCTGCGTGAACTTGCCTCTAATGTTCAGATCACTTACCTCGGCAAAGGTGATGTGGTTGATCTGTGTGAATCGGGCAAGGAAAAGTCGCTTTATATCATTCGAACTGGCTCTATGGAGCAACGAAAATCGGACGGTGTGCTTCGCGCACGTCTAGGTAGCGAAGACTTGTTCGGTTTTACATTCTTAGATTCTGAAGTTAACGATGAGAAAGGCTATAGAGCCATCGCAATTGAAAACACCTTACTTTATGTGATTCCACACTCGGCACTTCAAACGCTTTTCAAAGCCTTTCCAAGTTGCGCTGAACACTTTGCTTCACAGGCGCAGGTTCGCTTGAAGTCGGCATTGGATGTGGTGTGGTCAAATAAAGAGAAAGGCCTATTCATTCGTAAAGTCGAGGAAGTAGCAAGCGGGCAGGTGGCCATTGTTAAGTCTGAGCAAACCATCCAGTCGGTTGCGGTTGAAATGCTTCATCAACGCTCACCGTGTGCGGTGATCTATGAAGGTGACACCATTGTTGGTTTGATCACCGACCGTGACATGACTAAGCGAGTGATCGCTCACGGTGTCAGCACTGATAGCCTGATCTCAGAGGTAATGACACACTCTCCACTCACAGTGAAACCGGATGATTTAGTGCTGCATGCTGCATCTATCATGATGCAATTCAATATCCGTAACTTGCCCGTTGTGAAAGAGAATAAGGTCGTTGGTCTTCTCACCACGTCTCACTTAGTTCAAAACCACCGTGTCCAAGCGATCTTCTTAATCGAGAAAATCAAATACGCGGGCAGTGTGAAAACCATGTCTTCGTTTACCCCAGAGCGACAAGCTATTTTTGAAGCGCTGGTGGAAGGCAAGGTTGCACCGGAAACCGTCGGTAAGGTAATGACCATGATCATGGATGCCTACACCCGCCGATTGATTCAAATAGCGATTGATAAGTTAGGCCCACCACCGTGTGATTTCTCTTGGATCGTAGCGGGATCGCACGCGCGTAACGAAGTGCACATGCTGTCGGATCAAGACAGCGCGATTGTACTGGCTGATGATGCGACAGACAGTGACCGTATTTACTTCAAACACTTAGCGATGATGGTGACCAACGGGTTGGCAAGCTGCGATTACCCGTTGTGCCCAGGTAAATTCATGGCAGCGACGCCAAAATGGTGTCAGCCACTCAATGTTTGGAAGCACTACTATAAAAAGTGGGTTGCCAACCCTGAGTACGAACGCCTACTCAACATCAGTGTGTTCCTAGAGATCCGTACTATTTATGGCAACAGTGAGTTCGAAGGCATTCTTCGTGATGAGCTGCATACCAATATTCGCGGTAACCGTGAGTTTTTAAGCACGCTCGTGAAAGATGCGGTCAATACCAATCCACCTTTGGGTATCTTCAACAGCTTGGTGTTAGAGAAATCGGGTGAGAACAAGAAAACCTTGAACGTGAAGAAATACGCCATCAACTTGATTATTGACTTAGCACGTATTTATGGTCTCGCAGTGGAGTGTGACTTGTCGGCCACTGATGAACGCTTTGCGGCAGCCAATGAAAAAGGCATGCTGAGCGACGACGCATTCAAAAACATTCTAGGTGCTTACCAGTTCATTCTCTCTTTCCGATTCGGTCATCAACTTGAAGCGTTGAAGAACGGAGATGTGCCCGACAACAATATCAATCCAGATAGCTTTGGTAGCTTTGAGCGTAAACACTTGAAAGATGCCTTTAGGATCATTGCTGACCTTCAAGAAGCGGCGAAAATTCGTTTCGGAGCGCGCTAATGAAATCGTTTTTAAATTACTTTCATCCGCTTGAGCGAATTAAACGTAAACGTAAGCAATATCTGGGAACGGTTAAGTTGCCAGAAGCGTTACATGATCTCGTAGATCAGCCTTGCCCTGAAATGACGGACTTGGCCAAAGACAGTGACTATATCGTGTTGGATCTTGAGACCACGGGTCTAGACAGCGAACAAGATCTGATTTTGTCCATGGGTTGGGTCGATGTGGTCAAGGGGCGAATAGACTTAGCGTCCGCCAAGCATATTTACCTGGATAACGATTCGCAGATCAACGCCGAAACCGCCGTGATTAACCATATTACGCCGCAAATGTTGGAAGAGGGCGCTTCTATTCATGATGCGATGCTGACGTTCTTCGAAGCAGCGAAAGGCAAGATTATTGTCGCGCACGCTTGCATGGTAGAAGAGAGGTTCATTAGCCAATATCTTCTTCGTAGCTATGGTTTACGAGCGATTCCTCTGCTTTGGCTAGACACATTGTGTATCGAAAAGAGTATGGAGAAAGCGATCAGCAATCATGAAGAGGTGGATTTGACTCTAGCAGGCACTCGTGAAAGATACGGGCTTCCTGAATACAACAATCATAATGCGCTTGCTGATGCAGTATCAACTGCGGAATTGTTTTTAGCTCAGCAGAAGCGAGTTGTGCCTAACGATGAAGTGACCGTTGCATTTCTCTATCGGATCAGTCACTAGGGTGAGGAGCGTTAAGTACTTGGCTCTTATTTAAATGAATTGATTTGAAAGAAGAAAAGCCAGCGATTAAGCTGGCTTTTGTTTAGGTCTTAGAAAATTAGGACAGTAATTATCTTAGATTATTTATATAGCTATCGATTAGAAGCTGTAAGTTAGACCAACACGGCTACGTAGCTCACGAGTCGCTTTAGTCGATGAAGTACTCACATCACCAAACTCTACATATGGTGCCCATTGACCCATCATGTGGCGAATACTTGCGTTCAACTCGTAGTTGGTATCGTCGTTGTCGTAGATGTCATATCCATCCGCTTTGTAGTAGTTACCCTCTAAACCAAAGCGCCAGTTTTCCATTGAGTAGTTAACGTTTGCCGTTAGACGGTGGCGGCGTTGGTTTTCAATGTTTTTCTCAACACCGACAATGTCACCATTACCGTCGAGCTCGTACTCAGTCGTGCTAGTATTTTGTCTCATATCGTAACGGTAACGAGCACTTAGGCTTAGGCCATCAACGCTATCCACTTTGTATGTTGCACGAACTTGAGGTTTGTACGTAACACCAGATTCGCGACCTTCAATTGGCATACCGTAAGTCATTGTCCAGTTATCGTTTAGTACATGACGGTAATTTAGACCAAGCTCCCAACCGTTATTCTTCAAATCTTCCATGAATTTACCGTCTTCTCCCTTGAATTTCGCTTCGATATCTACAAGGAAGTTGCCAATGCTATCGCCCAGTTTTACACGAGTAGCGTGTTGATCTGTATGACTCTTGTATTCGTGTCTCATATCGAAAGACGCCGCAGATACAGAGCCAGCAGCGAGTACAGATGCCACAGCAATCACGATTTTAGTTTTATTCATGGTATTAATTCCATATTTATAGGTTGAGTATTGGCCATAATTACAAGCCAAATAGAGTAGTTCTTGTCTTCAATGCATTTTTTTGTTGAAACGATTTCTTGGTCATTTCAAGTTTGTTTTGCATTTAAATAATACAAATATGCTAACGATTTGAAGGCGCATGATCTGTGAATTGGATCGTGTTGTGAGGACAAAACCACTATTTACAAAGGGTTACAAAGTCAGCTTGTATTGGTAAGCTTATGATTTTTAGTGCTTTGTTTGTCTATTGATCATGGTTTTTAAGGGTTTTGTTCATCAATAAATGTGCGCTACAGCAAAAAATTGAATCTTTAGATGTCATTTTTATTTGTAATACATTATTATTTACTAGCTTTCTGTAGCAACACATAACTTTGCTGTGTTGATTACATGCACTGACAGTGTGAAGCCGAATAAGTAAGAACGGTCTTGAAGCTAAATGGATTAAATCCACCGCTTTAAGAACATGAGGCATTTACTTGAGGTGATTTAAAGCTCAATCAGAGAAGGTTTGAAATGTAGTAGGCAAGGCAGTGACATAGCCTGCTATATGAGTACGAACTTGATAGGAATGAACAGGGTTCGAATAGTTACCCGTTGTTCTCATCAGCGACAAAGAAGAAATCGTTGAAGTGCTTGCGAAAGCATTTTGATTATTGCTCCCAACTATTCTAATTATAACTTCTGCTTTCGTTTAGAAAGGTAGGAGACGGTAGTCGAAGATCTACCCTTGCGCTCATGTTGATACAGGCAACATGAGCGTTTTTTTATCTGAAATTTGAGTAGAGAATAGTTTGATAAGAAAAAACGTGTAAGCCGCGGCTTAAGAGCTAAGCTTTTAGGTTGATGACAGCGCGTTCAAGTGAGTCTGCTTGTTCTACTACTGAAGTTGCAGAAGCGGCGTTTTTTGAAGCGCTCGTTACATTCGTCAGTGTCAGCTGTTTAATGGTATCTACGTTTTCGATGATCTCTGACGTCACTTCACTTTGCTCCTTCATAGCATTGGAGACTTCTAAACTGTTATTTAGAATGGTTTCCATGTCTGCGATAACCGATGTGATTCTTGAATGTGCCTTCTCACAAGAGTCGACACTGCTGTTACCTTTTTCACAGCAATTTTGAATCGTGTTAACCACCATTTGGGTTTGGTCTTGAACCCCTTGAATAATGGTTGAGATCTCTTCGGTTGAAAGCTGTGTTCTGCCAGCCAAGGTTCTCACTTCATCGGCGACGACCGCAAAACCACGACCTTGCTCTCCAGCGCGCGCTGCTTCAATAGCGGCGTTCAAAGCGAGTAGGTTGGTTTGTTCAGCAATGTCTTTAATCACTTCTAGTACGGTATTGATCTTTTCTGAGTACACAGAAAGGCGATTCACTTCTTCACTCGCACTCACTAAGTCAGTTGAAAGCGTATTGATTGTGTCTCTGGTGAAGGCCACATCGTTCAGGCCATCATTTGCCGTGGAGAAGCTGGTCTGTGCATTTGCTGATGCATTTTCACTATTGGTCGCAACACTTTGGATATTGCTGCCCATTTGATTTATCGCGGTCGCAATATTTTCTGTTTGTCGTTGCTGCTTGTTTAAAGCGCTTTCTACTTCTATGCCGTCTTGTTGCAACTGGTTCGAAATGTTGCCGAGCCCTTGAATCGACCCTTGTACTTGACCAACAAGTTGACGAATATCTTCTAAGACGGTGTTAAATGACTTGGCAATATCCGCAATTTCATCTGAACCGCTGTCTTCCGCTTTGACGGTAAAGTCACGTTGTTGGGATACGTGCAACATGGTTGCGTTTAACGAGGCTATCTTCTTAGCGACACGCGATGAGATCCCAAAGGACAGCGCGATCAGTAATCCAGTGACGGCGATTACGGAACTCACAATAAACGTAGTGATGGTTTGTTGAATCGATTCGACCTGTTGTTCTAAACGACCTTCAACGCCGGTAAATATCGAGATGATATCTTCAAACAGCATTTTCATTTCTGATTTCAGCTCACTGACCTTTGCAGGGTTGCGTTCTATCGCGTCTACCATCAAGGAAAAATCTTTGTCGTATTGTTTTACTTCTCGTGTCAGCTTGTCTAACTCTGGTACAGCAATGTCTGACTCTTTGAGTAAAACAGAGAAGCTATTCATCAACTGTTGGAAGTGTGAATACTCTTTGGCGAATTTAGGCTTGAGGGCTTTGTCGTGACTGATCAGAAACTCTAGTTCCGTTCGATTTAGTTGAAGCATCGAAACTTCAAGCGACTTCACCTTGATCAGGGTTTTCTCAAGTTTGATCAGCTTTAGGTTTGCCATTTCAGTGAATGAGACGACAACCAATAACGAAATAATGGATAAACAAGCAAGGCTAAAAAGGGAGGTTTTAATTTTCATAGGCAGGCACCAAAGCAAAACAATATGACTCAACAACGTATTTGGGAATCTCGTTTCTCTTATTTGCGTGATCAGTAGCTTACAAGCGGATAACTGAGATTTGACTCGCAACGGAAACGTTTGCTTACAGTATTTTATGGAAAGGTTATGCGCAAGTTAAATATTTATTATTTTCAATGACTATTGGTGATTGTTTTATCACTAGATGGAGTGCTGTAAATATTAACGAGAGATAGAGGTATAGTCGGACCAAAGTGATGAGGGGAAGTGGTAGAGAAAAGAGCAAGTGAAAAAGCCACGAACATTCACGCTTAGTCACATGAATGC
Organism: Vibrio sp. J383; assembly: GCF_023503985.1. NCBI lineage: Bacteria > Pseudomonadati > Pseudomonadota > Gammaproteobacteria > Vibrionales > Vibrionaceae > Vibrio > Vibrio sp. J383. The sequence continues at coordinate 2,384,558 of NZ_CP097293.1, read as the reverse complement.
TCGTTTCTATTGTCATGTCTCTTGCTCTTGTCGCTTAATTGCAGATGGATTAGCTGTAGACGGGTTCGCTGCAGTCGTTTAGTTGTAGTCGTTTATATGTATGGAGACTAACCCTGTGAGAGCCGTTTTTTAGTATTAGCTTTCCGTCGGCATCCAAACCTGCTTAGACGTGACTTTGTGGTCTTTAAAGGTCAGTTCTTCAACCTTGTCTCCGTTAGTATTCCAGCGAGTGAGTTTCCCGTTTGCTACTTCGCCTTCATCAAATTTCGCTTGGCTGGCCTTATTGCCATTAGGGTAGTAGTCCGTTACCAATCCATCTTTTTGCCCGTCACTGTATTCGGCTGTTAGGCTTTGTTCGCCATTCGGATACCAGCGAGAGGCAACACCCGACAGTTCATTGTCTTTATAGTTGAGCTCCGCTTTTTTCTGTCCGTTTGGATACCATGTCTCGGCCTTACCTTGCAGTTCACCTTTAACGTAATTCACTTTAGAGGCAACTTGGCCATTTGGGTACCAGTTGGTTTCTAACCCAAGTTCTAGGCCATCGGCAAATTGAGCTTGGGTCGCGACTTGGCCGTTATCGAACTTCTCTTCAAATTGACCAGTAAAGGGTTTTGAGTGGTTTACTTGATAAGCCACACCTTTGCGCATTTGTAAGTAGTCAACAGCATCATCGCTGGTGGCTGCATAGCTCATAGAAGATACCGTACTAAGAGCAATTAAGATTGGAACGTATTTCTTCATAATGACACCTTTTTAATGGACGAGGGGAAAGTGTAACTGGTGTGTTAAAAGCATTTCACTTCCGAGAACCACTGTCAGTATCTAATAGTGGTTTTCAAGTTTTCATTATTGGCTACCTAATATAGGGAACTTTTAAAAGCAAATTTCGAATTCTATTTGTACTACAAATGTGTTGGTTCAATTCATTTTTATAAATTATATCTAACGATATTTTTGCTGTTCTTCTTTGAGCTTTGATCGTGAAAAATAATAATTTTTGTCGATAATCATTCATTTTTAGAGGGTTGGTTCATGTTTTTCGGGGTTTTTGTCGAAATATAGTGCGGATGGCTGCACTCACTTGAGTAATTATGCTCGCAGGCGGTGCAACTTTGAACTCGATCACTTGTATGATTAATTGAGTCTAGTACTGTAAGATCACTGTCACGCATTTGGATTATTGTAGTACAAATATGCTTGTCATCTATCTATAGTGAACCTAACAAAAAAACATAAATAAAAGGTCTCAAGATGGAACTCAATACCCTGATAGTTGGCATCTACTTCCTATTCTTAATTGCAATAGGGTGGATGTTCAGAACGTTTACAAGTACGACAAGTGATTACTTCCGTGGAGGAGGTAACATGCTTTGGTGGATGGTAGGTGCAACCGCATTTATGACCCAGTTCAGCGCATGGACATTTACCGGTGCAGCAGGTAAAGCCTTTACTGATGGCTTTGCAGTAGCGATTATCTTCATCGCTAACGCATTTGGTTACTTGATGAACTACCTATACTTCGCTCCGAAGTTCCGCCAACTGCGCGTTGTGACGGTTATTGAAGCGATTCGTATGCGTTTTGGTAAGGTTAATGAACAAGTGTTTACTTGGTCGGGCATGCCAAACAGTGTTATCTCTGCGGGTATCTGGCTGAACGGCCTTGCTATCATCGCATCGGGTATCTTCGGCTTTGATATGACAACGACGATTGTCCTAACGGGTCTGGTTGTATTGGTGATGTCAGTAACGGGCGGCTCTTGGGCGGTAATCGCATCTGACTTTATGCAGATGGTTATCATTATGGCAGTGACCGTAACGTGTGCTGTAGTAGCGGTCTACCACGGTGGCGGTGTTACACAAATCATCAATGACTTCCCAACCGATTCATTTATCACGGGTGATAACCTTAACTACCTAAGCATCTTCAGCATCTGGGCGGTGTTCATCTTCTTGAAGCAGTTCAGTATCACCAATAACATGCTGAACTCTTACCGTTACCTTGCAGCGAAAGACTCAAACAACGCACGTAAAGCAGCACTGCTTGCTTGTGTACTAATGACACTGGGTCCAATCATTTGGTTCATGCCTTCATGGTTCATGGCAGGTCAAGGTGTTGATTTAGCAGCAGCTTACCCAGAAGCTGGCAGTAAAGCCGCTGACTTCGCTTACCTATATTTCGTTCAAGAGTACATGCCGGTTGGTATGGTTGGCCTTCTGATTGCCGCGATGTTCGCAGCAACAATGTCTTCAATGGACTCTGGTCTAAACCGTAACTCAGGTATCTTCGTTAAGAACTTCTACGAGCCAATTCTTCGCCCTAAAGCGACAGAGAAAGAGCTAATGGTTGTTTCTAAACTAACGTCTACTTTCTTCGGCATCGCGATCATCTTGGTTGCTCTGTTCATCAACTCTCTTAAAGGTCTGAGCCTGTTCGACACCATGATGTACGTGGGCGCATTGATCGGCTTCCCAATGACGATTCCAGCATTCTGTGGCTTCTTCATCCGTAAAACACCGGATTGGGCGGGCTGGGGTACGCTAGTTGTTGGTGGTGTGGTTTCTTACTTTGTTGGTTTCGTTATCACGGCGGATATGATTCAAAACTGGTTCGGTCTAAACGAACTAACTGGCCGTGAGTGGGCTGACCTGAAAGTGGCTATCGGCCTTATTGGTCACATCGTATTTACTGCTGGTTTCTTTGTTCTTTCAACATTGTTCTACAAGCCATTACCGGAACACCGTGAGAAAGATGTCGACAAGTTCTTCAATAACCTAGCGACACCGTTAGTTGCTGAGAGTAATGAACAGAAGAAACTGGATAACAAGCAACGTCGTATGTTGGGTTCACTTATCGCGGTAGCGGGTGTGGGCGTAATGACTATGTTTGTACTGCCAAACCCTATGTGGGGACGCATGGTATTCGTTCTGTGTGGTTTGATTGTGTTCTCTGTTGGTCTGTTACTTGTTAAAGCGGTCGATGACAAAGTCGAGCAACAAGACGAAGTGACTCCAGCCGAAGGCTAATTTAATACGCATCCTTAATAACATCACGGCCACCTAAATGGGTGGCCGTCATTTTTATAATCCAAACTTTAACGTGAGATGTACGATGAACAAAAAACTATTATCGGTAAGCATTATTAGCGCGTTCACGCTCGCTTTTGCAACAGGCTGTACGACACAAGAGAAAACAGCACCCGTAGTGAGTGTCGCTGAACAAGCTGTGCCTGCTATTAGCGAAATCGACCGTAGTTACCTATTGAGCAGTGACCGCTTAACTGAAGTTGATGGCGACACCTTAGTCGTTGGATCAGAAGAGCAAGTCGCCGCGCTTAAAGCACAATTTGAAAACCTAAAAGATGGCGACGAAGTTATTATCCCTGCCGGTAAATACGCGAACTTAGGTCAAGTGACGATTACGGCGAATGACATCACCATTAAAGCCGAGCAAGCTGGTTCTGCGTGGATCACTGGCTTGATTCAGTTTGAACTGAAAGGCGATAACATCACGCTTGATGGCCTAGTGTTTACCGAAGGCGGTCCAAACGAAAGGTTTGGCGGCGTACGAATGATGGGCGACAACAACACTTTAAAGAATTCAACATTTTACTACTTTAACCACGCTTATGAATATCAACCAGATGAGCGTCGTTCTGAATACCCAAGATACCTATGGGTTTCTTTGTGGGGTAAAGACGGTAAAGTCATCAACAACCGTTTCGAAGGTAAGCAAAAACGCGGCACGTTGATTGGTGTGCAAAAAGATGACACGCCAGACAACCATCTAATCGCAAATAATATCTTCATGGATCAAAAGCCGAACCAGTTTAACGAATTCGATATCAAAGAGGCGATTCGTTACAACGGCAACAGCTGGGAAGCACTTCGTATTGGTGATTCAAAATCTTCTCAGTGGGACTCTAATTCAAAATTCGTTAATAACTTGATGATCGACATGGATGGCGAGCGCGAGCTTGTCTCAGTTAAGTCGGGTGGCAACACAATTTCTGGTAATACAATTTTTGAAAGTTCTGCTTTGATTTCTTTGCGTCATGGTAAAGGAAGTAGTGTTGAAAATAACATTATTCTAGGTAATAAAAAGAACTTAACGGGTGGTATTCGAATCTACGACGAAGACCATGTGATCCGTAATAACTACATTGCGAATACTCGTGGACGTGACGGTGTGATTGAAGGCAATGCTGACCTACGTGGCGGCATTGTTATTAACACAGGTATCATCGACGTAGCGAATGGTGAGCAGCTAGATCAATCGGTGAAGGGCAAAGAGCTGAACAAGCAGTGGACGCCGAAAAACATCACCATCGAAAATAACTCTCTAGTCGACACTGAGTGGGGCATTATCTATGGCAACTAAACTCACCGTGTTAGCCTGTTCAATAATGCGGAAGTTGAAAAGATTTATGCAGGTGTTGATGTGGCGTTCAAACACAACGTGGTTGATAACTCGCAATCTCCTGAGTTTGTAAGTGTACGTGCAACGCAAGATTACCCGCTAATGGGCGCAACGTATGACAATGAAACATATGTTGGCCAAGTGACAGCATCTGAGCAGATCTCGAGCTTCTCTGTTGAGTTGCCCGCAATGATAGTTACTAACGGTATTAACGCTTACCAAGGTGAAGGCGCAGACGTGTCTAAACTTGCGGTCGTGACGGCTGAAACTGCGGGTCCGGACTACGTGCTTGAGAATACGACTAAGTAAGTTATTAGTTATGGGTTATTACTTAATTGCTAATGGCTTAATGGCTTAATGGCTAATGCTTAATGGTTAGAGCTATCGAATAAATTTATGATAACTGTCCTGACCATTAACACTTAAAAAGCCTCAACGGGTAATACCTGTTGAGGCTTTATCGATCTTAGGTCGTGACTATCTCGATCTTACGTCGAGACTACTGTGATTTATGCTTATGCAGCAGATCCCAAGGGATATGGCATAAGTGATGATCTTCAGGAAATCGGCTCAAATGATGCTGGTGGATATCATCACTCGCGACATAATGAGTTAACGGCAATATCTCGAGTGCGATACGGTCGGCGTCGTCACGAGAGGCAACATAGTGCTTAGCTTCTGTTAAGTGTGCTGCGTTGGTGCTGTAAACTCCGGTGCGATACTTTTCACCCACATCGACACCTTGTTTATTCACGCTGTAAGGGTCAATAATCTCAAACAAGTGTTCCATCAGAATCGTGACTGACGTGATGCTTGGATCAAACTCTATTTGTACGCACTCTGCATAGCCATCGTAATCGCTTTGTGTGCCATTGCATTGCGTGCTATCGCATTGTGTCGTCCCGTTTTCGGTTAGCTGGGCGCTTCCATTGGCACGACCTGCTTCTGTGCTGATAACACCAGGAACGTACTTAATAAATTCCTGTACGCCCCATAAGCAACCGCCAGCTAAATAAATTTGTTCCATACTTACCTTTTACTTCTCTGTGTTTGTTGATGTTTGTTCGATGTGTGAATCAATACGATGATACCCGCACGTATAAAAAAGCGTCTATAAAAATGAGCGCGCAAATAAAAACAAGCGTTTAGGTATTGTAAACCTGTGCGACTGAACAAACATAAGTTTAATATGATTTGTGATTATATAAGTCAGTATTGCTTTGTCATCAACTCGAATCTCAACATCAAGTGAGCGTTACTCTGAACATGTTTGATCAAATAAAAGACTTCATTAATCCGAGCAAGAACCCAGATCTTACTCAGGCCCATGAATACCAGCGTCAGCATCTGCCAACATTGTGGCTCTTGGGAAAAACGGGGGCGGGCAAGTCATCGTTTATTCAGGCGGTGACTGGCGACTCTTCTGTTGAAGTGGGCAATGGTTTTGCGCCTTGTACCATGACGGCGATGTCTTACGAATTCCCACAAGACAAGCCGGTGATGCGCTTTCTCGATACCAGAGGACTAAGCGAAGCGAATTATGATGCGAAAGAGGATCTGGAAGAGATTGGTCAGGCGGGCAATGCGTTAGTCGTTGTAATGAAAGCCGACGAACCTGAGCAATCCTCAGTGCTTGCGGCTCTAAAGCAGATTAAGAAACAGAAGAAAATTAAACACTTGCTGCTTGTTCATACTGCAGTGTTGTCTTCCGGTGAAACAGATCGAGCAAGACAGGTTCAGTTCAACACCAACCAAGTAGAGAAGGCTTGGGGGAAAGAGTTTGAATCGGTCGCGGTGGATTTTGAAACGGATGACTTGAGTAATAACAGTGGCTCAGTTTACAACTATAACGTTTTGTTAGAAAAGCTGACCAACATCCTTCCTGTTATTGGAATGATGGTGGTAGACAAAGAGCATTCCACGCAAGAAGAAGCCAACTTTGATCAAGTAGAAAACGAAGTGCTTTGGTATGCGGGAAGTGCGGCAGCGAGCGACCTGATTCCGGGTGTTGGGTTGGTGTCGGTACCTGCGATTCAAGCGAAAATGCTTCATAGCTTGGCGAATCAATATGGGGTCGAGTGGAACAAGAGAGTCTTCAGTGAGTTGATAGGCACTCTGGGAAGCAGCTTTGCGTTGCAATACGGAATGAAGCTGGGCACTCGACAGTTGATAAAGCTGATTCCAGTTTATGGTCAAACGGTAGGGGCGGTGGCTGCAGCGGCAATGAGTTTCGGTACCTCTTATGGTTTAGGTCGCGCGGCTTGTTTTTACTTCTATCATAAGAACAAAGGTGAAGAAGTGTCTGAACAAGAGATGCAGAAGATCTACAAAGAATCCCTGAAAAAAGGAAAGGCGGCGTCGGGCTATGAAGAAAATTAGAAACCTATTTCGATTACTGGCGGTGTTATCGAGCGGCCGCTGGGGTATTGCCCTGATTTCTGCCATCTTCCCTAGCATTATCATGATGGGTTTTGGTGTCTTCTTGGCGATCAAATACGGTTACCTACTCGAAATGTCGATTGCCATTGCCGTGAGTACCTTGGTATTCACCATTCCTTTGTTTATTTCTAGCCGTTCTTCACGCGATTCTTCAAGCCGCTCTTCAAGTACGGAGCCCTTCTCAAATAAAGAGAGCGACGGCCTTGGCGAAGATGCTTCTGAATCTGAATCACAACATAACAAAGCTGATATCAACGATGCATTGGTTAAGGCTTCGACTGATTGGTCTCAAAAAGAACTGTCGATCTGGAATGATTCAAAACACCATGTACGCCAACAATTAATGGTCGACATAGAGTGGGGCAACCTAGACCAAATCGGTGTAGAAGTACTTGAGTTTGTGGCGAAAAAGTTTGATAAGAAATCGCTCGATTTCTCGATTCCTGAAGGGCTAAAGCTGTTCGAAGAGGTAAGCCGACGCTACAAACTGGTAGTGCGAGAGCATATACCGGGCATTGAGTATCTCAAGGTTTCTTACATCAAAGCGGGCTACGAAGCCTATGACAAATATGGCGAGCTAGGGCAGAAGATCGTTAAGGCCGCTATTTGGGGGAATCACCTCAAAAACCTCTATTTGAACCCGTTAAAAGTTGTTTCTGATTTAGGGAGAGAGCAAGCGACATCTTCAATGACAAGAGGTGTGGTGGATGACATGCAATACGCCGCGAAACAAGCCTTACTCGATGAGGTGGCTGCGGTAGCGATAGATCTTTACAGCGGGCGATTCAGCATTGAAGATGAAGCATTGAAAGCGTCCGATGTTTCTGAACTCGACGAACAACGCTTTGCTCCTGAATTAGAGCCTGTGCGAATCGTGCTGGTGGGGCAAACCAGTTCTGGTAAATCTTCACTTATCAATGCGCTTAAGCAAGAGTTGGTAGCTGAAGTGGATGTACTGCCATCAACCGACACTTCAACCGTATACAACGCGTTTGTCGACGACAATGATGTTCGCGTTGTTGATCTTCAAGGGCTTGATGGCAATCCTAAAACCGAAGCCTTAATGCTGAAAGAGATGACCCAAGCCGATGTGGTGCTATGGGTGCTTAAAGCCAATCAATCTGCGCGTGATTTGGATAAGCAATTGAAAGATAGATTTGATGCTTTCTATGACGACCCTAAGAACATCTCACGCAAGAAGCCGATTGTGGTCTCGGTTGTGAATCAGGTAGACCGATTAAAGCCTGTAGACGATTGGCAACCACCGTATGACTTAGAGAATCCAACATCGACCAAAGCAAAGATCATTGCTCAAGCGCTCGAATACAATCATATATTGCTGCAAACCGATATCGTGTTACCGCTGGCGATTGCGCCAGAAAAGGTACAGTTTGGTTTAGATACTTTAAGGCAGACGTTGATCGAGCGTATCGCTGACGCAAATAACGTGCAGAGAAACCGCCAACGTTTAGAAGCCAAGAAAAGAGGCACGTCGGTTAAAGGCCAACTGAATAAAGCGGTAAAAGCCGGTAAGAAGGTGGCACCCAGTGCATTGAAAGCAGCGACGCCAAAACTGGCTGAAATGGCCATCAAGCAAGTCGTGAAGAAAAAGTAATCCACGACTGCGGCTGCAAAATGGTTCTGATGAGGTTTGAGATTCATCAGAACTGAGTTTTTAGAGCGTGAGAGCTTATCTTTTTTAGTTAAGGCTGAGAGCTTTAGTGCTTAGCTTTTTAGCTCGGGAGCTCTCTAGAAGATGGATTCCTAGAAGATAGCTTTTTAGAAAACAGCTATATTAGCCCCTTATTAGAGGAAGCATTGAGTTTAAAAGAGACTCGATATTATTAAGTAACTCGCTGAACTAGTTTAATAGTATATAAACTGCTGTGATTCACAGTTTATATAACACGCTATCGTATTTAATTATCATTCTAAATGTTGATCACATTTATACTTTTCTTAGCTGTATTTATAAAACAATTGCACTATATTTAAATTTCGGATCATCTTGATTTCAACGTAGGGATATATTGTGAACATGTATCTGAAATGGCAATCAACAACATGGCTAACCTTGTTAGCTTGGTATACCTTAGATCACCAGCTCTCGTTCCGCCTTTCTTCAGAGTAGTACCCTCTAGGCGTCACGCGCCAGCAAAGCAGCGCGCTTTGTTTACCTATCAGCAGCTTTGATAACCTTTGAACGCATGAATGTCGCACTTATTATTTCGTGCAGAATATTCGTTGTTTTGTCGTTCTCGCTAATTATCTCAGCCTCTGTTTAGGTTCGATTAATAACTAATTATTTAACTTTTTTATTTTCATTGTTAATTTCCGTCTATCTTTATGCGGAGCTATTAAATTAATGGTGAGGATTCGTGACATCTAAAGAAAATAGATTTCGACCTGTTCGGAATGTATAGAAAGGTACTATTATGGAAAACTTCAAACATCTACCAGAACCGTTTCGTATTCGTGTTGTAGAACCAGTAAAAAGAACAACCTCTGCATATCGTGAACAAGCCATTGTTGACGCGGGCATGAACCCATTCTTACTGGATAGTGATGATGTGTTTATCGACTTACTGACAGACAGCGGAACAGGATCTATTACTCAGCGTATGCAAGCCGCGATGTTAATGGGTGATGAAGCTTACAGTGGTAGCCGCAGTTACTACGCATTGTCGAATGCGGTTAAGGATATCTTCGGTTACGAGTTGACGATTCCAACGCACCAAGGGCGCGGCGCAGAGCAGATCTACATTCCTGTTCTTATCAAGAAGCGTGAAATGGAGAAAGGGCTCGATCGCAGCAAAATGGTCGCCTTGTCGAACTACTTCTTCGATACAACACAAGGTCACACCCAAGTGAATTGCTGTGTGGCGAAGAACGTTTATACCAAAGAAGCGTTCGATACCTCAGTGAATGCGGACTTCAAAGGCAACTTCGATGTGGCGAAACTGGAAGAAGCGATCTTAGAAGCGGGCGCGGCCAATGTTCCTTACATTGTGAGTACCATTACTTGTAACTCTGCTGGTGGACAGCCAGTGTCTATCGCCAATCTAAAAGCCGTTTATGAAATTGCTCAGAAGTACGATATTCCTGTGATCATGGACTCGGCACGCTACGCTGAAAATGCCTACTTCATTCAACAACGAGAAGTGGGTTATCAAGATTGGACAATCGAACAGATCACGCGTGAGTCTTACAAATACGCGGATGGCTTAGCCATGTCTGCCAAGAAAGATGCCATGGTACAAATGGGCGGCTTGCTGTGCTTTAAAGACGACTCTTTCATGGATGTGTACACAGAGTGTCGAACCTTATGTGTGGTGCAAGAGGGCTTCCCAACCTATGGTGGCTTAGAAGGTGGCGCGATGGAGCGTCTTGCGGTTGGCCTTTATGACGGTATGCGTCAAGATTGGTTGGAGTACCGCATTGGCCAGGTTCAATATCTCGTTGATGGACTAGAAGCAATGGGTATCGTGTGTCAGCAAGCAGGTGGACATGCTGCGTTTGTCGATGCGGGTAAACTGCTTCCTCATATTCCGGCAGGTCAGTTCCCAGCGCATGCTTTAGCGTGTGAACTTTACAAGGTTGCAGGTATCAGAGCGGTTGAGATTGGTTCATTGCTGCAAGGCCGCGACCCAGTAACAGGTGAACAGCATTCATGCCCTGCGGAGCTATTGCGTCTTACTATTCCAAGAGCGACGTATACACAAACCCACATGGATTTCATTATCGAAGCATTCGAAAAAGTGAAAGAGAACGCTGGGAAAGTAAAAGGGCTCGACTTTACCTATGAACCACCGGTGTTAAGACACTTCACCGCGCGCTTGAAAGAGGTAGAAACCGTTGAAAAACATACAGAAAAAAAGAATGAACAAACGCTCGAAGAAGCATTTTAAAATAAAAAGTTAAGCGAATAGTCACTAGAAACATAATCAAAGGCTCCCCCGGGAGCCTTTTCTTTTGCGGAAGTCTGGAAGTGAAATCGTGGGCGGTTAGCATGAGCGGATTGATTGAGTCTACGCTTGTTTGTTTTTCAGGGTCGACTTCAACATTTGGAATAACCATTGATTCAAAGGCGCATCTTTCTGTGAACGACGGCAGCTCATCACATAGCTCACATCGATGGTCAGTTTTTCTGGCAAGTCCATACTGCGACAGCCTTCTGGCACGCTGCCACTGAGAGTGATACCAAAATAGTCGGATTTGAATACAACATCGTGAATCATCGCAGGGTGGTCGACTTCGACTCGTGGGTTTACGTGAAAACCGATATTTCTAAGACGCTCAAGGACCGGGTATTTATTGTCATTCCATCCAGGTGTTTTAAATAGAGCGATTGGATAGTTGGCCAGCGACTCAAAGTCTTGCGCTGGATGATCGTTTCTCACGAAGAAAACCACTTTTCCTTCCCCGAACTCCTTTTGAGAAATCGACTGTGGCAAGGTTTCATCAAAGTAGTGAACTGCAATGGACTCCTCACCGTCGATGAGCCTGTTCCTAGCATTGCTTCCCCACCTAAGAAATGAATAGCGAGCATGCGGTGCAGCTTTAGTCAGAGCAAATAAGAGTTTCGAGCCAAAGCGTTCCCAGAACAGAGTATTCGCGTAGATTTTGATATTGCCTTGGTAAGTGTCTGGCGAGAATACTTGGTGTTTAATGGCTTCAACGCTGCTCAGGATTTGCTCAAAGTTTTCGATGTTGGTTTCAACAAAAGTCGTGGGTTCAAACCCGTGTTTGGTTTGAATGAACAGTGGGTCGTCGAGCTGTAACTTTAATTTCGAAAGGTTCTTGCTGATTGCTCCGGAGGTTTTTCCTAACGACTCCGCAACCAATCCAACATTGCGAAGTTCATACATACGCTTGATGACGAGGATATTTTGAATATCGAGATTGATGTCCACAGGCTCTCCAAATGAATCCTTTTATAGGCAGTAATTTCGGTGCGGTAGGCGTACAGAAATTATGTGACTCTAATATCATAGTGGTAGTACAAAACAGATAAGACAGAACAGCGTCAGAACTTCGCTAATCCCTTGATTTTCCATTTGGTAAATCTTGCTTTTCCTCGAATGGCTTTCACTCAAGCGCTAAAGTTACCTCAACAAAGAAACACAGATACCAAACGAACAAATAATTAAAAATAATATGAGGTGATGTATGAAAAAGTTAATCGCACTAGGCTTAATGGCTCTTTCAATGAATACTGCTTTTGCTGCCGACGGTACGTATACAGGGACTATCGACATGACAAGAAGCGAAGGTAATCAAGTAAAGGCTGAGCGTGTTGAATCTGACTTAACACTGGAAGGAAGAAATGAAGCGTCTAACGGCGGAATCCAATTCCAAAAGAACGTTGATCAAGACCAAACGATCCAGCTTACAGGTCGTCGTGACTAACGTTAAAGATGTGCTTACCATTGTCATGAGAAATGCTGCGCCCTCGGGTGCAGCATTTTTCGTTATTGGGTTGTGGAGTATTTTATAAACTCTAGCGATCTAGCCTTGGCATGTTGTGTAACGTGTGGCATTTTGTTGTTCTCTAATTTAGATCGCTATTAGGTGTTGGTTAAGCATTACAAACCAGTAAGCGAACGACTCGAAAGGACAAGGAATGACTCAAAAAGAAACGGGAATGATTCGTCATATTCTACTGATTAAGTTTAAAGAAAACGCTGAAGCTTCAGAGGTTCAAAAACTAAAGATGCTGTTTGAAGCGATGCCAAACAAGGTTGAAGGGGTCACTTCAGTAGAATGGGGATTAAATGACAGCCCTGAAAACAAGAATCAAGGTTATACCCACTCGGTGTTAATGACGTTCGCCGATGAAGAAGGCCGCCAGAATTACCTTCCGCACCCTGAGCATGATGCGCTGAAAGATGTGTTTCGTCCGCTTTTAGAAGACATCATTGTGTTTGATTACTCCCTGTAATTGGGTTCTGAGTAGGTCTCTTGTGTTTGACTCACCTTTGATAATGAAGAGTTAGGGCCTAGCGTTTAAGCCCTAACTAAATAAGAAACGACTTACTCTGTTGGTGAAATCGTGACTGGTGCAAACGATGCGACAGCATTTCCGCCTGCGCCCGGACGATCTACATAAGGCGTGTTCTGCATTAAGGTGTAGTACACATCCACGAAGTCATCATCATTCACTAATACGCCATCAGGAATCACATCGATAATCTTGCCTGTGATCTGAGGAATGATCGCATAACCCTGAACTTCTGGATCAGGAATCATCTTCAGTATCTCTTCTGCGGCTTGAACCAAGAGTTTTGCTAGCGCTTTGTAGTCTGTGCCATCATCGTGTTCCATTAAGATCATGTCTGCAGCGCCCCAACGGTAGCGAGGCCAGAAGATGACGGTCTGGTTCGGGTAGTACGTCTGTTTGTCGTAGTCCAGATAAGGCATCTCAACGAGGTCGATCTGGGGCTCTAAACGATTTGAATCGACACCCGTCACGATAGCGTAGATTTCCGCTTTACCAGAGATCCAAGGTTCTTGGTCGACGGCTAAACGGATTTTGGTTAATTGTGTTGTATTCAATGGCTCAGGTTCCGACAAGGCCATCGAGCGACGAGCCTTGTTCATCAAAGACGATTTTTGAGGTTTACTCTCGTCGGCATTGGTATCGCTAAAGGCATTGATTTGCGTTGTAGTACCCAGCTTTTGCATCTCTGCCTGCATCGCCATTAGGCCTGCTTTGAGCTCTTCAGCACCGTTACTATCCACCACAAACACTGGGACGTCTGGCATTTGGTACACGTCTAGTTCGTGAACCTGCCCATACACATCATAGGCTTCGATGTATTGCCAGTTTGAATCATCGCCTGATGGTTCGAAAGCAAACAGCGGGTTTTCACCATTCTTCCAAGCTTCGATCATCGCTTCATCAGCCATGCGAACCTCTAACACAGAGTCGCTGAAGTCGTTGATCCCTTTCATCTTGCGATAACCAAGATCCGCTTTCTGCATCCGGCTTGAAAATGCAGAGTAGGGCTGAGTAGAGCTCAATTTATCTACAGGCGCGGATAAGTTCTTTTCTGAGATCTGAGCCTTCAATGAAAGCTCAAGATCGGAATAACGCTCGCTGATTTGTAACGCCAAAGATTGCTTTTGCGCAGCGCTACTTTCTGCAATACCTAATGAATCAGTTGTCTCAATATTTTGCGCAAAAGACTGGAAGCCAACCACTGTCGTTGCAAGCACCATACTGATAGGAAAAGATGGTCTCATAAATAATCCTTATTTTAATTTTTATCATTAATAGAGCATTTGCCCTATAAGGATTAACCTATCAGTAACGTGAATGTGTTCAAAAGTTAGTCAGTTATTTTTGTTTCGTTGTGCAGCACAGGATCTCAATTTAAACTGTTTTTATAAAACAATGCCTAAGTAACCTTGATATTTATAAATTAATAAACGTATCAGTAAATAACTTACAATATTATTAGCTACTACGGTGTTTCATAAAAAAACCTACTCAAAGTGAGTAGGTTTTTATTTCGCGGTTAACCGCTAGTTCTCGATTTACAACTTGTTTGAGAGGCTCGCTCTAACTCAATCTAAACGCAACGTTAGGCCAGAGTAGTTCGAGTACCCACGCAGTAACACATGGTAGGTTACGCCCGGTTGCGCGCTCACACTGCACTGCTCATTGTTTCCAGCGCGATAAGGGCGACAATCGTAACTCGATGTCGTTGGCTTGCTGCCCGATTTCACGTAAAGGTCGGCATCACCTGAACCACCAGACATTGAAACCGTCACGCTGGATGCAGAATCAACAGTGAACGTGTAGAAGCTCTCTGAAGATTGATTCCCGCTTAGGTTCGCAATCGGTGTGCCTTTCGTTAATACATTGCCGGTTGGCGGCGTGACACCACAACTCGCATTCACGCCTACGGTATTGAAAGCGTCTTCAACATCGGCAACCATATAGCCCATGTCTGCTGCGGCTTTCGCTACGCCACAAGCACCGGCATCAAAGGTACTGTTTGCCGTCCAATACAGTTGGTTTGCGACTGTGAATATTTCAAAGCCCTTACGTACATTCCAACCCGATTTGTTCGCTAAAAGGTAAAAGGCGCGGTTATAAACACCACTAGATAAGTGAACGTTCAAGCCATCGTAGTATTGCGAGGCGTGATCAATCGAACGACCATCTTTTGAAGGTTGATCAAAGTAACGCAAGCCGCCTTCTGATTTGAATATATCGCTTCCGACCACCCAATCCACACTGCCACGTAAGTAGTATTCAGCCGCTTCGCCCGCAATATCGGAGAAGGCTTCATTGATACCGCCCGACATGTTTTGGTACACAAGGCCGGAGTTTTGCTCGGTGAACCCGTGGCTGACTTCGTGAGCACTCACGTTAATATCGACCAATGGGTAAAAGGTATTTTTGCCATCTCCAAAAGTCATTGATGACCCATTCCAGAAGGCATTTTCATAATCTGTGCTGTAATGAACTCGCATCGTCAGCTGGAAAGTTAGAGGCGATGTGTTCATCCACTCTTTGTACATATCAAACACGACATTACCAAAGTAGTGCGCATCGTTAAGAGGCGAGTAGGCCCCGTTAATGTATTTATGATCGGTGTAGTTGGTTCCGTCGGCACAGTTGTAGCTGTAGGCTGCGCTGCCAGACGTTCCGTTCCTCAAATCGACGGTCTTAACAGAATCGTTTTCTAACGTACAAGTCGTGCCTGTTTTGTCGATGGGAAAGCTAGGGAAGTCACTGCCATATTCATATCGAGTGGTTTTGAGGTTGCCACCTGGGCCAGTACCTAATGCTTTAGCGTGGTTTAGTCCATTCCATTTTTGGAGTACATCGCCAGTCGTGGCATCAATAAAGTAGAAAGGGCGCTCTGGCATTGAGGACGCGATAAAGAAATCGACCAGATACACCACTTGAGCGGTTTGGTTCTCATCCAATCTCACCATCAGTTTTGCGTTTTTATTTTCAATCGATTTTTTGCCGACGGTAAACGTGCGATGAGCGGACAGTGCGGCTTCAATCGCTTGCTCTTGATTCAGTTTTGGCGCGATGCTGGATAGGTCACCACTGATCCCCTGTGCCATGGAGCCGAACACCTGAGTGGGTTGGTTCTTGGAAAGGGTGGCGACAACGGAGGTATCAAAGACGGGTAAACCTCGGTGAGTTTGTTGGTAGCGGACTTTCGTTTTTCCATTGGGTAGTACCACCCGTTTAACTTCAGAAAAACCTAATTCAAGTGGAGCAACACTCTTCGACTGAGCGACGAGGCTTTGTTGTAGCAGTGTATCGTTATCGACTCTGACCATTTCTGCAGCGTGTGCATTAAAGCCAAAAGATGTACCTAGAATAGCTGCTATTTTCCAGCTTAGTTGACGTTGTTGGTTCATTTTTCGTTCCTGATTTTAATATAAACTCCTTCTTCCCAACGGCTTTATAGGAAGTCTATATGCAACACGACGATGCCATGTGTTGCGAATCAAGATTGGAAGAGCATTTGGAATTATGACAAGTTTATCAGGGAGATTTATTTTTAGAGTATGTAATTCAAAGTTTACAAAAAATCTTATTGATCAAATTGTTTTTATAAAATCTAATTTTATTATTTATCGTAAACGTATGAAGGGTCGGGAGTTATTAAAACCCGTTTTGTTTGAATCTATAGAATAACTTTCTCTAAGTTAACTTCGATATTTTTATGATTTTATTTTAATTATAAATCTGTAAATAACTGAGTATTTGGAAGTTGAGATACTGTCTTTATTATCAATAGCAAACTTGTTTTAACAATATCAGCCAGAACAGTTATCAAGTTTTCTTCATTTAGTTCTGTTAGATAGAAAAATTCTTATATTTTCATGTTCAATCACAAGTTAATAAACATAAGTTATTGTTATAAATAAAGTAAGTCGCTTAAGATAGGCAGTGTAGAAACTAGGCTGAAAAATACTGCATTTTAAGCCAGAATTTCTCTGTCTAATAGTTGTTATGTTCAAAGGAGAAAAATTTGAGTCTATTGATGGATATTAGCTTTGGGTGTAGATGCTCTCATCACATCGAAGCGACTGTATATGTTCCTGATCCAGATTTCATGGCAGAGAAATCTCGTGATAGTACCAGTGAACATTGGGAAGAAATTGAGTGTGAGAAGTGCGGTGATATGTATGAGGCTTACATCACTAACTCATTCTCATATGCTGAATGTAGCATTGATAATGGTGACATTGATGTAAATTATTCAGTCCCTTATTATCCTGATTTAGGTGAAGATGATCTCGATTGGTTTATTGAAAGTTCAAAACAGTTTTCTGTATTCGAACGCCAAATATCGAACGTAAAAGGTCTTCTTGAAGCGGAAGTTTCCGAAGAACAAGCTTTTAGCTTGCATGTAATGCTACATGGTCATGTTGTTGCCGCAGTTGAGGCATATCTTGCATCAACGTTTATACATAAGGTCACTAACAATAGTGATTTTATACAAAAGCTAGTAGAAACTGATCCTACGTTTTCACAGCAAAAATTCACTCTTAAAGAAATATTTCAAAAACAAAATCAATTAAAGCAAACAGTCGCGAAGTACTTAAAAGACTTGATATTCCATGACCTTAAGAAAGTCAAGCCCATGTACAAGGAAGTGTTGAGCGTAGATTTTGGTGAAATAAAGTGGTTGTTCCAAGCTGTAAGTACAAGGCATCACTGTGTTCATCGTGCTGGTTATGATAAGGATGGGAACCCCTTAGTTATTGGGACTGAGTCTATCCGTGAACTAGTTGATAAAAGTTGGAGCTTTATCGTCTTTATTGAAGAAGAGCTAAAAACCTTAGAACAACAGTCTGATTTAGATTTGGATTTCGACATACCA
Organism: Vibrio sp. J383; assembly: GCF_023503985.1. NCBI lineage: Bacteria > Pseudomonadati > Pseudomonadota > Gammaproteobacteria > Vibrionales > Vibrionaceae > Vibrio > Vibrio sp. J383. The sequence goes on along the minus strand of NZ_CP097293.1, from coordinate 2,366,834 downwards.
TTTTGAACATAACAAAGCATGTAACAACACTTGGCAGTTTCGCCTCGCTCAAGTATAGCAAAGCGCCGCTCACACCTTAATGCGGCGTTAGGATAAATACAAAATAAGGAGTTATGATGTTAGAAAATATGAAAAAGTTGAAAGAACAAGCAGAGAGTACAAGTAACACATTGGAGGAAATAAATGATAAAAGGAGAAAGAAGTTAGCTAAACAGTATTCAGAAATAACTAAAGTGAATCTATCGATTAGCCAGCAAGAAGTTCTCTCGTTTTTTTGGCATACAAAAGCTCAAACTGTAATTTCAGAAGTCAGTACTGATGTAATACTATATGGTATGAAATCTAAGGAAAAAGCCTATAAGTACTCAGGCTTGGAAAATAGACTAGCGAAGATATTGATTGATCTTGAAATGCTAAAATTAATCAAGAATTTCGATATTACTCAATCGTCCAATCAAGTCATTCAATTGACAGAGCAGGGTATAGAAGAAGTTAACAGTATTAATCCAAGATACTCAGCACTTCAATTGGAGTGGCGAGACTTCCTAAAAAATAAAGTCAGCATTGGAATTACGAGTATTTCTTTCATATCCGCTATTGTTGGATTATACGTATTCGCAATATCCTAACAATCGACTATGGTGTCAATGACTAATTTTTGGCTGTGTTTTCATCCCACATGGCGCCATCTCTCAGCATAGAGTTAAGGGACACAACCATCTTTCGAACACACGCGATTATTGCGACTTTCTTAGGTTTTCCGGCAGCTAAAAGTCGAGCATAAGTCGCTTTGAATACGGGGTTACATTGCATGGCTGACATCATTGCCATATATAACACTGTGCGTACTTGCGCTCGACCGCCCTTGAATTACGCGCTTACCTTTGTAGCGTCCACTTTCGCGTGTAATTGGAGAGACGGCAATATTTCCTATTCTTGGGACGCTCTGCAATATTGTATTTTTGATCATGCTGATTGAGTTGGCATTATGTGGCAGGTATGGAATTCGAATATAGAAAAGTAGAACCAAATCATAGAGATTTTCAGTCATTAATCGCTGAACTGAATTTGTCACTTCGCCAGATTACTAATGACACAGGTGAAAGCTCTTTTGTATCTGACGCTTTTGAGCCATCAAAAGATGGATGTATCGTGATGTACCTAAATGATAGCGCTGTGGCATGTGGGGTATTTAGATATCATGAAAGTGAAGTTTGTGAACTTAAGCGGATGTATTCTAACAAAGCTGGTGCGGGCTCTTATTTATTGAAACAACTCGAATGTCTTGCGATTGAAAAAGGGTATCGAAAAGCTATTTTATCGACACGTAGAGTTAACTCAAAAGCGGTGACCTTTTATTGTCGCCACTCTTACTCAGAATCCAGTGCGTATGGTAAATATGTCGGTGTAGACCGTTCGATTTGCTTCTCAAAGACGCTAGTCATATAACAACCAAACCTATTCGGTCTTAGTTTCACGGAGGAAACATGACAAGCCACCAATTACTGGAAAAGGCACTTTATAGCAGTGCCAGCATCCATCAACCTCATTCTTTAAAAGCTTATTTGGCTGCGAATTATCTGAATGTTTATTTCGCTAAAACTGACAATGTGTGGCTTAAAACGAGTGAGCTGATAGGCCAAACTGAGATTGAAGTTTTAGACGAGTACTCTGCAACGCTACAAGCGCCAAAGTTCTCAGATTTTCGTATTCAAAGGATATTGGATAACGGGGTATACCCAGCGGCGTATGCTGCTTTAATGCAGTGGCATGAGAATAAGGGCTTTCAAGACATCTTCTCGCATTACGTTTCGCAGGCTCCTCAAACAAGCGAATACCTTTCCCACAATGTGACTATCTTATTGGCGCTGAATCGTGTTTACCGTGAGTTAGAGCCGTCTCAAGTTCCAGTATTCCTTAACCGCTTCACTGAATTTGTCACATCGACCCGTTCTGACGGTGACCGAAGCACTGACACAAGTGAAATTGTAGATCTCGATAAGGTATTACAAGCATGCCTAAAACAGTTTGGTTTCTTTGGGCATAACCTAATTACGCTTACGTGGATACTGCGTTGTAAGGAAGACTTATTGAAAGAGCAATATGAGTCGATGCTTTCTAATCTCTATCAACAGGCTAATAGCCCTTTGGAAGATCCTGACGATGAGATTGATCAAGCTATCTTAGCGCAGTGTCAAAGCTCGGATAATTCAGATGAGCTCTATGACAATGTCCACCGATTGGTTTTTGGGTATACGTCGAATCTACACCAGATAACCCTAGCGGATGCATTGTGTTTTCTTCAGGAACGATTCCCTGAACATACTACACAGCTAAAATGTGTCGCAGAGTATCAGTGTCGCCTGTTAGAAAAGTGAGTTTAATTAGGACGTTGCATTTAACTTATGCAACGTTATCAGTCTAGTTAGCGCAGAAGTACAACTTACACGCTAATCAGATCTCAAATTAAAAAATAGAGCTACTCGATAATGCAGCTATGCTCTTTAATTCTGAAAACTAGTCAGGTGTCAAATATGGCTCACATATTACAGATCTCCCACGCAAAGGCGAACGTTTGCCTTTTGTTTCTCAGAATTTAATTGCAACAGTAAATAACATACAAACGTAGAGGTAGCGCACAGAATCGAAAAAGGGGATATCGCGATTACGTAATCATTGATCTAGCCGATAGTGAGATAGTGATAAGAGGTCGATAATTCGTTGTCGGATCTAAATTAGAACTTTAAATCTAATTTCTAAGTAGTTGTTATCTCAGGAAGAGTTTTTGTGCTATGCGCCCCTATATTAAATACATTATCCCTATTTTAATTCCTTTCATTATCCTCGTAATGCCGCTATCAGCGTTTCCATTTGAAGGCCTTACGATTATTCAACAACGCGTTATCGCAATCTTTTTATTAGCGGCATTGTGCTGGGTGTTCGAGCCTATCCCGATTTACGCGACGTCAGTTGTTATTATCGTTCTGCAATTATTGATGTTGTCGGATAAAGGGCTGATCTTTTTAAGGTTTGATCATGGGGAAGAACATTTTGGTGAGTTGTTAAAATACAGCGATATCATGGCGACATTCGCCAGCCCAATCATCATGCTGTTTTTGGGCGGTTTTTTCTTAGCGATGGCCGCCACTAAGTATCGATTAGACGTAAACTTAGCCCGTGTATTATTGAAGCCATTTGGACAAGATCCAAAGTTTGTGATGCTCGGCTTAATGTTGATCACTGGTATCTTTTCGATGTTTATGTCTAACACGGCAACAACGGCAATGATGCTCTCTATTTTAACGCCGGTACTGGCTGTGTTTCGCCCGAAAGACCCCGGTCGTATAGCGTTTGCGCTTTGTATCCCTGTTGCCGCTAACATCGGTGGCATTGGTACCCCGATCGGTACCCCGCCGAACGCTATCGCACTTAAATATTTAGTTGGCGATAACCTAATTACGTTCGGTGAATGGATGGCATTTGGTGTGCCGTTTGTCGTTATTATGATGGCGTTAGCGTGGTTTTTAATAGGCTTTATGTACAAAGCTGACCAAAAGAAAATCGAGCTAAGCATCAAAGGTAAATTCCTTAAAACGCCCAAAGCCATTGCGGTATACGTCACTTTTGCGCTGACTATCATTCTTTGGTTAATGGGCTCAAGCCATGGCATGAACTCTTATACCGTCGCTCTTATTCCTGTCGCTGTGTTCTCACTCAGAGGGATCATCAATAAAGAAGACCTGAAAAAGATTTCTTGGGACGTACTGTGGCTTGTATCAGGTGGTATTGCGCTTGGTTTAGCTCTCGATAAAACTGGCTTAGCAAGGCTCGTGGTACACAGCATTCCGTTTGATGCTTACTCTCCATATGTGGTGTTGTTCGGAGCGGCGTTCTTGTGTTTGGTAATGGCAAACTTTATGTCTCATACCGCAACGGCTAACTTGTTAATGCCAATTATGGCTGCATTAGGGTCGTCTATGGCTTCACTCACGCCACTCGGCGGTGAGTTAACGTTAATTCTGGTTGTGACTTTTGCCGCTTCATTAGGTATGTCGCTGCCAATCAGTACGCCACCGAATGCGTTGGCTCATGCCACGGGTCATGTGCAAAGTAATCAAATGGCTAGAATCGGTATTATTTTGGGTGTGGTTGGTGTGCTACTGAGCTTTGTTATGGTGTGGCTGCTACATTCAATTGGTCACATAGGATAACGATACGTGTATCAACAAAAGCTAGAAGCACTGATCGATCGCTATTTTAACCAAACAGAACGTCGGGTGACGTGCCGTGCCGGTAACACCATTATTGAACAATCAGCGTTAAACACTCGTTTATATTATGTGTTTAGTGGAGAACTCGAAGGCTTTTATACCGATGCGAATACACCGCAAGTGCGAGTATTTAGCGCGGGTAGTGGGGCTTTTATAGGCGTTCATAGCTTCTTTTCAGGTAATTGGACAGCATCTTCAACGGTTGTTGCTAAAACCGATGTTGAGTTAGCGTGGATCGATAAAGACACGCCTGCAGAAGATGAACGTAACTTTGGCCCTCTTACCGCACAGTTCACACCTGTGATTGTCAATGAGTTGTCGCGTCGTCAACGCCGTGCAACACAAGAAGCGATAGCGAAACAAAAAGCGCTAGAGAAGTTACACACTGCTGAGCAAATGACGACCTTGGGTCAATTGGCTGCAGGGATTGCCCATGAGCTTAACAACGCTATTGGTGTCGTAAATAGTAAATCTGGCCGACTTGAAACGGTCATAATGGATCTACTTGAAGAAGTGCATCCAGAAGCCAGTCAATTTTTCGATTTTGGGTTAATGCATGGTCAGAAAACGACGTCGTCAGAAGCACGAACACGTGGGCGACAATTTGAAAGAAAATATGGTTTAGACAAAAACATTGCTCGCTCTCTTGCAAAGGCGATTCCAATTGACGCTTCATCTGCAACAGACGTTATTTCAAAACATTGGCTGAAAAACCCAGAAGAAGCGATTCGCTTTTGGCAGATGGGCTGTGATTTACATGATTTACGTTTAGCATCTAGACACACCGTTGGCATCGTAAAATCGGTTAAACAACTTGGCAGAGTTGATATTGACACCGAAGAAGCGGTTGATATTAATGACTCCATTAACCATGCCTTATCGTTGTTACAAAGTGAGTTACGTAGAGTATCTGTGCGATTGAGCCCTGCAGATTTGCCGCCTTTTAAAGGCTCGAAAACAGAGCTCGTTCAGATTTGGGTCAACATTGTAAAGAATGCTTGTGATGCCATGTCGAATTCAGACGATGCTGCAATAGAAATTCAAACCAGATTAAGTAAGAAAAGAATATTAGTTACGATTACGAATAACGGCCCTGAGATAGACGAGGTGACTCGTAGAAAGGTATTTCAGCCCAACTTCACCACTAAAAAAGGTGGTTTATCGTTTGGATTGGGCTTGGGTTTATCAATCGTTAAGCGGATTGTGGCGGGTTATGGCGGAAGTATCATTGTGAAAAGTGATGCTTCTAAAACTGTATTTAGAATCAAGTTACCAGTAGAGGGTGAACATGGAGAAGCTTAATTTAATCTGTGTCGATGACCAGAGAGAAGTACTGAGCGCAGTGGTACAAGATTTAGAGCCGCTGGCGAGTTGGCTGAATATTGAAGATTGTGAATCAGCACAAGAAGTGCTTGATCTCATTGATGAACTTGACGCAGAAGGCGAACACATTACCGTCATCGTGTCTGATCATGTGATGCCAGGGAAAACGGGTGTGGAGTTACTCACTGAAGTGTTCCATGACAGCCGCTTTCCGAATACAAAGAAAATTCTTCTTACGGGGCAGGCCACTCATACTGATACCATCAATGCGATTAATGCAGCAGGTATCGACCGTTACTTTGAAAAGCCTTGGCAAGCAAGCACGTTAGTTGAATGCATTCGCACTCTTGTCACTGAGTACATATTTGATCAAGGGCTTGATTACACGGACTATCAGAATGAGCTCGACCAGCAGGTTGTGTTGAGACGCTTGCGTTAGTCTCTTATGTTAGCGACTTACGCTAGTCACTTATGTCAGTCGCTTGAAATTATATGCACCGAAGGACGCTTTCTGAGGGATTTTTTCTTTGAGAGATGTAATCTTTCGGTACATATATTACCTATCTCTTTTAGTCGTTCAGGTTTTAGTACTCAGTTATTAACACACTGGTTGCTGGCTTAAATTTAAAACTTATACGCTAAGCCAACACCAACGAAAATTGAAGTTAATACATAGTCTTTATACACCACATTAGTGCCGCGCCTGCCTCCAGGTAACGCCAGCGGATGCATTGTGCTTTCTTCAAAAGCGATTCCCTGAACATGCAGCAGAACTTCGTACGATGCCGCCTTCTCTATATTCAACATTTGAATGCAATTTGTGGAATATATCAAAATTAATTAAATTGATAGTAAGTTATTACTTTTCATTATGTTAGGGTTCTTTTCTTTAGGTCAGCTGATTAGGAAGAGGCTAATGAAAAAGGGATTTGTGATAGCGATATCAATCGGCTTTGTTGTCTTCTTCCTTGTTGGTCGTGAGCTTCAGTGGTTCGGGTCCAATAATTCCGAGTTGTTCCCCAAACTTCCTGATGGTCCCCAATTTGTTCCTTCTACCGATTTCGACGGTGAGTAGCTAGGCCGTCGCATTAACATCACTGGCAATAATATGTGTGAATGCACAACCATCAACGGAACTATTCGTGAGGGTAAAGTTACCCTAAGGCTTACCTACAATGGAACACCGTTAGAGGGCTGGGTGACGGAAAGCGGCGACTTACGTTTATATGCCAAACATCGCCGATGGGATTATCGTTTTTCAGCACATGGAAGTAGCAATAGATTTGACGGCCGTTGGCACTTAACCAATGGCCCGTGCCAAGGGAGTTGGTTTATAGAAAAGGTCGATGGCAAGTAGGGCCGTCAACGTATTATATACTTGGAATAACTTAAACAATATCCACACGCATGTGTACGATTTAGTTTAAAGATATAGATAGGAAAACCCATGAGGATTGTGATTTTTATCGTTACAGTGATTTTAGTTAAATCAATTGAAGCAAAGTTTGGGCACACCTATAACATCTTTTCAGATCCACTTGATATCAAGTTAGCTGCTCTCGATTTTGTCTTGTGGGTTTCAGTCTACTTTGGTTTATCTTTTGTTTATGAGAAGGGCAAAGGCATCCTGACTAAAATGGGTAAAGTTAAGAGTCCATCGAGTAATTTGCCCCCACATTAAGCTGACATAATGTAATCTGCATATTGTTGGTGATACGAGTCAAGAGTTGAAAGCGGTTTGAAGAAGGGATAGCTATGAATGGAAAAATTGTTCGCTGGGTTGATGAGAGAGGTTTTGGCTTCATCAATTCAGATGAATTAGAGGGAGATGTTTTTGTTCATATATCGAAGTTTACGGACGGTTATCGTCGTCCTCAAGTTGGGGATGAAGTTGAATTTCAATTATCGAATAGTGGCTCTAAACTCAGCGCTTCGAGTGCTCAACTAGTTGGTATAGAAACATCCAAATCTAACCCTCTTTCAATTATTTTGTCTGCACTTTTCGTCGGGCTTATTGGCGCAGGTTTGTATCTTTTGGTATTGGAGCCTAAGTTAAATCCTGCATATGAGAGTATGGGATTTAGTTGCCAAGGTAAAACGCATTGTAGTGAGATGCTATCTTGCGATGAAGCAAAGTTTTATTTGGCAAACTGTCCCAATGTGAAAATAGATGGTGATCGTGATGGTATTCCTTGCGAGAGTCAGTTCTGCAGTCACTATTGATGCCTGTTTATTAGTCATTCAAAAATAGACAACTAAAAGGACATTACATGGACATCAGAGTAGGGACATTACCTGATATTGCAGGCATCACCGATATCTTCAACTTTTATATTGAACATACCAATGCGCGCTTTGAAGAAGAGAAGTTGTCGTTGGAAAATCGTCAGCAGTGGTTTTCTCAATTTTCGAGCCAAAGCAAATATCAACTGTATGTTGCGACAGAAGGTGATGCGTTATTAGGCTTCGCGTGTTCTCAGCAATACAGGGCTATGTCGGCATTTGAAGATACCGCAGAGGTCACTATTTATCTTGCGGAAGAAGCTCAAGGTAAAGGTTTAGGCTCCAAGCTTTATTCTCAGCTATTTGCATCGATTAGTGATTATGGTGTTCACCGCGTACTCTCAGGTGTTGCTTTACCTAATGAGGCTTCAATAGCACTTCATAAACGTTTTGGATTTCGAGAAGTCGGAGTGTTCAATGAATATGCGAAGAAAAACGGTCAATACATCAGTTCAATGTGGTTAGAGAAGGCGTTAAACAAGGAACCAGATTGATTAGGATGGTTCAAACACGATGCAATACTCTTGGTACTTAAATTACGTATTGCTCAATGTTTGATTTAGAAACAAAGGACACAATATGGAAGTAAGGTTGGTCAAAGGTACAGATCCTAAGTTCGCTGAATCGATCACCAAAACGAATATGACGAGTTACTATCAAGCTCGTGGAATCGCTTGGGGTCATAGTCAGTTTTTACGTAGCTGGGATGAACTGGATAACTATGAAATTTATGTAGGGGATAGCCGTATTGGTGTTATCCGCTTCAGTTATACCAGCGATACAACGTTTCTTAGGGACTTGCAGATATTAGCTGAATATCAAGGTAGAGGCTTTGGCTCTAAGTGTTTGGATTTAGTGATCGAACACGCGAACAATCAAGCATCGGCTCAGTTAGTGTTGCGCGTGTTCAGTGAGAACCCCGCTATTAAGCTTTATCAAGCAAAAGGTTTTACTCAGTTGTCTGAAGTGAAAGGGCTCGTTGAGATGGAGCTGCTTTTAGGATCATCATTGAGAGGGTGTCATGGATAACCGTATCCAATTAAATTTTGTTAAATACTTATTTTCAGAGTTGCTGTTTATTGTTATTGCACTAGGTCTTGTCTATTGGATATCAGACGGTGATCGTTCATCGCTGCTAACCATAGGGCTGATAATTTGTGTTCCTCCACTAATAAAAATTCTAATGTTGTGGTGGAAGCTTCGCGATAGCTCATTTGAAATCACGAACGGTCATCTACGTTTAAATGGCGTTGCTTGTGATGTGACTTTACAGCGTAGCTTTCTTCCGTTTGAAATTGGCTCTTTCATCAAGCTTTCATACACGAAAGGTGCAATGCAGAAACACAATATTTACCTTTCTAAAGGCGCTATGAGCCAAGAAGAATGGCAGCGTGTATTAGCGTGTCGAACATAGTTTCACGGCTTTAGTTTGTGTTGTGCGCCAGTTTGTATTTCGGATTTGGTTCGTGTGCTAGTATCGCTTTTTTTGCATCGAGCTAATCCATGACCAACGACCATTTCAAAGGCAAATATGAGGTTGAGCTGAAGTATCGACTTAGCTCTAAGTCTGAGTTCTTGAAAACGTTGAACCTAATTCCTCATGAAGTAATGCTGCAAGACAATCAAGAATGTGATTGGTATTTTGATAGCTCTGATAGAAGTTTACAGGCTCAGAACAAAAGCTTGTGTATTCGTACTATGGAGCCGTCGGGCATCAAACTATGGATCGTCAAAGGCCCTGAGTCTGATCGATGCGAAGCGACAAACATCACTGATGCGTCGAATGCTAAGAGTATGCTAGAGAACCTGGGGTACGAAGTGATTCTTAAAGCGCATAAAACTCGCAGTATTTACTTTGTTGGAGAGTTCCATATCACGGTCGATTCTCTTGTGGGTATTGGTGATTTTGCCGAATTTGCAATCATGACGGACGATGAGTCTAAGTTGTCTGTGTATAAAAGTGAGCTTGAGTTGTTAGCCAGTAAGTTCGGGCTGACTCAATCGGCACTGCAAACTCAGTCTTATAAACAGATGTTCGAGGAAATGAACGCATAGTACAGCGCTTAAGCGTCAGGGAGAGTTATGGACACCATTATCAAACAAGCAATCGAACTGCGAAAAGAAGAGAAGTATCAAGCGTCGCGTGACTTACTGGCAACGCTACTCACTGATGAAAACTATGCGGCGAAAGCTCATTTACAGATTGCGTGGTCTTACGACAACCAAGGCAAAGAGCAACAGGCGATTGATCACTATGTGCTGTCTCTGTCTGGCGTGCTTTCTTCAGTAGAGCGTTTTGATGCGCTGTTCGGTTTGGCGAGTACTTATCGAAGCCTTGGCCTTTATGCAGAGGCTTTAGGCTATTTCGAACAGACTATGGCTGAGTATCCTGACTCGATAGAAGTGAAACCTTTCTACGCAATGTGCTTGTACAATTTAGGTCGCCATAAAGAGGCGACATCGCTGTTACTTGAGCTTTTAGTTTCCACGACGAATAGCGAAGCGATCAAAGAGTACCAACGAGCGATCTCTTTATATGCTCAAGACTTGGATAAAACCTGGTAAACAGCCGCGTATAAAGCTCATCTGTTTGCTTAAATACGATGAGCTTAGCCTTGTGTTGCCTTCTTAGGACGAAACTTTCTGCCGTCCATGATATTCAAAGACATCAGTGTTAGGTTGGTCGCGCCTGCTATCAGTTCTAAAATCTGAACGCCATAAAACACTGAGTCGAACTCTCCTAAACTTGCCCACTGATTTAAAAAGTAAGCGGCTGGAATCAAAATAACGATCCCGTTGAACGCGATAATTGGCATGCGTTTACTCTTACGCTCAACTATTTTCCCTTTTCGTTGTTTTGCCATAGCTGCGCCGGTCGCACCAGTGATCGCAATGGCTGGGACAAGAATAAACAAGCCCGGAAAAACGATCATCGACTTGACTAGCTTCACTGATTCCAAAGTACCAAACAGTTCTACAAGCAATGTGCTGGTAAAGAATGTCGCGACACACAGTGTTGCTGTTAATGCCGCTGTTTTGTGGATTATTGGTTTCATATCATTTACGCCTTTAATTTGGTAACATGTTGTCAATTTGGTTTTAAGTCTAATTTAATGACAGCATGTTGTCAAAGTGAGTGTTATGGATACGAATGGAGAAGTTTTCACAAAGATCGCACTAGAGATCTTTAAGGTCAGTGGTCTATTGAATGCTGAGGGTGACAAATTAACCGAAGAGTTAGGGTTAAGCAGTGCCAGATGGAAGGTGATGGGTGCGATCGAAAAGTCCGATGATCTGGTCACGGTTTCTCAAATTGCTCGTATTATGGGGCAAAGCAGACAAGCGACTCAGCGTGTTACCGACATCATGGTGAAAGATGGCCTGCTAACTTGGCTTGATAACCCGAATCACAAAAAAGCAAAGCTGGTTAACATGACTGAAAAGGGCAAGGAAGCGTATTCGCTATTAGATAAAAAACAGGAAGTATGGGCTGAAAGTGGCGCTGAAAGCATTGAAAGAGACGAGCTTGATAAGGCGCTAATCACTTTGAAGAAGATGGCTACCTTCTTAGATAAATAAATAAATAGATAAATAGATAAATAGATAAATAGATAAATAGATAGAGAGTGGAAGTTGAGAAGAGTACGGAAGCCTAAGCATCGATGTGATACTTAGGCTTCAGGGGATAGCTTTTGTTCTTTAGGAAAGCGTTACGCTGAAAGCTCTTTACGAACGATCTCTGCGCCAGCACTGAGCGCATTAAGCTTCGCTGAGGCAATTTCGCGAGGTAGGGGTGCCATGCCGCAGTTAGTGCAAGGGTAGAGCTTATCGGCATCAACGTACTTAAGTGTTTCTCGTAGAGTGTTAGCCACTTCTTCTGGTGTTTCAATGGAATCGGTAGCCACATCGATTGCACCGACCATCACTTTCTTACCTCGTACCAGTTCAAGTAGCTCAAGAGGTACATGAGAGTTGTGACACTCTAAAGAGATGATATCGATATTCGATTGCTGCAGCTTAGGAAACACTTCTTCGTATTGGCGCCACTCGGTGCCTAACGTTTTTTTCCAATCCGTATTCGCTTTAATGCCGTAGCCATAACAAATATGCACTGCTGTTTCGCACTTAAGCCCTTCAATGGCTCTTTCTAAGCACGCGATGCCCCAATTATTCACTTCATCAAAGAACACGTTAAACGCAGGTTCATCGAACTGAATAATATCAACGCCTGCTGCTTCTAACTCTTTCGCTTCTTCGTTGAGGATCTTCGCAAATTCCCACGCCAGTTTTTCACGGCTTTGGTAATGCGCATCGTAAAGTGTATCAATCATGGTCATAGGCCCCGGCAGAGCCCATTTGATCGGTTGATCGGTTTGTTGACGTAAGAATTTAGCATCTTCGACAAACACGGATTTCTGACGAGAAACAGGGCCAACGACTGTAGGGACACTTGCATCGTAACGGTCGCGGATTTTAACGGTTTCACGCTTTTCAAAATCAACGCCATTCAAATGTTCAATGAAGGTCGTTACAAAGTGCTGACGTGTTTGCTCACCGTCACTCACAATATCAATGCCTGCTTGCTGCTGCTCGTGCAGAGAGACACGCAGCGCATCTTGTTTGCCATCTGTGAGTTCAGCGCCTTGAAGTTTCCATGGCGACCAAAGCGTCTCTGGTTGTGCAAGCCAAGACGGTTTCGGCAAGCTGCCCGCTGTTGAAGTCGGTAATAGTGTTTTCATAATAATACTGCCTATCCTTGGGTGGTTTGAGAGCGCAATAGACGATTAAAGTGCGTAATTTGCCGACCAGTTCTCTAGAACTGATTGGTATGGCTTAATGAAATTCTCTTCTGCGAATTTACCTTGTTCAACCGCTAACTGGCTTCGTTCTTCACGGTCATACACGATTTGAGTCAGCGAGTGATCCAAGTTTTTCAAGTTTGGTTGGTAACAGTTGCCCGCAACCGCGTTCGCGTTGTAAATCTCAGGTCGGTAGATTTTCTGGAACGTACCCATTGTGCTGATGGTGCTGATAAGCTCTAGGTTCGAGTAGTCGTTCAGTAGATCACCAAAGAAATAGAAAGCCAAAGGTGCAACACTGTTTGGCGGCATGAAATAACGAACCTGTAAGCCCATCTTCTTGAAATATTGCTCAGTTAAAGAGGACTCATTCGGTTGGTATTCAAAACCTAATACTGGGTGTTGGTTTTCAGTGCGGTAATAGGTTTTATTATCTGACACGCTTAAGCAAATAACAGGTGGCTTATTAAAGTTCTTTTTGTAAGCGTCAGAGTTAACGAAATATTTAAAAAGCTTGCCGTGTAAATCACCAAAATCTTCTGGAATGCTGAATTTATCTTGGCCTTTATTATGATCCAATAGACGTACGCTAAAGTCATAATCTCGAACATAAGAAGAGAAGTTATTTCCGATAATGCCTTCAATACGCTCGTTGGTTTTACGGTCCAGAATATTGGTTTTCAGCACTTCAATTGAAGGGAATGCTTCGCCGTTGCTTTCAATATCCATATCAACAGAAATGATTTCAAGCTCAACAGAGTAACGGTCGCCCTTAGGGTTGTCCCAGTGTGCTAACGCGTTGAAACTGTTATCGATCATTTGTAGCGCATTACGCAAGTTCGCTTGGCGGCTGTCGCCTCTAGCCAGGTTAGCAAAGTTGGTTGTGATGCGCGTGCTGTCTGCAGGCTGGTAGTTTTCGTCGAGGCTAATGCTCTTAATCGTAAAATTAAATTCTTTATTCATGCTGATTTGGTATCCCAATTTGTTTTCTGATTCTCTCGGTCTTTAGTATTAAAACGGCTTTTATTTTTTGCTTGTGACCGGATTAAGAATCGAAGGCTATGCTGTCTGACATCAATGCTTAGCAGAATTAATGTCGTATAAAGTTAATCGCTTAAGGTTTTTATACGTTGATAGGTTCACCATTAACAATGGTATTACTTCACATTGAACATGAGGAATATTCATGATCTATTCTGTTTGAATATTTAAGCCGGTGTCAGTTATATTAATTAGCTTGATGGAAATATAACCACATTATTAGTGTGTTATTTAAGACGATTAATTTAATTAAGAGATGGATGAAATGAGTGAATTGCTGTTGTTGATTTTATACTGTGCATTATTAGGCAGTGGTGTTGGTTTTCTTGCCGGGCTTTTGGGGATTGGCGGAGGGCTGATCATTGTTCCGGTGCTAAGCAGCATTTTACTTCACTTAGAGATTCTACCTGCGGATCAAGTGGTTGTTGCGGCCATCGCTACTTCGTTGGCATCGATACTGTTCACCTCAACTTCTTCTGCACTTGCTCACCACAAGAATGGAAACGTGCCTTGGGATCTGGCGCCTTGGATCATGCTCGGTGTTGCTCTAGGTGCACTGGTTAGTGGCTTTATGGCGGCTCTGTTGCCGGAAAAAGTCGTTCGTATTGTGTTCGCCGTGAGTGTAGTTCTTATTGCGATCAAGATGTTCTTAAGTAGTAAAAATGATGCACCTAAGGAACGAAAACTGCCAAACAAGGGCGTGCTAACTGTGCTGACAACCATTACGGGTGGCTTGTCTGCCATGATAGGCATTGGTGGCGGTGCATTGCTGGTTCCGCTATTAACGTTCTTCTCTGTCGATATGAAAAAGGCTATTGGCTGCGCGTCGGCTTGTGGCATTGTCATCGCGTTGTTTGGCTCGATAGGTTACATCAGTTCAGGCAGCAGCCACTTTGCTCTATCAGACGGTTTTGCTGGCTTTGTTTATCTGCCTGCGCTGTTGGGTATTGTGTGCACGTCTTGGTTTACTGCCCCTTTAGGCGCAAAAGCAACCAATCATTTACCGGTTCCAACGATTAAGAAAATCTTCTCGATACTGTTAGTGGTTATCGCAGCAAGTATGGTGGCGCGTTAATTTTTTGTTGTTCGATATTATGTGTTGGGTATGAACAGATAGATTTAGTACTAATGAATGAAAAAGAGCAGTCATTTGGCAGCTCTTTTTATATCTGTCAGCCGACTTTTATACGTTTATGTGCATGAGTATCTTGGTAAAATATTGTTATTTAACCCAATTCACTGCTATAGCTAAATGTATCTTGTTTGATTCAACGGAATGCTATCAATGAGTGATTTATGGATCCTTTAACGCAGGGCGTGTTAGGCGCTTCTTTGTCACAATCGGCCAGCAAAAAACAGAACTTGGTTGTCGCTGGGGTATTAGGTCTACTCTCTGGATTGGCTCCAGATTTAGATGCACTGATTAAGTCACAGACTGATCCTTTGCTGGCTTTGGAGTTTCATCGACAATTTACCCATTCACTCTTCTTTATCCCCATTGGCAGTTTGATCTGTGCCTTGGTTTTGCATCATCTCATTGCAAAAAGGCGCGGGCTTTCTTTCAAACAAAGCTGGCTGTTTTGTACTCTAGGTTACGGCACTCATGCACTGTTAGACGCTTGTACCACTTATGGCACGCAGTTACTTTGGCCTTTGACCAACGCGCGTTTTGCTTGGAATACCATATCAATAATCGATCCTGTTTATACGCTTCCCATCTTAATTTTACTTGTGTTTGCAACGTTGAAACGAGCACCTTGGCTAGCACGTGTTGCGTTTGCTTGGGCTCTAATTTATCCAACATTAGGAATGATACAAAGAGACAGAGCAGAGGCGATAGGGTGGCAATTAGCGGAAGAAAGACAACATACGCCGATTCGATTAGAGGCAAAACCGAGCTTTGCTAATATCTTGGTTTGGAAAGTGGTGTACGAAACAGAGGCTCATTACCATGTAGACGCAGTGCGGGTTGGCACATCGGTAAACGTATATCCAGGAGAATCGATCGCTAAGCTGAACGTTAGCAGTGATTTACCTTGGCTTGACCCTGATTCTCAACAAGCCAAAGACATTGAACGCTTCCGCTGGTTCTCTAATGGCTATATTGCACAGGACCCATCAGATGATCTGCGGATTATTGATGTTAGGTATTCAATTGTACCGAACCAACTGAAAGCGCTCTGGAGCATTAAGCTATCAAAAGCTGTTGATGCAAACACGCATGTAAAATACGAAACGCACAGAGACAGCACACCAGAGTCGAGAAAGATCTTCTTCGACATGCTCACTGGCGATAAATGACTCGTTATGAAGAGTAAAAAGGCTGAGTCAGATAACCTGCTCAGCCTTTTCTATTCGTTTATTTAACCGGTCGATGTTGCATTGATCTGTACCATCAATACTGGACGCTACGTTAAGCGACTTTCCATACCTTTAGTTATCTCTTAATTGTTAATCTAGGGGAAGTTGTAGCTCATTTCTGCCCCAAAACTTGTTAGATAAAATGCTCTAAAAATTTTAGGGGCGTGCGTCTTCCTCTATTTGAACTTTTTTCATTAAGAAAAACTCTTTTCTTGGAGTCATCTTTCAGGTGGGTCGTTGAGTGTATAAGACGTTCAACCATTTCAAAGAGACTCGTTTGGAAAAAGTTAACAACTAAAGTAAGGGAATCAACAAACATCTTTGTGCAAGTTTGAGATAAAATTGCTCCCCTTTGCCTCTATTTCTTATTGTTTTTTCAAAGTTGATTCAAATTGGTCATATGTAAATTCCGCGTACCAATCCAAATAGGAAGGTGCCCCAAAAGTGTGGCTATCATTATGGATGTAGGATTTAACGACTTCATTTTTATTGTAGGGAACCCAAATGCCACAGTCCCACCCATGCATGTATCCGACCATTTTTCTCTTGTTTTCTAAACCGATGCAGGAATTTACACTTTGATAAAAAATACCTTGAGAATCTTGCCCCTCTGAAACATATACTCCGGAGGAGACACCCTCAACCCAAGATGTTGGAAATAAGTCTTGAATACCCAAAACGGCGTGAGTCCTAATTCTTGTTAGGTCTCTCTCAAGCACTAAATATTCACCTTGATTAACCAAGTCTAACTCTTGCATATTTACACAGCCAACTAAGCAAAAAGGTAAAAATATAAGGGATAATTTTGTTTTCATCATTAGTATATTAATATATAAAAATAGCATTGTAATTTATATTTAGACTAAAAAACAATAACCACTCAACAAATCCAAGGATATATTCTAAATTTAATAAACAGCCAATAAAGTGAAAATTATCTGCCCCGAAACTTCTCTGCGTGATCTGAGCTGCACCTGCAAAATTAGACATTTCATAAAGTGACTTTCCATTCCCAAAAATTATCAGCATTTGCCTAATTTAAGTGACTGCCCTAAGAAGGGTTTGTCCAAAAACGTTTTTAAAATTGATCAAACTCTATTGTCCTCTGACAACAATGGCTAGATATAGAGTGAGCATAGGGTCAGATAGAGTTTACAAGTAGGTAGTGGTTAGGGGGGAGTTGGTGATCTTAATTACACATCCCTGTGTAAAGTATTCTGAATTTCAGCTGACTTTAAAGCGCTTCATAAATTGACTAAAGCGTGGAATCAGGTCTTGCACAGTCGGCGCATCGGGAATCTCATTTACAAAAATCATAAAGCGCTGTGCTTTACTTTTATCACCTTGAGCAGTCCCTGCTAGTATTGCTTGAGCTAAAATTACATGCTCAGCGGTAACGTCCTTATTCGAAAATTCGTGAATCAACATAGAAAATCCTAATAAGTATAAATACAAATGTAATAATACAATATATTGATGTCTATATCGATAGATTATGGTATTCATCAATGTCAGATTTGTGTAAAAGCAAGACAGTGATGCGCACCATCAATCTTAGTGACTTTCCATACTTATGCTAATTCGTGATTTCATTGTTAGCATTCTGTTAGTCATACTGATGTTTCAATGGAACAGCGCAATCTGGCAATAGTCGAAATAGGTAAATCGATTTTCGACCTCTTCACTGATAGCGCTCAACCATAATCATAAAACTCAGAGATTGGTTGTGGTGCTCCAACTCTAAATCACTTCAGTCCTAACGTGCATTGCTACAGCCATGTTGTGTCTATTGTAAAATTCTAGTGAACTGATCAGCACATTTATTCAACGTCTCTTTAGGCTGCCCTGCGGCTGCTTGAACAGCAATGCCATTGCTTACTATTGTGACCAAATTAGCGAGCGATGCTTGGTATTCGCTATCTTGTCCAGCAAAGGATACTTGCACAAATGACAACGTTATTTGATATATCCTCTCACTTTGTATTTTCAAAAACTCTTTCACATCAGATGGAAACAAAGGGTTTTCAGTTTCACCTGTACTTTTAATTAGCAAGCAGCCCTTTGGGGTCTCTAAGTTCATAAACAAATCGATTAGAGACTCAAAATAACGTTTAAGCCCTTTTATTCCAGTCGCATCGTTAGGGGGCTGAATTTCCGCATAAACAGGTAAAATGTAGTGCTCTAAATAGTATTCAAGACAGGATTTATAAAGCTTATCTTTACTTCCGAATGCGGCATAAAGGCTTGAGGTATTAATGTTCAGTGCCGTTGAGAGCTGAGCAACAGACGTCCCTCCATACCCTCGGCTCCAGAAAACATACATTGCTGTTTTTAGTGCTAGTTCTTTGTCGAATGCTCTTTTTCTACCCGCGCTCATTTGTGTCTCCTAAAACAACGACAGATTTGGATAATTGACATTCTGAAGTGATCACTTCAGAATGTCAATTATGTAACGATCACTTTAGAATAGGACAAGTCGTGAACTCAAACTTCAATCTGAAAAATTTTATAATCGTAATGCTACTAACAAGCATCTGGATACATGCTGCAGAGGTGGCAAGAGCGATGCTGGTTGCTTTTCCAATGATGGAAGAGTTCTACGCAGGTAAAATCGATATCGGGCCAATGGGAGTCAGTAACGCACTTATCTGGGGGGTATGGGACACCATGATAGCGAGTACACTAGTGTTCATATACTGGCTGTGTGCTCAAGTTTTCGGTCGGAATTTGAAATCTATCTTCATTTCAGCAACGGTAACAACGTTAGCGACTATAGGCGTGTTTTGGGTTGGTTCTGTTAATTCAGGTTTGGGAACTTGGGACATGGCCTTTGTCTTGATTCCGATCGCCTGGGTAGAGATGTTGATCGCAGCTAAAATAGCCGAACGTTTATTCGCGCGCTATCACTAAAAGCGTATTGAGGAAATGTAGTGGTTGAATGAACTTGGCCACTACATTAGAGGTATTTGAAATACCTCGGCTAATCCGTGATTGTTAAGTTCGATTAAGGGATAAAGCCTTCAAATCAACCTAAGTATATTTGAAAATGTGATTAAAAAGGCTGAATCAATAAACTGAACAGCCTCTATCGATTTATTCCATTAAAGGTAACGGCTTCTTAGGTGGTCTTTGAAGTATTGCGCATTCAAGGTTTCACCGGTTGCGCCTTTCACCAAGTCATCGGTGTTAAGCAGGCTGCCTTTACTCCAAATATTCGATTCTAACCAAGTGAAGATAGGTGATAGGTCGCCACTTTCAATCACAGAGTTCACATCGACAGTTTTCTTCATTGAAGCCATGAATTGCGCCGCGTACATAGCGCCTAATGTGTAAGATGGGAAATAACCAAATGCGCCGTCGGTCCAGTGGATATCTTGCATACAGCCGTTAGTGAAATTGCCTTGAGTGCTTAATCCAAGGTATGACTGCATCTTAGTATTCCATAGTTCTGGCACATCGGTGTGTTTGATCTTACCGTTGATCAAGTCACGTTCAATTTCGTAGCGCAAGATAACGTGTGCAGGGTAGGTAAGCTCATCAGCGTCAACACGGATGAAGTCTTTCTTCACGCGAGTGTAGATCTTCTGGAAGTTCTCTTTCTCAAACTCTGAACCTGAGAATTGCTGCCCCGCCAAGTTTGCTAAGTGTCCGATGAATGGGTCGCTGCGGCCAACTTGCATCTCGAAGAACAAAGATTGAGATTCGTGGATGCCCATAGAGCGCGCTTCGCCTGCCGGTTGGCCTGCTAGGTGCTTTGGTAAGCCTTGTTCGTAACGTGCGTGTCCTGTTTCATGCACAATACCCATTAAGCTTTGAACGAATTCCGCTTCGTCGTATCGGGTTGTGATGCGCACGTCTGAAGGGACGCCGCCACAGAATGGGTGAACACTTTCATCCAATCGGCCGTGTTCGAAGTCGAACTGAAGTAGCCTCATGACTTCTAAGCCAAGTGCTTTCTGTTTCTCGGTCGAATAGATCCCAGATGGCGCATTAAATTGCTCGCTCGACTGTTTTTCGATCACTTCGTCAATCAGGTTTGGTAGCCAGGTTTTAACGTCTGCAAACAAGATATCAAGAGAAGCAGAGCTGGTACCCGGTTCATAGATATCCAGCATGGCATCATAAGGCGTTAGGTTCGCTGCATCGGCGCGGATCTGCGCTTCTTCACGAGATAGCTCAACCACTTCACGCCAGTTCTTTTCGAATCCAACCCAGTCGTTGTTACCACGTTGGCTGCGCCATGCATGTTCACATTTTGAACCCGCTAGAGATTTCGTTTCAACCAGTTTTTCTGGAAGTAGGTTCGCTTGTTGCCATTGGCGTTTAATTTCACGTAGAGACGATTGTTGCTCGCCATTTAGCGCTTCGTTTTCAGCATCTGCAATCCAATCGCCAAGCTGTGGTTGCGTCATCAATCCGTGAATATGAACCGAAAGTTCGGCCATCGCTTCACTACGAGCTTGGTTACCACCGGCAGGCATCATTGAAGCTTGGTCCCAACCACAAATAGAGGCGAGGTGTTGAAAGCGTGAACATTTTTGAGAGTGCTCGACTAGTTTTTTGAATGCGCTCATTTGACTACTCTTAATTTGGTTTCTTTAAATGATCCCTAGGACAGCGTCAGCTTTAAGGTTCATCTCTGGTGTACTTTGATTATGGCTCTGCTTTTTAATGACGCTGACCTTCGCAGTCGAAGATATAGCGATAAAAGCATGAGGCAGTACGATGCCTAGAATTTACTATTTCTTAACAAATCAAACTGTTCCATTGTGCACAAAATCAGTGACTTGTATAGCAGATGGCAATTGTTGCTTGCGAATTGTTCAGATAAGCGGTATTGATGATAGATCGCTGAACAACAATGACAATAATATGGATATTTTGAACTTTGAGGCATTTCTAATTGCCATCACTATTTTAACGCTAACGCCGGGTTTAGATACGGCATTGGTGATTCGTAATACTAGCCGCTCCGGCTTAGCTGACGGTGCTATGACCAGCTTAGGTATTTGTGGCGGCCTTTATGTGCATGCTTTTTTCTCTGCCGTGGGGATCTCTGCGATTCTTGCTCAATCAGCTGAACTCTTTCAAGCCGTCAAAATGGTGGGTGCGGTTTATCTGATTTGGCTTGGCTTAAGCAGTTTACGCGCTTTGATGAAAAATGGCGGCGGTATGAAGGTTGGCGAGCAAGCTAAGCAAGCATACAGTGCTAAGCGTTCTCTGCGCGAAGGCTTCCTATCTAATGTACTGAACCCGAAGACGGCGGTTTTCTATTTGGCCTTTCTGCCTCAATTCGTAAACCCTGAAGGTTCACCGTTATTGCAATCTATGTTGATGGCTTCAGTGCACTTTATGATTGCTATGGTGTGGCAATGTAGTTTGGCTGGGGCTCTGAACTCCGCTAAAAACTTGCTTAAGAACGCGAGCTTTATGAAGTGGATGGAAGGTGTGACTGGCATGGTGCTGGTGGGGCTGGGTGTTAAGCTTCTGATGGAAGAGCCAGTATAACCTGAATCGTTTTGGGTATAGGTTATTGAGAGTCGTCCTAAAGGCTCTACACAATTGAATTAAAAAGAAGAAAGCCCACATTAGGTTTGTATATAAACACTGCCGTGGGCTTTTTTGTTACTGGTAAATCGAGTGTTAGATGTGAGCCACTGCGTTATTCAACAACGCTAATGTTCATCTCAGCGCCTTCGAAACCTAAGTCACTCAACTCATCTGCATTAAAGTTGGTGGTAACTTCGATATCGCCAATGCGCTCAGTGGTTTCGTTGACTGAATCAACACTTCTTTTGCTGCGTAAACTGTTAGTAATTGGTGTTGCTTGGCCAATCTCAATGGTGCCTGCAAATTGAGATTCAGCGTTGAAATCACCGGATACGTAGGAGTGGAATGGGCGTAAGCTTCCTCCAGTCGCGTACTGCATGCTTGATAAACCGGCTTCTTTGATCGCCCAGCCCCAGTCCCACCATTTCGTTTCGCCTGGAATGTATCTGTGATCCCATTGGTAACGAATATCGGCTGATTCATTGCTGCTGCGGCCCATAGTGAAGGTGTGAGCTTTGTACGGGCGGTTGTCTGGATGGCTGTGCCATGCGTTACCACCCCAACGTAGGAAGCCGTTAAATTCAACATCGTAACTGATGTCGGCGTTGAATCGGTACGGATAAGAAATGGTTGAACGATACAACTCAACTCGAATCGGCAGCTCTGAATTCGCTGGAACCATAGGACGAGCTTGTAGTGTGACTTGCTCGCTCGTAGAGTTACCATTGGTTTCAGCGAAGCTCTGATTCGCTTCTAATTTAATCGTTAGCTTAGTCTCGCCAACCAAAGGCCATTTGAATGTATTCTCTGTTTGAACACTTTCGGAGAACCCATAGCTATTCGTTTTCGACCAATTTGTAGACTCATCGACTTTTAGGTCGACAACGACTTGCTGCGCGATGTCGCTTCTGTTTCTCGCGGTAGCGTAAACTGTTTTAACCAGTTCACGATCGGACTCGACGACATCGCCGTGCCAAAAGTTATTGTCGTTAACGGTGTAGGTAAAGTTGTCGACGGTGATCTTAGTCTTTTCGTTACAGCGATAACCATCACAAGAACCACTGTTGTTACCTTGTATTATCCAAGAGTCACCCGAGCGCTTAATCGTCATGTCTTCGCCAACATACTGACTGTTGTTACCGCCAACCCATGCATAACCTAGGTTGTGAGCTAGATAGCTAAGAGGGCGTACAAAATCATTGCGGTTGTTCACTAAGTCATATTCAACGTCTATCTCGCTGCCTTCTGTGACGGCTTTAGCAGAGTAATTTGGTATTTCAGATTGGTCATTGTTCGGATAACAGAACGTCGACCCGCTGTTTGATTGTTTAATTTCGCCATGATAACCCGGCCCCATGATTACCCAGTTTCCTTTTAACCCAGTAATCTGCCAAGTGCCCATACGAGCGACCAAAGCACTCTTCTGCTCTTCGGCTTCATAGCGGTCTAAAGGACGATAACCAGAGCGACATACATCTTCACCAAGTTGGTCAAACACTATTTGGTCCGGGTACACCTTTGCGTTTACCCCGGTTGATAGAACAGACAACACTGCGGTTGCTAAGAGACTTCTGTTTATACTAATCATTAACAATTCCCTCGTTTGTAATTTTTCTATTTTGATAATGTTTTGTGTGCCGTGTAGTTAACAAGACAAGTTCACTTTTTCATGTTGATAAATAGATAGATACTGAAAAGGCTTGAATTAATTTACCCTTTAAATTCATCGGGTTGTATTATTGAATGTGTTTGTAGGGTGAAAGTGTATGCAACTTAAAGGAAATTATTTGATGGGGCTCAAACCGTTTTTAGAAAAATAGAGTGTTATTATTTGGGCATAAACGTCAAAACGCTTTGATGTTATTTCGTTACGCTTGATGTGAATGGTTAAGTAGAAAGTTAGATATAACCATTCACAATTTTCGTAACTTTAAGGCGGGTATTTAGCCATAAGGTGTCTAAATCTAGATTGGATACCTTGATGTGCGACCTTTTTAACACTGAAACATTTTAAGTCAGGATAAAATCGTCGTTGTATTACTGATAGAAGAATAAAAATAACCATCCGTTTTCTATGTGTAACATCGACAAGGATCATCATTTGATAATAATGTAGCGGTTACTGGTGGCCAAACTGTTCCTAATTATCGCTTAGCCAGAAGTTGTGTTCGGCCTGTATTACACGTTTTTATTATGGCAAATAAATCATTTGAACTTAAGATATCAATCTTTACCGTTAATGGGTCATTGTTGATTAAAAGATAAGGCGACAATAGGCTGTCATTCATTGTTTTATTTATTTTTTGTACAGAGACTAAGTCTATGGTGCCAGATATAGAAAAGAAAAATGATTGAGAAGGGTTAGCTTTTCCTTTGAATCTCAGGACAATCGGGTTGGGCATGTTGTCGTCCTGGACTGACATAAGATGCAGGACTTCGTTGTTACTTATTTTTGTTAATCCATCGGTACGTAATACATTGTCATCCACTATGAAGTCCACCACGCTATGTTGATAGCGATGCTCTTCTTTTGGTTGGGGCGAAGGGATATTCCATATACCAACTAATAAAGCGAATGCAGAAATGAGTGCAACGAATGGCATCATAGTTGGCCTCTCTCTAAGAATAGCGCCAGCTCGGTGCTGGCTTGATCCAATTGTGTTGACGTGTAAAAGATATTGACAGACTGGCGTGTTGCTTTGTTGAGTACGGAGAGTTCTGAATAGCCGGGCTCTTCGCTAACGTACGCCACACAATCACATTGATACTGATAGAGGATGCTTTCTAGCTCAGGAGTCATCGCCATTTCAGGATCTTGGAAAACTTGTACTTGACCAATCCACTGCTCGTTGAGTCGATTAACAGGGTTGATATCACTGAGGTTTCTCTCATTAACTTTAGCGAAAGCCAACAACGCAGATGCCAGCAGCAAACATCCAGTAGTGAAATAACACAGTCTATTTCGGTATGAGCCGACTTGATGATAAGCAGGTGTCGCCTGTTTAGATTCAGATTCATGGCTACTTGCAAGAGAGAGCGCAATACTGCTTTGACCTTGTGAACTGTCATGACCTAGTGAACTGCTATGACCTAGTGAACTGGTATGACATAGTGATATGTGGTCGCTCACTGGAGTGAGAGGAATAGTGGCTCCAATTTGTGGTTGCGATTCGATCAAGACACAACCATCGATAAGGCGGTAACCAACCTTTGGCACAGTCACGATTGGCGTCTCTTTGATACCGAGCTTAACGAATCCTTGGCGAAGCAAGCTGATACATTTCGCTAGTGACGTATCACCAATGAATTCGCTTCCCCATGCGAAACTAATAATATCTTGTTTGCGCACAATTTCGGGAGATTTTTTAAGTAATAACTCTAAAACGCGAGTCTCACGATATCCTATTTTAATAGAACGTTCGTCGTTATAAATACGGTTTTTAATTGGGTCAAATCTGATCATATAGCCAACATTTTATTTTTATTATAATTCTCTCAAGAGTGTAGATGACTATAAACTGACTCATATGTGAATTAAAGTCACATATTTTATTATGGTGTCTTTTTGTGTGGTTGGAACAAAATGTTTCTTATTCGTTTATGATAAAAATGACGCTATTTAGACACAACCTGTTAAATATAAGTAACATCTAATTAAGCGTTGGTTTTATTAGTGGCCTTTTTATTAGTCTTTGCATTATTTTAATTAGAACAGTCGCCGAATAAATATCTTATTATATTTGTGGGTATATAGGGCAAGTAATAATGTAGTCACTTTAAGTGTTGAATCAATAAAAAAGCCCGCATTTATTGCGGGCTTTGTATTCAATCAATTCAAGTTATGCTTTAACGGCTTCACAATCATTTGAAGAAGTTAAAGGTTTGAAGAATAGCTTTGTTTCTTCGATGACAACGTGGCGTAACAAGATAAGACCGATTAGGTTAGGAATAGCCATTAGGCCGTTCACGATATCCGCCATCAGCCAGATCATGTCGAGCTTTAGGAATGCACCAGAGGCAACCAACGCAATGAAGATGATTTTGTAAGGCAGTACGGCTTTGGTACCTAGTAAGAAAACAACACAGCGCTCACCATAGTAGTTCCAGCCTAAAATCGTTGTAAACGCAAAGAAGATTAAGCCAATCGAAACTAACATTGGACCTAAAGTATCGGCGTTTAAACCCACAGCGAATGCATGAGTGGTCATCGCTGCACCAGAGAGGTCGGTTTGCCAAGCACCCGTTAAGATAAGCGCCAAGCCTGTCATCGTACAGATGATGATGGTGTCAAAGAAGGTACCTGTCATCGAGATAAGGCCTTGCTTCACGCACGAGTCCGTTTTAGCCGCTGCTGCTGCCATAGGCGCGCTACCTAGACCAGATTCGTTCGAGAATACACCACGAGCGATACCTGATTGGATAGCAAGCATGATGCTTGCACCAAAGAAACCACCAGTTGCAGCGGTGTTGGTAAACGCAGAGGTAACCACAAGGGTAATGGCATTGAGTAGTTGGTCGGCATTGGAAACCAGAACGCTTAAACACGCGACGATGTACATGATAGCCATGGTAGGAACGACTTTTCCTGCGACCTTAGCGATAGATTGAATGCCACCAAGGGTTACCACTGCCACCAATATCGTAAGAACGACAGCAGACATTTCACGAGAAGCACCAAATGAAATTTCAGTCGCGTCTAAGATAGCGTTAACTTGTGGGAACGTACCAATACCGAAGCAGGCAACCCCCAAAGCGAAGATAGCGAACATTACCGCTAAGATTCGTGAGCCGACACCGTATTGCAGGTAGTACATTGGGCCGCCAACCATTTCGCCATTGCTATCGGTTCTACGGTATTTAACGGCAAGTAGACATTCTGCGTATTTGGTCGCCATACCAAATACAGCGGCAAGCCACATCCAGAATAGGGCACCAGGGCCACCAATCTTGATTGCGGTCGCTACACCTACGATATTACCTGTACCAATAGTTGCGGAAAGTGCAGTACACAAAGCGGCGAAACTCGATACGTCACCCGTACCTGATTTGTCTTTGGTGAACACCATTTTTAGCGCGGTTGGGAGGTGTCTAAACTGGAGTAAGCCTAAGCGAAAAGTAAAGTAGATCCCCGTTCCCACTAGCAGAATAAGCAGCGGTGGTCCCCAAACGAATTGGTTGATGGTTTGAAGTGTAGCTTGTAGATGGTTCATAGTTTCCCCTTAATAAATTAAAAATTTAAGGAGAAGAGGGAAGGCAGTGCAGATCACAGGGATCGATAGCACTACTTAATACATACGGATTTCTAGATAGAATTCTTTTGTTAATTAAGGCTGTTGCTTTCCACTCCTCTGTCCTTTTGCCTGAGAGTTTCACTTAGCGAATCACTTATAGATAAGTAACGGGCACTAAGCTTGCTCCTTCGGCGACCGCTTGCTACAAAAAAGTAGTACGGTTCTCTCCAGAGGTTCCTCCAACGACAGTCCTCACTTTTCTGGATTTCTCCAGCACAAAGCGCCTGAAAGATTTACTTCTTCGGCGGGTTTATCTAACTAAATGTTAATATTTAGTTAAAAAACCACTCTCCTGCAGTCTTCATCGGAACAATTACCTAAATAATTAGGTAATCTGTAAGCGTATCCTAGATCATATAAAATGTGATGTCAGCTACAAAATATCTGTTTGCTCAAATGTTGTTCAACTAAATGATCAAACAACGAGTCTCTGACGTAACTTGCTTATTTAAATGGTATAAAATAGAGAAACAAGGAGGAGTTATGACTCGATTAATAGCGATTGTTTTTTTATTGGCTTTGGCATTTGTGCTGTTTCGTTACCGGACAAACGAAAAACTGCAAAAATGGGTAGTGATTGTTATCGTTAGCAGCTTCCTTTTGTATACTGCTAGCCTGATGATTTCGGAGTTAACTCGTTAAATCTGTCTGTGAGCAGATAGGATAAACGTGTTAGCAAAGCTCAAGTGCTTCTGGCTTGGGCAATAGGTTTAGCTGAGCTTAAAGTATCAGTATCAGTATCAGTATCAGTATCAGTATCAGTATCAGTATCAGTATCAGTATCAGTGACCGTGTAACGTTAAACAAATTTTTGGGAGTACCCGCTAGTGAACCAGCAATCTGGACAAAGCGAACAAGATGAAGTGGTTGTTATTGAAGAACGCGATAAGCGCAGTCAGCTTTATATCGGCATTGCTGCGGTTATAGGTTTGGCGTTAGGTGGCTTGATCGGTTCTACAATCACGGCTTCGAAGTGGGAGTCCACTTATCAGGTACTCGAAACTCGTTATCAAGAACTGCATGACAGCAAAACACAGTTGATGACATCCGTTGAAACTAAAGTGGCAAAAGTCGATACCGAAATCGATGCAAAAGTAGAAGCCGCTCTAGTAAAACAAACAGAAGAACATCAAAAAGAGCTCCAAGACCTAGCGAAGCAGTCTTCGGTTTTAGAGAAAGCGAACTACTCGTTAGAGCAGCAGCTAAACGAACAGAAGCAAACGTTAGAGCAAACTCAGCAAGACAACCAGAAACTTAATCGTCAGGCTGACATGCAATCGACCTTGTTTGAGCGTTCGCGTGAAGTTTTCCGAAAAGAATTACAGATCTCTCAAGAACTTGAAAAGCTTGAGAAAGAAAAAAATGAACTTGACCAGAACCTTGGTTCTCTAAAGAAAGCGTGCGACGTTTTCTTAGATGGCACATCATGGGATGCTAAATCTGACGCGTGTGAGAAGCAGGATAACGCCAACTCTCGTCTGAGTGATATCAGACAAATGATTGAAGTCCACACCATGGATCTTAAGCAGATCAAAACGCTCACTGAAGAAATGGGTCTATAAGCCACAGGCTTTAATCAACCCAAAGATAGTTTACGGTAAATATTGAAACGCCCACATCACACACGTGATGTGGGCGTTTTGCGTTCTCTCGGGAGCATAGATCCGGCGCTTTCTCATTATTGATTATTTGAGTGTTTTCATTGTTTGCTTAGATATTTGTGAATAGTTACGTATATCCACAACGATATGTTACTTGTTGTCTATTAAATGACTTTGCATACATATTTTCAGATCAGAGTCGCTGCATAATAGTGTTATTCAGGATGAACACGCAGTCGATTGCTAGCTCGCATTTGGCTGCTTTGACGACAAGGGATGAAGTGATGCCAGAGTATCTTTGTGAGAACTGCACCATAGCTTATTGTTTCGATGATTGTTGTTCGCCATTAGCGCAAAAAGAGATGATCGAAGTAGAAGAATTAGTTCGTCGTGTTGACGTTGAACATGATTGTGAAAAGAGTGAAAAGAGCGAGCAAGGCATTGAGGGTAGTAACTAGCCCAACCATTCAGGCATAAAAAACCCCCACAAGCAAAGCTAGTAGGGATTTGGATAAGTTGCAGTCCTGTTCTCGCTTTCTCAAGCAAAGGGTCTTACAAAAATTTTTAGAACAGTCTCGTTTATTAGAACTGTATCGTTATGAGACCTAAACTAGTTATCAGATCAACATCATTCTACTAAACGTTATTTATCGTAAGTTTTGATTTCACCTGATTTCACACGAGCAACAAATGATTGCAGTTCTTTCTTCACAACTGGCATTAGGAAGTACAGACCAAGAATGTTGAAGATTGACATCGCAAAGATAGCCGCATCAGAGAAGTCGATTACCGCGCCAAACTGAATCGTCGCACCAATAACAACAAACACACAGAACATCACTTTAAAAATCAGTTCCGTTGTTTTGCCTTCACCAAATAGGTAAGTCCAAGCCTTAAGACCATAGTACGACCAAGAAATCATCGTCGAGAACGCAAACATGATTACCGCGAGAGCAAGTGTGTATTTAAATACTTCTGCCGTTTCAGTAAATGATGCAGCAGTCAACGTTACACCCGTTAAACCTGTTCCATCATATGGACCTACGTTTAAGCCAGCGATAGTGATTACCAATGCCGTCATTGTACAAATGATTACCGTATCAACGAATGGTTCTAGTAGTGATACAAGACCTTCAGTGATTGGTTCTTTTGTTTTTACTGCTGAGTGAGCAATTGCTGCTGAACCTACACCTGCTTCATTTGAGAATGTTGCACGTTTTAGACCTTGGATTAGGGCACCAATAAATCCACCAACCACACCTTCACCGGTAAATGCACCTGTAAAGATTGCGCTGAACGCAGGGCCAACTTGATCAAGATTAGAACCGATAACAATCAGAGCCATACCGATATACAGAGCAGCCATCCAAGGAACAACTTTTTCTGTTACAGACGCAATAGAAGGCATACCGCCAACGATAACGGAAAACACTAAGGTAGCGAGTACAAGCCCTGTGATGACACCGTATTCACTTGGTACATCGAATGCGTAAGTTAACATGGCATGTGCTTGGTTAGCTTGGAACATGTTACCGCCGCCCAACGCACCCAAAATACACATTAACGCAAAACCAATTGCAAGGGCTTTACCTAGTCCACCGAGTCCTCTTTCGCTCAGGCCTTGGCTTAGGTAGTACATTGGACCACCCGAAACGACACCTGAAGGTAAGATAGTTCGGTATTTCACACCTAAAGTACACTCACAAAATTTAGACGCCATACCCAGAAGACCACACAAGATCATCCAGAATGTCGCACCAGGGCCACCAATCGCGAGTGCTGCACCTACACCTGCAATATTACCAAGCCCGACGGTTCCTGAAAGCGCGGTTGTTAATGCTTGAAAGTGAGATACTTCGCCATCCTCTTTGGAGTTAGGGTCGGTATACTTACCTTTGATAATGTCTATGGCCATGCCAACACGTTTAAATTGAACAAAGCCAAAATAAACAGTAAAGATAATCGCGGCGAGCAATAGCCAGCCAACAATGATTGGGAAGTTTGCTTCACCAAGTGGGACACTTTTAAATATTAGTCCAACGAACCACCCTGTGTAGTCATTGAAAAAACCATCAACACTTTGGCTCAAGTTACTGATACTTTGACTAAATGATCCTTCTTCTGCAAATGCACTGGAACTAAACAATAATATAAACCCCAAAAATAATTCACGTAAGTTTTTCATGGTTTTCCCTGTCTTTTTATTAAATTATGTTTGCTGCTGTTGTGTTTGTTTTTTATTTGATTTTTTACATTTCAGTGATTTATCTACTTCATTCGACGGCAACATAAACGGCTGTAGCTAGGTCGAAAAACGAAATAAATATAAGTACTGATCTTGCTTTGTATGGATATCCTTTTGGTATGTGAACCAATAAGACTATGGTATTCGGCCTACCAAGTCCTACTGATAATCCTATACATAAAAATAATACCCTCAAAGAAATTTTTACAATAAATTTACAATTGTTCGGGTTTTGTCATTGTTTTGGAATAAGTCGATGCTTTTTAGGTTGCAAAAGGCATATGCAGTAGCGGTTATAGCGACGGGCTAAGGTGAAGTATAGTGCGGGATCACAGGGAAGTCGGCGAATTTGAATATTCGATATGTGCTTGTGAAGTGTTTAAACAATTGATAGCTGAAGATGGAATCAGGCCAGGGGGCATTAAAAAGGCCCTTGATCAGAGCCATTTTTAATGATTTACGATGAACATGAGGTTTAGCGTTTAGAGACTAGAGTTAAACCGAGCCAGTGATACGTTTACTCGACTTGTGGTAAAGCTTAAGTGCTAATAACGAACCCCATAAAGCGACTTGTCCCCATAGCAATGTCCATTGAGACGCCACTTCTTGCCAAGATGCACCCATCTGATTAAGCGCTAAGAAACCTTGGATAGCTGGTGTGCTTGGGAATAACTGTGACAGCAGTACTAACCATTCAGGCATCATTTCAACAGGCCAGATAAAACCTGAAGAGAAAATCAGCGGCATTGAACTGATTAACACCACAACCGTGACTAACTCTCTTCTTGGCACTAGCTCACCAATAAAAATCCCAATCAAACAACTGGCCAATAAGAAGGGCAGCAGTA
Organism: Vibrio sp. J383; assembly: GCF_023503985.1. Lineage (NCBI taxonomy): Bacteria > Pseudomonadati > Pseudomonadota > Gammaproteobacteria > Vibrionales > Vibrionaceae > Vibrio > Vibrio sp. J383. The sequence goes on along the minus strand of NZ_CP097293.1, from coordinate 2,335,221 downwards.
AGGTCAAAATTTGTGTCGTTGAGGCGAGCAAATTTATTCCATACATCGAAAAGCTCGCGCCGAAGTAGTACATCGACAACAAGTAATAAATGCCGACCAAGGTACAACAGCGAGCAAGCATCAGTTTTGCTGGAGAGGTCTTACTCCAATAGCCAAACGTAGATTGAGCGTTTTGGGTTGCCCCAACTAAACCAGAAGCCATGGCTAAGGTTTGTTGCAGGATCAACACAAAGACGGCTGGAACTACGTAATCGATGTATCCCATGCGGCTATTGAACGTTGGTTTTAGGTTCAAGCTAAACGCGCTGTAGCCTTTGGCTGCGGATTCTAAAGGCACACCTTCGACTAACAAGTGACTGACCTTAACTTGCGCAGCTAACGTGCCACCTGCCTTGGCAAGCCCTTCAACTATGGTTCCGTACACTAAGAAGTAAGAAGCATCGCCAGCGTAAGAAAGCGTCGGGCTCTTACCTAGGAGCAAGTCTTTATAGAAGTTCTCTGGGATGACGAGGAACCCACCAATCTCTTGGTTAAGCACGGCTTGTTTTGCATCAGCGATGCTGGAGTCTCGACGTACCAACTCGATTTGAGAAGTGGCATCCACCATTCGTTCTAATTGGTAGCTGCTTTGACTCTTGTCCAAGTTTACTACCGAAGCTTTAAGCTGTTGAGGAACTTGGTGCGCGTAAGGCAATGGATACAAGAATGAATAGAAGACCACACCACCAAATACCGTAAGAAGTACAACAGGGTTACGCAATACCGCAAAGAGTTCTTGCTTGAGCAGTTGAGTAAAGCTCATCGTTTTACTCCTTGTGGTGCTGATTGTTCAGATTTCTCTTGCTGTGTTGAAGGTGTAGACGGCGTCGCTTTTGCAGATAGAGCTGCTTGGGCTGTTAGATCCGTTTGTGCAGACAGAGCCGATTGCGCCAAGTGTTTCTTAATCAACAACATCACCACGAAAGCAGGAACCGCGTACCACAACATAGAAGAAAGGCTGATCAAAGACTGTGCCGCGCTCACGCCATAACTAGACTGTGCCGTTTGTACTTCGATGTAGTGACTCACGGGTAATAAGCTTCTCCAAATTTGAGCAGCCGTGTTCATGTCGGTTACTGGAAAGGTAATCCCCATGAACGCAAAGCTTGGTGCTGTAAAGGCGCCAGCGAAACTCATCGCCCTTGCTGGATCAAGCGTTAAGAAGAAAAACAAACAACCCATGATGATACAACTGATGACGGTAAGCAGTTGAGCAACGGTCAATGCCACAAAACTGCCGTTAAACGGCCAGTCTAAGAGGACATAGAACCAAAAGCTAAACGCGATACCAAACATCAAAAACAAGACAAGGTAGGGCGTTAATGTTGATGCTAGTGACTTCATCGGGGCGTTGGATAACCAAGTATGAAGGCCACGAGCTCTAACGTTCGCCGTCAAAACCAATATCGTGCCCACCACAATCATGATCTGCCATAGTGCAGGGATAACCGCAGACACCAAGAACTGAGCATAACTGGTGTTCTTGTTGAACAGCGGCGTGATCTGGCTTTGCACTGTTACTGCTTGGCCTAATGCTGATTGCACCGTGGTATCACCGTGTGATAACTGCTTAACGACCTCAAGTTGCGCGTTAAAAGTCCCCTGAGCCTGCAACAACGCGGAATTCACTAGCTTACCTATCAAGATAAATTGGCTGTTGTAGAACACAGACACTTGCGGATTCAATCCGAGCAGAAGGTCTCGGTCAAAATGCCTTGGTATCACAACATAACCGTAGATATCGCGTTCAATCATCGCTTTCGCCGCTTCACTCGCAGAGCTGTATTTCTGAGTAACTTGCAGCGTTGGTGACGCATCAACAAGGCGTGTGAACTGCTGCGAAATTTGGCTGTGTTCCAAGTCAACAACCGCAACCGGTAAGTCACGAGCGATCCCTTGCGAAAAAATCAGCCAAATACTGGCAGCAAGAAGCAAAGGTATCCAAGTTAGGCAAGACAACAACCATTTGTCTTTGCGGACAATCGCCCACTGCCTAAGCAAGGTATTCTTCGCTCTATGATGCTCAGTTGATTGCGAGGCTGTAGATTGCGAGCCTTTAGATTGTGAGCTTTTAGATTGCGAACCTGTAGATCGAAAGTTAGCAGACATACGTCACCTAAAGCTCAACCACAAGGCTCATGCCCATACGCAGTGTTTCGCTCGTATCGACAGGGTGCGCTTCTACTTCAAAAGTACGTAAGTCGAAGCCTTGTGCTGCGTCTGTTGAACGCCAAGTCGCGAAATCACCCATTACGGCGATGTGAGTCACTTGGAAAGTTAATGATTTATCCAGAGCCGGTAGGTACGCTTCAAACTGGCTGCCTTTCTCGAAATGCTTAAGCATATCTTCACGCACGTTGAGCACGGCCCATGCATCCTTGGTGTCGATAACTGTCACAACAGGGAAGCCTTGTGGTGCGAGCTCACCGCTGCTCAATAGTACCTGAGACACTTCGCCATTAAACCAACTGTGGATCTGCGTGTCTTTTGCGTAAGCTTCAACTTCCGCCACCGCACCTGCCGCCATTAATGCTTTTTGAGCGGCTGCCACTTTGGTTTCGTCACGAGCACCTTCTCGTGCTAATTGATACATTTGGAACGCAGCGCTTTCCGTGTACTTCGCTGCTTGCCACTGTGTTTTGGCTTCATCGCGTTTTTGCTCGGCAACCACACCATCGTTGTAAAGGTTGTTTACACGTTGGTAGGTTTTGTCCATGAGATCGGCTGCCGCTTTTGCTTTCAACCATTGGTCTTTAGCGGCTTGGATTTGCTGAGTACGGGCACCATTCTCTGCTTGTTTTGCTAATGCGCCAGCCGCTTTTTGACCTGCTTTTGCTTGTTCTAGCTTCGCGTCAATCTCAGGGCTAAGAAGAGAAAAGATCAATTCGCCTTTTTCAACCGAATCACCTTTACGCACGAATATTTCATCAATTCTGCCAGGTACTTTCGAGGAGATACTGTATTGCTGCGCATCGATTTGACCTTGAAGCTTAACCGGCAGAGGTTGATACGCTTGGTAAAAACTGTATCCGACCCAGCCAATAACGCCGATACCAACTAAAGATAGAAGAAGGGGCTTAATAGGTTTCATGAATTATCCTTTTGACTGGCTAGCGGTGTCTGTTTTTGAATCGAAACCAGACGGAACAGAAGAAGTTAAGTAACTCGAATAAGCGTTCATTTCGCTGGTTAGCGCCAAAAGCTTGTTGAGAGAGATTAGGTATTTGAATCGCGCAGCAGATTGCTGAGTTTTGATGCTCGCAAGATAAAGCTCAGCATCAACCACTTCTAACGAGTTAGAAAGTCCTTGAGTGAACGCCTTTTTACGAAGCGACAGATTCTCTTCAGCCAAAGAAAGGCTTGAGTTGAGGCCTTGAACCTCTTCAATTGCTTGGTTTGCTTCAAGGTAAGTCTTCTGTACCAACACGGTTAAGTCTTGCTTAGCTTGCGACTTCAGGAATTGAACCTGTGATACCGCGCTGTGAGCGGCGGCTACTTTGTCTGAACGGCCAGAAGTATCAAGCAGCGGCACATTCACACCAATGCCAACTAACCAATCGGGTTTCATTTCACTGGCGAGAGAGTCATCTTCATACAGGCTGTAGTCACCGTAAAGGTATACCTCTGGGTAGTATTTACCTTTCTCAGCTTTAATTAGGCTGCTTGCTTGTTTCTCTTTTGCATCAAGAATCTTAAGACCGGGATAGGTCATGAGTGTTTGGTCAATGAACACATCCATATGAGGCAGGTTCTTATTGATAAACAGTTGCTCTGAAGGTTCTACACTTTGGCTCTGGCCAAGGATTTGAGTCAGCGCTAATTGAGCAATCTTAAGATCGTTTTGAGCTTTAGTTCGCTCGACAACCGCTTTGTCTAGTGAAGCATCCGCTTGCAAGCGTTCTACTCGTGCGATTTGCCCTTGTTGTTCAAGCTTGATGGCGAAATCACGATGCTGAGTTAAGCCAGCTTCAACGGCTTGACGTGTTTTCACGACGTCTTCCGCTAAGATCACCGAGAAGTAATATTTACTTAAGTCTTCGTAGCGAGCTTGTCTTTCCATCAACAGCTGGCTTTGCGCTTCTTCGCTTTTACCTTCAGCTGCATTTTGCGCCGCGGTAATTCGCCCGCCTGTGAAGATAGGCCAAACCGCGCGAATAGAAGAGCTAAAGATGTCTTGTTCTGTAATCGTTGAGGTAACGCCGCCAAGCCCACTTAATATAGGCTGAAGAATACCTCCAACTGCGCCTAAGTTTGGCACGCCACTTAAGCTGTCAGTGAACTGTTCGCCATTAATCGTCACGTCACTATCAAGGTGCGTGTAGTTAGCCCCTAAGGTGATAGAAGGCAAGTTGAGGCTACTCGTTGAGTTCTGAAGGTGTTGATAACGTTCAACGTTGGCTTGTTGAGCCGCAAGTGAGTTGTTGTTTTCTTGTAATATTTGCCACGCTTCAGAAAAAGTGAGCGGGGCAGCATAGCCTGGCGAAGTCATGGTGCCGAGAAGCATACTGGCGATCGCAAGGTATCGAAATTTTGGTTTGGTCATCTGCATTAAATACCAATTAGAGTATTAACTCTAATGTTAACAGGGCAATAGTCATTTGTCTTGATTAGATTCTCTCACACTTAGAGAAAGTCTCATAACTCGTTAACCAAGTGTAAATAAGATTGAGTGATGAGGATATCAGAGATAAATGAAACTTAAAAAGCACGCATAAGCGTGCTTTTTAAGTTTAGTATAGAAGCGTTTTTACAAAATGAAGCGGCTTATTTAAAGCCAGGACAATGGTGATCGGCGCGCCACACCAATTGTCTTGAACCTTGCATTGTTTGTAATAAATCTCTGCCCGACATTTGCGGGAACGCTAACAATACCTTGAGATCGAGAGGGGAGGTACCGTCTTTCTCATAGGCTCTTACGTGAGTAAAAGTCGATTGCAAGTGTTTGAACAGCATGGTCTTAGTAAGACAAATTCCAAAATTATCGCGTTTCATTGCCTGGTTTCCTTTTCAACAATGTTTATACGTTATGTTTTTAATCCTGTTTCTATTGGACGTTGCCACTGATCGATACTTCCTGCTCATCAATGTTTTATTATTGGGCGCTGCTTTATCAGGCACCTCTGAGTTGTCATGCTGGCCTATAGTGTAAATAGAGATGTATGAATGAGGTTAGGTTGATAACCTATTTGTTCAACAATCCTAGCGGCGAGCGTGCAACGTTTCGTTATAGATACGTCCAGTGAGCGAAGAGTTGTTGTCTTTTTGTTAACCGAAATTTCGATTTAAAGCAGAGTCTGAAAATCATGACTTATGGCTTGGCAACAATAAACTTCTTCATATGCAACTATTATAATTGTATTTATTTTAAACAACCTAAAAAACACCTAAAAGCTTAGTGATCTAGCTCAATATTTATTCGTTTATTTTGATTTTTAAGCTAATCCGTTCTAAAAGCGAACGATTAATCGAGGTGAACAACGTAAAGGATTATCAATTAATAATCTGCTCAATTATTTAGTTGAGTAACAGTCACAAATTCGCGTACGTAGAAAGGTCATCTAATTAACTTGGTGTTAACATTGCTCGTCTAACACTAGGGACGGTGGAATATGAAATGGAGTAGTATCAGCTTCCGTAAAAGGCTGCTGATTATCATGACAGTCACTGGTCTTGTTGAACTTTTGATACTTTCAGCGGCTGGTTTTTATTATATCAAACAATCTCAAGAACAAGAGATGGGTTTGAAAGCGTTAGGTGTTGCTGAATTTCTGTCTGAATCGCCACTTGTCACCAGCATTATTCAAGAAAATGAAACGATGGGCCCTAATGGCGCTCCCTACGTTCTATCTGAAGAAACTCAAGTTAAATTTCGAAACCTTACCCAGCTCATTGGCGCGGCGTTTATCGTTGTGGGAGATGATAAAGGTATCCGCCTGATTCACCCTTATGATGACAGGCTTGGTAAACCAATGCGCGGTGGTGATAACCAAAAAGCATTGGTGTTGGGTGAATCTTATGTGTCGACGGCCAAAGGATCACTTGGTTTTTCTGTCCGTGGTAAATCCGCGGTTAAAGACCTACAAGGCACTGTCATTGGCGTGGTGTCGGTTGGCTACTTGTTGGACTCGTTACAAGACCGAATCGAACCTTATTTAGCCTTTTTGATTGTGATGGCGTTGCTGGTGGTTGCGGTCAACGCTTTGATTTCAAGTTATGTGTCTCGTCGCTTTCAACGCGCTATTTTAGGCTTTGAACCCGAAGAGATCGGCCGACTGTATGTCGAGTTAGATGTGACTATGAGTACCGTGAAAGAAGGTATTCTGAGTATCGATAAGCACGGAATTTTACGTTCTATTAATAAGAGTGCCTGCGATATTTTGTCTATCGATAGAGAGTCTGCACTTAACCAACAGCGCCTTTCAGATGTATTGGCCGGCAGTGATTTAGAGCAACTGTTATCCACTGGTGAAACCGATCACGACGTCGAGCTGTACCTGAACAATAAGCGAATCGTTGCTAACCGCAGCCCAATTATCGTGGCGGGTGAAGTCGTTGGGGCGGTATCCAGCTTTCGATTGCGAGATGAAATCAACGACTTAACAGACCAGCTCTCACAAACCAAAGAGTATGCTGATTTACTCCGTTCACAAACCCATGAGCATCAAAACAAGCTCAACACCATTAGTGGCTTGATCCAGATGGGCGAGTTGGATTCAGTACAACAGCTGATTGGCCAAGAAACAGCGCACTATCAAAGCTTGATCGAGTTCTTGCGTGAAACCGTTAAAGACCCGCTCATTGCAGGCATGCTCTTGGGGAAAACGGAGCGTGCAAGAGAAATAGGTTTAGAGCTCAAAGTCGAAGAAGGCTCAAGGCTTGAAGCATTGCCTAGCTGGCTGAACGCGGATGACGTTGTCACAATTCTTGGCAACCTGATTGATAACGCCTTTGATGCCACTATGACGGCTATCAAGCAAGAGGGTCAAATTACTCCTGCGCGTCGAGTTATTGAAGTTTCAATCAGTGATTTTGGTAATGAAATTATCGTAGAAGTAGAAGACAAAGGGTGTGGTTTGCCGAAAGACTTGGCGACGAAAGCACTCACCGAAAAAGGCGTATCGAGCAAAGCGAAACAGAATCGCGGCGTCGGTTTGTATTTGATAAAGCAACTGGCAGACCGATATCAAGGACAAATTGAAATGGTCGACAACCACGATTTTGGTACGCGAATGACGGTTTATCTGCCAAAAGAAGCACAATAATAATTAAGCGCGAAGTGATCGAGTGAAGATCATCGTGACGGAAAAAGCATGGTTAAAGGAAGAACATAAATGAGCGCAATCACGAGAGTCATGGTCATTGAAGATGATATTGCGATTGCAGAGCTACACCATCGTTATTTAGAACAGATGGGTGGCTTTGATGTGGTGGGGATTGCGACCACGCAGTCTGAAGCGTTAATGCAATTAGACATATTAAAGCCTGACTTGGTTTTATTGGATGTGTATCTGCCGGATGGATGCGGGCTTGATATTTTGAACCACGTTCGTGGTAGTAATCAGGGTTGTGATGTGATTTTGATTACTGCTGCACGAGACGTCGATACCTTGCAACAGGCAATGCGCGGTGGAGTCGTGGACTATCTGCTGAAACCTGTGATGTTTCCTCGCTTAGAAGCGGCGCTGAAAAAATATCAATCGCAGCTGCAAGAGTTTGAAAGTGTGTCTGATTTGAACCAAGGTTTGGTCGATAAGATGCTGCAAGCCAACGCGAAAGCGGACTCAGGAAAAGTGTCAACCTTACCCAAAGGGATTGATGGCGTAACGCTTGATAAAATTAGAGCCATTTTTCAACAAGCCGACATTGCTGATATTACAGCAGATGAAGCAGGTGAACGTATTGGAGCAAGTCGAACCACCGCTCGACGCTATTTGGAATTTCTAATCACGACTGGTGAGTTAGTGGCCGACTTAAATTACGGGTCAGTAGGCCGCCCAGAACGCTGCTACAACAAAGCTAGAAGATAGATTTAGCGACAACAAGTCACAAAGACAAACGCGATGCTGTCAAATAAATATAAAGCCAGTTGAATAGGCTGGTTTTGCCTTTCTCTCCATTTCCTATTATTCACTCCACCGACCAGATACCGTTCTTTCTTGACTACAATGTTTGAGAATACCGATTTGCTTCACTCTCGGGCTCGGCGAACTGAGCTATCGATTAGAATTTGTTCGAAATGAGTCAATATTTAATCGATTGCTTTCACAGTGGTTGATGTAAATCAAATACTCATAGACAATACTGTCCCGAATAGAGGTGATAGCTTTCACCCTCGTTTACCAAACGCATTCTCAAGTGTAATAGGCACTCGCTATTGATGTAATAGCCAAGACCTATTATCTATTTTCGTATGTCGCTGATACCTTTGGCGAATACTAAAAACCTTGTTTTTATAGGAAAGATGATGGTAATACCTGAAAACAGCAGCATCGTTATTTTTGGTGCATCGGGAGATCTAACTTACCGCAAGTTAATTCCTGCTTTGTACCACCTGTATGCTAGCAATCAACTACCAAAATCCTTTGCGATTCTTGGAGTGAGCCGTACTGAGTACAGCGATGAGTCTTACCGTGAGAAGCTGAAGAAGTCTCTTCAGGAAATGGAAAAAACTGAGCCAGAGACGCTGAATGCATTTATTGAACATCTGCATTACCAAGCGATCAACACTTCAGATGTAGACGACTACGCTCGTTTAGCACAACGTCTAGACAAGCTTGAGCAAGACTACCAATTCGAAAACCATAACACATTGTTCTACTTGGCAACCCCGCCAAGCCTATACGGTGTGATCCCAGCAAACCTTGCTGCGCATGGCCTGAACGATGAAAAGAACGGCTGGCGTCGTCTGATCATCGAGAAACCATTTGGTTACGACTTAGCATCAGCTCAAGCGTTAGATGAAGAGATCCATCATCACTTCCAAGAACACCAGATCTACCGTATCGACCATTACCTTGGTAAAGAGACGGTTCAAAACCTTCTAGTGCTTCGTTTCTCAAATGCGATGTTTGAACCACTGTGGAACCGTAACTTTATTGAATACGTTGAAATCACAGGTGCTGAGTTCCTTGGCGTTGAAGAGCGTGGCGGATACTACGACGGTTCTGGTGCAGTTCGTGACATGTTCCAAAATCACTTGCTACAAGTATTAGCAATGGTTGGTATGGAGCCACCAGCTCAAATCAATGCGGATTCAATTCGTGACGAAGTGGTTAAAGTACTTCAGTGTCTGAAACCACTGGAAGAAGACGACCTGCGTAAAGATTTGGTTCTAGGTCAATACACCGCATCAGACGTTCGTGGTCAGCACTTGCCTGGTTACCGCGAAGAGCATGGTGTCGCAGACGACTCTCGTACTGAAACGTACATTGGCCTTAAAGCACACATCAACAACTGGCGTTGGAATGGTGTTCCTTTTTACGTACGTACGGGTAAACGCTTACCAACACGTGTGACTGAAATCGTGATTCACTTTAAGAACACACCACACCCAGTGTTTGGTCAAGATGCACCAGAGAACAAGCTGATTATCCGTATCCAACCGGATGAAGGTATTCAGATGAGCTTTGGTTTGAAAGAGCCGGGTGCAGGCTTCAAAGCAAAAGAAGTGAAAATGAACTTCTCTTACTCTGACTTGCCTGAAACTCAAATGCTGACGGCTTATGAGCGTCTTCTTCTTGATGCGCTGAACGGTGATGCGACTCTGTTTGCACGTACCGATGCAGTAGAAGCATGTTGGAAGTACGTTCAACCGATCTTAGATCTCAAACAAGACCCTCAAGCACTGTTTGGCTATGCTTGTGGTACTTGGGGCCCACAAGAAGCGGATGAACTTCTGCGACGTGATGGCCGCGCATGGCGTTTCCCATGCAAAAACTTAACAGACACGGATTACTGCGAACTATGATCAATCACAAGATCTTTGCAACGCCTGAACTGGTCGTTGGAAACCTAGCAAACGAAATGAAAGCTTACAGCGAGCAGGGCAAACCTGTTCACATTTCACTGTCTGGTGGCAGCACGCCAAAAATGCTTTTCAAGCTTTTAGCTCAAGCTCCATACGCGGAAGGTATTCAATGGAATAACCTTCACTTCTGGTGGGGCGACGAACGTTGCGTTGCACCTGATGATGCAGAAAGCAACTTCGGCGAAGCGAACGCGCTACTTTTCTCGAACGTGAACCTTCCGGCAGAGAACATCCACCGCATCCGTGGTGAAGATGAGCCTAAAGCAGAAGCAGAGCGTTTCGCTAAAGAGATGGCAGACGTGATTCCAACTGAAAACGGCACGCCTGTATTCGATTGGATTCTGCTAGGTGTTGGCGCAGACGGCCACACAGCTTCACTATTCCCGGGTGTAACTGACTACCAAGATGAGAACCTATCTGTATTAGCTTCTCACCCAGAGTCGGGTCAGATCCGTGTTTCTAAAACAGCGAAAGTTTTAGAAGCAGCAAAACGAATCAGCTACCTAGTACTGGGTGCAGGTAAAGTTGAGATCGTTAAAGAAATTCATACAACTCCTGCTTCAGAACTGCCTTACCCGGCAGCGAAAATCCAGTCTAAAACTGGCGAAACAGAGTGGTTCCTAGATTCAAATGCAGCAAGTGCTATCGCATAAGTGCGAATAGCCGCAAGGAGATAAAATAATGAAAGGTGATATCGGTGTAATTGGCCTAGCAGTAATGGGTCAGAACCTTATCCTAAACATGAACGACCACGGCTTCAAAGTTGTGGCTCACAACCGTACTGCTGCGAAAGTAGACGAGTTCCTAGAAGGCCCAGCTAAAGGTACTAACATTGTTGGTGCTTACTCTCTAGAAGAGTTAGTTGAGAAACTAGAAGCGCCACGTAAAGTGATGCTTATGGTTCGTGCTGGTGATGTTGTAGATACGTTCATCGACAAGCTTGTACCACTTCTAGACAAAGGCGACATCATCATTGATGGTGGTAACACTAACTTCCCAGACACAAACCGTCGTGTTGCTGCTCTTCGCGAGAAAGGCATCCACTTCATCGGTACGGGTGTTTCTGGTGGTGAAGAAGGTGCTCGTTTCGGTCCTTCTATCATGCCAGGCGGTTCTCCTGAAGCTTGGGAAGCGGTTAAGCCTATCTTCCAAGGTATCTCTGCGAAAACTGACGCAGGTGAGCCTTGTTGTGATTGGGTTGGTAACGACGGTGCTGGTCACTTCGTTAAGATGGTTCACAATGGCATCGAATACGGTGACATGCAGCTTATCACTGAAGCATACCAGTTCATGAAAGATGGCTTAGGTATGAACCACGACGAAATGCAGGCTGTATTTGCTGACTGGAACAAAACTGAGCTAGACAGCTACCTAGTAGAAATCACTGCTGACATCCTTGGCTACAAAGATGAAGACGGTGAAGCGCTAGTTGAGAAGATCCTAGACACTGCTGGCCAAAAAGGTACAGGCAAATGGACAGGTATCAACGCACTAGACATGGGTATCCCACTGACTCTAATCACTGAGTCTGTATTCTCTCGTTGCCTATCTGCACTTAAAGACCAACGTGTTGAAGCTGAAAAACTGTTCGGCAAGACTGTTGCTCCAGTTGAAGGCGACAAGCAAGAGTGGGTTGATGCAATCCGTCAGGCTCTACTTGCTTCTAAGATCATCTCTTACGCTCAAGGTTTCATGCTAATGCGTGAAGCGTCGAACGAAAACGGCTGGGATCTAAACTACGGTAACGTTGCTCTTATGTGGCGTGGCGGTTGTATCATCCGTTCTGCATTCCTAGGCAACATTCGTGATGCTTACGAAGCGAACCCAGAGATCGCTTTCCTAGGTTCAGATGCATATTTCAAAGGCATCCTAGACAACTGCATGGGCGCTTGGCGTAAAGTTGCAGCTAAGTCTATGGAATCTGGTATCCCAATGCCATGTATGACTTCTGCACTGACGTTCCTAGACGGCTACACTACAGCTCGTCTTCCAGCGAACCTTCTACAAGCTCAACGTGACTACTTCGGTGCTCACACTTACGAGCGTACTGACCGTCCACGTGGTGAATTCTTCCACACAAACTGGACTGGTACAGGCGGCGACACTGCTTCTACAACTTACGACGTATAATCGTTAGTTAGAATCAGTAAAGAACACGTTCGTTCTTTCAGCTGAAAACTAGAAAACAAAAGGATGCCAATTGGCATCCTTTTTTGTTGGTTCGCGTTCTCTTACTTAGGCCTGAATAACAAAGGTGCCATAGTTTAAGCTGTCATTAAATGCGGCTGAGCATCGTCATTGTATTGCTCCCGAATGGCCATAAAGCCGTCTAGGTTCTGTTTAAGAGCCACGACACACTCTGGGTCGAACATTGAACCGTTCTGCGCTTCTATGTATTCCATCACTTCATCGAGTGACCACGCGTGCTTATAAGCTCTTTTGCTCATCAGCGCATCGAATACATCGGCTAATGTCACTATTCGAGCCTCTAGTGGTATCGTTGTGTTACTCAAAGCATCAGGCAATCCAGAGCCGTCAAACCGTTCATGATGGTGGCGCACAATATTCTTTATGAATTGAATCTCTTCGCTGCACATCGAGCTGTGGTGGGAAAGGGCAACCACGTCATCAATCATCTCTTCGCCATACAAGCTGTGATTGTTCATGATGTTTCTTTCTTCTTCATTGAAACGCGCGCTACTGAATAGCACCTTATCTGGAATTCGATACTTTCCGATGTCGTGAAAGGGCGCATATAACCGGATTCGATGAATGAATTGATGGGTAATTTCTCTTTTGGTGTGCGACAGAGTTCGAGCAATTTGTTCACTGTATTTACCCATGCGAATTAGGTGTTCTTTGGTTTCTGGATCTCGAGCATGACCCATATTTAAAGCGATCGCTAAAGAAGATTGAAAGTGACGCTGGCGCTCAAACCACTGAACGAAAAGGCTAGAGATGACTTGAGTGAGATAGGCGATATCACACTGAATAGTTTGGTTAGCAAAAAATCCTGTCGATGAAGCATTGATAAACACAAACCCAAGATTACTTTCTTGATGATGAATCGGTGTTGTATAACTGCTTTGATGACCGAGATCGAGTAGGTGAGATATTTGTTTGGTTGAGCTAATGGTGGTGAGGTCGTTGATGATCCGGGTATCTAAAGACTCAGCCATGCGCGACAAAGCCGATTCTGGCGTAAGTTCTTGCTCGACATGGCGATGTTCGGCTTCTTGGCACAGAGTATCCGAAACAAAGTAATTCGACGCTCTATTTTCGTTGCATAGCACAACCGAGAGCCTAGACAGAATGGGGTAATGTTCGCGAGCTAGCCGAAAGAGATCATCAACGATGGCGATAATGTCTTTATCTTGGGCGGCTACTCTGCTGATTTTGGAGTAGTCAAACATGGTCAAAGCCAACCTTTATTCATAGTTATATCATTGTTTAATATCATTATTAGTAGGTTTCTATACCACTTCTAACATAGCACCTTACTGTTAATTAGCAACACTGCGTTCTAATAAGTTTAAATTCCATTGGTAAAGTGGGGATATTTCATTCTTCTATCATGGTTTTTGTTAACTTAAGCGAGTTTGGTGGATCTCTAGAGAGACCCTTTTGAGTAGGGTGCGGCTGTATTACACGCAACATCAGGATGGTAAGTGACCATTTTAAAATTAAATTGAAAGATAAATAGGATAACGAGCATGCTTTATGCCATCATAAAGGCATAGATAAGGGCAATGGATGTAATGCCCAAATGATTGAGCTAGATATGGTCAGTGATGACGGTGTTCTAGAGTATATTCAAGGCCTTTAGTTGCCTTGGAAAAGGTAAAGATATGACTGAAGAAGAAAGAATCGAACTGCAACAAAACAACCCACTGCACGGCTTAAAGCTAGATACTATGATCACTGAATTAGTGGATCATTATGGTTGGGAAATTTTGGATGCAGCAATGCGCATGAACTGCTTTAACACTAAGCCGACAGTAGCAAGCGCCGTTAAGTACTTGAAGAAAACAGAGTGGGCTCGTGAGAAGGTTGAGAACTTCTACCTTTACCGTTTCAAGCGCATGCCTAAAGCTTCAGATATCGAATACCAGATGCCTCCGCGTTCACGTACGTTCCGTCACGGGTTAGAGCCTCGTGAGCCAATGGAATTGACGGTTGAATCGATTCTAGCATCACAAGCTAAAGCGGCGTCTGCATTTAAAGAGCGCCGCGGCGGCAACGGTCGTAACTTTCGTCGTTAATAGAAATGCGTCGCTAGTAAAAGGACGTCGTTAGTTTTAACGTCGCTATGTAAAGGCGTAAGTTGAGCATCGTCAGATAGCCAAAGCCTTGACTGCAAAATACAAAAGGAGCCTAAGCGCTCCTTTTTTAATGCGTGTCGCTTAGTCGTTCGTCTTAAGCTTCGCGGTTCTTTCTTTGATTCTTCCAAAGGTCAACGACATAAACAATGGCGCTGATCAGTAAGAATAGCGCTGACACAGAAAACAGAGCGGGCATTTTTAGAATCCACGCGAATGTGGCAGCAAGAAAAGCGACAAAGCAAATGAGTCGACTTGATGACATGACATGACCGAGTTTAATGTTCATAACGCCTCCTAATGAAGTCTCACTTTCGACAGGAGAATTATCCCACCTTTGGCAAAATAAAGGCTAAAAAACAGTCTAAATTGTTATCAAATTTGCTAATTGAAGGACTCGCCTCACACATTTTGCTTTGGCTATTTTATAAGCAATAAAATAGCGAAATCGGTATGAGAAGGGTGGAGTCTTTTTGCTTTATCTTTCCAGTTGCAAGCCTTATTAAACCGAACGTCTAATTAGCATAGAAAAAGTAAGCGGTGATCAAAAAGCTCGCGATGATCACTGTGGTACGAACATATTGTTGAGGGATGCGGCGAGAGATTTTTGCTGAATAATAACCACCAACCAATGTCCCAAACAAAACGGCCATGCCTGACGGCCAATCAATCGAACCATTCACAACAAAGAACACGATTGCCGCGAGTGATGCACACGCAGACACGAGCAATTTGATACCATTCATTACATTAATGTTGGTGTATCCAGCCAGAGCTAAGTAACTCAACGTTACTATCCCCAAACCTGCGTTAAAGTAACCACCATAGATACACACGACCAAAAGCAATAAAGCGGAAAAGAACGCGCCTGCGCTGGTGGCGTGCTTATGTTTTGCTGTTGCTTGCTTAAGCCATTTATTGAGTGTGCCACCAAAGGTGAAAAGCAAAGCGGCAAATAGCAGTAACCAAGGTACGGATTGAGTGAATAGGGCTTCTGGTGTGTGCAGCAGTAAAAATGCACCAATGCCGCCGCCAATTACACACAAACCAATGGTTAGTTTTAGCTGCTTAGTACCAGATTGAATTTCGTGGCGTAGGGCGTAGGCTCCGCTCATGTAGCCAGCGCATGAAGCAAAGGTATTGGTCGCGTTGGCTGCAATTGGTGGAACTCCAGCGAACAAAAGCGCAGGGAAGGTGATGAAGCTACCGCCACCCGCAATTGAGTTGAGCACACCGCCAATCACTCCCGATAAGAATAGAATCAACCAATCCATAGTTTTGAATCCAATGCGTTAAATGACCGTTTACCTTACTTGATTTCGTTACGAATATCAGTGTCATGTGTGTTGTAAAGGTAGGTTTGTGAGTTTGCTACCATCTTTAACCGTTGGTTCAAATTGAGCACCTAATTGAAAAAAGGAGCCAATGGCTCCTTTCGTTGAGGTTTCGTTGAATTGGTAGAGTTTTACACTTCTACTGGCTTCGATTTAAAGCTTCTAAATAGTTTTACTAAGATTGGGCTAGATAGCACCAGCACAGCCAGAATAGTGAACGTCATCGTGATTGGTCGTTCCCATAGGAAGCTCAGCTCGCCATCGCTGATCATCAATGCACGTCGTAGGTTCTCTTCCATTAATCCACCAAGGATAAAACCTAGGAGTAATGGGGCAAGTGGGAAGTTAGCTAACCTCAGCGCAATCGCAACCATCGCAACAATGAGCATTACAAAAACATCCATCGTATTGAAAGACACCAAGTACACGCCTGTGATTGAGAAGAAGATAATCATTGGCAGTAGTACCGTTCTTGGTACCGCGAGCAGTTTAGAGATGTAAGGGATTAAAGGCAGATTCAAGATAACCAGTACGATGTTACCAAAGTACATCGAGATGATTACTGACCAAAATACATCTGGGTGTTCAACAAACAAGCGAGGGCCCGGCTGAATACCGTAAGCGATTAGGGCGCCAAGCATGATTGCGGTAGTACCAGAGCCGGGAATACCAAGCGTCAGTAGCGGAACGAATGAACCACTTGAAGCTGCGTTGTTTGCTGATTCAGGAGCAACAAGACCACGAATACTGCCTTTACCAAACTCTTTCTGTTTGTCTTTTGGCGCAAGGCTACGTTCCATACCGTAGCTTAGAAATGCCGCAATAGTTGCACCTGCGCCCGGTAAAACACCCGTAAAGAAACCTAGAATAGAGGAGCGAATCGAAACTGGCGCCACTTCTTTGAACTCTTCTTTGGTAATTTTCATGCTACCAATATCAGCCATCTTTTGGCTTTCTTCGCCGCTAGTGTCTTTCTCTGGTTTCAAAATACCCATTAAAGTCTCACCTAAAGCGAAGGTTGCCATAGCAAGAAGTAGGAAACTAAAGCCATCCATCAGGTCTGTTAGACCAAATGTGAAACGTTCAACACCAACCCCTTTGTCGATGCCAACAGTAGATAGCATCAAACCAAGAATGGTCATCATCCATGCCTTGATTACCTGACCTGGGCCCGCAAACGCCGCTACTGCCGATAAGCCTAACAACATCAATGCGAAGTAGTCTGAAGACTGGAAGCTCAATGAGACGCTTGCTAAAGCCGGTGCTGCAATCAAAAGCATAATTGCTGACAGCGTACCGCCAGTGAAAGAAGAGTAGGCTGCTAGTGCCAACGCTTTACCTGCTTGGCCTTTTTGTGCCATTGGGTAGCCGTCGAATGCGGTTACTACCGTTGAAGAACAACCTGGAGCATTGATTAAGATTGATGACGTTGAGCCACCAAATACTGCGCCGTAGTACACACCTGCCATTAAGATTAAGCCAGAAGAAGGGTCTAGGCCGTATGTAATAGGGATCATCAACGCGATTGCTGAAATTGGACCGAGTCCCGGTAGCATCCCAATAAAGGTACCAACAAAACAGCCAACAATTACCATCATGATGTTCATTGGCATCACGGCGGTCGAAAGTCCTTGTAAAATTCCGTCTAACATAATGTTATCCCTACCAAAGAGTGAAGATTAAACCAGGCTCTAGGTAGATATCTAAGCCTTGAGTTAATAAAAGAAAGAACGCGATAACGAAAGGAAACGACGCGCCAAATAAGACAGCTTTGCGGCGCTCACCCAGTAGGTAAAAGCCTGCAAGTAAGAAGAAGCTGGTTGCTAAAACAAAGCCAAGATAAGTCAGCCCAACACCGTATAAAGCCATTAACACCAAGAAGCCAATAAGCAGTTTCCAGTTCAGCGGCGTAGTGTCGCATGTGACTTTTTTATCCGGTTGTCCGGTTATAAGCAGGATCAACGAAAGGCCAATGCCGATAAACGTTAGCAGGATAGGTAAGGTTCTTGCTGTGAAGGGTTCGTACTCGTCACCGGGGAACAAAGGAATCAGCGTGGTTTGGTAGCCATAGCATAAACACGCAAGCATAAAGAGCATGGCTCCGATGCGATCCTTCGAAAGCAAAGATTCCTTACTCAGAAATTTGGTTGGTAAGTCCGACATATCCAACTCCATTTGGGGTGGTATAAAAAGTAAAAAAGCCGTACATGAGCGAGTCAATGAAATGTCTGGGATCACTAACCAAAGGTAAGCGAATTACGGTACTGGTTTATCAGCCACTTGCGTTTACAACGAATCGGCAAGCGTTAGTAATACGTCTACGAATAAACAAAGGAGTTTGAAGTTAACTCATGCACGGCGAAACAAGGAAAGAGTAAGAGGGCACATAAGCCCTCTATGGTTGTTGGTTATTTCAAGAAACCAAGCTCACGCATTAGGTCGCCCATCTGTTTTTCTTGATCTTCTAGGAAGGCGTAAAAATCTTTGTCAGCTTTGTAGTTGTCGATCCAACCGTTACGGTCACGAACCACTTGCCACTCATCGGTTTTGTACATTTTGCCAAGCGCTACATTCCACTCGTCGATCTTCGCTTGGCTTGTGCCAGGTGCCGCAAAGAAACCACGCCAGTTAGCGAATACGGTTTCGTTGCCGTACTCAGTCAGTGTTGGGATGTTAGGTGCAGCGTCAAGACGCTTTGGCGCCGTCACAGCAAGCACTTTTACTTGGCCAGATTTAGACATCTCTAGCACTTCACCAAGGCCAGTAGAAAGCAGCTGTGTTTCGCCAGAAAGCAGTGCTGCCATCGCTTTACCGCCAGCATCGTAGGCAATGTAACGCACTTTTTTAGCATCAAAACCTTCGCCTTTGAACGCTGCCGCAACCACAAGGTGGTCCATGCTGCCACGAGCTGAGCCACCAGCAATTTTCACTTTACGTGGGTTGCTTTCGAACTCTTTAACGACGTCTTCCCAAGTGTTGTACTTAGAATCCGCAGACGCGACGATTGCACCGTAATCGGCAATGGTTGCTGCTACAGGAGTTAGGTCACGGAAAGATTGTGGGAAGATCCCCGTTAGTGAACGAACAACGATAGGCGTTGAGTTCACCATTAGCGTGTCTTCTTGGCGTTGAGCCGTTTCGATTAGGTGAGCAATCGCTTTACCGCCGCCACCACCAGAAAGGTTTTGGAAAGAGACATTTTCTACGATGTCTGATTTCACCAATACATCACCCGTACCACGAGCTGTCATATCCCAACCGCCACCAGCGCCGCCAGGGATTAGGAAGTGGATTTTTTCTACGTCAGCAGCAAAAGTGTTGAAAGAAAAGGTTGCTGCGATAATAGAAGCCGCAAGAGTAGGTTTCAGTGCCTTGAACATGGTTCACGTTCCTTATGTAGGGGATCTCTTCAATGGAGAGAAACTTATGTTTTATATCCAGCTACTAAATACACGAATAGGGTATTGCTTAGTAGATGACGTTAAAGTTAACGGTGTGTTAACGAAATGTCTGTAATGCGGCGATATTGAGAATAAAGAACATTGGATTAATATTGTTCATAAAGTTCACGGGGAGGTGTTGTGCGAAGGTAAAAAAAAGAGAGCCATGTCAGGCTCTCTATGAAATTTGGAATGTTTGTAATGAATTCCTTTATTTGTCAGAAGGTTAATCAGATAAGTTCGAGCCCTTCAAGATCTCAGTTGCCTTGTCAAAATCAAACTCTTCCAACGAAACTTCCAGTCGTTTGAATTCTGAAGGGGATAATCCAATCTTAGCGCCATCTTCAATGTTAAGAATTATGGTGAGCGCATCGGTGTCATCATTAACCGTCGCATCCAATAATTGACGGTAGAGTTGTTGGTCTGCAGTCGACTGTTGCTGCTGTTCAAGCCTGTCTTCTGACTTGGTAGAACTGTTTACTGCAGAATCTTTTGATCCTTCAATTTGAGAGAAGGCTTCCGTAAGTGATTGGCTTAGTTCAAGCGATGTGCTGATCACTTTGTCTTTCAAATCGGTATCGTCTGGCTGTGCTTCTAGGTTTTCACACAACGTGTGCAGTTGTTTAGCACCCAAATTGCCAGCCACACCTTTGAGGGTGTGTAAGTAACGTTGTTGAGTACTACTGGATAGTTCGGCAGTTAAGGTGTTTTCGTCAGAATAGGCCTCGACAAATCGATGCAATAATTTGATGTACAGCTGGTGATTATTGTTGGCTCTGATTAAGCCAAGCGTAATGTCTAGACCTTCAACTTTGGAAAGCGCTGCATTAAACGCACTATTGTCTTCTGACTCGTCAGCAGAGCCTACAGATTCTTCCTGATGTGATATTGGGTCAACAAATGCAACAGGACGGGAAGGTGACACCCAATTCGCGAGAGTGGCAAACATTGAACCGACATCGATCGGCTTGGCAATAATGTCACTCATGCCACAACCGAGCGCCTTTTCTTTGTCTCGCTCCATGACATTGGCTGTCATTGCGATGATCGGTATGTCTTGATCGTTGATCTGCTGACGAATGTACTCTGTTGCTTCATAACCATCCATTACCGGCATTTGGCAATCCATCAAAATACCATCGAACGGTTGTCCGTCTGCAATGGCTTGTTGGTAAAGCTCGATCGCTAGCTTGCCATTTTCGGCTACCGAAACCTGAATTTGTTGTCCTTCTAATAGCTCCGTCGCGAGTTCTTGGTTGATTTCATTATCTTCAACTAAGAGTAATTTGGCTCCGGCTAATTGCTGGACGTTGGCTAACTGATTTTGTTGCTCAAGTTCACTACGTGAGACACGATCGGAATCTAGCCCATAGAGTGAGACAATAGAGTCATAGAGGTGAGATGAGGTGATTGGTTTGTCTAGAATACTCGGTACTTCAAAGCCTCTTTGTTCAATGGCTTCAGCAAGCTCTTCTCGGTCGTAAGCGGTCAGCATTATGATCTTAGGCATTGTGTTTAGCTGCTGCCCATTTATGAGCTCTGCTATTAAGTCTACGCCGTCTCTCTTAGGCATCTTCCAGTCGGAAATAACTAAATCGAATGGCTTGTTCTGAGCGTCAGCGGTATGTAACTCAATAAGAGCTTCATCAACGGATGAACTCAGTGTTGGTGTTAGCTTCAATGACTCTAGAATGTCACCTACGATCAAGCGTGCGCTGGAGTTGTCATCGACGACTAACACTTTCAAATCGTTAATTGATGCTGGAACCACCACTCGTTGCTGCTGGATAGAATGACTGACGCGAGTGGCAATCGTAAATGAAAAGGTCGAGCCTTTGCCAAGCTCTGTTGATACTTGAATATCGCCTCCCATCAGTTGGCTCAGTTCTTTACTGATGGCGAGGCCTAAGCCAGTGCCACCGTATTTTCGGGTTGTTGAGCTATCCGCCTGAGTGAACTTGTTGAATAACTTGGCGGCTTGCTCTTGCGTCATACCGATACCGCTGTCTGAGACGGCAAAGCTCAACTTGATGTCATCGCCTTGTCTTTCTGCAACTGAGATGGAGATCTTCACTTCACCTTTTTCGGTGAATTTGACGGCATTGTTACTTAAGTTAATCAATATTTGCCCAATTCTTAACGGGTCCCCGATCAGGTTAGTAGGCACGTCTCTGTCGACTTGAATGAGTAGTTCTAGGTCGCGTTCTGAAGCTCTTAAGCCAACTAAGTTAGTAATATTGTCGAGTACATTCTCAAGTTGGAAGTCCACTTTCTCAATGTCGAGTTTTCCCGCTTCAATTTTCGAGAAGTCGAGAATGTCATTGATTAGCCCGAGTAGGGTGTCAGAAGAGAGTTTCACTTTGTGGATATAGTTGCGCTGTGCCTTGGTTAAATCTGTTTTCAATGCTAAATAACTCATACCAATGATGGCGTTCATTGGCGTACGAATTTCATGGCTCATATTAGCTAAGAAATCGGATTTTGCATGATTCGCTGCATCGGCTTCATCACGTGCAGCAGCTAGGCTGTGCGCGAAGGTTTCTAACGCTGAATGCGCTTTGTTGGCCAGCAAACCCATCAACAAAATAATGACGAAGAAAATCACGCCACCCACGGCCAAATGGTAAGTCACACTGGACGAGTCTTTAACATTGACGCTTTCTGAAAGGTGACGTTGGGATACGAAACCTCGAAACTTTAAGAAGCTCTCATCCATCGCTTTGAGTAATTGGTGGCCTCGCATTTGTGAATTGACTAACTGAGTGAATTGCGATTCATAGACGCTGATATGCTCGTCAAAGGCGGTGGTTTTTACGTTTGGCGCATACAAAGTAATAAGTCGTTGCGCATTATAAGACTTGGATTGCATCTCGTTAATAACGCGCGATACTTTGTCGGCGATGAGCTTCTGTTCCTTTGAATTTGCGAGCAGAAAATCTCGGTTGAATCGATTTGAACGACTTAGTAGCGTGCGAATTGCCAATAGGTCTTGCCCTATGAGCAATTGGGAAGAGAGTTCTGCTTGAGATTGAGAAACGAGGTGATTCAGTTCCGCGACTTGGCTCTGCTTGGTTTGATAGAGTAATCCAACCGAACGCGAAAATTCAGAGCCGCTCAAAGTGACTTGATTGATGAGCGAGGCTCTTAACTTTTTAGAAGAAACCGGTACGCCTTGAAGCTGAACTAAGTTGGTGTAATAGCGATTTTTTGCCTTTTCGACGATCTCTAAAAGCTGTTGTCCTTTGTCATCTAAAATCTGATCGTGTAATTCGGTAATCAACTGTGAAGCCTTTTGCATCTCAATCTTGACCAGTGAGTAGGTCTTTAGGTTACCGTCGAGTAAATACTCTTTTTCGAGGTTTTGTATATTAACCGCGAGAGTGGTGAGTTGACTGGTTTTTAAGGCAATGGTGGTGAGTTCTTCACTGGTTAATCGCAACCCTCGAATGTTTTGACTGCTTTGATTAATGGCTTGATTGTGCCGATCCCTCATTTCTCGCAATAACTCGGTCGCTGCATTGGAACGTTCATTCATGAGTGCTCGAGTGGATTGGTTCAATTTAATAATGTCGCCGTATTGCTTGAATTGAATCAAATACTCCGTGAGCAGATTGATTGGCAGTGACGCTGCATATTGGTCGGCATAATCATTGGCTAACGGACTAGTTGTTTCTGCTTCTTTATTAAAGCTATCAATGACTTGTTCGTTGTAGTCGTTACTGAAAGACAGCTCATAAACACGCAGTTTATCGAGGGAGGTCAGCACTCGAGTACTGGAAGCGTATTCTTCAACGCCGATGAAGCGGTTATTGAGATTAATCCAAGCGGCCACTGCGACGGAAAACACAACGATAGCCGCTACGAGAAAAGAGACTAAGATTATTTTCGAATCGTTAGCAAATCTTGAAACAGTATTCATAAAATACCTGTATTGATAAAGTACCAGCGAACTTAGTGTTCTGGTTCATCAGTAAAAGAGTCTTTGATCGCTAACATCTCGTCGAGCTTACTAATGAAGATTGGCACTAAGTTAGGATCAAAATGATGGCCGGCTTGTTCTTGAATAAGCTCAATTGCTTTTTGAATAGGCCAAGCTTCTTTGTAAGGGCGTTCGCTGGTCAGTGCATCGAATACGTCGGCAATCGCGACAATTCGCGCACTGAGAGGGATATCTTCACCAGATAGCTTGTGAGGGTAGCCGCTACCATCCCATTTTTCATGGTGATAGAGCGCAATTTCTTGCGCAAGCTTCAGCAATTTGGAGTCGTTGTCGCCAATAATATCACCACCAATGGTGACGTGTGTTTGCATGATTTCCCATTCATCAGGATCCAGCTTTCCTGGTTTGCCTAATATGGAATCAGGGATACCAATTTTCCCTATGTCATGCATTGGTGCGGCTTGGAAAAGTAGTTCTACCCAATCCTCATTAACGTCCAAGTGTTGAGCCAGAATTTTCGAGTAGTAACTCATTCTGACAACGTGCATTCCGGTTTCATTGTCCTTGTATTCAGCGGCGCGGCCGAGCTTGCGGATTATCTCCAATCGACTCATGGCGAGAGCTTCTGTTCTCTGCCTTACTTTGCGAGAAAGTGCTAAATTTTGGTCATACAGAGAAATATGGGTAGCAACACGCGCTTTGACGATCGGTGGGCTAACAGGCTTGGTAATGTAATCCACAGCACCCAATTCAAAACCACGTTGCTCATCGACTACATCGGTCTTGGCGGTAACAAAGATCACTGGAATATCAGAGGTGATGGGGTCACTTTTTAGTCGTCTGCAAACTTCATAGCCATCCATAATCGGCATCATGATGTCGAGAAGAATGAGATGAGGTTTTGGTGAAGATGAAGCTATCTTTAATGCTTTTTCGCCGGATGTCGCCGCTTTGATCTTAAAATCGTCGTTGAGGATCCCAGAGAGTGTATGGATGTTGTCCGGAATGTCATCAACAACCAGAATAATCGGTTTATCTGTCGTAATTTGATTCATTTTTCGTCCCTAAAAAATTTAATCAGATTGCTATGTTCTATGCTAATAAAGCGTAGTGGAATTTGGTGGAAATGCATGATTTCTGGAGGGTTAATTCTTGGTTTTGGAATCTAAAAGGAAATAATGGAGTCCCTTTCTATGAATAGATATTTTATATGTTAACCTTTATTTAACAAAGAATAACGACATGGATTGTGTAGTAGTGCGATCAAGGTTGAATAGTTCAGGGTCTAGTTTGCTAAGACTGAATGATTCAGAGGTACTTAGTCGTTCAAGTAACTTTTCAAATCTAAAGTGGATTTGTTACAGGGAGAACGTACGATGCCGAATATAGGGCTGACCATCATTCAGAAAGACATGCTATCGCTGTTTGCGAATGCAGATTTGGTGGGTGTGACTAAAGTTGATAAGGTCAAAATTGCTGTTGCCGCCGCAACAGAAGTTGACAGCTTAACGGGCACCATTACAGAGGCTGTGACAGGGAGTGGAACAAGCCTTGCTGGTATGATTGAAAACATAACCGAGCAGATCAAAGAAAAATTCTTGGACTATGCGAAGAGTATTACTAGCATAGCGATGGATGATATTAAGGCTCAGATTCTCGCTATGATCCCTAGTTTGGTTAAACGAATATTTGCCGATCTAGCCCCTGCGATTGATGACATCAAAGAAGCGGTAACACGAATTTACTCGGCATTGGGTAAAGCCGTTAACAATCATAAAACTCGTCATCTTAGTTCAATGACAACGACGCGTGTTGGTGCTGATGTTATTGATAAAATTCGTGGTGAGATCCGCGCTGTTGCAATCGAAGACTCAATGATTGCACTGGCTCATGGTGGTGTAATCGCGATTAACTTAGCCAGTTCAGGAATCGGTGCTACCGTAACTAGTATTGTTAAAGCCGTTCTTTCGATCTTCAATTTTTTCCGCGGTTTATACGACAAGTGGGTAATGGAACGTAAGTTTCGTAAGTTTAAGCAAGAGTGTGTGATGCTTAACCAGAAGAGAGATGTTATTGGCGCGAACTTTTTCCGAGACTGGTTCAAAATGAAGATGGAGGAGATCCCCGTCATCGCTTCTTACATGGTTTGTATGCCTTGTTACAGTTCGCCATACAATTTTCTCTCAATTACCGATATCACACCACCACCTCCTAATATGAGGACTCGCTTAACTCGAAGAATTAAGCGTAAGTTTGGCCGTAAGGTGAACACTGATCCATCGGTGATTAAGTTATCTTTCCAGAAGTCGACTTTAAGTGCATATGCCACATTGCAAGAAGAAGCTAAAGCGTTTATTGCCAATAGCGAAATCGCATTGGAGAGTAATAAACCGGGAGTGAAGCAGGCGTTAAATGCCGCGCGTGGTGAACCGAACTTTATTCCGGGAACGGATGAAAAAGCGTTTACTAAGGCGGTAAGAAAGCAGCAGGTTAAGAACTTCTTTAATGGCACAACTATCAAAGATAGCGTGAAAGAAAGCCTTGCGCCTAAAGCACTCGCAGCGACTGTTGCTGGTGGATTGGAATCGCTTCTAATACCTGAATAACAAAGCTACTTGAATAACCAAATGAACAGAATAAAAGAGCGACCTGAATCACTCAGGTTATTGTGTTCATAACATAGGCCAAGTGGCTTGGATTAAAGCGAACAAAAAAGCGGATGATTGCTCATCCGTTTTTTTGATTCCTAAAGATAAAAATACAGATATGACTGGCTTATCTATGCTGTTTCAGGAGAACTTGATAGCGGCTGGGTAGGGCTGCATCATCTAAAACTTCCTCTAACATAACCGCAAGAGCGAACCAATCGTCAAGCTTGCTTGTTACCAAGTGCGGTCTAGAGTATCTAGGCGTGTAACTCTCAAATCGAAGCTGTTCGTGTTCAGTACCTATCTTAGTAACAGATCCAAAATCAATGAGTTGGGCTTGGCCTTGCGGGCTGAATACGATGTTGGATGGCTTAATATCACCATGAACGAAACCTAACGTGTGGACTTGGTTAATCGTAGCTTCTAAAGTACTAATCCAGTGAGAGGGTAAGCATTCCGCCAAATCTGAATCTGCTTGTATCTCTAGCAGTGTTTTACCATTCATGTAAGAAAGAACTAAACAGTCACTCTTGTGACTAGAAAAGTAATCACAATAGTTCGGCCAGATATCTTTTTTATTAGAGTCGATATTGAAATTGGTATTTGAATACAGAAACTCCGCCTCTTGTTTTAAGAAATGACGGTGTTTTAACTCTTGAGCAGATTTTATCGTAACCAGCCCCCAACTAGGATGTTGGGCTTTGAAAACCCGTGAACTTAAACGAGAGAGGTTAGTGTATCCATGAGCTTTGAACACTGGCAAAAGCTTTTCATCGTTCAAGTCCGTTTTTGAGAATATATCATCCTCAGAAGCTTGAGCTCGCCTTGATGGACAAGACGAGCTGTTTGAAAGTGCGTTATTAGATCCCACTTGGCAGTGAGAATCCAGAGAAGAAACCGGGAACAAATGGGTTCGATTGACCTTGAGTTTTGATGGTCAGTTTTACTTTACTGTCGCCGTATACAAATTCAACCTGAGTATCTTGAGCAGAGGTGAAACTCACGTTTGGCTCGAACAAGCGGAACCAACTCCATGTCCCTTTTACAGTGTTCTGGCCAATTGTAGAATCCTGAGCATTGAGTTGAATGCCTAACTTCTCGATAAACTTCGCGTCACCTTGCCATGATTGTTGGCTCCATAGTGTTGGGCCATGACGATAGGTAAAGATAGGCTTATCTGAAATGATCGAAAATTCCGTGATGTTTGGTGTCATATCGACGGCTTTCAGTTGGAAATTGATCAGAACATTCGATGGATCAGCTAAAAATAGGGCGTTCTTTATATCAGCGGCCTTATCAATCATTGTCCAAACTTCAGGCGTAATGGATAACCCTGTGCCGGGTAATAATCCCGATAAGTAGGGTGCTTGGTCACTATCTTTAACGAATCCATTAAGGCGAGTTTGAGAGAACTTATCGACGATGCCATTAGTCACGAAGAAGGCTTTCACATCCGCAACACTCACGTCCGATTTGGATTTTCGGTTGAACGGATAAAATGAAGCTAACCGCTGCTGGTAAGGTTGATACACTTCTTTCGACCACGCTGTATTCAAGTAGTCGTGAGCTAATGACATCACCGTCTCATTACTCTGGTGTACCACTTTATTGATCAGCTCTTCAGCTACCGCTAAATGATTGTTGGATAGGCTTGATAGCGATGCGATAGGATTACCAGCTTGTAACGTTACAGACAGTGTTTCAAAGGCGACCTTTTGTGGTTCTTTGGTCTCGTAAAACTTGTCTCCCCACTTTTTAGCGTTAATAAATGCGGTCAGTAGGTTGTCGATGGGCTTCTTACCTTGGTCATTGGCAGAAACCTGTTTTTTGTATGCTTGGAAACTAAGAGATATCTGACGAGCGGATTCTTTTTTATCAGGGTCTTGAATCGGCATACTCGCAGGATCTTGTTTCTTGTCATCCTCTACAGGGATTTCAAGCTCAACATAGGTGTACTTAGCGATTGTCGAGTACAAACTGACTAATGGATTATTGCTGGCTTCCGATAGGCTCGTTAGCGTGTTTTTTAGTTGCGTAGGGTCAGACACTTCTTTGACTTCGACATTACGAACCAAATCACGCCAATAGTTAATGTAATCATTCTGGTAGGTTTGCTTCAGCTCTCGGCTGATTCGGTGAAGCTCGAGTGCACTAGGGTAAGCCCCTGCAACGCCTTCATAAGACTGTAAGGCGGATTTTAGAGTCGGGGAATTGACCGATAAATCGAGCTCGTTAAAACCCGTCGGTGTGTAGATATAAGGAACTAAGTAGCCAGCGTAGCTTGGCGAGAATTGAAGTACTGAGTCAAAGTTATCACCTAGTTCACCACGAATATCGACGCGCTTTGCGTAGGTAGTCGAACTTTGGATATGTTCGTACAACAGGGTTTCAATGCCCGTCTGGGTGATGACTTTCTTGGCTAGG
Organism: Vibrio sp. J383; assembly: GCF_023503985.1. Classification (NCBI taxonomy): domain Bacteria; kingdom Pseudomonadati; phylum Pseudomonadota; class Gammaproteobacteria; order Vibrionales; family Vibrionaceae; genus Vibrio; species Vibrio sp. J383. The sequence continues at coordinate 2,307,050 of NZ_CP097293.1, read as the reverse complement.
CTCTCTAAATCATGGTTCGATTTCATTGGCGTCAGGTTACGTGCAAAGATGTCATTCAATAGCACTTCTAGCTGAGCAATGTTGACGCTATCGGCCTCTCCTTGGTCTTGCAGCGTACGAACGTAGTAGTTTTTAAGCTCTTGGACATTGGTTCTGTCTTTACTGAAAAGTAAACGATAGTTATTAAGCAGAGACAGCGTTTGAGATTGATCTTCAAGGTTTACGTATACAAACAGGTCCTTCTCGATCGTATTTTCCATCGAAGGGATAAGCACCTGTTGTAATTCCGTGAAATAGGCCTCTTCGACTTCTTCCTTGATGCTAGGATTCGGCATAAACGGCAAGCTATACCAAGGCTCGGGCTGTTTGTAGAGGTTATAGATTCGCTGCAGTGAGAACAGGTTCGGAATGTTATCTGCCATGTTTTCAATATCATAAGGTGAGGCAGATATCGCTTCTTTGTAACGTTCCAACATTACATCCGCTCTGGTCTCGCGTTGATTTTGGAAATCAAAGTCGAACTTAATCACCAATAACACGGCTGCGAGTAAACCAATCCAAGAGAGCGTGAACAGAACTTGGTTAACCAACAAGGTGTTCTCTTTGCGCTTGTTTACGCCGACTAACTCGTGTTCCGATAGGATCACGTGTGTCATGAGGTATTGGGCAAACAAAGTCTGATTAACCGGGATTTGTTCATTTTGTTGATAATGCTCGTGCCCCACAGAATAAGAGACCGCACTCGCAAGCAAGTCGGATTGCGAAGCGCTTTGGCCATCATGAGTGAAATAGAAGCCTCTGAACTGCAGTGCGTCACTGAGTTGCTCACCTCGGTATAATCGATTGAGGAACAGCCAAAGGTTTTGTTTCAATAGTCCAAACTGGAAAGGAGCACTGGCAATAGAGTTTCGATAATCTTGATTCAATTGACCTGCTAATGCATTGCTCATGTTCGCAATCAGTTCACTGATCAAATGATCGTATTCATTATTGAACCAGTTCGCATCGATGCCACCGTGCACAGAATAAGGGGCTGTGGCACCGAATACTTCATCTCTTTTCGACTCGTCAAAAGCTGAGAAGAACTGACAAAAGTCACTGATGCTGCCCATATTCGAAATAACATTATAAATCGGCAGACTAACACCAAAAGCTTGATTGAACGTCTTGATTGTCGATTTAAGCTCGTCAGCCTGTTGTGTTATCTGTTCGTTGTTTTCAAGTAGTGACGATACGTCAGTGGTGAGTAACAGACCATTTGCAGCTTGTCTCGGGCGCCATGCAGTTAGAGACTGACTGAGTGTCTTTAGATATTCAGGATGCTGGTCTTCGCCCATACTTACCGACACCAAAATAGAATGCTCGCTAACCCAAAACAGGACCGGGAATTCAATGTCATTGCCGAAGTCATCAAGCTTGTAGGCTTCGTAACCCATTTGAGTGATGATGCTTTTGTCTTTGTTTGGGTTCTGACTTAGTAGTAGATAGATTGGCTGGTCGTAACGGCTGGTTAAGCGAGTTTTGCGCTTTTGCCCGTTGATCATCCGTTTGAAATGATTTGCTAATTGCTTCTTTCTTTTCTGAATCAGTTCTTTGTCGAAAGACTCTTCTTGCGATTTTGCGCTGCGCTTGATGAGCACCCAATAGCAAATGAAGCCGATAAGCGTAGAGATAATGGCGATAGTGGTCAGCGCCCACACCAAATAAGCATTGAGTGGTGTTAGCAGAATGACGCTAGAGGCGACGGTAAAAAAGGCGACAGAGGCTAGAGCTGAAATACCTACTGTCTTTTTAACGTTGCCTGACTTGTTTGATTTGGCATCCGGCATAATCAGTTAGACTCTTCCTTGTTTAAGTCATGCGCAGAAGTGCGAACAATAATGGCGTTTATTTGGTCGTTTTCTACGTACCAAGCTTTGGTTGTTCTCGCTTCTTCTGAGGTGTTAGCTCTTAATATCACTCGATAGTATTTTTTGTAAGGTGAGATAATTGGCTCATAAGCGGATGGAGATAGATTTTTGATGAAAGCTTGGGCATTTTTCTTACTTGAGAACGTCGCGAGCTGGACCAACCAATTGGCTGAACTTGGCGTGAAGTTAGTCGTTTTTTCGGCTTCTACCGCGTCAGATTTACTTGCGTGACGAGGAGGGTTTTCCAAGTCGTTATCTTGGCTGATGAAGACTATGTCTTTGATTTCTCCTGATAGAACGTAGCGTTGGCTAAAGTTCGGTAAAAAGGTGAAATCACGCGATCGCTGTGCGTGGGTTTTGTTGTACCAGAACTCTGTTAAACCAATACTGGTTGCTATCAAACAAAAGAAGAACAAGCTGGTAATGAAGTAACGTTTACGTCTAGTCGGTTTTCTTACGTCAGGAAGCTTTACCTTCGTGCGACAGTGGACGCCACTGGCGGTACGATATTGGCTGATGGTTTGTTCTAGTTGGTGGACGAATGCTTTTAACTGTTCAGCGCCGCCTTCGCGATATTGGCCTTTGAATCCAATATTGATGAAGAGGTAGATAATCTCTAGAAGATCGATCAGTTTGTGTGGCTGTCTTGCTGCTTTTTCAGCAACAGAAAAGAACAGTTCACCACCATTACGCATGCCAAACAGTTCGCTAAGCAGGGTTTTGTTTTCCCAGCCGCGTTTCTCTCCCCACTCGGTATAGATGATGAATTCATCGATGACTACAGCGTACAAAAAGCACAGCTTATCAATAACAGCAATAGGGTAGGTAAGCTCGGTTGCTTGAGCTTTTATATCGTTAATGCCCTGAATAAACTGCTCGCGGAAAACGGTTAAATCTTCGGGCTCAGACAGCGTTGAGATCTTGAGTGTTTTAGTCAGTAAATCACTGCTGATGTTGATCAGTTGATTCTCTGCCTTATCAAAATGACGCAGAAACTCTTCTTGAGTGCTGGTGGAGTGCACCGCAACCAATTTAGATAATCCCTGATCAGACTCTGTGTTAGCAGAGCCTTTTGATGCTTTATCTATGACCAGTGTTTCTTCGTCTAAATAATCCATAGCCATTATCTCAACGCGTATAGAACGACTTCGAGAGCAGGAATGCGCGCATCAACGTGTAGGGCAATCGCGTCACGTGTGTCTAGCATGTCTAACCAATTTCGGTCCTTAGTATCCACTTCGAAATAAGCGACGCCTTGCATCGGCTTAAGCTCGCTTGGTGCAATCGGAAGCGGTGTTAATGAGATACCAGAAAGCGAGCTTCTCACTAGCTCTACGATCTTATTGTTACTGCTTAACTTGGCCGAAATAGGGAACAGCTCGTTAAGCTCTGTGCTGCTGATATCTGACTTAACACTGAGAACGAAACGACGATTATAAACGCTGCTAGGGTCTTTGATTAATGTGCGAAGTAAGCGGCGTTTCTCAAACAGAGAAATATCCCACTTGAACTCAATAACCGAATCTTGTTGAACTAGAGTGAGTAAGTTTCTCAGGCTCGAAAACAGTGGGTTAAAGTTGTCATAGAGTTTGTCGTATTTTAAAGGCTGGCATTCGTCTGGAATCGCTGGTGTTAACGCCATGACTTGAGCTTCAAACTGTTTCAACTTTGAATACAGTTCGTGTGTCGGGTATTTGGTGTTACTGATGGTTAATTCAAACCACGGTAGCCATGTGTTGAGCGTTTGAAGCCACAGGAAATCTTGCATCATAGACTGAGGACTTTTTTGCCCTTGGCCAGCTTCGATGCGTTTCAATAGGTTTTGAGCGCGATTACTTACCAGCGCGTGGATCTCTTTGACTCGTTCACTAAGGAGAGTTGAAGCGCCGTAATGCAAGCAAGCTGGGATGAAGGCTCTATCAAGCATGACTTCGTCTGAATCACTGATTTCTAAGATCTTAGCTACGGGAATTAGGGTAAAACCAGACGTGTCTTCTCCCGCGAATTTGAGACCGATATTAAGCTGAGCGACATCAACTTCAACACTGGCATTTTCAGAGGTAGACGTGTCGAAAACATTGATTGAACGAGTGATGTAACGGCTTTGTTCTTGGCCATCTTCGCTGTAATCATTGTTGCCTTGCAAGGAGATTGGCAGAGCAAGGTAAACGATGGTTTCAATGGTGCCTTGCGGAATATCGACAACAATCTCTTGCTTGAGGTTGAATTGGGTTCCATCGGGGAACACACCAGAACAGCTTGGAATCGACAGCTTACCGATCTTCAAAAGATCGTGGTTCAGTACTAACTCGGTGATGCCGAAAAAAGGGGCAAAACCAGCCAGTGTTTCGATATTCTGACGAATGTAGTTTTGCACATAGCGGTCTTGCTGCTGAAAGTGCTGAGGCGCAATAAACATCCCTTCTTGCCACACTACTTTTTTGAAAGCGTCCACGTAAAATCCTTTTCTATTATTTTTATATATTGGCTTTTTTATTAAAAGATTTGCCACCAGCTGGAGTCAGGCTGTATCACGGCTAACTCTGCTTTCTTCCCTGTAATCGTTAACTCTAAGGTTTGCTCTGGGTCGGAAGGCATCATCAAAACGGTCTTAGTTGTGCCATTTTGGTAATCAGCGAATTCGACCAGAGCTGCAATGTATTGCGTGTTCTTGTTGATGTCTAACGTCAGCTTTTGCTCTGAGTTAGGTAGTACTATCGGTAACACCTGTTTTGAAACTAAGTTTGCCGCCAATAGCTGTAGATCATTGTTGTATAAATCAATAAACGGAAGTTGTTTGAACAGTTGTTGATCCGTTAATTGGTATAGTCTAACGACCACTGGGTTCGCTTGGTCGTCATTGTATTGGTTGACTGTCGCATCCGCTTTAACGGTCAATGAGTACTGTGTGACAACAGCAGCGGGTTCTGATGAAGAACATGCTGTGATCAATACACAAAGCGATAATAGTATGAGGCGTTTCATTCTCTCTCCTCACTTTGCTTCTGCATGTTCTCCATAAACAACGCTTTGAATTGGCGTCTGAAATCTCCGTTGTCTTGACGGTGTTGAAAGTGCTTTCGGTAAATTTTCCAATACTTTTTATCTTTGTTGGTAAAAATGCCGCTACTGACATACTCACTAAATTGGCTCTCAAGCTGCTTTGGTGCAAATTCATTTAAGAACTGATCAACGGTTTGTTCTAGGGCGTCGAACAGCGCTTTTTGTTGAAGCTGAGGATTCTGTAAGTATTGTTGGTTCTTTTCGGTCAGCGTGATGAGTTTGTCGATAGACTCTTCAATGCGAGTGTTGTTCTCAACATTGACTGGCAGATACTCTAACTCTGCAGAAGAGAGAGTGTTGTTGTCGGCGTGAGAGATTTCGTCTACTTCAATGTTCGGTATGACTTTGTTATCGTCCAAATCTTCAAATGGATCAGATGAAAAGGGGTCATCACTCAGAACATTCTTAGAAGAGAAATTCGAGGTCTTCTGAACGGTAGCAACTTCTGGTGAGTCATCTAAAAAGTCAGTATCGCTGTCATCAAGCTTTAAATTAAAAGGTTCTATAAAAGTTTCATCCTGTGTGGTGTTATTGGCCGCGTTGACTTTTGGATCACTCAATAGGCTAATCAGCAGTGTGTAGCCACCAAGTTTGATGATGTCGCCGTCGGTAATGACGTACTCTTTCTCTTTTGCCAAAGACTTATCGTTTAGCGATACGCCGTTGTTACTGATGTCTTTAATCACGTAACCACGATCTGTCGGGTAGAGCTGGCAGTGAGTTCTAGAGATCCATTTTGATTGATCGGGTAGCGCAATATCACATGACGGAGAACGACCTAAGCTTCCGCCACTTTCGGGCAGATACGTCACTCTAGAGGAAACAACCTCTTCAGCAGGTACAGAAATCATGTGGACACTGATGGACAATGGCTACTCCTTGCACTTGGATATGGCTGAATTAAAACTGTCTAAGAAACCCGAATAGGTTTTAAGGAATCGATTCGAAAAATAGACCCCCATATCCTTGGTATCTAAATTCGTCGAATTGAAGTAATCGAGTGGTAAAGAGGCTTTATTCAACTCTCTTTTAAAGACCAACTCATCTTCTAAAACAACATCAATTTCCCTTTGTTTTAAAAGTCTTAGTAATACTTTAGCATCTCGTGGCTGCTTAACGACGTTAAATCCATTACGTTTTAGCCAAAACCATTTGTTTGAGCCAAATTTGGCAGAAAAGTTAAGGTTTAACTTTGACAATTCATCAACCTTCGGCTCCACTCCTGGGCCAAAATACCAATTCAACGTCTGTTTTGCGATGGGTGCTGAGAGCGTAGCGTATTCATCACGCTCAGAAGTTTTAGTGGCGACGAAAAAGCCGTGTTGGCTACCGCTATGCACGCGCAGTTGTGCGTCCGACCAAGTTGTCATCGTAAGTTGATAAGGCTGTCCCATCATGCCTAACGCGCATTTAACTTTATCTAATGCGATCCCTTGCATCGAAGCGTTTTCATAGGTTTGGTACGGTGGCCAATCTTGTGTGGTCAGCATTAGGCGAGATGGCCCAATTTTTACTTGAGCAGAAGCACTCATCGACCAAAACGTCGAGATGAGTAGGGTGACTAGCGATAATCTGATGGTAGAGGCTCTAGTTAACATCATTAGAGTGTCCTATCACTTCAGAGATCTTCAAGATTGACACTGGCGGGTAATAGTCGAGCTTATGAGCGGCTTCGATATTAACAATATAGGAATATTGGCTAAGTGACTCTATCGGAATGTCTGAAGCTTTTTGAGTTCCTTTCAATATGTTATTCGCTTTGTATCCAGCGAATTGACCAACATTGTAGTAACGGCTGACAATACCAAACAGGGCCTTGTGTTTTCTTATCGGGCTCTCGGTCGCCGAAAAAGTAGGTATGCCTGCGGAATGTAACCCCGATACGACTTCCCCGCCTTGGGTGATAATGTATGAGTCCGGGGGTAAATAAGCCATATCGATACCATCACGTTTCATATTGTTGATCGTGATGTTAATTAAGTCGCTGTTTGACTTGGTTTTATCAATGTTTAATGGGTACAACATAACACGCTTGTTATAAATTTCCGATAACTCCATCATTTTATTTGCGGTGATAATCGAATTATTCTCGTCAGCGTTATATATAACCCCAAGGCTTGAAATGTTATTGAGCTTTTCTATCGCTTTAAACTGTATTTCATGGGGTACGATGTGCGATACACCAGTAAAGTTTCTGTCTGTTGAAGATAAATCAGTGATTAACTTGGAGCCCACAGGGTCGGTCACGATACTGAATACAACCGGAGTCGTGTTGTTTATTCTAAATTCGCTTGGTTCTGTGTAAGTTCCTAATAAATTCAATGTGATAGTGGTACCAAATGAATAAATGAGGTCAGCTTCTTTATATTCTAGATCTCTAATATGTTGTTTGAGCTGAGCTTTATCTCTGTTGGCATCAAGAACGGTAAATCTCACATCAATATGTTGGGATAAATAATCCATGAAGCCTTGTTCTGCGTCCGTTACTCCTCGCCATAATAAAAGAATGACGTGTTTTTCATCACTCTTAGCAAATGAGGAGGGGGACATCAAAATAAAGCTAAGAACGAACACTATAAATCTCATGATTGAACCCCTAGCTTCTGTTTATCAGACTTCAGGAATATCGAGAAAAACACAATTAAACTAAAGGAGCTCGCGAGGAGTGACGCACCAAATATAAGAATAGTTTGGTCGTAACCGAAGATACTCAAACAAACCCCAGCCAGCATTGGCCCCGCGATATTACCGATACGCTCTGTAAGCCTAAAGATACCGATGATTTTACCTTTCTCGATCCCTTGCCCGGAAAGTAGGTCGATGACTAAAGGTATTTGAGGAGAAACACAGATGCCGTGTGCGACACCAATAATAATAACAATAAGTAGCAACCCTAATGTGCCTTGGAAAAAATAGAAGTTGAGCAAGGCAAGGGACGAAAGTAATCCGCCAATAAAAATAAAGGCCATTTTGTTTTTAAGCTTATCGACCAAAATGGCACTCAATGGTGAAATTAGAATGATCGCGAGGCCATAAGCCATAATCACCCTTCCAGATACAGAGCTACTTTCGCCAAGGAATTGCAGATATACGGGGCAGATGTAGTAAAGGAAGCCTGTCAGTACGATCTTCGCCGGTATCGCACTGAATATCGTAATTAATGCAAAATACTTATTACTCAACAGAAGCTTAAAGTCTTTCAGCTGAACGGGTTTACTCGCGTTGCTGGTGGTCGACTTTTCAAAAAACACATAGACCAGTAAGACACTCAATGTTGCCAACAGTCCTGCGAGCATAAATGTTTCTGAGTATCCAAGTTTCTCCGCTAAGATTCCTCCGATAGCTGCACCACATAAAGAGCCAGAAAAGAATGATGACAAGAAAGTCGCCATTCCTTTGGTGCGATTAGAATCGTTAGTGGTATCTGACACATAACCTTGCGCTGAAATAAATACGATACCGTAGCCTACAGCGGTAAAAGCACGAGCCACCAACAAGAGTTCGAGAGATTGAATGAAAGCAGTAGCAACCAAGCCAATACAAGTGATGAGTCCACCTGTCATCAATGAATGCCTTCTGCCTACTTTATCTGACCAGTAACCTGCAAATGGCAGTGAGATAGCCCAACACAACATGAACAGAGAAATGGGCAAGCTCGTGACTAGGTTTTCAGGTATCCAACCGGTTGTATTTTCCAGTGAAGAGACGAACCTAGGAAAAAAGGCGAGTGAAGATGCTTCTGAGAACACTAATAAAAACAGCGGTAAACGAATGAATCGAAAGTCTTGCTTATCGATGTCTTGTGATGGTTGAGTCGGGTTTAGCTTAGTGATCGCTTGGTTAGTCAGATTGAGTAGTTTGCCAATCTCATCGCGTGACGAGATCTTAGCCAAATGATTCACGATGTCTCGGTTTACCAACATGAAGACTTTCTTTACTTGGTTCCAAGGTGAAATAATCATGAAGTTACACATGAACAGAATGATTTCTGCAACCACGAGGCAAGAGGCAACCAAAACGGTAATCATGTCCATGACGCTTTCTTTAAGCAGGTTAATGATCAGGTTGTTGTCGGTGGTGACGTTCAATTGAATAGTATGACTGTTGTTGAGTGAGAACGTCGATTCTCGGATAGAAGGGTGCACAACTTGTTCTTCGGGGTAGCGATAAGAAGAGCCTGACTGTCCTTCAAAGTTAATCGACAGAATTTCGCTATGGTGATCAACGAAGAAAGCAAATTCATCTTCTAAGCCATGCAGTTTGTCGTCAGGAACGCCTTTGTCTAGTAACCCTTTAATCATCTGATTTAATGAGTCACCAATCAGGTTGGATTTCTGTTCGAGCTTAACCTCGTAAATCTGCGAAAACTTGTCTAGCGATTGGTAAGAAACCCCAAGGTTAGCAATGATGGTCAATAGGATGGCAAGAGAGATGATAAACACCGGAAAGTGCTTGTTTTTCAGCTTCTCAAACTTAGACAATGAATTCGGGGATTGCAGCGCCTTGTGAGCTTGGGTGATCGTTGGCAGTAATTCATCCGAATCGGTCGCGGATTCAAATATTGCAGTTGCGCCTTTTACTCGGCCTACAATACCTTTCAATAGGTACTTCAAGGCGATAAAAGCAATCAGGCAAGAGAGTAGTATCCAAATTGCCGAATAGAGGAACTGGAGTTTGAGCAAGAAGGTTTTCTGTTGCTCTAATAGCGTTGTGGAATAGTAGAGCTTTACTTGTCCTTCTACTAACCCAAAGGAGTTGGTGATATCGAGCGATAGCTGACGGTTATTTTCGTTGTTTTGTTCTCCTGTACCAAAGAGTTGTTCGCCAGAGCTTGAGACGACAACTAAGGCGGTAATACCGTCAACAATTTTTAAACGGCGATCCAACATACTTTGGATGTTGGATATCGCTGAAAGAGGCAAGCCTAAACTGATCGCTTGGTTGATATCGTTATGTGTTTCTTCTAATACAATTTCATAGATGGAGTCGGAGGTTTCAGTCAGCCTTTTCTCGAAATTAAAATAGTTCAGCGTTGCATTTAAGGTGATGGAAAACAGCAAAACCGCCATGATAGCAAGCATCAACTTAACCCTAAGTGATAGGTTAATTAGTGAAGGTTTGATCAACGTTTGGCTAGCTTTGCTGTTCATAGTTAAAACCTACTTAATCGATAAATCGAAGTCAGCACTATTGTTGGTCGCGCTAACAGTGACTTGAGTTATCGGTTCGCTACGGCTGAGTCGACCAATACATTCTTCAGCCAATCTAGGCATCAATGAACGATTAATGATTTGTTCAACAGCACGGCCACCCGTCGTAGGATCGGTATTACGGTCAACAACAAACTGGATGAAATCTGCGTCCCAAGTAAAGGAAGCTTGGTACTGTTCTGCGAGCTTCTTCTTGATTCGATTGAGCGAGATCTCGGTGATTTTCGCTAATTCTTCATCGTTAAGCGGATAGTAAGGGACAATGGTAGTTCGTCCTAAGAAAGCCGGTTTGAAGTACTGTTGCAAGTCCGGACGAATAGCTTCAAGTAGCTCATCGTTGTCGATACGGTCTGTGGTTTTAGCGCACACATCACAGATAGCTTGGTCAGCTGCGTTCGACGTCATAATGATGATGGTGTTCTTGAAGTCGACGGTTCGGCCTTCACTGTCTTTGATATGGCCTTTATCGAAGATTTGATAGAACAAGTCATGCACGCCAGGGTGCGCTTTTTCCATCTCGTCTAATAGCAACACTGAGTATGGGTTACGTCGAATAGCTTCCGTTAACACACCACCTTCACCAAAGCCGACATAACCGGCAGGCGAGCCGAGTAACATAGAGATCTTATGTTCTTCTTTAAACTCGGTCATGTTAATCACGGTAAGGTCGTTACTACCTCCGTACAGTTGCTCCGCAAGCGCCATGGCGGTTTCAGTTTTACCCACACCACTAGGACCACACATCAGGAACACACCAATCGGTTTACGATTATCGGTTAACCCAGCGCGTGATATGCGAATCGCTTTTGCGAGCTCGTTTTTCGCGACATCCTGACCAATAACTCGAGTATTAAGCTCATCTTCTAAGGTCAGCAGCTTGGCGATTTCATCACTCATCATGTTACCAACAGGAATACCGGTCCAATTCGCAATCACTTGAGCAATGGTGTTGTCGTCTACCATGGCGTAAACAAGAGGTTCTTCACCTTGCAACTCGGCCAATGCAGTTCGCAGGGTGTCGAGCTGTTTTTGCTTGTTAGCGTCGACAGCATCTTGCTCTTGCTCTTCGGTGATCTCCTGTTGAACCGTTTTGATTTGGTCAACTAACTCAATCTCTTTCTCCCAGCGCGTGTAATACGCTGCCAATGTTTGTTGGTTTTCTTCGATTGATTGTGTGAGTTCTTTGATCAATTCAGCGCTATTTGAGAACAGTGCATCTTCCTTTTCTAACGCCGACTTCTCGTTTTCTTGGTAACGAATGGTTTGCTCTAACGTTTCCAATACTTCTGGCTTCGCGCCTTGTGTCAATGCGATTCGTGCACTCGCAGTATCAAGTAGGCTAATGGCTTTGTCTGGCAGTTGGCGACTTGGAAGGTAACGAATCGATAAGTTGACCGCTGCTTCAATCGCGGATTCAGCAATAAAAGCGCCATGGTGAGCTTGCAATGAAGCGGCTACGCCACGCAGCATTTGCATCGCATCTTCTGCATTTGGTTCTTCAATCGTCACAACTTGGAATCGGCGTGTTAGAGCAGGATCTTTTTCGAAATACTTTTTGTATTCAGCCCAAGTTGTCGCTGCGATGGTTTTGAATTCACCACGAGCTAGCGCTGGTTTGAGAAGGTTGGCTGCGTCATTTTGTCCAGCAGCGCCACCTGCGCCAATGAGGGTATGAGCTTCATCGATGAAAACAATGATGGGTACTTCTGAAGTTTTCACTTCGTTGATCACGTCTTTTAAGCGGTTTTCAAACTCACCTTTAACGCTCGCGCCTGCTTGCAGTAAGCCAAGGTCTAAAGAGTGGATTTGCACGCCTTGCAGAGCACTAGGGACTTCGTCGGCTGCAATTCTTAACGCTAAGCCTTCAACAACAGCGGTTTTACCTACGCCGGGCTCACCGACCATAATCGGGTTGTTTTGGCGTTTACGACATAAGATATCAATCGCTTTTCTTACTTCGGAATTACGGCCAGAAATTGGATCTATGTTGCCGTCAATCGCTTGTTGAGTCAGATTCACCGTGTACTTGCTCAGTGCGTCGTTACCTGCTGGGGTAGTATCGAAAGAACCACCGGTTGAAGGCGCTGCAGAATTTCGGGCAATAGGTGTTTTCTTGATCAGACCTTGCAGAGATTCGAGCGAAACACTGCTTAGCGTTTCTAGTTGTAGGGTGCTTACGCCTAACACGTTCTGTTGCATCAAAGCTTGAATAAGATGCAAGCTGACGATTTCGCCATGACCATAGTTTACGGATGCAATCATCCAAGCATCTTTGATTAATTCAGTTAAGCCATGGCTTAGTGTCGGCTGACCTTCGCTGCCTTTTGGAAGCATAGCTATTTTTTTGGAAAGCTCATTCACTAAGGCGTCTAATGACAGCTTTTGAGATTCGCACAACGCCATTAGCTTTGGATCTTTTTGGGAAATAAGCTGAAGGATCCAGTGTTCTGTTTCTATCGCTCCAACACCTTGGTTCATCGCCGCGCCCGCAGACGCTTCCAACGCTTGCTTCAGTTCGGGAGATAGCTTTCCTACTAAGTTAGTGAGAGTTACTTGTGTCATAGTCAATTCCTTGTATCTCTATAATCTACACATTCCGTATTTATGAACTACAAAAGCAAAATCTTTACGGTTTCATTGGGGTTACGCTCAGGTGCAAGGTAGTCAATTTCACCTAAACGAGCGGCTATAGAAACCTTGCTTGATAAACGGGGTTTGGTTAAATATGAACGTTTGACGTTCAGATAAATGGCAACAGGCGTACTGTCTTTTAAATAGTGCTGAGTCAAAGACAACACAGCTTTTGCAAATTGGTCATCTTGTTGAATCTCGAGGAACTCATTTCTGTTTTTTGGGGTAACAAAAATACTCAAGTTGTTAAAATGAGCTAGGCAAGTTTTGCCAACCAAAAAACCTTGTCCCAAGCGACTGTTAAAATCTCGATTAACACCGATGCGAGTTAACGAGTCGGTCGGTAATAGACGTTGTTCAAATGCCTTGCACTCCACGTCGATGGAGTAGGGAAAAAAATCATTTAAAATCTTTTTTAGAGTCGTCAGGTTTCGGCTTTGTTGGCTTAGCAGTAATGAATATTGGAGATACTCTTTGTGCTCTTTTCCAAGCGCAGCAAAGTGATTCAATAGTGCTGTTTTCTTTGGGTTTTGCTCACTTTCAACGAGCAGCCAACGTCGAGCATTGGTTCGATAGGTGATTTCAAAGTGTCGTTGATTAAATACGTCCAGAAAATCTTGCAGCGAATGATCTTCATTGTGGATAGCGGCTAACAACTCTTCGTATATGTAATTAGGTACCACGCCTTTAACGCCCGAGAGCGCTTGTTTTGCTAATCTGAGTTTGGCTTTGTTTCCCTTTAACGAGAAGTACTGGATCTCTTGAGGGTTGCCAGTCGGCATCGCCTCCGATTTCAATTGGATCTGTATCGGCAAGCTACTTTGGGACTGAAGCTGCTCCAATAGCCTCATTGCCTGAGAGAAATCGTACTTTTCAGGCTGAGCTGCTAGGTCTTCGATGAAATGCTTCATATATCCCCCTTGCAGCCTAAGCTCTGGTGATTTTCAGTTCGCAGGATTTCCGACATTCGCTGAGTTATAAACACAATTGGCTACCGTGGATCTTAGGATACTTTTTAACGATACCATCTCGACCGTAGATTCGGATCTTGAGTTGGATATATCGATCAAAGCTACAAAATTGTTGGAAGAAGCGATTCAGTACATCAGCAAACGCCAAATAGGGTGAGGTTGCATCGAGTGTGAGTTCAATCTCGGTCCCGGGAGAGAATACGTTTTTGCCCAGAACGCGAATAGCAGACACTTGTGAATTGAATGTGATCGAGTGAATCATCTGAATTTCAGCGCTCGATACTTGTTCTCGACTGCACAAACTCAACATATGCTTGAGGTCAGCAACCGGATTACTAGACTGCACCAGTGATGAAAAGTTGGTGTTCAGTAAGCTAATGAATTCCCAATGGATATTTTGGTCGACTTCCTTTGTGATAGGTGCTGAAGGCGGATAAATAGGTGAAAAATCACCGGGTAAATCAATACTCTCTAGGCATTCCAAAGTACCGCTTACGCCACACGCTTGCTTGCCATTTGTACACAACAAGTGAGTACCAAGTAGCTTACTAAATTCAGCTTCTGGCGCTTCAGATAGCGAAATTGCGATGCTCATTTCACCAAAGTGATTGTGTTTACTTTGCCAGTAGTCATATTGCTGATTGTGGGTGTATTTCTCTTTAAAAAGAGGAACTAACGGTATTTCACCGTTAGGCGTGATTTCGTAGACCTTCTGAATTTCGATGATTTCAATATTGTTGTCGCTGTGCGCGTCGGCATTCACAGGAACTGAAAGGGTTCTGTGATCGTACGCAATAGGTTCGCCTGTCTGCTCAAACAAGTTAATCGCTGGCATTACGTTTAACTTGAAAACATCTTTATTGAATAGGCGGATAAATTCGGACGGCAATGACGACATGAACAAGTTAATGATGATTTCTGATTCATCAAATTGGCCTGCGTAATCCGCAAAGTTCTTAAGTCTAAAGAACTGTCGCTTCTCTTTGAAAAAGAAAAACTCGTTAATCAGTTGATAGCCCGTGAATTGATTACCATGTTCAGGTAAAAACTTAAACTCGAGATCGCTGATTCGATTTTTCAGCTGGTGGCTATCAATGGTGACATGTCGAGCGCATTCGTTGTCTGAGATAGAAATCGCTAAGGTGTTATTGAGAAGAAGCTCGACTAACGAGTCCGCATTGTTTTCAAACCCTTTGACGAAGAAGTCGAGGTCATTGAGTTCTAAGTGGCTGAAGTGTACTTCGGGGTCGCCAGTGTTCAGTGAGATCTGAACGACCGCTGAGCTTTGATTAGCCGATTTGGGTCTATTGAAGCTAAACGGGGCGCTTAGCGCTTTGATGTTACCTAAGCTAAACGGCGCTATTTTGAGTTCGTCAACCGTTCTAAATAGACATTCGTTTTTGGTGTTTGTGCTTGAGAACAGCGAACCCTTTGGCAAAGTACTCGATTCAATCGGGCCTTCTTCTGCGAGTAACTCAAGATAAGCAACGCTAGGAACGGTTTGTATATAAGAAGGATAGAGCACTCCTAATATACCTTCGATGACCTCAGGTAACTGCTCTGATAGTTTCTTTTCTACCTTAGCATTTAATAGTGCGACGCCATCTAATAGACGAGCCATGCTAGGGTCTTCAATCTTACCTTGATGAATATTGAGCTTCTCAGCGTGCGTCGGGTATTCCTGACCGAACTGACCTAACGAACGGCGCACAAAAGCCAGTTCTTGCTCGAAGTAACGCATAATAGGTTCAGTCATAGTTATCTTCTTCTAATGAGGTGGTTAGGTCACTTAATGCGATTTTGGAGTCAAAGATAAGGTCTTGTTCGCCATGACTTGTTTTAACCTTGGCGATGATGTTGAACGACAGTGAGTTGTCACCTTCTTTGCGCTCTCCAAGTTCTACCGAGATGTCATGGAGTCGTGGCTCAAAGCTTTTAATCCACGTTTCAATACGTAGAGTCAGCTGCGTTTTTTCTAGAGTGGCGCTCAGTAATTGAATATCTTCGATACCAAACTTTAAGTTAGAGCGGTTGACTTCTATCAGTCGTTTATCGATATCTGTCAATGATGCCTCAGCTTCAAGTAGCTTGGTGAGATGGAACTTGATGTCTTCAATCTCTGCATCCTTATAAGGCTTTGAATCACTGATAAAGGTCTTCCAAAAGCTCATTACGCCACCTCATTTAGGTCGGTGGTCAACACAACTTCACCGCTGAAGTAATCAAACTGGTATTGAGGAACAATGCGCAGAGTACAAGCGAAGCTGCCAGCTTGAGAGCTTGACTCTGTCACACTCACTTTGGCGAAGCTGAGGGGGTATTTAGATAAGGTCTCTTCATTGGCAAATGAAACGTTACTCGAGAACTTTTCAATCCAATGGGTCAAAAACAGCTCACACTCGGTTGCGTTGTTGAAGCTGCCGATCATCTCTCTGACTTGAACTTTTAGGTAGTGCGCGATTCGGCAAGACATCAGTGTGGTTTGAATTTGAGTCAGTACTTTGTCGTTGTCACTTTGTCCGCATTGCCAAATCGAATTGTTACCATTGAAGTAAAACTTATCGGTTAAAGGACTCTTCGCTAATGGGATAAAGCCGCTCTGCGCGTAGAAATTCGATAGTTGCCCGAACAAGCTAATGTCCATTACTGGCTTTTGCAGGTGGCTATCGAAATAGTGATTCGCAGGGAGGTTGATGACAGCGCCTTGAAGCTTATCGTTCCAGCGAGATTTCAAAAAACCAAACCAGTTCACACGGTGGAACTCTCGCATGATCGTGGTTGCCAGTACCATGTTGGCTAAACCCCAACAGCCTTTACCTTGCTCGTTATAAATAAATCCTGCTCGTCGGTTTTGGTAAGCCTCACGAAGGCGCACTTGAGGAAGCGCCATGCCGATAAAGCGAGAACTTGGTTTACTGCGTAAATCTTGCCACGCTTTAAAGTCGGGGCCGGAAAGGATCTTGTTGATACGTTCTATGTCTGATAGCCAATCTGCGCCGCTTTCACCAAAGAACGTGGAGACTGGCGAAAACAACATAGGGCAGAGTGTCGCTTCGCCTAATTTGCCTAACAGCTCTGCGGTAAACAGATCGTCGTAGTCGGCATCAAAATCGATGTCCATCGAGATAGGGTGGCTAAAGGTGATGCAACCAAAAGGGTGACCACCTAAGGTATTCAGTTCGTTATTGCCGATCTTGTTATACAAGTCGCTGGATTTGGTTGAATAGGCTTGATTGACGTCACTGGAGATTTCCACCCAATTCATATCGAGCAGTTTTACATGCGCTCTTTGATAGCTGACGGGTAGGGAAACAAGTTGTTGAAGGCTTAGCCAGTTACGTTCCAGTTTTTGAAACTCGGGTTCATGGAGGACTTCATCAAGCTGTAAACTGAGTTTGGAATCGATTGTTGATATAAGTGTTGATATCAATGAAATTAGTGAGGATTTAGAGCTTAAGGAGTGTTTGTCTAGCTCAGATAACAGAGATAAAGCCTCTTTCATAAAGGTATTATCTGTGTCATCTAATTGATTGAATCTGTTTTGCCATTCTGTATTTAACTTCATACAAAATTTTTGGCCGGATTGCTCCGGCCAAATCCATATTAGCCTGGAATCTTAGCAACCATTCGAACTGAGGTAGTCAATTCTTCAAGTTGTAACCAAGGTCTTAGATGAGCGACAGCTGAGTATGCGCCTGGCTTACCAGGTTGCTCGACCACTTCAATGCGAGATTCGCAAAGAGGCGTTCTTGCACGTTGCTCATTACCAATGGCACCCGCGTTGGTGTATTGGTCGATCCATAGTTGTAGCTCTCGTTTGATATCCGGAGCTTCAAGATTCGAGCCTAACTTGTCGCGACCCATTACTTTCAAGTAGTGGGCGATACGGCTACTTGCCATGATGTAAGGCAGGCGAGCTGAAATTGCCGCGTTTGCCGTTGCATCTGGGTCAGTGAAGGTTTTAGGCTTTTGCGTTGTTTGACCGCCGATGAACACAGCGTAGTTAGAGCTTTTGTAGTGAACCAAAGGAAGGAAACCAAGGTCAGATAGCTCTTTCTCGCGCTCATCTGTTAGGTTAACTTCTGTAGGACACTGCTGAAGTAGATCGCCCGCTTCAGACTTGTAAGTTAGGTTTGGAAGGTTCTCGACCTTACCACCGTTATCAAGACCACGAATAGAAGTACACCAACCTGAAGCCGTGTAAGCTTGAGTCATTTTAAGACCAAGATCATACGCTGCATTAGACCAAACTAACTGATCATTGCTGGTTGGCTTAGGATTACCATCCATATCGGTACCAAGCTCTTCATAAGCGAAGACATCAGTACTCAAACCTTTGTCGCCATAAGGTAGGCGAGCAAGAGTTCGTGGCAGTGTTAATGTTACGTAGCGAGCATCATCACTCTCACGGAATGAATTCCATGCAGCGTAAGCAGGAGAGTCAAAACCTGCAGCAACAGGTTTGCCTTCAGAGAATGTTTGGAAGTCATTAAACTCGAACATCTCAGCATTGGCAGCAGCAACGAATGGTGCGTGACACGCTGCAGCGACTTCACCCATGTAGCGAAGTAGAGCAACATCTTCATCTTTAGCGCTAAACTCGTAGTCGCCAATGAAGGTGCCGTAAGGTTCACCACCCGCGGTACCGAATTCGCCTTGGTAAACAGCATTGAATAGAGGGCTACGGTCAATCGCAGGCGCATCTTCGAATTGATCAAGCAGCTCTTCTTGTGTGTAATCGACCATTTTGATCTTTAGATCACGACCCAGTTCGCTCTCTTTAACGAGTTTTTGTAGACCACGCCAAGAGCCTTCAAGCTTCTGTAAGTCTTTTTGTTGCATGACTTCAGATAACTGTTGAGATAGCTTTTTATCTATCTCTGAGATTGCGTTTTCAATTGTTTTTGTAACGTTCTTATCCCACGTCACGGTGCCAGAAAGAGCTTGCTCTGTAAGTACAGAAAACAGTTCTTTCGTGGTGTCAGCGGGAGTTTGAGTGGTTGCTTCAATCGCACGGTCTAGGAAGCTCAGTGAGCCTTCCGCCGCCTCCGGTTGCGCTTGATTCTCAGTTTCAGTACTCATTACTCAGCTCCTTCTTCTTTAATACCAAGCTCATCAGAAAGAGCATTAATCGTATCTGCACTTTGTAGAACTTCTTTAAGTAGCTTTTCTAGGTCGCGAGAACGATCGGCTTTAGAAAGCAGTACCTTCAGTTGATTACGGGTTTCGACTAGCTTCTTAAGCGGTTCAACCTGTTCGATTATCGCTTCAGGTTCGAAATCTTTCATCGAATTGAACTTAAGACTCGCCGCAAATTGGCTGTCATCACCTGCAAGAACGTTATCGACTTTCAATGATAGCTCTGGACCTACACGCTTCATTACCGTATCGAAGTTGTCTTTATCAACGTTATAGAAGGTACGATCTTCTACTTCTTCTTTATCTTGCTTATGGCCTGAGTAGTCACCAATAACCCCAACAACAAAAGGGAGCTCTTTGGTTTCTACAGCGCCATTAGTCTCAACGTCATAGGTAATACTTACGCGGTTCTTACTTACGCGTTTATGTTGGGAATTTAGTGCCACGGTAACTCTCCTTGTTTAATTACTTAGCAGTTGAAGTGACTTTAGCTGTTGTAGCATCGAAGCCAACCTCAGGGCCTTTCTCGATCTTACCGCCGTCGGATTCAATGTAGTAAGCCTTAGAAATTTCAGTGTAGGTTAGGCTGAAAGATTCGCTTGGAAGTGAACCGTCTGTGCCAGACATGTTGTAGCTAGACATACGAGCCATTTTTAGCGTTAGAATCAGGTATGGATCAGCACCAGAACCTTCACGGTTTGGTTTTGTCATTACGATTTCAACGGTGCGACCTTCTGGACCCGGCGCATATAAGAAAGTGGTTAGATGAGGTGTTGCACCATCACAGCCACGAGTCATGTTGACTTCACCAAGAGCAACCATACCTTGGTCCGCATTGTTTGCATTACCTACATCGATACCAACACCACGTACTGCACTCCAAGAAACGCTATCAAGTGCAAAGAATCCATCTTTACCCCCGATCTTTTCTACCGTTGCTGCACCTTTTGGTGTCGTACCATCAATTCTCATAAAAATAGAAGCCATTACTTTCTCCTTGCTCAACGCATTAATGTGCTTTACCACTCAAAATCTTGCAGGCTGCTCGATGATGAGTTGGAAGTCGGTTCAGATGTTTGGTTTGTATCTGTCGTACTATTTGAACTATCAGGAACTGGCGATACTGCCGCT
Organism: Vibrio sp. J383; assembly: GCF_023503985.1. Classification (NCBI taxonomy): domain Bacteria; kingdom Pseudomonadati; phylum Pseudomonadota; class Gammaproteobacteria; order Vibrionales; family Vibrionaceae; genus Vibrio; species Vibrio sp. J383. The sequence continues at coordinate 2,286,995 of NZ_CP097293.1, read as the reverse complement.
GGCTCTTCAATAGTCGGTGTTGCTACCGGAGTTCTCTCCGGAGCGGAAGTCATTACTGGAACGGATTTTCCTGACAAATCGGTCTTGTCTAGGTTGTCCATTCCTGTCATTTGATTGATTTGTGCGATGACACTTTCATTGCCAACCATTTCTTGGAGTAACTCTGGGAAGCTCATGTAGCCCCAACGAATTGAACGTTCGAGTAAGAAGGCAATAGGGCTATGAGGCTCTGTTTCTTTAAAGTACTCAGCGATTTTTCTAATTTCTTGAAATGCATGATCGCGATTAACAATGCCGTTGATGCTCGAGACGTTTTGAACAATCGTTTGAGTTTGGTTTTGGGAGGTAAGGCTGTTTAGTGCTTGGGCCTGCCCGTCACTAGCCACGCTTCCGTTATCTTGGTTTACCGGATTAGTTGCCCCTGAATTTTGGCTTGTCTCAGTGGCTAAACTTGAGTCAATAGGGGTATCACTTGCTTGCTGGGGTGCCGAATGTATCGAATCGTCTTGTTGAGGTACTTCTGTTGAGTTTTGGATAACGTGGAAGTTGTCATCCAAAGGCCAAGGCGAGAATCTTTCTCCAACAAGAAAATGTATCGCTTTAATCAGATCACGTACGTTGGTCTTGATGAAGTTGAAACTGATAACGGTTGCGCCAACAGCTTGGCACTTTTCAGCTAGGTTTTTCTCAGCACCTTCCAATTCACTATAAATACTCGCTAATTGAAAGAGAGTCTCTGAAACGCTTTGATCAAATGAACCTAACGCTGTTTCTTTCAGTTCTGCAATGTTGCCTTTACGTTCAGCGGTCAGGTAATCACCGAATGTGACACCAGCGCAAAAATCGAGCATTTGAAAGGGGATATACACAGAGCTTGAGTCAACAGACTCACCAACGAGTTGAAGTAGGGGTTTAGTTTTAAATTCAGTGATTTCCTTCGCTTTCCCTGCATCGTCAGAAGCTTTGAGTTTAGCCTCCGGAAGCATTGGGTTTAACGTATCCCAAAATTGGTCGATGAAAAGGTTTAAAGCAGGGATAGCATTAGCAAGGTTATGAAATGGCTGAGATGTAAAAAGTTGACTCGTGATGTACCAACCTAATATCTCTAAGTCTTTTGACTGTGAAGTAAGTGTTTCTTCTGAAACCTTTCTCAACTCAGCCCAGTTTTTTGTATTGGCATCCACGATAGCAGGATCAGACGATGCATCAGGAGTTTCAACTAACTGTCGAAATGAGGATTGAGCGCTATTGTAAACGTTTCTCAAACTGCGATAGGCACTTCGATCTAACTTCAAATAAGAGCCTGAAGGCTCTTCATCCGAGATTGGAACAAGTAGGTGAACGATTTCTGTCATATACATCCTGTAAAAATCTATTGTTATCCCGATCGCACTAAAGTGTCATATTTGATACATAATCCTTATGTTTCGTAAACACTTGTTAACATTTATTAATTCTAGAGCTTTTTCGTGAAAAGTCTCATGCAAAATAGATATTTACTTAAAACTTTGAACTTCATCTAAGAAAGTGGACCGATGTCACGGTTTTTTGAAACCCCATGAAAAGTAAGGTATTTAGCCTCCAATCATCACAGTAGGCATACCCAGAACAATAGTACCGCCGTGACTGGTTGTATCGCCCATACGTGCCGCTGGTTTACTCATTATGAGCACAGTGGCACTGCCTTTGATGATGCTATCGGGAGGGCCAACACAAACGCACATGTCCCCAAGTGTCGCGGCTGGCATATTGCCAATTAAAACCGTCGGTACACCGGGGCCACTGATTGGCCCGCCTACGTGGGGGATAGGTGGAACAGCGGGTGTCTGCATTGGGCAAACATGCATATCGGTTAATCGTGCGGCTAACGTCATCAGTAACTCCTATGCCTTACTGCCTTTGGCAAGCTCAAGAGCTATGCCGATGGATTTTTTGTAGTACTCGTCTGTCTTGTCCCAATTTGGTAGAGCAGCAGAGTGATTGATCGCACCTGCTACCGCCTTAGAGTATAGAAAAGGATCTGGGAGAACCGTTGGCAAATCTGGTGCAACAATACTGCCAGACCCGTTCCAAAATACGGCTTGAGCCAACCAAGATGGCCCGCAATTCAATTTAAGTTTGTTAGAAAACAGTTCGCTCTTTCGCCTCTGTTCTTCTGAAGGCGATTTCACCCAAGCCTTGGCTGTTGAAATACACTGCTTTTGCATTGTAGACCACACATCATTTCTTGCATCGAGTGTATGCGCGCCCCACCAAATGGCTTCTCGAACTGGAAGCCCGTGAGCAAGAAATTGAACCAAATCGAAATAGAGCTCGTTTTCCAACAACGTTTCAATGGAGTCATCAACATTGAGCTCTTCATCGATCAGCGCTTGAGCTTCATCAGAGCTTGAGAATCTATCGAGCAATTGTCGGCCTGTCTGATACGGAATCTTTTTATACATGTTTTCGTTCTACCTAAATTTGTGCTTTGGTGTGGTTTAAGTACTAGCGTTTTGAATTTGCTAATTAACCTTAACAATCGCACCTTTTAACTCACCCATCACGCCACCATCGAAAGTGCCTTTTAGTCCGGATTTAAACTCGGCACTTAGTGAACCTTCAGCTGAGAGGGTGGTATCGGCTTTAATCGCGACACTGAGCCCTTTGATGCTGTTGGAGCTGGTTGCTTCTAAAGCTGTCGTCACACCGGAGATCTTGTTGGCGGAAGTCGCTTTGCTGGTAACGTTCATCCCTTCGAGGTTGAGTGCACTGCTGGCTTTGATATCAATGTTGCTGGCTTCGATACTGATTGAAGACGAAGACATGGTGATCTTACTCGACCCAACGGTTAGCTCTATCTTGTCATCGGCTTCAAGTGAAATGGATTTGCCTTTCTCACTGATCGCTTTATCCGAACTAAGTGTGTAGTTATCTTCTGTTGAGACGGTCACCTGTTTGGTGGTTTTCTGAAGCAACTCACCTTTGATCGTTTCAGTCAGATTGTTCTCGACCTCTTTGGTGAAGTCTTTGGTCGCATGCATATACAAGAGCTCATTGTCTTTCTTATCATCGAAATAGAGCTCATTGGCCAATCCACTCAACTTAGTGCTAATGCCTGTTTTTGTGGCGTTAGCCTCTTTGTAAGGTGGCGAATTTTTACTGTTATAAACGCTTCCTGTGATAATCGGTTGATCAGGGTCTCCATCAATGAAGCTGACTAATACCTCTTGTCCGACTCTCGGAATAAACTGAGCACCGTAACCGCTGCCTGCCATCATCTGGGCGACACGCACATAGCAACTTGTTTTGTCGCCAGAGGCTTCGGTATCCCAATGAAATTGAATGCGCACGCGGCCTTGATCGTCTTGATTGATTTCACCTGCCGTACTGCCTGCGACAATCGCGCTTTGCAAACCGTGGATTTTCGCTTTGTCTCTCGGTGACGGGTAATTGGGAATTGAAGTATCAAGTAGGGTGAGGCGTGTCTCACAGTGATTTTCAGTGTTATATCGAATGTGAAGCTCTGTGACCAGATAATCGCCGAGTTGAGACTTGTCCAAATGGGAAGATAATGAGAACCAAGTGCCTAGTTCAAATGAATCGTGTTGTGCTTCAGCTTCGACAGTTTGATAGTTTTGCTCTAGTTGCTCGATTCGCCTTTTCACTAGGTTGCTGGCGAGATCATCCATTCCACCTGTGATACCAAGGTTAGGGTAAAACTGCTTGGTCAACTTGGTATTGTTCGCGATCTTATGGCTGGATTTCTTCTCTTTGCTGCTCACCAATTTGGTTTGTGAGTAGTCATAGCTGGTTAGCTCGATGCTAGAACCATGAAACTGGCCCTGTGGCATCCATTTGTTGATTAATGGATTGCTGCCTGAAGGGACCTCAATCATGTCGAGCTTGCTGGCATCAGACTTTTGAAAAGGGCTCTGCGCATCTTGCAGCATCATTAGGTGGTCGGAATCGCTGTGTTGGAAAAAGTAGTGAACACCTTCCTCAGCAAGCAGGCGGGTTACGAAATCAAAATCGCTTTCATCGTATTGAACGCAATATTCACGTTTAGACGAAGGCATGGTGCCCGTCTTATAAGAGCCACTGAAGCCAGCTTGGGTTAACACGTCTGAAACGATGTCTTTCGTTGATTGGTTTTGGTAAACGCGGAAAGAGTGGGTGTGCTTCAATAACCAGAACCGAGGCCTTAGAGTGACGCGGTAACTAGAGTACTGTAGGTTACCGTCCATACCGAGTAATTGAACCTGCGTAACAATACCGTTGAATACACGGGTAGCGGTCAAGTTATCGGTGTCATTAACGAAGCGGGTGATAGAGAGCTTTTGCCCCAATTGATCATCGATCACAAAGCTTTTTGAGATGATGATTAGTTCGATTTTAAAAGGCTTCGATAAGTACTCAGAAATAGCAAAATCGCTGACTGCATGTTCGTTGCTTTTAGAATCTTTTGCCACAATAGTGCTGGCAGAAGGGGAGAAATTATCCGTCATAGGCTCGCCTGATAATGCTCGAAGGTGTCCTGACATAAGGTTATGTCGATACTAACGAACTGACTTGATGTTAAAACTTTATATCTAAATTTATAGCATAAAGTAAATAATATAATAAGCATCATAACAAAGGCGTGAGGTGTTTCCATTTTATGAAAACAAATACCATTAATTTAATTATGGTAATTACTTGCTGGTTTATATTGTTAAATGTCATTTAAATACGAGGTTATTGCGACGCAGAGGGGGATATAAGGAGATCTTAAATTATATATAGAATAATGTGTTGCTAGAGACAGTATGCCGTAGTAATAATATAAATATTGCTAGCATGTTACATTTCTGGGCTAGTGGTTATTCAAGGATAGAATAATGACGAAAACAAAAATCTCGTTACGGTTTACCGTTGGAGGGATGTTTCTGCTTGCAACAGTACTGACAGCGATCGTTGCGGTTTCACTTCAATATTACTTCAGTAAGAAAATGGCGACAGAGCATACCTTGTCCAAGTTGACCATGATATCTCAGGATTTAAGCGACTATATCGGCAACGTCGATTCAGATGCGATAAATACCGCTCGCTTACTCTCTTCAGTGCATCGCTCTATTAGTCATCAAATCTCTCGTGAAGAGTCGCGTGGGATCCTTTCAGAAGCGATAAAAGATAATCCTCTTTTTTACAGTATTTATATAGGTTCTTCTAACGAACGCTTCTTCCAAATTATCAATCTGGAATCATCTCCTTTTGTCAGAGAAAAAATTGGTGCCGATCGCTCAGACCGCTGGGTCGTGATCGAGATCAGCGATAGAGAAGCCGGCCGTATCCGTACGACTAAGTATTACGACCTTGAGTTTAACCTACGAGACTCAAAGACTGAGCCAAGCAATTACTTTCCTACGACACGGCCTTGGTATATCTCTGCGAATACGGAGGTTGTTGAGAAAACACAGCCTTATCTTTTCCAGCATCTCCAGATAACGGGACAAACCTATTCTCTAGCCTTTGAATCAAAAGCTGCTGGCGATACACAACATGTGATAGGCATCGATGTCGTCTTGTCATCTTTGGCAAGCAAGTTATCTGCGAGTGCATTGGATCTTGATGAAGACAGTCGGGTTGAATCTTTCTTATACTCCAAATCCGGCAACATTATCGCGTCTAATCGCGATATTGAAACGACACAAGTGCTTCCTAAAGCGAGTGAAATCAAATGGTCTTCTGAGCAACAAGCCATCATAGAAAAAACACCACCTTTGCTGTTCTCGAATCAAAATGATTGGGGTCCGATGGATTTCTCTGTATCTGGAGAACCACACGGCTACGCGATTGATCTCTTGAAAATGATCAGTGAAATGAGCGGGGTTAGGTTTGAATTTGTGAATGGCTTTTCGTGGGCGGAGTTAACTGGCAAGTTTCATGAAGGAAGCATTGATGGACTGCATTCGATTCAGAACTACGAAAGCAATGGCGTGAAAGGTTTATACACTGACGCTATCTATGAATTACCTTTCTCTGTTGTAACTCGAGGCGACGTTCAAACCCTATCAAATTACGCTGAACTTGAAGGTGAAAAAGTCGCGATTCTATCAGGGTGGTCGATTACACCTCAATTGAGAGCCGACTTCCCAAATATCGATCTTGTTGAGTTTTCCTATATGGAATCGGCACTGGATGCTGTTGAGAATGGAGAATATTTTGCGGTACTCGATGCGAAGCCCGTGCTTTCATTTTCTTTGAACAAGTTTTTCCATGTAAACCTTAAAGTTAATGAAGCTCTCTCGGACTTGAAAGTGAGCTATCCAAATCAGTTCCACATTGTGCTGCAGAATAAACATCAACAGCTGTTACCGATCATCAATCAAGCCATAAATGCATTAACGGATGAACAGAAAGCCGCATTATCTCAAAAGTGGTTTCAACATACGGCCCTAAATACAGGAACAACCATTCCTTATACTGAGCTCTATGATAGAACCGCGACAGCGACCACCGAAGGCGAAATGGTTAAGATTGTGCTCAATGGTGAAGCTAAGCGTTTATATCTGAAAAAGATTGAGACAGGCGAGCACTACTCTGAATATTTTGCAGTAGCGATACCAGAAGCGGAAATTTACAGCGCTGTGAACAAGCGAGTGGCGACCTCCATTGGCGTGACTGTGCTTCTTATGAGCCTAACCTTACCGGTAGCTTGGATCTTTGGTGCGCCAATTGTTCGTCCTATTCGTCAATTAAAAGCAGAGACGAGTAAGATTAAGCTGCGTGATTATGACAGCGTGACCGTGCTGGATACTCGAATTAAGGAAATATGGGAGTTGTCAGTTGCAGTCAAAGAGATGTCGACAGAACTCAAACAACATGAGCAAACTCAAGAGGCGTTTGTTGAGTCGTTTATCAAGCTCATCGCTCAAGCGATTGATGATAAGTCCGCTTATACGGCAGGGCATTGTAATCGTGTACCAGAACTCGGTTTGATGCTGGCTGACGCGGCTGAAAAATCTCAGTCTGAGCACTTCAAAGACTTTGAGTTTAAAAATGATGACGAACGCCGTGAGTTTAGAATTGCGGCTTGGCTTCATGATTGTGGCAAGATCACGACACCGGAACACATCGTCGATAAAGGTACGAAGCTAGAAGCGAACTACAACCGAATCCACGAGGTGAGAACTCGTTTTGAAGTACTTTGGCGTGATGCGGAAATCACTGCTTTGAGAAAACAACTTGAAGGTGCGCTATCAACGCAACTGATAGCCGATGAGCTTGCGGCAACGAAACAGCAGCTACAAGGTGACTTTGCCTTTATCGCGATATCAAACGTTGGTGGTGAGTTCATGAGTGACGACAAAGTTGCTCGTATTCGTTCGATAGCTGAGACGACTTGGATGCGTAACTTTGATGATCAACTTGGTCTATCACCGATAGAAGCCTTGAATCGAGAATCGAGTTCAAGTTTGCCAGCGACAGAGCTGCTGTTAAGTGATAAACCTGAACATATAGTGAAAAGAGATAGGCCGCTAGAGTTTGACCCGAAACATCAAATCAAAATGGATGTGCCGGAGCACCTATACAACTTAGGCGAAGTCTACAATCTGAGCATTGCACGTGGCACGTTAACTGCTGAAGACAGGTTCAAGATAAATGAGCATATGCTGGGCACGATTAAGATGCTTGAGAACCTGCCATTCCCGAAAGAACTAAGCCGTGTTCCTCGCTATGCTTCGACGCACCATGAAACACTCAAAGGCACTGGGTATCCAAGGAGGTTGACTGGCGACGATCTTTCCATTCCAGAACGTATTCTGGTGATCTCCGATATTTTTGAGGCATTAACCGCTGCGGATAGGCCTTATAAGAAGGCGAAGCCGATTAGTGTTGCTGTCGATATTATGTACAAAATGGCGTTGGACGAGCACCTCGATATAGAACTGTTTAGGTTGTTCCTAACTAGCGGTACACATATCCGTTATGCCGAAACGTATTTAAAACCGGAACAGATCGATCATATAGACCTATCAAAATACTTAGTTAAAGGCGTCGCTGCTTAACTTTGCCAGAAAGCATGAATGGTTGTTGACCTCACTTCATGTAGTGAGTTGGCGTTTCTCCGGTGTGTTGCTTAAAGAAATGAATAAACGCACTGTCACTGGAGAACTCTAACTCGTGGGCAACCACAGAGACACTCTTTTTTTCTGACAATTGCTCAATGGCACTTAACAGCCTCCATTGTTGACGCCAAGCTTGGTAAGGCATCCCCGTTTCTTTGATGAATAATCGGCTAACGGTCTTGCTGCTTGCTCCAATATGCTTGGCCATTTCATTGAGTGGTTGAGGTAACTGTGTTCCTAGTTTTACTTTTTCTAACCACAACGCTAATCGTTTATCTTTGGGTAAAGGCAGCGTTAGCTCGTTCCTTTCTGCGTAAGAAAGTTCCTCGCAACACAACGCCAATGTGTTCTGTTGCTCTTCACTAGGTTTATCCCAATCCCAAAAAGCCATTCGTTCGATCAACTCCTTTAGTAGTGGTGTGACGTTAAGAATACTTAACTCTTCAGGCAAGTTTTTAATACGATGAGGATCAAAATAAAGCGAGCGATAGGCCACGACATTGGTCATGGTTGCACAATGCTCAATTCCCGCGGGTATCCACGCCACTTTAGTGGGCGGCAACACACAATGCATCCCGTCAAGTGTAATACTGATGCAACCATGTGGTGCAAACAACAATTGTGCACGGTTGTGTGTATGCATACCAGAATCGTGCCTGCCGACTTGGGCAGCAATGCCGACAAAGGGATAGGGCATTCCATCAACATAAAAAGGTGTGTTGTCATCGATTAACATGATTTGTCCTTATTTTGATGTTTGTTGTTCTACTGTTGATATTTGAACACAAATGAAATCCATATACTTCTCTTATTCCAGTTTTAGAAGAGAATAATATGAATAAAAAACCCCATATGGGACTGATCATCATTCTGCTGATGTTCCCCCAAATTGTTGAAACTATCTACAGCCCAGTATTGCCGCACTTAGTTGATTATTTTGGTGTATCAATGGCAAGTGCAAGTCAAACCTTGTCGATTTACTTTATTACTTTTGCTGTGGGTGTTGTTTTTTGGGGGCGAATTTCTGATCTTATTGGCCGCAGAAAAGCGATGTTGTGTGGTTTGTTTACTTATGGCGTTGGTTGCTTTTTAGCCATCACGGCAACTCAATTTGATATGGTCATGATTGCGCGGGTTGTTTCAGCTTTTGGGGCGGCGGTAGGCTCAGTTATTGGTCAAACAATATTGCGAGATAGCTATGAAGGAAAAGAGCTAGGGAAAGTGTTTTCGCTAGCAATTGTTGCAGTATCAATCAGCCCTGTTGTTGGTTTAATGTCAGGAGGATTGATTGCTGAATATTTTGGACACTTAGTGGTGTTCAGTTTACTGCTTGTCATGGCTTTTATATTGCTGATCGTATCCGGCTTTTCTTTACCCGAAACGAAACCCGCTGACACCAAAACGGTCAGTTTTATTGGTATTTTCACGGTAATGCTAAAAGATAGGGATATTTGGAAAAGTGCGATTCTTGTGGCTTGCTTTAATGTCATGATGTTTAGCTACTATTCTTTAGCGCCATTTATGTTCAGCCAGTTTGGCTTAAGTTCCATTGAATTTGGTTACAGTGGCGTGATTTTAGCGGCAGCATCTGTTTTAGGAAGCTCGATGAATAAACGATTGCTAGTAAAAGAATGGGGTTCCCAAAGACTCATTCAGATCGCGGTGTTCATCAGCTTTGTTGGGGCTGTTCAGGTGTACTTTTACCAAGACAGCCTTTGGTTTCTTTTAGGAATGGCTGCTGTGGTTGTAGGGTTTGGTATGGCAAGTCCTAATATATTTAGTACGGCGTTGGTCAATTATAAACAACAAGTTGGCACAGCAGGGGCGGTTCTAGGATTGTTGTATTACTGTTTAATTGGTGGGGGATTAGGGCTTGCTGGTGAGATTGGTAACTTAGGGGTAGTGCTAATAGGCATGTCTTTATTGGCAAGCACTATGTTGATGTCTCGTGATTAACCAATTTTGAGAGTGTTAATCTTGTGAATAATAAAGAGAGGCGATCATTGCTTCTCTTTTTTTTGGTCTAAATCGCTGATGAGTAGAAATGAATACTATCTCTGAAAGTTGACTGTCAGTTGTCGACACATTGTTTTCGAGCAAATTTGGGGTGGGTAAGGGTTTGAAGCTTGCTCACGATTTAACTTAATGAATAACATCTATTTATTTTCTTTTATGGCTTCGTTTTACTACTTCTATACCGGTTAATAAAAGTACTACCTTAGTCTAAATTGTCGACAATCTACTTGATTGTCGACAATTTGATCGTGTATTTTATGTTCATGTTATGAAATTGTTGACAGTTAGGGTCGGCAATCAGAAGTGAGCAGCGTGAATATGAATACTGCGATAAAAGATCTCACCTTAAGTGCAAACACGAAAACACGTGTGAGCGACAAAGAAAACACCAAGTCGGAAAATCTGACAGAGTATCTCGTTGAGGCGATTGTTAACGGTGAATTACCACCGGGCAGTAAGATCTCGGAGCCTGAACTGGCTAAACGCTTCGAGGTAAGTCGAGGACCATTACGTGAAGCGATAATGCGTATTGAAGGGCTTGGCCTGATTGAGCGAATTCCTCATGTCGGCGCTCGAGTTATTACTTTTTCGGCAGACAAACTGCTAGAGATTTACGCGGTGCGAGAGGCATTGGAAGGCATGGCGGCTCGCTTAGCAGCGCGACATATCACACAAGAAGAGCTTATCGGGCTTGAAGGATTATTGTCGACACACTCAAAGCACATCGATGAAGTCGAAGGTTCTTCTTACTTTCATCAACATGGGGATTTTGATTTCCATTACCGCATTATCAAAGCGAGTCGTAACAGCAAACTCATTTCGCTGCTGTGTGATGAGCTTTATCACCTATTACGCATGTACCGCTATCAATCGCCTAGGGCTCAGTCTCGACCAAAAGAGGCGCTCGATGAACACAAATACATCCTACAAGCGATTCGTAATCGCGATGAAGAGCTAGCAGAAATGCTAATGCGACGACACATCTCGGGTAGTCGATTGCTTATAGAACAACAAATTCAATCCAAAGATCTTGATTAAGCGACCATTGGAATCTGTCAGCGGATCAGTGCTGGCGATAACCAAAAGCCGTAAGTCTTAAAGATTAGCTAGAAATAAACAATTAACAGGGAGCGTCATTATGAAGTTATCAGCAGGAGCAAGGTTCCGACAAGCTGTGCAAGACAACGACCCATTGCAGATCGTCGGTACGGTGAATCCGTATTGCGCGATGATGGCAAAGAACTTGGGGCATCAGGCGATCTATTTGTCGGGTGGAGGCATCGCCAATGCGTCTTATGGTTTGCCTGATTTAGGTATTACGACATTGAACGATGTGTTGGTCGATGTTGAACGTATTACCAACGCGTGTGATCTGCCATTGCTGGTGGATATCGATACGGGGTTTGGTGGCGCATTCAATATTGCACGTACGATTCGCGCTATGGAGAAGGCAGGCGCAGCAGCAATCCACATGGAAGACCAAGTCGCTCAGAAACGCTGTGGTCATCGACCAAATAAAGCGATTGTAAGTCAGCAAGAGATGGTCGATAGAGTTAAGGCTGCAACTGATGCTAGAACCGACGAAAGCTTTGTGATTATGGCTCGTACGGATGCATTGGCGGTTGAAGGAATAGACAGTGCGATTGAACGAGCGATTGCGTGTGTTGAAGCGGGCGCAGACATGATTTTCCCTGAGGCGATGAATCAACTCGACCAATACGTGAAGTTCTCGGCAGCTTTGAAATCAGCAACGGGTAAGCATGTGCCTATTCTCGCGAACATAACTGAATTCGGGCAAACGCCACTTTACAACTGTAATGAGTTAGCGCAATCGAGTGTCGACATGGTGCTTTACCCATTGAGTGCGTTCCGTGCGATGAATAAAGCGGCTGAGAATGTTTACAAGCACTTGTTAGTTGAAGGCAATCAGGAAGCTCTGTTGGATTCAATGCAAACCCGTAAAGAGCTTTACGAACACCTTAATTACCACGACTACGAGAACAAGCTTGATCAGTTGTTTTCAAGTGAAGGGTAAAACCAGTTTCAATTAATCAAAAATCAACTTAATCCAATAACGTGAAATGGTTAGTCGCCATATCCAGTACCGATGATAAAGATCATCGGACACATAAACAGGCAGCACCAAAGAGTGCAGGCGGCTAACACAGAAAAGGAGTTCACCATGTCTGTATCTTTGAGTGATAAAGCAGCTGTCGATAAGGCTTCAACAGAAAACCCACAACAAAGCGAAAAACCCGAAAGCAAACCAGCCAGCGCACCTGCAATCGGTGGTGCTGGTCTACGTGGCCAAAGTGCGGGAACTACGGCGCTATGTACCGTAGGCCAGTCAGGAACCGGCTTAACCTACCGTGGTTATGATATTACCGACCTTGCTAATCATGCTCAGTTCGAAGAAGTGGCACATCTGCTACTAAGAGGCCACTTACCCACTGAAAAAGAGCTCGATGACTACAAAGCCTTGTTAGTTGGTCTGCGCGGCTTACCTCAACCATTGAAAGCGGCCTTAGAACTGATCCCCGCAGACGCTCATCCAATGGATGTAATGAGAACAGGTTGTTCAATGCTAGGTAATCTAGAGCAAGAGACTGATTTTTCTGAGCAACTGCCCGCGACTGAACGAATGCTCGCGCTTTTCCCTGCCATTATTTGTTATTGGTACCGCTTTAGTCATGATGGCGTGCGAATTGATACTGAAGATCAAAGTGAAGCCTGTCTGGGTGGCTACTTCTTGAAAATGCTAACGGATAAAACACCTAGTGAACTTCATAAGAAGGTGATGCACTGCTCGCTAACCCTTTACGCGGAACATGAGTTTAATGCTTCAACCTTTGCCGCTCGTGTGTGTGCATCCACACTGTCAGATATCCACTCTTGTGTCACCGCAGCGATTGGTACGTTGAGAGGTCCTTTACATGGCGGTGCGAATGAAGCGGCGATGGAAATGATCCAAGATTGGCAAACCGCTGATGAAGCAGAAACTAACATCATGCAGATGCTTGCTAACAAAGACAAAATCATGGGTTTCGGTCATGCCATTTACCGCGAAAGCGACCCGCGAAATGCGCTAATCAAGCGTTGGTCAAAAGAGTTAGCTCAAGAAGTGGGAGATAAGCAGCTTTACGTCGTTTCTGAGCGTGTTGAAGCGGTAATGAAGCGCGAGAAAGGCTTGTTCTGTAATGCTGACTTCTTCCATGCATCGGCTTATCACTTCATGGACATCCCAACCAAATTGTTTACTCCTATCTTCGTGATGAGCCGCCTTACGGGTTGGACGGCACACGTATTCGAGCAAAGAGAAAATAATCGCATCATTCGTCCAAGTGCAGACTACACCGGGCCAGAGCATCAAGACTGGCTACCAATCCATTTACGTTAGTCCTCTATATCGAGCCGACTTATATCTCGAGGTGACTTTTCTCTTCATGTGATAAGGCCTTGAGAACCAACGAATAGAATTTAACAGATAATGGTGGATGTATGTCTGATGTAAAACTTGAACAAGCTCAGTACCTTGATAAAAATCAGTACCGGAAACTTTTACCCGGAACCCATTTAGAATATTTCGACGCTTGCGAAGCGGTAGAAGCAATATCCCCGGGCGCTTATAAAACCTTGCCTTATACGTCGCGAGTGTTGGCGGAACAATTGGTAAGACGCTGTGATTCTGAAACGCTTGAAGACAGCTTAAAACAGATCATTGAACGTAAGAGCGACCTAGATTTCCCTTGGTATCCTGCGCGCGTAGTGTGTCATGACATTCTAGGTCAAACAGCCCTAGTAGATTTGGCTGGATTAAGAGACGCGATTGCCGACCAAGGTGGAGACCCTGCCAAGGTTAACCCCGTAGTTGAAACCCAACTGATTGTTGATCATTCGCTTGCAGTGGAACACGCAGGCTTTGATAACCAAGCGTTTGATAAAAACCGAGCGATTGAAGAGCGCAGAAACGAAGACCGTTTTCACTTTATCGAATGGTGTAAAACCGCGTTTAAGAACGTGAGTGTGATTCCTGCGGGGAACGGGATCATGCACCAGATTAACTTGGAGAAGATGTCTCCGGTGATTCAATCCAAAGAGGGCATCGCTTTCCCTGATACCTGTGTTGGTACCGATAGCCATACACCGCACGTTGATGCTCTGGGCGTTATTGCGATTGGTGTGGGCGGCTTGGAAGCTGAGACTGTGATGCTCGGTCGTCCGTCTATGATGCGCTTGCCAGACATCGTGGGCGTTAAGCTTACGGGTCAAAGACAAGAAGGGATAACCGCAACGGATATTGTGCTTGCGATTACTGAGTTCCTTCGCAATGAGAGAGTGGTTTCAAGCTATTTGGAATTCTTCGGTGAAGGGGCGCGTGCACTGACCATTGGTGACCGTGCGACTATATCAAACATGACGCCTGAGTACGGGGCGACGGCAGGCATGTTCTACATTGATGAACAGACCATTCAATACCTCAAGCTGACAGGGCGAGAACCAGAACAGGTTGAATTAGTTGAACGCTACGCTAAGCAAGCTGGGCTATGGGCTGACGATCTAGATTCTGCTCAATACGAACGTGTATTAGAGTTTGATTTATCGAAGGTAGAGCGCAATCTTGCAGGGCCTTCGAACCCTCATCGCCGTTTGCCAACCAGAGAGCTGGCTGAACAAGGTATTAGCCAAGCATCTTGGAAAGAGCAGCATGCTAAGCAGTACAGCGATGATCAGATGCCCGATGGTGCCGTAATCATTGCGGCAATTACTTCTTGTACCAACACCAGCAACCCAAGAAACGTAGTCGCCGCGGCATTAGTTGCGAAGAAAGCCAATCAATTTGGATTAGTTCGTAAGCCATGGGTAAAAACGTCATTTGCGCCGGGTTCTAAAGTTGCCAAGCTCTATCTTGAGTCGGCAGGTTTGCTAACTGAGCTGGAACAATTAGGCTTCGGTATCGTGGGTTATGCGTGTACTACCTGTAACGGAATGAGTGGGGCGTTGGATCCTGCTATCCAACAAGAGATCATCGACCGCGACCTGTACTCAACCGCTGTGTTGTCAGGGAATCGAAACTTTGATGGTCGAATCCATCCCTATGCAAAACAAGCGTTTTTAGCCTCACCGCCATTGGTGGTTGCTTACGCCTTGGCTGGCACGATTCGATTTGATATCGAGAAAGACAGCTTAGGCACCGACAACAATGGTAAGCCAATCTACTTAAGTGATTTATGGCCGAGTGATGCCGAGATCGATGCCGTTGTCGGTGAGCATGTTAAGCCTCAGCAATTCCAACAAATCTACGTGAAAATGTTCCAGCCAGACGAGGAACAGGTGACGACTGAACCGCTTTATGACTGGCGACCTCAAAGTACCTATATTCGCAGACCACCTTATTGGGAAGGTGCTCTTGCGGGAGAACGAAGCCTATCTGGTATGAGACCTTTAGTGATTCTGGGTGACAATATCACTACCGATCACTTATCCCCTTCAAATGCGATTCTCGCTTCGAGCGCAGCGGGGGAATACCTCACCAAAATGGAAGTGCCGGAAGAGGACTTTAACTCTTACGCGACCCATCGAGGTGATCACTTAACCGCGCAACGAGCAACATTCGCCAACCCTAAGCTGTATAACGAAATGGTTAAGGACGCTGGAGAAGTCGTGCAAGGTTCACTAGCAAGAGTTGAACCCGAAGGTCAAGTTACGCGAATGTGGGAAGCGATAGAAACCTACATGAACCGTAAACAGCCTTTGATTGTCGTGGCGGGTGCGGATTATGGACAAGGTTCATCACGTGATTGGGCTGCCAAAGGTGTGCGTTTAGCGGGTGTTGAAGTGATTGTGGCTGAAGGATTTGAAAGAATTCACAGAACCAACTTAGTTGGCATGGGTGTATTGCCTCTGCAGTTCAAAGTAGGAACGAATCGCAATACCTTAGAGTTGGACGGCACCGAGCTTTACGACGTGTACGATGACATTGAAGCAGGTTCTGATTTAGCTCTAGTCATCACTCGTAAAAACGGTGAAAAGCTTGATGTTCCTGTGACCTGCCGACTAGACACGGCAGACGAAGTGAATGTTTATAGCGCTGGTGGAGTGTTGCAACGTTTCGCCAAAGACTTTCTTGCAAATTAGGAGCTAGTTATGAACATCAAACAGATAAAAGTACCTGCTACCTATATGCGGGGCGGAACAAGCAAAGGTGTCTTTTTCAACTTAAGTGACTTACCTGAAGCTGCGCAAGTTGCCGGAGAAGCTCGAGACGCATTACTTCTGCGCGTGATTGGTAGTCCAGATCCTTATGGCAAACAAACCGATGGCATGGGTGGCGCAACATCCAGCACCAGCAAAACCGTTATTGTTTCGAAAAGCAGTAAAGCCGATCACGATGTTGATTACCTATTCGGCCAAGTAGCAATAGACAAGCCGTTCGTTGATTGGAGCGGTAACTGCGGCAATCTGTCTGCTGCCGTAGGCCCATTTGCAATTCATAGTGGACTGGTCGATTCGAATCGTATTCCAGAAAACGGTGTGGTCGAGGTGCGAGTATGGCAAGTGAACATAGAGAAAACCATTATTGTTCATGTACCTATCGCTGATGGGGAAGTCCAAGAGTTAGGTGACTTTGAGCTCGATGGTGTCACTTTCCCCGCTGCTGAGATCCAAGTCGATTTCCTAGATCCAGCCGATGCGAGTGGTTCTATGTTTCCAACAGGGAATGTTGTCGATTTTTTAGATGTTCCCGATCTGGGTTGCATCAAAGCGACATACATTAATGCTGGGATACCCACCATTTTTGTTGATGCTGAATCGGTTGGTTACCAAGGCACTGAACTTCAATCAGATATCAATAGTGATACCAAAGCCTTGGCTCTGTTTGAATCCATACGAGCACATGGTGCAGTAGCGATGGGTCTTATTGATTCTTTAGAACAAGCTGAATCACGTCAACATACACCTAAAGTCGCGTTTGTTGCTAATCCTCAAGCGTACCAAGCCTCCAGTGGTAAATCGGTTGCTGTCGAAGATACTGACCTTCTGGTGCGTGCTTTGTCTATGGGACAACTGCATCACGCCATGATGGGTACGGCAGCGGTCGCCATTGCTTCAGCGGCGAGTGTGTCAGGTACGTTAGTGAACTTGGCAGCCGGTGAGGGTTCCCGAGATTTTGTGACCTTTGGCCACCCGTCAGGAACCTTAAAAGTGGGTGCTAAAGCTATTCAGACGGAAAGTGGTTGGAAAATAGAACGGGCAATTATGAGTCGTAGTGCCCGAGTGATCATGGAAGGTGCCATTCGAGTGCCTTTTCCTAAGTAAAGCGATTGTCGTGAACGGTTAAATGCTCACGAACACAACGCTGAGAAAAGAGTGCAATCAAGTGCTACTGCCAAAAGCTAGGCGCTTGGACTAATGGATAAATCATGGAGGAGGCACTATGTCTGCTACGAATCGAATGAACAGAAAAACAGACTATATCACCGAGTATCAATGGGCTAGGGAAGACCCCAATTCGTTCTGGGAAACACAAGCACAAGCGATAGATTGGTTTGAACCACCAAAAACGATATTACAAACTGACGATAACGGTATTGAGCGTTGGTTTCCTGATGGGGTAATGAATACGTGCTGGTTGGCGCTTGATTATCATTGTGAAAATGGGCGAGGTGGCAATACGGCGCTGATTTACGACTCTCCAGTTACAGGGACTCAATCCTCGTACACTTACAATCAATTGCGTGACCAAGTGGCAAAAGTCGCAGGTATGTTAGCCATGCAAGGCGTGACCAAAGGCGATCGTGTGGTGATCTACATGCCAATGATTCCTGAAGCGGCGATGGCAATGTTGGCCTGTGCACGACTAGGCGCGGTGCATTCGGTGGTGTTTGGTGGGTTTGCTCCTCATGAGCTTGCCGTTCGTATCGAAGATGCTGAACCCAAGGTGTTGATTACTGCCTCCTGCGGTGTCGAGATAAACAAAGTCTTGCCATATAAGCCTATGGTCGACAGGGCGATCATGGACAGCCGCTGGAAGCCTGAGAAAGTGGTGGTATTCCAAAGAGAGCAGTCTCTAGCCGAATTGAACAATGAACGTGATGTACTTTGGCAGCAAGCGGTTAGCGACGCATTACCTCATGTGTGTGTGCCTGTTCTAGCAACTGACCCACTATATATCTTGTATACATCAGGGACTACGGGTAAGCCAAAAGGCGTGGTGCGCGATAATGGTGGTCATGCGGTTGCAATGAAATACTCGATGAGCACTATCTACGATATGCCGCAAGATGGTGTGTTTTGGGCAGCTTCTGATGTCGGCTGGGTAGTGGGGCATTCCTACATTGTTTATGCACCATTGATTCATGGTTGTACGACCATTTTGTTTGAAGGTAAGCCAGTAAGAACGCCAGATCCCGGCGCATTCTGGCGTGTGTGTGAAGAGTACAACGTCGATGTATTGTTTTCTGCGCCAACCGCGTTTAGAGCAATCAAGAAAGAAGATCCTGAAGGCGAGTTGCTCACCAAGTATGACTTATCATCGCTCAAGTCGATTTTCATGGCTGGCGAGCGCTTAGACCCGCCAACATTGGATTGGGTCGAATCTCATACCAATAAACCGGTTATCGACCACTGGTGGCAAACGGAAACAGGCTGGGCCATTTCCGCCAATCCGACAGGGCTTGAATCTTTGCCTGTAAAAGCGGGTTCTTCCACTAAACCTGTTCCGGGTTACCAAGTGGAGATCCTCAATGAGTTGGGTGAAATCGCACAAACGAATCAACAAGGGTTTGTGGCACTTAAACGACCATTGCCGCCTGGTTGTTTACCCACGATATGGCGCAATCATGATCGGTTTGAATCCGGCTATTTGAGTCAGTTCCCGGGCTATTATGTTTCTGGGGACGGTGGCTATCTTGATGAAGATGGGTATCTATTTATCATGGGCCGTATCGACGATGTGATAAACGTAGCGGGACACCGTTTGTCGACTGGAGAAATGGAAGAGATCGTGGGTGGTCACCCAGCCATTGCAGAATGTGCGGTAGTCGGTATTCACGATGACTTGAAAGGACAACTTCCTTTAGGTCTAGTTGTGTTAAAAGATGGCGTAAAAGTCGATGGCATTGAGTTACAAGCGGAGTTGGTTGGCAAGGTTCGCAATGAGATTGGCGCGGTAGCCTGTTTTAAGCAAGCCTTGGTTGTTGAGAGACTACCCAAGACACGTTCAGGTAAGATCTTACGCAGAACTATCCGACAGATCGCAGAAGGCGAACAATATGTGGTGCCTTCGACGATTGACGACCCTACCAGCTTAACTGAAATTGCTGAAAAGCTCGGCAAATAGACGTCGCAGTTTAGGTAATCTCACCTTCGGCTTGTTGATTTATACATAACCCAGCGTGATGGTTTACCTAAACTCTACTTTATTCATCCGCTTATCCATTGCGTTTACTATGACCTCATTATGAACCCCACATATTGAGGTCTTTTTATGCGAGCTTACTTTTTGTTGATTGCTTTACTGGTCAGTGGTGCTGCTAGTGCCAGTATTTCAAAGGATGAAGCGAGTAGAGCGTTGTTAGAGCCATTGAGTCATCCCAAGATATTTAAATGTGTGTCCAAGACTGGCGTCGATCTCTATCAAGCAGTTTTTGATATGGGCGTGGGGTATGAAGCCGACCCGATTAACTCGAAGATGATCGTTAATTCAAGGAAAGGTCGCTACGAATATCAAATCTTAGGCGCGGTAAGGTCTGAAAGAGCCGGTGAAATTGTCGTGTTGACTCGTCATGTGGGAGACGGTGTCAAAGTAGCCGCTATGATTGATGACGAAAATGGCAAGATACTGGGGATCGGCGATAAAAATCATTATCGAGATTGCGGTGTTAGGCCACCACCTAGCGCAGAAAATATGCAAAACTTTTGGTCCAAAGGCTAAGAGCGACATGTGAAATACAAAAATTATTGAGAAAGCTAGATTGAGGCGACCTTATTGGTCGCCTTTTTTGTTTGTCAGGCTAAGGCGAGCTCAAAGATATATATCAATAAG
Organism: Vibrio sp. J383; assembly: GCF_023503985.1. Taxonomy (NCBI): domain Bacteria; kingdom Pseudomonadati; phylum Pseudomonadota; class Gammaproteobacteria; order Vibrionales; family Vibrionaceae; genus Vibrio; species Vibrio sp. J383. Next base: position 2,266,844 of record NZ_CP097293.1, on the reverse strand, counting down.
AACTTATGCGATGGTTGAATGATACATAACTGAACATGATGTATCGTCTAAACGTGGCTTTATTTATCTCATTAACGGTTCTGCTTAAGATGGCTCTACTCCAAACGAAGAACTAAGCGAGACTCCTATGAAATTCACTAAACCTTTTCTTTTAGCGACACTGATTGTGACTCTTTCTGGTTGCGCATCACCAGCAATGGATAACGAAAATGAGAATGCTGCACGTAATCGTGGTGCTGTGGGTGGTGCTTTATTAGGAGCGACAGCAGGCGCTCTAACTGGAGATGCGAGCTTAGCCGCGAAGGGTGCTGCATTGGGTGGTGTGACCGGTGGTGTTGCTGGTTCAATGAAAGATACGGATGATGCAAGAAACGCACAACGAACCCAAGTCACTGCTGATGGTCTGGCGCAAGACAATCGCACCGATGCAGAAAAGCGAGTTGCTGAAGTAGAGGCTGAAATTAAGCTTATTGAACTAGAACAACAGCTTGCTGATCTCAAAGAAGAGAAAGAGGACAACGGTGCATAAAGCTACAACTAAAGCTAAAGCCTCGACATTCGTTTAATTGAAAATCATTCAAACAGAATGGCCACGTAATGTGGCCGTTTTTGTATCTAAAATACGCACTTCAAACAATGAATCAATTCAATAACTTGTATAGATACTCACGGCAAGTAAACTAGACTCAGTTTAGATATTAATTTGGTTTGAGAAGCGCAATAGTCATGAATGTCACTTTGAGGGCTGCAAAACACACGGATTTGGAACAACTTAACGAGTTAATGTTCGATCTCCACCATCATCACCACCTTGCTAGCCCAGAGCACTTTAAAACGGCAGAAGAGATTGAGCAGGAAAAAAGCATTGCACGTTACTTGGATGATCCTGAATGCTTGGTTTATGTGGCATTAAAAGGTGAGCTCATTGTTGGCTTTATCTCCGGACATTTTTGTGAGCTTATCTCAACGGTGAGTAAACCAGTGCCGATGGGGAGTGTCGATGAACTGTTTGTCTTGCCTGATTATCGAAAAGAATCGATTGCTGAAAAGTTGTTTAGCAAAGTTGAAGCGACTTTTGATGATTATGGGGTTGAACAAGTCTTTGTAGAGGTTTGGGACTTTAATTCACCTGCCAAGGACTTCTATCAAAAAATGGGGTTCACACCTCACATTCAATGGATGAGGAAGGCTTTGCACAAAACGTAGACAGCGATTTTGTGCGTGTTTGATTACACTAGAGCAGTCTTTAACTTTTTCTCTTATTTTTAGGTAAACTCGTTGGCTATTCGATATTTATTAGTTTTCATATTATCTCTTTTGAGTACTACTTCCGCTTGGGCAAGCAACACTTTGCCCGATCATATTGCGGGCGCCTTGTGTGTAGTACGTGCTGATAACCAAATCGTGTTGGTTGATGAGTTGATTACAGGTCAATTGTCTCTACCGGGAGGCACTGTGGTTTCTGGTGAACCGCCATCGGTCGCGGCGCAACGAGAAACTTGGGAAGAGGCGGGTTTGTCGGTAACGGTCGGTGATGTACTGGGTTATACCGATAGTGCCGTTGTGTATGATTGTGTCTCTGACTCTGAAGTGATCAGTTACAAAGCTCGAAATGAGTTAGGTGGCTTTGAGCTACCAATCTGGTTTGCTCCTCATTATGGTGTGGAAGTCAGTCGCGCGATGTTATTGCCACCTACGGAGTTGCAAGCCAATCAATACCGTTACCCAGAGCAATGGTCTGAGATTAACGAATTCTTTCTATCCGCGACAGATCAACCTGTGACGTATGTGACTGAGCTGGTGGGCGCGGCACCGAAAGTCCATCAAGTTGAATTAAATTGGATTGTGTCGCTTCAAAACGCGTTCGATAAGATGCCAAGCGTGTTTGCGAATACTGTGCTTTTAACTGACTCGTTAGCGAAGCCATGGATTTTCATCGTGATATTGCCGCTAATTGCTTGGCATTTTGGCCGTAACTTCGCGTTGAAGTTTGGCTTCACTTTGATCTCGGTAACATTGCTCACTTTAATCGCCCACCAAGGGTTTGGTTTTCCACGTCCGCATGCTTACTTGCCAACATTGAAGCTAGTGATGAGCAGTGGCTATAGCTTTCCAAGTTTATTGGCTGGCTTATGGGTGAGTTTAACCTTGTTAGTCTTTTGGAAACTAAAGCGCCTCTTGGAGCAAAAATCGATTTTGATAGTGCTCGCGGGCCTACTGTGGATTATGCTATTTACGTCTTATTCAGGCAGTGCGTTCTTTAGTGATGTCTTAATGGGAGGCGTATTGGGCGCGTTAACGACTTGGCACATAGTGAGATTAGATGCGAAACCTGATGTTGATATTAGTGCCTTATTAAGCTCTAAAGGTGTCTGGTGGGTATTGTGCTTACTGTCGATTGTTCTCGCGGTGATATGGCCACTGCCAACATTCTCTTTCTGGGTAGTAATTTTGATGACGATTGCATGCTTAGTAACGTTAACGGATTCGAAGCCTTTGGTCGGCCAGTTCTCATTCAAGATTGTATTTGGAGTGATGGCGATGTTGTTAGCGGGGAATCTACTGATTAGCTGGGCTGGAAGTTTCGTCTCATTCAGTGGCATCGCTTCATTTATCGTTGAGACCTTACGTTTCCCAATCTTGATTCTATTTGGTGTAGTGGCGTTTCGTCTGCCATGGAAAAGAGAGTAGGCGAACCGACTAATATAAAATCAAAAAAGGCTGTGCAGTGCACAGCCTTTGTCATTTGTGCAACAAGCAAAAAGTAATTCTCACTATAGCTGCTGAGCGTTTATGAGTTGAAGATAAACTTCTCAATCGCGACCGCTACACCATGGTCGTCGTTGCTCGCTGTGATGTGATCCGCCAGTTTCTTGGTTTCTTCCATTGCGTTTTCCATTGCAATGCCAAGACCAGCGTATTCAAGCATATGATGATCGTTTTCAGCGTCACCCATGCAGATTACTTCTTCTGCTGTAATACCCAAGTGCTTAGCTATCGCCTCAATACCGACACCCTTGTTTGAATTCGGGTTTAGGAACTCTAAGAAGAATGGTGCACTTTGCACGATAGTAAATTGAGTCTTAAGCTCTTGTGGCAACTTGCCGATGATTTCAGTCAGCTTGCTTGGTTCTGCGACAATCATAGTTTTGATGATTTCGTGGTCATCTTCTAGTTGAGAAAAGTCGAACTCGGTAATCTCTAAGCCATTAATACGCGCTTCAATAGCTGTGTACTCATTGTTTTCAGGCGTGATTAAGCCATGAATCTTGCTGAATGCATGAACATAACCACCAAGCTGTACAGCGAGGGCTGCGATCTCTTTCGCGGCTTTACCATTGCTGATCTCACTATGAATGAGTTCTTTTGTAGAGACGTTTTGAACCATAGAGCCGTTGTAGAAGAGCACAAAGTCATCTTCGCCGTTGATTGAAAGCTCGTCTAACTTACTCTGCATGCCTTCTAAAGGACGACCAGAAGCCAGAACCACTTTCACACCTGCAGCGCGTGCTTTGGCAATCGCGTCTTTGTTCTCTTGAGAAATTACTTTATCACTGTTGAGCAGTGTGCCATCCATATCAAGAGCAATCAGTTTGTACATGTTGTTCCTTACTAAAAAATTAAAAGCTAACGAAATCTAATGGGCGAAAGGATAAGGGAACTTGAAAGTTCAGGCTAGGGCTTTGATCAACTCATTTATCAGTACTCATTTGTTTGACCAAAAGGGGCAAGTGCTTTAAGGTCTGCGGTTGATTAATTTCATCAAATGATTGAGCTGAGGGTAAGTTGTACAAGATTAATGAAATGTTTGAAACCATCCAGGGCGAGGGCGTATTTACCGGCGTTCCTGCTGTTTTTGTTCGACTGCAAATTTGCCCTGTAGGCTGTTCTTGGTGTGATACCAAACAGACTTGGGAAGCGTTGCCGGAAGATGAAACGAGCCTTGGTGATATTATGGTTAAGACAGAGGATTCACCGACTTGGTCTGCAATTGATGCGCAAGGAATCGTGAATGAATACATCAAGCAAGGTTACACCGCTAAGCACATTGTGATTACCGGTGGTGAGCCGTGCATCTATGATCTTGTCCCTCTTACTGAAGCATTTGAGCAGCACGGTTGTCGTTGCCAGATTGAGACCAGCGGAACATCGGAAGTAAAAGCCACACCGGACACTTGGGTTACGGTGTCACCAAAGGTCGCAATGAAAGCCAAGTTGGATATCCTTGATAGTGCACTCGTTCGTGCGAATGAAATCAAGCACCCTGTTGGTACAGGTAAAGATATCGAGCAACTAGATGCTCTTATTGCTAGAGCCGATGTTCCTGAAAATACAGTCATTGCACTTCAGCCTATTAGCCAAAAAGAACGTGCAACGCAACTGTGTATTGATACCTGTATTGAACGTAACTGGCGTTTATCTATTCAAACTCACAAATATTTGAGCATCGCATAGGTTGCATTTGTTTACTGGCCTAGATAAGTCGCTAGTAGAAGATTCTCGTAAGGATTTAAGATGAAAAAAGCAGTCGTAGTATTCAGTGGTGGTCAAGACTCAACAACGTGTCTTGTTCAAGCTTTAAAAGAGTATGAAGAAGTTCATGCGATTACGTTTGACTATGGTCAGCGCCATAGACTAGAGATTGAAGTGGCTGAGTCGTTGTCAAAAGATCTTGGTGTGAAAGCACACAAAGTGATGGATGTAACTCTGTTGAATGAACTGGCTATCAGCTCTCTGACTCGTGACGATATCCCTGTCTCTCATGAGCTGCAAGAGAATGGACTACCAAACTCTTTTGTTCCTGGTCGTAATATTCTGTTCTTAACTTTAGCGGGTATTTACGCTTACCAAATCGGTGCAAATACCATAATCACGGGCGTGTGTGAAACTGATTTCTCAGGCTACCCTGATTGTCGTAATGACTTTGTGAAAGCGATGAACTCTGCGCTTGTACAAGGTATGGACAAGCCGCTTGATATTAAAACACCGTTAATGTGGCTCAACAAAGCTGAAACATGGGCGTTGGCCGACCAGTACTCAGCACTTGAGCTTGTTCGCAATAAAACACTGACTTGTTACAATGGCATCATCGGTGATGGTTGTGGCGATTGTCCAGCGTGTGAACTGCGTAAAGTTGGCCTTAACGATTACCTAGGTGATCGTGAAGGTATTATGGCTGAGTTGGTTCGCAAACAGACTGAGAATAAATAACCTCAGGTCAATCAATTGGTTCGTTGTAAGCATCAATGATGCAGTTTCGGCCGTTGCTCTTTGCTTGATACAGTGCTTGGTCAAGCACAGAGTACAAGTCATCAAAGTCACTTAATGCGTTTGAGGTTGCTAGATAAGCAAAACTCGCGGTTACATTAAGTGGCTTTTTGCTTTCTGTTAAGAAGACGGTGCTTGATATGGCGTAATGTAGCTCTTCGACGCGCTCTCGCACGTCTACAGGCTTGGTATTGGTTAGCATGATGAGAAATTCTTCGCCTCCTAAGCGACCAAACAATTCGTCATTCATTAAGTGTTTTCGTATTTGCTGACTAATATGGACGAGTGCTCGGTCACCAGTAGGGTGTCCATGCTCATCATTGATCGTCTTGAATTTATCCAGATCAAGCAGAACGAGGACATGTTGCTTGTCCGTTCCTTTACAGCGTCTGACTCTTTTGATTCTTCGTATGATCTCGGTCCGGCCATACGCTTTTGTCATAGCATCGATGGAAGCTTTTGCGCGAATCGTTTTGTTTGCTAATACCGTAAAGCTTGCGGTGCACAGCAACAGAATAACAATGATGTTGTACAACCATCTTTGATGTTCCATTTTTTCAATTTGAACGCGGTCGAGCTTTGTCTGATTTATCAGGAAAGAATTTTCCAATTCTTGCTCATATTTAGCGTGGGTCAGGTCTAGTGCTTCAAAAGCCAACCTGTTATCGATATCGCGTGTTTCAATTTGTATAGATGAGTATCGCTGGTAGAAATAGAAAGCTTGTTGGTAATCGCTGAGCGCTTGATGAAGCTCGGAAAGTTGCAGGAGTGACTGAGCGATGTACTTGTGTCTTGTGACTTGCTCGGATACTTCTAGAGCTTGCTGAGCATAATTGAGCGCCTCGGTTGTCAGCTTTTGCTCTTCGAACATATCGCTTATCGCCAAGTAAGCGTTAATACGAATGACGTCGTTACTCAATTCATTCGAAGCTGACAGAGAGTTGACTAAGTAACCTCTTGCCAAATCATAGTCTCTAATTTGAGTGTAAGCTTTTCCTAAGCCAAGACTTGTTAGTGCGATACCGTAGCTATGCGACGATGAGCTCAGCAGTGTTCTTGCTGTTTGAAAGTGGTTAATTGCTAAGTCACTTTGCTCTTGGTTAAGGTAGAGATCTGCAAGGCTATGGTGCACTTGTGCTTTCATCAAATCAGAAGCACTTTCTCTTAGTGTGAGTGCTTCTTTGAGGTACTCTGCCGATTTTTCATATTGCTTTAACTCTTTGAGCAAATTACCCACATCGTTATAGATCCCCGAAATGTCATGTCCTTGTGGGAACACGTTTATCAGTGATAGGTAGGTATCTAGCGCGGCTTGATAGTCACTGCGGAAATGGTGATTGTTAGCGATGACTCTATAAGTTCCAAACTTTGGTAACACAGGGTCAGCGATGTCATGTAAATCCGATTGAAGTGCAGAACAATAATAGTTTGCTTGATGGTATTTTGCTTGCTCGTTCAAAGATCGACATAGTTGGTATTTTAGTAGCGCTCTTCCAGTTAAATCACTGCGCGATTGCATTTTCGCTAATAGGGTCAAAAAGCCTTGTTGCGCTTCTTCATATTGGCCTTGGCCGTCTTTCATCAATGCAGAAATAAACGCTTCTTCAATCGCTTGGTACTCACTGTCGTTTGAAGCGATTCCATAGAACGGTTGATCTCGGTGGCTTATGTATTGATATAACAGAGATGAAAGGTAAAGCTTATCTCCATAGACGGTTGAGCCAATGTAACGGGTTTGCAGCATGTTTAACGCACGCGATGGGGAATGAGTTAGAGTCGAGAGATAGAGTGCATTCCAATCAGCATTTGGAGTTGTGTTTGAATTTAAATTGGATGAGTTGAAAGGAGAGTCTTGGTGACGATCTTGTGTTGATACTTGGCCATGAGAATAAAAGCTAATGAACAGTAGAAGGGCAATAAAAACAGAGTGAGTCACAAGAAACTATCTATCAGATAAAGAACGACATTCTATTATTAGTTTGATGTTGCTTCAATTTTTGAATGGTATGGGTAGGAGGTTATGCGAGGTAAGTCTCTAATTTGTTGATATTTATCAGACGTGTATCGGTCGTACTGTTCGCACGACCGATATCGGAAATTAGATGTATAATTTCGCTAGGTCAGAAGGCTCAAGTTCTTTGCCTTCTAATGTTGCATTCCAGTTAATACCAACAAGAACGCCGTCTTCAGCTAGAGTCAGTAACCAATCTTCTACAAAGATATCTAGTGGAATTTCTAATACTTCGAAGTCAGCCCACTCTTCAACGTTGTGAGTCTGAGCATCTTCTTTTGAAGACCAAAAAGGCATCACTTCGCTGCTTTCGAATTCACTTGAGTCACATGCTAGCCAACCTTCTTCATTGCGAAGGCCCCATACCAGTTTAGTTTCTTGTGTTTCAGAAACGAAAAGTTCTAGATTTGCTTGAGTATCAGCTGTTAGTTTGCTCATGGATTAATTCTCTATGTTGATAACGACGCAAGATTAACATTATAGACGGCTTAGGTACATGCTATTCAAGGAATTATCACCATACTGAAACGTTAACTAAAGATCACGTTTCAGTATGGTAAGCGCAGGATAGAGCCTACTTTTTTATTTTGGTGAAGATGTGCCACTCTTCTTTGATGTTGCCTTTAAATCCAACAACGGAAGCGACAACTTTTCGATGTAGTGCGTGATTAACTTGGCTGTCATCACTGCTGAATTCAGAGTCGCCATGACCCACGATATTGACTCGAGATGGTTGAATACCATTACTGATAAGGGCACGTCTTACGTGGGATGCTCGCTCTTTTGACAGTTTTAAATTGTGTTTGGCATTGCCGACTTTGCTGGCATAACCTTGTAACTCAATCGATGTACCCTCGTAACGCTTCAAAAACGCAGCCATCTGGCGTATCTGCCCTAGGAAAACAGGGTTAATTTCCGTAGAGTTATTAGCAAAGAGTATGTGGAGCTCTTTCTTTTCTGACGATTCAAAATATGAACCACAACCGTCGTTATCGATCTCTGCACCAATTTGCGTATCGGGACATAGATCTCGCGCGTTAATTACGCCGTCATTATCATCATCTTCGAGATCATAAATTTGCGTGATGTCTGGAAGAGCTCGATATTCAAATTCTTCATTGCTTGTTTCAGCTAAAACGTTGGCAGAGACAATCATGAGACAAAGCGGAAATACAGTCTTTATCAGCTTCATTAGTATTCTACCTTTTCATTCCATTCTTGAGGGGTTTCGACGCGTAACCCAGTTAACAGGTTTCCTGTTGCATTCATTACTCGGTACTTCGCGTATTGTTCGTCGTACTTGGCGTCCAGATAGCCCTTACGGGCTTCGAATAGTTCGTTCTCGGTGTTAAGCAAATCGAGAAGTGTACGTTTACCGATACGGTATTGCTTCTCATAAGAGATAACGGTGTCTGATGCCGAGTCTACGTGGTCAGATAAAAACTCTTTCTGTTGAACGGTTAAATCAAGTGCGCTCCATGAAAGACGCAAGCTCTCTTCTACATTACGGTAAGTACTCTCGCGGAGGTCTTTCGCTTTGTTTAGTTGATAAGCGGCACTTTCTGCACGGTCTTGGTCTGAACCGCCGTTGTAAAGGTTGTATCTTAAACGAACCATCGCAGAAAACTCGTCACTGCTACCTGGAGTGCCGCCGGCATCATCGCGCCAGGTTTGAGCGGCTTCAAAAGAAACCGTTGGGTAGTTGGTGCTCTTAGATTGCTTGTATTGAAATTTCGCTGAGTCTACATCGGCTTGTGCGATCTTAATTACTGGATGCTGATTAAACGCTTTTGCTAATGCGCCATCAACCGTGTAAGGGATAGCGCCTGCATCTGCGCGAGGGAAGGTTAACCCTAGCGGAGATTGACCCACAAGCCTTTTGAATTGCGTATGAGTGTCAAAAAGGTTGTTTTGCGCCGCAAGTAAATTACCGTGTGCTTTAGCAATACGTGCTTCTACCTGTGACATATCTGCCGTTGAGCCAATACCTGACTCAACACGCTTGCGAATATCACTGTATATTTTTTTGTGGGTTGCGAGGTTGTTTTCAGAGAGTGAAAGCACTTCATAAGCTTTTACCGCATCGAGATAAACCTTGGTCACTTCTAATGCGATATCTTGAGCATTAGATATCAATTGATAACGCACTGATTCCGCATCAGCCGCAGTACGGTCAATATCATTCGATGTATTAGCCCCATCCCAGATAAGCTGAGTTAGCGTAATTGTCGCTTCTTTCCGAGTCAGATCGGTCGTGCTTGAGTTAGTTGCTAGATCGGTATGCTCGTAACCAATACCTCCATCCAAGTCTATACTTGGACGATAAGCACCACCAGAAGCATCATTAAGATATCGCTTACTGACATATTCATTATAAGCACTTTTGATTTCAGGATTACTTTCTAAAGTGAACGCAACGGCTTGCTCTAGGGTTTGTGCTGTCGTCGGTAAGCTCATACATATAGCTAACCCTAATGTTGTCTTTTGAAGCCTATTCAATGTGCATCTCCCTAAAATTAGCTCGCATCTAAGTCTTGAATTCATGCTGTTATATATGAAATTTAGATGAACCGCCAAAAAAATTACGATCGCTAAGCTGGCGTTCGCAAATAGTTGTCAGAATGTTAACCGATCAGCGTGCGTTTTATGGTGTTTTTAGACACGTCAATCTTACGTTTTTAAAGCTATTATTTTCCGCAAACACAATAACTTATATTACTGGTGTGAGCACTAAGATTGTTATGCGATGTGATCACCGTCATTAGCTTGTCACTCAAGTTGTTAAATACTAGATTCATAACTAGGAATTATATGACTTTAAGTGTTATATTTTAACTAATATTATAAATATAATGTCACTATTTTGACGTTAATGACAAGAAATGCTTTTTTAGGGGTTTATATGGACATGACAACATTGAATTTGGGTGGTGCATTAGCACTTGGCCAGCGCATTGTTATCTCGGTAGATGGTACGATTAAAGTCTTAGAAGAAGGCCAACCCCTACAAGCAGGGGATGTCGTTCTTGAATCTCAGAACGGGTCCAATGAACCTCAGGTATCGACAAAACGCTTCTCATCAGAAGAAGGCGAAATTGAGCTCGACCAAGATATTGCGAATATCTTTGCCGCATTAGAAGAAGGTCAAGACCCGACCGAGCTAGGTGAAGAGTTCGCAACGGCAGCTGGTCAAAACGGTTCAAGTTTGGCTTCTAGCGGAACTATTGAACGTGATGGTGAAGAAACCATTCCTGGTACAGAGTTCGTTACTACGGGTTTCGAATCATTGGGCTTATCTCGCACTCAAAGCCTAAGCCTACTTGACGCTTATCGTTCATTGACTGAAGCAGCAACGCCTTTAAACAGCAATCCATCTTTTGTTGACTCAAACAATGCTGAAGCTAGTGACGTCGTCACCTTTACGACAGATGAAGATACACCTGTTAGTGGTACTTTGTCGGCTTCAGACGAAGATGGTGATGATCTGTCATTCAGTAAAGCTACAGAACCATCAAACGGTACTGTCGTTGTCGATGAAAATGGTGATTGGACTTATACCCCCAACGAAAACTACAACGGTAACGATAGCTTTACAGTTGTTGTATCAGACGGCCAAGGCGGCACAGACAGAATAACCGTTAATATCGGCGTTACTCCAGTCAATGACTTACCTGTCGGTGAAGATGTCTCTGTCACCACAGATGAAGATACCCCTGTTAGCGGTTCCCTCACTGCAACCGACGCAGATAACGATCAGTTAACGTTCAGTAAAGGCACAGAACCAGAGAATGGCTCTGTAGTCGTTGACGAAAATGGTAATTGGACATACACCCCAGACGAGAACTATAGCGGCAGCGATAGCTTTACTGTGATTGTGAGCGATGGGCAGGGTGGCACTGATACTATTACTGTTGATGTTGGGGTTACGCCAGTAAATGACCAATCTTCATTTGATGCGCAGACGGTGACGTACGCGGAAAACCAAGTGGCGGACGCGGTGGTTGGCACCTTGTCAGGCAGCGATCTGGATGGCGTGACCAAATACGAGTTCAAACACAGTGACGGCACATTAAGCACCACCAGTGAAGACGGCTTCTACAGTGTGGATGCGGCCGGCAATATCAGCATCACGGCAGCGGGCGTGGCGGCGGAGGTGAACGACTTCGAGCAAGGCACGAACAGTGGCGATTACCAGATGGTGATGACCGACGGTTACGGCTCGACAGCTGAAGCGACGGTGACCCTGAAAGAGAGCAACGTGGATGAGTCTGGCTCGTTCGGTGCGCAGACGGTGACGTACGCGGAAAACCAAGTGGCGGACGCGGTGGTTGGCACCTTGTCAGGCAGCGATCTGGATGGCGTGACCAAATACGAGTTCAAACACAGTGACGGCACATTAAGCACCACCAGTGAAGACGGCTTCTACAGTGTGGATGCGGCCGGCAATATCAGCATCACGGCAGCGGGCGTGGCGGCGGAGGTGAACGACTTCGAGCAAGGCACGAACAGTGGCGATTACCAGATGGTGATGACCGACGGTTACGGCTCGACAGCTGAAGCGACGGTGACCCTGAAAGAGAGCAACGTGGATGAGTCTGGCTCGTTCGGTGCGCAGACGGTGACGTACGCGGAAAACCAAGTGGCGGACGCGGTGGTTGGCACCTTGTCAGGCAGCGATCTGGATGGCGTGACCAAATACGAGTTCAAACACAGTGACGGCACATTAAGCACCACCAGTGAAGACGGCTTCTACAGTGTGGATGCGGCCGGCAATATCAGCATCACGGCAGCGGGCGTGGCGGCGGAGGTGAACGACTTCGAGCAAGGCACGAACAGTGGCGATTACCAGATGGTGATGACCGACGGTTACGGCTCGACAGCTGAAGCGACGGTGACCCTGAAAGAGAGCAACGTGGATGAGTCTGGCTCGTTCGGTGCGCAGACGGTGACGTACGCGGAAAACCAAGTGGCGGACGCGGTGGTTGGCACCTTGTCAGGCAGCGATCTGGATGGCGTGACCAAATACGAGTTCAAACACAGTGACGGCACATTAAGCACCACCAGTGAAGACGGCTTCTACAGTGTGGATGCGGCCGGCAATATCAGCATCACGGCAGCGGGCGTGGCGGCGGAGGTGAACGACTTCGAGCAAGGCACGAACAGTGGCGATTACCAGATGGTGATGACCGACGGTTACGGCTCGACAGCTGAAGCGACGGTGACCCTGAAAGAGAGCAACGTGGATGAGTCTGGCTCGTTCGGTGCGCAGACGGTGACGTACGCGGAAAACCAAGTGGCGGACGCGGTGGTTGGCACCTTGTCAGGCAGCGATCTGGATGGCGTGACCAAATACGAGTTCAAACACAGTGACGGCACATTAAGCACCACCAGTGAAGACGGCTTCTACAGTGTGGATGCGGCCGGCAATATCAGCATCACGGCAGCGGGCGTGGCGGCGGAGGTGAACGACTTCGAGCAAGGCACGAACAGTGGCGATTACCAGATGGTGATGACCGACGGTTACGGCTCGACAGCTGAAGCGACGGTGACCCTGAAAGAGAGCAACGTGGATGAGTCTGGCTCGTTCGGTGCGCAGACGGTGACGTACGCGGAAAACCAAGTGGCGGACGCGGTGGTTGGCACCTTGTCAGGCAGCGATCTGGATGGCGTGACCAAATACGAGTTCAAACACAGTGACGGCACATTAAGCACCACCAGTGAAGACGGCTTCTACAGTGTGGATGCGGCCGGCAATATCAGCATCACGGCAGCGGGCGTGGCGGCGGAGGTGAACGACTTCGAGCAAGGCACGAACAGTGGCGATTACCAGATGGTGATGACCGACGGTTACGGCTCGACAGCTGAAGCGACGGTGACCCTGAAAGAGAGCAACGTGGATGAGTCTGGCTCGTTCGGTGCGCAGACGGTGACGTACGCGGAAAACCAAGTGGCGGACGCGGTGGTTGGCACCTTGTCAGGCAGCGATCTGGATGGCGTGACCAAATACGAGTTCAAACACAGTGACGGCACATTAAGCACCACCAGTGAAGACGGCTTCTACAGTGTGGATGCGGCCGGCAATATCAGCATCACGGCAGCGGGCGTGGCGGCGGAGGTGAACGACTTCGAGCAAGGCACGAACAGTGGCGATTACCAGATGGTGATGACCGACGGTTACGGCTCGACAGCTGAAGCGACGGTGACCCTGAAAGAGAGCAACGTGGATGAGTCTGGCTCGTTCGGTGCGCAGACGGTGACGTACGCGGAAAACCAAGTGGCGGACGCGGTGGTTGGCACCTTGTCAGGCAGCGATCTGGATGGCGTGACCAAATACGAGTTCAAACACAGTGACGGCACATTAAGCACCACCAGTGAAGACGGCTTCTACAGTGTGGATGCGGCCGGCAATATCAGCATCACGGCAGCGGGCGTGGCGGCGGAGGTGAACGACTTCGAGCAAGGCACGAACAGTGGCGATTACCAGATGGTGATGACCGACGGTTACGGCTCGACAGCTGAAGCGACGGTGACCCTGAAAGAGAGCAACGTGGATGAGTCTGGCTCGTTCGGTGCGCAGACGGTGACGTACGCGGAAAACCAAGTGGCGGACGCGGTGGTTGGCACCTTGTCAGGCAGCGATCTGGATGGCGTGACCAAATACGAGTTCAAACACAGTGACGGCACATTAAGCACCACCAGTGAAGACGGCTTCTACAGTGTGGATGCGGCCGGCAATATCAGCATCACGGCAGCGGGCGTGGCGGCGGAGGTGAACGACTTCGAGCAAGGCACGAACAGTGGCGATTACCAGATGGTGATGACCGACGGTTACGGCTCGACAGCTGAAGCGACGGTGACCCTGAAAGAGAGCAACGTGGATGAGTCTGGCTCGTTCGGTGCGCAGACGGTGACGTACGCGGAAAACCAAGTGGCGGACGCGGTGGTTGGCACCTTGTCAGGCAGCGATCTGGATGGCGTGACCAAATACGAGTTCAAACACAGTGACGGCACATTAAGCACCACCAGTGAAGACGGCTTCTACAGTGTGGATGCGGCCGGCAATATCAGCATCACGGCAGCGGGCGTGGCGGCGGAGGTGAACGACTTCGAGCAAGGCACGAACAGTGGCGATTACCAGATGGTGATGACCGACGGTTACGGCTCGACAGCTGAAGCGACGGTGACCCTGAAAGAGAGCAACGTGGATGAGTCTGGCTCGTTCGGTGCGCAGACGGTGACGTACGCGGAAAACCAAGTGGCGGACGCGGTGGTTGGCACCTTGTCAGGCAGCGATCTGGATGGCGTGACCAAATACGAGTTCAAACACAGTGACGGCACATTAAGCACCACCAGTGAAGACGGCTTCTACAGTGTGGATGCGGCCGGCAATATCAGCATCACGGCAGCGGGCGTGGCGGCGGAGGTGAACGACTTCGAGCAAGGCACGAACAGTGGCGATTACCAGATGGTGATGACCGACGGTTACGGCTCGACAGCTGAAGCGACGGTGACCCTGAAAGAGAGCAACGTGGATGAGTCTGGCTCGTTCGGTGCGCAGACGGTGACGTACGCGGAAAACCAAGTGGCGGACGCGGTGGTTGGCACCTTGTCAGGCAGCGATCTGGATGGCGTGACCAAATACGAGTTCAAACACAGTGACGGCACATTAAGCACCACCAGTGAAGACGGCTTCTACAGTGTGGATGCGGCCGGCAATATCAGCATCACGGCAGCGGGCGTGGCGGCGGAGGTGAACGACTTCGAGCAAGGCACGAACAGTGGCGATTACCAGATGGTGATGACCGACGGTTACGGCTCGACAGCTGAAGCGACGGTGACCCTGAAAGAGAGCAACGTGGATGAGTCTGGCTCGTTCGGTGCGCAGACGGTGACGTACGCGGAAAACCAAGTGGCGGACGCGGTGGTTGGCACCTTGTCAGGCAGCGATCTGGATGGCGTGACCAAATACGAGTTCAAACACAGTGACGGCACATTAAGCACCACCAGTGAAGACGGCTTCTACAGTGTGGATGCGGCCGGCAATATCAGCATCACGGCAGCGGGCGTGGCGGCGGAGGTGAACGACTTCGAGCAAGGCACGAACAGTGGCGATTACCAGATGGTGATGACCGACGGTTACGGCTCGACAGCTGAAGCGACGGTGACCCTGAAAGAGAGCAACGTGGATGAGTCTGGCTCGTTCGGTGCGCAGACGGTGACGTACGCGGAAAACCAAGTGGCGGACGCGGTGGTTGGCACCTTGTCAGGCAGCGATCTGGATGGCGTGACCAAATACGAGTTCAAACACAGTGACGGCACATTAAGCACCACCAGTGAAGACGGCTTCTACAGTGTGGATGCGGCCGGCAATATCAGCATCACGGCAGCGGGCGTGGCGGCGGAGGTGAACGACTTCGAGCAAGGCACGAACAGTGGCGATTACCAGATGGTGATGACCGACGGTTACGGCTCGACAGCTGAAGCGACGGTGACCCTGAAAGAGAGCAACGTGGATGAGTCTGGCTCGTTCGGTGCGCAGACGGTGACGTACGCGGAAAACCAAGTGGCGGACGCGGTGGTTGGCACCTTGTCAGGCAGCGATCTGGATGGCGTGACCAAATACGAGTTCAAACACAGTGACGGCACATTAAGCACCACCAGTGAAGACGGCTTCTACAGTGTGGATGCGGCCGGCAATATCAGCATCACGGCAGCGGGCGTGGCGGCGGAGGTGAACGACTTCGAGCAAGGCACGAACAGTGGCGATTACCAGATGGTGATGACCGACGGTTACGGCTCGACAGCTGAAGCGACGGTGACCCTGAAAGAGAGCAACGTGGATGAGTCTGGCTCGTTCGGTGCGCAGACGGTGACGTACGCGGAAAACCAAGTGGCGGACGCGGTGGTTGGCACCTTGTCAGGCAGCGATCTGGATGGCGTGACCAAATACGAGTTCAAACACAGTGACGGCACATTAAGCACCACCAGTGAAGACGGCTTCTACAGTGTGGATGCGGCCGGCAATATCAGCATCACGGCAGCGGGCGTGGCGGCGGAGGTGAACGACTTCGAGCAAGGCACGAACAGTGGCGATTACCAGATGGTGATGACCGACGGTTACGGCTCGACAGCTGAAGCGACGGTGACCCTGAAAGAGAGCAACGTGGATGAGTCTGGCTCGTTCGGTGCGCAGACGGTGACGTACGCGGAAAACCAAGTGGCGGACGCGGTGGTTGGCACCTTGTCAGGCAGCGGATCTGGATTGGCGTGACCAAATACGAGTTCAAACACAGTGACGGCACATTAAGCACCACCAGTGAAGACGGCTTCTACAGTGTGGATGCGGCCGGCAATATCAGCATCACGGCAGCGGGCGTGGCGGCGGAGGTGAACGACTTCGAGCAAGGCACGAACAGTGGCGATTACCAGATGGTGATGACCGACGGTTACGGCTCGACAGCTGAAGCGACGGTGACCCTGAAAGAGAGCAACGTGGATGAGTCTGGCTCGTTCGGTGCGCAGACGGTGACGTACGCGGAAAACCAAGTGGCGGACGCGGTGGTTGGCACCTTGTCAGGCAGCGATCTGGATGGCGTGACCAAATACGAGTTCAAACACAGTGACGGCACATTAAGCACCACCAGTGAAGACGGCTTCTACAGTGTGGATGCGGCCGGCAATATCAGCATCACGGCAGCGGGCGTGGCGGCGGAGGTGAACGACTTCGAGCAAGGCACGAACAGTGGCGATTACCAGATGGTGATGACCGACGGTTACGGCTCGACAGCTGAAGCGACGGTGACCCTGAAAGAGAGCAACGTGGATGAGTCTGGCTCGTTCGGTGCGCAGACGGTGACGTACGCGGAAAACCAAGTGGCGGACGCGGTGGTTGGCACCTTGTCAGGCAGCGATCTGGATGGCGTGACCAAATACGAGTTCAAACACAGTGACGGCACATTAAGCACCACCAGTGAAGACGGCTTCTACAGTGTGGATGCGGCCGGCAATATCAGCATCACGGCAGCGGGCGTGGCGGCGGAGGTGAACGACTTCGAGCAAGGCACGAACAGTGGCGATTACCAGATGGTGATGACCGACGGTTACGGCTCGACAGCTGAAGCGACGGTGACCCTGAAAGAGAGCAACGTGGATGAGTCTGGCTCGTTCGGTGCGCAGACGGTGACGTACGCGGAAAACCAAGTGGCGGACGCGGTGGTTGGCACCTTGTCAGGCAGCGATCTGGATGGCGTGACCAAATACGAGTTCAAACACAGTGACGGCACATTAAGCACCACCAGTGAAGACGGCTTCTACAGTGTGGATGCGGCCGGCAATATCAGCATCACGGCAGCGGGCGTGGCGGCGGAGGTGAACGACTTCGAGCAAGGCACGAACAGTGGCGATTACCAGATGGTGATGACCGACGGTTACGGCTCGACAGCTGAAGCGACGGTGACCCTGAAAGAGAGCAACGTGGATGAGTCTGGCTCGTTCGGTGCGCAGACGGTGACGTACGCGGAAAACCAAGTGGCGGACGCGGTGGTTGGCACCTTGTCAGGCAGCGATCTGGATGGCGTGACCAAATACGAGTTCAAACACAGTGACGGCACATTAAGCACCACCAGTGAAGACGGCTTCTACAGTGTGGATGCGGCCGGCAATATCAGCATCACGGCAGCGGGCGTGGCGGCGGAGGTGAACGACTTCGAGCAAGGCACGAACAGTGGCGATTACCAGATGGTGATGACCGACGGTTACGGCTCGACAGCTGAAGCGACGGTGACCCTGAAAGAGAGCAACGTGGATGAGTCTGGCTCGTTCGGTGCGCAGACGGTGACGTACGCGGAAAACCAAGTGGCGGACGCGGTGGTTGGCACCTTGTCAGGCAGCGATCTGGATGGCGTGACCAAATACGAGTTCAAACACAGTGACGGCACATTAAGCACCACCAGTGAAGACGGCTTCTACAGTGTGGATGCGGCCGGCAATATCAGCATCACGGCAGCGGGCGTGGCGGCGGAGGTGAACGACTTCGAGCAAGGCACGAACAGTGGCGATTACCAGATGGTGATGACCGACGGTTACGGCTCGACAGCTGAAGCGACGGTGACCCTGAAAGAGAGCAACGTGGATGAGTCTGGCTCGTTCGGTGCGCAGACGGTGACGTACGCGGAAAACCAAGTGGCGGACGCGGTGGTTGGCACCTTGTCAGGCAGCGATCTGGATGGCGTGACCAAATACGAGTTCAAACACAGTGACGGCACATTAAGCACCACCAGTGAAGACGGCTTCTACAGTGTGGATGCGGCCGGCAATATCAGCATCACGGCAGCGGGCGTGGCGGCGGAGGTGAACGACTTCGAGCAAGGCACGAACAGTGGCGATTACCAGATGGTGATGACCGACGGTTACGGCTCGACAGCTGAAGCGACGGTGACCCTGAAAGAGAGCAACGTGGATGAGTCTGGCTCGTTCGGTGCGCAGACGGTGACGTACGCGGAAAACCAAGTGGCGGACGCGGTGGTTGGCACCTTGTCAGGCAGCGATCTGGATGGCGTGACCAAATACGAGTTCAAACACAGTGACGGCACATTAAGCACCACCAGTGAAGACGGCTTCTACAGTGTGGATGCGGCCGGCAATATCAGCATCACGGCAGCGGGCGTGGCGGCGGAGGTGAACGACTTCGAGCAAGGCACGAACAGTGGCGATTACCAGATGGTGATGACCGACGGTTACGGCTCGACAGCTGAAGCGACGGTGACCCTGAAAGAGAGCAACGTGGATGAGTCTGGCTCGTTCGGTGCGCAGACGGTGACGTACGCGGAAAACCAAGTGGCGGACGCGGTGGTTGGCACCTTGTCAGGCAGCGATCTGGATGGCGTGACCAAATACGAGTTCAAACACAGTGACGGCACATTAAGCACCACCAGTGAAGACGGCTTCTACAGTGTGGATGCGGCCGGCAATATCAGCATCACGGCAGCGGGCGTGGCGGCGGAGGTGAACGACTTCGAGCAAGGCACGAACAGTGGCGATTACCAGATGGTGATGACCGACGGTTACGGCTCGACAGCTGAAGCGACGGTGACCCTGAAAGAGAGCAACGTGGATGAGTCTGGCTCGTTCGGTGCGCAGACGGTGACGTACGCGGAAAACCAAGTGGCGGACGCGGTGGTTGGCACCTTGTCAGGCAGCGATCTGGATGGCGTGACCAAATACGAGTTCAAACACAGTGACGGCACATTAAGCACCACCAGTGAAGACGGCTTCTACAGTGTGGATGCGGCCGGCAATATCAGCATCACGGCAGCGGGCGTGGCGGCGGAGGTGAACGACTTCGAGCAAGGCACGAACAGTGGCGATTACCAGATGGTGATGACCGACGGTTACGGCTCGACAGCTGAAGCGACGGTGACCCTGAAAGAGAGCAACGTGGATGAGTCTGGCTCGTTCGGTGCGCAGACGGTGACGTACGCGGAAAACCAAGTGGCGGACGCGGTGGTTGGCACCTTGTCAGGCAGCGATCTGGATGGCGTGACCAAATACGAGTTCAAACACAGTGACGGCACATTAAGCACCACCAGTGAAGACGGCTTCTACAGTGTGGATGCGGCCGGCAATATCAGCATCACGGCAGCGGGCGTGGCGGCGGAGGTGAACGACTTCGAGCAAGGCACGAACAGTGGCGATTACCAGATGGTGATGACCGACGGTTACGGCTCGACAGCTGAAGCGACGGTGACCCTGAAAGAGAGCAACGTGGATGAGTCTGGCTCGTTCGGTGCGCAGACGGTGACGTACGCGGAAAACCAAGTGGCGGACGCGGTGGTTGGCACCTTGTCAGGCAGCGATCTGGATGGCGTGACCAAATACGAGTTCAAACACAGTGACGGCACATTAAGCACCACCAGTGAAGACGGCTTCTACAGTGTGGATGCGGCCGGCAATATCAGCATCACGGCAGCGGGCGTGGCGGCGGAGGTGAACGACTTCGAGCAAGGCACGAACAGTGGCGATTACCAGATGGTGATGACCGACGGTTACGGCTCGACAGCTGAAGCGACGGTGACCCTGAAAGAGAGCAACGTGGATGAGTCTGGCTCGTTCGGTGCGCAGACGGTGACGTACGCGGAAAACCAAGTGGCGGACGCGGTGGTTGGCACCTTGTCAGGCAGCGATCTGGATGGCGTGACCAAATACGAGTTCAAACACAGTGACGGCACATTAAGCACCACCAGTGAAGACGGCTTCTACAGTGTGGATGCGGCCGGCAATATCAGCATCACGGCAGCGGGCGTGGCGGCGGAGGTGAACGACTTCGAGCAAGGCACGAACAGTGGCGATTACCAGATGGTGATGACCGACGGTTACGGCTCGACAGCTGAAGCGACGGTGACCCTGAAAGAGAGCAACGTGGATGAGTCTGGCTCGTTCGGTGCGCAGACGGTGACGTACGCGGAAAACCAAGTGGCGGACGCGGTGGTTGGCACCTTGTCAGGCAGCGATCTGGATGGCGTGACCAAATACGAGTTCAAACACAGTGACGGCACATTAAGCACCACCAGTGAAGACGGCTTCTACAGTGTGGATGCGGCCGGCAATATCAGCATCACGGCAGCGGGCGTGGCGGCGGAGGTGAACGACTTCGAGCAAGGCACGAACAGTGGCGATTACCAGATGGTGATGACCGACGGTTACGGCTCGACAGCTGAAGCGACGGTGACCCTGAAAGAGAGCAACGTGGATGAGTCTGGCTCGTTCGGTGCGCAGACGGTGACGTACGCGGAAAACCAAGTGGCGGACGCGGTGGTTGGCACCTTGTCAGGCAGCGATCTGGATGGCGTGACCAAATACGAGTTCAAACACAGTGACGGCACATTAAGCACCACCAGTGAAGACGGCTTCTACAGTGTGGATGCGGCCGGCAATATCAGCATCACGGCAGCGGGCGTGGCGGCGGAGGTGAACGACTTCGAGCAAGGCACGAACAGTGGCGATTACCAGATGGTGATGACCGACGGTTACGGCTCGACAGCTGAAGCGACGGTGACCCTGAAAGAGAGCAACGTGGATGAGTCTGGCTCGTTCGGTGCGCAGACGGTGACGTACGCGGAAAACCAAGTGGCGGACGCGGTGGTTGGCACCTTGTCAGGCAGCGATCTGGATGGCGTGACCAAATACGAGTTCAAACACAGTGACGGCACATTAAGCACCACCAGTGAAGACGGCTTCTACAGTGTGGATGCGGCCGGCAATATCAGCATCACGGCAGCGGGCGTGGCGGCGGAGGTGAACGACTTCGAGCAAGGCACGAACAGTGGCGATTACCAGATGGTGATGACCGACGGTTACGGCTCGACAGCTGAAGCGACGGTGACCCTGAAAGAGAGCAACGTGGATGAGTCTGGCTCGTTCGGTGCGCAGACGGTGACGTACGCGGAAAACCAAGTGGCGGACGCGGTGGTTGGCACCTTGTCAGGCAGCGATCTGGATGGCGTGACCAAATACGAGTTCAAACACAGTGACGGCACATTAAGCACCACCAGTGAAGACGGCTTCTACAGTGTGGATGCGGCCGGCAATATCAGCATCACGGCAGCGGGCGTGGCGGCGGAGGTGAACGACTTCGAGCAAGGCACGAACAGTGGCGATTACCAGATGGTGATGACCGACGGTTACGGCTCGACAGCTGAAGCGACGGTGACCCTGAAAGAGAGCAACGTGGATGAGTCTGGCTCGTTCGGTGCGCAGACGGTGACGTACGCGGAAAACCAAGTGGCGGACGCGGTGGTTGGCACCTTGTCAGGCAGCGATCTGGATGGCGTGACCAAATACGAGTTCAAACACAGTGACGGCACATTAAGCACCACCAGTGAAGACGGCTTCTACAGTGTGGATGCGGCCGGCAATATCAGCATCACGGCAGCGGGCGTGGCGGCGGAGGTGAACGACTTCGAGCAAGGCACGAACAGTGGCGATTACCAGATGGTGATGACCGACGGTTACGGCTCGACAGCTGAAGCGACGGTGACCTTGAAAGAGAGCAACGTGAACGAGTCACCTATTGCTTCAGATAATGTGGTCGACATAAACGAAGACACCTCAACCTTCATCGAGTGGGATTCCTTCGGAACAAGCGATGTTGATTCACCTGATTCAGCTCTAGGTATTGAGATTACAGATTTACCAGACAATGGTCAGTTCGAGTATTTCGGTGATGACGGTCAGTGGCATGATATTTCGGTTGGTCAAGTTATTGACAAGGGCGAGTTTGATGCAGATAGAGTTCGCTTTACTCCGGATGAAGATGAATCTGGGTACGATAGCCACTCAACTCCAGGCGTCGGTGATCAACAACAAGACTACGCACAGATTGGTTTCAAACCAACTGATGGCATAAACGTAGGCGAAGAGTCGACTGTTGCGATAAATGTTACTCCAATTGCTGACGCACCTAACTTGTTCACCAGCATCGATGGAATTCAACTTCCAGAACAACAATTCAACGTAAGTATGTGGAATGGTGTCTCTGTTGGTTATCAATATGGTGTTGGTAATGGTGTGGACCCTGATACCTTGATAAATGTCATTGATGGTTTGGATAGCAACAGTAGTTCTCTAAGTAATGTCAATGATGTGCGTGATACTAGTCAAGGTGCGGGTCAAGCTACACTCATCACTGGCTTGATCTATTTGGAAGCAGGTAAATCTTATGATTTCGTTGGTAACGCGGATGATAGTTTAGCGATAAAAATTGGTGGTGAGCTTACAGATGATGCTCGATGGGGAGACAGTAGTGGGAGTATCCAAGGAATTGCATTTACACCGACTGTGTCCGGTTTCTATCCGATAGAGGTTTACCACCACAACCAGAGCGGTCCTGGTAATTTTGATGTCAATGTTTCTGTAGATGGCGCGAGCCCTGTCAACTTAGACAACACAAACTTTGGTGTAGTCAGTGATGTATCTCAGATCGATAGTATTGATATACGTACATCACAACTAATAAACGAAAATGGCGTTGAGTTCTATCAGGTCTATACAACGAATGAAGGCCCACAAGACACACGTATTCCACTGACGGAGCTGCAAGCATCTTTAAATGACACTGATGGTTCAGAAAGTTTGGCTGTCAATGTTAGTGGTTTCCCTATTGGTTCTGAGCTAAGTGACGGAGTTAATTCTCACACATTCACTAGTACTAATGAGACATTTGATATCAGTAGTTGGGATATGACAAGTCTAACGGTCTTACCGCCTTCTGGAAGTCACGACGACTTTACTATTGATGTGGAAGCGATCGCTAGTGAAAAGGATTCAACAAGTACTGCTACGACTACGACCAGTATTGATGTGGTTGTTCATGAATACAATGCTACAAACACACAGCCAGATACTCGCACTGTAGATGAAGATACAAGCGTCTCTGGTAACGTTTTAACAAACGATACTGATACAGATAACACATTATCACTGCAGTCAATTGAAGTGGGAGGAACGTCCTATAACGCTGGTGACACTATCACGCTAACTGGTGGTGAGTTGACGGTTGAGCAAGATGGTAGTTACTCATTTGTACCATCTGAGCATTGGTCAGGTAACGTTCCGACGGTGACTTACACTACAAACACTGGTGTGAGCGATACTCTCGATATTACCGTTAGTGCGGTTGCTGATGCTCCTCGCGTAACTATTGCAGTCGGGGAGTTGCAACAAACACAAGCTGTGCCTGATTTTGGTACATCGCCTAGTGATATTAGAAACCTTGTAAGTAACGGTGAGACATCTATTGGTGGTGTTAATTTCGACCATGTTGATCAGTCTCCAGGTTTTAATAATGGCAATCAAGGTGATGACTTGATGATTGCACCGGACAATGCGGCGGCTCAGCAGTTTGTTGGCGATCAGCAAGCCGTTACCCTGACTCAACAGGGTAGCGATACGTTTGTTGGCACTAGTGGCAACGATTCGTTTTATGGTGGTAATGGGTCTCAGGATAGTGAAGTTGAGACTGATACAGTTATCTATCAAGGTAAATTGTCTGAATACGACCTTGATTTTAGAGGCCTTGAGCATAGCCAAGTACCTTATTGGTTAGTTAAAGATTCTCTTGAAAGAGATACATCGAGTGACAATTCGCCTTCTACCGAAGATGGTGACCATTTATATGGTATTGAACGAATTATTTTCTCAGATGCGATTGTAGAGATTGATAGTGAAACTGGGGAATATACTGTACTGCAAGACAGCGTAATACCGCTAGATATTTCAGCGGAACTTGTTGACAACGATGGAAGTGAATCACTAGGTAATGAATTTACTCTTGAAGGTATACCTCAAGGCGTTGAGTTGTACATAGGGGGTCAGCTTATATCTCCAAGCATCGACGGATCGTATTCTATTGTTATACCTGTTTCTGGTGATGTTAGTGCAGAGCTTCGAATTCCTTATTCTTATGAAGGAGACCTAGATTTTGAGCTTTCTGTGTCTGCCTTATCTTCCGAATCGGTTAATGGCGATGAAGCAATAACTAACACATCAGCAGATATAAGTTTCAGAAGCTATGATTTGGAATCTGGCTCCCACGGTGATGATAATATCAAAGGGACAGAGAATAACGATTTGATTGTTGGTGACGTTCAAGGGATTCAAATTGTTGCTGGTGAGGATTACAATATAGCGTTTATTCTCGATACGTCGGGCAGCATGGGAAGAGATGTTGAAACCGCAAAAGATGAACTGTTGGTTGTTTTTGATGCGATTTTAGCTAGTTCTCAGGGGCAACATTCCGGCCAAGTTAATATTCTAATCACGGATTTTTCAGACAATTCAAATACGTCAGTATCTGTCGACTTGAGCAGTCAAAACCCAAGAGAGCAGTTCGTCGCAGCACTTGATTCCATCACTGATGCTGGCGGAGGTGGTACTAATTACGAAGCTGGATTCCAATCTGCTGTTGAATGGTTCGCTGACCAAAATGGTGGGAACAACATTTCATATTTCATTTCTGACGGTGAGCCGACTTCCTTTACTGACAGTAGGTTAATGAAAAGTGAGTTCGATGAAATATTGATCGATTATGATTTGAGTACGAACCAAGTTATAACACTGGCCGATTTATTGCCTGCCGGATATACAAGTGGTGTTGTTAATTATCAAGGTAAAGTATTAATCGATGATAAGCACAAGTTATATTCACCATTAACTGGGGAACGAATTGGTGACTTAAGCATTAATGGTAATTCTTACGATTATTACGACAAGGGCGGAGTCAACAAGCAAGGGCAACACATGTACCAACTGCTTGCATTGATGTCGTCTGTTGACGCTATTGGACTAGGGAATTCACTAGATGAAGACGTTCTTGAAGATTATGACTCTGATGGCCTAGTTGAAACGTCAATAGATGTAACCAAATTGTCAGAGGTTATTCTTGGTAAAGAGGTGAGCTTGTTGCAAGGTGAAGACCAAATTGATGCTCTAGCTGGTGATGACATCATGTTCGGTGACTTAGTTCAGTTTGACGGTATTTCAGGGCAGGGCGTCGCAGCGATACAGAAGTATGTAGCTCAAGAAACTGGTGAGCAATTATCTTCTGTGTCAGCGCGAGATATACACAACTATATTTCAGATAACGTACAAGATTTTGACCAATCCCGAGCGAACGACAAGGATGATGTTTTATCTGGCGGTGAAGGCGATGATATTCTGTATGGTCAAGGTGGCGATGACACTTTAATTGGTGGTTTAGGGAATGATATTTTAGTTGGAGGAGATGGTGACGATTTGTTCCAGTGGGTTGACCAGCCATTCCAAGGTGATGTTGATACTATTAGCGACTTCGCTCTAGGTGAAGATCACTTAGATATCTCTCAATTGCTACCAACTGAGAATAATATGTCGGATCTTCTAGAACACATCGCTATTGAAAAAGTCGATAACGGCGGTGGTGATAAAGATTTGGTGATCACTATCTCTGAAGACGCAAGTAATAGCGGTCAGACACAAACGATTGTACTCGACAATACGGGGAATCAGTTTGACTCTGTGAACGCTCAAGGTGATGGTAGTGTGATAAGCAGTGATTTGAGTAACTTGGTTAATCAACTCTTTGTGAACTTACCAGACCAATAACAAAAAAGGGCCGAAAGGCCCTTTTTTAATACGTCTGTTTTGCTATGAAAACTAGATTCTAAAGCACTAGAATTAAAGCACCTTACAAGCAAAACCTTTTAGGTAGAAACCTTCTGGGTAAGCTGTATCGATCAAGTGATCGGCAGCTTGCTCGAAGCGTTCAACAAACTTCACTGTTCTGCCTGCATCTAGAGCTGCATCAGCAATGATTTTTTGGAATAGGTCAGCACCCATCAAACCTGAGCAAGAGTAGGTGAGTAGTGTTCCACCTGGATTCAGGATTTGCATCGCTAGCATGTTAACGTCTTTGTAGCCGTTAGCGCCTGAAGTTAGGTTGTTCTTGCTTGAAACAAACTTTGGTGGATCCATGATCACTACGTCAAACTTAGTGCCCTGGTCACGGTATTCGCGAAGTAGTTTGAATACGTCAGCGTTTAGGAATACAGCACGCTTTTTCGAGATGTCGAACTCATTCAGTTCAGCGTTGAACTTAGCCGTATCAAGAGCAAGTTGAGATACGTCTGCGTTGATCACACGCTTCGCGTCACCTTTAAGTGCGTAAAGGCCAAAGCCACCGGTGTATGAGAAACAGTTAAGTACATCTTTGCCTTTAACGTATTTCATAGATTCTTTGCGGCTATCACGTTGATCCATGTAGAAGCCCGTTTTGTGGCCTTCCATAATGTTCACGCTGATCTTCACGCCGTTTTCTTCAATGACTACTGACTTAGGTGGCTCTTCGCCATGCAGTACGCCGACGGTTTGCTCTAAACCTTCTTTTTTACGAACCGCTACGTCAGAGCGTTCGTAAATATTACATTCAGGGAAGCATTCAACTAAAGCTTCAACGATAACGCTTTTGTTGAATTCCGCGCCAGCACTCAGTAGTTGGCAAACTAAGAAGTCTTGGTACTTGTCGATAGTAATACCTGGCAGGCCGTCAGATTCAGCCGCCGTTAATCGGTATCCCGTTAGGCCGTCACGTTCGATGATATCTTCACGTAGTGATTGTGCGTCTTTAAATCTTTTGATGAAAAACGCTTTATTGATTTCTTCTTTTTCAAATGTCCAAACACGAGCGCGAATTTGAGATTCTGGTGAGTAAGCTGCTTTTGCGAGCCACTGACCATTTTGAGCATATACGTCTACAGTTTCACCTTGTTGTGGTTCGCCTTCGACCTTATCGATACCGCGTGAAAATACCCAAGGGTGTTTGCGGCGTAGTGATTTATCTCGGCCTTTAGCTAGATGAATTGAAGGAGTCATAATTTACTCTGTTTGTTGAATTTGAAGGAGGGGTATTGTCGGGGAAGTACAAGGGAAAAGCAAATAAGAAAGGGCTGCAGAAGCAGCCCTAGTAATGATTAATTAATACAGCGTGGTTAGATGTCAGTATTAAGCTTTAAGACCTGTCAGCAAACCTTCCATCGTATCGCTTTGCTTACGAAGTTGGTCAACATTTACATTACTCTTACTGATCATTTCACAGATGCTGTCTGATTGATGACGAATCTCTTCAACACTTTGTGCAATGTTGTCAGCAACAACACCTTGCTCTTCAGCAGCAGTAGCAATTTGAGTGCTGCTATCAGAAATAGATTGGTTCTTTTCAGCTAACGATCCAATCTCAACGTTTACTTCCGACATCAATGTTTGACCTTCGTTAGCATTGCTAACAGTCACTTCCATCAATTTTGTCAGCGATTGGCTGTTACGTTGTAATGATTCGATCATGCTCTGGATTTCAACCGTTGCTTGCTGTGTTCTTCCTGCAAGGGCACGGACTTCATCGGCAACAACAGCAAATCCACGACCTTGCTCGCCAGCACGTGCAGCCTCAATGGCAGCATTCAGGGCTAATAGGTTAGTTTGTTCTGAGATACCATTGATGGTTGCGACCACTTCATCAATTTGCGCTGCGTTAGCATCAAGCTCTTCTACCGCTTGCGAAGCTGATTGAATTTCTTGAGATAGGCTTGAGATAGATTCCAATGTATTTGAAACTTTTACTTGGCCACTCTGTGCAACACCGCGAGCGTCCATAGTTTGAGAGCTAGACTCATGAGCAAGGGTAGCGACTTCACGAATCGTAGCTGCCATTTGTTCCGTTGCACTTGCTAAACTATTCAGATGTTCTTGTTGGTTACCCGAGATGTCTGAGCTCTGTTGTGTCGACTGGTTTAAGTCAGAACTGATCTGTTGCATGAGTGCGACAGACTCTTGGATTGATAAAACCATGTTTTGTTCACGTTCTGCTACTTTATCAATAGTAATTGCGATTTCACTGAACTCATCACGAACAAGGAAGTAGTTCATACGACAGGTGAGATCACCACTCGCTAGCGTGCTTAATGCTTTGTTCATAGAGAACATTGCGCCGCCGATGAAAGTCATGATGTAGTAAACTCCTAGCGCGATCAGCGTTAGGGTTACTGCGATAATTGAAACCTGAGTCGTAGATAGAGCTGACCATAAGTTTTGGTCATGGTTCGCAACCAAGCTGAATGCACCGTTCATAACTGAGACGGAACCAACACCATAGCCTAAAGAGATGGTTTCAGAATTACTGACAAGTTGAGCAACTTGATCTTTCGTGAGTTGACCCGCTTCGATAAGTCCTTTCATCAAGAGCATTTCTTCTTGATAAAGATGAGCAAGTAAAGAGTCTGCGGCGCTATCTAAAACAAGAGTTAATATAACCAGGGCGAGAAGAGGTAATAAGAAGAGTAGATAGAACTTTTCTTGGATTTTTAGGTGAATGAGATATTTGTCAATCCAACGAAATGGGATTTCTTTCATAATCGTTATACTCGAAGTAAGTCCACCAATAAGCGGTGAATGAATAGAGTCGCAACTATATCATTCATACAATTTATGAGGCAACGTTATGGAAAGTTCACAATATATTTTTGTCGTATCAGGCGTAGTTCAGTGTGTTGGTTTTCGCTATCACACCAGTAGGCAGGCACAAGTTCTGGGCATTTCAGGCTATGCAAAGAACCTAAATGATGGCCGGGTTGAAGTGTTAGCTGTTGGAAAGGGTAAGGAAATAGAGAAGTTCCACGCTTGGCTCAATATTGGCCCTTCGAGTGCGACAGTAGATCATGTAGTGATGCATCAAGTTAAAGAAAGTGAGCGGCAGGATGTGCGTATAGGGGAATTTAAAATACTGTAGCTAGCGCACTACAGTATTTACCTTTTTACCTTGAGAGCAACCTAAAGCTGTTTAAGCTTTACAAGCATTTTGCTGGTTTAGGTAAACCCGCGAGCTTGGTTGCTTGTTTAGCGGGGCCTTTCTTGAACAATTTGAATAGGTACTTGCTGTTACCTTTCTCTGGGCCGTGTGCTTTTTCCATCGCTTTAACGAGCATACGAACAGCCGGAGAGGTTTTGAATTCTTCGTAAAAGCTTCTTACAAAATGGACTACTTCCAAGTGTGCTTCAGTCAATTCAATCGCTTCGTCTTCAGCCAGGATTTCAATCATACCTTCTT
This sequence comes from Vibrio sp. J383, assembly GCF_023503985.1. Lineage (NCBI taxonomy): Bacteria > Pseudomonadati > Pseudomonadota > Gammaproteobacteria > Vibrionales > Vibrionaceae > Vibrio > Vibrio sp. J383. The sequence goes on along the minus strand of NZ_CP097293.1, from coordinate 2,236,935 downwards.
CCCATTGTGTGTAGTCCAATAGGTAGCCTTGAGCGTCGGTTTCAATTTGTTTGCCATTATATTCAAACATGTTTAGTCCAGAATCAGTTTAACTCAGTAAATAGGGTACATGACCACGTTTGCCTTTCTCAAGAAATATCGTCGTTATCTCTAGGAATATTGCAACTATAGATACAAAAAAGCCCAAGAGACAGGCTCTTGGGCTCAATTTTGAACGAACTATGATTAGTCGTTGCTGTTCATAATACCTAAGATGCTTAGTAGGCTGATGAAGATGTTGTAGATCGAAACATACAAGCTGATCGTTGCTGAGATGTAGTTTGTTTCACCGCCGCGGATGATGCTTTGCGTTGTTAGCAAGATAACACCAGTCGAGAACAGGATGAACATACCGCTCATTGCCAATGATAGTAGAGGCATCTGTAGGAAGATGTTTGCAACCATACCCACTAGCAGTACAACGAAACCAGCCATTAACATGCCGTTAAGGAATGAAAGGTCGCGTTTAGTTGTTAGTGCGTAAGCTGACGCTGCCATAAAGGCAAGCGCAGTACCGCCAAGTGCAGTTAGGATGACATCACCCATGCCTGCGCCAACGTACATGTTTAAGATTGGACCGATTGTGTAGCCTAGGAAACCTGTAAATAGGAACGTAAATACAAGACCCATGCCGTTGTCACGGTTCTTTTCTGTTAGGAATAGCAGACCGTAAAAACCAACCAGCATGATAATAAGACCAGGACGAGGAAGGTTCATCGCCATAGATACGCCTGCTACAACAGCAGACCAAAGTAGTGTCATAGACAGTAGTGCGTATGTGTTACGCAACACTTTATTGGTTTGCAGAGCATTCTCTTGAGTTGCTGTACGTGAAAACATAGGGCTGTTCATAATCTTCCTCGTAAGGTGACTTCAATAGTTATTAGTACATTTATGGGGCTGAAAGTTCGAAAAATCAAGTCTTTCATTCCTTTTGTATACCTAAAATAATAATCAAAATAGTCGGTTAAGTGTTTCTTAAGGTGTAACAAAGTGTTTCTAATGACGTATAAAGTGTCGCTAATACTCGATGTTCAAATTTTTATAGTTACTGGCTAATGATTTATAACCTTTGAAAAACTATCTATAACCTTGAAAAATAAAGAGGCGACCTAAGCCGCCTCTATAATTTATGCATCATAACACATTAATGATGCAAGATTTGGCTCAAGAAGTTCTGCGTTCTGTCCGATTGTGGGTTTTCAAAGAAGTCGACAGGGTTGTTCTCTTCTATGATTTCACCTGCATCCATAAAGATAACGCGGTCGGCAACTTCTTTAGCAAAACCCATCTCGTGCGTTACACACAACATCGTCATGCCTTCTTCTGCAAGCTCAACCATAACGTCTAGTACTTCACGAACCATTTCCGGGTCGAGTGCCGATGTTGGTTCATCAAACAACATGACTTGAGGGTTCATGCATAAAGAACGAGCGATTGCTACACGTTGTTGTTGGCCACCTGAAAGCTGTCCTGGGAATTTATCCGCTTGCTCAGGGATTTTTACACGTTCGAGGAATTTCATTGCGATGGCTTCGGCTTCCTCTTTCGGCATCTTCTTCACCCAAATAGGGGCCAGAGTACAGTTTTCTAAAACCGTTAGGTGAGGGAATAGGTTGAAGTGTTGAAAACACATACCTACATCTCTGCGCACGGCTTCAATGTTCTTCAGATCTTCTGTCAGTTCATTACCTGAAACGAAGATATGACCTTTTTGGTGCTCTTCTAATCGGTTGATACAGCGAATCATCGTGGATTTACCTGAACCAGAAGGGCCACAAATTACAATTTTCTCGCCTTTTCTAACTTCTAAATTGATGTTTTTAAGAACGTGGAACTCACCGTACCACTTGTTCATGTCTTTTAACTCGATCATAAGACCTTGAGAGTTGTTTTCTGTTTGCTGCGTCATAATACGTCCTTGATCTTGTTAATTATCGTTTGTGACCGGTGTGAAGTCTGTTTTCTAGCCAAATCGAGTATCTCGACATGCCAAAACAAAACACCCAGAACACTAACGCGACAAATACATAACTTTCTGTTGAAAACCCAAGCCATTCAGGATCGGTATTCGCGGCTTGGCCAATTCCCAATACATCAAACATACCGATAATTAAAACCAGACTGGTATCTTTGAACAAACCAATAAAGGTATTCACAATTGAAGGAATCGTAATTTTAAGAGCTTGAGGTAGAATGATAAGCCCTGTTTTTTTCCAGTAGCTCAACCCTAAAGCATCAGCGGCTTCGTATTGACCTTTTGGTATTGCTTGCAAACCACCGCGGATTACCTCTGCCATATAAGCCGCACTAAATAGTACTACCCCAACCAACGCTCTGATCAGTTTATCGGTTTCCATCCCTTCTGATAAAAAGAGCGGAAGCATTACCGAGGCCATAAATAGAACCGTAATCAGCGGTACACCACGCCAAATTTCGATGTAAACAGTACACATACTGCGGATGATCGGCATCTCTGAACGACGCCCGAGTGCCAATGCAACGCCAATAGGAAGTGACACTACAATACCAACAAGTGCGATGATCAGCGTAACCAATAGACCGCCCCATTTATGGGTATCAACAACCTCTAGTCCAAATACACCACCGTATAGTAAGCCAGCAATGATAAACGGGTAGATGTTTACGAAGAACAACCAAATCCACGTGCGCTTAGGTGTTTTTTCGTAAGCTAACAAAACGACAAAAATAGCTAACGTTGCGTAGAAAAGGCGAGGGCGCCACAGTTCAGCTTCTGGATAGAAGCCGTACATGAATTGGTCCCAACGAACACTAATGAAAACCCAACATGCTCCGTCACTTGTACAGGCATCTCGAGTTGTTCCTATCCAATCAGCATTAATGAATGCCCAATCTGCTATTGCCCACAATAAAGTGAAAGCAAAATAACCAAGGACCACAGTGACGATACTGTTAATTGGTCCATTAAATAGATTTTTTCTTAACCAACCGACAGGTCCAACAGTATTCGCTGGAGGCGGAAGATCAGGTTGAAATTGATGTGTACTCATCTTATCTCTCCACCAACGCTACTTTGCGGTTGTATATGTTCATTAGAGCGGACGTTAATAGGCTTAGAGTCAGGTAGACGCCCATTGTCATCGCGATTACTTCGATAGCTTGTCCAGTTTGGTTCAATGTTGTCCCTGCAAATACAGACACAAGATCGGGATAACCAATGGCCATCGCAAGTGATGAGTTTTTGGTCAGATTCAAATACTGACTGGTTAATGGTGGAATGATAATTCTTAATGCTTGTGGAATAATCACCAACTTGAGGGTTCGTGTTCTAGGGAGACCTAGAGACATCGCAGCCTCTGTTTGCCCATGGTTTACCGCGTTAATACCTGAACGCACAATCTCGGCGATGAATGCTGCTGTGTAGATACTTAAAGCAAGCATCAACGCTGCTAGTTCAGGGATGATGCTAATACCGCCCTTGAAGTTAAACCCTTTCAAAACTGGGTACTCCGCAGAGATAGGCATGCCCATAACAAAGTAAGTGACCAACGGTAAGCCCACAATCAGCGCCGCAGCAATTCGCAACATTGGTGTTTGTTGGCCGGTTAGCTTTTGTTTGTTATTAGCCCAGATGTTGATAACAAAAGTAGCGATGACACCAGTGATCAATGATGCGATCACAATGCTACTGCCTTGCTCTAACACTGGTGCAGGGAAGTACAAACCACGTACGTTCAAGAAAATGGCTTCACCAAGGCTCATACTTTGACGAGCAGAAGGTAAGGCTTGTAGAACGGCGAAATACCAGAAAAAGATTTGCAATAGAAGAGGGATGTTTCGGAATATCTCAATATAGATAGCTGCAAATCGGCTAACTAACCAATTTGAAGAGAGCCTTGCAATACCCATACTAAAGCCCAGTACCGTGGCTAACATGATGCCGAGTACAGAAACCAAAGCGGTATTGAGAAGACCGATAAAGAAGGTACGACCGTATGAGAATGTTTCGTCGTATTCAATCAGTGTTAAGCCGATACCAAAACCAGCTTCTTGAGATAAAAAATCAAAACCAGTGGCGATACCACGGGAATCTAAGTTAGTGAGTGCATTGTTTACAATCGTGTAGAAGAAAGCACAAAGCGCCCCGACGGCGAGAATTTGGAAAACAATTGAGCGAAAAGTGGGGTTGTAAAAAAGGTTGGCACTTTTGGGCTGTGGCTTTGCCTGAGCTGGAGAAATAGTTTCATTAGGTTTCATACTGCTATAACCTCAAATCCATTTAATAAATAGGGCGGAAAAGTCCGCCCTAATTGATGCTTGTAAATTTATTAACGGATTGGTGGAGCGTACATAAAGCCGCCCGCATTCCATAGTGCGTTTACGCCACGAGAGATCTGTAGTGGTGAACCTGTACCAACAGTACGTTCGAAGCTCTCACCGTAGTTACCAACTTGTTTAATGACTTGGTAACCCCAATCGTCACGAATACCAAGGCCTTTGCCTTTAGGACCGTCAACACCAAGAATACGTTTGATGTTTGGATCTTTTGACTTAAGCATTTCGTCAGCATTCTTAGAAGAGATACCGTACTCTTCCGCGTTAATCATTGCTGAAAGTGTCCATTTAGCGACGTTGAACCACTTGTCATCATCTTGACGAACAACAGGGCCTAGTGGCTCTTTAGAGATGATTTCAGGAAGTACCTGTGCAGATTTAGGATCAGCTAAGTTTAGGCGAAGTGCGTAAAGACCAGATTGGTCAGTCGTTAGCACATCACAACGACCCGCGTCGAAGCCTTTAGATGTTTGTGCTGCCGTATCGAATACCACTGGCTTGTAAGACATGCCACTGTTACGGAAGTAATCGGCTAGATTGAGTTCAGTCGTTGTACCTGATTGAACACATACAGAAGCGCCATCAAGTTCTTGAGCACTTGTAAGACCGAGTTCTTTCTTAACCATGAAGCCTTGACCATCGTAGTAGTTAACGCCTACGAAATTCAGACCTAGAGCAGTGTCACGATGTAGTGTCCATGTTGTGTTACGAGATAGTACGTCGATTTCGCCAGATTGAAGCGCGGTAAAACGTTCTTTAGCAGTAAGAGGTACATACTTAACTTTAGTTTTGTCACCGAGTACAGCCGCTGCAAGAGCTTGACAATACTCAACATCAATTCCTTCCCATTCACCTTTTGAGTTAGGGTTAGAGAACCCTGGAAGACCGGTACTTACACCACAAGTTAGAAAACCTTGAGATGTGACTTTGTCCAGAGTGCTTTCTGCCGCTGATGCTGATGTTGCCATCATCGCAGTTGATGCAGCTACTACTGAAGCAAGAAGTGTTAGTTTATTTGTCATTTGTATCCTTCCTTGTTAACCAGGTGACACCTGATACTCGTGCTCATTTGAGTTTTTCTATATGTGTTGCGTTTTCTATGACCTTGTTACTCAAATCAAACTGGTTGCATTTTGCAAATGAAACTGTGTGCGATTTAAACAACTATTTATAAGGTTAGGAAAGGATCCGTACTTTCACAAATGTATAATTTAAAAAGAATTTTGAATGAAATCACAAATCCGAACACAATTAGAATGACCAAATGTTAACTTAATGTAAATAGTGCAGCGCTTCACACTGTTGGTGCAACGAGATTTAGATTTTTATATTGACAATTGACTAGGTTAATATTCTGAATCAATGTCACAATGATGAAACATTAAACTTCAGAAAGATTGAAATTTGGTGAATAAATATTTTTATTGCACTTGGATAGTTATTAATATGCTCCAAATTTGGTAGCATGGTTGAATAGTTATTGAAGTCACCTCAAGGAAGAACATGCGTTATTTCCCAATGTTTTTAGATGTAGAAAATAAGCCGATCTTAGTGGTGGGTGGGGGTGAGGTTGCTTGCCGAAAAGTCGATAGCTTGTTAAGAGCTGGGGCGGATGTCACGTTAGTGTCCCCAAAGGTAGAGCCTTACTTAAAGCAGCTTGTCGATGATAATAAATTACATTGGATTCAAAATTTTTACTCTTCACAACTTATCTCGAAAAACTACTTACAAGTGTGGGCAACAACAGACAACCCAAACCTAAATCATCAAGTACATAATGATGCAAAAAAAATGGGTATTCTTGTCAATGTGGTCGATGACTTACCCTATTGTGACTTCATCACTCCTTCAATGATAAATCGCGGAAGAATCCAAATTGCGATCTCAAGTGGGGGCGCATCACCTGTTTTGGTGAGAAATATTAGAGAAAAACTCGAAACGGTATTGCCACAAAACATAGGTTTGATTGCGGACTTTGGTGCATCAAAACGCAATTCGATTAAGGAGTCCTTTCCTACTGTTGATGAACGCCGCAAATTCTGGGAACGCTTTTTGTCATCCAGTTTTATCAATCAAGTGACGGATAGGGAGCAACTTGAATCGTATTATCAACAGTCGCTGACTGAGCAAGTTGATAGTGAAGGTCAGGTAACTTGGATCGAATTTGAGCAAGACGTTGAGTTATTGCCTATGAAGGCCCTACGTTTGATGCAAGAAGCAGAGTTAGTGCTTTCACCGAGCGATTGTCCATTTGAATTTGTTGACCTGTGCCGCCGAGACGCAGAAAGAGAAGGCTATGCTGACAGTGGAGAGCTGTCGACCAAGCTTGAGCAAGCGAGGGCCGAGAAATTGCGAGTGTGTGTCTTTATTCCACCAGCGAGTGTTGAGTTCAATTTACTGGCCGGCAAAGACCTTAAACTGTCTGTTGCCAAAGTGCTCAGTTGAGTTGATAGATTTTAGTTGAAGTGAGCGCTTTCTAGTTGTTTGAAATCGGCTAGAGACGCTGAATAAGACTGACCCGATAAATAAAAAGCCACTTCCCAAAGAAGTGGCTTTTTGCTATTTCGAACACGACATTGTACTGATGAATGAGCAACCCAAATAAGCGGTCGCTCAAACTCAAAAATTAGTCGCGGAAGTTGTCAAACTGGAAAGGTTGACCAAGTTCACCGCTGCGAACTAGAGCCATAACAGCTTGTAGGTCATCACGCTTCTTACCGGTGACACGAACTTTGTCGCCTTGGATAGAAGCTTGAACCTTAACTTTGTTGTCTTTGATTAGCTTAACGATTTTCTTAGCGACATCCGTTTCGATACCTTGCTTAAAGATAACCGTTTGGTGCCAAGTGCGACCTGTTTGGTCTGCCGCTTTCGCTTCCATCGCGTTAGGATCAACATTACGCTTTGTTAGGTTGCTACGAAGGATATCGCGCATTTGCTTCAGTTGAAAATCGTCTTGAGCAGTCAATTTTACTGATTCATCTTTGTAATCAAAGCTTGCTTCAACGCCGCGAAAATCGAAACGAGTCGACAGTTCACGGTTTGCGTTGTCTACCGCGTTACGCAGTTCTACTGCTTCTACTTCAGAGATAATGTCAAATGATGGCATTGTGTTGTTTCCTTAAGCTAAGTTTCTATCTTTAATTGCTGTTGCAAGCATATCTAGCATTGTTGCAGTATCTTCCCAGCTTAGGCATGGGTCAGTAATCGACTTGCCGTATTCTAGGTTGTTGATATCTGTCATTGGCTGGTTACCTTCTACAATGAAGCTTTCCGCCATGATGCCTGCAATTTGATTCTTGTTAGATTTGATTTGCTCACAAATGTCTTGTGCCACTTCTAACTGTTTACGGTGCTGTTTCTGACAGTTAGCGTGGCTAAAGTCTACAACCAAACGTTGAGGTAGATCGAATTCAGCCAGTTGCTTACATGCGTTATCTACAGATTCAGCATCAAAGTTAGGGCCTTTATCACCACCACGTAGAATTACGTGACCGTATGGGTTGCCAGAAGTACGGTAAACCGTCATACGGCCGTTCTTATCTGGCGAGTAGAAGTAGTGTGAAGCATGCGCAGCACGAATCGCATCAATAGCAATTTTGATGTTGCCGTTAGTTGCGTTCTTGAAACCAACTGGGCAAGACAGTGCAGAAGCCATTTCACGGTGAATCTGAGATTCAGTCGTACGAGCGCCAATTGCGCCCCAAGTGATAAGGTCTGCAATGTACTGACCGGTGATCATATCAAGGAATTCAGTCGCGGTAGCTAGGCCAAGCTTGTTGATATCTAGTAGAAGCTTACGAGCTTTGTTCAAGCCTGTTTCAAGTGCGTATGACCCATCAAGGTTAGGATCGGTAATCAAACCCTTCCAACCTACAACAGTACGAGGTTTCTCGAAGTAGGTTCTCATTACAACGAACAGTTCATCTTTGTACTGGTCTTGAATCTGACTTAGACGCTCAGCGTAATCAAGTGCCGCTTCTGTATCGTGAACAGAGCAAGGGCCTACGATAACTAACAGGCGGTTATCACGACCCGTTAGAATATCTTCGATTTGGCGGCGAGAATTTTTAATGCGCTCAGCAACGTCGTCAGTAATAGGATGTGCATTGCCTAGTTCGGCAGGAGTTGGCATAGGACCCAGAGCTTGGGTTCTCAACTCATCAGTTTTTAATGGCATGTGATGGCTTTTTTATTCTATTGCGAAGTGGTTAAGATAACGGAATTGAACAGAGGAATAAACTCTCTTAAGTCAAAGTTATCTCTGTTATTGCTAATATTCTTATTTTTATCAGCAGGCCAGCGCCAAATAAGGGATTTTCACTTGTATTAACAGGCAGCTATCGGTATTTTCGTTTGAACACAACATAAAAATGCTGGAGCAGCAATGACTCAAGAAAATCAAAGCACTTTGCACCCAGAACTAGTCTTAGGTGATGTGCTGCCTTCTTACAACGATAATAATAATTCTAACCATTTATACGTTTCATTATCTGAATTGGTTATGGATCGTATCTTCTATCACCCAAGTATTGAAAGTCACTTAGATACACTGACTGATATCGAAAAAACCTCTTTAGATGCGATCCTTGGCGATAAAACAGTCGATGAGCATTTTGTTTCGACCTTAGTGATTGCCATCCAAGCTGCCGTTCAGCCAAATCATACTTCTGTTCGTATCGCGTTAAGTAGTGCTGACAGCTATGGCTTCCGTTCGCTACTTGGTGGTAGCTGTGAAGCCGAAGAGATAAACCCGGCACTAGGTGTTCGTGGGGTTGCTCGTTATGCAACATCAGAGTACAGCAAAGCATTCGCTTTAGAGTGTCAGGTAATTAAAGCGTTGCGAGAGCAGGGTATTAACGTTGAAGTGGTTGTACCGTATGTACGAGCATTAAGCGATGCCGCTAAGATTATTGATTTGCTTGCAGAGCAAGGCTTACCGCGAGGCCTTAATGGTTTGAAAGTACTGTTCTCGTGCGATGTGCCGTCTGCAGTGCTACTGAGCGAAAGATTGCTGCATTACTTTGATGGTGTTGTAGTGAACGTTGATAGCTTAGCGTCTTTCACTTTAGGCGTAGACAAGCACAATGAAGCTCAGCAACATGCTTTTGATCCACAAAACGAGGCGGTTATTACCTTGTTGAGTATGATTGTTAAAGCAACGCTGAACGCGAAGAAGCCCGTCCTGCTTGTGACTCAAGGCTTGGTGGACTACCCGCGTCTACAAGGCTTTATCGCTGATCTTGACGGTGTTGAGACAGTCGTTACTGCATAGACCAGCTTATTGTCTAAATAAATCAACTTGCTGTATGAGTTTATTTAAAGCAATAAAGCTTTGAGAATGAAAGAGATATCATTATGCGATGATATCTCTTTTTTGTAACATTTTTTTGACATATCGAGCGCTAATCGATTAACTGGTCTGATGACTTATTTGACTAGGTAACTCGAATGTTGACCCCTCTACAAAAAGCAAATTTCTACTTGAGCATGTTTGGCTTTTTCAAAGTGCCTCTGATCTGGCTATGCCGACCAAAACTGCTCGCGCTGGATAATCAACATGTTGAAGTGAAAATTCCTCTCAAAAGACGAACTAAGAACCACCTCAATAGCATGTACTTTGGTGTGTTAGCAGTAGGTGCTGATGTGGCGGGGGGCTTTCTTGCAATGAGTAAATCCCAGCAGCAAGGCGAAAAGATCTCGCTGGCATTTAAAGAGGTGACAGGTAACTTCTTGAAGCGCCCGGAAGGTGACGTACACTTCACTTGTAACGATGGTGAGCTGATCAACACTATGCTGGCTGAAACTATGTCTACTGGCGAGCGTGTGAATCAACCCGTGACCATAATCGCGACTTGTCCGTCTTTGCATGGCGATGAACCAATGGCGGAGTTCACGCTGACGCTTTCGATTAAGAAAGTTCCTTCTAGAAAATAGCTCGGAAGTATAAGGTTGGACGGAATCTGAATCTGAAGATCATAGTTCAACTGAAGGCATTCGTAGAACAAGTGGAAGGGCGGTATGTGAATCTAGTATACACATACCGTAACAACGCTATGACTCTTGAGTGATTTGCTCGATGTCGACGATCTTTGAACGGTTCATTACGATTTTCCAACGGTAATAGGTCGGTTCAGTATCGTGATTGTTCTCTTTAATGATCAGGTTGAGTAGGTGACGTTTTTCGACAGACTCACGGCTTACTTGCCCTTCATTCAGGCGATATACGTTATTTGACCCCTTGTCCATCAAGCGTGTCAGCGCTCTCAGGCTGATCGATAACGTTTCACGAGTCTCCTCGTAACCACTCATGAATGTTGACGTCGACATCTCGGTATGTGAACGATAGTGCAAGACTTGCTCTTCACGCTGAACGACACGTTTCTTGCGTATTGATTGAATACGGTCAGCTAACTTGGAAAAGTTCGCATAGTCCAACCATTCAAGCTTGTGGCCGACAGATTTATTGGTTGTTGGGTCAAAGTAGCGACGCTTCCACTTGGGTTTGCCTTTACGAAGCCAACGCCAAAGGATGTCTCTCAAGTCATCTTTAAATATTTCACGCAGTGCGTAGATAAATGACATCGACACGATGAAAGAAGCGGTAATCTCGCCTAGAAAATCACGAGCCAATATGACGGTTGTCGTCACGACTACCATGACTAAGCCTGTCGCAATACCTTTAACGGCACGCTTAACGTTTTTACCCATGGAGGTGGTCTTCTCCTTGAGTACGATAGGGTGCTCTATCAAACGTCGCAGCAATAGCATCTTGTTACTCAGGCGCGTTACGTCTTCACGAACTTTGGCTGAGTTATAGCGATTAAGTTTACGATGGGCAGTCTCTTTGTCACACAACGTCAAGAGTCGCTCTTTTATCGTCGAGTATTCACTGCCACGCGGCATATGAGAGACCAGAGATAAGAACTTTTGCTCTGTGTACCAAGAAAGATAGTTATCAATGTTTGCGTAGTAGCGTTTGAGGTTTTCTTCATAAGGAATACTTCGGCGAAGCTTCTTCAAGATGTCTAACGCGAGCTCAATAACTTCATCAACCTCATCAGCTGTTACGTCGTCACTATCAGTCTTATTTAAACTGCTCACGGCTTTATCTAAAGCAATAACATATTGATATGCGAACAAACTCAAACTCACACGATACTGTGTCGTTGATAAGCGTCCACGTTTTGCCAAGCGACTGTGTACCAAAGGTAACAGTGTCTTGTCACTGTAGTAGGCGCGCTTTTGAGTAATTGAGCTGTAGAAAAAGGCACTTTCAGAAAGTACTTCGGGAGTGAGTCCGAGTTCACCGGGAATGAATAGATAAACGTCCATGTCGAGCTTTTTGGTCTTCGCCATTGCATGGTTAATTTTGAGTGTTATCGCATCTTGTTTATCAACGGTGATCAACGATGTCTCCTAGAATGTAAAAATATGAATGAAACTAGCGAAAGCATATCAGAGATCACGTATAATCACCGCCAAATTTAAAGTAGAGAAAATCTTGATGATTAATATTGGTCAAATAAACAACTTAGAAGTAGTAAAGCAAGCCGACTTCGGTGTATTCCTTGACGCTAGCGACTATGGAACCGTGTTGCTGCCAAAACGATTTACTCCTGAAGGTGTTGAAATTGGTCAAAAACTGGATGTTTTCTTATACATTGATTCTGACAACCAGATCGCTGCAACGACTGAAAAACCAATTGCTCAAGTGGGGCAGTTTGGCTTGATGACGGTTGAAGGCGTAAACAGCACCGGTGCATTCATGAGCTGGGGCGTGAAAGGTAAAGATCTTCTTGTTCCTTTCAGCGAGCAACGTGGCCGTTTAAACGAAGGTCAGTCAATCTTAGTATATGTGTATATCGATAAAGCATCTAGCCGTATTGTAGGTACAACAAAGTTCAACAAGTGGTTAGACAATACGCCTGCGACTTATAAGCAAAACGAGCAAGTGGATCTCATTATCGCTGAGCGCAGCCAGTTAGGTTACAAAGCGATCGTGAACGGTGAGCATTGGGGCATGATTTTCCCATCAGACATCATCGGTAAGCTGTTCATAGGTAAAGCGCTAAAAGGCTACATTAAAAACGTTCGTGAAGAAGACGGTAAAATTGACTTGTCTCTTCAGAAAATTGGTGTGGCTAAAATGGATGACCTAAGCACTAAAGTTCTCGATCTGCTTGAGAAGAAAGGTGGTTACTTACCTTTGAATGATAAATCTTCTCCGGAAGTTATTTTCTCTGCATTCAGAACCAGCAAAGGTACGTTCAAGAAGACAATTGGTGGTTTGTACAAGTCTGGCAAGATCACTATCGACAAAGAAGGCATCAGCCTAGTTAAATAAGCGAGCTTGTCGGTCAAAAAAAAAAAGCCCAAACCTTCCTGTTTGGGCTTAGGGGAAAGGACTCCGAAGAGTCTACGCTAATCGTTTTAATTCTTTGACTGTTAGACTGAAGTCTAGTTTAAATTCCCTAATAAGCGATTTTTGTTATTGGAAATAGTGACTTGAATTGATACTTGTGTAATTAAGTGTTGATTTTACAGTGCTTCCCTTGAAATTAGCTAGCCGACAAGAATAGAAAAAGCCCAAACAATGGATGTTGTTTGGGCTTTTTGTTTTTCTCAGTACAGTGTGAGCTTTAATCGAACGACTAGAAAAGGTTTTTGTCGCGTACTAGCTCTCTTGGTAAGCCATTCTTCACTCGGTTACCTACCCATTTACCAAGGCCGATGATTGCGCCGTTGTATTTTACTAGCACTTCGCCTTTGCCTGACAAGCCTTCTGGGCGAACGTCTCGGCCCATGAACCATTCTCGAGCATCTTCGATGCTGAGGTTTACAATGTTAGTTTCATTACCTGTCGCGAGCGTTGTCGCGACTTGGTGTTGCCATCGGTAACCTTTTTTATGGGTTTCAGCGATCTTGATGCCCATGCGAGAGAAACGGAATGCACCGATCATAGGCTCAAGCGCCTCAGGGAATAGCCAAACGTCTTTATCTCGGATCCAAACTTGAGTATCACTTGGTAGTTCGATATCGAGAGCACTAAGCAGTTGTTCAGCGACTTCTTGCTGAGCTTTCTTTGACGCTTTTTCAAATGGGAACTTACCCATGCGTTTTTTAACTTCTGGTGGAGTCACAGACGCTAGTTTACGGATACGTGCAACAAAGAAACCTTCAGAGTCATACACCTGAGGGAAGATGTGAAGAAAGCCTTCTTCAGTCGTCGTTGCTTTTGCGTTGTCGAACAGTGATTCAAGAGATTCAAACTCAACTGCATCACCAAAGGTTTCTTTTAGGTGATGGCACACTTGTTGGTTCTCTTCAGTGCTTAACGTACATGTTGAGTAAACCAAAACACCATTAGGTTTAAGAGCATGGAATGCACTTTCAATCAGGTCTTTTTGCGTGTCGGCAATATCGACTACAGATTGATACGTCCAGTTCTTCATCGCATCAGCGTCTTTACGAATGGTACCTTCGCCAGAGCAGGGTGCATCCAGCAAGACAGCATCAAACTGTTCTGGCAACCAACCACCGAAAACTCGACCATCGAAGTTACTGAGTGCGGCATTACGAACGCCACAACGTTCGATGTTGGCGTGAAGTACTTTCACACGGCTTGCAGCGTATTCATTGGCAACCAACACGCCGCGATTATTCATTAGCGCAGCGATTTGCGTTGTTTTAGATCCGGGTGCAGCAGCAGTATCTAGCACGGCTTGGTAATCAGCTTCGCCTTGGAAAAGTGCCGAAGGTGGCATCATAGAACTGGCTTCTTGGATGTAGAAAAGACCAGACATGTGTTCTGCCGTATTACCTAGAGGCGCTTCACTTTCATCGGCTGTAATCCAAAAACCTGTTTCACACCAAGGTACAGGTTCCAGTTCCCAGCCTTTCTCTTTTGCTCGCACTAGGAAGTCTTCAACACTGATTTTCAGTGTGTTGACTCGAATACTTTTACGAAGTGGTTTTTGGCATGAGGCAACAAAAGAAGCCATATCTAGGTGACTAGGCATGATCGCTTCGATGTGTGTTAGGAATTCTTCAGGAATATATACGTTAGCGTGCAAAAGAGTATCTCGAATTATTGCATTAATGCGGGGAGTTTAAAGCAAAATGAGGTCGTCCTAAACCATATTTACGGCAAACAACAAAAATGCAGCCGAATGGCTGCATTTTGATGAAGAATTTATCTTCGTTAAGCTGTATTAATTTGCATGGAGCTTCTGAGGATTCACTCTATGGACGAGGAATCGCGGTTCTCCATGATTTCCACTCATCTTCTGCTTGAGGGTATAGGTAGAAAGATTGATCTTCGCTTGCCACAGGCTGAAGTTCACTTGTCGGTGGCGTTGAGAAGGTAATTCCGCCTCTTAATAAACTGTCTACCGTTCCGGCTTTGATGTTTGCACCCGAGAGACCGATAGAAACATCGACACCCGACACGTTCCAGAACACTGTGTTTGCGCGGATCAGATACGCGTAGTCAGGTTCTATTTGAATCGTAGAGATGATGCGGTCAGCAAACTCGCCGAGTTGAACATCGATAACACTACCGATTTCTAGCTCACGGAATAGGATAGGCGTGCCTTCAGACACCGAGCCTCGCGTTTCGCTTTGTAGCTGGAATATCTTGCCTTCAGGCTGCACTGGTCCTTTGCTAAGCTTAAATTTCGTACTTCTGTCACCATTGCCCGGATCTACGTTGATGTGCTTAGAGAGAAGCGCAGAGACGTTTTTGATGCCATTAAGGCCGATCTCAGGTTCTGCCAACCAGAAGTGACTGTTCGCCACGGCAATCTTGTCAACGTACTCAGGTAAGATTCGCGCGGTAATTTCAATGCCTCCTTTATTGAAGTTAGGAATCACCAAAGTAACCTCACCAACAGTGACACCTTGGTATTTGATCGCCATACCCTTGCTGACTTCTTGATCGCCAGAAGAGGTAATCGTAATCGCGCGGCCAAATTTTCGAGCGGATTTAGAATCTTTGTACAGCTTCCACACATCACCAAGCTTATTGTCTATACCGGGAAGCGAATCAAAAGCAATACCACCTTGAATTAGCGTTTTAACGGGTGCCGCTTTAATACTAATACCCGATAGCGAAGCATCAATCTCAACGCCTGAGCGGTTCCAAAAAACCGTATGTTTATTGAGTAAGTGCGTGTAACGATTTTCGATCGTGACTTTGATTCTTACACCACCATCTGCAAGCTGAAAATCCGAAATGCTACCCACTTGTAGGTTACGGTAGAGTAGTGGGCTGCCTTTAGAAATTGAAGGTAACTCACTAGCAAATAACGAAAGTGTCTTTGAGCCAGACTGATTAAACTTAGCGATTTCTGCTAACGACTTGCTTTGGAAAAGCTGGTAGTCAGTTCGAGCTTCAGGTTTACCTTCACTCACAAAGCTGATCGAGCCAGTAAGAAGCTGTTTTGCCGGTGGAACCGTAACACTTAAACCTGATTCGGTCAGCTCTGCGGTCGCACTGCCTGTCACAAAGAAACGGTTGTGGCTTTTGATTAGGTGCGCATATTCGTTATCGATAAGCGCATCCATAAACACTTCGTGCTTGTCAGAGCCAGTGCCAACACCATCAACTAAGCCAACTTGAATGATAGAGCCAACGGCAATGCCTTTGTAGAGCAGTTGCGTACCGACATCCAATCCGAATGAATTGTTTGATGTTAAGCGAATCGCGACTGACTTTTCTTGTTCCTGGCTGAACTCGTTTTTACGAATCGCAGTAAATCGACGCGCCTTTTCACCTTCGCCCGGTACCAAGGTTAAAAAGTTACCTGTCACTAAGTTGGCAATGTTTTTCATACCAGTGAGTGACAGTTCAGCTTCTTCTAAAACGAATTTACTGCCGCTATTCAAAAAGTCACTGAATGCCGGTTGGATAGCCGCAGATGCGACCACGTTTTCGCGACCTTCGCTTAAAGACAAATCAGTGATCTGACCGATTTCGATGCCTCGATACATGATCGGAGCGCCAGTTGCGCTGATCTTGTTGTCATCTGGCACGGCGATCTTTATAGAGATGCCACGACCGGCGGTTTTCAAATCTGGGTAGAGCTTGAACTTGGTGTTCATCTCGACGGGTTGACCTTCTCCGGGAGAGTCAACCGCAATTGAACCACCAAGCAATGCACTTAGGCTCTCTAAACGAACATCAACACCAGAAAATCCGATACTGGCACCTAAACCACTGACATTCCAAAAACGGCTTTGGTCGGTAATGATATGGCTGTATTCATCTTTAATCGACGCTTGGATCGTAACGGACTTCGCGTTGTCGTTTAACTGGTAGTTGTAAACCTCACCAATTGGAATTTTACGATAAACGATTTGAGAGCCAACAGACACACCGCCCAGATCTTTGGTCGTCAGTGAGATATTTAGACCTTCAGAGGCCAATAAATCAGAAGGGGACGATTCTAGAGCTTGGAAAACGGTTTCTGGTTCTTGTTTGGTTTCGCTAGGATGAATAGCAATGTAGTTACCCGAAACAAGCGCGTCTAACCCTGAGATGCCAGACAAACTCGCCGTTGGTTTTACGAGCCAGAAACGTGTGCCCTTTGAAAGTAACTTTTTCGCTTCTGGGTAGATGTCAGCATCGACATAGATGCTCGATAAATCTTTGGACAAGGTGATGTCGCGCACCATACCCACCTCTAAGCCTTGGTAACGAATCGTTGTTCGACCTGCGACTAAACCTGCGGCATCTGAAAAGTATATCTGCACACGTTGCCCTGCATCGTGTATCGATTTCATGACCAACCAACCGGCTAAGGCGACGGTTAATATCGGCAGAATCCACAAAGGTGAGATGCCTTTGTTTTTTCTTACTTCTGGTGAATATGACGTTTGTGATTGGTTATCGTTGTTCATTCACTGACTCATCTTTAGAGGTGTAGTTATCCCAAATTAGCCTAGGATCTAAGCTTTCCGCTGCCAGCATCGTGAGAACAACAACGACACCAAAAGCGACTGCACCATAACCTGGTGTAAAGTTTAAAATCTGTCCACGGTCGACCAAGGTCATCATGATCGAAATAACGAACAGATCCATCACCGACCATTTTCCCACCCACTTCACAATGAAATAGATGGTCATACGCTGCCTGTGGTAAACCGCGCGCTTCATCTTGATACAAATTAAGATGTACGTTAGGCCAAGTATTTTCGCAACAGGCACGACGATACTGGCAATAAAAATGATCGCTGCGATGCCATACATGTCGCTATTGATTAGCGAAGCGACACCAGAAATTATCGTGTCTTCTAACCTTTGTCCGTTTGTAATAAGGATAGAAATAGGAATAACGTTGGCTGGTACGATAGCCACTGACGCAGCAAACAACAGAGCCCATGTCTTCTGTATAGAGTAGGGCTTACGGTGATATAAGTCATGGTGACAACGTACGCAAGTATGACCGTCAGGTTGAGAAAGGTGGCAGTTGTGGCAGTGTACGTTCTTACTTTCTACAAAAGAGTAATCAGACTCTTGAGCCCAAGCTTCCCAATAGCGACGCACACTGATACGGCTTACCAGTAATACACTGAAAAGCTGCAGTAAAATCAATCCAACTAAACCAGGGCCGACAAAAATATCTGAGTAATCCTGCAGTTTGAAGCATGAGACAGCCAAACTTACCAGAAATACATCCAACATCATCCAATGCTTTAATGTCTGGATGATGGATAACGCATACCTAAATGGCGTGAAAATCTTAAAGCGCAGTGCTGCATGAGTGACGAGTACAGAGGTACAAACGAGTAACGGGGCGATCGAACTACAGAATAGGATGAGTAGGCCTAGTAGAGGGAAGCCTTCACCCATTAAAGTAAAGACACCTGATGGTAACGTCGCAGGTATCATGACGCCAATCAGACGAATACTGATAAATTCAAAAAAGTGTGAGGGGATAAATAGCAATAAGCAGGTAATCGCAATTGCTAGGTTTCCAGACAGGCTAGGTGTACCGCCTCGGTAAAGCTGGGTACCACACCTTGGACAATATGCGGATTTCCCCAGAGGGATATCCATTTTATCAACAGGGAGTTCGCAGCCTTGACACAGACGTACAGAGCTGCTGTCGCACTGGTGCTCGGTTCTTAACGGAGACTTAGTTGCTAACGTAGACTTAGTTGTCAACGGAGACTTAGTTGTCAACGGAGACTCAGTTGACAACTGGTGCTGAGTCGATAAAGAGTTGGTTTCGGATGGGGAGGTCACGCGACCTCCCAAGTTGAAACACTAATCAGACTTTTAAGCTGATTTAAATGCCTAGAACTACACTGATTTAAGTCCCTAGAACAATAAACATCAGGCGTGCGATTGCACACTGCCATAGAGTGTTTGATATAGTCCTTGTTGTTCAACCAATTCACCATGCGTTCCCGTCTGTGTGACTTGCCCATCTTCTAAAACATAGATTAGATCGGCCTGTTTCACCGCTGATAATCGATGAGCCACTATCAAAGTTGTGCGATCTTTCAAAAACTCGCTTAGTGCTTTATGCAGTGCTGACTCTGTTGCTGTATCCAGCGCAGATGTCGCTTCGTCAAGAATAACAAACTTAGGATTACTCAGCACCATGCGGGCGATCGCTAAGCGTTGTCGTTGACCGCCAGACAGTCGAACGCCATTCCTACCAATTTTCGTATCCAAGCCATTACTCAGCTGTTTGATAACATCTTGCATTTGAGAGACTTCAAGCGCCCGCCACAACGACATTTCATCGTATTCAGCACCAAGGGTCAGATTATGCCTTAATGTATCGTTAAAGAGTATAGGTTGTTGTAAAACAACGGCAATTTGACTGCGTATTATGTCAAAGCTGATATCGTCCGTTGTTTCACCATTAAAGCGTATACAACCAGAGTCCGCCTGATAAACCCCAATTAACAACTGGATCAACGTTGATTTACCACCACCGCTAGCACCCACTAGGGCGACTTTTTTTCCTGCTGGAATGTGTAGCGATAGCCTGTTTAAAACAGTGTTTTCTAATGTGTAAGAGAATGTAACGTCTTCAATGTCGACTGTCACTTCTTTATGGTCATCAAAAGGGTTTACCTTGCTAACAGGGCGATGTTCTTCTTCTAGTTGCAGTAGGTCGTTAATGCGTTGCAGCGCTGCTTTCGCGCTATACCAAGAGAATTGAATCCCTAACAATTCTTGGACAGGGCCTAACATGAACCATAAATAGCCGAAGACTGCGAAAATTTGGCCAATGGTTAAATCACTAAATAACACCATCAGCATTGCGACGGCGCGGAACAGTTCAAAGCCTAAGAGAAACAGTAAAAAGGACACCCGACCGGCGGCTTCAGATTGCCAAGCGTATTTATCAGCATCGATTCTCACTTGGTTTGCTTGAACTTTAAGTTCATCAAGAAAGATACGCTCCTTATTAGCGGCACGGAGTTGATAGATGCCATCTAAGGTTTCCACTAAGCGATTCTGAAAACGCTCAAAAGACTGGTTCTCATATTTTTTGAGGTGTTTAACTCGGCTGCCGAGTTTACGAGAAAAATAAATAACAACAGGATTGACCAGTAAGATAAATAGCCCAAGTCGCCACTCTAACCATAGTAGGACGATAGCGGTTCCGAATACCGTTAAGAAACTGATGATAAATTTAGAAAGGGTCGATCCAATGAACTTATCAATGGTCTCTATGTCTGTAATTAGGTGAGCATTAATACCGCCGCTGCCCTTGGTCTCATATTGTCGGATGCTAATACGACCAAGTTTATCGATCATCTTGCTACGCATCTGGTAGGTGATCGTTTTGGAAACCAAAGTAAATTGGCGGCCTTGTAGAATATTCAGTGCTTGGCTGGCCGAGCGCATTAAGATAACCAACAACAGAGTAAGCGCAATATAACCAGTTGGCGTTTGCAATGAGACTGGAAGTAGATGATTCATCATCTCTAACCCTGAAGCTGGCTTATCAAGCAAAACTTCATCGACCATGAGTGGCATAAGCAGAGGGATAGGGACGCTAATCAGGGTTGCAATAATGGCAACAAAGTTAGCAAACAGTAATTTGGACTTGTGTTTTTTTACTTGAGTTATCAACCAAGAACGGCTAATAGTGTCTTCTGAATTGTTCATTGTAATGAGAATAAGTCCTATTTAGTTTGATGGCCGCATTTTACTGCGTTCTCTTGATAATGGAAGTCTCAATTTAATTGGAAGTTAATATGAAAATAGAACATTACCAACGCTTAACCAAACAAGCCGTTGCATTAATTGAATCTGAAACCGATCTAATTGCAAATCTTGCAAACATTAGTTCATTGTTATTCATGGAATTGGATGAACTGAATTGGGCAGGTTTCTATTTAATCAAGCAAGACCTAGCTAAGGAAAAAGACGAACTAGTACTGGGCCCATTCCAAGGTCAACCTGCTTGTGTTCGAATTCCGGTAGGGCGTGGTGTGTGTGGAACTGCGGTTGCGACAAATACAGTTCAACGTATTCATGATGTGCATGAGTTCGAAGGTCACATCGCTTGTGACGCTGCAAGTAACTCAGAAATCGTTATTCCATTCTCTATCGATGGCAAAGTTGAGGGTGTTCTTGATATCGATAGTCCAAATATTGGTCGTTTTTCTCAAATTGATGAAGACGGATTGACATTTTTTATGGCTGAAGTGGAAAAGGTGCTTAATTCGCACGCGAACAAGGCATAAATTATTCTCTTACTGTGGTTTTTCCCAAGCATCTCTCTATAATACGTAAAAATATTTTCTTAATGCTCGCGGAAAACCGCAAAAACCAGGAACCCACATGGAAAACACTGAAAAGTTAAAAAACAGCAAAGAAGTTATCGCATATATTGCTGAATGTTTCCCTAAATGCTTTACTCTAGAAGGTGAAGCAAAACCACTTAAAATTGGTATTTTTCAAGATCTTGCTGAACGTCTAAATGAAGACGAAAAAGTAAGTAAGACTCAGCTTCGTGCAGCGTTAAGACAATACACATCATCATGGCGTTACCTGCACGGCGTAAAAGCTGGCGCAGATCGTGTTGACTTAGACGGCAACACGTGTGGCACCTTAGAAGAAGAGCACGTTGAGCACGCTAAAGCTACACTTGCAGAAAGCAAAGCGAAAGTTCAGGCTCGTCGTAAAGAACAAGCACAGAAAGCTCGTGAAGAAGGCAAAGCGAAAGCTAAGGCGAAGAAAGCTCAACAGCCTCGTCGTCAAGCGCCTAAAGCACCGAAAGTAGAAAAGCCTGTAGAAACACGCGCTTTGAACGCTGACGAATTCATCGCTGGCAAAGAAGTAAATGTGAACATGGGTACAGGAAACATGGCTGCGACCATTGTTGAAATCAATAAGGAAGATGTGCGTGTTCAGTTAGCAAACGGCCTACAAATGGTTGTTAAAGCGGAGCACTTGCGCGCTTAAAGGAGATACTCCTACGCATGAAATGCCGTTCAAAATTGACACTGATTGCTGCTAGCTTTTGTCTAGCAGCTTCAGCTCAGGCTCTTGAAGCCAAATTAGATCAGGACGATTTACCTTTACTCGTTCCTGAGGCCCAACACGAAACTGCTAGTAAACGTGTTACTTCTCGATTTACTCGTTCTCACTATAAACACTTCAATCTCAACGATGATTTCTCTCAAGCTATCTTTAATCGTTATTTAGAGATGCTGGATTATAATCGTAATATCTTCACTCAAGCTGATATTGACTCTTTCTCCTCATCATCTGTTCAAATTGATGATCAGCTGAAAGCGGGTAATAACCAGATTGCTTTCGATGTTTATAATCTTTCTATGCAGAAGCGTTTTGAACGTTTTCAGTATGCGCTGTCTTTGCTAGACACTGAGATTAAGTTTGATACCGATGAAAGTATTGAGCTCAATCGCAATGAAGCGGAATGGCCGAAAGATATCGCCGAAGTGAATGAGCTTTGGAGGAAGCGTGTTAAATACGATGCGTTGAATCTAAAACTTACTGGTAAAGAATGGCCAGAGATTCAAGAAGTTTTGGAAAAGCGTTACAACAATGCGATGAAGCGTATCACGCAATCGCATAATGAAGATGCTTTCCAAATCTACATGAACGCATTTGCGCGTGAAGTTGATCCTCACACCAGCTACCTTTCTCCAAGAAATGCAGAGCAATTCCAATCAGAGATGAATCTATCTCTAGAAGGTATTGGTGCTGTACTTCAGATGACTGACGACTACACCGTTATTCGATCTCTCGTTGCTGGTGGCCCTGCGTCAAACAGCAAACAGTTGAGCGACGGCGATCGTATTGTTGGTGTCGGTCAAGATGGCGAAGAGATTGTTGATGTTATCGGCTGGCGTTTAGACGATGTAGTGCAATTAATCAAAGGACCGAAAGGGACCAAAGTTAAGCTACAGATCCTGCCAGATGGTAAAGATGCAAAAAGTCACGTTGTCACAATTGTACGCGATAAGATTCGTTTAGAAGACCGCGCTGTTAAGTCAGAAGTTATCGAGAAAGATGGCAAGAAGATTGGTGTACTAGAAGTACCAAGCTTCTATGTTGGTCTTTCTAAAGATACAGACAAACTGATCACTGAGCTTAAAGGGCAAGGTGTTGAAGGCATTATTGTTGATCTGAGAAACAACGGTGGTGGTGCACTCACTGAAGCAACTGAACTCTCTGGTTTGTTTATCAAAGAGGGACCCGTTGTTCAGGTGCGTGATAGCTACGGTCGTGTCAAAGTGAACAGTGATACTGATGGCGAAATTAGTTACCAAGGCCCACTAACGGTATTGGTCAATCGCTACAGTGCTTCAGCCTCTGAGATCTTTGCGGCAGCGATGCAAGATTACGGTCGTGCAATCATTCTTGGCGAAAACTCTTTCGGTAAAGGA
Organism: Vibrio sp. J383; assembly: GCF_023503985.1. Lineage (NCBI taxonomy): Bacteria > Pseudomonadati > Pseudomonadota > Gammaproteobacteria > Vibrionales > Vibrionaceae > Vibrio > Vibrio sp. J383. The sequence goes on along the minus strand of NZ_CP097293.1, from coordinate 2,213,688 downwards.
ACGGTGCAACAACATCGCTCTTTGAATCATATCTATGATTTATTCGATAAAGAGTTGGGCTACGTTCAATACACAATCCAGAAATTCTATCGAATCAATGGTGGCAGTACGCAAAACAAAGGTGTAGTACCTGATATTGCTTATCCAACGCCAATTGATCCTGCTGATACTGGTGAAAGTGTTGAAGATAATGCTCTGCCTTGGGACAGTATTGATAAAGCAAATTATTCAGTGTTACAGCGTAACGATGAAGAAGTAATTGCTTTGACTGCCCAACATCAAGCTCGCATTGCTACTGACATGGAATTCGGCTTTATCGCGCAAGATATTGAAAAATATAAGGCAGACAAAGACGATAACGACCTTTCTTTGAATGAAAAGGTACGTCAGCAAGAGAGCGATGATGCGGATACGCTTCGTCTAGATCGTATTAACCAACGCCAAAAAGCCGCTAAATTAGAGGCATTTAAAACGTTAGATGATATTCCTAAAGACTATGAAGCCCCGGATGCATATCTTGATGAGTCTGTTGCTATCATGCTGGATATGATCAAGAAATAGAGCAAATACCTGTTAAAAGGTGATTGTTTAAAGTTGCACAATTTAAAAAGCGAGCCTAGGCTCGCTTTTTTTTGTCTATGATTTGACAGGAATACCTGATTGTAACCGTTGAGATTGTCGCAAAGAACACTCAATACTCAGGGTCATTTAGCTCTATTTTGTGTCGAATAATGACATTTAGGTTACTTTGCACTTAAAATTTAGTGACTTGGATCATATTTTTTCGCTTTCTATTCATTACGTGCCTAAGCTTAAAGAAAACGAGGGGGCGCGTATGAAATGGATTCTACTATTTTTATCTTGTTTAAGTTTTGTTGCTTTTGGGAGTGAGGTAGCTGCTTCGAGCGATCAACAATCAAAAAGTGATAGCAATCTATCTCATTTTGACCTTCCTCTGTTGCTTGGTGATTGGTATTTGATGAACCCAGATCCTGAGCAAGGTACTGAAAATTTTAGAGCAATTAAGCTGACTCTCGACTCAAACTACTCTTTCTCTATTGATATACAGAAGAAAGACTACAGTGTCGACCATTGGGAAGGTTTGTATAACGCCAATGAAGACACGATTATTTTGGGCTTAAATACTTCTGAGCCTCAGGTTTACGCTTACAGCAGTAATCACAATATGTTGAATCTTAACGGTGTTATGTTCACCAAAGCCTTGCCCAATGCCCTGGCAGGAATATGGTCAAGCGCAGAACTTTCCGGGAGCGATTTACGTGCCAGTAACATTCAAAAAATGGATTTAGTGCTTCAGCCTGACTTTATCTTCATGTTCCGAGTGTCCGATGAAGAAGGGGGAGAAGTCATTCGTCGCGGAGTGTACTACACCGAAGGCGACCAATTAGTATTGCTGTATGAAAATGGCGAACACGGTACTCGTTACACATTGAACCGTGATGTGTTGACGCTTCAAGGTGAAGAAGGAGACATGTTTGCGGTGCTCAATCGCATTCGTTAAGCACTATATCTCGCCGTAAAGTCGGGCTCGTTGATAATATGGCTCACAGTTCATTTCTTAGCCGTTCCTGTCTGATTTGATTGATAAAATAGCAAAACATGGAGGCATTTTCCTACAATGCCTCCTTTTTTCAATAATCCTCTTGTGTTCTTAGCGCTCAACCTTTAGATATATACAGTTAAAATATAATTACGTATAACGATCAAAAGGAACCCGTCATGGCACATACACCTCAAGCCAAATATCGTAAAGATTATCAATCACCATCTCACACTATTTCTGAAATCGATCTTACTTTCGATTTGTACGATTCGGCATCCATCATTACCGCTGTTTCTAGTGTTAAGCAGGAGAAAGAAAGCTCGACATTAGTACTTGATGGTGAAGGCTTGAAGTTGGTGTCTGTTTTGGTAGAAGGTACGGAGTGGACGCAATATGAGCAGTCTGAAACTCTACTTACTCTGAATGACCTTCCGAAAGAATTTACGCTAACGATCGTGACTGAAGTCGACCCTGAAGGGAACAGCGCTCTTGAAGGCTTGTATAAATCGGGTGGTGCATTCTGTACTCAATGTGAAGCGGAAGGTTTCCGTCGTATTACTTACTATATGGATCGCCCAGATGTGTTGGCGAAATTCACGACAACGGTCATCGCAGACAAAGCCGAAAACCCATTCTTATTAAGTAATGGTAACCGTGTAGATGAAGGCGAAGCTGAAAATGGTCGTCACTGGGTGAAATGGCAAGACCCACATCCAAAACCAGCGTACTTGTTTGCTTTAGTTGCGGGTGACTTCGATGTACTTCGTGACGCATACACCACACAATCAGGTCGTAATGTTGACCTAGAAATCTTTGTCGACAAAGGCAACCTCGATCGCGCAAACCATGCGATGGTTTCTTTGATTAATTCAATGAAGTGGGATGAAGAACGTTTCAATCTTGAGTATGACTTAGACATCTACATGATCGTGGCCGTTGATTTCTTCAACATGGGCGCGATGGAAAACAAAGGCCTGAACGTATTCAACTCTAAGTTTGTTTTAGCAAATGACCAAACAGCAACTGATACCGATTACCTAGGTATCGAAGCGGTTATTGGTCACGAATACTTCCATAACTGGACCGGTAACCGAGTGACGTGTCGCGATTGGTTCCAATTAAGCTTGAAAGAAGGTTTAACGGTTTTTCGTGACCAAGAGTTTTCATCTGATCTTGGTTCTCGTGCAGTAAACCGCATCAATAACGTTCGTATTATTCGCGGGCCACAATTCGCTGAAGATGCGAGCCCTATGTCTCACCCCATTCGTCCTGAAAAAGTGATAGAAATGAATAATTTCTACACATTGACGGTGTACGAAAAGGGCAGTGAAGTGATCCGAATGATCCACACATTGTTGGGTGAGGAAGGTTTCCAAAAAGGCATGAAGCTGTACTTTGAACGTCACGATGGCACGGCAGCAACATGTGAAGACTTCGTAGCGGCAATGGAAGATGCATCGGGCGTTGACCTGTCTCAGTTCCGTTTATGGTACAGCCAATCTGGTACGCCGACGCTTTCTGTTGAAAGCCATTACGATGCAGAGAAAGAAGAGTACACGTTAACGACTCGCCAAGTAACAGCGCCAACTCATGAGCAAACCGAAAAGCAAGCTCTGCATATTCCTCTAGATATCGAGCTATACACAGCGTCGGGTGATGTGATTGAGTTACAATGTAACGGTCAGCCAGTTCACAATGTATTAGACGTTAAAGAAGCGGAACAAACGTTTGTGTTTGAAAACGTTTCAGAGCAACCGGTCCCATCGCTACTTCGTGAATTCTCTGCGCCAGTGAAATTGGAATACGATTATTCAGATGAAGAGCTGATCTTCCTGATGGTGAATGCTCGTAACGAGTTCTCTCGTTGGGATGCGGGTCAAATGCTATTGGCTAAGTACATCCGCAGTAACGTTGAGAAGGTTCAACAAGGTCAAGAGTTTGAGCTTTCAGCTTCTGTTGTTGATGCATTCCGTGGCGTACTGCTTAGTGATTCTTTAGAGCCTGCGTTTATTGCAGAGATGCTTTCTCTACCAAGTCATAATGAAGTGTCTGGTTGGTATGAGCGTGTCGATATCGATGCTGTTGCATCTGTATTGAAAGCGATGAAAGTGACGCTAGCGAAAGAGCTCGAAGATGAACTTGCTGCGGTTTACCACAGTCACGCACTAACAGAATACACGATTGACCATGATTCAATTGGTAAGCGAACTCTGCGTAAAGTTTGTCTAAGTTACTTGGCTCATACTGAAAAGGGTAATGACTTGGTTGTCGCTATGTACCAGCAAGCAAACAACATGACAGATACAATGGCAGCAATGGGCGCGGCGAATAGTGCTCAACTCCCATGTCGTGAAACTTTAATGGCGGATTACAGCGACAAGTGGAAACACGATGGTCTTGTCATGGACAAGTGGTTTGCTCTTCAAGGAACGAACCCAAGTTCAAACGCACTTGAAGTGATCAAGGCGTCTATGTCACACCAAGCGTTTAGTTTGAAAAACCCGAACCGCACTCGTAACTTGGTTGGTTCGTTCTTAAACATGAACCCGGTTCAATTCCATGACAAGTCAGGTCAAGGTTATGCGTTTGCTGGCGAGATCCTACGTGAGCTGAACAGCAGCAACCCGCAAGTGGCTTCGCGCTTGATTGACCCGCTGCTTAAGTTCCGTAAGTACGACGATGCCCGCCAAGCTCTGATCAGAAAAGAACTTGAGACGTTAAAGAACATGGACAACCTAGCAAAAGACTTGTTTGAGAAAGTGACGAAAGCACTAGAGGCTTAAGCTCGCGCTCATTAAGGTAACTGTTTGCTAATAAGCGGCTTGCTAATAAACTGTTTATTAATAACAAAAAGTCATCAGTGGTAGATAATATCTGCCACTGATTTTTTTGTTTCTGGGTTATCGAATTTTCGATAAGCTAGAGAAGTTTCAAGCTCAGTTGTACAGTCAGACATCGTTAAGTGCCAAAAAATACTGGTACTGTATATTTACACAGGTATTGTATGAATCGCTATATTTTCCAACTTAACATCTCATATCAGCAGTTTTTGGCCAGCTATTCTGGTGCGGCAAGTAAAGTCCAAGTGATAACGACCACTGGATTACGCCTACAGTTACCTGCAACTCGGTTCAGACCTTTTCTTACACAAATAGGGGTCAGAGGGCAGTTTAGACTGACAACTGACCAAAAAAATAAGTTTATTAAGTTGGAAGCTCTGTAAACCTTGGCGTGCCTAGTGAGTTAAAAGGAATCTTAATCACATAATCAAACATTTCACCTCTTACCACCTCCAAAACAATTAACTATTTCTCAATAATGCTTTTACAATAAATGAATGCATTACCTTTGCTTAACTCGTTAGTAGAAAAGAGCTCAACGGCTCAATTCAAACACTAGGTTAAGTAAGCCCCCTAATAATAAAATATAATTCTAATTGTGGAGTGTGACTATGACCGCACGTGAAACTGTGGTTCCAGTTTTACTTGAAAAAGTGTACAAACTGATTCAAGACAAACTTGACCTTGCTCATCGACCTCTCGTAACTCAACTTGCTCAACACTTGTTTAGTAACGTTTCTCACGACGACCTGACTCAGAGAAACGAATCCGATTTATACGGTGCTGTAGTTAGCTTATGGCATCACATCAATGAAAAGAAAGCCGACGAAATTTCTGTCCGTGTTTTTAACCCGACAGTAAGTCGCCAAGGCTGGCAATCTACTCACACTATCGTTGAGATAGTGGTACCAGATAGCCCATTCCTCGTTGATTCTGTAAAAATGGCATTAACTCGCCTCGACCTCTCTTCTCACCTTATGCTTCACAACCCAACACAAATCTCACGTTCTGATAAGGGAAGCGTTGTTGGTGTAAGCAACAATGAAGGTGCTTTCCAATCGCTTTTCCATATTGAGGTTGACCGTCTTAGCAGCAAAGCTGAAATGACCGCGCTCAAAACCGAACTACTGGATATCTTTACCGATACTGGTCTTGTGGTTAATGACTGGCTACAAATGGTAGAACGACTTGAAGAAGTCACCAATCAAGTTGAACAGCAAAAAGAGACGATTCCAGTCGATGGTCAACGCTTTGATGAAACGCTTGCGTTCCTTCGTTGGTTAGGTGAGCACAACTTTACATTTATGGGCTACAAGGAATACGACCTTGTTTCTGTGAATGGCGACACTGAACTACAACCTACCAAGGAGCAAGGCCTTGGTTTGTTCGCAAATTCAGATCGTGTACGTAACGTTAAGCTGTCTGAGTTTTCTGACTCGGCACGCTTAGAAGCGAAAAAACCGTATGTATTGATCGTAACCAAGGGCAACACCGCTTCACGCATTCACCGCCCAGCTTACAATGATTACATCGGCATCAAGAAATTTGATAAAAACGGCAAGGTCATTGGTGAGCACCGCTTTACGGGTCTCTACACTTCTGCCGTTTATAACCAAACTGTTGAAACCATTCCTCTAGTTCGCGAGAAAGTTGAGCGTATCTTAGATGCAAGTGGTTACCGTAAGGGTTCATACTCTTATAAAGCACTGCACAATATTCTAGAAAACTATCCGCGTGATGAGCTGCTTCAAGCTCGAGAAGAAGAGCTACTTGAAGTGGGTACGGGCGTTGTACAAATGCAAGATCGCGATCTTCTGCGCTTGTTCGTACGCAAAGACCCGTTTGGCCGTTTCTTCAGCTGTATGGTTTACGTAACAAAAGATCGTTACAACACCGAGCTTCGTCGTCAAACCCAGCGCATCTTGAAGCAATACTTTGGCTGCGAAGAAGAAGTTGAATTCACGACATACTTCTCTGAAAGCCCACTAGCAAGAACGCACTATATTGTTCGTGTTGATAACAACAACATGGATGTGGACGTGAAAACAATTGAGCAAAATTTAATGGAAGTATCGTCTACGTGGGATGACCGCCTGTCTGAATCAATCGTTGCTAACTTCGGTGAGAGCAAAGGTCTTCCGTTATCGAAAGAATACATGCGTGCATTCCCACGTTCGTACAAAGAAGACATGATGCCTGGTTCTGCGGTTGCAGATATCGAGCGTCTAGAAGCGCTGAGTGAAGACAACAAACTTGGCATGCTTTTCTACCGACCTCAAGAAGAGGCGGCAGACTCTAAAGCTGTTCGTTTGAAATTGTTCTACCACAGTGATGAGCCGATTCACTTGTCTGATGTTATGCCAATGCTTGAAAACTTTGGCCTGCGCGTTATTGGTGAATCACCTTATGAAGTGCGCAAGACCAATGGGGTGACTTATTGGATCCTTGATTTCTCGATGCTGCATAAGAGTGACAAGACGATTGATCTTCGTGAAGCTCGCGATCTATTCCAACAAGCCTTTGCTGCAATTTGGGCGGGTGAGTTAGACAGCGATGGTTTCAACCGCTTGGTACTGGGTGCTGGTCTTTCTGGCCGTGAAATCTCAATCTTACGTGCGTATGCGCGTTACATGCGCCAAGTTGGTTTCCCATTCAGCCAACAATACATCGAAGACACATTGTCTCATTACCCAGATCTAGCGAAAGGGTTAGTGAGCTTATTCGGCAAGCGTTTTGATCCTAAATTAAAGGGCAGCGCGAAAGGCCAACAAGAACTTATTAAGAAGATCACTGAACAGTTGGATCATGTAGAAAGCTTGGATGATGATCGTATCATTCGTCGCTACATGGAAATGATCACAGCAACGCTTCGTACTAACTACTATCAGTTAGACGACAACAAACAGTCTAAACCTTGGTTGGCTCTGAAAATGAGACCAAGCGAGATCCCAGATATCCCAGCGCCGGTTCCTGCGTTTGAGATCTTCGTTTACGCACCAGACATTGAAGGTGTGCATCTACGTGGCGGTAAAGTCGCTCGTGGTGGTTTACGTTGGTCAGACCGTCAAGAGGATTTCCGTACTGAGATTCTAGGCTTAGTTAAAGCACAACAAGTTAAGAACACAGTAATTGTACCGGTTGGTGCAAAAGGTGGTTTCGTTTGTAAGCGTCAGCACATGATGTCTGGCCGTGATGAAATTTTTGCTGAAGGTCAACGTTGTTACAAGCGCTTCATCCGTGCACTACTAGACGTATCAGACAACATTATTGAAGGCGAGGTTATCCCACCGAAGAGTGTTGTTCGTCACGATGAAGATGATCCGTACTTGGTTGTTGCTGCCGATAAAGGTACAGCAACGTTCTCAGATCTCGCAAACTCAGTATCTGATGAGTACAACTTCTGGTTAGGCGATGCGTTTGCCTCTGGTGGTTCTAACGGTTACGACCATAAAGCGATGGGTATTACCGCGAAAGGTGGTTGGGAATCTGTTAAGCGTCACTTCCGTGAAATGGGCATCAACTGTCAAACAACGGACTTCACCGCTATCGGCGTAGGTGATATGGCGGGCGATGTGTTTGGTAACGGCATGCTGTTGTCTAAGCATATTCGTATGCAAGCTGCGTTTAACCACATGCATATCTTCATCGACCCGAATCCAGAATCAGCATCAAGCTGGGTAGAGCGTGAGCGCTTGTTTAATCTACCTCGCTCAAGCTGGGAAGATTACAACAAAGATCTTATCTCTCAAGGTGGTGGCATCTTCTCTCGTCGAGCGAAGTCTATCTCTCTGACGCCTGAAATTCAGAAAATGCTAGGTACTAAGAAAGCATCAATGGCACCGAATGATTTGATCAAAGCGATCTTGTCTATGCAGGTTGATCTTCTTTGGAATGGCGGTATCGGTACATACGTTAAGTCTTCAAACGAGACTCATACTGACGTAGGTGACCGTGCAAATGACGTGCTTCGTATCGATGGCCGTGACCTGAAAGCTAAGGTTGTTGGTGAAGGCGGTAACTTGGGTATGACTCAATTGGGTCGTATTGAATACGCGCTGACGGGTGGCCGCGTTAATACTGACTTCGTTGATAACGTTGGTGGTGTTGACTGTTCGGATAATGAAGTAAACATTAAGATCTTCTTGAATGGTTTGGTGTCTAATGGTGATCTAACCGTTAAGCAACGTAACCAAGTGCTTGAGTCGATGGAAGATGAAGTGGGCGAAATCGTACTAGACGACGCATATTGCCAAGCTGAGTCTATTTCGGTTACTGAGCATCAAGGTGTTGGTTTAGTCAAAGAGCAAATCCGCTTTATTCATACAATGGAAAAAGCAGGGTACTTGGATCGTGGTTTGGAATACATCCCAGACGACGAAACATTGCTTGAGCGTGAAAAACAAGGTCAAGGCCTAACAAGACCAGAGCTTTCTGTACTTGTTGCTTACGGTAAAATGGTACTTAAAGAAGATCTTGTTAGTGATGATATCGCTAATGATGAATTCCATGCTCAACAGCTTATGCAATACTTCCCAACAGCGTTACGTCGTAACTATTCTCAGCATATGGATAACCATCCACTACGCTCTGAAATCATTGCGACGGCACTGGCTAACCAAATGGTTAACGAGATGGGCTGTAACTTCGTTACTCGTCTGCAAGAAGAGACGGGCGCAAATATCGTTGATATTGCCAATGCTTACGCAGCATCTCGTGAAATCTACGGTCTTGGTAAAGTTCTGAAGAGCATCCGTGAACTGGACAATGTTTCAAGTTCCGAAGCTCAATATGAATTGATCTACCATGTTCGCCGTACACTTCGTCGCTTGGCTCGTTGGTTGTTAAGAAACCGTACCGGTAAACAGTCGGTGAAAGCACTGATTGAACTTTACCAAGGTGATGTTCTTACTATCACAGAGAAACTGGATGAAAACCTAGTGGCTTCTGAAGTAGAAGAGCATAACGCAATGGCACAGCTATGGATTGACCAAGGTGTAAACGCTGAGTTGGCTAATTCAGTCGCGCGTTTGTCTAGCTTGTACTCAGCACTGGATATATCCACAGTGGCTCGTGAGACGGGTAAAACAGTACAACAGGCGTCTAAGCTTTACTTCAATCTTGGTGATCGCTTGTCTTTGCACTGGTTCTTGAAACAAATCAATGGCCAAGCAGTAGACAACAACTGGCAAGCGCTGGCACGTGCAGCATTCAGAGAAGATCTGGATTGGCAGCAACGTCAGCTAACTGGCCAAGTACTTAACTGCGGTTGTGCTTCAGACATCGATGTGATTAAAGCGCTTGATGATTGGATGGAAAGTAATTCAGTGTCTTTACATCGTTGGGAAAGCATCTTGAACGAATTCAAAGTGGGTTCGGTTCATGAGTTTGCTAAGTTCTCAGTAGCACTACGTGAATTGATGCTATTGAATCTAAACTGCATGTCAACAGACTAGCGATTAGATAAAAACGAAAAGAAACAAGGGCAGGCCATTAGGTCTGCCTTTTTCGTTTGGCTGAACAGTGCTATTTGGCAGAACAGTGTTATTTGGCTGAATAGTAAATGACGTGTCCAGTTATTTCCTTGAGCCACTTATGCGTGGTCAAGTTAGCTTTTAATTGGCTGAGTTAAACGATGTTCGTTACATGAATGATAGTCAAATGGACTATTCACTGGAGGATACGGTAACGTTTGCTTAATAATAAACCTCTTTCGTTAGCAAACTCGATTATCTTACCCTTACAGACAGTAATAGATTGAATAGTTGGGTAAATAAGTAAATAATATCGCCCCGTTTACACGGCGCTTTTTTCTATCGGAGGCACAATGCTTTACCGTCTAGCCAGAACTGGCTTTTTCCAACTTGATGCCGAAAAGGCACATGATCTTGCAATCCAAAATTTCAAACGTTTCACCGGCACACCTATTGATCTTTTGTATCGCCAACAATTACCTCACCGACCTGTAGAGTGCATGGGTCTTACTTTTAAAAACCCAGTTGGCCTTGCTGCCGGCCTAGACAAAAACGGCGAATGCATTGATGCATTTGGCGCAATGGGTTTTGGTTTTGTAGAAGTAGGGACTGTTACTCCTCGTCCACAAGCAGGTAATGACAAACCACGTCTGTTCCGTCTTGTTGAAGCCGAAGGTATTATCAATCGCATGGGCTTTAACAACCTAGGCGTAGATAACCTAATTGAGAATGTTAAGAAGTCAAACTATGACGGCATCTTAGGTATCAATATTGGTAAGAACAAAGACACGCCAATTGAAAAGGGCGCGGAAGATTACATTATCTGTATGGAGAAGGTTTACCAATACGCGGGTTACATTGCGGTAAATATCTCTTCACCAAATACTCCAGGACTTCGTTCGCTACAATACGGCGAAGCACTTGATGATCTGTTGTCTGAGCTAAAAACCAAGCAATCTGAATTAGAAGCGAAGCATGGCAAATATGTCCCGCTTGCTCTTAAGATCGCTCCGGATCTAAGTGATGACGAAATCAGCCAGATTTGTGAATCATTGATCAAAAATAAGATCGACGGTGTGATCGCAACAAACACAACATTAGATCGCAGCATTGTTGAAGGCATGAAGCATTGCGATGAAGCGGGTGGCCTAAGCGGGCGTCCAGTTCAATCTCGCAGTACTGAAGTTGTTCGCAAACTTCACGAAGAGCTGGGTGACCAACTACCGATCATCGGGGTAGGTGGCGTTGACTCTTACGTTGCTGCAAAAGAGAAAATGATGGCAGGCGCGAAGCTTGTACAAGTTTACTCTGGTTTCATCTACAAAGGTCCAGGGCTTGTAGGCGACATCGTCAAAAATCTATAGTCCGCAAAAACGATCTTAGTCCAAAGACTACAATCCGGCATCGTCTTACTAAAAGAGACACTGTAACTCACTGAGTTGTAGAGAAAAGCGATAAGAAAGAGGAATTCATTTCCTCTTTTTTTTTGCCTATCGCACAGTAAAATTACTGTAATTGAAGGTAATTTTGCGTTTTACCTAATGGAATGGTTCAACAGTGTGAGACGAAATGATGCTTAAACCTAGCGATACATGGAGTTGGTATTACGATGAGCAGCAATGTTCATTAATGCTAAACCTCGGAGAGGATATGATTTTTAAAACGAATCTGGTCCGCAATAAGCTGGTGGACTGCGCTTTTAAAGATAATGAATTCACTGTTGATGATGCATCTTCCTACCAAACCTTCAAAGAACAAATTTCTGGCTTAGAACTGTCTGAGCCACGACAAGCAGAGCTTGCACTTTATTGTGTGGCTGCAAAGCGTTTCCATAAGCCTGTACAGCCTAAAAGCTGGTTCTTCGACTCACAAGGCGCTGGCCATGAATATCCTCAAGAAGGGGATATTGTACAAATGAATAACGAGCATAGCCTTGGTTACTTCATTGTATTAGAAGTAGGAGAGTGTGCGAGCCTATGTGCATTTGTAGACTTAGAAGAGTTCCTCCTAACGCCTTCAAAAGGGTTACGCTTTGGAGACTCGATTAAAGTCATGCACGATAGAATGACTGATGCAAATGCCATCCTTCATCAAACGCATATTGCGATGGTGGGTTAACCTCTAACCTCTAATCTCTAACCTCTAATCTCTAACCTAGAGCATCACTAGAGCATCACTAGAGCATTATTTCGACCAACCATCGCTACGAATAAACCTGTAATACCTTCCCCATAATCGGCTTAATAGCCGATTTTTTTGTGCCTAAAAAAGCCTATCTCAATAAATACGACGTAGTTCATTCATTTGAATGACGTTGTTCACTTATTTAATTTGCAAAAAACGTATCTTTTTTAACCTCAATTTAGACCGATTCTCTCATTATCGATAGCGGGTTTCCTCTGTTTATTCCCTGTTTGGGGTCTTTTGTTGCTAAATTTCAGCCTAAATTTAAATCTGGTGTATACCAGTTTAAGGGTGAATATAAATGCACTTGATGGTTTAAGCCTATCGATGAGTGTTATTTCTGTGAGATTGAGAGTTGTTGTGTTGTAAGGGAGTGCGGGTAAGCGATCGCTTCATGACTGACCATTTGCTAAGCAGTTAGTCGAAAGATTCAATGAAAAGACGAGTTTAGTGTGATGCTCTGGTAACAAATTCAGGTATAATCGAGCTCATTTTTATCAATAAAAGAACACTATGAATCAATATCTAGCGGTTACCTCAAATGGCCTTGAGAATTTATTAGTTGAAGAACTAACCCAACTAGGGATTACAAACGCAAAACCTGTTCAAGCAGGTGTTAAATTCAAAGCCACCAATGAGCAAATTTATCGTTGTTGTTTGTGGAGCCGTTTGGCTTCTCGATTTGTACGTGTCCTTTCCGAATTCACTTGTATGGACGACATGGATCTTTACCTATCAACCACTGCGGTTAACTGGGTAAATCAATTCCATAGCACTAAGCGTTTCGTTGTTGATTTCAATGGTACGAACAACGAAATCCGTAATAGCCAATACGGTGCGATGAAAGTAAAAGATGCCGTTGTAGATTGCTTTGAGAAGAAGTCTTTACCGCGCCCATCTATTAGTAAAGAAAATCCAGATATTCGTATTCACGTTCGTCTACATCGCGACAAAGCGATTCTTGGTGTGGATATGGTAGGTAGTGGCCTTCATCAACGTGGCTACCGTCCAGAATCCGGTCGCGCACCACTGCGTGAAACTCTTGCTGCAGCGATTCTTCTTCGTAGTGGTTGGGATGCAACGAAACCTTTCTTAGACCCTATGTGTGGTTCAGGTACGTTAGTGATTGAAGCGGCGATGATGGCTGCAAACATGGCACCAGGTGTGAAACGTCAGAAATGGTGTTTTGAATCACTAGAAGATTTCGAACCAGAGCTTTGGGCTGAAGTGAAAGCAGAAGCGAACGTTCAAGGCCGTCGTGGCGTTAAGAAAGTCGAATGTAAGTTCTTCGGTTATGACAACGACGAACGCATGATCAAAACGGCGCGTGACAATGCACGTCGTGCTGGCGTTGAAGAGTTGATTGAATTCGAAGTAGGTGACGCAGCAAAGCTTAAACGCCCTGCAGAGTTCAATGATGGTGTGATTGTGTCAAACCCTCCTTATGGTGAGCGTTTAGGTACAGAGCCGGGCTTGATTGCACTGTACACAGCATTTGGTGCTCAACTGAAGGCTGAGTTTGGCGGTTGCAACGCGTCTATCTTCTCAAGCTCTGATGAATTACTTAGCTGCTTACGTATGCGTGCAGACAAACAGTTCAAACTGAATAACGGTGCGTTACCGTGTCACCAGAAGAACTACTCAATTTCAGACCGTCCTATGTCTGAGCGTCCAACTGGCGAGCAAGAACAGTTGATTGCTCCTGATTTCGCGAACCGTCTTAAAAAGAACATCGGCAAAATCGGTAAGTGGGCTAAGAAAGAGCAACTAGATTGCTACCGTATCTACGATGCTGACTTACCAGAATACAATGTAGCGATTGACGTGTATCCGGGTCACCTTGTGATTCAAGAATACGCAGCGCCTAAAGATGTGCCGGAAGACAAAGCTAAGCGTCGCTTAACCGATATCATCCGTGCTTCTATCCAAGTGACTGGCGTTGAAGCGAACAACGTCGTGCTTAAGGTTCGTCAGAAGCAGAAGGGCCGTTCTCAATACCAGAAGATGGCTCAAGACTCTTCTAACCTAGAAGTAAACGAATACGGCGTTAAGTTGATTGTTAACCTTCATGACTATCTAGATACAGGCTTGTTCTTAGATCATAAGATCACTCGTCGCCGTATTGGTGAGATGGCTGGTGGTAAAGACTTCTTGAACCTGTTTGCTTACACAGGCAGCGCTTCTGTTCATGCTGCAGTAGGTGGCGCTCGCTCTACAACGACTGTGGATATGTCGAACACATATCTTGAGTGGGCAAAAGAGAACATGGAACTGAACGGCCGTGTTGGTCGTCAACATCAATTTGTTCAAGCAGACTGTTTACAATGGTTGGCAAAAGAACAAGGATCTTACGACTTGATCTTTATTGATCCACCAACATTCTCAAACTCTAAGCGTATGGATCAATCTTTTGATGTTCAGCGTGATCACATCCAATTGATGGAAGATTTAAAGCGTCTTCTAAGAGAAGAAGGCACGATTGTGTTCTCTAACAATAAGCGTCATTTCAAGATGGATATGGAAGGTCTGGAAGAGCTGGGTCTTAAAGCTCAGAATATCTCGTCTAAGACGTTGCCTCTGGATTTCTCTCGCAACAAGCACATTCATAACTGCTGGCTGATTACTCATAAGTAATTAAGAGATTGTATAAGGATATATAGTGCTGACTCTCTACAGTACAGAAGGGTGCCATCTATGTGAGATGGCATTCAAACTCACGGAACAGCTGAATATAAGTCATCAGATCAATGTGGTGGATATCGCATTGGATGATGAGCTCTTCTCCCGTTACGGGGTCACTATTCCGGTACTCAAATTTGAAAGCTCTGACTTGTCTAAACACTCAGAGCTTAACTGGCCTTTTGGCTTGTTAGAACTTAACGATTGGTTAAAGAAGAATGGCATTACTTACAATTCATAATGGGCAATTAGCGTTTGGCGATCACCCATTATTAGATGGTGCGGATTTCGCACTGCAAGAAAACGAACGTGTGTGTTTGGTTGGCCGTAATGGTGCAGGCAAATCAACGTTGATGAAGATTTTGTCTGGCAACATCATCATGGATGACGGCAAGATGCAGATCACACAAGATGTGGTTGTATCTCGTTTAGAGCAAGATCCTCCTCGTAATGAGCAGGGCTCTGTTTACGAATACGTATCTGGTGGTTTAGCTGAAATAGGTGAGTTGCTTAAGGAATACCACAACTTACTTGATGTTATTGCAGAAGATCCTAGCGAAAAGAATTTAAACCGCCTTACTCGCGTTCAAGAAAAATTGGATCATGCGAATGCTTGGCGTTTTGAAGATCGCGTAAGTAATGTTCTTGCTGCTCTTAAACTAACAGCAAATACTAAACTGACGGAACTGTCAGGTGGTTGGCAACGTAAAGCTGCACTTGCACGTGCGCTTGTATGTGACCCAGATGTATTACTGCTTGATGAGCCTACCAACCACTTAGACGTAGCAACGATCGAATGGTTAGAAGCTTTCTTAAAAGACTTCCGTGGTTCAATCATCTTTATCTCGCATGACCGTGCTTTTATTAAATCAATGGCAACACGCATTGTTGACCTTGACCGTGGCAAGCTAAGTTCTTTCCCTGGTGACTACGACAACTACTTGCTAGAGAAAGAAGAAGCGCTACGTGTTGAAGAGATGCAAAACGCAGAATTTGACAAAAAGCTAGCGCAAGAAGAAGTTTGGATTCGTCAAGGCATCAAAGCGCGTCGTACGCGTAATGAAGGCCGTGTTCGTGCTCTTAAAAAGCTTCGTGAAGAGCGTCAAGATCGTCGTGAAGTACAAGGTAAAGCGAATATCCAAATCGATACGTCTGCACGTTCAGGTAAAATCGTATTTGAAGCAGAGAACCTTAACTTTGCATTTGAAGGCAAAGAGATCGTTACTGACTTTAGTTTCAACATCATGCGCGGCGATCGTATCGCACTTATCGGGCCAAATGGCTGTGGTAAGAGTACGGTTCTTAAACTGCTTCTTGATCAACTTAAACCTGATTCAGGTCGTTTGCATTGTGGTACTAAACTGGAAGTGGCTTACTTCGACCAATACCGTGAAATTCTAGACCCTGAGAAGTCGGTGATTGATAACCTGGCTGATGGTAAGCAAGAAGTAACCGTAGGCGGACGTGAACGTCATGCACTGAGCTACTTACAAGATTTCTTGTTCTCTCCTAAACGTGCTCGTACCCCTGTTAAAGCACTGTCTGGTGGCGAGAAAAACCGATTGTTATTGGCTCGTATTTTCCTTAAATCGAATAACTTGTTGATTCTCGATGAGCCTACCAATGATTTAGATATCGAAACATTGGAACTTTTAGAAGATTTGCTTGCCAACTATGAGGGCACGTTGCTTCTCGTGAGCCACGATCGTCAGTTTGTTGATAATACGGTAATGACGAGTTGGATATTTGAAGGTAACGGCGTAGTTGAAGAGTTTGTTGGTGGTTACCACGATGCTCAGAAACAAAGAGCACAAGCACTTGAGTATCGTCAGGTTGAAAAGCCAGCAAAGACTGAAAAAGTTGTTGAGGAAACTCCCAAAACTGCGGCAGTTAAGGCTAAACCTAAGAAGTTATCGTATAAGCTACAACGAGAACTAGAAGCGCTACCAATGCGTTTAGAAGAATTGGAAACTCAAATTGAAACTCTTCAGGAAGAAGTCAACGATCCAAGCTTCTTTTCAAAATCTGTAGAGCAGACACAACCAGTATTAGATAAGCTATCTGCAGTAGAGCAGGAGCTTGAAGTTGCTTTTGAGCGCTGGGAAGAGCTCGAGGCACTACAACAGGAAAGTTAAGAAGTAATAATGACTTGTACTAAATTTAAATTAACAACAGTTGCAGCCCTAGTTTTGGCTGCAACTAATGCCAACGCTGCGCTTTACAAGGTAGTTGAAGTAACGCCTTCTATTACTGGTGCATCTGAAATATTTGGTGTTGCGATTCAGCCTGGTAAAGCTGTAAACGTTAACGCAGTATTGCCAACATTACCTGATGATGAGTTACCTCTAGGTTGCTTTGATTCTAATGCAACTAATTGTGCGGATAGTACATTTAAACTTGCTGGCGAAACTCGCGATACTCTTGAAGCTGTTAGTTATCGTGAAGAAGTTCCTTTCGCAATGGATGCTCCTTTTCAATATATTCAAGAATTCGATGATTTCGAAAACTATTGTTATAGAGAGCTGAGATATTCGACCTGTGAGAGTTGGGCGCAAAACCGTTGGAACGATACATGGAGTAAGGAAAGGAATGACCTTACGTACGTCAATGCGAGAGCATTCGTTGAAGGTGGGGAGACATTTGAAAGCCGTAATACGGTAATCAATTCTCTAGATGACGATGCTAAACCTGTTGGCGTTAAATCTGAAGGTGGTATCCGTAATAATGCGTTGTTTACGACGACAGCTGCGCCTACTGGTACTTCAGAAACTCGAGCATGGAAAGCGATAACTGCAAACAGTACTGTTTATAATGTAGGTAGTGTATCTGTAGAGCAAGTTCCGACAGGTACTTCTGAACCTGATAAGGCATTTAGTTCAAAAGCGGCTATTTGGGACGGTACAACGACTGAAGAAATTAATTGGCTCCGAAGTGGTGACGCTAAACAGGATGACTACTTCGCCCAAGGTAGCATGCGATCTATTACTATAGGACAAACAGACGATCAGCCCGCAGTAGATATTTTCTACGGTGTAGGCTACAACACTGCTGATGGTAACGGTAGCTTGCAAGACATGAATGCAAGTGTTTTTGTGAGCGACTCACTAGACCTTACCAATGCAACATGGACAACTAAAGAGATTAGCGGCGCAGAGGTTAAGTCTGGTTCATCAAATGATGATGCAAGATACAGTAACTCTGTAGCGACCGATATTAACGACAATTTGTTTGCTGTTGGCTATGCTAAGCGTAACGGTTATGTGCCAGAGAGTGGCAGTGCAGGTAACAAAATTTTCGTTGTAACGGATGCTAAAAACCCGACTGCAACATACTTGTCTGGTGGTATCTTCTTTGGTGGTTCGAGCGGCGAAGCTAAAGCCGTCAACAACTTCAATGAGTTTGTCGGCCAAATTGACGCTGAGACGACTCGTGAAGTAGATGGTAGTGAGCGTAGACACCGTGGTTTTATTTACCCGTATCAAGCGACTGGTACTGACGCATCAAGGATTGCGCTGTTTGAAAGCAAATCTTGGTGGTTAGATGATCTAACAAATGGTGCAAATGCAGATGGGCAAGATTACTCGAATGCTAACAACCATTTTCGGGTTATTGATGCGACGGATATCAATGATGCAGGTGTGATCTCAGCAACTGCTATCAAGTGTACCGTTGGTGGAGCAACACAAGCATATGATACAACGTCTCATAACTCGTATTGTGGCGGCGCTGCATCTAACGCGGTAGAAAAAGTAGTAGCTGTTAAGTTGATTCCAATTGCCGGAGCTACTAAAGCGGATATTCAAACTCGTAGCACTGATACAGAGAAAGTTGATCGTCAAGGCGGTAGCCTAGGTTGGTTAAGTTTGACTGTGCTTGGCCTGTTAGGGTTCCGTAGAAAATTTAAATAATTTTATCTCTTGAGCCCGAGTTCACAATTCTGAACTCGGGCTTTTTTTCGCCTTGAGAAAAGTGCAAAAGTGGTCGATTCTTAAAGTTGGAGTCAACAAAACTCCACGAAGTTGTAATCATTGTATGTTAGTAAACGAACACCCGTATGAGGACTGCACTATGAAGAGACAAAAGCGTGATCGCCTAGAACGAGCACAATCTCAAGGTTACAAAGCTGGTTTAAACGGCAGGTCACAAGAAGCTTGCCCATACAGCCAAATGGATTCTAAATCGTATTGGTTAGGTGGTTGGCGTGATGCCAAAGATGATAAGCATTCAGGTCTCTATAAGTAGATAGGGCGAACATATTCAAAGGTCAAGGCTCCATGTTGTATAACAGCTGGAGCCTTGTTAGTTTCTGAGAACCATACAAGGCCTTATAAACCGAGAACTGGCTGCTTAGAAAGTGATTTAAGATTGTTTCGCTGGTGGACATATAATTGATGAGAGTTACTTAGCTACATCTTAGTGCACTATAACTAAATGTATTGGAATGAAAATAAAGCAACCATTGGCTGCTTTATTAAAAATCTAACTATTAGACTAGAATGCTGATGTGTCTTGGAAAAGACCAACTTTCAAATCTTTAGCCACATAGATCTCTTTACCATCAACAAGAACGCGACCGTCTGCAAGGCCCATTACTAGGCGACGGTTAACAACACGCTTCATGTGAATTTCGTAAGTTACTTTTTTAGCCGTAGGTAAGATTTGGCCAGTGAATTTAACTTCACCAACACCTAGAGCACGGCCTTTTCCTTTGCCGCCAACCCAACCAAGGTAGAAGCCAACAAGCTGCCACATTGCATCAAGGCCTAGACAACCAGGCATTACTGGGTCGCCAGGGAAGTGACAGTCGAAGAACCATAGGTCAGGAGTAATATCCAGTTCAGCAAGAATCAAACCTTTACCGAAATCACCTTCAGTCTCAGACATTTTAGTGATGCGATCCATCATCAACATGTTCGGTGCTGGTAGTTGAGGACCTTCTGGCCATAGTTCGCCTTGGCTTGATGCTAGAAGATCTTCGCGAGTGTAAGAATCACGTTTGTTTTGCATTATCAATTACTCCGATTTTTGATAGGTGCATATTAGTGAACAGGTGTACGCTAAACAAGTCCGATCAGTACTAGACAAACCAGTTTTTAATGCGTCCAACGATTCCAATAGGGTGCTCATGTCTTTCAAAGTTTTCAATACGTTCCGCGATTTTACTCAGAACGCTTTCTTGTTCTTCGTCCCTAAATGGTGCGTTCATAATAAGAGGAATCGCTTCATCTACATTAGACACAGACCAGATATGGAACTCTTTGTTTTTGATGCTTTCAATTAGGTCTGGCTTCAGAGCAAGGTGTCTTAAGTTAGATCTTGGAAGGATCACACCTTGTTCGCCAGTTAGCCCGTTGTGTTTACACACATGGTAGAAGCCTTCGATTTTCTCGTTTAGCCCACCAACGGCTTGTACACGACCGAATTGGTCGACAGCACCGGTTACCGCTATTTGTTGATTGATAGGGTATTCCGACAAAGCACTTACTAGAGAGCAAAGCTCAGCAAGGGAAGCGCTATCGCCATCAACTTCGCAGTATGATTGCTCAAACACAACAGAAGCAGCATATGGCAACGGATCTTCAAGGTTTAGCGCGCTGCTTACGAACGCTTGCATGATCATCATGCCTTTAGCGTGAAGGTTGCCACCAAGCTCTGCTTTTCTTTCTACATCGGTAATGTCACCATCGCCAAAGTGAATAACACAGGAAATACGAGCTGGTTCACCATAAGAAATAGGGTGTCCAGGAACGTCAATAACCGTCAGGCCGTTAACTTGTCCTACTTGTTCACCCTCAGTTTCGATGATGACTTGGCCATCTCGAATATCATCGAGAGCACGTTCAGGAAGGTAAGACTCGCGGTTGTATTTGTGTTGTTGAGCTTGCTGAATATGGTGAATATCAATGTCACCATTGTCCGCTTCAACTAAAGCTTCGCTCAATAGCGCATTGTGCCAAATAGGGCATAAAGGGATATAGCTCTGATCTTCAGTCTCACGCGCGCCAGCGGTAAGAATCCCAATTAGTGCCTGTTGCGTAATGTATGGGAGGTTATAACGTTGCTGAAGCCATCTTAGATACCCAAGATATTGGGTCAAAGTATCGTGTGAAAGCTTAATATCTTGTTCTATTTCACTGAATAGGCAAAACCCTGTTTGAATATCGCCATCTAGATAATCCAGATCACCAAGTTGAGCGCGGTCTCCGACAACAATCAACTTAATGTTGTATGTCAGTGCAGCGATAGGCGTTTGATTTAGATGCTCTGGAAAACTGCTAATTGGTTCGACTGCTTCACCGAGAAGTGCGGATTTCAATAACAACCAACTTCCTGGATTTGCAAGGATCAGATTCGCTGAGACAACGAGGTAACCATTGTTCGCTCTGGAAAGTAGACCTGGCTTTGTCGCTACAATTTCACCATTTTTAGACTGAACTTGGTCAAATAAAGTGGCTGCATTTAAAGATTCGGTTTTTACAACAGGCTGAGCATCGTCTTTTAATTCTGTCGTCAAAGATTCAACGATAAGTTGACGATAGATTGAGTTGTCAGGCGCATTAACAAGTAGAACTCGTGAAAGATTGGATAGGCGTACAAAACGGGTTAGCGCATCTCTAAATCTATGTTGAATATCTGAGAATGTGAAAGGAGAGATGTCAGGAAATTGCTCTAGTTGAGCGCTATATTCATCGTACTGAGGCGTAACATGTCGCCAATCTACTTGAGTCATTTAAATGTCTGATTATGATAATAAGGTAGGGAGTATATAGAAAAACCGAGGACTCATATAGGTCTATGTTGTAGTTACTAAACACTAAGCTAATATAAGTATGATCTTGGTCTATTCTTTCAAGACAATAATTGTTAAGTGACCTATTATGGGTTACGCTGTCACTAGGTTAACTCTCGAGATTAGACATGAAATATCAGCAGCTTGAAAATTTAGAATGTGGTTGGAAATGGAACTACTTGGTAAAAAAATGGAAAGAAGGTGATTCAATCACTTGCCATATAGATTCAAGTGAAGCTGATGTTGCCGTGAAAGCTTTGTTGGAGCTAGAACACCAACCTACAGGGGTTCTTGAGTGGATCTCAAATAACATGTCGCCTGAGCTTGATAACAAACTCAAGCAAGCGATCAGAGCCAAACGTAAGCGCCATTTCAACGCTGAGCAAGTTCATACTAAAAAGAAGTCTATCGATCTTGATTATCGAGTCTGGGAGAAGTTATCTCAACGAGCAAACGAACTCGGTTGTACGTTATCTGATGCGATAGAGTATTTGGTTAGCGAAGCGTCTCGAAGTGAGCAGGCCAGCAAGACAGTTACTAGCCTTAAAGAAGATTTGAGTAAGCTCCTTTCTGACGATAAATAACCGTCAACAGTAGTGGTGACATTATGATGTATGTAATCTTAATTGGTGCAGCGTTGGTTTTTTGGTTAGTCGCAGTTGATCGGCCGGTATTGAAAATCAAATTTAGTGACGGGGCGATCGAACAAGTTAAAGGTCATCTTCCACCGAGCTTTAAGCACAACCTTCAAGAAATTGGCCACAATAATGCCTTCAAGGGTGAGTTGAAAGTGTATGCGAAGCGCTCTGGTTACAATCTCAAATTTACTAAAGATGTACCTAAAAGCGTTCAACAACGTATTCGTAACGTATTTCCGCATAATGGATTTAAATCCAAAGGTTCAAAGAAAGCGTAATTGTCGAGAATTACGAGTTATCTTGTAAAACGTCATACTTAGTTAACTATTCATCCCCCCTAAACTGTAAGCATACTGTTCTCACCCCCAATAAAGAGAGAGCAGTATGAGATATCTAATATTCTTGTCGTGTTTTTTATCCCCATTCGTTTTTGCCGATGATGCATTGGTTAACCCCGTAGCCAAAAAAATCAAAGCCACAGTGCTGAAAGGGCTCAATAAGAGTAATATTGATTTTGATGGTTATTGCGACCTGATGATAGAAATGAAGCACTCTAAAGGTTTTGCCAGAATTAAAAAGGTTAGGGCATCTGGCGATAGCAAAGTATGCAAACAAGCTAAAAAGCACTTACCGAGGAAGAAAAAGTTCAAATACAGCTTTCCTGAAAAGTACATCCGCCTCCATATCACATAATAATCCATATCATGCACTATAACTAAATGACCTTAATTTTATTGAAACAATTACGTGAACCAATCTCTAATTTCTATTAATATTAGTTTTATTATAAAGGCAGGATATGCCGACAAAAGAGCATTTAGGGCAAAGGAAAGTCACTGTTGTTGTTAGCACATAAAAATTACCCCCCTGAAGTGATTGAGATATCTAGAAAAGTCTCTATCAATGTTGAGGCTCGCTTTAATCGGTGGCTGATCTCTCCGGAGTATAAACTCGAACAATCTACGGTAGATACATTACTGAGTTTGGAAAATAGATACTGTGATAGCGTTATTTTTGATGAATCTGACCGCATATCTCACAATCAACGTATTTTATTGCGTTGTGAACAAGATAGAGTTAACGCTCATCGTGAGAAAGTCGTCGCGAAGCAACAAACACTGCGTTACGTGGTCGATGATGTAAGTAATGCAGCCTCGGAGCTTATGCTTGAGAAGCTTCAAGGGACCTTAATAAGCACATTGTTTTCAGAGCTACCAGACTACAACCAGTTCGCTAATGTTGGCTATTCGCCATCCTTAAATTTTTCTAAGCTTCATGAAATATCAGCTAAAAGTAGTGCATTGAGTTCAAGCTTAATCGAGTTTGTTTCCAATCGTGAGTTCAATGAAAAGTACGGTAAAAAATCCAAGGTAATTCTCGACCCTAAAGTTGCAGCGCGGCAAATAGGTATCGAGAACTGTCGTTTGTTGTTTCCATTGCTGATGAGCCAACAGCTTATTAAATGGAGTGATGGCAACATCAAGCACATCTCGCCTAAGGTTTGGCAGCATCTGGTAGTGACTTCAAATGCGACTCGAATTCGACTTCAAGAAACGTCGGTAAAAGATCCTAACGTCGGTATTCTACTAGGTGTTTTGAGAGTTCTGCCTTTATTCTTGATTTGTAACCACTTTTCTTCAACTTTTGAAGATGCATTGGTAAAAACGATGCTTGGCTATCGTGAAGCAAGTGACAAGCATGATGAATATTATGCTTGTACAGAGGTGATACCAAACACACAGTTTCTCGAAGTAATGGTAGAGAAATTGGAGCTTAAGCTACTAAAAAATCTCGTTGAATTTGTAGATTGGAGCCCAAGTAATCTGTTCATTAAGAGGGCGCTTCTAGAGGAAGTGAATGATATCCCCGTGCTTGAGCGAACAGTTTATGGCGCGGCTCTCGCCCAAGGTCGAAAGTTTTCTATTTTCGAAGCGTTGGATAACAGCGAATTGTTTAACGTTAAGCATCGCCCTTATTGGTTTTCCACAGTTCAAATGTCTATAACGACAATTGAACAAATGCAGGCTAGAGTGCCAGGACAACTGACGACGAACATGTAAATAAAAGGGAGCCACATTAAATGTGGCTCCCTTTTTGTTACACTGCAACTTCTGGTAATTTGCTAGTTTTTCAATAATAATCAGTTGGTTGTGTTATTTTAACTGACCACTTCGAATGTAAACGACTCTTGTTTTGCTGTTGCGTGCTTAACGGGAATACCAAGGCGTTGGCAAGTCATCAGAACTTTAAGCTTCCTGTCGGCAGGAGCGTGTTCAGAGAGGATCACAGAACTTAGGCATTCTCTATTAAGGTACAGCTTATTGCCGAGCATCTCCTCATCAGGCAACACCCAGCGATATTCCTTTTCGTAGCGCCAATTAGAATGCTTGATCTTAAATATTTCTACATCCAATTCAGATGTTTGGAATTCATTCAACGATTCTAAGTGGAACATGTTTGGGTCGTCTTCATACTGGACTCCAAAGCAATTGAGCTTGGCCTCACCATTATAACAATTGAGATCATACTCGATGCACATGCCTTTAAAGTTGTCGCCATACTGAGACCATAGTATTGGGTGGTCACTTGACTGAGAAAAACACACAACCTTGAAATCGTTCTGAAGTTCTTTGTCGAGCAGATGGTTAGACTCAAATGGGTTATTAAAGGTCTTAGCGTAATCAAACCATAACGAACATTCGGCAATAGATTGTATGTTTCTGTCGTGGAGAGATCTGAACTTATAAAGTTTAGGCAACATATCAAACACCTAGTTTACAACATTGCTTGATGTTAACACTTTAATTCATAACTCATACCCGAATGCATAGCATTTGATTGCTTAATCACCAAATTTATTGGCACAACTGTTTGATAGATCAAAATTTAAACACGAAATAGTGACCGGTTTAAGTGGTTTGTTTTGCATAAAGGCTAAGCTTTCAAGTTGTAGCTTTTTAGGAAGATACAACGTAACTTGTTGGATTGCTTGGAAGTTTTAACAACTCCTTCTTGAGGCTGAAACTAGCTACAGCCCAGAAAGGCCAAAAATTGATGGCATACGGCCTTACCAATGAGAGTGCGATAGTGTGTTTAACGCTTTATCTAGCGATGACGTAAGTCGATTGGTCTGACACGTCTGTTGATGCAATGCCGAAGTGCGCTAACGGACAATTGATTTAGGTGTCAGTGTTTTATCTGAAGATATTAATGCCACAGCGTTTGCCCTTTTAAGTGTGAAGGATCACGCGGTAACTTACGTAATGTGAATTCATCTCTGAGATAAGATTTAGCGAAGTTCTTTCGCTTCTTTCCCAATGCTGGCAAGTCGCCTAACACTTTAACAATACCTTTAACTTCCAGTGAATCAAAACTATAGCCTTGATCAAGAAGGAGCTCCAATACTGGATAGAGCTTTTTATATACCCGAGTTGCTTCAGCTTTTGAATCTCGTCTTACTTTTCTCTTCGCCTGCAATGAATCGAGTAGAGAGAGCCTTCCCAACATGCCAAGTATATTGGATACATTAATTATGACGTTCGTAACGTAGATACTTAGAACGAGTTCGATGCAAAAGATAACGTAGTACTCAGTAATAAATATTTGGTCACTGTACAGGATGACCGGGTAAACATTCTCTAAGATCGTCATGCCAACAAAACTAACACCGATCAAGATTCGATAATTAGAACTGATAACGTCCACATTAGTGAATCGTAAGAACAAACAAATAATGGCAACGTATGTGATAAACGCAGAAACAAAGGAGATGACTTGCTCACCAGTACTCGCCACCATTAGGTCAACATTAAAGAAAGTAGATCCAATGATTAGTAGTGCGCATAAGATAATTGCTTGCTTTTGGTCATTGTTTGTTTGCAAAATTTTGGCTCCGATTTAATACAGCGACGGAGTATAGATGAAACTTGCAACTACTTTTATATCATTGATTTAAAATGGTTATTTTGACTGCCTGATTGGTGGTATTGATTGGTTCATTGAATCGAGAAACCGTGTTTTTGATAGGACTCGTTCTTTGCTACATAAAAACAAATGCTCATACCAACTCTATCAGGAGGGCTTAAGCTAACTTGACGGCCACAAACGTCCATTGTAATAAGCATCCGGATAATTCCTAAGCAGACCGATATAGGTAAGCTTAGGAGGACATTTTAAAATGGCTCAAACCAGACATTACTAAATTGCTCTAACACATTCAGTACGTATTATGGGTCTAAATTATGTTGAGTGGTTCGCTTTGCTTAACTGAATAAGAACGTGGGTGAGTAACATGCTCAATGAGGAGGTCGGCTTGTCCGGCCTTTTTGATGCTCGTTAGGAAAATCGTTGTTAGAAGTTAACCCGTAACATAATTTGCACAATGCGCATTAATCCTACAATTCTTCCCCATCAAATTGCTGTAAACACGTTGACAATGTAAAGAGAAACATACATCATTTGATAACAGTTGAAATGATTAGATGATTAGATGATTAGATGATTGTGGAGCTCAGCTCTAACTTTGCCCCACATAAAGTTTAATAGTTAGCCTATTAATTGATTCAGAACTTCAAGTAATTGATTCAGAACTCCAAGTAATTGATTCAGAACTTCAAGAGCTTTGTCTGCTAACTTTAAGATTTTTATTAATATCTCTATGTATTTCATTTTTACCTCTGAGTTTTAAAGTAACCCTACAGAGAAGACGCTCAATCTAGCTGTAGGGTTGAATTCGAAAGGCCACTTAATTGTGGTTTTTCTCGTTTCTACTTATAAAGTAGGATTCGTATCATTGCATGCTTTTAAGTTACGCGCAAACGTGACGCGTTGATTGCTTTTTTGGTCTGAGACCAAGAACTTCGGTACTTCTCTATTAGGTGGTGGTTATTACAAATCAGACACCCGACCGCAAGCGACGAGGATGAGCGGAACTAGCCCCGCAGGGATAAGGGCACTCGATACAGTTCTTGGGCATCGCTCCCCCAAATGCCCGAAAAGCAGCGAAGCGTTACTCCCTCCAAAGAAGATCACAAAACCTTCCTTTCATTTTGCCAGAATAGCTTTTTGGTACAGAGCACTCCCAATTTTCGTTTCTATCGATTACTCGACGTTTGACGACGAACAAGGACGGCGAAGACTGAGCAAGGACGGTGAGAAGGAAAATAGGAGAGAGTTATTCATTTGGGAAGGGGCCCCGTTTCGTCGGGGAAGGGTCCTAAATGAAATAACCTCGAGGTCTTCACTTTGTCATTCTCCAACCATAAAAAAATGACCTCAAAAGGTCATCTTCAAAATCTCAATCGGTCACCCGAAGGGTTGGGGTTCCTGTAACACCCCAACTAACTCCGGACATCCGGACTATTTCTCTTTATCTAGAACTTTAATGGCATGTTCTTTTGCTTTCTTTATTTCTTCTTCGCTAGCATCAAGTTGGCCATTCTCGATTACTTTTAATACTAACTTTGCATGACGAATTTCGTCTTCTCTTGCTTCAATATCAAAGAGCTCGAAAGGGTACTCTGATACCTGAGAAAGCATACGGATGAATCCTTCCGTATCATTAATATACTTATGCATACCTATTAGCATTTCTGTATGTGGCACATGCTGCATTAATATCCCAACGCGCCTAACAAAATCTAGAGGATCAATTTTTTGACTTTGAATGTCACCGCTGCAGATTTCTTTCTCTGAAATTTTGAGAATCTGACTTAGCTTTGAAACTTGGGTTGCTTTGGGTTCGGTAATATCTCTTTCCCACTTACTTACGGTTTGTACCGTCACTTTCATCTGTTCTGCAATATCTTCTTGTTTGATATTCAATTCAATTCGTTTGTCTTTTAGAACGCTACCAACACTCATATTTACGTAATCCATATCAAAACCCTATTTAAGTTTAAGTTTACACCTACTTTTATATATCATATTATTCAGCCATACATTTATATCTGTGTACATACATAAAAGTGTTTGTATTGATTCTTGACAGGGTTTTCATTTGTTCTTTATTGACCAACTTTTCATGCAACAAGATCACCATGAGGGAAATCTTCCTCTTGTGGGGCGTCATGTTATCGAAAGGGTTGAATTAGAAACTGGTGAAAATCTTCCACCCACAGTTAACCAAAAAATATTAGAGGGCTCATACAGTACAAAGTTAACTATTCGATGTAATGGAACTCGCGTTCGAGTCGAGGGGAACCCGTCGCGCTGGCAACGTATGGACAACCTATTTGGATTGCAGACGCTTGATGAATGTGTAGCAATTTATAACCATATTTTAGCTTCGTATGACTTGCCTCCGTTCACTAAAAATACTCGCTTTGCTCACCGTCAATCGGCTGATGGTAAATCGTCTTCATTGATTGGTAATGGTGCTGAAATTACATCGATAGATTGGACTAGAAATTTAGCTGTAGGGAAGGGTAATGAACGCTCTTTTATTCGAGGTCTTTCTTCTATGCAAATTGGTCGAGGCCGAAAACCTAAGCTCTATCCTGATGGCAATACATGTAACTGGGGGGAAGGCTCTACGTGGATAATGGACAAGCTATATGCAAAATCGGTTGATTTACAGAGACATTTATTAAAAGACCAACGCAAAAAAGAAGGAGTATCACAAGAGGCATTAAATTACGTGAACAAGCTTATTGATTACTGCGAATCATTCGGTGTTGTTCGAGAAGAGCACAGTTTGAGACAGGCATTATTAAAACGACACGACTTACAATTTTACGGCATCACTACAGAACAAGACTTTTATAAACACTTACAAGATATTGAGAATGCTATGAAAACAACACACATATCACACGACGAGCATCAATCCTTTGCAGACCAACTTTTATCACTAGGCGTAGTTAAGAGCCGACAAGCAGCCAATGCAACGCAGAGTTACGCCATTATGTGGCAACACGGAACAAATTTAAGAAGTGTTTTAAAAGATAGTCAATTTTACGAACACAAAGCGCGCCTAAAAGCGATCGGTATCGATATCGGTCAACAATTCGATGTTAGTCGGATGTGTCCAACGCTTAAACGTTCTGAGGTTATCGAGGTTCAGCCACTTAAGATTCCGCCTTGGTACAAGATGCCAGTTGTAGCCGAAACTAATATTTTACCTTTCAAAGCCTACGCATAGGAAAACACCATGTTAAAAATCGAAGTATTCAAAGAAGACGTAAGAGTTACACCCAGAACCATGCCAGGGAAAGACGGCAAGCCACCACGTACTATTTACGAACAAGACGCTTATGCGCATTTACAAGGTCGTTTTCCAACGCTCACAAAGGTTCAACTGGAAGAAGGTCAACCACCTTATGAAGCCGGATTTTATACCTTTCATAGCTCTTCTTATATCGTTAATAACTTTGGCACTGTGGAGCTAAAGAAGTACGGAAAAATCATCACACCTCTGGAGTTGGATTTATGATTTGGAATTTACCTAAGCGTACCATTCACTACAAAGGTGGACTGACCATGGTGAGCCGTGAGGATGACCCTAAATATCAGTGTACATCTTGTTACAAACCATTCTTTGAAGATGAGGTTTTCATTGGTGCATTTCTTTCAAAAATTGAGTGTCCTAATTGCCAATCAGCATTGAGAGTTCTGACAGAATCAGAACCACTCATTACCAAATAAAACAAAGCCCGTAACTGCTAGAACAGCTACGGGCTTCTATCACAATCAACTATACGAGAGTTAATTATGAGTTTCCAAGAGTACACGCTAACGGATGTTTCCGACAAGGTTAATGATCTTCACGATATGTCTCTTTTCTTAAATTCAGGTTCTTACACCGAAGAAATAGGCGACAAATTAGCATTTCATATGATGGAAGAAATTGAGACGTTACAGAGCATGCTTAGCTTTATTCGAATCTACCCACAGATTCAGGCTCAAGAGCAGCTAGACAGCCCTCAGAAAGAACTTACGCCTTAGTGCGTATTATGGTTTTTATGTTTGCTATCAAAACGCGCACCGGCTCCTGGACTCGATTTATTATTTTGCTATCATAATTAAACCAGGCAATTTCTGCAGAAAGGAAAAATGATGGCAATTACAATTCGAGACACAACAGAGCATGAGAAAATGCTTTCAGACCTAAAAGACCAAACCAACACGTCTACAATGAGTAAGGCACTAATCAAGGGCGGTTATGAGGCTTTGAAGTATCGAGAGCTTTACTTATCAGAGGTTCGCAAGAATGAGCAGCTTAGAGATAAGCTGTATCGTAATGGTAAGGCCGTTTCTGGTTATCTGGACGCCTTAGACGGTCTTAAACAAATTAGCTCTTAGTGCGTATTATGGGTCTAAATTATGTTGAGTGGTTCGCTTTGCTTAACTGAATAAGAACGTGGGTGAGTAACATGCTCAATGAGGAGGTCGGCTTGTCCGGCCTTTTTGATGCTCGTTAGGAAAATCGTTGTTAGAAGTTAACCCGTAACATAATTTGCACAATGCGCATTAATCCTACAATTCTTCCCCATCAAATTGCTGTAAACACGTTGACAATGTAAAGAGAAACATACATCATTTGATAACAGTTGAAATGATTAGATGATTAGATGATTAGATGATTGTGGAGCTCAGCTCTAACTTTGCCCCACATAAAGTTTAATAGTTAGCCTATTAATTGATTCAGAACTTCAAGTAATTGATTCAGAACTCCAAGTAATTGATTCAGAACTTCAAGAGCTTTGTCTGCTAACTTTAAGATTTTTATTAATATCTCTATGTATTTCATTTTTACCTCTGAGTTTTAAAGTAACCCTACAGAGAAGACGCTCAATCTAGCTGTAGGGTTGAATTCGAAAGGCCACTTAATTGTGGTTTTTCTCGTTTCTACTTATAAAGTAGGATTCGTATCATTGCATGCTTTTAAGTTACGCGCAAACGTGACGCGTTGATTGCTTTTTTGGTCTGAGACCAAGAACTTCGGTACTTCTCTATTAGGTGGTGGTTATTACAAATCAGACACCCGACCGCAAGCGACGAGGATGAGCGGAACTAGCCCCGCAGGGATAAGGGCACTCGATACAGTTCTTGGGCATCGCTCCCCCAAATGCCCGAAAAGCAGCGAAGCGTTACTCCCTCCAAAGAAGATCACAAAACCTTCCTTTCATTTTGCCAGAATAGCTTTTTGGTACAGAGCACTCCCAATTTTCGTTTCTATCGATTACTCGACGTTTGACGACGAACAAGGACGGCGAAGACTGAGCAAGGACGGTGAGAAGGAAAATAGGAGAGAGTTATTCATTTGGGAAGGGGCCCCGTTTCGTCGGGGAAGGGTCCTAAATGAAATAACCTCGAGGTCTTCACTTTGTCATTCTCCAACCATAAAAAAATGACCTCAAAAGGTCATCTTCAAAATCTCAATCGGTCACCCGAAGGGTTGGGGTTCCTGTAACACCCCAACTAACTCCGGACATCCGGACTATTTCTCTTTATCTAGAACTTTAATGGCATGTTCTTTTGCTTTCTTTATTTCTTCTTCGCTAGCATCAAGTTGGCCATTCTCGATTACTTTTAATACTAACTTTGCATGACGAATTTCGTCTTCTCTTGCTTCAATATCAAAGAGCTCGAAAGGGTACTCTGATACCTGAGAAAGCATACGGATGAATCCTTCCGTATCATTAATATACTTATGCATACCTATTAGCATTTCTGTATGTGGCACATGCTGCATTAATATCCCAACGCGCCTAACAAAATCTAGAGGATCAATTTTTTGACTTTGAATGTCACCGCTGCAGATTTCTTTCTCTGAAATTTTGAGAATCTGACTTAGCTTTGAAACTTGGGTTGCTTTGGGTTCGGTAATATCTCTTTCCCACTTACTTACGGTTTGTACCGTCACTTTCATCTGTTCTGCAATATCTTCTTGTTTGATATTCAATTCAATTCGTTTGTCTTTTAGAACGCTACCAACACTCATATTTACGTAATCCATATCAAAACCCTATTTAAGTTTAAGTTTACACCTACTTTTATATATCATATTATTCAGCCATACATTTATATCTGTGTACATACATAAAAGTGTTTGTATTGATTCTTGACAGGGTTTTCATTTGTTCTTTATTGACCAACTTTTCATGCAACAAGATCACCATGAGGGAAATCTTCCTCTTGTGGGGCGTCATGTTATCGAAAGGGTTGAATTAGAAACTGGTGAAAATCTTCCACCCACAGTTAACCAAAAAATATTAGAGGGCTCATACAGTACAAAGTTAACTATTCGATGTAATGGAACTCGCGTTCGAGTCGAGGGGAACCCGTCGCGCTGGCAACGTATGGACAACCTATTTGGATTGCAGACGCTTGATGAATGTGTAGCAATTTATAACCATATTTTAGCTTCGTATGACTTGCCTCCGTTCACTAAAAATACTCGCTTTGCTCACCGTCAATCGGCTGATGGTAAATCGTCTTCATTGATTGGTAATGGTGCTGAAATTACATCGATAGATTGGACTAGAAATTTAGCTGTAGGGAAGGGTAATGAACGCTCTTTTATTCGAGGTCTTTCTTCTATGCAAATTGGTCGAGGCCGAAAACCTAAGCTCTATCCTGATGGCAATACATGTAACTGGGGGGAAGGCTCTACGTGGATAATGGACAAGCTATATGCAAAATCGGTTGATTTACAGAGACATTTATTAAAAGACCAACGCAAAAAAGAAGGAGTATCACAAGAGGCATTAAATTACGTGAACAAGCTTATTGATTACTGCGAATCATTCGGTGTTGTTCGAGAAGAGCACAGTTTGAGACAGGCATTATTAAAACGACACGACTTACAATTTTACGGCATCACTACAGAACAAGACTTTTATAAACACTTACAAGATATTGAGAATGCTATGAAAACAACACACATATCACACGACGAGCATCAATCCTTTGCAGACCAACTTTTATCACTAGGCGTAGTTAAGAGCCGACAAGCAGCCAATGCAACGCAGAGTTACGCCATTATGTGGCAACACGGAACAAATTTAAGAAGTGTTTTAAAAGATAGTCAATTTTACGAACACAAAGCGCGCCTAAAAGCGATCGGTATCGATATCGGTCAACAATTCGATGTTAGTCGGATGTGTCCAACGCTTAAACGTTCTGAGGTTATCGAGGTTCAGCCACTTAAGATTCCGCCTTGGTACAAGATGCCAGTTGTAGCCGAAACTAATATTTTACCTTTCAAAGCCTACGCATAGGAAAACACCATGTTAAAAATCGAAGTATTCAAAGAAGACGTAAGAGTTACACCCAGAACCATGCCAGGGAAAGACGGCAAGCCACCACGTACTATTTACGAACAAGACGCTTATGCGCATTTACAAGGTCGTTTTCCAACGCTCACAAAGGTTCAACTGGAAGAAGGTCAACCACCTTATGAAGCCGGATTTTATACCTTTCATAGCTCTTCTTATATCGTTAATAACTTTGGCACTGTGGAGCTAAAGAAGTACGGAAAAATCATCACACCTCTGGAGTTGGATTTATGATTTGGAATTTACCTAAGCGTACCATTCACTACAAAGGTGGACTGACCATGGTGAGCCGTGAGGATGACCCTAAATATCAGTGTACATCTTGTTACAAACCATTCTTTGAAGATGAGGTTTTCATTGGTGCATTTCTTTCAAAAATTGAGTGTCCTAATTGCCAATCAGCATTGAGAGTTCTGACAGAATCAGAACCACTCATTACCAAATAAAACAAAGCCCGTAACTGCTAGAACAGCTACGGGCTTCTATCACAATCAACTATACGAGAGTTAATTATGAGTTTCCAAGAGTACACGCTAACGGATGTTTCCGACAAGGTTAATGATCTTCACGATATGTCTCTTTTCTTAAATTCAGGTTCTTACACCGAAGAAATAGGCGACAAATTAGCATTTCATATGATGGAAGAAATTGAGACGTTACAGAGCATGCTTAGCTTTATTCGAATCTACCCACAGATTCAGGCTCAAGAGCAGCTAGACAGCCCTCAGAAAGAACTTACGCCTTAGTGCGTATTATGGTTTTTATGTTTGCTATCAAAACGCGCACCGGCTCCTGGACTCGATTTATTATTTTGCTATCATAATTAAACCAGGCAATTTCTGCAGAAAGGAAAAATGATGGCAATTACAATTCGAGACACAACAGAGCATGAGAAAATGCTTTCAGACCTAAAAGACCAAACCAACACGTCTACAATGAGTAAGGCACTAATCAAGGGCGGTTATGAGGCTTTGAAGTATCGAGAGCTTTACTTATCAGAGGTTCGCAAGAATGAGCAGCTTAGAGATAAGCTGTATCGTAATGGTAAGGCCGTTTCTGGTTATCTGGACGCCTTAGACGGTCTTAAACAAATTAGCTCTTAGTGCGTATTATTAGTAGAGTTATGTTGAGGGTTTGCTTTGCCTAGAACGCGGCAAGGGTGGGCGAGAGACTTACTCATTGTCGGCTGGCCGTACATGTTAGGAACGAGAATCGCTTGCTAGTGATAGCCCGTAACATAACTACGCATAATACCTGCACTAACATTTCGAGTTTGTCATTGCATGACATACCAGTATGTTAAAAAATGACATACCTCCTCTTAATTCCTAGCCGTTTTGTTTTCGTGAGCACCAAATGTTGGGAGGGGCCCGTTTCGCCGGGAGGGCCCCAACATGGCGCGGAGCGAAAACCCCCGTCTAGTATTACGGGGGTAAATTCCACGGAACTGTCAGCCTTCACCGTGTATTCGCAAGTGTAACGCGCCAGTGTTTGAGCGTAGCGAGTCTACCTTAGTTCCCTCCAGTACCATGTGGTTAAGTTTTCTAATCTCTTTTTTTATGGATCATGTCTGCTTTTGCTTCTTGTAGGTAATTCTCAAATAGATAATTTGCCACATCCGTCCACTTTACAGATTCCTTTGTTTCATAGCTGATATCTATCGCCACTCTTTCCAGTTTCATTTTGTTTTCTTCTTTAACTCTTAGCGATGTGTATTTTTGTGTCATATGCACCTCAGTTTGTGATGTTATCCATGTATTTTAGTATGCAGTTGTATTTTTTTCTCAATTGTACTTGCATACATGGGTACTTTGGGGTTAGTTTTACCAGAAATCACATGTATACATGTTCGCACAGGGTTAGGGTTTTGGGCTAGTTATGAAAAAGAAGATCTTCACAGCAGAGGAATTACAAATCGACACTGAGGCTTCGCCTTTTGTTTTTGTTGATTACCTTGCTTTTTCGTTTCCGTACTCATCACTTCGTCATGCTCACAAGTCAGATTTGTCTAATCCTTGCTGGGCACCGCTACCAAAACCAACATATCAGCGTGTTCGTTGTCCTAATCGCAAAGCAAAATTAGAGGATCTTTATCGATCTAAATGGCGTGTTGCCATGCTTGACCGTTTGGAGGTTTTTTGTCTTCACGTTCTTGGTTTGAAAATGTCACCTTGGCGCGATAAAGGTCTTAATGGTTATGAGAATTCTTGTCATTTAACGCCTAAACATTCTCGTCAACACGTTGGTTTTGTCGCTCTCGGTGGTAACCGTGACACCTGTTACATACAGCTTGAAGGAGTAGGGTGTCGCTCTCTTGTTGAACATACATCTTTGTTTCGCTTGCATTGGTGGTTACAGCTTCTTGATTGCTCGAAGCTTTCGCGTGTTGATTTAGCTGTTGATGATTTTCATGGCCTTTTTGGTCGTGACTATGCAAGGAAAGCTTATTCAGATGATGCGTTTAGAACTAGCTCTAGAGGTAGAACTCCAGCTGCTGGCGAACGTGTTTTTAAAGAGGCCAATGGTCGAGTTCTTAATGAATCGTTTGAAGTTGGTAGCCGTCAATCTAGGGTTTACTGGCGTATTTATAACAAGGCTGCTCAATTAGGTCTTGATATGTACTGGTTCCGAAATGAGGTCGAACTTAAGGATTTCCCTATTGATGTGCTGCTCGATATTAGCGGCCATTATGCAGGATTGTGTGATTTCTCGGCCTCGATAGTGGCTTCTTGCCCTGTAAAGGTGATCACAAAAAAGTCTTCAATCGCTCTCGATATCCATGGAAGAGCGAAGTGGGCGCGTCGTCAAGTTGGTCGAACTCTTGCCGATTTAGCTAAGTATTTTGATGGGGATATCGAAAAGGTTTTCGGTCTCCTCGTATCTAGTGAACATCAGGATTCAGAGTTCAGTCTTCCTGATATTCATCAAAAAATAATCAAAGAAATAACGGGCGGTTAAAAATGAAATTAGTTCTACTTGGTGCTTCGCACTCTAAAGGTATCTCGGGAAAAACTGGCAAGCCTTACGAAATTGCAGATATTTTCTACGGTAAAAAACCACGCGCTTGGTCAACTGATAAGGGTAGCTGTTCGACCTTTGGTTTTGATGTTGGTGAAGATGGTGGCTCTATGACTTTCGTTGTTTCTGATGAGATTCTGAAGCAATTCGAGTCTACCGCTTTTCCTGTTCTCGCTGAGGTTCAAACTGAGCCTAATCCAGAAAATCCAGAACAAAACTTTATTACTGGTTATACCGTTATCAAATCACTTTTTGATGATCTTCATAAGAAGTAGGTCGTCTAATGGATATTGATGAGGTGATGCGTTTGCTAGATGAAAGAATAGAGTTGCTAACAAAACGTATGAATTCGGACTCAGATAACCGTCCTGCTCATGCTGCTGCGATTAGTGCGCTTTATGACTTCAAACAAGTGCTCTCAAACTGAATCAATTCTCTCGATAAATTAAGGATTAGTTATGCCTGTATGCGCCATTCCCAATTCGGACGGTTTCTTAGCTGTCGTTCCTGAGCTTGAAGTATCTTCTTGTTCTGGTTACGTCATGTTGAGTGCTCAAGAATACGATTACTTTATGGCATATACACAAATAACTTCGTCGGAGATGGCTACTTACTTTTCAGGTGGTTTCGCACTTGTTTTTGTATTTGGCTTTCTCCAAACATATGGCATTAAAGCCGCATTAAAAGTCATTAGGCTAATTTAAGGAAAACATCATGAAATACATGAATAAAGCTCGTAAGTTCGCAGGCAAAGTTAAAACTCAAGCTGCTGTTGGTTCACTTCTTCTTATGGCATCGGCAGGTGCTCGCGCTGAAGGTGCAGATGATATCTGGGCTGCAATCGATTTGACGGGTACGACTACAAAAGTTGTTGGTGCTGGTGTTGTGATTATTGGTATTGCAATGGCGCTTAAAACTATTGGTCTTGGTAAGCGTACCGTTAACAAGATTTAGGAGCGAACATGCTATTAGTTCTGCATGACCTCCAACTCATAGTTTTTACTCTTTTGGGCGGTCTAGCAGCATTTATAGCGGCTCAAAATATGAAAGGTTAGGGGGCTTCGGCTCCCTTTTTTTATTTATTTAATTCGGAGACTAATATGAGGTCTTTGTTTTTGGTTTTATTTTTGTTCGGCTTCTCTGTCAACGTTTATTCTAACTCTCCTAGTTATGCTGTTGATGTTGGCGGTTCTTGGGCCCTTTCTTCTGATAAACCCGGTTTGTTGCCTGCTTTTGAACATAATTACTCTCTCAAGGATAATTGGACTTGGGATGATAACAAGCCTTACTTTTGTGGCGATAAGGTTTGCTGGAAGAGTCTTGAGGGTACTGTTACCGCTCGTTGGGGTGCTGCTAATGATGATTTAACCTGTGAAAACGGCAGTATTTGGGATCCCATTACTCAGTCTTGTCCACCTAATGAGAATTGTCCTGACTTGCAAGGTCAAGATGCTCCCTTTCCTCAAGGCCCCGTTCCTGATGATGGTCAATCTTTGGGTTCTTCTAGGTTATCTTGCGATATTTCAAATAAATGTGAAGTTTTGTCTGGTTATCGTGCCTCTGGTGGTTCAATGATTAAGGACTCTTTTTATACGGGTAAAGATTGTGTTGGTAATCCTGAAGATTACGCTGATTGTTCTTATTACGGCTCCTGTGATGGGGGGACGCCTCCAGAGCCTGAAGACCTCGAAGACCCTTGGGAGGGTTGCACTAAACCTTACGTAGACTCCGCTTTTGTATGCCGTGAAGATACCGATGGGGATGGTAAACCTAACCCTGATGCACCTTATGATGATAAGGCCATTTGTGATCATGATTCTAGTGGTAAGTTTTCTTGTCGTTTAGGTTCTTTTGATAAAGATAAACCTACCAACCCTGTAGAACCTACTGAGCCTGATGGTGATGTCAGTCATGGTGGGAATATTCCTGATGCCAGTGGTGAACCTGCAACATGGGAACCCGTCACGCCTCCTCCTGAAGTTACTGAGCCTGAGTTAACACCTGATTCTAATGGCGATATTGTTAAGGCTGTAACGTCTATGAATAGCAACGTTAATCAAGCTCTGAACGATTTAAATATCGACATAAACAAATCTCAAGCAAGAATACAAACCGAGCTTGATAGGTTAAATAAAAACGTCGTTAATAATTCGAACGCTACAAGGGATTTAGCTCAAACCAATATCGATATTTACAATAATACTAAGCAACTAATTCAAGGTGTTGAGGTTGCCGTCAAAACAGGAACCGCAACAACGGTCGATGCCGTTAATACTAATGGTAAAAATACAGTAAATGCCGTTAATACTGGCTTTTCTGATGTTGGCGAATCGTTAGAAAAAATTGAAGGCTCTCTTGATGCTTTGACTAAGGTTGATACTAGCTCTGCGGGTACTTCGGGTTCGTGTATCGAGACTGATACTTGTACGGGTTTTTATACGTCCGGTTATCCTGACGGGCTTTCTGGTGTTGCCAATGCGCATTTTGAATCCATCAAGACTAACGTACTCGACGGGTTTGTTAACACCTTCGGAAACCTTGATTTATCTAATGCCAAACGTCCTAGTTTTACTATTCCTGTTTTAGATTTTGGTGATTACAGCATCGAGGATTATCTCAATCTTGATTGGATATTTGGATTCGTTCGTTTTTGTCTTATTTTCACTGCCATTGCTACGGCACGTAAAAACATCTTAGGGGGCTAACATGGATTGGATAGTTGATTTATTTAATAAGCTTATTGAGTTCCTATACCGCTTGATTATTAGCTTAGTGGACATGATTAAAGATGTGTTTATCTGGGCGTTAGATGAAATATTGTCACTGTGTCAGTCACTTTTAGATTGGGTGTTCGCTTTCTTCGAACCTATGGACATATCTCAATACTTAACCGCTATTCCTAGCGAGGTTTCTTGGGTGCTTTCTGCGATTGGTCTTCCTCAAGGTCTTTCTATTATCTTAGCGTCATTGGTTGCGCGTCTTCTTCTTCAGCTGATTCCATTCACGAGGTTAGGCTCATGATTTACGGGATAGTCGGTCGTCCAGGGGGCGGCAAAAGTTATGAAGCGGTTGCGTACCAGGTTCTTCCCGCTTTAAAAGAAGGGAGAAAGGTGATCACAAATCTACCTTTGCAGATAGACCATTTTGTTGCTGTTCTTGGTGAAGAAGTTAGAGATTTGATTGTCGTTATTGATGGCAAGCTTAACGATTTTGGTTCAATGGAAAGGCCATTCAGTAAGGTGGCTGATTACAATGATGAATGGCGCAATGATAAAGGGCAGGGGCCATTATATGTCGTCGATGAGGCGCACATGACTTTGCCTAATAAGAACTTAAACACTGAGATACTCGAATGGTATTCGCTTCACCGTCATTATGGTGTTGATATCATTCTGGTGACTCAGAATTTAAGGAAGATACACCGCGATATTAAAGACATGATTGAGGTGACTTACTACTGTGCTAAGAACACCGCTTTAGGTTCGAATAGTACATACACAAGAAAAGTGCGTTCTGGTGCCAATGGTGATGTTGTTAATACGAGTATTCGTAAATACGAACAAGCCTATTTTCCTTTTTACAAAAGTCATACCGCATCTAATAGCAGTGTGACTGAAGCTATGGCCGCGGATATTGTTCCTCTTTGGAAGCGTTGGCCTGTTATCGGTTCAGTCCTATTTTTAATTGTTGGTGTCAGCATGTTGGTTTGGTCATTTTCAGATAAGGAAGAAAATGACATACCTGAGCAAGTGCAGACTGCTGAAGCGGTAGGAACGCCAGCTGTTCAAACTGTGCCTGAAGGAACGCCAGTTAAAAAAGCAAAAAACAATTCGGATTGGTTCGGGCCATTAGATGGTTTTAAGTTTTTCGTTACTGGGTATGCAAAGCAGATAGCCTATATCAGGCATCGTTCTAGCAATCGTATCGATAACGACTTGTCGTTCTATAAGATTTATATCGATGTGTACGACAAGAATCGGAAGCTGTTTAGCTTAGACCAGATAGGACTTCAAGAAATTGGTTATCAGTTTAAGGTGTTGTCTGATTGTGTCTATCAAGTTGCTTGGGAAAATTCAGAGCGCATTATCACTTGTGGTGAAGTTCCCAAAGATAACAAGCCTGATTTATTTAGCGAGGCGTTACCAATTAGCATATAACAAGCCCCGCAGGGATAAGCGAACATGATCATGTTAAGGGGTCGGTTTCGCCTGATGAGCGATAAGCAGCGAAGCGTAGCAATGATGGAGAGTAAAACGAAACCCCTTCATCTTGCTAGGCGCTCTTTAAATTTGGGCAGGCTTCGTTGAGTGTCGATTGGTGGTTATAGTTTTACTGGAGGTTTTAAAGCGTATGGAAAGTATTGTGTTGACGGCTGAACAGGTAGAGGCGATTGCTGAGGCTTTTGCTATCTATGGTTTTATTGGTGTTCTAGGTGCTTTGTTTTTTTATGATTTGCTGGCTTTTATTGCTTGTCGAACCATTAGTCGGTTTAGGTCATTTGTTGAAAAGCCTATTTACACTGATATTAGTGAACGCAGAGCTAGGGCTAAGGTTTCTCGTTAAGTGCGTATTATGATTTTTATGTTTGCTATCAAAACACGCACCGGTTCCTGGACTCGAGTTCTTATTTTGCTACCATAATCAAACTAGGTAATTTCTGCAGAAAGGAAAAATGATGGCAATTACAATTCGAGACACAACAGAGCATGAGAAAATGCTTTCAGACCTAAAAGACCAAACCAACACGTCTACAATGAGTAAGGCTTTAATCAAGGGCGGTTATGAGGCTTTGAAGTATCGAGAGCTTTACTTATCAGAGGTTCGCAAGAATGAGCAGCTTAGAGATAAGCTGTATCGTAATGGTAAGGCCGTTTCTGGTTATCTGGATGCCTTAGACGGTCTTAAACAAATTAGCTCTTAGTGCGTATTATGGTTTTTATGTTTGCTATCAAAACGCGCACCGGCTCCTGGACTCGATTTATTATTTTGCTATCATAATTAAACCAGGCAATTTCTGCAGAAAGGAAAAATGATGGCAATTACAATTCGAGACACAACAGAGCATGAGAAAATGCTTTCAGACCTAAAAGACCAAACCAACACGTCTACAATGAGTAAGGCACTAATCAAGGGCGGTTATGAGGCTTTGAAGTATCGAGAGCTTTACTTATCAGAGGTTCGCAAGAATGAGCAGCTTAGAGATAAGCTGTATCGTAATGGTAAGGCCGTTTCTGGTTATCTGGACGCCTTAGACGGTCTTAAACAAATTAGCTCTTAGTGCGTATTATTAGTAGAGTTATGTTGAGGGTTTGCTTTGCCTAGAACGCGGCAAGGGTGGGCGAGAGACTTACTCATTGTCGGCTGGCCGTACATGTTAGGAACGAGAATCGCTTGCTAGTGATAGCCCGTAACATAACTACGCATAATACCTGCACTAACATTTCGAGTTTGTCATTGCATGACATACCAGTATGTTAAAAAATGACATACCTCCTCTTAATTCCTAGCCGTTTTGTTTTCGTGAGCACCAAATGTTGGGAGGGGCCCGTTTCGCCGGGAGGGCCCCAACATGGCGCGGAGCGAAAACCCCCGTCTAGTATTACGGGGGTAAATTCCACGGAACTGTCAGCCTTCACCGTGTATTCGCAAGTGTAACGCGCCAGTGTTTGAGCGTAGCGAGTCTACCTTAGTTCCCTCCAGTACCATGTGGTTAAGTTTTCTAATCTCTTTTTTTATGGATCATGTCTGCTTTTGCTTCTTGTAGGTAATTCTCAAATAGATAATTTGCCACATCCGTCCACTTTACAGATTCCTTTGTTTCATAGCTGATATCTATCGCCACTCTTTCCAGTTTCATTTTGTTTTCTTCTTTAACTCTTAGCGATGTGTATTTTTGTGTCATATGCACCTCAGTTTGTGATGTTATCCATGTATTTTAGTATGCAGTTGTATTTTTTTCTCAATTGTACTTGCATACATGGGTACTTTGGGGTTAGTTTTACCAGAAATCACATGTATACATGTTCGCACAGGGTTAGGGTTTTGGGCTAGTTATGAAAAAGAAGATCTTCACAGCAGAGGAATTACAAATCGACACTGAGGCTTCGCCTTTTGTTTTTGTTGATTACCTTGCTTTTTCGTTTCCGTACTCATCACTTCGTCATGCTCACAAGTCAGATTTGTCTAATCCTTGCTGGGCACCGCTACCAAAACCAACATATCAGCGTGTTCGTTGTCCTAATCGCAAAGCAAAATTAGAGGATCTTTATCGATCTAAATGGCGTGTTGCCATGCTTGACCGTTTGGAGGTTTTTTGTCTTCACGTTCTTGGTTTGAAAATGTCACCTTGGCGCGATAAAGGTCTTAATGGTTATGAGAATTCTTGTCATTTAACGCCTAAACATTCTCGTCAACACGTTGGTTTTGTCGCTCTCGGTGGTAACCGTGACACCTGTTACATACAGCTTGAAGGAGTAGGGTGTCGCTCTCTTGTTGAACATACATCTTTGTTTCG
Source organism: Vibrio sp. J383 (assembly GCF_023503985.1). Taxonomy (NCBI): domain Bacteria; kingdom Pseudomonadati; phylum Pseudomonadota; class Gammaproteobacteria; order Vibrionales; family Vibrionaceae; genus Vibrio; species Vibrio sp. J383. The sequence continues at coordinate 2,170,711 of NZ_CP097293.1, read as the reverse complement.
CTTGCATTGGTGGTTACAGCTTCTTGATTGCTCGAAGCTTTCGCGTGTTGATTTAGCTGTTGATGATTTTCATGGCCTTTTTGGTCGTGACTATGCAAGGAAAGCTTATTCAGATGATGCGTTTAGAACTAGCTCTAGAGGTAGAACTCCAGCTGCTGGCGAACGTGTTTTTAAAGAGGCCAATGGTCGAGTTCTTAATGAATCGTTTGAAGTTGGTAGCCGTCAATCTAGGGTTTACTGGCGTATTTATAACAAGGCTGCTCAATTAGGTCTTGATATGTACTGGTTCCGAAATGAGGTCGAACTTAAGGATTTCCCTATTGATGTGCTGCTCGATATTAGCGGCCATTATGCAGGATTGTGTGATTTCTCGGCCTCGATAGTGGCTTCTTGCCCTGTAAAGGTGATCACAAAAAAGTCTTCAATCGCTCTCGATATCCATGGAAGAGCGAAGTGGGCGCGTCGTCAAGTTGGTCGAACTCTTGCCGATTTAGCTAAGTATTTTGATGGGGATATCGAAAAGGTTTTCGGTCTCCTCGTATCTAGTGAACATCAGGATTCAGAGTTCAGTCTTCCTGATATTCATCAAAAAATAATCAAAGAAATAACGGGCGGTTAAAAATGAAATTAGTTCTACTTGGTGCTTCGCACTCTAAAGGTATCTCGGGAAAAACTGGCAAGCCTTACGAAATTGCAGATATTTTCTACGGTAAAAAACCACGCGCTTGGTCAACTGATAAGGGTAGCTGTTCGACCTTTGGTTTTGATGTTGGTGAAGATGGTGGCTCTATGACTTTCGTTGTTTCTGATGAGATTCTGAAGCAATTCGAGTCTACCGCTTTTCCTGTTCTCGCTGAGGTTCAAACTGAGCCTAATCCAGAAAATCCAGAACAAAACTTTATTACTGGTTATACCGTTATCAAATCACTTTTTGATGATCTTCATAAGAAGTAGGTCGTCTAATGGATATTGATGAGGTGATGCGTTTGCTAGATGAAAGAATAGAGTTGCTAACAAAACGTATGAATTCGGACTCAGATAACCGTCCTGCTCATGCTGCTGCGATTAGTGCGCTTTATGACTTCAAACAAGTGCTCTCAAACTGAATCAATTCTCTCGATAAATTAAGGATTAGTTATGCCTGTATGCGCCATTCCCAATTCGGACGGTTTCTTAGCTGTCGTTCCTGAGCTTGAAGTATCTTCTTGTTCTGGTTACGTCATGTTGAGTGCTCAAGAATACGATTACTTTATGGCATATACACAAATAACTTCGTCGGAGATGGCTACTTACTTTTCAGGTGGTTTCGCACTTGTTTTTGTATTTGGCTTTCTCCAAACATATGGCATTAAAGCCGCATTAAAAGTCATTAGGCTAATTTAAGGAAAACATCATGAAATACATGAATAAAGCTCGTAAGTTCGCAGGCAAAGTTAAAACTCAAGCTGCTGTTGGTTCACTTCTTCTTATGGCATCGGCAGGTGCTCGCGCTGAAGGTGCAGATGATATCTGGGCTGCAATCGATTTGACGGGTACGACTACAAAAGTTGTTGGTGCTGGTGTTGTGATTATTGGTATTGCAATGGCGCTTAAAACTATTGGTCTTGGTAAGCGTACCGTTAACAAGATTTAGGAGCGAACATGCTATTAGTTCTGCATGACCTCCAACTCATAGTTTTTACTCTTTTGGGCGGTCTAGCAGCATTTATAGCGGCTCAAAATATGAAAGGTTAGGGGGCTTCGGCTCCCTTTTTTTATTTATTTAATTCGGAGACTAATATGAGGTCTTTGTTTTTGGTTTTATTTTTGTTCGGCTTCTCTGTCAACGTTTATTCTAACTCTCCTAGTTATGCTGTTGATGTTGGCGGTTCTTGGGCCCTTTCTTCTGATAAACCCGGTTTGTTGCCTGCTTTTGAACATAATTACTCTCTCAAGGATAATTGGACTTGGGATGATAACAAGCCTTACTTTTGTGGCGATAAGGTTTGCTGGAAGAGTCTTGAGGGTACTGTTACCGCTCGTTGGGGTGCTGCTAATGATGATTTAACCTGTGAAAACGGCAGTATTTGGGATCCCATTACTCAGTCTTGTCCACCTAATGAGAATTGTCCTGACTTGCAAGGTCAAGATGCTCCCTTTCCTCAAGGCCCCGTTCCTGATGATGGTCAATCTTTGGGTTCTTCTAGGTTATCTTGCGATATTTCAAATAAATGTGAAGTTTTGTCTGGTTATCGTGCCTCTGGTGGTTCAATGATTAAGGACTCTTTTTATACGGGTAAAGATTGTGTTGGTAATCCTGAAGATTACGCTGATTGTTCTTATTACGGCTCCTGTGATGGGGGGACGCCTCCAGAGCCTGAAGACCTCGAAGACCCTTGGGAGGGTTGCACTAAACCTTACGTAGACTCCGCTTTTGTATGCCGTGAAGATACCGATGGGGATGGTAAACCTAACCCTGATGCACCTTATGATGATAAGGCCATTTGTGATCATGATTCTAGTGGTAAGTTTTCTTGTCGTTTAGGTTCTTTTGATAAAGATAAACCTACCAACCCTGTAGAACCTACTGAGCCTGATGGTGATGTCAGTCATGGTGGGAATATTCCTGATGCCAGTGGTGAACCTGCAACATGGGAACCCGTCACGCCTCCTCCTGAAGTTACTGAGCCTGAGTTAACACCTGATTCTAATGGCGATATTGTTAAGGCTGTAACGTCTATGAATAGCAACGTTAATCAAGCTCTGAACGATTTAAATATCGACATAAACAAATCTCAAGCAAGAATACAAACCGAGCTTGATAGGTTAAATAAAAACGTCGTTAATAATTCGAACGCTACAAGGGATTTAGCTCAAACCAATATCGATATTTACAATAATACTAAGCAACTAATTCAAGGTGTTGAGGTTGCCGTCAAAACAGGAACCGCAACAACGGTCGATGCCGTTAATACTAATGGTAAAAATACAGTAAATGCCGTTAATACTGGCTTTTCTGATGTTGGCGAATCGTTAGAAAAAATTGAAGGCTCTCTTGATGCTTTGACTAAGGTTGATACTAGCTCTGCGGGTACTTCGGGTTCGTGTATCGAGACTGATACTTGTACGGGTTTTTATACGTCCGGTTATCCTGACGGGCTTTCTGGTGTTGCCAATGCGCATTTTGAATCCATCAAGACTAACGTACTCGACGGGTTTGTTAACACCTTCGGAAACCTTGATTTATCTAATGCCAAACGTCCTAGTTTTACTATTCCTGTTTTAGATTTTGGTGATTACAGCATCGAGGATTATCTCAATCTTGATTGGATATTTGGATTCGTTCGTTTTTGTCTTATTTTCACTGCCATTGCTACGGCACGTAAAAACATCTTAGGGGGCTAACATGGATTGGATAGTTGATTTATTTAATAAGCTTATTGAGTTCCTATACCGCTTGATTATTAGCTTAGTGGACATGATTAAAGATGTGTTTATCTGGGCGTTAGATGAAATATTGTCACTGTGTCAGTCACTTTTAGATTGGGTGTTCGCTTTCTTCGAACCTATGGACATATCTCAATACTTAACCGCTATTCCTAGCGAGGTTTCTTGGGTGCTTTCTGCGATTGGTCTTCCTCAAGGTCTTTCTATTATCTTAGCGTCATTGGTTGCGCGTCTTCTTCTTCAGCTGATTCCATTCACGAGGTTAGGCTCATGATTTACGGGATAGTCGGTCGTCCAGGGGGCGGCAAAAGTTATGAAGCGGTTGCGTACCAGGTTCTTCCCGCTTTAAAAGAAGGGAGAAAGGTGATCACAAATCTACCTTTGCAGATAGACCATTTTGTTGCTGTTCTTGGTGAAGAAGTTAGAGATTTGATTGTCGTTATTGATGGCAAGCTTAACGATTTTGGTTCAATGGAAAGGCCATTCAGTAAGGTGGCTGATTACAATGATGAATGGCGCAATGATAAAGGGCAGGGGCCATTATATGTCGTCGATGAGGCGCACATGACTTTGCCTAATAAGAACTTAAACACTGAGATACTCGAATGGTATTCGCTTCACCGTCATTATGGTGTTGATATCATTCTGGTGACTCAGAATTTAAGGAAGATACACCGCGATATTAAAGACATGATTGAGGTGACTTACTACTGTGCTAAGAACACCGCTTTAGGTTCGAATAGTACATACACAAGAAAAGTGCGTTCTGGTGCCAATGGTGATGTTGTTAATACGAGTATTCGTAAATACGAACAAGCCTATTTTCCTTTTTACAAAAGTCATACCGCATCTAATAGCAGTGTGACTGAAGCTATGGCCGCGGATATTGTTCCTCTTTGGAAGCGTTGGCCTGTTATCGGTTCAGTCCTATTTTTAATTGTTGGTGTCAGCATGTTGGTTTGGTCATTTTCAGATAAGGAAGAAAATGACATACCTGAGCAAGTGCAGACTGCTGAAGCGGTAGGAACGCCAGCTGTTCAAACTGTGCCTGAAGGAACGCCAGTTAAAAAAGCAAAAAACAATTCGGATTGGTTCGGGCCATTAGATGGTTTTAAGTTTTTCGTTACTGGGTATGCAAAGCAGATAGCCTATATCAGGCATCGTTCTAGCAATCGTATCGATAACGACTTGTCGTTCTATAAGATTTATATCGATGTGTACGACAAGAATCGGAAGCTGTTTAGCTTAGACCAGATAGGACTTCAAGAAATTGGTTATCAGTTTAAGGTGTTGTCTGATTGTGTCTATCAAGTTGCTTGGGAAAATTCAGAGCGCATTATCACTTGTGGTGAAGTTCCCAAAGATAACAAGCCTGATTTATTTAGCGAGGCGTTACCAATTAGCATATAACAAGCCCCGCAGGGATAAGCGAACATGATCATGTTAAGGGGTCGGTTTCGCCTGATGAGCGATAAGCAGCGAAGCGTAGCAATGATGGAGAGTAAAACGAAACCCCTTCATCTTGCTAGGCGCTCTTTAAATTTGGGCAGGCTTCGTTGAGTGTCGATTGGTGGTTATAGTTTTACTGGAGGTTTTAAAGCGTATGGAAAGTATTGTGTTGACGGCTGAACAGGTAGAGGCGATTGCTGAGGCTTTTGCTATCTATGGTTTTATTGGTGTTCTAGGTGCTTTGTTTTTTTATGATTTGCTGGCTTTTATTGCTTGTCGAACCATTAGTCGGTTTAGGTCATTTGTTGAAAAGCCTATTTACACTGATATTAGTGAACGCAGAGCTAGGGCTAAGGTTTCTCGTTAAGTGCGTATTATGATTTTTATGTTTGCTATCAAAACACGCACCGGTTCCTGGACTCGAGTTCTTATTTTGCTACCATAATCAAACTAGGTAATTTCTGCAGAAAGGAAAAATGATGGCAATTACAATTCGAGACACAACAGAGCATGAGAAAATGCTTTCAGACCTAAAAGACCAAACCAACACGTCTACAATGAGTAAGGCTTTAATCAAGGGCGGTTATGAGGCTTTGAAGTATCGAGAGCTTTACTTATCAGAGGTTCGCAAGAATGAGCAGCTTAGAGATAAGCTGTATCGTAATGGTAAGGCCGTTTCTGGTTATCTGGATGCCTTAGACGGTCTTAAACAAATTAGCTCTTAGTGCGTATTATGGTTTTTATGTTTGCTATCAAAACGCGCACCGGCTCCTGGACTCGATTTATTATTTTGCTATCATAATTAAACCAGGCAATTTCTGCAGAAAGGAAAAATGATGGCAATTACAATTCGAGACACAACAGAGCATGAGAAAATGCTTTCAGACCTAAAAGACCAAACCAACACGTCTACAATGAGTAAGGCACTAATCAAGGGCGGTTATGAGGCTTTGAAGTATCGAGAGCTTTACTTATCAGAGGTTCGCAAGAATGAGCAGCTTAGAGATAAGCTGTATCGTAATGGTAAGGCCGTTTCTGGTTATCTGGACGCCTTAGACGGTCTTAAACAAATTAGCTCTTAGTGCGTATTATTAGTAGAGTTATGTTGAGGGTTTGCTTTGCCTAGAACGCGGCAAGGGTGGGCGAGAGACTTACTCATTGTCGGCTGGCCGTACATGTTAGGAACGAGAATCGCTTGCTAGTGATAGCCCGTAACATAACTACGCATAATACCTGCACTAACATTTCGAGTTTGTCATTGCATGACATACCAGTATGTTAAAAAATGACATACCTCCTCTTAATTCCTAGCCGTTTTGTTTTCGTGAGCACCAAATGTTGGGAGGGGCCCGTTTCGCCGGGAGGGCCCCAACATGGCGCGGAGCGAAAACCCCCGTCTAGTATTACGGGGGTAAATTCCACGGAACTGTCAGCCTTCACCGTGTATTCGCAAGTGTAACGCGCCAGTGTTTGAGCGTAGCGAGTCTACCTTAGTTCCCTCCAGTACCATGTGGTTAAGTTTTCTAATCTCTTTTTTTATGGATCATGTCTGCTTTTGCTTCTTGTAGGTAATTCTCAAATAGATAATTTGCCACATCCGTCCACTTTACAGATTCCTTTGTTTCATAGCTGATATCTATCGCCACTCTTTCCAGTTTCATTTTGTTTTCTTCTTTAACTCTTAGCGATGTGTATTTTTGTGTCATATGCACCTCAGTTTGTGATGTTATCCATGTATTTTAGTATGCAGTTGTATTTTTTTCTCAATTGTACTTGCATACATGGGTACTTTGGGGTTAGTTTTACCAGAAATCACATGTATACATGTTCGCACAGGGTTAGGGTTTTGGGCTAGTTATGAAAAAGAAGATCTTCACAGCAGAGGAATTACAAATCGACACTGAGGCTTCGCCTTTTGTTTTTGTTGATTACCTTGCTTTTTCGTTTCCGTACTCATCACTTCGTCATGCTCACAAGTCAGATTTGTCTAATCCTTGCTGGGCACCGCTACCAAAACCAACATATCAGCGTGTTCGTTGTCCTAATCGCAAAGCAAAATTAGAGGATCTTTATCGATCTAAATGGCGTGTTGCCATGCTTGACCGTTTGGAGGTTTTTTGTCTTCACGTTCTTGGTTTGAAAATGTCACCTTGGCGCGATAAAGGTCTTAATGGTTATGAGAATTCTTGTCATTTAACGCCTAAACATTCTCGTCAACACGTTGGTTTTGTCGCTCTCGGTGGTAACCGTGACACCTGTTACATACAGCTTGAAGGAGTAGGGTGTCGCTCTCTTGTTGAACATACATCTTTGTTTCGCTTGCATTGGTGGTTACAGCTTCTTGATTGCTCGAAGCTTTCGCGTGTTGATTTAGCTGTTGATGATTTTCATGGCCTTTTTGGTCGTGACTATGCAAGGAAAGCTTATTCAGATGATGCGTTTAGAACTAGCTCTAGAGGTAGAACTCCAGCTGCTGGCGAACGTGTTTTTAAAGAGGCCAATGGTCGAGTTCTTAATGAATCGTTTGAAGTTGGTAGCCGTCAATCTAGGGTTTACTGGCGTATTTATAACAAGGCTGCTCAATTAGGTCTTGATATGTACTGGTTCCGAAATGAGGTCGAACTTAAGGATTTCCCTATTGATGTGCTGCTCGATATTAGCGGCCATTATGCAGGATTGTGTGATTTCTCGGCCTCGATAGTGGCTTCTTGCCCTGTAAAGGTGATCACAAAAAAGTCTTCAATCGCTCTCGATATCCATGGAAGAGCGAAGTGGGCGCGTCGTCAAGTTGGTCGAACTCTTGCCGATTTAGCTAAGTATTTTGATGGGGATATCGAAAAGGTTTTCGGTCTCCTCGTATCTAGTGAACATCAGGATTCAGAGTTCAGTCTTCCTGATATTCATCAAAAAATAATCAAAGAAATAACGGGCGGTTAAAAATGAAATTAGTTCTACTTGGTGCTTCGCACTCTAAAGGTATCTCGGGAAAAACTGGCAAGCCTTACGAAATTGCAGATATTTTCTACGGTAAAAAACCACGCGCTTGGTCAACTGATAAGGGTAGCTGTTCGACCTTTGGTTTTGATGTTGGTGAAGATGGTGGCTCTATGACTTTCGTTGTTTCTGATGAGATTCTGAAGCAATTCGAGTCTACCGCTTTTCCTGTTCTCGCTGAGGTTCAAACTGAGCCTAATCCAGAAAATCCAGAACAAAACTTTATTACTGGTTATACCGTTATCAAATCACTTTTTGATGATCTTCATAAGAAGTAGGTCGTCTAATGGATATTGATGAGGTGATGCGTTTGCTAGATGAAAGAATAGAGTTGCTAACAAAACGTATGAATTCGGACTCAGATAACCGTCCTGCTCATGCTGCTGCGATTAGTGCGCTTTATGACTTCAAACAAGTGCTCTCAAACTGAATCAATTCTCTCGATAAATTAAGGATTAGTTATGCCTGTATGCGCCATTCCCAATTCGGACGGTTTCTTAGCTGTCGTTCCTGAGCTTGAAGTATCTTCTTGTTCTGGTTACGTCATGTTGAGTGCTCAAGAATACGATTACTTTATGGCATATACACAAATAACTTCGTCGGAGATGGCTACTTACTTTTCAGGTGGTTTCGCACTTGTTTTTGTATTTGGCTTTCTCCAAACATATGGCATTAAAGCCGCATTAAAAGTCATTAGGCTAATTTAAGGAAAACATCATGAAATACATGAATAAAGCTCGTAAGTTCGCAGGCAAAGTTAAAACTCAAGCTGCTGTTGGTTCACTTCTTCTTATGGCATCGGCAGGTGCTCGCGCTGAAGGTGCAGATGATATCTGGGCTGCAATCGATTTGACGGGTACGACTACAAAAGTTGTTGGTGCTGGTGTTGTGATTATTGGTATTGCAATGGCGCTTAAAACTATTGGTCTTGGTAAGCGTACCGTTAACAAGATTTAGGAGCGAACATGCTATTAGTTCTGCATGACCTCCAACTCATAGTTTTTACTCTTTTGGGCGGTCTAGCAGCATTTATAGCGGCTCAAAATATGAAAGGTTAGGGGGCTTCGGCTCCCTTTTTTTATTTATTTAATTCGGAGACTAATATGAGGTCTTTGTTTTTGGTTTTATTTTTGTTCGGCTTCTCTGTCAACGTTTATTCTAACTCTCCTAGTTATGCTGTTGATGTTGGCGGTTCTTGGGCCCTTTCTTCTGATAAACCCGGTTTGTTGCCTGCTTTTGAACATAATTACTCTCTCAAGGATAATTGGACTTGGGATGATAACAAGCCTTACTTTTGTGGCGATAAGGTTTGCTGGAAGAGTCTTGAGGGTACTGTTACCGCTCGTTGGGGTGCTGCTAATGATGATTTAACCTGTGAAAACGGCAGTATTTGGGATCCCATTACTCAGTCTTGTCCACCTAATGAGAATTGTCCTGACTTGCAAGGTCAAGATGCTCCCTTTCCTCAAGGCCCCGTTCCTGATGATGGTCAATCTTTGGGTTCTTCTAGGTTATCTTGCGATATTTCAAATAAATGTGAAGTTTTGTCTGGTTATCGTGCCTCTGGTGGTTCAATGATTAAGGACTCTTTTTATACGGGTAAAGATTGTGTTGGTAATCCTGAAGATTACGCTGATTGTTCTTATTACGGCTCCTGTGATGGGGGGACGCCTCCAGAGCCTGAAGACCTCGAAGACCCTTGGGAGGGTTGCACTAAACCTTACGTAGACTCCGCTTTTGTATGCCGTGAAGATACCGATGGGGATGGTAAACCTAACCCTGATGCACCTTATGATGATAAGGCCATTTGTGATCATGATTCTAGTGGTAAGTTTTCTTGTCGTTTAGGTTCTTTTGATAAAGATAAACCTACCAACCCTGTAGAACCTACTGAGCCTGATGGTGATGTCAGTCATGGTGGGAATATTCCTGATGCCAGTGGTGAACCTGCAACATGGGAACCCGTCACGCCTCCTCCTGAAGTTACTGAGCCTGAGTTAACACCTGATTCTAATGGCGATATTGTTAAGGCTGTAACGTCTATGAATAGCAACGTTAATCAAGCTCTGAACGATTTAAATATCGACATAAACAAATCTCAAGCAAGAATACAAACCGAGCTTGATAGGTTAAATAAAAACGTCGTTAATAATTCGAACGCTACAAGGGATTTAGCTCAAACCAATATCGATATTTACAATAATACTAAGCAACTAATTCAAGGTGTTGAGGTTGCCGTCAAAACAGGAACCGCAACAACGGTCGATGCCGTTAATACTAATGGTAAAAATACAGTAAATGCCGTTAATACTGGCTTTTCTGATGTTGGCGAATCGTTAGAAAAAATTGAAGGCTCTCTTGATGCTTTGACTAAGGTTGATACTAGCTCTGCGGGTACTTCGGGTTCGTGTATCGAGACTGATACTTGTACGGGTTTTTATACGTCCGGTTATCCTGACGGGCTTTCTGGTGTTGCCAATGCGCATTTTGAATCCATCAAGACTAACGTACTCGACGGGTTTGTTAACACCTTCGGAAACCTTGATTTATCTAATGCCAAACGTCCTAGTTTTACTATTCCTGTTTTAGATTTTGGTGATTACAGCATCGAGGATTATCTCAATCTTGATTGGATATTTGGATTCGTTCGTTTTTGTCTTATTTTCACTGCCATTGCTACGGCACGTAAAAACATCTTAGGGGGCTAACATGGATTGGATAGTTGATTTATTTAATAAGCTTATTGAGTTCCTATACCGCTTGATTATTAGCTTAGTGGACATGATTAAAGATGTGTTTATCTGGGCGTTAGATGAAATATTGTCACTGTGTCAGTCACTTTTAGATTGGGTGTTCGCTTTCTTCGAACCTATGGACATATCTCAATACTTAACCGCTATTCCTAGCGAGGTTTCTTGGGTGCTTTCTGCGATTGGTCTTCCTCAAGGTCTTTCTATTATCTTAGCGTCATTGGTTGCGCGTCTTCTTCTTCAGCTGATTCCATTCACGAGGTTAGGCTCATGATTTACGGGATAGTCGGTCGTCCAGGGGGCGGCAAAAGTTATGAAGCGGTTGCGTACCAGGTTCTTCCCGCTTTAAAAGAAGGGAGAAAGGTGATCACAAATCTACCTTTGCAGATAGACCATTTTGTTGCTGTTCTTGGTGAAGAAGTTAGAGATTTGATTGTCGTTATTGATGGCAAGCTTAACGATTTTGGTTCAATGGAAAGGCCATTCAGTAAGGTGGCTGATTACAATGATGAATGGCGCAATGATAAAGGGCAGGGGCCATTATATGTCGTCGATGAGGCGCACATGACTTTGCCTAATAAGAACTTAAACACTGAGATACTCGAATGGTATTCGCTTCACCGTCATTATGGTGTTGATATCATTCTGGTGACTCAGAATTTAAGGAAGATACACCGCGATATTAAAGACATGATTGAGGTGACTTACTACTGTGCTAAGAACACCGCTTTAGGTTCGAATAGTACATACACAAGAAAAGTGCGTTCTGGTGCCAATGGTGATGTTGTTAATACGAGTATTCGTAAATACGAACAAGCCTATTTTCCTTTTTACAAAAGTCATACCGCATCTAATAGCAGTGTGACTGAAGCTATGGCCGCGGATATTGTTCCTCTTTGGAAGCGTTGGCCTGTTATCGGTTCAGTCCTATTTTTAATTGTTGGTGTCAGCATGTTGGTTTGGTCATTTTCAGATAAGGAAGAAAATGACATACCTGAGCAAGTGCAGACTGCTGAAGCGGTAGGAACGCCAGCTGTTCAAACTGTGCCTGAAGGAACGCCAGTTAAAAAAGCAAAAAACAATTCGGATTGGTTCGGGCCATTAGATGGTTTTAAGTTTTTCGTTACTGGGTATGCAAAGCAGATAGCCTATATCAGGCATCGTTCTAGCAATCGTATCGATAACGACTTGTCGTTCTATAAGATTTATATCGATGTGTACGACAAGAATCGGAAGCTGTTTAGCTTAGACCAGATAGGACTTCAAGAAATTGGTTATCAGTTTAAGGTGTTGTCTGATTGTGTCTATCAAGTTGCTTGGGAAAATTCAGAGCGCATTATCACTTGTGGTGAAGTTCCCAAAGATAACAAGCCTGATTTATTTAGCGAGGCGTTACCAATTAGCATATAACAAGCCCCGCAGGGATAAGCGAACATGATCATGTTAAGGGGTCGGTTTCGCCTGATGAGCGATAAGCAGCGAAGCGTAGCAATGATGGAGAGTAAAACGAAACCCCTTCATCTTGCTAGGCGCTCTTTAAATTTGGGCAGGCTTCGTTGAGTGTCGATTGGTGGTTATAGTTTTACTGGAGGTTTTAAAGCGTATGGAAAGTATTGTGTTGACGGCTGAACAGGTAGAGGCGATTGCTGAGGCTTTTGCTATCTATGGTTTTATTGGTGTTCTAGGTGCTTTGTTTTTTTATGATTTGCTGGCTTTTATTGCTTGTCGAACCATTAGTCGGTTTAGGTCATTTGTTGAAAAGCCTATTTACACTGATATTAGTGAACGCAGAGCTAGGGCTAAGGTTTCTCGTTAAGTGCGTATTATGATTTTTATGTTTGCTATCAAAACACGCACCGGTTCCTGGACTCGAGTTCTTATTTTGCTACCATAATCAAACTAGGTAATTTCTGCAGAAAGGAAAAATGATGGCAATTACAATTCGAGACACAACAGAGCATGAGAAAATGCTTTCAGACCTAAAAGACCAAACCAACACGTCTACAATGAGTAAGGCTTTAATCAAGGGCGGTTATGAGGCTTTGAAGTATCGAGAGCTTTACTTATCAGAGGTTCGCAAGAATGAGCAGCTTAGAGATAAGCTGTATCGTAATGGTAAGGCCGTTTCTGGTTATCTGGATGCCTTAGACGGTCTTAAACAAATTAGCTCTTAGTGCGTATTATGGTTTTTATGTTTGCTATCAAAACGCGCACCGGCTCCTGGACTCGATTTATTATTTTGCTATCATAATTAAACCAGGCAATTTCTGCAGAAAGGAAAAATGATGGCAATTACAATTCGAGACACAACAGAGCATGAGAAAATGCTTTCAGACCTAAAAGACCAAACCAACACGTCTACAATGAGTAAGGCACTAATCAAGGGCGGTTATGAGGCTTTGAAGTATCGAGAGCTTTACTTATCAGAGGTTCGCAAGAATGAGCAGCTTAGAGATAAGCTGTATCGTAATGGTAAGGCCGTTTCTGGTTATCTGGACGCCTTAGACGGTCTTAAACAAATTAGCTCTTAGTGCGTATTATTAGTAGAGTTATGTTGAGGGTTTGCTTTGCCTAGAACGCGGCAAGGGTGGGCGAGAGACTTACTCATTGTCGGCTGGCCGTACATGTTAGGAACGAGAATCGCTTGCTAGTGATAGCCCGTAACATAACTACGCATAATACCTGCACTAACATTTCGAGTTTGTCATTGCATGACATACCAGTATGTTAAAAAATGACATACCTCCTCTTAATTCCTAGCCGTTTTGTTTTCGTGAGCACCAAATGTTGGGAGGGGCCCGTTTCGCCGGGAGGGCCCCAACATGGCGCGGAGCGAAAACCCCCGTCTAGTATTACGGGGGTAAATTCCACGGAACTGTCAGCCTTCACCGTGTATTCGCAAGTGTAACGCGCCAGTGTTTGAGCGTAGCGAGTCTACCTTAGTTCCCTCCAGTACCATGTGGTTAAGTTTTCTAATCTCTTTTTTTATGGATCATGTCTGCTTTTGCTTCTTGTAGGTAATTCTCAAATAGATAATTTGCCACATCCGTCCACTTTACAGATTCCTTTGTTTCATAGCTGATATCTATCGCCACTCTTTCCAGTTTCATTTTGTTTTCTTCTTTAACTCTTAGCGATGTGTATTTTTGTGTCATATGCACCTCAGTTTGTGATGTTATCCATGTATTTTAGTATGCAGTTGTATTTTTTTCTCAATTGTACTTGCATACATGGGTACTTTGGGGTTAGTTTTACCAGAAATCACATGTATACATGTTCGCACAGGGTTAGGGTTTTGGGCTAGTTATGAAAAAGAAGATCTTCACAGCAGAGGAATTACAAATCGACACTGAGGCTTCGCCTTTTGTTTTTGTTGATTACCTTGCTTTTTCGTTTCCGTACTCATCACTTCGTCATGCTCACAAGTCAGATTTGTCTAATCCTTGCTGGGCACCGCTACCAAAACCAACATATCAGCGTGTTCGTTGTCCTAATCGCAAAGCAAAATTAGAGGATCTTTATCGATCTAAATGGCGTGTTGCCATGCTTGACCGTTTGGAGGTTTTTTGTCTTCACGTTCTTGGTTTGAAAATGTCACCTTGGCGCGATAAAGGTCTTAATGGTTATGAGAATTCTTGTCATTTAACGCCTAAACATTCTCGTCAACACGTTGGTTTTGTCGCTCTCGGTGGTAACCGTGACACCTGTTACATACAGCTTGAAGGAGTAGGGTGTCGCTCTCTTGTTGAACATACATCTTTGTTTCGCTTGCATTGGTGGTTACAGCTTCTTGATTGCTCGAAGCTTTCGCGTGTTGATTTAGCTGTTGATGATTTTCATGGCCTTTTTGGTCGTGACTATGCAAGGAAAGCTTATTCAGATGATGCGTTTAGAACTAGCTCTAGAGGTAGAACTCCAGCTGCTGGCGAACGTGTTTTTAAAGAGGCCAATGGTCGAGTTCTTAATGAATCGTTTGAAGTTGGTAGCCGTCAATCTAGGGTTTACTGGCGTATTTATAACAAGGCTGCTCAATTAGGTCTTGATATGTACTGGTTCCGAAATGAGGTCGAACTTAAGGATTTCCCTATTGATGTGCTGCTCGATATTAGCGGCCATTATGCAGGATTGTGTGATTTCTCGGCCTCGATAGTGGCTTCTTGCCCTGTAAAGGTGATCACAAAAAAGTCTTCAATCGCTCTCGATATCCATGGAAGAGCGAAGTGGGCGCGTCGTCAAGTTGGTCGAACTCTTGCCGATTTAGCTAAGTATTTTGATGGGGATATCGAAAAGGTTTTCGGTCTCCTCGTATCTAGTGAACATCAGGATTCAGAGTTCAGTCTTCCTGATATTCATCAAAAAATAATCAAAGAAATAACGGGCGGTTAAAAATGAAATTAGTTCTACTTGGTGCTTCGCACTCTAAAGGTATCTCGGGAAAAACTGGCAAGCCTTACGAAATTGCAGATATTTTCTACGGTAAAAAACCACGCGCTTGGTCAACTGATAAGGGTAGCTGTTCGACCTTTGGTTTTGATGTTGGTGAAGATGGTGGCTCTATGACTTTCGTTGTTTCTGATGAGATTCTGAAGCAATTCGAGTCTACCGCTTTTCCTGTTCTCGCTGAGGTTCAAACTGAGCCTAATCCAGAAAATCCAGAACAAAACTTTATTACTGGTTATACCGTTATCAAATCACTTTTTGATGATCTTCATAAGAAGTAGGTCGTCTAATGGATATTGATGAGGTGATGCGTTTGCTAGATGAAAGAATAGAGTTGCTAACAAAACGTATGAATTCGGACTCAGATAACCGTCCTGCTCATGCTGCTGCGATTAGTGCGCTTTATGACTTCAAACAAGTGCTCTCAAACTGAATCAATTCTCTCGATAAATTAAGGATTAGTTATGCCTGTATGCGCCATTCCCAATTCGGACGGTTTCTTAGCTGTCGTTCCTGAGCTTGAAGTATCTTCTTGTTCTGGTTACGTCATGTTGAGTGCTCAAGAATACGATTACTTTATGGCATATACACAAATAACTTCGTCGGAGATGGCTACTTACTTTTCAGGTGGTTTCGCACTTGTTTTTGTATTTGGCTTTCTCCAAACATATGGCATTAAAGCCGCATTAAAAGTCATTAGGCTAATTTAAGGAAAACATCATGAAATACATGAATAAAGCTCGTAAGTTCGCAGGCAAAGTTAAAACTCAAGCTGCTGTTGGTTCACTTCTTCTTATGGCATCGGCAGGTGCTCGCGCTGAAGGTGCAGATGATATCTGGGCTGCAATCGATTTGACGGGTACGACTACAAAAGTTGTTGGTGCTGGTGTTGTGATTATTGGTATTGCAATGGCGCTTAAAACTATTGGTCTTGGTAAGCGTACCGTTAACAAGATTTAGGAGCGAACATGCTATTAGTTCTGCATGACCTCCAACTCATAGTTTTTACTCTTTTGGGCGGTCTAGCAGCATTTATAGCGGCTCAAAATATGAAAGGTTAGGGGGCTTCGGCTCCCTTTTTTTATTTATTTAATTCGGAGACTAATATGAGGTCTTTGTTTTTGGTTTTATTTTTGTTCGGCTTCTCTGTCAACGTTTATTCTAACTCTCCTAGTTATGCTGTTGATGTTGGCGGTTCTTGGGCCCTTTCTTCTGATAAACCCGGTTTGTTGCCTGCTTTTGAACATAATTACTCTCTCAAGGATAATTGGACTTGGGATGATAACAAGCCTTACTTTTGTGGCGATAAGGTTTGCTGGAAGAGTCTTGAGGGTACTGTTACCGCTCGTTGGGGTGCTGCTAATGATGATTTAACCTGTGAAAACGGCAGTATTTGGGATCCCATTACTCAGTCTTGTCCACCTAATGAGAATTGTCCTGACTTGCAAGGTCAAGATGCTCCCTTTCCTCAAGGCCCCGTTCCTGATGATGGTCAATCTTTGGGTTCTTCTAGGTTATCTTGCGATATTTCAAATAAATGTGAAGTTTTGTCTGGTTATCGTGCCTCTGGTGGTTCAATGATTAAGGACTCTTTTTATACGGGTAAAGATTGTGTTGGTAATCCTGAAGATTACGCTGATTGTTCTTATTACGGCTCCTGTGATGGGGGGACGCCTCCAGAGCCTGAAGACCTCGAAGACCCTTGGGAGGGTTGCACTAAACCTTACGTAGACTCCGCTTTTGTATGCCGTGAAGATACCGATGGGGATGGTAAACCTAACCCTGATGCACCTTATGATGATAAGGCCATTTGTGATCATGATTCTAGTGGTAAGTTTTCTTGTCGTTTAGGTTCTTTTGATAAAGATAAACCTACCAACCCTGTAGAACCTACTGAGCCTGATGGTGATGTCAGTCATGGTGGGAATATTCCTGATGCCAGTGGTGAACCTGCAACATGGGAACCCGTCACGCCTCCTCCTGAAGTTACTGAGCCTGAGTTAACACCTGATTCTAATGGCGATATTGTTAAGGCTGTAACGTCTATGAATAGCAACGTTAATCAAGCTCTGAACGATTTAAATATCGACATAAACAAATCTCAAGCAAGAATACAAACCGAGCTTGATAGGTTAAATAAAAACGTCGTTAATAATTCGAACGCTACAAGGGATTTAGCTCAAACCAATATCGATATTTACAATAATACTAAGCAACTAATTCAAGGTGTTGAGGTTGCCGTCAAAACAGGAACCGCAACAACGGTCGATGCCGTTAATACTAATGGTAAAAATACAGTAAATGCCGTTAATACTGGCTTTTCTGATGTTGGCGAATCGTTAGAAAAAATTGAAGGCTCTCTTGATGCTTTGACTAAGGTTGATACTAGCTCTGCGGGTACTTCGGGTTCGTGTATCGAGACTGATACTTGTACGGGTTTTTATACGTCCGGTTATCCTGACGGGCTTTCTGGTGTTGCCAATGCGCATTTTGAATCCATCAAGACTAACGTACTCGACGGGTTTGTTAACACCTTCGGAAACCTTGATTTATCTAATGCCAAACGTCCTAGTTTTACTATTCCTGTTTTAGATTTTGGTGATTACAGCATCGAGGATTATCTCAATCTTGATTGGATATTTGGATTCGTTCGTTTTTGTCTTATTTTCACTGCCATTGCTACGGCACGTAAAAACATCTTAGGGGGCTAACATGGATTGGATAGTTGATTTATTTAATAAGCTTATTGAGTTCCTATACCGCTTGATTATTAGCTTAGTGGACATGATTAAAGATGTGTTTATCTGGGCGTTAGATGAAATATTGTCACTGTGTCAGTCACTTTTAGATTGGGTGTTCGCTTTCTTCGAACCTATGGACATATCTCAATACTTAACCGCTATTCCTAGCGAGGTTTCTTGGGTGCTTTCTGCGATTGGTCTTCCTCAAGGTCTTTCTATTATCTTAGCGTCATTGGTTGCGCGTCTTCTTCTTCAGCTGATTCCATTCACGAGGTTAGGCTCATGATTTACGGGATAGTCGGTCGTCCAGGGGGCGGCAAAAGTTATGAAGCGGTTGCGTACCAGGTTCTTCCCGCTTTAAAAGAAGGGAGAAAGGTGATCACAAATCTACCTTTGCAGATAGACCATTTTGTTGCTGTTCTTGGTGAAGAAGTTAGAGATTTGATTGTCGTTATTGATGGCAAGCTTAACGATTTTGGTTCAATGGAAAGGCCATTCAGTAAGGTGGCTGATTACAATGATGAATGGCGCAATGATAAAGGGCAGGGGCCATTATATGTCGTCGATGAGGCGCACATGACTTTGCCTAATAAGAACTTAAACACTGAGATACTCGAATGGTATTCGCTTCACCGTCATTATGGTGTTGATATCATTCTGGTGACTCAGAATTTAAGGAAGATACACCGCGATATTAAAGACATGATTGAGGTGACTTACTACTGTGCTAAGAACACCGCTTTAGGTTCGAATAGTACATACACAAGAAAAGTGCGTTCTGGTGCCAATGGTGATGTTGTTAATACGAGTATTCGTAAATACGAACAAGCCTATTTTCCTTTTTACAAAAGTCATACCGCATCTAATAGCAGTGTGACTGAAGCTATGGCCGCGGATATTGTTCCTCTTTGGAAGCGTTGGCCTGTTATCGGTTCAGTCCTATTTTTAATTGTTGGTGTCAGCATGTTGGTTTGGTCATTTTCAGATAAGGAAGAAAATGACATACCTGAGCAAGTGCAGACTGCTGAAGCGGTAGGAACGCCAGCTGTTCAAACTGTGCCTGAAGGAACGCCAGTTAAAAAAGCAAAAAACAATTCGGATTGGTTCGGGCCATTAGATGGTTTTAAGTTTTTCGTTACTGGGTATGCAAAGCAGATAGCCTATATCAGGCATCGTTCTAGCAATCGTATCGATAACGACTTGTCGTTCTATAAGATTTATATCGATGTGTACGACAAGAATCGGAAGCTGTTTAGCTTAGACCAGATAGGACTTCAAGAAATTGGTTATCAGTTTAAGGTGTTGTCTGATTGTGTCTATCAAGTTGCTTGGGAAAATTCAGAGCGCATTATCACTTGTGGTGAAGTTCCCAAAGATAACAAGCCTGATTTATTTAGCGAGGCGTTACCAATTAGCATATAACAAGCCCCGCAGGGATAAGCGAACATGATCATGTTAAGGGGTCGGTTTCGCCTGATGAGCGATAAGCAGCGAAGCGTAGCAATGATGGAGAGTAAAACGAAACCCCTTCATCTTGCTAGGCGCTCTTTAAATTTGGGCAGGCTTCGTTGAGTGTCGATTGGTGGTTATAGTTTTACTGGAGGTTTTAAAGCGTATGGAAAGTATTGTGTTGACGGCTGAACAGGTAGAGGCGATTGCTGAGGCTTTTGCTATCTATGGTTTTATTGGTGTTCTAGGTGCTTTGTTTTTTTATGATTTGCTGGCTTTTATTGCTTGTCGAACCATTAGTCGGTTTAGGTCATTTGTTGAAAAGCCTATTTACACTGATATTAGTGAACGCAGAGCTAGGGCTAAGGTTTCTCGTTAAGTGCGTATTATGATTTTTATGTTTGCTATCAAAACACGCACCGGTTCCTGGACTCGAGTTCTTATTTTGCTACCATAATCAAACTAGGTAATTTCTGCAGAAAGGAAAAATGATGGCAATTACAATTCGAGACACAACAGAGCATGAGAAAATGCTTTCAGACCTAAAAGACCAAACCAACACGTCTACAATGAGTAAGGCTTTAATCAAGGGCGGTTATGAGGCTTTGAAGTATCGAGAGCTTTACTTATCAGAGGTTCGCAAGAATGAGCAGCTTAGAGATAAGCTGTATCGTAATGGTAAGGCCGTTTCTGGTTATCTGGATGCCTTAGACGGTCTTAAACAAATTAGCTCTTAGTGCGTATTATGGTTTTTATGTTTGCTATCAAAACGCGCACCGGCTCCTGGACTCGATTTATTATTTTGCTATCATAATTAAACCAGGCAATTTCTGCAGAAAGGAAAAATGATGGCAATTACAATTCGAGACACAACAGAGCATGAGAAAATGCTTTCAGACCTAAAAGACCAAACCAACACGTCTACAATGAGTAAGGCACTAATCAAGGGCGGTTATGAGGCTTTGAAGTATCGAGAGCTTTACTTATCAGAGGTTCGCAAGAATGAGCAGCTTAGAGATAAGCTGTATCGTAATGGTAAGGCCGTTTCTGGTTATCTGGACGCCTTAGACGGTCTTAAACAAATTAGCTCTTAGTGCGTATTATGTATATTATGTTAAATTGTTTATGGCCTTTATAAGGCAGGTATCTTTGTGTGATGCCCTGCCTCTTGTTTATCTACCAAATTGGCGTTCTATTTAACAGTAAGGCTATTTACCATAAAATACCTAATAAACATATATCCTAATCTTCGATTAAGAATACGTTTATTAGATTTCAAGCATTAATCGATCAATAGCCTCTGTGATCTCTTTGGTTCTTACTGGTTTGGTAACGAAATCATTCATGCCTACATCTAAGCACGAACATTTATCTTCTAATGATGTGTGTGCTGTTAGCGCGACGATTGGCGTTTTGATGTTCGCGTCTCTCATGTATTTAGTTGTCGTCAAGCCATCCATTACTGGCATCGACACATCCATCAAGATAATGTCTATCGAGTCGTTTCCTCTTTCAACAAAGCCAATTGCTTCTTCACCGTTACTTGCGATGAAAACTTCGTGGCCTTGTCGCGTTAGAATCAATTTAATCACCATTTGATTTGTAGGATTGTCTTCGACAACTAAAACTGAATAGCGGCTTCTGAGTTCTCTTGAAGATTTGTCCTCTTCACAGTGAGCTAGATTGTTCGTGACTCTGGTAAGTACTGGTAACTGTACTTCGAATTTAGAGCCTTTTCCTGGTTCACTCTCTACAGATATGCGTCCTCGCATTAGTTCTACCAGTCGCTTGGTTATTGCCAGGCCTAAACCGGTGCCACCAAATCTGCGTGTGATTGTACTATCAGCTTGCACGAATGGGCTGAATAGCGACGAAAGTTGTTGTGGGCTGATGCCAATCCCGGTGTCTTCTACTGTTATATAGAATGAGCTCTGCAGGTATTTGATAGAAACATGAACATGCCCGCGTTCAGTAAACTTAATCGCGTTACCGATCAAATTAAATAGGATTTGTGCCAAGCGACTTGGGTCGATGTAATGAAGTTCACCTTCAGGGATATCGCTGGTTACCGTTAGCGCCAACCCTTTATCGTCTGCTGTCTTCTTTTGTTCAGACAATACAAACGTTACAGTGTCTCTTACGTTGCTCCATTGAGGCGCAAGCGAAAAACATCCTGACTCGATCTTAGAAAAGTCCAATACATCACTGATAATTGCCAGTAGAAGCTCAGATGATGTGCTCATATTAAGCAGTATAGACTGTTGTTCGTCGTTCAGAGGTGTGGATTTTAGGGCGTCTATCAAGCCAATGATGGCATTTAGCGGTGTTCTTAATTCATGACTCATCATTGCGAGGAATTCAGACTTGGCCTTGTTGGCTCTTTCTGCGTCTTTTCTTGCTGTGACAAGCTCTGCTGTACGCTCTCGAACGGTTGCTTCAAGCTTTTCTTTGTTTTCAATATCGAAAACAGCACGCTCAATCAGTGGTCTAAATCGGTTTAGGGTTGCTTTGGTTTCAACACTAAAGTGCTTGGTATTGGAGTGGATAAAGATGATGACGGATTGTGTTAGTCCGCTATCGATACCAGTAATTAGAACAGAGTTTATTTGATCAAGGATAATAGGATGTAAGGAATTGAATTCACCCAGAGACTTGGGTTCAAAAAGGATAGCGCATTCTCCATTGATCACTCGAGATAGCTTGCCACAATCACTCCAATTCATTTGTTCGAAGACTTTGTTATTGGTTAGTAGGCTTTTGAAATTGCCTTCGTTCCCTACCCTAGATATTACGATAAAGTCATCAAACTTAATGTATTTTTTGAGCACAAATTCAAGACTATAAAATATCTCAGATATGTTACTTGCCTTACTGATCGCAGAGATGGTTGATAAGATCACCCTGTTCTCTTCAGCCAGTTTTCGCTCACGGGCTTTTAGTTTTTGCAGTTCAATACGTGCTTCTTGCAGCGCTTCTTGACCTTCAGAGCCCATTATTTTTTCAACCTATAAAACGTTGCAGACGATACCATTAAATTTCCGTGCGCACTCTCACCGCCAGATAACCTTCCTTGTTCACCAAAGGTGAATGGGCATATGTATGGGAGTCCGTTAAGTGCTTGATTTATTTGATCGCATACTTCGTCCATATCTTGCTTAAGGTTCAACATTGGACCTGCACAGAAGATGTTGATCGCACCTAGCTTCTCTTCTAAATCCATGTCGTTGTAGTAAGAAGAGTGAATAATATTAGCGGCACGGCTTATCAATTGCTGTTTAGAGCCCTGCATCAAATAAATGGTGTCGCCTTCACTGATATCTGTGAATAGCTCGATTCCATTGCACTCTGTTTCTCTGATTGAGTGGGACAATTTGAAATATGGGTAGTCGTATGAAGAGCCAACTTTTCGCCCTAGCGGATACACGGACGACTTTTCGAATATATAGCCATCATCACTACCACCTAGATGGAAATTGGTCCATTCGTTATAAACGGTGACGGCTGGTCTATGGTCAATCTCCAACAATATTCGGTTTCTTACTTTAGTCACGGTCCCAGAATAGCGAGTGGGCGTATGGCCTGCACTAAAAGACGAATAGATGGACTGAGAAGCAAATACCACAGTTAAAGATACGCCATTGATAGAGAGTGACTCTTCGGTAAAGATACTCCAGTTTCCAGAAACCTGATTGTCCGCCGCGCTGCCACCAATAACAGGTACCTCAGTACCAAACTTCTTATCGATAGCCGCCATGACCTTCTCTTCATTGCCAGGAGTGGAATGCAGTAAGATAAGATCAGGGATTTCACCTTCTCGGTTGGCGTTCTTAAGTGCTTTATCGATGGCGCTGAAGGTGCTTTGGTTTATGGAGTCGCTAAAGTGCTCGATACCCGTACCATAGGCGTTGATCCCGGAGTCATAGATGATGAGTACGCCTATCACTGGGCCGGAGTGGAACCCAGTTTCGGTCATAATGCCGTGACAAGTGGTGCAGCCATGTATTGGGGTGTTAGGGAGAGCATCTACGAAATATCTCTGCACAGCGAGTGTTGAGTACTCTTCTGTGCAGTAGCAAATAAGACAGGCAATATCGTCAGGGTTTTCTACCCCATTGAGCAACTCATCTACTGCGATTTTGTCGTCTAGGGAATAAGAGACTTTTGATAGAAATTTCATAGATTCCGGGAAACTTTATTAATGTCCTCTTTATAACACTTTAATGCATGGTGTTTCACTGATTTGGTACATATTTCTATCAAAAGAACCGAGGTGTGACTCAGTTTTACCTCTATTACTCTTTAGAAAGGTTTACGGAAAACGTGCTTATCTGTTGTGGAAATGTAACTGTTATTGAGGAGGTCTTATCATTAGTTTGTAACAGCCAATTCGAAGGCCCTTTTTCTTCTAGAATTCCGCTCTCATTGTAGCTAATGATAAATTTGCCAGTTTTAGATGTTTCGATTGAATACCCTGAACTATCGCCCGAAATTAAAACATTATGATTATCAATACCAAATTCACACGGTTTTGAAATTATACAGCTTACTGTTTCGTTATTGTCGTATGTTACTGTTCTCCAAGTAAATGCCGCTATTAAAATAACCAACATGCCGATAATTTGTACGAGCCTGCCCTTTGTTAGCTTTTGTGCCGCCATTATAATCTTTACTCCTTGTTACAAAGTTCAAAGTTTTTAAATAAAAATCCAATTCCAGACCAAGCGTAAGGTTACTACTCTGTCATTGATTTGTTAATTCAAGTATAGTGTCGCGTTGAAAATGCCACTTTTTTTCAAAATCAGCAAGTGGAAATAAAGCCCTGAATAGGCTGAATTTCCTTTTCTAATTTGGGTGGCATTACGACGTGAGTCGTGTTGGAAGTAAAGTGTAGTAAATAAGAAATTGGAAGCATGCAAATGAGCCAAGAAAAGCAGCTTGAACAAAACTACAACTATACGGTCGTCCGTCAATTTACCCTCGTTACAATTTTGTGGGGTATTGTCGGTATGGGCGTTGGTGTTTTGATTGCCGCTCAATTAGTTTGGCCACAGCTAAACTTTGATACGCCGTGGTTGACGTACAGTCGTTTACGTCCCCTGCATACTAATGCGGTTATTTTTGCGTTCGGTACAAGTGCGCTGTTTGCAACATCATATTATGTTGTGCAACGTACCTGTCAGACGCGTCTCTTTGGTGGCCCTCTCGTAGCCTTTACCTTTTGGGGTTGGCAAGCGATTATCCTGTCCGCTGCAATTACTTTACCGTTAGGTTTAACCTCTGGTAAAGAATATGCAGAACTTGAATGGCCAATCGATATTGCTATTACTCTTGTGTGGGTAGCTTACGCAGTCGTGTTCTTTGGAACCATGATTAAACGTAGGACATCGCACATTTATGTAGCAAACTGGTTCTTCGGAGCCTTCATCATCACGGTTGCCGTGTTGCACATAGTTAACAGCTTAGCTGTTCCTGTATCTGCGTTTAAATCTTACTCGATTTATGCAGGTGCAATTGATGCAATGGTGCAATGGTGGTACGGACACAATGCGGTAGGCTTCCTATTGACAGCTGGTTTCCTAGGTATGATGTATTACTTCGTTCCTAAACAAGCTGGTCGCCCTGTTTACTCTTACCGTTTGTCGATTGTTCACTTCTGGGCTCTTGTGTCACTGTATATCTGGGCTGGTCCACACCACCTACACTACACTGCACTTCCAGACTGGACTCAGTCTCTAGGTATGGTTATGTCATTGGTTCTGTTTGCTCCGTCTTGGGGTGGCATGATCAACGGTATTATGACTCTATCTGGTGCGTGGCATAAGCTTCGCTACGACCCAATCCTACGTTTCCTAATCGTTTCTCTATCATTCTACGGCATGTCGACTTTCGAAGGCCCTATGATGGCAATTAAAACGGTTAACGCACTATCTCACTACACGGACTGGACCATCGGTCACGTTCACTCTGGTGCGTTAGGTTGGGTTGCTATGGTTTCAATTGGTTCGGTTTACCACTTAGTTCCTAAACTATTTGGTCAAGAGCGTATGTACTCTGTATCTCTAATCAATGTTCACTTCTGGTTAGCAACGATTGGTACAGTTTTCTACATTGTTGCAATGTGGATCTCTGGTGTGATGCAAGGTCTGATGTGGCGTGCAGTTAACTCTGACGGTACATTGACTTACAGCTTTGTAGAATCTGTAGAAGCTTCTTACCCGTTCTACTTTGTGCGTTTCTTAGGTGGTCTTATCTTCCTATCTGGTATGTTCTTACTGGCATACAACACGTACAAAACTGTTTCTGCACCTAAAGATAGCCTTAAAGCTATCCCTCAACCGGCTTAAGGAGATTTAGAATGAGCTCAAATTCAAATAATCGCCATGAGTTGGTCGAGAAAAACGTTGGTCTACTCGCGATCTTAATTGTTATCGCAATCAGCTTTGGTGCTTTAGTAGAAATCACCCCGCTTATTTTCCAAAAGCAAACGACTGAACCTGTAGAAAACCTACGCGTTTACTCTGCTCTGGAAATGGAAGGTCGTGATATTTACATTCGTGAAGGTTGTAACGTATGTCACAGCCAAATGATTCGTCCTTTCCGCTCTGAAACTGAACGTTACGGTCACTACTCTGTAGCTGGCGAAAGTGTTTGGGAACATCCATTCCTATGGGGTTCTAAGCGTACTGGCCCAGATCTAGCGCGTGTTGGTGATCGTTACTCTGATGAGTGGCACCGTGTTCACCTTCTCGACCCTCGCGAACTTGTTCCTGAATCAAACATGCCTGGTTTCCCATGGCTTGCTGAGAATGTACTTGATGGCAAATTGACTAAGCAGAAGCTTGAAATCTTCCGTAATCAATTTGGTGTTCCTTACACAGACGAACAAATTGCTAACGCTAAACAAGATGTTGAAGGAAAAACAGAGATGGATGCAATCATCGCTTACCTTCAATCGCTTGGCCACGCAATGAAATAAGGAATAATTATGGACATTATTACATTTCAAAGTGTTTGGACTGTTACTGTTTTTGCTTGTTTCATCGGCATCGTTTGGTGGGCTTTCGGTAAAAATCGTAAGTCGCGCTTCGACGAAGATGCAAACCTAGTGTTCGCTGATGAAGCACCTGCGAAAGATAAAAATCAAGGAGTGACGAAGTAATGAGTACATTCTGGAGTATTTGGGTAACAGTCATCACAATCGGTACGCTGATTGGCTGTGCAGCCTTACTTCGTTGGTGTTCCAACGATAAAACAGGTGTAGAAGAAGGTCATGACATGGGCCATGAATACGATGGTATTCGTGAGCTTAATAACCCATTACCTAAATGGTGGACATACCTTTTCGTTAGCACAATTGTGTTTGCAGCTGTTTATCTTGCTCTATACCCGGGCCTTGGCAACTTTAAAGGTCTACTAGGTTGGACGAGTTCAAACCAAACAGTTCGTAGCGTAGAAGAGTCTCGCTCTGCAATCGCTGCAGCTCAAGCTAACAAACAGTTAGATGAGTACGCAAAAGAGCTTGATGACGCGAACACTTACTTTGGCGAAGCATTTAAAAAGCTAGCTCATGATGAGAACGGTCTTCGTTCTGTTCCTGACATTGCATCAGATGCTGACGCAATCAAAGTTGGTCAACGCTTGTTCCTGCAAAACTGTTCTCAGTGTCATGGTTCTGATGCTCGTGGTCAAAAGGGCTTCCCTAACTTGACTGACGATGCATGGCTATATGGCGGTGAACCACAAGCGATCGTTACTACCATCATGCATGGTCGTGTCGGTCAAATGCCAGCGTGGAAAGACGCACTTGGCGAAGAAGGCGTTAAAGAAGTGGTTAGCTACACTCTTAGCCTTTCTGGTCGTAGCGTGAACGTACGTGAAGCAGAAGCTGGTAAAGCACGTTTCGTAGTGTGTGCTGCGTGTCATGGTACAGATGGTAAGGGTAACCCTGCTGTTGGTGCTCCTGACCTAACAGACCGCGATTGGTTGTTTGGCGATTCTCGTGCTGATGTAACTGAAACAGTAATGAACGGTCGTTCTGGTGTAATGCCGGCTTGGAAGGACATCCTCGGAGAGGATAAGGTACAGCTCGTCGCTGCCTACGTCTGGAGCCTCAGCAACTCAGATAAAGAGTAACATAATAATAACAGCCCCTTCTTAAGGGGCTGTCTTTCTTTTACAGTTATAACCTTAAGTGTTTGTAAAAATTAGTTTTATTTCATTGGATATATTGAGAATAATAATATGGTACAACCTTGGTATAAGCAGTTTTGGCCGTGGTTTTTGATCTTCCTAACCGTTGGCGTTTCTATGCTAACATTGGTTCGAGTCGCGATACTTACCAACCATTCAGTTAACGTTGTCACTGAAGATTACTATAAAAAAGGTAAAGGTATTAATGTCGACATTTCAAAAGTAAACGTTGCTAAAAAGCTTGGCCTATCAGCTTCAGTTAGCGAGAAAGGTAACTCAGTTATCATTACCCTAGACAAAGGCAAGCTAGACCACTTCCCTGCTATTAGCGCAATGTTCGTGCACCGAACGCTCCCTGACCGTGATTTTACTCAGCTACTGACCGCTGATGCGAGCGGCAACTACACGTTGACTCTGGACCATGAAATGCAAGGTCCATGGTTTATCGAGCTTTCTCCGCATGATTCTGAATGGTTAGTGCAAGGTCGCATGAACTTCCCAATTGATACTCCTACTCAACTAACGAACTAAAGCTTATGTGTGAATCCTGTTATCACTGCGGTGAAGATGTACCAGCGGAAACGGATTTTAAAGTAGAAATCTTAGGATCGGTTCGACCGATGTGTTGTCCAGGTTGCGAAACTGTAGCCCAGACAATCGTTGATAGCGGTTTGGTCTCTTATTACCAATATCGTACCGCTCCGGCTGAAAAAGCGGATCTAGTTCCAGAGCAACTTCTGGCACTCAGTCATTACGACAACGAAGATGTTCAATTGGAGTTCGTCCGTAACTCTGAAAATACATCTGAAGTGACATTGTCACTCGAAGGTGTCTCTTGTGCTGCTTGTGCATGGCTTATTGAAAAGCAAGTCTCTTCAAAGTTAGGGGTTGTTAGCATTCGTGTTAATACCACGACTAACCGCGCCCTGCTCAGCTGGGACAACACTCAGGCTAAACTGAGCGAGCTGTTGTCTGCAATCCATACCCTAGGCTACAAAGCAGCGCCATTCGAGGCTGATCAACAAGAAGCCGCCTATCATCGTTCGATGAAGAATTATCTCTATCGTCTTGGTATTGCTGGTTTAGCGACCATGCAAGTCATGATGTTAGCTGTAGCGCTCTACCTCGAAGTATTTGGCAGCCTTGAACCTGAATTCAAAAGTTACTTCCGTTGGGTAAGTTTGATCTTCGCAACACCTGTTCTCCTATACTCTGCGTTACCTTTCTATATTAATGCGTGGCGCAGTATTAAAGGCCGAACATTGGGTATGGATGTACCCGTTTCGATCGCTCTGCTATTTGCTTACGTTGCGAGTTTAGTGGCAACAGTGACAGAGCAAGGTGAAGTGTTCTTTGAATCTATCTCGATGTTCACCTTCTTCTTGTTGCTTGGTCGTTTCCTTGAGATGCGCGCGCGTCGTAAAGCGGCAGCCGCTAGCGGTAACCTGCTTAAGCTCGTTCCTGCGATGGCGACAACGCTAGACGGTGAGCAAGTACCGGTAAAAACCTTAAAAGTTGGCGACCAGATTCGCGTTCTACCGGGTGAACATATTCCCGCAGATGGCAAAGTATTGTCTGGCAGAATTCATATCGATGAATCCATGCTGACTGGCGAATCTATCCATGTGGTTAAGAATGAAGGTGATACGGTCTTTGCTGGCACATTGAACGGTGATGAATCGTTTGAATTGGAAGTGATGACCTCTAAAGCGGATTCGGTTATTTCTAATATCGTTCGTCTTCAAGATGAAGCTCAATTGTCTAAACCCCGAATTGCTGAAATCGCCGATGTGGTGGCTCGATACTTTGTCGCGGTTATCTTAATTATTTCATTTGGGACTTGGTTCTACTGGCATCAAACACGACCAGAAGACGCTTTCTGGATCATGCTTTCAGTATTAGTAGCGACCTGCCCTTGCGCTCTGTCTCTTGCGACGCCGACGGCGATTACGTGTTCAACATCTCGTATGGGTAACTTTGGTATTTTGCTGCGCAAAGGTCACGTATTTGAAACCTTGTGCAAGGTAAACCACTTGATCATCGATAAAACGGGCACTCTGACTGAAGGTGATATTCGTATCAGTAAAGTTGAGACGTTTGCTGACCTTGATAAAGACACTTGTTTGCAAGTTGCAGCAAGCCTAGAGCAATACGCTAACCACCCTATCGCTAAAGCGTTCAAAACTTATATTTCTGATGGTATCGAAGTAGAGTCGGTAAACAACGTGATTGGCTCGGGCATTACTGGCGAGTTGAATGGGCAAGAAGTGGCGATTGGTAGCAGCGAGTTCATTCTAGGTGAAGATCAGCCATCTGAAAGTAATGGTATTTACTTGTCGATGTCTGGTCGTCATATTGCAACATTCACTTATGAAGATCCGATTCGTAAAGAAAGTATCGAGTTCATTAAGCAATTCAAAGAAGCGGGAATCAAAACTACGCTGCTGACTGGAGACTCTTTGATTAATGCGAAGCCTGTTGCAGCAGAGATTGGTATTACTGACATTGTTGCTAACGCGAAGCCGGAAGACAAGCTGGCTTATTTAAACTCTAGAGACGCAAGTGACATCACCATGATGGTTGGTGACGGTATCAATGACGCCCCTATTCTTGCCGGTGCTCACCTGTCTGTTGCTATGGGCGGCGGTACTGATGTGGCGAAAGCCTCTGCGGATATGGTGCTATTGGGTGATAAGCTCGATAGATTACTTAAGTCCCGTACTTTGGCGCTAAAAACGCGTAGGATAATCCGTGAAAACCTAGCTTGGTCACTAGGATATAACTTACTTATTCTTCCTTTGGCTGTCGCAGGTTTGGTTGCTCCATACATTGCCGTTGTTGGCATGTCTGCTAGCTCTATTATTGTAGTATCTAACTCGTTAAGGCTTTTAAAAGAGCAAGGTAAATAATGGAAAGTTTATACATACTCATTCCAATTGCGATCGTACTTGTATGTATCGCGGTTGGAATCTTTCTATGGGCAGTGAAGAGCGAGCAGTTTGAAGACCTTGAACGCCAAGGCCATAACATTCTGTTTGATGAAGATACTAATGTTCATCATCATTCTGATAGTAAACCTGTCAAGAATGAGAAAGCTAACGTAGAAAGCCAAACTAACTTAGACAAAAAGAACGATGACGCCTGATTGGATTGGCGCTTTTGTTGTTGGATTGATCGGAGCAGGCCATTGCATGGGAATGTGTGGTGGTATTGCGTCGCTTCTTTCGATTGGCAACAGTAAACCTTCGCCTGTCATTCCCCTGCTTTATAACTTAGGGCGCTTGCTAAGCTATGCTGTGATTGGCGGTGTTATTGGTGGTGCAATCTCTTCGATAGGTCAACTGAGCGATTTTAATGCTCTGCTGGGCTGGCTGCGTTTGTTTGCTGCTGGTTTTATGATCGTCTTAGGTTTGTATATTGGTAAATGGTGGTTTGGCTTGTTGTTCTTTGAAAAAGTTGGACAGAAGCTATGGCGTTATATCTCTCCTTTAGGCAAATCATTTCTACCATTGAAGCACCCTAGCCATGCTTTACCTTTTGGTTTTATCTGGGGTTGGCTTCCATGTGGTCTTGTTTACTCAATGCTAACGTGGGCAGCAGTGTCAGGAAGTTGGTATAACGGAGCGGGTATCATGCTTGCTTTCGGTTTAGGTACTCTTCCAGCGATGCTCACGGTTGGAATGGGCGCCAATTTCCTCAAAAAACTGCAACAAGCTGACTTATTTCGCCAGTTTGGCGCAATTTTAATCCTCATTTACGGCTTCTATACCGGTTATATGGCGCTACAGCTCATTATTTATACCGTATAGCGGTGTCTTTAATCCGGTTTTTTTACTACCCTTTAGGATTAAGGAATGCTAAAATATTGACGTATATCAAATAGTGAAAGATTGTTATGATTTCTGAAAAGCCTGTGACGAAACGAGTTCAGTCTGGTGGCTGTGCGATCCACTGCCAAGATTGTAGTATTAGCCAACTCTGTATCCCATTTACTTTGAATGAATCTGAGCTAGATCAACTTGATCAGATCATTGAAAGAAAGAAACCTATTCAAAAAGGCCAAGAGCTATTTAAAGCGGGAGACGAACTTAAGTCTCTTTATGCTATTCGCTCTGGAACGATTAAAAGCTATACGATTACCGAGCAAGGTGATGAGCAGATTACTGCATTCCACTTAGCGGGCGATCTTGTTGGCTTTGACGCGATCACGGGTGATGAACACCCTAGTTTCGCTCAAGCTTTGGAAACTTCTATGGTATGTGAAATTCCATATGAGATTCTCGATGACTTATCAGGGAAAATGCCTAAATTGCGTCAGCAGATTATGCGTTTGATGAGTAATGAGATTAAAGGTGACCAGGAAATGATTCTGCTTCTTTCTAAAAAGAACGCGGAAGAGCGCCTTGCGGCATTCCTTTACAACCTTTCAACTCGCTTCTCTCAGCGTGGCTTCAGCCCTCGTGAGTTCCGCTTAACGATGACTCGTGGCGATATTGGTAACTACCTTGGTTTGACTGTTGAAACAATCAGCCGTTTGTTAGGTCGTTTCCAAAAAGCGGACATCTTGAGCGTTAAAGGTAAATACATCACTATCGAAGATCACGATGCGTTGATGGAACTTGCTGGCGTTTCAAAAGAATAGTCTAGATATCAATGATGTAGTTCAATAATGAGCTACATCATGTTTCTCTCTTAAAACCTCTTATATTTCTCTTATTCTCTCCATAACTACGCTACATTATTTATATGTTCGGTCTGAAAAGTAGGCTTAGTTATGAGTATCTATAACAAAATTTTAGTTGTCGCAGACATTAATCACGATGAGCAACCTGCTCTAGTTCGTGCTATCCAACTTGCCAAGAAAAGCACCTCAACAAGCCACATCACTTTCTTTTTGTCGATCTACGACTTCTCGTATGAAATGACATCTATGCTCTCTGTCGATGAGAGAGACGCAATGCGCAAAGGCGTAATTCATCAGCGTGAAATTTGGATGAATAAGGTTGCTGCTCCTTACCTTGATGATTCTATTGAATTTAACGTACAAGTGGTTTGGCATAATCGCCCGTATGAAGCGATCATTGCTGAGGTTTACAGTGGTGAGCATGACATTTTGATCAAAGGCACGCGTAAGCACGATACCTTAGAATCGGTCATATTTACTCCAACCGACTGGCATCTATTAAGAAAGTGCCCTAGCCCAGTGCTGTTGGTTAAAAATGATTTCTGGCCAGAACACGCGAAGATCTACGCTTCCGTTCATGTAGGCTCTGAAACAGAAGCTCACTTAGAGCTCAATGATACGATGGTCGACAGATTACTTGAGATCACTGGTCGTTTGGATGCTGAACCTTTCTTGGTGAACGCCTACCCGGTGACACCAGCGAATATCACAATCGAATTGCCAGAGTTTGATCCAACCTCTTATACTGATGCAGTTCGTGGCCATCACTTAACCGCGATGAAAGCACTGCGCCAGAAACACGGTATGTGTGAAGAGCAAACCGTGGTTGAGCAAGGCTTGCCTGAAGATGTTATTCCTCGTGTAGCGTCTGAACACAATGCTGCTATGGTTATCCTTGGTACAACAGGTCGTACTGGCTTGTCTGCCGTGTTTATCGGCAATACTGCGGAACATGTCATCGACAAGATTAACTGCGATGTACTGGCTCTTAAACCGTCAGGTTACGTTAGCCCTCTCGATCCGAACCTGTCTAAATAGCTGATTTTTAATTATAAAAAACGCCTCAAGCAATGCTTGAGGCGTTTTTGTTTATCTAAAGCTTGCGCGATTCCAACAACAGAATCGTTTATATCGCGTTATACGTTAGTTACGTCGATGAACATTGACTCATCAATGTTTGAAGACGAGATTTCAGCTTCTTCGAATTCGTATGCTTTGCGATCTTCGCTACGATCCAGTGGAAGGTTAATGAAATCAAACAACTCACGGTCAGCCAATTGGCTTGGGCTCACGTTCTGAATTGACTTGAAGACCTTCTCAACACGGCCTGGAGTCTGTTTATCCCAATCAATTAGCATCGCTTTGATGTTTTGACGTTGCAGGTTTTCTTGAGAACCACACAGGTTACACGGAATGATCGGAAACTCTTTATGCTCTGCGTATTTGATTAGGTCAGTTTCGCGACAGTAAGTCAGAGGACGGATTACAACGTTACGACCATCGTCAGAGCGAAGCTTAGGTGGCATAGCCTTAAGGCGAGCACCGTGGAACATGTTCAGGAACATAGTCTCAACAATGTCGTCTAGGTGGTGACCTAGAGCAATCTTCGTTGCGCCAATCTTCTCTGCAAACGAGTACAAAGTACCGCGACGCAGACGTGAACAAAGGCCACAAGTTGTCTTACCTTCCGGCACTTTTTCTTTTACCACTGAGTACGTATCTTTATCTACGATGTAGTAAGGAATGTTCAGAGTTTCAAAGTACTCAGGAAGAATATGCTCAGGGAACCCCGGTTGTTTTTGGTCTAGGTTTACGGCAACAACATCAAATTTGATGGGTGCTGCTTCACGCAAACGTAGCAAAATGTCTAGCATCGCAAATGAATCTTTACCGCCACTAATGCACGCCATTACTACGTCATTCTCTTCGATCATGTTGTAGTCGACGATGGCATTCCCAACATTTCTTCTTAGAAGTTTCTGAAGCTTGTTGAATTCAAGTGTATCTTTTTTATTTTCGTTTTGGTTCATTGCGACTCTCACACCGTCGTATTACCGACTGTAGATTGCTAGTGGGACTGTTTTAGGGCGTGGATTATACGGATTTTTATTTCAGGTTGGAACAGTAATGGCAGGATAAACAAGCCAACCAGGAGAAAGATTCCGCCTTATCATACGATCTGTCCTCTAGCGGTGAGAAAAATATGTCTTAATAAGAGGTTAGAATCAAAGATGAAAGGCCGTTGAGATATGTGATTTGGCAAGGTTTAGGTTTAGGTTTAAGACTTTAAACGAAAACAGCCTGTTCAAAGAAGAACAGGCTGTTTCGTTAAGATCTTAAGCTGAGCAAACAGATTCTGGCTGGTCGCTATTATTGCGCTGGGATGTAAGGCAAAACGCGAACTGTGGCTTCTGGTAACGTGATGCTGTCACTTCCATTCAGTTCGTCCAGCGTGAATTTCGCACGCCCTTCTTCAATTGGGATTTGCTTACCGTTAGACAGAGCAATATTGCCTTCAAGTTTACTATCAAATTCTAGCGTCAAACCTTGAATATCAGGAGTGAACCAACTAGAGAACATGCCGCTGAGGTCTTCTAGCATCGCTTGCATCTGTGGTAAAAGGTTTTCTAACTGTGCAACCTCAACCGTTCCAGCCAAAGGCTCCTGAGTCATTACGACGAGCGAATACGCACATTCTTGTTCTTGGGTTTGTACAAAGATAAGAGGGTTTGCTGAGCGTAGGTTTTTATCTACCGGTAGAAGCAGCTCATTCGCAGGAGACACTTTTAACTCTTCGTAATGCTCTTCTTTCTCCATCCAAGCTTTGCTGATGTGGCAGGTTTTCTGTGCTTGTTGGTCAACAAAGAAGACCGCAACTTTGACATCATCGTGCCCTTCTTTGGTATTGTTTTTCAGCTGAGTATAGAGTTTAGAATACGTGAACATGTATTCTTGTGCCGAAGCTGGGAGAGAAACGCCAAGGCTTAAAGTGGCTAATAGAGCGAGTACTGTCTTTTTCATTATTATAATCTTGTCGAAGTTGAGCGTTTATAAATAGAAAGAGCAGCCAATGAGCTGCTCTTTTTGTGATGTTACTTGGTGTCAGCCGACTTTCGAAGGCAACCAAGTTGGTATCAAAATGAGTTACTTTTTCCAGTATACCTTGTTGTGACGGATCATAGCTTGTAAATCAGTCACATAGTCTGAACCTCGCTCAGAATATTTTAACAAGCCGTTGGTGAGCTCTGCCGCTGTTTCGGTAGTTAAAAGATCATCACCTTGTGCAGCAAGTTTTGCACGAATGGCTCTTAAATCAGCGTAAGCACGGTTGCGGTTAAGGTTCATGAAGTAACGATGCACCGATTCTTGGCTTGAAGAGAATGTTGCTACTTCATGCGAGCTACCTTCGTTACGTTGTAGCGGAACAAGTCCACAACCTTTGGTGTAACACCAGTGTCCGAAATAGTTGTTGGCTTTGGTGGCGAAACGCGATGCCCCCCAAGCCGATTCATTAGCAGCCTGTGTCAGTACCAGCGCCTCTGGCAGTACGTTGACACGGCTCAGCACCTCTGTCAGCCATGCCTGATCTAAACCTTCACTAGGCACTGGTAAGCTGTACAACTTCCCTAACCTTTTCGCATAAGACGCGTCTTCAGAGTCAATATTGCTCAAACCAGATTCAGATAGCTTAGTTAAAAACGCGCGTTCTTTGGTGATACGTTTGTTTTCAATATTGATGCTTGGGCGAAGGAACGAAAAGAATGTGTCTTTTTTTACGTTCACATCTTCGATGGCAGCAAAATTTGGTCGATCTGAAGCCACGGTCAAATCACCAAACTCACTTGATGTATTTGAACTTTGGTCTGCCGAACGTCGGCGCTCTTCTTCTTGGTAAATGTATGGACCAACCAGTGAGATAGACCCCACAATCGCTAGTGCAGTTACCTTTAGCGCAAGTGATTTACTTGCGCTGCCTTTGACATTATTACGCATCGAACACCTGAGGGTTTTTGTTTTTGTTACCATCGTTACTGTTGTTGCCGTCGTTATTACTGTCGCCGTTGCTGTTGTCGTCATCACTATTAGGTCGATCTGACGCAATAACCTTCAGTTTGATACCAAACATTTCACGGTAGATGATGCCTTTCACATGAAAGAAGAACGGAAGAACGAATATCAAGCCAATGCCGTACATCATTGCTGCCACAATGAACATCAGCATAACCATTAAGTAGATAGATGCGACGACGAAGATTTTCTTATTTACCGCTCTTAGAGAAAGCAGCAACGATTGCATTGGCGGTACTTTCTTATCACAAATCAGCAGAATTGAATTGCTGAATGCTAGTGAGAAGTAGATAGACAAAAATGGCAAAAGCATACCTGCGATGCCTTGAAGCATGAGGCTGAACAAAGTAACGAGAATGACTGGAACCGTGAACTGTAAACCTTTTCCGATATGACGCACTTTGGTTTGTAAGCCTGCGACGTGGCTCATTGCCATTAAACAGATGCCAGCATAGATAGGCGCGCTGATTACTTCGTAGCTAAAGTTAGCAATAAAAATGGATTCAACGACCTGTGGTGTAAATGCCTCTGGGTCGATAACCGCGTCTAAGATAATCGCGGGGTCACCAAGCTGCAGTTTTAGTGCGATATAAAAGATAGCCAATTGCACGAACATCAGCGCAACAATCGCAGGGGAAAACGAAAGAAAGTGACTTATCGTATGTTTCCAAGCTTCTTGGAATACAGCCGTTGCTTTGAGCTCATAATCGCCGGAAAGTGCACGGTCGATACTACCGCCCAAATTAAAATCTTTTTCGATGTCGTTGTTCATATTGATACCTAGGTGCGCCAACTAAACGAAGCCACCTAACTTATTGATAAAAAATTGCCTTCATTATACCCATATGTCGGCTGCAAACTAAAATATGAATCTGTAACAAGGCTTGCTTTTGCGTCTTAATGGTTAATAATTAGACACTTGTTAGGGTGTGAACCCAATAAATAACAGTATGGTAAAGGATGTTTACTTTTACCTACGAATTTTTTTATCTCTGAATGGTAAAAAATGCTTTGAATTCACGTTTTTGGTGATTATGATGCGCGCCTTAAAGGTGTATAGCAACAGGTCTCAAATAGAACCAAGGTGGAGAAAAACAGACGTTGAACGCTAAAAAATCAGTAGGAAAGCCAGTCGTACAGTTAACTGGCATTAGTAAAAGTTTCGATGGTAAGGAAGTCATCGGCAATCTTGATCTAAACGTAAATCATGGTGAGTTTCTCACGATATTAGGCCCGTCCGGTTGCGGTAAAACTACGGTACTAAGAATGATTGCAGGGTTTGAAACGGCAGATAGTGGTGAAATACTATTAGCCCAACAGAATGTAACCCAAGTTCCTGCTGAACAAAGGCATGTTAACACTGTATTCCAAAGCTATGCCCTATTCCCACATATGACCGTTTTCGATAATGTGGCATTTGGTTTACGCATGCAGAAAGTGCCAAATACTGAGATTGAACCTCGTGTTATGGATGCTTTAAAAATGGTGCGCCTAGAACAAATGGCACAACGAAAGCCACACCAGCTATCCGGTGGCCAACAGCAACGTATTGCAATCGCTCGTGCTGTCGTTAATAAGCCTAAAGTTCTTTTGTTGGACGAATCCCTATCTGCTCTTGATTACAAGCTACGTAAACAGATGCAAATCGAGCTTAAACAACTGCAACGCCAACTTGGTATTACGTTCATTTTTGTAACGCATGACCAAGAAGAGGCGCTGTCTATGTCTGACCGTATTATTGTTATGCGTGATGGCGTGATTGAACAAGACGGGACACCAAGAGAAATTTACGAAGAGCCTAAGAACTTATTTGTTGCTCGTTTCATTGGTGAAATTAACGTATTCGAAGCGACCGCGAAATCTCGTCAAGATGAAAAACGCATTGTTGCGACAATTGAAGGTGAAGAGTCAATTATCTATTACGATAAAGACGTATCACCGGGCCAAAAATTGCAAGTACTACTTCGCCCTGAAGATCTTCGTATCGAAGAAATTAAAGAGTCGGACCAAAGCGGTATTGTTGGCCACATTGTCGAGCGAACCTACAAAGGTATGACATTAGATTCAGTCGTAGAACTTGAATCTGGTATGCGTGTCATGGTTAGCGAATTCTTCAACGAAGATGACCCTGATGTTGATCACTCACTGGGCCAAAAAGTTGCAGTAACTTGGGTTGAGAGCTGGGAAGTGGTGTTAGAAGATGAGCAAGAAGTTTAATTTACAAAACGCGATTGTTGCTTTAATCACAGGTTGGTTAGTGCTGTTCGTGATGATTCCAAACATCATGATCATCGGCACTAGCTTTCTAACTCGTGATGAAGCGAACTTGATCGAGATGACCTTCACTCTCGATAACTACTTGCGTTTGGCTGATCCGCTGTATTTTAAAGTGCTGATGCACTCTTTCTATATGGCGATTGTCGCAACCCTACTTTGTTTAATTATTGGTTACCCATTTGCCTATATCGTGGCAAAAATGCCTACGAAATGGCGCCCAATCATGTTGTTCTTAGTGATTGTGCCATTCTGGACCAACTCTTTGATTCGTACTTACGGGTTAAAAGTGGTTTTAGGTACACAAGGTGTGTTGAACAAAGGTTTGTTGGCGTTAGACATTATCGATAAGCCACTTCGTATCATGTATTCAGAAACGGCAGTAATGATTGGGTTAGTATATATCCTATTGCCTTTCATGATTTTGCCGTTGTACTCAGCGATTGAAAAGCTAGACGATACTTATTTAGAAGCGGCTAAAGACTTAGGTGCGAACAAACTTCAAACGCTATTGAAGGTTGTTTTACCCCTAACGATGCCAGGCATTATCGGTGGTTGTTTACTTGTATTGCTCCCTGCGCTTGGAATGTTCTACATTTCAGACTTGTTGGGCGGTGCTAAGAACCTGTTGATCGGTAACGTCATTAAGAGCCAAGTGTTGAATGCCCGTGATTGGCCGTTTGGCGCCGCAACCAGTATTGCACTGACTACTGCTATGGCCGTGATGCTTTATGCCTACTACCGTGCAGGCAAGTTATTGAATAAGAAAGTGGAGCTAGACTAATGGGTCGCACAGTTAAGTTCAGCTTTATGGCGCTGGTATACGCTTTTCTATACCTACCTATTATCGTATTAATTGCCAACTCTTTTAATGCCAATAAGTTTGGTATGAAATGGGGTGGCTTTACCACCAAGTGGTATGACGCGCTGATTAACAACGATAGCCTAATGCAGGCTGCGTGGCACTCGATCAACGTCGCGGTGTTCTCAGCAACTGCGGCAACGATTGTTGGCAGCCTGACAGCAGTAGCCCTATTCCGTTACCAATTTAAAGGTAAAGGCATAGTCAATGGCATGTTGTTCATCGTGATGATGTCTCCAGATATCGTAATGGCGATTTCGCTTCTTGCGCTATTCTTAGTTATGGGTGTACAACTTGGGTTCTTTACCCTACTTGCGGCGCACATTACTTTCTGTCTGCCGTTCGTTGTTGTTACGGTTTACAGTCGCTTGAATGGCTTTGATGTGAAGATGCTAGAAGCTGCAAAAGATTTAGGGGCAAGTGAATGGACGATTCTAAAACAGATCATCTTGCCTCTTGCTAAGCCAGCTGTTGCTGCGGGTTGGTTATTGAGCTTCACTCTGTCTTTGGACGATGTGATCATCAGCTCTTTCGTAACGGGTCCAACGTATGAAATATTGCCACTGAAGATTTACTCGATGGTTAAAGTCGGTATATCTCCAGAGGTCAACGCCCTAGCAACAGTGATGTTAGTGGTGTCGTTAGTACTGGTGATTATTTCCCAGTTGTTAGCGAGAGAGAAAATCAAGTAAGTCTCCTACTCTTTACTGAGACTGACTTGATAAGAAGTTAAAATACTTCAAGTTTAAAAAAATGTTAATCATAAACAGAATGGTAAATTGCCATTCTGTTTTTCTATCTACTGCCTTCGGGCAACGTTTAGTTTGGAGCTAACGTCAATGAAAAAATGGGCTACTCTATTAGCTGGTAGTGCATGTGCGCTTTCAATGTTATCTGCACCATCATTTGCAAAAGATAACAAAGAATTGGTATTCATGAACTGGGGACCTTACATCAATAGTGAGATCTTAGAACAGTTCACTGATGAAACGGGCATCAAAGTGATTTACTCGACTTACGAATCGAATGAAACTTTGTACGCAAAATTGAAAACGCACAATAAAGGTTACGACCTTGTGGTTCCTTCGACCTACTTCGTGTCTAAAATGCGCGATGAAGGCATGCTTCAAAAGATCGACAAAACCAAGCTAAACAATTTTGCGAATCTAGATACCAACTATCTAGATAAGCCATATGATCCGAACAACGACTACTCGATTCCACATGTTGTCGCTATTACCGGCCTTGCTGTGAATACAGATATGTACGATCCAGAAGATTTTCAAAGCTGGGCTGACTTATGGAAGCCAGAGCTCGAAGGTCAACTGATGATGATGGACGACACTCGTGAAGTGTTCCACATTGCTCTACGTAAGCTGGGTTATTCAGGTAACACAACAAACGAAAAAGAAATCGATGAAGCCTACGCCGAGCTACAGAAATTAATGCCAAACGTTTTGGTATTTAACTCAGATAACCCAGGCGCGCCATACATGTCTGGCGAAGTCGGTCTTGGCATGCTTTGGAACGGTTCTGCCGCTGCAGCGCAAAATGAAGGGCTACCGATTAAACTGGTTTTCCCTAAAGAAGGCGGCATTGGTTGGGTTGATAACTTTGCTATCAGTTCTGGCGCAATCAACGTAGAAGCAGCTCATAAGATGATCGACTTCCTACTTCGCCCAGAAATCGCAGAACAAATCTCTCGTGACACCGGTTACCTAACGGCCGTTAAAGCGTCTAATGAGAAGTTCAAAGACAGCCCTGCTCTGTTCCCGTCGCAAGAAGATCTTGACCGTGTTGAATGGCAAGCCGCGGTTGGCGATAAGACAGTGAAGTACGAAGATTACTTCATGAAGCTTAAAGCGGGTCAGTAAGCGAGTTCGTTATCTCATTGCTCCGGTCAACAGACGCTGATAAGTAACTGGTTTACTTAACAACCTGAGTTAGGTAATCAACACGTTAAAAATAAGAATATCAATGAATAGGCAGCTTAGGCTGCCTATTTTGTTATATCACTGCTATAATCTAGCGCGATTTTTAGAAATCCATTTACTTTGGGTTCACTACCCAGCTCCAAATCAAACAAATGAACGGAACAGTAATGAAAAAAACACTGTATACCGGCGCATTGTGTGCTGCTACTTTACTTTCTACACCCTCTTTCGCAGCTGACCAAGAACTGTATTTTTACAACTGGTCTGAATATATTCCAAATGAAGTACTAGAAGACTTCACAGAAGAAACTGGCATTAAAGTCTATTACTCAACTTATGAGTCTAACGAAAGCATGTACGCTAAGTTAAAAACTCAAGGTACGGGTTACGACTTAGTGGTTCCTTCTACTTACTTCGTTTCTAAGATGCGTAAAGAAGGCATGCTTCAAGAGCTTGATAAAGCTAAGCTAAGCCACTTTTCAGATTTGGATCCAAATTACTTAGATAAGCCATTTGACCCAAACAACAACTACTCGATCCCATACATCTGGGGCGCAACGGGTATTGGTATCAACTCAGATATGCTAGACAAGTCTTCAGTTAAAAACTGGGGCGATCTGTGGGATACACAGTGGGAAGGTCAACTGATGATGATGGATGACTCTCGTGAGGTTTTCCATATCGCACTGTCTAAACTGGGTTACTCTCCAAACACAACGAACCCTGAAGAAATCAAAGAAGCGTACGAAGAACTTCGTAAGCTGATGCCAAACGTATTGGTATTTAACTCAGATTTCCCAGCAAACCCTTATCTAGCGGGCGAAGTGTCTCTTGGTATGCTTTGGAATGGCTCTGCTTACATGGCACGCCAAGAAGGCGCGACAATTGACATCATCTGGCCAGAGAAAGGCGCTATCTTCTGGATGGACAGCCTAGCTATCCCATCTGGCGCTAAAAACGTTGAAGCAGCACATAAGATGATCGACTTCCTTCTTCGTCCAGAAAATGCAGCGAAGATTGCTCTAGAGATCGGTTACCCGACGCCAGTTAAAACGGCTTACCCTCTTCTACCTAAAGAATTTTCTGAAGATAAGAACGTTTTCCCACCGCAATCTGTGATGGATAACGGCGTATGGCAGGATGAAGTTGGCGAAGCGAGCGTTATTTATGACGAGTACTTCCAAAAACTTAAAGTAAACAACTAGATTGTTACTGACAGGTTAATAAAGCGGCGTAAGCCGCTTTATTTTTATCTACACTTTATATAGGATGATATTAAACCAAATGAAGTGCGATTTAATATGCCCGCGAACCCTATATTATTGGTTGTGACTCTGATGCTGCTTGCGTCATTCTTGATGCTTGGGCTGAGTTCTTTTATTCACATAGATTCCAATTACGATCTGTTTTTTGAAACGAACACGCTCGTGATTATAATGTACATCTACTACGTTGCTCGTCATGCTATTCGCCCTCATAAAGCCCTTCGCTATGGTGCTCTACTACTTATTTCTAACTTGCTTTATGATGTGATCACAGAGCTCAAACACCTCGATGAATGGGCCGACCGAAACGAGTTACTCGACACCTTTCTTGAAGATGGATTGTTGCAAATAGCCTTCCTACTTATTGCTTACGGTATAACTGAACTTACAACCAAATTGAAAGATCAAAGCAAGCAAGATGAGCTGACAGGCTTGTATAATCGTAAGAAGTTTGACGCAATCACGCTGAAAGAATTCGAACTCATATATTTCGATTTGGACGGGTTAAAGCGAGTCAATGACCGTAAAGGCCATAAAGTTGGCGATCTAATGATCGTTCGCTTCTCTCAAGCGCTCAGCCAAGCCGCCTTAGAAGATGAAATGGTGTTTCGAGTTGGCGGCGATGAGTTTGTCGCGACTGCACAACTTGGCCGTGGTGGCGAGTTTGTAAGCCAAGTGACGAATCTATTACATGGAGAGAACATCGGCTTCTCTTACGGTATTGAAGTAACGAGTAGAGAGAACTTTAAACAGGCGCTTGA
Organism: Vibrio sp. J383; assembly: GCF_023503985.1. Taxonomy (NCBI): domain Bacteria; kingdom Pseudomonadati; phylum Pseudomonadota; class Gammaproteobacteria; order Vibrionales; family Vibrionaceae; genus Vibrio; species Vibrio sp. J383. The sequence continues at coordinate 2,127,424 of NZ_CP097293.1, read as the reverse complement.
TGAGTCAGATAAAGCGATGTACGAAATGAAAAAAGCGCAGCGAACAGATCAACGAGCTTAATCACACCATTATTTAGTGGCTGATTTGGCCGTAAGGCAGGTAAAAAATAGAGACAAAAAAGCAAACATACATACGACTCTAATTCTCTTTAGGTCAATGTATATTTGCTTATATATAGTGGATAAAGATTAGTTAAGCCGTTAAAGAGCCTTTCTCTAAAGACAACAGCTCACCGACTAATTTTGGCACTTCAATACTGGCTTTACCGTAACGTTTCTCTTCAAATTCGCTCTCAACCGCACTTGGCTCGAGGTTGATTTCAATTGTATGTGCGCCATGCATTCTTGCGTCATGTACAAAACCAGCCGCTGGATAAACCACACCTGATGTGCCGATCGAGATAAACAGATCAGCTTCTTCTAACGCTGAATAGATGTCGCCCATTCTTAATGGCATTTCGCCAAACCAAACAATATGAGGACGCATTTGAGCTGGTATTTGGCAACAATGGCACAATTCACCAGTATGGATGCCGTCTTTGTGCTCTAGAACTTGATTTGATTCGCTGCAACGTGCCTTAAGAAGTTCACCATGCATGTGAATAATATTGTTGCTACCGCCTCTCTCGTGCAGGTTGTCGATGTTTTGAGTGATGATCGTTACTTTGCCACCTAGCTTCTCTTCGAGCTCACCTAGCGCCTTATGGGCAGAGTTTGGCAGAATACTTTCGTTCTGTAAGCCATGGCGACGCTTATTGTAGAACTCTTGCACCAAGTCTGGATCTTTTGCAAAACCCTCTGGTGTCGCGACATCTTCGATTTTATGGTTTTCCCATAATCCGTCTTGTGCTCGGAATGTTTGAATCCCCGACTCCGCAGAGATGCCGGCGCCAGTAAGAATTACGATATTTCGATATGGGAAATGCATATAACGTCCTTTTCAATATGTCACTTTTTAACAGCTTAGCACTGTTCAAATTCCAACAATAGTTTTAGGGATTAGACCATAGTCTTAGGCAACTGAATTCATTGGCTATTTGTGACATAACTCGCTTGATGGGTGCTGCCATTGTTACTCAAACTCTCTGTTTTGCTTTTCACTGAAACAAAAAAAGCGGCCGAAGCCGCTTAGTTATAATTTAATTTGTGTCTAGCAAGGGCTTAACACTCATCAAGATTGATGACGTTAGTCTTCGTTAATCGAAGAGATCTTATGGATTGAAAGATCCGCACCGTTGAACTCGTCTTCTTCACTTAAACGTAGGCCAGTCACTTTACTTAGAACACCGTATACAACCAATGCACCAATCAGAGCAACAGCAATACCCGCCAGTGTACCAACAACTTGAGAAGCAAAGCTCACGCCACCTAGTCCCCAGAGTGCTTGCTGGCCGAAGATGCCAGCTGCAATGCCACCCCAAGCGCCACACACGCCGTGCAATGGCCATACACCCAGCACATCATCAATCTGTGTTTTGTTCTGCATGTAAGTAAACAGGTAAACGAACAATGCGCCCGCTACACCACCTGTAACGAGAGCGCCAAGTGGGTGCATTAAGTCTGAACCTGCACAAATCGCTACGAGACCAGCCAAAGGACCATTATGGATGAAGCCTGGGTCATTTTTACCTGCGACTAAAGCCGCTAGAATGCCGCCGACCATCGCCATAAGTGAGTTCATGGCTACTAGGCCGCTGATGCCATTGATAGCTTGAGCTGACATCACGTTGAAGCCAAACCAACCCACACATAAGATCCAAGAACCTAGTGCTAAGAATGGGATGTTAGATGGTGCGAAGTTAGTGTGTTTACCTGCACGAATACGACCTTTACGCATACCTAAGAAGTAAACTGCGACCAAAGCAATCCAACCGCCAACACCGTGAACCACAACTGAACCCGCGAAGTCATGGAAGCCATAACCGAATTGCGCTTCAAGCCAATCTTGGAAACCAAAATTACCATTCCAGATGATCCCTTCAAAGAATGGGTAAACAAAGCCTACGGTGAAAAGTGTTGCGATGAGTATTGGATAGAAACGTGCACGCTCAGCGATACCACCAGAAACGATCGCTGGAATCGCCGCAGCAAACGTCATCAAGAAGAAAAACTTCACCAGCTCGTAACCATTACCTTGCGATAAGGTTTCTGCATCTGCAAAGAAATGCGCACCGTAAGCCACCCAGTAACCGATAAAGAAATAGGCAATGGCAGAAACGCCGAAATCCGAGAGGATCTTAACCAGCGCGTTCACTTGGTTTTTCTTTCTTACTGTACCGACTTCCAAAAATGCAAAGCCTGCGTGCATTAAGAAGACCATGATGGCGCCTAATAATAGAAATAGAGTGTCTGAACTCTGCGTCAAGCTCTCTACTGCGCTATGAACTTGGGTAACCGTTTGACTCATTAAAGCTCTCTCCCTTAGCTTTGTCTCAATTGCACTAGAACCGTGCGAATTGATGTCGTAATTAATTAAAGACTCAACAGTAAACGCAAGATGCGTTCCAACACGCTCACGTAATTTCCGTGCAACAAGTTTTTATTCTAAGCTTATGATTTTAAGGGGTTAAAATTACCACTGCACTTTTTTGGATATTTGATATGGAGGGATGTTTAAAATTAATTGCACCAATTAAGGGAGTTGCACCATATTGGCGCAGTCAATATCAAGCTTGGTTCTGTTTTAGAGCTACCCCAAATATTTTGAAGAATTAGTTAAAAATCTTCTTCCAAGTTGACTAGACCCTTGTTCAGGGTGGACAAAAAAAGCCCAGTGATTCGAATCACTGGGCTTTCTATACAATGGTTGCTTTGAGTAAATCGCTCTAGATAAGTTGTTATCTACTTCGTCTGATACTCACTACAGGTTTGGTCCTGTTGTCGGGTTTTGCGGTAGGTTTTGACTTAAGCGCTGCATGCCTTGATACATACGAATAAACCACACCACGATCGCCACACCACCAAACAGCATGCCGACATAGGGAATGTAGTAAGCGATGTCATCGATAATATGGTTTTGATACCAGTAATCGTTCACACCAATTAACACGCCGTTAGAGGTCGCTACCGTGACGATAAGCACAACAAAGAACGTCAGGTTCAAGAAGAACGAGCGAATCAAGCCATAGTAGTGCGTATCCACTACTTCGCCGTCTTCCCCTTTATCTAAACGATAGCCTGCGTAGATAATCGCGACCACACCAGAGAGAAGACAAGTAAATGGTGTAAAGCAGCTTAGGATGTAAGCGACCCAAATACCTTTATGAGGTTTGTTCATTCTTATTCACCCCTTCCGTTTTCTCTGTTGCTACATTTGCGCTTTGTTCAGCGCCATTTTTCTCTTGTTCCATCACTTCTTTGTACCAAAGGTCATGGTGTTCTTTAGCCCAAGTTTCATCAACTTCGCCTGTTACCATACCCTCAAGTGCACCTTCCATACCGAACAAGCCGATGTAGATGTGGAACACAAAGCCGCAGATAAGGATCAGAGCAGCAAGCATGTGAACTAAGTTCGAAAGCTCCATATCACGTCGTGTTTGGCCAAAGATTGGGAAATCTAACACCAAGCCACTGATCGCAGCGACACTACCCATAACAATCAATAGCCAGAATAGCGCTTTCTCACCCGCGTTAGAAAACTCTGCAGATGGATGAGAACCTTTATGTTTCCCGACCATACCACCCAGTTTTATAAACCACTGGATATCGACCATTTTGAAGATCGACTTGCGCCACCACTTGATAAGAACAGCCATCAACAGCACATAGAAAATCGGGCCGATGTAGTTGTGGTATTGCTTCGCCAATAGAACGATGAAGCCCCATAAATCGGTTGGGATATAAGGTTTCAAGAAGTGTTTACCGTAAACCAACATCAAACCACTGAAAGCCAGTGTTAAGAAGGTAAACGCCATACTCCAGTGCAGTGCGCGGTCAAGTCGCGACCAACGTTTGATCTTACGACCCGTTCTTGGCGCACTCAGCATTAGTGGGCCAATCACAACGTACATTAAGGTAACGAAAGCAATACTGCCAAAGATAGCGACAGCACCGGCTGGTGACATCCACTTCTCCTTCAATATGTACCACGTTTGACCTGGAGTACTGATCAACACACCGTGCTCAGCAGATTGAGATGTGGTGTAACCTTCTTCACCGTTTCTTACTTGTCGCCAAAAATCGGCGCCAGCAAGTTGTGTGATTTCTCTTTCTGCACTACTCGATTGAGTTTGTGAAGCGTTAGTCTCTGATGCATGGCTCATAGGAGACAGCATTGTTAGTGCTGCCAACATTGGCAGCACAACAAGGAAGAGACGCTTAAACATTGTAAGCATATGTCTCTCCTAACTAGCTCTTCATCGCATCGTAAGAAAGGTCATTGCCGTCTGTCCAGCCTGCACCCTTCGCACCACGCTCAACAACACGCTGACGGAATACATCAGAGACTTTCTCTGCATCACCCGCTAGCAGTGCTTTGGTTGAACATAAAGAAGCACACATTGGTAGCTTGCCTTCAGCAATACGGTTCGCACCGTACTTCTGACGCTCTTCCACAGAACCTGGCTCTGTTTCTGGACCGCCAGCACAGAAGGTACATTTGTCCATTTTACCGCGCTCACCAAAGGCTTCCTGTTTAGGAAATTGAGGTGCGCCAAACGGACAAGCAAACAAGCAGTAACCACAACCGATACATAGATCTTTATTGTGAAGTACGATGCCGTCTTCTGTATGTTCAAAACAGTCTGCTGGGCAAACTGCCATACAAGGTGCATCAGTACAGTGCATACACGCTACTGAGATAGAGTTTTCACCCGGTTCACCGTCGTTCAGTGTTACAACGCGGCGACGTTGAATACCCCATTCCAGAGCATCATCATTTTCGTTCTTACATGCAGTGACACAACCGTTACATTCGATACAACGTTTGGTGTCACAAAGAAATTTCATTCTAGCCATTTTAAGACTCCTTACGCTTTACGAATATTACAAAGGGTTACTTTCGTTTCCTGCATCAACGTGACAGGGTCGTAACCGTATGTGGTTGCTGTGTTTGCAGCTTCACCAATAACGTAAGGATCAGTGCCTTCTGGATACTTAGAACGCAAATCTTCGCCTTGGAACTTGCCACCGAAGTGGAATGGTAGGAATGCTAGGCCAGGTTTCACACGACGAGTAACCATCGCTTTCACCTTAATTCGACCTTTCTCAGCACCTTCAACCCAAACATCATCACCATCTTTGAAACCGATGTCGTTCGCATCTTTCGGGTTCACTTCAACGAACATCTCTTGTTGAAGTTCGGCTAGCCATGGGTTTGAACGGGTTTCTTCACCACCTCCTTCGTACTCAACCAGGCGACCAGAAGTAAGAATAATCGGGTATTCACCAGACTTGTCTTGGTCTTGAATCGACTTGTAAAGCGTAGGAACACGGAAAATCGCTTCTTTGTCATCCCAAGTTGGGTAATCAGCAACTAAGTCGCGACGTGGCGTGTAAAGTGGCTCACGGTGCAGTGGTACGCGGTCTGGGAATGTCCAAACAATCGCACGCGCTTTCGCATTACCAAACGGAATACAACCATGCTTAATGGCAACACGTTGGATGCCACCAGAAACGTCAGTTTTCCAGTTTTTACCTTCAGCAGAGGCTTTCTCTTCTGCTGTTAGGTCGTCCCACCAACCCAGTTGTTTCAGCAGTTTGTCACTGAATTCTGGGTAACCATCTTTGATTTCGCTGCCTTTTGAATAGCTGTCTTCAGCCAATAGGCTTTGACCTTCAAATTCGACACCGAAACGAGTACGGAAGTTACCGCCACCCTCAGCAACAGGTTTAGACGTATCGTAAAGGATATGCGTACCTGGGTGTTTCATCTCTGGGTTGCCCCAGCATGGCCAAGGCAGACCGTAAGTCTCGCCATTCGCTGGGCCGCCTTCTGCAGCAAGCGTTGTTTTGTGGAACGTGTGCCAGTTTTGTTGATGTTCTTTCAAACGCTCTGGGCTTTGACCTGTATAGCCGATCGTCCACATACCTTTGTTGAATTCACGAGTGATGTCTTCAATCAATGGTTGGTTGTTCTCAACACGGATGTTTTTGAACAGTTGTTCAGAGAAACCAAGCTTCTTAGAAAGAAGGTACATGATTTCGTGGTCAGGCTTAGATTCGAACAGAGGATCAACAACCTTGTCACGCCACTGTAGAGAACGGTTTGACGCCGTTACACTGCCGTAGGTTTCAAATTGAGTGGTTGCTGGAAGCAAGTAAACGCCGTCGGTGCGATCGTTCATTACTGCCGCGACTGTTGGGTATGGGTCAACGATAACCATCATATCCAGCTTCTGCATCGCCTTCTTCATCTCTGGACCACGAGTCTGAGAGTTCACCGCGTGACCCCAGTAGAACATGGCGCGGATGTTTTCGCGTTGGCGAATCTTGTCTTTGTCTTCAAGCACGCCATCAACCCAACGAGAGACAGGAATACCTGCACTGTTCATTGGTTTTTGACCACCGTATGCGTTGTCGTCAAATCGTCCCTTAACCCAGTCAAAGTCGATATCCCAAACTTTAGACCAATGGCGCCAAGAACCTTCAGACAAGCCGTAGTAACCCGGTAGTGTGTCTGATAGTACGCCAAGGTCAGTTGCGCCTTGTACGTTATCGTGACCACGGAAAATGTTTGCACCGCCACCTGATTTACCGATGTTACCGAGCGCAAGCTCAAGTACACAGTAAGCACGTGTGTTGTTGTTACCCGTAGTATGTTGAGTACCACCCATACACCAAACGATACAACCCGGACGGTTCTCTGAAAGCAGTTTTGCTGTGTGGTAAACGTCTTCTTCGCTAACGCCGGTTACACGCTCAACTTCTGCAGGGTTCCACTTCGCAACTTCTTCACGGATCTCGTCCATGCCGAATACACGTTGGCGGATGAATTCTTGGTCTTCCCATTTGTTAGCAAAGACATGCCATAACAGACCCCAGATAAACGCAACATCTGAACCCGGGCGTAGAGAAACATAGTGATCAGATTTCGCAGCAGTACGCGTACGACGAGGATCCGCAACAACGATCTTACAGTTGTTCTTCTCTTTCGCGATTAGGATGTGTTGCATCGCAACCGGGTGAGCTTCTGCAGGGTTCGAACCAATGAACAGCATCGACTTACAGTTGTGCATGTCATTGAACGAGTTTGTCATCGCGCCGTAACCCCAAGTGTTTGCAACACCGGCTACTGTGGTTGAGTGACAAATACGCGCTTGGTGGTCAACGTTATTGGTGCCCCAAAGCGACGCCATCTTACGGAATGCGTAAGCTTGCTCGTTACTGTGTTTTGCACTACCTAAGAAGTAAACCGAATCAGGGCCAGACTCTTTACGAAGTTCTAGCGCTTTATTACCGATCTCTTCAATCGCTTGTTCCCAAGAAAGCTTCTTCCACTTACCGCCTTCCAATTTCATTGGGTACTTAAGGCGACGTTCACCGTGGCCGTGCTCACGCAGAGCTGCGCCTTTCGCACAGTGTCCACCAGCGTTGAATGGGTGATCGAATGCAGGCTCTTGACCCGTCCAAACACCGTTTTGAACTTCAGCGTAAATACCACAACCCACAGAACAGTGAGAACAGATAGTGCGTTTCACTTCTGTTTTCGCTTCAGGGTCGACTGACTTAGCTTGCGCCTTTTTCATCATACCCGGAGCGAATAGACCAGCGCCTACTACCGCACCACCAGCCGCTAGAGAGGTGTTTTTCATGAAGGCACGTCGAGACACACCCAGTTGATTGGTTTCTTTGCTCACACTATCGGAGCGTTTGACAAGTTTCATCCGTTATCTCCTAAAGTGTGTCGTAGTAATCGCGAATATGTTGCGTTTCACGATACCCAGTCTTCTTCACGTCTTCTTTCAAAATTTCAACAGTTTCTGAAGCGGTTGCCACTTTAGTTGTACCAGCGACAACGGCACCAGCCACGGCTGCAGTCGTCAAGCCTTTGAGTAAGTCCCTACGGCTTGTATTTATATCTTTATTATCTTTCATCATTGCTTCCTTACCTTACGGTAGATCTTTTTTTGGAGGCTTAATGCCCCTCTATCGATATAATCGCGTACTGCTCGATTACTCGTAATCAGTGACGTTTTTCACATCAATCTTTAATTTGTGCTTACTGCTTTTTGTATTCACGCTAAAACGCACTTGTTCTAGCGTTAGGAATGCTTCACACAGCTGAGCTGCTGACTTGTAGAAGTTCGCGCTTTCTGCTCCTTCAAGCTGACGCGTGAAAGAGTTAAACCAAGGGCCAAGGTGTTTGTTGAATACCGCTTGTTGCAGCGCTTCTTCTTCAGCCGTTAGCATGGCCATGACTTCACACAATGCAGCTATATGATCTTCTGGCTCTTTCACTTGATCGTCACGCTCAATGCCTAAAAGCTCTAAGTCATGACGAATCTCTGCTAATGGTTTTTCCATCATGGCGCCAGTTCTATGCCAAGAACCAAATGGAACAATCTCTCCACGGCCAATGCCAATGAACAGATCTTGATATTCATCTTCTAACGCTTCGCGATTTGATTCCGTTGCCGCTTGTTGAATGGCAATCCAAGCTTTTTGCATTGCACTCTCAGACGCTTCAATGTCTAACGTCTTTAGGAAAACAATGACCTCTTCAGAAGGTGCGCTACGGAACAATGCAGAAAGAACCAAATAGATTTCAGTTCTTAGTGTCTGTTCTTGCTTTAATTCTTTTGCGAGCTCAGGCTCTTGTGTCTGATCCAAATTAGTTTCCAATGCCAACTCCTAGTATTTCAATTGATTCAATGGGTCTTGAGCCATTGAATCGAACATGTCCACTACACGACAGTCTTCACACATCGCAATACGATTAATCGCAGTTTCATCTGAAAAATGAGAGTGACCACGTAACTTATTCTGCAACATGTCAATCATAGACTGTGGAGCGAATGGCTTATGGCAGCGTAAACATTCCGCCGCTTTCTCTTCATGAATCACAACCGCTTGTTGACGTTCTTCTTTCACCCAATTCATACGAGGTGTCAGAGTGAGAACATTCTCAGGGCATGCCTTTTCACACAGACCACATTGAATACAGTCTTGTTCTACAAACTTAAGTGATGGAGAAGCACCGTCGGTATGAAGAGCACGTGTAGGACAAACCGCAACACAACTCATGCATAACGTACAATCTTTGCTTTCACACGAAACCGTGCCGTATGGTGCATTCGAAGGAAGTTCAACGATATTCTCGACAGGAATGCGAGATGAAGACATAGCATCGAGTGCAGTGAATAGACGTTGACGTTTGTTGCCTTGAAGATCGCCAAGTGCAAGGTCGAAAGAATCAACGCACAGTGTTGGAGGCCCTTCACGTAGAGACTCTAAATACAGGATATCGATGGTTTCTTTTGGAACACCGATTTGGTCTAGTAGCTCTTGAGCAATCCCGACTTCGTTATTCAGAACGCGAATGATCGTCTCTGGCATAAAACGAGAAGCAGCAAACAGAACCTGGGTTGCGCCATTCACTAGCGCTGCAAACCAAGTATCAATACCAATAGAAGGCAGTTCTTCAACAACGATTGGAATAACGTTATCTGGTAGTGCTTTTAGCGCCATTACATTGTAAGTCTCATGACGAGAGCTACAGATAAGTACGATTGGATCCAGACCGCCCGCATGTTCATAGTTAGCTAGCGTACGTTCAATGAACTTTTGAGTATCGTCAGGGTTTGGAAGCGCATAGGTAATCGCTTCTGTAGGACAGCTTGTTGCACAAGTTCCGACGCCTTGACATAGATAAGGGTTAATCTCAATCTTGTGACCTGTTTTGTCTGAGCCTTCACTTGATAGTGCGCCAGCAGGACAAGCGTCAACACAACGTTCACATCCTTTTACGCCACGAGAACTGTGCGCACAAAGGTCAGTGTCTAAACGGAAGAACTTAGGCTTATCAAATGTGCCCATTAGCGTTGGAATCTCTTCCAGTGCTTCGGCCAGTTTTGGATAGCCACGGCCTACTGGGTAATAACCCGGTACAGGCACTTCTTCTGTCATGCAGCTATTCAGACATAGGTCTAGAACAACATCGAAACAATCGTGATTAATCGCGATTTTCGCCAAGTTGCTTGATGTGCCTTTACTCTCAATCACAACTTCAAACGTGCCAAGGAAACCGGATACTTGAACCGAATTCGCGAAGTACAGTTCTGGGTTTTTGCCCTTTTCGCCGTCTGTCGACAATAAGGTTAAGCTCGTCAATTGAGGTAATTGAGCCGCAGCACTTTCAATGATCGCAGTTGGACCAATAACAAGAGTATTACCGCCGCTTTCGTAGCTAACAGTAGGTGGAATCAGATTTGTTAACTCAACTGTATTTTCAAATGCATACAGTCTTGCTTTAGCGTTATTTGAAGTTGCTTGTTCTAATAATTGTTTAAGCATTGCTCAGTTCCATCTTTGGACATGGATAATCTGTTCAACCTTCATTGTAGTAAGCGATAGAGAACTTGCTGACTAATCCGTTAACAACTAACCCTTTAGCCAGTGTCCCGCTCGTCAGACTATGAATTCGTCTATCTACAAAAAAGTTGATAATAAACGTTATTTAGCAAATGCCATGCCAATTTAATAAGCCTTATATATCAATAATTTAATCCTTTATAGCGTTTATTGTGCGTATAAAAAAACCGCTTGGGACATTTTGTCTCAAGCGGTTCATTGAGTATTTAGTCAAAATGTACCTATTCTTTGTGTGGTATATTTTGTCCCATCTCTTTCAGGTCAGCTTCGTCTGACATTGTAGCGTTATCATCTGATACTGTGTTTTTGTACAGTTGTTTTTCTTGTTCGGTTATTTCGGCACTTTCTGACGTTTCAAATTCATTATCAGATACCTCAAGATCGCTTTCAGAATGTTCTAAAACTTCACTTTCATCTTTACTATCAATGACTTGGTCTTCTTCTGGCGTAGTGTCTTCTTCCGTTTTGTCTTTAACCCAATCACGCAAGGTTTCCGCCACCCCTTCAGAAAGAGACTTCAAATTACTGTAATCGTCGTCGTAATCATCTAAACCATCACGAACATTGAATTCTTCGGAAAGGAATAATTTACGCAATGCGGCTTTTTTTACGCTTTCTGAGGCTTCTGATACCAATAATTGAGCAACAGACAAGTCTTCAGTGGCTTCTGGTGCGGGATCTTGAACGTCAGAAGCATGAACTTCTTCATTGGTTTCTAAAGCATCACTCTCTAAAGACTGAGGCGCTGCTGCTTCCATTTCAGACGAAAGATCAGCAGGCGAAATCTCAGAAGATGAAGAATCAGAGGAAGTGAGTGCTGGTGCTTCCAGTGTTTGCTCTACTTCCAAAGGTTCGTCAGTGGATTCGTCAAGCTTTCGTTGAGACCAACGGCTAAAGAAGTTAGTTGCCATTAGATCTACCCGCACCTTTACGTTTCTTACGTCTTGCTTCTAGCAATTCACCATGACGGCCGATGAAGGCTTCCATCCAAGCCTGTACGGGCAAAGGAATATCGTAAGACAACACTTGGTTGTCACCGTCCATGTATTGCCCTGCAACGGTTTGTGATGCTGTAAGTAACTGAATAACTGGCTTGACACCAGAATCGACATTATCCATCACTAAGAAAAGCTTAGGTTGCTGAGAGCTTAGGTTGAAACGATAGTCTGTACGCTCGTCTTTATGTAATTGGAGTAAACAAACGTCTTGGGCATCGTCTTCTGGCGACAGTTCAAACCCCGTCAATTCCCATTGAGTAGTTACCCAGATACCTGTTTTGATCTCTTTTTCTATTCTTTGGACACCGATTGGCCAAGCTGCTTCTGTTTTTTCATATTGTTCTTTGAATTCTTTTATCTCAGACATACTTCACCCAATTGATTTTCTTTGGTCTGAATGCACTTAGGACATTTTGTACTGTGCGCAATCATATACACCCCATAAAGCAATAAACACGCCAATACGGATTAACTGCGAGAGCGTATCTATATCGTTATCAAGTTGTCACTATAACGTTAGTCGATACTGGTTATTTCAGACAACTCCACTCGGTGAACTCTCATATTTTGCGCTATTTTAATCGAATGCTTCATGTTTTCCTGAATACCCGTTATTTTGGAATAAGATTTGCTTTAAGCATGAGTTAAAGAATCGATGAACAAGAACGGCGTTAGACCCTCTTGTTAACTTCTTATCTCTTAAAATCGCTATCTCATTAAGTAGGACGTGACTGTGGTAAAACCAAACATAATAAAAACTAGTGAAAACCCACTTCAAACAATCGAAGTTGAAGTGTTTGATGAATATGGTGAGAAGCTAACCAAACAGATCGCTTGTGAACGCCCTCTTACCGTTATGTTGAACTGGAAAGAGATCGTAACCCTGATGACGCTTGGCTCGCGCCCTGAATCTTTAGTCTTGGGTTATTTGAAGAACCAAAGCTTCCTTTCTGACCCTGAAGCGGTTGAATCTATCATCATCGATTGGGAAACCAGCTCTGCAGCGGTTATCACCAAAGAAGATACGAGCCAACTTGAGCAAGCGCTTAAGAAGAAGACGGTGACCTCTGGCTGTGGTCAGGGCACCATGTTTGGTAACGTGATGAAGCAGTTGGAAGATTACCAAGTGCCTCAGACCAAAATTAAGCAAACTGAAATTTACACGGCTTTAGAAGCACTGACTCATTACAACGACACGTACAAGAAAGCTGGCGCGGTACATGGTTGCGCTGTTTGCAAAGACGACAAGGTTCTATCGTTTGTTGAAGATGTTGGCCGACACAATGCCGTTGATACATTGGCTGGTGAGATGTGGCTTAACAAAGAGTCAGGTGAAGACAAGATCTTCTATACCACAGGTCGTTTAACGTCTGAGATGGTGATTAAGGTTGCTCAGATGGGTATCCCTGTTTTGCTATCACGTTCTGGCGTGACGCAAATGGGCTTAGACTTGGCTCAGCAATTTGGCATCACGACCATTGCTCGCGCTAAAGGCCTGCGATTCCAAGTGTTCACTGGCGCAGAGAAGATTGAATTCGATGTAAAAGGTGAACAAGCTTTATCTGAAAGCTAGGTTCAAAAGCCCTGTTCATGCCTAATTAAAGCTGATTTTAGGCGAACGATATAGCTAAACAACAATGCCGCTCATAACCTTGATGAGCGGCATTTTTTATTTGTTCAAAGTTTATTTCAAGATATGCCTAGTAAGCTATATAGCTTGGAGGTTTCTATCAACGGTGCCCACTGATTTTTGCTTGTAGATAAATAACGGCTCCCTCGACCTTAGTCGTAAACGAATCTTGCTTTAACAACTTAATAAGCTATTAGTTACATATTCATCATTTAAATAAATCTGTTAATTACAAAATAAATATGAATATCAACGTCACTGGCTTAAAGGGAATTAACCATGAGTAATCCATCGGAACCTCAGCGTCATTCGCTGTCTCTTTCAATACGCAGTAAATTCATTCTAATCAACCTCACCCTGTTTGTTTCAGTCTTTATCTATGCCATCTACGAGCAGTTTAGCTTAGATAAGCTTGAATCCTTGGAACGTGCTGCCACTGAAAACTTGAGGAGCTCTGTTGACCTACTCACCCTGAGGCGACACGAAAAAGATTTCTTATCTCGCCACGATATCAAATACGCAGAACGCTTCGACAACACCGCCAACACCCTGAATCAACGATTGGTGACTTTGAACCAAACTCTAGCTTCATACGAGCTTCATTTATCCGACCAAATGACACGGATTTCGGACACTCTTCATCAATATCAAAAGCAGTTTCACCAAATTGTCGAACAAGTAAATAACATTGAACGTACGACCGCGCCTTTAGGTTTTGTCGCTGCGTTAGATGGCAAAAGAACCGCGTTAAAATCAGCGATCGAATCTGAATCGAGTTTGGCTCTAGAGCTTGCGTTGTTGGAGTTGATTGAAAAAGACTTCCACTATCTCGCTCATATTAATGACCAAACACATATGGCGTTAGCTGATGCTCTTAAAGAGTTTGAACCCTACTCTCAAACTTCGGTTGCTACAGAGCAAGCCTATTCGGATTACAAAGCTGCGGTTGAAACGCTTCTTCTGGCTAACACCAATTTAGGCTTGTCGGCAGAACTCGGTCTTAGAGGCGCCTTACGTAGCAACGTCCACAAAACAGAACAAGCTATTGAAACGGTACAAACCGAGATAAGCCAAGCCATCACAACGGCGAGTACACATACCAAAAATACATTGCATCTGTTTGGTGCCGCCATCGTCGCTCTGCTCTCTTTATTGTTGGTGTTCATTGGTCGCAACATACTTGCGCGAATCAAAGCGATAAACGTGATGATGGAATCAATCGCCAGTGGAGATGGTGACTTAACCGTTCGCATGAATGCCAAAGGCAATGACGAACTCGCACAACTTGCTCACTCGTTCGATACCTTCATCAATAAACTGCACGGTAACATCAAAGAGCTATCCGGCGTGATGACGGTGCTGACCGATAGTTCATGTAGTTCTGAAGAAGCGGCAATCAAAAGTATGAGTAATGCTGAGAAGCAGAAGCAACAATCTGAATCTGTAGCGACGGCAGTTAATGAGCTGGTGATGACCAGTAATGAAGTGACGGCGAACATAGAAAACGCAGCGATGAACGCTGAGAAGATCAAAGACAATGCACATCAGGCGTTGCAAGAAACCCTCGCAACTAATGACAGCATTAATGTGCTAGCCGACAATATTGCAGAGTCTCAAAACCTAATTGTTCAGCTCGAAGATCAGAGTCGCGAAATCAATCAGGTCGTTACTACGATTCAAGGCATTGCGGAACAAACTAACCTACTCGCGCTAAATGCAGCGATAGAAGCTGCACGTGCTGGTGACCATGGACGCGGGTTTGCAGTCGTGGCCTCTGAAGTCAGAGAGCTTTCGCTAATGACTAACGATTCAACCCATCAAATTGAATCGACCATTCATGGCCTAACGTCTGGAATAGCAAAAACGGTCGCTAAGATGTCGGTAAGCTTAGAGCAAACAGGATTAGTTAAGCATCAAACCAAGGATGTGGTAAATGCGATTGAAGGGATACACTTTCAGGTTGGAGAGATGTTCGACTTAAACAGCCAGATTGCGACGGCGTCTGAAGAACAATCCATGGTTTCAGCGGACATCGATCGGAACATTACCGATATCGCTCATTTAGCCAGTGATACTCATACCGTGGTATCTGGGTCTGTCCGTTGCAGTGAACAAGTATCGAGCGTGAGTGTGAAGCTTGAGAAGATTGTCGCGCAGTTTAAGTATTAATGAGCAGTGTAAGTATTGATGAGTAAAGGTATTTGCGACCAACCACTCGACGTTTTTTAATACAAAGAGATTGATATAAAAAACTGATATGAAAAACAAAAGGCCTCTATCTTATTCATTAAGATAGAGGCCTTTTTAATCAGGGATACGTACTAACGTTGTATTACGTATTCATGTTTAATGCTTACTAAGCGCGTGCTTTCAAGAACTCAGCGTAAGTACCGCGGAAATCGTTGATCTTGCCGTCTTTGATTTCAAGAACACGAGTCGCTAGAGAGTCTACGAATACACGGTCGTGAGATACGAAGAACAATGTGCCTTTGTAGTTCTCAAGAGCCAAGTTAAGCGCTTCGATAGATTCCATATCCATGTGGTTCGTTGGTTCATCCATTAGCAGGATGTTTGGTTTGTGCATCATGATCTTGCCAAGAAGCATACGACCTTGCTCACCACCAGAGATAACCTTTACCGACTTCTTGATGTCGTCTTGACCAAATAGCATACGACCTAGGAAGCTACGAACAACTTGCTCGTCTTCGCCTTCTTGACGCCATTGGCTCATCCAATCAAACAGGTTTAGATCTTCTTCAAAATCATGTGCGTGATCTTGAGCGTAGTAACCGATGTTTGAGTTTTCAGACCACTTATATTCACCAGTACGCGCTTCTAGGGCACCCGCTAGTGTGTTAAGTAGTGTTGTTTTACCCACACCGTTCTCGCCGATGATAGCAACACGCTCACCTACTTCGAAAATCGCATCGAACTTGTTGTATAGGTCTTCTTCAAAACCTTGAGATAGGTTTTCAACCACAAGTGCGTTACGGAATAGCTCTTTAGACTGTTCGAAACGGATGAATGGGTTTTGACGGCTAGACGCTTTTACTTCATCTAGTTGAATCTTGTCGATCTGTTTAGCACGAGATGTCGCTTGTTTCGCTTTAGATGCGTTAGCAGAGAAACGAGAAACGAACGTTTGAAGTTCAGCAATTTGTGCTTTCTTCTTCGCGTTATCAGAAAGTAGACGTTCACGAGCTTGTGTCGCTGCTGTCATGTACTCATCGTAGTTGCCAGGGAACAGACGAAGTGCGCCGTAATCAAGGTCAGCCATGTGTGTACAAACTGAGTTTAGGAAGTGACGGTCATGCGAAATGATGATCATTGTGCAGTTACGTTGGTTTAACGTATCTTCCAACCACTTGATGGTGTCCATGTCCAGGTTGTTCGTTGGTTCGTCAAGAAGCATGATATGCGGGTCTGCAAACAGTACTTGAGACAATAGAACACGAAGTTTCCAACCCGGTGCTACTTCGCTCATTAGACCGAAGTGCAGTGATTCTTCAATACCTACCGCAAGAAGAAGCTCACCTGCTTTCGCTTCTGCCATGTAACCGTCCATTTCAGCGAACTGAACTTCAAGATCAGCCACTTTCATGCCGTCTTCTTCGCTCATTTCAGGCAAAGAGTAGATACGGTCACGCTCTTGCTTGATCGCCCAAAGCTCTTTGTGACCCATGATAACCGTGTCGATTACCGTGAATTCTTCATAAGCAAACTGGTCTTGGTTTAGCTTAGCAACGCGCTCATTTGGATCGTAGCTTACGTTACCAGCACTTGGCTCAAGTTCACCAGAAAGGATCTTCATGAACGTCGATTTACCACAGCCATTCGCGCCGATTAAACCGTAGCGGTTGCCTTCGCCGAACTTAACTGAAATATTTTCGAAAAGTGGCTTAGCGCCGAATTGTTGGGTGATATTTGCTGTGGAGATCAATGCCGTTACCTTTTTAATGTGAAAAACGCCGCAACGTTACTTCTTCGGGGCTTTAACTGCAAGTCTTGATTGCAATTACTCGCCATTAAGTGAGTGATAACCTAGCCAAATCATAGTTTGAGCTGACTCACATTTTTGATTGTCTATTTGTCGTTAAAAAACCATCTACTTTCAGGAAAAACAAAATATCGAACAGCACCCCATAATGGGCGGTATATAACGTCCCAAATCATGCCAACCATTGAATATATCGTATGCTGATTGGTCACAGTAAAACTAACCCGATCAAAGCAACAACAGACATAGGCAAGATCAGCCTAATCTCTGACAATTTCATGACAAAATCAGCCAAAACGGGAATAAAGTACTCGCCCCCGATACGGGGTTGGATTTCACAAAGTAAGATTAACTAACTATAGTAATCCTAACCTCATAATTCTAAGAGACTTTTATGCGTTCACTTTCGCGCTTCTTAATCTTCACTTTAGCCATTCTCTCTTGGCCGAGTCATGCCAACTTGGAATATGACTTACAATCTCAGCCTCAGGTCTCTAATACTGCTGTAGATCTGGATAAGCGTATTGGTTCCCTACCTGACCCACTCTTTATGGAGCAGTCGGACAGACGCCAAGTCAACATTTTACTTGCCGAAGTTCTGCGAGTTCAAAAGCTGGAAATCAAAACCTTCGAGCAACAGGTAAAAGCCTATAGAGATAACAACGACGCCGATCAATGGTTTGCCGTGCAAACGAGCTACGTCACTTTGAATAGCTTGAACGTAAGTAAACAGCATCTTTTAGAGCAGACAAACTCCGCGAATAAAGAGCGCTTAACCGGTTTTGGCCCATACGGCGTGACTCAATTTAAACAAGAGTGGGAATTAACCAAGCTCAATATTGAGTATCTTGTTTACTTCCAAATTCGTAGCTTTAAAGCATTAGTTAAAGACATTTTTATTTCTCCAGTGCCTGTCATTTGGGCTTCTCTAAAGGTGCTGTTCATTTACTTCGGTTTAGTATGGTGGCTTGCCAACAGCACTCGCTTGATTGAGTTGTTTCGAGTTAACTTTCTCGAAGCGAAAACGAACCCTCCTTTTCTGGTTCGTGTGATTTGGTATATCAGCCGCGCTGAGCGTGCGATTGCTTGGTTAATCGCCATCACACTTTCTTTGAGAGTGCTTTCTAGCATCCCTAGCCTGCAGCACCTGATTTTCCTAGAAATATTCACGTGGTGGATTCTAGGTGGTTCGATTGCTATCAGCTTTATTCTTGAATTTGCGTATCGCTTGGGTCGCACATCAAATCAAGAAGTCATCGCGCTGAGACTATCGACGATTCGTCGCTATGTTTGGAGTATTATTGTTGCCGGTCTGACTTTGCAGATATCGAGCATCACACTGGGTAAAGGTACCATTTATAGCTGGATCTACAGTGCGCTGTTTTTCTGGTTTGTGCTGGTCACGATATCGGTACTTAGATTATGGAGAGCGAAAGTCTTCGATACGCTGCAACACATCTCTGATCGTCCGGTGTGGGTTAACTGGGCGGTAAACCGTAAGGAAACCTTCTTACTTAATATACTGGCGACGGCAATTGGAATCGTGTGGTTGAGTGTTTACAACTTCCAACATCGAATCATGGCATTGCTTTCTAGTTACACGTTGTTTAGTCAGGCCTTAGCTTATCTCTTTCGAATCGAAGTGGCTAAGCAGTCTGATCTTGATAAAAACCAACAAAACTTGGTTCGAATCAAAGGAGACAAAACCTATGAGTACATTCTGCCGGGTAATATCGATAGCACCTTAATTGATTACGCGGGCGATGAGGTTAAGCAACTCTCTCGTTATTTGATGTCGGACAGCCCTGCTATTTGTATTGTTTCAGGCGAACGTGGTGTGGGCGCTACAACGCTGCTTTATACCTTGCTGCATAAAGTATCCAACGCAGAGCCTGTTTACGTGAGTTGCCCTTACGCGGGTTACCAAGAGCTCTTAGCGCATCTAGCCGTGAGCATCGGCTTGGAAGAAGAAGCGACTGAGATTCAGATCTTGGCGCACCTACGTAAAAGTAACACCACGTACTTAATTGCGATTGATAATGCCCAACGATTGGTTAAGCCAATGGTCGGTGGCCTGTCTGATTTGATTCGTTTAACCAACCTACTGCGTCGTTCTAAAAAGAATCACCGTGTCGTGATATCGATTGCCAAATCAAGCTGGCGATTTGTTGATAGAGCGCGTGGTGAGCGTCTGCTGTTTGATTTGGTGTGTTTCCTACCACGTTGGACAGAAAAACAAGTCGGTGATCTTCTAAATAGCCGTATCAATACGGAACTTGAAAAGCCGTTATCGTTTGATGGTTTAGTTGTCCCTAAGCAGTGGGACCAAGATGACATGAGTGAAGAAGAACGTGCACGCCAAGGTTTCTATCGAATCTTGTGGCACTACTCTGATGGCAACCCTACCGTTGCGCTGCGATTCTTTAGGCTCTCTTTGAACCGAAATAAAGAGACAGATCAAGCCGTGGTACGTTTGTTCCATGTTCCTGAAGCGCAGGAACTCGAGAACATGCCAAAACCTATGCTGGCTGTACTTCGCTCTATCGTGCAACTGGAAATAGCTTCTCCGGAAGTGTTGTCTGAATGTACTCAACTGAGCATTGCAGAGATAACCGGGATTCTACGTTATTTTGAAAGCCGTGGTTATATTGGTTGGCATGAAGAAAAGGCTCGAATTTCTGAGCACTGGTTCCGCCACATTACAAACGTTCTCGACCGTCAACATCTACTGGTGAAGTAAAATGAAGAAGTTATTTATCCTACTATTTGTTGGCTTGGCAAGTGCTGTCAGTTTCCCGACCTTTGCGACGGAAGAGTTAGCTAACGTAGAAAACATCTCAAAGATTGCGAGTTTGGTGCGTTGGAGCGGTGTGTTCTTCTCCATGATCGTTATTGCCGCAATGTGGTTGTTACTGAAGTTCATCAATTCGTTGGTGACCAGTTTTGGTAGTCAGTTCGTGCAATATCGAATGCTGCTACAGAAACTGCAGTCGTTTACTCAATTCTTTATTTACGTGAGCACCGGCCTTATCGTGTTCATGATGAGCTTTCGAATCAACGATCAAATACTGGCTTTGATTGGTGGTACCCTCGCCGTGTCGGTCGGCTTTGCGCTTAAAGACTTGGCAGCATCATTCATCGCCGGTATCACTGTGATGATTGACAGACCTTTTCAAGTTGGTGACCGCGTCACGTTTGAAGGTAACTATGGCGACATCATTACCATTGGTTTGCGTTCTGTTCGAATGAGAACCCTGAACGATGACATCATCACGATCCCGAACAACAAGTTCTTAAACGAAGTAACGACCAGTGGTAACTATGGCGCGCTGGATATGCAGGTGGTGATTCCATTTTATGTCGGTATGAATGAAGACATCACCCTAGCTCGAGACTTGATTCAAGAAGCGGCGTCTTCAAGTCGTTACATCCACTTGCCGAAGCCTGTTACGGTTCTGGTCAAACAGACGATCACGGATAATTACTTGGCGATACAGTTAACTTGTAAGGCCTATGTGGTCGACACGGCGTATGAGAAGCTGTTTGAAACCGATATTACCTTGCGTGTGATGAAAGAGTTTAGAAAGCACAATATCAACCCTCCGAAGATTTCAGTAACTGCACATTAGCAAGGTTGGCTTAACGCGCTTCTTTTTCTTAACGCGCTTCTTTTGTTGAGCAAGTTAACAATCCAGTCATCTACAAACAAAAACACCTCCGAACTTGTCTCAAGTGCGGAGGTGTTTTTTTATGAGGTTTTCGCTTAGACCTTAAAGTACTTTAACTGATCAGTAAGGTGTTCTGTAGTGTTGGCCATTTTCTGGCTATCCTCAGCTAACGACTGTGAAGCTTGCAATACTTCGTTAGCCGCCAGATGAATCCCTGTGACACTTTCACTCATTTCGGTTGCTACCGTGCTTTGTTGCTCCGATGCGGCGGCGATTTGTGCGACCATGTCGTTGGCGTTGTGAAGCTCATTCACAATCACATCGAGTTGTTGGCGTGTTTCGTTAGACGCGACAACACTGTGATCGACTTTCTCATTGCTGCTTTGCATTGCTTTAAAGGTACGCTCGGCTTGCTGAGTCAGTTTTTCAATCGTCGATTGAACTTCATTGGTTGAGTTTTGAGTGCGGCTTGCGAGGTTACGGACTTCATCTGCGACTACCGCGAACCCTCTTCCTTGCTCACCTGCTCGGGCTGCTTCTATTGCCGCATTAAGCGCTAACAAGTTCGTTTGCTCAGATACATCACGTATCACGCTCACCACTTGGCTTATCTCTGTGACACCAGATTGTAAGTCTCTGACGAGATCATTCGCGGTCGAAATGTTTTCTGACACCTGAGATATGGTTTTAGACGTTACTTGCATGTTCTGGTCGTTCTGATTTGCGTGCTCAACAACCTTATTGGTGCTTGCGGCAGTATTTTCAGCATTCACAGCGACATCAGAAATCGTGGCACTCATTTCTGTCATCGCTGTCGATAGCAACTCAAGCTGTGCATGCTGTGAGTTAACACTGGTCGCAGCCTCTTCACTGGCTTGTGCAATGTGACTCGCCATATTGCTGGATAAACCTGCTGATTCATTCGCTGTACGAAGCGTGCTTTGTAACTTGTTGAGCATGGTATCAATTTGATTACTCATATCGCCCAGTTCATCTTTGCGTGTCATGTTCATGCGTACACGAAGATCCCCATCTGCAATCTTATGGGTGTTGTCGATAAGCTTGTTAAGTGGCACAAGGATATTGTTAGAAATCGCGTAGCCCATAGCAAACAACAGGCCTGATAATACAACCGCGACCAGTCCCTCTTTGAGCGCTAATGCATAGAAAGCGTCTTGAATATCCGCAACTAAGATTCCCGAGCCTACAATCCAATTCCACTCAGGGAATAGCTGTACATATGAGATCTTGTCTTTGAGTTCACCTTGCGGGCTCATCCATTGATAATCAAGAAACCCTTTCTCCTCTGGGGTACGTGAAATGTTCACCATCTCACGCCAGTGGTGTTTACCTGCACCATCTTTAAAGTTACCTGCGTTCTTGCCATTGAGTTCAGGTTTTAATGGATGGATAACAACGTTGAGTTGTTGGTTTAAGATCCAGAAATAATTGGTGGTGTCGTAACGAAGCGTTTCAATTGCTTGCAGCGCTTGTTTCTTTGCTTCTTCTTCACCGAGTACGTTACGTTGGCTGTAATAGTAGCTCGCTAAGCTGACCGCGGTTTCGACTTGAGCACTGAGTTTATCTTGGCGCTCTTGCATTGAGCTTTCACGTTGTTGCATTAGGTTGAAAGATGACGCCATTACCAATAGAACAACCGATAAAATGACGATCGAGATAAGTTTTGATTTAATAGATAGATTACTTAATTTCATAGCTGACTGACTTTATTATATTTTTTGATTATGAATTTGGGGTCAATGTATCAAAAATCCGTACAGTTCAGATGATATGCATCAAGATCAAAAGATATACACTGTGTTACATATTCAAAAAGAGGTACTCGTCAAACAGGCAGAGGTTGAGATTTAGTTGGCGATAGTTTAGTAGTGCGGGATTTTCGTGCTTGGGCTGAAACGTTCATGTAACAGCCCAAACGCAGTAGAAATATTATCAGGTGATAATATGGTTGGATTCGATTCGAGGTTAAAGCTAAAAAGTTATAGGTTTGAGACCAATAACTGTGGTGTCGCTTTTTGCTGAAGGTAGATACTAAAGCGGCTTCCCTTGCCTACTTCTGATTCGACACGTATCTCACCGCCCGTTTGGCTCAAGATACTTTGAGATACTGATAAGCCTAAGCCTGTACCGTCACGTTTGGTGGTGTAGAAAGGTGAAAAGATGCGTTTCAATTGTTCTTCTTTGATACCACACCCTTCATCTTCAACATGAACGATTGCACCATGAGACACGCCATTCTCCACCCAGTCTTCACTTGAGATAGTCAATGTGCCCTGTCCGTCCATGGCATGAATCGCGTTCATCTGTAGGTTAACCAAAATCTGCAAAAGTTGGTTTCGGTTAACTTCCACAGACGTTTTAGCATGCAGTTGTGATACGTAGACAATGCCTTTCTTTTTCGCGCCTGTTTTTACGAGCGTAATACTTTCATCCACTATTGGATTGATATGTTGCCACGTAATTTCGTCTTGTACACCGCCATGACGGCTGTATTGAAGCAGGCTTCGTGTGATATTTCGGATTCGGTCAATCTGTTCCATGATAGCGTGGACTTCTTCGTCTACACGAGCGACTTCGTCACCGAGTTCAAACTTCATCAACTCTACATTGCCAAGAATTACCGCTGTCGGGTTATTAATCTCATGGGCAATGCCCGCGGTTAATTCGCCTAGCGCGGCTAACTTTTCGTTGACCACCAGCTTGTCTCGAGCTTGATTCAACAGCTTGATATGCAGTTCGAGTTCTTCGGTTTTCTCTTTCAAGCTAGCAGTACGAGAATGAACCTTACATTCGAGTTCTGAGGCGGCTTGTTGGATCTCTTGATTACGTTCGTGCAGCAAATCCAACATCTTATCGAATTGTTTAGCGAGCAAAGTCAGCTCGTGTTGATCGTTCAAACCAAGAGTACCAATTCGCTTGTCTTGCCCCATCTGGACTAGCTTCACCACTTTGTGAATGCGTTCAATTGGGTTGAAAAGATCACGCGCACCACGGTGAACGATCAAACCAGAAGCCAGTAACAACAACACAATCGTAATACTGATTTCACCAAGGTTGGTTAAGTACGTTTCCACCAATGGCCAAATCAGATAACCGGTATAGAGCATGCCGATGACGTTATCGAATTGGTCATGAATCGGTTGATACGCAGTGATGTACCAAGCGTCGTAAACATACGCTCTATCTAGCCACTCTTTGCCTTCATTCAATACTTTAGAATGAACCTCGTGAGAAACACGAGTACCAATTGCGCGCCCTGCACTTTCTTCGCTGCTCAACGGTACATTAGTGCTGACACGTAGGTCATCAAGAAACACAGTAACGGTGCCAATACGACGATTGAACCCCTCGCGTTGCGGATAAATGAGATTGCTGATCTGATCAACCAACTGTGTGCTGTTATTAAGGAGGATCCCGCCATCAAGAAAACCAATCACGTGATCATTCTTGTCACGAATCGACACAACGGTACGGCTAACTAAACCCCGAGTTTCAACATTTTGACTATTGAGCATTGGGACTTCGGCTTGCCTGGCAAGGTTTTGGTCTAAATCGTTGAGTTCGTTTTGGCTCAATACACTAAAGAACGATTCTTTGTGTGTCAGGTTGAGGTATTCAAGCTTTTTCTCCATGCTCTCGACGCTGCGCCAGCGTAGAAAATCGAGTTTATAGCGAGATTTATTTTCAGAAACCCAACGTGTGAGCTCTTCTTTCGAAATATCGCTCGTGAGTTTGATTCGGAAGTTGTAAGACTCAGCAAATGCTTGAACGTTATAGGCCTGTTGGTTCTGAATTAGATGGATACTGTTGTCGGCAACATCCAAACGCTCATCGACATCAATCAGAGCACCCTGCCACGTGTAATGTACTGACCAATACAGTGTTATAGCGACAAGCGCACATAAGGTAAGAATGATGGGAGCGGATGTTAGAAATAGCAGGCGATAACGCACCATGGTTTTGAACCGGAACGCCCACTTTGTCCACCAATGACGTCTAATCGGCATATTCAGAGCCTTCTGTGTTCCATTCTTTGTACTTACGCTCTAGTGTTTTACGTGCCACACCGAGATCTCGCGCAGCTGCAGATTTATTGCCATCATGGAAACTCACCAGTTGTTCTATGTGAGATTTTTCTACTTCTTTGAGTGTCCAAGTGTTCGGGTAACCCTCAGCTGCGTCTACATTATTCAAGTTTGGTATTTCCGCGCCATGTGACACCGTCACTGAAATGCTGGTTGGGGCTGGATCACCATTCACTTCGCGCCAATAGTGTGCTGGTGGCTTGTCTAAAAGAATGCATCTTTCGACTAAGTTCTTAAGTTCGCGAATATTTCCCGGCCATTCGTATTCATTCATTGCCAAGATATCTTCATGTGCCCAGTTTGGAACCGGCATACCCAGTTCACTAGATAAAAGACGAGTGAAGTATGGAACAAGCTCTATCAGATCAGAAGGTCGTTCTCTCAATGGCACAACATCAATCTTAAGTACATTGAGTCGGTAGAACAGATCGCGACGGAAGTGGCCTTTATCGACCTCTTCTTGAAGGTTTCGGTTTGTTGCTGCGACGACACGTACATCGACAGCGATCTCTTTCTCACTGCCAACTGGACGAATAGTACGTTGCTCTAACACACGTAACAGCGCAGCTTGCATTGGCAGTGGCATTTCACCGATCTCATCAAGGAACAAGGTGCCACCGCTTGCGACTCTGAACAGACCTTCACGATTTTTCTTCGCGCCGGTAAATGCGCCAGAGGTATGCCCGAATAGCTCACTTTCTAAAAGCTCAGGCGCAATCGCTCCACAGTTAATTGGCACGAATGGCCCTGTTCGTTTGCTAGCTTCATGTACACCACGAGCAACTAACTCTTTACCCGTACCCGACTCACCTTCTATAAGAACTGATGCTCTTGACGGTGCAAATTGACTGATCAGCAATTTAAGCTGTTTAGTCTTGTCTGAATTGCCGATCAATTCGGTCTTGATATGACGGCTAACATCGCGCTTCAACGCGTACTGCATTCTTTGGTCAAGTCGCTTATCCATACAACGCAGAACAGCTTGTATCATCTGTTCTAAGTTGAACGGCTTAAGAATGAAATCTGAAGCGCCAAGCTTAAGCGCAGATATCGTCATCTCTAAATCAGCATAACCTGTCATGAAAATCACATCGGCACGTTTGTCGTTGTCGTTAAACGCCTCTTCCCACTCAATACCAGACCGACCTGGCAGGTTGATATCAAGAACAATGAGATCAAAATGCTCGCTCGAACGCAGTATTTCGGCTTCTTCAACCGACCCTGCACTCGATACCTTGCCAAAGAACTTACCCAGTGCTTTCTTTAAAATAGCCTGCATACCCATTTCATCATCCACAACCAAGACGGAAAACGCTTGATATTGAGTCAATGTGTTCGGGTTGAGGTTGGGTGCAGGTGAACTAGGTAAAGACATAATGATTAGCCGGTGGGGAAAGTTGGGACAGAGTGTACCAATTAACCTTTTGTGCAACAGGGACAATGTGCGACATTTTGTCCTAGCTCATGTTTTGATTCATTTTAGAGGGCTAAATGACGCAGTTTTGTCCGAAATAACAGCAATTTAATGAGACCTGATGCATGATTTATTGGCATTAAGTTTGCTTGTAAGGTGTAGATTTCTAATTACAACAATTAGCGTCTTATGCACATGCCCTTTTTTGAGCCCTTTAATACTAAAGGCATGTCATTCATTTATAACAGAATGGACATAATAATAATGAAAGCAATTCCCCTAACTATTGCAGCTCTATCTATCGTCAGTTACACGGCTAGCAGCGCGGAAGACACCACCCATATCAAATTGGCGACCACCACAAGTACCTACCACTCTGGTCTACTTGACTACTTATTACCTGAGTTCGAAAAAGATTCTGGTATCAAAGTTGATGTTCTAGCGGCGGGTACAGGTAAATCACTTCGCATGGGTGAGAATGGCGATGTAGATCTAGTGATGACTCACGCACCAAAGGCTGAAGCGAATTTCGTTGAACAAGGTTACGGGGTTCTACCTCGCAAGCTGATGTACAACGACTTTGTCATTGTTGGTCCTCAAAGCGATCCAGCGAAGATTGAATCTCAAAAAGCAGTGACTGATGTGTTCAAAGCAATCGCGAACAATAACGTGACCTTTGTTTCTCGTGGTGACGACTCTGGTACTCATAAGAAAGAGATGGGTATTTGGGCACAAACTAAAATGGAACCAAACTTCGGTGGTTATCGCAGTGTGGGTCAAGGCATGGGCCCTACTCTGAACATGGCGTCAGAGATGCAAGGCTACACCATGACAGACCGTGGTACTTGGTTGGCTTACCAAAACAAATTGGATCTTAAAATCCTTTTCCAAGGTGACAAGAACCTGTTTAACCCTTACCAAGTGATTCTTGTTAACCCAGAACGCTACCCGAGCATCAACTATCAAGCTGCGAAAGTATTCAGTGATTGGCTGGTTAACCCTAAAGGTCAGAAACTGATTAACGACTTTAAACTGCACGGCAAACAGCTGTTTGTTGCGAGCGCAGAATAGTTTGTTGCGAGCGCAGAACAGTTGGTTGTAAGCAATGAGTCGTTGGTTGTAAGTAAAGCGTAGCATTGAAGGTGTAGTCAAAACCAACAAGCACTACACTTAGCTAAACAGTTAACGAAGCACTCTTAAAAACAATAGCTGGCCAATTCAAGCTCAAATAGTTTGTGTCAGCTATGATTAACATCAGTCATTACCGATAAAGACCTATTATCGATTCACACGAGATACTTCATGACCCTATGGCAAACAACGATTGATGCAATGAACCTACTAGTGAGTTTTGACCACGAATTGTGGAAAATCGTCGCGGTATCTTTCAGCGTATCTTTGTCCGCCATCTCATTAGTGATTGTTCCTGCAATCCTTATGGCTTTCTTATTGGCTTATACCGAGTTCCCCGGGAAGTGGGCATTGTTATCGGTGATCAACACCCTGCAAGCTATCCCAACCGTGGTTATCGGTTTGTTGATGTACATGATGCTCTCTCGTTCTGGCCCACTCGGTGATTGGGAATTACTGTTCACCCAAAAGGCGATGATTCTAGGTCAGATGCTGATCTGTTTCCCAATCCTAGTCGCGATGATGCACGGCGCTCTCCAAGCCAGTGACCGCCGAGCGGTTGAAACGGCGCGCACGCTTGGTGTATCAACCACACGTGTGGCATGTACCTTAATTTGGGAAACACGCTTCCCTCTTTTAGCGGCAACTATCGCTGCCTTCTCTCGTATCGTCACTGAGGTTGGTTGTTCAATGATGGTCGGTGGCAACATTATGGGGATGACAAGAAATATCCCAACAGCTATCGCTATGGAAAGCCACAAAGGCGCATTCGCTCAAGGCGTCGCCCTCGGTATGGTGTTATTAGCATTGGCATTAGCCCTTAACTTTTTCCTTTCCAGTGTGAGAGGAAAAGGCTATTTAAGAACTTAGGAACGCTGTCATGAGTATAAAAATAACAACGCAGCAAATTTCAATGCGCTACAAAGAGCGTGTTTTGTTCCATATCCCTGAATTGTCGATCGGCCCCAACGATGCCATTTATCTCAAAGGAGATAATGGTGTGGGTAAAACGACCCTACTTAAAATATTGTCTGGATTGATTCAGCCAAGCTCTGGCCGCATTCAGTCTCCAACACAAAGCTGGCAGCAGATCTTATTCCCTAGGCTCAAGTTCAAAGACATTATCTACCTGCATCAAACCCCCTATCTTTTTGATGGTTCGGTGTACCAAAATGTCGCTTATGGCATTCGCTTTAACAAAGAGAGCCAAAAAGATAAGCGAGCGCAAATAATTAATGCGCTGAGAATGGTAGGTTTAGAAACCTTGGCAGATGAACACATTTCTGTGTTGTCTGGTGGTGAGCGTCAACGCGTTGCAATGGCACGAGCCTGGATTCTTAAGCCGTCAATCTTGCTTATGGATGAACCAAGTGCCTCTTTAGACAAAGAATCTATTGAAAGATTGGTGATAATGGCCGAAGATCTTCTTCAAAGAGGCGCGAGTTTAGTCATCACTAGTCACCAAACTAACGCGTTAACCGACTTATGTAAGAAGCAATGGTGGATCAAAGACAATACTTTGACCGAATCGCCGCTTCTGCAAGTTATTCAGAAAGATAAAGCACAAGAGAATATTTATGCTGCTTCCAACGCAAACTAGTTGGGTTATTTTGGCTGGCGGACAGGCCAGCCGCATGGGCGGAAAAGATAAAGGACTTGTTGAGCTCAACGGTTCTCCGCTTATTCAATACGTTATAAACAAGCTGTCACAACAAGATGTCAGCATCACCATCAATGCCAACCGTAACTTAGACAGTTACCAAGCATTTGCTCCGGTTGTTTCCGATTCCTTCCCTGACTATCCAGGTCCATTGGGCGGCATTCATGCTGGCCTTAAAAACGCGAGCACAGACTGGGTCGGCTTTGTCCCTTGCGACAGCCCACAAATCAGTGACGACCTTGTTGAGCGTTTTTGTTCTGCAGTTAAAGAAGACAGTGACATTCTTGTCGCGCATGATGGCGAATTTAAGCAACCTGTATTCACCCTATTCCACAAACGTGTTCTGCCAAAGCTAGAAGCGTTTTTGGAACGTGGTGATCGTAAAATCATCTTGCTATACAAAGAATGTGTTACCGAATACGTTGATTTCAGCGATTCTCCTAACTGCTTTGTCAATCTCAACACGCCAGAAGAACTCACCCAATTCGGAACGCTTCAATAATGAAAGATTCTAAACAACGCCCTAACCTTCCTTTATTGGGCTTTGCTGCTTATAGCGGGACAGGTAAAACAACGGTACTTGAAGCGTTACTGCCTCTGCTGACTAATGCGGGTTTAAAAGTGGGTGTGTTAAAACATGCTCACCACGATTTTGATGTCGATAAGCCGGGTAAAGACAGCTACCGTTTACGTAAAGCGGGCGCAAACCAAATGCTGATTGCATCGCGTAATCGTCACGTGATGATGACAGAAACGCCAGAAGCCGAAGCTAATTTTGATTACCTTCTGACACGTTTCGATACCAACACGCTGGACTTGATTCTGGTCGAAGGCTGTAAAAACATCGCCTTCCCTAAAATTGAATTGCACAGAGATGAAGTCGGTAAACCTTGGTTGTACCCGAATGATAACAACATTATTGCTATCGCGGCAGACATCCAAGTTGAATCAGAGCTGCCACAAATGGCGATCAGCGACTTAGAAGCGATTCGTGATTTCATCATCGATTACGCACAGTCCTTTGACCTTTCCTCAACAGCAGGCAAAGCCGTGTCATGCTCATCTTCAAAAGACGC
The DNA here is from genome assembly GCF_023503985.1 of Vibrio sp. J383. Taxonomy (NCBI): domain Bacteria; kingdom Pseudomonadati; phylum Pseudomonadota; class Gammaproteobacteria; order Vibrionales; family Vibrionaceae; genus Vibrio; species Vibrio sp. J383. The sequence goes on along the minus strand of NZ_CP097293.1, from coordinate 2,097,214 downwards.
TGCGCCCGCAGTGTGTTGTGATTCGTTCTCTCCTGCAGGTTTAACCGTTACTCAAGGCCAACAAAAGATTGTTGATAGCATTGACGCGCTCGATCTCACAGAGAGTGTTGAACTATTGCAGGGCTACGGTCGTGTTTTGGCTGAAGATGTAATCTCGCCAATCAATGTGCCTCAAAACACCAACTCAGCAATGGACGGCTACGCAATTCGTAGTGAAGATTTAGAACTGGATAGTTACCAACTGGTTGCTGAAGTTATGGCTGGTCACAGCTACGAGCAAACCGTTCAACAAGGTGAAGCTGTTAAGATCATGACGGGTGCACCAATGCCTGAAGGCGTTGATGTTGTTGTAATGCGCGAACAAGCCGTTCAAGATGGCGATAAGGTTAGCTTCCCAGGTGCGAAAATCTCAATTGGACAAAATGTCCGTATGGCTGGTGAAGATTTAGAAATCGGCCAACCTGTCTTTACACGTGGCACACGCATCGAAGCGCCAGAAATGGGCATGATGGCGTCGTTAGGTTTTGGTGCCTGCCCTGTTCTGCGTAAAGTTAAAGTGGGTGTGTTCTCTACGGGTGACGAAGTTCAAGCTCCGGGCAGCGAGCAAAAATCAAACTCTATCTACGACTCGAACCGTTTTACTATCATCGGCATGCTTCAAAAGCTGGGTTGTGACATCGTTGATTACGGCATCATTGAAGATGATGAACAGAAGATGATGGATGTGCTGCATTCAGCGTCGCTTGAAACCGATATGGTTCTGACTTCTGGTGGCGTATCTGTTGGTGATGCGGATTACATCAAGCTTGCGTTAGATAAGCTGGGTGAAATCAACTTCTGGCGTATCAATATGCGTCCGGGTCGCCCTCTTGCTTACGGAAAAATTGAAGACAAACCTTTCTTCGGTTTACCGGGCAATCCAGTTGCCGTTATGGTGTCGTTCATTAACTTTGTAGAGCCAGCGATCCGCAAGCTTCAAGGTCAAACCAACTGGACACCAGTTAAAGCGAACGCGGTAGCGACCGAACAGTTGCGTTCACGCCAAGGTCGTACCGAGTTCAGCCGTGGTGTGTTCTCGATGAATGAATCGGGTGTGCTTCAAGTGAAAACGACGGGTAAGCAAGGTTCAGGTATCCTGCGTTCAATGAGCGAAGCAAACTGTTTAATCGAAATCTCACCAGCGGTTGATACCGTGAAAGTTGGTGAAACGGTAACGATCATTCCTCTGCAGGGGCGCGTTTAATTCAAAGCTTAATCAGCTAAGTTGACTTACCAGATCTTTAATTGACTTAGCGGACCTTTGTCATGAATAGATGAAGCCCCTTCTATCGAGCTTTCGATGTTCAGGGGCTTTCTTTTGTGAAAGACAACCTGTTCGTTTCCTTAAAGACAAAAGCTTAAATGACGCCAAACGTTTAGAACGATAATCTTAAGATTTTTTATCATAACCTTGAGCCACGTACTGTTTTTATGTAGAGTGCGCGCAAAGTAATAATTCTATTGGAGAGCACCATGGCTCGTACCATTCTGTACACTTACAAAGACGAAGACAAAGAGTTACTGTTTTCGAAACAAGAACACCGCACGATCCAAGAAGCTGTCGCTGCAGCCGAAGGTATCGACATCACTGAGTACCTAAAAACTGAGCAACAGCTTGAGTTTATTTCTGATACTAAAGCGGTTCGTAACTACCAAGATAACTATTTCCGTAAGCTTGGCTTCACTAAGCTTACGTTGAAGCAAAAAGACAACCTTGGTGTTGGTAAAAAGAAGAAGTAAGCCCTCTGGCTTCTTTTTCTCGATCTGTAGTTTCTAGCTTTTCGTTTGCACTTGAGAGCTAAGAAGTTAAGAGCTAAAGAAACGAAAACACCGAACAATAAAAAATGCCGCAACCTCTTTAGAGATTGCGGCATTTTTATTTATGCTTTTAACTATCTAACCTTAATTAGCTTAACGGTAAGTGACGATTACTTAATGTTAAGGAATGCAGCACCACGAACGCCGCCTGAATCACCGTGCTTCGCTTTGATGATTTTTGGACATTTCGCTACAGACAATAGGTATTTAGGAACACGCTTTGGCATCTCTTCGTAGATAAGTTCAAAGTTTGAAAGTCCACCACCCAGTGCTACAACATGCGGGTCAAGTGCAGTAAATAGGTTTGCGAAACAGATAGCCAATAGCTCCATGAAACGGTCAACGTGCTCAGCTGCTTTTGCTTCGCCTTCGTTGTACGCTTGGATGATTTCAATCGCTTTCTTTTTCTCACCGAAGTAGTGCTCATAAATCAGTTCAAAGCCGCGACCAGAAAGGTAGCTATCTAAACAACCTTTCTTGCCACAACCACAGCCTAGTAACGGTGCGTTGTCGCCAAGGTGGAACCATGCATCAATAGGAAGACGCATATGGCCGAGCTCGCCAGCAACGTGGTTACGTCCTGAGAATACTTTGCCATCAAAAACCAAACCACCACCAAAACCAGTACCTAAAATTAGGCCCGCTACTGATGGTTCATCTTTCAATTCATCATCCCACGCTTCAGACAGCGCAAAACAGTTCGCATCGTTCTCGATTTTAACACTACGACCAATCAGCGCTTCTAAGTCTTTGCGTAATGGCTTACCTGTTGAAGCCGGTACGTTAACAACAAGCATGGTGCCGTCGTCCGCATCTTCCATACCAGGAAGACCAAGGCCAATTTTGCCTTCGCAAGAGAATTCGCTATCGTATTTTTTTACCAAACCGGCAATCGTATCAAGTAGCAGTTGATAATCTTCAGTAGGCGTTGGTACGCGTTCGGTTGCTACTCGCTCAAGTTTTTCATTGAACGCACCAAACTCAATTTTTGTGCCGCCAACATCAAAGCCGTAATACATGAAATCTCTCCAATTTTTCCCTAAATTCGGGCAAATAAAATTTTTAAATTAAACAACTAGGAAGCATTATCCATAACACTCCCCCTACAAACCGTGATAGATAACAAACTTATCTCGTGTTCGAATCTGTTTGAACAACAAGTCAGCACAAAGCGGTTAAAGGTTAGAGTGACGTCTCACTTTTATTATGCTCTATGAAAGCATTCAGGCTTGGTTTGGTTGGATCCGATTTATAACGTGTCTTACTCAACATGTAGCTTTCACGAAATGCTTCAAACCATAGCTGTAAAGTCTTAGCGCCCTGCTCTTCACCGGCTTGCTTCAAAACTAAGCTCGCTACTTCGGCCGTTGATAGATGTTGTTCGTTGTCTGACTTACGCATCATGTATTGAGAAACCGATTCCGGTTCAATCGACAACACCGGTAAATCTTGCAGATACTCTGAGCGACGGAAGATACGTCGTGCTTCGCGCCAACTGCCATCAATGAAAATCAGCAATAGTGTTTTGTTTGGGTCACGCATTTGTGGCAGATCTTGAACTACGCGCGTTTTGTCGTCGGTATAGTCTTCAGGGAATACGATCACAGGTTGGTATTTGTCATCTTTGAGGACATCCAACATCTCTTGATTTGGCTCAGTACGATGCCAAAGGTAGGCGTAACTGTCTTTAACGGTATCAACAATCAAACGACCAGTGTTACTTGGCTTTAAGATTTCGTTGTCTGACAAGATCAACATAGTCGCGACGTTCGTATCAACGTTAGGTTGATGCTCACAGATACAGCTGTCTTGTTTGATTTTGCAGAATTCACATCGCACGACTTTACACCCGCGCGCATTAAACGGTTTGGTAGCAATGGACAAACGATGTTGATATAAACGGTGAAAAGCGTGGATTCTCATGGACAATAACGATAACTCTAGAAAAGTGGCACGATTGTACTTACAGTGTCCTTAGAATGATAGAAGGAATTCCCATGCAAGACCCATCACTGCTTCGCCTTGTTTGTTTTATTGTCGTTTTTGGATTGTGTGCGCTTTGGGAATACCGTTTTCCGCGTAAAACACTGACTCAAAGCAAATGGTTTCGTTGGGGGAATAACTTTGCGTTGGTTGCTTTGAACAGCTTTCTATTAGCCACTCTAATTCCTATCGCAGCATTCCAAGCGGCGGTCATTGCACAAGAAAACCAATGGGGTCTGTTCAATACCCTGTCACTTCCTAAAGAACTCACCATTCTGATCTGCGTTTTACTGTTAGATTGCGCCATTTACCTACAGCACTTGGTGTTTCACCGTGTTCCTTGGTTGTGGAAGCTACATCGAGTTCACCATGCGGACCTAGATATTGATGTCACAACCGGTACTCGGTTTCATCCAATAGAGATGATTCTTTCAATGCTGATTAAAGTGAGCTTTGTCATAGCACTTGGTGTTCCAGTGATCGCTGTTGTCATCTTCGAAATTGTGTTGAATGCCAGTGCCATGTTTAACCACAGCAATGGGCGTCTACCGCTGTGGATTGATACGCGGTTGAGAAAAGTGATTGTGACACCAGACATGCACCGCGTTCATCACTCGGTTATCGTGAAAGAAACCCACTCAAACTTCGGTTTCTTTTTATCTGTGTGGGACATCTGGTTTAAGACTTACCGCGCTCAACCAAAGCTTGGTCACGATAACGTTCAGATTGGCGTTCTAGAGATTCAAGATGGTAAAGAACAACGGTTAGATCTGATGCTACGTCAGCCATTTACTCAATTCCCGACGACGAAAAACTAGGTTTGAATTCATTTGAGGCTCAAGCTTTAATTGAGACCAAACTTAGCTTAATACCAAAGTTATCTTAATCCGAAAACAAAACGCCCTTAGATTCTTGTGAGAATTTAAGAGCGTTTCTGTATCGATAGTAGTTATAAGCGTAGTTAGTGACTAAGTGCTGCTAGTGCTGCTAGTGCTGCTAGTGCTGCTAGTGCTGCTAGTGCTGCTAGTGCTTAAACTCTTGCGCACACTAGCTTAACTGTCAAGCTTGTTTATTTCAGTACGTATTTATGAAGCATAGCTTGTTGGTGCCCTGCTATCTCACCAACTTGCTCTGAACTCTCGATCATAGATTCAAGTTGCAGTTTAGTGTTCTCACCCTGCTCAGACACGCGAGTGATAGAATGCGTTACATCGACAGTCGCACGGGCTTGTTGGTCGGTTGCTACCATGATTTGCTCAACACGTCCTTTGATTTGGCTAACCGCGAATTCGATTTTCTCGAAGGCTTGTTTTACATCGCCACTGGTTTCTAGTGCGTTGGCCATTTCACTTCTCGATTCCGTTACAGAAGCGCGTGATCGGTCAGCCGCCGCCACCAATTCGTTCATCATATTACGAATATTAGTGGTTTGCTGGGAGGTACCACTCGCCAGTTTTCGTACTTCATCGGCAACCACTGCAAACCCGCGGCCTTGATCTCCTGCTCGCGCTGCTTCTATTGCGGCATTCAATGCGAGTAAATTGGTGTTTTCAGCAATACCACTGATCACGTCAACCATTTCACGAATCTGTTTAACGCGAATATCCAAGTCCGTCATCGATTCTTGATTCAGGCTAAGAGATTGCTCAAGTGCTTGTAATCGCTTCTGATTTAGGCCGATCACTTGGCTACCATTAACTGATTCGTCTTCTGCTATCTGCGCGTCGTCATTCGATGCGTTAGATATACGAGCAATCTCACCAATGGACGCTTCAAGTTCTGTAATTGTGGCGATCATATTCTGTAGTGATTCGTTCTGCTCATTCAAGCTTGAATTGGTTTGCTCAGCAGCATCATGACTTACTTCAGCGGTTTGATAGAGCGTTTCACAATTACGCGTTACCAAACGAACCGAATCCGCGGTGGAATCTACGACCGTATTTAGCTTCGAAGTAATAACCTGTAACTCTAGCGGCCCGAGTAGTTCACTTTGTTTAGAGAAATCATGATCTGCAAGTGAACTCAACTGGTGAGTAATGTTTTTAAGCCCTTTATTCATCCAACGGCGTAACACGAACCATGAGATCACAATAATAAAGGCAATCACTAGCCCGCTGATAAACAACACACGATCAATATTGGTGATGGTTTGATTTACAACCAATTCACTTTCATCAATCAGTTGCGAGGCGGTAGAAGACAATTGATTCAGTGTGCTGATGACGGTATTCGCTAGGGTGATGACTTGCGTTAAGTTTTGCTCTTGCTGCTGAACCAGTTCGAGCTTCAATAGGATTTGTTTGATTACACCTTCTTCGGTAAAGCCTTCTTTAACCATCTCGTAAGGCGCCGTCAAGCTCGCGAACTCAGCGATGTCTGGGTGCCAATCGGCAAAATCGCTGTAAGCCAAGTTAAGGCCTGCGATTCGGTTTCTCAATTGACGGTATTCGTCTTGTGCTTTATCAATGTCAGATTGCATCATCAACATCAAGAAGGTGTTCGCCATAGCAGACGCACTGGATGTAAATCGGTTCGCTGCATCGCTCGCTTCTGGGTTGTCTTCAACCAAGAATGAGCTGATTCGATTCATTTCTGGTCCGATTGAGCCAACACCATAACGAAACTCGCCCATTTTACTGTCGATTAGGTTTTGCTTACTTTGAATCTCAATCTGCGCCAGCAATACCGTATTAGTCATGGTTTGCAGTTGCGCCATATCATCAATAAGGTTTTGTTGTTGCTCTAAAGAGATCGCATCAGGAAAAGATTGGGAGATAAAAAGGAGTTCCTCAAGCGTGGTATTACTCTCTGTTGCGAGTTGGTCAATTGAAACCCTTGTCGAATTCAGCGCATTTAAGTCGGTTGACTGGGTGCTATAGGTGAGAAGTTTCACTTGCTCTAATACGCTTTGCGTTAATTCGGCGTTGTGTAAAGCAAGGGGTAAAGCTTGTTCTGAAAGTGCGTCAAAATGTCCCCCGACCCGTTCAACTCCCCGAATGCTAACCATTGATAAAAAACTAACGAGTAAAAGAATGGAAATAAATACAGCAGTGACGGTTTGAATGAGCGAGAATGTATAACGTGAGGGTTTTATTGATAAATTTGTGTCGGGCATGTGAAATCCAGTTTGACTACGAAAAGAGATATCCTTAAGTTAGTTCGTATACTAGAAGTCCTTGATGACGTTTTTATTTCAGTTTTTTGTCAGAAGAGTTACATATGAAATTCAGAAAAATGGCTGTAGTTACAATAACTTTAGCAACATTGGCTGCTTGTAGCTCGTCACCATCGCCTTCTCAGCTTAGTCAAACCGCACAGAAACCCTTATCAAAGTCAGAACAATTGACTACAAACGCTTATATGAGCGTGTATGAACAGTGGAAAGGTGTGCCATACCATTTCGGTGGGACATCATTTCGAGGCGTAGATTGCTCCGCTTTTGTTCAAATTGCCGTGCAAAATGCGACACAACAAGCCCTACCGAGAACCACAAAAGATCAGAGTAAAAAGGGAAAAGAAATAGCGTATGGACAAGCAACAAGCGGAGATTTGGTATTTTTCAAAACGTCGATGACGGTAAGACACGTAGGTGTGTATTTAGGGAATAATCAATTCCTACATGCTTCGACATCGAAAGGTGTCATTATATCGAGGTTGGATAACCCTTATTGGGCTTCTAAGTTTTGGCACTTTAGGCGTTTATAGCGGTTTAAAGTCTTAACCGCTAAACGAGGTCACTTTTAAAGCTACGACGTAAACGCCTATCATCGTGAACATAATCATCGTGAAAAAATGACTAACGAGGAAATGGACAAATAGTTAGTCGTATTTAGCGACAGCAGAATCAAATAGATTCTTCACTAGCGCGATGTATTCATCTAGAAATACAATTTGCTCGTTGGTCGCTTTCTTAGCCCATACACCCGCTAATACTTCGCCTAAATCCGCTACCACAGCATCGGCTTCTTTCAAAAGTTGAAAACGAACACTCGAATGCAACTCTGGATTTTGCTCAAAAATAGCCATGATGTTTGTTGAAATCATGTCTGTGATGATGTCTTCAACACTCTCATTGCCTGTATCGCCATTACTATTTGTAAAGACGTCCAGATTAAACGATAAGTGCTCGATCAGAGCCAAATAGCCATCGGTTTCTACAACCACAATAAATCTCCGTTTTAAGCTCAAGAGCAGATTATACGTACTTGCTTAATACTATGTAAATGAAGCGATTTGTCATCACTTTATTACCAAAAACCGTATTAAAATGATCCTAGTTAGTGTTTCAGCTTAAATATTAAACCAATGACTGAATATATACATGTCGCTAGATGTCTGTTGGTCAAGATACTTGCAGATTCAGCACGTCATCATTACTCGGCTATTAAAGAGTTAGTAAAGAGCTAGTAAGCTGAGATGGTCACGTGCCCTATCGTTAACTATAGTCGTTTCAACCTACTCTAATAGCACATTTAAGTTGATGCGTAGACAATAACAAGCTCCAACTACTTTTCCAGTTTGTTTCGACCAAAACCGTTTCGATTGTGAGGCCAGTTCCAAACAATTCTATAACTTTGCCTTGCCAATTTCTGTTTGTATTTCAAAGAGCTTGAATCAGTTCGAGTTCACAAATCAGCCAATTGATTCTACATAAGGTGAAGAACAGATAAGAACATTGACGAGTACGTCTATAAATTGCTCAAATTTATCCTAAACTATGGCTAACAAACAGTATTTCTAACCTTCAATTTTTTAACTTTCAGTCTTTGAGGATTTCCTATGTGGCAGGCCATTTCTCAACAACTTTCAGATACTCTTCTATTTAACTTTCAGATTACTGAACGTACCAAGGTTTCTGGTGGTGACATTAACGATTGCTATATGATCAGCGATGGTAATGAACGCTACTTCGTAAAAGTGAACCAGCGAGAATTTTTACCTAAGTTTGAAATCGAAGCTGAGAACTTACGCTTGTTAAGAGAAACTTCCACCGTTTATGTGCCTGAGTTGGTACTGATTGGTAAAACCAAAGAATGCTCATTCATTATTCTCAATTACTTGCCAACTAAGCCGCTTGATACCGGTAATAACAGCTTTGATTTCGGGGTGCAGCTTGCTCAGCTTCATAAATGGGGCGAGCAAAAAGAGTTTGGTTGTGACCAAGATAATTATATCGGTAGTACACTTCAGCCTAACCCTTGGCATAAGAAATGGGGTCGCTTTTTCTCTGAACAACGCATCGGCTTCCAACTGCAACTGCTAAAAGAGAAAGGCATTGAATTCGGTGATATTGATGACATCGTTGATGTCGTGAATATGCGTCTTGCTGGCCACAACCCTCGCCCTTCGTTGCTTCATGGTGATCTATGGAATGGCAACGTAGCGAATTCAGCCTTTGGGCCAATCTGTTACGACCCCGCTTGTTATTGGGGCGACCATGAATGTGACTTAGCGTTAACGGAATTGTTTGAAGGGTTTCCAAAAGAGTTTTATGAAGGTTATCAGAGCGTCAATCCACTCGACGTTGGCTATACTGATCGGAAAGACATTTACAACTTGTACCATCTTCTTAACCACTGCAATCAATTTGGCGGCGAATATTTAGCACAAACTGAAGCATGTATTCAGAAGATACAGGCCGTTTAATACCAATCACAGCTAGCTATTGCGATCTATACAAGCTACTGCGATTTGGACAAGATACAGTGAGGAGAATTAGCCATGCATAAATACACAGAGAAACATGTCTCGTGCCCCCACTGTGGGCATGCAATCAGCATAACGCTCGATGCTTCTAATGGGAGCCAAGATTTTTATGACGATTGCCCGGCGTGTTGCAATGCCATTCACCTCGATATGCAGGTAGATGAAGTGAGAGACAGAATTAACCTCTCGATTGATGCAGACGACGAACAAGTCTTCTAACACCTACTCTCTTGTCGAGTTGGATCTACACCTCGATTTAGCGCTACATCTCGATTTTGAGGCTAGCCTAGAAAAATACAAATACACAAAAATAGAAAAAGAGCACCTAATGTGCTCTTTTTTAATATCTTCGACTTTTACTTAGTGTCGCTTTTGGGGCAAATGCAATTTATAAACCGTCACTACGACTTCTGGTTTGCTAATACGCGTTCGACAGTATCAACAATCGCCTGTGTTTGAGGGTCGAACTCAATATTTACTTGATCGCCTACTTCACGGCCGCCAAACAGAGTACGATTCAGCGTTTCTGGGATCAGGTGAACAGAGAAACGGTTCTCTTCCACTTCACCGATTGTCAATGAACAACCATCAACGCCAATGTAGCCCTTGCTCAACACATACTTCATTGATTCTTGCGGCAGCTCAAACCAAAGCGTACGGTTATTTTCTGTCTTAATCACATCAACGAGGTTACCCATAAGAGTAATGTGGCCAGACATGCTATGTCCGCCAATTTCGTCACCAAACTTTGCTGCACGCTCAACATTCACTTTGTCACCAACATTCAGTTGGCCCAAGTTCGTCAATCGCAATGTGGCTTGCATTAAATCAAAAGCAATCTGATTGCCTGAAATTTCCGTTACCGTTAAGCAACAACCGTTATGAGCTACTGAGGCACCAATTGCTAATCCCTCAACCATTTCGTCACTTAACTCAATGGTATGAGTTTGAAACAACTCTTTTTTGTTTATAGCAACCAGTGTTGCCATGCCTTGAACGATACCTGTAAACATAAGATTCCTATTTAGCATTCTAATAACAGTTTTTCATAGCAGTTATTGTGACATTTCTTTATGATTCGTCCAGTGGAAGCTTAAGATCATTGCCTCTGATTCCTTCAGAATGTCCTTTCCTACACTATTATTCTAATTTTCCCTCTTATTTGGAGTTGTTTGTGCATCGTTACAAAGAAGAATCCTCGAATCTAATCAAACTTGCGACCCCAGTTTTGATTGCATCTGTTGCACAAACTGGAATGGGTTTTGTTGATACTGTGATGGCCGGTGGCGTAAGTGCTATCGATATGGCGGCGGTTTCGATTGCAGCAAGTATCTGGCTACCATCAATATTATTTGGTGTCGGTCTATTGATGGCGTTGGTTCCTGTTGTTGCACAACTGAACGGTTCAGGCCGCCAAGTCAAAATTCCATTTGAGATTCAGCAAGGTGCGTTTTTAGCACTCGTCATTTCTCTTCCAATCATTGGCGTACTATTCCAAACGCAGCTGATATTGGAATGGATGGACATTGAGCAACTCATGGCAGACAAGACCATCGGCTATATGAATGCGGTGATGTTTGCTGTCCCTGCGTTTTTGCTGTTCCAAACATTGAGAAGTTTTACTGATGGCATGTCTTTAACTAAGCCTGCCATGGTGATTGGTTTTATCGGTTTGCTATTAAACATCCCGCTAAACTGGATGTTCGTATACGGGAAACTTGGTGCTCCTGCTCTGGGTGGTGTTGGCTGTGGCGTTGCAACGGCTATCGTCTATTGGGTGATGTTTGCACTGCTGTTCGCTTACGTTTTAACATCAAAGCGTTTGGCTAAAATCAACATCTTCGGGACGTTCCACAAGCCTCAACTTAAAGCTCAAATTCGTTTGTTTAGACTTGGTTTTCCAGTTGCTGCCGCTATCTTCTTCGAGGTCACGCTGTTCGCTGTGGTTTCCCTATTAGTTGCCCCATTAGGTTCATTGGTTGTTGCCGCACACCAAGTCGCGATTAATTTCTCTTCTCTCGTGTTTATGATTCCAATGAGTATCGGTGCCGCCGTGAGTATTCGTGTTGGCCATAAGCTTGGTGAAAACAACACTGAAGGTGCGAAGATCGCAACACACGTGGGTATCATCGTCGGTTTGGTAACCGCCTTTATGACAGCGGCATTAACAGTATTGTTTAGAGAGCAGGTTTCGTTACTTTACACAGAGAACACGGCGGTAGTTACCGTTGCGATGCAATTATTGTTGTTCGCTGCGGTTTATCAATGTACCGATGCAATCCAAGTTATTGCCGCAGGCGCTTTGCGTGGATACAAAGACATACGTTCTATCTTCAACATTACCTTCGTAGCGTATTGGTTACTTGGTCTTCCTATCGGCTACATCTTAGGGATGAAAGATTGGATTGTTGAACCTATGGGCGCACATGGGTTCTGGATTGGTTTCATTGTCGGCCTAACATCAGCTGCCATTATGCTTGGTATGCGTTTGCATTGGATGCATAAACAAGATGATGATGTTCAGTTAGAATTTAGCTCTCGTTAGATTCGTCCTCGCTAAACCGGTATCGCCGTTATTACATACAAAAAAGAGCTCTGATTTTCAGGGCTCTTTTCGCTTACGGCTGTAAATGATTTAGGGGCGATTAGTTTATACTCAGGAGATTAGTATTCACTCTTTTCTCGAACAAAGCGCGCAAACTTAGGCTTTCCGTTTTGTGTAAAGCCGTTATACCGGAAGGTAATTTGACTGCCTATTTCAGGCGGTGCGAGTCTCATCTGGTCACTGAACCCGCTTCCAATATAAAATTCCACACCCTCTTCTGTGTGAACCAAAATCGAACCCATCATCCCTTTATACTTCCCTGTTCCGCCTTTGTAACCAATAACCGTGGCTTCCGCATCGTGATGCCTTTTAAGCTTTAAAAGATCATTACTTCGACCGGCTTGATAGCGACTGGTGATCTTACGAAGCATCAAACCTTCGCCATTACTCTCATCGACATTATCGAGTTGATGAAACAGAGCTTCTTCATTGTGAATCGGTACATGTTCGATGTAGCTGACATGAGGTTCACTAATCATGCTTACCCAATGCAAGATGTTGTAATAGCGCTTTTGATAATCACCAGCAGCCCCTGGCATATCAAACAGCATGAAATCTATTTGGCGCCACGCTACGTCACTAGGCGTATGATCGAGGACGGTAGATTGGACTAAGTGGAACTGACCTCTTCCTGCCCACAACTCCCCTTCGAGATGTACCTTAGGCAAGTTTTTTGTAAACCACTTCGGTGAGTAAATGCGATTCCCGTTTCGAGTATAAAGGTGTTGTCCGTCCCAAAGAGCCCGAATCCCATCAAGCTTTTCACTCTTCCAGTATTCAGAAACATCAATGCCTTGTTGGTATGTATTGGCCAGTACCAAATGGTCGGGAGGTAAATAGGATGAATGAGAAGAAAGCGAACACGCCCATAGAGTTGCTATCGCCAATTTAGTTAATCTCATCATCTGCTCCGTATTGATATCTGTAGTGGTCAACAAACGCCTTTAATCCTAAGCCTTCTGACACGTAGGTAGACAACCTTTGCTAGAAGATGCGATCCACACATCAACCTTATTTAACTTTCAATTCCATTCATGTAATTAATGACTTATGGGTCTCAAATGTTCACCCATTTTTAGTTCTCATATTGAGAAACCGACTTTCTCAATATGAGATAGAGATTAGAGTTCGAGTTAAGTTATTGAAAAATATAAGCATAAAAGTTGGCACATTCAGTGCAATTGTCCATACATACTCAAAAGGAGATATCGCTATGGAACTACGTAAGATTGATTTAAATACAACGACACTGACTCTTTCTATCTTCGGTGATTTAGATGCAGCAGGTAGCCGTGATGCTCAGACCGATATTGACGATGTAATCTCAAATGATGGCCACCCTGAAATCGAAGTTGATTTTAGCCAAGTTGAGTTTTTAGATTCATCTGGTGTTGGCGCAATTGTTTACATGTTCAAACGCCTAACTGAGCGCGAGCGCAACATGCGACTTGAAAATGTGACTGGCCAGCCTCTTGAAATTATGAACTTGCTACGTATTGGCCACGCTATCCCAGTAAATTCAAAAAATCCTACAAATTCATGAAGATCCACTAAGCTAGAAGTAACAAAACATAATAATAAAAAGTAAAAACATAGGACGTTGGCATGAAAATACTGAAAAACTACATAGCCCTTTCTCTGTCTGCTTTGGTTCTAGGTGGCTGTACTAGCTACCCTGAACAAGGCACCGGCGGTTTGGCTGAAAGTTATGACTCTATTAATTACCAAAATGCCGACTTTTCTCCTGTCATGCCAGACGAACCTCTTGGTCCTGAACACGGATTACGTTTTGATTGGCAACTGGCTAAATTACATCTTGATGCCTTGATTCAAGAAGGCGCCCGTTGGTGCTTCCCCGCTGCTGTTGTGCAAGCGATAGAGAAGCAAAATCGTATCGCTCGTGAACTACAAGGTGGCCTGCTTCTAGATGCGGCCAACGACCTAGTGATTCAAAGAAAACGCTTAAACGAACTTGAAGTCCAACTGGACTATGTGACCTCACAAGCCCGCTGTGAACCACCAAAAAATGAAAACCAATTTAGAATGCAATTGTCGGTTATCGAACAGTTGTACGACCTGCTTAACGTTGACAACCAATTCGCGGAAAACTCTACCGAAGTCAATCCCAAGTACATGGGACGACTTGCCGAGGCGACCATACTACTGAAAGAACATAAATCTCTAGACCTTGTTGTTACGGGTCATGCCGATGCTACGGGTACCGAAAAATTTAACGATGACTTAGCACTTGGACGTGCTAAACAAGTCGAACGCTACCTAACTATTTTTGGCTTAGGTGCTCAGCGAATTAAAGCCGTGTCTGTGGGTGAAACTGTCCCTCTTTTTGAAGGCGAATCAGACGGTACGCGTTTAACTAACCGCCGAGTGAGTATCGAAATTATCTCCCCTAAAAATGCCGAGAAAATGGGAGGTGGATTATGAAATTATTGATCGCTTTTATCATCACCCTATCGTTAAGCTTTACGAGTGTCGTGAATGCGAGCGAAGAGTTTTCAGACGCGGTTCAAGTCGGTGACCTTATCCAAGTTAACGTACCCGGTGAAAGTACGTTGAACACAGGGTTCCAAGTGGATAAACGTGGCCGCATTACCCTTCCTGAAGTTGGCGCCGTATTTGTTGCCGGTTATGACAGTGAGCAGCTTAACAAAGTCGTTCTAGAATCACTGGCAACCGCTTATAAAGATCTTTCGAACGCTTCGGTCTACGTCAAAGAACAACAAATCATTATCTACGTGCAAGGTTATGTCGAACAGCCTGGCGAATACACACTGGCATTGGGTTCTAGCATCCAAATGGCGCTTTACGCAGCCGGTGGATTACGTCCAGGAGCACAACTGGACAAATTGATTCTTAAGCGAGGCGCGGACAAGAAAGAGTTTAACTACAAACGCTTCCTCGATTCAGGTGACGAATCAACGCTACCTACTCTGCAATCATTGGATTCGCTTTTTGTTCCAGCATCGCCATTAGTAGGCAATATTGAACAAGAATTCGATGCTGCCAAGCTTGCTAACTCTGGTGACAGTGCCGACTCTCGCAATTCAATTAAAGTATTTGGCGAGGTAAATGCACCGGGGTCATTCACTTATAAAGAGAGCACCGATCTTGTCGACGTACTAATGCGCTCGGGCGGTGTGACTCGTTATGCCAGTGTTGAGCAAATCCGAGTAATTTCAAACAACACGCCTACACTGTTCAACCTCAAACGTTATTTAGATTCTGGTGACGAAAGCCTACTTCCGATCTTACGCCCAGGTGCAACCATATTTGTGCCGAAGCAAGAAGAAGAGATCAAATCCGGCGCCAACATGGTTTACGTCATGGGTGAAGTTGCCGCTCCCGGCGCTTTTGAAGGAAAAAGAGACGCCACCTTCATGGATATCCTTGCGAATGCTGGTGGGCCGACTCGATTTGCAGAATCGCGCCAAATACGTGTGATCAAAGCGGATGGCAGAGTACTTAAATTCGATTTAGCAGCTTACACAGAAGGTCTACCTAACTCTAACCCACCGAGTATTAAAGCCGGTGACGCTATTTTCGTTCCAGAGAAAACCGACATGAACGAGAAGTCTTGGTTGAAGATTGCACCAGACAGAGCGGTTAACGTTATCGGTGAGGTCAACCGACCTGGTCGTATTGAATGGTCAGATGAAATGAACTTCATGGGATTATTGGCTCACGTCGGCGGTCCTACGTTGAGAGCGGACACCTCAAAAATTGAAGTTGTGACAGGTAGAAAGATGGTTGTGTTTAATCTTGATGATTTCATCAGAAATGGCGCGCCACGAGATCTGATGCCGCAAATTCGCGCGGGCTCTATCGTCCGTGTCCACGACTTACCACAAGATCCTTCAGACAATAAATCTCAATGGGTACGTCAAAGCTCTGATGCTTCGATCTACATCTTTGGACAAGTGAATGCACCCGGTCGTTACCGCTTCACCAAAGACATGCACTTTCTAGATATCTTGTCTGCGGCAGACGGCCCTACTAAGGATGCCGATATACACAACGTTCGTGTTACGCATCGTGATAAAACCTACTCTAAAGTAAGTAAACTCAATCTATCGCTCTACTTTGAAACCGGTGACGAATCATTACTGCCAAATGTAACCACTGGTGACACCATTTACATTCCAGAGAAAGGTAAAAACTGGTTAGATACACCGAAAGAAGAAACCGTTCGTGTGCTTGGTGCGATTAACAACCCAGGTCGCTATGTGTTCAACGACAACATGACGATTCTAGATATATTGGCAGAAGCGGCAGGCCCTACTGACAATGCTTACGTAGAGAAAATTACCATTGTCAATATGTCTTGTTGCCAAGGTCAAGCTCGTACCTTCGACCTTGTTGAATTCAGCAAAACAGCCAATATTTACAACCTACCAGTACTGCGCGCTGGTGACACTATCTACATCCCAGATCGCCGTGAGAGCTTTATGGAAAAAGCTCGTGTAGGTCTAGAAGACATATTACGTCTAACAACAATGATCGTCTTAATAGGAGCTTTATAATGACAATTTCAGCGACCCATGCCGAAGTCGAACAACTGTATTTAGCTTCTGAACTTAACGGACAGAAATCGATTTGTGTGACTGCCTGTCATTCAGGTGACGGGGTAACCTCTGTTGCAACTGCATTAGCAGAACGTTTTCTCCTTGCTGGTCATTCTACGCTTTATGTTGACCTCAACTTATACAACCCCGCTTTCAAAGATTTGAACATGTTAGAAGACAGTCAACAGGGGCAGTTAATAGAACATGTTGAGTCTCACCGGATGTTCATTGGTGTCCCGGCACCTCAAGTGGCATCAACACAGCTTGCTTATAAAGACCCGACAACGTTACAAAAAGTGGTCAACAAATGGCTAGAGAAATACGACAGAGTCATCATCGACACCTCACCGCTTCTCAACATTAACAAAGGGAATATCCCTGCACAGTCTGTTGCGAGTGCCTGTGACAGCACATTGATGGTTGTCGCCTATGGTGAAACGTCAACTCACCACCTAGAACAAGCGAAAAAGCTGCTTGATGCACAGAGTATCAATCTAATGGGCAGTGTGATGAACATGAAAGACACACCAAGTTTCGCTAACGAATTGATACGACAAGTAAATAAACTGAAGCTCCTTCCTCGTTCACTGCAAGAGAAGATTAAAAATTCGATATCTAGGAATGAGTTTCTCAATTTAACCCTATAAGCCTCACTACAAAGCATGGTGCCTCAACATAAGGAAGGAATTTATGAAAAATTTGAGCTTGTTAATGTTGGCTTTGCTACCGACATTAACTTATGCAGACACTTTCACATTTGGTATTGTTCCTCAGCAATCGGCCAGTAGACTTGCACAGCAGTGGACCCCAATCCTCACGAAGATAAGTCAAGAAACGGGCCACACCATCATCTTTGAAACCGCCAAAGATATACCTATGTTTGAGCAACGTCTGGCCAACGGTGACTACGATTTTGCATACATGAACCCATTCCACTTCGTTACCTTCAATAATAGTGTTGGTTATAGTGCGATGGTCAAAGCCAAAGACAAACGCCTAAAAGGAATATTGGTAGTACGTAAAGATAGCGGTATTACAAGCTTGGAACAGTTAAACAATACTACCCTTGCCTTCCCCGCGCCTGCAGCGTTCGCGGCAACCTTACTGACTCAAGCTGGTCTCAAACAAAGAAACATTCATTTTGAATCCAACTATGTATCTTCACATGATTCGGTATATCTTTCTGTGGCAAAGGGGTTTTATCCGTCTGGAGGCGGTATTATCCGAACCTTCAACGCATTAGACCCAGAAGTTAGAGACCAGCTAATTCCTATCTACACCTCCAAAGGTTTTACTCCTCATGCCATCGCCAATCACCCGAGAGTCGACTCGGAAGTAATACAAAAAATTCAAACCTCTTTTGTCCAATTGGCTCAGGACGAGGAAGGAAAAACGTTACTTTCACCACTAAGAATTAAAGCCTTTGAAACTGCGGTTGATGTTGACTGGGATGATGTTCGTGCTCTGAATATTAAGCAGAAAGACACAATGACGATAATAGTAAACAAGGAATAATCGTTACGGCTTTTGGGATAAAGACTCACGGTAAGGATACGCTGATGACTTTTAGAACAAAAACGATCATTGGGATTGCCTCTATAGAAATAGTGATGCTTATGGCTCTTGTCATAAGTGCAATGTCATTTCTTTCAGATTCTAATGAACAACAGCTTATCAAGCGTGCACAAGCAACTTCTCAACTGCTTGCTCGCGCAACCAAAGACGCAGTGCTATCCACTGATATTGCAACATTAGATGACATTGTGAAGGAGATCATGACGATTGAAGATATCGTCTATGTCAAAGTAGAGCGGAATGAAATCTTGCTGAGTAGCGCTGGTTCTCCAGACAATTTCAGTAAAGAAATTCAGGTCGATACCAACTTATCCAACGTCGATGATGGAATATTCGATACCTACTACCCAATTGAAAGTGATGGGCTGGAGTACGGCTCGATTTCAATCGGGTTTACGACATCTTCGATCAATTCAATGCTTACAGACGCAAAAAAAACCATCAGTTCAATCGCTTTAATAGAGGTTATTCTCGTTGCCATATGTTCTTTTATTTTAGGTACTTACCTAACGAAACATTTATATCAGCTTTCTTTTGCGGTAAAAAAAGTAAGAACGCACGGGCCCGGCTTTCAACTGAAAATAAAAAGTGACGACGAACTTGGTGACGTAGTCAAAGCATTTAATGACATGTCTACGTCCTTGTCCAAAAACTATACCGACATCAAACAAGCCAGAGAACAAGCCGAGCAAGCTTCTGAATCTAAAAGCCGATTTTTGGCCTCTATGTCTCATGAAATTCGAACCCCTATGAATGGTATTCTCGGTATTTTGTCGTTACTTAGAGAGACCGAATTGACCAAGGATCAAAGCCACTTAGTCAATATAGCTTCAACATCGGGCGAGCTACTTTTATCAATTATTAATGACATATTGGACTTCTCTCGCATGGAAGCCAATACTCTGATTCTTGAACAAAAATCCTTTTCACTCCAAGAGTGTATACATAGCACCATTGACAGTTTTGAGCCGAGCGCTAACGCAAAAAATATCCAGCTCGTGACACCCTATCAACCCAACCAACCTGTAATGGTGATTGGAGATGTTCATCGTTTTCAACAAATCTTATTGAATTTGATAGGCAATGCAATCAAGTTCACTTCCGATGGTAGTGTCATCGTCAACGTCGAGACTAACGAAACTGCAGATAACAAGGTAGAGGTCACCTGCCAAGTCGTTGACTCGGGAATCGGTATTGAACCCAACGCAATGAGTTACTTATTTGAAGAATTCACCATGGTAGATCAAGGCTATTCAAGGCGCCGTGATGGTTCTGGGTTAGGTCTTGCTATTTGTAAACACCTCGCTAAACTCATGGATGGCAACATATCTGTAAGTAGTGAGGAAGGTGTTGGTAGTACTTTTACCTTTTCGGTAATTTTGGAAAAAGCATCAAACTCAGCAGAAAAAAATCGCGCTGCCTCTTCATCTGTGGCGTTAACCCCTAAAGTTCTGAAAAGCCGTATTTTAGTCGCCGAAGATAACAAAGCGAATCAACTCGTTATCGTTAACATGTTTAAAAATGTTGGGATGACCATTGATATAGCTAACGACGGAAACCAAGCTGTCGAAATGGCAAAAAATAACGATTATGACTTCATCTTTATGGACATATCTATGCCAGACAAAGATGGCCTACAAGCATGTTCAGAAATTAGAAATTTGCCTAACACTCAAAAAGCATCAGTGCCAATCGTTGCGCTGACGGCGCATGCACTCGCCGGAGATAGAGAACAGTTTTTAAGTCAAGGTATGGACGACTACCTTGCAAAACCCATGAGAATGTCACAGATCGCTGATATGTTGCACCTCCACCTAGTGACCAAGCAGGAAAACGAAATTGACTATACTCCTCCTACAGTAAAGACATCTCAAAATAGCGAAACTGCGACTATAAACAGCCAGACAACCGATACCCCTGAAAACCGATACGCAAAAGAGAGTTCTGCCGCTATAGTCGACCAGAAAAATCAAATAACCGATCAGCAAATAGTAGAAGTTCAAGTATCAGATCTTGTCGATGAGCAAATTCTTGAGCAAATGGTCGAAGATACGTGTGCTGAAGTAATGCCAATGTTGATTGATCATTATATTGTAGAGTCTGGTAGTCGTATCAATCTGATTGAAAAAGCAGCTCAGGAACAAGACCTATCAAGCCTTGAATTTGAGACTCATACCTTGGGTAGCTCGTCACTTGCATTAGGAAACCGCCGTTTATCTGTGTTAGCGAGGAAAGTCGAAAAACTGTGTTCAGAGAAACAATCCGAGTTAGCTTTTTCGAAAGTTGAAGAGTTAGTGGTTCTTGCGAAAGAGTCGATGGATGCTATCGAGATACGTAAAGAGCGTGGGTTTAATTAAGCTGGACGTTGTAGCTTATTGTTGACTTCATCTATCTCTACTATTGCCCTTCTCTATAATGTCACTACATACCTTTCTAGGGCGTCCAATTACCATTCGATGCATTTCACATGAAAATTTTAGGATTTAGTGACTTTTAGAAACAATTAACGTGCAGAATGATCACGTTATGTGACTCAGTCTAATAAAGCACCTTGTAAATCGCATCAAAGATGGAATTCGTACGATTATTCCCTAAGATTATAAATAGAGGTGGTTTTTGACGAATTTGTAATAGTTTGACAAAGTTATCCGATGGCTGTTGAAACACAGTGGATGAATTGGCAAATCACACTTCACTGACTTTGCACGTTTATCTATTCAAACTTCACCTATCCCTCCTTCTGCTCAAATGATTCAAATACACGGAAAGGATCACCATCGAGCAATTTTGATAATCAATTTACCTTGGTTACCTTAGTTGTATTATTAAAGAGAAAGGAAACTCAATATGAAATACAAGTTAAGCTCCGTATTTTTGTTAGTAGCAGCAGCCAGCGGTAATGCTAACGCTGGAGAATGTGGCAGCGTAACAATCGCAGATATGAACTGGAACTCTGCAACACTGATCGCCAATATCGACCAATTCATCCTGGAACATGGTTATGGGTGTGATGCCGAACTTATCCCTGGCGACACCATGCCAACAGGCACATCCATGATTGAAAAAGGCCAGCCTGATGTTGCACCTGAACTTTGGAGCAACAGCTTAAAAGACGCATTGGACAAGGGTGTCCAAGAAAAACGTCTTCGCTACGCAGGTAAAGCACTTGTGAATGGCGGTGAGGAAGGCTTTTGGGTTCCAGCTTACTTAGTTAAACAATACCCAGAGATGGCAACCATCGAAGGTGTACGTAAAAACGCTAGCTTATTTAAGCACCCTGAAGACCCAGATACGTCAGCATTTTACAGTTGCCCAGCAGGCTGGAACTGTCAGATCAGCGCCGGAAACTTGTTTAACGCTCTTGAGCTGGAAGACAGTGGTTTCACGATTGTTGATCCAGGCTCGAGTGCCGGCTTATCTGGCTCTATCGCAAAAGCTTATGAGCGCGAAGAAGCTTGGTTTGGTTACTACTGGGCGCCAACTGCCGTTCTAGGCAAATACGACATGGTTAAAGTTGACTTTGGCAGTGGTGTTAATGAGCAAGAGTTCCTAACTTGTACCACTAAAGAAGACTGTGATTCACCTAAAGCGACCATGTACCCGCCTTCACCAGTGCACACTGTCACTACAGAAGACTTCGCATCGAGAGCACCAGAGGCTTACGATTACTTCACTAAACGTGGTTTCACTAACGACAAAATGAACTCGCTTCTTGCTTGGATGGAAGACAACCAAGCGGATGGCGAAGAAGCGAGTATCCATTTCTTGAGTGAGTTCCCAGAAGTATGGCACCCATGGGTTTCTCAAGAAGTCGCTAAGAAAGTTGAAGCTCAGCTTTAATCGCAGCATTTCGATAGCCGTTATATTTCAATGATAGCTATATTTCGAAACGCACTGTGCACTAAGCACTAAGCTTCAATAATACGGAAATAACGTCGCTATACTTGATGTTATTCATGATTCGGAGCCCTTTTCATAGGCGATTACCTCATCGCATGAACAAGTGGCTCCGAACTATAAGGATATAAAATGGCTGACACCAATTGGTTATCAACCTTTCCAGAGATGGAACGCGCTGATTTACGAACCATAAAAAAGACGCTAGATGGCGCATACCGTGAATTCTCTCGAGAATACGGTGAAATGATTGAATCTCTATTTGACCCTCTTCTTTCATTCCTTGTTTGGTTTGAAAAACTTCTTATCTCAACCCCTTGGATTATAGTCCTCGCCGTTTGTACAAGCCTTGTCTACGCCGCGAGTCGTTCTTGGAAACTGGCTTTAGGTTGTGTCGTTTCTTTGCTCCTTATTGGTTACTTTGGAATGTGGGAAGACACCATGCGGACGCTCAGTATCATCACTGTTTGTACCTTGGTTTCGATATTCTTAGGCATTCCGATTGGTATTGCGATGGCTCGTTCAAATCGAGCTCAATCTATCGTTACACCAATGCTTGATATCATGCAAACCATGCCGGCATTCGTTTACTTGATCCCAGTGGTGATGTTACTCGGCATCGGTAAAATTCCAGGTCTAATCGCCGTGGTTATCTACGCTATCCCACCTGTGATTCGTTTAACCAACCTAGGCATACGCTTAGTCGATAAAGAAGTCCTTGAAGCAGCAACAGCTTTTGGTGCGAGCAAGAAACAACGCTTATGGGGTGTTCAGCTCCCTCTAGCAATGCCAACGATCATGGCGGGTATCAACCAAACCATCATGATGGCACTGTCTATGGTTGTTATCGCATCCATGATTGGTGTGAAAGGCCTAGGACAACCAGTTCTTAAATCCATCACCAACCAATATTTCACATTAGGCTTGATGAACGGTTTTGCCATTGTTGCCCTCGCAATTCTTTTTGACCGCGCTTCACAGGCATACGCAAGAAGAACCAATGCGCATTTAGGAGGACTCAAGCATGACTAAACCATTGATTGAAATTAGTGGTCTTTACAAAGTGTTTGGACCGAAACCGATGTTTGTTATGAACCGAGTTCAGAACGGTGAACACAAAGATCAGATTCTTGCGGACACAGGTCATACCGTCGGTTTAAAAGAGATTAATCTCGAGATTAACCGCGGTGAAATCTTCGTTATCATGGGGCTTTCTGGCTCGGGTAAATCGACTCTAATTCGCCACTTCAACCGTTTAATTGACCCAACTCAGGGTAAAATTATGGTCGAAGGTATTGATGTAATGAGCCTCAACACCAAGCAATTAGAAGAGTTCCGCCGTCATAAAATGTCGATGGTATTCCAACGCTTTGGCTTAATGCCTCATCGCACCGTGGTAGAAAATGTTGCGTACGGGTTGGAAGTACAAGGCATCAAAAAAGAAGACCGTTTAGCGAAAGCCAACGAATGGTTAGAAACGGTGGGTTTGAAAGGTTACGGTAAGCAATACCCCGCCCAACTTTCAGGTGGTCAGCAACAACGTGTTGGCCTTTCTCGCGCTCTGTGTACTAACGCTGAAATCTTGTTAATGGATGAGGCCTTTTCGGCACTCGACCCTTTGATTCGAAGTGAAATGCAAGATCAGCTTATCGAACTTCAACAGAAGCTTCATAAGACGATTGTTTTCATCACCCACGATTTAGATGAAGCACTCCGTCTCGGCGATCGAATCGCAATTTTGAAAGATGGCGAGTTGGTACAACAAGGCACACCACATGAGATTCTACTGAATCCAGCCGATGACTATGTAGAGGCATTCGTTAAAGACGTAAACCGTGCTCGTGCATTGACGGTTGAAACGGTTATGCAGCCTCCTCTCTATCGAATCACTTCAGAAACGATTGAAGGTGCTCTGGCACAAATGAAGATGCTGAAAAACGATTACGCTTATCACGTAACGGATGAAGGCTATCAAGGTTTGGTGACTCAAGAGAGCTTACAAGACGCCGTTGAAGATGCCTCTGTTCATGACTTCAGCGATGAGATTTACGAAGAGGTACCTGCTGTTTTACCTGATGCGGTAATTGAAGAAGTACTTCCAGACACTATGTCTTGTGACTACTCCCTTCCAGTTGTCGACGAAGAAGGTAATCTGAAGGGTGAATTAGAGAGAAGCGCCGTTGCTGATATCTTCTCTGAAAGTAGCGAGGAAGAAGTAGAGGCCGACCCAAAGCCAAAGATTGATAAAGCTTCGTAGTTCTACTTTTCGTTATTTAAAGCACGGCTGTTTAAATTATCGTTATTTGAGTTATAGCTATTTAGATTAGCCTAAACTACTTAACCCGCCCCAAGACCACTGTTGTTAATTCACTGCAGTGGTCTTTTTATTTGTATCGGCCTCGTTTTCTTCTGATCTCTATCCGCACCTTACACTTTATAGGCACCTAAGTTTATATTTCATAAGTAAAAACAAAATTAAATCAGTCCGTTAGGTTTGTCACAAACCCAGTAGCAATATGAATGAGATGGGAATTAATTGCTCTGTTTATACGGCAAGCAGTTGAAATTATTCTAGAAAATGACTAGAACTTATTAGTACTCTCGGATATTACGCTCAACAAAAGGACTTAGTTTGATGAATTCCACTTTAGCGTCAGACACGGCTGCACATCTAAACTCACAACAAGTTAGCGGGCTTGTTGATGAAAGCGTTCTAGAGCAAATGATTCGAGACACAAGTGCGGATATTATCCCGATCTTGATCGACCATTATGTCGACGAATCACAAACACACTTGGTCGCCATAAAAGAGGCTGTCGCTCAGAACGACGCTCAAACACTTGAGTTCGAGGTCCACACTCTTGGCAGCACGGCGCTATCATTAGGTAATCGCCCTTTGGGTGAGTTAGCTCGCGCTTTAGAGAAGCAATGTTTAGAACAGGGTCATGATGCGGCATTTCTACAAGTTGACGAATTACTAGAACTCGCAGAGCGTTCAATCAAAGCCTTGCTTGAAAGAAAAAAGGCTGGTTTCAGCTAGCTCTGAATGCTCATGATCGGTATCAGATAAAAACTCAACATAGTCGTTATTAATATACTCACCATTAACATGCACCCCGGCGTGACCAACAACGCGAGAAAGTACACCTATCGTTTCTTAAGAGATTGCATGCGGTAGATAACAAATACACAAGTCTCGTATTGATGGATACATACCACTATGTTATTGATTGGTTAGGATAAAGTTTCAAAAGGAATACACAATGCGCCCTAAGGTATTGTTAGTTGAAGACTCCACCTCACTCGCCGTACTCTACAAGCAGTACGTAAAAGACGAGCCCTACGATATTTTCCACGTCGAAACCGGCGCGGAAGCTAAGATTTTCATTGAAAGGCACTCTCCACAGCTTGTTATTCTCGATCTTAAGCTGCCCGACATGCCAGGAGAAGAAGTCTTAGATTGGATTAGTGCGAATGAAATACCGACTGCAGTCATTATCGCGACAGCGCATGGCTCAGTAAACATTGCTGTAGATCTCATCCAGCGCGGTGCGGAAGACTTCTTAGAAAAGCCAATTCAAGCCGATCGACTCAAGACCTCTGTTCGCTTACATCTAAAAAGAGCGAAACTCGAAAACCTCGTCGATAACATGCAAAGCAAGTTCGATCGTGACCGTTTTCATAATTTCATCGGCTCTTGCCTACCCATGCAAGCGGTTTACAAGATCATTGATTCTGTAGCGCCAACCACTGCCAGCGTGTTTATTAATGGTGAAAGTGGTACGGGTAAAGAAGTATGTGCGGAAGCGATTCATCAAGAGAGCCAGCGTAATGGTAAGCCCTTCGTTGCTATTAACTGTGGTGCTATCCCTCGAGACCTAATGGAGAGTGAAATCTTTGGTCACGTTAAAGGTGCATTTACCGGAGCAACAGCCGACCGTAAAGGTGCAGCGATGCAAGCACACGGCGGTACCCTATTTCTCGATGAGCTTTGTGAAATGGAACTGGAGATGCAGAAGAAGCTCCTACGATTTTTGCAAACTGGTACGTTTACCCCACTCGGTGGCAACCGCGAGATTAAAGTGGATGTCAGAATTATCTGTGCGACCAACCGCGACCCACTAGTTGAGGTAGAAGAAGGACGTTTTAGAGAAGACCTTTACTATCGTGTTCACGTAGTACCTATTGAGATGCCACCGCTTCGTGAACGAGGAGGTGACATTGTCACCCTTTGTAATCACTTCTTAAAGCTGTACGCGAAGCAAGACAAGAAGAAGTTCAAATCAATAGACAAAGAAACGCAGAATCTACTTAAACGTTATGCGTGGCCTGGCAACGTGCGTCAGTTGCAAAACATCATCCGTAACATCGTGGTGTTGAACAATGAAACAAGCGTGACCAAAGACATGTTACCGCCTCCGATTAATAAAATAGACGCAGATCCAACCTCGAAATCAGTGACACCAATTCGAGTAGCGGCGCCCCATGCTGCTGTTGTGGAAGCACCAGAAGCTAAGTTGCCACCGATTACTCCTGAAGAGTTGGAGCAATCGTCAGTTGTTCCCGCTAACAACGACTTGATGACGCCCACATTTACAACAAGCGAAGGTACGATTCGTCCAATGTGGCAAATAGAGCGCGAAGCCATTCAACACGCGATCAATCATTGCGATGGGAATGTGCTAAACGCTGCTGTGTTGTTAGAACTTAGCCCTTCTACCGTTTACCGTAAGAAGCAGGCTTGGGAATCGGAAGATGAGTACAATCAAGCCTAAAAAAGGTGTACTTAACGTCAACCTTCATGAGATTTGGCTGTTGATCGACAGCCAAACTTTTGGAGGTATAGAAACACATGTTTTAGAATTAGCACAAGGCCTGATATCTGAAAGCGCTCAGTATTCAGATGCTGTTCGAATCGTCCTTTTGACTAAGTTTAAGCCTGAAGCGATCATCGTTGAAAAGTTAGATGCGCTGCATATCCCTTATAGTTACCTCTCCGATTTAGCCTCTTGCTCTGCAGATTCAAGCAGCAAGAGCGCGACACAACTTAAACGTGCAGTTCGACATTATCAGCCAAAGCTTATCCATGCTCATGGTTACAAAGCTAGTTTGGTCAGCAAGCTCATAAAACTCTCACCTCGTTTAAGCAATACCAAACAAATCACCACTTATCACGCAGGTGAAACCCCAACAGGCAAAGTATGGCTTTATGACTGGCTCGACCGTTACAGCAGCTTCCTTTCTGATCAGTCGCTCGTGGTTAGTGAGAAGATTAAAGCGAAAGTACCGAGTAAAACCCATCAATTGAATAACTTTGTTAAAGTCCCAACCGGGTTAACAAGCTTCCCTTCATCAGGTCCATTCCATGTTGGTTTTGTGGGGCGATTGAGCCATGAAAAAGCGCCTGATCGATTTGTCGCATTAGCCAAACAGTTTCCTGATGTTCGGTTTGAGCTTTTTGGGGACGGACCCGAAATGGAGGCCTTAGTTAAATCGCAGCCTCATAATGTTACCTTTCATGGGCATCAGACCAATATGGACGACGTCTGGAGCCAAATCGATTTGTTAATCATCCCTTCCCGCTTTGAAGGCTTACCTATGGCGGCATTAGAAGCCATGATTCGCGGCATTCCCGTTCTCGCCACCTCAGTTGGTAACTTGCCTAAGCTCATCGTGCACCAAGTTAATGGCTACCTCGCCAATTCAGAGCCTGATTCAGAAACAGCGTTAGTACTAGAACAGCATTTGTCCACGTGGATGTCATTGACGAGTGAACAACGTGACTCCCTCAAGAATAACGCGATAGAAACCGTCAAACACCAATACTCGCCACAAGCTGTTGTCCCGCAATTGTTAGAAATCTATCAACTCGACTGTTAATACTAGTCTTAGTAGGTAATTGGTTATTTTAGCTGGATAACTTAGCCGTTCTAGTCAGTCTTATACTGATTCTCAAAATGAAAAAACTTACCTCAAGGCTAAGCCCTCACTTAATAATCCAACAATAAATCAGTTAGTTAAACAAAATGCATAACTGGCACTCACTTTGCAATATTTAACATCAGGTGTAACTACGTCTCAAAAGATTGCGAGCCGAGTCATTAAGAGTTTATTTGCGAATAGAGGTCACAATGGTCAACCCTGAAGCCAATAGATTGCCAGTCATCATCACGATCAGCGCCTTGTGTGTCGGGCTCGGTGTTGTTTGGTACTTCGTGCCGCATCCCGCTGTTATTGTGGCGCTAGCTCTTGTGCCATTGGCCGGGTTATTCGTGTTAAACAAGACATTCTGGCTAGTCCTACTGTTCGTTGTCTTTTCATTTTTCCGAATTCACGAAGCCATACCTCAACTCTATTCGCTTAAAATACCGCTGATGCTTTCATTAGGCGCTCTGTCAGCTCTGCTCTGGCATGCATTAATCAGCAAAGAGCTTAAAATCTTCTGGCACCCTTGTTTAAATTGGCTCGCCATTTTTTGGGTATTGGTTTTTATTGGTATTATCTTCGCGTCTAACAGGCCCATAGCACTTGCAGAATTCAAAGGCGTTTATTGGAAAATCATCGTGATGACGCTTGCGATTACTTGGCTAGTAAACACCACGGAAAACCTCGCAAAAACCGCGATGACGATTATCTACGCAGGCGCTTTAGTCAGCTCTATTGCCGTGTACAACTCAGTAAATGGTATTGGGCTTGTTGAAGGCTCCCGCGTGACTATTGGCCGCGATTTTGGCTCTATGTTAGGCGACCCGAATGATCTAGCACTGGTACTGATGTTCCCACTCGCATTTACGATAAGCCAAGCCACCACGACTGGCATCTCACGATCCAAACGTTTAATTAGCGGGTTAGTCTGTTTGTTGCTGCTCGCCGCCATTATTGCGACTCAAAGCCGTGGCGGCTTATTGGGGTGTATTGCGGTGATTGGTATTTTTGCGTGGAAACTAGTGCGCTCTAAAGTTCTCTTAATCACCGTAGGAACTGTCGTGGCCGTAGTGCTCTACTTGGTTGCTGGGATCTCAGACAGATCTTCTGGTGGTGCCGCTGAACAAGGTATCGATGAATCTGCAATGGGGCGAATCTATGCATGGGAAGCAGCAGTAAAAATGGCAGTTGAGAATCCACTGACTGGTGTAGGGTTGAACAACTTCTTCTCGAACTATTTCTTTTATAGTTCGCACTGGGACGGACTGAATCACGCCGTTCACAGTACTTGGTTTGGTGTGTTAGCAGAGACCGGCTTCATTGGTCTGATCATTTTTGTCTGCCTTATCGTTTCTTTGATCAAAACCTCTCGCTCTACGCTCGCGAGATTAAAAAACTCGACCACAGAAATCGCCCCCGAGCTTAATGCGGTCGCCTATGCGATCTATGCCGGTCTGATTGGAACAATCGTGTCGGGTACATTTTTGACTCAAGGCTTCAACTGGCCGATTTACATCCTCGCAGCACTCACAGTTTGCGTCTCTAACGTATCTCATACTGCCTGTCAAAATGAGAAAACCTAAAAGGAAACTTGTAACTAATTGAAAATAAAACACTTATTAAATGGCACAATATATGAAAGTACTTCTATATAACAAAAAAGAGGATTTTCATTATGACGTCAGTATCTATACATCAATTCAAACATTGGCTTAAGT
This sequence comes from Vibrio sp. J383, assembly GCF_023503985.1. Lineage (NCBI taxonomy): Bacteria > Pseudomonadati > Pseudomonadota > Gammaproteobacteria > Vibrionales > Vibrionaceae > Vibrio > Vibrio sp. J383. Next base: position 2,067,368 of record NZ_CP097293.1, on the reverse strand, counting down.
TTCATCCTAATTCTCTAATTAGAAATGTGTTTATCATTTTGAAAAACATCAGAAGCACAGAGCTACCTACCCCTCAAGTACTTAATCGCTGCCTATATCAAGCGCACAAGCTTGTGGTGAATTTGGTTTCTGGCTTTACTCGATTCTTCTACTGGACTCCGGCTTTCAAAGGTCGAGTGGCTCAATGTGGCAAACGCCTGTATTTGTATGGTGGCCTCCCTTTCGTGAGCGGTCCGGTGCAAATTACGATTGGCGATAACTGCCGTATCTCTGGCCACACGACATTCTCTGGTTGTACCCAACCACTTGAAGGCTTGGAACACCCGCTACTGTCGATTGGCAACAATGTAGACATCGGTTGGCAATCGACTATCGCAGTTGGAGGTAAAGTCGTTATCTCCGACAACGTACGCATCGCTGGCGGCGCTTTCCTGTTTGGATACTCTGGACACCCGCTTGATGCAAAACGTCGAGCACTAGGTGAAGGCGATGACCCTCAGCAAATCGGCGACATCATTCTTGAACAAGATGTATGGCTAGGCACCAATGTTACCGTTAAAGGTGGCGTAACCATCGGCGAAGGTGCCGTAATAGCCGCAGGCAGCGTGGTAACAAAGAACATCCCTGCCTTCGCAATCGCAGGCGGTAACCCTGCTCGAGTTGTCGGTCAGATTAAATCCGTTGAAGTGACAGAATCCGATGTGTTCGATTCGTTAGAGACTCATGGAGGCGACCATGCGTGATTTAATCGTATTTGGTGAAGACTTTGGCGGTCTGCCTTCATCGACTCAACACTTGGTTCGCCACTTGGCTAAACAACATAAAGTCTTATGGGTCAACTCTATTGGTCTTAGACAGCCAAGACTGTCAGTTAAAGACATCACTCGCGCTTTCAATAAACTGACAGGGCGAAGCAACGCAGTTACTCAAAACATGCTGGATCCACAAAACGTCGCTGATTCAAACGACCAAGGCAACATAACGGTCGTGAACTTGAAAACCATTCCTGCGCCTTCTTCTAAGCTGTCTAGAAAACTGGCTCAGCAAATGATGTTACGTCAGTTGAAGCCAGTTATTGCTGAGCTGAAGCTTCATAATCCTATCTTATGGACTTCCCTTCCTACCGCTGTTGATTTGTGCGGACACTTAGGCGAGTCAGCGGTTGTTTATTACTGCGGGGATGACTTTAGTGCGCTCGCGGGCGTTGACCACAAAACTGTCGCTCAGCATGAATTGGAATTGATTGAAAAATCAGATCTGATCTTCGCTGCTAGTGAAAAGCTGATGGGCAAATTCCCTAATGAGAAAGCTCAACTCTTACCACATGGTGTCGATGTCGGGCTATTTTCTACACCAGTTCCAAGAGCACACGACTTGCCAAGCAACCACCGCCCGATTGCAGGCTTTTACGGAAGCTTATCTGAATGGCTGGATTACGACATGGTTAAACATGTGGCGACAGCAATGCCGGAATGGGACTTTGTATTCATCGGCCCTAATGAGCTTGATACATTGTCGTTGCCTAACCTCGATAATGTTCATTACTTGGGGCCTCGCCCACATCACACGTTGCCAAGCTATTCACAACACTGGGATGTGAGCCTATTACCTTTCGTTGATAACGAACAGATCCGAGCATGCAGTCCATTAAAGCTGATGGAATACCTTGCCGCGGGAACTCCTATCGTGACCTCCCCTTTTCCTGCAATGGTTCCTTATAATAATCACGTTACGTCCGTTGAAAATGTACAACAGATGGTCGAAGCTCTCGAGCAAAGCCGTCACCTTGAAAACTCGCCAGTCTCTGTCGTCTCCAAAGACAGTTGGCAGAACCGCGGTAACTTCGTACATTGGATGTTGGAGCTATTATGAATAATCTGAAATTGCGGTTATTGTTCATCTTGAATGCCATGTGGCGCCAACGCTACGTTATTGTTCTACCAATCCTTATTTTGCCCTTTGTCGGCTTTGGTGTGAGCAAGTTGGCTCCGACTAAATATGACGCGCATACCAGTATGTTGATTCAAGAAACGGCCAAAATGAATCCATTCTTGGAAGACATCGCCGTTTCTACCATGCTCAAAGACCGCCTTAACGCGTTGAGAACACTACTTCATAGTCGACATGTGCTTTACTCGGTCGCTGATGAACTGCAATTAACCACGCCCGATATGCCTGAAATTGAGAAACAAGAGATCATTACTGACCTATCTCAACGTCTAACGGTGACTCAGCTTGGAAAAGATTTTCTAAAAATTAGCTTAAGCTCAAACACACCAGATGGAATGGAAGCGACGCTTCGTTCGGTAAGTGAACATTTTATTGAGCAACTGTTAGCACCAGAACGTTCTTCGATTGAAGACTCGAGCAACTTCTTGAAGATTCATATAGATAAGCGCAGTGCTGAACTTGAAGTAGCAGAAGAAGCTCTTGCCTTATACATGAATGAAAATGTTCATTCGACGCCTGAGGTACAGAGCCAAAGTTTGAATCGCTTAGCGTCACTCAAGCAAACACTGGCAGAAAAAGAAGCCGAGTTATCCGGTGTTGAAAAAAGCTTAGGGTCAATCGATCAACAGCTTTCAAAAACTAACCCAGTGATAGGTCGAATAGAAGATCAGATCATCGATATTCGTAGTGAACTGGCTCTACTTCAAGCCAAATACACAAACAAACACAGTGCCGTACAAGCTAAAGTTCGTGAACTGGACAGACTTGAAAATGAGAGAAAGAGTTTACTCGATGTAACTCAACCTACGATGAACAGCGACCAGCTTTGGGACATTGCAAGTAGCACGACACTGAACAAACTTTCGGATACCCAACCTCTTTTAGTCACCCAACTACACAGTTTACAACTGGTTCGCGCTCGCTTTGAGTCTTTAACTGAAGAAACGAAAAGCCTTCGTACTATGATTTTCGAATTAGAACATAAGGCGAATAACTTCGGTGAAAATGCAAAAGAGATGTATCGCCTTAAACGCCAAGTTGAAATCAAGCGTCAGCTATACGATGAACTGACAGAGCGTTATGAAATGGCTCAATTAACGGGTTCGCTTGGCGTATTCGAGCAAAACAAACGTGTGAAGATTATCGATTTACCCTTCACGCCTAGTATGAAATCTAACATACCTTCTTTTGTGTTTGTTTTGGCTGGTTTCGTTGCAGGTATCGGCCTTGGCATTGGGTTGGCGATATTGTTTGAGCTGTTTGACTCTTCAATCAAGCGTAAAGATGAAATTGAAGACATCTTAGGTGTTCCCGTAATTACCGTTATCCCTAAAATGAGTTGATTAGCCTTAAAGCCATTTTTTAACTTGCTAGCTTCTTAGCTTTCTAGTTTCCTAGTTTCCTAGCTTCGTGCTTCCTAGCTCTTTAGTTTCCAAGTACTAAACGCCAACACTCGGTTGGCGTTTTTCTTTTATAAAGCCCCAATTATTAATCCCACTTTCGATTTCCCGAAGCGCCACGATTCAAATAGCCATTCACTCGTATCTTGTTTTGATTCCCATTTTGAGAAACGAAAACATCCCTGGAACCATTAACCATAAGCCACTGAAATATAATAATTATTTAATTGGCATAACTCCTGCAATCTCCTTGTGTAGTCAAACGTTTTAAAGAAGTTACTTCAATAGAAACGTCAGAAAAGCGAAACAAGAATTATAAAGGCAGGGTCCAAATTATGAATAACCAGATAACAAAGCATGGCAAGAAGATCATACACGTTGTTCAACACCTTGCCCCAGGCGGATTAGAAACCCTAACGTTAGATTTGCTGCGCCTTGCCAAACCAACAGACCAAGTGTTGATCGTCAGTTTAGAAGGCACGAAAGCAGAATCCATCGCAAACTGGCCGAAGCTGAAGCCTTACCACAACCAAATTGTGTTTTTAGATAAAGAGCCCGGTGTTCAATTCAACATCATCATAAAACTCATCAAAGCATTTAGAGGAATTCGCCCTGATGTTGTTCATACCCATCACATAGGCCCATTACTGTACGCAGGCTATGCCGCTCGTGTATCAGGGGTTCCTACTCGAATTCATACCGAGCATGATGCTTGGCATTTGAAAAATAACAAACGTCGTCGCTTACAAGCATTGGCGTTAAAAGCTGCCCAACCTACATTAGTAGCCGACGCGACGCGTGTTTACAACCAACTGCGCTCTGCCTTTGCATATAACAATATCATCACGATTAAAAACGGTGTGGATTGCGAAAAGTTCAAACCGATGTCAAAAGTAGACGCGAGAGCAATACTTGATCTACCAACCGATAAACACATCGTAGGTTGTGCGGGACGTTTAGAACACGTGAAAGGTCAAGACCAACTGATTAAAGCGCTTAGCTTACTTCCTACTAACACCGTTGTCGCATTGGCTGGTGATGGTTCAAAACGCAAGCAACTGGAACAACTCACTGACCGCTTGAATTTGAGCGACCGTGTGATCTTTCTTGGCTTAATTGAAGACATGACTTCTTTTTACGGCGCGTTAGACACCTTCTGTCTACCTTCTCGTCATGAGGGGTTGCCACTTTCTACACTAGAAGCTCAGGCGTGCAACATCCCTACCGTCGCGATGAATGTAGGAGCTGTCGATGAAACCTTATGTCCAGTCAGCGGCGCCCTCGTCAAAAGCGGCAGCATTGTGGGGTTAGCTAGTGCGCTATTAGAAAAGCAAAATGAACGCTTTTTGTCACCTCGTCGTTACGTACTCGAAAACTTCGACATTGTAAAAATGGTTGCCTCTTACAACGATATCTCAAAAGGAGTTTGCGCATGATCGACTGGTTGCTTGCAGGACTTTGCTTATTCTCTGGTGCGCTGATTGTCTACCATCACGCTGCCTATCCACTGTTACTGCGTTGGTATGCGAAAAGTCACCCGGCGCGTCAGATTGAAGAGAGCCATCGTTGTTATAAAGACGAACAACAAGATTGCACACTACCCACCATTACCATTCTTGTGCCAGCATTTAACGAAGGGCAGTGGATCGCCGATAAAGTTCGTAACCTTGCTTCATTAGATTACCCAGAAAAGAAGCTACAAGTGATTATTGCTTGTGATGGCTGCACTGATAACACGGTAGAAATCGCCGAAATGACGATTCAAGAAGCGATGTGCAGCGATATCTATTTCGAGATACATGACCACAAGACCAACCGAGGAAAAGTTGCGGTTATCAATGAAGAAGTGACAAGTATAAAAAGCGATATCACGGCGCTAAGTGATGTATCAGCCCTTATTTCATTGGATGCATTGCTTATTGCAGCTGCTCATTTTGAAAGTGACAAGGTTGGCGTTGTTAATGCTACCTATCAACTATGCCCAACGGGCAACGAAGGTGAAAACGCGTACTGGCAGTATCAAACCGCCGTTAAAGAGTCTGAGGCTTCATTAGGTTCGAGCTTGGGTTCTCATGGCGCGTTCTACTTGTTTAGAACCCATTTGTTTGAACTACTGCCTCTAAACACCATCAACGATGACTTCATCTTGCCAATGCAAATCGTTAAACAAGGTTACATTGCAGAATACGAAACACAAATGGTGGCACTGGAGCTAGAAGAATCAAACCTAGAAACTGACTTCAAAAGAAGACTTCGTATTTCAGCGGGCAACATGCAACAAGCGATTCGATTGTTTGGCTTGTTCAGCCCGAAGTTCAAAGGTATCGCATTTGCGTTCTTCTCTGGAAAAGGACTCCGCCTACTTACTCCATATTTAATGATTGTGTGCTTAGTGTGCTCAATCTTACTTAGCAACTACTTGGTATTTGAAGCACTGTTATGGACTCAAGTTGCCGTTTATACCATTGGCGTACTTGGCTGCATCTTGCCAAAGCGTCTAGTAAACAAACCTATTTCATTAATCTCTTATTTGATAGTTGGACACTATGCCAACTTCATTGGTGGCATTCGTTACCTAATCGGACTAGAAAACTCACCTTGGACACGAGCGAATCATTAAGGACTTATTATGATGAACATTGAACAGCTATCTACTCAAAACCTATACCAATACAAAATCTCGCGAGCTAAACGTACTTTCGATTTCGTGAGCTCACTGGTTGCTTTGATTTTGTTAGCACCGGTATTTCCATTGATTGCGATGGCCATAGCGCTTACTTCTCGTGGCCCTATTTTCTACCGTCAACTGCGTGTTGGTAAATCCACACCTGAGAAAATGGCAATCTTTGAAATTATGAAGTTTCGTAGTATGTATGAAGATGCAGAAACTCGCTCTGGTGCCGTTTGGGCAACGGCGAATGACCCAAGAATTACGCCAGTTGGCCGTTTCTTAAGAAAGACACGTCTTGATGAGCTTCCACAACTTTTTAACGTGTTAAAAGGCGAAATGTCTCTTATTGGTCCACGCCCTGAACGCCCTACTTTTTACACCAAACTAGAGAACGAAATCCCTTACTTTGCTGACCGTACATACGGCGTAATGCCTGGTATTACGGGGCTTGCACAAGTAAATCAAGGTTATGATACCTGTATTGATGATGTACGTCGTAAAGTGGGCTTTGACCACAGTTACGCATTAAGCCTATGTTCTGTTAAGTCTTGGATTGCCGCTGACCTCGCCATCATTTCTAAAACTATTATTGTGATGGTCGACGGTCGAGGTCGTTAAACTGATATGTTGTGAGGTGAAAGAACAAGCTGCCTAGTCCAAGGTGAAAAATAGAGCAGTCTGTCCCATGCGAACACAAAGCCAGCTTTGATAATGATTTATCGGCTGGCTTTTTATTGCTTCAAAACAAGCCAAATTAAAGAACGCTTCGATTTTAAAATCCAATTGGTATACGATGCCAACATACTGTTCTAAAAACGATTAAATGCCGTTGTTATGAAAATCGAAGATCTTAAGCTGTTTACCACCGTTGTCGAACTGGGTAGTTTTACTGCCGCTGCCAATGCACTTGACCTTCCCCGTGCTAATGTTAGCCGAAGAATTAACGACCTTGAGAAGTCTCTTGGCATTCAACTGTTCTTTAGAACCACACGAAGCCTCTCCTTAACCAAATCTGGCGAGCTCTATTACAAAGAACTACTCAATGCATTAAGTGCGCTCGACAAAGCGAACCATATCGCCTCCAACCTATCAGAAGTTGCACACGGACAAGTTAAGATTGGCCTGTTGCCAGAAACCAGCGACATCATGCAGTCGACTCTGTTTAAATTCCAAGATATGTACCCGAAAATTGAGCTTGATATTCGTACGATCAGCAATGGTTTTGTCGACATGTACCGTCAAGGGTTAGACCTCGCCATGCATGGTGGTACGTTGAGCGATGCTAATGTGGTTGCTCGTAAAGTGATGGTTCTCCAACGTGTTTTTGTCGCAAGCCCTGAGTTTCTAGAGAAACAAGGCAAGCCCTCAAACCTAAGAGAGCTCTCCAATTACCCATTTGTTTGCTTCAGGTGGCCAAGTGGTGACATCGATAAACAATGGGACATCAAAGATCACACCATCAAAGTTGAACCTTCGGTCGTCAGCGACAGCATTGGGTTCGTGAAAGGCGGTGTAATTCGACATAGAGGCATCGCGTTGTTACCAGAACTCTTGGTACGACAGCAACTCAAAGACGGCACCTTGATTAACCTGTTCCCCGACGAGAATCTTCAAGAAGAAGAAGCATGGCTACTCTACCCTCAACGCAAAGCGCTGAGTCATTCTGCTCAACTTTTGATTGATTTTCTATTACAAGAACTTCCAAATCTTTAGTTATTGTAACGAATATCATGACAGTGTTTCACGTGAAGACTAGATTATCTAAACAAGACTGAAAGATAGAATTACTCCATAAATTGACAGGAGTAATCCATGAAGCCTATATCTCAACATTCATCTGTTTTGCAGCGTTCGTCTATCTTTCAGCAGACACCTATCTTCAAATACACAGTCATGGCACTAAGCCTAACCGCTCTGTTTGGCTGTAATGACTCTGAGGCGACGATAGCTCAAAAACAAACGCGCCCGATTCAAGTTATCCAACTTGAGCCTCTCTCTCATCAAGTTGAAAAATCGTTCACAGGCAAATTGCAGTCATCAGAAACCGCTGGCGTCGCGTTTCGTGTGCCTGGCACTATTCAAAAAATGATGGTCTCGATTGGTGATTCAGTAAAGAAAGGCCAACCGTTGGCACAACTCGACCCGCACGATTACCAAGTGGCATTGGAAGAGTTACAAGCGCGAGCGCTCGAAGCGAAATCTGCACACAAATTAGCGAAATCCGAACTTGTACGAGTAAAACAAGCCATCGCTGATAATGCGATTGCCGATGTTAACCTAGACCGTGCAATCAGCGGTTATGAACGAAGTGAAGCGGCGGTTAAAGTCGTAGAACAGAACATACGCCGTGCGAAAGATTCGATTCGTTATACCAAGTTGCTCGCACCCTTCGACGGCGTTGTAGCGGCATCGAACTTCGATCAGTTTGAGCAAGTTCTGCCGGGCATTTCGGTTTTCACTATCCACAACCCTGAACAGCTTGAAGTTAAAATCCAAGTCCCAGAAAACTTGATTCATGAGTTCCAATCGAATCAAACCGCTGTTATCAATTGGTATGGTTCAGAGGAAAAGCTAATTGGGTACACCGCTGAAATTGCCACGTCACCTCACCTTATCAAGCAAACCTACGCGGTTACCTACCATGTAGAAACAACCGGCAAGTCAGTGTTACCGGGAAAAGCCGTCACACTGACAACTCAACTTGGCGAAGCTAGCAGCAATTTTTGTTTACCGTATTCAGCGTTGGTGAATCAATCTGGCATCGAGCAAGTGTTCACGGTTAAGAACGAGCAAGCTCATAGCGTGACTGTGGACGTGGTTTCGATGTCCCAAAATACCGTATGTGTTGAATCAACGCTCAACGATGGTGATTTCGTCGTGGTGAGTGGTGCTCAGTACGTCATGGAAGGCCAACACTTCTCCGATATTCAAGTTAAGAGTCTGTAGGTAAATCATGATGAATCTAGCTGATTTTGCGATCAAACAACGCACCTTCATCCTGTTTTTCACTGCATTGAGTGTTATCGCAGGCCTGTTTTCTTACTTTGATCTTGGCAAGCTCGAAGATCCAAGCTTCACCATCAAAACGGCCGTCGTAGTAACGCTCTACCCCGGTGCTTCTGCGGAAGAAGTGGAACAGCAAGTTACTGATACCGTCGAAACCAAACTGCAAGAGATGGGATCATTAAACCGACTTCGTTCACTGTCTCGTCCGGGTATGTCGATGGTGTTTGTTGACCTTAAAGAGTCTCTTAATTCAAACGCACTTCCACAAGAGTGGGACTTGTTGCGTCGTAAAGTGTCAGACATGAAGCTGTTACTGCCTTCAACTGCACAGATCAGTGTCGTACAAGACGAGTTTTCTGAAGTCTACGGCATGCTTTTCTCTATCCACAGTAAGGATGCTTCGCCTGCTGAGCTAAGACGTTACGCAGAAGAACTCCAACGCAGAATTAAAACCATCGATGGTATTAAGAAGATCGAATTACACGGCGTTCAGCCACGCGTTGTTCATATCGACATCCCAGATGAAAGGTTAGCGCAATACGGCCTATCTATCACACAAGTTTGGTCGCAGCTGAATACGCAAAACATGGCCTTCGATGCCGGTAAGTTTTCAGCAGGAACTGAACGAATCCGAGTTCAACAGTCGAGTGAGTTTGGTTCATTAGACGACATCAAAAACCTGATGATCAAAGGCGGCGTGAGTGAATTAGGAACCAGCTTAATCCGCTTAGGCGATATTGCAGACGTCACAATGGGCTACCAAGAGCCAATGATGACAGAGAACCGCTACAACGGCGTACCAGCAGTCACATTAGCGATGAGCCCAGTCACCGGCGTAAACGTGGTATCACTTGGTGATGAAATCAATCAAATCGTCAGCGATTTTCAAGCAACCCTGCCGTTAGGTGTTGATATCGCGACAGTTGCTAACCAGCCGGAAGAAGTTCAGAAATCGATCGACAACTTCGTAAGTAACTTGCTAGAGAGTGTCGCGATTGTATTCATCGTCCTGTCTATATTCATGGGGCTAAAAAGCGCAACCATTGTCGGCTCAAGCTTACTGCTGACTATCTTGCTGACACTTATCTACATGAACATCGCTTCAATCGATTTACACCGAGTTTCGCTAGGTACGTTCATTCTTGCGCTCGGCATGTTGGTTGATAATGCCATTGTCATCACCGATATGATGATTGTGAAAATCAATAAAGGCGTCGATCGCACCAAAGCCGCGATTGATTCTGTTAAAGAGACCGCTACACCACTCTTTGGCGCGACAGTCATTGCTATCATGGGTGCGAGCCCTGTTATCTTTTCAAAAACCGATGCCGCTGAGTTCGCAAGCTCAGTATTCCTAATTATCGCCTCTTCACTGTTGTTGTCATGGTTTGTCGCAATGACCTTCACAGCTTTGATGTGTTGGTTCTTCATCAAGCCAACTAAGCAAGCTGACAACACCAAAGTGAGCTTATACCGTAAGAGCGTAAACTGGACGGTAGATAACCCACTCAAAGCACTGACGGGACTTATTCCGCTGATCTTGGTCACTGCATTGGCTATCCCGAATATTGCCGTTAACTTTATTCCACAAGCCGACAGGCCCATTCTGTTCTTAGATTACTGGCTGCCAAATGGCGCCAAGGTTGAACAGACCTCAGAAGACATGAAGCGTATCGAACAATGGTTGTTAGAGCAGCCGGAAGTCGAGAGTATTTCAACGTACATTGGTGCTGGCGCTCCACGTTTCTCAGTGACCATTGAGCCAGAACCGTTTGACTCTGCTTACGGTCAGATCTTGATTAACGCGACCGATTTCCCGTCACTCAGCCCGTTGATTGCGCGTGGCGACAAATGGTTAATGGAAGAGTTTCCAAACGCCGATCCTCGCTTTAGAAGCTTAAAGCTTGCGACTTCGGATAAATTCAGTGTTGAAGCGCGTTTTTCAGGCCCAGATATCGAGGTACTGCACGGCTTATCTGAACAAGCGAAAGCTATCTTTGCTCGACACCCAGACACCAAGTACGTGCGTGACGACTGGCGTCAAAAGAGCAAAGTGCTAGAACCTGTCATCAACCAAGACAAGATGCGTCTTGCAGGCATTAACCGTGCAGATATTGCATTCGCGATGAAACGCGCGTCAGAAGGCATGCCGCTGGGTCGTATGAACTTAAACGACGAACTGGTGACGATTCAACTGCGTGGTACAGAAAGCTCTATTCAATCGCTAGAAACTTTGCCGGTACGTTCTTTATTGGGCATCCACAGCGTTCCACTAGGTCAAGTCATTGACGGGTTTGAGCTTACCAGCGAAGAGACCATGATTTGGCGTCGCGACCGAGTAAAAACCATCACAGCACAAGCTGGCGTTGGTCGCTACACCACACCTGCAGCAGTGAGAGACTCAGTTAAAGAACAAATAGAATCCATTCACCTTCCACACGGTTACCACTTGGAATGGGGTGGCGAATATTACGACGAGCATAAAGCGGTCAGCGATATTCTTAAACAGCTACCTAAAGCGATGTTGTTGATGGTGATCATCCTAGTTGCGATGTTTAACGGCTTCAAACAGCCAGTGATCATCTTCACCACCCTACCGCTTGCGGCGACGGGTGCAACGTTCAGCTTGTTGCTGTTGGATAAACCGTTCGGCTTCATGGCGCTGATTGGCGCGGTAACCTTGACCGGTATGATCATCAAGAACGGCATCGTGTTGATGGACCAGATCGAGCTTGAACGTAAAGACGGTCGCTCACTGTCTGATGCAATCAAAGAAGCAACCGTGAACCGCACAATGGCGATCTCGATGGGTGCACTAACCACGGCTCTTGGCATGATCCCGCTGCTTAGTGACCTGCTGTTTGACCAGATGGCAGCAACCATTATCGGTGGTTTGGCTGCGGCAACCGTGTTGTCTCTGTTTGTGATGCCTGCGCTGTATAAACTTTTCTATCGAACTGAAGAGAAAAAGACAGTGGCTGAAGCCATTAAAGATGCTGTAGTTGTACTCGATGCAACGCCTCAGTCTACAAACATCGGCACTCCAACCTCATTCAACAAGGAGCAATAAACATGTACCCATTAACTAAGTTTAAAGTGGCTCCTATTGCTCTCGCCTTGTTGCTGACAGGTTGTGCGGTTGGCCCTGATTACGATGAACCACAAACGACCATGGCTGAGAGCTTCTTATATAGCCAAGGTGATGTGAACCAAGACGGAGTGAGCCAAAACGAACAGCACAATCATTGGTGGACGCAGTTTAATGATCCAACGCTCAATCAGTTAGTGGCTGATGTTCAAAGCCAGAACATCCCACTTAAACTGGCCGCCGAGCGAATCAACATGGCGAACTCATACAAAAGCGTTGTTGAATCATTCAAAGTCCCGACCATCAATGTCGGCGGTGGTTATTACAACTACCAACTGAGTGAAAACGACTCCCTACTCGGCCCGGTATTTGGCGCCTCTGATGCGGTTGAATCAGCAACGGGGATGTCGTTGCTGGAAGCGCAACACGATGGCGGGTTCTTAGGTGCAAGCATCGCATGGGAAATGGACTTGTTTGGACGTATCGATAAGCAATCCAACGCGGCAACAATTCGAGTGGAACAAGCCGAGATATTCCAATCGGGTTTGAATACCTTGATCACTGCCGATGTCATTCACAACTACCTGCAATATCGTGGCGCTCAAGAGCGAAAAGCGATCGCACTAGAGAACATTTCCGACCAAAAGCAGACTTTAGAACTGGTCACCAAAGTTGTTCGCAGCGGCTATGGCTCGGAGTTAGATCTTGCTCAAGCCAAAGCCATGCTTGCCGCGACTGAATCCATTGTTCCTCAACTTGAAATCGCAGAGCAAGTTCACAAACAACGTATGGCAGTGTTGTTAGGCGAATCACTTACGAGCGTGAACCAACGTTTAGCGGGTGAATTTACGTTACCGAGAATGAAGGATGTGATTCCTACAGGCTTACCTTCTGACTTGTTAGAACAACGCCCAGACATCCGAATTGCAGAACGCGAAATGGCAGCCATTAACGAAGAACTCGGCGCAAGCATTGCCAATCGCTATCCAAAATTCTTCCTAACGGGTACGCCAGGAGTGACAGCCGGAAGTTTTGATGATCTGTTCAGTAGCGATTCATTCGGCTGGGCGGCATCTGCAGGCATAAGTTGGAATGTATTCGATGGTGGCCGAGGCGAAGCCATGGTGGAAATGAACGAAGCAAGGTTCCGTTCTGCAGCGCTTAACTACCAACATTCGGTAGACAGCGCCTTTGCGGAAGTCGATTCAAGCTTGTTTGCCTATGGCCGTAGCCAAGAAAACCAACAGCGCATAGATGAAGCCACCCGCGCCGTCGATAACGCAGTGAGCAAGGCAAAGTCGCTATACAAAGCGGGCCTAGTCGATTACTTATCGGTGTTAGACGCACAAAGACAACAAAAAGCGATGCAAGATCGCCAAGTAGCCGCCAAGCTTCAAACCGCCAACACCACGATTGCGGTGTATAAAGCGTTAGGTGGCGATTGGAAAGTCGCTAATGAAACGCAGAGTGTCGAATTAGCCCACGTTAACTAGACTCTCTGTTCTCAGCTGAACGATGCAATAAGCATGATAATAAATACCGCCGTTGATTACGGCGGTATTTTTGTTACTGAAAGTCGCTGTAGCAATTGTGCACTTATGTTTAACGGATACGTACCTTTCCAATTGGGTTTAAACGACTAAATCGGTATTTAGGGTAATAGATCCAAAACAGTTCTTCGTTCTTAGAGTCTTGAGCTATCAATAACTCAACCTCGCCAGAGTTAATAACAATACGTACTTTACTTTTTGACAAAGGTTTCGTTCTATTCATCGTTACGTAGTTACTACTTCTCAAAGAATCTAACAATTTAGATTCTTCAAACTCCTCATGAGCCTCCACAACGAAACTCGACACGCTCAGCTCTTCAGCTAGGATCTTTCGGATTTGATACTTCTGAGAGAGAAACAGAACGATACTTATTGCTGCGACTCCACTTAATAGAATCAACGCTTTTATATTTTTACGCCAGACCCCAACAAAAAGTGCTGAAAGTAAGCTTACAATAAAAACTAAGGAGGTAACCGTAAACCAAATATCTAAATAATCGCCCATAATTACCCTATTCACCTCAACCTAGTTTAAGTACCCCTGATCATGTCTTCCATGACGAAAGTGAACTATTTTCGCGACAATCTGTGACTAGGAATTAGACGCTTCGTTGCTGTCTGTATCTACGGTTTTGATCAGAGGACCAGCGCACTCGACAAAATCACCGATATCGAAAGTATCTGGCGCATCGGCTCCGCCCGTCACACCAAAACTGCCTTTCACCGCTGGATCCTTCTCAGTCTTATCTACGTCTAAAATGATCTCTACTTTATACGTGTGACCATCAGGAAGGAGTTTGGCACACTCTTCCAGTGTTGAAGCGCTAGCACTCATGCTGAAACCGAATAAACACACCGCAAGTACACTACTTTTCATTTTCAACATCATAAAACCTCTCGAAGACTATAGAAACATCATACCAATAATCGACTCATCTTCACGGGAATTGCCATAAAACATCTAAAAAAACATAACCTTGGTTATCTATGAACGCTATTTTGGCGCTTCTGACTCCGTAAAGTTGGTTTTAAAAGTGAAGGCATACGGCGTATCACCGATTTCTCTGAGGTGTTCAAGTCGCTCTATCGCTTCTTCGAGTGTGGGAATATGGTCTTCTTCAATCCACCAAAGCACATAAGTATCTTCAGGTAATCGATGAAACCAGTCACCCTTTCGGCGCATAAAATCACGGTGATGTGTGCGGAACATGAAGTTCTTTAACGAATCCACAGAGTCCCAAACCGACATATTCACAATCATATTAGGATCATCGAAAGCTTGGATATTGGTGGCGTCACCAGATTCATCTTTCAGACGCCAAACAAACCCTTCACTGCTTTCTGCGATTCCATTAACCAGCTCTAAGTTATCGACAAACTCTTTGATTTCCGGCGCATCTAACGGGTATTTAGCCAGAGCGATATTTAACTGAGCTAATTTCATAATGTTTCTTCCTTGATAAATTATGAGTAGAAAATTTCAAACGCACCGACTGATACTAAGACAACTAAAGAACCGTCACGCCTTCAACTTCAATTACTGAGTTAACATTAGCGCGCTCGATTATCTTGATCAGCGTCGTTTGGATTAGCTCATTATCTCGGATTTCGGTTTCGCAAGAAAAACGCTCTTCTTGGACACCATCGCTCTCACCCAGCATAAATTGAACTGCGACTTCCGTTGCGAGATCTTTGGTCGTCCCGTAATACGCTAACGTGATTTTTGGGTATCCGTTGTCGCCTTTTTTAACCTGCTTCGCGATACGTTTTTTAGCTTTATCTAAATTCATACAACTTCCTTTTAAGGCTGAAACTAAAATGAACAAACGTCTGATATTTCTTAGCTTTACTATAAAGCATTACCACAGTCACTACATGATTTAATGGATGACAATCCGCTTTTTCTTACGTTAGTTTTTCCACAAGAACCACAAAATTTCAGAGAGTGGATATTGTAAATAGACATTAAAGTAACCATCGGAACCCAGACCAACAATTCTGCCCCATTACCACCAGACCAATAGATAAAACCAATCGAGAAGATACCAAAAACAACAGCCTGTAAAGTCCACAATGTTTGTTTGTACTTTGCATTTTTGATAATAAAAAACGTAAAAAAGCCGATTAAACTACTGATAACACCATAAACCGCAAATCCTATAAAGGCTTCTTATTGATTCATAATTTTCCCTGTCCACCTATCACTTTACAGTCCGAGCAACGCCACTAACCTAAACCATAAGACGGTAAATACTAACCTAACATTAAACGAGAAGTGCCAAGCCTCGTAAATCAGTGGTAGGCACATTTCAAAATTCTAACCACATTAAATTAAGCAGCCAACAACACATAAGAATTACGCGCCAAGAAGCAGAAGATGTTTTCGTTGCTGATAAGTTAAGGCAAGCTCTAAGCACTGCTTGATTGGTGCCTTCGGAAGTGGTTCAGTTAGGTTCAAGATGATTGCCCGATTACCTTGGAATGCCAAGGTGCCATCGTGCAATTCTCTGAATGTGTCGATTAACTTCGTTTGACAGTTAAAGAACAAGTAATAGTTGTTTGGTGATTTCAATTTCCAGTCGATTCGAATTGGGCTACCCGTCTTGACGCTGTAACTCGGTTCACCCCATTTCAGAGACTCTTCGACTTCACCTAACTCCAAATCAGAGCAAAGCTCAAAGATTAATGAACGCAACTCTTCAAGCCGAGCTCGAACATCATCAGGATACTCGTCGAAATGTGTTTTCAGTTCCTTGTCCATTCAATCTCCGATTCACTTATTACGATATTAAGGGGCTGCTAGCTCAAACTAAGCTTGGCTATATAACTTGTTAAGTGTCTTGCTGAACCCAAACAACATTTTCATTTGAAGTTGGAATCTCAAACCAAGACCAAAAAAGATCTAACATTTCAGGCGTCATTTCATAAGACTTACCATTCAGTTCCGAGTTACGGTTAAATGCCCTCTCCTTACAAGTCTCAAAGGGAACATCAAGGTAGTGAACTTCTCTGTCCACCCCTAGGTTTGATGCCCAGCTTGTAAAAGAATCTCGGTCAGACTTACGCCAAAAACCAAAGTCAAAAATCACCGGAACACCCAAGGAAAAGAGCTGCATTGCAGAGTCCTTGAATAAACCTTGCAGTGTAGCCAGTCGGCGATCAAAAACTTCACGCTCCATATGCTCGCCATACAAAGGAATCATCCACTCATCAATCGAGAAACGAAAGGCGCCATGCTTTTCTGCAAGCGCTTTAGAGTAAGTCGTCTTACCCGAACCGATAAAGCCACATACGAAATAGATTTTAGTCATGATGCCCCTTTAGTCTGCTTATTACGCATGATTCTTTTTTTTAGAAGTGTACCAATACTGCTAACTACAAACGTAAAAGCAAACGCCACAATTGGTCGATAGAAATCAAACGCACTATCCGTCATAAAAAAGTACTGATGAATGGCAACACCCAAACCAATACCTAATGCCAGCTTCAGATTCTTGAAAATTCGTTGTTTCATGTTCATTCCCTCGTAGAAAGCAACACTATGTATAGGTGTGAGTAACGTTACAAACAGACCTTAAGTAATTGTAATATAAACACTTACCCCCAAAAAAGCCGAAAATAACGCGGTGAGCATCCGTCTTAAATGCAATGTCAGGCTAATTTTTCCTGAAGTTCTTGAAAGCATGTTTGCTCTTGTCGTAAATAAAACTAAGAACCGCACCGACAAAGCCAAATAAACCAAGGTCAATCAGAGCTAGCTTAAGACTGAACGGATCTGAAAACAGGTTATAGGTGAACCCCATTTGCGAACCGATAAATTTGGCTAAAAAAACGGTAGGTACAATCAGAAGTATATTCACGAGTGACCTAAAAATTGACTAAAAGTAGATTTCTACAGCACATACTACTTTTGCTCATTTCTCAGGCAAGGAAATAGGTCTCGATTTATCCTGAAATGGGGATGCAATATGAATTTCCACACGATGAGTCTAGCGCCCTATTCAGGGGGGAGTAACGCAATGCCGAAGGCCCCACATACCACCTTAATCACTAAATCAACGAATAGAGAAAAATGCTACGTGTTGCGAATCACTCTTAAATTTATGGTTATAAGCTAGAAAAAACGCCCAACACATAGTGCTGAGCGTTTGTGGGTTTTACACTAAATTAATATTTAACTTACTAATTACCTTACTAGTATAAATCTAAGGTTGATTATTTTTTCCATATTTATCCTCTATTAAGATTATTACAATATTTCCTTAATTAATTAAAAATAAATATTTCCTTATACAATATCATCAGGCCGAAACTCTGATAACAACACACCCTCGTAGGTTGTAAAACAGCTAATGCAATTAGGGAATTGGCGAGCATATTCAGAGGCTCTATGAGGGACTTTTTCCAACACATTAACTATTTGCGTCCTTGCTTCAACAACCTATTAAACACTAATTCTTAATCAATTCTAGCCAATAAGAATTATTCATACTATGTTTTTGATTGACAAACCAGCAACATAACCCGAAAAATCTGTTAAGAGTTTGATCTCGCTCACATTCGCTACTGTTAAAAAAATAATAATTGGCTTGTACATCTGCACTTAATAATTTTCTAGCAAGCTTTGACACTCTCGATTTTAAGCCACTGTTTGCTGAACCTTGATTAACAATATGAACATCAATACACTTAATATTAACCTTGTGTTTTTCTCTAAATACTTTTTGTAACAGGCTATTTGTTATCGCATAATTAACTGATTTTACTTTTTTTCCGTCTTCGCAATGATCAAAAAGATATGCAGGGATACTAACCGATAAGAAAAAACCATTCTCGCTTAAAGTTTTGATTGCGCCTACAATATTGTGTTTCATTTCGTCTGGTACTTTTTTGAAAGATCCGGGGAACCCTTCTCCCCCAAAAAAATCAACGTATTCAGATAATACGTCATAAGCTATATCAATATCCCTTACACTCAGAACCATCCCTGTAATATTCTGGTGATTTGGCGTTTGTTTTACAATATCCGGCGAAGGCAACCATAGAATTGTATCAAACTTGTCATAGTAACCGCCGTAATCGCTATCTTCGTCGGTAAATATCTCTTCAGATATTTCGACCCCCTGAATTTCCATATTAGTATACAGTGAGTCGAAAAATTGAGTTCTATTATTGCTTAAAGATTGAGCAACTTTTTCAACTAAGATTTTTTTTTACCGCTTTC
This sequence comes from Vibrio sp. J383, assembly GCF_023503985.1. NCBI lineage: Bacteria > Pseudomonadati > Pseudomonadota > Gammaproteobacteria > Vibrionales > Vibrionaceae > Vibrio > Vibrio sp. J383. The sequence continues at coordinate 2,048,479 of NZ_CP097293.1, read as the reverse complement.
GCTTAGCTTAACGCTAGAGAAATCTACCATAACATATTGAGATTGCGCTGTGTTTACATACCATTCATCAGAAGACTCAGAATATAAAAAATTCTTCGGTGTTACCTTAGAACCGTCAATATCAACCTCAAGAATCGAAAATTCATTTTTCCACTCACCACCGGTATAGGCTGCTCCACACTTGAAACTTGCGAGTGCCTGACCATTGTTATTGGCACTATTTGAACCCTCAGCATCATGAACATGACCAGACATCAAAAAGTGACAACTAGCTTTCTGTTTTAATAAAGTATCTACACGTTCTTGGTTCCACTTACTTAACCAACCACCATCCAATGGATGGTGCATCATGCAGATATTTAAGCCCTTATTATCTCTAGACTTCTCTAAACATGTATTAAGTTGATCAAGGTCTACACATAGATTCCCTACATCATCATTGTCACAAGATAACAACGCTGAGTTTGCCATGACAAAATTGATGTTTAAGTCGTTATGCAGTTCAGTGACCAAGTTCACGTGTTTACCCCACAAACTGATAACCCATGAATTTTTATTACTGAACTCTTCATGCCAATCTAAGAATGTTCTTAGTGAACAAAAAGAATCCTCTTCCTTGCTTAAGAACATGTCGAGTAATTTTTTGTTCGTAGAAGCGCCTCTCGCAGAAAGAACGTTAGCGGAACTCCTATCAATATCGTGATTTCCCGGGCAAATAATCATTTTTGCGTCTGGGTTATTCATAGCTAAAAAAACACGTTCTAGCCATTCTCCCGCGAGCTTATACTCACTAGTCAAAGCATGATTAGCCAAATCTCCTGTAAAAACACAATAGTGGATTGGCTTCTCGTAATTTTCGATGGCTTTAACCAAAGCTTTTGTAATCTGACTTTGTGTCGCAGTGGATTCATTTTCTTTGAAATGAACATCTGATATATGCAGAATATTCATAGATGGAGTGTTCATGCAGTACCCAGTCTAGCTTATAACAAATGCAACTAATTGCTCTGCTGTGAAGATATCAGTTATCTGTATGTATTTCAATATAATAGGTCAATTAGCGGGTGCATCCCAATTTTAATTTCTAACGAATAATATGGATTCCCCCTACCGAGGAGCTGCCACACTTATGTGGTGCTCAAATGCATCGGAGGTACCATGTCTGATTGTTCTTATTTCTGCGGTATCGGCTTAGCTAAAAACCTCTTCAGTGTTCATGCAGTAGACTAAAATAGAAAATATACACTCATTGGTGTAGCTCCAATAACACGCGAAAGTGGGCGCTACAAAGGTAAACGTGTGATCCAAGGCGGTCGAGCGCAAGTATGCACAGTGTTATATATGGCAATGATGTCAGCCATGCAATGTAACCCCGTATTCAAAGCAACTTATGCTCGACTTGTAGCTGCCGGAAAGCCTAAGAAAGTCGAAATAATCGCGTGTGTACGAAAGATGGCTGCGACCCTTAACTCTATGCTCAGAGATGGTGCTATGTGAGATGGAAATACATCCAAAAATTGATCATTGACGCCAAAGTCGTTTGTTATATCACTCTAATAGGTACATGGGAGAATCTATCATCAAAGACTCCACCACTTCGAATGCCGCATGTTTCTCAGAAAATGTAGCACCTTCAGACATTCCTCTTAGAATTATGTCTCTCTCATAAGCAGAAACAATCACCGTTGTGAAAATTGCCTCTAGAATAGCGCTTGAAAACTGATATCCACGAGATGTTTTGATGTATTCGAATTCGTATAGTTTAGCAAGCGTCAGAACTTCTTTTACCGCAGAGCCCAGCCTATTTTTCACGTCGAAGCCATTGATAATTGCATAGTCTTTCATTGTTAGTAACGCTGGGTCTTCTTTGTGATCTTGCACTACTACACCAAAATCATCCCAACTTATAAACTCTATTTTCTTCATAATATCTCTTACCTAAATCATGCTGCACTCAGTGATATATCGCCCTGTTAAGGTGTGAGCAACGCAATCCAAAAGCCGCCGAATACCACCTTAAACACAAAACGCAACGCATAGCAAAAATGCCAAGCGTTGCGAATCACTCTTAAACAGATTGTTATGTTCTTATACTAACTTGATTGTCAAACCAGAATTAGGACCATTTGGTAAGCCTAATGCCGTATCTACACCGACATTAACTCTCAAGTCCTCTAGCAACTCCTTTGGAGCAATGACTTGTCCGATTTTTTCTTCAGATGCGCTACGAGCGTTAATAACTTCCTTACCACGATAAACTTGAACCATTTTTCCTTCTTCAATCGCACGTGCGCATAACCCACGACAATAAAAGCGATTAAACTCACCTTCAGCTAATGTCTGCGGAGCCGTATAAGGGACTTTGGCTACAGTAAAACCACCTTTAGGCTTTTTCCTTTGATAGCTATCAACTAATAGTTGGTTTGATTCAATCTTACTTTCCAACCAAGCCTCATCATGCTCAGTAACGGCTTCAAGTAAAAGGTTATCCCATGTATCTTGCAGTCCCTGCTTCAAGAATTTGCTGTAGTAAACGTTCGCATTTTCAAAGTCTACGTTTACTTCGCCACGCATGTAATCACGAGTTGTTGTATCTAGATTTTCGAAGAAAATTGGCACAGTGCATTCCTCATTGTAATTAAGCACACTAATTACATGGGTATAAATTTAGTGCAAATAAAGGGGCAATTCTCAATATTTTACAAAATTAGATGCACATCACATATGTGCGCAATGGAACATAACGCCTGCAATAAGGTGTGCCCCACAAAACCAGCAAAGCGCACCGCCGAGTGTAACGCATCACCTTGATTGCCTTGTTAACTGGCTGTTTCCGTTACCCTTGGATTTGCTTTTGCTTTTGCTTTAGCCAAAAATGAAGGGATATTATTGGCAGCATTTAAACCACCGTCATGCACCGTCCCAAGATCTTTAGGGTCAACATCAGGTGTTGGCCAAATTTTATTGTGTCCGATAAAACGATCCAAATCTAACTTATTAAGTTCTAGGAAGAAATAGTCTTCTGATTCTCCAACAGCAACACCTGCAGCCCAATAAGCAAAAGAACTTGCCACAATATCAGCAACTTGAATCTGTTTATGTTTTTGTGAATCTGCAAATTTCATTGATTTACCTTTTAGAGGTAATCCAAACTTGCGACGATCATATCCAAGTTCAACAGTTTCCTGAGTCCAATCCATAAATTGAGCAAACATTTCACGTTGCTTTTCGATGCTGTGAGAGTCATCGTGAATTAAATGGAAACCTTTAGGATATTGATTACCCCATTGGATACATTGTGCAAACAGAGCAGGGATTGATGGATCTAAAGCTGTTTTATCAATACCCTCGAGTGCGCTATCAATATATTCTTTTGTTTCAATGATTTGGTCTATGTCAGATTTAAAGCCATCACTTGACGATGATGCTTGCACGGACTCAACGCAAGAATAGAAAGACTCTATAGATTCTTCCGTTTGCTCTTTAACCATATCCACAAACAGTTGATACATATTGTCCACTAACTCTTCATCGCAGAACGCTTGGAAGCAATAAAACAGCATATTTGATAGTGCAATATTTTGCCCATTAACATAAAGATCGACACCTTTTAGGTGGAGCATATGCTCAATGAGCAAATCTACAATTTTCGACGTAACCATAAAGCGTTTTGAGAACACATTCATTTTAATACTTTCAGTATTAATCGCAGGGTCACTTAGTAAACGGACGATTCCGTCTTGCCCTGCTTTATTCCGTTTCAACCTCTTAAAATGAAGTTCATTTTCTGCACGAGAGCCAACTAAACCTAAAAGGCGCTCCGCCTCTTTAGTCGAAAGGTCGCAACTAGCTAGGGTAAATACCGGTTGATTTTTGTCTAATAAGTTTGAGCCAGTATTTCCTGATTCATCTAAGAAAATAGAAGGAATCACACTCTGCTTTTTACGTATTGCCTCGGCTTTTTGGTTAGCCGCTTTTTTCGCTTGAACTTTCTTTTGCGTTCTTTTTTGTTTGCTATTTCTGCTCATATTTACTCCTGCCAGTTAACGCCTTGCTAAGTTGCAGCTAACCACCACGATACTCAGGCAAAGCCGCCTTAATCACTATACTCAACCAAACCAAAATCGCCGACTGTTAGCTGTCGACTTGAGCAATTTGTTAAGTTTCTCTTACGATATGCTCATAGAAGACGTCCCGAAGTTCGCAACATGGATCCTCATGTTCCGCAACAGTTACCCAACCGCAGCAATCACAGTAAACCGTATATGATTTACACTTGAGGCATCGACCTACTGAGCCCGTTGAAACCTTACCTAAGTGAGCTACACCTAATCCATGTTCCCAGCAAAGTAACCCTGGAACGGAACGCCCAATTTCATGCGTTCCACTACAATGAGAGCAAATGTCAGAGATTCGTCCATATGAAATCTTGGCAAAAGATGTGCTATAAGCTTGATGCCAATCTAAATGCTCAAGTGTAATTCTATCGCCAAACTCACGAATTCTTTTAGGTACAGAAGATGTGAAGCCACTTGAAGATAACAGCACGCCAAATTTAGCACCAACATCGTTCATCATGCTCATAAAGGATTCGGCAGCTTTTATATCTAACGGCTTATCATAGTGCTTACACTCAACTATTGTCTTAATAGATTCTCGCTCTATCAACGTGTCAATTTGGCGTATTCTTTCAGAGTACACACCTTTAATCCGAGCATCAGCTAACACTGTTACATTCGATTCAGAGCGCTCATCATGTAGAATTTTGGTTGCTAGCCATTCATATTGCCTCCAATCCGGAGCTGCCTTAATTTTCATATAACCTCGACTAGAAACTTAACGCCCGCTTAAGTGGTGAGCAACGCAATGCGATGTTTCTGCAAACCACCTAAATCACTAAAGTTACCGCAAACCAACAATGCTACGCGTTGCGAATCCGCCTTAAAGCGTTTGTATGGATAATAAGCACTCCAATCGGGTAATGTGAGACCCAGGCTTTAGCTGCAACTAAAGCTTTCTATGTAGTAGTTCGTTTAAACGCTGGCTCCTCTATCGAGAGACCGATAACAAACATGAACGCTACATAGGACTTCAAGCATAAACCTCGAATAGTCGACTGGGTCTCGAACCCGCATTACGCAAGCATGAGTTAGCTTATTATGAATACCAAAATCAATCAAAGCATCAACGTTGGAGTTGATACCGGCAAAACACAATTAGACATCCACATCAGGCCACTAGACCTATTTTTCTCAGTAGAGAACAATGATAAAGGCATCAAAAAAGCACTCAAAACGATTAAGAGTCACAGTCCTGAACGAATCGTTATTGAAGCAACAGGCCGATTAGAAATGCCTTTTGTTCTTGCATGTGCAGAGGCTCAATTACCTATTGTCAGAGCAAACCCTGTCCACATAAAACGGTTCGCTGGTGCTATTGGCCGCAGAGCCAAAAATGATCGTTTAGATGCAGAATTGATTGCTCACTATGGAGAAGCAATCAAACCAGCTCTTACTGTCATAAAGCCAAAAAACATACGCCTAATGAGTGACTTAGTCATTCGCCGAAACCAGTTGTTATCCATGCAAACCATGGAAAAGAACCGAATCCAGATACTTCCCGCTTCTCTCCATCCGACTATCAAACCGATGCTAACCACGATAAAAAATCAAATCACCAAGTTAGAAGAAAAGCTCGTTAAACTCATTGAAGATAGCCCTGAATATCAGGCTAAAAACACAATATTGCAGAGCGTCCCTGGAATAGGAAACATTGCCGCTGCATCAATAATTAGCAACGTACCAGAACTTGGCTACATCACAAATAAACAAGCGGCATCACTAATTGGTGTCGCTCCAATAACACGCGAAAGTGGGCGCTACAAAGGTAAGCGCGTGATCCAAGGCGGTCGAGCGCAAGTACGCACAGTGTTATATATGGCAATGATGTCAGCCATGCAATGTAACCCCGTATTCAAAGCAACTTATGCTCGACTTGTAGCTGCCGGAAAGCCTAAGAAAGTCGCAATAATCGCGTGTGTTCGAAAGATGGTTGTGACTCTTAACTCTATGCTGAGAGATGGCGCCATGTGGGATGAAAACACTGCCAAAAATTAATCATTGACGCCATAGTCGTTTGTTAGGCGATGACCACGCGCGATACGGTACACGTTTCTACCCACGGCTCAATATCAAATTCTTCTCTAGGATCCAACACCTCAATTTTACTATTAGCCCATAGGCTCTTGGCACTTTCAACCTGCGGATAAGGATCAATTAAAAGAACGTTTTTGATATTTGAACCAAACTTTTTAAGATACTCCAATAATGCTTGGTCATAAGGGTTAAACGCAAAACCAAAAATAATAATGCTTTGTGATTGAGATAGTATATTTGCCCCTAGATCCCAAACTTCTTTTAGTTCAGCTGGAGGCTCTTTTTCAGGAGCCGGTGGGACAATTAGTGCGTTACCCGCCTTTCCTGGCTTACCGCTAGTATATTTGGTGTCTTTATCCCACGAAAGTGAGCCATGGAGCTTAACCAATGGCGTGTCACCAGTAACTCTTAAATGTGCATTTTGCCATGGAAACTGTGGATTGATTCCTCGGCCTCTTAATTGCTCCCCAACCACGCCATAATTAAAGCCCGATGTTCCAAGTGCACATTCGACAATCGTGTCATAGTTACATGTAATAATGCCGTTTAGATCAAAAACTTTCAGCTTCTCAAAGAATTGTTTTAGGGCAACAATTTTTTCATTTTCTCTAACAACACGCTCGTCAAACATTGCTGCTGAATATGACCCACTAATTCTAGTCATAAATGGTTCTGTAAGGCGTCGATTCACATACCAGATAACTCGACTTTTCCTGTGGCTAGATTTTTCAACGCACCAATGAACAAACTTTTCTGGAGTGCAATCGGGGTTGCTTTCCCTCCACAGAACCCAGTCTTTTTTGATGAGCTCAAGTCTTCTCTCTTCGGCGCCAGAGGTGGTGCCTATATCAAAATCAAACAGATTATTAACTAACGGTAGGTCAAACGCCCATTTCGAAAAGCCCGCACCTAGAAATAAAGTTACCAATGAATCCTCCTCATATCGCCTAACGCTTAAGTATTTATCCGTTGTCGTAGCACAATGGATAAATACCTGTTGGACTTGGCCGCTTCTATCTATGGAATTTGCTTTTTAGGACTGACTTGCGTTCTACTCTTATCATTAAGACCGGTACCCCGTCAGCCGTCCATTTTCCACTTCTAGCCGCCAATTTATCTACAGCGACTATACCCGTTGCATAATATTTTTAAAAGCGAACAATGCCCCTCTCTCGCCATAACACAACGATAATTTTATTCATTATAATCAGACAACTAGGTCAGTCGGTGCTCTGAAACGACTATCCTAGGTCTAATATTGATGCACACGAGTACCATGCTGTTGCTATGGCAGTTCGGACAACAAGGTTTCTCTTTCAGCACTTCCGATTTATCTGCGGGTCGCTCTCGTAAGCTATGCCTAATTTCCGCTATCGCTTTTACCCGTACAGCATTAGCTAAAAAGCCATAGTAGCGTATTCGCATTAGCCCTTTAGGCAACACATGTAAAAGTAAGCGTCGAAGCAACTCGCCCGCATTACAACACATTCTTTGAGTCCCGTTGGTTCGATAATCTTTGTAACTCATCGTGATACGGCCATCCACGTTATAACTTAATTGGTTGGGATTTAACCCGATACGATTGCAATACCGAGATAGATAACCCACTACCGCTGTGGGCTCGTGGAGTACAGGTTTACTGTACACAACCCATCTCTTACTAGCGGCTTCCTCTAATAAATTACTGTGCGTCGCTATCAACTCGCTTACTCGACATAACATCTCTTTCTTAAAGCGAACGGATAAGGCTTTAACCGGAAGCAGGTAACTCTCTTTTCTTGTCGGTTGCCATTGCCGATCTTTTGTAAGCACCCCACTCGGTAGTAAGCAATGAATATGAGTATGTTGACTCAGGTTTCTTCCCCAAGTGTGAAGAACCATTAATGCTCCAAGTTGACCGACAAGATGATGCCGCTCATTAGCAAACGCGCATAATGTTGCCCACACGGAATGAAACAAGCATTGATAAACCACCTTAGGATGCGCTTTAACCAGAGCATTGAACTCGTGCGGTAAGGTAAAAACCATATGATGATAGGCCACAGGTAAAATATCTTGGCTTCGCTTTGTTAACCATTGCTGCCTCATCTGCTCTTGGCAATTGGGGCAATGGCGGTCTCGACAAGAGCAGTACCAACGAGTTTCATGACCACATTGCTGACAACGCCAGTCGTAACTGCCCATACGCTCCGTTCGGCAGTCTCTTAAATGGTTAAGCACTTGCCACTGTCTCGGTGTGACTTTGCTTTTATCAAGCTCTTCTAAGCCTTGTGTTAATATGGCTTGGTAAGGAGATAATGCGTTCATTCGCTCTCCTCCCATAGTTGAGCAACTAAGTCGAACTTACTTCCGTCCGAGCTTTCGTTGTGATGACCTATCCAATGGGTGTACCTCAATGTCGTTTTGATATTCGAATGTCCGAGGTAACGCTGCAGAACATTCAAAGGCATGCCCGATTCAAGCTGATGTGTCGCATAAGCGTGCCTCAAGGCGTGTATTCCTCCTAATTTTCTGACGTTTGCCTCAACTTTCGCTGCTTTGAAGCACTTCTGCAAAGAGCTAATACCCAATGGCTTTTCGGGCTCTAGGCTGGGAAACAGCACTACGGTTGGGTGATAATGACGCCAGTAATTTCGAAGATGATTCAGTTGGCTATCACCCAGTGGAACAAAGCGATCTTTTTTACCTTTACCACAATGAATGTGCAGTCGTTTCGCCGTACCATCAATGTCTTTCACGTACAAGCCTACGACCTCACTGACACGTAGGCCACATCCATAACACATTTCAAGTGCGGTCTGATACTTAAGACTTCGACAATGACTAATGATACTTCTTACTTCCTCGCGATTAAGCAGCTCCGGTATTTTACTGGCGCGTTTAATCGGGGGAACCAGTCGCTCTTCAAATTCTCTATTCAAAACGGCACGATAAAAGAACAAGATGGCATTCAAAGCTTGAGCACAAGTACTACTACTTAAGCTCCGCTCTGTGGTGAGCGTACGTAAATACGCACTAATCTGTTGATCGGTGAGTAAATTGGGGGACAGATCGTAAGTAGTAGATAGATCTTTAACCCAACGTAAATAGCTTGCATGGGTTTTCGGAGAAAAACGGCGAACCGCCATTTCATCGATAAGTTGTTGTCTTAATGGGGTCATGATGTATTCCTTAATCTATGGATACATCATAAGTTTGGTCTATCGGATAAGTGAGAGGAAAGTCCTCCGCGAAGCGGCTTAGTTCAACAGCTATTAGACCGAAAAATTCTGCATTTAAATACAGAATCATTCTATCTAGTTTCATATGCACCGCAATTTACCATGATTAATCGCAGTATTTCAGTGACTTAAAACATAGATAGACTCATTGAATGACAAAGTGCAGAATATTTCCATATAGTATGAATTTCGCAAAAACCCGCACTACTGGATATAAAAACAGCACCTCTACACATACCCCAAAAACAGAAAAGCCTGCCATCTATGCGAACATAAATGGCAGGCTTTATACGTTAGTTAAGCTTGTGAGTGGCTAGCTTACGCCGCTTCGAATGCGAGAGCTTTCTTCTCTACTTGGCGGAAGATCAGCGTTAGTATGCCGTTTACTGCTAAGTAGAATGCGCCAGCAATGCCGAACACGGTGAGCGTGTCGTAGGTTTGGCCGTTGATACGCTGAGCGTAGCCCATCAAATCCATAATGGTGATGGTGTTTGCCAGTGACGTACCTTTGAAAACTAGAATCACTTCGTTCGAGTAAGCTGGAACGGCGCGGCGTAGAGCGTATGGCAGTAACACTTTCAGCGTTGCGATTTTGTCCATGCCAAGTGCGCGACATGCTTCCCACTGCCCTGCTGGAATGGCGTTGAATGCGCCTCTGAACAGTAGCGTGCTGTATGCGGCGGTGTTCAATGCTAATGCTAACATTGCACAGAACCAAGGTTGGCTTAACCAAGTCCATAGGAAGCTTTCACGAATCCAATCGAATTGGCCCGGGCCGTAATACACCAAGAAGATTTGCACCAATAATGGTGTGCCGGTGAACAGCGTGATGATGCCACGTGTTAACCAGTGAATTGCCGGTATTCTTAGGATTAGCGTTACCGTCATCATCAGTGACAAGATACAACCAACCAGCAATGAAGCGCCTGTAAGTTGCAGACTGGTCGCTAAGCCTTCAAGCATTTGAGAGAGGTATTGTTGATTCATGCCATTGCCCCTTTGTTACCCAAACCTTGAATAGAGAACTTACCATCAATCACTTTTACCAATCTTTGGGTGATTAAAGTGATGACCAAGTAGATTGCTGCTGCTGTCGCGTACCAAGTAAATGCTTCGTGCGTTGCCGCTGATGTTAATTGTGCTTGTTTCAGCAAATCCGTTACGCCAATCAGTGATACTAATGCGGTGTCTTTTAGTAACACTAACCATTGGTTGGTTAACCCTGGTAGCGCGTGTCTTACCGCTTGAGGTAATACGATACGAAAGAATGAACGTGATTGAGAGATACCAAGCGCGCTTGCTGCTTCTCTCTGCCCTTTGCTTACTGCTTTCAAAGCACCACGGATGGTTTGTGACGCGTAAGAAGCAAAGATAAGTGACAGTGCAACAACACCAGATAAGAACGGGCTCACTTCTATGAAGTCGCCAGTGATCATGAACAGAACTTGTGTCGAACCAAAGTAGATAAACAGTACGACCAGAATTTCTGGTAAACCACGAACAATCGTCACAAATGCAGTCGTTGGCCATTTGATTGCAATACGACGAGACATCTCACCACTTGCAAACAAAACTGCTAGAACCAATCCAACCAATAGACTTACGAATGCAAGCTGAACAGTCACCCAGCTTGCTTCGACGAGCCCTAAAGAGTAACCCGTTAATTCCATAAATTACTTACCGAAGTACTTGTTGAAGATCTTGTCGTATTCGCCGTTCGCTTTCACTGCAGCAAGTGCAACGTTAAGCTGGTCTACAAGTTCTTGGTTGCTCTTGTTTACTGCGATGCCAAAGCCGTTACCGAAGTACTCTTGGTTTGTTACTTGGTCGCCAACGTACGTTAGGTTGTCTTCTTTCTTGAACCATTCTGCTACAACGGCTGTGTCACCGAATACAGAATCGATACGACCGTTTTTCATGTCGATAAATGCATCTTGGTAGCTTGAGTAAGGTACCGCTGTTACGCCAGTCATTTGCTCAAGTAGGAAGCTCTGGTGAGTAGAACCGTTTTGAACACCAACACGCTTACCTTCTAGTGCTGCTTGGTCTGCGACTTTGCCTTCGAAAGAGATGAATGCTGCAGAGTTGTCGTAATATGCGTTAGAGAAGTTCACCTGTTTAAGACGTGTTTCAGTAATGTCCATTGCTGAGATAGCTGCATCGTAACGTTTGAATTTAAGTGCAGGGATCAAGCTATCGAATGCTTGGTTGTGGAAAGTACACGTTGCTTTCAGCTCTTCACAAAGTGCGTTTGCTAAGTCTACGTCAAAACCCTGAATTTGGTTGTTCTCATCCATGTATTCGAATGGTGCGTAAGTTGCTTCCATTGCGAATTTGATTTCTTCTTGCGCCGCTGCGTTGAAAGAAGCAAGGCCGATAAGTGAAGCTAGTAGAATCTTTTTCATGTTGTTACTCCGAATACTGTTTGATAGCGGCCTGTGGCCATTCTTATAATTTGATTGTTTTAATTGATGTTGTGTTTAGCTAAATCTAGTGAGTCAACTTTCTTTTAATACGTGACTTACTTAATGAGTCAAATATTCAGCAAACTCAGGTGTCTGCGGATTAACGAATGAATCACTGGTGCCGTGTTCAACGATGTACCCTTTCTCTAGGTACAGAACGTGGCTAGCAATCTTCTTCGCGAAGTCGACTTCGTGCGTCACGACCACTTGGGTAATGCCCGTTCCGCTCAATTCTTTAATAATGCTCACGACTTGGTTGGTGATCTCAGGATCAAGCGCCGCTGTTGGCTCATCAAACAACAACACATCCGGTTTCATCATCAGCGCACGTGCAATCGCAACACGCTGTTGTTGACCGCCAGACAGTTGAAGTGGCCAAGCGTCAGCTTTATCTTCAAGTTGAAGTGTCTTTAGTACTTCTTGAGCTTGCTTAATCGCCTCTTGCTTATCCAAACCCGCAACTTTCGTTGGTGCTTCAATCAAGTTTTCCATCACCGTCATGTGTGGCCATAAGTTGTATTGCTGGAACACCATGCCGACTTTACGACGAAGTTTAAGCCCTTGCTTCTCTTGGATCTGACCAGCAAAGTCGAATTGCTCGTTAGCAATGTCTAATTCGCCGTTATCCGCGATTTCTAGCAGGTTCAAAACACGCAGTAGTGAACTCTTGCCAGCGCCGCTTGGGCCAAGCAATACCAAGGTTTCGCCACTCTCACAGTCGAAACTGATGTCGTGAAGAACTTGGGTATCACCGTATGATTTGTTGATGCTCTTTACTTGAATACTCATGCCACAATACTGCATTAATTGTCATTTGTTGGTTATTCTATTCAATCCGAGGTTTTATGCAAGAAAAATGTATAAAAAACTACTTTGTTGAATTTTTGTAACAAATATTGTGCAAAAAACAGTCGCTATAACTGGTCTTACAACTAAAATTTGCAAGCTATTGATAAGGTTAGTATCGAGATAAAAAGCAAACGTTTTTCTATCAATTTATAAATCATCGCACGGTTGCTTGTTTATGTGTGCACTCTCCTATCAACACTAATTTACTTGCATAAAAATTAGGGTTAAATAGCTTAGTTTCCTATCCAACTGACTGGATCAAGATGCTTAGTTTTCCTTTAAGGTCGTTTCGAATTATTCACTTAGTGTTGATGAAATATTGGAAATTGAGTTTCCTGGGGAGCGTCACAGCGCAATAAATGCTTTAATGGGTTCTATTCTCAACAATAATTACTTCCCAGCGAACAACGCGCAGTACAGGCCATAAGTCATAAGCCATAAGCAATAAGTAATAAGTAACAAGCCATCTATTTTTAAAGCGACAACACATTAAGGCAGTCATATGCAAAACGATGTCTCTTCTACGCTCGACTCAACTCAGCAATCGACTCAGCGCTCTACTCAAAAAGCGCCAGACCCCAAACCTGAGAAGAAAAGCCTCAGTATTTTGTTTGAGCTGAGTAAATTCATTCAGCCTTATAAAGGTCGTGTTATTGCTGCGTTGATCGCGTTGATCTTCACAGCGAGCTTAACCCTTTCAGTCGGACACGGTATTCGCCTTCTTATCGACCAAGGTTTTAGCCAACAATCACTCTCAGATTTAGGCAGTGCGATTCAATTCATCATGGTCGTGGTCGTATTAATCTCGATTGGTACTTTCTTCCGCTTCTATTTGGTTTCTTCTGTTGGGGAACGTGTGAGTGCGGACATTCGCTTGTCGGTTTTCAATCATGTCGTGACGCTGCACCCGAGTTACTTTGAAACCAATGGCAGTGGCGACATCATGTCGCGAATCACCACGGATACCACTCTGCTTCAAAGCATCATTGGTTCATCGTTCTCTATGGCGATGCGCAGCGCGTTGATGTGTATTGGTGCAATCATCATGCTGTTTGCGACCAATATTAAGCTGACGTTGATTGTATTGGCCTCGGTGCCATTTATCTTGATTCCGATCCTTGTCTATGGGCGCCGTGTAAGAGCCCTATCTCGCCAAAGCCAAGATTCGATGTCTGATGTCGGTTCTTACGCAGGTGAGGCAATTGAGCACATTAAAACGGTGCAAAGCTACAGCCGAGAAGCGCAAGAGAAAGCGTCATTCGCGGTAGAAGTGGAAAAAGCTTATGAGATTGGTCGCCAGCGTGTAAAACAGCGTGCGATTCTTATCTCTGGCGTGATTGTTATCGTGTTCAGCGCAATATCAGGGATGCTGTGGGTTGGTGGCAGTGATGTCATCAACGGCACCATGTCGGCAGGTGATTTAGCGGCGTTTGTGTTCTACGCAATCATGGTAGCTTCGTCATTAGGTACCATTTCTGAAGTGATGGGTGAACTGCAACGTGCGGCAGGTGCGACCGAGCGATTAATCGAAATCCTACAAGTTGAAAGCCATATTGTTGCGCCAGTAGCGAAACCAACACCGCTTGATAAGCTAACACCAGAAGTCGCTTTTGATGATGTGACCTTCTGTTACCCATCAAGACCGGATCAACCCGCAACAAGTAACCTCACGCTCACTGCGCATGAAGGCAAAGTGTTGGCATTGGTTGGCCCGTCAGGCGCGGGGAAAACTACTTTGTTTGAACTGTTGCAACGTTTCTACGACCCGCAAGTGGGTAAAGTAACCTTAGGCGGTGTTGAACTGAATCAGTTTGATCCTAACGAGCTAAGAAAGCAGATGGCATTGGTGCCGCAGCAACCTGCTCTGTTCAGTAACGATGTGTTCCACAACATTCGCTACGGAAACCCGAAAGCAACGGACGAGCAAGTTATCGAAGCGGCTAAAAAAGCACATGCACATGAGTTCATCCAAAACCTACCTGAAGGCTATCACAGCTTTCTTGGTGAACGCGGTGTTAGGCTTTCTGGTGGCCAGAGACAGCGTATTGCGATTGCTCGTGCCATCCTAAAAGATCCAAACATTCTATTGTTGGACGAAGCAACCAGCGCACTAGACAGCGAAAGTGAGCATCACGTTCAACAAGCTTTAGAAGAGTTAATGCGTGGTAGAACGACGATCATTATCGCCCATCGATTATCAACAATTAAACACGCCGACCAGATTGCAGTGCTCGATAAAGGACAGTTGGTAGACATCGGCGACCACCAGTCTCTCATCAATAGCTGCGAATTGTACCAACGCTTAGTTGAACTGCAATTCAAACACCTTAGTGCGTAATCATTGAGTGGATGTGCGTAAGTCGTTTGTTTAGTGAGGCACTAGTCAATAAGTAACGGAAAGTTAAGTCACTGACATTGTGTGGTTTCAAGCTTCAAAAACTTAAATCACACGTGTTGCAGTTTTGTTAATTTAGCGGTAGGGTTTTTATTCCAATAACAACTTATCCCGATGAAGGATAAGCAGATAACATTAACTACACAGATAACAATAAGAGAGTTCGCATGGAAGCACTATTATCTGACTACCCGGTAGTAACAGAAATCCCTGTCGCTTGGGGAGAAATGGACGCACTCAATCACGTTAACAACGCCGTATATTTTCGCTATTTCGAAACCGCTCGCTTAGATTTCTTTAAGCACGTTGAGCTGATGGAAGAGATGGCGATTACCAAAGTTGGCCCTGTTCTTGGTGACACTTACTGTAAGTATTTCCGCCCAGTCACGTATCCAGATACCTTGATGATTGGCTCTCGTGTTACTGATATTCAAGATGATCGATTCACCATGGAATACGCGATTGTCAGTAAGACTCAGCAAAAACTGACGACCATTGGCACCGCGACTATCGTGATGTTTGATTTTGCTTCAAACCAAAAAGCCCTGCTCTCGCTGCGCTTAACCAACGAAATTGAAAAGATGAACACGTTGAAAAGCCCATGCTTCAAACAAGAAACCGTGACGGAATAAACGTTACACGCCAACTAAATTCCGATCTCGTTTATGCTTCTTAAGAGACCTAAACATAAAGAGGCCACTCAATTGAGTGGCCTCTTTTTTTCTATTTATTGGTTCGTATTACTTTAAACCTTGAGGTCTATAAACCTAGAAGCTTGCAGACCTTGCAGACCTTGCAGACTGCAAATCTTGAACCCTATAAACCTTGTACGTATTGAGCGTTAGTACGAACTTCAACCATTTGCTCTAGGTTCTGTTGTGACCCATCAACGCCGTTAATCAAACCTTGGAAATGCTTGATTAGCTCAGCCTTGTCTTGTACTTCTTTCGAACCAGCGCCGATGTTGGTCAGGTCAATGAAGAACTCGTCGAACAGACCTGAGAAATCCGTTACAGCGTCATGGTTTAAGAACTGCTCGTGGTTGTAAATGCTTGGGTAGCCACCCTTCTGTTTATCAACCGCGAAAGAGATGCCTTTCACGTTGGTAATTGTGGTCGCTTTCTCACACTTCAACATACAACCGGCTTCAATGCTTGGCTTGTTACAACCCACGGTTCTTTGGAAGAAACACTGGCGGCTGGTCATCATCAAGATTGGGTGGTAGATGCTGTAGAACAGTTTGAAGTTCTCTGGGCGGCGAATATGACGAATCTGACCTTTGTTGATCTCGTTCGAAATGAAAGCACCAGCACAGTTCAGCTCTTCTTTCAGCGTAACCAGTGCGTGAGAGTTTGTGGTGTTCATGAACGGGCCTGCAACCCACTCAATACCCATCTCGTAAGCTTTGTAAGCAATACCCGTGTTGTTGGTTACGATACGAGCTGGCTTGATCTCTTCAAGAATACGAACCGCTTCGTCGTAATCTTTACCGATCAATACTGCCGGGAACCAAGGAATTAAGCTAGGGTTTGCCGCCAAGATATCGATGTACTTGTTACAACGCTTCTTGAAGCTTTCAGGCAATTTGAAGTAAACGTCAGCGTCCGTTACATCACACAAGTGTAAATCTTCAACGTCTGCGATCAACATAGATAATGTTGGCGTTTCATTCACTTTAGGATGCTTAGGCAATGCAGGTACTTCAACGTGCTTAATGACTTTTACAGAACCGTTAAGAATGAAGTCGATTTCGTCTTTTAAGACAGAAACTTCTTTTAGAGGAAGAATAAGGCCAGCATCTAGATTGTCGTAATTGTAGCTTTCTAGCGTATGCACCGCACTCTTCACTGACTTGAAACGTTTTTCTAGTAACTCTTGAGTAATCGATGTTTCAGCCGCAGTTTCTAACAGAGACTTAGACTGAACTTCAAAGCTTTCTTTGTCTGATGTTACCGTCACAGTCAAGGCTTGGCCTAATTTCGCATTGAACGAAAGTGACACTGCTGTTTTACGAATATCAAGGAACTCAATCTTGTCACGCATTTCACTACCAAGCGCATTCTTAGCTTCGTAGAGATCGCTGGTCACTTCTTGAATCTGCACAACAGAGATTTCATTGTTCTCTTTGGTCGCTTTATCAACGGCATAGTTCATGCTGTTGTCACGCGGGTTATCGATGAACATGTCTTTCGTTAGGTTGCCCTTAAGGAAAGAGTTGGTGAAATCACGGTTGAATACTTTGTGCAGGTTCGAATCGTCTTCGATCAACAAACCACTTTCCACAAAGCTATCAATCTGTTTACGCCATGTATCTACTACTGTGTAAACGTAGTGCGCGCCTTTAATACGGCCTTCTACTTTTAACGAGTCAACTTTAGCATCAACCAATTCAGGTAAGTCGTAATACGCCGAGTTATCTTTTAAGTTCAATGGGAACTTGTTACCCGCGTCTGTGATTTCGTATTCATCGCGACACGCCTGGCTACAACGGCCACGGTTACCAGAGTTACCCACACTTACAGAACTTGAGTAACATTGGCCTGAGAATGCGATACACAAAGCACCATGCACAAACACTTCGGTCAGTACGTCGTGATCGTGTGCGACTTCCGTCAGCATTTTGATTTCAGGTAGGTTCAATTCACGAGATAAGTTAACGCGTGTTGCGCCAATCTTAGACAAGAATTTAATCTGGCCTTCGTTATGTGTGGTCAGCTGCGTAGACGCGTGTACATCAAGTGATGGAAAATGTTTTTTCACCAAATCGAACAAACCAAGGTCTTGAACGATAATCCCGTCTAGTTTGGTGTTCACCAGTTGGTTTAGCAGTTTAGTAATGCTCTTAATCTCATGCTCCAGCAGCACAACGTTAAGAGTCAGAAACACTTCACAGCCATATTCATGAGCAAGGCGAATCACACCATTCAATTCATCTAACGACAGGTTAGAGGCTCTGTTACGAGCGTTGAAGGTGTCTAAACCACAATAAACCGCATTAGCTCCTGCTACGATGGCTGCTTTAATTGCCTCAACATCGCCACCAGGGGCTAATAACTCAATCTTTCTGCTCATTTTTGAAGTCGCTCACTTACTTATAATTTTTAAGCCGCGTATTCTACCTACATCACGATCTCTTTACCACCTAACAACACTTTTCAAACTAAATGACCTCAATAATGCCAAACGAATCCGATTTACCGATCCTTTATTCTTTAAGACGCTGCCCTTACGCGATGCGCGGGAGAATGGGGATCGCCTTGTCCCAGCAAAAAGTGTTACTTAGAGAAATCGTGACCAAAGATAAGCCTAGCGAACTATTGGCCAGTTCGCCAAAAGGTACCGTCCCGGTATTGGTTTTGCCACAAGGGACAATCATAGAGCAAAGCATCGATGTGATGAATTGGGCGTTGGAGCAAAACGATCCTCAAGATCTTCTACGTTCGCGCAATCCCACCTTAAGTGAGTTGATCCACCAGCTTATTAAAACCAACGACAATGAGTTTATTGGTCACTTAGAGAAATACCGCGCTTCAGTACGTTATCGAAACGATGATAGTGAACAACGCAGGCACAACTGCGAAGATTTTATATCTGAACTCGAAAGTAAACTGACCCTTCATCCCTACCTGTTCGGCGACACACCAAGCCTAGCCGATTTTGCAGTGATGCCATTCGTCAGCCAATTTGTGCGTGTAGAAAAGAAGTGGTTTGTGCAATCTGAATACCAAAGCGTAGGACGTTGGTTAAGAGCGCACCTAGAAAGTAAGCTCTATTCCCAAGTAATGAAACAATACCCTTTGTGGAATGAAACCAAGCAAGATTGTCTTTTTGGGTAGTGCTAAACCGTTCTGTATGAGCGTAATGAGCTCTGAATTGTTACGAAAATCGTGACACTGAATTACAGGCAGCGCCATTGATGGCCTATCTAATATCAACGAAAATAGCATTTCACTCAACAACACGTCAGTTTGAAATGCACTATGTCGAAAACCAAAAGTAACGTATTAGACAAACCAGAGTATTGGTTGAAAGGGTTAACGCAAATATCATTGCTAGTGGCCTTCTCACTCAACCTTTCTGGTTGTAGTGCTAAAAATAAAACAACCAACACAAGTCAGTTAGACGAACCACCGAACCAATCCTACACCGCTGAAAATTTCCATAAGCAAGACGACAAAGTCACCTTAATTCTCTCTTTTTCTGGAGGTGGTACACGTGCTGCCGCGCTTTCTTATGGCGTATTGCAGGCATTGCGCGATACAAATATGGAAATCGATGGCGAAAGTATCAATCTATTAGAAGAAGTAGACATGATCAGCTCCGTGTCGGGAGGGAGTTTTACCGCCGCCTATTACGGCTTATATGGCGACAAGATATTTGAAGATTACGAAGAGGCGTTTCTTTATCACGAAGTCTCTAAAGACCTACTCTCTATCGTGTTGTCTCCTACCTATTGGTTCTCATACGCGACAAGAACCGACAAAGCGACAGACTATTACGAGGCCAACATCTTTGGTGATAGTACATTCGCTGATATTCGACGTGATGGCGCACCATACATCGTGATTAACGCTACTGATATCTCAACAGGTTCTCGCTTTTCATTTACACAAGAATACTTTGATCTCATTTGCTCAGACTTAAACAGTTATTCAGTTTCGAGTTCAGTGACTGCATCTTCTGCCGTCCCTTTTGTATTCACCCCTGTTGTACTTGAGAACAAAAAAGATTGTGACAAAACAGAGCACTTGCAGCCTTCATTTGATACGACAAGCTACCGCAACCGAAATCTGATCAAATCGCTGAAGTCATATAGCAATAAAGACGACGTTAATTATCTCCACCTGGTTGATGGCGGGATTACAGATAACCTCGGTTTGTTGTCAGTCTACGAGATATTTGAATACTTGCGCTACAACGACAAAGAACAGCTAAAAAGTTTACATGGAAATCAAAACGCTCGCCCTATTGTCATCATTTCGGTTGATGCTGCAACAATGCCAGAATCCGGAATTGGTCGCTCTCTTGAAGCACCAAGCATGAAACAGACGGTAGACGTCATCACAGACATTCAACTGCACCGTTATAATGATACGACCAAAGATCTCATCGTTGACGAGTTGGAATCTTGGTCAGAATTTGCCTCTTATCAAGATCACGAGGTTACCCCTTACTTCATTGAAGTCAGCTTGAACAAAACCAATAACAGCGCTAAGCGCTACCTACTCAATCAAATCCCGACAGACTTCATGATAGACAAAGAAAACGTCGACATACTCATTGAGGAGGGAAACAAACAACTTATCTCAGATACTGAATTTCAAACATTCTTATCTTTTGGTAACCAAAAATAATGCTAACCTAGTTGCTTATTAAATGACGTATCGACAGTCATAACACACGTCAGAATTTTACTTATACAGGCTTATTATGGAATTTGAAAACAACGTCTTACACCTAGGGTCATTCTTTGCGGTGACCATGGGTATTGTGGTTCTATTCATCGGTCGAAGGCTTAACCAGGTCATTGGCTTTTTAAAAGAGTTTAGTATTCCAGAACCCGTATCTGGTGGGATCTTAGCTTCGTTGTTGTTTGCTTCGCTTTATGCAACAACATCCATTGAAGTTCAGTTTGACCTATTGGCTCGCGACGTTTTATTGGTTTATTTCTTTACGACAATCGGCATCAATTCAAGCTTGAAAGACCTGTTCAAAGGTGGAAAACCGTTAGTCATTCTGCTCGCGATCACCATCTTCTTTATGATCATGCAAAACATCGTCGGTATTTCTGTCGCGTCTATGTTTGGTTTAGAGCCTGTTTTTGGTCTACTCAGCGGAAGTATTTCACTGATTGGCGGACATGGCACCGCGATTGCTTGGGCACCTAAGGTTGCAGAAGAGTTCGGCCTAGAAAGTGCAATGGAAATTGGTATCGCCAGTGCAACATTCGGGCTTATTTTAGCCAGCCTTATGGGCGGTCCTATTGCGAAGTTTCTCATCAAGCGCCACAACCTCAAACCTACTGATGAACAATCAGGTTCAATCGATTCAAAGGCCAAAAAGCAACAACAAGCCCTCACATCATTTCAATTTTTAGACGCCGTGTTAGCGATCCATATTTGTGTCATTGTCGGCGCGTTGCTTAATGAATTGATCAGTCAGACAGGATTACAGCTTCCACTGTTCGTATCGTGTTTGTTTGCGGGTATCGTGATCACCAACGTAATGCCTGACTCCTACCCAAGAATCTCGGGCGCAAAATGGCCGACACGCTCGCCCGCTATCGACTTAATTGCTGAAATCTCCCTGGGTACATTTTTGGCGATGTCATTAATGAGCATGCAGCTTTGGACGCTCATTGACTTGGCGGGTCCCATCTTCGCGATATTGGCAATGCAGCTGCTACTGGCCGTGATAATCAATATCTTCATCGTGTTCCCATCAATGGGTAAGACCTATGATGCGGCTGTTGTATGTGCTGGGTTCGGAGGGATTTCGTTAGGTTCAACACCGACAGCCATGGCGAACATGTCGGCAGTAAGTCAGAAATATGGGCATTCAGCGCAAGCCTTCATCATCGTGCCATTGGTATGCGCGTTCTTCATTGATTTAGCGAACGCCCTGATCATTCCTTACTTCATGAGAATGATGTAGCTGACCTTTGTTAATACGATATTCCACAATTTGTTAAAGCGGTGTACCGCAATTTATTTAGACGGTGTACCCCAATTCATTAAAGCGGTGTACCCCAATAAAAAGAGCCGCTCGTACAGAGCGGCTCTTTTGCTAATGACTCAATTTGACTATCACTAACTACAACCCAAAGCTTATTGAATCGCTATCGAAACCTCGACTTCAGTTTCACCTTTGTAGAATTCAAAATCTGTCGTGTAAGTTCGAACATGTGGGCAATCTGCAGCGTTGAAATACGCCCACACTTCACCCCATAGGTCGATCACTGCTTGAGGGAGTTCACCTTCAGCAGAAAACGTTAAGTATTTGCCTGCTTGTATTTCGGTTTCGACAAGCGCATCTAAATTGTTATCGGTGAGTGCGCTAGTACAAGCGATGACATCAAATTCACCCGTAAAGTCAGACTCGTAATTGGTGTAGACACCATACACTTTTGAATCCGGCGTTAATTTTGGAAACGCTTGGTCAAAAAAGCCCTGCCACAATTGCCCTATCTTGGCTTTGGCTGGGTCAATCTCATCGGTATTAGTGGTTCTTACTGAAAAACCATACGCCTTTACGGCTTCAATCGTTTCTACTTTCATTCGTTTTATTCCTAAGCCAATTGACGATCTAACTGTATTGAATCCAATGTTTTGTAAAATAACACGACTAATCTTGTATCTCTTTATGGCCACACTTTTCACAGACAAGGTGACGAGAAAACTCATCCATTGACGCGATAAACGGGCCAAGGAACCAACCTTTTATCATGCCTGCCCAAAACTCGCTTCGCTTTTGGTTAGGTTTGTCTGCAAACGCACTCGTCTTTCTGACCAACACAACAACATGTTGTGTGTCTTCTCTGCACGCGGTGCAATAGCATTGTTCTATGGTGTTATTCATTTGAAAGCCTATGACGTTTTGAATGAAATCTGCTGAAAATGAGGATTGTCGACACAGACTTCTAGTGTGGAAAGATCAGTGAGTACGACAAGTTGTTCTACACCTTGAATACTGACCTTAATGCACTCTTCACGGCTATCATTGCGTTGAGTATCTAATCCGACACATTCAATCTGCTCGCCAGACTTCAGCGTTAATTTGATTGGGTATCGGTGCATACACACAATCTCAATATAATCGTAATCGTTGCAACTAATCATAATACCCCTCCAATTCATCCACCACGCTAATGCGACACGCCATACTATGCAATATGCATATAATCAATCATTTACCTACATCACATTGATGTTCGTCCGCAACTAAACTTGTTTCTAATCCTATTTCTAAACTTGCTTCTAAACCTACTTCTAAACTTAGCTTAATCCCGCTTTACCCATTCACGTTTCTTCTACTCACGCCTGCTTATTCTTTCATTGTTAAATAATAATCGAGAACAAAACAATGAAAACCATGAACCATTTACACGTGTTAGCTTTTTTAGGTTTAGTCGCTTCAATGATGACGTTTAATGCGAGTGCCGCCTCAGAAATCGATGCGAGGCACTTTGCCAATGGTAAAGCCAAATACACGCAGCTTTGTCGGGTGTGTCATGGCGACAAAGGACACGGTGATGGCCCCACTGCCGCTTCATTGCCACACAAGCCCGCCAATATCGCTAATAAACTAGGCGGCTTTTTTACCAGTCCAAGTTCTTTGGCAGATGACATTTTAGAAGGTAACGTAGAACAAGGTATGCCAACGTGGAAAGGGACAATTACCAAGCAAGATGCTCTGGATATTCTGACGTACGTAGAAACTATCCAATAGTAAACGCTGTTCCATTCGCCTTTTGAACAGATATATCGGTTAATACTCCTCGTTCTATTGCGCTATCTATTTGATTGATTACACTCAATTTAATGGATAGTGAATAATACGGAATGTTATGACCTTTAAACCTTTAGCACTAAGTAGCCTTATACTTGTTTCTACGGCGACACACGCCGTCAGCTTTATCGATGAAATTGATGGCCAACTCGATATGGGAGAATACCTCGCAGAAAATGCCTACGGTTTTCTTCCTGTTCCAATTCTAATTACTGAGCCTGCGGTAGGATACGGTGGCGGCTTCACTGGTATCTTCATGCACGAATCTGAAGAGCAAAAAAACACACGTAAAGAACTCGCTGAAAAATCACTCGATGGTGGCGCGCAGCTTCTCACCCCTGCAATCACTGCGATTGGCGGCTTTGCGACAGAGAATGGCACTTGGATGGCGTTTGTTGGTCACAAGCGCAGTTGGAATGAGGACTCTATACGCTACCTTGGTGGATTAGGTTATGGCGATATCAACATGACCTTTTATAGACAAAGCTCTCCGAACGCCTTGTCTCCACTCGATCCAAACGAAGGTGTTGAGCTAGGACTCAAAGGCATGGGCGGGATACAGAAACTCCAATTTAGAGTACCCGACTCCCAATGGTTACTGGGGTTTTCTCAACAGTTCTTCGCACCAACACTCTCACTTAATAATCATCCTAAAGCGCAAGAAATCTTAAACAACATTGGCAACACGTCACCGACCTCTTCCGGTTTGGGTCTAATCGCTGAATACGACAGCAAGAACAGCTTCTTGAATCCGACGCAAGGATACAACTATGTCGCGGAATACCTTTGGTTTGGTGATGCCATTGGCAGTGATTACACCTATCAAACGTTTAACTTGGAAGGGCTGAATTATTGGGAGTTAAACAAGGAGTGGAACTTAGCGTTGCGAGGACAGTACAAGTCATTGTCGACCAATGAACGCGTGCTTTCTCCTCAATATTACCCAGACATTGAACTCAGAGGTATCGCCCGCAATCGATATCAAGGTGAACACACGGTCGCGGCAGAAGTTCAAATAAGCAAACAATGGACACCACGTTGGTCAACCGCAGTGTTTACGGGAATTGGCTATGCGGGTGACAGCGATAAAGACATGTTTGATCAAAGCTCTCACGCTGCTTATGGCGTCGGTTTCCGTTACCTTATTGCAAGGCGCTATGGTTTGATTTCAGGGATTGATATTGCGTTCAGTGAAGAAGATACCGCCCTCTACTTCCAAGTCGGTGCTGGTATCTAGCTCACGTGCGTTTATTTAGGCGCACTTGTAATTTCAGCGAGCCTGAATTTAAGATTGCGCGAACGCTTTCCAATATTGGTACAAACCGTCGATATCTGAAGAACACATCAATGGCATCGCGCCTTTGATTTGTTCTTCGTTCCACTCCCACCATTTCATTTCTAACAACTGAGCAATTTCAGTTTCATTGAAACGATAGCGGATGTGACGCGCAGGGTTTGAACCAACAATCGAGTATGGTGCGACGTCTTTCGTCACAACCGCTCGACTTGCGATGATTGCTCCGTCACCGACCTTAACACCACTCATGATCATGGCTTCTGTGCCAATCCACACATCGTTACCAATCACGGTATCACCAGAGCGTTCGAAGCCGTCTATCGCATCTTCAAATTTCTCGTCGTCTTGATAGAAGAACGGGAAGGTACTCACCCACTGATTTTGGTGGCCTTGGTTGCCCGCCATCATGAAGACTGCGCCAGAACCAATCGAACAATAGCTACCGATGATCAGCTTATCGATGTCGGTTCTATCCGGTAATAGGTAACGCGCACAGTCATCAAAACTGTGGTTATGGTAGTAACCCGAGTAATAGCTGTGCTCGCCCACGATGATGTTTGGGTTGGTCACTTGTTCTTTGAGTGACTTTCCGACAAACGGACTTTCAAAATAGTTTTTCATGTTTGTACTCTTAGTTTCGTTCTTTTAGTTAGGTACTTTTGTTGCGTGTTTATGGTTTTAACTGGTTTATCTTAGTGTAAAGGCCAACGTGCCCTATCGCCCGCCCGCAATATCAATAAATGAGCCGGTTACATAAGAAGCTTCGTCTGACAGTAACCACGCGATAGAGTTAGCGACTTCTTCTGGCGTGCCACCTCGTTGTAATGGTAACTGCGAAGCTAGTCTGTCTACGCGATCAGGCTCTCCGCCGTCTGCGTGCATCTCAGTGTAGATACAACCTGGCCTTACACCATTAACTCGGATATTACGCGCAGCCAATTCAAGCGATAAGCCTTTGGTCAGTGAATCCATCGCACCTTTGGATGCTGCGTAATCCACATACTCAAACGGTGCACCGGTGCGAGAAGCGGCAGACGATACATTCACAATCGAACCCGCGCCATCAGCTTGTTTGATAAAGGCTTTACTGCACAGAAAGCAGCTTGATACGTTGGATTTCATCACCTTTTCAAAGCGATCCAATTCAATATCAACCAATGGTGACTGGGTAAACAAGATCCCGGCATTATTGACCAAGTGAGTCACTGGACCTAGCTTATTACGTGCAATCTCGAATAAGGATTTCACGTCCGATTCAATAGACACATCCGCACGCACGCTTATCGCGGTTCCGCCTTGTTCGCGAATCTCGTTCACTAAATCTTCAGCTCGCGACTCATTGTGTATGAAGTTGACGCATACAGCATAGCCTTTACTGGCCAACAATTTAGACGTCGCTGCGCCAATACCTCGGCTTCCGCCCGTTACAATCACTACCTTGCTCAATGAAACCTCCTAATACCACTTGTTTGTTAAAACCTGATTTTTCGATGAAACCTGATCGTTCGATATAACCTGATTATTCGATACGACCTGGGTTTTCGTTACAAACTGATCGTATCGATACAAACTAATTTTTCGATACAACCTGAACCCACTGCGATCGCCACGCCGGCGCTTCGAACGGGTCTGGCCAAAACTCAGTTTGCTTTTGAATTAAACCATCAACAACCGTGTGAAAGGTAATCACTCGGTCTTTCAATACACTGTCAGTAACCGAAACGTTCGTCACTACGGAATCTCCCTCACAGACAATCGAATTGAGGGTGAATTCCCAAACACCATTGGCTGGGTATTCAGAGTTGATTGCCGTAAAGTTATCGCGGCCTACCGTCAATTCAGACGACTGAGGCCAATAGCCTTCAAAATCTTCCGTTAACCATTCACTCGCCTTTGCAAAGTCATTGGTTCTCATTGCGTCCCAAAAACCTAATACCACGTCTTTTGATGTCATTACTCTTCCTTAAATTCATTCAGGTGTAGTGATTTTTATACGTACTTGCCGATGATCGTTAAAAGATCATCGACATGGTTGGCAATATAATCGGGCTTGGTTTGCCAGTTTTCAGGCTCAGATCGGCTATAACCGGCGGCCACGGCAATCACTTTTGCGTTCTTACCCAATGCTGCTTCAATATTGCGAGCAAACTGTGTGTCCGCTTCATGGTCACCGATGTACATCAAACAAAGCTCGTTAGACTGATCGGCGCCAAATATGTTCTCAACACATTTCACGCCACCAAACGGGTGTGGCTTTTGGTGGCCGTTCGAGACATCGTCATAGCCCACTACCGATTTAAACAAATCGCCAATGCCATAACTGTCGAGTACACCACGAATATTCAATTGTGAGTTTTGAGAACAGATCCCATGAGGAAGATGAGCAAACTGACTTACCACAGTGTTCATCCCGTCAAACAAGGCGACAGCAGTTTGGTTTTTCTCTTGATGCTCTGCCCACATTCCACCGGCGATCAACATTTCGTCATGTGATAGGCCGTAATAATCGACATATAAAGCTTGCCAGTTTTTAGCACCGTGGTTGGCTTCGTGATAAAGCGTTTCGCTCTGCAGATATTTAGGTAAGTTCTCACCTGATAAGCGTGGCGCGACCACAGAGATAATATCTTTAGTAATTGCGATATTCTTTGGAACTGAATTAACTAAGGTTCCATCGTAATCCCACAGGATGGCATCTAACTTCATGGGGTATCTCGTTGTTTAAATTGACGATTTCAATTTATCACTTGAGGCCCTGTTAAGGGAAATCTTATTGTCTTGAGTTTCAAAATTAGTCTAATTAGAACAAAGCAATAAAACAAATAATTGCTGGCAAACAAAAACCAACAATCTTTACTCACATCACTGCTTTATCAATTGGAATATATGCGTATAATCCCCCGCTCTATAACGCTACCTAGCATAGGAATAGCGTCATCCCAAATTTTGTGAGTACCCAATGTCGAAACTATTTTTCAAAGGCCGTATCGAAACAAGACAGAACCACGTTCTTGCTGGCTACAATGTAAACCGCGATGTTAAAGTGGGTACTGAAGAGTCACCAGTTGCGGTAATGGTTCAAACTGAAGCTCGTAAAGCAGAAGTTGAAGCAATCGCGGCCGAGCATTCAATCTTTGTTACTGTATCTGTTGATGCAACTAAAGAAGAAAACACGCTTGAGTTCGACACGTTGCTAAATAAGCCAAAAACAATGACGTTCGAAAAGACACCTAACCGTAACGACCCATGTTCTTGCGGTAGCGGTAAGAAATACAAGAAGTGTTGTGCATAAGGCTTCTCACTCAAACTGCCAATAGCACGATGAGTTAAGTAATACCTAACGGGAAGATCATTGAGGTCTTCCCGTTTTTATTTGTCCAAGCCAAACTCAGTCTAGATTGTCTGGTGTTCGCAAATTGGTTCCACACTTTATACATTTATAATCACCGGTTCCGCCGCTTGAAGCTAATGACGATAAAATCATTCCCAGCAACCCTGGCTTCTTTACATCTTGTGGCGCTTTTTCGGCTTGGTTACTGAACATAGTGTACTTATGCAGTGTAAGTTCCTTACAGTTACAGCAGAACGCTCTCGTCTTCTCACTTCCATACATAATATCTATAGCCTTAACTTAAAGCACAAATTCAACACATGGCAAATATGCCACATGTTGAATTAAATCTAAATATTTTCATGAAGTTATGAGCAAATTAAAGCGTTTCAAAGAAAGGTAAGCTCTCACCTGTTAAGTGACGTGTTGGCGGACAAAGTTATTCAATTCACTCACGCTTCTGATGATGTGAACCTCTTTCTCTTTTGCGCGTAATTCTAACCGTAGTCTAAAGTCGTCATTCCAAAACTTAGGGCACAGTTTTAGTGTCTTGTAACTTTGTATCGTGCCTTTTATCACTGAGCTTCCATCAGGCCAGCCTTCAGGTATAACGAACAACCCTTTGAGCATTCGCTTGGTAACAAACCAGTAGCTAATTGGATAAGGAAGGTCGATATAAACCAAAGTATCTGCGGCTTCTAAACGTGTGTTGAATGAGCCTAGAGGGCCAAAACCATCGATGATCCAGCTTTCAGAATTGATTATGTTGTCGTGTGCTAGGTCGAACACTTCACGCTCAACAAACTCTCCGTTGGCCTTATAAACAATAGAGTCCAACTGGTGAAGCTCTATGCCTGTAGCTAGTGCTAACGCTTTGCTGATTGTGGACTTTCCACTCCCAGGCTTGCCAAAAACCGCGACCTTTTTCATATGACTTCCTCTATTCAGATAAAACCCATAAGACAGCGACAAAAAACCCACCTTACGGGTGGGTTCGATAAACAAAGCGCATCAACAATCCCACCATTCCTATGGAATGATGATAATTCGTTGGTTAGATGACGCTAAATTCAGTTTCATAACACTACTTTTATATATTGTTGCTTAGTTGTCAATGCAGCCAAACGTTGATTGGGAAGCTATATCATCGTCAAGTCGCACCCATTAATGGTCTAAATGAGTGCTTATTAGCTCGGTTATTCAGCTTTCGCCACTGTTGCTTCTGAAAGCTTGCTTAGTACACCCGATATCTTCTTAACCACTTCATCACAGCCATTGATTGCGTGACGCTCTACCAAGTAATTAGGATCGTTGTAAGATAGCCATACTTCTTTATTAGAATCCTCAGTGACTAATACCTTCTGCGGTAAATCTATCGCGACATCTTGAGCGCATTGCATTAATGGTGTCCCTACTTTTGGGTTACCAAAGATGATGACTTCCGTTGGTCTCAATTCAAGATCGACCTTACTCGCATTTTTCTGATGGTCGATTCTCGCAAACAAGGTCAAACCTTTGCTTTTGGCGATTTCTTCAAAGCGGTCAGCGGTCTCTTTCACTGAGTAATTACTTTGGTATTTAATCAAACCATCCGAAGCCGCAGCTGAAAATGATGCCGAGAGTAAAATGGCGCATAGTGGTAGTAATTTTTTCATCGTCACCTCTGAGATTTAGCCTAGTCAAACTTATATTTATAGCGCCACCTCTAAAATCAGCGACGTAACCCATGTCAGTATAGACGCGTTTCCATTCTCAGTTTGCAGAGAGGATCACTTTTCTAATGCGTCTTATTATCATCAGTTTAGACTAACTCGACGCTAACCATTGGCTTTGAAGCTTGAATGTGTGGTCATCAAAATCAATAGTACCTTGCACACCTAGTGGAGTGACTAGCATGGGATGAGTGTGGCAACTGTCGAAACCATACAGGATCGGGACATTTTTACCGTTCAGCACTTCAATAAGTACATCGAGTGGTGTTCGCCCTGTCCCTTTGTCATCAAACAGTTCATGTTTGCCGAGTACAATAGCGCCTACTCTATCGAACACTCCGCAAGCCAATAAGTGCGCGAATGAGCGCTCGACGGCTTCGATGCCTTTTAGTGAATCTTCAATAAGCAGAATATCGCCTGACTTAATTTCTGGCATGTATTCGCTGCCCCAAATCCCCGCCATGGTACTCAGATTGCCACCAATCACGCGACCGCTTACTTGACCACTTCCCATGAAGCGCCATTCATTAACGTAAACTGGCTTTGCAGAGTTTTGAGTTTCCCAGTCGTGTTTAATGTCCGTCCAACTCGCAGGCATCGTGTACTGATGTTGGCTTGAATCCGAACATAAGATGTCAGAAAACGATTGGAAGGTTTCGTCGACTAATGGCGGGAACTCACCAAATGACGCAACAAGTGCCGGGCCATAGAAAGTCACCAATCCAGTTTTGGCGTAGATGCCTAACAGTAATGCGGTGGCATCTGAATAGCCGATAATAATCTTGGGGTCATTTCTTAAAGCGTCATAATCGATGTATGGCAACAGTGAGTTGCTGTTGTTACCACCAATGGTCGACATAATGCAGCGTACGTCAGGATCTCGAATAAGCTGATTGAGTTCTTCGGCTCGCGCTTGAATGGAACCAGAACGATACCCTTCTGATTCTCCAGTTAACGAACCTTCAACTAGAATGAAGCCCTGCTTTTCCAAATAACGTTTAGCACGAGCAAATCGATTAGGTGCAAAGACAGTTGCGGGCGATGACGGTGAGAAAAATCCGATTTTGTCACCGATATTTAAAGCTTTTGGGTATAACACTCGTTTGTCCTCCATAACAAAATAGGAATAATACACCTGATTGAAACTCACGAATTATTTAAGCAAACTGGTTCTTTAAGCGAGTTGATTTTGAGGATTAGAGCTCGAAAATTAGGGTTGAATCAAATTGTCATACTCTATTAATGCCACGACTTAGTCCCGCATTTTTCACACTGGTATTCGTAATCACTGTCGACATAAAAACCGGGAACATTATGGTCACCTCTAAACAACAACGTCATCAGGTACTCCACCAACACGCCTAATTTCCATTGTTTCTTTTCAGATTCAGCGTCCGCTTTAGATTGAGCATCGGAAGCGTTAACAGCAAGGTGCGGGGTAAGTGCGTTGCACTGCTCACAGTGATAAGGGTGTTTAATATACTTATTATTAAGCATTTATATAAGCCAACTAACATTTATAAAGTTGATGCATACTAACAACTTATCACTCGGTTCTCGAACTTATTGTTGTCCATTAGAGTTTTATTAGAAAGAAATGAGACACAAGATAATACCATGTGTCATGCATCTACTTTAATTGGCATTGCGGTGTTCAATAGCGAACAAAAAGAGTAACCGTGTATCGTTTGAAATTTAGTTAAGCGCTTTAATTAGAACCGTGTATCTCCACAGATTCGCTTCATCTTCTCCAAGCTCGATACTTGCTTCTCCACCCTCTTTATTCAGAATAAAAACCGGCAGATCACTACTAGACTCACCATTTTCATAATCGCATGACATTTTGGCCTCTAATAGAATAGCGTTAGCTTCATGCTTAGAAAGAACACCCGAATAAATGCACTTTTCAGTTTGAGATATGACTTCCTGACCGAAAGAGTGAAACTTAAAGGTTGGGAAGTTGAGTTTTGATTCAGAATCCTCGACAGTGACCGACACTTGGTAATCGATCGCTTCAATATTGGTATTGGTTGCAAATGCACTACCAGAAACACTAAGCAACACTAAAGCTAAAGCAGTGGTTTTCATGTAGTTCTTATTCCTTTAACAATGGGCTTGCTACGCTGAAGTAACACTATGAATTCCCGAGTTTAATTTAAACGTTGTTAGGTTGAAACTTCTTTGTCATTACTTGGCAAGATAGTTAATTTTTACTTTAATAGCCCTTTGTCCGCAGCCCCTTCAAGTTGCACTTCTAGCTCTTTCCATAGAGCACGACTGCCTTTAGAAATACGCTCGCCATTGAAGGTCAGTACTTTGTCTTTGGATATGTTGTGCTTCTTCCAGCTGTGACCATCACCATGGATGTTATGAAGCAAAGGTGGGACTCTATCGATCGCCTTACCAAATCTGGCTTCCGGTGACTCACCCGCTTCGAACTCAAGCCATAAATCCAAATACTCGCTTCTTGAATGGCTCGGCAATGATTTCAGCAAACGCTCAACGCAGTTTCTCTCTTTGAGCTTGTTTTCTTCGGTTTCACTGGCATAAATGATGGTGTCTCCGGCATCGATTTCCCCAAGGTCATGTATCAGCAACATCTTCATCACTCGGGTAATATCGATTTCTTCATTGGCATAGTCTTTCAACATAAGTGCACTCAAACAGACATGCCAACTGTGCTCGGCCGAGTTTTCATATCGGTCCAATCCAACCGGTTTTGTTTGTCGATGAACATCCTTTAATTGTTCAATTTCGACCATGAATTGCAGAATGCCTTTGATTTCTTCCACGATGAGCTTCCTTAACTTAAGTTGTGATTTAGCGGTGCGGAGGGTTAACCTCACGAAAGAGAAGCGTTACTCCCAATGAACCGACATTTTGTAATACGCAACACCCGATTTTTCAAATTCAGAGCCTTCTACAGCCATCCCAAATTTTTGATAAAAACCTAAAGCCGTTGTACGCGCATCGCACCAAAAATATTGGATGTTTAAATCTTTGAGGTTAGAGATTGCATGATCAATCACGTTTGAACCGATTCCCTGCCCTTGGAATTCAGGCAGCGTGGCAAACTTTCTCAGCCTCGCTTCATGGCCTTGGATATAGATAGACGCGACACAAACCAACTGCTCACCAATAAACGCGCCGTAATGCGTTGCTTGTTCGTCATCTGGCACCATACAAAACGACATCGGTTTATCAGGCCAAAGCACTTGATGCCTAACCGGAAGTACCTCCATCGCTGACAGCTGTTTTATTTCCATATTCTCTGTTTAGCTCCCGACTTGATTACCCTTGTTGTAATTGCAGAGATTGTGATCGCCATGATTGTTATTACTAAGCTTATTATTACTAAACTTGGTAAGTCATTAAGTGATAACGCTCTAATCCCTCTCCCTCTGTGGACGAGATTACAAAGCCTTGCGACTGATAAAAGCCAACCGCATTTTCATTGGTAGTCAAACACTTCAATGTCAGATCAGGGTAATGTTGTTTGCAAGTATTGAGTAAAGCAGAACCAGCCCCAGAACGTAGCATTCGCGGGCAAACATAGAGGTGATGGATGAAGCTTTCAGGTTTCCAATAGAGGCAAAACCTAAAACCTTATTGCCAGAAACGGCGACCCATATTTCTTCACCTTCTGTATCTAACTCGAAATCGGATAACTTAAAAGCGTCGGCATCAGCCCAATGAAAGGTGTCCTGTCTTGATTCTAGATAGAGCGCCTGTAAAGCGGTTAAATACTTGGGTTGATACCTTGTGACTTCCATGTCGCTCCTGCCAATCCGTATGACTAGAATTATGGTTGTGGGCTAAGCTTGCTTATCTATCTGTTAGCCATAGGGTGTTCAGGGTTTAACTGAAGCAGATCCCACAAGTTACCGTAAAGATCTTCAAACACAGCAACGGTACCGTAGCCTTGCTCTTTAGGCTCTCGGACGAAGTTTATGCCCAAAGACGTCATGCGTTCGTAATCACGCCAGAAATCATCGGTGTTTAAGAATAGGAATACGCGTCCACCAGCTTGGTTACCGATGAAATCGTGTTGCTCTGGCTTAGAAGCTCTAGCAAGTAACAGGCTCACACCGGTTGAATTTGGTGGAGCAACAACAACCCAGCGTTTATCTTCTTCTGGTAGATACGTGTCTTCGATGAGATCAAACTTAAGCTTGTTTACATAGAAATCAAGCGCTTCATCGTAGTCTTTTACCACGAGTGCAATGTGGACAATATTCTGTTTCATAACATACCTTGTTGGGGTTTTAGCTGCGTGGAATGATGCCATGAAGCAGGCAAAGACACTAGGTACCTCATCATAAATCGTAGTATCTCGTCCGCCACAATCTAAAACGTATAGATCATTTATAATTGCCAGAACCCGAGTTCGACGCCACCTTGAATAACAATGGCACACATTCCGTGACGTGGTAACTCCATTGAAGGCACCGCGACTTCGGCGCCTAGTTTCTCGGCTGCATTTACCGCAGACTGAATATCCTCAACCAGCGTGTAATGACGAACAGTTGGTTCTTCAGTTTCACGAAGCGGTACTCGAATGCCTATTACCCCACCATTAGATAGCTTTGCAGTGCGCGCCCCACCAAGGTTCAAATCTGCACCACTGAATTTCACGTTATAGAGCTGAGCGTATGTTGCACAAACAATATCGACATCTGGGGTAACCACTTCAAGATATTGAACTTTCATCAAATTTCCTTTTCGAGTTCTTTAAGACTCTCAATCTGCATACAACTATGCTGGAGTGCTTCATAAAAAATTAATCGGTTTCATAGTACTAAGCGATTTGAACGCGCATGATAAATTGCGGGCCTGCTGCGCCACCTAGATACTGTTCATTGGTATCTTCGAAGCCGCCTTTCTTATAACAGTTGAATGCTGCGGGATTTTTGCAATTCACGGTTAAGTAAATCGACTCATACGCTGAGTAATTCGCTTTTAAATATGGAAACAAAGCCTTCACCGTGCCTGTTCCTAAACCTTTACCTTGTTGGTTTTTATCAAGCACAAAAGCTCTTAGCCCAATGCTTCCTTCAGGGCAAAACTCATAAGAATCTGCGTAAGCGATATCCAGCTTAAAGAAACCAACAACTTCGTTATTAGACTTAATCACGTGCAAGTGCGTCGTTTCACTGCCGTCTAATAAAAACTCTGCAGCTGTGCCAGCGAACTTGACCTGTTCGTCGGCGAGTTGGATGGCCTGAACTAACGCCACATGGGATTCTTCAAGCCTTTCGATAGTTATCATTGTTGTTCCTTCTGTATAACACGCACGAAAAACCGACTAGAGCTCATCGCTAGTGTCTCGAGAACCGTAGTTTGGGAAGTTGATATTAAGAACGTTATCGTCCTCAAGCGTGAATAGAACACTTCCATTCTCTACACCAGTTTCGTTCCTATCTGAACAACCTAGAAACAGCTCCCAATCAAACGAATATTGAAGTCGATATTGATTCGCATTGATGTGTAGAACGTCTTTGATTTTGATACCGTTCACCACATGTGCCATATCATCGATGTATGACAGATCAGGGATTAACTTTTCTTCGAAATCACTCTTATGCTCGGTGAAGAAATTGAGCAGTTCAGAACATAACTCGGAGCCATGAACCGATGGTTTAGACAGACTAGAAAACAACATTTCTAAATACTCCAAGGATTGTTTTGATATTGGGAAGATGCGCGCGAGTCTGTTACAAATTCAAGCTCAGCCAGCGCGAACCTTTAAGGCTAAACGTTACTATTATCCGAGCTATTAAACGAGTACATTCGAACTTCATCTCGAGGAAACCAGCCCAACTTTTCGTAAAACTGTTGAGCATTGATGTTGTCGTTATAGACAAACAAGTGAGTCTTAGGGATGCCTAACCCTGCAAGCGCGTTGACCGCCTCTGCGACAAGCTTACAACCTAGCTTTTGCCCTCTGAAGTTAGCCGAGACAGCTAAATGTTGTAAATACCCTCGACGCCCATCCGTTCCGACCAACACAGCGCCAATGATCTCGTTGTTATTTTCAGCCACAAAACTCAGACCGGGGTTACGGTCTAAATAGTTCGCAATGCTTTCTTTCGAATCGGCATCGCGAATACTCATACCTTCTGTTTAGCACCACAACGCGATCACTGAGTCGTAGTCTGAAATTGCCATTTCCCGAATGTTGACCACTCTACTCTCCTTGTATATACGGGCGATTAATACGCTACGTTTTGACGAGCGATTTAGTGAGAAACGATAGCGAGGAATCTACAGGGTAATTATCTAACACCATCTGGCATTCATACCCTCGTTTCTCATAGAAAGGCTTCGCTTGGAAACTTAATGTATCGACCAAGGACGACGTACAACCTTGAGACTTCGCATACTCTTCAATAAGTTCAAGCAACGCACTACCGACTTGCTTTCCTCTCATCGAATCGTCGACCCAGAGGAACTTAATCTGTAACCAGTTTCCCCAAAGGTCAGCGATAATGCCACCGACTTTGTTGCCTTCCTCCATCGCGTAGTACGCAACTTGAGACTTGGGGATCCCTTCCAGAAACGGTGTGTTGTGTTTGATTAATCCGCCTCGGACTTCATTAATGTCGTCATCGCAGGGCTCGATATCTAATTGGTATTCCATTGACTTCCTATCTCTGGATTAACGGGTTATGTAACATGTTCAACGCACTTACTAGCAGATAGCTAAACCACTAAAGTGAGTTACTTATACAAGCTAAACTTCTTTGTAAACTCACGTAAAATATCCGTGTCACCAAACAGGCATACACCTAGATACTCAAGATCTTCCTCTTTGGTTTTTTTGGTTCGTTGCTGCTGCTCAACAGAACCACCTTCGATCATTGAGCTTGTAAAATCGGTAAATTTAATACCACGGCTGAAGGCTTCTTCACGCACTTTTCTAAGCTTATTTGAGTTGTCTGCTTTCAGCACGATGAAAGGATAGTGAGATAGGTTTGGGTGAGCATTGCCATCCAAGTCTTCATAGTCAACGTAGCAAGCCTCATCACTTTCTAATTGATTAGATAGGCCAACGCTCAAGTGCCCTAGCACGTTCAGTGTTCTTCCCAAATCCATCTTTTTGCTTAAAACCGCTATGAATCGTTTTTGGCTTTCGTCTGGTAAATGGCTCACTACATATCCTAATTCATTCTTATTCACAGTATTTGTATAACGCATTACTGGGGCGTGAGCAATGCAACCTTAGTACTAAGTTAATACGTTTAGTCTATCCAATAATTTCGAGCAAAGACCAGTATTCGTAAAAGCACAAGGTCATGATTTAATGAATATCTTGGCAGAACCTAAAGAGATAACCGTCTGGAGTTTGAACGATGAACTGCTTCTGAGTCGCGATCGAATCACCACATTGATAAGACTTCGACTCTAACGCTAAGTAAATAGAATCAGCGGCACTTTCGTTAACTCTCTGATATAGAGGTTCGATATCGATAACATCCCATTGGAAGTTAACACCACGCCCTAACGGAAATTCCAGATCACCTGAAAGCCATTTTCGACTTTTGCCCGCAATCCCTTCAAGCATCACATCAACACCATCAAGCGTTAGATAAACAAACTCTTCATCTGGGCGCTCGTATTTCACTTCAAACCCCAACACATCGACAAAGAAGGATTTGCTCACATCAATATCGAAACAATAAAGCTCTGGAACTACTCGTAATGTCATGATTTACCTGTCTCATTATTTTATTGCTGATTAGTCATCTTCTTTTAATGCTAGAGGGCTATTGCGTTACTTTCTTTATTGGCTGACACACTAA
The DNA here is from genome assembly GCF_023503985.1 of Vibrio sp. J383. Lineage (NCBI taxonomy): Bacteria > Pseudomonadati > Pseudomonadota > Gammaproteobacteria > Vibrionales > Vibrionaceae > Vibrio > Vibrio sp. J383. The sequence goes on along the minus strand of NZ_CP097293.1, from coordinate 2,010,744 downwards.
CAGCACGTAAAACAATGTAAAACTAAGCACCATGGCACCTAAAGTGCTAAACCCTGCATAATTCATTGAAATCGAAACCGTAAAAGGGGCAATAAAAAAGAGTGAATAGTAATAAATAGTAAAAGGCTTCAATACTTGAGCGCATTGTTTACATGGCATGTGCTTGGAAGGATGTAGCTTCGATTTCTCTTTAATAGAAACCGACGCCCCACAATTTGGACACTTGAACATCGAACTTCTCCTTAATACGACCAAATCTACCGTTTCAATACTGCAAGGCGTAGTGAAAGTACCTTGTTAGTTGACTTAGTACGCTGCGCCGTTGATCTTACGAACTGGGATGCTTGTAAGCACTTCATTTTCGGCCATTCTCATGTTCACAGCCAAGATATCTGCGGAGCATTTCTCTGTCGTTACGTAATGCGTTAAACATCCACACAACTTGCAGCGATGAAATTCGACTTCTTTATCGCCCCAACAATAAAACTCAGTTTTATCGCTCAAGTGGATTTGAACTTGCTCCGGAGAAAAATACGCCCAAACGGCAGCATAACGACGACAGATAGAACAATTACACTCCCCGACTTCGTCTGGAAGCGAGCTCAGCTCTAAACTCACATCTCCGCAGTGACACTTTAATTCCATTTGATTGTTTCCTGTATTCACATAGCAACGAACTAACAATTTGTATTACTGCGCTAGCTTCCCAAGGATGACCGGATCGCTCAACAGATTCGTCAGAGGAAGAAACAATGGCTCAGGTAACTCATCTAGCTTAAACCATTTCCATTGCTTACATTTATCAGGTTCTGCCACCTGCGGTTCGCCGCTAGCGTCAGAAGCAACAAAAAACAGCGTTATATAGTGCTTGTTCTCTTTTTCAAAAATATCATTGGTAAAAGTCAGCTTCTCAAATGCACTAACAACTAAGCCAGTCTCTTCGAGTGTTTCGCGTTTGGCACACTCTTCGATACTTTCACCCCACTCAAGGTGTCCGCCCGGCGTTGCCCATGTATGAGCCCCATGAGAACCAATTCGTTCTCCAAGTAGCACTCGTCCTTCACGTAGAATAACCGCAGCTACACCTACTCTTACTTCCTGACTCACTTAAAACTCCTTATTTCACGGAACGTGTGTTGCGTCGTGAAAAATATAATTAGACAAACATGAAACCGATTCACACTAGAGCGTCTAAGTTCAAGCTCTATAGGATAAAAAAGATAGACATAGCGCGAGTTTCAGATACTAGCCCTTTTAAAGTATCACGGCTCTAAAGCTGGAAGGTCCGAGAATATATATAAAGCAAGATGACTCAATTAACCTTGGTCCGTTAGCTAACTCCAAATTATGACTAAAAGAGGTTAAGCACTCCCAGCGCTAAATTCCTACCTTGTTCCGTAAACAACCAAAGAAATCCGCAGACATTTAATAAAATCGCAACCCAAAGGATGAATTTGAAAGGCTGCTTTCTTGATTTATGTCGTAGCTGAAATTGAGCCAGTAGCGCGCCAGGCCAACCACCTAAGAGAGAAAGCATATGAAGTGTTTTCTCTGGCGTTCTCCAATCCCCGCTCAGTGCAGCTTGCTTATCCCAAGCAAACATAAAATACGTAAATATGCTCAATACAATATACAAAGGGATCAGAACCTTCTCACCATTGAAGACTATGACCGATGCGGTCGCTGCCACCAAAAAACTAAACCCGAACAACACAGCAAAAGGGAAGCCATTAACACCTTGAACTGTTACATTTTCAGCATTTAGACGCCCTTTATTATCTTCAGTTACTTGAAAGGTGACACTATCTTGTAATTTAGGGCGGTAACCGCGGTTTGTGACAGATGAAATATGGAAAAACACCTTCACACCACCAACAAAAGAAATGAAACCGTAACCCTTAGAGTCATTCCATTCTATTACCTGACCTTTGATCATAAAACGTCCTAATCTCTGACTTGTAAGGGTTAACGTCGCATCACTCGATGCCTCTTAACATATAGCGGTCTAATAGACAAAAAACACCGAGTGTTTAAATTCTTTGCGACGACTATACTTTAAAGCGCTTCATTAACTCTCTTTTAGAGCCCATAAGCTCTTGGTAAGATGATATGTCTATTTTGAAACACATGTGATTCTTATCATGCCGTATGTAGAAACCAGACTTATGCTGACGTAAGTAATCAGTCGGAATATCGAGCAAATGTAGATTCACACCATCTTCAAGTAAAAAATAGATTTGCTTAACCCGATTATCATCAATTTTGTCCAATGAAACCTCTAACCACCAAACAGGTAGAGCCTTGTTAATCTTGGAAAAATGAGTATTACGATTTTGAAAGTCAATACCATAGATACTTCTCGCTCGCTGCATTGCTTCTGACTTTTTCATGATTCATGTCCTAGCCTCGGATACAAACCAATTATAGCAACGAATAACATATCAAATATGCCAAGGATATGTATAAACACTCAAACTACTGATTGATAGTTTTGGAGAAGAAAACAAGTTACGCTACACATTAATACACCTACCTGTCGGCATTGCTTCCAGACGCTCGCCTAATACTTCTTTCAACAGGCCATAAGCTTTCTTGCCTGTACAGTGCCCTGTATACAGTTTATCAATGGGGTACTGAGACAACGTCAATCCAAGCTCTTTAATGTCTTGCTTTGTGCAACCAATACTATTGAATAATGGTAAGCCCACTAGATGGAAGCCCCCGACAACCGCTTTTATTCTCTCTCCTGGGAACAGAGTAACCGCTGTATCAACCATATTAAGAACGCCACTATGCGCACATCCCGTGAATATAACTAAACCATCTGGCTCTTTAATCACTAACAGTAATTCATGATCAAATGAGTCGCGCTCCCGTCGATTTTCCGACTGTGTATAAAGGTATTTATTACCCTTAGGTTGTTCGTGTTTCACTCTAATATCTGTGATAGCAAAGACATTTGGGGCGATCTCAGTCGTACGATTAACGAAGACTAACCGCTCGTTGCTGTTTTCTAGTAAGTCCGGATTGATCCCGACATCACTTTTGAAACCGAAAGCCCGGAAATGATAGCTTTTCTGTTCGCAATTTTTCAGAAACACTTTGGCTTTAGAGTTATGAGCAACAAAATCAGCGGTGCCATTACAATGATCATGATGCCTGTGTGATATGACAGCGAGGTCTACATCTTTGATATCAATACCCAGTAATGGTGCGTTTTGACAAAACGTATCGCCACTTCCCATATCGAACAAGATCTTTAACGATTCAGTTTCAATATGCAGTGATAGTCCGCGCTCAACGGCTAAATCTTTCCTGTTATCCAGTCGAGAGTTATCAACCAGCGTCGTTATTTTCATAGTTCCCTTTTGATTCATTTACGAATCGTACATTGCCCAACGGAAATAAGGTCTTTGATCATCCATTCGCTCAACCTCTGCACCCAACCTTTTGTAGAAATCATGCGCTTTCTTATTATGTGGACTTGCCGTCCATGAGATGTGAGAGACATATGATGACTCCGCTTGTGACTTTAAAGCCAACATAAGTTCACGGCCATACCCTTTTGATCTTTGACTTCCTGTAACCAATAGGTCGTCAAGCCAGATTGATGGCTCTCCACTGAAGGATGAATATCGATAGTGATACAGTGCGAAGCCAAAAGGCTCACAATTCCGTTCCAATATTAATGCATGAGCAAATGCGTAATCACCAAATAGTGTGCGTTCGATTTTCTCTATAGTTGTCGAGATTTCACCACTAAACCCTCTCATACTCCGGTCAAAGTCAGCTTTTTGTTCAATAAACTCTAACAAGACACTTGAGTCTTCTTTCGTCGCAGTCCGTACGATCACTCTCTTCTCCATGGATGAATTTATTCGTTGTCGCCTAACACCTGTTAATTGATGAAAATGCCACGCATTACAAATCAACTTGCTGCACCAATTAAGTTTTTTGTTTCGCACACGTTATTGCTTGGGCTATTTTAGCCCTATGACTCGTTTCCCACTCAGCGAGCGTTAATGAAGCTTCGTCACTTGCTTTCTTTGAAGCCATTAGAAACACATCATCTTTTCTTGATTTAGGAATAACGACAATACCCTCTACATCAGCAACAATGATATCTCCCGTAGAGACCTTTGCTCCCCCGCAAGTGATTGGAGCACCCAATTCAGAATAGACCTCTTTCTTTCCCGGTACTGGATGAACACCTTTCGCAAAAACTGGAAACTTCATATCTGAAATTTCACTCAAATCTCGAATAACACCATCAATAATAAAGCCTTTGATACCTCGACTCTTAGCGACTGCGCATACATTACCGCCGGCTACTGCATATTCGCTATCAACTCCATCCACTACAATGATGGAACCTTCTGGTGCCTCGTATATGGCTGAATGAAGCATTAAATTATCACCAGACGTTAACTGGACAGTAAACGCTTCTCCAAAAATTGGCGGCATTCCCTGCCAAAGAGGACCAATACTAAAATTAATAAAGTGGTCGTTACTTAATATGTTTCCGTACTCGGTTGTCGCAAGTTTTGAAAAATCTGACTTCATATTTTCACTCCATGTTTAAATGAAACCTGCCGGTCTATGTATGTTGCTTGATATGTTGAGGCTACCCGCTTAGTTTCTTAGACATATTGAAACCGGTAACCTCAAAGCCAACTTCTTTATACAACTTAAGCGCCCGCTCATTATGATATGCGACCCTCAGTTTTATTTGATTGATACCAATAGCGAGTAGTTGGGTCTCTAACGCAGAAATTGATTGAGTACCATAACCTAGACCTCGATGTTCATTCGAAATGAAGAAGTCATAGATAAACGTAGATTTATCCCCAATATTTACTGAGTGCCATAGGTAACCCACAAGCTTACATTCACCATCGACTTCAGCATCAATGCATAATAGCGAATGCTCATTGCCCTCTAGTCCGTTAGGGAAGCTACGATGCAAGTCCTTCTTTGCTAATTCGACTGCAACGTCTAAAGAATGCCCATAGTTTCTAGCTATTTCCTGACTGTAATCGTCAATAAAATACTGACAATATGCTGGATATTCGTCTTGGCGCATTCCTCTAAGTACTACCATGTTCATCCTTTATAAACGTTGAATCCAATTAGTAACATAACGCCCGCTTGAGCAGATGGCAACGCTACCAATGCTCTCAAATTTAACACCTAACCCACTGAAGTTAAAACGAGTGGAAACACCAATGCCGCCGCATGCCAAAGATGCCACGCGTACCGAATCACGCTTAAGTTGTTTGTGATCACAAAACACCTTCGTGTACTCGTAGCTTAACTGGATTACTGGCACTTTTTATGTCTAAGGAAGGTCACAACCAAAGCCACCAACGCCAGCAGCTCAAAAAGCCAAAATAGAGGAATAAGCCCGAATGGCTCAACCAACACACCATTTTCATCTACGTATGAACCTATGGTGTTATAAGCAATGAAACACAAAAGACCACTAACGCAGAAAAGGGAACTGATTTTATACTTACGGAGAAAATTCATCGGAGCCTCAACATTTGAATATCTAAAATATCAGACACTTTATAAGAGAGCATGGTTCACTCCGATAAGCATAATTGGATAGACGAGTTATCGCCGCTTGAAGTGGCTGACATCGCGAGCACCTCACCCATTGTGCCGAAAACACTAAAATTGATTCGGTCTGGAAATGCCAAGCGTTTAGCATCACTCTTATATACCGATTTTGATAATAAACACTTGTTATGTGCTTTTTATTGAGGCTTACCTTCTGGGTTATCACGATACCAGGCTTCGAGCAGTTCCCGACCATAGATGACTTCTGTCTGCATATGCATGTAAAGAAGGAATGCAGCCAATAGAAAACTAACTCCGTTCAACCACCTTAATGCTTGTTTACGCTCTGCATCATAGAAAAACATACTGACACCAACAAGCAAGAAAGGATAACAACCTATAAGAAGTAACAACCAGCCAAGGTAACTTGATATTGCCATATCTGTCATTTCCGCCCCCTCAGAGCCATTAGAAAACTCATTGTATATTAGAGTAACTATTCAGCTATTAGGAGTTCACATAATCGAGTTTCGAGGCACTTCAAGTTGGGGGTTGATGCTGGGATGTTAGGCGTGAGCACCACCTAACCGAAACCATTACACCGCAAACACAAAACTCGACCGAAACTAAAAAATGCCGAGCGTTGTGAATTAGTCTTAAGCTAATAAAAACTAAGTGCTACTCTCCACTTTCAAAGTGGGCAAATATTTCTGCGCCAGTCATATTTTGTGTTTCATTTTTAAATTCGTAGTATTCGGGCTTTTCATCGATAAAAATCTGATGAGTTAATTTGTAGTCATCCCCAGACATCAATAAACCGACAGGAAGATGATACTGATTATTTGGCACTAAAAAGTAAAACAAGTGAGTACCACATTTACCGCAGAACCCTCTCTCAGCCCAATCGGATGACTTATATCTCACTACATTTGATTCACCTGATATTTTGACGGAATCAGCACAATCAATGACTAACATCGGCCCGCCAGACCAATTTCTACACATACTACAATGACAAGCCCCCAATTCATTACTGGCGTACTCTACTTCCAACTCAACCGAGCCACATAGGCACTTTCCTTTACCTTTCATGAATCCTCCAATCTTTGCAATGTGTGTAAAATGAATAGCAGATAACACTTTTTATACCGATGACTTAATAAGAAAGGCTATTTTTTGTTTCCCTTCTCCGACAGATACGCGGCATATTTTATAGAGATCCATTTATGAATATGAAGCCCTGTTTTACGAACAAGATACCAATCTATAGCAGCTAGAATCACCAAACCGATTACAGTTCCCATTACAAAACCTCCATGCACACTGAAATGCCACTCTACTAAATAGTTAAGAAAGGCACCGTGAACCTAAACAAACTATTAAGACTCGATATGAGTAGTTACTTTAACTCAAGAAGTATCATGCCCGCTTAGGTGGTGAGCAACGTGATACCACTTTAAACACTTGGACTTACGCATAGTGCGAATGCCATGAATTGTGAATCTTATTAAGTTTACTGTTATGTTGGTGCTCAAAGAAATTGAAGAGCTAAACAAGTAATAAATGCAGGTAAACCGGCTATAAAGAAAACCAAACCTGTCTGGTAGTTCATTCGATAGTGCTCGTGTTGCTCTTTCTCGAAATCATGCCCTTCTACCATTTTGTAGACCTTATCTGTTCTCGGATCGTCTAACCGAGTTGTCTTACTATGGATACCACCTTCCCACATTAGTTTCGCTAAAACCCATATAACGATGACAACAAAGAACAAGAAGTCGACCAACTGAGTAGTCGCGAAAAAAGGAATAAACTGGGCTAGAGCTATAACCACAAGTGCAGCTGAGAGGTTAATTAGAACCACTTTTTTAAACAAATCGAGCAAAATTCCCTCCTAGAACATGAAGCCCGCTTAGATATTGGGCAGCCACCACAAAACTTAACCCACGGTGCCGTACACACTAAAGCTGATTCAAACCAAAAAATGCCAAATGTTAAGAATCTGGATCTAAAACCTATATCTACCCGCTTTCCAAGCTTGATTCTAGATCAATTCGAAAGTTGAGCATGGCGTCCCTTGATGAAACTTCAATTGCCACCGTGAGCCATTAAAAGCCCAGATAGAACAACGTTTAGCATAATCGGTAGTCTCTCCTGACGGTGCTATTAAAACCGACTCGTATTTTAGTAGCTGAACCGATGGTTCAAGTTGAACACATTCATAGTTTTGAGAATGAATTCGAACTCCTGAAGGTTGTTCTGAACTCATCATTTCTATAATTGAAGCAAAATCATACGTGGTGCCTGATTTACCAACTTCAGAAAAGCTAAGATGGATTAGGCGTTCAATACCAGGAAGGCTCTGACGTATTTCATACCGATGAAGCTCAATTTCTTGCTCAATCAAGATATCCATATATTCTCCGAATTTGATAAGGCATAACGCTAGCTCAATCACCAAAACCAACGCATAGTAAAAATACCACGCTTTGTGAATCCCACTTGAAGCACTCGTTATGTACCAGATGCTAAACGAGGAACTTGAGACTATTTGATGCTTTTGTAGGGACTATCTCTGTGACTTCATAGTTAGCTAAACCTTCTCGATTAAAAGGGTCTAGAGCAAGTACTTCATTAAGTTCATTTCGGTCTCTAATAGTGGAAATAATTACACCACCAGTTCTTGGTTCTTTGCGCCCAGATAAAATGAAGTAACCTTTAGCATATTGTTCATTTAGATAATCCACATGCTCAGGAATAAAGGCATCAATTTCCTCCAGAGAAACCTGATAAGTCAAACAAATGATAAACATACATAATCCTTGTATTTATTTGTGCTGAAACGTAGTTGCACCTGACGACCAATTAAGTAATGAGCAACGCTGCCGCCAAGCGTAGCGAATCTGCTTAAATTATTTATTATATGCACTCACAAACATCACACTTCCATACCTGTAATGGAACAATCCTAGATTTCAATAAAACAAAAGCTTACATTGACTGCATTTATTGCTTGATTAGAGTTCCCAGAATAATGCTAATGAAAATGCTGAGGTTACTAAAACAATCTATTGCCCTGTTTTGGTTCATGTTGATACTAAGTTTTGTAGTCAACTATTCAGGCGTTCACAATGAAATGACATTTACAATTTTAGGAGTGTCTCTTTTCACATCTTCGGTCATTACTTGGTTTTTACCACTCATAATCGTACTAGCTAACAATGAAGTTCAGAGAAAAGGACTGATACTATTCTTATCATTAAGCTTCCCCGTCTTCGGTGGAATCATTAGCTATTTGATTCTAATTAAACAGGTAAGAACGACGACAATGTAAGGACGAACCACTTGTGCATATAACGCCAACACCTTACCTAAACCATTGTGCTATAAACACTAAGCCGACTTGAAGTAAAAGTGCCGAGCATTGTGTATCACTCTTAAATGTCTTCTTATAGCTTTAACTTTGAGTAAAAGCTTTAAGGATATTATCTGCTACAGAGTTACTTTCTAAATAGTACTCTAACGAAACGTATGGGGATTTTTCATAAACTGAGCATGAAGCACCAACTCGCAAATCTCCAACCGTTTTCGAGTAGTTCGACTTACCTGCTTCAAACTGAAATACTGGATAGTGAGCCTGTAGCTTCTTGACCAAGGTGCCTAGTGCAACAATACACTCGCTCTTAGTAACAAAACCTCGCTCGATTTTAACTCGCCCCACCAAGCCAGACTCGTTATCAATTGTAACTTCGAAGTCTGTTACAAAACTAAGCTGAGGGTCGCTTTCTAACGCTAAAGGAACTCGAAAGGTAGTAATTGGGCTATCAGTTGTAATATTGAATTTTTCCAGAGATTTTACAGGGAAATGGCTGGCAACTTTGACTTCAAATAAAGGGAAACCTTCACCTTGAATCCTTGTGTGTCGTTCACCAGAGTAGAAGCCAGCACCCAATATGAAACCGAGAGAAATCATGCAGACCATGACTAAACCTATTTGTATTTTGTTCATCTGATTCCTTTAATTATGGATATTTTTATAACGCCTTGTCATGTGCAATTTTCACCTGTTACTCTAATGTTTGTTACAGTTTCGTCACTGTTAGCTATAACATCTATCGAAATCCATTTTCCACTTTCCAGCCAATCTCTAAGGCCTGCGCTGCTACATACCTTCTTAGGAAGAATTCGATGTGAGTTCTTAGAAAACTTGGTTTTCATTGATTCAGTTAACAAGACATTGTGAATATTGATTTTCAATGAAATTACATTTTCATATATGGATACCGAGCTGACGGATGCATTATTGTCATCTCCTCCCAGTAAAAGTTCCTGGAATTGTTCTTTCTGGTTTTCGTTACTTCTTTTAGCTGCGAAATCGGGTAAAGCTACTCTTAGTTTCTTCAAAGTGCCTCCATGCACATAACAGCTATCAGACAGAAAAATTCTGTACTTAACTCCAGAATAATTTTGTCTAGTTTCTAAGATAGACAAGCAATATACAACTAAGTCATTGCATAACAATGGCTTATGTCACAGCTAATTTAAGGCATGTGAAAAGTCGCTTACTTTAATTCATCGGGAATGCGGCGATCTGTGTGGTAATACTCTCGGTCGCGCTCGTTGATTTCGCGTATCACTTTGCATGGGTTACCGACTGCGACGACGTTAGCTGGGATGTCTTTGGTGACGATGCTGCCTGCGCCTATTACTGAGTTTTCACCAATGGTGACACCGGGAAGTACGACAGTGTGCGCGCCAAGCCAAACGTTGTTGCCAATACGAACGGGAACATTGAACTGCGCTGCTTTTAGCCTAAGTTCTGGGCTGATGGGATGTGTGCCAGTGGCGATGGTCACGTTAGGCGCAATCATCACGTTGTCGCCGATGAATACGTCTGTGTCGTCGACCAGAGTTAGATTGAAGTTCACGTATACGTTGTTGCCTAGGTGGGTGTGACGCCCCCAGTTCGCGTGTAACGGCGGCTCGATGTAGCAGCCCTCACCGACTTCGGCGAACAGTTGCTTCATGATTTGTTGTCGTTTATCACCTTCGCTCGGGCGAGTATGGTTGAAATCGTATAGCACTTCTAAGCATTGAGTTTGCTCAGCAACCAAATCAACGTCGTCACAGTAGTAAACGTCTTGGCTGTGCATTTTAGCCTTTATATCCATGTTTGAACCTATTTGATCATTGCCTTATGTCGGCATAAATAAAGAAACAGATGGATAATTTGAAGTTTTCACTGGCCTCAATGCAAGTTGGATGAATCAGCGCGACCTGATGTTTTCAGCCACACGCCACAGCACACCACTTGGGTCAGTGATACAAAACTCAAGCATTCCCCAAGGCTGTTCAACAACCTCGGAAACGGTAACTTCAAATTCCGACACCACATTAGAGTTTTGGATGTGTTGATACCAACTTTTTACGTCTTCAACCAGCAAGTGCATCATGTAATTGTGACAGTGCGCAGGTTCATAAAAGTTTTGCAGAAGGAACGCACAACCGCCGTGTCGCAGATAGGCGATGTCGTGAAATTCAGACATCAGCTCGAAACCGATTGACTGGTAAAAACGCTTGGATAAAACGAAGTCTCTCGCGGGTACGAAAGACTTAATTTCTGAGACTTTTAGGTTTTCCATCCTACATCCTTATAGTGTTGATATTCTGCTCCTGACACGCTTAACGCTTTAAGTGGTTACAACGTTTATTCAGAGTCTTGCTGAAATGAGTCGACTTCGGCTTTAGTTAGATAACGCCACTGGCCTGCTTCAACATCTAAACGAACATCACCAATCTGTTCACGGTGAAGGCCAACAACTCGGTTTCCTACCGCAGCAAACATTCGTTTTACTTGATGAAACTTACCTTCTGTAATGGTCAACAGTACTTCTTTACTGGTAATCACTTCGAGTTCTGCCGGACGCGTCAGTTTTTGTTCGCCTTGCAATTGAATGCCCGCTTTGAACTTATCCGCGACATCATCTTTGATATCTCGTGACAATGTCACGCGGTACACCTTCTTACATGACTTGGTTGGCAGCGTGATGTTGAATGACCATCGCCCATCATCGGTAATTAAGACTAAACCTGTGGTGTCGGCATCTAAGCGCCCTGCGATGTGCAGTTCTGATGCTTTTTTTATCTCGATGTAGTTAAAGAGTGAAGGATAAGCTTCGTCGATATTGGAACAGATGGTGCCCGCAGGCTTATGCATTAAAAGGTATCGAAATTCACGCAACTTAAGCGGCGTGCCATTCAACAAGATGGTGTTGCTTTCATGAACCTGAGCTGATTCATCGGTGACTGTTTCACTGTTTACGTTCACCTCGCCATTATGGATGCGTTCAATCGCTTCAGGCTTGGTTAGGTCAGTGCTTTTACATAGATATTTATCAAGGCGCATTAATCGTCAGCACCACATTTTGCGCATGGCTTATAAGTACGCTCGCCTTGAGCAATCACCACATAGTCTCGAACGCAGTTATCACATAGCGCCAACTTTGGGTATGCGTCTTTCTGTTTCTTTGCGTTGATGTCGCCTTCGGTGGTGTATACGGTTCTCATTTTGATGCCTTGTTTTAATAACTTGCTAGGCGCAAATTGTATCACTGTTTACAGCCTTGTTTGGAGTGGTGTTAGGTAGTTAAAGTAATATTAAGTACTTCTATTTTAGGCTCCCTTCCCGAAACAGTTTAACCATGAACAACAAAGTCAACGTGCCACGCTTATCAGTGGTAAAATGATAAAAGCTCACCAACCAATGAAGTCACTAATGAAAAATTGTAATCAATGCGGGAAATGCTGTATCAAATACGGAGATGGTGACCTTGCCGCAACGCAAGAAGAGATTGATTTGTGGGAGTTGTTCAATCCAGACATCTTTGAATATGTCCGAGGAAGCGAGATCTGGTTCGACCCTGAATCTGGTGAACGTTTAACTCGCTGCCCTTTTCTGGAGCTAGTTCCGACGAAAGACACCAAGGCTAAAGCCAAGTACACATGCAGCATTTACTTAGACCGACCAGAAGATTGCAGACACTATCCAAGCCTGATTAATGAGATGGTACGAGATGAGTGTGAAATGATTGAGGTGGTGGATTTACAAGACACGAAGAAAGCTCAAAGGAAACTCGACCTGTTGATGAAAGACAGCCGCCCTTCAAGCTATTCGTAAGCGATGATCTTTTGAAGATCAATCTTCAGCATGAGCTAATATCAGCTAAAACCTTAAGCCAAATACTGGTTCGCTTCTAACCAATCAAGCGCAACCAGTGCTGCCAACGAACATACCGCTCTGTCGTTGACATCAACAAACTTAAGTTCTTCGATTTCGGCATCTGGAGACAGTTCTCCAGTATAATCAGCAAGATAACAAGTCAATTGCACTGATACACCTTCCGCTTTGCCATCAGCTTGACCTGTAAAGGTCTCAACGTATTTGATTGAATCAGGCACTAAATCTACCGAGATCTCTTCTTTGATTTCGCGAACCAGTGCTTGCTCGTCACTTTCGCCAGTTTCACGCTTACCACCCGGTAGGTAGAACAGTTCTTTGCCTTTTGATCTCACCATCAACAACTTGCCGTCTTTGATGAATATCCAAGCCAGCTTATCAATTACCTTATGCATGTCGTTAGACCTTATTTCTGTTTTAGTTCTCGTTATTACTGAATCTGGCCGCGCTATTATCCACGACCAAACAAAGCCTGGGTATGTTACACGCTGCAATGAATATACTCTATTGAATCGAATCGGAAATATCATAACCAAAACGAAAAATGACAGCCTTCGAGACAAGGCTCGTCAACTGGCATTGGCGTTATTTATTGGTTGTTCGCTAGCGGTCCGTAGATAGAATCAATCAACTAGCCACTTAAGCGCAGAGTCGTGGTCTTCGAATGACTTTATCTCACCAGACACAAACCAACTCCCTACTTTTGAAGCGAATTCTTGCCAGCTTTTATCACCATAAATCGCGATTTTGTCTATCTTCGAATTGAGCTCTAATCCCAGTTTGAAATCATCCCAAGCAGCACGTAACTCCCAACCCGTTAAGGTGGAGATGTCGACCAGCATCTTGAGTTTCGATGAATCGAGTTCTTCTAGCGTGGTATTTAGAATTGGCATCATTGCTTGATAGTCATCGTGTGTGAGTTTGCCTTTCGCTTTAAAAACAACGATGGTCTCACCGCTAACACGTTCAATTCCAACCGATATTCCGTGACGTTTGATACTCATAACCTAGCCCTCATAGTGGAAACTAGAGTTAGCTTAGAGGATTAAACAGCAAAGAGATGAGAGGTTTACGTCAAAACGGACAAGCATTCGAATGAGTTTTAGTTACTGACTTTTAACGACGCTTAATCGCAACGACCGAGTAAGTGTGCCAATGCTTCACCCTACCCAGCGACGTGAGTGCTTGTTCGTCTCGCTCATGGAATCGTACTATCTCAAAGTCGTTGAATAAGCTGAGTACTTTGGTTTTCGTTAACGGCGTTGTTGGGGTTCGATAGCCATGTGCCCAACTGTCATCGACGCCCATGAAATCACCCGCAAATACGCCCCCCACTTCAAGGCAGTTTTCAATATTATGCCAAACCTCGTCAAAACACGTTGGGTCAGCAAAAAACAGACTCGAATTGGCAATCACTACGCCAGATTTCGGGTAATCATAGTGTTCAAATCCACTTTCAGATATTTCGACCAAAGATTTGCGACCAAAACGATCCCGACATATAGCAATCGAATCAGGATTAACGTCGAAGCCATACACTTGATACGCTTGTTGTTCTAAAAAGGCGATGTCACTACCTGTTCCACAACCACAATCAATCGCAACATTTAAGCCTGATTCATTCAGTTTGATTGCGAATTCAGTTCTCTTTAAATGAGGTTTGCTTAGTGCCTTTTGGTAATACTGACGCCAGATCTCTGAATGGTCATCCATGGCGCTTCTCCAACAGTTCGCTTAGGGATTGAACTTGCACGATACGCGGGTGCTGTGACTTAAGATCAACTCCTTCCGTGTTCAACCACACCGCTTGCAAACCCGCTTCAAGTGCTGGGTAAATGTCTTTCTCTAAGGTGTCGCCTACCATGGTGATGTCTTGTGGTGAAACACCGAGCTTAGAAATAATGGCAGGATAGAACCCCGACTCGAACTTAGAAAAGCCAATGCTCGCCTTACAAAAGTAACCCAAGATATATTGAGACAGGCCAACACGCTCAAAGGCTCGAATAATGTCGTCTTTACTGGAGTCACCGGCATTGGTGGCAACGTAGACTTGATGATTTATGGAGAGTTCAGCCAGTAATGCACGAGCACCACTCACTTCTTGTACGGTTTCCCAGTCGCACATCTTCCCTTGTGCGTCTGGGAAGTCGACCATCAGCGTATTGCCCCAGTCGAATAAGACTATTTCTGTTAATTCGATTAGCTTTGTCATCTTGCCTCCTGCATTAATCATCGCGCCTTTATAAGCCATCTCTTTGATAGGACAGAATGTTGTCGAAGGCGATATCGAAGTAGAGTTCGTAGCTATTTTGTTCAACATAGCCTAAATGCGGTGTCGCAGTGACGTTTGGTAAGGCTAAAAGAGGTTCAGTCTCTAGTGTAGCGGGCTCTACTTCAAAAACATCAATCGCCGCTCGTTTGCTTGGTGCCAGACTCAACTCTCGGTATAAAGCGCCTTGCTCAACCAACTCTGAACGACTGATGTTCACGAACAGTGAGTCTGGCTTCATTAAGGTCAAATCCTCAGCAGTTACGCAACCTCTAGTGGCGTCATTCAAGCGTAGGTGCAACGAGAGTACATCTACGTCACTGAAAAACGCGTGTTTGTTTTCTGCTGCTTCAAAACCGTCTTCCAGCGCTTGCTCTCTTGAGGTTTGGCTTCCCCACACCATCACGTCCATTCCAAATGCTTGGGCATATTGCGCGATGCAACGTCCTATCTTTCCATAGCCCCAAATGCCTAGCTTTAGGCCCTTTAATGTTCTGCCTAAGCCGAGTGAGCCTGAATCTTGCCATTGGCTCTGTTTGAGGTTTGAAGCATAAGTGGGAATGTGGCGCGATGCAGCCATAATCAACGCCCAGCATAATTCAGAGGGTGCAACTGGCGAGCCTCGGCCTTCTAACAGAGTAACACCAAATCGTTCGCACATTTGTGGGTCGATATGATTACTCACTTTGCCCGTCTGGCTAATGAGCTTGAGGTTTGGGAGCTGCGATAACAGAGATTCGGTGATCTCGGTTCTTTCACGAATGAGCACAATGGCTTCAAACGAGACCAACTTAGCGACGAGCTCTTGCTCCGAGTAAGTCTCGGTAAATACCGAGACATCGTGTTGTTCGAGTTTTCGGTAACAATCGAGGTCTTTAACAACGTTCTGGTAGTCATCCAATATCGCTATTTTCACATCACTCTCCTTGTGATTGTTAGTTATCTTGTATTGTTCAAATGAAGACTAAAGTGCCATGCCTCGAGATTCAACATGGCACTCACTGGGGAGTTCACTGTTGATAAACCACTTTGAAACGCTCCAACATAAGTAACATGTCTTCACTTGGTGAGATCTTGAGTTCTTCACATTCACGAGAGAAGAAGTTCCAGTGAGCTTTTCTCCACCATTCTAGTGTTTTGTCACCCTCGCCTTCTGCAGCAGCAAACTCCGCACTCACCTCGTTGTATTTGCACAACGACACCGACGTGATCTCAACGATACAGACGGGCTTGCCATCCCAGTCGGTGACGACTTGCAAGTGACCAACTACTGGTCGCGTCTCGCCTTCATGGGTATACCAGTATTCAAGGCCGCAGGACGCTTGTTTTTCACCCTTGAGAATCAACTGCGCGCAGAGGTTGGCGTTGTACTCGTCGGCGCAGTAATAGTCGGCACTAAAGGAGGTGTATTGCGAGGCAACCTCTGCTGGCAATGTGTTGAGGTAGCTATCGAGATAAGCTTTGCTTCTTTCTTCCATGATCTTTCCAAATTCAATATCAGGTTGAGCCGATAAATACTTATAGATTAAGCATCTGGCTGCATTGGGAGTAACCTATCAAGTCAGGTTATTGCTGTAAACCGAGTGAATATCAAAATGTGGGCTAAGAAAGAAGAATATGGGTAGGATTTCGAGGCTAGTACAAGAAGAGCCAAAAAGTAAAAAAGAGCTAAAAGCGCCTTTAGGCTGTGCTTTTAGCTCATTGTATCTAGTTACTAGTGCCTCGTAACTGAGCAGGATATTAACGGTTCAAGAAGTCGACCGCTTTGTCTGGGAAGTCGGTAAACACACCATCAACTTTGACTTGGTTGTAGAAGACATCCAACATGCCATCAAAGTTATCAGCATAAGCTGGGATTCTTCCTGGGTCAGCACGGAACGTGTACGGGTGAACATCTAAGCCCGCGTCTTTTGCTGACTTCATCAATGGTTTAATAATGATGTTATCTTTGGTTGATGCATCGTCCACCAGCATAGGTTTCCAAGGGCCAATGCCATCAGCATAGCTAGCGACTTTTGCCATTCCGCCCTTCTCAAACATCCAGTCATAACTGTACGGCGTCGCTTTATCGCCCTTGTAAGTCATGGTTTCATTCCAATCTGTATAAGCCATCAACTGAACGAGCTTAAGATCCATTTCCATCGCTGGCATAAGTTCTTCATTGATGCGTTGAAGTTCATTGGCGTCGAAACACTGCAAGTACACCTTGTTGTCTTTCGATAGATACCCATATTGTTGCAAGGTGGCAAGTACAGCTTTAGAGATATCTTTTCCTTCGTGACGATGGAACCAAGGTGCTTTAATCTCTGGATAGATGCCCACGTCATAACCTAAGGTCTTATTTAAGCCTTGGATCAGCTCAATCTCTTCTGCAAAGGTAGCGACACGGAAATCAGACTGCCACATAGGGAAGCGTGCTGGGAACCCAGCTACTCGATTACCTTGGTCATCTAGGTTAAAACCTTCAGTCACTTTTAATGATTTGATCTCGGCAAGCGTAAAATCAATCGCGTAATAGCGGCCATCTGCTCGTGCACGGTCTGGAAAGCGGTCAGCAACATCAGTGACGCGATCTAAATAGTGATCATGCAAAACCACCAATTGGTCATCTTTGGTCATCACTACATCTTGTTCGATATAGTCAGGTTTCATTGCGTAAGCGAGTGCTTTAGCCGGTAATGTATGCTCGGGTAAATAACCAGAAGCACCGCGATGCGCAATCACTAAAGGATCGGCGAACGCATTTGCAGATAAGCTAAGTGCTAGTAAAGTCAGAGACAGTGACGTTGTTTTCATTATTGTTTCCCTTGATAAAACAGAAGCAGGATATACCTGCCTCTGTTGTTATTAGTATGGTGTGGTTCAGCTAATAAACTACTGAGTTAGCGCTTCTTTCTCTCGTTCGAGATCTTTTTGTTTATGGTGTGCACGCTCACCGAGGAAGGCGTAAAGCAGACAAATTATTGAAGCAACACAAGCTCCGACCAAAATCATGAAGCCGCCATCCCAGCCGTAATGGTCAACCATGAAACCAAGCACGGCATTGGCAGCAACTGCCCCGCCTAGGTAACCAAATAGACCCGTTAAGCCAGCCGCTGTACCTGCCGCTTTCTTTGGTGCAAGTTCAAGTGCATACAAGCCGATCAGCATTACTGGACCATAAATAAGGAAGCCAATCGCAATCAGTGCCAACATATCGACCGTTGGGTTACCCGCTGGGTTCAACCAGTACACCAACACTGCGACAGTTACGAGAACCATAAACAGGATCCCTGCTGGAGCGCGTCGACCTTTGAACAATTTATCTGAAATCCAACCACACAATAACGTGCCAGGAATACCTGCCCACTCATACAGGAAGTAAGCCCAAGAGGATTTATCTACTGAGAAATCTTTCGCTTCATTTAAGTAAACCGGAGCCCAATCGAGTACGCCGTAACGAATCAGGTAAACAAACGCATTCGCGATAGCAATTGACCACAACAACTTATTAGAGAATATATACTTAAAGAAGATTTCTTTAGCCGTCATCTCTGTCTCGTGAGACTTATCATAGTCATCTGGGTAATCGTCTTTGTGTTCTTCAATTGGAGGTAAGCCACAAGACTGAGGTGTGTCTCTTACTGTGAACCAAACAAAGACAGCAACGAGAGTGGCAAAAAATGCAGGAACATAAAAAGCGGTTCGCCAGTCGTCATTAAAAGCCCAAAGACCTAATAAGAACATTGGACCAATCAATCCGCCGCCAACATTGTGCGCCACGTTCCATACCGACACTATCTCGCCACGTTCTTTACGTGACCACCAGTGCACCATGGTTCGCCCACAAGCCGGCCACCCCATACCTTGGAACCAACCATTCAAGAACAGAAGGATAAACATTGCAGTAATGCTGCCTGTTGCCCATGGCATAAAACCAAAGCAGAACATCACCAGTGCAGACATTAACAAGCCACCGCTGAGGAAATAACGGGGATTTGAACGATCAGAAACGCTTCCCATTAGAAACTTAGATAAACCGTAAGCGATGGATACAGCAGCCAAAGCAACCCCTAGCTCTCCTCGGCTGTACCCTTGTTCAATAAGGTATGGCATCGCCAAACTGAAGTTTTTTCGGACTAGGTAGTAACCCGCATAACCAACAAAGATGCCGAGAAAAAGCTGCCATCGTAAACGTGTGTAGGTGCTATCAATCTTATCTGACGATAAGCGATCGATATGCGCCATGGGTTTGAATATTCCAAACATAGGAACCTCATAATTATTGGGCGATAGAAATCTTAAAATGCTCGAACGAAAAAATTAAACGCTCATTCGAAATTACGGGCATTGTATGTGCTTCAGGATTAATTTCTGTGATAGAGTTATCCATTAACAATAAATAACTTTAAATACAGCATTTTAGTTTCATTTAATTAGACTGCGCTTCATATTTTCGTTTGCGAGTTTCTGGTTTACAGCAAACTTAAAGTGACCACATTTCGTTCGAATGAATAAATATCGAACAAAATATTTGTTTATCAAGAAGGCTATCAAAACTCCATTTTCTACCAACCAACAAGGCATGTATATTCTATGCATTTCTTTCGAAGCTAAAATACATAGCCAGTCGTGATGTTAAACCTATACTTCCGTTTATTCATTGAACGTTGCTGATTGCGTATCGTACAACCTCAAGCGATGCAGCAAGGCTTAGAACAATTTTGTTTGTTCGCCCTCCTACCTTGGAATGGTGTGCAGTCATCAGCTTCTTATGAATTAAATAAACGATAGGAAATATCATGAACAAATCACTTATCGCTCTTGTGCTTACTGCTGTTTTAGCTGGCTGTTCATCAGGTGGTACATCTGAACCTGCACAACCTCAATTTGACGGCGACTACGGTTTTGAAAATATCGATCCCGGTTTTGGACAAGATGATACCGATAACGATGGCGGTTATGAGAACGCAGACCCTGAATATGGTGTTGATGCACCAAGTCTAAAAGACAAAATTGCACAAGCAGATTTAGGTTTCGTCCACATCCCAGAATTGGGCGATATTCCATTTTTTAATAAAGATACTGATGAAGCGCACATCGGAGCAGTAAAAGAGCGCTCTAGTGAAGAAGAAACGCTTTACGGCATCTATGTGGATGACAAGCGTGTTGGTGAAATCATAATCCGAGATAGCCATGTCACTATCACTGCTGGCGACAAAGAAATCTCCGGAGAGAAAGAAACCTATAAAGATACCAATCTGACTTTTTGGACTGTGCGAGACACGGACGGAAATGTAGTTGGCGATTTTAAACGTCTAGACGATGGTGTTTGGGTATTCCGTGAAGAAATAAGTCGAGAGACATTCGTCGTTAAGTATCACGATGGGCAATGGAACTTTATCCCAGTTGCGGATATTAAAAATAAGGTTAAAGACAACTTGCCTTCTCAGGCAGAAGTTACCAAAGTTCGTGCAAAGATGCAGGTCAATAAGCTGCGTACTTTAAAATAACAATTACCCCCATTCCCATATCAAATAGGCATCCTCAAATCTAAGAGGATGCCGTTCAAAACATCTACGAAGAAAACACTAACAAAAAACTCAAGGAAGATCCGGACTAGGTTACTAATCTACTGGCGTTCAATACTTTGAATTCGCCGATATTTTGTATACATAAGCGAGAGATCCAATGACCATCAAAAAGCTTCCCCTTCTGACATTAGCTGCTATCTTGCTATTCACTATGTCTAACGCACAAGCCTATGAACAAAACCAAGAGGAAACTGCGATTACATTTGGTCTATCGGCTGAACGTGGGTGGAGAGATTGGTCTGCTGCTTACATCAAATATCGCGGTCCGGGTAGCATAGGTTATGGCTTTGAGTTCACACGCTCTGCTTACAACGAGGACACCTCGTCTTATGAATACAAACAACGTGACAACGAATATCAGTTTCACGCTCCTATTGGAATCACCGAAAACTTGTACATCACCCCCGGTTACGGGATTAAACGAACACATACAGACGTAACTTTAGATAGCCGAGAGTTCTCTGACAGCTCAACCAAACAGGTTGGTGGGTTAGATGCTACCTACATTATGGACAGTGGTTTTGTTGTGACAGCAGGTTTCGATAAAGCTGAAGGCGAAGACCTAGAGTTTTCAATTGGTGCAGGTATCGCGTGGTAAACGATGGTGTTGGTGTAGTGACAAACATAGGAAAACAAAAAGGGCCTAGATTTCTCTAGACCCTTTCAAGTAATAACTCTTAGTGACTTTATGTTGGCTAATTAGACAAAACATTTACTAACTACACGAAGTATTAGCGCGTCACACAAAGCGATTATTCTTCGATGTAAAAAGCTTCTACAGAGCCTTTTAGAGTAATAAGCATTGGCTGACCACGGCGGTCTAGCGCTTTTGGAGAAGGGATCTTAACCCAACCTTCGCTGATGCAGTATTCTTCAACATCAGTACGCTCTTTACCATTTAGACGAATGCCGATTGGGTATTCGAAACACTCAGCCACGTGGTGTGGGCTGCGTGGGTTACCTGCTAGATGATCTGGTAAAGCTGGTTTTGAATTAGTATCGCTCATGTTCATTACCTGTATGTACGTAAATAAAAAAAGTGCGCCATTCTAGTCAATATAGGCTTTGTGCTCAACAACTGCTGCAATAAATCGTAGTGATCGTTTTAATCAACAGCGAGTTGTTTGATTTAAAGGCGATATAGGTATCATTTCAAACGAAAATTTAACAGGATTATACGTTGTTGATAAAGAGATAGGTTCAATACTCGATAGGTAGATAACCTAATAGTCGGCTTTGCTCTGAGCTTATCGAATAAGCTCTATACTCATCACTTTATGGTTTGCTTCTGAGTCGATATCGACGACTGACCAACCTAATCCTTGGTAGAGTTCCATTACATTGGTGTACACGTACAGTTGAGTTTGTACTGTAGAAGAAACCTGTTTTACACCACGATTAATCAATTCACTTGCAATACCTTGGCCACGCCATTGAGCATCAACATAAACAGCATTAATCCACACCACATCCCGAACTTGATGAGGTTCCTGAAAATGGGAATATGCCAAGCCACCAATGACCACATTATCGCGAAGCACTACTATTACTGGAGGGAGTTGTACGCAGTCTTTATAGGTATCTTTAAACTTGAAATCCGACCATTCACTTTGAAACAAGCGCTCTAATTCACTCCAATATGGCGAACTTTCATCGCAATTTCTAAAGATTACTTTCTGCATGTTTCCGTCCTTTGAAAGGGAGTAATTTGGCCATCCTAGCCTTGGTTTATATCAGTGTAGGTAAAGTTACTCTTCTTCGTCGTAATCGTCTGCAGGGTCTTGATTGATTTCTTCGCCACACCCTAAGCATTCGGCTTGCAAATCTGTTGGCATAATAATAATCAAACCACAATGCGGACATAAATCGCCTTGTTGAAACATCCTGCTATTCCTTCTACTTCATGGCTATTGCTTAGGGTACTTTTGCTTACTCGCTTCTAACCAGTCATGGATGACTTGGCGAGCCGACTCCGATGGCGGTGCATTTCGTTTTCCGCAAATTTGGTCAATCTCAAACGGAAACGCTTTGCTCGGGGCACGACGTAAACCTATGGTTAAGCGCTGAGGTTTGAACATGCGGAATACCACATAGCGATCGCTCATGATTCGATTATGATAAACACCAATGCAGTGTTTTTGCTCCATGCCTTCTTTTTCAAGGTCGTAGTAATCAGTAAGCGGATGAATATTGTCGTTACCTAGCAAAGGAACCGGGTAAGGAATGTCTTTATCCATTGGGCGGTTACCTTCTAAACGACGCAGTTGACGTTGCTCTGTCCATCTATCGTGAAGTTGTTCGAACATCGAAAATGAGTTCTGGCTGGTGATGGCGCGTAATGGATCATCCATCTCCAAATCTAGTCCTAACAATATCGCATCTTGGAACATTGCCATTTTTGAAGGCGCATTAAGCCTGCCCTCTTCCACCATCGCAATGCCCAATCGACTGCCGGTTAGAAATGGATGAACTTGATCCAAACGAAGCGCTGTGTAGCCTACTTTAGAGTAATGTTTGAATTTGAGCACACGTCTTTGTAGCGGTTCGAGAATTCGAACAATGTGGTCAAGCTCGTCTCCAACGTTATAGTTAAGCTCTAGCTTATCGATAAATTTGAGTGTCGCTTTACTGCCGTCTAAGCCCAGTTTGGTTAAGATTCTCTTCTGCCCTAGGCGACTCAGTTCCAATGCTTTCTTGTTATCGACACTGTGTTTCATGCAGATTAACGCCAAGATAACCGGCCTTAATTCAAGCAATTGAGCCGCCTCATAAGTGTTCGCCGCGAGCCACAACATCTGGTATTGATACTCTGGGAAATCATCGGTTATCTCACGATAACGAGCTGGCAATGAATCTAACCAACGACCATTCACATCAAACTGCTCAACGAGGTTTAAGCTCAAGCCAATACCACCATCGAGCGGTCGTCTACCATCTTCAAATACGTGAAAACCGACAAGTTTTTGAGACCAATCGCGGATCTCAATATCGTAGTCAAAGCCTAATGTTCGAGTTGGGATGGTGAGTAATGCTGTCATTAATGCCTCTTGGTTATTGACGAGTTGGACTAGCGAGCTTATCTAATAGCAAAAAGCGTAAAGATCGAACTCACTTCACTATAACAACCTTTTGTAAATTTCTTATCAATCAAAGCGATATAAATACGAGAGTACTTAGAAGATCTTTGAATGATGATTTTACGCAATATGAGACCTCTTCGATATCATTTACTTAGAGAGAAACTATGCTTGTAACATCACTAATAACAAGAGGCTTTAATTATGGAATACCGACATATTCTGGTCGCACTTGAAATGTCTGATGACTCGAAAATACTCATTGATAGAGCAACCTTCTTCGCGAACAAACTAGAAACGGAACTTTCGTTTGTTTATATCGACGGTACTCACGGAGAAATCTACCCAGAACTCGTTGATATTCAACAAAATAATGGTGACTTACCTGTCAATGATGATGCGATAAAACACTTAAGAGAGTTTGAGGCTTACGCTAAACATCCGGTTCAGCATATTTTTGTAGGTACGGGTGATTTGAATGACAAACTCAAAGATGCTGTGAAAACACACAACATTGATCTAATGCTCTGTGGTCATCATCATGATTTTTGGCATAAGATCATCTCGCACTCGAAGCAATTGATAGACTCTTCTCCCGTCGACATACTCGTCGTTCCTATGGACTAGAGCTCGTTCCTAAAGACTGACTGCTGCTATGGACTAGAGTTTCTATGGACTGTCTGCTCCTAAAGACTGTCGCTCTTAAAAAATAGCTGTTTGTGCTTATAAAGCCAGACTTCATGGGCCAACCTCTATCGGTATTATTGGTTGGCTTCTATCCCTTCTTTAATCCTCTTCTTTCCCCCAAATTCAACCATTACCGATTTGACGAAATCATTTGTGATCTTGTTTGCTCATCCACTCGTAACCGTCTAATAAATAACAAATCACGAGTGCAAGCAATGAAAAAGATTGGTCTCTATCTTTTTACAAACGACTTAAGAATCAACGACAATCAATTGCTCCATTGCGCTGCACAGAGCGTCGAAAAACTCATTTGCGTGATTGTCGAACCCACTTGGGTTCATTTCTCTGCTGATTTAGCGCAAGAGCAAAGTTATGGCGCACATCGCCAGGCTTTTGTTTCACAATCGATAGCCAATTTAGAATCGAATTTAGTGAAGCTAGGGCAGCAACTTGTCGTAATTCACAGTAACCATTTAGAACCAAGCGCTGCTGAGCATACACTCAGCCAAATCATTGTGTCACAACACGTCACTCACTTTTTCGCTAACGCACATTGCGGCTACGACGAGCTACAATTTATTCGATCAATACAAAGACAGTCCCCTAACTTAGTAATGTGTTTACCACATCACTCGACCTTGTTTGACTCACATGAGCTGCCGTTTGAATTATCAAAAGTCCCGAGCTCTTTTACCAAATTTAGAAAGCTAGTCGAGCACTTGGATGTTAATCGCAATGAGACGGTTATTTCAGCTCTACCACCAGCAGTGAGACTAGCATTAACATCGACATCGACATCGACAATCTCATTATTCAGTTCACCAAATGATGAAAGCGCAGTAATAAGCGATTATTGGGGTGGAGAAGACGCAGGACTAGCGCATTTAGAAAACTACTTTTCACATGACTACGCTTTTAATTACAAGCAGACTCGAAACGCATTTGACGGCATCGAAAACTCAACCAAGTTCTCACCGTGGTTAGCGCTCGGCTGCGTTTCGCCTAAAACGATTTATTGCCATTTAAAACAGTTCGAAGCCGATCATGGCAGTAACGATTCAACCTATTGGATCTACTTTGAGTTGTTGTGGCGCGAATATTTCTATTGGAAGTGTTTGTCATTGGGTTCGTCGTTGTTCGGTGAAACCTCAAACCATAAACTCGACTCTTCAAACTCCTCAGCGACGTTGAACCTGAATTTAGCCAAATGGAAAAGTGGCAATACCAACTACCCGATTGTCGATGCGTGTATGCGTCAGCTCAATACAACTGGCTATATGTCGAACAGAGGAAGACAACTGGCAGCCAGCTGTTTGATCTACGAACTAGGGATCGATTGGCGACACGGCGCAGCCTATTTTGAGAGCCAACTTATCGACTATGACGTGGCATCAAACTGGGGCAATTGGGCGTATATAGCCGGAGCGCTGAGACCTCAGGTAAGCACTCAAACCAACAAGCAAAACAATGCCAACCAAGCACAACCCAAATCACGTCATTTTGATTTGGGTAAGCAAACGGATATGTACGACCCAGACCATGCGTTCATCAACAAGTGGAATGTCAGAAGCAAAGAACTTGTCTTAACCAACAATCAGGATGTGTTATGAATTTCAAAACCGTGCGCCTTGTCTTAGGCGACCAACTCAATATCCAGCACTCTTGGTATCAACAGGTTGATGACGAGGTCATTTACATCATCGCTGAACTTAAGCAAGAGACTGACTACGTTGCATCGCACATCCAAAAGGTGGCCGCTTTTTTCTCTGCGATGGGCTATTTTGCCGACGAACTCAAACAACAAGGTCATCAGGTACTCCACCTCACTCTTGATGACACCACGCAATTTGAAAATCTCGATGCTCTATTGCAACACTACGTACACGAATTCGGCGCTGAGAAATTCGAATATCAAAGGCCAGATGAATATCGCCTTTTAGAGCAGATGAACAAGCTAAAGCTCACTAATGCGACCAAAGGTTGTTGTGATTCCGAACACTTCCTCTTTCCATTCGAAGAGATCGAACAACAGTTTCCGAAAGACAAACACATCATGATGGAACACTTCTATCGCCGAATGAGAAAGCGCTTCGACATTTTGCTAGAAGACGGAAAGCCAGTTGGCGGCAAATGGAATTACGATGCGAGCAATCGAAAGAAACTCAAGAAACAAGACATTGAAAGCCTGCCTCAACCTCTGATGTTTGCCAACGACATTTCCGCGATTTTAGAACGCATCGAACGTCATCAAGTTAAAACCATTGGTGAAGTTGGCGACCAATTATTATGGCCAGTTAACCGCGCACAAAGCTTGTCTTTACTCGCTCATTTCTGCCAGGTTTGCTTACCGTTATTTGGGCAGTTTCAGGATGCGATGACGACAGAACACGACTCTAAATGGAGCTTGTATCACAGTCGCATCTCCTTTTCGTTGAACAGCAAACTGCTAAGTCCCCAAGAAGTGATTGACGCAGCACTCTCGTCCTATCAAACATCCAGTCATAGAGACAGTTCTCCAGATAAACCCAGCATCGACATTGCACAAATCGAAGGGTTTGTGCGCCAAATTCTAGGTTGGAGAGAGTACATACGCGCCGTCTATTGGGCAAACATGCCTGCGTACGCCAATAAAAACCATTATTCAGCAACCAATAAGCTGCCTCATTACTTTTGGGATGGACAAACCAAAATGAATTGCATGAAGCACGCGATTGATCAATCCCTCGAGTTTGCTTATGCGCACCACATTCAAAGGCTTATGATCACAGGTAACTTCTGTTTAATTACGGGCATTGCTCCGGATCAAGTTGATAGTTGGTACCTTGGTATATACGTCGATGCAATTGAATGGGTCGAAATGCCGAATACGCGAGGTATGGCACTTTTTGCTGATGGCGGGATCGTCGGAACCAAACCATACTCTGCCAGCGGTTCTTACATTAATCGCATGAGTGATTACTGCAAAGGCTGTCATTACAAGATAAAAGAACGCAGCGGAGAGCAATCTTGCCCTTTCAATAGCTTGTACTGGCGCTTTATGAACCAGCACCGCGATACGTTAAACCGTAACCCACGCATGGGCATGTTATATCGCTCTTGGGACAACATGAATGAACAAGACCAACAAGCGATACTCGAGACCGCAGAACAACGAATCACAAACTTGGAGAATTTATAATGGTTGAGCAACTCAGATTACACATACTAGTTGTTGGTGGGAGTGGCGGTATTGGTTTCGCTGTGGTTAAACACCTATTATCTGAGCTGTCTCGGTTTGATTTTCTTGATGTGCATGTAGACGCGACTTACCACTCTCAACAGCCAGAACTAGAAAACAATCGTTTGAACTGGCACAGAGTCGATGCAACCAATGAAGCTGATATTGAGCAACTCAGCAAACAGTTTGAAAAATTGGACTGGTTGATAAACTGCGTGGGTATGCTTCACACACCAGAGCTCGGGCCGGAAAAGAACTTGTCTTCTATCGACCCTGAGTTTTTCCTGAAAAACATTTCGGTGAATACCCTACCTAGCTTATTACTGGCAAAGCACTTCACACCAGTTCTTAAAACAAGCGACAATCCAAAGTTTGCTGTAGTTTCCGCAAAGGTAGGCAGTATTTCAGACAACCGATTAGGAGGTTGGTATAGCTATCGTTCATCGAAAGCGGCGCTCAATATGTTTATCAAAACCATGTCGATTGAATGGCAACGCACCATAAAGAAAGGCACCGTGTTGGCTCTGCACCCGGGCACAACAGACACGGCTCTATCGAAGCCTTTTCAGACTAATGCCCCTGAGGGTAAGTTGTTTGAATCGAGTTATGTCGCCCATCAATTGGTCGATATCATTCGCACTGCCACGCCGGACAAAAGTGGGGACTTCTACGCGTACGATGGTGAGCAGTTAAAGTGGTAGTTAATACCAGTGGCCGTCTTTCATGAGCGCTAAAAAAGAAAACCCAACAGAGTTGAGGCTCTATTGGGTTATTTTTTTGAAAGAGCGCCTTAGTTTTTTAAGGCGTTATGACTGACATTTAAAGAAAGATCAAAAACGATGATCTCGACTACTCAGCCCAATTAAACTTGCTGTCGTCGACACCTTCTTTTTCTTCTTTAACACGCTCGCGTCGGTGCTGTTCTTCAATTCGCGCAGCGTCTATCTCTTGCATAATGGCTTCGATGTCTGCCAAATCGTCAGTTTCTGTAAACTCGCCCGTCAGCTTGCTATCTGGCTTTAAGTCGCCTTTCTCGTACAGCGCCCACATTTCCTTGGCATACTCGGTTTTCGCCAATTCAGGGGCAAACTGAGCGTAATAATCACGGATGTTATTGATGTCACGAGCCAACATCCACTCAGCGTTGTTGTTCGCCGAAGCATCAACCGCTTGTGGTAGATCGATAATCACAGGGCCGTATTCATCAACCAATACGTTAAACTCAGACAAGTCACCATGGATCAAACCAACGCAAAGCATTTTAACCACGTAAGTCATCATCACCGCATGATCTTCAATCGCTTGTTCTGGTGGCATCACAACATCGTTCAATCTTGGAGCCACATAACCGTCATCATCAGTGACTAGCTCCATAAGCAGCACGCCATCAAAACAGCCATAAGGCACAGGCACACGAACGCCCGCTTCTGCCAGTTTATACAAGGCATCCACTTCAGCGCTTTGCCACACTTTCTCTTGTTGTTCTCGGCCAAAACCAGAGCCTTTTTCCATCGCTCTGGCACGGCGGCTATTACGTACTTTTCGGCCTTCACGATACGCCGTTGCTTTTTTAAAGCTGCGCTGGCTTATTTCCTTATATACCTTGGCACAACGGATCGTATCGCCGCAGCGTACGATGTACACTGACGCTTCTTTGCCACTCATTAATTGGCTTGTCACCTCGTCGACTAAACCATCGTCAACTAAGGGCTGTATTCTTTTAGGTATCTTCATGCCGCCTTTATACATTAGTTGTCTTACAGATAGAAATATTAACTTAAGAAATGAATGACGAAACTATTAACGTGTTCTAAAAACGAACAGAAATTACGCCAAAGTTGTCTTATGACGACGGCAACGTTCAGAACAGTAAATCACGTCATCCCAACAACGTTGCCACTTTTTACGCCATGAGAAAGACTTTTGGCAAATAGGACATGTCTTAGTTGGTAAATGAGGCTTCTTGTGCATGGCAATTTCCTTTTCGATGAGTCCACTTCCTGCGCTTGCCAGAGAATCCTTATTACGCTCGATTCTCGCTTCAGGGAATGACGAAGGTAATACGACCAAGCCCAGATTCCCTATTACGTTCGTACCTCACTTTAGGGAATGACGAAGGTAAAACCAACAAACCTAGAGTCCCTACTACGTTCGTAGCTCACTTTAGGAAATGAAGAAAGTAATACCAACAAGCCCAGATTCCCTATTACGCTCGTGTCTCGCTTTAGGGAATGACAGCTGCTTTTTATTCGATCCTGACATTAAGGGATGACGGCGAAGTGATTAATCACAACTTCCGACTCCGTCATCCTCGAGAAGGAGGAACGACTGAGTCGGGGATCTGCTTCAT
This sequence comes from Vibrio sp. J383, assembly GCF_023503985.1. Lineage (NCBI taxonomy): Bacteria > Pseudomonadati > Pseudomonadota > Gammaproteobacteria > Vibrionales > Vibrionaceae > Vibrio > Vibrio sp. J383. The sequence goes on along the minus strand of NZ_CP097293.1, from coordinate 1,980,775 downwards.
CTAGCTCGATTTCTATTTCTATTTCTGCGCTGATGAATATGACAAGAAGCTAAGCAACAACCTTGTACTGCTTCTCCATCTCACTCACACCTAAGCCAGAGTGTTTTGTTACTTTAAGCTGAACAGGCACTCGCTCTTTCAGTGCTTCAACGTGACTAATGACGCCAATCATCTTGCCTGATGCATTCAAGTTATCGAGCGCGTTTAAAGCAATGTCCAATGTGTCGCTATCCAGCGTGCCGAAACCTTCATCCAAGAACAAAGAATCAATACTGGTTTTGTAGCTCACAAGATCAGAAAGCGCTAATGCCAACGCCAAGCTCACCAAAAAGCTTTCGCCACCGGATAAGGTTTTGGTGTCACGCATCACATCGCCCTGCCATGTATCGAGCACTTGCAGTTCTAAGCCATCATCGGCTTTACGTTTAAGTTCGTAACGACCATGCAAACGCTGTAGCTGCTTGTTCGCCAAGTACACCAAGTTTTCCAGTGTTAGACCTTGAGCAAACTTACGGAATTTATCGCCGTTCTTAGAGCCGATAAGTGAGTTCAGACGTGAAATATCATCAAACTCGACTTGTTGCTCGTCGATCTGCTTGAACAGATCTTGCTGATTACTTCGGTTCTGGCTATCCGTTTCAAGATTGGCAGAAATCGCGCCGATCTTTGTCGCATGGCTTTGTTGTGCGCTTTGGCATTCAGTAGTCGCTTCTTCAACTTGCTGTTGGTCTTGCTCTTGCCATGCTTTAGCATTTGCGTGGTTTTGTAGCTCCACTTGCGTCGCTTTGGCGGTGTTCAACCTTGCTTTCGCACTGACAATCGCTTCGTCTAAAGACTTCTTCAGGCTTTGAAGTTGAGTTCTAACCTCTTCATCCAACAACGCCACTTCAAAATTAGCCTCATCTTCGAATGGGCTAGTTTTCAGCTCCTCTAACCAAGCATTCGACGCTTGTGTGTAGCTCGATTGCTTACTGACCAACTCGTCTGAGAAACCAGTGTGTTTGGTTTGCTCGGTTCGATGTTCCAGCTCGCAACGGTTAAGCACTAACTGCGCTGCATCAAATGCATTTACCGCTTCAGTGACTTTTTGCTTCATCGCATTGCTGGTGGCTTGAATGTCTTTATCACCAAACAATTCTGTTCTTTCAGCCGTTACACGAGTCAGTTCTAACACTAGAGACTCACTCTGTTGCGTCAATGTCGCGAGCTCTTTCTCAACACTGCTTAGCTTGTCATCTAAAGTTTTCAGTTCGGCAGTTTGAGTAATCAGTTGCTTCTCAATATCAGCCTGTTGCTGTTTAGTTTGCTGCCATGTGCTTGATGCTTGTGATTTAGCAGTAAACCAATCATCAATATGTTCAAGTTCAGGCGCTTCGATAGCCGTTTGAACAATACTCTCTTTCAGAGCGTTCCATTGCTGTTCTTTTGCTAGAGCTATCTGAGCCACTTGTTCGTTCGTGCTGTGATTTTGCTTATTCAGATCCGCTAAGCGCTGCTCGGCCAACTCGAGATTAGACTGCGCCTTGTCAGCCATAACACTCACAGACAGGCGTTGTTTCTCAGCTTCAGCATAGTGTGCTTTCGCATCAGCCAACGCTTTGAGTTGCTGTGAGCTCTGACTTAGTTGAACTTCACACTGCTGAGCAAAGGTCGCGACTATAGCTTCATTACCTAAATCGTTAATCGTTAGCAGCGCCAGTTCAGGAGCTGTGCCAACGAAATCCGATAAGCTCTGTTGAAGCTTGCCGATTACACCTTGCCAATTCAATTGAGCTTGTTGAATATCTGCTTGCGCACGTTGGATGTCATCGTTAAGCGCCACAATCATTGGGGCCAGAGAATCTAATTGCTGACGATGCTCTTGGCCTTCTTTTTTGATGGCCGTTAACTCTAGATTTTCCGTTTCTTTTTGAGCAACCAAATTTGCAATATCTTGCGACTGCTCAATCGAATGGTCTGTTGAACCACACAGTGGGCACTCAGTTCCAGATTCCAAAGCCGCACGGTATTTTGCCAATTCGCCTTCTTGATCAATCAATCGCGTTAATCGTTCGAGAGACGTCTCTTTCTCTTTATATCGCTCGACTAACACTTCACGTTCTTTCGAAAGCTTGTCGACCAATTGGGTGTTGGTCTGATGTGCCTGTGTTTTTGCGTGCAGCTGTTGTTGGGCATTTAGGAAACCACGATTGATCTCGAGTAATGAGTGTGTATTGCGATTCCAAAACTCCAACAGATCTTTTTGCGAATTCAACACTTGCTCGCTAGTGTTGCCTTGCAATGCTTCCCACTGTTGCTTTGTACTACTCTCTAGCACCACCAATTCAGCTAAGGTCTTATCTTGCGTTGCTTTAGCGTCTTGCGCAGATTTGATGATCGTTTGCTGTGCATCAACCGCACACAAAGCTTGCTTCGCTGAGTTTAGTTGTTCTGCATGTTGACGCTCTAAAGTACGAACTTGCTCAACTTTGGCTTGCCATTGACCTAGGTATTTTTCCAGATATTGGTCAGCTTGATGTGTATTTAAATACTCAGTGCTGAGTTGATCTTGTTGCTTCAGTGCATCTATTTTTTGGACTAAACCAATCTGTTGATTACGCTGCTGCGTATGTTGCTCGTTAAGCGTATTCGCTGCATTAACGGCCGCAATTTGCTTATCTTTGAGTACGGCAATTTGGTTATCGAGTGGGCGCACGAGATCGATGATCTTCTCTTGATCTTGTTGCTCGGTTTTTACCTGTTCGACAATCGCACTGCTTTGAGTCAGTTTAGTTTGCGCGTCTTGCTTCTCTACATCACGAACAGCAAGTAACTTGGTGCTGTTATCTAAGTGAGCTTGAGTGGTGTTCACCTCTTGTTCGCAACGCTTTAAATCTTTGTGCATTGGGCGCAGCTTTTCAGCCGGTTCACTGTATGCCAAACGCTCTAGTGATGGTTGATTACGGTCTAGTTCATCTTGAGCTGTTTTAAGATCGTGCTCACTGGTCGCAATAGTTTGCTCAGCTTTGGTCACGTCTTTCCACCAGCTTAGATGCGCTTGCCACTCTTTTAATTGCTCGGCTAAACGCTTCTGCTCGGCTTCTAGCGTTTCTCGTTCTGCGGTTAGCGCTTGGATTTGCTCTTCAGACAGTAAGCTCACACCTTCTGCTTTCGCTTTAAGGTGATTAAGCGACTCTTCACTCGACTTGAAATGATCGTAGATGCGCTCAGAAATCAGGCTATAGACTTCTGTGCCCGTCAGCTCTTCAAGTAGCTCTGCACGGTCGTTAGCATTGGCATTTAAGAACGCCGCAAACTCACCCTGAGACAACATGATGGATTTAGTGAAGCGTGAAAAATCGAGACCTGTTACCTGTTCTACCAACTTGGTTTTCTTAGTCAGCATGGTCTCTAAGACTTTGTCAGTATCCGCATCCGCAAATTCACACGTTGGCGTTTGTAATGCGCCATCGTGTTTTCCGCGCGCTCGCTTTTGGTGGAAGTTAGAGCGATACGTTTTGCCCTGCACTTCAAATTCAAGCTCAGCGAAACACTCACCCGTGCCACGCGTCATTAATTCGTTGTTGCCTTTGGCGATACTTTTCAAACGCGGCGTGCGGTGGAACAATGCCAAACAAATCGCGTCAAGAATGGTGGTTTTACCCGCCCCTGTTGGGCCAGTAATCGCAAACAAGCCATTTTCCGCAAACGGTGATTGGGTAAAATCGAGCTTCCAACGTCCTTTCAAAGAGTTCAGGTTTTCAAATTCTAGGCTTAAAATCTTCATACTGGTTACTCTTCTACTTTGTTTGGCGCTTGAGCGCTCTCAGACACTTCAACCATCACTTGTTTAAATTTCACCTTCATTCGCTCTAAACGTGCTTTTTCAGAATCGGTTTCAAACTCTTCTAAGGCAATACGCTTGCTAAACACGTCCATCGGGCTCAGTTCAGATAAGGTTTCTGCCGACTCTTGCTCTAATGCTTGATTACGACGTTCTCTTGCGCGGCGCAATTGAAGCACTTCCACATTCAAACCTTCGGTTAGTGCGCGCATACGTTCTTGAAGATCCGACAAGTAATCTTGCGCTTGCACTTCTATCGATAACCACACGCTTTGTTCGCTATCTAAGCCTACATATTGATTCAGTTGAGATTCGATTTCACTCAAGTCGCCTTTGATTTCAGCTAGAGGCTGAAACGTTGGAACTGGCAATTGAGAAATGGTGCGCTCGCCCTCAACAAACTCAACCACACATACCTGCTTTTGAGATTTAAGTTCATCAAAGCTTAATGGTATAGGTGAGCCGCAGTAACGAATGTATTCACGCTTTGCCACCACTTGTGGACGGTGGATATGACCAAGTGCAATATAATCTGCGTCTGGGAAGCCATCAGCGGCAAAACCATCAAGGTTGCCGACATAGATGTCGCGTACCGAATCCGATTGTTGAACACCCATCGCCGTTAAATGACCAGTAGCGATAATCGGCATGTGTTCGCTGTTTTCAAACGTCGCACGTTTGGCGACTGCTGCATCATAAACACTTCGGTAATGCTGTTTGATTGCATCTCCGAGTTGCTTCTGGCGCTCAACGCCTGTGACACCCGCCTGGCTGGTCAACACATCGCGAGGGCGAATAAAAGGAATAGCACAAACCAGCGCTTCTACATCGCCGTTCTTGCCTTTTAGTTCAACAACCTGAGTCGCATGATCTTCATTGGTATTAGGAATTACGTCTGCGCCCATGTATTTGAGCAGCTGTTGTGTCTCTTTAAGCACAGACACCGAATCGTGATTTCCACCTAACAACACCAATTGACAGCCGATCTTGTTCGAATCGACCACGAACTTGTTATACATCTCACGAGCGTAACTCGGCGGCGTGCTGGTATCAAAAATGTCGCCAGCAACAATGATCGCGTCAATGTCGTGCTCTGTAACTTGCTCAAGTAACCATTGTAAAAACCGTTCATGTTCATTCTTACGGCTTTTATTGTAGAAGTTTTGGCCAAGGTGCCAATCGGACGTGTGAAGAATCTTCATTGCTGCTCACTGGAAGTCTGTAATACCTTTAATCTACCAAAATAGTCGAGATAATTCCCTTTTATAAGCTTGTGAAAACCAACTAATTTCAGGCTTTGGACCAACTCCGCCCATAGCGTGACCAATCGTTATTTTTGACATAAAAAAACCGCTCAACGTTAGAGCGGTTATAGGTGTCCATGACATTAGCTGTAAGTTATTTCACAGAGGTCATTAAAAATTGTATGAAGCACCCAGTGTTACTGTGCTAAATGCTACATCTTTGCTGCTTAGACGAACTTTATTGCCATTGATATAAGCGTAGTTTTCTATGTTCACAGCATCTGCTTGCGAGATCAGGCGAAGTGTTAAGTTCTCCACTGGGTTGTATTCCACACCAACACCAAAATGGAAACCAGCACCAGAATCGTCACCGTAAAAAGCACTGTTGCTAGAGTTCAAATCTACGTAGCTCAGACCTGCGGTTACAAACGGACGAATTGAATTATCAAATGTGTAACCTACGTTTGCTGCAACAGAAAGAGAAGTTGGTGAAAGCAGCTTAGTACCAAACTTTTCGTAGTCAGCGTAATCCGTGTAACCAAGTTCAATACCAACAATGCGGTTAAATTGGTAACCACCGTAAAGGCTGTACCCCATGCTTTCAGCATCTAAATTGCCGCCGCCATCAGTGTCTGAATCTTGATACACACCAAGGCCGGCGCCAATGTATGGACCGCCCTCAATACCAGCAGCAAGTGTAGGAAGTGAAACTAAGCCAATTAGGCCCAATAGAAATGATGATTTAAGCATGAAAATACCCTTTTTTTGTCTGTCCTACAGTAACGTTGATCAACAGCCAATAGTTTCCGACACTATTTCACCTGTTGCGCTACTGTTTAAAATAAATTAAATAAGCAACCCCTAATGAATAATAAAACACTGTTCATTTACGGAGAGAATGAGAAGGTATCACAAGATTTTTAGGTCATCAAACGAACAATCATAGATATTTAATCCAGTCTTATTTATGAGACAGATGTATTTCCTGAGGCGTAACGAGTACTAAAATACGTATAAATCTGATAGTAAACCTAAGCATCATAAAAATTAAGTTATTTATAATCATGTCGTTACAGTACTAACTAAATTGTTACTCGTTTTCAAAAACAACCTGAATCTTCACGCCTAAATATAAAAACTCATCCTGTTTCTCTCTTTTTCCAATAAAAGATATAAAGATATAAAGATAAGAATGAGTTTAATTTTGGGAGGGCATTTATTTAGAGCAGCCTGCTATTAAAATATATTTCAATTTAATTCATGTTATTAATGAGCTTCAGCAAGACTAGCCAAATAGTTATTCGTTAAGTAGAAGCCGCTGAACTTCTCAATAAAGTCCGCAGGAACGGTTTTATCGGTCAAGCCAGATTCAATCAACGCCGATTGCCACTTCTGTACTTTCGGGAAGCCTTCAAGCATATCAAAGCCTGAGCCCTCTTTGATTACTGACGCTCGATGTAACAGTGGTAGCCAAGCAATGTCGACGTTAGAGATGTAATCGCCTTTAAAGAAGTCGCTGTCACCAAGCTTGTTCTCGGCCTTTTGGAAGGATTTTTGAAGATTCGCTAAACGTGTCTCAAAGGTTTCTTTATCTTTACTGCCCATCGTTCCACATTGCGGCATGTAATGTTTGCTTGCCTGATAAGACCAAGCGCGATCTAGTGCTTTTTGCTCTGCAGACACCTCTTCTATCGGCGCATATTTATCGTCTAAGTATTCAACAATTGCATCTGACTCAAACAGAACTGTGTCATTTTCTGTAATCAATACTGGCACTTGTCCGTTTGGCGAAATATCTAGGAACCATTGAGGTTTATTATTTAGCTCAATGTATTCAATTTCAAATGGGACATTTTTCATTACTAAAGCACCCATTACACGTTGAACGAATGGGCAGTTTTTAAAGCTAACAAGTTTAATCATGGTTGACTCCGAATTAGGTCATTAATTTGTATTTGTACCCCTAAGACGAACGCCAAAACCGAAAGACGAAAAATAATTCCATTTTTGCAGAAATAATTAAGTACGAAAGCAACTAAAGGCAGTCACTTTAGGTAGGAACTTTAAGTAGTCACTTTAGGCAGTAAGCTTGAATGCCTAATTACGAGCGGCTAAACGATCAAAGATATTGCAATAGACGCCATGATCATGCCAACGACAAATTCCAACACCTTCCACGCTCTCGGGTTCTTAAACATTGGAGCCAAGAAGCGTGCGCCATATCCAAGTGAAAAGAAGAACACAAACGACGCCGATACTGCACCAGCGCCAAACAACATTTGGTTAGGTTGATATTGGGTTGAGATAGAACCCAGCAATACCACAGTATCCAAATACACATGCGGATTAAGCCAAGTAAACGCCAAACACATCGCAATCGCTTTGGTTAACGAGTCTTTGGTTTCAGCAGTGGCTTCTAAGGCGTGGGTTTCAGTAAATGCTGAACGGAAGCTTAAGAATGAGTAGACACCCAAAAAGATAGCCCCGCCATAACGAGCGAGCTGCTCAATTTGTGGGAACTGTTTAACGATTGCGCCAAAGCCTGTAACGCCGAAGCTAATTAGTAAGGCATCAGAAATGGCACATACAGCACAAACTGCCAATACGTGTTGATTCTTAAGCCCTTGCTTTAAAACAAATGCATTTTGAGAACCGATTGCAAGAATCAGCGAAAGCCCAAGGGAAAAACCAGCAAAATAAGTCGTCATAGAATGTACTTCGAATCGGTTAGAATAATCATAAGTTACTATAAAATAGCGTAATTTTTCATAAAATATACAATATGATCACATACATGTTACACAGCACAAAACCAAAACCTTTAAATTGCAACTGAATGCATATAAAGGCTACTTTCTGATTTCGATTTTAGGAATGTAATCAAAGGAAGAAACATGATCAAAAAGCTGTGTTCAACACTAATAATTTGGGCAATAGCCAGCCAAGCACTCGCAACATCACTTTACTATATAAACCGCACCGACAAACCCATATTAATAAACTTTTCGATAGACTCCAGTGAACCCGTAAGTAACGGTTACCAATACAGTTTGACTGAAAATGACTTAGTTATTTGGCCTTATCAAAAAGCTAAAGTAGCTGATTTTAATCGATATTATGGGCTTGTTAATGGCGCAACGTATGACTACTTCCTAACAATTTCACGATTAACAAACGAAGGTACTTGGGAACCAAAGCCGCAAGAACCTGTAAGTCAACTTAGGTTGGTTGGTCACGGTTCAGGCTCAACGTTGTCTTATGGGTATAAAGATCAAGGGATGATGACCGACTACAACCCATATATTCTTCATCGATATAACCAAGATGGATATCACTCTGAGTTCGGTGTTAAGGCTATATACACGTCAGGCTTTGACGACGTTGAATTTGTAGTCTCAGAACATACGAACAATGATTTTGATCAAGATCCAAATACCTTTAACGTTGGCTCATATAACCTATGGATGCTCCCCGGCGTATCATCAAACATTACAAGTCGTGCAAGTGTCTTGGAGCACACTCTCTCCGGATATGACGTACTCACACTTCAAGAAGCTTTTTCTTCAGACCGAGAGATCCTATTCAACGCTCTAGCAGAGGAATATGCATTTAGAACAGAGGTGGTAGGAGGTGGCACTAGTGCGATGTACGACGGAGGCGTGGTCACTTTTAGTCGCCATCCAATTATTGAAACCGACAGTATAATTTTCGAACACTGCTCCGGGACTGATTGTTACGCAGATAAAGGCGTCGTCTATACCAAAATCGACAAAGACGGTGAGATATACCATATATTCAACACTCACCTAGCATCATTTAATACGCCAGCAGCCAAACGTCTAAGACGCCTACAGCTAGGACTGATGCGAACCTTTATGCTGACTAAAGACATACCTTCCAACGAAGCGGTTATCTATGCTGGAGACTTCAATATCGATAAAAATAGTGACTTCGTGGAATACCTTCTAATGCTAGCGACGTTGGATGTTGGATGTTGATCCTCCAGAATTCAGAGGCTACACCAATGCAACCTTTGACCCGACGATTAACCCGTATGCCGCTTACAAATATTCAGGTGGCGCTGATGTAGAGTATCTGGATTACGTTTTTGTTAGCAGAATGCATAGACAAGCAACAAGTAATACTAATACGGTCAAGCTTCATCAAAGGTTGAACTCTGACACTTGGGGAAGTTGGCACCTTTCAGACCATTTTGCCGTCAACGGAAACTTTAAATTTAGCTCTCACGACAACTAAGCTCCTTGATCTTGGCTCTTTCAAAAGCACTTCAATGCTGAGTGAGAGCCAAAACCACCTCCTGCAATTAACAAACTAATCAATTGATTTTAAACACCTTTAATTTCAATCCTTAATTTTATAAATATTGCTTTTATTAATAGAATTCAGCTCAAACTTTGAGACTTTAAAATCGATCACAGTGAGATCTTCCTACCATTTCATTGATCAAACGAATGATACAAGTCTGATTGCATATTACCTTTTAATTGCTTTTTGAGCGGGCATTTCCCTCTCACTCAACTGACTTACTGCGTGTTTTTTACACTTCGTTTCGAAGAAGTCAGCGTTAGTCGCACAACTATTTAGTCGCACAATGATAAGGATGCACCACAGATGAATCACGGACAAAGACTTACCACTATAGCCCTAGCTATTATGGCTTCAACCCACGTATCAGCTACGACTCTGAACGAGAGTAGCCCAGAGCCACAACCTATCAACTCTCCTTTTATTCAAGATGTAAAAGGCACGATTGTTGAGGATTACTCACGAGAAACCATTCAACCTTCATTCTTCTCTATGAGAATGATGAGTAACGCCGATGAACAGCGCGGCGATTGGTTTAACTTATCGGCGAGCTACACAAGACTTCAGGGCGTGGGTTCAGATATTGTGTATGACTACCTAATGCCCCCTCTTATGCCACAGCCAGTTATCGTTGCCGTTCTTGATTCGGGTGTCGATGTTGAACATGAAGACCTAAAAAACAAACTTTGGACCAATGAAGGCGAGATCCCAGGCAACGGCATTGATGATGACGGCAATGGGTACATCGATGATGTCCACGGCTGGAACTTTCTGGGCAACTCGTTAGGTATTAACGTTGATCAAGACACACTAGAGGTTACCAGAGAATACAAAAAGTACCTCGAGTTAAAAGAAAATGGACATTGGATTCCGCGTAAGAAACGCAAGTACTATCAAGGTGTTGAATCTGATTATTTGTCGTCTCTAAAAGATGACCAAGATGCGTTGAATCGCGTAACATCAGCAACTGAGCAAGCCAACGAGTACAAAGCAGAAATCCTTGAACTTACCGATCACAAAGACTTCACGGTAAACGGATTGCAACCGCTATTGAATAACGAAAACCCGAGCATTGTGACTGCAGCTGAAGGGCTTTTGAGCGTATTTGATTCATGGTATTCATTCGAATATCTAGAATCACGTCGTAGCCGCTATCAAGACTCTCTAGATTTCCACCTTAACCTAGAGCTCGATACGCGTGGCGATATTGTTTGGGATGACATTTCTTACCCTTGGGAAAAAGGCTACGGCAACAACGATGTAAAAGGCCCTGTAGGCTCACACGGCACACACGTTGCTGGAATCATCGCTGCTGAGCGTAACAACTCAGTGGGTATTGATGGTGTGGCAGATCATGCTCAAATCATGGCAGTACGTATGGTGCCAAATGGCGATGAGCGAGACAAAGATATTGCTAATGCGGTGCGTTACGCCGTCGATAATGGCGCGAAGATCATTAACATGAGCTTCGGGAAAAGCTACTCACCACGCAAATACATTGTCGATCATGCATTCCGCTATGCCGCTCGTAAAGGCGTGTTGATCGTTCACTCTGCGGGAAACAGCCGTAACGATAATGACATCAAACCAAGCTTTCCAAACCGCTACGCTAAGCACTACCGTTCAAAGCCTATTTCAACATGGTTAGATGTGGGTGCATCAGCGAAATACGCAGACGAAACCTTGGTCGCAAGCTTCAGTAACTTCGGTCAGAAATCGGTTGATGTATTTGCACCGGGATATCGAATTTTGTCAACCACACCGGGGAATACTTACGGTTCGAAAAGTGGCACAAGTATGGCTGCGCCTGTCGTTTCTGGCGTCGCTGCGTTGGTGTGGTCGCGCTATCCTGATTTATCGGTAAAAGAGCTAAAGGCGATGTTAATGGGGGAATCAAAAATCTACCCAGAGCTGCTTGTTAAAAAGCCATCAAGCCCAGAAGATTTGGTTCCGTTCAGCACCCTTTCTATCTCAGGCAGCGTTGTGGATGCCGAAGCGATATTTGCAGAACTAGAAACACGCTAACGCTTTAACTATTAGTCATTGATACCGGATATTCGTCATTCCCTAAAGCGAGGGACGAGCGTTATAGGGAATCTCGCTTTGCGGTTAGAGATTCCACATACCTCGTCCTTCGGTTCTGGAATGACGCTGGAAATTCGCATAAATGTTCATCCCGCCCCTTCCAACTACGAAAAACTACAGCCGTGACACTCTAGACAGCGATGTACATCGCTGTCATTCCCTACAGTGAGGAACGAACGTGATAGGGAATCTTTCTTTTACTTCGATCTACATTTCGACCGCATCTAACGCAACTCAATACTCATGAACTGGCTGTGCGGGTCCAACACATAGTCAGCAAAGGGTTCGCAGTATCCAAAGCCAAACTTTTCATACAGGTTACGTGCGGCCTTAAAGTAGTCTTCTGAGCCGGTCTCTAAACTGATTGTTTGATACTGGCGAACGGTTGCTGTGTCTATTACATGCTGTAACAGTTGACTGGCAACCCCCGACTTTCTCGCAAACTGGGAGGTTCTCATCGATTTGAGTTCAGCATGTTGGGTATTTAGCTCTTTAATCGCAACACACCCAAGCAGTTGGCTGTCTTTCCAAGCGCTGAAAAAGGTAATCTCTGGTGACTTAAGTCCATCCATATCCAGTGCATGAACGCTTTCAGCTGGTGACGTGGCATACATATCGGCAAGGTGTTCTTCAAGCAATTCAACGACTTCCCCACCCGACAAGTCATCAAGCTTAATTTCTATTGATGTGCTGCTTTCCATTGCTGTTCCGTTTCCCATTGAATCCTGTGCTTTTATTTCTGGTTTCATTACCTCAACTCTCCTTGTTTAGTTCGCTTATTTAGCTTGAGTGATTTGGCTTTAATTACTGGCCTGATTTCCTGATTGTTTCCTTTTCAAGAACTCGGTTTTAATCAGTAAAATTACTGATTAATCATGAAATTACTGATTAATCATGAAATTATAAATGCCATACTGACCTTACCTAGATAGCATATTTTTCTTATCTAGTCTCTTCATAAAAGTGTTCCACAATGCCTGTGTGGTCACTACGCCGAGGAACAACACCTATTTCAATTTAACGAATAAGTAGCCAGGTCGATATGAGCATTCAATTAGATTTAACCACCACGACACCCTGCCAGAACTTCGATTCCGCGCAAGGGCGCATGACACTGCAAAATCACCGAATTATTGATGTCGACAACGAAATCGCTCAGATCTTTGGTTACCGAACCCGTGAAGAGCTGTTATTGAACGTTGAATTTGTTTATGCGTTAGTTCCTGACGGTTACCAAGAGCTAGCCAAGAAACGTTACTTAGAGGCCATAAAAGGCAAACTAAAAAAAGGAAAGTTGTACACCGATATTCCAGCCCATGGCCGCAACATCTCTATCTTTTGCCTATCACACATTATTGAACTCAATAGTAAACCCGCCCTCCAAGTCACTATCATCGACATCACATCCGTAGTCGAAGCTCAGCGCAAACGTAACGAAACGGATAGCATGTATCGCAAGCTACTTAATACATCGAAACAAGGGATCCTGATCCATAGAAACTTCAAACCTTTAATGGTCAACCAAGCATGGGTAGAACAACAAGGTGCAGACTCAATAGAGCAAGTGCTTGCGATGGACTCTATCCTATCCATCGTACCTGAAGATCAGCGTTCAACGGCCATCAGACGCTGCGAGAACATTCTCAATGGCAATACACCCAACTTTAGTTCAGTGGTGTCTAACCAATGCTTTGATGGCACCCACAAATACTTCAACCTCTATGACAACGTGATTAACTGGGAAGGTGAAGACGCGATACAAGTGATCCTTGAAGAAGTCACCGATAAAGTATTACTAGAAAGGGAGTTGCTGCATCGAGCGATGCATGATGACTTAACGCATGTGTTCAATCGTCGTGCTATTTACGATTGGCTCAAGAAGCCGGTTAATCAGCATATGGAGATGTCATGTCTGTTGATTGATATTGATGACTTCAAATCGATTAACGATCGATTTGGGCACACCGTGGGTGATACGGTGATTAGGCACTTAGCAGACACCATTAAAGCTCACATTGAGTTGTTAGGTGGCGTAGTTGGACGTTGGGGTGGCGAGGAGTTTATTGTGTTCATTCCAAAAGCGAAATCGGCCCATACCAAAATCATCAGCGAACGAATCTGCCACACCTTCAATCAACATACCTTCTTTGGTATTAATCGCCGCGCTTTTACAACGAGCGTGAGTATTGGCGTTACCAACCAGTGCTTGTGCCACTCTGCCAACACCATTGATACACTTATTCGTGTTACCGATGATGCACTATATCGTGCGAAAGCGAATGGTAAAAACCAAGTCTCGATCAACGATGATGTGGTTTGCTATGAAGCACTAGCTTGATCGCAGCTCCTTGTTCTCCTTCATGTTCCTCTGGCTCTCCTGCATAACGCACCAGTTCTCCTTCATAATCCACCGCCTTTTTAAGCTTGCGCTAAATGAGTCGGCTAACCGTACAAATTGAGCACAGCCACACATAATTAAAGTACAGCCACCGAGAATTAAAGCACATAACTTGATCGAATATTTGATTGCGATTTCGACATTTCGGTATATGATGCGCCACCCTCATTATATCAGCTAACGCTGTAGGCACTTATGTCCGCCAATATGTCAGCTACTATTTCTTCCAACGCACTTTATACCGACCTATCCGGTTACTACGATTTAATGTGTGTTGATATTGACTATCAAGCGCAAAGTAACTGCGTACGTAGGCTACATCAAATTTTCGGAAATGGTGGAAAGACTCACCTCGACTTAGCTTGTGGCACTGGTCCACACGTTCGTCACTTTATCGATTTTGGTTACCAAAGCAATGGACTCGATCTCAACGCGCCAATGCTAGATATCGCTCAGGTTCGCTGCCCCGAAGCCAATTTCTCGGTGCAAAACATGAGTAGTTTTGAAGTGGCAGAACCTCTGGATTTGATCACCTGCTTCTTATACTCAATCCATTACAACGATGGTTTCGAGAAGCTAAAAGAATGTGTTGAGAGCGTACATCGCGCTTTAAAACCAGAGGGGATTTTTTGTTTTAATGTGGTGGATAAAGACAAGATCAGCAATGACCTTTTTGTTCGACACACCACCAATCTTGAACAAGATGATTTCACGTTCAGCTCAGGCTGGTATTACTCTGGCAAGGGTGACAAGCAGGCGTTAAAACTCAGTATTGAAAAAACGACTGCTGGTGAAACTCAAGTGTGGAATGATGAACACCCGATGGTGGCATTCTCGTTTAAGGAGCTCATTGAAATATTGAAACCCTACTTTGAGGTTCATATTTTTGAGCACGATTATGACAAGCTGTTACCTTGGGATACTAAATCAGGTAATGCTCTGATCGCTTGTGTAAAAATTTAGGTAAGTCTATACCAAACGAATTAGCCAGATTCAAACACAGACAAAAAAGAACCCACACTCGCCGTACTCTTTATCGAGCATCCAGCCAGTGTGGGTTCTTTTGTATCAAGCTATCGGTGTTCGAGCTCTCGATTAGAAGTCCGCAGTCATACCTACGTAGTAAGTACGTGGCTCTTCAACATAACCCATGCTCTCTAGCTCTTGTGATACCGCTTCGTCAGTCAAGTTAGTAATGCCTGCGCGTACTCTAACCGAATCATTAATGTTGTATACCCCACCAATATTAAGCGTAGTATAGGCTTCTTGAGTCAAATCAGTTTCGATATTACGCTCACCTCGGTAACGCGCACTAACAAAGGTGTTCAGGTCGTAAGTTGGGCTCCAGTTCAGTTTAACTAAACCCGAGTGCTTGTAACGCTCAAGCAGTTCTTCACCAGTAGACTTATCTTCAGTGTCTAAGAAAGTGTAGTTACCAGACACGCCCCATTCATCCGTTATTTGGAATTGGCCAGTAAGCTCAGCACCTTGAACCACAGCCTCAGACACATTGGTATAAGTACGTTTGCCTTTCACATAGCCAGTTGAGCTAGAACTATCGGCACACCCTTTACCCGATTCAAACATTCCGCCATTCTCGCAGTAGGTTTCATCACGATCAATAAGGTCGTTAATTTCATTGCGGAACAAGGCACCTTCAACGTTCCAACGAGGTTGGCTGTATATCGCTGCTATCTCATAGTTCCAGCTCGTTTCAGGCTTCAGGTCTTCATTGCCATATAAATCACAAGCACCTTTACAACTGTTAACTGTGTAGTCGGCTTGATTTTGAGTCAATGTTGGTGCTTTAAATGCTTTACCCACGCCACCCTTAATGATCAGGTCATTCGTTGTTTGGTGCACCAAATACACACGAGGACTGAACTCTTCACCGTACAATTCGTGCTTATCTAAACGACCACCGATGGTTGCTGTTAGTTGTTCAGTCATCAGCCATTGGTCTTGAACAAATAACGCTCCTTGATACGCTTCTGATGTGCCATTGACCAAGTTTTCTTTGTTGGTTAATTCGCTCAACTGATAGTCCATACCAAACGTTACGGTATGATTATCACCAAGATAAGTCGTCGCTGATGCTTCTGCTATTTGAGTTAACTCTTCTACGTCACTGCTGTAGTTAGTATCAGAATCCGCAGCGTCGTTGTCAGTCACATTTTCGCGTGAGTAGCGGACTTGTGTATCACCCCAGCTCCAAAAGCCACTGTGCGTAATCGCTTGGCTCTGACGCACTACTCGTGTGTCAGACTCAATCACAGATGATACGTTTTCTGCAGATGATTCACGTTCGTCGTCACTGTAACCAAAATCAAAGTCGATCGTTTGGTTGTCTGTCGCATTCCAAGTCAGGCTTGCGAGTAAACTTAGTGTGTCTCGTTCTTCTAAAGCCGTAACATCTGAGCGGTCGTAACCAGAGCTATGTGTACCAGAATAGGGTTGCCAAGCATCACGGCTAGTTTGGTTCACAGAAACGCGTGCAAACAATTCATCTTCAATTAGAGCACCAGAGGTCGTGAAGCCCATCGAGTACTCTTCACCGCCATCACCATCTAACGGTGAAGACGTGTCCATGCTTAACGTAGAGCTCCAGTCATTTTCAGGAGCCTTGGTGATGATGTTGATTGTGCCACCCATGCCATCTGAACCATAAAGTGCAGACATTGGACCGCGGATAATTTCAACACGTTCGATCGAATCAGCGGGAATAGTCGATAGGTCGAAGTCGTTACCTCGGATGATGGCACTCGCTGAGCTTAGACGACGGCCATTCACCATGATAAGCGTGTAATCTGAATCCATACCACGAATAGAGATCATCTGACGGCCAGCACGTGTGCTATCAAAGTCAGATTCGACACTGGTTGATTCTGCAACGATGTCAGCCAAGGTAATACCAGGGCTGTCTTCAATGTCTTGAGCGGTGATCACTGACATTGAAGCCGGCGCTTGTTTCAGTGTCATTTCAGTACGAGTTGCCGTAACAACCATTTGCTCATCTGTTGCTTGCGCTTCTTCTTGCGCCAACACGTTAGCTGAAAGTGAGGTACAAATAACAACGACTGCGATCGAAAGGGGTTTACGAACCAAAAGAGGTTTTCGAATCAAAAGAGATCTCTCAGACATGATATTCATTCTTACATGTGATTGGTAATGATAATGGTTTGCATTAAACAATCTAGCACCATTCTTATCAACAAAAGTTTCATACCAAAAATTGATTCTCGTTATTCAACTTTCAAATAATAAAACCAATACATATTCATTTTAATAGCATGACCTCAATAGCATTCACCACCTAGATAGATTGGGTGTATATCTCTTTAAATAAATCACGAACCCAACGACACATAGGGTCATTATGGAAACGTTTATGCCAATAGAGATAAACATCTTCTGATGGGCTTCTGATCGCTTTGGGAACGCGTTTACAAATTAAATCTCGTTGATTGGCAGCTTTTGTCGCAAATGGTGTGGGCAAGTGAAAGATGATATCGGTCGTCTCCGCAATATCCGCAGCAATATTGAAGTTGGACAACTGAATTGGGATCGAGAGTTGGCGCTGCTTATCAATTAAACCAAGGTCTTTAAATCGACTTTCAATCGAGAGCTTTTTATCCCCTTGCAGTGAGATCTGGCCAAGCTGGCTATTCAATAAGTCATCAACGGTGATCTCTTTATCCGCCAGAGGATGGTCTTTGCTCATTAATAACCGATAATCGCGACTGATTACGAACATTCGATACAGGTTTTGTTCAGAACTTAATGGCTCATGCGTCGACAACACAAAGTGCGCATCACCGGATAACAGAGGCTCAAAGTGTCGTTTAGGAATCGAGTCGATATCGACAACCATATTCGGCGCTTGCTGGCGAATTTGTGCCACTACTTTTGGCAAAAGGTGTGAGACCTGAGGAACCAAACCAAAAAAACGAACCGTACTATCACTCGTTTGTGGTTCAAACACGTCTCCGTGAACCAGTTTCTCAAGGCGCGTAAGCACAGAGTTGAGGTCTTGCTTGATGACCTCTGCTTTCGGGGTCAATTCATAGCCATAAGCAGCTCGCACCAACAAATCATCGTTGAACACAGTGCGAAGTTTTTGTAGAGATCGGCTCACCGTAGGTTGGCTCATATCCAACGCCAACGCCGTGTTGGAAACGTGCTTCTCTTCAAGAAGGTGTTTAAGAATAACGAGTAGGTTTAGGTCAACTTGGGCAAGATTCATTATGCAAATATTCACAACAGAGCAAATTCAGTGTGCGCATAGTGCATCTACCACCTCATTAATACAATTGATAATCACTCTTATTTTGATCTAGAGCAAAATGTAGAACCGAGTTTGAGGTTAGGAAAGGTTTGAAGCTCTAAGTTAGAAATGTTTGAACATAAAAAAGAGAGGCACAATGGCCTCTCTTTGATCGTCTATTTTATATTGCTAACGTCGAGCTATCAGACTACAGCTTTGTCCAAGCATCTTGCCAGTATTGGCTTTCTGCTGGTGCGTAAGATGCGCTTGCACACCAAGCCGTGTATGGCCAAGGCTTACATTCGTATAGACCATTGTCGCTGCCTACCACAATGTCACCTGCTGCGTAGTTTGTGCCGGCTTCATATGGCGGGTAATCACCTGGAGGTGGAGTCGTTCCGCCACCGTCTTTAACAGCGAACGAATCATTTACCATCACTATTTCGCCGTCTGTTGCTGTGCCAACAACCTCAAGTGAATATTGACCTTCCGCCACATCGTACAAGTCCATTGTGATTGAACGGCTGTCAGTTAGGCTTACTTTGGTTTGTTCAACCACGCTACCCGCACTGTTGAGCGCCTTCACAGTCACATCCATTGCTTCATTTGATGTCAGTGTCAGATCCAAACGTACATTGCCGTTATCTGGCGCATATTCTGACTGAAGGCCTGAAACTGCAAGCTCTAAGTCATCGCCCGGATCTGGGTTACCACCACATGAAGAGTCTGAAACTTTTCTCCAAACGCCCCACTCGCCTGTTGTTCCCGGTTCTTCGCCACGAGTATACCAGCCAGCTCCCCACGTTGAACCGTCATGTGATACTTGATCACCTTCAACATAAACGGTGTCGGCATCCCATGCAGCAGCACAGTTAGAACCATCCGTCACAGACACTTTACGGTCAGCGGTTACAGTTTGGTTCGCGCTGTCTGTTACGCTATACACAAGCGTGTAGTTGCCGATTTCATTTACATCGACACTGCCAGTGTGTGTGATGGTGCTTGTTAGGTCGCCATCTTCAGCATCATTCGCCGTTACGCCTGCCATAGCATCAAATGCAGTTCCCAACACAACAGTAGTGTCAGACACACCATTAAACACAGGCTTCTGGCTGTAAACCTCTACCGTTCTCGCTTTAGTGGTTTCGTTGTTATCGCTGTCTTTCACTCGGTAAGTTAGAACGTAAGTGCCAATCACACTGGTTTCCACGTAACCTTCAACATCGACAGAAGATGTTAGATCGCCATCTTCTTTATCGGTTGCCGTTACACCTTCCATTGGGTCAAACGTTGTGCCGTGAAGAACACGGGCATTTTCGACACCTTTAAGAACTGGCTCACCCTCTACTGGTGGTGGCGTCACTTGACCGTGGACAAACGGGCCGTAATCTTTAATAAACTGCTCGTTGTATTGTTGACCGTTTTTGTTAGTACCCATGTCCCAGTTGATAGACCAAGTCATTACACCACGCAGCGGTTGGCCTTGAGTCGTTAAAGTCTCGAACGCGTCGTATAAATCTTGAGGATCTTGCACAAAGCCGGTTGCTGCAGCATCAATGCTAGAAGGAATACCAAACACCAGCTTGTCATGTGGAATTTTGTGGAAGCCACGCGTTCCGTTGATAAGCGAATCAGAGATGTAGTAGATGAATTCTTCTTTTAATGCATCGTTGTTTTGAGCAATCCAGCCCACGCCGTCAACCCAGATACCGTCGCCACCTTGGTTGTAGAATTGTGGGTTAATCCAGTCGTAATAACCTTCTAGATTATCGATATATGGAACGTACTTACCGCCTGTCGTTAGATACGGGAACTCAGGCGCCATAGTAATAAGGAAGTTTCTACCTTCAGCACGGTAGTGGTCTTTCACTAGCTTAAGCGCATCTGGAATAACGGTTTGGTTGTTTGCTGCGGTTACCGCGGCTTGTTCAAGGTCGATATCTAGGCCATCGAAACCGTAACGCTCAGTAAGACGGATAATCTCATCAGCAAAGGTTCTTTCATCACCGGTTTCTAGCTCTACGTGTGCATCAGCACCGCCCAAAGCCAACAGTACAGAACGACCTTGTTTGTTGAGTTCAGAGATTTGGTCAATAAATTGTTCTTCTGATAACCCAACGGTTGGGTCCAGTTTAAAAGTTGGGATTCGACCATCAGCCACATCGTAAACCTTCATGAATGACACATTCACGATGTTATACATTGGGTTTACTTCATCCAGCGTCACGCATGGCGCATTGCCCCCTTGGTAGCCGCCACCGTCACACCAGTTGTGCCAATACCCGACCACTACACCAGAATCCGGATTCGTCATATCTGAATCATTCGCATAAACAGCGCCAGACATTGCGGCCATGCCGACCGATACAGCTAATTGTAGAGCTTTACGTTTCAACATTAGTCCCACTTCCTTACTTAACAGCTGTGCCAATCACAACCGAACCAATTCATTGTAATCATGAATATTTATAGAGAAGTAATGGAATTTATAGGAAAAGATGACCTTTGATTTAACTTGTGATTTTAAGTCACAGATTGAATATCAGAATCAATATGATTTTGACTTTTCATTCAAAATGAAATGCTAAAAGCTGTTATTTTCGGCCGAACACATTGACCATGCAAATATTTAATCAACCTTAATTCACATAGATAATTAACCGAAAACATAAAAAATCACCAATAGGAAAAAACGAACTTTAAATCGACAAAAATCGATTCAAACACACCGTAATTACTGACCTCAGACCAGATACCATTGCGAGTGACATCACTAAAATAGCTTGGATATAGTCGTCATACATGTGCTAGAGATACACACGTATAACGGAATATAGGAGTGGTGAATTTGTGGAATTTTGTATGATCACCCCGACTATTTTTCAGTTAGCCTTTAACATCAGGCGAATAATAAGTATCAATAAATGAAATAAAATTCATCTTATTTTCTTCATTGAGTTGATTGATACCCGCTGCTGCTTTTCTTCCACCACCCGTATCAAAACTAGAACAAATTTCGTCTGCGCCCGTTCTGTTTGATAATGGTGCCCGTAAGCTCACCGTGTAAGACAAGCCATCTTGGTTTTTCGTTAATACTGCTTGCGCTCGGTTTGGATCTTGATTAACGATTTCATTACCAAATACACCACTGATGCGCCTTGCCCACGTCTCACCTGGCAGTTCAAACACACGTGCGACTTCACTTTCATAAACAGGAGCAAGGTTTGATAGCTGTTGGCGATCATTTTTATAGGCAGTTAGTAGTCGATAAAATACAGAGTTTTTATCATCCAAAAGATCAAACGGATTTGGGTATTGATAAAGAATTTTGTAGAGCTCAGCTGGCGTGAAATGCAAATCACTGAGTGACGAACCGTAACCGTTGTAGTTCACCAAGGTACCTAGCTCTTCCAAAAACTCTGTTTGAGATTCATCGAATCCATTTTCATCCGCTAGCCGCGCGGCCACTGTTTTTAGATTATCACCAAAAGCAGCCGCGATTGCCCAAGCCACATGCGCACCATTCAATTTCTGGTTAATTAGTAAGCTCGTGCAGCTCTCTGGCGCGGTATCAATCAGAGTATCCAAATAGCTAGAGTCAGGTACCTCACCAGTTCGATGATGATCGCAATAAAATACATGGATGTTGGCGTCTAGCAGTGAATGCAATGCAGATAAGTTTTTTTCCATCGACACATCTAAAACGGTAACGGAAGAAATGTCACCTTGCTTACCCGGCTCCATAATTTGAGTAACAACTTGAGAGACCAACTTAATATCACGCTTTACACCTGTAATGAGCACGCTCTCTCTTGGCTCACTGAATCGCAGCTGTAACAACGCGATTATGCCATCTGCGTCTCCGTTGAATACGTCGTAGTGCATGTTGTTCCTCTTCCTATAGATTTAACCGTTTGCCAGAAACGCGCCAATACGTTCGTTTATTCGATAGTCTGTCATTATTTTAGTTATATTTCACAGATACTTAAGTCTATTTTGGAATGCCTTATTCTCATTAGATTCAAAAGATAAACACATTAATAATATTGTATGACTTATATCACAGTAAAAGAACCTGAAAAGATTATAAAATAAGCGCCTCCCACTTAATGATAAAGAGACGAATGAACACTACCACCACTCTTGTTTATGACACTTTGAAAAGCCTTGCTGCTCACGCTCCTGAGCAACATGCCGAGATTCGCCAGCGTTTATATGAGCAGTTGAGCCTGCCATTTAACAAGCAGCTCTCGTTATACGCTAATGTGCTTGGTCCTATCAGTTCAGGTAAGTTAGCGGGATGCGACAATATTGATAAAGCGGTTGAACTGGCACTGGATGTGCTGGAAGGCCGAAATAAGTAATTCCCCTTAAAATACGTAATATAACGGCCCAGATCTTCCCCCAGATCGGGCCGTTTTTTTATTCTCGTCATTTATCTAGTTGAATTTCAGGCACAAAAAAAGGCGCAGATGATCCACGCCTTTGGTTTAGTTTACTCTAAATGTTTAAGAGGTCTTGAACTGCGCCACCGCTTTATCCATCTCATGGGCTTGCTCTGCGACTTTATCCACTTCAACTAAACAATGTTGCGCCGAAGCGTTGTTATCACTTGAAATGGTGTTTAACTCGGTGATTGAGTCGCTCACTTGTGCCATAACAGCACCCTGCTCTTCAATCGCTGATGCAATACGCTCAGAGTTGCCCTGGATGCTTTCCATGTCGCTTAAGATAAGCTGCAGGCTAGCATCGAGCTCTTCCGAATCTTTCAGAGTCAGTTGGCCTTGTTGGTTACATTCACCAATCTCGGTCATAGAAGCGTTCATTTGACTTTGAATTGCCGTTACTACACTGGTAATTTCAGTCGTTGATTGGTGCGTTCTGCTTGCAAGAGCACGAACTTCATCGGCAACCACGGCAAAGCCTCGGCCTTGTTCACCGGCACGTGCTGCCTCAATGGCTGCGTTCAGTGCCAATAAGTTGGTTTGCTCTGCAATGCCTTGGATGATGTTTACTGCATCGCCGATTTGATCAACATGATGGTTCAATGAGCTGATCGAATCTTGGCTGCTAGAAAGGCGTTCAGACAACTGAGTAATGTTGCTGATCGTATCAACCACCACTTCACGGCCTTTATCGGCATTCACTTTTGCTTGATGAACACCTTCAGCCGCAACTGATGTGCTTTCTGAAATTTCACCTATTGTGAGTACCATCTCTTGCACTGACGTTGTCATTGTAGAGGTGTGGTTTGCTTGAACTTCAAACTGTTTGATTACTGACTCTAGCTCGTCATGCATGTTCGACGTACTTTGTGTCAGTTGCAGTGACTTAGATTGAGATGCCGCGATTAAGCCCTCCAATTGATCAAGCAATTGGTTGAAGTATTGGCCTAAAGTACTGAGTTCGTCTTTACCATCTAGGTGAGAACGAATAGACACGTCGTTTGAATTAACGATATTACGGATAACCGAAAGCAGTGACTCAATTTTACCAATGATAGAACGGACGATTAACCAGCTGAACAGAATGATCGACACAAGTAACGTGACGCAAAGGATGTTGTTGATCAGCGATAGCTTGTCCATCTCTTGTTGGGTTTCTTGGTCTAATACCGCTGAGAACTCTTTAAATTGAGTTTCGATAGCATGAGAACCCGAACGAGCTTGCCCAAGCAGACCTTCGTTGTGCTTCAAGCCAATCACTCGCTTCTGTTCAACTACTTGACGCGCAGCATCTATCAAAGCAGTTGAGCTTCCAGCACTAGAGGTAATAGAAAGAACACTCGGATCGAACTCACCCTTTTCAATTAAGTCATTGAACAGGTAAAGCTCGATTTTTTGTTCAGCACTGGCTGTCGCGCTGATGCTATCGAGCAAAGCATGAAACTCGCCTAGCAAGCCTTTGTCACGTGCTAACCCATACACTTCACTCGCTTTTACTAAGTTAACAAAGCTTGTGTGGTAGGTTTCAATATCTTCACGTAGGTGTGCGCTGTTGGCTAAACCTAAATCACTGAGCACTGCATTGAGCTCAGATTCAGACGCTAAGAATTTATTGTAGTTTACGTCGAACTTGGCGAGGTACTTCATATCACTACGTAATAGGAAATCTTTCTCGTTACGGCGAAGATTGAGTAGTCGCACTTCAAGTTCTTTGGTGATTTGTTTGGCTTCACTCATTTGAGCGGTGGTGTCTGCAAATTGCGATGTGGTAAACAACAGTGAAATCATGCCGAAGATGGAGAACATCCCCAACGAATAGAGCTTTTTCTTTATATTCATATACGTGGCTCGTCTTTACTAAATTAACTTTGAGTATCTAATTGATCGCATCTAAGCATGGTATACAACTCGTGCGACCTGGTTATTGTTATGGTTATGGTTTTTGTATCAGTAATGAGCACTAAATCTAGCGACTGTTCAGCCCACCAGCAGTGACATTCTCAATGGTATTCAAACAGAGAATGAATCTTTTCACTAAAGATAAAAGCATCAATAACACAAATTGAATACATGTACATTAGTTGAATGATAAAAGTGAGAGACAGCTATTTGACGGAACATAAATAGCTTGAACACCACGGTGTACAAGGCATTGAATTAAAAGACTTTGAAGCACATTTGGACGCATTATTTATGATGACATTTTTTTGGCTCTCCAGAAGAGCACGAGCGAAGCGCAATATTGGAGGTTTTGACTTGGTTTTTAAACAGTGAATCCGTCTATTGATGATTGTACAGTAGAGCGTAAACGGCGAAAAAAATGGACCCACTCAATTCGAGTCAGGTCCATTTTTTGATTGTCTAGTCAATCGCTTTGCAGCTAAAGAGTTAGAATGCGAACTCAAGGCTGACTAAAACGCTTTCACCATCTTGGTTAGGCACTTCAATAACACCGCTTTCTCATCTTCTTCGATGTCTTGTGTTAGTCCATTAACCAAATTCAAGTGAAGCTGGTTGTGGTGAACGTGTATCTTCTGCCCTTCATCAGTCAAAGCAACCACAATCGCACGACGATCTGTTGGGTGTTCATGGCGCTCAATCAATTCAGCTTTAACCAACTTTTCGATTTGAACGGTAAGCGTACCCGTGGTGATACCCAACTTTTCAGCGAGCTCTTTCATTCTTAACGCGCCATGCATACCAAGCACTTCAATGGTGTGTACTTGAGCCAGGGAGTAACCCGTCTCTTTGACAACAGACTGCTCCCACGAAGACATTTTATCGTAGAACTCAGTCAGTATTTGGTTAAGCTGTTCTATATTTCGCATGGTCGTTTGAATGCACTTCAAGAGTAAGATGATTAATCTTATCAAACTTGGCGAGCATTTGTTTATATTCAGAGACGGTTTTATCACTGTTTGATTCAAGAGTAATCGCTGCTGAATAGTGATGCCCACTCACCTTCCACATGTGGAAATCGGTAACCGACGCATAAGGCGTTAAGGTTTCAGTCACTGAATCACGATAATCTTGGTCGATATTCTCATCAAGCAGGATTGGACTGGTTTGTTTCATAAGGTTCATCGTCCACTTAGCAATCACGAATGCGCCAACCATACCCATTGCCGCATCTAACCAGTTCCAACCGTAAAACTTACCGAATAGCAGCGCAACAATGGCCAACAGTGAAGTCAAAGTATCCGCCAATACATGCATGTAGGCTGCGCGTAGGTTGTGATCATGATGGTGTCCGTGATGCTCAACATGTTTATGACCATGGTCGCTGTCGTGATCATGGCTATGTGAATGACCGTGCGAACGGCCATGGTTCTTACTTTGATCATGGCCATGCTTGTGTCCGTGGTCATGATGGTGATCGCCGAGTAAAAACATACTCACCACATTCACGGTTAAACCAATACAGGCAACGATGATCGCTTCATTGAACTGAATCGCTTGTGGGTTAAATAAACGATGCACTGATTCCACCAGCATCAATAATGCCACAATCCCCAATGCAATCGCGCTGGTGTAGCCCCCTAGCACACTAACTTTGCCAGTACCGAAAGAGAAACGTTCGCTCTCGGCATGTTTCTTCGCATATCGGTATGCAAATAAGGTGATACCAAACGCTGCAGCGTGCGTCCCCATGTGCCAACCATCGGCAAGTAACGCCATAGAGCCGTAAATAGTACCGGCAACGATCTCGACAACCATGGTGATGATAGTTAACAAGAGAACGTAGAAAGTACGCTTTTCACCTTGGCTGTTATGTGAAGAAAAGTTGTGTTGGTGACGTGTTGGAAAACTCAAAATGGCGTCCTTAGCTCGTGTGTTCAATGTTAGGAGTCGTTACTGATTAATTTTAGTCAAAAAAGTGCTTTGACTCACAAGTAGTTTGATTATCAAATCAATAAATGGAATTTAGTTTGATTATCAAACATTGTCAACGATGAATTTTGAGACTCTGATTTGCCGATGTAATAGTTGATGGCGAACTCTAGGTCGTTCCAGAGCCAATAGATGCGGTAAAAACTGCGCTTTGCAGACACAAAAAAGCCCACACGAGGTGGGCTACTAAGATCAGAAGGAGTTATTGGTTTTGCAACAGAGTAATCTCATCATTCACCCAACCTAACAATTGCTTGGTGGCTTTCGACAACACTTGGTTCTGCCGAACAATATAACCAAGACTGGTGCTAGAAAAGTTCATCAACGGTGTCACTTTCGAATGCAGATGCTGCTTGGTGGATACCGCAAATTCAGGAACAATCGCCACACCAAATCCCGCTTCTGCCCAGTCGATTTGAGCGTCGACACTCCCTACTTCCATCACCCTATAATTAGGCAGATTAAGGCTTGGTAAACCTTCATCAATGAAGTCACGCGTTCTCGTATCATGGCCTAGTAAAATCAAAGTGAGCTCTGCATCAGAGTCTTGGATATCAAACCCATCGCCTAGCGCGCACCAAGAAAGCTCTTGCAGCTTAGTGAAATACAGTGACTCGTTGTGCTGTTCTTTGGCGATAACAAAACCAATATCCGCTTGAGCATTTTTAACTAAACTCGATGCCTGAGATGACGTGGTATTCAAGAGCGTAAGGTCAATACCGGGATACTGCGCTTTGAACTTTTGGAAAGGACGAATCAACAAGAATCGGGAAATAATGTCACTTACGGCAATAGTTAACGTCCCTATTTTTAGATCGTTAATGGCGTTGAGATCGGCCTGACAAATCTGAAGTTCGAGTAGCGTTCTTTGGCTCGTTTCTAATAGCCTTTCGCCTGCTTGAGTCAGTTGAAACGGACTTCGCTCTATCAACTTAATGCGTGTTTGTTTTTCCAGTTGTTTTAGGTGCAAACTCACATTGGGTTGTGTCATGTGCAGTGCATTGGCCGCTTTCCCAAAATGCTTATATTCCGCTAGCGTCACAAACGTCTTCAACAAATTAATATCGAGCATCATGTCCTCTCTCTCGTGTCACTTACATCATTCCCTAAAGTAAAGAATGCCCCATCGTCATTCCCTACAGTGAGGAACGAACATGATAGGGAATCTCGCTTGTAGGTTAAGACTTTAGGGATATATGGAATCCTTATCAAGATAATAAAGATAATTAATTTCTCTTATCCACTTTGTAGGCCTAACATGATTTCTCAATCAGTTAGGAGAAAAATTATGCCATCTATCGTTGTTGTGGGCGCAAACTGGGGTGATGAAGGCAAAGGCCGCATCGTCGATTTTTTAGCAGACCAAGCTTCTGCTAGCATTCGTTTTCAAGGCGGAAACAATGCAGGCCATACCGTAGTAAACGACTTCGGTACATTCAAACTGCACCAACTACCTAGTGGTATTTTTAATCCTGATTGTACGGCGGTTCTTGGCCCAGGCATGGTGATCAGCCCTGCTGCGCTAACTCAAGAAATTGCAGAAGTTCAAGAGGCTGGCATCAAAGTGAAAATGGCGATCTCAGATCGTGCGACACTGTGTCTGCCTTTACATGCCCTTGAAGATACGCTTGAAGAAGAACGTTTGGGTGACGGCGCTTACGGCTCAACACGTCAAGGTATTGCACCAGCATACGGCGATCGCGTGATGAAGAAAGGCATTCTTGTCGGTTGGTTGAATCAACCTGAGATTTTAGAGCAACGCATTCAATTCCTGCTTGATTGGAAGATGCCACAACTGAAGGCTCTATACCCTCAATGTGATTTCACTCAGACTGCTTCTGAAATGACAGAATGGCTACTTGAAGTAACTAAAGCTTGGCGCCCGTTCATCTGCAATGTAACTGAGCCGCTAAAAGCACTGCAATCGCAAGACGCGAACCTACTGTTTGAAGCTCAGCTAGGCGCAGGTCGTGACCTTGTTTACGGTGAATACCCTTGGACAACGTCTTCGAATGTAACTGCAGCTTATGCAGGCATTGGCAGCGGTTTACCTGCCCTTCGCCCTGAGCGTATTATTGCCGTTGCTAAATCATTCAGCTCGTCTGTTGGTACTGGCACGCTAGTAACTGCAATGGAAGAGCAAGACAGCTTCCGCGAAAGCTCTAACGAATACGGTGCAACTACGGGTCGCCCACGTGATATGGGTTACTTTGATGCAGTAGCAACTCGCAACGGCGTTGACCTACAAGCCGCGACTGAAATCGCACTAACTAAGATTGACTGCCTATCTGGTTTGTCTGAACTTAAGATCTGTACCGCTTACTCAGGTGAACATACTGAGAACCCGATTTGGCCACAAACGGCTGAGCTAAAACCTGTATATGAAGATATGGCAGGTTGGGACGAAGATATCACGGGTTGCCGCACGTTTGAGAGCCTTCCTCAAGCGGCACAAGATTACGTTACGCGTATCGAAGAGTTGATGGGTGTGCCAATCGTGATGGTATCAGTAGGTCCTGAGCGCGAACAAATGATCATTCGAGCTTAGTTTAGAAAACGACTACACCCACATCTACATCTACATCTACATCTACATCTACATCTACATCTACATCTAAGCCCACACTAGTGGGCTTTTTTACGCCTGTCACGAACATCTAAATCTTGTTTTTCTTATTGAGGTACATGTTTTCATCGGAAGACTTTATTAGATTTATGATGTTGAAACTTCGGGAATCCGCCGTACCACAACCATATGAAAAACCGAGTGGTACCTCATCATCACAACGAAAGCTTTCAATGAAGTCATGAAATTCAGCGTGAATGTTATTGATCAACTCAGAAGCATAACCAGCCTCTTCTGAATGTATGACGACAATGAACTCATCACCACCGACCCTAGCCGATATGATGTTGTACTTTGCATTGTTTTTTATGCATGACGCAAAGCCAGAGATATAGTCATCACCTTTAAAGTGGCCATAGGTATCATTGATGTACTTCAAATTATCCAAGTCGAAATACAAACAAACGATCTCACCATCGCTTATGTTTGCTTTATTGAATTCGTGGAAGAATCCCCTTCGATTAAGCAGCGTTGTCATGATATCAAAATGACTATTCTTGTATAAAATCCGGCTCTCTTCTTTTAATAGAATTTCAGAACGCAATAGAGTCGATATGTTTTCAATCAAGCTAACTTGGCTCTCGGTATACGCTGTTGGGCTTAAATCAAAAACCAAGAGCACCGCAAACACTTCGCCATCGATATCTCTTACCGGGACGCCACAAAACGACTTATAAGCATCCGCCCCATTCGCAGAAACGGAATCACCACCAGCATGACCACTCAAATAGACCGTGCGATTTTCGTTATGCACATACTCACAAAAGAGGCTAATTTTGCTCTTATGTTGGTTACACGATATGTTTGAGGAGCTCCACACACTCTCAGAACCAGAGCAACTCAAATCAGAGATCATGATGATGCCCGCATTCGATGCGTCCATTATGTCTCGTATGTTATCCAATATAGATACCCAAGTATCGACATCGATATTTTTTTGCATCCCTTCAGAAGAGAACTTATCAAAAAGCATTAATATTTCTTTAGTATCAGACAGTTAAACTTAATTGAATATTCATTAGTATACGTTGTAACAAAAATCCCAAGAGCGACAATCTAGGGCGGTTATTACCTAGTACTAAGCAACAACCAAGCACTAAGCAGAACCAAGCAACAACCAAACCCTAAATCTTAATTTTCCACTTCAGAAGCATCATTCGCAAAGGCCCAAATTTCTGAGCGTCTATTCTTGGCTCTACCCTCTGACGTTGCGTTGGACGCAACAGGTTTACTTTCACCAAATGAGCGTATAACAAGGCGATTCTTCTCTACACCATCCGCGATTAAACCATCCGATGTCGTCAGTGCTCTTTGAAGCCCCAATGCTTGGTTATAACCTGCTTCGCCGGTGCTGTCAGTGTGTCCATCCACCGTAATCGCACTGCCGTTAGTCTTTAACTCGCCTGCAAGTTGGCTCAGTGCTTTGCTGCCCATCGGCGATAAGTTGTGTTGATCAAAACCAAAATGAAGTCGTGCCAACAACCCTTGACGCTCTTGGTTACTGATCCAAGTCTTACATCCTGACTGGTTCATACCTAGATTGGATTGACCTGCTAACGCTTGTTTTAGCTCACGGCTGTCAGACGGCTGCTCTATTTGTAATAAGCCCTGTCTGTGCTGTGCAATGCCAACGACATCATCAACCGTGACACTGTGTTGATACTCACTGAACGCAGTATCGCAATAAACACTGATGCCTTCTTCCGCATTGGCGATAAGGCTAAATTGCAATGTCGATATGACGATTGAACCGATCATTAACTTTTTCATATTTTCCTCTAGTACAACTTAGTTATTCCGCTTGTTTTTGAGCCTTTACGGATGAGTTCTTCTATCTTTTCAATCAATTCATCTAGGTTAGATACGTCGATGATGTCTTCATTTGGGTCGACAACGCAGTCTTGAAAACCACTTTGTTGAGATGCTCGAAAATCGATCCCAATAACACCTATGTATAAGCCTGGTATTTCCTCTCTTGCTTTGTTACACATTCCTCTGTCGACTAACCCTTTGAGGATGCCGTTATTCGGACTCTCCTGCCCATCGCTTAAGATCAGCAACATCTTAATTTTCTTGTTGTAGATTTGCTGCTCTTCTTGATCGGAACTGTTCGGGTCACCGTCATGAAGCACCTGAGAACCTCTCAATATGCCTTGAAAAGCCGCGGTGCCACCGTCTGCCCACATAGAGTTAATCGGGTCCAAATCTGAGAGCTTGTTCGACAGACGAATGTTCGAAAACTGCGATGAATTGGAAGAACCATGCGCGTTAAATAAACTTGTTCCACTCACACTATAAAAATCAGGCTGTAACCCCGACTTATCCGTAAACATCGTCGACACTGATGTCGATAAATCTACATAGTTGTATACGTCTGCAACCAAGTAGTTATCTTGATAAATCACATCCTTAATACGTTTGGCGTACTTTTGATTCTCCGATTTTGGATATGAGCAACGTGACTGCCGGTCAGCACATCTAATCACGTCATTTTGTGAATAGGTGCGCCAGTAATCCCAGTTAACATCGTTGTAGGAATAAGGTGATACGTTCGTTTTATAGTTATCTTTGTAGCTCAACTGGCTTGTCGCCCGAGCTTGATTTCCCGAGACAATCTCCCTCGTTCGAACGTTAAAAGGCACAAAACCAACTCGATTAAGCAGTTTGTCTCCGGTTGTATCTTCTCCGGGCTCATCACAAACGTATTTCCACTCGCCATCGACATAGTCCTGTTTAATCGATGTGCAAAGAATTTTGCTGGATATTGCATCGATGGCTGTCTTCAGATCGTCGATTTTTATGTGTCGACTTGAACCCCATCTGTCATTCATTGAACCGGAAAAGTCCGACACAAACACAATATCGATGTTGTTATCACCAAGGTAAACTGGGTACTTTCTCGCTAACGAACGTCCCGCTAAGTCTTGCTGCTGGTCAAACGAAGGGATAAAGCTACTCGCAAACCAAGAGTCGTGTGTCGTCTTTGCATTCACTGTGTATTGGATGTATTCCAGAA
Organism: Vibrio sp. J383; assembly: GCF_023503985.1. NCBI lineage: Bacteria > Pseudomonadati > Pseudomonadota > Gammaproteobacteria > Vibrionales > Vibrionaceae > Vibrio > Vibrio sp. J383. Next base: position 1,948,657 of record NZ_CP097293.1, on the reverse strand, counting down.
CCCCAGTGCCCTCGTCTTCCGCTTGGTGGAACCGGTCTGCTGAGAGGTTGGTTGATTTGATGTCCCGCACATAGTTTTCGACATATTTAGTCGCTAACCCGCGAGCCTGATCCGGTTGGTCTTCAATCGTCACTGCTATCGCTGCGGCCTCTGCGGAGTCTCTTAATCGACTGGTCTCTTGAACATAACGTGTGCCCTCAACCGCCCAAAAAGTCATGCCCATGATTGGAACAAGCAATAAGCCCATCCAAACCGCGGCAACCCCTTGCTGTCTTTGGAGACTGAGATGCTGGCGATTGATATGACGATCGTGCTGCATTTTCATTTCATTATCTCCCAGGCATTATTGAAGAAGAGCCAATCTTAACCGTGGTGCTGGTGCCACCGTTGAAGAAGGGTTTAAACCAAGAACTTTGCTCTTCACAAAGACTGATTCGGTACAATGGATACACAACGCCCTTTTCTACCGGCGCTAAATCTGCATGATCGAGAATCGAATCAGTTTGGCAATTTAAGCTTCTGTACTTGCTGGTTGAGAATTCAGCGACATTCGTTTTATTGATTAATGACTCTATCTTGATCGCCACGTTATCAACTGGCGTATTAAGCATTCGACTTGCCACTTTGGCCATGTCTTCTAACTCTGAATTAGTGACGGGTAGGTTTTGTCCTGCCAACACGTCGGCTTCAAAATAACGAGTACGCTCTTTGATCACATTGACTAAAGCAAAGCTGGATCGATCGAGCTTGGCGCGCGCGAGTAATTGATAGCTCAAGTCTGCGCCAAACAGGTAAACGCCCCACAAGGCCACTAGAATGAAAACTAACTCAATCGTATACGAGCCTTGTTGGTGTCTTTTAGAAAGCACACGTTGCTTACGGAGCATCATCTTTCCACCCCTCGTGTTCTAAGTTCAAAACCATGGTGCTTGAAATGTCCCTGTCAGCAGCGCCAGTCAGTTTAATCACTGGCGTGTAGCGGTAGGTCACCGTGATTTCGGCTAAGTCGTAGTTAAAGTTCAAGCCTTGATCAGAGTGTCCCCTATTCGCGATGAAATCGTCATAGGTTTTGAAGTACTGACCTGCGATAGAGAACCTTGAGCTATCAATTAAGAAACTCCATAGATTGTCATCATCTTCGATTAACGATTTGAACTTAGTTTCGTACTGCTCGTTGATCCCTTTACCTTCATATATTTTGGTATTCCTGATGGTTTCTCTCAGCGAATACTCGGTCATGTTCACAACGTAGACTTGGTAACTCGATTCGAAGATCGCAAAGGTGGCGAAAAACAGAACAAGCGCACCCAACACAAACTCAATCGCCGTCACGCCCTTCTGCCTATTAAGAAGCTTCATCATTAACTCCTAGATGAGTTAATTCAGCGGCGATGCTCTGGATCTCTTCTGCTGAGAAGTCACCTTTGAGTAACTTCTTGGCTGAGTCGATTTGCTGAGTTTTCATTAGTGCGATAGCTAGGTTCGCTTTTACGATCTTATTCGACGGGTCTTCTTTTAAAACCGGAGCTAACGTTTCGATCGCCTGTTGATACTCGCCATTAGCCATTTGAATCATCGCAATGTTGTTCTTAACCACGACATCGTCATAACCGCGTAAACGGGCTCGATTCAGTTCTTGGTAAGCTTCATTAAATCTTCCAACCTTGGTGTACGACACGCCGAGCAAGACGTGAATTTGACCCGTTGTATTTCCCACCTCGATAGAAGCTAGATAAGCGGTAATGGCACTTTCAACGTCATTTTTTGCATCAAATACTTGCCCTTCTAACTGGTACAAGTTGGGATTTTCAAACCCCTCTTTTTGCAAATGTTGGACATAGAAATCTGCCGACTCGATATCCCCTTTATGAAAATATGCCCATGCCAGTTTCTCTTTTACCTCTGGGTCTTCGGAGCCCTGCTCTAGCTCAGATTTGTAATAACTAATCAAGCCGTCATAGTTCTTCACTTTTTCCATACTAGTGACGTCGGCAAGCTGCAGGTCTTGTGGTGACGGGGCTGATTGACAGCCCGCTAACACGCTCATCGACAACAAAATGAGACAAAAACGTTTTCCAATCACTCGTCGTCTCCCTATATATTCAATGTCATTTGCATGATGCTCGGCGCGAGAATCAAGATAACGATCGGGAACATGATGAAAAGGATCAATGGGACACTCATCTTCGCAGAGAGCTTACCTACCTTTTCCTCGACCGTAAGAATTTGGACTTTTCGCATGTCTTCCGCGAGGTCACTTAACACACTCGCCACGGATGTGCCGTATTGCAGGTTTTGAATGATGGTCAGTACAAAACTTCGTACTGGTGGCGTCGGGATACGCTCACTCAGATCATTGAGCGCCTTTTCTAAACCGTGTATTTTTGCAGAATCAGATGTGCGTTTAATTTGGTAACAAAGATCTGAATCAAATTCAGCCAGCTCTTTCCCCAAATAAACCAGCGCCGCTTCAATCGTCATACCGGTTTGAACACATACCGACATCATGTCGAGCAAATACGGCAGTTGAGCTGAGGTTCGACTGATCAACATCTTGCGGCGCATTTGAAGCATTGTATCTGGGACGACAATGACGCCAATCAGCGAGAAAATAACCACGAGCAGTTTGTTGGTTGACGTCATATCCCCTAACAGCACCAACCCTGAAACCAACGCCAATACCAACAACTTGGCCGGAAAATAGAATTTTGCCCAATCCGTGTTGTAATAACCCGCCTCTATCATTTTTTGCTCGAGTTCATGGCGATGTTCTTTACCAAAACGAACAAAAAAGCGATTTACGCGTGAAGGTGCACGAGCCGAATTATCCCCGATATAGAGCGCAACCTTCTTATGTCGTTGCTCTTTACGAATAGAATCGATAATCAAAAAGAGTAGCGAAAAAAACAACACAACAAGGGAAGCCAATAACATCATGCGCGTACTCCTCTCACTAACAACCAAACAAGAAATAGACCGAACAGTTCACTACCAAGCACGTAAAACAATACAAGCCTTCCTTCTGGATCGTAGAGAACAAACTCCACATTATCGGGATTAACGTAGTTGAGAATAAGCATAAAAATCAGAGGAATAGCCGCAACTATTTTGGCGGAAATTCGAGCTTCCGAAGTCATCGCCATTTTCTTTTTCTCTAACGTTCGAGAGTCCACTAGCACTCTAATCAGCCGCGCCATCACGCCCTTAAGTTGCCCACCTCGAGCAATATTTGCCCTGATAGTCACGGTAAAGAATAGAAACTCTGGGTAGGGGTAGTTTTTGCACGATCGTTGAAGCACCACTTCTGGTGACTCACCCAACTTAAGTCGGTCGCCCATTAGCTTAAATTCGCGGCCTATCGGGTTGTGCATCACATCGCCTACATAACTGATGGCTTGCATTAAGCTGTCACCGGCAGTGACCGCACTCATTAGAATATTCAGCGCATCTGGGAACGTATTCTCAAATTCGCGACGTCTTCTTGTCACTAGGAACCGATAACCGCAAAGTGTAAATACCATAGATGAGCCCAGCACTAACCACGTATTGGTGATTGATAGCAACTCAACAACGATGTACCAAGATGCGATGATGCTGCCCGTAATATAGAGCGCAATGTAAAGAGAAGAACGCGGGCCTAACACCATTAACGTGGGTGATACGGACTCTTTGAACTTTTGCCAGTTTTGTTTACGAACCAAAGACTTGACGTTAATAGCATTGAAGTTTTCAGCTTCTACTTCTTCAATATTGAAAAACTGATTAACCTTTTTTACCTTTGAATCTCGGATCAAAAGCAGCACAAACGCAAAGAGGATTAACGAAAGCCAAAGCATGCTAGGCCCCCTTGAACGATGCTTTCAGCTCTTCATAGAGCCCGAAGAATTGCGCTTTTTTCACAAGCTCAGATCGCTGCATAATGCCGTCGGTCACGAATTCGCCTTTTACGGTTTCTCCGTAGTGGGCGTCGTCATAACGAAAACGATAGATCTCTTCCATCACGACGCTGTCGCCTTCTAGGCCGACGATTTCCGAGATGCTCGTGATTTTACGAGACCCATCGCGCAACCTGTTGACCTGAACAATCATTTGAACGGCACTCACGATCGTTCTTCTAATCGCATCCAGAGGCTGATTTAAGTTCGCCATCATCACCATCGATTCAACACGGGCAATCGCATCGCGCGGCGTGTTGGCGTGCAACGTAGACATCGACCCATCGTGCCCGGTATTCATAGCTTGCAGCATTTCAAACGCTTCAGAACCACGACACTCGCCAAGAATAATGCGGTCTGGACGCATACGAAGCGCATTGATCACTAACTCACGCTGGGTCACCGCTCCAGTTTGTTCAACACTCGAGGTACGTGTTTCGAGTCGAACCAAGTTGGGTTGTTGCAAACGCAGTTCAGCCGCATCTTCAATCGTAACGATACGTTCATCTTCGGCAATGTATTGAGACAATGCGTTGAGCAACGTGGTTTTACCTGAGCCTGTACCGCCAGAAATCAACACATTGATGCGGCAGCGCGAAGCGATCATCAGCACGCGCGCCATGTCTGGAGACATCGACCCAAAGCCAATCAAATCTTCAAAACCGATGTTCTGCTCTCTGAACTTACGAATAGAGATCGAGGTACCATCCAGCGAAATGGGAGGAATCACGATGTTCACTCGGCTGCCGTCTTCTAACCTGGCGTCGACCGTCGGAGAAAGTTCATCCACACGCCTTCCGACACGTGACGCAATGCGCTTAGCAATGGCTAACAACTGCTCTTCATTCACAAACGATACTTCGGACTTTTTCACCTTGCCATGTCGTTCGAAAAAGATGTTGTTGGGCCCGTTCACCATGATGTCGGAAATGGACTGATCTTCGACCAAAGGCTGTAAAGGCCCTAAACCAAACAGCTCGTCGATTAGGCTTTTCACTAACCCGGACTTCATCATCGAGGTGATCGGTCTTTGGTAGCTATTCGCCAACAAATCAACCGCCGCTTGTATCTGCGATTCAAGGTCTCGACGGCTCATTTTCTGAACCGCTTCTGCATCTAGGGCTTCAAATATCTGGCCACGAAACGCGAGGTATAAGTCTTTGTTAGAACTCATTTAGCACGCACCTTTTTCAACCAAGAGTTCATACCCTTCTGATCCATAGGTTGACCATTAATCAGCTTCACCAACTGTTCCATAGAACGACTAATGTGACGGTCATGCTTATGCCCGCGTTTTCCATCGATAATGATGTGCGCCAGCGCTTTGCAGTAGTCGACTTCGAGATCAACTTCTGTGCCTAGATACTTAATAAGATCAGGCTTTTGTAAGACGTAAGCGTTTTCCGGGCGATGGTAGTTCACCACCGTAATCACACGAGTACGCGACGATAACGAAAGCTGTAAGTTGGAGACTTTTTCATACAGTCGTTTTGCACTTCTTACTGAAGACACAGATGCGTCTAACACCAACACAACCACATCAAAGTTTTCTACCAAGAGTTGAGGTTCAACTTTGAAATCCACACCACCAGAGAAGTCTTCGATAATGAAATTGGTGTTGCGCGCTAACAACTCGCACAAGGTCTGGTTGTAATTAAGAACATCGCTTTGGCCCATGTCGCCATCAATCGCCAACAGTCGTAAATTTTTGCGAGCGTTGATTAGGTAACTCAACGCCCCTTCTTCATCCATTTCGTGCAATGGTGCGGTGAACTCATCGATGGTTCTCGGCTTAAAATCCTTCAAGCCAAGCAAGACATCAATGTTGGTATCGGCATATTGATGATCGACAAGAATCGTGTCCGAGCCTTGCGTCGATAACAGTGAGCTCAACTCAGTTGTGATAAACGATGCGCCAACGCCACCTTTTGAACCGACAATCGCCACGCGCTTCGCTTTGCGTTTTTGGCTCACACCAGAGAACGTCTTCAGGTTCTTGCTAACGTGATTTAAGAAGTCAGCAAATTCCTGCTTATTCACCGGCCAGAACACGTAGTAAAAACCCATGTCTTTAAGCGAACGAAGCGTAGAAATGGCATCCTCTTTACCAATCACAACCACCCCTTTGTGCGTGGGTAGTTTGCTGGCAAATGCTTTAGCGTCTTCAACCACATTGGTCGATTCATTTAGCTCTAGAACCACAATATGGCTGCTTTGTTGCTCTGTCAGTTTGGTCAAACCCGCTTTGGCTTTGACACATGCAGGGTCATTCCATCCTTCAAATCGAAAGACTTCTTGAACAAGGTCTAAACACTCTTGAGATTGATAGAACAAAGTACATCCGGCAACCCCTGTCGTTCCGGTCTGAACTGGCTTGGCCTTTGTTGTTAATGCTTTAGTCAAGTCAAACATTATTGTTCTCCTACCAATCGAGACTTGTAAGCCACTTGCTTCAAACGCATCGATTCAGCAAAGCAGTCTGGCTGCCTCAAACGAACGTGAATCTGTGCTGGCGTGCATTCTTGAGTCTTCAAACGCGTTAAGGTCACCTGAATCTTTAAGTCGCTCGGTAACAATTGAGCGCTTCGATACGAGACTCTTTGTGGCGCGATAACATGCGACGGATATTGATCGAAGATCTCTTGCAACATCTGTTTGCTACGGGTTGATTTGTAATCCACGACATAAGTGGCTTCTTTGTCCGTTGATTCAATATCTTGAATCAAAGCGGTAATCTGCTTGGTGGTTTCAGCACGGTTTTTCATCGCAAACTCAAAGCTGTGATGCTCTTTGTACACCAAGGCTTCAGCGCCGTGTCCGACAAAATATTGCTCAGAGGCACAGCCTAAAAGTGACGTGGTAAATAACGCCATTAATAGTAATTTCTTCATTGGATAAACCCTCCTTGCGACAACAGACGAATCGTTGCATCGGAAGACGTTACCGACTTGCCATCCCACTTAATGTTTAGCCAGCGCGCCAATGTAGAAGTCTTCTTGATGTAAGGCAGTTGAATGTCTTTCGGTTTCATCGGTTCAACAAGATTCACAGTGGCAACGATGATCAATTCAGTTCGTTTTCTTTCTGTGGTTGCTTTTCGGAATGCGGCTCCGAGTACTGGTATGTCGCCAACAAAAGGGATTTTTTGCATTTTTTCCAAATCAGCACTGCTCATCAAGCCACCAAGAACGAAGCTATCGCCATCGGCTAACTCAACGGTGGTCATCGCACGTCGTGAAGCCAGTTGCGGGACTTTGATTCCGGCCGCTTCTACATAACCTTCAACTTCGCTTACTTCTGGCGCGAGTTGCATACGGATTCTGTCTTGGCTAAGCACTTTCGCAGTAAGATCGAGTTTGATGCCGAACTCTTTGAAAGAGATGTTCACGTTGCTGTTCGTCGACACGATAACGGGCACTTCGCCGCCTACAAGGAAACTTGCAGACTCACCGGATAACACGGTTAAGTTAGGTTCAGCTAGAACTTCAGCTATCTGGTCGTTCCCTAATGCAGTTATTAGGGTGCTTAGGTTTGCTGCATCGAACTGATCGAACACAAACTCGCCAACACTTGAACCGACTGAACTCCAATCAACACCCACAGTTTGTCCAAATGATTCGGTGACTTGAGCCACTGATATTTTGACGTTCACTTGCTGGGTCGTTGCAACTTCAATGCGTTCGATGATCCCTTCCCACGTCATATTGCGAGCAAACACCATGCTTTCGGGCTCTTCATAATTTGAGTTGTCGGACTTAAACTCCAGTTTCACCGTTTTGTCCCATTTCTCTGTTTTTTCTCGCCCAAGCAGAGTGGCAACCAAACGATAGATGTCGTCGCGAGTCGCTTCGGAATCAACAAGACCACTCACGGCAACTTGCTCTCCCACAGACTGAACCTTGACTTTGGCATCAGGGAAATGGAATTTAATTTGGCGTCTAATATCAGTTAAATCCAAATCAACAATAATGCGGTCGGAAAGCAGAACATCATCATCAATGCCATAGACGATCAGTCGTGATTGCCCAATAGCATTGGCGAACACAACAAGTGTGTTGTCGTTGATTATTTTGTAGTCGACGATATCAGGGTTATTAATGAACACTTGTCCAATTGGGCTTTTTAATTGGATGTGCTGACCATCGTTGAGCGTGATGGAACGATCGGCGGCAAAAGTGTTTGTTATAGAAAGTAAGCCAATCAACGGCGCTAGAATGGAAACACACAGTGCTTGCTTGATTCGATCATGAATCATAATTACAACGCCTCTCTAGGGTTATTCTCATTACCGCGTAACTCAGCAATCCCGGTATAGTTATCGATAATATTGCGCACCTCCGCGAACTCAGGTTGCGTGTAGGTTTGGCTTCGGTAAATTTCGATGTGCATTGTTCGTTGTGCGAGCGCAAGTTTTGGCAATTCATCGGGGCTAACTTCGATGACCACCGTAGTCAGTCCATCCTCTTTACTTGGAGCGCGAGCGGTAATAGAACTATCGCCAGTTGCATCATTTCCGATGTTGAGTACTTTGACGTTTTTAAGAAACATCGACGCCTTCACCCCTCTAAAGCGTTTCGGCTTATCGATATTTCCAGCTAAGTTATCGTTTGGAGAACTTACAGTTAAGATATCGATGGACGTTCCAGGACGGATGTAATCGTTGATTAGGTTTTTGTCACTGACTTTAAGTGGGTACAACGTCATGCCTTCCGTGACCAAAAGATCTATGTATCCGGGCTGACCGGGTGTCACTTGATATTCAGGCAGTACAACCTCGCCAGCGTTGAGGCTTCGATTGAGTAAAGTGGAGGGTGCAAAGCTGATTTGAGCGTCTTCTCTGACACCAAGCGTTAATGCTTTGCTAAGAGGAAGTTGTTGTTTAACGACGCCTTGCGCATCAATCGCACGTCCTTTTTCATAAGGTTCCGTGGTCATCCAAACGGCAACATGTTCTTCGTTTTTTTCTTCCACCACTTCAGCTGTCGTTGTCGATTGAGGTTCACTCTTGAACAAATCGACAACGCCTAGCGCGCCGACTATTAGGGCAGCAATGGCAACAAGTAATACCAGTCGAGATCTCATAATGTTCTCATTCTTGGAGGTTTATATATGTGGCGTGTTTTGAGTCAAAATTACCAAGTAGAATCCAACGCTAATCGCTATCCCATATGGAATACCTTGTTGGCTGCTCGACGTTTTTCTTACTAGCCTTTTACTTATCAGCTTGTTGTATACGAGATAAATAACGGCTAGAAATCCGCCGGCAAAAGCCGTCATAACAAACGCCCAAAGTAAATCACTGAGAGGTATGGTAAGTGATAGAACCGCGGCATATTTAATATCGCCAGCTCCAATCCAAATCAGGGCGTAAACAATCAACCCTCCCCCTAACACCAGCAGGAAGCTCATAATTTGAATGTCTAACGGTGACAAAAAACATTGTAAAAAGAGCAATATCAACAAGGTGTGATTTTGTATCTTTCGATAGAGAAAATCGGTAGCCGATACATAGGCACACACGATTACCAAAATCAGTAAATACACATCAAAACTCAAAATTAGAAATATCACCTAGATTTATATGGATTAGCGTAAAGTATGTCTTAATTGATGTTCCTAATTAACTGAGCCAGACCAATGGAAAACATAGGTCTGGCACAAATATCTTTCGATATGATCTACATTAGCCAATAAGGCTTGATGTTAGCTGCTAGCTGTAGTGATAGCGTCGCCAACTTTAGTAAATGCTGCTTCTAGCTTACCAATGAAACCATCTGCGCCTACTGCAGTAGTTACTAATACAGCCATTGCTACTGCAATAAGACCATATTCAATTGCAGTTACTCCGCGCTCATCGTTCTTGAATTGTGATAAAAACATGCTTGTTTTGACGTATAGCTTAGTAATCATTATTTGTTCCTATAAGGGCTGTTGAAAATTCGTCGCCATTATAATTAGCGTTACCAATCTATGGAAAATAACCCCTATCGACTTAATCAATAGGCCGGACGAAAAATGATCAAAATAAACACATTAAAAACAAAGGAATCAAAAACAAAGCTATAATTAACAATGAGTTACATATAAATTCAACTTTACAAGACAATATTAAATCAAATTTATAAACTTGAAAAAGTAAGACATTGGTCAATATTTTAACTTATCTAAAATTTATATAAGCTTTGGAACCAATCTAAGAAATAATTTACCCAGTTTTATTACCCCTTATAAAACTTGTTGAAATACAATTATCATCACGCTATTGTTCTTCAAATCAACAAACCATAAAAAATATAATTTATTTGTGTCAAAAGGTTAGTCGAATCATGAAACTACATTTCGAAAATATCATTTCGTTCATAGCGGTAGTTGAGGAAGGTTCATTTAGCTCTGCTGCTCGCAAGCTTGGCAAGTCACAATCAACCGTTAGCACAGCTGTTCAAAATCTTGAGTCCGATTTAGGTTTCAATGTATTTAATAGAGAACACTCTAAAGTTTGGCTAACAGAAAAAGGAAAACGATTATTCCAGTTATCTTTACCTGTGGTATCGAAATATCGTGATCTAGTCACGATCGCACAGCAAATGAATATATCTGACCAAATAGTCTACCGGGTAGGCATAGACCCATTAGTGTTTAATAATAATGTAAAGAAAACACTATTAGCGTTTTCAGAAGCATTCCCTAACGTTGATTTACTTGTCGTAACTAAACCAAGTTTCGTGTTAGGTAACTATATAAATGAAGGGAAGATAGATTTAGCCTTAGGTAACCCCTATCACAAGACAAATTACGACTTCAACATAGAGGAGTTATTTCACGTCAACTGTTGGTGGGTGGCTCATGAAGACCTGGTAACCTTTAAGTCTCAAGCACCATCACAACGAGTTCTATTAATGGATGGTTGTGAAGAGCTGCTTAACTTGTCAAACATAGCATCGTACAACTTATGGCGACTGGATGACTTAGGAACCATCATCGATCTATGTAAGGCTCAAAAAGGCATCGCTTTTTTACCGGGGTTTCTCATAGAGGGAAGTGTAGAAAATAGTAAACTTAAAGTAGTTACTGACCACCCTGATTTTTTTGGTAAGCGAGTTATTGCATCCCTTTTCTGGCAATTACACTCTGACTTTAGCTTGTTCAACCAATGGATCAAAAAAGAGCTGAAAACTACTGCCAGTTACAAGCAAACATTTGTTGCTGATTTGACTCAATAATACTCGGTTGAAATCTGACAATCACACTCTATTGCACGCTTCAGCTTCGAGTGTGATATTTCAACACTATGATTCATCCTAATATAAATCCAAAATAAAACATACGAAATACAAATACCAAGACCGATATGTATTATCCAACATATGCACTGGTATTATTTCATTATTTAGCCCCACATATTTTTTTGACTAAATCTAATTATAAACTAACCTATTAAACGTATTCGATATTTAAGCTATGACTTCGTTTGTCACTCAATATCGAAAAGAACCGCCTAAACCATGCACACAGAAAAATCCACCATAGTAATGACGTTGAATATCAGAATAGCTTTACAACCATTACGTTAGACTAATTCCAGCTATCCGATTTTTTCACGATAATATCAACAATATCCGCCAGCTCTTTTCCTTTTTTGGTCAGACCGTAATATACCGTCACTGGAACGGTTTCTTCTTGCCTGCGCCAAATGAAACCTTCTTTGCTAAGCAACTTCAGCCGCTCACTAAGTACTTTACTAGACACTAAAGCCAGCTGCTTTTGAATCTGTCCAAAACGTATCTCGCTACTCTGACCTAGCAACCAAACAATGTGAGCAGTCCACTTCGTAGAGATCAGTGTCAAATATTTATCAGCGCTGCAATAACCTTCAGGTTGCTTACCCTGTTCACTCATATCCACCTCTTTGATTATCCATAGTAACAATTGCATAGTTACCTAAAGGTAATTAGTTACTTTTAGGTAGCTAATTTCTTTTGGTAACTACCCTATCTATTATGGCTTCAACCCAAAACACAAACAAGCAGGTGGTTCCATGAAGATACTTCTATTCGTCGTTTTAAACTTAATAACTTTCTATTCTTACGCATCAACAGATTACAAAAAACCGCAGTCGCCAACAGAACTTCACCAACTTTTCGCGGAATACTTTTCAAAACAAGACATCGACGGACTAGGCACTCTGTTCCATCAAGACGCCATATTCGTCCTAGATAATCAGGGTAACCTTGCTAGAGGGCCAAAGGCTATTAAGCCTATTATTGAGCGACAATTACCCTGACCGGTTCAGCGACAATTAGATAGGCCGGTTGATCTGCTACATTCTGGACAAACTCTCTACCGGAAAGCTTTGTGCCAGGGAAACGAATTACAGATCAACAAATAAGGCTATACATGGCTAATCGAAAAGATAAAACACAAACCACCTCCGCGGCTAAAGCCGGCTTCTCTGAGCGTTCCGCTCGTCGAATTGAATCAGGACAGCGACAATTAGGCCCAATTAAGACTCGAGGTTATCGAACAAGAACCGACCCCCTTGAACCGGTCTGGAACTCAGTGGTTCTTCCACTCCTTGAACGCTCAGCGTCAATTACCCCTGTCGGTATTTTTGACTATCTTTGTGAAGAGCATAGCGATAGTTTTTCACCCAACCACCGACGCACATTAGAACGTCGAGTCCGTCAGTGGCGCCTGTTACACGGAGAAGATAAAGAAGTCATCTTCCGTCAGGAAAAGGAGTTTGGCAAACAAGGGATCATGGACTTTACATGGGCCGACTTCATCGTGACGATCCAAGGTGAAAAACTGGAACATAGACTGTTTAATTATCGTTTGCCCGCCAGTGGTTGGAGTCATGCACAAGTGGTTTACGGTGGGGAAAGCTTTACAGCCGTTGCTACAGGGCTAAAAGGGGCTTTTGAGCGCTCAGAAGGGGTCCCTCTTGAGGTGAGAACAGACAGCTTAAGCGCTGCTTATAAAAATAACACATCTGAACGTGAATTTACGGAGAGCTTCCAACAACTCGCGACACATTATGGCTTCCAACCAACGAGAAATAATACCGGTATAGCTCATGAAAATGGTGCCATAGAAAGCTCGAATAACCACCTGAAGAACCAAATTCGCCAAGCGTTGGCGATCCGAGGCTCCAATGACTTCGAGACAATAAATGAGTACGAGTTGTTCGTTAACCAACTCGTTGAGCGACGTAATCGTCGCTCAAAACCACTGCTAGTTGACGAGCAGCGACAATTACAACCGCTCCCTAAATACGACTGCGTCAATTACACCGTTCATGTACTGAAGGTGTCGACAACAAGTACAGTCCAACTCAAGAGGGTCACTTATTCAGTTCCGTCCCGCCTTATTGGGGGGACGGTTCGTGTCCACCTCTTCGATAAAACGCTCGAAGTCTATTGTCATGACGAACATACCCTAACCCTAGACAGAGTTCATACACGCTCATGCCGTCGAGGTCATCAAATTGATTATAGGCACATCATTGGTTCTTTAATGAAAAAGCCAAGAGCCTTCAGAGGCTGTCAGTGGCGAGACGAAATGTTACCAAGTGAGGATTATCGTCAAATCTGGCAGTACGTCGATGCTCAGCTCACAATGGACGAGGCAAGCTTCTATATGGTGAAGCTGTTGAATGTGGCCAATAAGTCAGAAAGGGAGGAAGCGGTTGGCCGGTTCGTGCTAGATGGTATCAGAGTGGGTCGTCTACCCACTCTGTTCGACTGTGAAGATAGGTTCTTACAAGATGAAGTCTGGACGGACAGTCCAAAAGTAGAGCAGCATACCTTATCGAGCTATCAGCAAATCTTAGAAGGGGTGAAATAATGTCAGAGCAGCATGTTCTTCCTCTTCTCCTCAAATCTTTACGCCTTGGTAGTCTTGTCTCTCAATGGGAGCCAATGGCAGAAAAAGCGCGTGATCAAAGCTGGTCAGCAGAGCGCTATCTTGCAGAGTTATGTCGCCTAGAGCTAGATAGTCGTGAGGAAAAGCGCCTACAGAGGCACTTAAAAGAATCTAACCTTCCAGCAGGTAAATATCTTGATGGTTACGACTTCGCAGCGGTGAGTGGCATAAATAAAGCACAAGTATGGCACTTGGCTAACCATAGAGAATGGGTAAAAACAGGCGATAATATCTTACTGTTCGGGGCGAGTGGGTTAGGTAAAACGCATTTAGCTGCCGGACTGGGTTTTAAGCTGATAGAGCATGGCCACCGTGTCAAGTTCATGAGTGCCAACTTGCTGGTACAGCAACTTCAACTCGCCAAAGAGGAGTTGAGACTGTCAGAAGCCTTGATGAAGCTAGATAAGTACAATGTACTTATCTTAGATGACATAGGTTATGTACAAAAAACGAGTGAGGAGACCAGTGTATTGTTCGAGTTGATAGCGCATCGCTATGAACGATACAGCTTAATCATCACATCAAATCAATCGTTCGAAGAATGGGATGAACTGTTCGACAATACAGTGATGACAGTAGCAGCAATAGATAGGCTGATCCATCATGCGAAGATCTTACAATGCAAAGGTGAAAGTTATAGGAGAAAGGAAGCACAACGAAACCTAAGTTAAACAGGACTTCAACCGGCCAGGCTAATTGACGCTGGATCGGTCAAGTTAGTTGACGCTACATAGCCTATATTGAAAAGTTACCTTCAAGGCGACGTCGAAATGCTCACCCATGATGTGTCTATCCATATTAACGGCGACACGGCTCTCATAAGGTCTGATTGGGAGATAGTTGGTGGCCCCAAAGGAACCGCTCTCGAAGTGATGAGGTATGTCGATGGAGGCTGGCTATACGTTATTGACAACCCGAATGGATTTTAAGTGGCTATTGCACTTTGGATCATTAAAGGACGCAGTCTAGGAGCGTTACAAGCAACAATTCTTAGAACCCTAAAATAACTGATAGTTTAATAATAAGGGGAATTACAGGCACAAAAAAGCCCACACTAGGTGGGCTTTTTTGCTTGTTCATAAAGAACGAATTTGGTGCCGCTACTGGACTCTACTATCACACCTATCTTTTTGATTAAAATGATAATTACAAAAGTAGAGCTTTAAGATGTTACTTCTGGTGTTACTTAAGCAAAAACTAACCTAAGTTGCTCCAGCCACACACTTATCCTATGAGTTTTCAGATCAAGATGCATGATACGAGTGAGGGAGTCGGACAAACACTATATCCACTTGATAATTAACGAGTTATAGCAAGTCGACTTTGGGGAATATACAACCTGTCATACATGTCAAATTCGTGAAATTAATCACATACAATCACTCAAATCGCTTCAGCTATCTCACATGGAAGTGTTAGTGAATATCATTATCAACTACAGTTAATTTGCACTTATCTAACAAATTAACTTGTTTTCTAGAAAGACCTGCTTTCCCGTAGCGATAACACAAGTAGTCGGAAATATCCTGTTCATGAGTCGAAATAATCACTTGCCTATCTCTCAGTTCGACTCGGAGCAAGTCACTAAGCGACGCAATGTTAATTTCATCCATACACTGCGTTGGATCGTCAATAAACACAAACGCCGTTTTGGCATACTTCTTATTCAACGCTAGAAATAACGACAATGACAGAGCACTTATCTGCCCGCTGCTCATAGACAGAGTTGCATCATGTTGCGAGTCACGTACTGTTGTAAAACTCATTGCAGCGGTTTTTCTTTTAGCACTTGGTGTATCAATAAATACTCCTAAGCCACTCTGATAATTTTGTAGTAAACGCCCACTATATATGTGAAAAAGTGACTCCATTTGACCAATCGTTCGATTAGTATAGTCCGTTTGTGCGTGTTTTAACTGAGTCTCTATTCGTTCTAGCTGTGTTCCCAATTTACCCAAATGCTCTACTTTATCGGCACACAGTCTCACTTCTTTTTTTCTATTTGAGATAGAAGCATTTATCGTTAAGTTATGTTGCTGCTGAATATAGTTTTGCTTTAGCTCTATCAGTTCCTCAGACAGTTTATCTAACTTGCCTAATTCCCCAAATTGGTTAACGAAGAAGTTAAGCTCATGGTCCGTTATTATCTCCTCTTCTGGTTCGAGTGACTTGAAGATTGCCTTCTTAACTTTTGATACCTGTTCTTCTTGAACTTCTGCTTCTAGTACATACTGTTTCGGCAGCTCAAACCCCTGTGCAATCAACTTCTTCCCTATCAGCTCTAACCTCTGAGCTTGATGTTCATGCATTATTAACTCAGAGTGCAATGCCCCTTCGTATTCATTCCTAGCCATCTCTAGCAGCGGAAAATATTTACCTTTTAACGGACTTAAAATCGCCTCAATGGCTAGATAGCACTGGCTAATTTGTAGAGCAATTCCATCTAACTGCTGCTTTAGTTGAGCTGTTTTCGCATCAATAGCAGATACCAATAATGCATTTTCTTGGTAGTCATAACCACAAAGTGGACAATCCTGATCGTCACTACCGGAAGCTTGAAGTAATTTTGTCCGTAATTGCATCACTTCGGCTTGCTTCTTACTAACACCGCCGTGTTCTAGAAGCAGTTTATTTTTGTCCTGTAACAACTTAACGAGCTCTACAGAATAATGTGTTTCGAGGTATGGCGATAAAATTGAACTATGCGATGAGGAGAGCTTTGAAATCTCTATATTTAGCGTATTACACAACTTTTCTAGTTTATCTAATTGTGCTTTATTTTTATTCAAGCTTGAAAGCCTATCAAACTGATGATGGAGCCTAACAGCTAAATCAAATTCATCCCGTATAGTAAAATCAATTTTTTGCTTATTTCTCATTCTCTTTGCTATTTCATACCTACCAATGTAAGTACGTTTTAACAGGCTTACTTGCTCCAACAACTGAGCAATGTTTTTGTAATTATCGACCGTAAAGGGATGTTCCAGATCCCATTGAGGTGTGACATTTAAGTCAGTTAATTTCGTATAAGCTACCTGCGCAGAATCACTTACCGTTAAGGTCTGTTGAAGCTCTTCTAGTAAAGCTTGTTGAGCTTGATGCTCCCCTTTCGCTTTTTTAAGTTGGTCTCTGGACTCAGATTTTAGCTTACCAATGTTATCGATTCGTTTTTCTAACTCATCAAGATTGAGAAGATGGCTTATTTGATCTGTTCTTTTTCTATTATCGCATGCATCCGGAATAACAATGGATTTACTATCTTGCTGAAGATAGTTGAGCACTGAAAAGTTACTCAAAAACTTGTCGCCTAGTTTTTCCGCCCAGAATTGTTTTTCATCAACAATCAGTCTTGGCTCAGCACTTTTATCAAAACTTGTTAACTCATAGAGCTTGAACTCTTCAAAACTATTGGGTTTGTTTTTACTGGCATCTAAATCCACTTGCTTCGCCAGTCTCATTACATAGATTGACTCACTTTCTTTTTTGAGCTCTGCGACTATTGAGACATCTTCTTGGCTATTATGATTTTGATATATGCTTCTATTAAAAGTCTTGTTGCCAACTTTAAGCGCACCATGCCTGGCTACGATCCTTGGAAGTTGCTTGCAAAAAAGAAGTTGCTTGGCATCAAATAAAGAAGTTTTACCAAAACCATTCGGCCCATCGTAAACGATTAGATCTGATGAGTAGCTTTCTTCAAACTCCGAGAATACTTTAAAGCCATTAATCTTCAGCTTGTGAATTCGCCATTTTTTCACGAATATACTCCTCAACCATTACTTTGTAATTACTTCCATTACCTACTATCAACTCTTCAAACTCATTGTTTACCCCCAATAAATCCACAGTTCTCAGGTAATCATCTGCAAGTCTACAAGGATCGTCTAACTCAGATTCATCTACAGGGACAGACAAAAAGGGCAACTTAATAAAAATACGGCTAGCTATACCGTATTCTGACTCAGCCAAAGGTGACTTTTTATACAGACTAAATTTACTTTGATCTTTTATTAAATTTGCAATGCTATTCGCATCCATCCCATTCAAAAGAGCCAATTCTGCTTGTGAGAAATACAACACATGCTTTTTAAAGCTATAGCCATCTTCTTCCAGAGAAAAAACTTCGCTTTCATAGCCTACGATATCCGATAAACGATCTAACTCAAACAGAACCAGAACATCTGTATTTTTAGCAAAAGCTGGTAATTCCCTTAGCTCATCAGGAGTATTTGCCAACACCCATTGGTTAAGCTCACTCGGTTTCATCAATTTCGCCACTTGTGCTACAACTAAAAACCGCTGGTAATCCGTTGATGTTGCTCGATAGAAAGAAAACTGTTCTGCAGCTTGTTCAACTAACTCAAACTGACAAGGAGAGTTACTTGATAATGTTGTAATTATTCGATTAATCATTTATTTCATCACTTGCGTCGCGAACTGACACAAACCTCACATTGTTTATTTTTGTAATTCGGTTTTTATTGTTTTCAGAAATCTCTGTAAATTTACCAGCAGCACTAAATTTACTACTAAGTGGAAATGGAGCGCTATCCATATGTACAACTAGATTATCGTAGTCATAGAGCACATCTTGTATGGTCAGGTTTCCACGAAGAGCATCAACATTTTTTTGAATTTGCTCTACGTCTAACTTCTGATTTAAAAAATCAAACTTCATCGCTGTAGGAAGAAACGAACCAAGTCCGCTTTTGAAATAGTGTGGTAAGTCTTCAGACGTTTTAACTCCCATGATGCTGATAATTATTCTTAAATAAGTATCTACAGTATCATTACTAAAACCAGCTAAAGTGATTTCCTTTTGATTTGGCTTTTTTGAATAGTAGAGTCGAGTTAAGGCAGGAGTATCCATATTAGCTACTGCAAATCTACACTGACAAATACCATTCAAATCAATAGATTCATTTTCTTGAAGGCTATCTAGTATTTGATCAGTTCTGTTCAAAAGAGTTTTTCTAAACTCGAACAGAATTGCTGCATGATCATCACTATGAATTACCTCGGAACGCAAACAATCTACTATCTCCGCAAAATAAACTGGAATAGATTCTGCCGCTTCGAACTTGTTCATCGACTCATGCTGATTTCGATAATGAGCTAAGTTCACTCGCCCTGCTAACAATACATGCAACTTAGCCAGTTTATGCGCAATCAGTAATTCTGTAGATGGTAGCCCGTATGATTGAAGGTACTGGGCAACAATTTCATTGAGTTTAGTATCGATAGAGTTCGTTTCAACATAACAACGTTCATCATGGTACTGATAAAACTGAACAAGGTGCTCACCATTAGCGTCATTAGCAGCTCTATCAGAAAAGTCATCAAGCCCCACTGAAACGTGAAACCATCTAACAGTATTTCCGTTACACCTTGCTGATACTTTTGACGCTTGCTGTAAAGCAGAATTATATGAATAACGCTTATCATTCTTCATCGCCTTTACTTGATGAAGAGATAAAACGTTACCACTGCGATCGTGGATAACAAAATCATCTAAGTGCTCGACATTTAGGGAATGTGCTTGAAGATCCCGTTGTACTAGAAGACGCAGCGCGTGATACAAGGCGACTTTTCCCTGATATATAAAGCCACTCCAAGCCGGGATGGCGCTACTGTTGATAATCTGAGAAGATACTTCTGTCAATCTAGATATTCCTTTTCATAAATGGTCCAGTGTTTTCAAACTTCAAAGTCATGTACAACGTCAAACCTAAACTTGTACTAATCAAAAGCCCACCCAGCTCTATTTTATGTAATGCTATTGCATATCAGCCTAAAAGACCATGATAAGAAAAAGGAAATTGACAATAATCCAAACCTAAAAATTGAATGCCTCAAAATATAGCATTCATCACATGCGTAATCTGCTTGCAACTAGATGCTTTTTACAAACTCACTTCAATCACAATACTCACGATTACAAGTCCTATCACATTACTCACTCAACCCTATATGCACCTATTGGCGCATTGGGTATAATTTCTTCTTGTTGCTAAACAATGAGAGAACATTATGGCTATCAACTTCAACGAAAAAGTTCGAGGGACGAGGGTATATCACAACGGAACCACTACTAAACCTCGCTCACTGGCTGAACCTGATAAAATTGCAGCTCAAGGAAGCTTTGAAAGTGATCGAGGTAGAATCCTCAATTCTGCTGCAATTAGAAGGCTTCAACAAAAAACTCAAGTCTTTCCTCTAGAACGTAATGCCGCTGTACGAAGTCGTCTCACTCACTCTCTCGAAGTTCAACAAGTTGGTCGATATATCACTCAACTTATCTTTAAAGCGCTTTCAGAAGAATCTAAGCAAGAATACAAACTAACTGGATTAGAACGTCAATTTGAGTCGATAATCGAAATGTCATGTTTAATGCACGACGTTGGGAATCCACCATTTGGGCATTTTGGCGAACAAGCTATAAACGATTGGTTTTCTAGAAACTTACTATCTCTAGTAATGGATGAGAAAGGTGAGCCCAGAATCGACTTACCAAAGCCTATCCAACAAGACCTTACAAATTTCGAAGGTAACGCACAGGCTATCCGCCTAGTTCACACTCTACTCGAACTAAATTTAACCTATTCTCAAGTATCTGGCGTATTTAAGTATACTCGCCGTGGGGATCTGCCATCGCCTAAAACACAGAACAATCCAGAATTAAAACACTATGACTATTTGATGAAAAAAGTGGGTTATTACTTAAGTGAACACCGCTACATAGAGTCATTAAAAACGGTATTGTCAATGGACTCTCATTGCCGCTCCCCATTTTCATACATAATGGAAGCTGCGGATGATATTTCCTACGGGATTGCAGACATTGAGGATGCAGTTGAAAAAGGCATTCTCACTGTAGAGCAACTAAAAGATGCTTTAGACGACGAATACCAATCTCTTGTAAAAAAGTACGGGTTACAAAGCAATGACGAGATGAGAAGGATCGTTAATGTCGCCAGTGAAAGCGCTTCAAAAGCTGATAACTGTGCGAACAGCCACTTCTTCATTACTCTTCGTGTAGAAATAAACAAACGCCTACCACAACATGCGTGCAAGCAGTTTATAGATAATATAGAGAAGGTATTTCATGGGAGCTTCAATAGGGCACTAATTGAAGACCATAGTGAGAATCATGCATCAGTTAAAGCTCTTAAGAATGTTGCTATGAACTATGCTTTCTGCGATCCAGAAGTGGAAAAAAGTGAGCTGCAAGGATATAGAATCATTACGGGGCTACTTGATGCGTATAAGCCCTTATTACTATTGAGCAAAAAGACTTTTACCAACATTGAAAAAGCCCCTCTATACGAGAGAAGACTCTACAAGAAGCTACCCAACAAGCATCTTCGAGCATACGAAATAGCGATACAAACATTAAAACAAGAAAAAGATAAACCGGCTGATCCTCCTTATTTACCCTACGACTTTGATAACGATGTTTGGGAGTTTTATTTTCGAGTCCGCCTCATCCAAGACTATATTAGCGGCATGACCGATCAGTACGCTTATGACGAATATCGTAATCTACATGTGTTGAACTAACTAAATGCAGATAATTTAAGTTGTCGTAACAATAACGATATTTCTTAGTTCAGATAAGGGAAGTCACCTTCCCTTTTTAGTCGCTGTTAACCTGCTAATTGCGATAATTCACCTTCAATTTTTATCAACCCATTGATATCTAACCGGTCTTGTTAGTTTGGTTATCAAACTTTGTTCTAGAGCGAGGGATAACCAGCTTTTCACCTGCCCTTTATGCAGGTCTGATACTTCAACAAGTTCCGCTTCTGATATTGGTTCACGAGCTGCAATTGCAAGATACTGAACAAACAATTGATAAAAACTCTCTTTGGATACTACAGTAGGCGTAGCTTCAACCTGTGTAAGGGCTTGCGCCTCTTCTGATATCACCGTCTCAGCTACAAGTTCTTGTTCTGATTGTTCTTCAAATTTGATACTTTCTTTATTCTCTTTCCCTGATACATCGGCAGGCTGAGAGAAAAGATCAGCTTGTGGCTGACTGAATAAATCATTTTGACTATTAGTGGTATGGTTAGAGCGACTAACTAATAAAGATTGGATATCTAAATCTTCAATAACACCACTACACCACTGTGCGCCAGCCGCAACTATTGCTGCATTGCCAGCTGCAGAGTCTTGAGTTTGCTTGACCCAAGTAGGAACCCAACCTTTTTTAAGGTTCTGAAGTGCACCTTCCCACGTGCCGCCTTTAGGGCCGGAGTGAACAACAACGGAAGTATCCGCAAGACAATAAATGTACTTATTGCGGTCCATTGCATTAAAACGGTTAAAGCCAGCTTCTGGGTTAAAAGGAGAGACAAGAGCGACGTTTCCATTCATTAAGCCACTACGGTACTTTGCTGAAGTAGAAGCTTTCAACAAACTGTCAGCAAGTATGCCAACCACTGCACCACCAGCATTCATAGCCCCTAGCATTGAGGTTTCGTCAACACCTCGTGCCCCACCTGAAACCGTACCCAAGCCCACACTTGCAGCTTTGCATCCAACCAGCTCAGCATATGCAAGATCTGCAGGTGTAGCATTACGCGAACCTACAACTGCAACACCACCAGCCTTCAGTAGATCTTTATCTCCGCAACCATAGAGTACAGGAGGAGCCTGGTTACCTAATTTATGAAGTAAACGTTTAGGGTAACTATCTTTATCTGCACGGGTAATCACCCACAACCCAGAACGACTCCATTTCTCGAGTGCTAACGCCATGCTATGACCGCGTTGTAATAGAGATTCAATTCGTTCTTGAGTGACTTTGTTTTTAGGGTCTCGCCACTGCGACAATAACGCTTTCTTGTCGTTATCCAGCAAGTCAGCGGGACTGAGTTGGCTATCTCTCAGCCACATAGCGAAACGTGCCCATTCCGCATTAGTGAGCGGCTTTGCTGCGTCTTTGTCCTGCTTGCCAAAGTAACTGGTAAGCAGGATTATCGCTTGTGCTGTTGTTGTTAAATTCATTAATCATTTACCGATGTGGAAGCTAGCGCGACTGGGTATACTTTACCACTGCCAGCTTGCTTCAATAATGCAGCACCTACCGTGAAGGTCCATTTCGAACGAACTACGTCATCAACTAATAAAACACTACCTTCAGGTCCCAATTTAGTGACCTTGAATGCACCATCTAAGTTCGAGCACTGATGATATCGATTCTGCTGCCATTTCTGTGGTTCATTCTCTAATACTTTATCCAAAGAGTCCACGAAAGGAAGGCCCAACTTATCTGCTAAACGTTTTGCAAAATCAGGAACTAACGTCTTATGGTTTAATGAAGGAATACAACATACCCATGTTGGAAAAGCATCTGGTTTCCAACGTTCAGTTATCATCTCGACTGTTGCATCTACTAACTCATCTCTAAAGTGGTTGTTGTGCTTGTCATCAGCCACCATTTGGCCCCAACCGGCATCTCCCCAACGAGAAAGAATTCGACCAGGTTCTGCTGCTAAATCACCCAGTAACCTCGGAAAGTCATATTTGACGAACGTTTTCGCCGCTTCATCATTTGAGACTGCTATTTGCTTTCTTGGCTCCATTACCATTTCGCTTCGGCACAAAAAGTCAGCCGCCTTTTGACCAAGTGCAGTATCGACGTCGGTAGGCAATAAGTCTTCACCAATACAATTTCTACATTTACCACATGGCTCATCAGAATGGTCATCTAAAGCATTACGGACATTAAGCATGAGGCAATTTTCTGTTGTTAAATACTTTCCTATTTCAGCCCACTCAGCTTCTCTAATATCTGTAATAGCCTGGACTTTATTCATGTCCATTTGGTAAGGAACTGGGTTTCGATGCCATTTTTTCCCAACATTTCCAACAGGAGCTGGATACTCAGCCGCTAAAAATTTAAGTACATGCTCAATTCTCCCTTGCGGTAGATTCGCTTCTTTCTCTAAGCCCTCCGCCGTTAAATACTCAACAGGATCTAGAGCCTTCAAAATGCGATTTACATTTGCTTCTGTAGGAAATGCCGTTTTTCGGAAAAAGTCGTGAATTCTGGAATCTTCTTCTCCTGACATTAGAACACCTACCGCAGAATCTATTCCTCGTCCAGCACGGCCAACTTGTTGGTAGAATGCCACAATTGAACCTGGTGCTTGGAAGTGGATAACAAAGCCTAAGTTTGGTTTGTCATATCCCATACCTAAAGCTGTCGTTGCGACCAAGACTGTCAATTTGTCGTTCAACAATTGTTGTTCTAGATGCTCGCGATACGCGTTAGTATCCAGTTTACCTCGTTCATTAACAAACTCAGGGTCCGTAACACCACTGTAGTAAGGCTTTGCATCAATGCCGCATATATTAAGCCATAGAGATACTATGTCAGCATCTCGTTGAGTAAGTACGTATACAATACCTGTACTGGCTAAGGTAGGAATAGTTTGAGCTAACCATGCTAAGCGTGATGGTTGATCTGGTAATACTATGTTTTGCAGAGCAAGACTCTCTCGGATAAGTGTCCCGCGCTGTATTTCGATGTTACCTAACTGGGTTTGTATGTCATCAACAACTCGATCATTCGCTGTCGCTGTCGTTCCCAATACCGGTGTATTTTCAGGCAATAGCTTTAAAATATTTACTATGCGTCGATAGTCCGGACGGAAATCATGCCCCCAGTCAGAGATACAATGTGCTTCATCCACCACCATGAGTGAGATGCTATCTGATATTGGGCGAAGAACCGTTTCAACAAATTTATCGTTGGCTAAACGCTCTGGGGAGATCAACAAACAATCAATTTTGTCATCGAGAATATCTTTAGTAACTTTTTCCCAATCAACTATGTTAGTGGAGTTCATCGTCACCGCTTTGATCCCTAAACGCTGCGCAGATTCGATTTGGTTACGCATTAAAGCAAGCAACGGTGACACTATAATAGTTGGACCTTTGCCTCGGTCTCTGAATATTTTGGTACTGATAAAATAGACGGAGCTCTTACCCCAGCCAGTTCGCTGGACAACTAACAATTTTTGATTGTGGTTAACTAAAGCATCAATAGCTTCCCACTGACCTTCTCTAAATTGAGCACCTTCATCAGCTATTGCCGTTTTGAGTAGTTGCTCTGCAGTTTGTTTGTCCATCAAGCCCACCTATGTTTGTATTGAAATTACCGTACACACGATAGTTTTAGTTCTAAGGAGGCTAACGCACAGTGCCTTTATAAACAATGAGATAGATCTAACAATATGAAATAAAACCAATATCAATAATCAAGAAAACACACCTCAGAAGCAATCAAAAAAACAGCTAGAAAGATTAGCTCGAATTCACCATTAGAAATTCGTTTGATCACATCATTTAACTAAGGCCCGACGGAAAGCCACTTGTTATTTGCTCAGCCCTATCAATTGAGCGGTAAGATAAACAGAAGGTAATGTTAGCTATTCTTACTGTTATTTTGACTTACTTGCTAGTCCAAAAATCAATGCTCCTAGAGCAGCTCCCGCTATGAAGGTGCCGACCTTAGCACTACTATCAGCCTTCGCTTTTGTGGTATTGCCTCTTGGCTGAGCTTGAACAGACACCCGTTCCTTTTCTTCCAAATTCTTACCAGTATTCACAACAGAGTGAAACAGTTCTTCTGGAGCAATACCAAGAGCTTTGGCGCATTCAAACATCTGGTCAACAGAGAATGTTGACTTTCCCGACTCCAAACGGCTGTAACTAGCTTGTGAGAGACCCATTTTTTCAGCTAAAACACTCTGGTCAATGCCTAACTCTTTGCGCTTGTTCGCAACGACTACACCCAAAATAGATGAGTATGAAACCATTTTATCTTGCATTTTCACCACCAATAACAAAATAACACTTGATCAATTTAGTGCGTAAGTATAAGTTAAATGCATTGATATACGTTTTACGCATTTCAATGTAAATTTCGAATACACATACTTTAAATCAAAAAGGAAAAATTATGAAGAATAATCTTAGTATTGGTGATCTACTTTATCGTTCAAAACTTTTCGTGGAGCATGCCGGAATCTACCTGGGTAAAGGGCGAGTGCTTCACAACTCTCCAGACAGCAATGTCGAGATTTGTGCCTTAGAAGAGTACGCAAATGGAAAATCAGTAAAAGTGGTCTTAAGCCACCTAAGTGAAGAAAGGAAAAGTATTCTGTTTAATCAAGCAGAGCTGTTGATCAAGAAAGCCAAAAAATATGGCGTATTAGATAATAACTGTGAGCATTTAGCCTCGACAGTACTACACGGCAAACCATCAAGTGAGCAGTTGCAAGCGGCTGGTCTTGGTGCTGTTGCAGGTTTGCTTTTAGCTCACTGTAATCATTCAAAGAACTCATTGCTGTATACATTAGCTGGTGGGCTTATTGGGTGTATAGCTATCAATGCCGTTCGTAAATACGATTGTGTTATTTAAGAAAGAGTGTTGAGCTATGCGACATGAAATCCAGTTCAACACTCTCACCAAATCAGGCTCACACGTTAATATTATAATGATCTGGATTACCCCAGTTCAATAAATCATGAGGTGTAAATGTTACTTATTCCTAATCTTCCACCCACTCTTGTCCACATTGCTCGCATTCATCACCTTCTGATGGCGCTTCTGGAAACTCATTATTACATTCTCCACAAGAGACATCTGAACCTGATTCTTTTTCGCATCCGCAATCTTCACAAGGTCCTTCTGCGCTACCTTCGGTAGTGATAACAGTATAACTATCAACACAGTCACCACACAAAGTCATCATTGGATACGCATCACGACTTTTATCTGCTGCTAAATCACCTTCAACTGTATACAGTTTCATTACCGACAATCCTTATATTTATTAAGATTTATATAACCTCCAACCTTACAAGGAAAGAACACCTACAAACCGATAAATACTTCACATTTTACCTATTAAATCAGGCAATTAAAAAACTCCTACTAATCACTACCCAAGTAAGCCAAGTCAATTGAAATCGCCGCTGCTGCCTCAACTGAGAAAACCAGAGCACTGCAAGTATCAAACGATGTCGGCATAAATGGGCTTCCTTTCGGAAGCAAAACGCTACCGTGTCAGCGATGTAGTTACTGACACATCTTTAGACTGAAATAACTTCAGTCATACCGTATGCGATGGTTCGCCCAGATTTGACTCACTACATTTTAATCGTAAAGATGCTCACACTATTCATTGCTTAAACCCATCAATTGAGGACAAAGCTCTGCTATCTTCGCTAATGCATACTGAGGTGCCGTGCAGTAACAAACATAATTTTCATCGCTACATAGCCAGTCTTCAGGCTGATAATCTTGTAGATGAGAAATGCGGGTAAATCCACAGAGTTCCAGTATGTTCTTTAGTTCGTGTGGGAATGATATTGAGTCCTCACTGCGATAAAATAGCAAAGTGTACTGGCCATCCTCATACCATATCTCCATACCATACTCCTGATCTTTGGTATGAAATCCACTTAAATCAAAAGAAGCTGTATCTTCGCGGCTACGAACACTTAAATAGGTCCTGTCCATGAAAGGAGCAGTACTCAATCCGCTGTCTTCCAATTCCAATTCCAAGTATCTTGAATACAACTCACTATGAGTATGATTTCTTTGAGACTCATGTAATAGCACTACCTCACGGGCATTTTTCACGATAAAGCCCTGATTGCAAAGACTATATAACTCGGGTTTACCTATTAACATCGCACGCCAATCAAACGGATTATCAGTCAATGCTTTTGCACAAATAGCCTCTAATCCAGATCTTAAGTCGTCAAGGTCAAAAGCAGGGTCATCCATCACTGCTTTTACGTATTTTTGCGCCTTATTCCATCTGTCTGACTCTCGCAACGAAACCCTTATTAGACGTCGCCAGGAGTGGTCACGCTCAACGTTGTTCTTATTTGTGCGCGAACTGAGAAGGTTAAATCTATCAGCACTCGTTGCTGTCAAGTACTCACCTTTTGAGAGTACAGCACGCTCCCACGCGAAATTTAGCGCCTTAGAACTAGGTGCTATTGCTGTGAATAATACTGAGCCTGCCTTTACATAGTATCTAAATTGCTCCAAGTAGTCTTCTTCTGCATCAAACCAGCCAACATTACCATGCTCATTAAAGTACTCGACAACTCCACTGAACTTTAGTGCATAACCAATTTGCCCTCTAAAGAACTCATGACCTTCAAGCTCCAGAATGGCAGTTTCCCATTCATGAGACTTCATCAATAAGTGAGCTTTCAATTTTTCTTCAAAAACCTGAATCGCAAGAAAACTATGGATGGGTACATCTTGAATAAGCAAATCAAGAATTGCGCCGTCCATTTGGGCTAATTCATCAATAGACCTCAGAGCCCTTTGATATTCGTCTACCGAATTAATGATGGTATTCTCGGTAAGATTGAAGACAACGCGCATCCAAGATAATAGCTCTACTCCAGCTTTGCCTTTTGCCACACAAGAATAAAAGGCATGAAACCTCAGCTTTTCCGGAAAGCTTGAACTATTGCCAATGACTTTCTCAAATATGCTTTCTTCATCATAGTACCTCTTATTCTCCAGATACTTAGCCACACCAAAGCATGGGCTTACAGTACCACGTACTAGATCTAGGTGTTTTATCAACTCAATGATCAATGGTTTCGTTATATAACGATACTGCTCATATTCCATAAAGGATAATTGATTAACTCTACCACCAGAACCAAACAACCGCTTCTGCAAGCTATAGTTATTCTCCTTTTCCTGCAGCAATAGGAAGTTCGCTACACATAGACCAATAAAGTTCATCAGCTCGTCATCATAAGTGTCATCTTGCGATGCAATATTACGATAGTGCCAAAACAAGTCGGTCCAATCAGTATCAATCTTGTGAATGAAATACTCATAGCCCAAAACAGGCTTTATTTTGAAACTCAATCGATATTCTGGCCATTCTCCAGAGAATGACTTAATAGTCTTTTCAAGCCTCGCTTTAAAGTTCTCGAAATCCGTCAGAGGCTTTCCTCTGGCATTCATTTTGATATATAAATCATCAGTTAGTTTGAACTGAGCGAGATTTAAGAATCGAAACGTAATTACAGGTTTTTCCTTATCGACAAGCTTTTCAAAGAAATCTGCATTACGGGCAAATTTATAGTGAATAGCATCCAGCATTGTTAACATAGAGCAGATGGTAGGATCGCTTTCCCAGGACAAATAGAACCATGCCTTATCTTTAATTGTCTTGCTTAAGTACTCAATTCCCGACTCCATCAGCAACGCATTGAAATCAATACCACTGGTCACTAATGCATTGCAAAATTCTTTTGAACTGCTGCGTGTTTCATAGGTAAAATGAGAGGTACCACCAGCACTCAACACCTTCCTAAAAGACTCTCCGTTCCCTGAAATTTGAGCAAGATACCAATGTAGCAAAAACAGGGTTGTCAATCGCTGCTGCCCATCCAGCGGAATGAAGCTATTTCGCCCTTTTGTATTTGTTGTTACGCTACCATAAACAAAATCCAAATCCCGAAAGGGCTCTCCTTGATCCAAATAGTCATGCAAAGCTTGCAAAAACGTATTGCGAACGTCAGCAACTTCTATCCTACCCTGAGCATAATCCCGCTGGATAATAGGGATCTCCACCTTCATATTCTTCTGCTCAAACATCTGGTAGAAACTAAGCCGTTCGCCTGAATTTGCATTGATTTCCATATCACTCATTCCTTTCACCTAGCTTTGGTAAATACTGCTTCAGTATTTGACTTATAGCCTCTTGATGATCCTTTGCATCTAATTCGCTCCAATGCATAGGCTCAATCACGGACTTGCTGTAGTACTTTAAGAACACGTTCTTAGTACATATGGGAACAAAAACTCCACGCTTGTCGTTATCTATTATGCGAGCTCGTTTGATTGGAAATAAAGCGTTCTTATAGCTGCGATTGGTAGAAGAATCTAATAGCGCCAAATTCCCTAACTCGTCTCGCCATGACACTTCAGCTTGCTCAAAATAACTAACCACTTCGTCATAGAACCCGGCGAAACCATCATCTAAGCGATCCTGAGCCAGTAGTTTATTTGCCAATGTAGCAAACTCGTGTTCCTTTTCTAAAGACTCTTCTTTAAATCGACTGCCGCTAAAATAGGCTTCGATATCACTAAGCCATTCAACGCGCGCAGCACCTACAGGAGCAGAATCTGACTGAGACCGAATATGCTCAATATCCCACCTTTCTTGTTTATAACGGTCAAAAGGAAAACGTATATCAGCCTCTCGCGTAGACAATAATGTTTGAATATTAAACAACAAAAGTATTTTCTTAATACGAGGATCACCATATGTCAGTCCTTCCAACTGACAGTAAACCTGCCGGCGAATACGATTTTTCAGGAAATTTTTAAAGTCTGTTTTAGTTGAACCTACCCGTTCTGACTCTTTTTTTAACTCAGCAATTCTCTCTCCACAATCCACAAGGTAGCCTATTAAATGATATAATTCCCTATCTTGAAACCATTCATCAAATGTAAGGAAATAGCGCTTAATTTCCTGCCACAATTGCTCAATATCAGCAGTACCAGCCTTAAAGTCGTCATGGAATTTATGAAAAGTGAAAAATGCCTCATCACTGGACTTCTTCCCCTTCATCAGGTCAAAAATATACTCAATCCGTGTCGGGTAGCGTTTACTTGAATTACTAAGAAAATACCAAAAAGCAGGTTCCTGAAGTCGCTTTTCTATTGTGTCCCATTCTGTAGCAATCTGCAGTTGCTTTAACCTAGCCTGGTCATCGTGAAAATGACTACGCTTTAGAAATAGAGCTTTAACCAACTCAGCATTAGTAAGCGGTATTTTGCCAATATTGATACGAGAAAAAACATCAATAGCATAGTCGTTGTTAATACACTCATCACTTAAGTCATACCAGATCACCTTTACAGAACGCTCTTCAGGAGATTTAGCCAACAATGTCGCCAATAACTTATTATTGTCATTGTAATCTTTTTCAGCAAACCAGTTTTTAATGGCTTCATATGCCTGTTTCATATGAAAAAAGTCAATATTGCAGGATTCAAGATCTTCGTGAATGCGTTGGATAAATGCATCACCTTCCTGACGAGTCTCATACTGTAAAACATATAGGGACTTTTTATACGCATCAGTCAAAGGGCGCCTTAGATGTTCCTGTTCTAGAAAGTGCAGAATAAGGTGTAGCGTTGTTAGCCTTTGCTGTCCATCAACAACCTGCCAACTACCCTGACCTCCAACTACAACCACAGGCTGAAGACAATAGAAGGCTGAACTGTTTCCGTCACCTAGCTGACTGAACTCCCAAATATCATCTAGCAATTCCTTAACTTGAATCGGACCCCAGCGATATCCTCGTTGATAAGCAGGGATGTAAAAAGACTCCCCTAGCAATTCATATATGTTTTTGAGACAAAGTTTCTCCGGTGGTTGAGATCCATTCATATTGCTTACATTGCCCTTTTGCCCATTACTTGATTATTCGAAACTATCAAAGCATCGACTCTATTTCAGTGCCAAGCAACACAAATTGCTAACTAAATATCAATGAATTACATTAGAAGCAATACTTTTAGCGCTTCCTTATATCATCTAAAAAAACCTCTAGCGGCTCTATCACGAACTTGTATCCGCCATTCCAGCCAGTCGTTAATATCGCTTTCAAGCCATGCGACGGTTCGTGAACCAATTGGCACACTCACTGGAAACTCTCCCTCTTTAATCTTGCTGTAGATAGCTGACTTACTTAAGCCTGTCTTTTCTTTCACTTCTTGTAATCGCATGAATCTCATATTGCTTCCTTGTTTTAAACTATTTTGCAGCACTAAAGACCCGACTACGGGTATGAGGGAGTCCAAGGACGTCCAGATATCGCTAGCACAAGAAAACAGAGCGTCCGCTCCGATTTACTGACTAGCTGTAATTATTGAATAAGATGAATGGTGGATTCGTTGAGTAGCACTGGGTAATTTCCAAACTTTAGCTGAATCATCATTACCTTCCTTACACTGCTGATAATCAATAATGAAGTACTCATACCTCGACCATTCATAGATAAAGGCAATCTGCGAATGAAAGTCCGAACAAGTCCATACCCGTCCACATATCGCCTCAATGAAATGTCGAGTCGATTCAAACAAATCTCAGGTACATATCATCCTCGTGCGTATACCCATTAGAAGGAATTCATTTATGCACGAATCAAGTAGTAAGCAATATTCATTTCACGAGCCTGTATCAGCCCATCAAGTACTTGAGAAAGCCGCTGAAATCATCGCGGAGAAATACCTGAGAGGAGATGCGTTCTGTAATCCAACCGCAACCAAGGACTACCTGAGATACAAGTTAGGAAACTATGAGCGTGAAGTTTTTGCCGTCATGCTGCTTGATAACCAGCATCGGCTTATCGAGTTTAATGAGCTTTTCTTTGGGACGATTGATGCAGCCAGTATCTACCCTAGGGAAGTTGTTAAGCTTGCACTAGAACACAATGCCGCTGCGGTTATGTTCGCCCATAACCACCCTTCAGGCGTTGCTGAGCCATCACAAGCTGACAAACGCATTACCAATCGATTAAAGGATGCTTTAACTCTGGTTGATGTACGAGTACTCGACCACTTCGTTATTGGTGAAACTTGTGTGTCCTTCGCTGAGAGAGGTTGGATATGAACAGTACAATCACAAACAGTTTCAAACTTAACCTACTCCACCAGCTTGCAGAGATGGTGATTAACCAATATGACGTCTCCACAGCAACAAAACGAGTCGCGATTAATCTTAAAGTAGCAAGCTTCTATCGCAACCGAAGCGGGATACAGCCCATTGAAATTCAGCTCGAACGAGGCAGTTCTAAGGAGCCTTGGGAAGTTCGATTCGTCGCTTCTTTTGATTACCCCACACCAGAAGCCGAGAGCGTTGATGTAGCACTGTACTTCAACTTCAAATATCAATGGTTCTATCAACCAGACATCCAACGATGCGAGCTCAATCGGCCTGAGGTGCAGTCGCTCTTTATTAGCTGGCTTAAGGCGTTCACCAACCACCTAAAGACGTCACAGTTCGATACACAGACTCTAACTATCGTCAGTCAATTTCAGTAGTCGTTTCTTCCCTCCAGTTCAACGACAACTACCTAGTAATCAACATCTATTCATTGAGGAATTCATTATGTCTACCAATACACCTGTAAAAGCCTTATTCAGCAAATGCTCACTACCCATATCAGTTAAGCTTCAAACTATTCTGCTTAAGCACATCAACCCTCAACCTAACCAATCATGCGGCCACTTCACGCTGAACTTTCGTGATACGACCTACAGTGCAGAAGCTGGCGGTTATCACCCTGTAGAGATAGCCTTGCAAAAAGACAGTGCGGAACGTTGGTCCATTCTCTACATCACAGATTTTGCGTACATGGGGAATTACTACCCTGAACTAGAAAGAAATGTTGATTTCGATATTGGCAACAACATGGCTTTCTTCACCGGTGTCGGTTGGCAAGCAATCGATGCTTATGGGGTCAATGATTTCTACAAGATATGGGAGAGTAACTTTCTGTCGTACTTAGATATGGAGTCTTATGATCAGATTGAAGTAAGTAACTGATACCAAGCTTGATATATCCTCAAGGGTAGATACAGGTGTTGCTACTGCACCTGTACTTTAAATCTCATTGCATGAATGATGAACTCATTACTCATCCATTCTTAGTGGTTACAAACTAAGTCAAAAGAGAAGAGAAAAAAGAAATAAGGATGTCGTACTACGTACTCCATTTGCTTTATAGAGACCCAAGCTTTTTTACCTATCTCTCTACCCACCTGACCCTAGTACTCGAAAGTGCTAGGGCCAAGAGCAATGATGACTCACTACTCTCATAGATATAGGTAAGTTGAGTAAAAAATCTCAATGATCATGTTTCAACCACAGTTCTTCAACGTATCCGAGAAGTATTCGATTGAAAGTAATTTCAAATCTATATCATTCAGGTGACTCGCGAATGATTAACAAAGGAGGCCATCAAACCGACTCAACGCCAATAAAAGCGGCATAAATGCCTCTGGCATACCAGAGGCTGAATTTTCTATTCGATAAGGCAGGTATTGCCACATCGCTCTATACGATGGTGAGTTCTCATTAATCACTAGAGCATAACAAGTATCTGACTCTCGCCATGACAATAACCAATAAACCCACCACAACGGAACAGTTGTCTTTGGCTTTCGAGCTGTATCATCGCATCCCAAAAGGCCGAAAGGTTACGGCTCAGCAGCTACAACTCGAATTATCCCATGCAGGAATTGAGCGCGACATTCGAACGATACAACGTAACCTTGATGTCGTTGTTCAATATCTCGATGTAGACAAAGACACTAGAAATAAACCCTATGGATACAGTCGAGAACTAATCAGCCAGATCGTACTAGGCCCACGAGAGTCCATTGTGTTACAGCTAGCAAAGGCTCTGGTGACTGACGTTCTACCCACTCCTCTACACTATGCGGTCGAATCTGCATTTCAACTAATACTGAACCACCAGCACAGCTACCCAGGGGTACAGCAACCAAATGGTCAATCCAAGAAGGTGAATACCAATATTGATCGCAGCTCTTACTCTGAAATTACTGAGCTAACCAGTACCTTTGAACCGTTATCCTTGGCATTGACTTACCAACGCCTGATATCCGTTACTTTTATAAACGAACACGTCATTGAGAGTATCAAGCCCCTCGGCTTAGTGCTGTCATCCGACACTTTTCACCTTGTTTACCAGCACACCAATAGCGAATACGACAACCTTCCACTGAATCAAATCAAAACGGTTAAAGTACTCACCTTTCATTTTGATTACCCCTCAAGCTTTCAACTTTCTGATTATCAAATCCGTCATCAAACCAGTCCACATGCTGAACCAGAAGACATTTTAATTAATCAGTAAATCGATCCGGCAGATAATGCCACATCATGCATTAACCTAGCGTTGTTTCAACATCTGCGAACTTATGGGGCCACTTACTCCCTTTCAACTCGCAGAGCCATAGCTCTACTTAAATTACACCATGTGTGGATCATCAACTAAATCTCCAACTTGATTGATACACAAAGGCAGAAAATATGATGTATGCAAAGTAGCGCCTTGTCTTCGCTTACCCAAGGAACTCAAGTCGAGAGGGACGGCCGCCCTCTCTGTATGGCCTTCTAAGCTTGGTAACCGCGCAATACTAGTCAGATATCAATAACCACCTACAAACACCACACATCAAGTCCTACGTCGTTAATTCGCCCTAAACAAATTAAACCACCACTTATTACTCAATGAGGAAACCAACATGAAAACAATGATTAAAACTATCGCGATAGCAACAGCTGTATTATCAATGAATACGTTCGCTAACACTGCTATCGAAAGCTTAAGTATCGAAACCATCAAGCAGGAGCTTACACCAGCCCAAATTGAGCAAGTTCTAAAACAATGGAAAGCGAATCAGCTAGAGAGCCTTGAAACAAAAGCTCAGGCTATTTCTGATCGTGCACCAATTGAAGCGCGTCGTGAGTTAGTCAAGCAGCAAATCGACCATGAATACAAACAAACGTTAAATACGTTTGGTTTGTAGTAAGCTGTAGGGAGTTTCGCGCTCCCTATTTTTTTGGCCATATTCACATTTAGATGCCTCGCGGAGTCGGATCCCGCTTTAACCGACTCGCCTATCAACAATCCCAAGCTAGCGGCTCTTGAGATATATATTATTAAAGAAAAAGGCTTTTTTGCGAAAATTAGACCGGTCTCATCATATGTAGGACATCACCGCTGCTAACATGTTATTCCTTAAATTTTCTGTAAAGGAATCAACCTAATGCCAAAAGATATCGATATAGCTGAGCAAGAAGAAATGTACGAAGAAGCCAAGGAGCAAAGAATTAAAGAGGCCGTTAAGAATGGGATGAACGAGATTGAAGCAAGGCAAGCGATTGAAGATGAAGATAATCACGATCCAGCTAAAGGGGCTTATGAAGCAAATTAAGCCTGACAATCATCTTAATAGGGGAGCGTTTACTCCCCTAGCTAACTATTGCACTGTTGGTAACAAAGAAAACATCCACACTTCAATTTGATTACCTAACGTCGGCTAGTCGCAAAATTCTTGCCTTTGTTGCCATAGCGCTTAGTTTCAAATTTGGCTAAATAGCTTAACCGATGAAATACCGTATTACATTGTTCGGGGTAGTCCTGTGCGTTCTTGTCTAAGCTATAAACAGGGTTTTCAGGAATATGTATGAGAGACATTGAACTTTCTGGAGAAAGCGACAGAGCACTAGCCCAAGCTCGGTAAATTTTGCCTGCAAGGTTGTTATTCAATTCACCGTATCTACCAAAACCAAAATAGGCATCTCTGTTTAGAACCAGAGCCACATGATAATGAGGATTTATAGATTGACTGATTTCTTTAGCCCAAACATAACGAACAGTACATCTGTAGTAACGCTTACCTTCTCTTTTTTTCTTAGCTCCATCAGCTTGCAGTTGTGCTTTAAAAGACTCAATGAAACGTGTAATCACTGAAGAGTCATACTCCAAAGGATAGTCAGGGCAATCTATCCCCTTAGGTAAATGCAGATCAAAACGAAGTACCGCTACTCTCGAATACTCCTCCATAGCTTTATTAAATACACTTCTAATTCCATTTAAATATTCAGAACATAAATCATATTTGGCAATAACATCTAACCCTTCAAATTCAGGGTTATTTAAAGTAGTTAAACGTTTAGTCGAATACATAATAGTCCCCAACAAGTAACAAATAGAGTCAAATAAATATAAACATATATTACCCTACCAACCATTAACCTTGTAATAGTTGTGAGAATAAAAATAAAAACAAAGAGGGATCACCTGAAATAATTAACACCTAAAGGTCAAATAAACTCTGATAAAACATTTACACGACATCCAAATATAAATATCAATCATGTTATTTTTTTCAAGTGGTTTGTTTAGTTAAAAATCTCATTAATTACTTGATATGAAGTCTCAAGGTTATAAATGTTCCATTCCAATTTCTCTCTTCTTTTGGCCTCAACCCAAGCCGCTACATCACTTCCTAACCACCGGGAAACTCTAAGGCCGACTTTAATACACTGCGAAAATTGTCCTGTACTCATATAGTGATAGATTGTTGTTTTACTAAGCCCTGTCACTCCGCAACTTGATCTATTCATAGTAACTTCATTTTCTAACCTAAATTATTCATTAAAGAACTTCGTCGATTAATATTGATAGGTCATGTTTAAGTTGCTCGGCATCAAATGCATCTTTGGGGTATAAATCAATAACTCTAGTTCTATGTATTACCACCTCTTTAAAATTGTTTGTTCTCCTTAACTCATCCAATGCCAAATCCAGATCCTTTTTCTTTCTTGTCCCATTAGGCCCATATTGAAGCAGATCATTCCTCTTTATATATCGAACCCCACACAAGGACTGATTACAAAACCAAAAATATAGATTATCAGCATCTACCACGTATTTTGGTGGAGCAGAAAAAACCTTCATGAACTCATTTGAGAAATAAGCAACTAAGTCAATTGCTTCCAATAATGTATCTAAAGATATTTCTTCTTCTGATAAATTATCGAAACTATGAACTAGGGCTGCCAACCTAGCGATATTTTCAGGCAACTTTGACGCGTGATCCTTTGCATGCTCAAATGCGCCATCTGGTCCCATCTCTAGTTCAATATGATTAGCTATATCAAACCAAGCTTTTTTTGCTTCATTGGAAAAACTAACCGTTCTCTTGTTCGTATAGCCTGATAAAGCAGCGGACTGTGACAACAGCTGGTGGAGCCTTTCGTTAAACCGATTCAAGTTACCCTCAGAGTAATCAATACCGTAGGATTGCCTAAAACCACAATTAGATTCCGGTGCGCAGACAAGAAATCGAGACAAAAAACCATTTCCGCGAACGTCTCCTTTCGTTTTATTCATGAACCGTTCTAAAGCACTCCATTGTGTCATGATATTCATTGTCAGTCGGGCACCACCTACCGTGAAGGAGCCAACTGATTTTCTGCTTACCGTTATTTCATCGCCACTCCAAATAGAGTTAAGATTTGCTGTCTGAGACATGATTCGACTATTCAGCAACACTCCTCCTTCACTAGAACCAAGATAAGCATTGGGAATATGTTCGCTTAAATCACTGAGCAGAGCCTCTATGGTACTGTCTTCGAAAATCAGAGAATCAAGTACGGGTTTCTTCGGCTTACTAGAGTCGTGATCTATCAAAGCATTCACTAGTTCATCATATGCCTCATCTAAATCGATAGATTTCTCTATCTGAGCCTTTTTCTTGTCATGAAGTCTTGATCTAATCGCGTACTCCTTTAGTTGGCTTTGGTAATGCTCCATATTTTCTCTATGGAATAACTTAATCCCTTTCGTAAGTAAATTTTCTACAGACGATTTTCGTTCCCCAGACTCGGCAATGCTCAGTGACATCAAAGAGACTGGAGCAATTTTACCCGTAGGCAGCTCTACATTTATCAAGCCCTGCAATGCTACAGATACAGCACTGATCGTGGTCAAATACACCATAGGTGATGGTGCTTGAGTAATATCTGCTGCTTCGTTAAACGCCTTAGCTATTAAGTCTGATTTAACGACATTCGGGGTAATTTCACAATTTACTGGAAAGTAAATTTGGCGTTGCTGTCTCATATACAATCCTTCGAGTTAACCATTATCTTGGGGCGAAAATTCAGCATTAACTGTAGATTGATGCTTCATCAGATTGATCCAAATAATGATTCCTTCCATTTGCCACCCAACCGCTCTAGCTCCTAGCTTAATTTTAGGTGGGAATGTTGGATCAAATCTTGATGAGTTAGGGTTTTGTTTTTCGTAGATAGTGGTACGGGAAAGACCTGTTAGCGATATTAGATCTCTTAAGCGTAAGATTCGGTTTGTGTGATGTGCTAATTGTTCTTGTTGCATCTGATTTCTCCCAAATGGTTCGATGGGAGAAGTAAACAGCAACGTCGAGAATAAGTCATAGGAGATAGGCGTCATTTAGAGGAAAAAAACGACTGCACCCCTTATATTTAAAGAGGTTAAACTCCTTTCATTTTGTTTTGTATTGGTCTGGACGTATAATTTTTTCAGCTGCTTGTGCATATGTCGAATTGATTTCAAGCTCTTCTATTGCACTCGTAACGTGTTCGATACGCTGCTTTATTTCTTTCCCCGTTAAACCCAACGCACCTTGCCAATAAGTATCAAATATTTCTTTCAAGTACGGAAACTGAC
The DNA here is from genome assembly GCF_023503985.1 of Vibrio sp. J383. NCBI lineage: Bacteria > Pseudomonadati > Pseudomonadota > Gammaproteobacteria > Vibrionales > Vibrionaceae > Vibrio > Vibrio sp. J383. Next base: position 1,909,475 of record NZ_CP097293.1, on the reverse strand, counting down.
AACCTTTGTTTTTGGCACGTCCAGTCGGCTTTGGGCTTATCAAAAAAGCTCCAGCTTCACGAAGTGGCTTAGTATGGAAGCTATGACACTGCCTTCCTATAAAGCTGGAAACACCGCCAGATAAAGTCGGATCTTTTTTAACGTAAATTTTAAACCCAACTTTTGACAACTCCAAAAAAGATGATGAGACGTGATATTCCGGCTCTAGATGGTAAATGCTCTTTTCGTAATCAACTTGATTGAAAAGCAATTTCGAAACATCGGCTTCCAAGATATAGCCTTCCTGAGCGACAACATTCTGGATCTTTATGTGGTCCAAAGGGACGTTGAACTTAGGCTCTATAGTAGCTGCTTGCTTACATACCGCATACTTCAGCTTTACGCCGGTAAACTTAACAACGGAAAATTTGTTTTCGAGGGCTACATTATGAGACTCATCAACTTCAAAAATGTACTTCGATACAGGTACTGACCTACATAGATTCAAATCATCCTCACCATCAAAAAGAAATACTCCTTTGAACGAATTAACTGATACTTCGTGAGAAGCCACGAGCTTCTTTACATCATCAGGGGTTAATTCCAAAAGTTCAATATCATCAAGTTTGGTCGATGCATACAACTCAGAAGTATTTATGCGTGGAGCCCCGAATGGATCGAATTCTTGGTCCCTGAAAAAGTACCTATTTAGCTGCGATTTCTTAAGTAAAGCGCTTTCACTCAGAACTACATCGGCCTCGGTAAGTTGCTCAAGTTTTGGATCAATAGCCCATACATTGCAGCCATCAGGTACCTTCACGAAAACAGAAATGCCCAAACCATGGCATTTATTTAGTTTATCAGCGATAGCTCTATCAGAGTCTATATCACCCAACATGTAAAACTTTTTGTTCGATAGCCTCATCTAACTACTCCACTTGTCGCTACAAGTTGCTATTAATAGCAGAAATAGCAGCTACTAAATGTTTTCAGGTTCATAGAAATACAATACCCCATAGGAGAAGGTCTCAATACTCATAGTGATCTAGAAAGTCATAACCCCACCGGAAAGTTGGTGATTGAACTGTAACTGTAACTTACCATCAAGCTAACCACGATGTTGGAGGTTAGGGCTATTAAGACGCAACATATACGCCCTTTAGAAATCATTTATATCGGACACAAATTCATCTACTGCTTGTCGGATATTTAAAGCAAAGACTTCAGCAAGCTTTGACATTGGTTTGTAAGCAAGTGTGAGTATTGCGTGATCATAAGCTATAGCAGGAGCAAAAGGACGAAATACAACGTCCCCTTGATTTCCTTTATATAGTTTATAACTAGCGGCACTGATAGGGTCACAGAGCTCATAACTGTTGTTCGACGAACTCAAAACCAGAGATGTATTCAAGTGTGTAAGTTATATGTTGCTTTTGCACTCCTATACTACTAACCCACAACCTTAAGACTCTTCTTACCACTCATCGACAGACTTCCTGTTGCAGCCTCTTCAATATGCTCGCTCCACCACGCCATTAGAACTTTACGACGCTCAAGGTAATCAGTACGGTTGTACGCGCTTCTTACCTTATCTCTATCCACATGAGAAAGTGCAGCTTCAATAATGTCAGGGTCAAAGTTCTGTTCATTTAGAGTGGTACTGGCTAATGCTCGTAAACCGTGAGACGTTTGCCTACCCTTCATGCCCATTCTTACCAATGCTTTATTTGCTGTCTCTTTGTTGATGTGATTGTGGTTGCTTTTGTCTGCTGGGAAAATGTATTCACTTTCACCCGTGATGAAATCAATCGTCTCTAATAGGTCTAAAGTTTGTTTTGTTAAAGGAACAGTGTGCACTCTTCCCTTTTTCATTCGTTCAGCAGGAATGATCCAAAGCCTCTTTTCTCTGTCAATTTCATCCCAACGTGCCCCAGCCGTTTCAGCAGGCCTTGTCATGGTGTGAAGTTGCCATTCCAACAAGCAGCGAGTGATGGGCTTAATTGATGCGTAGTTGATTATTTTGAGAAGCTCTGGAAGCTCGTCAGGAGTTAGCGACGCTTGGTTGGTTACCTTAGCAGTCTCAAATGCTTTACCAATACCTGCGAGCTTGTTGTGCTCAATCACACCCGTGTTTACTGCAAAGGTCATTATCTCATTGAGGTTACGACACAAACGCCCTACTGTTTCTAATTTACCTTGATTCGCAATGGGTTTAATTGTTTTTATCGCTTGTGGTGCCGTAATGTCACCAAGTGGACACTTACCCAGATCCGGCAAAAGGTACTTTTCTATTCGTTGTTTTAACTTTTTAGCCGTTTGCTCTTTGACGCTTGTTCTCTTCACTTCAATCCAGTCATCAAATACCGACTGTAACGTATTCGACAATTCTAACTGTTTTTCTCTAAGAGTAGTGTCACGGTGCTCTTTAGGATCAATACCATCAGCAAGTAGTTCTCTAGCTTCAATAGCTTTGGTTCGAGCTTTAGCAAGCGATACAGATGGGTATTTACCAATACTGAGGTTTGCTCGTTTACGAGTAATTGGACGGTAATAGTTAAAGAGCCACAATTTGGAACCATTGGGCTTTATTCTCAATGCAAGACCATCACCATCGAGCAGGCTATATTCCTTTTCTTTTGGTTTTGCTTGTAAGATCTGAGTCGCTGTTAATGGGGTTGTTTTCCTAGCCATAGTAACATCACCAATCCATATTTCCTGTAGTGTTACTAACAGTGTTACTTTAAACGGTGGATTTTACAACACATCACGGGATCTCTTGGGACCAAGAAATGGTTAAGAGTCTGATAAAACAAGGAATTATAGGCACAAAAAAGCCCACACTAGGTGGGCTTTCTTTTTGAATTTGGTGCCCGCTACTGGACTCGAACCAGTGACACCTTGCATGTCATGCAAGTACTCTAACCAACTGAGCTAAGCGGGCAATGCTTTGAAACTTAACTAACCGCTTTACTAAGTGGCTAACGCTTCAGAACGAGATGGATAATAACGAGTGAATGGGTAGCGTGCAAGGATAAATTTGCACAAAACGGTTCGTTTGCTTTTAAAAACAACAATCAGAATAAATTTTAAACACAAAGCAGATCAATGGCTTGAAGTAGATCACATTTCGCCTCTAGTTCAATAGCTATATACATCTGCCTGTTTCGTGTCTTACCCCTCTAATAAAGCATTTTAACTCAAGATATTAGTTAGAATCTTCATCCACATCGAATACAACGTTGTAGTTCTCTGTATACGTACAGTTTGGTTGACGGCTACAAGTGAAAAAGCGTCGGCCTTTGTAATCGCCTTGGCTGGCCAGTTTGATGATCATTGGGCTGCCACACTTCTTACAGAATCGAACTTCTTTTGATGGCTCGATTAAATCGATGTGTGCTGCCAGTAACCTCTTCAAACGACTCACTTGGTAGCTGTGTTTAATAGATGCACCAATCAGTGGCAAGCCTGCCGATTTACACACGTGGATCAGTAGCTTTTCTCGATCGGCCTTTCCCTTGTTGAGCTCTTTGCCGTTATCAAGTTCTATGATCACGCGGGGCTCTAACGTTCGCGGGTCGCACACGACAAAATCAAAGTAGCTACGTGAGATTTTGTTGTTGGCGATAAACCAATTCTTCTTGTTGTTCGCCTTAGCAGGAACAAGAACGTTCGACATGCTGACCTTGGCAAACACTTCGCCATGGTTGCCCACCGCGGATTTAAGTGCGTTATAAAATGTCGCCTGTTGCGCCGACATCAACGACCCTTTTTTCTGGTAAGCATGATCTTTGGTGTCGTCATGCTTCACTAGATACTTTTGGATAAAGTAAAAGAACACAACCAGAACAATTACAACGATAAAGATATTAGTCATTTTCCAACACAATCACGTCTGTATAGGGATTAAAAGAGTGGCTAGCGTATGTAGAAAAGCATCACGTGGCAAGCAAAAGAGCGAGAGTTGCCAACCAGAATCACGACCTTTGAATGCTGTAATCAACAAAAGGTCGCTCATACGCTAGACACACCTCTCCTATTTGCTAATCAAATCATCAATTACACTCTAGATTGATTCAGATCAATTTACCTAAATTTGTGATCAACTAGTCTGAAAAACGTTAGGCAAATGTTAATAAGGAAATTGATATGGAACTCAAACAAGACCCAAGATGTTATACGGACGTATGTGTAGACGGTAAATGGTTCCACTATGACCACTGCGGAACTCGAGCTTATATGTTAAAAGGCGGTGCTTCAGCGGTGATTGAACTAGCAAGAGAACCGGCGACAGAGGGCGAACTGGTTGAAATGCTGCAAGGTGCCGCTAAATAACTCATTTAGAAAATGTTGATATAGATAAACTCGACATATCGCTAAGTAAACCCTACTTCTCACTCAAATTTTGATATTAGCGATCTCAGAGTGTTCCAGAAGCCATTCTTATCTCACGAAGATCAGAATGGCTTTTTGTTTGCTGATTAGCGATTAACTTTCAGCGATGATGACTTGATTCCTACCCGACTCTTTCGCTTGATATAATGCATCATCCGCGGCTTTGAGGTACTTCTTGTAAGTATCTTGATTGAGTTGCTCATGAGCAATACCAATCGACGCTCCTATCGATGTGGTGAGGTCTAAAGAGCCGGAGTGCGTATCAATGGGTGTTTCGGAAATAGCTAAACGGATAACGTTCAACTGTTGCTCAGGATCAATGGAACCGGACAGCAGCATAACAAACTCTTCACCACCCCAACGAGCCACTACATCATTTGGGAATAAGTGTTGTTTTACTCGCCTTGCGACTTCCACTAAAACCTCATCACCAATATCATGTCCAAAGGTGTCATTAACGCGCTTAAAGTGATCAAGATCTAGAATAACGAGACTGATTCCAAACCGTGAAGTATTAAATGGCATTGGCTGAGTTAACAACTGCTCTAGATAGCGTCGGTTGTACAAACCCGTTAGCGCACACGTTGTAGATTGAGTAACCAGCGCTTTATTTTTCCTTTGTATCGAGCTAAGCCTTATCAACAATAATGCGGCGCTGATCATCACCATGATACCCAACGCGACAACAATTCGATTTCGTAACTGCTGCTTGTCTAATGTCAGCTCCCCAAGTTCTTTTTCTGCGTTAAGCAGTTCATTTTCTTGGGCTAATGATGCCGTGGCGAAATCTTGCTCTAGTAAAAAAATATCGCTTTGGCGTTTATCAAACAACAGCGCTTTGTTACCTTTGTAGTAGAGCTTAAAATAGCGAAGTGCATTCTCGCTGTCGCCTCTCGAGTCGTAATATTCAGCAAGTGTTCTTAAACCAAGGACTTTCCAACTGCGACTACCCACAACGTCGAACATTGCAGACGATCGCTTAAGATCAGCAAAGACAAAATTATCTCGGTTCAAACCGATGTTTGCCAAGGCTCTGTTCAAGTAACATTGGCCCATTTGAAGTGTGTATTTGTCCACTCTCGGATATCTAAGACACAAGTTTGCGACTTGCCGTGCTGACTCAAAGTTCCTTTCGGCCAACAACACGTCACTCTCTGCTTTCAACAAAATGATTTTGTATCGCTCACTCACGTTATCGCCATTGAGCTTAGTCGCACTTTGATATGCTTCTCGGCCTTTAACCAAATCACCACTGCGTAGATAAGCAAAAGACTCATTCACATGCAGCACACCTATGGTCGAAGCTTCGAGTAGTCCACTCTTGTAATAGAGTTTTTTGGCTCTTTTCATCAGCTTGAGCGCTTTAGGCCAGTCTTCCAAATAGATATAAAGCAGTGCCATGTTTGACACTAACTTACTGTTATAAATATGCCCTGGATATTTTTTCCCAAGATCGAGCCCTTTATGGAAAAAGTACTGTGCTTCGGGAAAATCATTGCGGATATTGTTTATTGCTCCAGCAGTGTTATAAGCCTTTATCAATAACTCTTCGTAATGAATTGACTCAGCAATATCGATAGCAGCTCGAATTTGCAGTTCGGACTCTGCTAACTCGCCTTTGCTTATATACTCTATCGAAAGCTCAACAAGTGATTGTGCTTTTAGCCAAGCAAGATCTTCTGCTTGCGCTAACGCTTTTATTTTTCTTACATATATTGCTACGGCTTCTGTATCGAGTTCGTGTTGTGAAAGGTTCGATGAAATCATCAGCTCATAGGCGCGATAAATCGCTTTATCTTGATTGGGACCTCTTTCTTTTAGTGATTTTAGCTTTTGAGAAGCAAGTTGAGGGTCACCACGAGACAACTGAAGTATATCGATCAACTCCGTGCCATATCGAGTTAGTGATAGTTCTTTCTCAGGACTAAAAGCACTGGGGTTATCTGGCCTTATAGACTTCAAATCCTCATCATATGAAGGATAAAGCAAATACAGCCCTAATATTGCACTCATGGCAACAACAAGCAGGAATGATCCTAACACATTGTTTCTATTCATTTATCAGTGCCATTATTGATTGCATTACAATTTCATCGACGTTTTTTTAGAGCGGTTAAACATTATACACGACAGATATACAGATTAAAATCCTGTGCACCGGTGGATCTGAGTTGGCTTTTTCTAATTAATTAGAATAATCAGGCAACTTTCTTGATTTAACTCAGACAATCATCCTACAAAAAGGCGTTATAGTAATTTTCCTGTTCCTACCTCCGCAGCTTCTTTAGAACGAGCGGAAGCATAATGAGAATTAACAATGACCCAAATTAATGAACAACGTCTTGTAGAACATTTCTGCAATCTAGTGAAAATTGATAGTGAATCTCGTAATGAAAAAGCGATTGCTGAAGCTTTGGCTGAACAACTTGGTGAACTAGGCTTTGAAGTTCACAAACTGGCTGTCCCTACAGAAGTGTCTAACGGTTTCAACATCTACGCTCGTCTAGATGGCACTCTTCCAGGCAGCACAGTATTCAGTTGCCACATGGACACAGTAACGCCAGGTATCGGCATTGAGCCAATCATTGAAGACGGTATCATCCGTTCAAAAGGCAACACAATTCTCGGTGGCGACGACAAGTCTGGTATCGCAGCTATCATGGAAGCGGTTCGTTGCATCAAAGCTGAAGGCAAAGAGCACAAAACTATCGAGATTGCGTTCACTGTCTTCGAAGAAGGCGGTCTGTTCGGCTCTTTGAACTTCGATATGTCTTACATTCAATCTGAGCACGCTATCGTACTGGATACAGGCGGCCCAATTGGCACCATCGTAAACGCAGCTCCGGGTCAGCAAAAAATTGTTGCTAAAATCAAAGGCCGCCCTGCTCACGCTGGTTTAGCGCCAGAAGAAGGCATCAGCGCAATTCAAGTTGTTGCAGACGCTATCACTAAGATGAACCTACTTCGCATCGATGAAGAAACGACAGCAAACGTTGGTATTGTTGAGGGTGGTCAAGCGACTAACATCGTAATGCCAGAGCTTAAAGTCGTGGCTGAAGCACGTTCTCTAAACGGCGAAAAGCTAACGGCTCAAGTTGAGCACATGATCTCGACATTCCAAGAGAGTGCAAAACAGTTCGGCGCTGAAGTAGAAATCGAATCAACGCGCGCTTACGATGCATTCGTGATTGCAGACGATCACCCGCACATTCTTTCTATCAAATCAGCATTTGAGAAGCTTGGCGTAACAGCAAACACTAAACGCACTGGCGGCGGTAGCGATGCAAACAACTTCAATGCGAAAGGCCTAACAACGGTTAACCTTTCAACTGGTATGGCGAAAGTTCACACCACTGAAGAGTACATCGCGGTTAAAGATATGGTCGCTATCACTGAGTTTGTAGTCGCTTACGTGACTCAATAGTCTTACTGGTTAACTAGCCAGTCTTATTTGTTAACTAGACAACCTTACTCGTTAATGAAATAGAAAATGCCATCTAGTTAATGTCAAAAAGCCGAGTTCACGTATGATCCGTGACTCGGCTTTTTTGTAGTCTGAGTTTAGCTAGAAGATTAAGCTTAAAACCCTCTACGCTTCCAGAATTGGCCTTCGTCTTTTGCAACAAGGTCGAATGTCTTATCGGCAATGATGTTGCCTTTTAACTCCACGGTCATGCGCCACTTGCCTAGCTTGTTCGAGACTGGCGCCCAGATGGTGTCGCCTAAGTAGAAATCCCAGTCGTTGTTACCGACATGCTCTTCACCATCGAACGGTTCGAGCACTTCGCCCTTGTCTGTGGTGATATCCGGGTGATAGATGCAGTAGCGGATCTTTTCACCTTTGGCTTTTTTGATATTCAGGATATAGCCAAACTCTACGTCGATTTCAGCATCAACGATGGTAGTGAACTCTTGGATTTTTGGAAGGTCTTTAGATTTTGAATCCCATGTGGAGTAGATACCATAGGAGGTCATGTCGACCACAACTGAGCGCTTTGCCATTTCAATCGTTACCTTGAAGTTGTTCTATTCATTTAATTCTATTTGCCATTCAGCCAAGCTGGATAAGCACGAGGCTATTCTTGCCAATCTTTTGCCATGCGCTTAATCACAGACGGTTCGATGTCGTGAATACTGCCATATTGCTCTCGGCACACTTCGATGATCAAGTCAGCTTTGTATTTTCTTGCAAGTTGACGGTAAGCCTTCATTTCCCAATGCTTAATAAAGGTATTCGAAACAACAACATCTAACCCTTGTTTCAAGCCATTTTCTGTCGTGTTTTGACACCACTCATGTGCTTGTTGTAGCTGCCTTGGATCAAAATAGTAATCACCTTGCTCATTCACGTAATACATATCCGCTTCGACATGCAATGCATCGTAGGTTTTTGCTTTTGTTGACTTGCCAGAACCGGGCAACCCTCGAATGAGTATTAACTTCATCTGTCACTTTACAGGCTAATTCGAAAACATGAGTTTATCGTAAATGCTAACCGCTTGCTCTGATAACTGCCTAGTTCTACATAACAGAACCAAGCACTTATGCCTTACTCGGGTAGTCGTTAAACATTATAAGACTTCGTCGAAGCCGGTAGATGGCTTCTGATAGAAAACACAAATAATTTACATCTATCCATTTTGGATATCGACAAGCGTATCAAACTACTATAGATTTAGATGTATAGACGTCTACATATCTAGCTTAGGGAGAAAGCTTTGCCTATTCGCATTCCAGACCAATTGCCAGCATCTGATGTTCTTCGTGAAGAAAACATCTTCGTGATGCCGTTATCAAGAGCATCGACACAGGAAATTCGTCCACTTCGAGTCTTGATCCTCAACCTAATGCCGAAGAAGATTGAAACTGAAACTCAATTCTTACGCCTACTATCGAACAGTCCATTGCAAGTGGATGTTGAGCTGCTGCGCATTGATGACCGACCAAGCAAAAACACACCGACTGAACACCTTGATAACTTCTACCGCCAATTTGAAATGGTCAAAGGGAGAAACTTTGATGGATTGATCATTACTGGTGCACCGCTTGGCTTGGTTCAATTTGAAGATGTTATCTACTGGGACCACCTAAAAACCATCATGGAATGGGCAAACAAGCACGTGACCTCAACCTTGTATGTGTGTTGGGCGGCTCAGGCGGGTTTGAAATTACTGTATGACTTGCCAAAGCGCACTCGCAAAGAGAAGCTTTCTGGTGTTTATAATCACGAGATTCATCACCCTTACCACCCGCTTCTGCGTGGCTTTGACGATACCTTCTTAGCACCGCATTCTCGCTACGCAGATTTCTCTCAAGAATACTTAGCCGAGCATACCGACCTTGATGTTCTTGCGACTTCTGATGTGGCTGGCGTATATCTGGCGGCGACCAAAGATAAGCGAAACGTGTTTGTAACGGGTCACCCTGAATACGATGCGCATACATTACACGGTGAGTACGTTCGTGATTTAGGCGAAGGCATGGAACCCGTGATTCCAATCAACTACTACCCGAACAACAATCCAGATAATAAGCCTGTCGCAAGTTGGCGTAGTCATGGGCACTTGTTATTCTCAAACTGGTTGAACTACTGCGTTTACCAACAAACGCCTTACGATTTGGATCACTTCAGCGAAGACAACTTTACCAAAGACGATTAAGTTCTTTCTTTCGATTCACAAACACATAAAGCCGTGTTCAGTAGGTTGTTGATAAAACGCCAAATTGGACGCGGTTTTTTTATGGTGTTTGAGTCGCATTCCATAATAGATTTACCACTTCAATAGATTTGATTTCATATGATGGGTTGGTGTTCATAAGGAGCTTCACATGCCCGCCAACTCGTTATTATCTAAACCTATTTCATTATCCCGCCCTCTTTCGTTATCGAGTCTGATACTACTCGCCTCTCTTTCGTTGGTCGGTTGCGTTTCTGTCACTGAAGGACCGCCAAAGATTGAAAGTGACCCTATTGCGATGTCTGAATCTCGTATTGAATTAGGTTTGGGTTATATGGGGCAAGGGAATATGGTGAGAGCACGTGAGAACCTAGAGCTCGCCATCAAACACGCACCTAGCTACTATCGAGCTCGCCTTTCCATTGCGCACTATTACGAACAAGTTGGGGAAGTTGACGAAGCAAGAAACGCCTATAAGAAAGCGCTGAGGTTAGACGCAAGAAACGGCAACGTATTGAACAACTACGGTACATTCTTGTGTAAACAGGGCGAATACGAGCAAGCCGATAAATACTTTAACCGTGCCATCGACCAACCCTATTATTATCTCGTCTCTGCCAGTTATGAAAATGCGGCATTCTGCGCGTTTAAAGCCGGAGAGGTCGAGCAAGCAAAATACTACTTCTCTCGTGCGATTGACCACGACCCAAATCGAGCTAGATCCGTACTACAGCTTTCTAAAATTGAAGTCAGTGAGGCCGAATACAATGACGCTAGGCTCCGCTTATTCAAATTTCACCAACGTTATGGCTATCAAATTCCATCGCTTCAAATCTTGGTCGAACTCGAAAAGAAGGCGGGTAACCGTGCACTTCAACAGAAATACCAAAGTAAATTAGACGAACTGCTCTCCGTTTAAGGCTAACTGAGCTTAGAGTTGTTGCGTTAGATATAAAAACGGGCTTGTTGCGTTAACAACAAGCCCGTTCGTAATTTCAGCTTAATATCTTAACTAAGTACAGTCTGTTATTTAAGCGCAATCCACTCTTGTCTTTGTTCGTCGTCCATAAAGGTCCATGCGATAAAGCGACTCACCTTCTGGCCTTGTGACATCTCAACCACTTTTACTTGTTTAGCTCTAAGCTTACCTAGCTCTGAACGAACCATATCGACGTTGTCTTTCTTAGAGATCAATGTCGTAAACCACAGTACTTGAGTAGCAAAAAGCTGGCTCTCTCTCGCCATCTTCATAATGAAAGCCGCTTCACCACCCGGACACCAAAGTTCAGATTTTTGGCCACCAAAGTTTAAGGTTGGTTTATCTTGCTTAGTTGATTTATTTTGCGTGGTTAATTTGTCTAACTTAGCTGGCTTCTTATTCGTTTCTGGCTTGAATGACTGACCCGCTTTCTTAGCTCGGTTTGCCGCTAGGTTATCCAGTTTACGTTGTGATCCCTTTTCCGCCTCTTCTAGAGAGCTATGGAATGGAGGGTTACAAATTGTGACATCGTAACGTTCATTATCCTTAATCACGCCCTTAAAGATAGATTCTGAGTCGGCTTGCAGGCGAGCTCGGATCTTACCTTTTAGATTAGGGTTACTTTCCGCAATGAAGTTCGCTGTTTTGATGGAGACTGAATCGACATCAGTACCTGTCCAGCGCCACTTATACTCTGTCGCACCAATGATTGGGTAAATACAGTTTGCACCAACACCAATATCTAATGCTTTCACAGAAGAATGATTATAAGGTTCACCTTGACCATCGCTATTAAGGATGTCTGCCACTCTGTGAATATAATCTGCACGGCCAGGAATTGGCGGGCACAAGTAACCAGCAGGAATATCCCAATGCTTAACGCCATAGTGATGCGCCAGTAAAGCCTTGTTAAGTAGCTTAACGGCTAATGGATCAGAGAAATTAATGGTGTCTTCGCCCACCGGGTTCTTGATCAGGTGTTCTTTTAGCTCAGGCAATGCTGCAACCAATAACTCGAAGTCATAGCGACCTGTATGTTGGTTTCTTGGGTGTAATCCACCTTGAGGCTTTTCAGTCGAGCGTCTTTTCTGGGCTGCGTTTTTGTTAAAAGCAGTTTTATTGAAAGAACCCTTATTCGATGACCCTTTATTCGCACCCGGTTTACCTTTGCTATCTTTTGCAAAAGGTCGCTTTGCTTTGTTGTTGTCAGCACCTTTGGGAGCACTGTTTTTGCGGTCTGATGTGTTCTTTGTAGAAATACGCTTGTCGCTGCTTGGCTTGCCTGCATTTGGCTTAATATCACCGTGCTTGCGATTACCTTGAGTACGATTACCTTGCTCAGCTTGGTTGTCTTTTGTTTTTGCTGATGAGGTACTGTTTTTTGACAGGCTTAGCGTAGTTCTATTTTGTGATTGGCTCATTGGGCTACTTCTTTAAGTCTAAATACATCATGAATAAACGGGCATCTAACTCAAGTTGATGATATTCCGGCTCCATGTGACAGCATAGTTGGTAAAAGGCTTTGTCGTGTTCTTTCTCTTTGATGTGCGCCAGTTCATGCACCACCAGCATTCTCAGCAAAGGTTCTGGTGCATTTTTAAAAACACTGGCGATACGAATCTCGTTCTTCGATTTGATCTTTCCACCGTGATTCTTCGCGACGTAAGAGTGCAGACCTAGTGCATTATTAATTAGGTGTATCTTGCCGTCGTAAATCACTTTACTGATCGGTGGCGTTTTTTTCATGTAGCGATTTTTAATCTCAATCGCATAGTCAAACAGGGCTTTCTCGCTTTTGATTTCATGATTCTTTGGGTAGCGAGCTTCAAACCACGGCACCAATTTACCTGATTCAACAAGTTGAGTTACCGGGTCGAGAATGTGCTTCGGGTAGCCTTGGATATAGCGTAAAGAAGGATGCATGCTGAAAGACCGTACAAGTTACACCACGACAATATGTTGTGGTCTTGAAAATTGAGCCGCATAGTGTAACTGATCACACTTTTCTAATCACCTAGGATTCGTTACACTTTAGCGAGATTCACCAAGAGCTACACTCAAAAAGAGATTGTAAAAATGAAACGTGTTGTATTGTACGTCGCAGACAAATGCCCGCACTGTAAAGATGCACAACGCTATTTGGATTCGAAGAAAATTGAATATCGCCTAACGAATGCAAAAATGCAGCGTGGCCGTAAAGAATTACAAGCGATGGGTGCTCGTTCTATCCCTGTGCTTAAGATCGGTGACCAAGTGATGGTCGGCTGGAATCAGAAAAACTTCGATAAGATGTATAACTCAAAGAACACCTAACGTGGTCTAGAGATCAGTACTTCTACACAACAAAGCCCGCATACTCTAACTAGAATATGCGGGCTTTGTTTTATCTATTTCAATGTAAGTAGATCATTAAAATTCGATATCGCTATCCTTTTACCCTCAAGAGCTTGCCACAAGCTGAACACTTATATTTTTCTTTAATCCCAAGGACTTTTTCTAAAATGGTCCTGTGAACTCTCACAAGCCTTTGCTCTTTGCACTTACATTTCATCGGGTAATTACTATTTGGATAATGGTTCAAGGACGCAAATATGAATCAACTAATGTAAGTTAACCATATTGTTAACCACACGTTTTTCTCAGAATGATATAACCATTACTAACTCTTGTGATCAAATCTAAATAAAAGCACTTAAAATCAACTGGTTATATTTAATCGAATTTTAAATAAAGCGAAGAAGTCTACGTGGTTTTAATCAGATATAATTTGAAGAGTTTGTAGGCGGTTTGAAAATTTAACTTAGCCAACGTTAGAAAAGAGCCGAGAAGTAAACGCATGGCAGGTTAACTTTTCGAGTAACTATTCTTTTGCAATGGGCTGTTAAGTGAAATTCAGGAAAGCTGAAATTTGTGTGATAGGCATTAGGTCAGCTTAACACAGGACTATGTACGCATATTCCAACCACACTTTATTATTGTAACACGATCACTAGCCTTTAATTTTGAAAACCACACCGAAGTTCACACATTGGTATCTTCCTTTAATACCAAAAAGACGATCCATAAACGTTCTATGAATCCTAACCAGTTTTTGCTCTTTACATTCGCATTTGATAAAAACAGTATTTCATACCTAAAAACCTTATCGATTACTAAACCCTAGGCACATTAAGTAAATCATAAACCCTTAATATCCACGCCTAAATTAGTGACACCGTTCACACGAACCATTAGAAATGTGAATTGTTTTAGATCAATCGGCGGCATGACGAAAAAAAATCACACATAACGCTTAACGAAATCAATAAAGGTTCTGTCGGCTTTCGACAGATACCCTTCCTTTCTCCAAGCCAAAGATAGATTCAGTTTCACAGGGTCTTTAAATGGTACGCCGACAACATCGTCTTCGTACTCTGTCACTAAGCTGAGTAACGCAGTAATGGCGAACTCTCGCTTCACGATAGAAAGAATCATTGGTAATAAATTGGTTTCGAATGCGATGGTCATATCTAGGTTGTAATTTTTACACGTTGCATCAATAAAATCGCGATGGAAATAGCCCGATTTGAACATGATCAGCTCTTGAGCAAAAAATTCTTCAAAAGTAATGGATGGTTGACTTGCGAGTGGGTGCTCTTTACCAACGACCGCAAGCATCTCTGAACTTAATAGATGATCCGTTTCCAAATCATCAGGAACGTTCTCATGATTAATCACACCAATATCGAGTTCGCCGTTTAACAGCATTTCCCGAATTGAAGCTGTACCAGCATCTATTATCGTCAATTTGAGGTTAGGGTATTGGCTCTTAAATGCCATCACGACTTGCGGAAAAAAGTAACTGCCCATCATACTTGGAGCGCCTAGTCGCACCTCTCCTTTTTCTAAACCTTTTAGTTCATTCATCGCAAGTTGAGCATCATCGAACTGCTGGGCTATTCGCTTCGCATGCTCAAACAGTACCTTTCCCTCTTCCGTTAAGGTGACGGATTTATCTCCACGACGAAATAGAATCAACTCAAGCGTTTGTTCTAGCTTTTTAATGGAGATACTCAATGCAGGTTGCGCGATATGCAGCGCTTTAGCAGCCTGAGTGAAGTTACCAAACTGAGCAACAGCCAGAAAATGTCGAAGTGGTTTTGATTCAAGCATGTCAATATATTTTATATATGGAGGCGATATCTTTAATATATTTCTTTAATCACACTTGTACTGATAACTTGTTCACAAATAGCTTATTAACTTGCACAGGCACAACATCAATGTTTGATAAAGGCAGTCCTCAATACAAACGAATCACCCAATCATTAGCGATTGGCTCGTTTATCATTTTCTGTAACCTTTATCTCTTTCAGCCAATCTTGCCGCACATGGCTGAGCACTTCCAAGTCTCTGAAACTCAAATCAACTGGCTGTTTGCCGCAACAACACTTGGCCTTTCGATTAGCTTGGTGCCTTGGGCTATCGCATCTGAAACCTTCGGTCGAAAACCTATTATTCTATTCAGTTCGTTCGCTATTCCTGTGATTGGATTGAGTATGGTTTTTACGACTACCTTGCTGCAACTCGTTATTGCGAGAGCTTTGATGGGAATTGCTGTCGCAGCTTTCGCTGGTGTAGCGGTTGCCTATATGGTCGAAGAGTTATCACCCAAAGCCTTTGCTGTCGCGATTGGTGGTTATATTGCGGCCAACTCATTAGGTGGGATCTTTGGACGTGTACTAGGGGGCTTAATCACGGACTATTTTGACTGGCATGTGACTGTGTTATTTTTCGTTGTCGGCTCTTTGCTTGGCGCGCTCTATATTGCGTATAGCCTACCGGAACAACAAAACTTCAAACCACAGAAAGGCTTGTTCTTTCACCATAACCGTTCAGTAGTGATGCATTTAAGAAACCGCACCTTATGGCTCGCGATGTTGATCGGAGGCGCTAATTTTGCACTGTTTGTTAACTTGTATTCAGTCATGGGCTTTAGGTTGGTATCCGAGCCTCACTCAGTGCCCGTAGGTTTAGCCTCACTTATATTCCTGTGTTATTTGGCTGGTACAGTCAGCTCTAAGCTATCCAACAAATGGACACTCCGTTTTGATCCGTTAAGCGGAATCTTGATGGGCGTGTGCATCAGCTTAATTGGAATGTTTGTTTCTGCTGTCGATAAGATCCCATTCATGCTCGCTGGTTTATTATTGATTAGCGGCGGAGCTTTCTTCGCCCATACCCTTGCCTACTCTTGGGTAAGTCAAAAAGCACCAAGCGCTAAGGCGACAGCAACTGCACTTTACTTGGTTCACTATTATATTGGCGGGAGCTTAGGTGGTTTCTTACTCTTGTATTGCTGGCAACTGTTCGGTTGGAATGGCGTCATTGCGGGCGGTTCAATCTTCTATGTTGCGATATTTACTTGGGTCTACCAATTAAAACAACTTCAAGTATCGGCCTCTAAACTCGCACAAGCATAAGTGCGACTGAGGTTGTAACTCAATTATTGCTTTTGATTAACGTCCGTTCTGATATCCTACGCAAAATTTCATTTCGGAACCTGTTATGTCGAACACTCAAAGCACAGAGCTTCAAACCATCCACGACCAAGTAAAGCAGTGGTTAGACGATGTCGTTATTGGCCTAAACCTGTGTCCATTCGCAGCCAAGCCACAACGTAATAAACAGATTAAGATCTTTGTGAGTGAAGCGAATACGGAAGAAGCGTTGTTGCAAGACATCATGACGCATTTCGTAGAGTTAGATAACACGCCAGTCGCAGAATTAGAGACGACTTTGGTGGTTGTACCTAACATGCTGCAAGATTTCTTCGACTACAACATGTTCATTGATTGGATTGAAGCGTTGATCAAGCAAGAAGATTGGGAAGGCGTTTACCAAGTAGCAACCTTCCACCCAGACTATTGCTTTGGTGGTGCAGATCCAGAAGACGATGAAAACCTAACGAACCGTTCTCCGTATCCGGTTTACCATTTGATTCGTGAAGCGAGTATGGAAAAGGTGTTGAAGCACTACCCTAACCCTGAAGCGATTCCTGATACCAACATCGCGAGAGTTGAATCTTTAACGCCGGAAGAACGTCGTCAACTGTTCCCTTACCTGTTCAGTTAATAGTTCAGCTAATAGTTCAGTTAATCGCTAACAAGATGGCTCATATTCCTGAGCGTTCTTGATGATATGGACGAGAAATAAACTGATCTCGTCCATTTTGTTTAGCAATATACAGGCACTCATCGGCAACTTTTATTAACGAGTCTAACGCCGACATTCGTTCCCCTTTGGTATCCCCAGTACTCAATTCAAAATGACAGGCGCCGATTGATATGGTGACTGGCTTTCTATCCAGTGTGATTTTCTTCATCTCTTGCAAAAGAATCCTGAACTTATCTTCAACATAACTGGGGGTTCTATTTGGGTACCAAAGAATAAACTCCTCGCCACCGAAACGCGCCACAAACTCGCCTTCTTGAGTGTTATGACTCAACACATTCGCCACTCTCTTTAAAACAACATCACCCATTTGGTGACCGTAAGTATCATTAACGACCTTAAAGAAATCGATGTCGACAACCGCTAGCGTCCCTTTACCTAAAGATCCTTTTAACTGTTCAACTTCTGCATTCAGCGTTTTGAACAAACAACGTCTATTCGGTAAGTGGGTAAGGGGATCATACAGGGCTTGGTATTCAAGTTTTTCGTTCAGTTCTTGCAGTTTACGTTCTTGCTGCCTTCTAACCAGTTCTACTTCTATCCATGAAGCCATCAACCTCATCACATCGATATCGAACTCTTTGAATTCTCTGTAATACGGTCTAGGACTTGAAAAGTTTAAGGTGCCGTAAAGCTCTTCGTTAACGAAAATAGGAATGCCAATATAGGACTCTAAGCCGAAAGACTGATAAGCAGGATGAGTTGCATATTTATCGTGTTTACCGCAATGTTCAATGCAGATAGGGCCGATTGATTTACACGTAATTTCACAATAGGTCGATCGATAATCGAAAATATCGCCACTGTGCAGTTCCACGCCCTCAGGGGTAATGCAGTGTTCCACTCGATAGCGGTTGCCTTCTACTTTCGACAGGATACCAATATCTAAATCAAAGCGTTCGAGTCCCATAATAAGCAGTTGAGCGATCTGACTATCGAAACCTTTTCGATAGTCATTGGTAATTTGATACAAGCGGCGTATAACAATTTCGCTTTCACTAGCTTGGTGCATAACTGGGATCTCACAACTGTCGAATTTAATGACAACATCACTATTTGGTATATGAAGAAGAGTAAAGTGTAAAAAAACCTAATAATCAATTGGTTTGTATGCAAAATACCTCATTGGTCCAATGAATAAAAGTCGACTTCTTCGACTTTGCGTTAGCACCCTATTCCTAGCTTTGATAAAATGATCCATTAACGAAACAGAATGGATAGGAAAATGAACCTTTCTCAACTAAGCCAAGAAATCTACGATCACCTTTACCGCGACATTGAAGAGTTCCGCAGCACTTTTGATCTGCCTGTTGCTGCTCCTGAAACAATGGACGAAAAAGGCGATACGCTACATACCTCTCTAGCGATAGAAGAACTAACAGAACTAGCAGAAGCAGACTCTAAAATCGAGCAAGCTGACGCTATCGTAGACAGCGTTTATGTTTTGATGGGACGTTTAGTTCACCTTGGCCAAGCTAAGGTTGAAGATAACCTAGCGATCAGCTACCTGATCGACCTGCTATTGAATGTTTGTAAAAACCGTTCAATCGACTTCTTGCCTTGTTGGGACGAAGTACACTCAAGCAACATGAGCAAAGTATGTCGCAACGAAACTGAATACGCTGAAACAGAAGCTTTCTATGCTGAGCAAAACATCAAGCTGATGGCTGTTCAAAAAGGCGAATACATCATCGCTAAGTGCGCGGAAGATTTTGTATCTGAAGGTAAGACAATTCGCCAAGGTAAAGTACTTAAATCAGTACACTACCGTCCTGCGAACCTTGAGCCACTAACAGCTTAGGCGAGTCTTTTAGCTTTCTAAATCATTAATGTTTTAGCGAGTCAAAACAACAAACGCCACGTTACGATAACGTGGCGTTTTAATATCTATCGTTTTATTTTCTGTGTCTTCTCGTTCTTGAAAACGTCACCGTGTTACCACTATACCAGTCGTGCCATGTGATAAGCCGCCACATATTCGCCATTTCTGAAAGCGAACCCTGCGGACTCTCCTTCAATCACGAAACCGAACTTCTTATACAGGCTGATCGCTCTTTCATTATCGGTGTACACCGTTAACTCCATTCGCTTGATGTTAATCCAGTTATCACACAGATCGATTGCTGTCGCGAGCAGTTGGCTCCCAACGCCTCTGCCTAACACATCGTCTTTAACACCCATACCAAATGAAGCCACATGTCGCCTTCTTGGGTTCACACACACTTCCATTCCCAAGTTGCCAACAATCTCATCGTCGATCATCGCGACATAAGAGTACACGTTGTCAGGCATATTAGAGATTCGCTTCTGCCAGCTTTCCAGAGATGGATTGGGGAGTTGCAGCGTACCGGTATAAGCATTAGTGCATTCGTAAACTTCTTTGATTCCCTTTGCATCTGACGGTTCAGACCGTCTCACTATAATACTCATCGCAACTCCTACTATTTTCATCGCTAAATATGAAACACATCCTTAATGTGCACCTAGACACACTATCAAATAGTAAATATTTAACAATAGGTTAGATGAAATTGTTTCAAATTAAGGAATTAGCAAGTGGAGGGAAACAGTATTTTGACGAAGGCGTATTAATAATATGGTTTTACTTGTAGTGGCTAACGGAAAGTTTCCGATGGAGAGAGTAAAGACTAGGTTATTATGTTGATGTGATATGGACACAAAGGTATGTGCCCATATTGTTTAACTAGCTCTCTTGATTAGTCACGTTCACATTGAACTTGGATGACTTTAAGGTCTGTTGCATTTAGCTTCTCAGCTAGCACTGCGCCTTCTTCATTACATTGCTCAAGAGTCGTAAATTGGGTGTTAACTTCCATTTCTGCTGTGCTGTCAGCGCCACCCATCATTAGGCTTAGAATCAGTGTGAGTTCGTACATAAAATAATCCTCTTTCGAGCTTTCAAAGCATCCATTCGAATAAGATAAAGTGACTAGAATCCGCCCTAATTCACTTGTTTCGTTTGAGATAATTCTAGTCATTCACTCGATTCGAGTCTTACCATTTTATGCCAAGAGGTAACAAAGTAAGTACGCTTATCTTATTGGGCTTAGTTAATACTGAGTAAACGCCCTCGTTCGATATCTTGCTCAAGCACCTCTGGAGTCAAGTCGCCATGTCCATGGTGATCGTGATTATGGTTATGTCCATGATCGTGGCCGTGTGAATGACTTTGATGTTCATTTGATCTTTGAGCTAACTTATCTGAATCCAAATAAGTGTCAGTCAAATCAGCACAATAATCTTGAGTCCATAAGTGACGAGCGTCGTCATCACTCATAATTTGCTCCGCTTTAGGACCCAACTTATCCATGTAGTACATCCCCAACTCCTCACCGTCTACACTGGCATGGTTGATAAGGTTCATAAACGCAGGCTCTTGATTCTCATCTGATAGATGCCCATTTTTGTAACACACGGTTAGACCAATAATGTCGTCGCCCAGTTGCTCTAATTCAGGGTTAAAATGATTGTGACTGTGATTATGTTCGGCAGCGGCGACAAGCATTGGAGTAAGTAAAACACATGCGATAGCCAGTAGCTTAATGGTATTTTTCATAGGATAGACCTTCTGTATTTTCGAATACAAATTTGATTAGTTGGCTGACTTAGCTTCTTGTAAGGTGAGCTAAGCTGAGGGGAACTTCATGAGCATTTCAGCCTGAGTACCCCTCTGTCTCACTACAAGTAATCAATATGATTGGATAACGAGGCTCGATATAACGAGCGTTCTGTAGACAAAAATCACTTATCAACTACGATTCTTGCTGGTGCGATGGTGTAAGTCATTGGCTTCACCTCCCATTGACCTTTTGCTTCCAATGCAACCGCTAGTGCTTGCGCCTCTTCACATACCTTCGCTGGTTTTCCGTCAGCCCAGTATGATGGGCCCGAAGTGTAGCCGCACATCACTGAAAACGTGTGTTGGCCATTCTTTGTGGTGTATTCCGTCATAATGACACCACCTTCTCCATGCGTTATTTTTAGCGAGCCTTCATCGGCTACATGCATTGCATCGGAAGGATTCGGTTTGACATACGTTGTGTAGGTCCCGCCATCTGACATGGATTGGTTGTCATACATGGTGTAGCCTTCTTTTTCTGAAGGTAAGGTCAGTTCGTAGTTAGGATCAATATCCGCTAAACGTTCTGAGTTATTCGTCGCACCAGGTTGATAGTTGTGAGCATTGGATTGTCCGTTAGCGAAAACAGACGCTGACACTAAAGATAGAATGACGACCGCTAAAATTGATTTTTTCATAATGAACTCCAGATATTCTAAGCAAAGAAGTTGTAAGCAATAGTTTTATGATTGAGTAAGAGAATGGGTTTATTTACCTAACTTTTTAGGATGTGAGGGCAATATCAGCCCTCACTACAAATACCCTATTTGTTGTCGGTTCCTGCTCCTTCACCAGGCTCAGTTGGACGACTTACCGATTTGCGCTCAAGATTGTGGTGAGCACGCACTCTATCCATGTATTCTTGCTTGGTGTTCATACCTTGCTTCATTGCTTCTGGTACTTGTTCAGCTGGGATCACGATGTCACGGTCGACTGGCCACTCAGTTAACAGCTCTGGATGGTAGCCTTCTGGGTAGTACAGTTTTGGATCCAGCTCTAAATCACGAATCTCTTGTTCTTGTATGTCTTCACGGCTGTTTTTCGGTAATGGAATTCTAAAATCAGACCCATCTGCCAGATCAAATTGTGGCGCTCGCGCATTCGGGAAATCAGGTAAAATACCTTCACGAACCCACGCATTATCTTTAGTCATGTTAACGACAATGCCATCTGGCGCACCGAAGTGGTAAGGCCCTTGCCAATGGTGGCGAACCTCTGCAACGGTTTCCTCATTGAGATATGGGTCGAATGTCATGTGCGTTGTCATGAACAAGCGCGGTTGTACTTCATTCGCCACATAACCCGCCGCGTACGCTGGTGTATGGTGAGTATCAACGGTGTAACGTGCTAAGAATGGCGGCACACCTTGAATAATCGAAGACACACCAAACGTTTCGGTTTGCAGTTCAGTAATGAACAAGTCTGCGCCTTTTGCGTATTTCAAATCCAACTCAGTTGGGCGACCGTCTCCTGTCCAAACAAACGAAAGCACTCGACCGTCATCTTGAGTCCAATTCAAGCGGTAACCAGACGCGCCATCTTTTGCGTGACTGCGTCGCCAGTGAATCACTTCCACATTGTCTTGGTCATAGATAACGCCACCGTCGTCGCGGAAATCAAACTCGTGTACCACTATGTCGTTGCCTGATGGGAACACATCAAATGCATCGGTGTGCCAGTTCAACATTTGCTGCATGCCTTCAATCATATGACGAGTGCCATATTCTGGAGTCGCACCACTCGGGCCATAAATGTTAAGCGGCTTTTCCCAGCGACCATTCCAACCACCAAATTGATACAGGTAAGGTAATGATCCGTAGTGATCTACGTGTAAGTGAGTAATGAAGATATGGTCGAGTTCATTCATCGCGACACCCGCCGCTACGTAGTTCGCAATTGATCCTTCACCTAAATCAAAGACAAAGTTAGAGCCGTTACCCAATTCGACGTATATCGAGGTGTTTGCCTGCCCCGGGCGAATCATTGGTGATGTCCCCATGAACGTGACACGCATTTCATCCGGTTGAACTTCTTCAGTGCGTGGGAACCAGTTGGCGCCAGACACCATGTGATCGCCATAAGGTGCAATGCCCTCAAACATCAGGCCTTCTTTCCAACCTGAATTGGTTTCTTTGCGATAGTCACCATTGTTTACACCGCCCATTAACACAGAAAGCACCTCTTCTTCTGAAGAGTACAAGTTCCCCTTAGGTTGAGTGCTCAGATACTCTTCAAGAGTTTCACCCTCGTGATATTCAAATTTCTCGAGTTTTTGAATATCAGAGTTAGTCTGCTTGGTGTTGTATTGCATCATTGGGTCAGCAGCAAAAGCGGTTGTCGTGATGATCATTGCTGTAGAGATGATTGATAATTTTGCGAAAGTTCTCATAGTTTCACCTATCGGTCTGAGTATTTAGTAAATGAATGAAGTTCCTTCCTCACTCCGATGCAAACAAGTTTATTAATAAACAGAACCTTGATATATAGTGTAAACTTTACTTAAAACCTCCATTTCATTTATGAGTTAATAGTAACTCCACCATGATTTGGATGAGTGGCAATAAGAATAGAGGGAACTGAATTTGGACCTTAATCTACTGACGACATTTTTGGCCGTTTACAAACACAGCTCTATCACCGTGGCATCAGAGCAGCTCGATATTTCTCAGCCCGCGGTAAGTGCGGCGATTAAGAGACTCGAAGGTGTTGTGGGCAAGGCTTTATTTGTGAGAGAAGGACGAGGTATCGCACCTACTGGTGCAGCGGTATCACTCGCTAATAAGATAGAAGACCCATTGAACATCATTGGAACGGTTGAGCAGCAAAAGAATGACCTTAAAGTCTATTGCACAGAGAGCTTGCTTCATTTCGTTAGCCAGGTTGAAGGCGTAAGCTTCACGGAAGCGCCGCTCGAAGAGGAAGAACTGTTTGATGCGCTTACTGCACAAAAAGTAGATATCGTCATTGATGTACTTTCGAGTAAGAAACACTCATTGATTGAAGAAACCATCGTCGATGAGGAACCCGTGTGTCTGACTCGAATCAACCACCCTCGAATTGGTGAGACACTGAGTAAAGAAGAGTATTTCCAAGAGGAACATATTGCGCTCAAGATCAAACGCGCCAACATGAACACGGTCGAGTTTTTATCAGAGAGCGATATCGAGCCGCGAAAAGTCAGGATTGAAACCAGCTCAATTTCAAGCATGCTGATTTTGGCAAGCACGACGGATTATATCGCCGCTTCTACTCGCTCTTTTGCAGAAATGCTCGCACCAGCGCTTGGCTTACGTGTTCACCCTATCCCCATCAAATTAAGACCGATCACGTTTCGAATGCTCTATCACCGCCGCTACGCTAAAGACGAACAACACATCAAAACCCGCGAAGCAATCAAATCGGCATTGAGAAAGCATAAATGAAGCTGAGGTTTTAACTAAAGTTAACCCTATTAATATAAATTCAGTTTAATCACATACTCTCCAGCAAGTTAATTCAATAGAACGACACTGGAGAATCCATGAAAAAGCTTAACCTTATTGCTCTACCACTTACGTTACTCAGCAGCGCAGCGTTTGCGACTTCGACTCAAGTTTACATCGAACAAAACGTTGCCTCTAATGCTGCTGATAACGGTGTCTACTCCACAGAAGCTGGCGCATTAATCGATACCTCAGAAAATGGACAAGTCTATATAGGTTTTGATGACCAGGGTTGGCTGGCAGCAGGTTACGGCCACGACTTTCACATCAGCGAGTCTCTCACGTTCAACCTATACGGTGAACTCGGTAAATGGGACAACGGTGAAGAGTTATTAATCGAAGGTATTATCGATTATCAAGTGAACGATAACTTCAATTTATTCAGTGGATTGGGATATAAACAGTCAGGGCAAGTACTCGAAAATGTAAGCGACACGGCGATTAACACCAATAAGTTCATCGCCGGTGCGGGGTACTCACTCTCCGGTTGGGATTTAGCTTACCAATACACTCACGAAAACAGTGATGGATCCAATGGCGGGTTTACCCATGACGGTGACAATATCTATTTTCATCAAGGTGACTACCGTACCAATGAGCACGAAGTCGTTCTCTCTAAAAGCATCGACGACTGGACGCCCTACGTGAAATACACCTACTTCAACACCAACGAGGGTAACCTACAAGTTGGCGACAATCTAATTGGCTCAATTGACAACGACAGCATCATCACTCTTGGTTTGTCTTACGACTTCTAAACATCTCAGATTCAATTCTCATAGGCAGATGGATTTGCCCACCTTTCGAGGGCACTACTATGAAAATGACTCCTCAACGTAACAAAGCCATTAATATCGCTGCAGCGATCAGTATCGTTTTGTTTTCTGCGATTCCCACCTACGCAACTGCTGATCACTTAGATTTGCATTATCAAGAAACCAGCTATCTAGACTCCTCCTTAGTCGAATTCATGACACCAGATTTTGATCAGGGGTATCTTAACGATGAGATTAAAGAAAACCTTATTCTGGAATAATTCGTCAACACATTACAAAACGTAAAAGACCAGAAACTCACGCTTCTGGTCTTCTTATATAGCTCTTGTTTTCTATATAACTCTCATCTTCTTATAGAGCCCTACTCAGCGATTAAGACTCCGTTTCTGAATCACTTTTCTCTAAGCTAATGACGTTCAAAACCGCAAATGCAGAGGCTAAGAATAAGCCTAATATCCAAACAAAATACCACATGAAAAACTCCTTAATACAGTGAATGGCCATTACGTTCGACATACTCGCTATCAAGTCGCCCAAACATGGTTCGATAACTGAACGCGGTATAACACAGAATGATTGGCACCATCACAAACGCCACGCCAGTCATGATGTTCAAGGTCAGCTCACTGGATGTTGAATCCCACAGCGTTAGGCTATTACTCGGGTTAACGCTAGACGGGATAATGAACGGGAACATTGAGAAACCCGCCGTTAAGATGATGCAAGCGTTAGTCAGGCTTGAACTAATAAAAGTAATCGCATCCCATTTCAACCTTGCGCCAATCAAAGCCAGCAATGGAATGGTCACGCTGCCGATCGGTGCAAACCACATCCAAGGGTACGTATCGAAGTTGGTTAACCAAGCGCCTGCTTGTGTAACGACTTCTTTGTTCAAAGGATTTGAAGCCGAGCTATGATCCATCGCACTGACTATCAGATACCCATCAATATGGTTTATCGCCATACAGCCAATCACCATAAGGAAAGCGATAAGTACCGCACTCGCCTGCGTCACCGTTCTTGCCTTTTTGTACACTACGTCTGTGGTTTTCATCATCAACCACGCACCACCTTGTAACAGCGCCATCAATAACCCGACTAGACCACACAAAAGCGCGAATGGGTTGATCAAATCGATAAACGAACCATGGTACTCAACCATCAAGAAGCTATTGAGCGTAAAAGGTAAGCCTTGCATCAAATTGCCAAACGCCACCCCAAACAAGATTGGAGGGAAGAAGCCTGAGAACGAGATTGCCAAGTCACATACTTGTCGCCACTGATCGCTGTCGATCTTTGCTCGATACTCAAGCGCCAAAGGACGCAACCACAATGAGATAAGCACCAAATACATCGCCACATAAAGGCTTGAAAACGATGTCGCATAAACCAAAGGCCAAGCCGCAAACAACGCACCACCTGCGGTAATTAACCAAACTTGGTTACCGTCCCAATGGGGCGCGATGGAGTTAATCATTACTCGTCTTTCAGCGTTCGTTTTACCAATAAACGGTAACAACGCCCCCACTCCCATATCAAAACCATCGGTGATCATAAAACCAATCAGCAGTACACCAATCAGAACCCACCAAATTAAACGCAATGTGTCATATTCGAACATGAGTCAGTCACCTTATTGTTGAACTTGTTGTGCCAATTTGGCTTCAAGTGAAGTTGTATTTTGTTCATAGTGATAGCGACCCGTTTTTAAACTGCTTGGGCCTTTTTTAGCAACGGTAATCATCAAGTAACTTTCAACAATGATAAATACGATATATAGGCTGATAATGAGAGCAAGAGACGTAAGCAGGTTTTCAACGGTTTGAGAAGAAGCCGCGACGGTCACAGGAAGAATTTCACCTACTGCCCAAGGCTGACGACCATATTCCGCAACAAACCAGCCAGCTTCAATGGCAATCCAAGGTAATGGAATTGACCATAGCGCCGCTTTCAGTAACCAAGGCTTTTGCGTAATGTTTTTACGGTAGGTTTGCAGGAAGGCCGCACCAAAAACAAACAACATAATGAAGCCACAACCCACCATGATTCGGAATGACCAGAAAAGTGGCCAGACAGTTGGAATGGAATCATCTGCCGCTTGTTGGATTTGCTGTTCAGTCGCATCGGTTACGGTATCGGTGTAACGCTTAAGTAATAAGCCATAGCCGAGATCGCGCTTGGTTTGATCAAAGGCTTGTTCCGTCTCATAAGAAGTATCGCCTGCTCGTAAACGTTCTAGCAATTCGTAAGCGATGATTCCGTTGCGAATACGGACGAGGTGCTGATCGCGTAGGTCATGAAGGCCAGTGACTTGCTCATCCAAAGATCGCGTTGCAATAATTCCCATCACATAAGGGATTTTGACCGCGAAGTCGGTTTTGCCTTCTTCTTGGTTCGGTAATCCAAACAAGGTAAACGCCGCAGGTGCAGGTTCTGTGTGCCATTCAGCTTCAATAGCGGCCAGCTTTACTTTTTGAACATCGCCCAGTTCATAGCCCGACTCATCACCTAATACGATCACCGAGATAATAGAAGCAATGCCGAACGAAGCTGCAACAGCAAACGAACGTTTTGCAAAAGCAATGTCTCGCCCTTTAAGCAAGTAGTAAGAGCTCACACCAAGGATAAACATTGAGCCACAGGTATACGCTGAGGCCACGGTATGCAGGAATTTAACTTGTGCGACAGGGTTAAGCACCACTTCTGCAAAACTGGTCATTTCCATGCGCATGGTTTGGTAATTGAACTCTGATCCAATTGGATTTTGCATCCAACCATTTGCAACCAAAATCCACAGTGCAGAAAAGCTCGAGCCCAGAGCCACCAGCCAAGTCGCTACAAGGTGTTGGCGTTTCGATAGCCTTTCCCAGCCGAAAAAGAATAAGCCGACAAAGGTGGATTCTAAGAAGAACGCGACAAGCGCTTCGATGGCTAAAGGTGCACCGAAAATATCGCCGACATAGTGAGAATAATAAGACCAGTTGGTGCCAAACTGGAATTCCATGGTTAAACCGGTCGTGACACCCAAGGCAAAGTTAATGCCGAACAGTTTGCCCCAGAATCGGGTCATGTCTTGATAAATTTGTTTACCGGTAAGTACATAGATCGACTCCATGATCGCCAGTAAGCACGACATACCGATAGTCAGAGGGACGAAAAGAAAGTGGAACATAGCGGTTAGCGCAAACTGTAAACGCGACAATTCAACTACATCAAACATTTAAGCTCCAAACATCATAATGATGGCTTTCATATTAAGAATTGGAGCGTATTTCAGCACAGTTCTCACGAACCAAACTAGAACAGGTTGATTGTTAAAAAACAGAACAGATTAAATTATTTGACGAACTATCGGTGAGAGCTTAACTGCACCTGATGGCTTGTGATTCCATTGTCTGAATCAAGCCGCCTAGTGTTTGAATGGCTTCTGCTATTTTGTCGTCACAAGCATACGAACAGTTGAGTCGAATGTGATGAGAGAACTTTTTGTCACTGCTGAATATGATTCCCGGTGCGACAGAGATGTTTTGTTCAAGGGCTAGTTCATACAACTTCTCAACACAAACAGAGTGCGGCAGTTCTATCCAAATGAAGTAGCCACCTTGGCTTTTATGCACCGTCGCACTTGAAGGTAAGCTAGATTCTAACAATGCAATATGTGCCTTCTTCCTTTCATTCAAAAGCTTGCGAAGTTTTTTAAGATGGTTGTCATAACTATAAAATGTCAGATAGTGAGACAGCCCAAGTTGGATAGGAATACTGCTTGAGAGTGTCGAAAGATGCTGCAGCCTTTGAATCTTTAACGCTTGTTTCCTTGCAACTACCCAACCGATTCGAAAGCCAGGCGACAATGATTTGGAAAACGAACCACACAACATGATTTGCTCGCCAGTGTCATAGGCTTTAGCAGGCAATGAGCTTTGATTACCAACGTGCAGTTCTCGATACACATCGTCTTCAATCATCGGGATCTTATGTTGATTCACCAACTCGGCCAATCGCTGCTTGTTGCTATCACTCATCGAATAGCCAACCGGGTTTTGCGACTCCGTCATGAACCAACATGCTTTGATGTCCATTGAAGCGAACACCGACTCCAACACATCCAAATCAATCCCTGTTGTCGGGTCTGTTGGAATCTCAACAGCAGTGAGGTTTAGTCTTTCAATAGTCTGTAACACACCGTAAAACGCTGGGTACTCTATCGCAACTAAGTCACCCGGCTCGGCACAGGATTGTAGGCATAAGTTAAGTGCCTCCATCGCCCCAGAAGTAATCACAATATCGTCAGGTAGGACGTTCAAGCCTTGAACTTGATAGCGTTGGGCAATTTGTCTACGAAGTGTTTCACTGCCTGGAGGCAAATTGGTGAGCATGCTGTTATCGGGCATTTGGCGGCTGGCATTGGCTAAACTGCGCGACAATGCTTGATGCGGAAACAAAGCAGGATCTGGGAATGCCGAGCTAAGTGGAATGATGCTAGGGTCTTTGGCACGTTGGAGCACATCGTAAAGCAAGTCACTGATTTTAACAGGATACGGTTTGATGGCTTTTTGTTGTGCGAGTTCTGAGGTGAACACATTTCTGCGCGGTAACACGAAATAACCAGATTTAGGCTTCGAGCGCACATAGCCTTGGTCTTCAAGCTGTTGATAGGCTTGCAGTACCGTCTCGATGCTGAGTTTATAGCGCTTACACGCATCTCTAATTGATGGGATCTTCTCACCACTCAACCAGATGTTTTGCTCTATCTGATTCTTAATTGTATTGGCGAGTATCTGTGATTTTTTCATCAAAAAGTTCTTTCTTATCCAGTGCGCTTAAGCTTCCCGAACTCCCGATATTCAAAGCATTCGAGGTGAACTGAGCATTCGAGGTAAACCAAAGCCCTACCCTAAACGCAATTCTCTTCACGGTCGACTTGTTTATCTCTCCCATAAGAAAAGACACCGCACTCATCAATAAAGTGTGGTGTCTTAGTTATTTAGTTATTTAGTTACTTAGTTTAGATTAACTAGCCGACTAGTTAGCTGGACGCCACACGCCCCACTGATCATTTTCGTAGGTCGCTTTAGGGTTTGTACCACCTTGAACCCACCATTGCGCTTTCCACGACTGGTTCGAATACGTCACTACTTCACCGCCTAGGTAAGTTGCTGATGAATCCCATGAGCCTGGGTCTGGCGTAGGGTCAGGAGTCGGATCAGGATCCGGCGTTGGATCTGGGTCTGGTGTTACACCACCGTCATCGGCAATTACTTCAAAAGTGAAGGTTTCAACACTGTCGCTTTCAATCGAGCTAGCCATAAACGATAGAGTTTCGTTTGCAGTGATGCCAGTGGTATCAACTACGATAGAAGCCGTGCCGTTATTTTGAATGCTTACTGAAGAGCCTTGAGTTTGAGTTAATGTCGCCGCTTCGCTTGTTGCAATCACAACTTTGTCGCCAGCATTCACTACGTTGTCACTCTTCACTAGCTCGTAGATGTCACCTTTCAATGGTTCAACACCACCATCGCCACCGTCAATCAGCGTTAGCTGACCAGAAGCGCGGCTATCCTTTGAGTTGAAGAAGTTACGTGAAGGGTCGTTTTGGAAGTACATGTAGTGCTGCATTTCAGCGTGCCAATCACCAATGAAAATCGCACCGTCTTTGAACTCTTCATGCCAGCCGTTAATTTCTGAAGCCAACAAACGAGCCCAATCGTTAACGTTTGAAGCGTCGATGACGATGTCGAAGCTACGCGCTACTTCACCATACTTGTTGATGATGTCGTACTTAACGGTGTCGCCAACTTGTGGAGTACCAAAACCTTCTGAAATGAATAGGTCGCCACGTACGAGATCAGGCTCAGGACCCGGCTCTGGTGGAGGGGTTGTACCACCTGCGATAGTGATGTCAGAACAGTTATAGAAGCCTTCACCCGCGGCATCATCACGTTGCCAACGTACGTATAAGATTGCGTCGCCAGAGCGGTCTGAAGGAATCGTCACGTTGATACGGTATTTGCCACCGCTTACAGGAACATTCCCAACTTCTTGGATAAGGTCTAAGTCCCCCCACGCTAGGCCTTTGCTCAGGTCTGCGTTTGGTTTCGTTAGGTAGAATTCCCAGAATGACGGGTTGTGTGGTGCAGTCGCGTTGAATACATATTCAAATGTACCAGTATTTAGCTCGGTGCGAGTCCAGCCTGTATGAGGTGCACCCATGCCGCGTTTTTGCGAATCATTGGCGTAACATAACGTGCCGTCAGGAATCGCCGCTTTTACAGCGTTGATGTTGTTGAAATCTTGGATATTTTTCGCATACTCGTTACGTTGAACGAACGGGTAAGAGCCAGAAATATCTTTCGCTTGAGCACATGCTGCATTCGGTGGTGTACCTGACCAAACTCCGCCTTGCTCGTAACACGTGTTCTGACGTGCGCTTGGAAATTCAGACCAGCCATGAGCGTTTGCCACTGATGGCACACTCGATAGCATAGCCATACCCACTGCTATTTTAAGAATATTATTATTTGTTGTTTTCACTTTCCCACTCTCTATTATTTTATCCTGAACACAACATCAATTGATCACTTATCAATCAAAATTGCACTTCGAAGGTTTATAGTTTTTGTTTGAAGAACAACGAAAATATATACGTCAATTTTATCAATAACAGCGGGTTTTATATTGATAGGAATCAGCATCACACAACTCAAACAAATGCGTTGTAGATAGATGATGTTGCTTCGAATTATTGGATCTCAGTATTCTGTGTTGATTAAGGGAACAATATTCAAAGTGAATAAAAAAGCGGCTGAATAAATAAGCCGCTTGGAAGTTTGTATATCGAATAGAGAACCGAGCTTAGTCGATTGATGACATATTAATCTAACTTTTTCCATTGTTGCTCAATCCAATTTACTAGCTGGCGGTAAATAATTAAGCATGCTGTTACCTGGTTAGAAGTAACACGAAACCTGGTTACCGAATAAGACGAGTAACCACCTATTGAAGTAGGTGGTTTTAAAATAAACTTAAGGACAGTTCCGTTAGAATTGATAATTAAACTCTAGACGTTGATCCCCTTCAAAATACGCTTGGTCTTGAGTCCAATTAGCATAATAGCGGGCATTAAATCGCGGTGTAAATTGATAAGAAAGAGACAATTCATTCGTGAGAATATTACTATCTCCGCCAAAGCCCTGATTAACGAACCCGTCTGAGCCAGCAATCGATGTCAACCACATTGGGTTGTAGTTAATCCAAATTTTGTCTGTGACTGTAATTTTGCTGTACATACCGACAACACCGTATACGCCAGGAATTGTATAACCGATTGACTTATCGATGTCGTATTCTCCAGATTCAGTGTCGATCGTTTTTGTAAACTGCCCGTTCATAATTCGAGCACCCACGCCAGCTAGAGGGTATAGCTGTATAGCACCCCATTTAGGCAAGGCTTGAATGAAACTATATGACGCATCTAGCTCTTCGCGCTCAACGTTATAGTTTAAGTCGATTTGTTTACCACGGCCATTCGTCGTATTAACGGTAAAATTTCGAAAGCGCAGGGTATCAATGCTATTATCTCGCGAATCTGAACCTGACCAACCGAGCCATTCCCCCGCAATACCTTTAACCTCGATGACATTCATCCCCATCAAGATATCACTGCCAGTATCATAAGATTGCCCTACTTTCAGGTTGAGTCCCTTATTAGTCACACCGAAACCTGCTTGAGTATAAACGGCCAATGGATCTGACATATCTTGTGGTTGTTGAGTTGATCGTTTCGTTGGTTGTTTTTGCGGTGCAGATGATTGTTTACCTGCTGTTTGTGATGGCAAGCTTTGATCAACAAGCTCTTGTGAAGTACTTGCTGAAGACATAGCTTCATTCGGTTGAGCCAATACATTTGATGCTAAACACAATAATGCAATAGATGTAGCGATCGCTTTGATTTTCATGTTACTTCTCTCTAAAATCTTATAGTCCAAAAAAAAGCGACTCCTTAAGGAGTCGCTCGGCATATCAACAACATTAATTAGTTTGGTAGTACAAGGTTGATGTCATTCGCTTTGTTATGGTCAAACAAGCTAAAGAATGTATCAACTGACTGGCTATCGCCTTCGATATTAGCTTTACTCACATCACCCGATGCGAAATAACCTAATACGTCTAGCTTGTTACCACTCAATGTTGCATCCGCTTCAGGATCTTGCTGTAGAGAGAAGACAGCAATTTCATTACGCACGGTATAGTTCGCCACCTCTCCTGTATCCGACACTTTAATATTAATTGATAATTCTTTACCTTGGGCACGGTCAGCGTTTAGATTTACACGTGCTGTTTCCAAGATTTTTGTTGTTGGTAGTACTTTTACGATTGCTGGATTAGCAAAGTCCCATGCCACTGAGCGATCTAGTGTGCCATCAAGCTCGCCAGCATTCGAAATCGCAAAACCTCTCCAGTATATGTTCGTCTGTTCATAGCCCCACTCACGCAGTGCTTCCGCTTTTAATGTACGCGCTTCCATGTTTTCTGGATCGACATTGTTAACATGTGTTAGTACTTCGGCAGCCCAGCCATAGTTTTTCTCTTCAAAGGCTTTTTCGGCAATATCAATAACCTTATCTTCACCGCCCATAGCATCTACGTAATCTTGAGCCATCTCTTTAACGCCAGGTCGTGCTAATTTAGTTGCATCACCATCCCACCAGCCAAGGTAACCGTTGTAAATGTTGCGTACAGAATGCGCAACAGTACCGTAGTACTCACCTAACCAAGGGTCGTTAGCCAAGTTGTCTGGAAGAACCACTTTTTCAGCTAACTCATCGCGTTTAATACCGCGGTTTATGTGGTAGATAGATTGGTCATGCACATATTGAATTGCATCGCGATAATTAGTAATACGTTCATTGATAAAGTCATGCCCTACCCAAGCACGCATATGTGAGCCACTGTACGTTTCTGATTTTTCCGCATACTCAGACAGTGTATCGATGCCTTCATACCATTTTTGAACATCACGATATTTGGTGCCGCGCAATGTATATAAGTTAGGGAAAGTTTCACCTTGAATGGTTTCACTACCATGAACGTGCTTAAACTGCGGGAAGTAAATATCGACTTCATCATCACCCGCATCGCCATACGCACCAAAGATTTCCATTTCAATACCTGAAACATTAATTTTCAGTGGATCATCATTACTGACTAATACATTCGGCATGAAAAAAGAGACTGGACCGGCTGTAAACGTAGGGCCTAAACCATAGTGCGCAGGACCACCTTTTTCACCTTTAGGCAAATATACACTAGCGTATGCCGTGCGCTGAGTGAGGATACTTCCCGTAACACCAACATCGTTCACGAGGTTTGGAATAAAGTTATCTGAAGCTATAATTTTCACTTCACCCGACGCAACTTGGTCTTCTGTTACGCCCCAACCCGCAGCGCCAAAGGCATGGTCTGGGTGACGGTGAGTATAAATAACCGCTTTTACTGGAAGTGTGGAGAATTGATTAAATGCTTCCATTGACTCTTTGGCCGCTGTATCGTTTTCGCCTGGGTCAACAATAATTAAACCATCATTACCAACAGCAACTAACGTTGATGCAAGTTGAAAACCAGAAATTGAATACAGTTTACCTGGAGCAATCTCTTGGATTTTTGGCGCCATTTGTTTAGCAAATTCAGTCATTGCAACTGGCATGTATTCTGAATTTTCAATAAATGCTCGGTTGTGGTCTGCGTCTTCCCAAACCACTTTTGCTAGATGACTTTGTACTGCTTCACTGGTGAAGAACGTTGGGTCAGAACTGCGAACCAAGTTCTGGTCCATCGCTAATGCTGAGCTAGCCGTTGTGGTTAATAGTGCAAAGCAAATCGACTGCGTTAATAATGTTGACGGTTTCATAATAAATATCTCTCTTGAATTTGGCGGGTTCGACCATTCGGCCCGTCGATGAGAGAGATATTAAGTTCAAACCATTAATCAATCGATAGCCTTAAACTTAAATAACAATTAAGCAATACTTAACTGTTGTTTTGGGTCGTATTGATTAGGGCCTCACGCAACCATTGATGCCCCTTATCGTTATCTTGCGAGCGATGCCAAGTCATATAAACAGGCATAGGCTCCGCTTTGAAGGGCAGTTCGAATACTTGATATTTGCCGCTGCCAGTTACCTTATCGACCAACGACCGAGCGCTTACACACAACCAATCCGTCCCACTCGTCAATGATATACCCGTTAAACTTGAACCCGTTCGATACGCCACTTTCCGTTCACGTAAAGGCGCATGTGCAACTGAGTTTAATGCATGATTGTCCATTCGTTGAGTTTGCCACAAAACATGATGTTCAGAGAAAAACTGTTCGATATTCATACTACTTTGTATGCGAGGGTGATTAACACTTAACACCACAACAAGATCCTCTTCAAACAGCTTCAAGTTGTGATAACTATGCTCTTCTAGTGGGACAGTCGACAAAATAATATCGACTTTGCGTTGGCGTAAATCATCTTGTCGAACTTGTTCACTGATGTGCTCAATATCCGCTTCTATCGTCGCACTTGGTGCAAATTCAGCTCGATATTGAGTCAAACGAGGAACAACAAGTAGGTCAATATCTTTATGGCTAGAAATTCGAAAAGTACGATGACTCTTTAAAGCATTAAAATGCTGCCGCGATTTGGCTCCATTGATCAATAAACTTAATGGTTCTTGCACTTCCGCGTGCAGCTCCACAGCAAAATTAGTTGGCGCAATCCCGCGTCCTTCACGAATAAAGAGTGGATCATTATACTGCTCTCTCAATCGGTTGAGTGATTGACTGACAGCGGGGGCGGAAATACCTAACGCTTCGGCGGCGACGTTAACGCTGCGAGCTTTCATCACAGCATCAAACGTTTTCAACAAATTGAGATCCATAATGATGACCTTACACAATTGTGACTGTTAACTAATACTTAGCATTAAACACTATCAATCGAAAGCAATACTTAACCTAAAATTGCTTGATAACTCAGGTTCTCGTTAAGAAATGCCAGCCATAAAAAAGCTCAGTGTAAACACTGAGCATTCGTGACAACAAAGCTATCGCTTTAACCGCTTGCCTAACTTAAAACTCAATAACGGCTGTGCATACCAAAATGATGGGACAAGTTATCGTCCATACTGCCGCCTTTCCAGCCGCCTCCACCTAATAGATTAAGTACATCACGGGCTGTGTAATTATCGCCACCGAAGAAGTCATTAGATACATCATTACGTAGCAAATGAATCGTTGGAGCCAATTCAACGGCAAGATCTTGTGGATCAGCAAACAAAGCTAAAGCAATCTGTTGTTGGCGTTTGCTCAGTTCACGAGAACTCGTTTCAACCTGTCCAATCGAGAAGAAATCACGACTGCCATACGCTTTAACCAACTTGGCAGAAAGTAACTTGATGACCTTTTTGATTCTTCGTCGCTGAATATATCTAAACATATAGGTTGCCTTGTATTGATGAGCCTAAGTTAACCAAACAATAGATAAGTTTGATTATCGACTAAAATACTTTTGACTTCAGTGTTGAATACGGACTCTAGCTGCTCAGGGGTGAGCACTTGTTCTGCACTACCTGATGCTTGAAGTACGCCTTTGTCGAGTAGCAGTACTTGGTCTGCGTGTCTTAGGGTTCTGTTCAGGTCGTGGTTTGCCATAATCACAGCGATACCCTTCTCTGCTACTCGTTCGATAAGCTTATACAGTAGCGCTTCTTGAGCAATATCCAATGGAGCTGCGGGTTCATCGAGGATCAGCAGCTTTGCATAAGGGTTAAGTGTCGGCCAAATTTGCAGGCACATTCCCGCCAAACGAACGCGTTGCCATTCTCCACCAGACAGTGTCTGAATTGAACGATGAAGTTTGTCTGCGATGTCCAACATCTGACTAATTTCTTCCAAAGCTGCGTTGATTTCAGCATCAAGGCCGTGTGAGGAGCTTGGCAATGACAACGCAAGGTATTGAAACACTTCCAGGTTGAAGGCTGGCCTTGCGCTTTGACACAGATAAGCACGATGTAATGATAAGTCTTGTAACGACAACGCTGATAAGTCTTGCCCGTCGAGCTTGATATCGCCTTTATAGCCATCACCAATACCAGATATCGCTTCGAGTAAGGTACTTTTACCGCTGCCATTCGGGCCGATAACGTGGGTCACCTGCCCTTGCGTGAGCTCAAATGATAGCGGTAATAAACGAGCGCCGACGCTCAGGCTCTTAATTTGAATCATGATTTTTAATTAACATCCAAATGAAGATAGGCGCACCGATACTGGTAGTCATCACACCCAAAGGTAGCTCTGCAGAATCGAGTAATGTACGCGCGCAAATATCAGCAAACACCAGCAATGCTGCACCAGCTACGGCAGACAAAGGAAGAAGGTATCGGTTGTCAGTACCAATCGCTAAACGCAACAAGTGTGGCACAACCAAGCCAACAAAGCTGATCACGCCGCCTAAGGCAACCGCGCAGCCGACTAAAATAGACACAGCAAAGATTAGACGCCAGCGTAATCTCGGAACGTTCACGCCTAACTGTGCAGCATGAGTCTCGCCAATCATTAACTTATCTAGCTTACTACCTTGCAGGCACAACCAAATAATCACGGGTATCATCACTAAAGTGAGCGAGTGTTGATACCAAGTGACACCACCCAAGCTGCCCATTAGCCAATACATCAACAAGCGTAGACTGAGGTCATCACTAAAATAGAACGCCCATGTCACCATCGCACCAGAAAGAATGCCCAACGCGACACCGACTAGCAGTAATTTAGCCGTGGTAAGCCGCATCGTTTTTACCATGCTCACTAGAATCACGGTAAAACAAAGTGAACCTAAAACGGCGGCAATCATGAACAGTTCTGGTGTAGGAGCAAACGGCAGGAAGAACAGTACGATAACCATCGCCAAGCTTGCGCCACCAGAAATGCCGAGCACACCTGGCTCTGCTAATACATTACCCAATAAGACTTGTAGGCTTGCGCCAGATACAGCTAACCCTGCCCCTATGGCAATAGCCGCCAATAATCGAGGTAAGCGTAAATCAACCAGTAGTTTTTGTTCTAACGTGGACAAGGTGCCCAGAGGGGAAATGAAAAGATCGCCAACCATTAGGTAAATCGCACTCAGCGCGACAAGCAGTGTTGCCATCAGATAAATGGCTCGGGTCCATTTGCGCTGTTTTTGGTGAAGAAGTTGTTGGAAATCCATATCAAGCTACTTTGAAATTGTTCGCGTAACCTTACCTGTATCCCTAAATAAACTCAAGGCTCACACCGTAATGTGAACCTTGATATTTCAACCAGTTGAGCGGTTGTTTTCGTCGCTTTAACCCAGCTCGCTATTAATCGTATACAAGCTGACCGTGGTCGAATCGTGTTTCAACTTCGCACACCATTAAGGCCGCTCGTTGACCAATGGCCACGTTTCGATTTGGGAACACCACGGCTTCGTTTTCATTCTTCGCCATCAATGGTTTATCACCATCATGACCGAACACTTCACCGTGCTTAAACGCGGTAAAATTCTCAACGTCATCAGAGAACATGAAATCAAAGTCATCATGCAAGCGAACAATCGTTCGGCTTACGCGATAGGTAATGGTTTTCTTTGGTAAATGCTCTGGTTCTATTTCAGCAATCAGGTTGCGCATCGCCAGGTCAAAAGCAGTGAGCTTATCAAGCTGGTTCTCACCAATTCGCGCGACCTGCCCTAGCTCCATTGTCAGTGCTTGAGCTGCAAAATTTTCAGCGCTGTACCAACTGAAGGTGCTGGTTGGTGCGTTCGACAACAACACCGCTTCAACATGCGCACTATTAATGAAATCAAACAGCTCTTTATTGCGAACTTCGTGGCGAACCTTAGGGCTCACGGCGAACGAATAATGCTTAGACAAGCGGATCGCACAATGCAGGTCTAAGTGCCAGCGAGTTGCGGGTTCCGTCTGCTTATAAAACTCAGTAACCAATAACTTCAAGTTCTTCGCAATATCCACTTCTCGATTGCTTTCGTGCTGTTTTTCATCAAACAAACGATTCATGTTCACATCAAGAAAACGAGTATGCGCGTTGGTTGCTTCTGGGTGAGCAATAATAAACAGGCATCTCGCATTCACTTCCTGGAAGCCTGTTTCAATATCCTCAATGAGCTTATCAATCAGCTCCATTGGTGAAGTTTCGTCGCCATGAACACCTGTTGAAAAGATGATGTTTTTGGTTTCAGAATTATACTCAGCGGGAATCACTTCCAATACACCGCGTTGATGAAGCTTAATTTGAACACCGTTACTCAGTACGGTCTGTCCTGCAACCACTTCTTGCTCAAGATCTAGGCTGTCAAAAAGAAATGATTGGCGAAAGAGGGTCTTCGTCATGCGTTACTCCTTAATTGCACGGCCGTATGTTAATAAATTGTACATAGAAATTGTGTTGCTAGGATCGCACTTATCAATAGAAACTCCGTTATCACTCACAAATACTACCCATATATTTTTATATTACCTGCTGACTTTACTAACCGACATCTGTTCCAAATAACTTTCTCTATTTAAAGCAACTTTTGGTTGTCTCAGCTTTTCTCAAGTTATCTCAGCAAGATAAGAGCCACGTAAGCTAACACAGCTCTTACCTGCCATGAACAGATTGAGATCAATTAATCTTCCTGATCGAGCAATCTTTCAAATTCATCGATTTGAACTTTGACCATGTCGATGCTTTGTTGCCAAAAATCAGCTTGAGTCAGATCCATTCCTAAGTGCTTTTGAACGACTTCTTCCGCCATCATGCTACCCGTATCACGAAGCAACGACACGTAATCGCCGTAGAATTGCTCACCTTTCGCATCGCGCTGAGCGTAAACACCTTTACTGAACAGATAACCGAACAGGTATGGATAGTTATAAAAGCTCACTTGAGAGATGCTGAAGTGCAGCTTACTTGCCCAGAAGTAAGGGTCGGCTTCTGTCATTGCATCGCCGTACCACTCTTTCCAAGTCGTCTCCATCAGGTCACACAGCTGCTGAGCCGTGAGTTCGCCTTTTTCACGCTGCTCGTAGAAGGCTTTCTCAAACTCAAAACGAACGGGAATGTTCACCATTAATGCCAAAGAAGAAGAAAGCTCTTCCCACAGCATTTCAAGTTTCTCATTGCGTGTTTGTGCTTGTTTTAACAAATGGTCACGAACGATGTTTTCAGCGAAGATTGACGCGGTTTCTGCTAGCGTCATTGGGTAGCGTGTTTGACACAACGGCATGTCTTTCATCACCCAGTTGTGGAACGCGTGGCCTAGCTCGTGCGCCAATGTCATTAAGTCTGAGCGGCTACCACTCCATGTCATGAACACAAGCGGGGTGCGTGTCGCAGCAAATTTAGTGCAGTACGCACCTAGACGTTTATTGGCTGCTGGAGCGGCATCAATCCAACCGTTCTCAACCATTAATGCGACGAAATCAGCCATCTCTGGATTTACTTCAGCGAAGGCGGTTTTGATCACATCGATCGCTTCATCAAATGGATAAACCTTAGATTCGCTGTCACCCAGCGGTGGCATCGCTGCTAAATGGTTCCAAGGCTTCATTTCATCGAGCCCGTGAACTCTTGCCATTAACAGGCCTGCTTTCTGGCCTACTGCTCGATTTGCCTTTGCTACCGACATCATGGTGTCTAGCGTTTCTGGCACAATGCGGCTGCCGTGTAGGCTTGGATCTAGGAAATGTACATCGCTAATCTTCGAGCGCTTTTTGTTTTCAGTCAGTCGCCAACCCGCCAATGCATTTAGGATCGAAGCAAAAGACTCTTGATGCGTTTTCATCGCACCTTGAACGGCGCGCCATGCTGGTTCTTGTTTGTCGAATTCGCTGCCGTACAACAGGCTCGCAGCTTGTGAAAAACCTAGAGCTTCGTCTTCACCGTCCAGCTTTAGCGATAGTTTTAAAGAACCGGTTAGGTTGTCGTATAAACGACCCCATCCGTCACGGCCATCAACCTTCATCGCCGCTAACAACTGCTCTTCAGCAACACTGAGTCGGCTGCTTGATAACTTACGTGAGCTTTCAATCGCAAAGCGTTGCCCTGCAACATCCGCGCTCTCATGCTCTAATACTGCATCAATAAATTCTGGCTCTGCGTGAATTAGCGTGTCTTCGTAAGGGCTGAACGCTTGAGACATTTCAGAGTTCAGCTTCGCTACACGACCAAGCAGTGCTTTGGCTTCTGTGTGCGTCGCGTCTACCGATGCGTGACAATTAGCGAAGGTGTTGATTGTGCTCAGTAACGTGCCTGCCGCTTCAGAAGTTTGAATGGCGTTTTGCATCGCTAGGATAATATGACGCTTTTCAACGTGTAGGTACAACAGCTCAATACATTGTTGAATGAGTTCAATGTCCTGTTCGATTTTTGCATCATTAAGATCGCGATAAGCAATGCTTAGATCCCAACTCGGTGTTGTCATGACTAAATTCCTTTCACGTAGGTAGTAATACCAATCTGGTATAGCGGCTGTAAACGCCGCTTTATACTTCTATTTCTATTTCTATTTACAGTTCTAATAGATTGTTAATTCTTAAAACCGTGTATTTTTAACACTCAGAGAACAGGTAACCCTATCGACTTTACACTGATAAAACTCTGCGCAAACTGAGTGATTTGAATATGCGTTATCGATGCGTTTCCTATCGACAACTTCGAGTACAGACTCGGGTTTTTCCAATCAATATCAAGGCAGTGCGCTAACAATATGCGAATCACACCACCATGAGTAACCAACAATATATTGTCACTTGGATCATTCAAAAGTTGCGACCAAGCTTGAGTTACTCTGTCGTGGAAGCCCTGTAAACTTTCTGCGCCAGTTAATTGATGATTAGCAGGATCTTGCCAAAAGGTTTCTAACATTCCCCACTTGTCTTCAAGTTCATCAAATGGGACACCATCTACTTCACCGAAGTTCATTTCCTGAAAGTCTGGTGCAACTGATAAAGGCACTGACATACGCTCTGCAAACAAGCTCGCAAGATCACCACATCGTCTGAGTGGCGAGGAAACCACACTATCAAAGATAATGTCTTGTTTAGCGAGAGCTCCACAGATCTGATATTGAAGATCAGGGTTGACCAACACGTCTGACAATCCGTTAAGTGCTGCCTCCCCTTCGACCTTGCCATGTCTTAATAAATAGATGTTTTTAGTTGTTCCATTAACCATGTGTGCGACCTAGCCTTGAGTATCAAGCAAGTGATTAGATGGTTTTAAGCTCAGTGGTAATCCTGCTGCAACCAGCGTAACGCGTTCAACGACGCGAGCTAGTGCTTGGTTCATGCGTCCCGCATTGTCTACAAACAAGCGCGACACTTTACCCAGCGGCACCACACCTAAGCCGACTTCGTTAGACACCATGATAATTTGCGCTGGGCTTTGCTCGACGCTTTTGACCAATACTTCAACCACGGCTTCAACCTGTTCATTGGTTGCATCATCACCCAGTTCAAAGATGATGTTGTTCAACCACAAAGTTAGGCAGTCAATCAGCACCACATCGTCTTGGGTAAAAAACTGCAGTTCTTCGGCTAATTCAACAGGGGCTTCATGTTCAATCCACTGCTCACCACGACGTTGTTGATGGTGCGCGATTCGTTCTCGCATTTCATCATCAAGATATGTCGCTGTCGCAATATAATTGAGGCGTCCATTTGAACATGCTTCAAGCGCACATAATGCTTGTTGCTCTGCAAAACTAGACTTACCAGAACGAGCTCCACCCAATACCAGATGGCTGTTTCGCTGACTTGTTTGATTAATTTGACTAGCTTGATTCGTGTTTGTCATAGGAAACCGTTATAGAAAGCCATTGTAAAATGCAGTAATGAATACAAGGTAAATCAGTAACTCCATCAACTGTTGAGCTGCCCCCAAGCAGTCGCCAGTAAAGCCGCCAATTCGAGCCATTAACCACTTTTTGAATCCTGTTCTAAACAGATAGGCGACGACAGATAAAACCAAAGCGAATTCAAGACCAAACCACAGGCTTGGCAACACGCCTACAAGCAATAAGAAGGCAAGTTCACCTTTGGTTTGCTTGTTGGCCAAAGGCTTACTTTTACTGGTATCTAAATCGCTAACATAAGGCATGTCATAAATCAGTGATGCAGCAATCGCGCGGCTAAAGGTATAACTGGTCACTATAACCATAAACAGAGCCGTCATGTTGACCAGCTCATTCAACAACACCCACTTGCCAAGCAAAGCCATAACTAGTGCAGACGCGCCATAAGTGCCAATTCGACTGTCTTTCATGATGGTCAAACGACGTTCTAGAGTCATGCCGCCACCAATGCCATCCGCCATATCAGTCAAACCATCTTCATGGAATGCACCTGTGAGCATCAGGCTAAAACTCATCATCAAGAAAATCGCCACTGCACTCGGCAGTACCGTATCAAGTAGCAAAAACACACCGCCACATAGAACACCAAGTAACAAACCAACCGTTGAAAAGTAGCGACCAGAACGGTTCATTCGCTCCGATGAATAGGGCGTGTTCTTTGGCATTGGTAAACGAGAAAAGAAGCCCATCGCCAGCGCAAACAGCTCCCACTGGTAAGTGACTCGATCTCTCAACGATCTTTCTGATACATCACTCATTAAACCGTGACTCCAGCACTTTCGAAGCTCGCCATGTTGTTATAAAACTCGGCTGCCGCACGAATAATCGGCATAGCTAGCGCTGCACCCGTGCCCTCGCCTAATCTCAATCCAAGATCGAGCAGTGGCTCAGCGTCTAGCAGTTCTAACAGAATTTTGTGCCCTGACTCTTCAGAGCGATGAGCAAAGATCATGTAATCACGGCAGTTCGGTTCAATTAAGGTCGCGACATACGCTGCAACCGATACGATAAAACCATCGACTAATATTGGTGTTCTGTTCTGGTAAGCGCCAAGGAAACCACCGACCATTTGAACGATTTCATAGCCACCGACTTGTGCTAGTACCTCTTTGATATCTTTAAGCCCTTTAATATCTGTAAGATCTGCAAGCTCTTTAACTTCTTTAAGCTCTAAACCTTTGCAACGCGCAACACCTAGCTCAACCACAGCCAATTTACGTGCAAGCTGTTCATTGTTGATGCCTGTTCCTAGGCCAACACACTCCGCTGCAGCACGATTCGCTAATGCACTTAAGATCGCTGATGC
Source organism: Vibrio sp. J383 (assembly GCF_023503985.1). Taxonomy (NCBI): domain Bacteria; kingdom Pseudomonadati; phylum Pseudomonadota; class Gammaproteobacteria; order Vibrionales; family Vibrionaceae; genus Vibrio; species Vibrio sp. J383. The sequence continues at coordinate 1,865,109 of NZ_CP097293.1, read as the reverse complement.
GCTGCTGGTATTTCCGATACCCATTTCACCAAACATGATGATATTGGTGCCATTCGAAATGGTTCTAGATACAAGCTCTGTACCCAGTTCAATCCCACGTTCAACCGTTTCTAAACTCATTGCCGCTTCATTGGCAAAGTTATTGGTTCGCGTACCCAAGCGCTGAGAGATCAACATGTCACTGTCTGATTCCACAGGCAACAATATCCCCGTGTCGACTACCGTGATATCGATATTATTCACCGTACAGAAGCAATTGATCGCCGCGCCACCACTTAAGAAGTTCAACACCATCTGCTGTGTTACGGCACTTGGAGCAATACTCACACCTTCATCTGCTATGCCATGGTCGCCAGCAAAAATGATGATACGTGGCTTATTCAATTCGATGTGTTCAACCGCAGCTTCTTTGCCTTGGCTCTGAATCAATGCCAATTGATGAGCGACTTTTTCTAGTAAGCCAAGCGCACCGAGCGGCTTAGTTTTTTGGTCAATTCGGTGTTGGATGTACTGTGAGTATTGGGTATCTAACATAGTTTTTAAAAACGCTTATTCTGGGTACGTTAATTTAGGATTGGCTATTTTGGGCGAGCAACAGAGAACACATTAGAAAGCGTCGCGTATTCACCGCCACCAAGTCGAGACAGTGGGTCCAATGCCAACGCATCAACCTTAAGACGTTCACTCTCTTTATCGATCACATCTTCGGAAATGTACACGGTTTCAACTTGAACAAATATCAAACTTTGCGGCACCTCTCCAACTTCTTTTACTTCGTATAAGGTGCAGCCAAAAGCGACCGCGCACTCTTTTACTCTCGGTAAAGAAAAGCCTTCAAATTCAACCAGTTCAATATTATTCGCGGTGACTTCAGAATCACCATGATCGAGAGTGGCTGCTGTTGCTGTCATTGTTTCGGCAGAACTTGAAGAAGCAATGTGAATCACTAGCTTACCCGTTTCTAGGGCGTTACGAGTGGTATCTTTGATTTCGCCAGACGGCTTCTTCCCAACCGATAACATCAGTAGCGGCGGATTACTGGAAACAGGCGTGAAATAAGAGAAAGGCGCTAGGTTGTACTCTTGTTCAGAAGATTCCGTCAATACCCACGCAATAGGGCGAGGAACAACGGTTTGTGTCATCAGGTGATAAATCTGAGTGGGAGCAAGAGTATCAAGCTTGAGGTTCATAGCACGTCCTTGGTCTATGTGAATTACGACTCAGTTTACGTGTTAAGCAATGCTGTATCTATGCCTAATCAACAGAAACCGTAGAGAGTGTTCTTAATTTAAACAGATCACACTGGTTTTTTCTCAAATTGACAATCAAATTGACGAACCCTAAAACACAAACAATACTGATAATAGATTTATCAATAACTTACATTTTGGCATCGTTTATGCTTTATCTAAAGTACTTATTAATCTCTCCATTGATAAGTACCTATACAGTGAATGCCCACAACACTGACGCTACACAAAGAAAGACAATCGATTGAAAGACAGAACAGAACAAAGATTTAGGAGGTGTAATGATTCCAAATTCAAGTAAAAGAAAACCAAATAAATCAAGTAAGAAAACCAGCAAAAAGGTAAGGAAAATCCCACTATCCTTCACCTAGAAAGCAGTAAAGTAAGTAACAAAGCCCGTCGCCCAGCGGGCTTTGTTATCTCTACTGACATCACTTCCTATCTCTTTGTGCAAAAATCAATCGAACAGTTACCAAGTCCAACTAATTAGACATTTAGTACATAACAAAACCACTAAATAAGTAAATCAAATCGCTTTGGTACACTTATCACTCAACGTAAATTATCCCTTACATTTTATGCACTTACATAAATCTCAGAGCCGTTTACATATTAAATCTTGTTGCTAATATTTCCCTGTCAGTTATTAAGGGTACTTATGGAAAACAAAGGCTTCACGTTAATTGAAATGGTGGTGACTATCATCATTTTAGGCATTCTCTCAGTGACTGCAGCACCACGATTTTTGAACCTGAACTCTGATGCCAGGATAGCCACACTCGATGGATTCATTGGCGCTTTCAACGCAACAAACGAAATCGTGATGGGTAAAGCCACTATTGAAGGTTTAGAGAAGGAAAAACTAGCAAAGATCTCAGGTCAAAATATTTGGATAAGATGGGGAACGATCGCTCTCGACTCTGACAATGTTGAAAACGCTATGGAAACGGAAAACTACCATCTATTGAGCTACGGACCTCAATTTAACCCTACGCTGATTGTCTACACAGGCAAAGAAAGGCAGTTTAGAGAACTGAAAGCTTACAACTGTTTCGTTCAACTCACTCGCTCCTACACATTAAATCAAGATCAGCTCATCAACATTGGTGATCTTACAATCAATACATTCTATGACGGGTGCTAACTCAAGCGCCGTGAAGTCTTACTAAACCTAACACCTGCTTTTACAGTTAATTAAAACAGCTCGTACTCGTGAGCTGTTTTTCACCTTTGCTTCGGTTTGTTGTCAGCGACTTTGCCGACATGGAATTGACAATTTGTATGCACCTTCACATTACCAGCGAAGAAATTGCCAATATTCCTAAATAAGGTTTAAATTAAAAACAGTAACTTACATATACGTTAGGGATAGCCATGAGCATTTCTGGAGACAAAACATCGGTTGTTGTGGCTGGTGCAACAGGGCTAATTGGTCATCATGTGATGAGGCAACTCATTGATGAGCCCGCGGTCGACAATATCTATGCGTTATCCCGAAGATCACTCTATTCACAGTTTGACTCCAATAAACTCCACACGCTCATTCATAATGACCTGCAAGTCACGAGTTGGGATGATACGAATGCGACACCTAAACTTGGCGTTATCTGCTTAGGTACGACGAAGAAAAAGGCAGGATCAAAAGAAGCACTTCGCAAAGTCGATGTTGAATTGGTTAGCCAAGTTGCACAATCGATGAAGTTTCTTGGGGTACAACGCGTTGCCGTCGTTTCGAGCTATGGCGCTTCACCAGATTCTTATTCACACTACCTTCGTTGCAAGGGGCAAATGGAACAAAACTTAAAACGTATTGGCTTCAAGCAGCTTTTCATCGCACGTCCGGGGCCGCTGGTTGGTGAACGTGATGAACCAAGAGCCGATGAAAAACTCCTGCAAAGCATCTTTCCTTTAGTCTCTCCCTTTATGTATGGTCAGTTCAAAAACCTACGCCCTATTCAAGCGGAAGACGTCGCGAAGGCAATGTTGTTCCGATTATTCGAAAATAATTTCAAAAATATCGAAATTTACTCGTCAAGTGACATGCTCAATTTATTGGCAAAATATCGCTAAAAAGCTCACCTATTCATCACAATGTTGAATATCCACCCATACCATTGAGTGGATATTACTAATCGTTCTAATAAATTACTTTTCCTTATTTTACGTTTTGTAACAGAACGTTATTTTAGCAGCAGTACTGACACCTATACATCTAGGTGCCTAATTGATCTAAAGTTATTCATAAGGAAAACAAATGTCATTTTCAGCTATCGCTGCCTTAGCGGTATTCACTGGTATCCTCTTTTTTCTCTACGGACAGCAGAAAAAAGAAAACACACTTTCTCGCCTCGTTTTACTCGGTTTAGTTTTTGGTAGTGCATTTGGCCTTGGTCTACAGCTGCTATTTGGTGAAGGCAATCCCATCATCAAAGAGACACTAGACTGGGTAAACATCGTTGGTCGTGGTTACGTTGGATTGCTTAAAATGGTAATCATGCCATTAGTCTTGGTTTCAATGATTGCGGCTGTAGTGAAGCTTGAAAAAGGCGGTTCACTGGGCAAGATTTCTGGTATCACTATTTCAGTATTACTCGCAACAACAGCGATCTCTGCAATTGTTGGTATTGCAGTGGCTCAAGCATTCGGTCTTTCGGCTGAAGGCTTAACAGAGGGCGCGCGTGAAACAGCTCGTATTGCAACACTAGAAAGCCGCATGGGAAGTGTTTCAGACCTAACTATTCCACAAATGCTGATTAGCTTCATTCCGACTAACCCGTTTGCTGATCTAACCGGTGCTCGCTCTACGTCTATCATCGCTGTGGTTATCTTCGGCGTGCTAACAGGTATTGCTGCTCGTAAAGTAATGGCTGAGAAAGAAGAGCTAGAATCACCGATCCGTACTTTCGTTGACGCTGCACAATCTATCGTTATGCGCTTAGTTAAGATGATCATGGCACTCACGCCATACGGCATCGCTGCGTTAATGGCGAAAGTAGTCGCAACATCGAGTGCTTCAGACATCCTAAGCCTACTGGGTTTCATCGTTGCTTCTTACGTAGCAATCATCCTGATGTTTGTGGTTCACGGTGTGTTGGTCTCTTTTGTTGGTGTAAACCCGAAAGAGTACTTCCAAAAAATCTGGCCTGTTCTAACGTTCGCTTTCACTTCGCGTAGTTCTGCTGCAACGATTCCACTGAACGTTGAAGCTCAAATCACTAAGCTAAATGTGCCACCAGCGATTGCTAACCTGTCTGCAACTTTCGGTGCAACGATTGGTCAAAACGGTTGTGCGGGTATCTACCCTGCAATGCTAGCAGTCATGGTTGCGCCTACGGTTGGCATCGACCCAATGGACATCAACTTCATTCTATCTCTGATTGCTATTATCACAGTGAGCTCATTCGGTATTGCTGGCGTAGGTGGCGGTGCAACGTTCGCGGCGCTTATCGTACTTCCAGCTATGGGTCTTCCTGTAACTATCGCAGCACTGCTTATCTCTATCGAGCCACTTATCGATATGGCACGTACGGCGCTTAACGTATCTGGTGCAATGACAGCCGGTACGATCACAAGCCGCCTATTGGGTAAGAAAGACAAGCAACAAGATCTGGAACAAGCGAACGCTTAATGAGTTCGATTGATTCAATAACTTGAGTCTCGTTAAACAAAAAACCGATGCACATGCATCGGTTTTTTATTATCTGTTACTTCTAACTTCCATTGCTTCACAAGCAACAGCACTTAGAGCACAAGTTGAATCACTTTCTCAGCAAGTGCTTCATCGTCATCTTCACTTAATCCGCTGATACCAATAGCGCCAATCACCAGCCCCTTTATCTCAATGGGAACACCGCCTTTAAAGCCAGTGATCTTTGAGTCGGTCCAGTAACTTAAGTCTTTACCGGTTTCTCTCGCCCAAGCGCCTAAGTTACCGCTTGGCTGTCTGTCTCTTGCAGACGTATAAGCTTTGTTCTGTGCTAACAACCCGGCTTGTACGCTCACATTATCCATGCGAATAAACGCCAATAACTCTCCGTGCGTATCACATACGCTCACCGCAATTGCTTGTTGATGATGCTTGGCAATATCAAGAGCATTAGACACCAATTGTTGTGCGATCTTTTGATTCAACATGTTTATTCCTTATGGCAGCGCTTGACCACGTGAGTACACGTATAAGTTGTACCACTCTTCACGAGACAGGTTTATCTGAGTCGCCACCGCTGAAGCTTTGATTCGGTCTAGATTTGTGGTGCCAATAACAGGTTGGATACGAGCAGGGTGACGAAGCAAAAATGCCAACACAATCGCTTCACTTTCTACGCCATATTGATTTGCTAACTGAGCCACGTAGTGCGCCGTCTTTTTCACGTGTTCATGTTCTGAATACAAACCTTGCTCAGCAAATCGGCCTTGTGCCAAACAACCCCAAGCTTGCAGTTGGATGTTATTCATTTGGCAATGTTCAAGGGTGCCTGCGGCGAAGTCTGATTGATGGTGCCCTTGCGAGTTAATCATCACCCCATCGTTCAACCAATCCAATTTGGCTAAGCTCATCTCAACTTGATTCGCGACAATAGGTTGCCCTAGCGCAGATTGCAGATACTGGATTTGGTGACTGTTCATGTTCGACACACCAAAGAAATCGACCTTACCCTGCGCTTTTAAGTGCTCTAACACTCTTGCCAGGTCATCGAGTTCCATCAAAGGATCAGGACGATGTAATAGCAGTACATCGAGCTTTTCAGTATTCAATCGGTTGAGAATACCGTCTACCGATTGGCTTACCCAATCAGCCGAGAAATCATAACGACCAACATTGCCCTCACCTTCAAAACGAATCCCACACTTAGATTGAATGAACATCTGTTCGCGCAACTCAGGGGCTTGTTGTAAAGCTTGACCAAAGGCTTGCTCAGCTTTGCTGAAGGTATAGATATCCGCATGATCGAATAAGTTAATGCCCGATTCTAATGTCGTGTCGATTACACTTCGTGTTTGAGCAACATCCGCACTTGTCACTGGATTATCATTCCAGCCACCACCTAGCCCCATGCAACCATAGGCAACTTGCCCAACATTCGGCAGATGGTTTGATAATGGGATACTCTTTTTGTCATTCGTTTTGTTTGTAGATTCAATGCTGTTCGTCATATCGATTCTCGCTTAGAAAATTTGCTGACCAGAAATATGCCTCTATCATATTGTTCTTTTAAAAAAACAGAATATGCTAGTTACGAAATGATTGTTTGATATGACGAACAATAGATTGATAGGAACGCGCGAATGAACGAACACAAAAGAATTGAACGACTGATCCTGTTTGTAGAACTTGCTCAGCAACTCAACTTTACCAAGGCAGCCGAAAAGCTCGGTATCTCTAAGAGCTACCTTTCTGAGCAGATCAAACGTTTAGAGAACGATTTACAGTGCCCGCTTTTGGTCAGAACCACTCGCAGTGTTCGTTTAACCCAAGAAGGCGAACGCGCGTTACAACAAGGCTTAACGATTCGCTCGCAAGTCTTACAGCTTGAACGCAGTGTTTCTGAGCAACACGACATCGTTAAAGGTCTATTACGCCTCACTGCGCCAAAGATGTTTACTGAGGTATATCTATTCGATATCTGCCAACAGTTTAGGCAGCAATATCCAGAAATCCGTTTTGAGATAAACAGCAGCTACACCAACTTTAATCTAAACCAAGATGATATCGATATCGCGTTTCGCGCCACCAATACGCCACCTGACAACATGGTAGCGAAACACTTGATTAGCTATCAGCATGATTTAGTCGCGACCCCTGGTTATCTTGATCAATTTGGTCGCCCTACCAATGTGAGTGACTTGAGTGATCATCAATGCTTAGCAACGCTGCACCAAACCGAGTGGCCTTTAAAATCGGCAAATATTGATGTGTCCGGCTGGCTTTCAAGCAATGACAACCACTTGCTCAAACAACAAGCTATGGCAGGCAGTGGCATCATCCGTATTGCAAGTTACTACGTTGCGAAAGAGGTCGAACTTGGAGAGTTAGAGCAAGTGCTGCCTGATGAATGTTTGCAACAAGGCAACAGTATTTACCTTTTCTATCCGCAAGTTACTTATCCGGCAAAGAAACACCAAGTGTTCGTTAAATTTGTTCAGGCTTACTTTGATAATTTAAGAGCTTGAAAACTTGAGAGCTTGAAAACTTAAGAGCTTGATCATTTAAGAGCTGAGAGCTTGATAATTTGGTAGTTTAAGAATATGAAAGCTGAGTTAACGAGTTGAAGAAACGGAAACCGATGAACAGATAAATCAAATAACACGAAATAAGGTTTAAATAATCCTCTTGATTTATATACCTATATTTAGAATGGTATTATCGAACAATAATAAAGCGATTTTTTCGAATGCTCTCATCGATGATTGTTCTTGATAGAAAGAAATCGTGCATTTGTTCAATAATACAATGAGTTATCTATGAATGATTAACATAACTGATATATGATGCACCGCTTCAGTATGTCACATCATCTTGGCACCAGTTCGATAACAGGATCCTCATGAGCTTTATTATATTATTACTTCTTCTGCTATTCGTAGGCTTTACACGTTTACTTCAGTGGCGAAAAACCTCTCTGTTTTTATCTCTTGTTCTTATATCGTCATTTGTGTTGATTGGTTCAGGCTTAATTCCTCGTTATTTACTGAACGACCTACAAGCCGATTACGAAAGTAAGCCTGACATCCAATGGTCTGACAATAACGCTATTGTTCTTCTGGGTGCGGGAACGCAGTTAATTAAAAGCACGCAAGAGTTCGAGCCAGCCTTTTTCTCTTTTGGCCGAATCAGCGAAACAGCCAGCCAATATAAAGATTGCGCCAAAACCCAAACCACATGCAAAGTGATCATCAGTGGTGGCGATGCACAAAATAACGGTGTTACCGAAGCAGAAGTTTATCAACAACAATTGCTGAGACTTGACGTTCCAATAGGTGACATCATTCAAGAGCCGAATAGCGTCAACACTTGGAAGAATGCACAGCTCACTAGTGACCTAATGAAGCATCATAAATTCGACAACATTGTGTTGGTTTCATCTGGCCTACATATTCGTCGTAGCGAGCTCTATTTCAACCACTTCGGCTTGAATGTTATTCCAGTGAGAGCCGACTATATGGCAGCTCAAGTTTCGTGGTTGCCACTATGGTACAACTTTGCGGTCACAGATTTTGCTCTGCATGAACAAATTGGCTTTGCTCGTTACAACATCTACAACTTTATGGGTTGGAACAGCAAACGCGAAAAGCCAGGTGATGCTTAATCTCGTTCAATTAAGTTAATTCGAACTAGACAAAATGCAGCAATAATCGAAAGGTTGTTGGCTGCATTTTTTGATCCTGCCTATCACAACACCATTTATTCTTCTCATTTGCGTCTGTTCTTGCCGTTCGGCAACCATTCCTGCTAGCTAATCGCTCAGCCAATTTCCCAAATAGCAAGGCTACGAAAATATAAACGTTCAACAATCAACCACCTAATATTTTGATAGTTGAAACTAATTGAAGTCATCAAGATAAGTCTTTATCAAACAACAAGTTGATCAGTACAACCTCCTGATATCTATAAGTATTTATTTTCAATTCATTTCAGTATTTTTGGCATTGTTTTATATGACAAAGTACACCCCGCTAGAGTCCCTCGGCTTTAAATAATATCAATAAAATCTAATAACTCGATTCTAATAAAAATAGCCAAATAATGGCATTTAGGAACTTATTAATGATTAACGTCAGTAGAACCATTCTATTTAGCACTGCCCTATCGGTAATCTCTTTTACAGCTCATGCGAAGATATACTCAGACCAAATCGTCTTAGATAAACTTGGAGAAGATATCTGTCGTTTCGACTATCGCGCTCTCAACAATTCAGAAGCTCAAGAACATAAAACAGCCCTGATATCCCGCATGAATGTTTGGGACATTGTTGGCCTTCAGCATGATTGGGTGATCATGGGCTCCGGCTATCATGGCCTCATTAAACCAGGTCAACCAAGCAACAAAACCTGGTGCTACCCTAATACACCAGAAGCGGGCTTGCCATACTACGAAGCACAAGCTATTCAAGAGAACAGTAACCTTGAAGTTCAACGAGCTTTAGTTAATGACGACACGAACTTTATCAGGCCGCTAAGTTACTTGGCTCATAGTCTTGGTTACGCTTGGGTTAGCGGCAATAACGGGCGTTACGTCGGTCAAGATATGGCAATAGAGCAACTTAACCATGGTTGGGAGATCAAAGGGAATAACGATGGAAGCTGTACCGGTGAGCGTTGTAATGAGAAGACAACCATCACTGTCGATAACTTCTCTTACGTACTCGATAACACTGCGTTTTGGCACGGTTCTGTAGAAGAAACTGACCAAGAGCTGGTCAACACCCTTACAGCTTATGCTATTAACAAGACTGATCATCCGAAACAAATCGTCGTTGACCTTCATTTTAAGCAATCCACCCATTGGCGTAAAACACAGCGCTTTGACCTTGCTGAATCAGTGATGATTGATGAGAACTTCCACTGGCCGCAAGCTGGGAAAACGGATGTCAGAGTCGTGTTAGAAGAAGGCCAACGCTTTTCTGATACCAACAGTGGCTCTCGCTTGGAGCCAACTGACCTACAAGCCATCATCACTGTACCAGCGAACTCAGTACTTCCCTTTCAAGTCGAGTTCTTACGCTCTACCATCTCTTACCCATACCGCATCAAAACCAACATGAGTTACGACGTGAGCTTCACAGGTTTTCTTCGTTATAGCGGCAATGCGCTGAGCTCACATCCAACAAACCGCCCTACTGTCTCACACACCTTTACCATGGGAACCACCAGCGAAGATCAAGCCAATATCCGCTACCAATGGGACCACCGCTATATTCCTGGAGAGATGAAATGGTGGGACTGGAGTTGGGCAATCAACACCAATGGCTTGAGTAGCATGCAGTACGCCGCAGGAGCCAGTGTCCGCCCGTTCTACTCTCACGTGTCTGGTCAATTCAGTGCTGAATCTCAATATTCAGGGATGATAGATATCGGCGCTGAGCATTCTGTCGATTCATTCGATACAACGACGTTCAACAATCACGAAACCTACTACGCGGGTGATATTAAAATAGTGACTGATTTCAACCCTGACACTTTCGCTCAACTTGGGTATCTAGATGCTCAACTTGTGATTAACCCTGTGCAGCAGTAAGCAAACTCATATTCCCCAATCTAGGTTCACCACACTGGTGGTGAGCTTTTTGCAACCCCTCAATCAAAAAAGCCAAAACACTCCTGCGTATCGGCACCCAAACGAGGCTCTTGTTTATGGGTGAACCTTTATCTCGATAAATTCGGCCAGCTATTCACTCCAAGAAAAAGTTAACTATGAAAAACAAAAACACGTTATGGCGGTTTGTCGCCATACTATACAGCCCCATGTCAGCCGCGCTTTGCTTAAGCAATGGAGTTCAGGATACCCAATCACTAGACACAATAAACAATGATCGTGCCTCTTTATGGTCTCGAAATGAGCTTTATTTGGAACCACAGTTTGGTACTGCGTTAGGCGAACTTGAACACGATGTGCACACGCAATCTTTCACATCAGCATGGCCACAAACAGAAAAAGCGTTGGCTAACGTCCCACAAACATTCGAAAGCTCGTTGAGCCAAGAAAGCCTAATCAATCGGTTGGGTCAGGCCGGTTCTTCTACTTTGGAAGTCTTAGGGCCAATCGGAGATGCTGTTGCGGTGGGCTTTTGGGTCGACAACATGGTCCAAACATTTTCTGAGGAATCCTCTACTCGACTCGACAAAGCGGCTTCTATTTTTTCTCTCATTCCTCTAGTTGGTGATGAGCTAAACCTATTATCGAATGACATTAAGTACTTCGCAGCCAAAGAAAAAATCACCGAATTTGAAAGCCAATCGCACTACGTGTTTACCAACCACTCATCAAAATTTTCTCGTTTCCATCATTCAAAACAAGATGCCATCGAACTCATCAATAAATACGACGATCATGTCAAGCTCACTGCCTCTATGTATATAGATAACCTGCTTCTTGAAGCAGACACTGAGTATCGCCGGTTAGCTTCAGCGTATGACAGGCAGTTATCTAAACAAATGGCACGAATTGATTTAGAACTGTTGAAGTCAATCGGGCATGTTTCCCCTAATTCAAATCTACACCAGCCGCTATGCCAAAATGCTCAAGACTCTTTAACAGAGCTCGAACGCTGTATTCGCATTGAAGGACCAGCACGCATCGATGATCTAATTAATAAACTGAACGCAGATGACTATAACGAGCTCGCTTTGAATATACATAGCAAGAAAAGAGAACTTGTTGAAATTGCTTTACGCCGACTATCAACACATAGAGAGAACACAATTAAACGGCTCATAGAAAGGTCAAAGCCTCACGTGGTATCGATCATTACACACAGCAAAATCAACCGAAGTATATTGGAATTTCAAGTAAGACAAAGTGGATTGAGAGAGTATGCGAAAGAAATGTGGGATATCGATTACCTGAGCGAGGAACAACTCAGTACAGCAACTGTAGAAGTCCGCCCCGCAAGAACTTGCTGGGGTGTTCCTTCCATTGCCCCAGGCGGTATTCAAGCTTCTCTAGATGCATGTAAAGACTCTGGTCCATTGTACGATACTTACCACCCTAAAAAGGACCCTGAACTGTCCAGAGTATTAACAAAAAGAGTAGAGTTTAATGTCGATTATTATACAGCGTCGAGGGTGACCTCGGGATGGCCTGCTGGCTTATTTAGAGAGCAACTAATGAATACAGCTGATGCCTACATATCCGGCCAGCTCTCTAATCAGGTGTTTGAGCAGCAATTATCCTTGCTAACTGACATCGAGATTCTTAGCTACCAAACGTCTTTAGTGGATTATCTAGAAAGCAAAGGAATCGACGGTTCAAACCCCGACAATCGTACAAACTGGTATCAGCTTAGCCGTTGGTATGAACTGCTGCTAACAGAGCGACCAAGCGGTGGAGTGTTAAGTCAAATCAAACAATACGAAATTTTTAGACATTTCATTCAACCTCAATTTGAGCTCGCTATATCGATGTCTTATCTTCGTTCACTGAACTATTCAGTGCCCTATCCGAGCGTTTATGCTGCAGGAGACCTTAGATTTTATGCTCCCCAAATGGCCGATATACTCGATGAAGTGATGTCGCAGCCAAGCACTAACTTTGATCAAAATTTTCAAAGCGCTATTGAAAGCATCATTGAAAAGGCAATGAAGACGACGAATGCCAACCAACTTCAATATTTATTAGGCGATCTTTCGCTCTATCTACAAATCGCGCAACATCAGCAGTCAGAAGTCAATGTATCGCCTAACAGTCAACATCAACTGTTCAACAGCACGCTTTCCCCTCTGCACCTGAGCTACCTTTCCGATGAGCATCAAGATGAACTGGAACAACAAGTAGGCTATGTATCTTCACATGCCCTCTGGGCCCAACTCGCGAATATAAAAATAGCGTTGAGCCAAGGAGATCTCGAGTCTGCAATTGGGCAGCTTGGGTTAATCATTAAACAAGAAGAACTGACCATGCTTCCACATATCAACCATCTGCTCCTCAAAGAACTCGAAGATTGGATTGAATCACAAATCGCATTAGAGAAATAAGTCAATGAAAAATAAGATTATATTAACTCTTTCAGTGCTTTTTTTGCTTGTTGACCCAATGAATGTATATGCAGGAAAAGGCTCAGAATTCGGCCTATTTTATGACGCTCCGGATGGCGTAAAAGTGATTGCGGGGTACAACTCAGACACCCACGGTAAACTTTATCGCATGTCTAGAAACCTCTACGTACAAACAAAGAGTGACGCATACCTTGCAGATATAAGCGTGTTAGTCCGCAAGCTACAGCTATCACAAACTGGACGAGAAATTTTACGACAAATCGCTACCTACGTTCCGGTCAATGCGCCTCACGACGGTGTTGAACCATTAATTGAACATACAATAGGGATCGACCACTCTAATGCTGCGGTTGTCACTGTGATAAAAGAACCAGAAAGGCCAGGAAGACTCTTTGAGACGATACCCTCTATATTTGAAGATCAACAAAAGGCTTCGCTAGCTTGGCAGCGACAGTTTAATGGTAAGGGGGTCTCGAATACGGTTTACTTCTCCACCACGGAGATGGTCAATATTCCAGGAACAGAGACACCGTTTGATCAAACTGTCGCATTAGGACATGAGCTCATACACGCGAGAGACTTCTCTTCTGGTGCCGTCCCTCAAGGCAATGCGCCTCTGTCTCACCGACACCCAGACACCAATAAAGCGACAGAGTATGTGATTCCAAATTATGAATATCAGACCACAGGAATTACTCACTACAACAATGCTGAACACGGTCGAGATCCCGTTACGGAAATCAGTAGTGCCAGGCAGGCAGTCATCAACCTTCGTGAAGAGATGTACTTCCAATGGAAAGCGCTAGGACAAGAAAAACCTAAAGCGTATTTAAAAAATGAAAAGATCGTGAGTGAATTTCATTTAGCTGACGATTTGGGAAAAGCAAAAAGAAATACTTATTGGCCGAAAGAACACTACGACTACAAGCCATATACGCTTGAAACAAGACCATCCGCAACACCTCAGCATGCACCGAACTGGGATACTGTAGAAGGAAAAATGGCACATGTCGAAGTTAGACAAGCACTAAAGAAATCGTTAAGTGAAGGTAACAAACCTGCGATTGTTATCGTTGATGCTACCGAACAACGCTTATCTCAAAGCTTGCAAAATTCACCAGCGCTGACACGCAGAGGACTCGGAAACCAAAGTTCAATTCTGAAATACGCTGCTCAAAACGATATTAAAGTGGTCAATATTTATAGCAAGCAGAATGAGACCCCACTTAGCTGCTTAAAGAAACGTAAAAAGAGCCTTCTTTATCGTTCAATTTCAGGCAAACGAGCAGGCTCAGAGCAAGGTTACAGTGATGTTCAATACAGCAAAGACAATGAAAGCACATTAGTCTCAGCGCTTGAAGAAAATGATGAAGTTTTGGTCATGGCCTACTCCGATGGAAAAGTGACAACTAATGTAATCGATAGCCTATCTGAAAGCATGGATAAACAAGTGGTTGTATCCAGATACGCTAACTTAGATTACCAACCTTCAAACCTCAGTGCGGCAGAAAGTACCGCCTGGAAAGCACTTAGTAACAAAGAGAATGTAAAAATGTTAGGTGGAGGTAACCGCTCTCGCTTCAATATATGTAGCATCCAATAAACAGCATTGTCGAACTCGAAGCACCTTATATCGCTGCTCCTTTCTGTGGCCAAGCACAGCAACAAGTAGCGGGTTTATGACAAATAAACCCACTACTTGACTTAAAAATGAAATCACAACGAAACAAAAGTTTGAGTTAATGGGGCCGGTTATACACTGGGATTCCATCAGGAGGATCTATGAAACACTGCCCATCTTGTTCAACTGAACTGGTCGCAAGAGACGATGTACAAATTTGCCCACGCAATGAAATCGGCGACTGCTATTTTGATGGCTATGAGCAATATCAGCTCGAATATCATCAACTTAAAAACAGCCAACAAGACTCAACTTTCGACATCGCAGACATTGTTGCCGATTAGCTGGCCAAAGCCTTAGTAGGTAACCTACCTACTTAGCTACTTACCAGTAAAGCGGTCGTAAGTGAGGCACCGGCAATGAATTATTTCTCAAATATAGAGACAAGACCGGTTCAGATGAGCCCGCAAATAATTCTATGCAGTTGCCAACATTGAAAAAGCCCCGATGTAAGACACATCGGGGCTTTTAATACTTCTTCACGCCACAAGTAATTGACGAATTAGATAGTGGTTTAGTCGAGGACTACCACATTAGATCATCTGGGATCACGAAGTCTTTGTACGGGTCATCTTCGTCAACTTCATCAGAGCTTGAAGCTTGAGTATCAACGATAGATTCTTCGTCGCGCATCGCGATCTTGTTCGCTACCGCAGTAGGGATAACAACATAGCTTTCGCCTTGACGCGCGATACTTAGGATACCTTTACTTAGTTGCTTTTGAGTCAGGTCTTCTACGTAAAGATATTTAACTAGCGTACCATCGGTGAAGTTGTATTTGATCTCACCATTCTTCTGTTCGATC
The DNA here is from genome assembly GCF_023503985.1 of Vibrio sp. J383. NCBI lineage: Bacteria > Pseudomonadati > Pseudomonadota > Gammaproteobacteria > Vibrionales > Vibrionaceae > Vibrio > Vibrio sp. J383. Next base: position 1,849,661 of record NZ_CP097293.1, on the reverse strand, counting down.
TTGTTCATCTCAATCAGTTGCTTCACTTGAGCTTTAATTTCTTTGCTCAACTGTTGTTCTTTCAACTGTTGGTTTAACTCTTTGTCTTTCGCTTGCTGCGCCAGTTTAGTTTCTTCTGCTGCCGCTTTTGCTTCACGAGACTGAACGCGAGACTTTTTAGAGCCCTTCTTCGCCTTCTTTAATTTTTTCTCATTTACCAAGCCAGCTTTAAGCATTTGCTCTTGGAGTGTTAACTTTGCCATGACTTTCCCAGTTCAGGATTAAAAACGACACTATCATACCTGTTTTTGAGGAATCTGTTTACTGAACAATGGTAAAATTTATGCTGATAGAGCAAGGCCGCTAGCGTTATCCCTTATCGTGATTCACAGCATCCATTTCTGGTTATTTACCGACCTATGATTTCCACAAAAACACACCACTAGTGACTTACCCTCAAATCCAAATCGTTCCTCTATTTGTTAGCGTGCGCGCGTATCACTTATCATTCCGACAAAGCAATATGTTAATTATCAATGAGTAATCGAATTTATAAAACCATGGCATATATCTAATATTTGGATAATTCTGATAGAGTTATAACTCCAATGTCATAACTCTTTACTACGTTATTCTTTAAACCAATCAGTAAGGATAACGTGAAAATGAAAACTCAATGGACTTGCCTGAGTGCATTACTTGCATCAGCTTCATTCATTTCAACCTCGGCTATTGCAGATACCGATGTGTACCTGACCAACAACACCAACCAAGTGATGACGATTCAAACCAATCATACTGGTACCGACCTACTTCAGTTCGGTGATGAGTGGCAGCAACATGTTGAACAAATTGGCCCGTGGGAAACCAAAAAGCTGATCAGTTTCAACCGCTGGACAGGTGTGAAGTCCGGTAAGACATACGAGTTTGACACAGTAGTCTCAAATTCTATTGGGGAGAGCGTCACACTTAATCAAACCATGGAAGGACATTGGTACAACTCAACAATGCAACACGGTTTGAGCGCAGCAGACGTCAACCTAACTTTGCATGACGATCGTAATATTCATCGCAGCACAACCGATGCATTCGGGGTCAATGCAGAGCTAGCCCTCAAAGCCGATTCTACGGCGCGCTACGATGATATTTATTACACCATCACCCCACCCAAAGTAGATGAGCAACCAGAGCCGGATGCCAATACACTCAAAGTCATGACCTATAACATCTGGGCGCTGCCTGCCATCGCTTCGCATATTGGTGACCGCTACGATCTTCTCCCTCAATATATAAAAGGCTACGACGTGTTGGCACTACAAGAGGTGTTTGCTAACGGCAGAGATGAGTTCTTGCGTGAACTTGCAAAAGAGTACCCGTACCAAACCAAAATGCTAGATAAAGATGGGATTAACATATACGACGGTGGCGTGGTCATTGTGAGCCGCTACCCTATTGTCAACGAAGCGCAATACGTGTTCCCTGATTGTACAGGCACAGATTGTTTCGCTGATAAGGGCGTGAATTATGCCGAGGTTATCAAGAATGGTCAGGCTTACCATGTTTTCGGCACCCACACGGCATCATTCGATACAGACACGGCACGTGACTACCGACAACGTCAATTTAAACAGATGCGTCAGCTTGCTCAATCACTGGAAATACCAACTTCAGAGACGGTTATTTACAGCGGTGACTTCAACGTGAACAAGCTGAAGTTCCCAGACGACTACCAACAAATGTTCGCTAACCTGCAGGCTGATGAACCAACATACTCTGGTTACACCGCTTCTACCTTTGACCCACGCATCAACAACTTTGCAGGCGAACCTATGTCTGGCGGGGAAAACGTCGAATACTTGGATTACGTAGTGGTGAGTTCGGAGTACGCACAAAAAACTCACAACAATAACCGCGTTGATGTTCCTCGCTCAACCAGCAGTGAGTTATGGAAGCACTACAACCTTTCAGACCACTTCCCTGTTAGCGCCGTGATCAAGTAACTCGGTGAACCAATAATGCATCGAGTTATATTAATCCTAATGCTCGTCGCGGTGACGAGCATTGTTGGCTACTCATGGTCATCAAAATCGATTGAAACACCGCTATCTTCTGCTCAACACACAGAAGCTAAGCCGCGTGTTTCTACGACAACTGATGACGATAATTTCACACCAACTGCAACCCCCAGTTCGGGAAATTCAGCATCGCAGAGCAATCAAGCCCAAGCTGGAGCACTGGACGGTAAAATTCTTGCTGAAAACTTGAGTGAATTCGAAGGTAAGGCTTTATTCGATGAACTCGATGGGTTCTGGAAGCTTTGTCAACAACGCGATGACTGCGCAGAGCAACTCGCACGATTGAAATCAGAATTGCCGAGCATATGGTTTGAGTTACTGAGCGACTATCCGCAGCTATCAGTCGACTGGCAATTAGCCCAAAGTACCATCCCACTTGAATCCATAGAGACTCTTGAAGATCGTGTTGCCTTATTCAAGCAGTCTGCACAGCAAATATGGGGCGAGTTGGCCTACCAGCTATTCGCAGACCAGTTTGCGCATCTGGATTTTACGCTCGACGCCAACACCCTTGAAGAGAACGAAGCGAGCCAGTTTTTGGCCAATTATCAAGATTTGCTTAGTGAATGGCAAAACAATACGGACACGTTAAACGCCGAAACACAGCTTCAAAAATATGAATTGGCAGTCTCTTTGATACCCAGCAGCTATAGCCCTGCTGAGATAGTATCAGTCAAAGCCGACCTTCAAGAGACCTACTTAGATGAAATGCAGGCCAGCAACATTACCGCAAGAGAACAGCAAGTCGCGCAACAGCAACAAACCGTGATGAGTTATCACGAGCAACTGGATCAGCTCAACGCGACCTTAGACTCTCAGCGCTCATCAAGTTATGCCACTTGGTCTCAGCACGATTGGGACAGTTACTATCAGCAGCAAGTCACCAATTTCAGAGAACAATTTTTTAGCAAGTAACGCTTTAACTTAAACCGTCACGAAACTGCGCGGGCGTTTTATTGAGCCAACCTTTAAACGCCCTTCTGAAATTTGCCGGGTCGCTATAACCGAGCCTTTCACCGATGTCATCGATACTCATGGTTGTGCCGAGTAACAGCTCTTTGGCCAGTTCCACTCGAACTTCGGTAAGCAATATTTGATAACTGGAATCATGGGTCACTAGCTCTCGCCTGAGCGTACGAGAGCTACAACCAAACTCATCCGCGAGTTGTTCAATATTCGGGAAACTGCCTGCGGTTTGATAAAAGATCGTTTTGATCTGGTTAGTCAGCAGATGCTCAGAGTCCAGCGTTTCCACTATCGACTGGCAAGACGCGAGATAGCGCTTCAGGGTCGCGGCATCATGAGTCAATAAGGTTTGTGATAAAACGGAGACATCAAAACGCAGTTCACAATAGTTTTGCTCAAAAATCACCGGGCACTGGAAGCGGTTGTCATAAAGCTTAGTGTAATTGGAACGAGCATAAGGCAATGCCAAAGTGTAGATATCCAACTCATGACCAGTCAGTTCTTTGAACAAAGAGACGATTGAACTCAAGAAATATTCACTGCAGAAAGGCAGGAGTTCACCCACTTCCAAAGTGTTCTCTATCCGAATCACCGCTTGCTCGGAATCTAGAAGTAATTTAACCGAGAAGATAGGCCCATTCAGGCGCAAATACTTGAAGCCCGACTTGATGGCCTCCCCGACATTTTGACTGGTTGATAGCGCATAACCCAACACACCAAAGTGGCTCAAGCTAGCGTGTTCTCCCAACCAAAGCCCCAAGCCATCGTGAGGAAAACTCTGATTAGCCGCGCTAAATAACGCAAGCTTGTCAGCGTAAGTCAGCTTTCCATTCGGGTCTCGCCAATCCATGTTCGGCAAACCCACATCATTGAGCAGCCTTTCAATATCGATACCTCGTTGCTCTAACGTATTCAACAGCAGCGCGATATCTAATGTACCCAACTGATGCCGATGTCCGGTCGGCTTATACTCCGCGATAATCTCCAATCGTCTCTCCTTATATCGAGCCCATTCCCATAAACATGACTACTCAGCTTCAACAACACTACTGACAAAATCGTGATTGGCAACGCGCTCTTGTCCGAATATGACCTCCCAATTCTACGCTACTCATCGCACAATGGCTTTAATTGTTAAATTAATGTGAACCATCGCAATGATAAAAACGAACCCAGCCCCACACAGTTTGATTGATTCTAATGGTCAGCCGATCATTGGACATTTCGATGGCATCCCCAAGCACCTGAACATCGAGAGCTTTGACTACCGAAACTCGATGGATTCAAAAGCAGCTCCTTGGCAGAAGCACTTCCACTACAAGCAATTTCAGTTTGTCAGCATCGTCACCGACACGCACATTATTGGTGTCGCTATCGCGGATATTCGCTACTTGGGCTCGGCATTTTGTTATCTGTACGATATTGAAAACAACCATCTAGAAGAGTCATCTTGGTTGAGGCCATTAGGGTTTGATAAACAAGTTACCGCTTCGCCATTTGACGGCACGACAAACATTGCAGGCCAAAGCATCACCTTTAATATTGAAGGCGGGCAATGGCAAGTTCGATTGAATACCAAACTCATCAAGGCCGATATCGCTTTAGAGCCTGAAGCCGACAGCTTGCCCTTAGCGATGTGCAGCCCAACGGGTTATTCAGGTTGGACTTACACCCAAAAGCACAATGCTTTGCGCATCAGCGGTGAAATCCAAATCAAAGGGGAATCACTCGTTCTCGAACAAGCTCGTGCCGGTTATGACTTTTCAGCGGGCTACATGAGACGTGAAACCAGCTGGCGCTGGGCAAGCATCAACACGCAATCCAATGGCACAGATATTGGCCTAAACCTCGCGGCGGGCGTGAATGAAACCGGAGGCTGCGAAAACGTGTTATGGGTCAATGGAACCAGACACTTGCTTAACCCGGTACAGTTTACGTTCAGTCGCCAAGACACGAACTTGCCTTGGCAGATAACATCACAAGATGGACGTATAAACCTGACCTATACGCCCTTAAATAACCGCAGCGAAAAGCTCAATTTATGGCTGTTAAAGAGTAACTTTCGTCAGTTCATTGGTCACTTTTCTGGCTCGATTGAAGACAACAATGGAGTGACACATCGACTCGATGGTGTTCTTGGCCTAACAGAAGATCACTTTGCTCGCTGGTAACGTAATTCTGCTGATTGAATCTCAGGCGAGCAAGTCTAAGTAAACTTGATACTAAGAACGCGTATGGCGTCTCAACAAGGATAAAACATGAATATCGACGCATTAATCAATCACCCAGAATGGCTACTGCTGGTATTAGCGCCCTTATTCGTGGTGTGCATGTTGGCTGAGTATTTTATCGGTCAGAAGCAAGGTCGACTGCCAGATAACTCCAGCTATAAACTTTCAGAAGTGATGTGTAACTTCACGCTGGCGGGAATGCATCAACTCTCCGATTTGCTCACCGGGTTATTGGTCGTTCAGTTGTATCTCTGGATGTTTGGTTGGCGTTTAATGGACATTGAAATGGGCGTGCTGAGTTTTGTTGTATTGATGGTGTTACAAGACTTTTGCTATTACTGGTTCCATAGAGCAAGCCATCGTGTTCGCTGGATGTGGGCCGCGCACGTCGCGCACCACAGTTCAGAACAGATGAACTTCAGTACGGCTTTCCGTCAGAGTTTGATGTACCCATTCGCAGGCATGTGGCTATTTTGGGTACCGCTCGTCATCATAGGTTTTGACCCTAAATGGGTCATCTTTGTAGTGCTTCTGAATCTAGGTTTGCAGTTCTTCGTCCATACACAATGGATACGAAGCTTGGGGCCACTTGAATACATCTTTAACACCCCATCACACCACCGTGTGCATCACGGCAAAAACCCGCAATACATAGATAAGAACTACGCCGGTGTTTTGATCATTTGGGATAAGTTGTTTGGTACGTTCGAACCTGAAGTTGAAACCGTACATTACGGCGTCACCAAACCTGTAAACAGTTTTAACCCGATAGTGGTCACCTTTCAAGAATGGAAGGCCATATTCAAAGATTTGAAGAACCGAGAGCTAACCATGAAACAAAAAGTGCGATTGATACTGTCGCCTCCTTCAGACTAATCAAAACGATCGGATTTAGTACACCTTATGAAAATCAATGAGGTTGAATGTGAGGTCGCTTACCCAGAAATCGCCGTCCAAGTCGGCACCTTGCACGTATCGCTTGTCTCCCATTTCTAAAGTCACAATGTATTTGCCCGCGATGAGCCCCTCTACCATGTAAAAGCCATCGCTCTCAATCTCGCTCGAATACTCGGTGCCTTTCTGGATATGTTTAAAGTGCAGATAAGCACTGTTTTCTAGATCGCCTTCCACTGTGCCATCGACGCCAAATGACACCACCATTTCGATGTGAGCATGAGTTAGCCCGACTTGCTTAGTGTTTACAAACACAGGGTTTTGAATCGGCGTGAGGTTAAGGTCGAGCGCCCCTTCATCAATATAGATAGGTAGATTATCTCGAGCCGGAACACTTGAGAATTCAAATAGGCCCTTTGCATCACTGACCGCTCGTTGGTCCAAGATTTGTAGGCTTACTCCTGGTATGGGTTGTCTGTGGTGATCGTAGACAACGCCCGTCAGCTTAGAATGGTTGTATCGATTCCACTCAACAAACTCACCAATACTTTCGTCAAAGTAAGTTTTAGCACCGAATTCGGTCGTCATCTCGACACCGTATCGGTCTTCGGTTCCTTCCAATTTAAAGAGCAAATAAGGATTAACTCGAGCTTCTAAGGAAGCCGTAAACGAAACCTCCTGCTTTTGATAGCGAGCCGATACGTTGGTCGTGAGCTCTTGAAAAACCTCCAACGGATCTAACAGGCACTCTTTGCACGCATTTCTCAGAGACAGCTCCGTTCGTTCATGATGACCAGAGCCATCAACAGTTCCAGAAATATTCCACGACGTATCCGAAAACCCGCTTTTGACCAAGCCAATAGTGTGTAGATAGTCTTCTTGATGAGAAGCTTTGATGTATCGATAGTCACCGGCGTATGAGACAAACAGATTACGAGCCACTTTCGAGTTCAACTTGGGTTCAACGCTCAACTCATCTTCATCATCCCTTACCGTCAAAAAGGCCGTTAGATTGGCAAGCGACAGGTTGTATTTGAACACATCGTACTCCATCGACTCTAAGTCCAATTCATCGGTTTTATTGAGCTCTATCGATGCCGACTGATCACCATTGATCAAAATATCAAACTCCATTGGAAAGCGATTGAACTCAGGTAACCAACCGATATGACCCGCGAACCAATGCGCCGGTAAGTATCGTCCTTGAACACCAATCAAGTCTTTGCCATTTTGCCTCATAAAGGCACTACCCACGGTGAAGTAATCGGCAAGCCCATATTCGAGCGACACAGCGCCAGCTCGGTCTGCACCTTCATTGCCCACCACTTGCACGCCCCACTCATTACTTGGCAGAAATGCATCTTCTAAACCGGCGACGGTGATCTCTTCTTCCTGCCAGACACCTTTCGATAAGTAGTAGCGAAACTTGATGGTGTCACCGGGGGAGATGTTGTCTTCTTCAACCACGAAACGTCCAAACTCATCAGAGCGATAAGTGGTTTGATAAATGCCATTGACCAAAACATCGATGCTGATGTTTGGTTGAGTGGTTCGTTCAAGTTGAAGGTTGCCGAACTCTGTCTGTCGCTTTCGGTTGGTGTAATAGAGCCCATCTTCGAGGGTTTGATTCACGGTAAAGACGCTGCCATCTAATAACACATGGCCGACTTCCAAAGAGCCTTCACCGTCATGAGCTTCAACCGCAATGTTGTAATAAACGATAGGGTTATCTTCTCGCGAATCAATCGACAAGCGAGACAAGGAGTGCTCAGTGCTTAATATGGTGTCTGAGATTGCGTAAACATCACCGCCAGTTTCACTGTCGTGATAAACCGAAGTCGCTAACCGAGTCGCTAAACCCACAGCGGCAACAGGTTCGAAAGCTGGCGTGTTTTCAGCTCGCTTGAGATCCTCGGCCTTCTTACGTGATTCATTTTTCATCTTAGAAATAGCGGCTTCCAGTTCAGTCAATGAACTGAATTCTGGAGTAACGGTGAGCCGATAATCATCAATATCCCAACGCACTTTTGCCGGGATACAAGCTTGTAAGCTGTACCAATGAATGAAAGTTTCTGAATCTATGACTTGATATTTGATCAACTGGATATTGTCGTCATCTCGATAGCAGATGGCTTGTTCGGTATCTAGAATATACGGAGGAGATTCTCTTCCCACATCTTGAGGCAAATACAGTTCGCAATATCCGCTTTCATCACACTGACCATTCATTTCGAGCAGATAAAAAGCGGCATTGGATATCGAAATGAAGGGTTCTTCGTAGTCATCCATCATGACACGATAAAAGCTATCCCCCACTTTCCCGACTCGAACTTCAACATGGGCTGGATAGAGTTCACTCGCCTTACTTTCTGCTTTAGATTGCGAATACGCACCAAAAGGAAACAGTGAAGCGAACAACAAAAGTCGCCAAACCATGCAATTGAACACTGGCTTTTACAGAGTTCGCTTCAATGAAACGAGCACTACAGAACACATTCGTACAGAAGCTGTTCGTTCTGAACCAGTGAGATCTTTGAGCCTTTTGGGAAAAGCTTAGTTAATTCAGCATTACGAAGTAGAACCACTTTTTCGCTATGCTCATCAACATTCAATTTCGCAGTAAATTGAAAGTTAGCGTCGTTGCGAATCTTGATGCTTTGGTGGTCACACGCAAACTTAACATCTTGTATCTGCTCACCTTTTTGGACATAAACAGGCACATAACTGTTGATATGAAAGTTCAGTTGAAAAGCTGAACCATCACTGTTGGTTTTGCTAGAAGACAACGCAATGTCTGATAGCTCTGCAGCTTTTGCTATTGGGGAAAACCACAAGTAAGCACGATATTCACCATCAGCCATGTCAGCAGGTAAAGCATTCATACGTAAGCGAACCGTGCGTCTTTGATTGGGTTTAAGTTCACGAATTATTGGTGGTGACACTTTAATCCAACTCGCGATATCTTCTGATTGCGCGATATTAGCGTCAGTTCGAACTAAGCCATTCGCCTTTACCGGGCGATAAATCGGTTTTATCTCCAAGCGAATCGGTTGATCTGAATTGTTTTCGACGACGATTTTTTCAGTCACCGAAGTGTCGGCATCCAGCACAAAACGAGTCGGTGCGATGAGTAACTGAGCATAGGCTTGTGTTGTGAATATTAAGCCGAGAACACATGAGATAAACAACTTCATTTATAATTAACCTCAAAAGGGATTGTACTGGTGTAAAGGCCTGCTGGATGGTTAGCGCCGATTTTCACTTTGGCACCAATACACAATAATTTGCTTCTTCCATTCCCTTTGATTTTGGCTCTACCACGCTTTGATAAGCCACAACCAAAATAGAACTTTCTAATACGCAGGCGTTTGGATTTACGAGAATGGTTTAGATATTGCTTGGAAGGGAGAGAAACCACGATTTTTTTACCAGGCTCACCTTCAACATAAAAACGAACCACATAAACCTGACTATTGGATGGGTTTGAATCCGCATTCTGGCCCGACCCAGAGATATACATACCCGGAAATTTCACTTCCATATTCTCAGGAATAATTTCTAGCGCATGAAAAGGGCTGGAGTAAATCATCAGACCAATATAAATCGCGTATTTGAATAGAACACTCATAGTAAAAGCGGCTGCTTTATAGCAGCCACAATATTACACTGGTTTCATTTAATTACTGGTAAGTAACATCTACTGCAACGTTAGCAGTATATGTACCAGCAACTAATGTCGCACTTGAAGTACGTGCAGTACCACCAATATTAAGAGCCGCAGTACCACCGGTAAGAGTAATAGCGTTATTAAAGTCGAATTCAGCTGCAATCGTATTTACGCCGTTAACCAAGTTAGTATCAGAAATACTTACTGTTACTGCATCACCAGATTCCCCAGAAAGAGTAAATGCCGCAGCTCCAGCATCACCTTGAGCGATAACAACGTCCGTTGTGTTGTCTGAAGTGATGATACCGAAGTCAAGATCACTTGTTTTTGTCATTGTAATTGCTTGTTTTACTTCTAGTGTTGCATCAAAAGTGTCACTCACAGCGAAAACGTTCGCTGAAGAGATAGAAAGTGCAGATACAGCAACAACCTTAAAGACTTTGTTCATTTCTTTAATCCTTTATATAAAATCGGCTTTATTATTAGGGTTACCTAATAGTCAATCAAAGTTAACAATTAGGTAACAACAATCCTATTCAGAAAATATATACATTGACACTTATTTATAAAGAAATGAGGCGCAGTGAGAATAAGATCACGCAAATTGATATAAATAACACTAACAATAATAATGGTATTGAATCATTTTTACCAGTTATATATAAAACTGGTTTTACACTTAATTCCTTTATTTTTGTACGTAATTATTTCTATAAAAAGACCTTAATTAAAGTAACCCTAAAATAAAGAACAAGAATAAGTGACAAGAATAAACCCTTATTATATTCAGGTTAATTACTATATAGATCACCATGTTGCAATTCAGTCTCAGAAGTGAAACATACTGACAATTAAAATAAATTGTAATAAAAATGAAATATTAGAGTTTTCTTTATATCCAATTCAAACACGGATTATAGAAGTATTAAAAATGAGACAAACATAACACTCCAGTAAAATTAACCACGACAATCATAAATACCGAAAAATTAATTAAACCTAAGAGGATTGTATTGCGAAAAACACCTTGATTGGACAGAGCCAAGACAGGCAAGTGAAGCAGTTTAAACATCTGTGCTACGGATTAGACATCTGCGCTGCAGTTTAGATACAAGCACAGCGGACTAGCTACAGGTACAGCAGATTAACCACCAGTCAAAAAACAACGAGGTGTTTCTAATCACACGGCTTTAGAGTAAAAGACAAACAAACTCATTCGCGGTAAACCTGAAACCCGACTCATCGCCTTACAACAGCTAAGGTGAAAAGATAGGTAAAAAAGAGGTACACAGGCAGAATTGTGACCATAGAAAAGCCACAATTGGATTCAAAACCTTCCCCACCGACTCGATTGAATAGTAAAGCACCGTTTTCCGGCAATTTATTTGTGATCTGGGTTGCACGCGTACCGCATACTATCAGATACTGAACAAAACTAACCTTCAGCCACAGTAAACGTTCCGCGCTTGCTGTTCAGGAAATTCAATGAGTTCAGATAATCAGCCGACCTACTTCTTTTTCGATTACGAAACGTGGGGCGTTAGCCCAGCAAAAGACCGTCCGAGTCAATTTGCGGGTGTTCGTACCGACCAAGATTTCAATGTTATTGGAGAGCCTCTAGTTATCTATTGCCAACCTCCTGCTGATTACCTCCCTGCGCCTGAAGCTGCACTGATCACCCGCATCACACCACAAAAAGCGGCTTCACAAGGTCTTCCTGAGCCAGAGTTTATCGCTAAGATCCATGCCGAGTTGGCGAAACCAAACACCACAAGCCTTGGCTACAACAGTATTCGATTCGATGATGAAGTAACGCGTTACACCTGTTACCGAAACTTCATCGACCCATATGCGTGGAGTTGGCAGAACGGCAACTCGCGTTGGGATATGTTAGATGTAATGCGCGCTGTTCACGCACTGCGCCCTGAAGGCATTGTTTGGCCAGAGAACGAAGAAGGTTATCCAAGCTTCAAACTGGAACACCTATCTGTGGCAAACGGCATTGAACATGAGAACGCGCACGATGCGATGGCCGATGTTATTGCGACCATCGAGTTAGCGAAGAAGCTGAAAGCTGCACAGCCTAAGATGTTCGATTACCTTTACAACATGCGTCATAAGCGTAAGCTGAATGACCTGGTTGATATTGTAAACATGACACCATTGATGCACGTTTCGGGCATGTTTGGTCGCGATTGTAACTACACAAGCTGGATTGTGCCTATGGCTTGGCACCCAACCAATCAAAATGCCGTTATCGTGGTTGATTTAGCCAAAGATCCAAGCCCACTGTTAGAACTGGACGCTGATGAACTCAGAGACAGACTCTACACCAAACGCAGTGAACTGGGTGAAGACGAGCTACCCGTACCCATCAAACTCGTCCAGTTGAACAAGTGCCCTATTCTTGCGCCAGCGAAAACCCTAACGGCTGAAAATGCGGAAACTATTGGTATCGATCGTCAACAGTGCTTAAAAAACTTAGCGCTATTACGTGAACATCCAGAGATCCGCGAGAAACTGATCGGTTTGTATTCGCAAGAACGCAAGTACGAAAAAAGCGACGACGTAGACACTCACCTTTACGACGGCTTCTTTTCGCCAGGCGACAAAACCGCAATGGACATCATTCGTGAAACTGACCCAAATAACTTGGCAGCGTTAGACATCACTTTTGGTGACGAACGTATTAAGCCTTTGCTGTTCCGTTACCGCGCTCGACATTTCCCGTGGACGTTAGACGAAGCTGAACAACTGAAATGGGCTAACCACTGTCGTGAGTTTTACGAAAGCCGTCTGGAAGAGTACATGCTGAATCTAGAGAACCTCGCACACGAACATGAAAGTGACGAGAAGAAAATGGCTATCTTAAAAGCGGTTTATCAATACGTAGAAAAGCTAGCGAGCTAAATTCATTATCAAGAGATGTGACACTTTGAAAGAAAGATTGATCAAACTCGTTTACTGCTTAATCTCCTTCACCTTAATTATAGGTGCACTCACAGCAGGTAACGCGTTACAGCACTTATTGGATACCTCTATCCCAGGCAGTATTTTTGGCATGTTAATTTTGTTTGCTGCCATGGTGATTGGTATTGTTCCTGAGCACTGGGTACAGCCCGGTGCAAGCTTGATTATTCGTTTGATGATCTTATTGTTTGTCCCTATCAGTGTCGGACTCATGGATCATTTTGACATGCTTATCGCGAATGCATTACCCATTATGGCAAGTGCCGTTGGTGGTACGCTGATCGTGCTAGTTTCTTTATCATGGTTCTTAGACCGCTTGCTTTCGAGAGGTCAATAATCATGTGGATTCTACTGACTATTGTGGTGTTCTTGTTTGCTCGTTGGGTAAGCCAAAAAGTTAATTCGCCGTTTTGTAATCCTCTACTTATCAGTATTAGTATCATCATTCCGATTCTGTTGTTTTTCAAAGTGCCTTTTGAAACCTATTACGCAGACAACACTTGGATTACCTACATGCTTCAACCTGCGGTAGTGGCACTTGCCTTCCCTTTATATGAACAGTTACCTCAAATCAGATCTAACTGGCGCATTATCACATTTGCTTGCACGCTAGGCAGCGTGATGTCGATGACCACAACCGCATTGATTGCCGTGGCTTTTAAAGCGGATTTAAGTTTGATCGCGAGTTTGTTGGGTAAGTCGGTCACCACACCGATCGCGATGGAAGTCTCAAGCCATTTAGGTGGCGAAGCGGCAATTGCCGCGATTCTGGTACTTATTGTCGGTTTGTTCGGAGCAATTTTTGCTTACCCTATCTACAATTTGATCGGTATTAAGAGCCCTATCGCACGAGGTTTAACCATGGGCACGGTATCGCATGCTTTGGGAACGGCAACTTGCGCTGAAAAGAACCCACAAGATGCGGCATTCAGTTCCCTAGCTTTAGTACTTTGTGGCGTAATTACCTCGATCATTGCACCGAGTATATTTTCGCTTGTGGTTTGGTTCTACTCTTAACCACTTTGATTACAGTTTATACGCACTCTAAATAGATGAGTTGGTAAATAGCTAAACTCACTGGTTCGCGACTTTTAAGCGTTACAGATATCAATAAGCCCAAGCATAACCTGATTATTTCAGTGATAGCTTGGGCTTTTTTCTCTCATTTATTCATCAATACGTGACAAACCAAACTCAATTTCAAGCAATAAGTGCGATATCAATGGTAGTTTTTACTCTTGCAATCGATTTCATCTGTGACCTCACTCTAATTATGCAAACCAATGTAACAACAACAACACAGTAGTGATCAAAGTCACGGAAAATTCCTGAGCATTGCATAGAATTAAAGCCTAAGGTCAATTAAGGATTCAACATGAACAGTCGTATTACCCTGGCGCTGGAAAGTGCTCCAACAGCAATCAAAGCACTTTTGAGTGACATCGTATTAGCAGACAACTTTGACGCGACATTGTCTCCAGAACAATTTGCTAGCCTACTGCAAGCAAGTGGTTTAGCGGATGACGAGCTACGTATTGCGCTACTTCCTTTTGCCGCAGCCTATTCTTACGCTCCGCTATCTGACTTTTATGTTGGTGCAATCGTGCGTGGTTTGTCTGGCACTCTGTATTTTGGTGCAAACCTTGAAATTGCTGGTGCTCAACTTGGCCAAACAGTACACGCTGAGCAATCTGCAATCAGCCACGCTTGGATGAAAGGCGAACAAGGTATTTCTGATATCACCATCAACTTCAGCCCTTGTGGTCACTGTCGTCAATTCATGAACGAACTGACCACAGCAAAAGAACTTAAAGTTCAGCTTCCACAACGTGATGAAATGTCTCTGCAAGAGTACCTACCAGACTCATTCGGCCCTGCTGATTTAGGTGTGACGACTGGCCTAATGACTAAGCTTGATCATAAACACACGACTGAAGAAACAACGCCTATTGTTGTAGAAGCTCTAGCAGCACTAAACCGCAGCCATGCTCCTTACACCAAAAACCTAAGTGGTGTTTCACTGCAATTGACGTCGGGTGAGATTTTCACCGGTGCTTACGCTGAAAACGCAGCGTTCAACCCGAGCTTACCTCCTCTACAAGTGGCGTTGATTCAACTTAAACTGGCTGGCTTCGATTTTGAACAGGTTGAAAGTGCAGCGTTGGTTGAAATTGCCGAAGGTAGCATCAGTCACCTAGCGGATACGCAGTCTACATTAGAAGCGATTAATCCCGACATTCCAGTGACTTACTTAGCAATCTAAGTACATCTAATTAACAAAGTTTTAAATAAGCAGCCCTATTTAACGGGGCTGCTTTTTTTATACCTGTAATTAACGCAACAACTTGCGCAAACGTTTGCTTTTATCATTGAAATAAGTATGATCACCCCGTTTTCAATCAATCGCTCAAAAGATCGGAAGGAATTTCTATGTTTGGTACTGCTACTCGTGAAAATGCTACTCGTGTACTTCTATTAGGTTCAGGTGAACTCGGCAAAGAAGTTGCTATCGAGTGCCAACGTTTAGGCTTGGAAGTTATTGCATGTGACCGTTACGCAGACGCACCCGCAATGCAAGTTGCACATCGTAGTCATGTATTAGACATGTTAGACGGCGATGCACTGCAAGCAGTCATTGAACTTGAAAAACCAGATTATGTGGTTCCTGAAATTGAAGCTATTGCCACCAGCAAGTTGGTAGAGCTAGAAGCGCAAGGCTTAAATGTCGTTCCCACTGCAAATGCGACTAAGCTAACGATGAACCGCGAAGGTATACGTCGCCTAGCTGCAGAAGAGCTAAAGCTGAGCACTTCTCCTTACCGCTTTGCAGACACCTTTGAAGACTTCGCTGCCGCTGTTGAATTCGTGGGCATGCCTTGCGTTGTTAAGCCAGTAATGAGCTCTTCAGGTAAAGGCCAAAGCGTTATCAAAACAGAGGAAGACATTCAGAAGTCTTGGGACTACGCACAAGAAGGCGGTCGTACTGGCGCGGGTCGCGTAATCGTTGAAGGCTTCATCGACTTTGATTACGAAATTACGCTACTTACCGTTCGCGCAGTCGACGGTGTTCATTTCTGTGCACCAATCGGCCACCGCCAAGAAGATGGTGATTACCGTGAGTCTTGGCAGCCACAAGTCATGTCAGACAACGCACTTAAAACAGCGCAATACACCGCTGAACAAGTGGTTAATGCACTAGGTGGTCACGGTATCTTTGGTGTCGAGCTGTTTGTTAAAGGCGATCACGTTATCTTCAACGAAGTATCCCCTCGCCCACACGATACTGGCTTAGTGACATTGATGTCTCAAGACTCATCTGAATTCGCACTGCACGTACGCGCCTTTACGGGTATGCCGATCAAATCCATCACGCAATACGGCCCGTGTGCATCAGCGGTTATTCTGGGCCAAGGCACTTCAACCAACATTCGTTTTGAAGGTCTTACAGAGGCGCTAGACGCACCACAGACGCAAGTTCGCTTGTTTGGTAAACCTGATATCGATGGTCGCCGTCGTCTAGGTGTGGCGCTTACTCGTCGCAACAGCACTGAGACTGCGATTGAAGATGCAATTGAGAGTGCTTCTAAAGTAAAAGTGATTTACTAGCTGTTAATTACTATTTACTAGCTGCTAATTACTATTTTCTAGCTAATGACTACTAATTGGTAACGACTAACTCAGATCTGAACCATTACGTTCTCGCATCTGAGCAATCACGACTTCAAATATGAACAACAAAAAAGACGGGCTATCGAGCCCGTCTTTTTGTTGGTGTTGTCTTTTTTATTGAAGCGGTCTTTTCGCTAGAGAGCTCACTGCGCTTAAGCGTCTGACTCAATCAAGTACACTTCTTCACTAAATCGAGACAAGCCTTTTTTGGCAATCTTCGGATGTTCATCATCTGCAATATCTTGATTCAACAATGTGATTTTGTATCCCGCGAACAACTGATCAATCTCTAGTTTAGGTACGCTAAACGGAGGCCCTGCCATCTCGCTTTGGTCGTAATCCAGAGTCACTAGAAGGATCTTACCACCCTGTTTCAGTCGTTGTTTCAAACGCTCTACATACTGCACTCGCATCTCTTCAGGCAATGCGACTAAAGACGCGCGATCATAAATGGTATCGACAGGCTGGATTGGCGCAGAGAAGTAGTCGCCCGTGTAGATGTTCAGTTCATCGAATTGATACAGCTCGTGCTGACCACTGATTTGAGTCACAGTCGGGGTGTAAAGGTGCTCTGCAAAAAATGCGCGAACCGCAATCTGACTTAACTCGACACCTTGAACATCTTCATGCTTTGAAGCTAGCCAAATCAGATCTTCACTTTTGCCACAAAGTGGAACAAACACACTCTTCTCGTAGCTAGGCTCAGTCTTTTCCCAAAATTTAATCAGAAGTGGGTTTACATCTTCGAGGTGGAAACCAATTTGGTTGGCTGCCCATTTATTGTGCCAAAATTCAGGATTATTCATCTTTCGTTCATGTTAAACAGTCATAATGCAAGGGTACAGTATAGAGAGGTAAGAGCAACCTTAGCTTGGTTTAAAGTACCACATTGGTTTCGATAAAATCAGAAAATGGCTAAGTTCAAAGTTCTAATAATTGCGGAACTAACGGTTGGATTATTTGTCTATATCTTCACATTTTAAAGCAATATTAAACGTTAGAGTTGGTTTCTGTCTTAGCTAGCCCCATTTAATATGTAGTGAGTTTAGTTAAGCTATTTTTACTCTTGTGCGTTACTGGTTACCCCTTTTAACTACCCGTTTTTGTAACCTTGTATTTTGGAGTTTGAATGAGTGTATTTCTCCGTACGACGGCCCTAATGCTATTGGTATTGAGCCGAGCGCCTGCATTCGCAGCAGCACCTGTTTCAACAAGTTCGACTGATCAAACGCGCACTCCTGCGCAAAACCAAGTTTCATCAAACGTATTCCGTCATAGTTTGAGCGGCCTTTACGGCATCAAAGCCTTCGACTCACGCCCGACTCAGCCTTACACCGACTTCGATATTCTGTACAGCAAAGCGCATCAAGGCCAAGCTGAACTAGAAACTATCTGCAAAAGTACTGCCCTACTCACCAATTCTGAAGCGCTATTTGCTGGCGTTAAGTCTCAAGCTCGTGCAGAAGAAAAAATCGCCCTTGAGCTTGATGGTGATGTGACAAAAATTACCGACTTAGCCCGTGCAACTATCATCGCGAATGATGTCGAGAGCTTGGTTGAAGTTTACGAAGCACTAAGCCGTGAAGCAGACGTTGTTAAGCTGAAAAACAAGTTTAAATCACCGGCTGACTCTGGTTACCGTGACCTTAACTTGTTGGTTCGTTTGCCAAAGACCAACATCATTGCAGAGGTTCAACTTCACTTAAAAGCGATTGCTGATGTGAAAAGTGGCCCTGAGCACGAGCTTTACGAAATCATCCAAGGCATTGAGCGTCACGCAATTGCAGAACAACGCCCTATCAATGACATTGAAGCAGCACAAATTAATAGCCTAAGACGCCAATCTTTAGAGCTTTATCAACAAGCATGGCAACCATACATTACCACGCACATCAAAGCGGCTTAACCACTGGCTAAGCGCTTATCATAAACAAGAACGACAAAGGGCTGCATAATCGCAGCCCTTTGTTTTATTTACTGTTTTACCTATCGTTATCAACTATTTTACCTATCGAACCTCGTAAAAACCAACTTAACCAGCGTCCCAGAAAGCCTCACCTATTGGCGATAATACTCTTTAGTGCGATTGTATAAATCCAATGGCTTCAACGTGCTATAAAACGCCGCCGCATCTTGTAAGTCTTCATCCGAAAGGTGTTTCACCACCGACTGCATGTACAAATCTTGGCGTTCATCACTTTTAAAATCACGAAGCTGCTTAAGAATATACCCAGCTTTCTGACCTTTGATGTTTGGATAAGATTGTACGAAGGGAATGATCTTGTCACCATGGCACTGACTACATAAGTTCTGAACCAACTTTTCACCTGAAACTAAACTCGGTATGTAATCTTTGGTGGTTACCTTGCTATCGACAAGCGTTTCAATCTCAGTTTTAGCTTCCGCTTTAAGCTTCGGTGCTGGTTCCGACTCTATCCCTAATGATTCGACTCGCGAGGCAACTTTATCTTCAGTGCTCGGCTGTTCATCAGTACACGCCGATAACGACAAAACTATTGCTGCAGCGGCTATCGCAATAGCTGTATTTGCAACAGCTCTATTAGCAATAGCTCTATTAACAACAGCTCCATTCGCAACAATTCCACTCGCAAGAGAGGTCCGCTTTAATCGATTGATGATCATTGGCTCTCTCCCGGCATAGGTGGCATCAAGGCGCTATCAATAGGCTTACGACGATACTTGTTCATATCGATGCCTTTGTCTTGATAGTAGGTACTGAGGTAATCCAATACCGGATCCCAAGTATCCGACAGATCCCACAGCCCTTGAGTGTCGACCATCCACTGAATGGTTTCACGCCATTGCTCTCTGTTGCCGCTGTTCTGAGCAACGATTAAGCTGGTATGGCAGGCGTTACATTGCCCTTTCACGGTCTCCCAACCGGGTGCCATAATCAGACCCGACGTTTTGTCTACGCCGTAATACTCTTTCGGATTCTCCGGAATGTCTTCAGCATGAACAAGCATCGACGTTAACAAGCTGCACACCAATGCCGCTCTCATTATGCCTTTACGGTAACTGCGTTGACTGACAGGAGTTGAGTCTGCATGAAATGAGAGGCCATCAATCAAATTGACTTGTTTCGAACGGCCATAATTAGGCTTATTGGAAATAGACAGCATCACGACACTCTTACAGCGATACGGTGGCAACCATTAAACAGGTAACCTTTAGGATTCCATTGCGGTTGCACAACTGGCTGGCTATCGCCTTCGCTATCGGTCGCCTTCGCCCAGATCTCATAATAACCAATCGTAGGAAGGTCTAAATCAGCTTCCCAGTGTTGCCACGCGCCCTTATTTACTGGCTTGTTCAGCTTCGCATCATGCCAAGTAGTACCGTAATCGTAACTCACTTGCAGCTTCTCAACGGTTCTCAAGCCAGCCCAAGCATGACCACTGACTTTGACCTTCTTACCTAACACAAACTCAGTGCCACTCTTTGGCGAAGTAATTAACGATTTAACGATCATCTCTTCAATGATTCGGAAATCTTTGTTATCCACTTTCTCACCCGGTGCGATTGGGTTCTTAGGCACTTGATAGGCAGGAGCTGCCATCTTGTGTCCATCATGGATCTTATTTCGAATACTGATACCGGTCGTGCATTTCTGAGAAACAGAAGCCGGTCGACCGCCAAATACCGTTCGTAGCGGGTAACCATGAAGATAAGGGATCGGCTCGCCATTCATTTCCCATGCGATTAACGCGTTATCGTTCATCGCAGCTGCAATGGGAACGCCACGTGAAATCGCCTCACCTTTACCACTCAAGTGTTTATCAAAGCCATGGTTACCGACGTAAACCGCATCATCTTTAATTCCACAGTCTTTAAGCACATCGCTCAACAACACACCTGTCCACTGTGAACAATAGACGCCAGCATTGCTCCATTGATTGCCTTTAGTGCTTGGATAGAAGTTATTACGGCTGTTACCACCACACTCCAACACAAGACTTTGTGTGTGATGCTTAAACTTCGATTTCAACTCTGCGATCGTATAGGTTTTGCTCTTTTTTACCGATTCACCTTTCACTTCGAAGGTCCAAGTATCAGGGTCCATCTCCGTAAAGTCAGGCATCAAGCCATTCCAACGAACAAAGGGAACATCAGCAGGAGTCACGGCTGGCGCAAGCATACTTTCTGGCGGATATGCATTCAAAGGGTTGGTATTTAAAACGGTGTAGTAATCTGGTAGATCTTCAGCTTTTGCCCACGTTAATGCGTTGATATCCAGTGCAGCTAAACCTTCAGGGCGATTTGCGGCAAATACCCACGACACCGGCAATGCAGATACTGCGGTTGCTGAAAGCGCGGCCTTAAGGAACTGTCTTCTATCTAAACTCATTGCGGTGACCCTGTGTTATTCAGTTGGTAAAAGTAATTGGCTAACTTCTTGATGTCTTCTTCTGACAATAGTTGCGCGACTTTGGACATCGTTTTGTCCTCACGCTTACCACTTTTAAAGTCAGTCAGTTGCTCAGCAAGATAGACTTGGTTCTGCCACTTAAGGTTTGGGATAGAGGGAAACGAGGTGTCGTTATTACCGCCATGACAAGCAATGCACATATTGGCGAGTTGCTGGTACTCCGCTGCCGAAGCGACAGTCGATAAAAAGAGTAACATCAAAGCTAAAGCGGACTTACGCAAAGCTTCTCCTTAGATTCAGATCAACAAAATAGATTAACTGGCTGTTTATTGAGCGCATTACAGCAAATCACTCGAGTGATTTAAATTAAATTAGATTTAACCTCTGTTCAATTTCGCTGAACGGATTTAAAAAACAAATAAGGTGCATTGAATACATACTGCCTAGCTGTCCATTTTAAATGTGCGGGTAATAAATAAAGACGGGCGTCGATGTATGGAGACAAGATAAGGCACTGGGAACAAAGTTGTATGACTGAGCTGAAATGGTAGGTATTGAACGACTGTGGAGAGTAACTAGAACATAAGAGCTCTGCTTGACGTGCGTAAACAGAGTTCATGCGAGAATAACTGGTAGTTCGTGGTTAGCGATTGCTAAGTTCCCGCTTGTACCGCTACACGAGAATGAATGATGATTAGTGAATCTAGGATTGGGTTTAGGAGTTAGAAGCTCAAAGCCGTTAGAAATTGAATGGGTGTTTTCCTTGGGGATAGATACAAAAAGACCACGCTAGGCGTGGTCTATTGCTTGGCTACTTCTCGATTTTAATATTCTCGACTCGGGCCTTTAGTTTTTGTCCCGGTCTAAAAGTAACAACACGTCGAGCAGAAATTGGAATGTCTTCACCAGTTTTCGGGTTACGACCAGGTCGCTCGTTTTTCTCACGAAGATCAAAGTTACCAAAACCAGACAGTTTTACCTGTTCGCCATTTTCAAGTGCCTTACGAACTTCTTCGAAAAACACTTCAACCGTTTCCTTGGCATCCCGCTTGCTGTATCCGAGTGTTTCAAACAGGTTCTCAGCCAAATCGGCTTTAGTGAGTGCCATAAAACTTTCCTCAAAGCTATGTTATACATTGCTACCATCGCCAGTAGCGCCAAAGCATTTACCCTATTCAATCAATGAGATAAGGTCGTTTACAAGGAAAGTGTATGCCAAGCTTCTGATTTTCGCCAACTTTTTTATCTCAACTATTTAATTATTCTTTCAAATCAGAAAGATAAGTCGCTTGTAAATTCACATATATGGCTAAAAAACATCTACTTAACCACCATCAAATAGAACAACATGCCTATTAGTTGACTGAAAATAGAATTTAATACTTTAGAGGCCTAAATGATAATTTTTGAGACTTCTCTCCGATACCCAATAAAATCAGCCACTTGATTTGATATCGAACTCAACAGAGGTTACTAAATAAGCGTTATTAAATATGAGATTTGTATCATTTCAGCATTTAATTCGAATTAGCCTATATCAACACGTGTGCATTTAGGGTTTTACCCGACAATCACAACGTCATAAAAAAGCTTCTTTGGCACAACATGCAAAATGATTGGCAATAAACAGATAATATTCATCTACAAAGTAAGCCTGAAAAGAGAGATCCCACCTAAGAGGTTCTTTAAGTAAAAGTTCGTTCCTTGCGATTGAATGTTATGTTATAACATATCTATGTCATCACTAATTTTGTGGATTGAATGAGAGACATCGAAGCGATCATCGAGCACGTAAAACAAACGGAAAACAGTTTACCGCTAAGAGACTGTTGATACTGCGTGCACTGGTTCATGCCGACAGAGCGCTGTCTGCGTATGAACTCGTTGAATATTGTAAGGAACACTTTGATCAACACGTTCAAGCGATGTCGGTTTACCGGGTGTTAGAATTTCTCGAAGAGCAGCACTTAGCGCACAAACTAAAAGTCTCCAATAAGTACATACTTTGCGACCATATCCTTTGCGATCATGAACACGGTATCCCGCAATTTTTGATTTGCTCTAAGTGCGACAAAATCAGCGAGCAAACCATCGCCCCTTCCATTATTCGCGATCTTCAATCTCACGCAAAGCAAGAAGGCTTCACCGTAATAAGCCCGCAGTTAGAGATCAGCTGCGTATGCGATAAATGCGTCGATACATAAATGCCCAGCGCCATCAATGGTGGTATACCCAGTGGCATTACGAAAAAATAAAAGAGCTCAATATGTTAAGAAGAAACCCTAGCGGCCATATGCCAAACGTGTCCGAAACTGCCTTCATTGATCCGACCGCCATCATCTGCGGTAAAGTCATCATTGAAGATAACGTGTTTATCGGCCCCTACGCCGTCATTCGTGCCGACGAGATAAACGAGAAAGGTGACATGGAAGCGATTGTGATTAAGCGCGACACCAATATTCAAGATGGTGTGGTTATTCACTCTAAAGCAGGAGCCGCGGTTACCATCGGAGAACGCTCTTCTATCGCTCACCGCTCCATCATTCATGGGCCTTGTGAAGTCTGTGACGATGTCTTTATTGGCTTCAACTCGGTGGTATTTAATGCTGTGATTGGTAAAGGTTGCGTGATTCGCCACAACTGTGTAGTAGATGGGCTCGATTTACCGGAAAGCTTCCATGTGCCACCAATGACCAATATAGGGTCAGGGTTTGATTTAAATAGCATCTCAAAAGTGCCACCCGAATACTCTGCATTTTCAGAGTCTGTGGTTTCAGCCAACCACACCCTAGTTCAAGGCTATAGGAGAATTGCCAATGAGCTCTGATAAGTCACCTATGTTAAGTATTCCAACCAACATTATTACCGGATTCCTGGGAGTAGGAAAAACCTCTGCGATTCTCAACTTAATGAAGAACAAGCCAGTAAATGAACGCTGGGCTGTGTTAGTGAATGAGTTTGGAGAAATCGGCGTTGATGGCAGCTTGATTCAAGGTAACCAGACCACACAACAAGTGTTCATTCGTGAAGTACCCGGTGGTTGCATGTGTTGCGCGGCAGGTTTACCGATGCAAATCGCGCTCAACCAATTGCTATCAGAAGCAAAACCAGACCGACTATTGATCGAACCAACAGGGCTTGGGCATCCTAAAGAAGTACTGCAAGTTTTGTCTTCTGAGCACTACCGTAAAGTCCTGTCACTACAGAAGAACGTCACCTTAGTCGATGCGCGTAAGCTCTCTGATTCTCGCTACTCAAATCACGATACCTTCAATCAGCAAATCACCATTGCCGATACGGTGGTTGGTAACAAGGTCGACTTATATCAAGATGGCGACGCCGAAGCACTGGCTGATTACGTCACCGAGATTTGTCACCCGAATACCAAGTTGGTCTTCGCTCACCATGGAAAGATCCCTTTTGAAGAGTTCGAAGGAGACACTAGTTTTTTCAGTCGACAAGCGCACCATCACCACCACATCCATAAACAAGAAAAGCCGCTCGCTTCAGAACTACCCATGCCAGAAAGCGGCATGATCAAAGCGACCAACCAAGGTGAAGGTTTTGAAAGTGTTGGTTGGCGATTCTCAGCAGAGAAACTGTTTGACCACCAGCGTTTGAGACACTTTTTAATGGGATTGGAAGCTGAGCGAATGAAAGCGGTATTCATTACCCAAAGTGGTATCTTCGGCTACAACTTAACAGAAGATGGCTTGACGGAATCAGAGCTCGATGAGTGTGCCGAAACCAGAATTGAAGTGATCGGTCAGGCCATAGATAGCGACCTAGAAACTCACCTGCTTCAATGCTTAGTCAGTTAATCGCTGGGAGCAAATCTACTTTCCCCTGAATGACATAATCTCAGTCACTCAGGGTTCAGACGAAAGCTACCTGACACTGAACTTAAGATGTCGATATATCATTGGTCTTTTTCTGATGGCTAAACGATATAGTCTTTCATGCATTGAGCCTGTAAATTGCGTCTCGAACTCATTCTATTCACCTAATCCAAATCAGGCCATCTCGATGTCAAAATACAGCATTAGAATATTGTTACCTCTGTTCCTTTTCCCTTTATCCGCACAGGCTTCTGACTGTTCGCAAAAAATTGGTTGTGAGAAAAAAGCGTGTGAAATTGAAATGAAAATTGATATCGCGAAAGCCAACGGATATGACAACAAGCTAGAAGGACTGACAGACGCTTTAGATCAGGTAAATACATACTGTACCAACGAAGAACTAAAGTCAGAGTTAATGGATGATATTGAAGACGCGCAAGAAGAAATCGTTGAGTACAAAGAAGAACTTCAAGAAGCACAAAACTTCAACGAAGACGACAAGGTCGCTAAATACCTAGGAAAGATCGACGAAGAAAAAGCAAAGGTTGAGGAATACAAACAAGAACTTTCGACATTAGATTAATGTTTGGCTCAATGATTAGGAAGCGTCATTAATCATCGCTAAACCAAGCTTATATAAGGCCTCGCAGTTGCGGGGCCTTTGTATTTAAACTGGATTGTAATGCGATGACCTCTATGTGTATTGGCCATCAAACACATATTTTACTACTGCTTTACTACTTTTCCCACTAACTTGGCTGCACCAGATTCCGCCGGCTTCACAATCAAACCGATACCGATTAGAAACAGTACAGATGCAACAACTTGAGCGACTGACAACACTTCGTCGTACATAAAGTAACCACTTATCAACGCGAATATTGGCACTAGCAAGGTTAACGGCGCTGTCGTGCTTAACGGGTATTGAATTAGTAGCTTATTCCACACCCAGTAACCAAATAGCGTGGTTGGATAAGCCTGAAACAGCACCGCAATCGTCGTATTCCAATCCCATTGTTCAATGCCCTGCCAGATAATTTGGTCACCGTGTAACATCACGGCAAACAACACCAATGGTACCGGAGCAAACAGCATCCCCCACACGTTAAATGCGAAAGCCTGAGTGGTTTTAGATGCCTTAACAATCACGCCCATCAAGGTCCAGCTGCATGCCGCTATCATAATCAAGATAACACCATTGAGTGTCACGTTGCCCGTTGCTGCGGAAACCAACACCGCTAACGCACACATCGCTAGCATCGCACCCATTAATTTACGAACGGAAGCACTCTCCTTGAACACCCAAACGCCAACCGCCATGCCAATTAACACGTTGGTTGAAAGCAAGACCGATGAAAGCCCGGAAGACAAACCCGCAGTAATCGACCATGAAGCCATACCCCAAATTCCCACACCGAACACAAAGCCATAACTGACTAAATAGCGCCAAGCAACATTAGGTCTCGCCACGAAAAATATCACCGGAATCACCGCTAACGAAAAACGTGCTGCAGTGGCCAATAATGGGTGAACGTTGGTCACGCCCATCTTGATCATCGAGAAATTGAACCCCCAAATTGCCATAACGAATACCGCTAACAACAAATCATTTCTTTTCATACTCACCCCTCCTTTGTTTTGAATGAGTATCCCTTGAACAATAAAACCAGTACAGATACAATTTTCACAATAAAAACCAGTACAGTTACTAACGGTCGTGACAATGAGCATCTACAGAAAGCTAGCCAATCAGTTTATCGATGAGATAGAAGCCGGCAAAAGACCGGAAGGCGGACGCATGCCTTCGCTGCGTCAATTGGCTAAGCAACAGGCCATCAGCATGTCGACCGTGGTGAGCTGTTACCAAGAACTGGAATCACAGGGTTGGATACATTCTCGACCGCAAGCGGGATATTTTGTTTCTGCTCACAAGCATGTTCATTCAACGCCCGAGTGGGCACAGTTTGAGAGTAAGGTGTCGAGCGTCAAGCAAATTTCTTCGACTCACAACTCAATCAACGGACCTTTAGGGGTTTCAAGCACCACCAATGATGAACCGTCGATCGTTGAACTAGAACGCAGTTTTCGCCGCGCTATTAGGCGTATGAGCAACAGGCTAAACCATTACCCACATACACAAGGTGAGCCAATGTTACGACAGGCATTATCCACTCATTTTGCCAAGCTCGATGTGCACTTTTCACCTGAAGAGATGGTGATTACGGCTGGCTGTATGTCTGCGATTAAGGCCGCACTTGAATCTTGTACTAAAGAAGGCGACACCATCGCTATTAGCTCGCCATGTTTCAACGGTATTCTGGAATTGCTCGGACAAATGTCGCGAAAAATCATCGAGATCCCGTCTCTAGATGATGGTGTCGACTTGCAACAACTGGGAGCGCATTTGAAGAATAAACGAGTGGATGCCGCGATCTTTTGTACCTCTCATATGAACCCTCAAGGGATCAACATGTCGGCTAGTCAAAAACAAAAGCTTGCTGAATTAGCGAATCACTATCGAGTGCCGATCATTGAAGATGATGTGTATCTGGAACTGTCCTATTCCTCACACACGCCACTACCAGCAAAATACTATGACAAAGGTGGATACGTGCTGTGGTGTGGTTCGGTATCGAAAAGCCTGTCGCCGAGCTACCGATTAGGATGGTGCTTACCGGGTAGGTTTATCAACGAATACAAGGCTCAGTTTTCTGCAGCAAGCTATGGCGTTGCCCTGCCGACTCAGCTTGCGGTTGCTGACTTTATCGAATCTGGTCAATACGCAAAACACGTTCGAAGAAGGTGTGCTCAAATCCTTTCATTACGCCAGCAATACCTAAGCTATTTAGCTCAGCATCTTCCTCAAGATGTGAAGATAAGTAACCCACAAGGTGGCATGGTGCTTTGGCTGCAAATACCCAACTTGAACCAATCAACCTTTGCTCAGGCAGTTGCCGACCAGAACATTGATATCAGGCTTGGGCACCTGTTCAGCACTCTCGACCTTTACAGCAATTGCTTACGCATCAATATTGGTTACTCGTTAGAGGGGAAAGCCAAGCTGCAATTGGACGACTTAATAGAACTGATTCACATTCATAGTTAATACGTGCTAATTCATAGTTAATACGTGCTAATTCATAGTTAATACGTGCTAATTCATAGCTAATACGTGCTAGTTAATAAACAAAGCTAGCACACCGTAGCTTTTCAGAGTCGACCTTTTATAACCATACGAGCACCTAATTTTAATAGCCTTTTATCATAAAAAAGGAAGCTATTATTCCTATCAGAACTAGGCTAAATCCCCGAACTGTAAGGAAAATCATTCACCTCAAAACCCTTAAATACAGAGTTTGCAAGGGCGTGCAAAAATATGCAACTTGGCTAATGACAGCTCATTTATTTTCTTCAATATACCTCCGGTCAGCGCTGGCGTTTTCCTGTATTTGAAGAGAACTATTATGAGTGATAAAACAAAAACCAAACCACTACCTTCCTTTATCGAAGAACGCTTGAACTTCTATATTCAAGACCTGATTACCCAAAACGAAAGCCAAAAACATTTGGTATTGGGTAAACGACCTAAGCGCAATGCTGTTGTGATGCAGAGCAACGATTACTTAGCACTATCACACGACAAAACGATCCAAGAAGCCCATCAAGCGGCGATTGTCGAACACGATGACAACGTGGTAATGTCTGCAATTTTCTTACAAGATGAACAGTCTAAACCTGCGTTCGAAACTGAGCTCGCGAACTATGTCGGAATGGAGAGCTGTTTGCTTTCTCAGTCTGGCTGGGCTGCTAATATTGGGCTATTGCAAACCATCTGCCCACCGGGCACACCTGTGTACATTGACTTCTTTGCACACATGTCACTATGGGAAGGCATTCGCGCTGCAGGCGCCCTCGCCCACCCGTTTATGCATAACAATATGAATCACCTGCGCAAACAGCTAGAGCGCCACGGCTCAGGCGTTATTGTGGTCGATTCGGTTTACAGCACCATTGGGACCATCGCCCCACTACGCGACATCTACGAAATGGCGCAAGAGTTTGATTGTGCCGTTGTCGTTGATGAATCGCATTCACTGGGTACGCATGGGGAAAATGGTGCTGGCTTAGTTCACGCATTGGGTCTCACTAACCAAGTCGACTTCATTACCGTTAGCTTGGCTAAAACCTTTGCCTATCGTGCAGGTGCTATCCTTGGGCCAAAGCAGCTTTCAGAAACCTTACCTTTTGTCGCGTATCCAGCTATTTTCAGCTCGACCGTGTTACCACAAGAGGTGGTTCGTTTAGAGAAAACATTAGAGGTAATAAAAGGCGCAGAAGACAAACGAGAAGCCTTATTCAAAAGCGCTAAATCGCTCACTACTGGTCTCAAACGGATTGGCTTTAACATCCGCAGCGAGTCTCAAATCGTGGCACTAGAGTGTGGTAGTGAAAGAAACACCGAACGTGTTCGTGATTTCCTCGAAGAACGAGATGTATTCGGTGCGGTTTTCTGCCGCCCCGCGACGGGCAAGAACAAAAACATCATCCGCTTTTCAGTGAATGCCGACATGACACCAAGAGATATTGACCATGTGCTCACCGTTTGTCATGAAGCGTACAATCATCCGGAATTAGAGTTCATGTGATTGTAAGGGCAATTCACACAACAGGATTCTTTGAAAGATAAGACCCCTTCCGATAAACAATATAAACGGCAGGACTGAATGGACGCTATCATGTCGCGATACAAAAAGAGCCCAGCAAATTGCTGAGCTCTTTTTGTGTTCATTTATTTAGTTCAGCCGGATAACTGGACGGTACAACAAATCAAATCCAGTGAGCAATTTTGTCGAACAGTCGATTTTTGTCTGCCGGTTTCACGATAAAGTCTGACATGCCTGATGATTCCATTTTTTCCAATGTCACTGGAGAACTGTCACCCGTGTGAGCAATGATAGGCACTGAAGAGTATGCTTTGTTAGCGCTTCGAATTCGACGAGAAGCTTCAACACCGTCCATGATTGGCATCTCGATATCCATCAGAATCAAATCGATATCGTCGCTATCCAACGCGTCTAAGGCTTGTTGACCATCTTCTTTCTGCACTACATCAAAGCCCTGTTTTTCCAATAACATCGCGGTAAACCGACGCAGAGATTCGTTATCGTCGACCACCATGATCGTGCGCTTATTGGTAGCCTCTAGCGGTTTTACGGAAACTGATGGCATCACATAGTTGGAGTCGAAAAGTAAGCGTTCGATGGTCGCCTTGGTATTCAGTAGCCAAACTTGTGTTTCCACCCAAATAGGTTCAAAAGCAACGTTTCGGACACGCTTAATTGGGTGATGTTCATACAAATAGATGATTCGAGCTTCAGTGAACGAAAGTAAAGATTCAATCCTATCGAGGCAACTTGCTCTTAAATCCAAGCTCTCCATGTCAACGAAGATCAAGTCGAATTCGAACTGGTATTCCTTATTTTTAAGCGCTGATGCTACATCCAACACCGTGAGCTCAAACCCCATAAAACGGACTACCTCAGTCATTTTATTGGTGAGAACTTTCTGGTCACTCACCAATAGCACAGTCTTAAGTTTAGTCAGTTCATTCTTGATTTCTTTCACCGAATGGGAAGACAAAGATGGAAAAGTCATCGTGAACTGTGTCCATTGATCCACTTCAGACTGACATTTAATTTCACCACCAAACGAGCGCATTACCTTCTGACAAAATGGCAAACCTAAACCGTAATTACCCGATTGGCCAGTAGTATAAAAGTCCTGAAAAATGCGTCGAATCACATCATTTGAGATGCCTGAGCCGTTATCGGTAACCATTATTTGATTAGCCACTTCATCACTACACATGGTGACATGAATATGAAAATCTTCAGGGCTGCGATGGTGGAATGCGTTCTTGAACAAGTTATACATCACGTACTTCAACAAAGTGTCGCTACCCAAGAAATCAAAGTTACTCTGTACGTCTAAAGAGATTGCTGATTTATCGGCTGAACGCTTGTAGTTAAAGCTGTCTATCGCACCCTCAATCACCGCTTGTGCTGAATGCTTCTTGAAGGTAGATCGAGATACTCGGTTTTCATCAATTGAAGTCAGTAACAGGTCAATCGTCTCATTACCTGAGTGAATGATCTCCATCGCTTCATCGCCCACTTCACGTAACTGTATGACTTCTTCGTTGCTTAAAGCATATTGCCCTTTGTGATCACCACTTTTAGGGTTTGGCAGTATTGACTGCATAACATCAATAGAGGTCAACAAACCACTCAGAGGGTTTCGCATCTCATGAGCAATACCTGCTCCAAAAGATTTCGCCAACGACACCTTATTCTCATGTTCCATCTGATTACGAAAGTAGAACAAGTTGCCGAACAAGTAGATAAATAAGAAGATTGGCACATGCGTCCAATCCATAGTGAGTTCTAGGTAGAAACCTTGCGCCGCCCATGCGCACAAGGTTGCCAAGCCAATTCCGGCAAAGGTTTGTGCGAACATCACTCTGGTGACGTGTACCAATAAAATATGAAGAAAAATGGCCGACATGAAAGACATAACCCAAACACTGGACCAATTATTCATTAGCAGCATGTAGAAGAAGAAAAACGGTAAACAGAGGGTTACGGCGACTTGATAATAAGCCGGAAGGTATTTTCGCCATTCAAATGGGACACGATTGCGATAAATAATGCCGAAAAATAATACTGAGCAAAACAGACGCAGCATTAAGTTTTCATAAGGCTGAGGGAACAAGAGCTCCCACACAATATAGTAAATTGGGAAACCGACAAAGCCCATCCAACCCACGAGAGTAAGGTTTGGTTCTGCGTACTGATAAACTTTACGAATAGCGTTCATACGAAATTCTTTATTCTCTAAGCCCTAACGTGTACTAATTCTATGGTTTGATTTTTATTCTTTTATTTTGCCGTGATTATATTACACATCACCTCCGAGCAGTGAGGTTTCAATCAAATATGTATCAACGCTTTTGTTTTTATTATTAAGCGTAGATGAATGATCCACCCTGCCGGCACTTAAATTTAAGTACGAGAGCTTGGTTCAAGGGATGGGCATGCACGGTGTTCCTTTGATAACTGTGTTCAGCTTACCGCTATGTCACTGTTACTCGGTGCATTTTCCGTGGTGTATCGCCGTAATCAATCACTGCATAATGTTGAGTGACCCTATTATCCCATATCGCCATCGCGCCCTTCTCCCACTTGAAGCGCACCTGATACTCTGGACGTCGTGCAATATCAAACAACTGGCTGAGCAACTCATCGCTCTCTTGACGATCGAGTTCATTGATATAACGGGTAAACTGCTCATTGATATAAAGTGTTTCTTCACCTGTTTCTGGATGGCTCTGAACAACAGGATGGATTACTGGTGGATTTTCCTGTGCGGTTTTAATTAACGACTTATGCCAATCAAGCTCAATCTGATCCGACTCTATGCCTTCAAAAGCCACCAGCGAGTGAGTCGCAGATAAGCCCCTCAGCTTTGCTTTCATACTTTCATCTAATGAATCAAATACAGCGGTCATCGAACACCAAATCGTATCTCCGCCTACGCTTGGAATATGCTGAGCATGCAGCAACGACGCTTTCGATGGCAGTTTTCGCCAGGTTAAGTCGGTATGCCAATAACTTTCCATCGGAGCATTGCCTCGCGTTGTTTCAATCACACTCACCTGAGGTGCATGCTCGACGCGAGGAAAAAACGGATGTGCTGGCTCAAGTTGTCCAAAACGA
Source organism: Vibrio sp. J383 (assembly GCF_023503985.1). Classification (NCBI taxonomy): domain Bacteria; kingdom Pseudomonadati; phylum Pseudomonadota; class Gammaproteobacteria; order Vibrionales; family Vibrionaceae; genus Vibrio; species Vibrio sp. J383. The sequence continues at coordinate 1,817,206 of NZ_CP097293.1, read as the reverse complement.
TCTGCAATCATCAAATGCTGTTCTGGTGAGAGTACTTGATCACCTAGGAAGATGACTTGATGGGTAATCAGTGCCTGATACACCTTATCGAGTTCATCGGTGCTACACGTACAAAGCTCTAATCCATGGATGTGAGCTCCGATGTGAGGAGTAATGGGTTCTATTTTCAACATATTTTCGCTTATTGGGGGTTTTGAGTTGCAGGACTGATCTGGCTACTAGGCTAATCTGACTACTAACAGTAAACCGGGCAAATGCAGATTTTCTTTCCCACTTGAAATAGAAAATCGCCTCTCCGAAACAAAAAAAGAGCCCCTAAGCTGGAGCTCTTTTCGTTTTTTGATACTTCCTGTATCCATAGACAAGTCCAATCTGTAGTACTTTCACTGAAAGCCAGATCATCGATATCTCCAGTTGTGTATCAACTTAAATCTAGCACACAATCTTCAAGCTTTTCTGAGACACAACCGAGATAATGAACTTAGTGCCACTCCATCTCACCACTTAGCACTTTGGCACCCAGTTCTAGATCGCCTTCTGTTGCCTTAAATTGTGGGTATGCTTTCTTCATGTAATCACTGATATCAACAGACGTTGGATTGCTTGTACTTACCAGTGCCTTTTCAATGTCTGCCACGTAATCCATCGTAAATTGAACGCCGTTAGCACCCGTTGGCATTTCACCTAAGTAGTGGCCAGGAATCAACACTTCAGGCTCAAGTGCTTTCATGTGCTCTAATGATTGTGACCACTGGCTACGAATCTGTTTTGATGCAGTATCTGCCATCCATACATGTACACCGCTATACACCGACACGCCACCAAACACCGTTTTCTCAGACGGCACCCACAGGTAAGCTTGGTGTGTATTGATTTCTCTTACTTCGATGGTTTCGCCTTCGAGGTTCAGCGTGGTGTCGTTAAGCACGGTTGGGACAATGACTTTAGACGGAGCGTTGTCTTCTAAGATTGGGCCCCAGTACTCTAGCTTTGCATCTTTAGTGCGCTTGATGTGAGCAACGATCGCCTCACTGGCAACGACCTCAACGCTTGGAAATGCCGCCACAATCGGTTCTAAGCCAAAATAGAAATCCGGGTCGCCACTGCTGATGTAAATCATCGATAGCTCTTTGCCAGTCGCTTTAATTTGATCCACCAGCTTTTGCCCATCTGCGACACTAAATTGCGCATCAAACAGAATCACTTCTTTCTCTCCTGAAACCAACACAGAGCTTGCGGGGAATATCGCGTTTTCACCCGGATTGTAATGAGTGATGTTTAGCTCGGCAGCAGAGACAACACTCGATGCAGCTAGCATGGCTCCTAAACTCATTGTTCCTAAAAGCGCGGTTCTTGATAAAAGGATTTTAGATAACTTTTTCATAGTTTTATTCCGTTATTAAGAGCTGAACGCCTGCCAACTCATTGAGTGTCCAAACATCTTATTTGATTGAATTTAGATGAAATAGACATCAAATTGACTTTCACTGTTGCGATTTTCGGACATATACTAATTTTTTGGTAGCGATTAGATTCAAAAATCATTTGGGTAATAGGAACAATGGATAAACTTGAGGCAATGAATGTCTTTGTCACCATAGTGGAACGTGGCAGTTTGAGTGCAGCAGCAGAGCACCTTGATCTCTCTCGAACCAAAGTCACTCGATACTTAGGTGAACTCGAAAACTGGATGGAAACGCGCCTGCTTCATAGAACCACTCGAAGCTTGAGCTTGACCAGCGCAGGAAAACAGACGCTTGAAGTCGCTAGAGAGTTGCTTGCCCTTGAGGCGTCGTTAGCAGGTATCAGAAATCAAAGCCGCGAACACTTGAAAGGCCGACTGCGTCTTACTGCCAGTTACTCCATTGTCGATAGCTTCTTGATGGACGTGATCAGTCGCTTCATCGATAAATGGCCAGAGGTCTCAATTGATATCGTTTCTACCGATCAAACGGTCAATCTTGTTGAATCTCGCATCGATTTAGCCATTCGCATTACCAACGAACTGACACCCAATATTGTTGCTAAACAGCTAGGTGAATGTCGCTCGGTGATTTGCGCGTCCCCTCAATATCTAAAAGAGAAAGGTACACCCAAAAACGCGCAAGATTTAGCGCACCACAACTGCCTGTCATTCAGTTATTTTGGCAAAACCGCGTGGACGTTTAATGGCCCTAATGGGCTCGAATCAGTGCCGATTAAAGGGAACATCAGTGCGAATACCTCAGAGGTTCTGCTTTCTGCCACACTCAAAGGCAACGGTATCTGCTTGCTGCCGTTTCCTTCGGTGGAAGGCTTAATTGAAAACGGATTATTGGTTCCTCTGCTCTCTGAATGGAAGCCTAAAACGCTGGGTGTACACGCGGTTTATGGAACGCGTAAACAAATCACACCGCTGTTAAGAGCCTTTATCGATCACCTGTCTAACGAGATGGAACAGTCGACAAGCTGGTAGATAAACTCTCTCATTAACGATACTGATGTGAAATAAGTATTATCAATTTTACTTATGCAAAGCTAAATTCTATCTTGGCTGCATTATCCAACACCATAAACCAACACGACTACACAGGGAAAAAGACGATGACTGCCATTACCGATTTAGACATTTTGTTAAAGTCCATGTCACCAGAGCTCATTGAAGGTGATTATGTTTTTTGTACTGTAGACGGGGGATTGGCAGATTATGTTCAACTCGACCCAATAGCGACCTTTCGTGAAAAAGAAGGCTTAACCTTGGTGCTCACGGAGGATGCCGCACGCCAAGCTCAATTCGATTTCGATGGTGTGTTTAGCCTGATTACTTTGTCTGTACATTCCAGCCTTGAAGCGGTTGGATTAACAGCGGCCTTTGCCACCAAGCTTGGTTCTTACGGCATTAGCGCCAACGTGATTGCTGGCTTTTATCACGATCATATCTTCGTTCAGAAAGACAAAGCTAAAGCCGCAATGAGTGCGCTTAGAGATTTTTCAGAAGCGGATTAGTAAAGAATTCTATTGTTCACAGACACAAAAAAAGCGACGTAATCTACGTCGCTTTGGCTTATTGCTTACTGTTCATTCACTGATCAGGCATCAGCTAATAAAACAGTTAAGCAAGCTTAAAAGTCGCCACTTTATCACTTAAACCAGCGGCTTGGCTCTTAAGTTCGTTCGACTCAGTTAAGCTGTCCTGTGCGCCCACAACTAGGTGGTCGGTAACATCTTTAATGGTCGTCACGTTCTGGGTAATTTCACCCGTCACATGTGTTTGCTCTTCAGCAGCCGTCGCGATTTGAGTCGCCATATCGCTGATCAAAGCAACCGCCGTGTTGATCTCTTCAAGCGCATGCGAAGCTCGGTCGGCATCTTCTACTGAATGTATTGCCAGTTTAGAGCTGCTCTCCATAAGCTCAACCGCTTGGGCCGTTGTTCTCTGGAGAATATCAATCGTCGATTTAATCTCTTCAGTAGAAGAATGCGTGCGTTGAGAAAGCACACGTACTTCATCAGCCACCACAGCAAAACCACGACCTTGTTCACCAGCACGAGCTGCTTCAATCGCAGCATTCAAAGCAAGCAAGTTAGTTTGTTCTGCAATACCTTGAATCGTTGCGAGTACCGTCGAGATCTCTTGAGCATGCTTGTTTAGCTCGCTGATCACGTTACCCGCTTCGTTCACTTCATTGGCTAGGTTATTGATCGAACCTTTAGTATCTACAACCAAAGCGTGACCACTGTTAGTACTTGTCGCTGAGTCTTGTGCCGCTTTTGCTGTTTGCTCGGCATGCGATGCAATTTCTTGAGTTGCACAGGCCATTTCCGTCACAGCCGTTGCCACCATTGTGATTTCTTGCTGTTGGTGATTAAGCTCGTCCACAGAACGGTTCGCACGTTGAGCACTTTGCTCTGACTGGCTGTTTAGCTGTTCTGATTGCCCACGAATATGACCAATCAACTGCTGTAAACTACCCACAAACGTATTGAAGTTATGCGCTAGCTCCCCCACTTCGTCTTGGTTTTCGACATGAATACGTTGAGTTAAATCACCGCTACCATTCGCGATTTGCGCCAATGCTTGAGATACGTGGTTCAACGGACGGAATAGAATAGTACACAAAAGGTTAAACAGTATGGTACATACAATAACGACCAGCAGTGTCGCCAAAACTTGACCAATCACTGCATCAAATAACGGTGCAACCAGAGAGTCATGATTAACAACACTCACTGTAATCAGGCTCGTTCCGTCAATAGCACGTGCGTACAGAACATAGTCGCTGCCATTCAGCTCGATAGAAGTGTCTTTACCGCTAGTCAGAGCCTTTTGTACATCGGAGAAATTTAACCCAAGTGAACTGATATTCTTGTTCAGTAACTTAGTGTCAGGGTGCGTATAAACCGTGCCTTTGTTGGTCGCGATGAACATGTAACCTTCACCCGGAAGAATCACCTGCTCTAGACTGTTTAAGATGTCTGTAATTTCTACATCAGCACCCAACACAACCTGTTGCCCATGCAGTTGCATTGCTGTTCCTAATGAAACAACGTTCGCCCCAGTTGCTGCAGCAACCGTTGGGTTATCCATGAACACCTTGCTTGGGTTCGCAACCGCATTGGTGTACCACCCCCATAAACGGGGATCATCATTGCCCGGCGGCAGTATTACTCCGTTCGCGTTCTTTTGCGAACCATCAGGAAATGCCAAGAAGACATTATCAAAAGAAGCTGAGTCACGAACCTGTTTTAGATGAGTCACCAAGCTTTCTTGTTTGGATTCTTTCGAAAGAGAAGTAAGCGCACGCTCTTTGGATAAGATCCAATCCGATACATATTGATTGTACGAAGCCGATGCGCCCTCTAAGCGCTGTTCAACTTCAATATCCAACCTTTGCAATGAAGCACGAAAAGACAATGCTTCGACCAAAATCCCCCCCAGGATGATGGCCATACTAGCTGATATCGCTAGCTTATTTTTAAGCGAGAGTTTCTTGAACATAGGAAACCTATAATTTGGAAGTAAAAAACCGTGGCGACAAATTTGTTACCAAGACGATTGCAAGCTGCATATATTTTACGCTTTAAAATAAATAATAGAACCAACCAGAGGATTGAATTATTGATATGTGTGAACGAGGGCACGTACAGTGGCATATTCATGGAGTAAATAGCCCGCCACCCCTCAATAAATCATATCTGACAATCTCTCCAGGGGATGACTTATCGAATGCGTTCTATTTTATCAGTACGCTGATACATCAAATAAAAAAGGACCCAACGTATGACGTTCAGTCCTCTTTTATTCCTACTGGCACTGACTAAATATAATTTCTTGTCCAGTCAATATTGATATCCGTACACTTAGATTACTTAACTTATTGAAAATTAATAACCTCTACAAATTGAGACTCAAATAAGTGAGGTGTTGAAAAATTCACTTTCTAGCTTTTGATCTTTCTTTCACCAAATAGCTTTGGTTTGAATGAACCCAGTATTAACTCTGCAAGCAGCGGAAGCGCATTAGACATACCGATCAGCTCTTCAATTTTAGCTTTGTCTAGGTACGCTTGGCTTACCTTTCCTTGAGGTATTGATGCTTTAGCAAGCTCTACCATTTCAGGCATCATCGGCACCAAGAACACGAATGCATTGACGCTCAAGAACGCTAGCATCACAAGTTTCATTTTTAACCAATTAGGCTTCTGTTTTGTAGAAAAGTAACAATATAAATCAGCAAACAACTTTAATGCTAACCCTGGTAAAATCAGAATGTATGCACTCAACTCTTTATAAGTACCAACATGGTAAGCCGTGTCGGCAGTTTCGTGGCCTAGCGTAGCGCCGATTACAATGTGAGACAAAATACCGCCCACATACATGATGGTGCCGATTTCGTTTAGAAAATTGATCAATCGATTATTCATACTGTTCGCTTTTATATTTGTTTGCTTGTCTATTTATTTGAGTATCTGAGTATCTGAGTATCTGAGTATCTGAGTATCTGAGTATCTGAGTATCTGAGTATCTGAGTAAGTTTGGTGCTGTTATCAATAATTAGGGTTATTCGTTAATAAGCAGCACTCAATCACAACTATTATTTGTTATTCGTCAAAGAAAGCTTGTAACCCAAATATTGAACATTCACATCAGCATACCCCAACGTAACAGCTTCAAATTGGTGACTTAGCTCTTTTGCATGCTGCGCATCCTTAGCAATAAAAGAAACCGAATACACAGGTCGAACAACATTGTTCTCAAGTTTTTGCGTATCAAGATATGATGACGTCACAAGCCCTGCTTGGTTGAGACTGATCACTCTTTGTAAATCAATGCTAAGCACACGGTCTATTTCAAGGGCTTCAATTCCCTGCTTCCATGTGATTGTGACGCCGTAGTTATTGTAATCTGGCGTATTGTCTAACCACTTTGAGCCTAGCGGAATAATTTTGGCAATTTTAACCAGATCTTTCTTGTAAAGAGGTAGGTGAGCTAATTTGGCTTGGACCTGTTGTGAGTCATTCGCTTCAATAACAAAACGCAGTAACTGCACCGAACGGCCATCAATCTCACTATGCGATACATACATATCTTTTATCTCGCCTTGGTCAATCAGCTTACTGAATTCAGCTTTTTGTTCCGGAATATTGTCGAGGACTTGTTCTAAGTTGTTTGTATTCCACTCAAGTTCAACGGCATAGTCTGCTGCGCTGGTAAAGGTAGATAATAAGATTGAAGCTGCAAATGCGGTAAATGTAATAGTTTTCATGTTTTGTTCCTTTTCGGCTGATTAGGTTTGGCTGATAAAATGTGATTAATTAACTTTAACTGGTCGAGTTGGTTGAGTTGTTAAAACAACGCTACCAACGAGAGCGGTATGAGCGATGGCAACTTTTGCAAGTATCTTGCGCTGCTTCTAATCCTGATTCCGCTAACGATACATCGCTGCTTTGACTACCTCGGTAGAGTTCCTGAAAACCCTGATCCATTTGCGTTAGGAGACGATTGAATTTTTCAGGTTCACTCCAAACACTCTCTTTTGCTTTACTCCCCTCTTGGCTGCCCAACGGAAATAACGTCAATAACGCCTGACTGTGAGTTGTTAGCTCAAAGCTCATGTCTTCGAGCGTCTGCCAATGAGTATCATCGCCATCCAAAGTGTCATTGGCCTTCTCGACTAAGGTTTCAACTTGTGCAAATGCGTGCTGGCGCTGTTCAATTTGGTTTGAATGATCTTGTGAAGAATTACTTTCACTTGCATCGCCTTGTAAGGCCAAAACGTGGGTACTCATTAAAACGGTTGTAGTACACAGTAGGCTCACCAATCTCTTGTGCATCATTCTCTTGTTCATATTGCTCTCTCTTCGCTTCGTATAGCTTTTCTATTTAGTTTCGATACAGACATCGATGATTCGTTTCGATGCTCCGTTTTGTTCTGATGGGATTAATTTACACAACAATAGTTGCAATTGCAACTATTGTTGTGTAAATTAATGCAAATGGAATATACATTGAATGAACAAACACAGTAGAGAGAATGAAGTTATGAAAATTTGGGATCTATCAACTCGCCTATATCACTGGGCTCAGGCAGCGCTTTTTATGGGGTTAATGGTATCGGGCATTTCAGGCAATGGACCCCACGTTCAACTGGGGCTAGCACTTATGACATTAGTCGTTTGGCGATTGGTTTGGGGTTGGGTGGGAAGCGAAACGAGCCGATTCAGAGAATTTCTACGTTCACCTAAGTCAGTGGTTCGTTATTTATTAGGAAAAGAAAAAGAAAAGCCAGGCCATAACCCTGCTGGCGGTTGGATGGTTGTAACACTGTTATCAGCTTTAATTATTCAGTGTGTTTCTGGTTTAGCCTTGGCTGGGCTTCTTGATCACTTACCCTATGCAAATATCTGGTTGAATGACTCCGTATTTTCATTATTAGAAAACATTCACCTAACTATGGTAAAAGTGCTTCCAACTCTGGTCGCGGTACACGTCTTTGCCGTTTTGTTCTATAAATTACGCTCTAAACCATTAACTTGGGCAATGGTCACTGGCTTCCAAACAAGAATCCAATTTAGTGGAAGCGTAGCGTTTGCATCGCAATGGCGTGCGTTGTTTGTACTTGCTTTAGCTGCAATGTTTACCGTTATTTTGGTTGCATTGGCATAAATCAAACCGATTTAATTTGGAGCATAGGAACGAATCAATGAATGAAGTGTTTAATAGACAGCAAACTGCTAGTTGGTTGATCCATGTAATCGCACACGATGCAGCGAAGACATTCGACTCGGAACTTAGAAAACACGGATTAACGATCGCTCTCTGGCCTACCTTAATGTGTTTGTGGGAAAAAGAAGGAATAACTCAACGAGCAATCGCTAGGAAATCTAAAGTAGAAAATTCGACCACGACTCGAACCTTGGATAAGCTCGAACGTCTTGGGTTGATTGAACGACGACTCGACCCAAATAGTCGTCGTTCGTTCAATATTTATTTAACAGAGAACGGGCGCGCTATCCAAAGAGAGCTTTTGCCAATTCCCGTTCATGTCAATAAAGAATACCTAAGTGTATTAGAACCAGACGAACAAAAAGAGATCCGTCGTTTACTGCAGAAAATGGTCTCGCGTATATAGCTCGATTAACCAAAATCCAACGTCAGCAAGAGCCGCGTATCGTCAGGTGAAGTCACTGGTGAGCGATGGACAAGGCCAGAATTCTCGTTTCCGCTCCAGCGATCACCCTTTAACAGTGCAACATCTCCACTTGAGAGTTGCTTAATATCAGGCTCGTGACTGTACAGCCCTGAAGCCGAATCTGGTTGTCCATTACTTCCACGACCTAGCTTAGAGCGGTCGACCGAATAGTTTGGTAACCATTGAGTCGCAACGCCGTGATAGGTTGTCACTAAGCGGCAAGGAACTTGGTCAAAATGAAAACGAGGACACATCGCTTTATTCAGAACCGCCAAACGGAGCCCTACTTCTTCAAGATCGAACAAACAACAGAACATATCCACCAACTCTGCCATGTTTTCTAACAACGCTTTAGAAGCGGTTCCGCCGGTGGCAAATTCCAATTTATCGTAAGCGTTGTCTGGTGACAGGCTAATAGACTTACTGAAGCTAGGATTCGAGGCGATGAATTCACTAATTGCCATAGTTAAATCTTCATCAAACTGTCGCTGCCATACCACTATATTAATATCACTTTGGTAGATATCCGCTAATACCGTTGGCTGCTCAGAAGCGCTAAGTCCAGGCTTATGATTCGCCTGGTCCTTGATACGCACAACGGAACTAATGTTAAGTGGCTGATTGCTATTCGTTATCAAAGGCTTGGTTAAAACGGCATTCATTACGTCATCTCCTTGATGCATGCTTATCGTTTCTCTTTTAATACTGCAAACATCGTTCACAGTAATAGTGACTTTTAGTTATGTTATAACATAACTAAACTTACACAAGTAACTTTGCCGATCATGGTTCCAATAATATGGCGATGCTCTACCTTCGTCAGGTAATTTAATGAATGCTGAACTAAGCTTCTATCTATCTTTTTCTAATTTATCTTTAGTTCAAATAAAGATCTCCAAAAATGCACGACTCGAGAACGTTAAACTTGTGAATTCATCAATGTGGTGACAACTTATGAAAAAACTAATCTCTACACTCGGCCTCCTATGCACCGTTATCTCAGCTCAATCTTTCGCGGAAACGGGCTACACGTTAGACCCCAATTTATCGAATATCACGTTCGCAACCATCAAAAAGCAGTTTGTTGTTGAGCCCGCATCCATCAAGCCTTTATCAGGAGGCCTTACCGAAGCGGGTCAATTTTCCATATTGTTGGACGTGAAAAGTTTGAGTACTGGCGTGGCTATTCGCGATCAGAGGCTCAATGAGCTTTACTTTGAATCGATGACTTTCCCTGAAGTGAAAATCTCTGGAAAAGTTGAACCGTCAATGTTGTCTGGTGACCCAAAAAGAACAACCATTGCAGCGGAGGTTACCTTGCACGGCGTAACAAAAACGATTGATTTTCCCGTTTTAATCGTTCCATCAGAAGAGTTGGTGATGGTCAGTTCAGCCTCGACAATCATCGTCAATGGCGCTGATTTTGGAATATCGACAGACAACTTGAACAAGCTATCAGCTACCGTTGGTGGGTTAGCGATTTCCGACAAAATCCCTTTAAGCTTCAATCTGCTCTTCGATAAATAATGGGGTCACACCTAGCCAGTTAGATCTTTCTTAATTCCCATTCATCCATCGTTTAAGGCGGGTGAATGTGAGTTAGAACCGGCAAGTCAGTACACAGTTCTAGATAAGCAAGTCACTCATGTTCAATTGAAGCGGCCGGTCGTCCAACTTTAGTCTAACAATTAATCACTCAAATCTTCGGTGATTAAAACAATCGCTTATCGCCTAATCCTCGGCAGAACAACACATCTACCTAAGTGTTTAAACACACTCGCTATTTACCTATCTCAAACCGGTTTTAAATGAGCAAATTATATGACTAACCGCCTAGTGATATTGATGGTGAATGATGTCAATATGCAAAACTAAACAAAGATCTTGTCCTAGTGCTAGAACATCTAGCTGAACCTAAAAAGAGCCCTTTTCATGCTGAATAAACACATCGTTAATCAAGACAGCTTGGCTGGAATGGGGGCGACTCTAATAGGCAACGGGATCGGTAGGTTTGCCTATATAGCATTAATGCCGGCTCTCATTCAAAGTGGTTGGTTTAGCGAAAGTGATGCATCTTACCTTGGTGTCGCGACCCTTCTTGGGTACATATTGGGTGCACCGGCTGCCAACATACTGCTGCGTTACTTTAGTGCTGGGCAGTTAATTCGATTCGCTATGTTGATAAGCAGTTTTAGTTACTTAGGCTGTGCGCTACAAGAGGCGCCCTTAACATGGTTCTATGTTTGGCGAACGTTGGCTGGAATTGCGGGTGCCTTATTAATGGTTGTCGCCCCACCAGTGATTGTCCGAAAGTTTAATCCCGATGTGAAGGCGCGTGTCAGCGGTGTCATATTTTCAGGCATTGGACTTGGTGCGATGTTATCAGGCACATTAATCCCAGTACTGATCTATTTTAGTGTGGTGTCGGCTTGGATTGGCATGGGAGTGATCGCATTAGTCACAACGATACTGACTTGGAATGCATGGCAAACCCAACCTAATACGTCTAAAGCGCCTTATATAAAATCTTCCTTCTCTCAGCTCTCAAAGCCAAAACTAATCAGCGTTGCGCTTATTCTGGCGGCGTATACCTTCGATGCTATCGGATACTTACCCCATACCTTGTTTTGGGTTGATTACATCGTGCGAGAACTGGGTATGTCGTTCAGCAGCGGTGGTTTGTTCTGGGCAACCTTTGGTATTGGCGCCGCCATTGGACCATTGATTACAGGCATCTTAGGAGACAAGTTAGGGCTTAAAAAATCCCTCTGCATTGCATTTAGCCTCAAGGCTCTAGGCGTCGCATTACCGCTTGTTAGCACACACCCTATCGCGCTGTTAATTTCTTCATTACTGGTTGGTATTTTCACGCCGGGAACGGTAACTCTAGTGTCGACTTACACGTTGGAGATTGTAGGCTATGAACTGCATACCAAAGCGTGGGCAGGAATGACACTCTCTTTTGCTGTATCACAAGGTGTGGTTGGGCTTTTGATGGCGTACTACTTAAATCATATGGCTTCATACGACGTGTTGTTCACCGTTAGTACTGCTGCTTTGATGCTGTCTGCGGTGTGTACCTTAATGACTGTAACTCACTCTAAGCCTGAACACTTGACCTAGATCTAAGCTAGCTTCCTCAGTTCATCTGACGAATACAATAAAGGATTATCATGCAACTCTACTTAAATGAAACCTCCCCGTTTTCACGCGTGGTCGCAGCAACTGCGCTTCTATCACGCTGCTCTCCTTTGTCTTTTGTTTGGGTTGATCCATGGAGCTCCCCGGCCAATCTAAAAAGCGTCAATCCGTTTTGTTTAATTCCAGCACTCAAACTTGAAGACGGAACAGCACTAACGGAAAGCTTATGCATTTGCCAATACCTAATTGAAACGTACCAGCCTCAAAGGCTACGTCAGGTAACGTTAAGTCGTGCCAATGAAATGCAAACGTTAGGAACAGCAAAGACGTTAATGGAGATCGCGTTTAGAACCGCGGCATTGATTCGCTATGCAGACAGTGACAATGCGCTTATCCATAGAGGGCAAGAAGGTATGGTTGCCGCCCTAGAGCAACTTGACCAAGAGATAAAAGAACAAGGACTAGAATCCCTTCTGAGCGACAACTTGGCCACCTTGTATCTCCATGTCGCTTTAGATTACGTCCAGTTTCGACATACTGAATTGTTTGATGAAGTGAACAACCGCAACATCATCGATTTTTTACACCTTTCCCCCTTTGCAGACGTACTGACATTTATAAGCATTGAGAGTTTGGCAAACAAGCCTGATTATGAAACGTTGCTTGCTTCGTTCAGTCGAGATACCTAAGAGCATCCAAAACTAGAATGCGTAAAGTCTTGAATTCAACGTGAGACAGGCTCAGAGATGTCGTTGATGTCACATGTCGTTACACAGCATGACGTGTTAAGGCTTTACATCTTGGGCGAGGTAAACAACAATCCCTGAGAATAAATCCATAACATAATGTATTTAGAAATTATGAGTAACATAGAAAACAAAAAATCGAACCCTCTTTTCGAAATCGTTTTTAACGTATTTCTTCCGTCATTCATCTTAATGAAGTTCAGTGGAGAGGAGCACCTAGGAACCGGTCTAGCACTGCTTGTCGCCCTTGCTTTCCCTATCGCTTACGGTGGTATGGAGCTAATCCGCAACAAGAAGTTTAACTTCATCGCTGCGCTTGGCTTCGTCAGCGTACTATTAACGGGTGGCATTGGTTTCTTCGAACTAGATACTCGTTGGTTAGCACTAAAAGAAGCATTAATACCTGGCCTAATTGGTTTAGCGGTCCTTGGCTCGACCTTCACTCGCTACCCGTTTATCCAAAAAGTTATCTTTACGCCAGCTCTGTTAAACACCTCTCTTATTGAAGAGCGTTTAAGACAGTTCGGTAACCAAGCAAAGTTTGATCGTTGTCTAATGACATCGAACTACCTATTCGCAAGTACCTTCGCTTTCTCCTCTGCGATGAACTATTTCCTAGCGACTTGGATTGTGACAAGCCCTGCTGGTACTGCAGCCTTTAATGAAGAACTTGGTAAACTGACACTTTACAGCTACCCAGCCATAGCTATCCCTAGCATGCTGATGATGTTAGGTATTTTCTATTACATTTGGCGCCAAGTTCGCGCTATGACGTCACTAGAAACAGAGAAAATCTTTATTACTAAGTAGATCTTACCTAACTAACTTAGTGTCTCGTCCTAAAATAGAAACACACACCAAAAGCTCAGCACATTCGCTGGGCTTTTTTGTTGGATGTCGCTTAACTACCCCGTTTCCCCCACACACTACCGACTGCAATTTAAATACCGAATGTGTATGTATTTTCATGTGTTACTCTTTAAGAAAGGTTCGAGTTTAGAGCGGTAAAACATGAAGAATCAAATAGACGACTATTATGTATTTTGTCAGGTCGCAAAATACGGCAGTATGAAAAAAGCCAGTGAACGAGTAAAACTGCCACTTTCTACTGTAAGTCGACGAATTGTCGGACTTGAACAAGGCTTGGGAGTCCAACTTTTCATTCGGAGTAAGAACAAACTAACTCTATCTAACCAAGGGGAGAAATACTTCCAAGCACTCAACCAACACCTCGAAGCTTTTGTTCATTCATTGGACGCGTTACATGAAGACTCTGGAAAGTTGCATGGTAAAGTGGTGATCTCTGCTACTAAGCAGTTCTACCTTAAGTTTATGTACCCATACCTCAAAGACTTACTTAAACAGAACCCAGATCTCTCGATCGAACTTAAAAACTCCCATAGTTCAACCGAACTCACCGAAGATGTAGATATCGCGGTTGCAAGCGGCGAACTGCCAGAAACAAACCTCATCGCCAGAAAGTTGATAGATGTCCCGTTAATCTTTGTTGCGAGTCATGAATTTCAGACTTCTTATCAATCAGAAATTGCCAATGGTGAGTTCAATAAACTTCCCTACATTGCTACATTTTCTCATCCTACTCTAACCGTATTACGCCGCTCTACCGAAGAACAGTTTCGACTCAAAATAGATTGCCGCCTCACTGTTATGGATATGGAAATGGTCGTCGTTGCCGTACTAGATTCTCTTGGTTATGCGGTCATTCCAACCTATATCCATGAAGATATTGCCGCTGCTGACAAGGTAATTGAAATATTTGATGACTACACCATCAGCCCGGTTAGATTCAGCTTGTTATATAGAGATAAAAATCTGCAGACCGCAGCTCAGCGGGCTGTTGTAGAAAGCATAATGGGTGGTTTCCAAAAATGAGATTGTCGAACTCAAAAAGTCGTCTATATCGATTTTTATGATCCTTTTAATATTACCTCATCCAAACACAGCAACCGCTGACAATAAAATTCAATGAGGTAACACCATGAAAAAAGTATCACTATCAACCTACATCTTAATGCGCCTAAAAGAACTAAATACGAACCACATTTTCGGTATCCCCGGTGATTACGTACTTCCATTATTTGACGAAATCCTTGATGGCGACCATGGCGTACAACACATTATGCCTTGTAACGAACTTAACGGAACTTACGCAGCTGATGGTTACGCCAAGCAAAATGGATTTGGGGCAATGGCGGTCACATTTGGTGTTGGTTCACTTAGCTGCGCCAATGGTTTAGCCAGCGCTTATGCCGACGATACGCCGATTCTAGTATTGGCCGGAGCACCAGCCATTAGCGTATTGAAAACACCAACCGAACGCCTTTATCATCATGCTATTGGTAATAAGTTTGATACCAACGTTGATATGTTCAAACATATTACTTGTGTGAGCCAACGAGTTGAGAGCATTGACACCGCACCCTACTACGTTGACCAGATGCTACGTAAAGCCATGCAAACTAAAAAGCCAGTATATTTGGAAGTCCCATACGACATGCAAACAATGGATGTCGATGCACCAACAAAACCATTAGACTTAATGCTAGATCAGTCTTCGATATCAAACCTTGAAGCCGCATTGCAAGAAACCGTTACTCTATTGCACCGTTCACGCACCCGTAGCGTCGTGACTGGCCATCTACTTCAACGTGAAGCTCTCGTTCCTCAAGGTATCGAACTGGTTAATCAACTAAATGCGGCTGTAGCAACAACATTTACCTGCAAAATGGGGGATTTTGAGGCACATGCCAACAACGTTGGTATTTATATGGGTGAAGTCAGCGAAGACTATACAAAAGAAATGGTCGACGGTGCTGATGTTGCTATTGCATTAGGGGTCACATTAAACGAGTTCGATACTGGAGTGTTCTCCACCCAACTCGGTAAAAAACAAGATGCTATCTGGATCCGTCAAAATTATGTAGAAATCAACGGTCGTCGCTTTGACCAAGTGTACTTACGTGATTTTTTGCCAACATTATTGGGGGCGATTAAAGATATCGAAGCTGGTCAATTGATATTACAACCAAGAAGAAAATTTGCATTTGAACAACGCGACGCTTTTGTACCAACAAACAATGATTTAACTATTGATCGACTGTTCATTCAATTTTCAAATTACCTAGAAGAAGGTGATATGTTGTATGGCGATACTGGTGGATTTATCAATAGTACACAAGCTGAATTCCCTTCAGATATTATTATGCACGGTTGTGGAAACTGGGGGTCACTTGGCGCTGGGTTCGGTATGTTCGTAGGCGCAAACTTTGCGAATGAACAACTCAATCGCCGATCTATCACCATCCAAGGTGAAGGTGCGTTTACCATGAGCGCTCAAGATCTTGCTACATTGATTCACCATAAAAAGGACGCTGTTATTTTTCTTCTCGATAATTCTGGTTATGGTGCAGAGCGAGCGATTAACCCAGGCAAACAGCGCTCATATAATGACATTGCGGTTTGGAAATATGAAAAACTTGGCGAAGCATTAGGAGGCACCGAAGGCAAAGACATTCATAGTTATGTCGCCCACACAGAAAAAGACATGGCAAACATCTTTGAAGCATTGAAAGCCCCTAAAGGCATCAATATTGTTCGAATCATGTTAGACCCTGATGACTCTGCAGCCTTCAACCTACGCTTTAGTCAATTATTGCGTCACTAAGTCGCTTTAATTCTATACTTCACTACATTCAACACCTCACAATATTTTACACCTCACAATCAAAGCCTAGCTCTCTCGCTGGGCTTTTTTGTTTCTATTCTCTCATTTAGCCGACCAGTAATACGCTGACTTATGATTGGCTTTATCAATCAAATGAAAGGCTCACGTTCACCTTTTTCATGCCACTTGATAGCTAGCATTTAAATTACCAATAGCTAAAGAACTGCATTCGGTTATACTGAAAGATGATTTAACGCTCAATCTTGTTGATTACTTTACAAAACCCTGCCTAGGTGTTAACACTATTTCAGCCCTTATTGCTAAGATAGAACAAGCTTGGCCTTAAAGTTAAGCGCCAGCCGTACTCAATAAGGAATATAGAATATGAACAAATCTCAGTTGGTTGAACACATCGCAACTTCAGCAGACATCTCAAAAGATCAAGCAGGTTCAGCGTTAAACGCACTTGTTGAAGGTATCTCTAACACATTGGCTAAGGGTGATGATGTTGCCATCCTTGGTTTTGGTAGTTTCAAAGTTAATTCTCGTGCTGCTCGCACTGGTCGTAACCCACGAACCGGAGAAGAGATTCAAATCTCAGCATCAAAAACGCCTGCGTTTAAAGCAGGTAAAGCACTAAAAGAGTCATGTAACGCTTAGAGTAAATACGATCTCAAAGCAGAATCCAAGGAAGATTACTATGTCTATAACCAAAGAAAAAGTTAAAGCTAGCCGCAGTAAAAAGGCAGGCAAGTCAACCAAAGCACAAGCCGAAACGCCCAAGACTCGTCAGCGCATTGAAGAGCTTATGGAAGAGCGTGAATTGGCAAAACTGTTAGAGTTATAGTTTGTTATTCTTCTAATGCCACTGCAGCCTTGCAGTGGCATTTTTGAATTAAGAAACAGCGCTTCACTAATACAAATGCTTATACCGATTAACCCTTTCAAACGACCTCTTTCTGCAATTCAGTCACCCCATTAATGCGTTGATGCAATCTGGTATCGATAGTCAACGAGATTAGAAAACTCAGCAATGCAATAATAGCCCCTGCAACAAACACCCATTGATAGCCAGACATCCACACCACTCCCAATAAGAATGGCAGAAATACTGCCGCGATATGATTGATAGTAAACGAAAGACTCGCCGTGGACACCACTTCGTTTGGCCGGACGGTTTTCTTAAAGTAAGTAGTCAAGGCTATCGCAAAACTGAAAATGATGCTGTCGGCAACGTATAGCCCACCTGCCAGATAATGATTCTCAACAAAAGCATACGATAAGAACACCAACATCAACGCCACATACTCAATCAGTAGAGCTCTCTTTTCTCCTACTCGGTCAATAAAACGACCCACCACAGGTAATGCAACAGTGGCGGACAAGCTTGATAACATAAATAGAGCGGCCATCATTGCGATCGTGTAATGGAATTTGGTGACCATGAGTAAGCCTGCAAACACGACAAAGATCTGTCTTCTTGCCCCGCTTAGAAAGGTCAATATGTAATATGTGGTGTATTCACGACGTACAATAAGCTTGGTGTGCTGTCGTTCACCGCAGCTAGCATTTTTGAATGTGAGTAGATAAAAAGCTAACCAGAAGCACGCTGTACCACTAGCAAAAAATATAGCCTTATCTGATACACCAAAAACATAATTGGCGACAATAATACATATGAAAGTCACCATGGAGAAAAAGGATGCCGCGGCTCGAATCCTCCCCATGGATTCACTAAAGTTTTCCGTACCTAGAAGTTGTGTAGACAGTGATTTATTCACTGCTTCTAGATAATGAAAACCAACAGACATCAGGGTTGTGCTGAAATAGAAGCCATAGATTGAGGGTAAGTAACCCGTTATGGCAACGCCTAATCCCAGCGCGGCGACAGAGAGCACCGCAACTTGTTGTTCAGAAATAATAAGTAATAGAAACAGCACTGTAAATGAGAGTAAACCAGGGATCTCCCTTACACTCTGAAGCAGACCAACGTCCGCTCCTGTCATGCCCACGGTATCGACAGCGAAATTGTTCATGACAACTCGCCAACCCGTATTCGCTATCACGGAGGCAATAGCGATGATCACTAACATCGAAAATGAACTTCTCGATGTTAACAAGCGTACCCAACCAATCATTTATACCACCGATTCCATCGGCTTCGCCTTAAACGACCGTAACTGCGCGGTGATATGCATCCTGCCATGTTTAATTCCTCAAAAGTAACTTTACTCCGAAAAAGTCAGTCATATGAAACTCAGCTTCGGAATTAGGAAGAATACTACTCGCCAGTCAATTGTTACACGATCGTTTTGTAAATGTTACTTTTTGCATTTATCAATCTGCGTTAAGCGTAAAGGCCGCCCAAAATTTGAACGTTAAGTAACTGACTTAATTACATTGTCATACATACCCATACATACCCAAATCGCATTTTTCACTATCATCATTTTCATTGTTAGTTATGAGAGTCAGGGAAATGTTCGCAACACTAATGTGTTGGTGCAGCGTTTCTTTTTTGAGGTGATTATGAATGTCGTTCGCATGGGAATAGAAGCCAATACCCATAAAAATAAGGGTAAGTACAAGGCAATAATTAAGTTTACTATTCGAGCCCTGTTTTACTATTCAGCCACTAGAAAAATGAGTGAAAATTTTAACTCTGAAGAGAGAAAGCTGTTATTTATCAAACAGCCTAACTTCTTATCTAAATTTGTAACTCCCTACTTATGTACTGGCTTTAGCAATAAAGAAAAGATAGAAATCTTATCCAAGCACTACGACTGGTTTGAAGAAACCTTCGCAACAGAAGCTAGACACCAAATCTATAATGAAAGACTCTATCTTTTAAAACTAGAGATAGATGACAACGTTTATCTGGTTAATCTCAGCTTTGAAAGAAACGCGAGAAAAGAGGGTGAACTGACAATTTCATTGACCAATTCTCTACTCGAAAAAATGTATAGCATCTCGTTCACTGTTTTCGACAACAGCATCTACATTGGTGGTATTCAGGGTGGAGCCAATGACAATGGATTTAGCCGTACATTCACAAAAGCTTTCTACGGTTTAAGACCTAAATCCTTCATGGTAGAAACACTACGACTGTTAGCCATTAGCTTAGGTATCGAAAATATCTATGCGGTAAAAGAATCTGGCCATGTGTCGAACTCATTACGCTACGGCAAGAAAAACAAAGACATCAGCCTTAAGTACGATAGTTTATGGGAAGAGCACGATGGACAGGTACACGATGACTATTTTTATCGTCTACCGATCAACCCAAACAGGAAAGACCTTGAGGCTCTAAAACGCCAAAAACGTAAATTATATCGTGAGCGGTATGCGTGGCTAGATCAGTATGAAGAAGAGCTAAAGAACAAAATGAGCCACAACATTCAAGTTCAGTTTAGCTAACAACTGCCTTCTAAATAGGTGCTAACTTTCTGGCGCTCGCTCTTTCTTTTGTGACAAACACAAGGCCTCGTAACACGGGGCCTTAGAATCGAGAAGCAGCTCTGCACTTACCTCTCTGATTTCACTCAAACTACCCTTTCAACTTGAGTCATTCTTTTTCTTACTCATACGAATCAATAAAGGCTCGGAGTGCTTGCTGGTCAACAATTTCCAACCCTTGGTCTCCTTTTCTAATGAAACCCTTGTCTAATAGGTCTTTAACCGCTCTTCGATACACTCTGCTCGATGTGCCAAAACGTTCCGCTTCTTGATTCACTTTATCGAAACCGCCTAACACAGTATTTGTCTGGCTTTGAACCAATAAGTCGTAGGCAATGTTGTAGGTAATTGAGTGTAAAAGACGGTTAGTGTAAATGCCCATAGAGTCTTGATAATCTTCCGCTAATGCAGAGGCAAAGAAGAACATCATCTCCGGGTTTTCATGTAGTGCTTCTGCTAGTTTCTGAATGCAAATGACATCAACTTGCATGTGTTCGTCAGCCACTACGTTCCACTGACAAGGTGTCTGAGTGAAAAACTCCATCTCACCGAAGATATGATAATCGCAATTCACCTCACCCAATTGAAAGCGTCGCCCATTAGCCGCAGAAGTACTCATAGAGACTCTTCCAGCGGGCACTACATAAAGATACTGAAGCTGCTCACCTTGACGTAGGATTTCATCGTTTTGATTGAAGTAACGAGAGTTAACTTGGTGTTGGTAGATGAGATCTCTAAATTCAGAGCTTTTTTGTTCTAAGTAATTTTTAAAGCGTCCGCTTGAGTATGGTGCAATCTTCATACTTACTCTCTCATTGCATTACTGCTGTTTATATTCAAACGATTGTAACCACTTAAACCACAGGAGAGAACCCAATAAAAAAGCGACGGTCTCCCATCGCTTTCGTCTTGCATTTATTCAGGCTCTTATTGAGTAATTAATGCTTCCAGTGCCGCTAATGATGCTAGCCGCTCTCCTTGCATCATTGCCTCTGCCTCATCGACATATTGCCCAACGCCCTCCTTTACATCTTGTTCGTATAAGACAACATTGTTCAAGATAGAGGCTACATTAAGCCCTCTCAAGCGTCCCACGGTAAACAGCGCGGATGTTTCCATGTCTGCACCTAAAATGCCTTTGCCATTCCAGTACTGACAAAGCGCCTGCTCGTCATCGGTATAAAAACTGTCGTGTGAGCGTACCGTGCCCAAATAGTAAGGTGTTGTTTGCTGCTGCAAGAACTTGTCTAGCTCTTTAAGCAGAGAGAAGCTTGCATAGGCGGGATACGACGGCTTAACGTAAGCGGTAGAACCCCCCTCATCGCGAACCGCGCCCTCTGCAATAATTAGCTCACCAAGCCCGATATGTGACTGCATCGCACCTGCAGACCCTACTCGAACGATATGAGTCACACCACAAAACTTAAGTTCTTCTACCGCAATTATCATTGAAGGTGCGCCAATACCAGTGCTGCAAACTGATATCGCTTTCCCTTGATGAGTTCCAGTGAAGATTCGATACTCTCGGTTCTCAGAAACCATCTCGACATCTTCAAGCAAGCTCGCGATTCGATTCGCTCTATCAGGCTCGCCACAAACAATAACTAACGGAGCAATTTGCGTTTCATCAACGCCGATATGAGGTTGCTTTGCCATCTTCACTCCTAAGAAGCCGTTGCTTGAGTTAACGATTTATCACTGTTTCGTTTAGCTGTGCGTGCCCACTCACGAGTACCGTTTGCCGCAATAAACATTAAGATTGCGTATTGAACAGACATTGCGTACACACCCTGCGTCGCATAAATACCAACACTGATAATGTTAATCACAATCCACAGTATCCAGTTTTCAACATACTTACGTGTCATAAGAACTTGAGCAACAATAGATAGAATGGTCATCGTGGCATCCCAGAATGGGAACGCATCAGGTTCAAGTACTGGTTCCGTTAAATCAGCACCAAATAGATTCAAGCTATCAACCGCGATGTTTGCCAACGCAAAGAAGAACGGGTCGATATACATCGTGAGCAATGCAATCGAAATCGCACAGGCTGCAGCCGTTGCCACCAGCTTATTTTGGCTCAACCAGCGAACTTCTAGCGTTTCACCTTGCTCATTAGGGCGTGTCCATGCGTACCAGCCGTAAATGTTGGCGCAGAAGAAAAAGAGTTGAAGCAGTAACAGTCCGTATAACTGAATTTGGAAAAAGATAACCGCAAATAAGGTGACATTCAGTAACCCGAACAGGTAATTAATGGTTTTTTCTTGGCTTGCAAACCAAATACACAGCAACCCAAATACGGTGCCGAATGCTTCAATCCAGCTCATCGCGTAGCCATCCCCTATTGGGATATTGACTAAGGTATTATTTATATCAAGTAGGGCGAATAGATCCATCGGGGTGTCCTTTATTATTTGATTTTTGTAGCACCTATCTTATTGCGCCGATAGAAACAAAGAGGAGGACATTTGTCCCCCCTAGATTGCATGCGATCATAAATCAGAATAATAATTCCGGAAAATCAAATTCACAGAAAGGTGTCATCGACCTCACAACAGTCTTGAACTCGAAACTCCAACAGCAGAACAAATCACTTCCAAAAACGAAACTTTAGCTTACTGGCTTTAAGCTGATATCGCGTTGACGGGCGCTCTTAAGAAGCGCATGCTTTTATTTCGAGTAGAATCGTTTTTGGCCGTGCAATCGACCCATCACACGTTTTATACAACTCACCCAATTAAATGGCAGGTCACATGAATAAGATTGTTATGTTAGTAATGGGGCTGCTTTTTACCAGTCGATTGTTTGCCAGTATTGTGCCGCATGTTGGTCAACTTGAGCATGATGCGCCTATTCTCCTTCGCTCTGCATTGATTGTGGGCGTTGCGGCTTATGTCGTTTGGACAGCGTTTAAATATTTCAAAAAGAACAAAGCCTCTGGTTCAGAACAACTCTAGGGAGAGGCATTAGAAATGCCTGATAGTCAGCAGTTAAACTCGGTTACTTATCTGCAAAATAGTCGACCAAGATTTTACGCCACTTTCGCGACTCACGAATTTTCAGCAGAGCGCGGTTAATTTCTTCTTCATACGAGTTGTTTTCAGTGATGATAAAGCCATAATTCTGCTTTTCGAGTTGATACGGCAACACCTCTAGATCATCGAACTGCCCGCTTATTCTGCCATTACCGATCATATATTTAAGCACCACATCATCAGCGACAATCGCCTCTACTTCGCCTTCCTCTAAAGCCGCCAACAGTCTTGGCATATCGATATAACTCTTGTGTCGAATACCAAAACTGGTGAGCATCAAAGAAGACGTCGTCGCGACTTTTGCCCCTACTTCAACATCCGCGAGATCATTCACGCCTTTAATATGGGAAGAGCCTTGGCTGAGCGTAAGCTTGCTGGCTAATACCGCAGTAATACTGGCGATGAAAAGCATACTCAGCACACCAATGAACACCGTTGCAATTCGTCCGGTTAAGCTCTTAAACTCAAAATAATTGAATGGGCCTCGAGTGATAAAAAGTAAACCCAATATGAAACTTTCTAACCAACGGCCCGTTCGGCTTTTCATCGAATAGAGCTTTTCATTTTCACCGTGTTCCAATACGTAAAAAAAGGCACCAATCACACCAGAGATAAAGACGATAACGCCAATGATCAGCCACAATGCAGGGTT
Organism: Vibrio sp. J383; assembly: GCF_023503985.1. NCBI lineage: Bacteria > Pseudomonadati > Pseudomonadota > Gammaproteobacteria > Vibrionales > Vibrionaceae > Vibrio > Vibrio sp. J383. Next base: position 1,793,817 of record NZ_CP097293.1, on the reverse strand, counting down.
TAAGAAAATGGCGTGTAAGGTATGAAGGTAACCTTGCTTCTTCACTGCGATAGCGAGGTGAGTTTCATAAAAGGAATGGGAAAAGTCAGCAAACAACTCACGCTCTGGGGTGATGGAAATACAAGAGACACCGATGTCGATTTGCTCTGTTTCAATCGCATTGAGTAATTCATCCAAACGGTGATTCTCTATCGTGTACTCAACGTCCATTTCTTTGGCAATCTGTTCCCAAAGCTCGACACTCAGGCCACTCCATTGACTTTCCATCGAACTGGTCACAAAAGGAGGACACGGGTAAACACCGACTTTAAGTGGAGAAGAAGAGGCAAAAGTACTGAAGAATAGAAAAAGAGAAACGATTGAAGTGACACCGTATCGGAGTGTCGATTTGAAGTATTTGTGCATCAGCAGCCCTCCAGAAGAAGGCAGCAATGAATTGAATCGAGTACGAAGGCTCGACTAATGAACACACATCAGCGCGATCAGAAGTGAAGAAAGATTATGATAAATTCAATACTGCCCTAGCTTTATTCGTTATTACCTTAACTATAGAAAACCTCTATTTATTGTGCAAAACAATGGGCGTAACAAACTAACGGCATAGGAAACTTCGGTTCGATAACTAGTGGGATGACATGAACTGGCTTTGTGCCGATGAACACAACTTTCCGCACTGCGTAATTTGGCTTTCTAAGAAATAGATATTTCGTCTGCTTTTGACCCATCTTGCGCGAACTTCCAGTTCTTGACCAATCGAAATTGGATGATGGAAACGAGACGTTAAGCTGACTGTCATGGCAGTGACCTTATTTTGAAACAAGCAATGCAGCATTGCGCTGTCGTGTAACGCAGTAACAAGGCCCCCCTGCATAATGCCATCATAGCCCTCAGCTTTATCTGTTGGTACAATCTTGGCTAAAGCTTCATACTTACCTGAGGTTTCATGCTTGGTCAAGATTCCGCACTTAGCTAACGTTTCGCGCTTTGCTAGGGTCTCATGCTCAGCTAAAGTCTCGTGCTCGCTAACGGCTTCAAAGCAAATCGGGCTGTCTGAAAAGAAGCCTTGGCTGCATACTTGGCAGCGCCGATGATTGTGTGGAATGAAAACCTTCATACTTACCTTTTAACCTTAAATACCTAGAGATTGATATGGCTCGACCAAAAAAACATCGCCAGTTATGCATCCGAGCGGCTTACTCTTGCTTTAAGCCTAATGGCGTTCCTATGGACGAGCTTCATAAAGAAGAATTGCTATTAGAAGAGTTAGAAGCCTTACGCTTGGCTGATCAAGAAGGATTGAGCCAACTTGAAGCCGCTGAACAAATGCAGGTGTCTCGCCAAACGTTCGGCAACATCATCAAGCGTGCACGAGCCAAAGTCGCCAAGTGCATCGTCAACGGTCACGCGTTGGTGATTCAAAGCGCTTAACTCGCGAACTAGCCCAACGTTAGCTAGCTCAACGATAGTGAATTCTCGATACTTAGCTTGATGGCTCAGTAATCTGATACAACTTTCGGCTTTGCCCTTCACACACATCCTTACAATTGCATTCGCGCTCAATGTCTAACTGTGCGAGTCCTCCACAACTGCCTTTGATTGGCTTGCGCGAAAAAATCACGCCTATCGCCATCAACGCGACGATTCCGATAAACCCCAATAGCGTCAACAAAAAGGTCATTTTCGGAACCCTCGAATACCCTCTAAGTGATTCGGCTGTGGCATAAGAATCGCGGCGTCTTTTTTGTGCCCTTCCTCACCGCAGCCTTTCTTACTACTCCCTTTATTACTGCACCCTCTCTGACTGTGCCCTTTTTTACTGTGACAAACGTTGCGAGGCTCCCGACCGTAATCTAAATCGGTCACTTGTTGCAGATTACTAAAATCCAAAGCACCTATTTCTGCCTTTCCTGTTGATGCCAAGACTCTAATATCGTGGTTGAACAAGTGCGCTAGCATCTTCTTCCCTATGTGACGGACGACTACAGATTTCACATCGTAAGAACGGAGGACAGAGATCCATTGCTTCTTTTTATTGCAAGCGGTGTCGGAATCAACCAAAGGAACAATCTGTTTTATTTGTCGTTGTTCATCGACAATCGCGATCTGTGGAGAGCGAGCAAAATGGTTGCCTACATGAAGGTCGCGACAAGGTACTGCGTATAACATAGTAACTTCCTGTTATTGATGATCAGAAGTTCAGCATACGCCCCATTATTAGCATATGCCAATAACTATCATGTGAAAAATAAGATTTACTGGATCGATAACTAAGACCAAAAGCAACAAGCAACAAGCAACCCATATGGTTGGCACAGGTTACTCTACCTCCCACACCTGTTCACGGAGAGCCTCCCTTCCCCAAAAACAAGAATGCCCCACTAGTGCGGGGCATTCTTTGTACGTACGAGTTGAAATTTCAAAGACAGAAGTGACGATATAAATCGTTGTTACAGCGAAAGAGTAAAAGTACTCCCCACACCCAGTTCAGATTCAACGACTAGCGTTCCTTCTAGATTCTCGACCATGGCAAGCGCTAAAGATAACCCAAGACCATACCCCTCGATATTGCTGCGGCTGCTGTCGACTCGGTAAAGTCGTTCAAAAATCAAATCCTGATATTTCTGTTCAATGCCAACACCAGTGTCCTGGATGGTTATCTCAACCTTACCTTCTGAGCTTTGCTCGACTTTGACCGTCACTCTTCCTTCGGGCTCGGTGTACTTAATCGCGTTATCAACAAGGTTAACCAACACCTGAGTCAATTTGTCAGGATCTGACTGAATAACAAGAGCATCAGCGCTCTCAACCTCAAGCTCAACTTGTTTATCTTCTGCGACATCTTCATACCAGCTCACCACATTGGCAATCACATCAGAGACCTGAGTCGGCACTTTCTGTGGTATGCGCTTTCCGGTCAGCTCGTCGTTCAACTTCATCAAGGCGGTTAACATATTGCTTGCCTGCATGGCGTGTTCAGAACAATCTGCCAATGCGTCTTTCATCGCTTGTTGGTCGGCGTTATTGAGCAATGCCGTTTGGGAAGCTAACGTAATACGCGACAAAGGAGTTCGAATATCATGAGCGATCGCATCGACGGTCGTATTCAAGGTTGTCGTCACGTGCTGTAACTTGGCAACCGCAGTATGGACACTAGAGCTGATCACGTTGAGCCCTTGCGGTAAATCAGATTCGGCTTCATTTTTAGTGCTAGGAAATTCTAACTGCCCTTTTTTCAGCTTATCGAGCAGGTCGCCAAAGGTCACTAACGGAGACATCGCACTCTGGATGATGTTACGAGTAAATACTGCGGTCACGGCCACGAGAGCAAGCAACGCATATAAGGTCATTAGCCATTGATTATAGGCGATAAAGTCTCTTGCTCTGTTATCCAAAACCAACCAGAAATCATACTGCTCCCCTTCAATAGGCAACGACATATAGGGACTCAAGATGAAGCTCTCTAGCCATGAACGATTGTCATCAATTTGGTAGCTAGAAAAAGGCTGTTCTGTCGATAAATGTTGAACACCAGCGATAAACACGCCATCAGGTGAAGCGCCCTTCTCAAGCTTATACGCCGCAATGTTGTTTTCGAGTAGCCGATGAGGATTCGCCTCTAAAACATGAATCAATCGCTCACTCGAATCGTAAGTCAAAATACGCTGATACTCGGTCGACATAGACGTAAGGATCTTCTTTTCCGTTTGGTAAAGGTCGAAAAAGAAGATAGCCCCAACAATCAGTTCCACCAGCAGCAAGCAGAGCAGTAAGGTCGACATAAAGCGAACCAACAAATGTCTCTGTGTTTTAGCGAGCGCCTGTTCAATACTACGACTTGAGGACATAGCCAACACCTCGAAGTGTGTGAATTAATGGCTTAGAAAAACCCTTATCAACTTTGCTGCGAAGCCTACAAACCAAAACATCGACCACGTTGGTTTGCGGATCAAACTGATGCCCCCAAACATGCTCAAGAATCGCGGTTTTCGACATCACAGCCTCTCGGTTTTCAAGCAGTAATTTCATCAACATAAACTCGCGCTGATTAATGGTGATCGTTTGTTGATCTCTTTGTAGCGTGTGTTTAAGTAGGTCTAGGCTAAGCGGGCCGTAATGCAATTCTAATGGCTGAGGGGTCGGTTGCTTGCCTCGACGCACCAAGGTTTGGCAACGGGCCAATAACTCAGGAAACGCAAAAGGTTTTACCAAATAATCATCAGCACCTGACTGTAGCCCTTGCACTCGTTCTTCCACTGAGTGTTTGGCACTTAATATGATGACAGGCGTCGCGTAGCCTTGCCCTCGCAGCTCGGCAAGCACTTCAAACCCATCTTTCTTTGGCAACATAATATCGAGAATGATCACGTCATACTCTTCGGTTACGGCCTCGTGTAATCCATCAACACCATCTGTTGCGTGCGTCACCGTTATCCCTGCTTGCTGAAAACCATGCACCAAAAATCTCGCGATATGAATGTCATCTTCAATCAATAGTATTTTCATTAACGTCCGTTTATTTATTTGCCGTGGTCTGAATACACTCTATCAATATTCTTTCTCGAATATAACCAACATTGCAACTTTGTAATGTTCAAGAAAGCCAGTCGTAATCATGCATTCGTTAGTATGAACCTGTTGATTAAAACACCCTTTCTAAACAAACAAAAAATAGAATTCGGAATTTGAAAAACGAATATTTTTTGAAAACAGATTCTTTTTGAAAACAGATGCTTTAACGGAGTAAACATGAAAACGACAAAACTAACAGTACTAGCAGCAACCCTTGGTTTCCTTAGCCTTTCTCACAATGCAATGGCAGCAGAAACACAAACGGTCTCTTTCACTCAAATCTCATCAGAAGCGGCCTTCAAGCTTGCCCATGAAGCCGTTAATCAATGCGAGGCCGTTGGTTACAAGGTTTCTGCGACTGTTGTCGACTTGTCGGGCAATGTGATTGCTCAGCTACGTTCTGACGGCGCAGGCATCCACACACTTGATAGCTCACGCAAAAAAGCGTTCACAGTGGCAAGCATGAAGCAGCCGTCAGGTAACCTGATGAAACTCATCGCCGACAAACCTATCATGCAACCCTTGCAGAATATGGACGACAACTTGTTGTTCCTAGCGGGTGGTGTTCCGGTACAACTGAACAATGCCATGATAGGCGCGATTGGTGTGGGTGGCGCTCCGGGTGGCCACTTAGATGTCGCTTGTGCTGAAAAAGCGATTAAGAAGTTCTTCTAAAAGTCCGTTTACCAACAAACACTGACGGATCTAGAAAAGCGGCTTAGTACCCTCCTTGCCCAATCAAAAAATTCCTCGCTCTTGCGGGGCATTGCTGCAAATAAAAGCAGTTGCGAATAAAAGCAACTCCGAATTGAAACCGATAATAGAAACGTAAACAGGCAAAACATGACACAAACTTGATGTGAATAACCCACTCAATTGTTACATTATAACATTACACTTAATAACCATTCGTTCTCATGAAACAGCTATTTAATCTAATCGATGTAATTAATCACTTCTTCTCTCGCTACGTAAGCCGTTTCTCGACCTGCTGTCGTTCTCTAAACGGTTTACCTTTTGGCCTAGTATTACTGTGTTTTGCGCCAAATCTATATGCCCACCCTCACTCTTGGATAGAGATGAAAACTCATATTGAGGGAGAGAATGGCATGATCACCGGTCTCTCTATGGAGTGGTCTTTTGATGCAATGACATCCATGTACATGTTGGATGGAGAAGACGTGTCTGCCGATACAGAAGTTGAAACATTCAAAAAGCTCGCTGCGTCTGTTATTGAAAACATGAAGTATGAGCACTACTTCACGTACTTTTATGATGGTGAAGAGCCCATCAAATATCAGGTTGCTGAACACGCCAAGTTTGAGCGTGATAAAGCCAAGATGGTTCTAACATTTGACCTACCACTTTCTAAGCCTAAACCTGTGACACGAGACTCGCTCCGCGTACTCATTTTTGACCCTAGTTACTTCGTCGACATGTCGTGGTTGTCGAATAGCGACGTGACCTTGTCACCTGAACTAGCGAGACAATGTCAGTTGGAATTAATCGAGCCCAACCCGACGCCAGAACAGATGAGTTATGCGATGTCTTTACCAGCCGACGCAGATCCAGATAACACGTTAGGCCAACTGTTTACACAATCGGTTGAGCTTCATTGTGCAGCAGTTCCTGCATCCTAATAAAGTGACTCTTTACCGCCATTACGTAAGCTTCTCAATTCATTTAGAGAAAAATATCTGATATAGGTTCTTGTGAAATGCAGAAAAATCAACTTAAAAAAAACTATTACCTTATTGGCGCCGGAGCTTTATTGCTTGTTGCTGTCGGTGCATATCAAGTGTGGTCTATGTGGCCATCGTTAGTTATCTCTAGTATTCAATGGCAAAGAGAAGTTAACTCAGAGCTAGCCGACCTACTTTATGAAGCCAAATCTAATCCTTGGGGCGCAGGCAGTTACCTTATTGGATTCAGCTTTATCTACGGCATGCTCCACTCCCTTGGGCCTGGGCACGGCAAGGTTATTGTCTCTACCTACTTAGCCACTCACCCAACCAAAGCAAAAGTGAGTTTGGTACTTACGGTCGTCTCCGCTTTTTTACAAGCACTGGTCGCGATCTTATTAGTAAGCGTGTTGCTATGGGGCTTTAGTGCTTCAATGCGCGTAGTGAATGACAAAGCGAATATGTTTGTTTCATTAAGCTTTGCGTTGGTGGCCGTGGTGGGTACTTTGATCTGCTGGAAGGCTTTAAAAAACATATACACCACAATGCACAAACCGCAACCAACTCTGAGAGTGAAAGCCATCACTCCATTAGCAACAGGCACAGCTTCGTCAGTGTCAGTTCGTTCGCAGGTGCCAGTTCGTACGTCAATGGCGCTTCGTTCATCTGGTTCAATGATTATGGGCGCTACCAATGCATTACAAGCCGCTGACCACACTCATGCAGATCATTCTCATACCGACTGTGGATGCGGCCACCAACACGTCGCTGATCCAGAAGCCATCAATAAAGCTTCAACATTCCGAGAGTACGCGGGAATCATCGTGACGATTGGCATCAGGCCATGCACCGGAGCCATCATGGTTCTGCTTTTCGCAAACATGGTTGGCCTATATTGGATGGGCGTTCTGAGTGCCTTTGCGATGGCCGTAGGCACAGCATTAACAACCTCATTAATTGCAATGATGACGCTAACAGGTAAACATCTAGTGAAGCGCTATTTGGCAGCGGGTAACAAGAACAGTAGTGAATCAATGAAAGTCGCAGGTCACTACTTGCAACTCTTTGGCGGCATTTTGCTTGTGTTGATTGGCTTGTTATTAATGAACGGCCAAGACAGCGGCATGTCGCCTGTTTTCACCATGTAGAGCGCAAGAACGTAGCAATATATCTGAGGTTCTTTCCACCCGCTCCGCACATATCAAGGCCTCGCAAACGCGAGGCCTTAGCTTTAGTCATTATTTAATATCAAATCAGGTAAACAAGTAAGCTATACCGAGAGCAAAACCCGTCAGTATTATTGATTTACAAAAGAGCATCAAAACCGCTAAAGAAAAGTACCGACAAGCGATACAATGCTGGAGTTACTAGATTGCAGCGTAGTAGCCCCTTTATAGAAAGCTCATTCACAGAAAACATTAAAGTAGCCAGACATGTCTAAAGATCCCGGTTTCACCACAGAATACATCCTCGACAAGACATTTTTCACAGAGTGTTATGATCAAACTAGCCTTCCGACTCAATTTCCAAAAGCCTATTTAAAAGGAATACTGTTTCTTATTTTTGGTGTGGTTTTATTAGAGTTTGAGCTACTACCTAACGGTTACGTTGGCTGGTTCTTTATTGTATTAAGTGTGATTGAAGCGTTCAGCGTTTACTGCAAGAGAACCTGGTGGATATGGCGACAAAAAATCAGCTCAGGTGCTGGCAGCAAAGTGATCTTTCAAGGTGACGTTAACGGTGTGAGTTATAAAAACGCTAAAAACACCAATACTATCGCTTGGACTGACATCTCCCAGCTGCAACAAACCGATTTAGGTTTTATCCTTCATATTGGAAAACAGCGCCAATACGTCAGTAAGTCTTGTTTAAGCGATGAAGCCATTGCGTTCATGGTTGAGCAACACGAAGCGTCCAAAGCACCCAAAGCACATTAGCATCAATAAATGCCTGCCAATTTGGCAGGCATTTTTTTATCATCTTTAATAATTCGTATGGCATAACCGGACAACAACAATGAACACCGTTTACCAAATCAGTGATTGTCACCTTTCCGCTGAATCCAGCTATGAAAACCTGCGTAGAGCACTGGAATACGTCAGCAAAGACACAGCATGCAAGACCATTTTTCTAACTGGTGATATTTGTTGTAATCCAAAGTCTGGCGACTACATTCGATTAGAGGCGTTCATTAGGCAACACATTAGCGACCAATCCATTTACGCGATTGCGGGCAATCATGATGACTCTCGCTTAATGCGTACCGAGTTAAAAGGATCGTCGATTTTCGTCACCAATAAAGCAATGACCAATGAACGAGAGTTTGTATTTCTGGACTCTAGCTTCAAGCCGCTGGATAAACGTCATCCACTCGGTTCTGGGCGCATTGATAACCTTGGCATGGCTCGGCTAAAACAACAGTTGAGAAAGGCTAGTGATCCTATCGTGGTTGTTCACCACCCTGTTATTCCAGTCGGAGCTGACTGGATGAAAGCCATCCGTCTAGAAAACGATGCCGATGTGATGAACGTGCTTCGAAAATATCGTGTTCGTGACGTGATCTGCGGCCACGGCCATGACGGGATAACGGCGACACAACAAGGCGTAACCCAATACATGGCGCCTTCGACAGCCTATGGCTTTGACCACTCGATCAATGAATACAATCGCAGCGAGAAGATAGGATTAAGTCGAATTTCGTTCTCTGCTGATTCCATCGACTACCAAACTGTCTATTTTTGAACCCTCTATCTTAAATCTTGCTGTCTTAAACCTTGTGGATTCGCTTTCGAATAAACCAAGCTATATAGCGTTCTATGCCAATAGAAGAGGCTTGCAGCGATTCAATTTATCAATCTGTGATTGAAGACAGCACGCGAAGAGGTTTGGCGTTACACTCATTAAGATCAAACAAATAACGAGGGTCTATGACGTTTTCTCCTGCCATTTTACGTAAAGTCTGGTACTCCCCTTCCATTAACCTTGGGCTTCGCGCCACCAGTGCCATTGCGCTGTTTCTTGGTTTAGGGGTGTTGTCGAATCAAACCACTATCGCCATGACCGCGCTGATGACCATGCCAGCCGCTCTGATTAGTGGCCTCGATGCAGCAGGGCCAAGGAGGTGGACACGTTTTGCGATCACCGCAACCGCTTGGGGCATGACTCTGGCCATCAGTTACGCTCTGCTGAAAAGCGGACTGCCTTTATGGGTGACTTATGGTGCTATGGGTGCTTTGCTTGCCAGTGCTGCGGTCAATGGTCCTTTTTGGGCACGGCTAGGCATGTCGAGCCTATTGATAGCAGTCGTCACTCTCTCACTTCACAATTCCAACACAGCGCTAAACTTGTACCCTATGTTGGTACTCGGGCCTCTTACTTTTGCACTTTTTAGCTGGCTTTGGTTTGCGTTATGGAAGCACTATGCACTGCGCGTGTGTCTGTCCGCGATTTACGAAACCTTGGCAGACTACATCCAATATCGACAAGCATTCTTGTTAGGTAGCGAAAGTGATGCACCGAAAAGACGCATCAAATACCAACTCATCGAGTTGTTCCAACAGGCTCTTCAATCTGAATCATTTCGATCTAAACAAGAAGATGCTAACTCGCTTCGACAAGCCTTGTTCCTCGCTCTTGATACGTTTGAAGTGATACTCAGCAGCCATACAACGAATCCCGATCTATTGAACCAATTTCAGTCCAGCAAACACAAACGAGACTTGCTATTGGTTTGGAGCCAACATTGTCAGCAAAGACTAAGACACAAAGCCAAACAGCTTCTACACAACACAAACGAAGAGGTGAAGCACTTAAGCTCATTGGAACAAGAAGCTAATGACTTGATTGAAGCGGTCAAGCTCGAAGACCAACCCCGTTTTCGTTATTGGGCCTACGCAGTGAAGCACATTTCCCGTCGTATTGAGCTTAATGAACCCGCTTATGAACGTTCTTTTGAAGTGCAGCCGTTCGAATTGTCTTTTCGCCTGCCAAGCCGAGGCAATCCGATTTGGCGTCATGTTACCCGTATCGGTTTGATGTTCGCACTTGGTGCTGGAATTGCGGAATACTTTGAATTGATTCGCCCTGATTGGGTTCTGATTTCGATGTTAATGGTGATTCAGCCAAGCTTCTTGGCGACACGCAGTAAAACGTGGCAACGCTGTTTAGGTACAGCGCTTGGTGTACTGTTCGCGACCTCTTTAATTCACATTGGCGTACCAACGACCGCGATGTATACGCTTATCGTTATCCTCTTGCCTGTCGCAATGCTTAATATCATGCGCCATTACTCGCTAGCCATTGGTTGCATTACAGCGCTATTGATTTTGGTGTATCAGACCATGGCGCACCAAGGGCTCGACTTTGCAGCACCACGTTTGATCGACAACATAGTCGGGGGCGCGATTGTCCTGCTCGGATACAGCTTGTTATGGCCGCAATGGCGAGGCAAAGAGATCCACACTCAAGCGTTAAAAGCGCTTAATAGTTCAAAAAGCTTATTTGTGTATTGCTACGAACAGCTGCAAATTGGCACCGAACAACATGACCATATTGCGCTAACCAAGCAACGTGCCGCTATGCTAACCGCCGAAAGCGACCTTGAGCTGATTTACAATGAGATGCAGCAAGAGCCAAAACACACTCGTGCCGATCCTCACTATTATGAAGATATGCTGAGTCACTATCGATTATTAAGCCATTATCTCTGCTTGCTGATTCCGCTGGTCAGAAAAGGCACGCAATACCAAGGTTCACAACAAGTCGAACGCTTAATTCATGATGCGATGGATGCATTGATCAATACCATTCGTGATAACCGCGTCCATGAGCTGCCCGCGCTCACCAATCAAACTGAAGCCGATCACCCAACTACTACAACAGGTCAGCGTTCAGTAGAAGAAATCATCTGGTTAGCACTGATGACAGTAAAACAAATGCACGATTTAGTTCGGCGTAATCTAGAAGGCTAAATCAGGGCTTAACGATCAAAGGACTTAAATACCAAAGATCTTAAACACCGATGGCCACTCAGATTTTGATCTGTATTTTTAGATCTAAGCGTTTGGCAGACCTTTAGGAAAAAGAAGAGTATCTAAAACTTGTTATTTAACTCATTCCAATACTTACGTTCTTTTTCAGTTATTGAATATATATGGTCATAACGACCACATCGACCTAATTGCCTTAAGTGATCGTGCAAAACCAATTCGTTTAGAGAATTTATAACGTTTACAACATCATTATTTGTAGATGGCATCCATTCCAAATCAGGACCTACTTCGCTGTTGATCTTGGAATCTTAAAAATAAAAACCCCACCGTAAGCAACTGATTTACTGGCCATTATTAAATTCACCACATACATCGTGATAACTTTCTTTAGTATCGAACATTCTGTTCTACTGGTGGTCCATCACTGTCGAAAAACTTGTAGTGGCATGGTGAATTTTTTCAATATTTTAAAGGTACTAATACCTTATAAAAGGCGGAAACAAAATGACCGGAGTACAATATTCATACGAGTAATTCAAACCTTGAGTGTTTAAGTTAAATTGCTCTCATCATGAGATTCAAGTCACGTTCATCAGTGTTTTTTCTAGGTATCGTCTACACCTCTCAACTGTTTAATTAGAAGCTGATATGACAAAGAAAATCATCCTAGATACAGATCCGGGCATCGATGATGCAATGGCAATCCTATTTGCAGAAGCACATCCAGATATTGAGCTGATGGGAATCACGACCGTTTATGGAAATGCGACGATAGACAATGGCACTCAAAATGCTCTCTATCTGAAGCAAAAATTCGGTATGAAGGCACTCGTTGCTAAAGGTTCGGATAAGCCCTTATTAAGAGATCCTGTTGGAGCAACGGTTGTTGTGCATGGTGAAACGGGGTTCGGTAATGTGACGGCACCAAGTTCGCTAGATTATGAAGCGATTAAAAAGCCAGCTTATCAGTTCATTATCGACAGTGTTCGAGCTGAACCTAGAGAGATCACTCTTGTGGCTGTCGGTCCTCTGACTAATCTTGCACTTGCACTGGAAGCTGCTCCTGACATCGTCGACTTGGTAAAAGAAGTGGTCGTTATGGGTGGTGCATTCGGTGAAAACGGCCACAGAGGGAATGTAACACCATTTGCCGAAGCGAATATTCATGATGACCCTCATGCTGCCGATAAGGTGTTTACGGCATCATGGCCAGTTGTCATTATCGGGCTCGATGTTACAGAGGAGAGTTTTTTTACCAGTCAATACCTTGATGAGTTGCGAGATGACGCTGGAGAAGTTGGGCAGTTCATCTGGGACATTAGTCGTTACTACTTAAAGTTTTATTCTGACAAAGTAGGAATGGATGGTTGTCATGTTCATGACCCATCAGCCATTGCTTATGTTATCCAACCGTCTCTTTTTACAAGTCGTAATGGCCCGGTCAGGGTTGTCACAGATGGGCCAGCGGAAGGGATGACCATTCAGAAAGCTGATCAACGTAACTATATGAATGATGAATGGGGTTTATTTCCTGCACAGCAAGTCGGCGTTCAAGTAGATAGCGATACTTTACTCTCACTCTACAGAGAGACATTGATAAACTATTCACAGCAATAAAGTGGGCCTGTCGTAAATATTGAGAAATGCGCGACAGGCTAATGCTCTAGATACAGTAATCCTACAATTGCGTAGAAACGCTCAAAGGCACTGTCAGTTTCATCTGATTCAGATGAAACTGATCTTCAATATCAATACAAGCCACGAGCTAAGTGTCTATCCATATTAAAAAGTAATTTTCATTGACTAATTTCGAGAATTGACTGGCTCACTTATGCCCCATTTCCAGTTAGTGCTTTTACTCATACACACCTTGTTAATGTGTGTTTCCCCTACTAAAAGTTATCTGACATTAGCAGTTGTCAAAGTTAAACGACACAAAAGGCATCATCGTATTGCTTTTTGGCTTGGTATAGCGTTTCTATCATTACTCAAGTGATGTAATACTCTCAGTTTTAAAATGATAGTAATTTCGTGACTTTAATCACAAATTTAAGTGCGAGATAAATCTGTAGAAAAGTGAAAAACACATGCGATAAAGCCAATTGATTTGCTAGTCTAGTTATATTGATTGGCCTTCATGCCTTTAAAGTCGATTATTCAATCGTAGTGACCATTCATTTCTACAGTACCTATTCAAATCGCCCAGAGATAAAATAATAGGCTCTAAATAATCACTGGGCCCACCATGAATCAAGAGCCACCAAGAGACATTCTTAAGACTACTTCAAAACCTTGCTCTCGAATTGGTTGGGTAGTGGAAGTTCATCCAGAAAAGAATCGAGTCAAAGTAGACTTTGAGCATAACCCATTTTCTCAACCTCTCTGGGCGTCAATAGGCCGTGCTTTTACTCAGTCAGAAATTTTTATGGCCATCGATAATAAACTCGATTGCCGAATCTCTTTTCTATCCGAAGATCTTACCATTCCAACATTGGTTGATATCTATATTTCTTTGCTTGAAGAGCAAGAGCTTGTTGTTAAAGCAAAGAAGATAACACTTGATGCAGAGGAAGAAGTGCTTATTGGCTCTGGAACGACACAAACCAAATATAGCGGAACGGATGGCCGTATCACTACAACAGCCAAGCATCTTAGTAGTAGCGCTGAAAAAATTCATAAGATCCAGGGCGCTAAGGTAAAACTCAACTAATCCACTTAATCTAAGTAGGACATATTAATGGCAGTTACAATAAGTGCAAATGGACTCAGTGTTGTCCATAAAGGCTCGGGAGGAGAGGCGAATGCCACCCTGCCTGATGTGTGCCTTACTACAGTCGGTAAACCTGTTGTACCAATCCCTTATGGAAATAACGCGAAGTCGGCAGATTTAGTGGAAGGCACTACGACAGTAACAGCAGATGGCGGAAACAGTATTGCTTTAAAGGGCAGTAAGTTTGCCAAGAGCACAGGTGATGCGGGCGGGGACAAGAAAGGCGTAGCATCGGGTACGATAGAGGCCGAGGCCGAATTCATTTCCGCATCACCGAGTGTCATCATCGAAGGGAAAGGCGTGGCTAGGTTGTCAGACCAAATGACAATGAACAAGGCCAATACCATGTGCCTAGGCGGGGTTCAAAACCCTGCCGTCACGGTCACTGAAGATGAAGAAGGCACTTACACTGTCTACATCAAGGCTAGATACCCGAATGGTGTACTTCTCAAGAACGCAGATTTTGACATTACCGATGTCTCTGGTGGCGCTCTGTCTCCTAGTAACTTTGATAACTCTGGCAAAAGCAAAGTATCAGGCTTAAAGCCGGGTCAAATCAAAATTCTGGTTAAAGAAAGTACGGATGAGTTTATTGCTACCCCAGTTCGTATAACCAACCCACACTACCTACCCGATTACAATGATGATGACTTCTTTGATAGGTCTGCTCAGGGACAGCAAACCTTCTGGCACCCGAATCGTATTGCCCCGCCAGTAGAAGGCTGGGGAACTATGGGGCCTAGCCTCACCGCTGACCGATATTTTGCCGATATTGTGAAAGCAGAAACGAAAGCCCACTTCGAGTTTAGACACCCTGATTTTCATTTCAGCGTATTGGCAGAATCGCTAATCGCGGGAATTGATAGTCTCTCTGATACCAGTTTTGACAGTGTACTAGCGAACGGGTTACCAATGGTGATGGAAGAAGGGGAAATCCTCTCCGTCTTATTTCGTTTACCCAAGCATGAAACCGCAGACCGTATGCTGGCTTACATGCGTGCTCGTGGCAAAGGCAACCCGCAGGTTTTCATCAATAGCTACCCTTGGGATAAGGCTAAGAATACACTCAACTCTGAACTTGAAGGTCTACTTAGTAAAATAAAGGGGCGTGTTGAATCCCTGAAGTCCGAAGCCAGTCGGTTGAATTACGTTTACTTATCTTCTGATATCTATGAGAAGCATGTAAGCACCATTGATACCTATGCTAAAAAGCTATCCGATAACCTCAGCCAAGCTTTCAAGCGTATGGAGAAGAAAGCTAACCAACTTATAAGTGATGTGTCAGCTGTCTCGGTCATTCAAACGCCCGATCATGTTTATTCTGCCGAAGCAGGAACGATTGAGGTGGTAGTGAATACGATACCGAAAATAGATTTAGAGGAGCAGAAATGGGTCAAGGTTCGTGCAATATACTCCGATCGTTGGCAGACACCTATCTATGCTAAAAACCTGAAAATAACTGCCAACTCGGTGGTGCATGAAGAGAACGTATCACTCAATGCTTTACCCTTGAATAGTACGGAATCTGAAACCATAGATTTGGCTGTCGAAACAAATCAAGTTGAAGGTGGTGTCGCGGTATTTGACACATTAAAACCTAACACAGATAGCGTGACTGTAGAGTTCGTTGGCGAGCCAACTATTGAGAAGCAAATAGTCAATATCCAAGACAGCGTTGAGGCAACACTTGATGGTACATACAACGCACTTATTGAGGACATGAAAGGGTTCCAACAACAATGGGATGAAGAGGGTTACTGGACTTTAGGTGACGGGGTGATTGACGGTGCTCAAGCTTGGGGTGCTGATATTGTTGATATGTTGTCTCCTAGTTTTTGGGGAGACGCTGCGGACACTATCTCAGATTTATCTTCTTCTGCTGTCGATAAATTGGCGATTTATTCAGTCGATAAGTTCAACTCGATCACCAAGGCAATGCTTAACGAGAAGGGGCAACTTAAAAATCCTACCTGGGTATTGGAAACAATAGGAAAAGAGTTTGACTCATTCCAAGACAGTGTTTTTGAATCCGCCGATGAAGCGATTGAAGATGTGAGTAAACTGTACGCGGAAAGCCAAGATGTGGTGCGAAAGTTAGAGTGTATTGCTAAGCACCGACAGACAATCCTAGAGCTTCCACAGAAAATCTCAAATGGTGATGTTGATGCGGTCGAAACCTTTGTTGACACTGTGCTGATGGATCTCGACCCTGAATGGGCAGAGGAAATAAAGGGTCACGAGCAGTTCCCTAATGCAATGGCGATAATAGAAGACCACGACACAATTCTGACTTATGTGACTTATCTGTCTTTAATGCTTGAGGCTATTCCTCCTAACTTCTATTTCTACTACGGCGGTAAAGCGGGTGCATATTTGATCCTTGAACTGATTCTCACCGTTGTGCTGGCTATTTTTACGTTAGGTACAGGAGCAGCGGCTCGTATTGCGACACTGGCAGCACGTTTTGCGGGAGGTGCTAAGAAGGTCAAGGGAATAAGAAATGCGGCTAAGGCATTGGATTCATTTATTAAGGCTGTGGAAAGCTTGATTGATGTACTGCCTGATTATCAGGAGCTAGCGGAAAAACTGGTGAAACGCCCACTTGGGAAGTTCAAAGGCAAGCCCGTTACAACCATGACTGCGAAAAAGAAAGCGGTGAAACGAGATGCAAGCTGTAGGCTTTGTCATTCCAACCAACATAAAACGCCTCGTTATAAACGGGGAGAGTTAGAGTATATATAGAGTTAACTATGGCAAAAGGATATAGAGAAGCTGTAATGGATCCCGCTGAAATGGATCCTTCGCACCCCACAAACCATGGTTTTAAAATGCAGGTGCACCACCTTTTATCAAAACAAGGTGTAAAAAAAACAGGTACCGGAGAAAAGCTTAAGTCTTACGGATATGACATCAACTTGCCCGGTAATTTAGTCGCTTTACCTTGCACTTTGGAAGGAGCGTGTCATTTACAAGTTCAACTACACAGGGGCAATCATCCTACTGTTATTGATACCAATGATAATGATAAGGAGCACCCTAAGGGTTACCACATAGAAGTAACCGAGCTAGTAGAAGAGGCATATAAGACCATAAGTAAGCGTTGCGAGAATCAGGGTACCCCTGGTGTTCAGCGTTATATGGATTATCACAGCTTATTAATCTTGCGCAGGGTAAGTAGCTTTGATCTGCCATTAACTAGGGTTGCCAAAGCCTTTAAGCGTGGCGGAGTTGGGTGCTTGGGAACCACAACAGTGCCAGAGCTAGATTTAAAGCTAAAAGCTCAACCCAAAGAATGCCAGTGCAATGAGAGAAAACATGATAAATTCAGTACTTTCAAAGAAGTACCATACAATTTAGAAAGAGGAAAGTAGCTTTGAATATTTATGATGAATCCTATTATCTTATATTTCCGGATTATGAATTTGAGGACTATGACAATGACCTCACACCAACCTCATATACGGCCAATACTCATTGGAAGTTTGAAAAGTTGAGTTTTGGTATAAAGTCACTTACTTTTGTCTCTGATAATGATAATTTGGATTATTTGCAGCAAGATTACACTATAGCATTTAGCGTACCGAACTTTGTGGTCACAAATAAACTTAAAGAGCTGCTTGAAGGTGGCCTTTACGGCAGTCAGTTTTTTCCTGCGATCATTCAAGATGAGCAAAATAATGCTGTTGAAGGCGTTTGGGCACTGAATACTTTTGATGACTTAGATTGTGTTGATCTAAAGAGAAGTCAATTTTATATGCCAGGTGATGGAAGTAAGGAAATTGATGGATTTTCTATTAAACCAGATATGGATAATTACCGACTTCGAGAAGATGTG
Organism: Vibrio sp. J383; assembly: GCF_023503985.1. NCBI lineage: Bacteria > Pseudomonadati > Pseudomonadota > Gammaproteobacteria > Vibrionales > Vibrionaceae > Vibrio > Vibrio sp. J383. The sequence goes on along the minus strand of NZ_CP097293.1, from coordinate 1,775,970 downwards.
CTGGATGCTATTCCAGAAAACGAACGATTAATTTTTCAGCTCGGAAATACATCAAGAGGAAAAATCTTCTTTCATCAAAAAGTAGTCGATATTTTTAAAAAACACGACGTTAAAGGCATAAAATTCTTTAAAGTCAGTGAATTTGAGTATGGGGACCAACATTAAAAATTCGTGACCATATTATTGTTCTCGGTAAGAGAGGTTTCAAGATCTTAGTTATCCGTGTCGAAAATGAAATAGGGAGGGAGTTATCGCTCCCATCTTTTGTCGTTAATTGTCTCTAAGGTCTTTAGGGTATCTGATACCCAGGCACATCATTTCATTCTCACAACAAGGGGCATATAGCGCTCCTCAACGTGGCCTCCAGGGATTCAAGTTTGGCTATTTGCCATACTTTTAGTTATTCATGCTTTGCTAATGTTCGATTTCCCGAAACTGATTTATGTCCAAGAGTTTGTTATCACTACCCGAAAAACAAAAATCCTCGCAAACGCGAGGTCTTAGTTTTATCCATAAATAGTGAGTACATCTCTAACCTAGGGAAGAGCCCCTAGCCTCCGAATTTTCTGTTATTTTTGCGCGTCTAGATTCGCTTGCTGCAATAAGTGCTCAATGAACATCGGAACCTTTTTCGCTATGTGCTTTCTCGACGCATAAAAGGCGTACAGCACCAAATCTTCAGGTTTGTATTCAAGTGTTATAACTTCCAAAGAGCCAGTATCTATTTCATCGCGACAAAATTCAACAGGGAGTATCGCAAACCCCAAACCAGCCAATGCACCTGCTTTAGCGAGTTGTCCACTATTCACTTTAAATGTAGATTTTACTCTTTGAGTAATTACCGGACCTGTTTCGTTCTTAAATACCCATGGCGTACCATTTAACGCGGTAAAGCTGCTAATACAAGGTACATGTTTCAAATCCGTAATCTTAAAAGGCTTAGAAGATGTATGAAGAAGTTTGGGTGAAGCCACAACAACACTAGGCCAACGCTTAATCTCTTTCGCTATCCAATTGTTATCCTCTAGCTTCCCTCGATGAAAACTCAAAATAACGTCAAACCCGTCAAGCGGATCCTCTTTAGGGCTGATACTCGTATCACAACATAATGAAATAGATGGATATTGAGTACAAAACGAAACGACGGCTTGGGCCAAGTCAGGTGAGTCTGGCATTAAAACATTGAGTTGCCCTATGACTTCACGAGAGTGTTGTGTCACCTCCTCAAGGGCATCGTTGAGTTTATCCAACAATGGCTGAGTTCGTAGATAGAGGTGGTCCCCTGCTTCTGTCGAAGCAATTCGGCGAGTCGTTCTATCAAAAAGTCGAGCATCTAGCTGCTCTTCTAGCAACGCGATATGACGACTGACGTTTGATGTCGGTAAACACAGAAACTCTGCAGCTCTCTTAAAGCTATTGTTCTCATAGACACAGTGAAAACTTTTTAGCCATTGTTGATCAATCTTCTCAAGCATTCCCATTAATCCCACCCATTCTAATAATCCCACCTAATTGGATTATAAAGCCAATATTAGCCACTTTATTACCAGAAACAGGCTTATACAATACTCATCATTAAAAGTGAACTGGATAAGGTTTCCAATGAGTTGGATAGAAAAACTATTAGATAAGAAGAATATAATCAGTACGCGTAAAGCGAATATTCCAGAAGGCGTATGGACAAAATGCCCCTCTTGCAACCAGATCCTGTACAGCATAGCTCTTAAAGAAAATCTGGAGGTATGTCCAAAATGCGATCACCACATGAGGATGTCGGCACGCTGTCGCTTAGACAGTTTTTTAGATAAAGGTATGAAAACTGAGTTAGGCAAACAACACGAGCCGAAAGATTTGCTCAGTTTCAAAGACAATAAACGCTACACAGAGCGCCTTGCCCTAGCCCAAAAAAGTACAGGTGAGAAAGATGCAATAGTCGCGATGCAGGGAGAGTTGTTAGGGATGCCTGTTGTGGCGTGCGCTTTTGAATTTTCTTTTATGGCTGGCTCAATGGGTGCCGTTGTGGGCGCTCGCTTTGTTGATGCTGTTAATGCAGCCATCGAGGCTAACTGTGGATTAGTATGCTTTTCGGCTTGTGGTGGAGCGCGTATGCAAGAGTCACTGATGGCTTTAATGCAAATGGCAAAAACGAGTGCTGCTTTAAAACGGCTATCAGATGCAAAGCTCCCTTATATCTCCGTATTGACCGATCAAACTTTTGGCGGTGTATCGGCAAGTATTGCGATGTTAGGTGATATCAATATCGGTGAACCTAAAGCGAGAATTGGTTTTGCCGGACGAAGAGTGATTGAACAAACGGTACGAGAAAAATTACCTGAAGATTTTCAGCAGAGTGAGTTCCTATTAGAGCATGGCGCATTAGACATGATTATTGATAGACGTGACATGCGTAAACGAGTAGCTAAACTGATCGCGATGATGACCAATACACAAATTCAAGTCGAGCATTAGACCACTACACCTCGGCCTATAGCTCCCCCTAAAATGAAGTTCAACGACCTCTTTAGATTAACGACCGAGGGGGAGAACATTCTTTGTCGCTAAACTGAAGCCGCACTTGTCTCGTACTCATCAAGATCGGTATTCAGTTCCTCCCCTTTCCTACTATCAATACGAGATTGAGAATACGAACCGCACCCAGTACATTCCTTTAGATTACTGTATTTTCACTAGCTTCTTATAGTTAAAATACCGTATGGTACAAACCATAAAATTATTAAGACTTGTGGTCTTTGCCACAGAGACTCTCCATTTAAAACGAAAAGACTTACTATGAATTTTGATATCAATGCACTGAAACACCACCAGCTGGTCGAAGATGGTCAATTAGAAGGTTGTTACATTCATCAACCTGTGCAAGGCAGTCAACCAGATGACAAAGCGGTTTTAGTAGAGCGCCAAGCGCTAGAAAGCCTGGGATATAAGGTGGTTCAGGTTAAAGCGAAAGGCGGGACAACAACGTTTGCCGAGGCTATGCTAGAGCTTGCGAAGAAAACAGGCCACCAGCCAAAATAGTAAACGAGTGGATAGAGGGAGTTACAAAGTTCGCTAACGACAGTCTTTCGACTACCCTGTCGAGCGATCTTAATAAGCACTATTTCATGCTGACAGCATGGGCTCTAGCGAAAGCTTTTTTCCTCAGTTAGCGCTTGCTGTCACCGTTGCCCCAGAGCAATTTATCCAGGATTTGAACGAGTCGCTTCCATTCTCCTCTTTTGATTCTTCCCCCTCTTTCCATGTTTTTCATTGTTTTCATTATCGATACAAATTTGGGGCTTTATAGATTCTCTAGATTTAGGGCTTTGACATCTCCCATCCAAAACACTCTATCTTTATGATCTAACAAATCATTTCCACTGATGGGGTGAAAAAGTATCGATAAACCTTTTCGGTTGAACGTCAACCAAGTAACTACGTCACTTAATAAATGTGATTTAAAGTAAAGCTGACAGCTCCAACAGGGATGAGGGCCAACCAATTTTCGATGAAGTTGGCCTTGTCTTAGATCGGTAATTTCTAATGCTATATCGTTAATTACCCTTTGAGCCGTTTGCTCGGTAAGGTTGTTAAAATAAATATGTGCATGCCAACCTTTTAACCTCGGAGAAGATATTACTTCTTGGTGATTACCATACGCAATTGGTAATTGGGGAGTGAAACTGGGCATAAAATACCTCTATAAACTGGAATTCTTTATTCACGATTAACTCGAAAATATCGTTCATTCCGGTGAGTCAATCTTTGGTTCTGTTTTATCGAGAAAGAGTATGTTACAACCTATATTATTAATACACTGCATAAGTTGAATGTTACCTATGAATACTTTCGATTACTCTACGTTGGATGGACGGCTACTTCGCATGTTTATTAGCGTTTACGAACACCAATCAGTAACAAAGGCAGCGGATAGTATGGGGGTTACTCAATCAACAGTTAGCCATGGGCTTAACCAACTGCGCAAAATAGTAAAAGATGAATTGTTTGTCACTTCAGGAAGAGGCATCGCGCCTACGCCAAAGGCGGGAGAACTTATTGAAAAGGCCAGAGAAATCGTAATAGCGATGCAAGCCTTCACAAGCTCACAACAATACAACCCACTAATAGATGATAAAGTTTTTTCCATCGCGGCTAACGACTATGAAATAGAAACCGTTATAAAACCTATGTTTCATGATTTCCAGAAAGCAGCGCCGATGAGCTCGTTGCACATAGCTCCAGCCAGAACTCAACTTCAGTGGGCTTCATTACTTCGGTCTGGCGATGTAGATTTTGTTTTGTCACCAGAACTAACGAGTAACGAGTCGGATTTAATTCAAACTAAGTTGTTTTCTGACCAAGAGGTCTGTTTTTACAATCCTCAAAAGCAAACACCGCCAACAACGATAGAGCAATATTGTTCCAAACCTCACGCCATCATGTCTTTTGAGCACTCTCACCAAACCGAGATAGACACAATACTTAAAAAACGAGGAGTGAAGAGAAAAATCGTGGCTAGTGCGCCGAGTTTCGGGGCGATAGCGTCTTTAATTAAAGATACAAATATCATAGTGACAATGCCTTCTCGCTTGTCAGAAACGTTATTTAGAGACTTTAAGCAGGTCCCCTTACCTTTCGAGCTTCCTCACTTCAATATTGTTAAAGTCTGGCACAATAGAAATAAGCAATCAGAGCGTCATTCTTGGCTTAAAAATCGATTACAGTGAATATTATTTGGAATTGATACTCTTAGTTTTTTGGCTGTATGTTAAAAAGACCGACCATGGTATGAAGTTTCTGTTTTTTGAAACCAAGTAAACGCCTGTGTATTGAACCCATCTATTCATCTATTCATCTATTCATCTATTCATCTATTCATCTATTCAGAGTAATTATATTGCTCTGATTCGCCTTTTAAAATAAATAGTTATCAGATCCCAGCCAGTATCCCGTGACCATCATTAGATCTAGATGTAGATAATAGACTTCACCTACCACCTCGCAACTACAACTACAACTAATCGAATTTGTTCATGATAAGTATGAATAATGCCCTATTTTTTTAATTAATTAGACTGGCTAGCATACAGGTGATCAAACAAAACAAACCTAAAAAGGAAGAATCATGTCTATTAAATCTGTTGCAATCGGAATGGCTGTTTGTCTATTTACTGCCCCAAGCTTTGCTAACCTAAGCACCATTGATGCTCAAACTAATCAATCCATTAAACTAGCGGAAGGCTTCTACGAAGATGTACTGGTTTATAGGAATTTGAACAACTTTGGAAAGTACGTTGGTGACACTTACATCCAACACGCTACAGCGTATGGCGATGGACCAGCAGAACTGATTAAAGCGGTAGCCGGCGAGTTAACTGCTGATCCTGGCGTGAAAGTAGATATCTACCGTACCATTGCAGAAGGTCCTTATGTCGCAATACACTCTGTTTGGACAACTTCAGACGGTGCGGAATATGTTTATGTTGATATCTGGAGAGAAGAAAATGGCATGCTGGTAGAGCATTGGGATCACTACCAACAAGTTCCAGAAAAATCTGAAAACAAAAACACCATGTACCAAGGGCCAGACGCGAATATCTATGATGCAACTCAAGACATCGAGCGTAATCGAGGCAGAGCCATTGCTGTGTTGAAAAGCTTTGATAACCCAGCGGATACAAGTGCGTTAAAAAAGTATATTTCTAGCGAAACCTACATTCAACACAACCCAGAGGTTCCAAATGGCAGAAAAGCATTGGTTGGTTACCTTGATTACTTAAACAGTAACGGGACCAAGCTAAAAACGGAGATAGCAAAAACAATCGCGATGGGTGACATGGTTCTTGTTCATTCTAAGCAAACTGACCTAGGTAAAAAAGACGATTTAGGTGTTGGTTACATTGATATCTTCCGCTTTAATAGCGAAGGGAAAATAGTAGAGCATTGGGATATTGCAGAAACTCAAACTGGAGAGTCAGCCAACGAGAACGATGTGTTTGGTTACCCTAGCCAACGTTAATTGCAGCTTCATTGAGTGGAAAAAGTGCTCAACATCAGTGTTGTCCAAAAAACTACTTTTTCCGCTCATATTTGCCTTATGTTATAGGAAATGACCCATTAACATTTGAATATAGCCACCTCTGTGGCTAATTTCTTTTTCTAGCCGTTGACCACTCATACCACTTGACCTGTCTACAGGTAACGACTTTAGAATGATTAGCCTTATGCTTATCATGACTAAAGAGGCACATTTCATTGCACCAATCACGAGACTTACAGCAGTCAAAGCTATTTCAGCTCTTCGACCATTTACCATCGACAATGAAAGGGATCACTCTTGCCCTTATATCTACAGCACTGTTTACGATCGTTGGGGTATTTGTTCGACAGCTCAGCACAGCCTATGACACCTTTCAGATCCTGTTCTTTCGCCAGTTCATTTTTATGTTGTTGCTCATGCCTGCGATCAGCAAAAATATCGGTGTGCTACTTAAGCCCAACAGAATATCGCTTCACCTACTAAGAATACTAGGCGCTTTTACCGCTCTATATTTTGGCTTTATTTCAGTGAGCAATATTCCATTTGCTGACGCAACAGCACTCGGTTTCCTGCAGGTACTTTTTGTGGCTCTAATCGCTCATTTCGTGTTGGCAGAGCAGATCACCAGCCGTCGAATTTTCACGATTGTGGTTGGATTTATCGGGGTAATGACGGTTGTTCGACCGACCTTTGCTGCAAGCCATAGCCTTTATGTTTTATCTGGCGTGATTGCCGCACTAGGCGCGTCGGTAGCGGTAGTGTGTGTTAGGAAAGTGGCACAGAGCGAACCAAAAATAACATTGATGGCATACCAAGCTCTGGCAATTGGTTTGATAACATTAATACCAACCCTTTACTTATGGCGCACGCCAACAGTCGAAGACTTCATGTTACTGCTGTTAGTTGGCATCATCTCTTCGTTTGCTCAGTATGTTGGTATCTCTGCATATAAATGGGCGCAAGCCAACATCATTGCCAATGTTGAGTATGTAAAGATTATCTATTCACTTATTATTGGCTTAGTTGTCTTTTCTGAAATTCCTGATTTATGGTCAATGATTGGGGCACTGATTATTCTTATTAGTGCATTGATTCCATTGATTTGGTCTCACTATCAAACCACCAAAGAGGATAGCCCTAAGTGTTGAGCATCAAGCAATTTTGTGAGCAACTTGAGGTATCTCGAACAACGGTTCTCTACTACGAGCGAAAGGGGCTAATCACTCCCGCGGCTAGAGCATCTAACGGTTATCGCCAATATGGCGAACGAGAGCTTAAAAGGTTTAGAGCAATACTTGCCTATCGTTCTTATGGTATTCCCGTCAGTGAGATTGAGAGCCTGCTACAGCAATCTCAGGATGAAGACCGAGATGTGGTACTAAGACAACAGTTTGCTGCCCTCGATCTAGAAATTCAAAAGTTGCGCCAGCAGCAACAGTCCATTATGGCTTTACTCAAAGAGCCTGAACTTCTTAATCAAGGCCTACTCACCAAAGAGCGTTGGACAGAAATACTTAAAGAGTCAGGAATGGATGAACAGGACATGATCAATTGGCACAAACGCTTTGAGCAGATGGAGCCACTAGGACATCTCAAATTCCTTCAATCTTTAAATATCGATGAAGATGAAATTGAGCAAATAAGGGCGTGGTCACGAAAGCCGTGAGGTGTTGAAATGATTTGCCCACATTCCACGAGTTAAAGGCTATTAGGTGATTCATCGACGCATTTTTCTAGGATTTGTTCTCGATTGGTTTATGCTGCTACCTAAAACCCAAAAGGCCTCGCACACGCGAGGCCTTACGTTTTTCATTTAACGTTTACAGCTACCCTACTTCACTGACTTCTCTTGTTAACTTTCCTTACTGACCTAAGTTACTGAGTAAGCTGACTGAACTTCGGCAAGCTCTTCACAAATCTCTGGTGTACATCCATATAGGTTTGCATATAGATTTCATCGATACTGTCACCACTCGGGAAACTCGATGAGAAGCCTGCGTGTTTGCGGTCAATCGACAATTTAGCGGCCTCGACAATATGAGCGATGAACATTCGAGGATCTTCTAAGCCGATAGAGATACGCATTGTGGTCGGTTTAATACCTGCTTCATTAAGCGCTTCATCGCTGAGTTCTGAGTGCGTAGTCAGTGCTGGGCACAAGGCCACGGTGTTGGTTTGCCCAAGGCTCACTTGCATGCCGATTGCTGGCTCAAGCATGTCAAAGAACTGTTTAAACCCATCTCGATTGATTGGTGCACGGTCGCCGTTACCTTCCATATCGATTGTGAAAAGCGCCGCTGGTAAACCCAAGTACATGTTGTTCTGGCAGTGTTCATAGTTATCGCTGTCTGGCAAAGCTGGACACGACACATTGATGTCTGGGTGAGCATCAAAGATCTTCGCGAGAGTCAGGGTGTTGATTGTCTTTTGCACCACACGCATCTCATAGGTTTTCATGCCGTTGAGCACTTCAAACGCTTTGTCTGCGTCTAAAAATGCGCCTTTGATGTAATACACATTCCAAAACAACGTTTCGTTCCATGGAATGGTGGCCGCATCGCCGTTAGGTTTGGTGAAAGTAACCTCCTCTCCTTTTGGAATAAACATGGTCTCGTTGCGGCCAATCACAACTCCGGCAGTTGTGGTGCCAGAACCCGCCAGTTCTTTGGTGTAAGAGTGAATGACATAATCGGGTCTTTCCGCCACATCGTCGCGTTTTAGTACTGGATGCAGCAATGGAGTCCCAACTGTTGAGTCAACAATCACATCCCAACCACGAGAGTGGCCAGCTTTACTGATGCTAGCAACATCCAACACGTATCCATGCGGGTTACACGGTGACTCAAGGTAAACATAGATCTTCTTACCACCAGCGAGGCGATCTGCGTATTTGTCAGCAACCTCATCAAGGCGCGTCGCGAACTCATCACCGGAGTAACCATCCACCCACTCTACCGCAACATTCAGATTCGAAGGCTTGCCAAACCAATCTTCCAACAGCTGGTAAGAACCGCCATAGATATTACGTGAAGCCAAGACAATGTCTTCATGCCCGAGCAAGTGGCTCAACAACCCATCAATAGCCGCCATCCCCGAGTTAAAATTCCATGCGAGGTACTCGTTGGCTCTAGAACCTGCCTCAATATCAACCATGTGATTAGCCAGTGAAATCGATGTTGGATTAAGCAGTCGAGAGTAAATATCGTGCAGCGGCTCTTTACCGTTAAACGCATCTTCAATCCATTCTGTACATGCAAACAAATACGTGGCTGTGCGCGTAATAACCGGGCTTGCCGAGAAGATAGCCGCCACATTATCGAAGATAGGATACGCACCTTTAGACGCAAAATTGCCATGATTGGTGGCAATAGATTGGTAAGTGGCGCGCATTGGGTTTTGCAGGTTGTCGAGGATCTTAGCGATCTGAAATGACAAAAAACGTTTAGCGTTAAACCAAGCGATTCGGTCACTCTTGTCGAGTTCTGAAAGTCCATCAACCGTCAATGCCCAAAGATCGTGAGTCTTGGTATTGGCTTTGTACAGTGTCGTCGCCAGTTCAATCAGCGTGACGCCGTAATCACTGTTTGGGTCGATACCAAAATGCTTTGCTTGCTCAATCGCAAGGGCTTCTGCTTGTTCATGTTTGGTGGTTTTTCGCAGCGGGCTAAGTTGAGTTGAAGTATTCATAGTTCCTAAGTCATTCCATGCTTGTTGTTCCTCCTTTAATTTTAGTTTTGCACAGATGCTAAAAATTGCTATTTGCGAAGTAAGACATACACTTTGAGCAATAATATTGCCAAATAAAATTCAATATTGATGGAATATGCCAATGGACGAGATCGACAAGAAAATACTGGCTGAACTGCAAAGCAACGCCCGCCTGACTAATCAAGAGTTAGCCGATCGCGTGGCACTGTCGCCCTCACCTTGCTTGCGCCGAGTTCGAGCATTAGAGAAACAAGGGATTATTCGCGGCTATCACGCCAGTGTCGACCAAGAAGCATGCGGCTTGCCTGTGAATGTATTTGTGTTGGTGAAACTTGAAAAGCCAACTGAAGAGAATATGCGAGACTTTGAACAGCACATCGAAGTGATTGACGAGGTGTTAGAGTGCTTTCTGATGACTGGCAATCACGACTACCTATTGCATGTAGTCAGTGAATCGCTCAAAAGCTACGAGCAGTTTATCCGTAAGCAATTAACTCGCCTACCTAATATTGCTTCTATTGAATCCAGCTTCGCCTTCGGCCAGGTAAAAACAAAGACCAAGCTGCCAGTGAGGTAGGGATTAAGGAGTGTAAGAGTGCTCCTGCTCACCCTCCTTAAGCTGCACTGGATTCACTCCAAGTAAATAATCAATGACCTTGGCAGAGATTAGTAGGATAAAAACTTTGAAAAGGTACTGCATAACGTGCCGACACATCATAACGTCCTGACAAATGCTGAGTGGCTAAATATTGACGTTGCTCCTCATTATAAAAGTGTTGTGTTGCTTCTAGTTCAATGGCGTCTCCATCCCCAGCACAAATGAAATAGTCGTCGTCCATGTCTCGAAATGCTATTGGGGTTTCATCTACCAATCCATATCTATCGGTCATCTTTCTTGACCTCCAAATATCCTTAAATGTACCTAGCTCAAAGCTTTTCAAATTTCGCCATTGTACGAACATATAAGTATCTTGTGAGGGAATCGATGGAATGTCATTCATTGCCTCGTTCGGGCTTTTACAAGTATCAAATAAAGCCACATCATTGCCCGCAACTCTAAATGGCAACCTATCTTCATCTTGTATATAAGAATCCACCGTCTTCTTAGGCCAAGATTCATTTTTCGGGCTGAGATAAGAAGAAGGAAACCTTAGGTAAGAGCCAAAATCGTCAGTTTTATTAGCGTCAACAATTTCATAAACAGGATTATCATGAAGTGCGTCATAGCTCGCACTATAATTGAACTCAATTTTAAATAAAAAATCTTCCATCTCGGGTTTAGTAAGAGACGTGAAAGCTTTATCGACCGACGCTTTGATTTTCTCAATGGATTTAGGGTGAGTGAGGTAAATTGGAATGAGTCCGTGTCCCGCAAAGTCTAATTTACTCGGTGCTATCGTGGTGTTGGGGATTGGGACGCTGCCTATCCCTGTAAAGTTAAGCCCATTAATCACAAGGTCTGAGGTTGATAAAATATAATCACTGTCTGGGCTAAGGGTTGGGGAAGCGGGAGCGATGTGAACGACGCGAATGTTATCGGCACTGTAACCGTATTGAGATGTAACATGCTTGTACGATTCGTTTACCCACAAGTTCCCTTGTGAATGCGCGATGTAAATGAGCTTTTTTCCTTTCCACGTAAGAGAGTCATTTAAAAGATGATGCTGCATTCTAGTTTGGCTGGTTTCGGGGGCATCAATAAGTGATGCTAGTTCTTTTAAATATGTCGTGATGGTTGCATTGATGGTTTGGTTTGTGAAGTCGAGAACAAACCCAGCAAACCAAGTAAAAGTGGCGCTGATTTTTTGGATGATAGCGCTGTTTTGCCTACCGCTTACGATGTCCCAAAAGGCCTCCCACCGGTCGAATTGTTTCTGCTCTAACTCGGAAGTTCTTTGGTCAAAGGTTTCAGCGAAATCAGCCAGTACGTTAAGGCCACTTCCTTCAATAAAAGAATCGTTGTAGAAAAGCTGGTATTCGACAGGCTCCCCGTTGTATTGGCTGATACCTAAAGTGGCTTTGATCTTCTTTTGTCCCCTTTTAGCTTGTTCTTTGGTTGTTGCTACCCCATTAAAAAAGGCGATAGTGTAACCTTCTATTTTGCATGAGTTAGCGATTGCATTGAATGGCAGTAAAACCACTAATATGAGTAATATTGTTTGCCTATTCACAATATTTTGCCTCAGCAGGAAGGAGTGTACTTACAGATCCATCTTGTAAATGATTATAAGCTAAGTACGCCATAGTACGAGCTTTGGTGTTGTAGGTGAGAGATGTGATTGTGTTGGAGGTGTTTATGCCGTCATCAATATCAATTCCTACAAACTCTTCACAGGCGAGGACTTTGTCGTATTGATTTGAAATATCAAGCGCTTTTTTGATGTTAGCGTCGGTCTTTTGTGAAAAATCGTGATAGAGGTTTTCTTGTGTGTAACGGGCATTTTGTTTTAAGGCTTTTCGGACTGGCTCGGTCACTTCTAACGCATCGATAAACGCCTCAATGTCATCGCGGATACCATCTTTGTTTACATCATTACCAGTAAGAAAGTCACTGCGGTCAAGCATGGGTTCAAAGCGCTCATATAGCAGCCTAAACTGATCATCGATTGTCGGTTGTGCCTTTAATTCTGCGACTAGCTCAGGTGTTTTCTCTATGTTAGAGATGACACTCGGTTGTTCCACTGCAGTTGCGTTTGGCTCATTCGATTCTTTGCACCCCACAATTAACATCATGGCTAACGTGTAGACTAACCCATTTTTCATTTCTGTATCCCCTAGTATTTCAAATAGATACCAGAGAATACGGATAAATTAAATCACTGAATAATAAAGAGTTTGCATAGGGGCATAACAAACAAAAATAGGAAATTAGATGTTGTTACCCTCCGCCTTTTCTGTGTTTCAAAAGAAGGTGAAAATATCAATTAAGGGGGAGGTTTGAAAGGGGTTGGCAGTATATTCTCACTAACTTCTGGCCAAGTTATTTCGCTCGCTAAACAACACATAAAAAGGCCTCGCACACGCGAGGCCTTAGTTTTATCTGTCTAACGATTACAACCACCCTACTTCACTGGCTTAATCACTTTCATCAGAGGTTGGTTTAACTGTTCTTGTTACCCTAGCACTCGGAAATGCCCTAGGTCTCATTGTCGTAAACCCAGAGACCTACATTCCGAAAACTCCTTTATTTTCAAAGCTATCTTGTTATATTTATGTGAAACTTAACTAATATAATAAATGGCTTAAATGATGAAACAAAGTTGTACTATTTTAGCGTCACTGTCGTTGCTGTTGTCAGCCAGTACTTTTGCATACGATCTTGAGATTGAAGCTTTTGAGGGCAAAGAGCTCGCATTGTTAAAGGCGGCAGAAAACTCTAGCGATACCGAATTACTGATGCAGGCTGCTAACCTTTTAATTGATGATTCAATGCATGAAGAAAACGTAGAACGCGGTTATGAGTACATGAATCAACTCGCGGAATCAGGGGAGGTGAAAGCAATTATTACCTTGGCAGATAAGTATTACTACGACGAACAGTACGAGAAAGCACTGGCTTGGTACCATAAAGCTGAAACCAGCAAAGACCCTTATGTGCTCTACTCATTAGGCGTAATGTATTTTGATGGTGAAGGTACACCTGTCGACCTTAAGAAAGGCAACGACTATTACCTCGCTTCTGCGCAAGCTGGTTATTCTGACGCTATGTATCAACTCGCATTTTCATACGATGAAGGTCAAGGCGTCGCTCAAGACTTCTCCAAATCTGCTTATTGGTTTGAGCAATCGGCAAACTTAGGCGATGCAAGTGCCATGTACAACTTGGGTATTTCTTACCTAAATGGACAAGGCGTTGAAAAGAGTTGCTCTAAAGCGATGCAATTGTTTAGCAACGCCATTGAAGAAGATGAACATACACTTTCTTATGTGAAAATGGGTGATATTTACTCTTCTACTCGATACAAAAAACCGTGTGGTTTCAAAACTACAGACGCAAAAAAAGCATTAGAGTATTACACTCGCGCCGCAATGCAGGGCAACGATTATGGTCAATATTCCGTTGGTTACGCTTACCGTAATGGCCACGGAACATGGAGCGATTTTGTTAAAGCGTTAGCATGGTTTGAAATCGCGCAGGAATACGGAAACTCTGATGCAGAGAAAGAGATAATTGACGTTAAGCAATACATGTCGAAAGAAAACATTGCCGCTGCTGAGCAACTCAAAGACTCTTTAATTGAAGATATCTGGTAAGGATAATAACGACTCTAATTGGCATGGACTAGAACGCTTCTACCCAATTACCTGTTAGAGATCGGTTTATTGTAATAGCCTCAAAACTAAGGCCTCGCAAACGCGAGGCCTTAATTTTATCTACGGGGCAATTAACTCGCCTACCCAATATTGCTTCGATTGAATCCAGCTTCGCTTTCGGTCAGGTAAAAGCAAAGACCAAGTTGCCAGTGAGGTAATTAGAAACGACTTAATTTAGCTGTGCTGATGGCATTGGATAGTCATCTCCAATCATACAGATAAGTGCGCCACCAAAAGCTTTGTCGTAACGTATTTTTCCTGTCAAATCAGAGCTTTCGATACTCGAACTGCCGTCCACAATGTGATTAATTTCTTGTGCGATTTTTGTTGGTACCAACCAGATACAAGCCGCAACAGAGCAAGTGGATGATGACGATTCGCAACCTGTCTCGGTGCTTCCTCGTGCCCACTGGCTATCCTTTTCCTTAAGCAGTAATTGCGTTGCTATGTAATCCGGGTGGTCGATGTACTGATCACCACCTATCCATGTATCGTCATAAGGTAGGTACGGGCCTTTCCATGTTGATAAGCCCGGATTTTCGATTAAGTGATTGATGTTTAAGTAGCCGAAGTTCGTGTCGGTATCGGAAGTGATGGGAGGCAAAGAACCATTATCACGAGAATATTGCTCAGCAGCATCCAAAACAATATTAAGTTGCCCGATTAGAAATTTTGCGTCGTCGACACGGGACATACGGTTCCCGAACTGGTTGTAGATAAAAAAAGCGGCAATGAGCATGAGTAAACTAAACGCGGCAAGTTTCCATTTTTCTATCTGACGCAAAAGTTTCAACATCTATTTTTATCTCTCATAAAGAAGGTTCTGATAACGCTAAGGCTGCTCTTATAGGAAAGATTATACCAGAGTAAAATCAAGCGTTTTGCATTGAAACGTACTTGTCCATATCTGTGGTAAATAGGCTTAACTCTTAAATGCCCAATTTAAAGCTAGAACTTCCTCAAAGCCAATAATCAAAACCGCCCTACTTCACTGACTTAATCACTTACATCAACCTTGTGTTGAATCGCTCCGTAAAACAAACCTGGACATGGGAATCGATTCCGAAGTGATCGTTTTATCTGACTGTCATCTAATTTTTGTACTTTGATATAACAAATAGCTTAAAAGATATTGAGCGATCGTTCAAATATGTTGAAATTTCCACTATAGTTGATTGGTCAAACAACTCACAACAAGGAAAAGTTATGAATCAAAGTACCGAATCTCAATCAGATCCGACTCGATCTATCCCTCAAGAAGCATTTGATTGGTACGACGAATATGCGCACGGCCTGATTGATCGCAGAGAGTTTATGGCTCGTCTATCCGGGCTAGCTGTACTTGGCTTAACTATGACGACGCTAACTTCTGCACTGATCCCTAATTATGCGCAGGCAGAGCAAGTCTCTTTCAATGACCCTGCCATCAAAGCAACCTACGAGAAGTTTCCTTCACCTAAAGGACACGGAGAAGGCTATGGCTACTTGGTGGTACCAAAAGACTTAGAGGGTAATGCACCTGTTGTCTTGGTCATTCATGAAAATAGAGGCTTAAATCCATACGTAAAGGATGTGGCAAGACGACTCGCGGCCGCGGGGTTTATTGCGTTTGCACCTGATGCACTCTATTCACTTGGTGGGTATTCAGGTAATGATGATGAAGGCCGAGCAATGCAAAAATCATTATCCAGAGAGAAAATCGAAGAAGACTTTATCGCTGCTGCAAACTTTTTGAAATCTCATGATAGAAGTAACGGCAAGCTAGGCGCAGTCGGATTTTGCTTCGGTGGCTATATCGTGAATATGTTGGCGGCGGTAATGCCAGAACAGCTGGATGCGGGCGTTCCGTTTTATGGCACTCCTGCCGCACCTGATTTAAGAAAGAACGTTAAAGGGCCATTGCTCATCCAATTCGCTGGAATCGATAAACGTGTGAACGCGACTTGGCCAAACTATGAAGCCGAACTCAAAGAGAACGAAGCAGACTACACAGCTTACATCTATGACGGTGTGAATCATGGCTTCCATAACGATTCAACAGGTCGATATGCTGAAGAAGAAGCGAAGTTAGCATGGACACGTACGCTTGAGTTCTTTAATCAAAAGCTTTCTTAATAGGCAAGATTACCGAACCCGTTTTCTTTAAGTTCCAAGTTACTGCCCTATACCTTATTCAACGAAACCCAAAAGGCCTCATACGTGCGAGGCCTTTGTTTTCCCAACGCTACGTGGGCTTGCCCTACAGATAGGTTTGGGGTCGTCGACATTCTGAGATGAATTAGACCTGACTCTTAATATCAATCTAGCCTATTAATATCAATCTAACTTTGCTTCTAACAAACCTATTGACCCGATCTTATAAATAGATAATATAGACATCTAGACGCCCAAATGTCTTTTTGATCAATTAAATGGAGTTATCATGAACAGCTACAAAAAAATCACAGCATCCCTGTTGGCATTAGCTTTCTTATTCGGTGTAACAGGATGTGGAAAAAAAGACGAGGCTATCATCAAGATTGGGGCGACAGTTGGCCCACATGCACAAGTTGTACAGGCAGTCGCTAAAGAAGCAGCAAAGCAAGGGATTAACATTGAGCTAGTTGAATTCTCAGACTACATCACCCCTAACGCAGCATTAGATGATGGAAGCATCCAACTCAATAGCTACCAACATCAACCATTTCTCGACAACTTTAACGACAATCACGATAGCAAGTTAGTTTCTATCGGGCGTTCAATTTTGATGCGCATGGGCGTTTACTCTAACAAGTACACTTCGCTTGACTCTATCCCCGACAACGCACGAATCGCGATTCCAAACGACCCAACGAATGGCGGGCGTGGACTGTTACTACTTGAAGATGCCGGGCTGATTTCATTAAAAGACAACGCTGGTTTCAACGCATCTTTAAACGATATTGTTAGCAACCCGAAGAACATTCGATTTGTTGAAGTGGATGCCGCTCAGCTACCCCGCTCTCTTGATGATGTAGATGCAGCAGCAATCACCATGAACTATGTAATGTCGGCTGGACTGGACCCTAAGAAACAAGGCATTTACTTAGAGAAGAAAGATGCACCTTTAGCCGTGATGGTTGTAGCGGCGCGAGAAGAAGACAAAAATAATGAAACGTATAAAAAGATCATCTCAATTTACCACTCACAAGAGATTAGTGACTTTTTAGACAGCACTTTCAAAGGCACCATCGAAGCCGCTAAATAAGCTAAATAATCCAAATAAATCATTTCAGATTTAGCGTTGCATGATACCTATGAAGCAATGCCAGATTTGAGTTGAAGGATTGTCGCTGACGTATTCCAGCCCCCTTTTCAAATTAGAGAGCAAAGCTCAAGTTACTTAAATCGAGGTTGTAAACCGTATCGTCAGAGCGGATTATGTAAGCATGAAATTCAATTAAATCTGGGTTCTTCGCATGAAAAAAGAAGTGATACTGTTTGATATAAACGAAACGGTTTTAAATTTGGGGTCATTACAGCCTAAATTTAAAGCAGTATTTGGCAGCGAGGATGCACTATCGCTTTGGTTCTCAAAGCTTTTGCACTCTTCAACGGTTTGCATCGCAACAAACGTAAAATCTACTTTTTCTGAATTAGCGAATGCAGCGCTCGACGCTATTGCACAGCGATACAAGTGTGATTTAACGGCAGAAAGCAAAAGTGCCTTGTTAACTTCTTTTACCAATCTACCAGCGCACACTGATATCAAAGCATCTTTACTTAAATTGCATAACAACGGTTTTAAAACCGTCGCTTTTTCCAACTCATCCCGCGATCTCATCACTTCTCAAATCAAGAACTCGGGCTTAAACGATTATTTCGACACCGTCATTTCTGTTGAGGAAACAGGCAGTTTCAAACCAAATTCAGACGTGTATAAATTTGCAGCCGAAACCTTACAAGAGCCTGTCGAAAACCTTCGTCTTGTCGCTACTCATGATTGGGACACTCATGGTGCGCTATCCGCTGGCTTACAAGCAGCCTATATAGACCGTACAGGCGTTGAGTATCATTCCTTGTATTTGAAGCCGGAGATTAGCTCAAAGACGATGAATGGTGTGGTGGAACAGATCATTAAGCACAATTTAGAAAACTAAACCTCAAGAGACTTTTCTACTCCCGCTCGATACAAACAAAAAGGCCTCGCACACGCGAGGCCTTAATTCTATCTACAGAGCAATTAACTCGCCTGCCCAATATTGCTTCTATTGAATCCAGCTCCGCCTTCGGTCTGGTAAAAACTAAGACCAAGCTTCCCGTGAGATAAATGTGTGACGCTGTTGTTTGGGCTTATGGGGCGCTAGAGACTGATCTTCAATCACACTTACGCACGAACATGCCCCCCCCATAAGCCATTGAACAAAATACAAATAAAAGGAAGTTTTTGACTGATAACGAGCCTTGAATCGGAAGCAATATGCGTGCACGGTTTTCAACTAGAAATTAGAACCAAACTGAATTGTACGCATAATTTTCAGTTGGTTAGGTAAGGGCTGGATCTAACTTTAGTAGAGGTTACATTTACTATAGGCAGGGCTTGCGGATAAGTGCTTATTTTGGGTTCATCGCAGCTTTCCCCTGAAAGCCAAGATGAACCTTTTTTCAATAATCTAGCGTGTGAAAGCATTAGACAGGTCGATATCACATTGCTTTACATCACATATATTAATAAAAGTAATGTTACTTACATTTATTAATGTGATGTTTATCTCCATTCATCTTTTGATTACTTTCTAAGCTTAGTTGGTTTTTATCCGATTAAACAGAAGGTTATATGATAAATAGAATAATAACACTAAGTGGCGTTGCATTACTTTGTTCAGCGAGTGCGCATGCGCAAATGCAAAATGGAAGTTTCGAAAACTGGGAAGGAAACGTACCATCTGGATGGAGTGTGATTGACTCCGGCATTGCACTTTCGCCCTCTACCGACCCTGTCAATAACGGCAGTTTCTCTGCACAAGTCACAGTGAATACAAGTACTCAAAGTAATACCGATTTTCTTCAAACGATAAGTGTTGAACAAGGGAAAACTTATGATTTCTCTGTCGATGTTTATCACACTGAAGGTAACGTGAAAGCTCGCCTTTTTGTTGATGGCTATTTAGGCTACTCGAATAATGGTTTAACGAATCAGTGGCAGGCATTGACTCACTCGTACAGTGCTACGAGCACCAAAGATATTGTTGTGGGCGTACGATTTTATGATGATGCCGGTTTTGATGGCTCGGAAGTGGTGTATTTAGATAACTTTCAGCCTACGGAGGCTCCACCAACACAAAGCTGCAATGACACAAGTGCCGCACTCACGCTCGTGACGGATAACTATGGCTCTGAAACCAGTTGGTCTCTCAAAAACTCAGTTTCTCAAACTCTTTATTCTGGTTCAGACTATCAAAGTAACACAAACAATGAAGTGGAAATGTGTTTAGCGGATGGTAGCTACACCCTAGAAGTCTCAGACTCTTATGGAGATGGAATGTGCTGCAGTGTGGGGAATGGTTCATACAGTTTGTCGGTAAACGGAACCGTTGTGGCATCTGGTGGTGATTTCCAAGCAAGTCAGAGTACAGAATTTACGATTGGTGGCTCAACTACTACACCACCAACTGAACCACCAGTGTTAGGTGAGTATTACAAAGACGCTGAAGGCAAAGTGGGCTTTGCGTTAAAAACGGCCTTATATCAAATTATTGATAATCATAGTAGTCAGGGTTACACCGCTATTTGGACGTTAGTGTCTGAGGCTGACCTAGACGCATACTATGACACTGATGGGTCGATTCTCGATATGTATTCGGAGAAACCTTCAGGCTCAGATTCAATCCAATTTACTAAGGTGGCCGATCAATGTGGTCAATACAGCAAAGAAGGTGATTGCTATAACCGTGAGCACTCATTCCCGAAAAGCTGGTTTGGTGGGAAAGTCGAGCCAATGAACTCTGACGGTCACCATTTATTTGCCACTGACGGCTACGTTAACTCGAAACGTAGTAATTGGCCATTTGGTGAGGTGAGTAGCGCGACATACACATCAAGCAATGGTTCTAAGTTAGGCAGTGCAGCGAACTCTCTTGGTTATGTAGGTACGGTGTTTGAGCCAATTGATGAGTTTAAAGGTGATTTCGCAAGAGCATATTTCTACATGGCAACACGCTATGAAAATGAAATCGCTAATTGGGAAGGAAACTCTACAAGCTCGGATGCCGCTCTGGATGGAACCAATACAACCGTTTTTGAACCTTGGCTACTTACTATGCTAAAGCGTTGGCATTCTGAAGATCCAGTAAGCCAAAAAGAAATCGACCGAAATAAGGCGGTACATGATTTCCAAGGGAATCGTAATCCGTTTATTGACCATCCAGAGTTTGTAAGCCAAATCTGGGGAAATTAATCGGAATATAATCACCATGACAATGGTTTAATGATTATTGAATTGAGCCCAATCCTTTGTTTGGGCTTTTTTATTGATAGGCATTAGAGAGCATGATTTAAAATATTTGAAAAAGCATATTGTCATGAAGGTCCGTATACTTGTCAGTGATCGGCATCATCAATACTGGACGCTACGTTAAGCGACTTTCCATACCTATAGTTATTCATGACCGATCATATTCAATTTTTCCCACACACATTTTTGTCCAATACCTTCATCGGCTGAGTTTTTACTCGTGGCACTTTCTAGCTCACAGGTGCCCTTTTGTCGGGCTCAAAACGGGCAAAACTTGTAACAGAACCGTATTTTTCTTTTGCCGTCCTGCCATTAAAAGGACGCATTGCTGATCTTCATAGCAAGTCGGACGTATAGCTCCTTAAAAGGAAGGTAATACTATGGCCAACGTCTATGTCAGCATCGGAAGCAATATTAACCGCGAACATCACGTCACAGAATCTCTCAAAGCATTGCACGACCGCTTTGCGCCCCTACACATTTCTAAATTCTACGATTGCGAGCCTGTCGGTTTTAAAGGGGACAACTTCCTAAACCTAGTCGTTGGGTTCGAATGTACCCTTCCAGTCGCAGAGCTGGTTAAGGTTCTACATCAAATCGAATCAGAGAACGATCGCAAGCGTCAGACAAAAGCCTATGCTTCACGGACGATGGATATCGACATCCTTCTTTATGGTAATCAAGTGGGCGTTATCGATGGCGTAGAGCTGCCTAGAGGCGAAATCACCGAGTACGCTTTTGTGCTCAGGCCGTTAGTCGATATTGCCGCACAAGAACGTCACCCCACTCTAGACATCTCATATCAGCAGCTCTGGGAAAACTTCGATCAGTTAAGTCAGAAAACCGAACCCATCCCTTTCAAACTCAGTTTCACCTAGCGTTTACATGACTGAAAAAAGAACGGCTGCAACAGGAACAATTGCGAAAGGAACAACTGCGAAAGGAACAACTGAACTCTTAATCGCGTGAGCTTTACTGATCTTTTCTTAAAACAAGCACGTACCTGACTTTACTCTCTAAGGATTGGACACTGTTATGAATCACAACGCCATTATCACCATTACAAATCTCAGACTAAGAACCTTCATCGGCTTCAACGAAGAAGAAAAGTCTAAGCAGCAAGACATCGTTATCAATGCAGAGATCCACTACCCCGCTAACAACCTTTGCCTCTCAGATGATGTGGAGAACGCACTCAACTACAAAAACATCTGCAAGAAGATCATTCAACATGTCGAATCCGGAAGATTTCTGCTTTTAGAAAAGTTAACCAGCGACGTACTCGGCATTTGTATCGATCATCCATGGGTACGATACGCTCAAGTGAGAATTGATAAGCCTCATGCCCTACGTTTTGCCGACTCCGTTTCACTCACGCTTAGCTATGAAGCAGAGCTCGAAAATTAACTCATAAGGAGAGAGTCATGCTGAATACAGAAGCCGAAAAAGTAAGAGAAGCTTTGCTCGCAAAAGGACTTGAAACCCCAATGACACCGAGCGAAATGAATCCCAACCAGAAGTACAACCGCATCAAAGGTCTGTTAACGGAAGTGGTCAGTACGCTTGGGCTGGATTTAACCGACGACAGCCTCGCTGAAACACCCCATCGTATTGCAAAGATGTACGTCCACGAGATATTTTCAGGGCTCGATTACGATAACTTCCCAAAAATCAGTGTGATAGAAAACAAAATGTCGGTTGATGAAATGGTCAAGGTGTCGAACATAGACTTAACGTCGACGTGCGAACATCACTTCATTACCATCGATGGTTTAGCAGAAGTG
Organism: Vibrio sp. J383; assembly: GCF_023503985.1. Classification (NCBI taxonomy): domain Bacteria; kingdom Pseudomonadati; phylum Pseudomonadota; class Gammaproteobacteria; order Vibrionales; family Vibrionaceae; genus Vibrio; species Vibrio sp. J383. Next base: position 1,753,658 of record NZ_CP097293.1, on the reverse strand, counting down.
GCCTATATCCCTGAAAGCAAGATACTCGGATTGTCTAAAATCAACCGTATTGTTCGATTCTTTGCTCAGCGTCCTCAAGTGCAAGAACGCCTTACTCAGCAAATCTTAGTCGCGATACAGACTCTAGTTGAAACAGAAAATGTGGCCGTGACAATTAAAGCCACTCACTATTGCGTTAAATCCAGAGGCGTCATGGATGCAAACTCTGAAACCTCAACGACCGCTCTCGGTGGTATTTTCAAAACTAACCCTCAAACCAGAGCTGAGTTTTTACGATGAGTGAAACGATACTGATAACCGGCGTGGGAAAAAGACTCGGCTTCGCACTGGCGCAGCAACTTTTAGCGGATGGATACAAAGTGGTTGGCACTTACCGCAGCGACTATCCTCAACTGCAACTGTTGCGCGACAGTGGAGCCGACTTGCAGCAAGTAGACTTTTATCAACAAAGCAGCCTAGAGGGCTTTCTTGATTATGTAGGTCAAGAATATAAGACACTTCGAGCCGTCATACACAACGCTTCAGACTGGAAGCCTGAGAACAAAAACAAGCCCAGTGAAAATGCTCCACAAATCATGCACCAAATGATAACGATTCACGCTACCGTGCCTTACCTGTTCAATTTAACACTCAAAGACCAATTGATGTCTGGCGATAAAACCTCAGACATCATCCATATCAGTGACTACGTTGCAGAAAAAGGCAGTAAAAAACACATCGCTTACGCGGCAAGCAAAGCGGCACTCAACAACCTGACTCTGTCTTTTTCAGCAATGCTGGCTCCCAAGGTGAAAGTAAATACCCTCTCTCCAGCCATGATTAAGTTTAATGAACATGACGACGAAGCATACAAAACCAAAGCTCTGAAGAAAGCCTTAATTCCGACAGAAGCGGGCTTTGAGGAAATAATAGATGGCATCAAGTATGTTTTGTCCAGTCATTACATGACAGGAAGAACCTTGCACCTTGATGGCGGAAGGCATTTGAAGTGAAGTTCTTGTATTGTCTGCTATCTAAAACGGCTGTTATCTAGAGGCAGCTATAGCCTAGAAACTGCTAAAAGAGTGAGGAAGGCGTTTTTCTTCGTCCCAGCCGGATAACTCAATATTGATCAATGATTTGCGCTGCTCATTACACAGTGAAGCGACATTGATAATAGGAAGCTGACTGCGAAACTGCGCGGTAAGTATCACCTTTTTACTTTCACTCAGGCAGTCTCGGCATTGCGCCAAAACCACTTCAGTATTTAGCTGATGTGCGTTCTCGATAATCTGAATATCAGCGTTCTCTTGATAGCACTCTATTAGCCAAGATACAGCTGACACTTCTATGCTGGTGAGCACGATGACATCTTTTGTTGCCATAAGCTCGTGGAGTTCAAGCTCTTTTAGTTCAGTTTCCATAAATACTCTCATTCAGCAGCAAATACATTAAAGTCGATTGCCCATTTTAGCCTGTGCCAAATGGTAGCCTCTATCTATCATTTCTTGTGAGCGATCGAACTCCAAAGTGCCACAGGCATTACGTGGGATCTCAAGCGTAATATCGGCGGGGTAAGCGGCCAATTTCTGACGAGCAATAGTCGATTGCATCGCATCAAACGCTTGGTTGGCGATATCGTAAGCTGCAAAGTTAAAGCTCATTTTGCTTTTTACGCTGCTACCTAAATTATCGATAAAGTGAACAACCTTCTCGTGCAGATTGCTATCTTTTGTAGGTAGGGAAACCGGTATCACTTCCTGTTGAAGCATCTCAGGTTCACCACCTAAGTTCACAGCCAGAGTAAAGTCTGTCTTATCACTAAAGGTCGGCGCAATCGGTACGGGATTGAGTACTCCGCCATCAATCAGCACTTCACCATTGATGACGTGAGGTGTGAAGAACAGTGGCAAAGAGATGGAGGCGCGAATGGCATCAAACAGAGAACCTGATTGCAGCCAAACCTCTTTTTCATCGGCGACGTTGGCAGCAACTGCGGTATAAGGGATAGGCAGATCTTCAATTGAAATCTCGCCGATCAGTCCACGCAGCGTGTCGATGATCTTGTCCCCTTTGAAGATACCACTCGATTGCCATGAAAAGTCCAACATCATAGCCATATCCGATTGGTCGATACTGGTGACCCACTCTTCAAATTCATCCAACTTACCCGCAGCGTAGACACCACCGATAAGTGCGCCAATTGAACAGCCAGAGATGGATTTTATCTGATAGCCATGCTCAATTAACCAACGGATGATTCCAACGTGAACCAAGCCTCTTGCGCCACCACTGCCAAGTACCAATGAGACCGTTTTTGCCATCGTATTAATCCTTTAGTTTTTAATTCTAGGGGAGCTAACTCGCCGATTTACCAATTCGCAGATCTCAACTCACTGAGTCACTCTCAGTCCATACGGGTAATGAAGGTTTGCTCGTCATCCACAAAAGCCACATAGTCGCCGTGATAGATAAACACCCGACCACGCCCTTCCACTATACACGCTAGCTGTGGGTTCAAATCTTCTTCAAGATTTTCACTTTGATACGTGCCGGTATCAGTGATCACACCGCGGAGTTTAGGCAAAAATCCATAGCTGCGCTTGGCTTGATCAATCAGGCTCAATTCACTGGTGGTAGAGAAGTAAGCTGGGATGGGACCAGCATCTTCAATAAACATCGGTTTCAGTTCTTCAAAAGCTGTAATCACCAGCCAGTCGATGCCGTTTACGTGATGGATAAACATTGTTTATAAATACCTAGTTTCTCGATAATTCTGATGCGGAGATTCTAACACTATCAGGGGCCAAACGTAGGAGAAATTGAGCTACTAGAGGCAATCCCTACCCCTGCTTATTACCCAATATATCCAACATAAAACTGGACCAGATGTCACTATCAAATCACACCACAACGCAACCAAGCATGCATGCAGCCAAACGTAAGTCGTTGGACTTTTTTCTGGGTCTTTAGAGTCGAACCATTTGTTGTTGAAAGTGGCTTTGTTATTCCTGAAATTAAGAGCCTACCAATAAACAGACACATACTATCTACAGGGTCTAATACTAGTCGTCCGACTCTACGACTAATGTCTAACCGACTGAGTCTATTTGTTTTTTTGGGTTTGGTATAAGGTACTAACAACTGAATGTTAATGAATTTTTAATTATAAGTTGACGCATTGTTTACACTTCATGCCGTGAGTCAACAACGTTTGTTGGAATAACACACCTCAGAGTGTGAACGAAAGGAATCAAAATGAGCACTACTTTAGAGTCCGCACATATACAAACAGAGAAGCCTCAAGCCAATGAGGATGAACTCACCTATGAACAACAACATAAACCAAGATCGGAATTTGATTCCCGAGAACAGTATCTAGAACACGAATTGCAAATCATGTCGCCTAAGCGCTGGCGTCCAAATTTGCCGTTTAAAGATTATCGATTTGAGATAGAAGACACCATCCCAGCGATGGCGGCGACCATTGGTAAAGTGGTTATGGTGGGCGCTATTGCAGCCACCTTTGCTGGGGCTCTCGGACTAAATGAAGACTTCATTCTAGAAAACGTTCGTTATGAACTCCTCATCGCCTCTGTTTTCATTATTATTTTCTCTGGCTTCCTGTTGCCGACCGCAAACCTTGCAGGTACACACGGCCCACTCATTCCTTTAATTCCGATTGTCGTTGCAGCAGGCGGACACCCTATGGCCTTTGGGTTGCTGATTGGCGCTTTTGGCCTAATCTTAGCCATCAGTAAAGGTGGCAGCATGTTGGCAAACCTCACCAGTAAAGGCGTGTGTGGCGGCTTATTGCTCTACCTTGGCTTTGTTGGAACCGCATCTCAAGTTAAAAAGCTGTTCGCTTGGGCTGAGGGAATTGGCATGAGCCATATCGCTTTTGTCGTGATCTTTTGCACCATTATTTTGTACGCGCTATTGGAACACTTCCGTAAACGTTGGTTAGCAGTACCTCTTAGCTGCTTGCTGGGTGGTACGATTGCATTTGCCATGGGTGCGCCATTTGCTTTCCACACTGAGCCAGGCTTACCTAACATGAACCCTATGTATTGGTGGGGAGAAGATACAGGCTGGATGTTAGGCCTACCAACGATTGAGCACTTCATGGTGGTATTGCCGTTTGCTATTCTAGCCGTGGCGATGTGGTCACCAGATTTCTTAGGGCATCAAGTATTCCAAAAGATCAGCTACCCAGAGCGTACCGAAAAAGTACATATGAACATCGACGACACCATGACCACGGCTTCAATTCGTCAAACGTTTGGTTCTCTGCTCGGCGGTACTAACTTTACGTCTTCATGGGGGACTTACATCGTACCGGCGGCGATTGCTAAACGCCCTATTCCTGCTGGTGCATTGCTTACAGCTCTGTTCTGTATCATCGCCGCAGTTTGGGGTTACCCAATGGATCTAGCTATCTGGCAACCTGTGCTTTGTGTCGCACTCATTGTTGGGGTATTTGTTCCCTTGCTAGAAGCTGGAATGGAAATGACACGTGAAGGGAAAACCACACAATCGGCTGCAATTGTTGTATTTTCTTCAGCGCTCGTTAACCCTGCATTTGGTTGGGCTCTCACCATGCTGTTGGACAACTTAGGCTTAGTCGGTTGTAAAGAACGTAGTAGTGAGCTTAGTAAAATGAGCCGTTGGGTGTTGCCTGGAACTATGTTTATTGTGCTAAGTGGTGTGATGGCGTTGGTTGGCCTTCTACCGGGGATTCCGGCGATTATCCCAAGTTTTCGTTAAGCTCGATTAATATTGAGTTTTAGTCGGAACACAAAAAGGCCTCGCACACGCGAGGCCTTAGTTCATTAAAGATATATTTACTTCGACATAACATCACACTTGGTTTCATCTAAACCAAGCCCTTTTGCAGTTAACTCACATTGCTCTTTAATGTCTGTTATCTGGTTCTCCCACTGCTGATCAAAAGATGGAAGTGAATTACTGTTGATAGTTGCGAAATACTGATCGCGCATTAATAAAAAGTTCGACCTAATAGCTTGTTGATCAGCATAAACCTTAACAGCCTTAGTGAGCAGCGTTGCGATATCTTTCGGGTCGTATGATATTGACTGTCGACCATCTTTATCAGCCCCACCGAGGGTAATTTGATACAAGATGTCATAATAATCACGCTGAATACGATGCACTTGTTTCTGATATCTATCGTAACTGGTTTCTTTTACGGCCTTGTTGAGCTTATCAATATTACCTTTCGTAAATTCATTAAGTAATTCAAAGGTATTGTTTTTTATTAGTTCAGATTTGTCTTTCTGCGATTGCGCAATAATTGAGTATGAAAGCTCATTGAGGCGCAATGCCCTGCTCAATGCTAATTGTTTTGCTTGCGGTGAAATAACAAAGTTGATGATATCGTCCGTATTAGGCTTAGTTTCGGCGTACACTTCTTTAATATCAGTGACTTGTTTCACTTGAAAATCGGACATAAGTGTTGAGTTAGTTAGCACGTCTCCTTGTACAAATTTAGGTAAAGGCCTTGGAGCACACCCGATAACGGTATCTAGGGCTCTCGCGCCTAACGTAAGTTCGTTGCTAAAAACTTCAGTAAGTTGGTCGTTGTAAGGTTGGCACCAAGATTTGTCTGCAACTTCGTTTGTAGACACACATCCAGCGAGTAATAAAACGATTAGTGTTAGATATTTATACATAAGAAATCTCTTTATCTGACGTTGAGTTTAAAGCCTCCCCACATGATGAAAGGTGCTGTTAAAATTATTTTTATCAGTAAAGAGGTCATTACAGGTTAGATTAGCCATTTACAGACAAGTGTGACATCTATTGCATATTTAGCGATGAAGATATAAATATTTCGTATGTTAGATGCTTGGTTTGTATGAAGCATACAACACTACCCTCAAATACAGTTCACCGATCTCTTTAAACATACGATCGAGGGGGAGAATATTCTTTGTCGCTGAACATATAGCAGCACTTGTCACGATCGGTATTCAGTTCCTCCCCTTTCCCGTTACCAACAAGAGATTGGAGATGTAAACCAAGGGGAGGTTAGGAGGGGATTATCGGTCAAGCCTCATATGCATCTGATTCACAAGCAATAACGCAATTTGTTACAATGCCCATAATTAAAGGATGGTCTTATTTCGCTATACTCCGCGCCTAACTCCAGAATCTGTAGTGGTCAAGTAAAACTGGCCACAGTTTTATAAGGGAACCAAAACTGTCGTTCCGACTCATTTGGTGTTAATCCACCATTGTATTGATGTGGACGATGCTGGTTGTAATAACCAACCAAATAATCCGTTATTGCTTTCTGTGCCTCTGTAAAACTTCTATAGCCATTCTTTGGTACCCATTCCGTTTTTAAACTTCTGAACACTCGCTCCATAGGACTATTATCCCAACAGTTCCCTCGACGACTCATACTTTGAGTGATTCGATATCTCCATAGCAACTGACGATATTTTTTACTCGTATAGTGGCAACCTTGATCCGAGTGGAACATTACACCAGACGGCCTTCCGCGGCTCTCATTGGCCATGGTCAGCGCCTTGCCAGTCAATACACTATCTGGTGAGTTAGACATTGCCCAACCGATGACTTTTCGTGCGAACAAGTCAATAACAACGGCTAGATAAGACCATCTCTCCCCCGTCCAGATATAAGTCACATCGCCACACCAGACTTGATTCGGCTCAGTCACCGCGAACTGACGATTTAACCGGTTAGGTATATGAACATGTTCCTGCTGTGTTTTTTTGTACGTATGTTTTGCTAGCTGGCAACTGACTAAGTCTAGTTCTTTCATGAACTTACTTGCTCGGTAACGGCTAAGTCGAATACCTCTTGCTGTGACTATGTCAGCAATGGTTCTCGCTCCAGCGGAACCATTGCTCAGCTCATAAGATCGGCGAACTTCGGCACGAACAAGCACATGCTCTGACGACAGAGATTTATCTCTATTTGCCCAATAACGATAACTACTGCGATGAACCCCGAACACTTCGCAAAGCCGTTTCACAGCATAACTCTTCTTGAGTTTCTCGATCATCGAGAACCGTTCAGGGAGTCTGACATCAAGAGAGCCGTAGCCTTTTTTAGAATTTCCTTTTCTTCTTCAATGCGTTTGATTTTCTTTTTAAGGTCACGAATTTCTCTTTGCTCTGGAGTGAGTGGTGATGAATTTGGTGTCTTACCAGCTCTTTCAGCTTTGAGTTGCCTTACCCAGCTTTCTAACGTAGTTTTTCCAATCCCCATTGCTTCGCAGGTTTCTTTATAGGAACGTCCCTGGTCAAGCACTAGCTGAGCGCATTCAAGTTTAAATTCTGGGTTAAAAGTGCGTCTTTCACGCTTAGTCATAATGTCACCTGTTTTAGTATCGAGATGATCATACATCACCTCTTAATCAGGTGGCCAAATTAACTATGCCACTACAAACAGACCTAATACCAATGAATATCTTTAAAACCTTAGCTCTTTCTATCACGCTATTTTTAGTTGGCTGTGCATCTGGTTCAGCAATATTAGTTGGTGAAGCCAGAGACCCAATTACACCTCTAGAAGTAACACTGTATCTCGAAGCACCTGAGAACTATGAAAAAATAGCTTTAGTTGATGCATCTAGTGATGCAGGTATGACTAAACAAGGCTCCATCGACTATGCAATCGAAGAGTTAAAAAATCAGGCGGCCAAACTAGGAGCTAATGGGGTCTTACTTCAAGCGACAGGAAGCAACAGCTCTGTAGTATTGGGAGGCGTCGGCACAGACTACCAGTACTTAATCCCTGTTTCAGAACAGACGGTTAATGGAATCGCGATCTACACAGAGTAGTTAATATTGTCCAAGTTAGTTGCCTCTTAAGCACAAACAAAAAGGCCTCGCACATGCGAGGCCTTGTTTTATCTAAGTTTCAACGAACAGCGAAGCAATTTACGATGGTAAAACCACATCAACTAGAGAGCCATTCATCCAACACTTTGATGAATTTAGGGTTGATGAGATAACCGATGGAAGCATGCGGATTACTTTTTCCGTTGCGAATATTGAGGTTGTAAATGGGGTGGATATCTTTCATTCCGCCGGGTATCAGACCCAGTTTGAGCATATCTTTAAAGTCATTTCTAATTTTGCTGTCATGAGAGATAAAATCATCTTCTGCCGATATGTTTATCCATTGCTGAATGTTTAAAGGGTACTTTTTCTCATCTTTCAAGCGGCTCCCTTTTAGCCTATCTTTTACGTTTTCATCGCCTAGCGGTGACCCGAGCGTTAGCAATAAGTTGACCTTCTTATCCGCACCATAGTCGTGTCTATACTCTCCGTAATGAGACAACTTCCATAACACGTCATAACTGATCATCGACCCGAGACTGTGCGATACAATCATCACGTCATCCTGATTATCAAGCGCTTCCTTCAATTCAACCATTAGCCTGTGCCTAACATCGCTACCAAAATAGGTATCTTCATACCAATAATGCGCCATATCCGGCGCGACCTTCGTTATCAGTGTCTCAGCCACACCTAGCTTTCCAAATAGCGATGAAAAAGTATCTGCTAACGCCTCTTTCAGAAAACCAATTTTAGATACCTTGTTATACGTTGTTTTATTGAACTGGCTTGTCTTGTACTTTTTGAGTTCGGACAACGCTTGCTGCCGACTTGCAGGGTCTTCCGTTGGTTTCTCTAATAATGTGTTTGATAGTTCACCGTAATAGACAAACCGTTTATCTACATCTTTAAAAGCTTGTAATGAACTTGATTCTCCACAATCTCGCTGTAAGCCATGCTCTATAGCATCGTACCAAAGTGCTTGAAGGTGAGCTTTATCGGGCTTTTGAGCGCGACCATGAATGAATATTATTTTCTTAGCCATAGCAGGATGTCCTAAACACATAGTTAAAGTGATTATCAGTAGAAAGCACCACTAGATTCGGTCAGCCCTTACTAATAACAGTGGTGCTAATTACGTATCTAGGGGTGGTTGATAGACCATTTATATAACTATGAGGCACGAGTTTAAGGACCATAAACGAGTGAAAAATACGATCATTACTCGCAAATTAGGAATGAATGTAGCTAGCAAAACCTCTAACTAACAAAAGGTCCTGTACACGCAAGGCCTTTGTTATATCTTTCTAAGGGTTACTACTACCCTTTAACAACTACAGCGCCCTCCTTCACTGACTTAACCGTTTTCATCAACGTTGTATTGAACGGTTCTGGTTGATCTAGTATTGGGAAGTGGCTGAATCTTCGATGTAGTAAAGGCGGTAGTCCTTGATATGCTTCTTGTTTGCTTCTGTTACAGTTAATGTTGAATTTTTCTTGCTAAAAAGGTAGAAAAGTTTATAGTATTTTTACGTTAAAAATGAGACTCGACATGTCATTACAGAAGAAGCAACCTAAAGTATCACTGAACATTAAAATCTCTTCAGACTTGGATGCTCGCCTTAAACTAGCGAGAAAAGCAGCGCGTGAACAAGGGCTAATGTTCAATGTATCTCAAGAAGTTGAAAAGTTTCTTGAGAAGGAAATAAAGAAAGTGGAACGCCAGCTATCAATCGATGAAGCGATTAAGAATAACCTCGAGGATCTTGGTGGGCTTAATATAGATAAAATGATGAAATCAATGGATTAATCATAATACCGACATGTATTGATTCACTTTTGAATGACGAACGATAACTAATTTTGGAGATAATTATGGGCACAATAATCGGACTGTTAATTTTAGCTGGTATCAGTGTATTCCTAAAGCGTCAAACGGGGCTTCACTTGCATGAGTGGATTGCCAAAAAATATAAAGACTCTCAAGACAAAAAATAAACGGTTCTCATGAGAATGACAGAAGCCATCATGTTACCGATTTGGCTTCAAGAACACTTGTACCAAACATAGGGTGAAATGAGAGTAAGCGCTGCTGTCAGCTCAAGAACACAACAGACCCATTTCTTCTGTTGTGGAATCTTAATTTACCTTGTGCGGATATCTACAAGGTGTTAATAATTACCCCTATGAACAAAATTTACCTAAACGCAAAAACCACCACTACCACCATGAGGTTACTCAGGAGGTAGTTTTTTGCGTCAATAAAAGACCTCTGAGTGATTCATCGCCAGAGGTTTTTTTGTATCTAGGCTTTGTATTTCACTCAGAATTAACTGGAGATAAATATGAAGACACAACGAGAAATAACCCAGCAACTTATTACGCTTCGTACCGCTAAAACTAGGGATGATCTGTTGGCCTCAGAACAGACAAGAGATAACAGTGAATAAGGTGTCCTTAGAACATTTGGCAGCATGGCTTTTATCAAACCTAAGATAATAGATGCTCGTTCTAGGCGAATTAAAACTAAACTTTAACTATCAATAGTAAATAGAAATGGACACTCAGTTAGGAGAAGACATGCAAAAGAAAGATGATAATGAACAAGCAGGCCCTGTTTTATCCCAATTTGAAGAAACTGCTGTTATCTCTGACTCGGCACAAGTAACCCCGGTTCTTGTTTACGGTAAGCGTCATATAAAAAAAGAGAAACTTGCTGAATTCAAGTATGTGTACCAAGCGCATTCAAAGTCAGCTTACGAAGAAAACCCAGACATTAAAGCAATCTTTGCCTTTCCTGATACAGAAGATCCTTTGGCATACTGGCATATTTTATGGGTCCGAAGTGCCAGTGCGTTTAACGATTACTTGTCTCGCTCTACTCAGGCAGAATCCGTGTGGGATACGTATGATTACTCGCCTGAAAACCTAGACACATTAACCGTGTTTGGCGGGTGGAACGAAGAAACAAAAACCCGAGCGAAAGCAGATTCGGGCGTAAAGTACGACTTTAAGAGCAACCTTGCCGGTTTCATGAAACCTGATGGCGGTAGGGAAGAAGGTCCTCCGCTGTTTGGATTTACGACGCGTTATGTGAAGCCAGGGCAAATACAGAATTTAGGTACGTCATTCGAGACCGTCTGTGACATGTGGCACCAGAAGATTCCTGGCATTTTGATGGCAGCGGTCTTTCCGGACGACGACACGCCCAACTTGGTTCATGACTTGAGAATATTTGCCAACCACAAGTCTTACTTAGCGCATGTCGACAAGTCTGACAATTTGCTAACGGAAGCAATGGCAGTATGGTTTGAAAATTACGACACCAGCATTCCGTTCTCTGGGCAACTTTACGCCGCTAGCACAAAGGATGAGGCGCTCCATACCAGCTCGATTAAGTCGAGTACCACACCCAGAGCCCAACTTGAAACATTCCATTTCGGCGAAGATGGCATGTTAGGACAAATGCCGAATATGACCCGGAACGACTAGCCACCCACTCAGTACCCATCTGTCTGTTCTATAGGATGAAGACCATGAGATCAGTATTGTGAAAGACAGTTCTGGGATTCGACCAAAACCTCCGACTAACAAAAAGGCCTCGCAATCGCGAGGCCTTAGTTTTATCTATCAACGATTACATCCATCATTTAACAACTACAGCGCCCTACTTCAGTGACTCCAACGCTTTCATCAACATTGTGTGAATAGTTCTAGTAGACCAAAGCCTCCCCCTCTAGCTCCCCCTCGAATTGTAGTGGCATAGTTAATTTGGCCACCTGATTAAGAGGTGATGTATGATCATCTCGATACTAAAACAGGTGACATTATGACTAAGCGTGAAAGACGCACTTTTAACCCAGAATTTAAACTTGAATGCGCTCAGCTAGTGCTTGACCAGGGACGTTCCTATAAAGAAACCTGCGAAGCAATGGGGATTGGAAAAACTACGTTAGAAAGCTGGGTAAGGCAACTCAAAGCTGAAAGAGCTGGTAAGACACCAAATTCATCACCACTCACTCCAGAGCAAAGAGAAATTCGTGACCTTAAAAAGAAAATCAAACGCATTGAAGAAGAAAAGGAAATTCTAAAAAAGGCTACGGCTCTCTTGATGTCAGACTCCCTGAACGGTTCTCGATGATCGAGAAACTCAAGAAGAGTTATGCTGTGAAACGGCTTTGCGAAGTGTTCGGGGTTCATCGCAGTAGTTATCGTTATTGGGCAAATAGAGATAAATCTCTGTCGTCAGAGCATGTGCTTGTTCGTGCCGAAGTTCGCCGATCTTATGAGCTGAGCAATGGTTCCGCTGGAGCGAGAACCATTGCTGACATAGTCACAGCAAGAGGTATTCGACTTAGCCGTTACCGAGCAAGTAAGTTCATGAAAGAACTAGACTTAGTCAGTTGCCAGCTAGCAAAACATACGTACAAAAAAACACAGCAGGAACATGTTCATATACCTAACCGGTTAAATCGTCAGTTCGCGGTGACTGAGCCGAATCAAGTCTGGTGTGGCGATGTGACTTATATCTGGACGGGGGAGAGATGGTCTTATCTAGCCGTTGTTATTGACTTGTTCGCACGAAAAGTCATCGGTTGGGCAATGTCTAACTCACCAGATAGTGTATTGACTGGCAAGGCGCTGACCATGGCCAATGAGAGCCGCGGAAGGCCGTCTGGTGTAATGTTCCACTCGGATCAAGGTTGCCACTATACGAGTAAAAAATATCGTCAGTTGCTATGGAGATATCGAATCACTCAAAGTATGAGTCGTCGAGGGAACTGTTGGGATAATAGTCCTATGGAGCGAGTGTTCAGAAGTTTAAAAACGGAATGGGTACCAAAGAATGGCTATAGAAGTTTTACAGAGGCACAGAAAGCAATAACGGATTATTTGGTTGGTTATTACAACCAGCATCGTCCACATCAATACAATGGTGGATTAACACCAAATGAGTCGGAACGACAGTTTTGGTTCCCTTATAAAACTGTGGCCAGTTTTACTTGACCACTACAAATGGAGTGACCCGATCTCTTGAGATATAAGAATGAGGGGGAGAACATTCTTTGTCGCTGAACATACAGCAGCACATGTAGCGATCGCTATTCAGTTCCTCCCCTTTATCGTTGCCAACAAGAGATTGGAGATGCAAACCAAGGGGAGGTTAGGAGGGGATTATCAGCCTATTCTCACGTGCAACCACCCTACTTCACTGACTTAACCGCTTTCATCAACGTTGTGTTGAACTGCTGTGGTTGCTCTAGCATTGGGAAGTGGCCTGAGTCTTCAATGTAGTAAATGCTGTAATCCTTGATGTGTTTCTTGTTCGCTTCGGAATCAGTTGGCCATAGGCGAGCATTAACCAAAATTACTGGCACATTCACGTTCTCATACACGCGGTGTGCTTCGCCTGTTACGTATTGGCCCAGATAATGACGGAACTGGTTTATCGCGATAGCTGGCGGTGCGGATGCCATGTCTTGCGTTACCCAGTAAAGTAAACTCGCGTCTACGTCTTTTGGTAGCGAGTCTTTCACGAACGTAGTGATGCCCGCTTGGAAGTCTGCTTCAAACGGTTTGGTCATTGTATCTAGGTCGCTTTGTGAAACGGCTAGTGCGACGTTTTGCGATGTATCGACACCAATAATGCCCTTCACTCTTTTCGGCATCAGTTTAGCCGCTTCTGCAATCACACCACCTGCCATTGAATGCCCAACTAAGATGACTGATTCGAGTTGTTCTTTGTCGATGACGGCTTTGATGTCTTCAGCAAACGCAACCATGGTGTACTCTTGGCGGTCGAACGATGAGTTACCATGCCCAGCTAAGTCCATAGTGATCACTTGGTACTGCTTTGAAAACTCACTCACTTGGTTTTGCCATAGCCTGCTGTCTAAGCTCCAACCGTGAATGAAGATCAGCGCTGTTCCCCCACTCCCACTTTTGCCATACGCAATTTGCTCACCATCGTGAGATATCGCAATACCGTACTTAGTTATGTCTTGCTAGTTATGGACCAGAAAAGTAATACTCACACGGCAGTATAACATCCACTATACCACCCAAAAATACATTAAAATCATAAATCTATAATGAACGATAGATTCACAAATGATAATATACCGCACACTTAATGTATAAACTGGATTATTGGATGAATCACGTACTTTCAAGTCGCCACAAAGCTTTTGTATTGATATTTATAATCAATATGGTTGCCATTTTGACTTCGGTCTTCTTCACAAGCTTCGATCAAGCGCTATTGGTTTCAGTATGCGCACTAATATTAACTTTTGTGACTCGTTCAATATGGTTACCACCAAACCATGGTCAGAATAAAGTAAGGCTATATTCACTATATATCGTATCTCTTGTCCTCTTATCCGGCACATATGGCAATTGGAGTTTTCTAATTCATGGTGTTCTAGAAAGCCTAATCCCGGAATCAAGTCGATTGATATTTATTCTTTCATATGAACCTGCAACTATTTCTGTACCTATTTTATTATTCTTATCCTTTTCAATTTATGTGATAAATAAGTCACTTTCTCCTTCGGGAAGTATGGGAGAGAAACAAAGCTCTTTTGATAAGGAGATCCCTGAACCAGAGTTTAACGAGCGACTAAACAATGCTCTGATAGCTTTAGAAGATGATCTAAAAATGATCAATAAGCAATCAAACTGGACAGGGAGTTTTTACACAGATTTAGATGCGGAAGTCTATATTAAAACAAAAACCAAAAATAAACGTAAGGTATCTAACTTACTTAAGGCATTAAATAACAAATCTGGTAGGGCATTTCTAGTTCTAGGTGAACCTGGAGGTGGCAAAAGTGTTGCGCTGCGTAAGCTTGCTATAGAACTTTTACCACAAGTAAAAGAAGCAAACAAAATACCACTTTATATCAATTTAAAAGAATGGAATAACACAAATTGGTCTGAAAAAAATCCGCCTAATGAGCATCAATTACTCGAGTTCGTTCGTGAGAACATAGCGAGACGCGATTTGGCTCTAAACATTTTCGTAGATAAATACTTTGACCGATTGATTGAAAAAAAACGATTCTTTTTTATATTTGACTCATTTGATGAAATTCCACAAGTAATGAATGTTGACGATAACAGCTTATTAATTCAACAACTATCGTCCATTTTATATAAGTTCATAAAGGATAATAATAACAAACCCACAGGTTTAGTCTCATCTAGACATTTTAGAAAGCCTACTAGTGATTTCAATGCGTCTTCAGAAATCGAGATTCGACCTTTTAATGGTGCTCAAATATATAAATCAATAAGAAAGATGTCCAATTCATCCGAAGATTTGATAAATAAAATCTTTAAGGATAGAACAGACCTATATTTAACTGCTAAGAATCCGTTCATGGCATCAATGATATCGAAATATATTGAAATACATGGTGAACTACCAAAAAATAGATTAGATATGTTCTCTGTATTCATTGATGATGCATTGAACAACTCTTCTAGAAAGCTCAGTGAACTCGATATAGATAAAGAATATATACTAACATCCTCAAAGAAAATCGCCGTTGCAATGTTTTCAGATTTTGGCCTAGAGGCATCTGTTAATGACTTAAAGTTGAAGTTTCCTAATATAAAAATTGATCAGTTAATAGAATGTCTAAAATTCGCTCGACTTATAAGAGCTAGCAGTTCAGATGAGGGGAGAATCAGTTTTGTTCATAGGCGATTCTGCGAATATTTTGTTGTATTAGATATGTTAGATAATGAAAGTGACATACCTTTCAACGAAATTCCCAAGGATACACAGTGGCGAGATGCGTTGGTTTTATTCTGTGAGGTATCTGATGTTAAAAAGGCTAAAGATATTGCTGACAACTGCTGGGAATTTATAAAAAAAGACAATGGTTCAGGTTCACTGGAGGCAATTCACTGCATTAGATTCCTGAGAGATGCATTTAAAAGCAGGCATGACTGTATCCACCATATACAAGAAGAAATTCAAGACTTTATTGATAAGGAATTGAGTTCATGTAAACCAGTACACTGGAACAAATTTGTCATTGAGCTACTTTGCTTATGCAAAACTAATGTCATAGAAGAGTCTGTTATTAGAACATTAAAAATGAAAGATTCATGGCTATGCTCCACTGCGATCGAATCATGTCGACATTTATCTAAAGTATCCAAGGAACTGAAGATAGAATTAGGAAGTTACCTAGATTCAGGTAATGATCTACAATTCTTTAATAGCTTTAAGAGTAACTATTTTAATTTTGGAATATCAGATGCGTTTAGTTCTGTTAAAAATTACTTAGTATTAAGAAGCATTGAGATTTCATTATTCATTCTGTTATATATTATAATACTTTGTGTTCAACCCACTTTGACAATTGCATTAACCATTGCATCTATCATCCAAGTTATAGTTATCTATTTCCTAAATCAAATATCAATAATAAATATCAAGAACAATAAAGATTCAAATGACAGTTTTTTGATTAATGGTACATACCATCACAGCTCTTTAGAAATAGCCATTAACAACGGGGTATCAGGAATTTTATTGTTATTGATTTCATCGGCTAAGCGTGGGGTCCTATTCGCGCTCCCGATATTAATTTTCTTATATTTCATGGTTTACATGTTTGACAATGAGAGCACAGTATTAAATAGAATACAAGAACTAGATGTTCAAAAGTTCTACATAATTTATTTTTCTATTTTTTATCTCACGTGTCTATTTTCATTTTTAAAATTGAGGCTCACTACAGGAGCAAAAGGTCTAGACTTATCGCTAATTTTTTATGCTTTAGTCATGGCAATAGTTATTGGAGCATCTCTATTTTATTTGAATGAATACATTTATCTTATTAAGGATTATATTCGATATGCTTTACTATGTATCATGTTAATCCCACTTCCAATAGCTTTCATGAAGATTAAAACGCATTTCAGGGTTCGAAATATTTATAAAAATATTAATATAAAAAGCCTAAAAACACGATTAGACATTTACAGCGCAATCAAGTCTTTAGAGGGTAATCACTTTTATATTAACAAGTTAATCGATAACATTGAGTTAAACATATCGAGCGTGAAAGGTGATTGGCCTGATAAAAATATTCTTTGCTCTACTTCTGGTATATATACAACAAAACTCTGCCAGCTAGATGTTCGTTGGCTAGGTATAGACTAATGTGTCCCGTCTTGATGTAGATTGACAATTAATTGACCAAAACGCTCGATTTACTTCATCGGGCGTTTTGTTTTTTAGAACTATGTGATATCTCTTATTAACAAGAGGCTTTTAATGATTCGACCACCATTTATTTTACTTCATCTAAATCGTTAGATTTATTCAACAGGTATGCCATGCTTTCAATAGAGAAAATAAGCTGTCTCGCACGGTTTATATATCGTTCCAAGTAAGCGTTCGGCCTTTAACCCCCTTATACTAGATGCATCATTCATCACTCCTCCACAAAACCTCAAACCTCATATTAACTCATCTATCTTTGGCTGATGAATTGCTACGAGACACTGCTTTTAGAGAGCTTCGCCCATAATAACTCAGCCTTGTGCTTCTTTGAGCTGAGTCTCTTCTAATTGCTACTCGAATCCTTTTGATTCGCATCTCTGGAGTTGAGCCTCGAAAGAATTTTACGTAGTCGCTTTAGACCTTTCTCATTAGTCATTTCACCTTTCAATTTGTTTTAGGACCACAAAATTAAAGGCACGAGATTAATTGCGTTGAGTACCCTCTATATGTTGTTCAGCACTCTCCAGTTTAGTGGTGGAAACACTTGAGCCGCATAAAAACTGTAAGTAAATTACCACCTTCTAAAGAAGGTGGCTTTGTGTGAGCCCCCTAAAAGGGGGCCCTTTTTTAGTCCAGCGCTAATTGTTGCTGTTCCACGCGCTCTTTCTTCTCCTGATGCCTTACATACGTCGAATGATTTCTTCATTAATTCCTACTCTATCGACAAAATAGCCCTTTTGCCAAAAGTGGTTACTCCAAAGCTAATTTTTCCTCAAATATGGAAACTTACTGAAAGGCTTTAAGGCTATTTTGCCTTTCAATACGCCCATCAACTTGGATATTGATAGCTTGGGTGAAACCTTTACGACTAAGTGCACGTGGTCAACTTGGACGTTCAGTTCAACAACTTCACATCCAAGTTGATTACAGTAAACATTTATACACCGATAAACTTCTTTGCCTACATTGCTCTTCAAGATCTTAAATCTGTATTTTGGCGTCCACACTATGTGATATTGACATCTCCAAAATGCGTGGGAAGCTTGATTGTATCTACTCATGTTATTTGTCCTCTTTGACTTCGCTAAAAATCAAGGGAGCATTTAACATGGGTAGAACTACAGGCAAAGCCTAACTGAATGAGAACCACCTACTGAAGTAGGTGGTTTAGGGCTGAAAACAAAAAGGCCTCGCAATGCGAGGCCTTTGGTTTTCTATCTATCAGAAGAGATTAGTCGCGAAGTGCTGCGCCGAATTTCTCTGAGATTGAAGCTACGATAGCATCTACTGAACCAGCGATGTCTGCATCTTCAAGTGTGCGCTCTACAGACTGTAGGCTAAGTGCGATTGCTAGGCTCTTCTTACCTTCTTCAACGCCTTGACCAACGTATACGTCAAACAGTTTAGCGCCTGTTAGGAATTCGCCACCAGCAGCGATACACGCTTCAACGATGTCGCCAGAAGCAACTGCTTCATCAACAACAACGGCGATATCACGACGGTTTGCAGGGAACTTAGATACGGCTACTGCTTCTGGAAGCACGCGAGTGTTGATAGCTGCCCATTCGATTTCGAATACGATAGTACGGCCGTTAAGACCAAACTTGCGCTCTAGTTCTGGGTGAACAGTACCAATGATACCCACTTCTTTGCCGTCGACTACGATAGCCGCAGTTTGACCTGGGTGAAGTGCTGGGTGCTTAGCAGATTTGAAGCTGTATGCAATTTCGTTTGCAGAAAGCTCAAGAACGGCTTCTAGGTCACCTTTAAGATCGAAGAAATCGACAGTGCTCGTCGCAATATCCCAATGCTCTTCGCCACGCGTACCAGAGATAACGCCCGCAAGCATCATTTCTTGGCGCATGCCGTTTTCAGCCGTTGCTTCAGGGATGAAACGTAGGCCTGATTCGAATAGACGAACGCGAGACTGTTGACGCTTCTGGTTGTGAACAACGGTGTTTAGTAGACCTTGGATTAGGCCAAGACGCATTGCTGACATGTCCGCAGAGATAGGGAATGGCAGGATTAGCGGCTCAACACCAGGTACAACAAGTTTTTGCTGTTCTGGTTCTACGAAGCTGTATGTGATTGCTTCGTGGTAGCCACGGTCTACAAGAAGGTCACGAACGCGCTTAAGCGGTTGGTTAGCTTCTTTGTGGTCATTCATTTTAAGTGCCGCTTTAGGCGCTTGGTTTGGAATGTTATCGTAACCGTAGATACGACCTACTTCTTCAATTAGGTCTTGCTCGATTGCGATATCAAAACGCCAAGATGGAGACGTTGCCGTCCAACCAGCATCAGTGTTTTCTGTATCTTCAACAACAGCTACTTCACAACCTAGGCGAGTAAGAATTTCCACTACGTCTGTCGATGGGATTTCGTGACCTAGTAGGCTGTCTAGCTTAGCGCGACGTAGAGCAACTACGTTTGCTTTAGGAAGATCAGCTTCAGATTCGCTGCCGTTTACTGGCGCAACTTCACCACCACAGATTTCAACGAGAAGCTGTGTTGCACGCTCCATAGCGGCTAGCTGAAGTGTTGAATCAACACCACGTTCGAAACGTAGAGAAGAATCTGTGTGAAGGCCGTAAGCACGTGCGCGACCACGGATGTGATCCGGTGCGAAGAATGCCGCTTCAAGAAGTACGTCTGTTGTTTCAGTAGTAACACCAGAATCTTGACCGCCAAAGATACCAGCGATTGCTAGTGCTTTGTTTTGGTCTGCGATAACAAGTGTGTTGCTGTTTAGTTCAGCTTCGTTGCCATCTAGAAGTGTTAGCTTTTCGCCCTGCTCTGCTAGACGAACCACGATACCACCTTCGATCTTAGCGAGATCAAATGCGTGCATTGGTTGGCCTTGCTCTAGCATCACGTAGTTTGTGATGTCTACCACTGGGTCGATTGAACGGATACCACAACGGCGCAGTTTTTCTTGCATCCAGATTGGCGATTCCGCTTTCACGTTTACGTTCTTAACCACACGGCCAAGGTAACGTGGACAAGCGTCTGTTGCTTTGATTTCAACAGAGACGGTGTCTTCAATGCTTGTTGCAACAGCGTCAACGGTTGGCTCTGTAATGTCTGCGCGGTTTAGTACGCCAACTTCGCGAGCAAGGCCACGGATGCTGAAGCAGTCTGCGCGGTTTGCTGTTAGGTCTACGTCGATAGTGACGTCGTTAAGCTCAAGAAGCTCACGTACGTCCATACCAAGCGCTGTGCCTTCAGGCAGCTCAAGGATGCCGTCTGACTCTACGTCGATACCTAGCTCAGAGAAAGAACAAAGCATGCCGTGCGATGGAACGCCACGTAGTTTTGCTTTCTTGATTTTGAAGTTGCCAGGCAGTACCGCGCCAACAGTTGCTACTGCTACCGTTAGGCCAAGACGACAGTTAGATGCACCACATACGATGTCTAAAAGCTCTTTGTTACCGTCTGCATCAACAGCGCCGATGTCGATCTTTGTAACTTGCAGTTTGTCTGCGTCTGGGTGTTGACCGCACTCAACCACTTTACCGACTTTCACGCCAGTAAATTCGCCAGCCACAGGAAGAACGTCGTCTACCTCTAGTCCAGCCATTGTAATTTGGTGCGTTAATTCATCAGTTGTAACTGAAGGGCTTACCCACTCACGAAGCCATGATTCGCTGAATTTCATTGTGTTTCTACCCTTGAATTACTTGAACTGTTTTAGGAAACGTAGGTCATTCTCAAAGAATGAACGTAGATCGTTAACACCGTAACGAAGCATCGTTAGACGCTCTACACCCATACCAAATGCAAAACCAGAGTATTTCTCAGGATCGATGCCAACAGAGCGAAGTACGTTAGGGTGAACCATGCCACAGCCTAGAACTTCTAACCATTTGCCATCTTTACGTTTCACGTCAACTTCAGCTGAAGGCTCTGTGAACGGGAAGAATGAAGGACGGAAACGCACTTCAACTTCTTCTTCAAAGAAGTTACAAAGGAAATCGTTAAGAATGCCTTTAAGTTGTGCAAAGTTTACGTTCTCATCAACTAACATACCTTCCACTTGGTGGAACATTGGCGTGTGAGTTTGATCGTAGTCGTTACGGTAAACACGACCCGGAGCAATGAAGCGGAAAGGCGGTTTGCCGTTTTCCATCGTACGGATTTGAACACCAGAAGTGTGCGTACGTAGCATTAGATCAGGGTTGAAGAAGAAAGTATCGTGATCAGTACGAGCTGGGTGATCGTCTGCGATGTTTAGTGCATCAAAGTTGTGGAATGCATCTTCAATCTCAGGGCCAGACTCAGTGCTAAAGCCAAGCTCACCAAAGAACTGTTCGATACGCTCAACGGTGCGAGTCACTGGGTGAAGACCACCGTTCTCAATGCGACGACCGGGTAGGCTCACATCAACCGTTTCTTCAGCGAGTTTCGCTTCAAGCTCTGCACGTTGCAGTGCGTCTTTGCGAGCGGCGATCGCTTGTTGAACAGCACCTTTCGCTTTGTTGATCTCTTGACCAGCAGTGCGACGCTCTTCAGGTGGAAGTTTACCTAGGCTTTGTAGTTGAAGAGTGAGTTCACCCTTCTTACCTAAATACTGAACTCGCACTTCATCAAGTGCGACTAACGAGTCAGCGCTTTCAATCGCTGTCGCTGCATTAGCAATGATCTCTTCTAGATGTTGCATCATTTCCTCATCTACCAGTTGGTAGTGTCCGTATCGGATGATTAGTTTTTTTAGATAGCTACACATAGTAATCAAACACGCTACCAATGCCAAATTGAATCGCTAAAAGAGCAAGTTATTGACTAAAAACACGGCAAATTTAACAGGATATTAATGAGGAGTAGGAAGAAGTGGAACAATTACAGGTACCACTCCTTAATTTGGAGGCGAATCACGCTCAAAAAATAAAGCGAGCTAGGTTTTAGATTTAAAGTGAACTAAGCGCTAAAACTGACGAGAGCTATGGTTCTAAATCTTAAGTAAATCGAGATCTAAATCTGAATCGAACAAACGCTGTTCTTCCCCGCGTTTTTCGCTAAATAAACGGACTCATCAGCCGCTTTAATCAATTCATTCATGGTTTCGAATTCTTGGGTCATTTCAGCCACACCGACACTAATGCTGCCAATCCAAGCTTGGTTGCCGGTCTCGACCTCTAATTCAGACACTTTCTGGCGAGTCGTTTCTGCGATGTGCATACCCCCTTTAAGATCGGTATCAGGGCAAATCACCAAGAATTCATCGCCCCCTAATCGGCACACAATATCATCGTTGCGGAATGTATTTTTCAGTTCGCGCGAAAGAGTTTTTAGCACCAAATCACCTGCATCATGGCCACTGGTGTCATTAATGCGCTTGAAGTGGTCGGCATCAATCATAATGCACACCAAAGGCACGCCAAGTTCTTTGGAGTCTTGCCAATGCACGGCTAACTGTTTAAAAGCACAGCGGCGGTTAGGCAAATTAGTGAGTGAGTCTGTTAACGAGAGTTCTTCAAGTTTCTTATTCGCTTGTTTTAACTCTGCCGTACGTTCCTCAACTTTGTCTTCGAGTAACTGGTTGAAGCGTAACAACTGTTTATTGCGTTCAGAGACCTGCTCGAATAAGCCTTTAAGCGCGGCTAATAACGGAATGGTTGACGAGTCTTGCTGCTTTTCTTCTGCTTCAAAGGCTTGTTGAGGTGTTGCGCCCTCTTCTATCGCGGCCACTTGTCGCGCCATGTTTTGGTCGATGCCAAGGATGTGATAAGCAAGCCAATGGATGAGGAAGTCCAGTAGCTGGCGTGCTGACGCCTGATCTTCTTCCAAGATGAAAGCTTGCATGCTGTAGATATCTTGCATAAACACGCGATGTACTTTGATGTGTTCTTCAATGTGTAAGTCATAGACTCCGCAATCTCTCATCAAAGATTCTTCTTCTTTAAAGTGAAATTCGGCATAGCGTGTGAGATCGAGTAAAGCGACGCTCATGTCGTCTGTAGAGATAGTATTCTCTGACAACAGGTTTCCGTAGTGGTTGATAAAACCAACGAGGTATTGATGCTGTTCGTCTACGACACCAATGCCTGTTTCAAAGTTTTTATCCCAATTAAATGAATTCATAAATCCCTTAGGGCCGATACCGCCAACATAATTTGCATGCATATTCGGAGGTTATAGATGTTCGAAAAATATAACCATTCTACCTGTGGGTCTATTCGATTGTTTGATCCATTTTATAAAAAGACGACTTTGAACATTCTAAATATGAGTCATCTTAAATTTGAGACATCCCCTCTAACAAGAACGCCTCATGAAGCTAATATTAACTTTTTTGGAAATGCCAATTTTTTTGAAACGCTAACTTGTTGGAAATACTAACTTTTTGTAAAGACTAAAAATAGTATTCCAACGCCATCTCAACAAAGTCGTCCTTACGCGCAAAGAACAACAAGTCCTCTGGGGTTTCGTTCTCAAACAACCAAGCGTTCAATCGCCACTTGAGGTTGTTGTTGATACGGCTTGAAGCTTCGATCTTTGCACTGTAGACATCGCTGTTGTCTAAGTCTTGAGTAATGCCCGTTAATACCTCAGTTCCGTCTTCATCGTTCAAGGCGAAACGCGCACCAAGGAACACATCGTTTTGACCGATGGTTTGGGCGTTGTTACCTCGGCTGTCATACAGGTATTCAGCAATGAAGCCAATGTCCCAATACGATTCAAGCGCCCCAACCCATGTGTATTCAAAGCCTGTCGCGACGCCAATGTGGTTGTCGTAGCTGTCGCGATAAATGCTTTCCAGCTTCCATAACCAATCACCGATAATGCCTTGCACATCCAATCCGAAGTGCTGCATTTGCGCGTAATACGGCTTGAGTTCATTGCCTTCTACACGATAATAAGGGTCGCGATTGGTGCCGCCTAAGTAGCTTAAACCGACATCCCAATCACCGTACATTTGGCTATAACGCAGTGCTACGTCTAAATGCTTTTCTTCTCGCGAAGATTCGTAAAGCGCATCGTCCGATACAGGTACCGTTGGCCTTAATCGTCCGTCTTCCCCTGCAAAGGTGCGTTCACGAAAATACGGCAGTAACATGGCATCAATGGTTCCCCAGTCTTTTATCGAGGTGAAGTGAACCATAGGCTGACCTAGCTTTGATTCACCATCGACCGATTCAATGGCATCGGTTTGGTTTACCACATCGACCAAATGCGCCGATTCGGTCACACCCCAGAACACCTTGCCGACACCGGCTCGCAGTTCGTAATCGTCCCAATAATTGAGATACAGAGCTTCACGAACGTCGCCATGGGTTCGCTCATCGTCTTCGCTGTCTAGGCGATAAAACGGGGTGAAGGTAAAGCTGCCGTTGCCCTCTTGTTGCTCCCAGTAAAACTCCGGCTGCAACACCAGTGAGCTTTGTCCTTTATCTTGCCCTTGTAAGCCGTCGCTAAAGAACTGCCTGTGTTCAAGGTTAACCTGCCCTGCTAGCTCTGGGGTGACTTGTTCTACGAACTCAGAGCTAAAACCAGCCGCCACACATGGCAACGACACCTGCATAAGCCCGACTGTCGCCGCCAAGGTTAAAGATAACTGCGTTCCTGTTAACACAATCCTTTTCATATTCTTGCCTTACTTTGCACGTTTAAGTGTGTTTTTTTGAAAATCCTTGTCTTTAAGACCGGTCTGGAACGCTAAATCTGTCGTGGTTAATACCGTACTTTTGCCTGTTTGATGGTTTTGCATCGACATGGTGTGTGCGCGCCAGTATTGGTTTAGGTATTGTTTGTAGTCTTGAAACGATAGGGTTTTCAGCAGTGCGCCTTTGCGGTCGTAAAACTCAACCTGAACTGGGCGGTAGTATTGTTGGTCTAGCCATACTTTTTGCATGGTGTAACCAGAGTTTTTATCGGTCGGTACTTGCTCTAAAACAAAGGTATCCACGCCTTCAATTTTGGCGTCTTCAATGTAGTTGAAGGTGTACTTTCCTAACTCGAATGAGCTCAAATCTTCGTAAGCAAATTCACTGCCCATAAATGGGCCCGATTTGTTACGTGAAGAGATACGTTTTACACGCTTCAATGCAGGCAAATACAACCATTGGTCATCGGATTTGGTGATGTGTGAATGGTTGAGGAAAGCCGTGCCTTTTACGTCGCGAGGCTCATCAAAAATGGTCAGCCCTTTATCGCCATCGTCATCCACTTCTAACGACTTCAATCGCATTAGGCGTGTGCTGCTTTCGCCTTGTTTGTTGCGAAGTAGCATTTCCATGATCGCAACAGAATCGCCCCACCCCATATCAACGGCTTTACGTTGTTCGGCAATTTCTAAGCCTTTCGCCGGGTCAGCTATAGTAGGGAAAGCGACAAACGCGCCCATAGTAAATAGTGTCGTAACGAGAGTTTGTTTAACGATTTTCATAAATTTCTCCTTGAGTCAGCCCACGACAGCAGGCTGACGATTCCTTATTTAGTCGAAGTAGACAGTTCGCCAGCTGGGTTAGATTGCTCTGCTGTAGTTAACTCGGCTTTAGATAGCTTTGATTCGTACTGAGGTTTATCTGAATAGTGAGTCTGTTTGTCGAAGATCATCAGTAGGCTCGGTAACAAGATGAAGTCGACCACCAGCGCAATGAAAATCACAATCGCGCTGAGTAAGCCCATATCGGAATTGAGTCGGAAGCTCGACATCGCCAGCACAGAGAAACCAGCCACAAGCACGACCGTGGTGATCCACAACGCACGGCCAACAGTGTGGAAGGCGTAACGAACGGCTTCTTCCGCTGATTTCCCTTCCATTCTGGCGCGTTGGTATTTACTCAAGAAATGCACCGCATCATCGACCACAATACCCAATGTAAGCGTGACTACGACCGATAAACCTAGGTTGATTTCACCCGAAATAAGCGCCCACAAACCAAAGCCGATAATCGCCGGGGCAATGTTTGGCACTAGGCTGATAATGCCCAAGCGAACCGAGCGCAATGCGAAGATCATCAAGCCAGAGATAAGCACTAAGGTGATAGGCAGAGTCGATAGCATGCTCGCCATGTTGGTTTCGCCGATATGGGCAAACATCAGTGACGGACTCGATGCCACCACTTCATACTGAGGCGCATTGGCTGCAAACCATGAGTAAATACGCTCTTCGAGTTCCACCAATTCCACACTGCCTAGGTTGTCGACCGTGAGCACCATTTTGATCGATGACTTATCGACATTGATTTGGTTGTTCAAGTCCAAACCGTACGGCAGAGACATCTCGTAAAGCAGCAGGTATTGCGCGGCAAGTTCTCGGTTAAGCGGCAATTGATAATAGCTGTCGTCATCACCGTGCATGTTCTTATTCAAACGCATGTAAACATCGGAAAGCGTGGCGACATGGTCGGTTTCTGGTTGTACGCGTAGCCAATCGGTAAAGTCACCAATCGCTTGTAAGAACACAGGATCAGCAATCGCTTGAGATTCATTGGTTTTCACCGCAATACTGATGGTCGTCATGCCGCTTACTGTCTCTTCCATGAAGTCCGCAGCTTGTCTGAATTCGCTTGAGGTATCGAAATACTTCACCGATTCATCATTCACTTTGTTGAGTGGAATTAGCGCGGCTGCGCCAACAATCACTAACGTAGAAATCGGCAGCAGTGCTTTGCGGTTAGCCACCACAAAATCGCCCAGTTTATCCATAAAGGTTACTTTGCTTTCAGCGGCTTCATTTGTTGGCAGAGTTTTCACTGGCAAGAGTTTTAACAGCGCAGGAAGCATGGTCACAGAAAGGAAACACGCGATGATCACACCCAATGCCGACAAGTTACCGAAGTCTCGCAATACGGGAGAATCCGACATGTTCATCATCAAGAAGCCAATCGCGGTGGTCACAGAAGTAATCAAAATTGGCATCGCGTTCAACTTGATGCTGTATTGAATGGCTTGTGCTTTCTCCATCCCGCGCTGCATAGCTTGTCTCATGGTCACGATTACGTGAACACAATCGGCAACGGCAAGGGTTAATACCAATGTAGGAACGTTGACCGTTGCAGTACTTAGGAACATCCCTGCCCAACCAGACAAACCCATGGTCGCGACAATCGAAGAGATAATCACAACTAAGGTAGCCACCACGCTAAAGAATGAGCGCAGCATAAAGGTTAGGAACACCAACACAACTAGCAGCATTAATGGCACCAGTGTTGAGCTGTCTTCTTGAGCCGAGGTCATAAAGGCGTTGTTCATGGCAATGATGCCCGCTTTATGGAATTCGACGTTGGGATATTGTGCTTCGTAGCGGTCAATCATAGCGTTGATGGCCGCAATGACTTCTTGCACTTCCGCCGTTTTGTCCACTTCGGGCAATTGCACCGTCACGTTCACAATGGTCACGTCACCAGAAGCCGATACCAATGCATTCTTAAGCAGTGGTTCGTTGAGCGCGATCTGTTTTACTTTGGCGATCCGCTCTGGTGTGTGCTCGTATTCTTCGTACAGCAAGTCTTCCACTAAGAGGTCATCTTCAACGGCTTCGGTATGCTGATAATTGGCAAGCGAATCGACACGGCTTGAGTATGGGATCTGCCACGCATCGACCGTGAGGTTTTGAATTAAGGTGAGGGTTTCTGGGGTGAAGACATTGCCGCCTTCTGGTGCGACGACAATCGCGAGGTTGTCGGTTTTCGCAAAGGTGGTTTGGATTTCATCGAACGCCATCAACTGTTTGTTGGTGCCTTCGAAGAAGATGTTGTAGTCCCCTCTAAAGTAGAGGTTCTTTGCCCCTAATGCAGAGAGCATGATGATTGAAAAAACCACCAGCAGAACGATAAACGAACGCTTGGTCGGTATTGAGTGCCAACTGTTATTTAGATCCCCGTTTACGCTATCGACATTACGGTTATCTCGATTTTGGTGATCGAGAGCGGGCTTCTGGCTGTCATGTTCCATCACAGTCTCCATTTGTGACGATTCGTCATAGTTGTGTCTTAAAAAGCCAGCCGAAGCTGACAAAAACACAATTCTTAGTCATATACTCAAGAAAACCAAAACCACACTAGGCTAAACTTAAGTTTATGACGATTCGTCACTAATGGTTATTAATAAACCCACATAGGTGGGCTTAGTTGAAGCTTATCGACCTACTGACTCTAAGTAAGCGACTTCTTCACTGAACAGTTCTTGTTCTACACGGCGCCAGGTTTTTCGGTAATCCCAATCACTCGAAAGGGGCTGCCAGTTGAGGCCGTCTAAAATCATGTTCGCGTTATGTAATACTGAATACGGGTCTTGTAACCGCTTGATACAATGACTGTTTGAAGCATTCTGAGACAAGGCATTTGAACCAAATGCGATTGACCAGTTGGCGAATACGATGGCATCTGAACCCACGCCAGAAGAGAACTTTAGGTCACCGGCTTCTACTGCTTGATTGACGAGCAGATCCGCTTGTTCGATAACGATCTCTTCTAATTGATTCATCTCGGCCACGCGTGCACTGGAGGCTTTCTCTAGTACCCATGGGCTTTTCGCCATAATCGCGCAAGTTGATAATACCGGTTCCATACGAGCATAAACTCGGTACGCAACGTGCAATGCGACAATCTTTTCGCGTGAGTTGCCTTCAAACTCTCCAGAACGAGCAAACAACAGTGCCTCAGACTTTAGAGAATGAATACATAACGCTAAAACCACGTCTTCTTTGCTGCAAAAGTGATTGTATATCGTACCTTTAGAATAAGAACTTGCCGCCGTTAGCCTATCCATCGTCAGATTTCCGAACCCTTGTTCTCGAACCAGATCTTTTGCTAACAACATCAATTCTACTTCTCGGTCGGCTATGGATTGCTGCTTCTTAGACAGCACCGCCTTGCAACCAAAGATACTTTGTTTATCGCCTTTACAACCAAAGCCAAACATAATTTTTCAGTCCGTATTTGAGCTTAGCTATTACCTAAGCTTAATCAGCATTTAAAACGCTCCTGTCCAATATATTAACACGAATAGTAAATTCATGTAGTTAACCATTTTGTGACGCTTCGTCATTTCTGACTTATCGTCATAATAGCGCAAATATTGATCATATCAAGGTGTTTTATAAATTAAATACAAATTATGAATGGATGGATAAATATGTCAATAAGTAGATAGAGAAATCATCAACAGTCACTAGAGAGAGAAGATAGGCGCTTTCATGAAGACAACACGAAAGTTTAGAAGCTCATTCTTAACGTTAATAGACCACGTTATTTTAAGCCTTGGTACAGAATCAGCCCCGAAAAAGACGGACGTAAACCCCATCTTTAGCGACCTTCTGACCTAGAATGAATGAGTGTAGGCTTACTTTTTGGGGCAGACCTCTCCTTATGGTCAATATTTGGCTTACTAATGTCGTTTTCTGTTAAGTTGCTATAAATTCGGTAAGGGGTGACTTACAATAGTGACAACGACTTACCTTTTTTGAGAACACGATATTGAGCGCCAAATATTCTTATTTAGCTTGGCAAGTGAATACTTCTAGCCCAGCAGAAAAGCTGGTTTTATTGATGCTTGCAGATGGTGCTGATGAATTCGGTTACACCAATGTGTGCCTGCAAACGGCAGGTCAGCTTTGTGCTCTCTCTACGTTTGGTTTAGCCGACTGCCTTAAGTGTTTAGTCGACCAAGGTTTCCTCGATAAGGTGAAAGTAGACTATCGAGATAAGAAAGAGATTCACGTTTTCAAAATGCTCATTGAGCAAGAGCAAGCTACGGCGCACGTTGAGGTTCAACCGACCAATAGTATTCCGGTCTACTCTACTGCACCTGCACCTGCACCTGCACCTGCACCTGCACCCAAGTTTCAGCCAGCTCCGGCACCAATGCAACACATGCAGCAGGCCCCTCGCCCACAAGGTCGAGGCTCAATGAACAGCAACACCGTCTCTACTCATGATCTCAACGAAGAAGAGATACCATCATGGGCGGAACGTGCGTTTAAATTCTCCGGTTTGACCGGTGACCATAGTTTAGTATGGAAGAAATTTGTCCTCTGGTATAAAGCCAAAGCCAATGAATTAATGCCATTATCTCGGATTGAATCCAAGCTGCAGTACTGGCTAGTTAACGAGAAGCAAAATGAAAGACAACAACAGCAGAAGACCTCTCAATATTCAGGAAATGCAGGACAAGCTCAAGGAAATGGGTATAGACAAAAGCTTAGCCCATCTGAACGCTTCAGGCAGCAGCTCATTCAAAAAGGCAAAAAGCCAACCTTCTGAGCCAGCTCAACCTATTGTTCCTGACGCTACCGTACAGCCTAACGCACCTGAAGTGATTGAAGCACAAAGTACAGAAGTGAACGTAGCGACACCAAACGCTGCGGGCTCTGGTGCATCTCAACAAGTGCCTGTTGTTGATCAAGATCCAGCAGAGCTTGAGCTAACGGATTGGTGTATCCATGTGTTCGGTTCTTTCTTGAGCGTGTACGAAACTCAGTGGGAATACCAATACGGTAGTGAACCGAGCGGTAAGTTTCTTGAGTTTGCCCACTCTGTTGACTCAGACGGCCTTAACCGCGTGCTAATGCACTGCCATGAGCGTATTCAACTTGGCAACAGTTGGCCACCGCAAATGGGTGAGCTTTGGATCCTTAAAGATTCTTTGACCGAAGAAGAGCTGCTTGATAGCCGTATTCGTGTGTTGTCGCGCGCAGCTGTTAACAACATTGAAAAATGGCTTATCCAGAACAAACTGTACGACTTGAAGCGCACGGCTGAAAACAAGCTCGATGGCCTGTTTAAGAAATACTACTTGGAAGCAAAGCGTTTAGATGAGAAAGGCATGCTGGAAACAGAATTGCCGCAGTTCCTTCTTGCCGCTAACTCAGTGAAGAACTTGAACGACTTGAAACGCGAAGAGTATGAAAGCCAACACGGCAAAGCAATTAACCCAAGAATTCAGAAGATTCTAAACAGTAAGAAATAGCACTGCTCGCTTAACTTATACCGCTTAAGTCAGCGACATTACTATTCTACAGATACAAAAATGCCAGCTATCAAGCTGGCATTTTTTATGAATTCTTACGAACTCTTTAACGAACATCCATCATTAACTGTAAGTAAGTGACTCACTAAATGCTCGCCACTCACTATAAACAATTACAGTAGGTGGATAGTTGCGTTTAGCGTAAATACGCCAGAGTCGTCATCTTTCATTTTGAAGTTTTGGTAGCTAGCGCCTACAGATAGTGGGCCAAAGATGAAGTATTCAGCGCCTACACCGTACATGATATCCTCACCTGATTGCTTGAAGCCGTCAGATTTAAGATCGTAAGAGTGAACACCAGCCTTCGCGTATACGTGAAGAGGACCGAAGTCGATGCTTGGCTTGATCGCTAGGTAAGCAGTGCTTGCATCTAGGTTTGTAAGGTCACGGTTGCCGTACTTAACGCTGTCGAAAGAACCAAGATCCCAGTAACCCGCTTCAATACCGATTAGTGGCAGGATGCCTGTACCCACGTGGATACCCATCGCTGTTTCTTCTTCATTACCTAATGAGTTTTGACCACCCATTACGCCGCCGTACAACCAAGAATCAGCCATTGCTGTTGAAGATGCACCTAGCAGTGCTAGTGCCAATAACGTTTTTTTCATATTCGACCTTTTTCGTCCTAGTGGCAGGCCTTGAGTGGTAATAAATTGCCACCAAGTCGCCCTGTATGTAATAACTATTCAATTAGTAATGCAATAAGCAAGATTTATACCTAAACCTTGCTATTGCGTCTAGCTTTATTCCTTAGCAAGCATCAATCGCGTTTTTAACACGCTTATCTGATACTGGGTAAGGCGTACCGAGCTGCTGTGCGAAGAAGCTTACACGAAGCTCTTCTACCATCCAACGCACCTCTTTTACATTTTCTGGAACCGCGATCCCTTTTGGGATTTTATTCAGCAGCTCTTTGTAATCATTCATTACTGACTCAACTTTGATCATATGCAAGCGATCTTTGTTCGGGTCAATCGGCAGTTTTTCCATGCGGCGTTCAATCGCTCTCATATAGCGTAGAATATCCGGCAGGCGTTTCCACCCACATTCTGTGGCAAACCCCTTAAAAATCAAACCTTCTACCTGAGCTTTTATGTCAGAAAGTGCGAATGCCATTGAAAGATCGACACGTCCTTTGAGCTTTTTACTGATGCTGAATGCCGTGGTTAGGATGGTTTCAACCTGTTGAGCAATCTCAACAACGCTGTCGCCCAGCTCTGCACGTACGTGTTCTTTCAGTGCTTCAAACTGCTCTGGTTCCCAAACCAAACCGCCCTTCTCTTCAATCAGCTTATCAATACCACAAGCGATACAGTCATCGATAAGATCGAGCACCTGTCCGTATGGGTTGAAATACAAGCCAAGCTTAGACTTGTTCGGTAAGTTGGAGTGCAAGTATTTGATCGGCGATGGCACGTTCAACAGGATTAAACGACGCTGACCCGATTTCATTGCCGAGATCTGCTCTTGCTCGGTTTCGAACAATTTGATCTCTACGCTGTCTTTAGAATCCACCAGCGCAGGGAAGGCTTTAACATCATAGCCGCCGCGTTTCTGTTGGTAAACTTTTGGTAGCTCACCAAAGCTCCACGTATGCAGGTTCTGCTGTTCAATATCGTCGTCAGCAACCTTAGAAAGCGTTTCTTGAACCTTGTCTTTCAGACTTTCTTTTAGCTCATGCAAGTCTTTCTGTTCTTTCAGCTTACGCTTGCGATGATCTACGGCGCGGAATGTTACCTTTAAGTGCTCAGGGATCTGGTCTAACTTCCAGTCATCACGTACCACTTCTACACCTGTCATGCGGCGCAGCTCTTTTTCAAGAGAATCCAACAACGGTGCTTCAAGTGGTGTCACACGAGCCAAGAACGCATCCGCGTAGTTTGGCGCAGGTACAAAGTTACGGCGTAGCGTTTTTGGTAGTGACTTAATCAGGCTAATCACCAGTTCCTGACGCAGGCCTGGGATCTGCCAATCAAAACCGTTCTGGTCGATTTGGTTCAAGATAGGCAGCGGAATGTGTACCGTTACACCATCGTTGTCGTCGCCCGGCTCAAATTGGTAGCTCAGCTTCAGCTTGATACCATTTTGGTGCCAGAAGTTAGGGTAATCCAAATCAGTAACGTGGCTTGCATCACCGCGGAACAGCATCGACTTTTCGAAGTTAAGCAGCTCTGGTGTTTTCTGGCTGGTTTGCTTCCACCATGTATCGAAGTGACGGCCTGAAACAGCCTCTTCGCCAACACGTTGGTCATAAAAGTCGAACAGTTCATCATCGTCGATCAAGATGTCACGACGACGAGACTTATGCTCTAACTCTTCTACTTCTTGCAGTAGCTTGCGGTTCTGCTTGAAGAAGGCGTGTTTGGTTTCCCACTCACCTTCGACCAAAGCGCTGCGCACGAACAATTCACGGCTGACGGTGGCATCAATGGCACCGTAATTAACCAAACGTTTTGGAATGATTGGGATTCCGTAAAGCATCACTTTTTCGTGAGCCATTACTGCCGCTTGTTTCTTAGACCAATGTGGCTCGCTGTAGCTGCGTTTAATCAGGTGTTTCGCTAGGGGTTCAATCCATTCAGGCTGAATCTTCGCGATAACGCGCCCCCAAAGTTTTGAGGTTTCCACCAGCTCAGCAGACATGATCCACTTAGGCTGTTTCTTAAATAAGCCAGACGCAGGGAATATATGGAAGCGCGCATTACGTGCACCTTGATATTCATTCTTCTCTTGGTCTTTCATACCGATATGAGAAAGCAGACCCGATAGCAGAGACATGTGAATGCCATCGTAACTGCCCGGTTCACTATTCAGCTTGGTATCCAGTTCACGCATCGCTTGGTGAATTTGGAAGTACACATCTTGCCATTCACGAATGCGTAAATAGTTTAGGTAATCTTGCTTACACTGTTTGCGAAATTGATTACTCGACAGCTCTTTTTGTTGCTGCTTAACGTAATCCCAAAGGTTCACAAACGTGATGAAATCTGACTCTTTATCAAAGAAGCGTTTGTGCTTCTCGTCAGAAGATTGTTGCTTGTCTGATGGACGCTCACGCGGATCTTGAATCGACAATGCAGAAGCAATCACCATCACTTCGTGCAGACAGCGGTTGCTTGGCGCTTCAATCACCATACGCGCTAAACGCGGATCAATCGGCAACTTAGCCAGCTTGCGGCCAATCGGCGTTAGCTTCTTCTTGTCGTCGCCATGATTCTTGTTTTTGTTCGCAGACGGTTCTGTTGTTGCGATTGCACCGAGCTCTTCAAGTAGCCTTACACCATCTTGAATATTACGCTTATCTGGTGCTTCAACAAATGGGAATGCTTGAATGTCGCCTAGGCCCAGCGCTGTCATCTGAAGGATAACGGATGCTAGGTTAGTACGAAGAATCTCAGGATCAGTAAACTCTGGGCGTGATTCGAAATCTTCCTCAGAGTACAGACGAATACAGATACCTTCCGCAACACGACCACAACGACCTTTACGCTGGTTCGCACTCGCTTGAGACACAGGCTCAATCGGTAGGCGTTGTACTTTAGTACGGTAGCTGTAACGGCTAATACGCGCCGTACCCGGGTCGATTACATACTTGATGCCAGGAA
Source organism: Vibrio sp. J383 (assembly GCF_023503985.1). Taxonomy (NCBI): domain Bacteria; kingdom Pseudomonadati; phylum Pseudomonadota; class Gammaproteobacteria; order Vibrionales; family Vibrionaceae; genus Vibrio; species Vibrio sp. J383. The sequence continues at coordinate 1,719,021 of NZ_CP097293.1, read as the reverse complement.
CGGTTAACGAGGTTTCAGCCACGTTGGTCGCCAGAACGATGCGTCGACCAGTATGAGACTGGAAGATTCGGTTCTGTTCGCCTGCAGAAAGACGCGCGTACAGCGGTACGATTTCGGTATCACGTAAATTACGTTTACTTAAAGAATCGGCAGTGTCACGAATTTCACGTTCACCGTTCATGAAGATCAAGATATCGCCTTGGCCTTCATCACACAGCTCATCAACGGCTTCAAAGATACCTTCGATTTGGTCACGATCTGAATCACTTTCATCACCACCTAGTGGGCGGTAACGCGTATCAACTGGGTAAGTACGACCTGATACTTCAATAATCGGCGCATTGTTAAAGTGCTTCGAGAAGCGCTCAGGATCGATGGTCGCTGATGTAATGATAACTTTAAGATCAGGACGCTTTGGCAGAAGCTCTCTTAGGTAACCCATGATGAAGTCAATGTTCAGGCTACGTTCGTGGGCTTCATCGATAATGATGGTGTCGTACTGGCTTAAGAAACGGTCGTGCTGAATTTCCGCCAGTAAGATACCGTCGGTCATCAATTTGATTTGTGTTTTATCAGATATTTGGTCGTTAAAACGAACCTTATAACCGACAAAATCACCCAGCTGTGTTTCCATCTCTTCCGCAATGCGGTTGGCAACTGAACGTGCCGCAAGACGACGAGGCTGAGTGTGACCAATTAAGCCCATGCGGCCACGGCCAAGCTCAGAACAAATCTTTGGCAACTGAGTGGTTTTACCCGAGCCCGTTTCGCCGGCCACGATAACCACTTGGTTTTCAGCAATGGCTTTCGCAATGTCATCGCGCTTTTGGCTAACAGGGAGAATCTCTGGGTATTCGATGGTTGGTTTGTGCGAGGCACGCTGATTTGCCGTCATCATAGACTTGGCAATATCTAACGCAATCTCATCGAAGACAACGTTCTTGGATTGTTCGTTTTTAATTCTACTCGCACCAGCAATTCGCTTACTCAGACGGAAGCGATCGCGCATCATACATTCGTTGAGCGCTTTACGAAGAGAAGCTGGGCTATTTTGAGATGCTTTTGTATTGGCTGCTGAATGATCAGCAGGTGTAGCTTTTGGTTGTTTAGCTTTTGATTGATTAGCAGGTCGGTTCGATGCAGGTTTGTTCGATTTCGCTTCGTTCTTTGGAGAACTAGGCTGTACTGCATTCTTGTTGTTGTCTGCTTTTTCCGGAGACGAAGTCAAAGCGTGTCCTATTCTTGTACTTATTAAACTCGCGCGATTATATCACAAGTCTCAAACAAAAAAGCCTGACAACAAAGGGAAAACCTTTCGCTATCAGGCTGATTAATCACGCTAACACTAGCGAATGCTATAGAAGCTAGGTCAAATGTAAGTCGTACTTAGTAAACTCTGGCTTAAAGCTAACGTTTAAAACTGTCTCTACGAAAATGACAGTCAAAAACCACGATTAAAAAGAACAGCTAAAAACTACGCTTAGAACTCATATTGGAAGTAAACCGTGTTGTAGTTACTGCCGCCTTTGATACGACCAAACTGAGAGGCGTTTTCAAAGATCGCAGAACGATGATGTAACGAGTAGCCGAACCACAAGTTGTTCAAGTCATTCTTACCAATCAAGTCGCCGACGTTCACATCGAATGAGAAGTCTAAGTAATTCAACAGATGACTTGCTGTGTAACCTTTACGGTCCATCTCAGAGCCTTCGATATAGGTAATCGAATCGATGTAAGACATACCCTCGGCCACACCAACACGCCACTGGGTTGGCCAATCAAAGGTGTAATACGCTTTGATTGCGATGATGTATTCAGTGCTGCTTGACTGAACCTCTGAACTCCAGTGGTGTGCGATACCTGGCGTTAGGTAGATATCCAATGGGAAGCCGAAGATCTCATCGGTTAACGGGTGGCCATAGAAGAACGAAGTAAGTTGGTTGTTGTATTCATCTTTCTCCGCGTTGAACTTCATGATGTCACCAATATTGGATGGCGTTGCCCAGCCGTGGGCGACACGTAAATACGGCGCATTGCTCAGCTTAGGTTTCGGTGCTTTCTCTTTGTCGTTAAAGAAACCAAAGCCAAGGTACAATTCACCTTGATAACGGTCTTCGACTATCGACGAATCGTAGGCATTATCGTCTAATCGAGTCACACCGGTTGAACCCAATAAGTACAAGTTTGAAACCACATGATAACGCGCTTCAACACCGACATTCAGATCTACACCTGCACCAATGGTTTCATTAGACGCTGAGTAATACTCGCTATTGAAGTCAGCACTTTTGTAACGAAGTGTCGCACTTGGGTAAAACTCCCAATCTCCGGTTTCATACTTGGCTTTAGCACGTAAGTTACCGTGGAGGTTGAATTCACTGTCGCTCATCAATTCCGTCTCGACAGACCAAGGACCATCAAGTTGGTAGGTCAGTTGAGCACCGAAGTCCGCAGTATCGCCTTCAATTGCGTTCTGTTCAGAAGCTGGGATATCAATAAAACGCATGCGAGAGATAGCATTAAAAGACCATTTCTCGTCATCTGTTTGATAGAGGTAAGCCCCCATCTCGGTACCATCAATGAACACATAGTCGTTCTTGAAAAACAGCATCGGCACGAATGAGTTAACCGATTGGTCACCACCAGACGTGTCATAAGGGATGCTCGCAGTACGGAACATTGCGGCGATGCCCCACTCTTGCTCTTCAGCAGCCCACGCATTAGCACTTACGAAAATGCCACTTAGGAAAGCGCTACTTAGTAAAACCACTCCAGTTGAAGTGAGAGTCGGTAAATATTTGAGCTTCATTCTTATGTAATTACTCTTTGTAATAAATAATGTGTTACTGAATAGACATTTATTAACCATGACGGCTAACTATTTTTAGGTTTGATCGGCATTGACCGTTACAATGTAGAATATTCTCGGTTAAATGAAAGTATTGTGAAAGTCTCCGAATTACAAAACATTATAGATCAGTTACCCAAAGATTCCGATCCAGATATTGTTATGGGTGATGCGTGGCTGCCCGAGCGTTTGGTGGATACCAACCTAGACGGCGACATGCTATTTCTTGAATTCGATAATGCCCCTGAAGACAATCAAGGGGATGAAGAAGGCCGTGGCTTTGTTGAGCACGAGATTGCTATGATTCGAGAAAAGCTCGAACTGTTGTTAGACGAGTCTTCCGATACCAAGACAAAAGCAGATGCTCTATTGGCAATATTTCTAATGGGTCATGAACTTTCTAGCTCGGAAGTTATCGAAATACTTGAATCAACAGAGCTTGAATCAACGAAATCTGAAATGACGGAGCTTGAGGCTACTGAGTCTGAATTAGTAGAACACGAAGCAAAAGAATTCCACGACGACTAACCACCAATGATTTTAGGTACCGTATTGAAACCCTCTACGACATCATCTCTTCCCCTGTTACTCGCCGGACCCATTTTAAGAAAAACCACCGCGACTGAAGTGGTACTTTGGTTAGCCACCAGCTCGCCTCTTGTTGGCCGGGCTGATATTTATATTCGTGAAACTGAGCATAGTCGAGAAACAGGCTTTTCGAACGAAAAAGAGCATTCAGAACCAAAACAAGACCAACCGTTTTATACCTCATCGCTTGAAGAACATGATTCGATTCAAATCGGTACGCACGCGTGGGTAACGCTAATTCGCTTACAAGGTAAATTCCCGACTAATACGCCTCTTGAATATGACATTCACACAGAGTCAGGTTCACTAAAAGAGCTCGCCCCTCACCTTGTTTACAACGGTAAATCTCGCGTTGAGTTTAAGATATCGACCTCGGCTGATTACATTCTTCATGGATCTTGCCGTAACCCGCATCATCCAAGCAAAGACAGCCTAGTCGCAGCCGATAACAAGATAGCCGATCAAAGCGTCGCTGAAAGACCCGACATGCTGATGATGAGCGGCGATCAGATCTACGCCGACCATGTGGCGGGGCCAACACTTGATGCTATTCAGCAAGTGATTCAACTGCTTGGCCTTGTAGGTGAGAGCTTACCTACTGACTCACAAATTAAGCAAATCAACACTAGTGACGCACTGTATAGCAGTGAATATCACTTATATCAGCGTCATCACTATTTGCCGCACCACACCGCTTCAGAATCCATGATCGATAAGTTCTTCCCGAATCGTGGCGTGCCGATTTTTAGTTCTACCGATTGTGAAAACCACTTGGTCACGCTGTCTGAGTTTATCGCGATGTACTTGTTGGTTTGGTCTCCAACACTGTGGCAATGCGTCAATCGAGAGCGTTTAATTGAGAATAACTTCACTCAAGGTGGACGCCAATTAACACCGACTGAGCAGCAACAATGGCGTGATGAAAGCGTCATCATGGATGATTTCATTGCTGGCTTACCGCGAGTACAACGTCTGTTCGCGCATATTCCAACTTACATGATCTTCGATGATCACGATGTGACTGATGATTGGAACCTTACCGTAGGCTGGGAACATGCTGTCGACCAAAACCAGTTCGCCACTCAAGTGATAGGTAACGGCCTAGCGGCTTACTGGATGTGTCAGGGCTGGGGTAACAAGCCGGAGAGCTTTGACGAAGCGTTCATCGAGCAAGCAAAACAGCTTTTTGTCGGTCAACCGCGCATTACTAAACAAGCGCATATTGTTGAAAAAAATAAGAATATAGAACAAACTCATAATGAAGCCGGCAATGCAGTGACTACTGACTCTGTTAGCAATATCGAGCCAGATAAGCATCAAGCCTTTATTGAGATGCTGAGTCGCTTTGAAGAGTGGCATTACACGATAGACACCTCACCCAAAGTCATTGTGTTGGATACTCGAACGCGTCGTTGGCGTTCCGAGTCACGCATGAATAAGCCTTCAGGTTTAATGGACTGGGAAGCCTTGATTGAGTTCCAACATCAGTTAATGAATCAAGATAAGGTGGTGATCGTTTCTGCTGCACCGATGTTTGGCGTGAAGTTTATTGAAACACTGCAAAAGATGGCGACCACAATCGGCAAGCCATTAGTGATTGACGCTGAAAACTGGATGGCACATCCGGGCAGTGCGAATACGCTGATCAGCATCTTTACCCATACCAAAACACCGACCAACTTCGTGGTGCTTTCTGGTGACGTTCACTACTCCTTCGCTTACGATATCAAGCTTAGGTATCGTCGCAACAGTCCGAACATCTATCAAATTACCTGCAGTGGCATTAAAAATCAGTTCCCTGCTTCGCTGCTTAAATTCTGCGATGTGTGGGACCGCCTGTTATACAGCCCTCGCTCAGTTTTGAACTATTTCACGAAGCGTAAGCGCTTAAAAATCGAGAAGCGAAGCCCTGATAATCAGACCTTCTATCGCCTTTCAAACCGCAGTGCGATTGGGGAGTTGAGGCTAGACACTGATGGGAAACCGCAATCGATCACCACCCTCAGTGGCGATGGTAAGGTTACGCGTTTTCCGGAACCGGACTAGGAAGTGCTCCTTATCGCTCGCGTATCCGTAATGTCAGTTTTTAGTAAAGACGCTTGCGATCACACTCTGTAGACCCAATAGTTGTAGTTATAGTTGATAACTATCAGCGTTACGGAACCCGATACAAATTTTAACTGGAGCTCGTTATGTTCAATTCTCTCACATCAATGTTTAAACAATTGATTGAAGGCCAGGACCTAAGCAAAAACCAAGGCACATCACCTAATGTCGCCATTGCGAGTTTATTGTGTGAAGTCGCGGGAGCCGACCATCAGATCAATGAATCAGAAAGAGTCGCTAAGCTACAGCTTCTGCAACGTTTGCTGGATTTAGACGAAGAACAAGCAAAGGTGCTGCTAGAGCAAGCAGAACCGAAAGTAGAGCAATCAGTATCGCTGTATGATTTTACATCGCAACTCAGAGACCTGTCTCAGCCAGTGCGAATCGACTTAATCAAAGCGATGTGGGAAGTGGCGCATGCTGACGGGGAAATTGACCCTATCGAAGACTCTGTGATCCGTAAAACAGCGGAACTGCTCTACGTTGACCACAGTGACTTTATCAAAACTAAGCTGAACGTCCTCGGAAAAAGCTAACCAAAGGCTCTCTACTAGCATTAAGCCTCTGTATTAGCGTAATCGATCGCCATGCATGATGCCTTTGAGCTCTAACGGCGTGCCCTTCTTAGTGACATAAAGGCCGCGCTGATTCGATACCAACACACTGCGCTTGCCTTGTGTTTGTTGAATGTATAAGTGCTTGATATTGAATGTCTGCTTATCTTGGGCCTGATCTTGGTCCAATTGATAAAGGTAGTAATGATTCCCCCAGCGCAAGAACACACCAAACATTTGCTTGGTTTGAGCGACATTCCCATCCATGTCATAGCCAATGTACTGCATTTTGACTCGACCATTTTCCAATCGAAGCGAGATTCTCTCCCACCCAACCATCGGGTATTCCGCAGAAAATCGATAGGTACTTTTGGTTGCGAGCCCAGAGATTAAGCCTACATTTAGAATCACAAACAGCGTCAATAAGATAGGCATCCAAAACTTACGATTCATACTTATTGCCCTCGCTCATTGTTATTGTCGCCTTCGCAAGAGACAGTTTTAAACTGATGGCTTATCTCTTTCCAATGTCCATTGATCAAGGCGACGGCTTGGATATTCTGACACCCAACGCCAATGCGATGCAGATAGAGCGAATCAACACCGAGCTCTGACACGGCATCCAGCTCTTTTATAACGGCTTCATCAAAATTCAAACTGTCGTGATAAACATCCATACCTCGGTAGGCACTCTTATCTATAAAAAAAGCAAACTGATAAAACAGCATGAGAAGAAGCGCGCTGACTACAATTCCGGCAATACGAGATTGGTGACGAGCGATAAAGTGCTTCGCCTTGAACTGACGTGATTGTGGATCCTGTTGCTTTGATTGCCCAGCTTGTTGGTTCATACCTGAAGGCTTAAACGGTGGCGGTGATGTTAACTCATCGACGATGGTGGTTTTCTCTGAAACGATGCCAGCTTTCTCTGAAACGATGGCGGCTTTCTCTGAAAACGCAGCTTCAACATGCGCTTCAGCGGTAGGTGTTGGCATCGATAAATAACTACCGACCTGTTTCAAACCATTGAAGCTGTACCCTTCCTTTTGAACCGTTAAGATTTTGCAATCACACTCAAACGAATTTAATGCCGTGCGAATGTTCTTAACCGCGACATTAAGTGAACTGCCCGTCACAACCCTGCCCGGCCAGCAATGCTCAAGTAAAAAGTCTCGACCAACGGCTTTTGGGCTGTTCTTCACTAGATGCTCAAGGATCAGACCTTCTGAAGGGGATAAGGTGACCCGCTTACCAGATTCCGAATCAATGAGTGTGTTATTAATCAACTCGATGCCCGAAGCGTCTAAGGTAATTTTTTCATGGCTATTGGCGTTCATTTCGGCGAGGTGTTCATAAATAAAAAGGTCATCAAAAAAGTGTTTGTTTGGTCGAACTAATAGCAAACCATACATAGAAAAGAGTAGTGATAAGTTTAGCCAATAATTAAGCTAAATATAAGCTCAGCGAGTAACAATATAGGCTCAGTGAGTAACAATATAAAATAACAACAAGGTGAGTCAGTCACGTAAACTCACTCACCTTTGAACATAGCCAAGGTTTAACTCTAAACTGGTCATGGCCCTATATTAAAACCTCGTCGTTACGCAATCTGAAAACGAGGTCACAATTCTGTTCTAGCGAAATTAGAGTTCCAGTTTGAATCCAAGTTCACTTACCATAACTTCAGCGAAGCCTAGCTTTACTGCATTCAACTGATTAGCAACTTCGCGCGCTTGCTCTTCGTTTTTAGCCAATATTGCCATTGAATAGACTGGCCTGATCATCGCTTTTTGGTTTGGCTTCTCTTCTGCTATTTCTTGATGTTTTAAGTAAGCAGACGTAATCACACCTTGAGCACTCCAATCGACAACCATTTGTAAATCTTTGCTAATAACCTCATCGACAATGAATTGATTCTCAGGCTCTTTCCAAGCAAGTTCTACTGCGTAGTTTGTGAAAGCGACGTCCGTGTTTAACCACTTATTACCGATGTCTCTGATTTCAGTCACCTCTACAAGCTCTTTAAATTGGAATGGTAAGTTACCAATCAAGTCTCTAACGTGCTGCTCACTGTCCGCTTCAATCACAAACTTAATCATCGGAAACTTCTTATCCCCAATAAAGCTTTGTGATACGAACATATCGTGTACCAAGCCCGCATCAATCAGGTTGGCAAATGCTTTTTTCTGATGAGGCATTGCTTCAAATACGGCTTGGGCGTCATCGGTTTTCCAAGCCACTGACACGCCGTATGCCGCTGCACGGGCATGGGTTGAAAAAAGAATGGCTGAAAATAGAAAGCTAAAAATAGCTAAAAAGGTTCCTAGAGTTGTTTTCATTGTGGTGGCTTCCTAATTAGTCGCGAATAATTTCATACAAGTTAGGGTCAGCAGAAACCCCTTCAATTTTTAAAGGTGGTAATTCTTTTCTCATCGCCTGTATCGCATCATGGAAATGCTTTTTGCTTTCCCACTCTGCAACATTAATAAAACGGTATGTCGCATCCGAGCTTAACGAGCGGTGCAATTTGGTAGAGATATATCCTGGTTGCTTCACCAATACGTCTCGCGCATCTTCCCAATACGTTAACGTAGCGGCTTCATGGGCTGGCTCGACTGAAAAAGTGTTTATCAATACAACGGGTTGTGCCGAAACCAACGCACTTACGCTTAGCGCCCCCAGTGCCAATCCATACTTAATAATGTTCTTCATCCTATTCTCCTTGTTTTGGGTGAGCTAACGCTACCACCTAGCCCTACCCAATCAAGGTCGAGACCTGAGATTTAATATTAATTAAAAAGCTAAATTTCAAACGAATATTATTCACTCGTAAAATAAGCGATGTAGCCATTCACTATTGATAAACCACTTGTTGAAATTAGGTTTCTTGGAATAGTCATTGCCCTCAAATAACAGGCACAAAAAAACCACCTAATAAGTAGGTGGCTCTTCATTTTAATAACTCACAAAATTCAGGCTAACTTTAAGTGTTTAACCTTTCAATATTTAACCTTTCAGTTTTTAACCACGCGCCTCTCTGAAATACAAACGATTACAACATCGTCAGCGCAAGCTTTGCCAAGTTATAAGCGTCAACATAACCGGAGTGCTGACGACCTTCCCACTCAATATTTTTCGCTTCTTGAGCAGCACGGTGACCAATACGTTTTTCTTTCAATCGATTCTGAACTCGATAAAGCGTGGCGATATTTAAGAACTCGCTGAACGGAGGTTCGATGCCTTTCTCAATACACTCTTTATGTAAGATAAGGTCGTCACGTCCCCACGCTGCATAGATTTTCTTTGGGCCACCGAAGTTCTTAATCATCGACTTGATAACAGACTCTAATGGGCGACCCTGTTTTTCGATTTTACGAGGTGTAATGCCCGTTAACTCGACGCAGAATAGAGAGACTTCGTCTTTTTCAGGCTTAACGTAATATTGCGCGCGCTTCACGATGGTTCCAGAGACAAGATCGATCTCAGCAAGACCAATTTCAATGATCTCCCCTGTTGTTCCTACACCGTCTTCGCTCCAACAGCACATTTCCAAATCGAAACACACCACTCGATTGTGATTCATACGTCGCCTAATTCTCTCGTCAAAAATTTTGTGAAATTGTACATGAGCCTAATAAAGAACTCGACCCCAGTTGCATCAAGTGCTCATTTAGCCTGCAATTGTGACTCGATTTCGGCCATTTGACTTACTTAGATACAACATGCTGTCGGTTTTTTGAAGAAGCTCTTCAATATCTTCATTAGTACGGATGGTAGCCCCGATGCTTAGAGTGCAACTCAATAGCTGACCATAATGCTCGCAATAAGACTCACTCACCGTATCTAAAATACATTCTAAATAGCGACTCAATGCGTCATGTTCAGTGATACTCGAAATGATACCGAACTCGTCCCCTCCCATACGAAATAGATTATCTCCAGACTTCAAGCTCACTGAGATAACCTTAATCACATGGATAAGTAACGCATCACCGGCTGGATGCCCAAATTTATCATTGATCTCTTTAAACTTATCAACATCAAACACGATTAAGCTAAACGGTTTGTCGCTTTGTACCGATTGACCGAGCATCTTATTAAAAGCTCGGCGATTATAAATTTCCGTTAAACTGTCATGATCGGCAAGAAAACGAAGTTCTTCTGTTCTTTCATCAATCATTCGATACAAGCGCTCTTTCTCTCGAATTTGCAGGTTCACAATATAAGCAAGCAGTAATGAAATAGTGGTACCAACGATGCCGATTCCCGCCAACACTAAGTAGCCATTAAATGAAATACAGGCATCTATCTTGAAGTCAATAATCCACTCACGGTTAGTCAGCGTGATTCTCTTGGTAATGTGTTGTCCAGTGACCTCTTCATAACCATTTGTTTCGAACATTATCGGGGCATCTTCAGCTTCAAAACCGTTATCGGTAACACGTACATAAACGTCCATATCACCGACAGTAGATGCCAGAAGTTTCTCAAAATAGTATGTAGTACGAACAACACCAATCACAACCCCTAACAAATTGTCAGTTTGACCATCAAACACAGGGTGGTAGACCAACATTCCGCTCTTGGGTGTGTCGCTATCTAAACCATCTTGCAATAGACGAACTTTGTCTGAAATATTCGCTTCACGTGTTTTTTTAATGTTCTCAATGATCAGATTAAACCGCTCACGAGAAGAGTAAAAACCCAAAACACCGTTGTTCACTGGATCATTCGGATAAATATCTGTCGCGATAAATACAGGCTCGCCATCCAAGATGTAACCATAAGTTTTTGGCCCATGTTTAGGGACCGTAAACACTCTATAGGATGGGTATTGAGCTTTCATTTTGATGGTGTGTTCGGCAATATCTTCTGCCGCGACTTTTTGCATCCATTGCAATCCGATCAGGCTTTTCGAACCATTAATCGTTTGCTCAGCAAAACGATCAAATCGAACACGACTATCTACATCATTAGAATAGAAAAAGTTCGCACCGGAACCGATATAAGCGACATCGTTATCAATAAACGCTTTTAAACTGAGCGTTTGATGCTGAGCAAAGCTGTCCAGATTCTCATTCAAAGACCGATTTTGATTCAATGCAACCAAAACAAAACACAACACCGTCATCAAAAATGTGGCAAAAAAGACAACTAACGGCAACGTTCGTTTCTTCAACCCTGTTATAGGGTCGGTAGTGTGGGGCATACAGCTTCCCATGTGATGTTATTTCGAGTCGAAAGTATACACTGCCGGAATGCTAGGCTCTATTTATCTTTGGCTCTGACAATGGGATAAAACTAACACTATTTACAACCCATGGACATTTACGGCTAACAAACCAACAAATCTCGATTAATTTTCAAGCTAACTCACCAAAAAGCCAGTTTATTGAAAACATTAAATAAAGCCCTTAAGCCTTGAATATGCTAGTATCCACCCATATTTATAGCTTGAAAGTGACCAATTCGGCCTTATGCCACTAAGTTTCTTTCCAACCTGTATATTCCTTTAAACCGACGAATATGCCGTTAAATCAATTTTAAAGAGAAATCACTATGATCGTTGATTTGAACCTAATCCCACAAACGTTTGATATGCTTCACGCAGGCCTAACTGCATCAAGCGTTTTACTACTGCTAATTGCCGTTTCTCGTAAAACCAAAGTGGTTGAGAAAGTCGTAGAAAGACCAGTAGAAAAGATCGTTGAAGTTGAAAAGCCAGTTGAGAAAATTGTCGAAGTAGAGAAAGTTGTTGAAGTTGAACGTGTAATCGAAAAAGTAGTAGAAGTTGAATCTAAGCTGGCAACAGCACCAACAGATTCTGCAATGCAACTATTGTCAATCATGCAGCAAGAAGCACGTTTAATCGACTTCCTAAAAGAAGACCTAACTTCATTCTCTGATGAAGAAGTTGGTGCCGCAGCACGTGTTATTCACACTGGCGGCCAAAAAGTATTAACAGACTACGTAACACTTGCACACATCCGTAATGAAGATGAAGAGACTCGTATTACTGTAGTTGAAGGCTTTAACCCTCAAGAAATCCGCCTAACAGGCAACGTAACAGGCAATGCTCCATTCAACGGCACACTGGTTCATAAAGGCTGGAAAGCAACTGACATGAACCTGCCTAAGCTTGCTCAAAACTACGACGCATCTGTTATTGCACCGGCAGAGGTGGAGCTATAATGGAACACCAAACTCAGCCATCATCGCACGAGTCATCTGCACAGACGCATTCACAAGAGCTATCTTCTCAAGAGCAACATCAGGCGCCTAAGTTCAGTGTTGGTATCGATTTAGGTACCACACACTGCGTTTTGTCTTTCATCGACACAACAAATGAAGACGCTCGCGTTGAGGTGATGCCAATCCCTCAATTGACGGCTCCAGGTACAGTAGAAACTCGCAGCCAACTTGGCTCGTTCCTATACCAACCGCACGAACATGAAATGAATGCGGGCTCTCGCGTTCTTCCTTGGTCTTCAGAACCAAAAGCGCTAGTCGGTGCGATTGCTCGTAACCTTGGTTCTAAAACCCCTATCCGTTTGGTAGCAAGTGCAAAATCTTGGTTATGCCACGGTGGTGTTAACCGTCGCGATGCATTCCTTCCTGCAGGCAGCCCTGAAGAAGTTGAAAAAGTATCTCCGCTTAAGACAACTGAGTTGTACCTTGAGCACCTTAAAGATGCTTGGAACCACGCTAACCCAGAACACAAACTGGCAGACCAAGATGTAACGATCACGGTTCCTGCTTCGTTTGATCCTGCAGCTCGTGACCTAACAGCAGAAGCTGCGCGTAATGTTGGCTTCACTCACCTGACGCTTCTTGAAGAGCCACAAGCTGCTCTTTACAGCTGGATTGATAACAGCAACGACACATGGCGTGATGAAGTGAACGTTGGTGACATCGTTCTTGTTGTCGATATCGGCGGTGGTACGACTGACCTTTCGTTGGTTGAAGTAACACAAGATGAAGGCAACTTAAGCCTGAACCGTATCGCTGTAGGTGAACATATCCTACTGGGCGGCGACAACATGGACTTAGCGCTAGCTTACCGTCTGAAGATGAAACTGGCTCAAGAAGGTAAAGAACTGGCTCCTTGGCAGGTTCAAGCAATGACTCACGCGTGTCGTGATGCGAAAGAAGCACTGCTTAACGATGCTGAGCTTCAATCTGTGCCAATCGTTGTTCCAAGCCGTGGTTCTAAACTACTGGGCGCAACACTGAAAACAGATCTGACTCAGCAAGAAGTACAACAAACATTGGTTGATGGCTTCTTCCCGAAAGTAGCGGTGACTGAGCACCCAGTACAAAAGACGCGTGGCGCATTGACTCAAATGGGTCTGCCTTACGCACAAGATGCAGGTATTACTCGTCATATTGCTGCATTCCTTTCTAAGCAAGCGAACGCGCTTTCTGGAAATAGCGAAGCTGCTCAACAAGATTTCAACCCGTTTGCAAACATGCCCGGCATGCCCGGTACAGAAGCGCAAGGGTCAGAAGCGCCAGCGGCAGACTTCATCAAACCAACAGCGGTACTGTTCAATGGTGGTGTTCTAAAATCGAACCTACTGTCAGAACGCCTTTCAGATACGATCAACGAATGGCTGATCAATGCTGACGCTGAGTTTGCTAAACAACTTTCAGGTTTAGACTTAGACCTAGCGGTTGCAAGTGGCGCTTCTTACTACGGCGCAGTACGTCGTGGCCAAGGCGTTCGTATCCGTGGTGGTATCGCATCTTCTTACTACGTTGGAATTGAAAGCGCGATGCCAGCTATCCCAGGTATGGCTCCTCCAATGGAAGCACTGTGTGTTGCACCATTTGGTATGGAAGAAGGTTCAAGCGTACAAGTGCCTAGCCAAGAGTTCGGTCTAGTGATTGGTCAGCCAGTTCACTTCCAATTCTTCGGTTCAACTACTCGTCGTGAAGACCAAGCGGGTACGCACCTTGATCACTGGGCCCCAGAAGATCTGGATGAGCTTCCTGAAATTCAAGTGACACTGCCTGTTTCTGAAGGTCGTCGCGAAGGTGAAGTGGTTCCCGTAACTTTGGCGTCTCGTGTTACTGAATTAGGCACGTTATACCTAGAAGCGATTGCGACTGACAATGGTCAGAAATGGCATGTTGAGTTCGATGTTCGTGAAGACTCGAATAACGACTCAAACGTAGAAGCATAATGAATCAACGGCACCTTAACGGGTGCCGTTACTTTATCAATGCGATTCCCTAGCCCTGTATTAAAAGCATTCCAAAGACAAAAATAAGACCAAGATTATCCATTAACTGGTCATCACTTTGGCAAAATAAGGTTTTGTATGGCATCTCCTCGTTTTTTAGTCGGCATTGACTTAGGCACAACGAATACTGTTGTCGCTTACTGTGAAATCAACGACGACCTACAACATGCTCCCGTTTCTCTTTTCGATATTGACCAACTCATCGGCCCCGGTGAAGTGGTTCGCAAGCCCCTACTTCCATCATTTCGTTATCATCCCGCACAAGGTCAGATCTCCCCTTCCGATCTCACCATGCCTTGGGAACCGAGCTTAGTTGAAGGCGATATTCAAAATGTCATCGTAGGCGAATGGGCACGAGAATTAGGTGCTAAGGTTGAAGGTCGCCAAGTATCGAGTGCTAAAAGCTGGTTATCTCACCAAGCGGTTGATCGTAACTCCGATATTCTGCCGTGGGCAGGCGCAACTGACGTCGATAAAGTATCGCCAGTTGTGGCTAGTGCAAGCTACCTGAACCACATTCGCCAAGCATGGAACTACCGCAACCCAAGCAATAAGCTGGAAGACCAAGATGTTGTAGTCACTGTTCCCGCTTCATTCGATGAGACAGCACGTAAGCTGACACTCGAAGCGGCAGCACTTGCTGGCTTAGGTAAGATTCTGTTACTCGAAGAGCCTCAAGCTGTGTGTTACGACTGGTATGCCCGTCATCAACAAACCGCAGCCTATGAGCTTCAACAGATCCCGCTGATTCTAGTGTGTGATGTCGGCGGTGGTACCACCGATTTAAGTTTGATCGAAGCAAGCTTCAACTCAAACAATGGCGATGACCAAGAACTCGCACTCGACCGTATCGGCGTTGGTGAACACTTAATGCTCGGTGGTGATAACCTAGATTTAGCCCTTGCCCACCTTGCAGAGCAACGCTTCAATCAAAACAAAAAGCTGAATGCCTCAAGCTTAACCAAGCTTATTCAGCAGACTCGCGCCGCAAAAGAGAGCCTGCTTTCTGCTAATGCACCCGACGATGTGAAGATCACCATGCTGGGCAGCGGTTCAAAGCTACTTGGCGGTACCAAGAGTATTGGTTTAACGAAACAAGAAGTTCATCAGATTGCACTAGAAGGTTTCTTCCCGCTTTCAGAGTTTACGGAAGTACCCGACAAACGCCGTAGCGCGGTTGTCGAGTTCGGCCTACCCTACGCTGCAGATCCTGCGGTAAGTAAGCACGTTGCCGAATTCCTAGCGACACATCAGCAAGTATCTAAAGCCGCATTGGAAAAGTCAGACTCTGTTGAGTTTGATGATACCAAACCTGCAATTCCTGTTGGTGTGCTACTCAATGGTGGTGTGTTCAACAGTGAACTGGTAACAGAGCGAATTACTCAGCTACTGGGCAACTGGAATGGTTCTCCAATCACAGTGCTTGATAACCCTCATCCAGATTGGTCTGTTGCCCTTGGCGCGGTTGCCTTTGGTAAAGCACGCCGCGGTGCACAGCTGAAAATCGGTGGCGGTGCCGCTCGTTCTTACTTCTTGCATCTGCAAGAGAAAAACAATATGGGTAAAGCGCTTTGTCTGCTTGCCAAAGGAACCGAAGAAGGCCAAGAGATACGCTTGAACAGCCGTCGTTTCTCGCTGACTTTAGGCGAACCGGTACGATTTAATCTTCTGACTTCAACACACGATCAAATTGCTCATGACACCGCTATTCAAAATGGTGTGATGGTCAATGTCGACGCTGACTTGTTCTCCCCTCTTCCGCCGTACATTTCTACACTGGAAGGTTCAGGTACTGCAGAGCTCCAAGCCAACCAAAAAGAACGCGTCGAAGTATTGCTCGCGTGTCAATTAACAGAAGTCGGCACACTGAAAATGGAGTGTGTGAGTACAGAAGATGACTCTAAACGTTGGTTGCTCGAATTTGAAGTAAGAAACAAGCAAGGTGATGAGTCTGATACCGCTAAACTTCACCCAAGACTGGATGAATGTAAGGAATTGATTTCTCGTCTGTACAGCGGCAACAAGAAGAGTGCTGAATCAAAAGAGATCAAAACACTATCGAAAGATCTTGAGAAGCGACTTGGTAAGCGTGATGAATGGGACTTCACGACCCTTCGCCATCTGTTTGATACCTTTTCATTAGGTCGTAAACGCCGTCGTCGTTCAGAAGCACACGAGAAGAACTGGCTGCGTTTGGCGGGTTACTCGCTGCGTCCAGGCTTTGGCGATCCGACTGACTCATGGCGTATCGAACAAATTTGGGGTCTTTACCAACAAAACATTCAGTTCCAGAACCACCAAGGTTGGACGGACTGGTGGGTATTCTGGCGTCGTGTTGCCGGTGGATTAAACCAAGAGCAGCAAGAGAGTATCTTGGCTGACATCGCTAAGTACCTTCACCCGGGGGCAATGAAAAACCCTAAGACAGCCAAAGATGCACAAGACAATGGCTATGAAGCCATGGTTCGTTTAGCGGCATCACTTGAGCAACTTGAAGTGGAAGACAAAGTGCTGCTGGCAAGCTGGTTCTTGAGCAAAGCGATTAACCATAACCAGTTCGAACAGGCTCACTGGTGGGCGCTAGGTCGATTAGCATCAAGAACGCCTTTGTATGGCAGCCAACACAGCGTAATTCCTAGAGAGCAAGCTGAACAGTGGTTACCAAAACTGCTTGAACAGAACTGGCAGAAAGAGCAGATGATCGCCTTCGCTGCTGTGATGATTTGTCGTAAAACCGGTGACCGTCAATTTGATATCTCTGACGACTATCGTAATCAAGTGATTGAGAAGCTTAAGCAAAGCAAGGTGCCTGATTCATGGCTAACGCTAGTGAGTGAAGTGACTGAGCTTTCTGAGAGCGAATCTAAGCGTGTGTTTGGTGATGCGTTACCAAGCGGGTTAAGCCTGATTAATAACTAGTTTTAGGGCTCATTAGATTGGAGCGCTAACTAGTAAAGAAAAAGCCACTTTCGATTCGTTGAAAGTGGCTTTTTTATTGGTGGCTTAAGGCTGGTATGTTTAGTCGACTTATCGCTTCTTGGTTAAGAGCCTTAGCCGTATTGCAGTTCATCATTGTTAATGTTTCGTTCCTGTTGGGTTGATAGGAAAATCCGTATTTTCATAAATATCAGATAACTTTTTCGGTTTCTTCTCTTTAGCTCCTTTGTTCGATTGATTATGAGTTTCGCTTAAAAGCCATTGCTCATGCATTTTTGCTGAATCCAAAAACTCTGGATCTTCCATTGCTTCCTTGCGAAGTTTATTTACACGTTCGAGAGTATCCCAAATCATAATACTTCACCTCCACTAAGGCAGTAATATAAAGATAGCTCAACCCCATAAAACTTCAACTATCCCAATGAGATAGCGATCTCAATTTCGAAATTTAACTGCTCTATGTAAGTAAAAATAGTCATCATACACTGGGCTGAAATAGTCGTTTCCTTCCGATGATCTTCGAAGATCATTAGGCATAAAAAAAGCGAGCTCAATGCTCGCCTTTTGTCTGTCTATCTGTTGATCGGATCGTCAACATTCGCTCGATTAAATCACACCGAACTTAAGCACGGTTACCAATTTTAACGGTACCATTTGTAGCAAACCAAAGTGCTTCTGAACGGCGGCGACCTAGTAGAATCGGGCCATCATCGTAGAACAAAAAGTTCTTCCAGTGTTTCTTGAAAACTGACCATTTGGTTTCTAAAACATTGTATTTTTCGTAACAAAAATAAACAGTTACGTCATCTTGCCAATCAATGAAGTTTAGAATTTCTTCTGGCATTTCAGGCTCATCCGCTTCCCAATTTGCCATCCAGCTGATCTCTTCATTCCAGTTCGATGCTTTGCTTGGCCAGTCTTGCGAGCTTAGTCTTTCCGCATCAGGGCTTTGAGGGCTCACGTTCTCTTTCCAGAACTGAGATGCTCTCGCCTGTGTCATTGGTTTAATCTTTTCCAAATCCTCTGCCGGCAGCGGCATTGACTGGTGAGTGAAAATCCATTTTCTTTGGTATTCGTCCAAAGTTGTGTATGACATCAAAATTCCTCAAATATCTTCTCAGGCTGATGGATCTACCATGCCTATATGTTCTTTTTGATACAGCGGCGATTAGAGATCGCTTGATATTCGCTGCCTTTAAATTCGTTACTTGCTCTTACGCCTAGATACTATTTAGTCTAGACATTGCGTTTGTCTTCCCAGTTAGGGTTAACTAGCGCGGTCAGTATATGGTCTTCCCATTTACCGTTAATCTGTAAGTAATCTTTGGCGAAGCCTTCTCGAACAAAGCCAAGATGTTCCAATACACTCGCACTGCGTTCATTGTGAGGCATGTAGCCCGCCATTAAGCGGTGCATGTTCTGCACATCAAACATGTAGTCTTTTGCCATGCTCAAGCCTCTGCGCATGTAACCGTGGCCCTGTGCACTTTGCGCCAATGAGTAACCGACATTACAGGCGTAGAACGGGAAACGAGACAAATTACTGAACGATATGGTGCCTAACATTTCATTAGAGTCAGCATTAATCAGTAAACAGTAATAGCCTAGTCCCATTTTATGAAGCTCGTTTAACTTGATCAGTCGCTGCGCCCAACTCGCTCTATCAAAGAACGCGTCTTCGCGAATCGGTTCCCAAGGTTTCAGGTACTCTCTGTTAGCCTGAAAGTACTCACTGATCATCGCTGCGTCGTCGATTTCAGCCGTTCTCAGAATCAGGTTACCGTCACGCTTATAAATGCGCTCCGGTGTACTCAAATCTTCCATAATCTTGTTCTTATTCGATCAGTTCTTTCTAATACCGTAATCACGAAGCTTATTCGCAATTGAGGTGTGAGATACATTCAAACGTTTTGCAAGCTTACGGCTTGATGGGAAAGACTGGTAGAGCTTTTCAAGGATCTGAGACTCATAGTCTTTCATGATCTCGTCAAGCGAGCCGTCTAAGCTCAAGTTCGCCATTCCAGCAGTCATGGTTTCAAGCTGTGGCAGGTGGAATTGCTCAACCGTTAACGTATCTGAATCCAACTCTGTTAGAGCACGTAGAACCATATTGTCTAACTGACGAATGTTGCCCGGCCATTGGTAGTTACCTAATTGGTCGATTAGTTCTTGAGTCAGCTTTGGTTTCAACATGCCTAATTGCTGTGCGTACTTTGCAACGAATAGCTCCAGTAATGGGGCAACATCGTTTGAACGTTCACGCAAAGCAGGAATCGATAAAGTCAGCACGTTCAAGCGGTAGAACAGATCTTCACGGAACGAGCCCGAGTCGGCTAATTCAGAAAGACGGTGGCGCGTTGATGCGATAATACGAACATCCGCGTGCATCTCTTCTTCTTCACCAACACGACGGAATGAACCATCTTGTAGGAAACGCAGCAGTTTGATTTGTAGATGCGGGCTCATCTCGCCAATTTCATCTAAAAATACGGTACCGCCATTCGCTTGTTCGAAAATGCCTTTATGACCTTGTTCATGGTTAAATGAACCCGGTGCATGACCAAACAATTCCGTCTCCGCTACGTCATCAGGCATCGATGCACAGCTTAGAATCAAGAATGGGAATGACGCTCGGTTCGAACGGTTATGACACGCTTTAGCCAGCATCTCTTTACCCGTGCCTGTATCCCCTTCAATAAGCAGAGGTTGATCCAGCATAGCCAGTTTCTTAGCTTGGCTGATCAAGGCTTTATGGCGATTAGAGACACCAACAAAGTGTTCAAAACCTAGGTTATTCTGTTCAGGGATTGCGTCTGGCGTGTTCATCTCTTGGTTGCAAGAACGAATTGTCATTACCGCGCTAGCCAGTACCGCTTCGTTGACATCACCACCAAGGTAAATCGGCAGGATCTCAATAGAGAAATCTAAACCATCTAACACCACAACTTCACGATGGCGCGTTACATCGCCTTCAATCCAACGAGAAAAGTTAAAGCTAGGAACGAACGTCGCTAGCGGCTCACCGATCACTTCGTCTTCTTGCTTGTTAAAGAGGTTCAATGCAGCGTGGTTTGCCATATCGATTGAGCCTTTAAGGTCAATCGCTATCACAGGGTCAGGTAGGTTTGCCAGCAGAGCAATCAACTCTGTGTTATGCCTTTCGCTTGGCATAAATTGGATTTTACGTACATCCTTCACACCTGAAATTCGGCGAATTTCAGCCATAAGTTCACTAAAAGCATCAAAATTGATATCAGGACAGTTTAAGTAAATAATGCCTTTAACATCAATTTCGATTCCTCTTAAATCAATGCTTTTTGAGGCCAAGATATCGAGCAACTCACGCGTTAAGCCGAGTCTGTCTTCACACAATACTTCAAGACGCACAAATAGTCCTATTATAGGTGTCAGGATAAGTTGACAGTAGTGTGGATTAAGCTCTGAGTTCAGTCAAGAAGAAGAGTAAACAGATGTTTACTCTTCACTCGCAAACGACTCAATGTCATACACTTTATTGCTAAGTAACTCGCTTTATTGGTTAGTAGCTCGCTTTGTTGGTCAGTAGATCGCTTTGTTGATAAGCAACTCACTCTATTTAAGCGTAATGCGCTTTATTTCAGAAAGGACGGCTTTACGAAGATCTGATATTTTTACTTTTCGCTCATTATGCCAAGGCATAGGACGCAGCAATGTCATGGCTTTTAAACCCAGTCTCGCAGTGAGAATACCGACACCGAGCCCCTGCCCTGCTCGAGCTGAAACCTTGCCTGCAAGATCCATCGAGACGAGGTCCATACTCGCGTCTATCGCGAGTTCACTGGCACCTGCCGCTGCCATGTTGATCAACACCAACTTGAACAACTTAATACGCGACCAGTAACCAAGCTCAATGCCATACACATCAGCAAGCTTGTCTATCATGGTGAAATTGCGCCACGCCACCAGCAACATATCGGCAGCCGCCAATGGGCTCACAGCAACCAAAGCGGCCGATTCGGTCGAGAACTTAGTGACAATTTGAGTCGCCACTTTATCTTGTTGGGCAACAACGAGTGCATCATACATATCCAAGACTTCAGCATCACTGTGTGCAGGGTTAATGCTGTTTCGCCATTTATCATAAGCGGGTGATTCAGCGACAATACCGCCCTGCTTCGCAATGTGTTCACAGAACGATTTGCCTTTACCGACACTTTGGCTCTGAAGTAGCTCTTCACTCTGCTCTTGAACGCTGAAATGATCTTTCAATGAGCGTAGCTTCCACAACTCTTTGCCTATTGCGCCCAAGCCTAATGAAGCGATTGCAGCGATAAAGCCAGCCCAGCCTAAAGCTAGCCAGTCAGCGGTTTGAATCGCGGTAATGACAGAGTCAATCGCCTGCCAGCCCACCAGACCAGAGAAAGCGACAAGTAAGCCCGTTCCAAACCACTTCTTCTTTTTACTCGGTCGAATCACTTGTTCCAGTTGCTGCTCAGCATCAAGATCTGTTTCTACTTGTGGTGCAACGGGTACAAACTTTTCTTGTTCCGTGAATAGCTTTTGAGCCCCCAAATCTGGGGTAACTTCATTCTTATCAGCCTCATCGAACGAGGTCTTCAACGGTTCATCAAAGACCTGTTTCGTTTTTAATTCACTCATTTTAATTGCCTCAATTACTTCAACTTGTCGCCAATGAGATATTCTAAAACCTTGTCGACTCTTAGATGTTGGCAAGGCTCATCGGAATGTTGCTCCATCGGCCTAAAGCTCGTGAAATCAAACTGGTTGGTTTCCCAATACTGTTTATTGGGCAACTTACGCGGCACCTCTCCCGGATACATGGTTTGAGGAGCATTATCTAAAGTCACACCTTGCAATGCAGGGACATTATCTGAACCTGACGATATATAACCCGCACTCGTCGCTTGAATAGACGCAATGCTCATGCAACTCATGTCGATATGTTCAAACGCCGCCTGTTGCCAAGCCGGATGCACCATCTGTTGTAACAGCGATACCAAGTTCGGGTGTTGATCCGGTGTCACGTGGTCAGCCTTGGTGGCCGCAAATAATATCTTGTCGATCTTCGGGGCAAACAAGCGTCTTAGCACATTGCTTCGACCATACTTAAAGCTTTTTAGTAGCTGCTCTAATGCGCCACGCATATCCATGAAAGAGTCATAGCCCGCATTGAGCGGCTGTAAGCAATCCACCAGCACGATTTGTCTGTCGAACGTCGCGAAGTGATTCTTGTAGAACGCCTTTACGACCTTTTGTTGATACTCTTCATAACGCGCTTTTAAAACCGCATAGTTACTTGTTTTAGAGAACTTGCCCTCAGGTGCGGTGCACGGGAAAAATTGCAGCACAGGCGCACCTTCAAGCTCACCCGGCAATACGAATCGACCCGGCTGCACCCAGTGCAACCCGTTATCCTTACAAGTGTGAAGGTACTGAGTATAGCTATCGGCAATGGCGACCAGTTTCTTTTCGTCTGCTTCGGCTAACAAGTCAACGTCACCACGCATGGCGTTCCACTGTTGCGAGTAGGTTTCTCTGTCGCCTTTTAGTGCTGAAAATTGAGACTGACTCCAAGTATCAAAATCCATATCCAGCAAAGGTAAATCAAGTAGCCACTCTCCCGGATAATCAACAATATCGAGATAAAGGGTGCTGTTCTTGCTCAGTAGCTTCTTTGCGCCTTTAGCCGGCTTATATTTGATTGCTAGACGAATCTCACTGACATCACGCGTTGGCACCGGCCATTCTGGTGGCTGTGCATTCAAAGATTCCATCGCTTCATCATAAGAGAAGCGTGGAATCATCATGTTTTGTTGCGGGATGCGCTTTGCGCCAATAATTCTGCCATCTCTCGCTGATGCAAGCAGTGGTAGATTTTTGTGGGTAGACGTATGAAGAAGCTGATTTACCAGCGAAGTAATGAATGCTGTCTTACCCGCACGAGAAAGCCCCGTAACCGCTACTCGAATGTGAGAATCCGTTCCTCTGCTTATAAAGTCACTCATTTCTTGAGTTAGGTGTTTCATTTGAACGACTCCGTGATAGTTAGGCTGGATTGCTGACTCACCAAGAGCGCAATCATTTGGAAAAATAGCCTACTTATTTATTCCAATCGGAATATCTTAAATACTGATGTTTTTGCTTATGGTGATAAGTATGCAATACACATTCTTAATGCTAGATGAATAAAAGCCCCTGACTACATTCATAATCAGGGGCTTTAGAATTTTTCTGCGATATCCGACGTTTAATCGTCTTCAATCAACTTGTAGATAACAAACAGTGCAATCTCTGCAATTAGCCAAAGCGCACAAGTAATTGTCACGTATTTATTATCAAAGATGCTGATCCCTTTCAAGATCAGGTCGTAACCAACAAAAGCACCAATCACCACTGCCAAGATAATCTGTAGGATCTGAATAAAACGAGGCATTCCTCTCTCCTATATTCTTATATCAAACTATGTGTTTATCACTATATCATTGATAATAAGACAAAAGTGCAAATAATGCTGCACTTTTGTCTTCAACTTTCTGTCAAGAATTGCAATTCAAACGCTGAAGCTAGCGCCTGTTACGAATTTTGACTTCGGTAAATTATGCTTTTTCAGCTTCAGCAATTTTCACTTTCCACGTATCAGGGCCGATTTGGTGCGCGTTCACGCCGTTAGAGTCAACCGCAACCGTTACCGGCATGTCTTCAACTTCAAACTCGTAAATCGCTTCCATACCGAGATCTTCAAACGCAACCACGCGTGCTTTTTTAATTGCTTTCGCGACTAAATAAGCTGCACCGCCAACCGCCATCAGGTAAACCGATTTATGTTGTTTGATTGACTCTACCGTTGCAGGGCCACGTTCTGCTTTACCAATCATGCCCATAATGCCTGTTTCTTCTAGCATCATGTCAGTGAACTTATCCATACGTGTAGAGGTTGTTGGGCCAGCAGGACCAACCGCTTCATCGCGTACCGCATCAACAGGGCCTACGTAATAAATGAACTTACCTTTCAGGTCGACGCCTTCTGGTAAACCTTCACCACTTTCAAGCATGCCTTGAATACGCTTATGAGCAGCATCACGACCGGTTAATATCTTGCCTGATAGAAGAACCGTTTCGCCAGTCTTCCACTCTTGAACGTCTTCTTTGGTAATTTCATCAAGGTTAACACGGCGTGTATTCGCGCCAGCTTCCCAAGTAATGTCTGGCCACTCTTCTAACTTAGGTGGTGTTAGCTCTGCAGGGCCGCTGCCGTCTAGCGTGAAGTGAACGTGACGCGTTGCTGCACAGTTCGGGATCAAGCAAACAGGCTTTGAAGCTGCATGCGTTGGTGCTGTTTTGATTTTTACGTCCACGACAGTGGTTAGACCGCCAAGACCTTGTGCACCAATACCAAGCTTGTTTACACGGTTGAAGATGTCTAAACGAAGCTCTTCTTCTGCGTTCTCTGGACCTTTGTCGATAAGGTCTTGAATATCGATGTGTTCCATCAGAGATTCTTTAGCGAGTACCGCGGCTTTCTCAGCCGTACCGCCAATACCTATACCTAGCATGCCCGGTGGACACCAACCAGCACCCATCTTCGGCAGCGTTTTCTCTACCCACTCTGCAATGTCATCAGAAGGGTTTAGCATGACCATCTTGGTTTTGTTCTCAGAACCACCGCCTTTAGCCGCGATTTGAATTTCAACTTTATTACCTGGAACCATATTAATGTGAACAACCGCTGGTGTGTTGTCTTTTGTATTAATACGCTTACCTGCAGGGTCCATTAGGACAGATGCACGCAATGGGTTATCTGGATTGTTGTAAGCTTGACGAACGCCTTCATCAACCATCTGCTGTACTGTTTGATCCGTTTCCCACCTAACATCCATACCGATGTTCACGAAACAAGTAACAATACCCGTATCCTGACAAATTGGACGATGACCTTCCGCAGACATGCGCGAGTTAATCAGAATCTGAGCGATCGCATCTTTTGCTGCTTGGCTCTCTTCTTTCTCATACGCTTTTTCTAGGGCTTGGACAAAATCTAAAGGGTGATAATAAGAAATGTACTGAAGTGCGTCAGCGACACTGCTGATCACATCTTGCTTACGAATAACCGTCATTGCATGCCTCTTTATTGTTCTGGTTCCATGTGGGGTCTTGGTTTGACTGTTTTTGTCTAACCGGGTTAGTTGGCTTAGCTTTTTATTATGTTGAGCTGTATTTAGTTGCTTTAGCAATCGCTTGCATAGCTTTAAACTAAACCATTTGGTTTGCACCGTTCTAATCAAGAACCCATTTTATTTTCAATTTATGATACTCTTGCTTCCTCTCACACGCCATGCAGTGATCGAACTCTTTGTCACAAATTAAACAAATGAATAACAACGAATTTCGCTCTATCCAAATCAAGCCGCTTGAATATCAATCAACTTTAGCTAAACAGCTGTTTTCTCATATTGAAAGTATGCCGTGGGCAATGCTATTACGCTCTGCTTCAGAAAGCCACGTTGATAGTCGATACGACATTTTAGTTGCTCAACCCATCGCCACCTTCGAAACTATCGGCGCAGAAACGACCGTTAATGTTAATGAAGAGTGCGAGGTTTCAACGTCTGATCCTTTCGAACTACTCGACCAATATCAACAGCAATTATTACCAACGACAACGGAACACAGCGAATTACCATTCGTCGGTGGTGCGTTGGGTTATTTCAGCTACGATTTAGGTCGACGTGTTGAGACATTACCTTCTCTAGCGCAGCGTGATATTGAAGCGCCAGACATGGCGGTTGGTTTGTATGAGTGGGCTGTGATCGTTGACCATCAATTAAAAACGGCGTGTATTGTCGGCAGCAATATCGATGAACATCATGATTGGCTGATGCAGCAAGTGGCTCGGTCAAACCGAACACATGCGCCCTTTGGATTAACCACACCGTGGAAATCCAACATGAGCGAACAGAACTACGCAACGAAATTCGATAGTGTTCAAGAGTACCTGTTATCCGGCGATTGCTATCAGATTAACTTGGCTCAGCGTTTCAATGCCCAATACCAAGGCAGTGAATGGCTAGCCTATGACAAATTGGAACAATACAACTCGGCGCCCTTTTCTGGCTTCATCCGTTTGGCTGACTGCGCAATCATCAGTGTTTCGCCTGAACGATTCTTAGAACTCAATAGTGGCACCATTGAAACAAAACCGATCAAAGGCACACGCCCTCGTTCTAAAGACCCTATGATTGATGATGCCAACGCACAAGACCTAGTCAACGCCGATAAAGATCAGGCAGAAAACTTGATGATCGTCGACCTGCTTCGTAATGATATTGGCCGAGTCGCAAAGCCAGGATCGGTTCATGTACCAAAGCTCTTCGATATTGAAAGCTTCCCTGCTGTGCACCACTTAGTGAGCACGATACGAGCGGACCTTGATGACCAATACTCTGCAACTGACCTTCTGAGAGCCTGTTTCCCTGGAGGCTCGATTACCGGCGCTCCAAAAGTTCGCGCGATGCAGATCATTGAAGAGTTAGAACCGCATCGACGTTCAGCGTACTGCGGCAGTATTGGCTACATCAGCCGAAATGGCAGAATGGACACCAGCATTACTATTCGTACGTTAGTGGCAGAGAACAATACGCTTTATGCATGGGCTGGCGGTGGTGTGGTATTCGATAGTGATTGTGCTTCTGAGTACCAAGAGACGTTGGATAAACTAAGTCGTATCCTACCTGTGCTTGAGGAATGTTAAGCATAACGTCATCAACTGACAGTTTCGCTGCTTAACGGCCAGCGAAAGCTCTATATAAGAAGAAGCCGAAATAAAAAAACCGAAGGATCGTAAGATCACTTCGGTTTTTTAGTCTCTGAGCCAGAGCATGTGAATGACCACTGTCTAACTAGCGAGGCTTAATTAACAAGCTCTAAGTTACTTTAGTTAACAAGCTCTAAGCTACTTTCGCAGACGCAACACCCCACTTCTTGAGCATTTCTTTAAGATCGTTGGCTGTGTAAGGCTTACTAAGAATGTCATCCATTCCGCACTGAATACAACGTTCTCGCTCTTCCAGTGTCGTTCCGGCGGTGAGTGCCACAATAGGTTTAACGTAACCCTTAGCTCTAAGTTTCTCTGTCGCTTCAAATCCGTCCATGACGGGCATTCTGCAATCCATGAAAACAATGTCGTATTCATTATCTGAAGCAAGCTCAAAAGCTTCTACACCATTGCTCGCGGTAGCAGGTTCAATCTCATATTTACGTAACATTTGTTGGATGATGATCTGGTTCATCTTAATATCATCAACCACCAGCACTTTAAGCAGTGACAATTCGACTTCAGATTCAAAGCCTCTAGCGACACTATCACTCTCTGCTGGTACATCGACAACCTGAAGAGGAATCGAGATGGTAAACGTAGTGCCTGAGCCAACAACACTGGTCACCCCAATCACGCCATTCATCAGAGCCACCAGCTTGCGACAAATCGCTAAGCCAAGCCCAGTGCCCTCATAATTTCGGCTACTTGAGTTATCAGCTTGTGTGAAAGGTTCAAACAGCGTCTTATGTGCAGATTCGGCAATGCCTACCCCAGTATCTTCCACTGAGAAGACAAACTGGTTTTTGTCCCACTCAATATCGACATTGACGTGCCCCTCTTCTGTAAATTTGATCGCATTACCGATTAAGTTTACAAACAGTTGCGTGATACGTTCTAAATCGCCTTGGAAATGAGAAGGTACGTTAGATGCGACACTGATATTAAATTCGATCTGCTTCTCAATCGCGCGATTGACGAAGATACTTTCAATCGTATTTCTCAAATCATGCAACGCAAATTTCTTGGGAATAAGATCCAACATCCCTGCATTGATTTTACTGAAATCAAGCAAGTCATTAATGATGGTTCTGAGAAACTCTCCAGATTGGCTCAGGTTATTCACTATTTCACGCTGAGAACTGCTGAGTTCGGTATCGCTGATCAATTCTGCACTACCTAGCAAACCATTGAGCGGAGTTCTTAGCTCATGGTTAATCATGGCCACAAAGTCGCGCGTTGCCCTCTCGGACTCTTCCGCTCGTTTACGTGATTCAACATTTCGATTGATAGCAAGCTGATGAGTTAATGCACTGCAGATAAGATCGGTCACTAACAACAGTTGGCTTTGAATGAATTCGTAGTCCTGGTCTAACAATCTGACCTTCACGATTAACGCGCCGACTATGACCTTTTCGACCTCTAATGGCACCGTTAGCAGGTTGCCTTGCCAATGAGGTTCTTGAATGTATTGCTCTATCACCTCGACGGCTTCGTCACCATAGTCGTAGGTGTGTAACTGCGGGATCAGCTTGGGAGGCAAAATCAAACGACTGGCTTCGATCAAGTAACTGTTGGTCACATTCATCGTCAATTGTGACAACATGACGTCATCGATATCATTTCTAAGGAACGCGCGCCCGAAATCAATCAACAGGTTGTCGATTTGTTCTTGGAATTCAATACGGCGTATATTCGCGTTAGAGCGCTTTTCTAACTGACGCAGAGCAAGTTCAAGCTGTTGGTTAGCTTCAAACAGTTCGAGGCTCTTTTGTTCCAACAACGCTTCAGCCGCTTTCCTTGCCGCGATTTGACGCTTAAGTTTCTTCTCTATGGCAGATGCCGGATCCATATCACTTTTCTACTTTGAGATTAAACCTAACCACGCTTTGGTCATCATTTTGCGGCGTCATTTCAACCGCGATAGATTCACCGTGGTATTCAGCACACCCTTCAATAAGCCCTAAGCAAACGTGAGACATGCACCTTGCGCTTTTATAGTCAAAAACAAGCTGTGCTTCAGTCGTGGTAATAAAGCTGAATTCAGGCGGCTCCGCATCCGGATAGAGCTTCTTCACTTCAACGTGAATATAGCGCTCTACGTGTTGGATAAATTGAAAGGTGGTCGTGCTATGAGCAAGGCTCGCTTTATTAGGCAATGAGGCCAATAAGTTCTTAAACACCGACTGCCCAAAAACACGCTGTAAACTGGCGGCATCACAATATCGGTTTTCTTACTCAAGTTGATAATCAACCTGACAAGGTCTTTGTGGTCATAGCTTCCGACCGACGTGTAGATCCCTTCGTCTTCTGACATCTCTAAAACTTCTTCCAAAAGCTCCAGCCCAAACTTGTCTTCAACAAGCTCTAAAAATTCGGTGAATATGATTCCTTTCATCTCATACCTTTTCTTCTATTTCTTTTTAGAATGGTCTACTAAGTTATTGTTATCAAATTCTTAAACAAAAAAACTACGTTTCATCACCTAATTTTATGACATGGGTAACGCTTACTCGGAAATGTACAAATATTGAATATAGCAAAACCCCTCGTTTGAGGAGATGAGTAACTGCCCCTCCCCTTTATTATGCTTAGTTAATGACTGAACTAAGGGTAAGTAAATGAAGACACACTCAAAATTGGTATTCAGCCCACGGTTATGTCTATACTTAAAATCATAATAATCAATATATTGGCTTGATATGAATAAAGAAAACTTCCTTCAACAATTCCAGCTTAACCCTACGGTTGGCTATCATCCTGAATCTGTAGAGCGTGTTTCACATATCAGTGACGATCAATTGCGCAAAGCGGCAGTGGTGGTCGGTTTAGTGGAACGAGAAGATGGTTTACATGTCATTTTTACTAAAAGAGCCGCTCATTTAAAGCATCATCCAGGTCAAGTCAGCTTTCCTGGAGGAAAACACGAACTTTCCGACCCTTCTATGCAATTTACTGCACTTAGAGAACTCCACGAAGAGGTGGGAATTCGATCGGATCAAGTTAAAATTGTTGGCCAATTACCTGCATTGAGTACTATTAGTAAATTTTCTGTGACACCGATTGTTGCAATGGTCGATCCTGACTATGAAGCCATCATCGATGAGAACGAAGTGGCCTCGATTTTTGAGGTGCCTGCCACCTATGTTTTAGACCAAGCCAAGTTACACAGCCACACTGTTAACGTTAAACAAATCAAGCATCGTGTTTTTGCGATGCCCTTCGAAGAGCACCTAATTTGGGGCGTTACAGCACAAATCATCCAATCTCTGCAGCGACATGTAGTGCAACAAATTACATAGCAACTACGTTTTGTTTAATCTCTGTTAACAAAATCCAGCCTTTCTATAGAACAGATTTATTAATGCAATTTTACGCAAACGTTTTCCTGGTATAAATCTGACCACCCCCGCCATTCGCATAATAAAAACTAATGCCTAGCATGAGCATAAATCACCTGTAGCACGCCAATTTCGTGATCAAAAATCCGTTTTTCGCATATCATGTGACACGCCGTTTCATTACATGATTTAGATCTATTTTTTACAGAAGAAAATTCTGCAGAATTAGCCCCAACTTATTTCCTGTTCCCAAAAAATGAGTAATTTAACATGAACACAACAACTTCTTCGGCAAATGCCGTTAAAGATTCAAGCAAGTTTAACTATAAAGATTTTACCTGGTGTTTATCACTATTCGGTACAGCAGTTGGTGCTGGCGTACTATTCCTTCCAATCAAAGCTGGTGCGGGTGGTTTTTGGCCATTAGTTATCCTAGCTCTAATCGCGGCACCAATGACTTGGTTCGCACACAAATCTCTAGCTCGTTTCGTACTGTCTGCTAAAAACCCTGAAGCTGATATTACAGACACAGTTGAAGAGCACTTCGGTAAGACTGGCGCAAACATTATTACTTTTGCTTACTTTTTCGCTATCTACCCAATCGTTCTTATCTACGGTGTTGGTATCACGAACACGGTTGATTCTTTCCTAGTAAACCAAATGGGTATGGAATCTATTCCACGTCCTCTTCTTTCTGGTGCACTGATCCTTGCTATGACAGCAGGTGTTGTATTCGGTAAAGAACTGATGCTTAAAGCAACGTCAGCAATGGTTTACCCACTAGTATTCGTCCTACTAGCGCTGTCTTTCTTCCTAGTTCCTGAATGGAACACTTCAATGATGGAAACAAGCCCAGAATGGTCTTCAATGCCTTCTATTATCTGGCTTGCGATTCCAATCATCGTGTTCTCTTTCAACCACAGCCCAATCATTTCACAGTTCTCTAAAGAGCAACGTCGTGTATACGGTGAAGACGCAGTTAAGAAAACTGACGCGATCACTGGCGGCGCAGCAATGATGCTGATGGGTTTTGTAATGTTCTTCGTATTCTCTGTAGTGCTTTCTCTATCTCCAGAGCAACTAGCTACAGCGCAAGCGCAAAACATCTCGGTACTTTCTTACCTAGCTAACGTTCACGAGTCTCCACTTATCTCTTACATGGGTCCTCTAGTAGCGTTCGCAGCGATTACTTCTAGCTACTTCGGTCACTTCCTAGGTGCTCATGAAGGTCTTGTTGGTCTAATCAAGTCTCGCTCTGGTTCTTCAATCAGCACGATTGAGAAAGCATCTCTAGCGTTCATCGTTGTTACAACTTGGATTGTTGCGGTAGTTAACCCAAGCATCCTAGGTATGATTGAAACAATGGGTGCTCCAATGATTGCAGCTATCCTGTTCCTAATGCCTGTATTCGCGATGCAGAAAGTACCAGCAATGGCTAAGTACAAAACATCAGCACCTGTGCAAATCTTTACAGCTTTATGTGGTCTAGCGGCTATTAGTTCTGTAATCTACGGCGCTCTTTAATCTCAAGTCCTTTTTATAAGATGACATCCATCTTATATCGCGAGATTAGACAAAAAATATAATGATAATAAATGAGCCTCCCTACTCCCCTTGGGAGGCTCTCTTTTTGAGGTAATCGCTATGATTAGTGTATTTGATATCTATAAAATCGGTGTTGGTCCATCGAGCTCACACACAGTTGGACCAATGAAAGCGGGTAAAGAATTTATTGATGACCTACGTTCAATGGGAAAATTGCGCGACATCACTAAAATCACCGTGGACGTATATGGATCACTATCACTGACAGGGAAAGGTCACCACACCGATATCGCTATCATCATGGGTCTTGCTGGCAACACCCCTGAGAAAGTAGATATCGACTCTATCGCGGGCTTTATTGCACGAGTAGAAGAAACTGAACGTCTACCTGTTGGTATGCACTGTCATACTGTTTCGTTCCCTAAAGATGGCGGAATGAATTTCCATAAAACCAACCTTTCTCTACACGAGAACGGCATGAGCATTCATGCTTGGGTTGATGACGAAGTAGCTTACTCAAAAACGTACTACTCAATTGGTGGCGGTTTCATCGTTGACGAAGAGAGCTTCGGCAAAGAAGAAGAAAACCCGATTAAAGCACCTTACGAATTCACAACAGCTGAAGAGCTGGTTAATCAGTGTAAAGAAAGTGGTCTTTCTATCAGTACACTGGTTATGAAAAACCAAGCGGCTTTCCACTCAGACGAAGAGTCTCGTACTTACTTCGCAAACATCTGGAAAACGATGCGTGAGTGTATGGATCGCGGTATGAATACTGAAGGTATCTTGCCGGGTCCATTGCGTGTACCTCGCCGTGCAGCTTCACTTCGCCAACTTCTGATTACTTCAGAAAAAACAACCAATGATCCAATGACGGTTGTTGATTGGGTGAACATGTTTGCATTCGCAGTAAACGAAGAAAATGCTGCCGGTGGCCGTGTTGTTACTGCACCAACTAACGGCGCGTGTGGCATCATCCCTGCTGTATTGGCTTACTACGATAAGTTCATCCAAACAGTGACAGAGAAAGACTACATCCGTTACTTCGCAGCTTCTGGCGCGATCGGTGGTCTTTACAAGCGTAACGCTTCTATCTCTGGCGCTGAAGTAGGCTGTCAGGGTGAAGTTGGTGTGGCATGTTCTATGGCTGCTGCTGGTCTTGCTGAGCTTATGGGTGGTAGCCCAGAGCAAGTATGTATGGCTGCAGAAATCGGCATGGAGCATAACCTAGGTCTAACGTGTGACCCAGTAGCAGGCCAAGTACAAGTACCATGTATCGAGCGTAACGGTATTGCTGCCGTTAAAGCAATCAACTCAACTCGTATGGCACTTCGTCGTTCTTCTGCTCCTACTGTATCTCTAGATAAAGTTATCGAAACTATGCTAGAAACAGGTAAAGACATGAACGCTAAATACCGTGAGACATCTCAAGGTGGTTTGGCTGTTAAGGTTGTTTGTTAATTAACATTCGTTTGTTAGTTAACATTGGCTTGCTAGTCCGTATTAATTTATTGGCCAGCATCAGTTAACAAGCCAACACTTAACTCAGTCTGCTTTTAATGAGCGGATAATAAAAAGGAACGCCGATGCGTTCCTTTTTTTGTATCTGAAGCTTTTGTAGCTGAAACTTAGTGACTAGGGCGTGTTGATCTTTCGAGCTGATTTTTGCAGCGAGTTGCTGGGTATTTATACAAGGCAGAGG
The DNA here is from genome assembly GCF_023503985.1 of Vibrio sp. J383. Classification (NCBI taxonomy): domain Bacteria; kingdom Pseudomonadati; phylum Pseudomonadota; class Gammaproteobacteria; order Vibrionales; family Vibrionaceae; genus Vibrio; species Vibrio sp. J383. Next base: position 1,685,343 of record NZ_CP097293.1, on the reverse strand, counting down.
CGTCGATGTGTAGCTAGCCTACATGAGAAGCCGATAACGTAGTAGAAATGGCCAGCAAACGCTGCCCGAAGGGTTCGGCTATAAGCGTTTTACTCTTTGTTGAGGGGGATTTGCTTAGAGTGACTAGGCTACTTCCCCCTCGCCGCGATTAAAACGCTTTTATCTTGAACAAAATTTAACCACGAAAGGTCAACACGCCCTAATTATTCAACCGACCAAATTGTTTTGCTAAATCACTTGCGAGATAAGCAAGAAGCAACCAAACAACAATGAGAACAACATCATTGGTCGGCCACCTTCAGCGCTGTATCTGTCTTCCGCTACTTTCATGAAGCGTTGCTTATGAACCATCACCAGAGGAACAAAAACAGCCAAGAACACTAAGATGATACCTGCATAATTCAACACTTGTAGGAACTTGTCAGCTGCAAGCAATGAACCCGCCAACGGCAAGATAAAGCTAATGCAGTACGTTACTGCGGTGTTTTGGTTGAACATGTCCTTGTTCTGGTTGAATAAAGACATCGCCACACCAAAGAAAGAGGTCAGCAACGCCAAGCCAGTGAAGGTAGACAGAACGTTACCCACCCAAGGAGACTGAGCCTCAAACGCCGCCATCAAATCTGATACGTTCTTAAAGCTTCTGAATTGCTCTTCGCTCAAGTTACCCACTACCGCAAACAACCAACATAAGTAACACACTAATGGGATCAGAGAACCGACGATCACCATGTTACGCAGCTGTTTGTCTGTCGCTTCGTGGTTGTAAGAAACCAAGGTTGGAATCACAACCATAAAGCCAAAGCTCGTAAACAGGATGGCACTGGTTTTGATTAGATCAACGTGGTCATGGCTGGTTACCTGCATCAAGTTTTCTTGCGTCATGCTTGGTGCTAAAAACACCATAGTTGCAAACAAGCTTGCTAGCATCACAAAAAACAATGCGCGGTTGAGCTTATCAATCACTCCTGTGCCACTTGCGACGACTGCACCAGCAAGTAACGTAAACACGACTTGGCTCGTGGTCGCGGTGAGTTCAACGCCAAAGTTAGACAGTAACTTACTCAGCAAATCACCTGCGCCTAGAATGTAAGCCATCAATAGGCAAATCAATAACGCGTATAGCAAGCCGTTAGTCAGTAACTGGCCTTGTTTACCCAAGGTTTTTCGGGCAATTGAGTTTAGTCCTAGACCGCCACCCGCTTTGATGGTCGCTTCTAGAAGTAATAATGCTGCGTGAGTCGTACCGAAGCAGATCAGTACCATCAGCAGTGTGCCGTAAAGCAATCCGAATTGAGCTAATACCATTGGGATCGCAAGCATACCAGCACCTAGAGCGGTACCAGCGATAATTAGGGAGCTACCCATCATTTTAATATTCATTGTTTTTAACTTATTTGTTTAGTTTTTATAGATGTGAGTCTTCGTACATCGAGCGGATGACAAAGGAATTCAGATAGAAATAGAGTTATAAAACGAATAACAATAGGAGCGATAAGCGGTAAAGAAGCGTGCAGAGACGTGGTCGAACAAGGTGTTCAAAGGGGAGCTTGTCTTAAAAGAGGTAAAACGAGAAGCGTGAGTTTGCGTTAACTGATGTGGTGAACCTTCCGTAGGTTCAATAATCGGTGATGTAATCTTGAATTTCATGTATGTGTCCAATAATTAAGTCACATTCCATAGTATTTGAAGCAGCGTATCCATTGCTGCCCTACCTCTGTCATTAGAGGTCTTTTTATCTTATCGAATGAGCTTTGAAACACAACGCTATAACCATATTTTTTGCTATTAAATTGAACAAAACAGCCGTTTGGATATAAATTAACCACCAATCCGAGTAAAACAATAATCATTTATAATAAAAACCAAAGAGAGACACAATGGTCTCTCTTTTTATCCAAACGAAAACATGACATTAAGGCGCAGGGCTATATAGACGAGGTGGACTGCTGTTGGGTAAGTGAATCAGATTTAAGCGATTACGTCTTGCCCATTCGACCGTCAATGAGGTCGGAGCCGACAAACAAACCAAGGTTGCGATTTCAGCACGCACGGCTTTATGGATAAGCTCTAAACTGCAACGACTGGTCATAATGGCGAAACCCGACTTAGGGTTGATCTCGTTCACGGCCATTGCCCCTATTAATTTATCCAAAGCATTGTGGCGGCCGATGTCTTCACGACAAAGTGAAATTTCACCTTTCGAATTCGCAAACAAAGCGGCATGTAAAGCACCGGATATTTTGGCTGCTTTTTGATGTTCGGCAATTCGCCCTCTCAACCCCTCAAAAACCAGTGGACTGGGTGGTAATGACGATGGCAATGGAACCAAATCCGGAAGTGCTTGTTCAAGCGCCTCAACACCGCACAAACCACAACCTGTGGTTCCAGCCAAGTTACGCCGCTGAGTTTTCATGTCCCAAAAAGCGCGATTGCTGATTTCTACTTGTGCGAAATGAGATTCACCATTGCCACCAATCTCAATATCACGAATTTCACTGAATCTTTTTATGATGCCGGTGCTTAAACTAAAACCGCGCACAAAGTCTTCCATGTGGCCAGGCGTCACCATCATAACCGCCTGACTGATCCCGTTATAACTGATCGCCAATGCAGATTCGTTTGCCAGAGGTGCATCCACCACCATGCTATAGCCCGTAAGCTCTCGATAGCTCATGGCATTGGGCTGTGGAGGCGCTTGATTAAAATCAGGCAGTTCAATATAGGATTGAGTTATACATCTCATAAAATCACCCGGAAAGACGGTCAGCTTGACGATATCGACTCAGACTGAAAACGTTACTGATTAAATAAATATCACTGGTTAAACAAACATCACTGATTAAACAAGTGTTTTGCTTCAGCAAAGCACTGATCAGTGAGTGCCGAATAAGGTTCTTGTTTACGCTTAAGTAGACCTAGAGGCGAATGCACCACGGCTTTTTCTATCGGTACGATACGCAGTTGTTCATTGAGCTCTTCCAATCCAGAGTTAAGCGGCATAACAGCACAGCATAGGCCACTAGTGACGGCTTGGATCAGGTGAAACGTAGAGTTACTTTCAATCAAAGTCTGAGGAACTAGGCCTTTACTACCGAAGCTCAAATCAATCGAATGACGATAATGCATGCCTTTAGACAAAAGCCCCAAAGGAATGCTATTGAGTGATTCCCATAAGACTTCCGACTCAGCAAAATCAAAGAATCGGCTATCATACAGAATGCCTAAATCCGTCGAGTTCATTTCTATAACGTCAAAATAAGCCGTATTGATCTGGTCGGTGTAACACATGCCTAAATCAAGTTGGTTACGATTGAGCTGGTCTATGATCTGCTCAGATGTCATCGACAAAATTTGAAAGCGAAGTTCAGGGAATTTTTCTGCTAAAGGCTTAATCAACTGCATCGGGTTTTGACTGGCTAAAGGCACCATGCCAACTCTTAGCGAGCCGACCAGTTGGCCACGGCAGTTAGCCGCTTCGGCTTGTAAACCGTCATGAGCCGCTAAGACGGTCTTTGCCCAAGCCAATATACGCTCACCCGCTTCGGTAAACCCTTCAAAACGTTGACTTCTTGAAATCAACTCGAGGTCTAACTCTTCTTCTAAACGCCTTATCCTCATCGACAACGTAGGCTGAGTAATATGACAAAGTGTCGCAGCCTGGCCAAAGTGTTTCGTTTGATCTAAAGCGATTAAATACTTAAGTTGTTTTATATCCATGAATGATTAGTAAAACCTTGAAATGAAGCGTCTTCTTCGCGTTCGTCGTACATTAACGGTTCTCTGTGATTGAAAATACCTATCACGGAAAATGGCTCAATCTGTAAAGCAACGGCTAAAATAACAACGGTATTTTTGATTTAAATCAAAGTATGCCTAATTTAAATATAGGTCAAATCTAAATTATCTATAGCGTGATAGACAGCAACTATCACAGGAGACTCAGCTATATCAAGGCTGCCCAACGAATCTCTCGTAAAATAGAGCTCGCATCGCACTGGCTAATAAATTTTATTTATCACAGTGACAGGTCTATTTATCACTGTGACACAAGCAACACTTTCCATATTTACTCCCCATGATAGATTCCATTTATCACTTAGTCGGCAATATCAATTGGACGCACCGCCCCTTAACGGCATAACCTTTGATTTAGATCATGGCAAACAATTTGCCAGTCTATTTCTAAATATTCAAAGCAGTAAACAGGTATCGATACCAAATAATCAAAACCGTTTTACTCCCGCCTTATTTTTATAACGCGCCTGTTTTTACCGGTTCCCTTGTTTACTGCCGTTCCCACGAGTGAGGAGTGCAGTTGTGAGCCAAAAAGAACAGATAAAAAAATATAAAGGTCCTGCTGGTGGTTGGGGGGCGTTAAAAGCCGTCACTAAGAGTTGGTGGGGCAGCGAAAACGCCATCAAAAACATTCGAACAATGCTTAAAACGAATCAAAACGGTGGTTTTGATTGTCCGGGATGCGCATGGGGTGAATCCCCACACAACAGTAAAGTGAACTTCTGTGAGAACGGTGCAAAAGCCGTGAACTGGGAAGCCACAAATCGATTTGTGGATCCTGAGTTTTTCGCCGAACACAGCGTAACATCCTTGTCATCACAAACAGACTACTGGCTGGAATACCAAGGCCGAATAACCCATCCGATGAAGTACGACGCTGCGTCCGACCACTATATTCCTATCGAGTGGGACGAAGCCTTTTCGCTCGTAGCCAAGCATTTGAAGCAACTCGACTCGCCACATCAAGCCGAATTTTACACTTCGGGTCGAGCCAGTAATGAAGCGGCGTTTTTGTACCAACTCTTCGTCCGTGCGTTTGGAACAAATAACTTCCCTGACTGTTCAAACATGTGCCACGAAGCCAGTGCAATTGGCATGAAAGATACGGTCGGTGTGGGCAAAGGAACCGTGATTTTTGACGACTTTGAAAAAGCAGACGCGATCTTTGTGCTCGGGCAAAACCCAGGCACTAACCACCCCCGCATGCTTGAACCATTGCGTGAAGCGGTAAAGCGCGGCGCTCAGGTGATCTGTTTCAATCCATTGAAAGAACGTGGACTTGAACGTTTCCAAAATCCTCAAGTTCCGGTTGAAATGTTAAGCAATGGTTCAAAACCAACCAATACCGCTTATTTAAGACCAGCATTAGGTGGCGATATGGCGGTCTTTCGTGGGATGGCTAAATATTTGCTGCAATGGGAACGAGATGCCCTCGCAACCGAAGGCAAAGCCATATTTGATCGTCAATTCATCAGCGAACACACCACAGGTATTGATGAATACTTAGCAGAAGTTGATGCGACAACATGGGAGCATATCGCTGAACAATCAGGGTTAGCTTTAAGCGAAATAGAAATGGTCGCAGACATGTACCGCCGTTCAGAAAAGGTGATCATGTGTTGGGCTATGGGGCTAACACAGCATCGTCATTCAGTACAAACCATCAAAGAAGTAGCCAATGTGCAATTGTTGCGCGGCAACGTCGGTAAGCCAGGTGCTGGGCTATCACCTGTAAGGGGGCATAGTAATGTCCAAGGCGATCGTACGATGGGTATCGATGAAAAACCCTCAAACCAATTTCTAGATAGCTTAGAACGCCGCTTTAACTTCAATGTCCCACGAGATGTAGGCCACAACACCATACAAGCGATTAAAGCTATGGAGGAAAAACGCTCGAAAGTCTTTATTGGTTTAGGTGGTAATTTTGCGCAAGCTACACCCGATACTCCTCGCACACATCTGGCGATGAAAAATTGTGACCTTACCGTTCATATCTCAACCAAACTCAATCGCTCTCACCTTGTTACCGGTCAAGATGCCTTGATTTTGCCATGTTTGGGGCGCACGGAAATCGATACACAAGCTAATGGGCCACAAGGCATCACCGTCGAAGATACCTTCAGCATGGTTCATATCTCTTACGGGCAGCTCGAACCTCGATCAGAGCATTTACGTTCTGAACCAGCCATTGTCGCGGGTATTGCCAATGCCACACTAGGCAGCCATCCAATCGATTGGAATTGGGTCATTCAAGATTATGGACATATTCGAGACCTCATTGCAGATACGATTCCGGGCTTTACTGACTTCAATCAGAAACTGGAAAATCCGGGTGGATTTCATTTAGTCAATCCGGCCGCAAATCGTCAATGGAACACCCTCAGCGGCAAAGCGCAATTTGGCTCCAATGAACTGCCAAAACAGCTGATTAATGAAGCGGTCTTGCAGGGGGGCAATAAACCCGATCTGATCTTGCAAACCATGCGTTCCCATGACCAATACAACACCACGTTATATGGCTTGAATGATCGTTACCGCGGTGTCTTTGGTATGCGCGAAGTTTTGTTTATCAATGAAGCCGATATATTGAAGCTCGGTTTTAAACCGGGTGACAAGGTCGATATGGTGTCGCTTTGGGAAGATGGTGTAACGAGAAAAGTGAAAGGATTTACCTTGGTGGCTTATGACGTTCCACAGGGTCAGGCGGCGGCTTACTATCCTGAAACCAACCCTTTGGTTCCTCTAGACAGCTATGGTGAGCGAACCTTTACTCCTACCTCGAAATTTATCGCCATCAGATTAGAAAAATCGATCTCTGACGCCATTCCACTTTCAACAATCAACTAACTGGCAATCGGCAATTGAAAGTAAAAGTAAAAGTAAAAATCCACCTGTTTTGGCAGGTGGATTTTAATAATGACGCTTGGCCAGTATAAATACAGCCCGCTGAACATATTTATTTAAGCCATGTACGTTTATTGGGCTTTTCATACCCTTCAAATTTAACGATAAACTCCCTTTCATTCGCCCAAAGAACATCATCACAAACTCGCTACATCACAGAAACATAACCACAACCGGAGTGTGGTCACACAATCGGTTATACCTCATAGGTGGTAGGGTCTCTTACACGTAAAGTATGCGCGTCATTATAATTAATAAAAACAAACACCTTATGCGCTCAACAATCACCTTTAAAATCCTAGTGGCCCTCGCCATTGTGTTCACTTTTCTATTAGCAATATCGACCTACTTTCAATATTCGCAGCAAAAGCAACTTGTAAACTCAGTGTTAAGTGAGCAGCTTCACGATAAAGCGAGCAACTATTTCGATAGCCTCAATATGATGATGCTCACTGGCACTATGGCACAAAAAGAGACCCTTCGTCAGAAAGCGTTAGCTCAAGAAGGCATTGAAAATGTTCGTGTATTGCGTGCTGATGCGGTGAGTAAGTTATACGGGCCTGGCAATGACAACCAAACACCTGTGGATGATATTGATAAACGAGCGCTAGCGGGTGAAACCGTTATCGAACCCTTTTCTGCCGATTGGGGAAAAGGCTTGGTTATTGCTCTGCCAATGAAGTCGAGCGAGAACTATCGCGGCACCAATTGTGTGGCATGTCATATGGCGCCAGAAGGGGAAGTATTAGGTGCAATTCGACTTGAATATAACCTTAGCCATGTCAACTCGCTGATCAATACTCAAACGATGACAGCGATCGGTATCATGGCAGTGATCTCCTTTGCCGGATTCGTTCTTACTATGGGATTGATTCGTAAGATAATCGTTCGCCCGCTTCAACAAACCTCTCGCTTTATGACCCAAGTCAGCAGTGATAAAAACCTATCCACTCGGCTGCCAGAGCAAAGCAAAGATGAAATTGGCACGCTTGCTAACTCCATCAACTCGTTCATGGGCACGGTTTCCGACAGCTTAGAGAAGGTACAAGACACCTCGCACAAACTGAATGCGTCTGCCAACCAACTGACCAGTGTTGCACAAATTACCGAGCAAGCCGCCAGCGATCAACAAAACGAAACCGCTGAAGTACAAAACAATATCGAAGGGATACAGGCGCAACAAGTCAATGTAGAACAAGCCACTTTAACCGCGTCAGAACTCATCAATCATACCGCTGATGTGGCCTGTAAAAGTGCGAACCAAGCACATGATGCAAGTAGTGAGATAAAGAACCTAGTCAGCAGCATAGAAGAAGTGAAACACAAGATACTGACACTCAATGAGCAAACCGGAGAGGTCTCTTCAATATTGAGTGTGATTCGTGGCATTGCCGACCAAACCAACCTTCTAGCCTTAAATGCGGCGATTGAAGCGGCTCGTGCGGGAGAGCAAGGTCGGGGCTTTGCGGTAGTGGCAGATGAAGTTCGAAATCTTGCATCACGAACGGCAGAGGCAACTGGCAGTATTGAGTCTATCATTCATCAGTTCCAGCAAGGCAGTGAAGAGTCGCTGACTTCTGCCGATCGCGTTTGCGAACAAGCACATCAAAGCTCAACAGATATCGACGCACTGTCCGTTGAAATGAACGGTGTCGTTGAAGAAATGAAACAAGTGCTGGCTCATGCGAAAAATATTCAACAACAGACGCAATCCACTACACACGCGACCGAAGATGTTCAACAAAAGGTTGAAACCATCACTTCTCACGCCGACAACACATCGCAGTCTGCGGCTGAGACTCGTGGAATCAGTAATGATTTAGAAGAGCTGTCTGATCACCTTGAATCTCTTATCAACCAATTCACCTTATCGAACTCAAAAACCAACGATCAAGGTCAGTCATAGGTCGCTAGAACTCCCCTACCGACATCAACAAAAAAGCGCTCAAAGATGAGCGCTTTATCTTCATAACAATGTCTAGTTCAGGATTTTAAGCTTTTAAAGTACCTTAAACCATGATTAGTGCGTAATGGAAACCGCGGTTAAATCTTTATGCTTGTGGTACATCGCGTGTTTGAATATCAGATTCGCACTCACGGTATCCATTCCTGAGACTTCTACATAAGCGCCCTTTTTACGGAACTTAAATACGACCTTATCAAGCGCCTCAACTGAAGTGTTATCTAGGAAAGACGCATCCGAAATATCGATGGTCACTAAAGAGGTCGCATTGTCATAATCAAATAGATCGACAAACGCATCTGAAGAAGCAAAGAAGACATGGCCTTTTACTCGGTGGGTAGTGTGCATTTCGTTAGTCACGACTTCATCGGATATAAAGACCATGGATTTGCTAGCATGCGCATAAAACAGAGCCGATAGCACCACGCCAACCGCAACACCTATTGCGAGATTGTGAGTAAACACCACCACCGCCACGGTTGCTAACATGGTTACATTGGTTGGGAGTGTGTGGTCTTTAAGCTCAACAACAGAGCGCCATGAAAACGTGCCGATTGAAACCATGATCATCACAGACACTAAAGCGGCCATCGGTATCAGCTTCAACCAATCAGAAACAAACACCACCATTAGCAGTAAAACAACCCCGGCGATCAGGCTGGATAATCGGGTTAAGCCGCCAGATTTGATGTTAATGATCGACTGGCCAATCATCGCACACCCCGCCATACCACCAAATAGTGAAGCCACGATGTTCGCTACGCCCTGCCCTTTGCATTCATTGTTCTTATTACTTTCAGTATCGGTCAGGTCATCCACTATCGTCGCCGTCATCAATGATTCCAATAAGCCTACAAGAGATAGAGCAATAGAATATGGAAGGATGGTTGTGAGCGTATCAAACGTGAATGGAATATTAGGGATCAAGAACACAGGCAGTGAATCCGGAAGCTTACCCATATCTCCAATCGTTCTGACATCTAAACCAAATAACAAACTGATAATAGTCAGGGCAACAATCGCGACTAATGGAGAAGGTATTGCACGACCAAACTTGGGAAAATAAGGAAGCAGATAAATGATCGCCAAACCCAAAGCGACTAATACGTAAACGCTCGAAGGGACGTTGATCAACTCAGGGAGCTGAGCCATAAATATAAGAATAGCGAGCGCGTTAACAAACCCAGTAATCACCGATTTGGAAACGAAATTCATCAGATTACCAAGCTTGAGGTATCCAGCCGCGATTTGAATGACGCCAGCAAGAAATGAAGCTGCGAGTAGATACTCTAGCCCGTGTTCTCTCACTAAGGTGACCATCAACAGCGCCATTGCGCCCGTTGCCCCAGAGATCATCCCCGGACGACTGCCAACCAAAGCGGTTACAACACAGATACAGAAAGAAGCATAAAGCCCTACTTTAGGGTCAACGCCTGCAATAATTGAAAATGCGATGGCTTCAGGGATTAATGCGAGTGCAACCACAATCCCAGATAATGAATCTCCTTTAACGTTTGATAACCAGTGTTTTTTTAAATAATTAAGCATGTAATTCTCTTTTACTTGTACAGCCAGTCCTGCCTTGTTCAGACATAATTTGATCGACTGTTTTTCTTGAATGAGCGAGTGCTCGAAAAGTGCGGGTGTAGAGAGAATGCAGGGGTTAAGGCGGCGTAATTAACACGTGAATATTAAACTCCTCTTGTGGGTGATTGTTGATTAGATGGACTCACACTTGTGCTTTGTGTTTATCACTTAAGTTTCGGACAAGGTAGTGTAAGTACTGCACAAGGTAACTTAGATATTGCACAAAACAACTAAGCTATTACACGAGGTAATATAGCTATTGCACAAGGAAACCTAGGTATTACACAGATAGCTCGGTTAACGCACAAGCTTGAATGGCTGCCAATATAAAGTGAGCGCTACATTAATCACACGTCCAATCTTGCAAACAAAGGTTTCGAATATTAACGCTTCTTAATCCGGCCAAAAACCGCTAGCGGTCTCGATTTCAGCCAGATCTATGTTGTAACCAACGTCAGTTCACGTCGTTTCAATCACTCTGCTCACATCGATTTACAAGGTATTGAAGAATACTTAACCATTAGCGCTAGCGCACCTCCCTAGCACTCAAACAAATACCAAACAGAAAGCCAAATCGAACAAAAAACACACCCTAAAAGGTATTTCTGGTCAGTAGACACAATATTTCTTTCACCAAGCAAGAATAAAGGTTGAAGCTGTCGGTATGACAGGTAATATGTTCAATCGATTTAAAAAGTTTATACAACTCAATGTTTCGGCTAATTATTGTGCAAATATATGTTCATTTGCCTCAATGCTAGAGACTTTGAGTTGAATTTGTCCCTCAATGGAGAATGAAATCAACATGACTTACGCGCCTGTAACAGACGTACTTGGCGGCAAGCTAGCGGTAGACAGTGAAGTAACTGTTCGCGGCTGGATCCGTTCACGTCGTGATTCCAAAGCTGGAATCTCTTTCCTTGCCATTTATGACGGCTCTTGTTTCGACCCGATTCAGGCCGTGGTTCCTAATAATCTTAATAATTACGAAGACGAAGTATTAAAGCTAACAACTGGCTGCTCTGTTGAAGTAACAGGTAAGATTGTTGAGTCTCCTGCGAAAGGTCAAGACTTCGAACTGGCAGCAACTGACGTTAAAGTTGTAGGCTGGGTTGAAGACGCTGACACTTACCCAATGGCTAAGACACGTCACTCTATTGAATACCTTCGTGAAGTTGCTCACCTACGCCCACGTACGAACGTGATCGGCGCAGTAGCACGTGTACGTAACTGTTTATCTCAAGCGATTCACCGTTTCTACCACGAGCAAGGTTTCTTCTGGACTTCAGCTCCGCTTATCACTGCATCTGATGCAGAAGGCGCTGGTGAAATGTTCCGCGTATCGACGCTAGACATGGAAAACCTACCTCGCACTGACGAAGGCAAAGTTGACTTCAACGAAGATTTCTTCGGTAAAGAAACTTTCCTAACAGTATCTGGCCAACTTAATGCTGAAGCTTACGCTTGTGCACTAAGCAAAGTTTACACGTTCGGTCCTACGTTCCGTGCTGAAAACTCAAACACAAGCCGCCACCTAGCTGAATTCTGGATGGTTGAGCCTGAAGTTGCGTTTGCAGACCTTGACGATGTAGCAAAACTGGCTGAAGACATGCTTAAGTACGTTTTCGCTGCTGTTCTTGAAGAGCGCCGCGACGACCTTGAGTTCTTCGCTTCTCGCATCGACAAAGAAGCAATCACTCGTCTAGAGCAATTCGTAGACGCTGATTTCGCACAAGTTGACTACACTGACGCAATCCAAATCCTACTAGATTCTGGTAAGAAATTTGAATTCGACGTTGAGTGGGGCATCGACATGTCTTCTGAGCATGAGCGTTACCTAGCTGAAGAGCACTTCAAAGCACCTGTTATCGTTAAGAACTACCCGAAAGACATCAAAGCTTTCTACATGCGCTTAAACGACGACGGCAAGACAGTTGCAGCAATGGACGTACTTGCACCAGGCATCGGTGAAATCATCGGTGGTGCACAACGTGAAGAGCGTCTAGACATTCTAGACGAGCGCATGATTGGTATGGGTATCGACCCTGAGCACATGAGCTGGTACCGCGACCTACGTAAATACGGCACTGTGCCTCACGCTGGCTTCGGTCTTGGCTTTGAGCGTCTAGTCTCTTACGTAACAGGTATGGGCAACGTTCGTGACGTTATCCCGTTCCCACGTACACCACGCTCTGCTAACTTCTAATATCGGCTTGCTTCTTCTTTAACGAAGTCAGCACCAGATAAATAAAAACCTCCGTATATACGGAGGTTTTTTTATACGCACTTATTTATAAGGGTATGTTCATAAGCCCCTATTGATAAGCGCCTACTGATAAAAACTTAACAGCTCAGTCTACTCGACAGTACGAACCAAAAAGTGATCTAAAAGTATCTTCTCGCCAGTCTGTTCTAGCGGCTTAAATTCAATCACCATCTGGTCACCCTTTTGCTCAAAAGCATTCACTTTAAAGAATAAGCTCTCCTTATCCGCCTTAATGTTATGAGCAACCTGACGACCATTTACAAACACATCAAAAGCGGGCGCTTTTGGGTTTGCAGGAATGACAGTTTCAAAAGTGTACGTTTCACCTTCTTGCGCATAAGCGGTGTTGTAAATGCCGCCATCCTTCGTCCAATAAGTACCATTAAAGTCCATGCTTCCAGCTTTCCAGTAGCTGTAAAAGGCGTGAAGATCTTCGATACTATTCTGGGTCGATGGCGTCCATCGTACGTCACCAAGATTTACTGGCTTCGTGTAACTAAACCCATGCTCCCTCATATCCTTGTTTAAGGAATCTAATCTCCCCAAAACATCATCAAAGGTATCTTGCCAACCAAGCTCGCCATAATATTGAAGGCCTATCTCCCCAATAATGTAAAACTCGTCGTCTCGTTCAATCGTAATGCCTGAACCTGAGTCTCCATGGATGATCAGCCACTGCAAATCACTTTGAGGCATGATCACCGGGTTATATTTATATTCAGCTAACCATTTCTTATCTGTGTCATTGTACTTAACAAATTTCTTCCCGCCATTACGGCCGTTATAGTTACCAAAGCCAACGCTATTTACTTCATAAACCTCTGAATGATCGAACATCCCTTTCTCTGGTAACTTCGCAGGCTTAATACCGGTGATTGGCGTGTCTAAACGCACCAGAGCGAAATCATAAATGCCATCGGTAAATTCATACTCCCCCCACTCACCATCAGGGTCAGTTGTCGCACGTGATGTATGAATAACGTTGAACTTACCGTTCTCATCTTTTTCATAAGAAGAACAAGTTACTGCATTTTCATACCCTTCACTTTTAGAGCCTGATACGTGATTTGCCGTTATCACCCAGTAAGGGTCAATTAAGGTCGCGGAACCCGCATTCATATGACAGGCAAAATCGAACTGAGTTTGTAGTGCGAACGTTTTGTGTTGAGTGACCGAACGATCCATTTTCCCGAGACCTGAGTGAGCAGAAAAGGTCGCTACAATTGCTGATGCTAGAATGATTCTTTTCATGTTACTCAACCTCTCTCAACTGGATAGCCTCAATAGCGTGATAGCCTTGTCTCGATTCAAAATCAAACTGCCTATATTGGCGTGAATATGAGATTTCTACGATGTCACCTGGCGATTGAGATTCGAAAACAATCGTATTTTTGACACTGGTCATGTGAAATGAAATGTCATTTTTAATTGTGATGCATTGCTTGTTAATACATGCCGTCACATCAGCAGAAGACAGCCAATTATGTGTATAAAGCTCTACAGAAAATCGCCCTTCTTTACTCGGCTGAACGTCAAAAGAGAAACCACTAGAACCAACAAGCAAACCTGAAAAAGCCAGCTCTTGGTTATAATCCGTAGAGTCGCCGTCTTGCCAGTAGTAACGATTGCCAACTGCATTTTTAGTCTCTGAATTAGCGACTTGTTTTAAATCACCAATAACCTTCACATCACCAATTAAGGCACTATTGGGTTTATCTTTTCTTTGATGCTCTCCATAAAGAAAAGCCCAATCTAAGCCGTTTAAGTCAACATCTCTTGCGTAACGATACTTTCCCTCATCAAGCTCATAGCCGATAAATTCACTGGCAATAGAAAATGTATTGGTGCCCACTTCCGAAAAGTTACTGAGTCGATTCAAATCAACATGGAGTTCGCTTGCTGAAGCATTGGTGGCTAACAAAGCCAATATGCACATGTTTGTTTTTGTATATTTCAATCTCATAATCCCGCATCTCAATTAGTCATAACCAATTGTAATAAATGGGAAATTTAAACCTGTAAGGTACTGTAAGCCTTTACTCTGGTCACTTTTATCGCATAGCGACCAATAATTGACGTGAATATATAACGGCGAAAGGTAGGCTCTGGTTATTTCCTAGCACAACCAATAAGCCAAGTTTTTGACTAAAGGTGATGCATATTCCAAATAATCACCATTTCTCGCTTACACAGACTTACAAAGCCTGTGGCATTAAAGTATGAGATAGCCTTCAGAGCTCAGGTTTAATGCCATCATTCAAAAGTTCAGGTCATTTAAAACGAAAAAGCCCTGCCAAATTCTGGCAGGGCTTAAAATAATTCGACTGGATAATCGGCTTAATCGACATCTTGGTCGATAGCGTATTTTATCGCGAGACCGCAGATTGCCATCATAACGAACGGGATAGCCGCTGTTGTATATTCAGCCCAAGCCATATCAGCGAAGGCTTTTGCCAGCAATACGTGTCCGAGAATAAGCAGAAGCGCACACACAATCGCGACGATAATCAGCTTAACTTCATTTCCCATAGTCATTTTCAACATAACGGTATCTCCAATATTTGGTCTAACTGTATTGAAGCACAACTCTTTGTTGTACAAGGCGTACAGTTGCACCAGAAACAATCCGTACAGTTGAAATCATGGTCTGTTTTATGAGTGACTTAAGATTTTACGAATGCGTAAGTTGATGTGCCAGTTTGCCAAGCAAGATTAGTGCTTGTTCTTTCTCTTCTGTGAGTTCATAAGAGAAGTTCAATCTGATCGCGTTATCTACTCTGCCCTGCTCACTAAACAGATCGCCTGAAGCGACGCTGATCCCCTGAGCAATCGCTAGTTGGTGAAATTGTTGGCTGTCAAATTTTTCCGAGAAGCGAATCCATATGAAGTAGCCACCAGCCGGTTCTTCAATCTCGATGGAACGTGGAAAGCACTGCTTGATGACCTCGATAAATCGCTCTTTTCTCACTAGAAGATTTTTACGTAATTTACGAAGGTGATTGTCGTAACTTTCATGAGTTAAGAAGTGTGCCACGCCAAGTTGCACAGGTGCACTACTCGACAGTGTAGAAAGAAGCTGAAGCTTTTGAATAGCATCGTTAAAACGCGTGTTTACAACCCACCCGACCCGATAACCCGGACACAGGCTTTTTGAGTACGAACCACAAAGTAGAACAGAATCGGTCTTATCGAAGGCTTTTAGTGGCTTGGGTTTGTGGCCGTCGAAATAGAGGTCGCCATACACGTCATCTTCGATAATGTAGGTTTCGTTTTGTTTTGCAATCTCCACCACAAGGCGCTTCGCTTCGTCCGACAAACTTGTCCCTGTCGGGTTCTGAAACGTCGTCATCAACCAACACGCTTTTATATCTTGGTTTTGTAGTACGCTTTCAAACTGTTCAATATTCAATCCATTGATTGGACAAACATCCACTTCGATAGGATTGAGTCCTAACCTCTCTACAGCCTGTAAAGCACCATAGAAAGCGGGAGATTCAATCACAACATTATCACCCGACTTAGTAACCGTTTGCAGGCTTAAGTTAAGCGCTTCCATTGCGCCAGAGGTAATCACGATATCTTGATGGTTAACCGTAATGCCTTGTTGCAGGTAACGCTGCGCGATTTGTCTTCTTAAGGACTCACTGCCCGGTGGCAGATTATTAATGACACTCGCGCCAGTCATTTTTCTGCCAGCACTCGCGAGATTTCGGGTCAAGGTAGGTAAAGGAAACAGATCAGGGTCTGGGAATGCTGAGCCAAAAGGAATCACACCTTCTGCGGAACTCGACTTCAAAAAGTCGAATAAGCGATCATTAATGGCTTTCTTTTGGTGTACTAAAGGCAGTTCATAATCAACGCCGTCCACACGTGGTGCAACAAAGTAGCCCGACTGAGGCTTAGCGATGATCCACCCTTCGCTTTCTAACAATTGGTAGGCTTGTAAGACAGTACTATTACTGACGTTGTAATTTCGACAACTCATGCGTACCGAAGGGATCTTCTCTCCGGATCGCCAAGTGTTATTAGCGATCTGAGTTCGAATATCCTTTGCAAGCTCTTCATAACGCGCCATCTAATTGTACTACCTAGATAAATTCTAATAAGCCGGAGATTTTATCACTAACGTTAACAACTATTGCTGCTATCCATGTGATTGGACCTAATTTCTATAATAGTGTGAATTGGTTCACAGATAACTTTGTATGCTTTGCTAAGTTTGTAACCAAGGCGGGAGCCAAGTTCGCTCTACGCCTCTATAATTTGATGTAACCCAAAAAACATGCGAGATAACAATGAAAAAAATAGAAGCAGACCAGTTAAGTTATAAAGGAGAGTCAAACGGTGTTCATAGTTGGACAACACCGAGTGGCCAGCCATATTACTGGCACCCAGATTGGCTACATATCGCTGAAGATGCAACAGGCTCACATCCAAAGCAGAAGATCGACGTCGATCAAGACCAAGCACCAACTGAGAAACACGCGGTGTCTGCTATTCTGAAACACCTTAACCAATGGGCATCAGACAAACTAGCATCTCACCCTGAGATTGAAACAGGTTCTATCGAAGCTGAAATCAACCTGAAAAAGTAATTGTTTTAAAGTAGATAGCGAACTCAATCACTCGCGATTTCACTCAAGTATACCGACTGAATAGCCTCTAATCTTAACGAGGCTATTCAAGTATCTTCATAGTAATGCTGCAATAACCCCCACCTAGCTAACAAATCACTAACACAAACCAGTTTCTTGTATCATTCAGCGAAAGCTATCGATAGAATTTCTGGTCCTATTTACGCAAGTCATTCAAGTTATGTATATTTCAAAGCAAGCAATGCGTCTTGCAAAGTAAAATATGCGTACTTAAAAGTCGTGAATCTAGTAAGAATTATACAGACCAGAAACGAAACTGAACAAAGGCTTATCGATGGATACATCAAACTATAATCAATCGCTAACAACCCAGCTATATGCCATCGCTGGTGTGCTTTTTGGCACCTATGGCAGTCGGGTATGCCCTATGCTCGACACCTTAACGACGTTAGAAATTTTCACTCAAGTGAGTGTCGTTTTTGCCTTAGTCTGGTTTGTGCGCCATTACCTATTAGCCCGCCATGCTTTAGTTAAACAAGGTCGGTTTGCGCAGCTCGACACCTTGTTGTTTTTTGCTGCTAGTGTCCCTTTTGCGCTCTATTACAACTTAAGTTATGACTTCACCATCGATAGCAATTTAAAAGTGCTCTTTGGAATGACGTTATTTGGCTTCTTTACTGGAAGCATTCTTCAGTTGAAAGCTAAACTTGCGCAAATGGACAAAATGGAACATTCTGGGCAGTTTGACTTCCAACTGATTGGCGAACGAAGTTCATTAGTTAAACAAATGGTCGGTTTAGTCATCGTACTTCTGGTTACACTGACCACCATGCTGACGATGATTGCAGTTAAAGACATCTTCTGGTTAGAGCACAACCCTGAACGCTTGTTGGATGGCACAGGCAAGATCAGCGTGATTAAAGAGTTCATTTATTTGGCAGTAGTTCTGGGTGGATACGCGATAACCATTATGACTTTATGGAGTAAGCTGATTAAGCGAATTCTCCTAAGCCAAGAACACGCATTGAGAAAGGTTACCAGTGGCGAACAAGGCGTTCGCTTACCTATTTTCGGCTACAATGAGCTGGGTTCAATGGCATCAATGACCAACATCATGCTTGATAGCCTCGAAACGGCACAAAACGAAGTCAAAACGACCCGTGACGTTGCAATTGTAAGCCTGTCTGCACTCGCAGAATCTCGAGACAATGAAACTGGCGCCCATATTCTAAGAACCCAAGAATACGTTAAGGTACTCGCACAAGAACTCAGCAAATCTGAAACGCACTCTACTTTGTTAACACCAAATTATATCGAGTTGCTTTATAAGTCGGCTCCCCTGCATGACGTCGGCAAGGTGGGTATCCCTGACAATGTTTTACTAAAGCCGGGGAAATTAACCGACGAAGAATTTGAAATAATGAAGGGCCACCCTGCAATTGGCGCTGAAGCCTTGTCTATCGCAGAAAAGCAGTTGGGAAGCTGCTCTTTCTTAAAAGTCGCAAAAGAAATATCACTGACTCACCATGAAAAATGGAATGGCAGCGGTTATCCAAATCAGCTGTCTGGTGAGGACATTCCATTATCCGGTCGCTTGATGGCATTAGCCGATGTTTATGACGCGTTAATATCAAAGCGAGTCTACAAGCCAGCCTTTACTCATGAACAAGCTAAGCAGATTATCTTAGAGGGCAATGGGACGCATTTTGATCCGCAAGTTGTCCAAGCTTTTCTGGCTGTCGAACAAGAATTTGTTTCGATTGCCGCGACCTACAAAGATGGCAAAAATGTACCAAGTGAACTCGAGCGTGAAAGCTTTATTGCTCAACCAGCCTAATCTATATAAAAACCACTAACTTCTTGCACCCTATAGGTTAATCCGTAGGGTGTTTTGTTATCAAATACCCTCTTTAGTCAATAAATCTGATTGAAATGGATTTTTTTTGGCCTTTCTGTTCACTTCGTATTGTCTTAAAAATTCCATACAGGTATAACTACCCATAGATACTATCCCCTCTCAATTGACATGGATGAAGATTATGTTTGAAAAAGTGTTAGCTGCTCCCGCCGATCCTATCCTCGGCCTTACTGAAGAGTTTAAAAAAGACTCTCGTGCAGAGAAAATCAACCTTGGTGTTGGCATCTACAAAAATGAAGCTGGCCAAACGCCTGTACTTAAAACAGTAAAGAAAGCAGAAGCTGCACTTCTTGAAAGCGAAAAAACCAAATCTTATCTGACAATTGAAGGTACAGCTGAGTACGGCCTAGCTGTTCAGAAGCTTCTTTTCGGTTCAGACGCAGAGATCGTAACGTCTCAACGCGCGAAAACTGCACAAGCTCCTGGTGGTACTGGTGCACTTCGCGTTGCTGGCGAATTCATCAAGCGCCAACTAGGCGATGCTAAAATCTGGATCAGTAACCCAACTTGGGCAAACCACAACGGCGTTTTCGCTGCCGCGGGTATCGAGACAGCTCAATACAGCTACTACAATGCTGAAACAAAAGACAAAGACTTCGCAGGCATGGTTGCTGACCTAGAGAAAGCTTCTGAAGGTGATATCGTTCTTCTTCACGGCTGCTGTCACAACCCAACAGGTATCGACCCAACAACTGACGAGTGGGAAGTGCTGGCTAAACTTGTTGCTGAGAAGAAACTGCTTCCTTTATTCGATTTTGCTTACCAAGGTTTTGCAAAAGGCGTTGAAGAAGATGCAGCTGGTCTACGTATTTTTGCTCAATACAACAAAGAGATCCTTGTTGCTAGCTCATTCTCTAAGAACTTCGGCTTGTACAACGAGCGTGTGGGCGCATTCACTCTAGTTGCAGAATCTGCAGACGTAGCAACGACAGCGTTCTCTCAAGTTAAGAGCATCATCCGCTCTATCTACTCTAACCCACCAGCGCACGGTAGTGCTGTAGTAACTCACATCCTTGGTGATGCTGATCTACGTGCTGAATGGGAAGCGGAAGTGGCAGAAATGCGTGACCGTATCCAAGAGATGCGTGAGCTATTCGTAACAACATTGAAATCTGAAGGTGTTGATGCAGACTTTACATTCATCGAGCGCCAAAACGGCATGTTCTCGTTCTCTGGCCTAAGCAAAGAGCAAGTAACTCGCCTGAAAGATGAATTCGCTATCTACATTGTTGGCTCTGGCCGTATCAGTGTTGCTGGTATGACTAAGTCAAACATGGGTCCTCTATGTAAAGGTCTTGCTGCGGTTCTTTAATCGTAAAGCGAAACCTGTATTTGTAGACCTATAGATATGCAAAAGCCAGCGACTAAGCTGGCTTTTTTGTGTCTGTCTTTGACGTATTAGGTTTAACTAAGTTAGTACTCTAAGAAGAACTCTACACCTAGCTCGTTCGTCCTCTCGCTTCCACCTTTACTACCCTCACCATCTCGGTGCTGATAAGAGCCGCCAATCGCAAACTTATTGGTCACGAGATAACGTAAACCCACGTGGTAAATTTCTTCATCAAACAGGTCACTTCGGTTCACTTGTACACTGCCGTTAGCAATCCAACGCTTTGCAAAACCATAGTTAAGCTCGGCTTTTACACCTTGGACAAATTCAGTATCCGATTCGATGGTTTCGTTGCTGCCATTAAGCTCTACCTCACCTTTAGTAATACCCAGCAAGTAAGAAGCGACAATATCCAAATCTTTCTTGATGCTGTAACGATACCCAGCCCCTGCCATTAAGGTATCAATTCGAGTGGTACTTTCATCTGGATGAATGAAGCGCGCACTATAGTCACCTAACAACAGCCAATCATCGGTCATCGCGTAACTGACGCCTAATCCATACGATGAGGCATTGTTATTACTGCCTGCATCTTCATTTAAACTGCCCGAATGCGCGGTGGCATAAACATGGTCATAATCAAGAATATCCACCGCGTTAGTGTCCGCCGACAAACTTGGAGAAAACATAAAAACCGCAGGTACCAAACTAAGCTTCCACTTCGACATTCCTATCATCCTTCAACTGTCACTCCATTAACTAAAAGATTAGTCTATCCATAAGACTTTAAAAAGGTTTTAGCTCACAGATTGATTTGTGCCGGAAAATTATTATCAAATGTTGTACCATGAAATCATACAAACCAATGGATGATCATTATGGATGCTGAGTTATTAGAGATTCAAAACTTTCTGGCACAATACCCCCCTTTCTCTGAACTTCCTGAAGAGATATTGGTAAAAGTGACCAGTAGTGTGGAAATTTCTTATTACCGCCAAGATACCCCTATCATTCACTTTGGTGATCAAATTCATGACCTCTATATCGTTCGAAGTGGCGAAGTCGAAGTCTATCGTCGTAAGGGCGAACTCTATAATCGCCTTGATGAAGGGCATGTGTTTGGACAAATGGGGTTGCTGACCAACAACAAAGTTCGCTTCCCAGTTAAAGCGACCGAAGATACCCTTCTTTACTGCATCCCTGAGCCGATTTTCCAAGAGCTCTACGACAACTATGATTCATTCGCCGACTTTGTCGAGGTGGAAGATAACGCGCGACTTCGCCAAGCAAACTCAGACAGCAATGACGCCAACGATTTGTCGACATCTAAGGTCAAAACGCTATTGACCAGCGAAGCGCCGATGATCGAGAAAACGCGCACCATCCAACAAGCAGCAACCATGATGGCAGAAGACAATGTCTCTTCTCTACTGATCATCGACCCTGATATTGTTGAAGATGATGAAGATGATTCAACACCTGTTATCGGCATCATTACCGACCGAGACTTATGTACTCGCGTTCTAGCCGAAGGCCTTGACCCGTCGGATGAAGTATCCAGTGTGATGACACCAGAGGTTATCTCACTCGACCACAATGCCTATGTATATGAAGCAATGATGACTATGCTTCGCTACAACGTGCACCACTTACCAGTGCTTAAAGATAAGAAACCTATCGGTATTATCGAAGCGACCGATATTGTTCGCTACGAGTCTCAAAACTCGCTGTTATTGGTAAGCAGCATCTTCCAGCAACAAAGCATTGAAGATCTTAAAGTACTTTCTGAACAAGTAAAAGACAGCTTCGTTCGCCTAGTAAACGAAGATGCCAACGCCCACATGGTGGGTACCGCTATGTCGGTAATTGGCCGTAGCTTTAAACAGCGTATTATCGAGCTTGGTGAAGAAAAATTGGGTAAAGCACCCATTCCCTATTGTTTCCTTGCGCTCGGTTCAATGGGCCGCGATGAGCAATTGCTCGTAACAGACCAAGATAATGCCATCATTCTCGACGATACCTACGACGAGAAAAAGCACGGCAAATACTTTGAAGAGTTATCAACCTTCATTTGTGATGGTTTAGACCAGTGTGGCTACGTTTACTGTACTGGCGACATCATGGCCACCAACCCAACGTGGCGTATGACTCGTCGCCAATGGGAAGAGTGCTTTGCCGATTGGATTGATGATCCAAACCCGAAAGCGCTATTGAACGCTTCTATCTTCTTTGATTTAGACGGTGTCTACGGCCGCTTGAAATGGGCGGAACAACTGAACAGCTTTATTGTTCGCCGAGCACGTAAGAACAACCGTTTCTTAGCATGTCTTGCTCGTAATGCGCTTAACCGCACCCCGCCACTCGGGTTCTTCAAAGATTTCGTTATGGAAAAAGATGGTCGTCATAACAACTCGATCAACCTTAAACGTCGTGGTACCGCACCACTTGCCGATCTAATTCGTGTTCACTCTTTGGCGGTAGCATCTCGTTCGAAGAACTCATTCGAACGTTTGGATGACATTATCGACGCAGGTATTCTGCCAAAAGGCCGAGCTCAAGATTTGAAAGATGCGATGGAGTTTATCTCCTTAGTTCGTATTCGCCACCAGGCACACGATGTCGACAACAACATAGAACCGGATAACAACATTGAGCCAGAGAACCTATCTGACTTCGAGCGACGCAACCTAAAGGACGCATTCCAAATATTAAGTAATGCGCAGAACTTCCTTAAGTTCCGTTATCAAGCCAGCAATAAGTTTAAGTAGGGCCTATGAACAAACTATTCAGATCACCTGCGGTCGACTGGCCATTTAAGTTTGCTCAAAAGCTGGAACGAGCGAGAGACGAGCGCTTAAAGCAATTTTATAGCCAACCTCTTCCTGCACCTGATACGCCATTATCAGAAGTAACCTTCTTAGCTGTCGACTTTGAGACTACGGGTTTAAACCCAAACAAAGATGGCATCATTACCATTGGCCTTGTCCCGTTTACGCTAAATCGTATTTACTTACGACAATCCAAACACTGGACACTGAGACCAAAGCAGAAATTAGAAGAAGACTCTGTGGTTATTCATGGCATCACTCACAACGACATCATTGACGCGCCAGACCTTAGCGAGGTGTTAGATGAGATATTGGAATCGCTGGCGGGTCACATCCCAGTGGTTCATTACCGTCGTATAGAGCGTGATTTCTTGGATAACGCACTAAAGGTGAGACTAGGTGAAGGGATTGAGTTTCCGGTCCTCGACACGCTCGAGATTGAATCTCAAATCCAGAACAAACTGGCTGGCGGCTTATGGAATAAGCTCAAAGGAAAGAAACCAGCATCAGTAAGGCTTGGTCAGAGTCGCCGTCGATACCACTTGCCGGACTACACGCCGCATCATGCATTAACGGATGCAATTGCGACCGCAGAGTTACTACAAGCGCAGATTGCACATCACTTTAGCCCTGACATGCCGGTTAAAGATTTCTGGTTATAGCTAGATTTAAATACTGTTTAAATCATACGTGAAGCGATTAGGCATTAGCCGTTAGCCATTAGCCATTAGCCATTAGCCGTTTTACACCTTAATACTCATAACGCTCACATTATCGAAATAGTGAGCGTTTTTTGCGTATTAGGAAAAGCTTACTCCGCTGTCGGACCAACTAATCGCATTTCCCAATCTTCGATTTTGCCAGTTTCAAGGCGACGCTCTATAAGTGCTCCCCAAGATTCGACTAAAGGTAGCTCCGCCAGTTCTTTAAGCTCTTGTTTATCCAAACAACCGGTGAACACCGCCCCCATGATGCGAGTTAACGGCCATTCTGGATAAGGCCTTTCACATAGAATGATCTCATCTCCAGCACCGATATCACCCTCTTCCAATACGCGGAAATACCAGCCAGTTCTTAGCGTATCTTGCAGCCTTCTTGCCATATCATTTTGATCGAATCTCACGTTCAGCTTCCAGCACGGCATACGCCCTTGCGAGACTTCCAACAATGTTGAACCAATACGAATCTTATCTTTCAAGCAAATGGAGTGTTCCGTGATGCCGCTTGAGCTTAGGTTCTCGCCAAATGCGCCTGCAGATTGGAAGATGTCTTTGTCACCTAACTCTTCCTGCCAAACTGGGTAGTGTTCGCTTGGGTAGATATGAAGGGCTTTTTGAATACCACCGTGAAAGCGAGGGTCGCCTTGTTCGTCATTGGTAAAACCAAGTTCTGTGGCATGCTGACGCTCAGGTAAAACCAGCTTGTTGATGGCACTGTTTGCACCGTGTGCAAAGGCAACAGTTTTGCCTACCAATACGCTATTTACTACGCCTAACTTCTTCATATCTTTCCCTTTTACCTAAACTTATTTTCTGAACTACGTGAGACAAACGACACGATAACTCGATTTCATTCACTACGCCAAGCATGATAACCTAACAAACCAATGTCAGAATAGGGATATAAAGCCAGTTAACCATGCCAACCCGCCAAATAGATTCTCACTCCGGAATCATCACCTCAAATGAGATGATGGTCGCTAATCCTAATTCACCAGCGTTAGTGAAGACCATCGATATGCCCAAGGGCTACGTCGATGTAATGCACCAACATACGTGGCATCAAGTGATCTTCCCGCTCAAAGGCCTATTGCAAACGAAAACCGATCACTACCAGCATCTTGTGCCCCATACTTCTGCTTTGTTTGTGCCTGCAGGGATTCAGCATGAATCTATCGCATTGAGCCATACGACGTTTGTCGGTATTTACCTTAATCCAGCCTTTGGTATTGAGTATGAGCCTCAAGTGCGAACCATTACCCTGACGCCGTTTTTGAATGAGTTATTGCAGGAAATTCGCAGACAGTGCGAAGGATTAGTGAGTGATGAAGAGGTATCGCGATTGCTCTCGGTATTGCACGATCAGATCATGAAAGACAACGTTCAGACCTATCAATTGTTGCTACCCGAAGACCGACGATTGAAGCTTATCTTTGAAGCGCTGACAGAGGCACCAACGTTGGACTTTTCGTTGAAGGAATGGGGAGGTAAAGTCGGTGCATCAGAGCGAACCTTATCGCGCTTATTCTCAAAAGAGTTCAACACGTCATTTCAGTTATGGCGACAACAAATCCGCCTAATTTACTCGTTGTCTTTGTTGGATAAAGAGTTCTCAATCCAGAATATTGCTGATCAAGTCGGTTATCAAAACGACTCGTCTTACATTAAAGCTTTCAAGGCATCTTTTGATGTAACGCCACAACAGTTTCGCTTTAGTGGTCGAAGAAGGTAATTAGGCCTCTATATTTTTACCTTCTATAGGAAACAAAAAGAGGAGCCTAAGCTCCTCTTTTCACTGGTAAACATCTAGGTCGCTTATTAAGCGTATTTCTCTTCGAAGTCTTTCATAAAGCTAACTAGTGCCTGAACGCCTTCCAGAGACATCGCATTGTAAAGTGAAGCTCTCATTCCACCCACCGCTCGGTGACCTTTTAACGATTTCAGACCTGCAATATCAGCCAGCTCTAAGAACTTGCTGTCTAGCTCAGGTTTCGCTAGTTGGAATGGCACGTTCATTCTTGAACGGTTTTCGGTGTGAACATCGTTTTTGTAAAAAGCAGAACTATCAATCGCATTGTACAGTAACGCCGCTTTCTCTTTGTTCACCAACTCCATCGCTTCAACGCCACCTTGAGCTTTCAGCCACTTGAATACAAGGCCTGATAGGTACCAAGCGTAGGTTGGTGGTGTGTTGAACATTGAGTCTTTTTCAGCAAGTACTTTGTAGTTCAGAATACTCGGCAATACTTCGTTTGCTAGTTCTAGTAGATCATCACGCACGATAGCAATGCAGATACCAGCTGGGCCGATATTCTTTTGAGCACCCGCGTAGATAACACCATACTGAGAAACATCGATCTTACGAGACAGAATGTTAGATGACATATCTGCGACGATTGGCTTATCCGTTTGAGGAAGCTCACTGATTTCAATGCCATCGATGGTTTCGTTTGGACAGAAATGTACGTACGCCGCTTCTGGGTCGATTTTCCAATCTTTAGCCGGAACAACCGCCGCTTTGCCATCAATAGATGTCTTCGCGTTGAATACATCGATTTCGCAATATTTGCTCGCTTCAGTCACTGCGCTTTCTGCCCAGTAACCCGCATCAATGTAAGTTGCTTTCGTCGCGTCACCTAGAAGGTTTAGAGGAACAGCAGCGAATTGAGCACGAGCGCCCCCCTGACAGAAAAGAACTTTATAGTTGTCTGGGATGTTCAGAAGATCACGTAGGTCTTGCTCAGACTCATCGGCAACTTGAATAAATTCTTTGCTGCGATGGCTGATTTCCATAACGGAAGTGCCTAAACCATTCCAATCAATGAAGTCTGCTTGCGCTTGTTTCATTACCGGTTTAGGCAGTGCCGCTGGGCCAGCACTAAAGTTGAATACGTTATCTAATGTAAGTTCCATGGGGATAATTGCTCCTGCTAAATAATAACTATGCAAGTAATACCATGTTTTACCCAACATAAAAACAACAAAAGAGGTCTTAAGACCTCTTTTGTTTCGTACCGTACAAAATGTTTAACTTAACCCGTTAGATCGCCCTATCAGTATTAGGCCCGACTCTTTTTATTGAACAAAAGCCGGCATAAGCAGTGCAATTAATGGAATTTCTTGTCCATTTTCAAACACTAGATTTCCATTCTCTAGGTCAGCCGTGATTTCATAACCACTTTCTGTTTGCTTGATCATTTCCATCACGATCAATTCGTCGATACCTTCACGGATAAAAGGGTATTCTTCAACAAGCTCATTTGAGAAGCTAGATTGAACATTACCTGTTAATGCAGGGACAATCATTGAAGGGTTACTGCTGATGTTTTCTGTGCCTTCCGGTACGCTCACCAACCATTTAGATTCAAACTGACCTTTACCTAATTCTAACGACATATTGTTCATTGAAAGGTCGAAGCCTTTAGCAAACAGTACGTCGATGAACGGAATGATCTCAGCCACATCTTCTTGTGTCAGAACAGGATTCGCCTGGTAAATTTCAAAGATTTTCTCAAACGACTGGCTGTCCAGTTTCGACATTTCAAAATCGACGTTTAGATTGTTCAACTGGCCTTCGTTGGTCTCAATGTTGGCGATATCCAACTTAAGACTGCTGCTCAAACGCTTAGTCGCTTCATCTAGATGCGATTCAAAATCGTACTTAGAGTTTTCGATGGTCATGAAAGGCTGCATTGCAGAATCTGAAATCAAGAAGCTATCAATAGTAAAATTCTGCGTGCCTAACCAGTAACCTTTCGCTTGCTGGCCTGAGCCAATGCCTTTTAGGTTAGAGAGTGTGACCTCTTCACCCGTTTCAAAATCAATTTGAACCGATGGGATAGAAAGCTGGTAATCAACCTGCCCTAATACAGTGGCATGGCCAGACAGATTCGACTTCGTGATAGATACCGAGGTACCATTTTCTTCTGAGCCTTGGTGATTGAACTGGCTTAACTCGAAGTTGAAATCCGTGTTGCCGTTTAGCTCAGTGCTGGTAGTCAGAGTAAGAGGCAGAATGTCAGTATTCTCAAACGTCGACAGCGCGTTTAAGCTCACTAAGCCATGGCTCACCGCACTATTAATGACAAACTCACTTGGTAAGCCATCGAGCGCAAGCTGCTCTTTCAAGCTCTCATCCGTCACAGTTACGCGAGTGGTTACAGTAGAAGAAAGATAACCTCTATCGTATTCCACGATCTCAGCTTGAATGCTTGAATTGTTAAGCTTTGCAACGCCATCAGTAATCGCATTTTGTCCAATTTGCCCAACCGCTAATGGCCAACAAAGTGCCAATGAGATTGCTCCGCCAATTGCACCAATTTTTCTTAACTGTTCCATGAGTTCTCTTTCTACACTAGTCTGTTTTTTTTAGTCTAACCCATCAGTAGCAAACAAGAAACATTGAGTTAAATCAGTCTATTGCTCGATACTTCGATTGCCTCAATAAATTAACGGCTAGCTCTCATCCTTATTCAGCGGTTCTTGCTAGGCTAGAGACGTCGCTACTATTAAGGTTGAGCTGTGAATCAATACGCTGTTATCTGTTTGGACAATAATCCGGTTAGCATTGAAAGAATACGTTCGGAGCTGGCTCCGTTAGCTTCTGTATTCGATATTTATACTGCCGAGAACATAGAAGACGCGCATCACGCATTAGAAGATATCCATGATCACCACCAAACCGTTGCTTTAGTGATCACTCATCATCATTCTGGATTTAATGGTGTGCAATTTCTTATTGAACTGGAACAGCTGCCCCATAGTAATACCGCAAGAACGATATTAGTCAGCGCTTCGTCAGACATTCAATCCATTCTGACCGCGGTGAATGAAGGCCGGCTCAATCACTGCCTAACCAAACCCGTTCAAGATCAAGTTCTATTCAAATCGGCGCAAAAAGAGCTGACCTCTTTTGTTATCCAATACGAATCAGAAAACCTGTTATCTTACAGTGATGCGTTGGATCAACAGCGCTTATTCAGAGCACACATCGAGCAAAAGATTCATTCTTTTCAATCGGGTTTCATTCACGACTACCACCAGCTTTCTGACAATGCCCTTGCAGAGCGTGTCGTCAGTGCATTACAAGATGTGTTTTCAAAAGATGACAAAACCAAGGCCATTCGAGACTACTCACCCGAACATCTCCTCACTGTAGAAGGTGAAGACAATCGCTTTTTATGGCTGATCATTGAGGGTGAAGCCGCTCTCTATAAAAAAGATGAGTTGGGGCAACAGCGGGAAGTGGTACGACACTCTAAGGGCAATATTGTCGGCGGGATGTCGTTTGTGACGGGTGAACCTTCCTTCTCAACCGCGATAACCCTAACGCAAACACGAGTCATCAAGCTGGATAAAGATAGCTTTGCTCAAGTGATGCACTCAAACAACACCTTGCTGCCGTTATTCACCAACCTATTGCTCCGTCATTTTAATCGACGTTTGCAACGCAGCATCACCAATAAGATCAAACTGCAGCAAACACTAGAATCATTAGAGTCTGCACATCAACAATTGATCGAGAAAGAGAAGATGGCGATGCTTGGGCAACTTGTCGCGGGCGTTGCTCATGAGTTGAACAACCCTATTGCCGCGATCTTACGAAGTATTGAAACCTTGTCTGAACATCTCGACCAGATACTCGAAAACTCGTCACTCCCAGAATCGAATAAAGGGACTGACGTGCTGGCGCATTCAAAGTTAGCCAAGCCACTATCAACGGCTCAAGAAAGACAGCTCGTAAAGCATCTTACGTCGACTATTGATGACCGTGCTTTAGCAAAAAAAGCCGTGAGACTAAACCTAAGCCAAGACTCTACGGTTTTAGACACATTAAAAGAGTCCCCTGTCGCAGGCAAAGAGCTGCTCAATGACTTAGAACATTACCACTATGTTGGAAACTCTATCCGCTCAATTCAAGTGTGCAGCAAGCGTATTGCCGATATGGTCAAAAGCCTAAAAAGCTATGCTAGAGAAGATGAAGAGGTTCGCCACTACACAGATATACACGAAGGGCTTGAAGATACCTTAGTGATCTTCGAAAACAGGCTTAAACACCACCAACTCGAAAAACATTACGATACCGACTTACCGCCTTTATTGTGCCAGTCGCTCTCGCTACAACAAGTGTGGACCAACCTTATCTCCAATGCGCTCGATGCCCTTTCTGAACGAGGGAGAGTGTCCATTACTACCTCTCAACAGACAAAAGGCGACGACGCGTTTCTTGTGGTGCAAATCTCCGATACTGGCCACGGCATTGCGAAAGAAGACATCAGCACCATTTTCAACCCAAATTTCACGACCAAAAAAGAAGGTAACTTTGGTTTAGGAATTGGTTTATCTATCTCTCAACAAATCGTTTCGGCTCATCAAGGCTTTATTTTGGTGGAGTCTGAGGTAGGCAGCCATACACACATGCAAGTGTGGCTTCCATTCAAACAAGAAGGAGCACCTCATGAATAAGTACCTAATTTTATGTGTCGATGATGAACCTGAAGTTCTCAACAGTGTCCTTCAAGACTTGGCGATATTTGAAGAGAACTTTCTGGTTGAAGGTGCTGAGTCTGTCGATGAAGCCAAGCAAGTCATCAAAGAAATGGGACAAGATGGTATTAAGCTCGCTTTAATCTTGTGCGACCACATCATGCCAGAAAAAACCGGCATCGATTTTCTGATCGAACTCAACCAACACGACGCGACTAAACCAACGCGTAAGCTGTTGCTCACAGGGCAAGCTGGACTAGAAGATACCGTCACGGCCATTAACAACGCAGCACTTGATTTCTATATTTCAAAACCTTGGCAAGGCGACCAACTGAGAGACACGATTACTCAACAATTGACTGACTATGTCATTGCCAACGACAAGCAATTGCTTAACTGGACTTCGATCTTAGATACCGAGCGCATACTGACTTCAATGGCGGATAAACGCACCAGTTTTGGTGAATAGCACTAATTGGTTAATGGATTCTGAGAAAAGTGGCACCCGATATAAGAACCGTCCGAACACATACAAATTTTGGATGATTCGCTCGTCTATTTTTCTCATTCGTCCTAAAACATGAGATCTCCGTTACATACTGATCCTTAATTTGCTTGTTTTTTAACTAAATGAGTAAGGTTTTACATTTTAAAGGATTACTTTTCCGTGAGTTAGATTAAACTGTCTCAATGTTTATGGTTTGCCGATTTGTCTCAAACCAAAGGAATTAACACTAATATAGGTTTACGGTCGTTATGCGCAAAATTCTACTTACTACCGCTATGCTATTGGCTTCTGGTCAAGCACTAGCTGTTGATGAACAACCACAGGTAATGAGCAACTTTAACTATGATTACTTTGAAGCACGTATCGGTGCTAGCCCAGTAACATTTGGTGGTGCGTTCAGTAAGTCCATTCACCCGAACGCTCACGCTATAGCACGTATCGATTCAGAATTTGAAGGCGATTACGACTCAGCTGTAGGTCTTGGTTTCCACGCTCCATTAAACAACTGGGCAGACCTAACAGGTGAAATGCTAGCTCGTATCGTTCAGCCTGAAAACTCAAGCTCTACTGATATCGGTATGGAAATCAACGTTGGTGTTCGCCAATGGCTTGGTCCACAACTAGAAGTTGGTGGTAAAGGTGGTTACGTTTCTATCGATGACAACGATGATTGGACGGGTTCTGTTTACGCGCGTTTCCACTCTACAGAGCTTTTCTCTTTAGGTGCTGAAGCTCGTATTAACGACTTCTACGGTGACCAGCTAATGTTCACGGCTCGTTTCAAGTACTAATACTTAACGCTCAAGCCCTAACAAATAAGCTCTCCATGAGCACTTAGCCTTTTGATAGTTAGTCTTTTAAGAAATCCGGCTAAGACAGAAACAAAAAAACCGAGGACATTCCTCGGTTTTTATTTATTAGTAATAATCTTAAGCATATAAGGCAAACTTCTTTAGTGGCAGCCCTTTAATAATTGCTGCTTGCGTGGCTCTTGTAATAGTTTCCAGTGAATACCATCAATTGCACCCGCAAATTTCCAAAGTAGTTTTAGGTCAACATCGTTTCCGTACGCTTTGCGAACCTTATTAAACACTTCAGGCGCGCCCAACTGCATAAACATTGAAACATCGTCCACACCCGCCTTTTTAACCATGCGCTCTAACGTAAGTTGCATGTTTGGTAGATCTCTCAATCGACGGCTAGCGGATGATTTCTTAAAGCTACGTTGCTGAATTGAATTATCGATTGAAGTACGAATAATACTATCCAATTCAGGATGTTCGCAGGTAAACAGGTCAGTAATATCGTAATAATTTACGGTAGCTGTTGTCTGTTTTTTTACATGACGATACTTTTCACAGTCAAGATCCGTCAGTTTTTTATCTAATGACTTTCCACCTCTGATGAATAAACAACCTTCACTCAATAAAGCGAACATAGCGTCATTTTGAAAGAGGCCGATACCTCCAAACATAGAACGTTTTTGATGCTCACCAAATTGATTCACGTAATTAATAAATGCTGTCTCGGTCATATCCGTTGATCCTTAATCAAATTACCCCGATTAGGTTCATTACCAGACAAGCAGCTTTTTATGCGAAAAATTTTTAATCTGTTTTTTATTCTTTAGGTGAATATTATGATTTCGTTTTCCACCTTTAAATAAATGATACTTCGAAAAGAAAAATAAGTCTGGGCTTAGTTCACATCAATCAATTGAGTATTATGATTTTTCATGATTGATATCACAGTAAACTATCAAACCATGCTTAAATTTCGACACCCAGTGATACACCCGTTCAAATTATTCAAGGTTATGTCGTCGGATGAGTATTGCTTCACAGCATCGCGGCTTGTAAAATGGCAGAACATACATGTTGTTACTTTTTTTATGAATCATTTATCGTTTTTCTGGCTACCACAAAATAAGGCTCTTCTCTTAAAGGGTCTAGAATCAGAGTTTGCCCAACTTGTTGGCCATTCTATTTCAGCGGGAAAAATAACACTTCCTCCTATCCCTAACGTTGTACTGAAAATTCAAAAGCTTTGCACTCTCGAATCAACCGGGATTGCCGAAGTTGCCGAATGCTTACTTGAAGACCCAGGCCTCACTGCTGTCGTCATTCGAGTGGCTAACTCTGTCGTATTCAACAGACGCAACATTACTTGTGTCGATATGATGACGGCTGTGTCGCGCCTTGGCATATTAAGAGTGCGTGATATCGTTACGGCTCAGGCTATTGAACAACTCAAGCATTCAGTCAACCTGAGCAAAGAGTGTAATGAGTTACTGGTTCAGAGCGCTTCTGTCTCCAAAGAACTCGGCGCCACTATGGTATTGGTGACCAACGGCTTCAAAGAACTATCCCCTATTGAATACCGCTACCTTGAACATGAAAAATCACTGCTTGTCGGATTACTGGCTGACATTGGTTTGTTCTGTTTGGTTAGCGAATACCACCTCTACCTCGAAAATGGCAATTACCTAGACCACGATATCGCCCTACAAATATTCCAAGGCCAATGTTCTGCAACCAGTAAACTGGTGCTTAATCGTTGGGGCTTCGACAGCGACTTTATTGATGTGTGCAGTAATACCATTAATAGCCACGAAGAACGCGAAGTGTCTTACTTGGATATTGCACGAATCGCTAATCACCTGCTGATGTTCAGAAACAAGGATGAGAACATCGATGATCACGAAGTTGAACTTAACGTGACAGGTGCAGAGGTGCTTTATAAATTAAGCAACTTGAGCAAACATGATTTTAATGCAAAGCTAAGCGACGTGATCAATACTAGTGGCTTCTAAGTCACTGTTAAGTGACAAGTAAATGTAATATGAAGTAAATGCAGTGGGGAAAGCATGTTTACAGGGATGATCTTTATATTTGCACCACTCGTCGTGGGGTATCTTTTTTCTATTTCGAACGATCAGACGCTAGAATTTATCAACCGCTCGACATCGCGGTTGATCTACGTGATTCTCGCGTTAATGGGGCTAAGCTTAGCCGCCCTCGATAACCTAGGCAGTAATCTGCAGACAATCCTTCTTTACACCGTCACTTTCTTTGTCTGCTTAAGTGTTTGTAACCTAATGGCACTGCCCGCTATTGATAAGTTATTGCCACTCAAAACCGATAGTAGCAAGAAGAAGCTTCCCCTCTCTTCGATGGCAATGGAGTCTGCCAAACTGATCCTAGTTGTGGGTTCAGGCCTTATCGCTGGCTTAGTCTTGCCTATCAGTCTTGATTGGGTTGATACCGCCAGTGAATGGATTTTGTTTGTACTTCTCTTCTTTATTGGCATTCAACTGCGTAATAGCGGTTTAACACTTCGACAAATCTTGCTGAACAAACACGGCATGGTCATCGCAATCACGATTATCGTCACCTCAATGCTAGGTGGCGTTATCGCGGCTTACATTCTGGATATCCCTCTGTTCAAAGCCTTGGCTATGTCTTCTGGATTTGGTTGGTATTCTCTGGCTGGTATCTTGATGGGTGACGCCTTTGGCCCTGTTTATGGCGGTGCTTCTTTCATGCTTGAGCTGTTAAGAGAGTTAGTTGCCTTAGTACTGATTCCAGTGCTGATTCGCAGCTATCCGTGTACCTCTATAGGCTATGCAGGTGCTACGGCGATGGACTTCACTCTACCTGTCATTCAAACAACAGGCGGTGTTCGATGTGTGCCTATCGCTATCGTCAGTGGCTTTATCCTAAGCTTGCTTGTCCCGATTTTGATGTTGTTCTTTGTATCTCTTGCTAACTAGATCGCAGGAATAGCGTTTGTTTTAGATTAGAATGCAACTCGAATACCCATGCCCAAGACACCGATACAGTTACCGAAATAAAAAGACACTAAGTGTCATTGCTCAACAAATAACGATCACGGTAACCTGTAACGACAAAGTTATAAAAAGAATAAACTTACAAAAGGAACCACTATGAAACGCCTTTGCGTCGCATTACTGCTAGCTTCAACTTCTACTTTCTCTTTTGCAGCAGATTCAATGTCTGAAACAAACCAGTGCCAAGCAAAAAAATATGATGCGTACATCGACGCCTCTTTGAATTGGTATGCCGACCTTGCTGCATTGACCTCTGAGCAATACCCAGAGCTAACAGAAGTCAGTGAGTGGTTCCTAGAAGGTCGTAAGCACCACTTTGAGCTTAATCGTGCTGCAGTAAACTACTACCTTGTGAACGACTCAAGCAAGGTGGCTACGGAACAACCTGTCGAAGGTTGGCTACAACTAGAGCAACACGACATTAAAACGCTATCAACACGTGATGACGAGCTAGGTAAAATCGCGAAAACAACGTTCGACGACCGCCAATCAACGCCTCATGCTCAAAACTACGAGCTACGTTCAGCGTTTGCAGAATTGCTTAGCCACCCTAAGCAAATCGATACGGCACTGCAACGCTACAATCAGTCAATTACTAAACTTGAAGCGATTAAGTGTAAATAACCCCTCATTTAATATGCTTTTTTGAGAAGTTGGATTTCATAATTAAGACGGGACATTGTTCCCGTTTTCGTTTAGATTGTCCCGCTCGCGTCAATATAAAAAAAAATAAATCGCTTGCTATGGTTACGGAACAAAAAACAGCAGATGTTAGCTTCGACAGTCTTTTACGTATCTTCACGGTACCTGAAGGCCCAGATTCAACACTCACTCAAATTGAAGACAAACTTTCACGAAACCTGAATCAATTCTTACGTGAACACATTGTGGCTGAAGAAAAGCCGCTGCGTGAAATTGAGAAAGATTTTTCAAATGCTCATATCCCTGAGCAGCCTGAGTTTGTTTCTGAACATACTGAGCATCTCCTCGATTCTCTCGTGTCTCACTCGGTTCATACGTCTTCGCCAAGTTTTATTGGCCACATGACGTCTGCTCTGCCGTACTTTCTGATGCCGCTTTCTAAGATCATGATTGCGTTGAATCAGAATCTAGTAAAAATTGAGACCTCCAAAGCTTTCACGCCCCTAGAGCGTCAAGTTCTGGGTATGCTACATCGCTTGATCTACCAAGATGACGATCAGTTTTATTCACGCTGGATGCACAGTGCGAACCACTCTTTGGGTGCGTTTTGTTCTGGTGGTACCATCGCGAACATTACTGCGCTTTGGGTTGCGCGCAACAATGCGTTGAAGGCACAAGGCTCGTTCAAAGGTGTAGAAAAAGAAGGCTTGTTTAAAGCCATGAAGCACTACGACTACGAAGGCCTAGCCATCTTAGTTTCTGAACGTGGTCACTACTCTCTGAAAAAAGCCGCAGATGTCCTTGGTATTGGTCAAGAAGGTCTAGTGTCTGTTAAGACGGATAACGACAACCGCATTTGCACTGACGATCTAAGACTCAAGATCGAGCAACTTAAGCAGAACAAGATCAAACCTTTCGCCGTCATTGGTGTGGCTGGTACAACCGAAACTGGTAATATCGACCCGCTAAGAGACATTGCTGAGGTATGTGCCGAAACAGATTGTCACTTCCACGTAGATGCAGCTTGGGGCGGTGCGACTCTGATGTCGAACAATCATCGTCACCTGCTTGATGGCATCGAGCTAGCAGATTCAGTCACGATTGACGCACATAAACAGCTTTATATCCCTATGGGTGCCGGTATGGTGCTGTTTAAGAAACCAGATGCGATGACAGCGATCGAACATCATGCTCAATACATATTGCGTAAGGGTTCGAAAGATCTTGGTAGTCATACGTTAGAAGGCTCTCGTTCCGGTATGGCAATGCTTGTTTATGCGTCGATGCACATCATCAGCCGACCTGGCTATGAACTGCTAATCGACCAAAGCATCAACAAAGCGCGCTACTTTGCCGACCTGATTAAAGATCAAAGCGATTTCGAACTGGTTTCAGAGCCTGAGCTGTGCCTACTGACTTACCGCTATGTGCCTGAGCCAGTTAAAGCGGCGCTGCTTAAAGCTGACGCAATAAAACGCGTTGAACTGAATGAGCTACTGAATGAACTGACCAAGTTTATTCAAAAGAAGCAGCGTGAAACAGGCAAGTCTTTCGTATCGCGAACGCGCTTAAATCCCGAAGCATGGGCACATCAACCAATCATCGTTTTCCGCGTAGTGTTAGCAAATCCACTGACAGGTAATGATATTCTTTCTTCAGTGCTTGAAGAACAGCGTGAAATCTCTAAACTAGCACCAAACTTGATGGGCAAAATCAACAAACTGGTTACGCAAATCAACGCATAGTCATTCAATTTTAGTTGCATCAAATTGAAAATTTCTTTCTTTTTGATGTAACTAAGCTGTCAGTTCATACTCAATTTGCATTCTTTTTGCTCAAACTCTCTTCCAATTCTGTAGTTTTCTAAAATTTTGTTGAGGTTTGTCATATTCTTAAGCATTCATGCCGTGTTTTTGTATTAGTAAATAGTATGTTGGGTTTATACTGACTCTATGGTGCTAGTTAGCTTGATATCTATTTGATGCAGCAGTATTTACAATACCGAATATAACTTTGGCTTTGTGCTTACTGATATTTGCTTCAGCCATACCCCCTGGTAAAAGATATTAACTAGCAAGTTGTTCTCTATACCCTTGTGAACACTATGAATACATTAGAAAAAATACAAAAAAACCTGGAAAATTTCAGCAAGTCTGAGCGTAAGGTAGCCGAAGTAATCATGGCTTCCCCTCAAACTGCAATTCATTCTAGCATTGCTACCTTAGCTAAAATGGCTGACGTGAGTGAGCCTACAGTTAACCGCTTCTGTCGTCGTTTAGACACAAAGGGCTTTCCTGACTTCAAACTTCACCTAGCTCAAAGCTTGGCGAACGGTACACCTTACGTGAACCGTAATGTTGAAGAAGATGATGGCCCAGATGCTTACACGCATAAGATTTTCGAATCAACTATGGCTTGTCTAGACGTTGCTAAAAACAGTCTAGACGCGATGCAAGTTAACCGTGCGGTTGACCTGCTGACTCAAGCAAAACGCATTTCATTCTTCGGACTGGGTGCCTCTTCTGCTGTAGCCAAAGATGCTCAAAACAAGTTCATTCGTTTCAATATCCCAATCACTTGTTTCGAAGACATCGTGATGCAACGCATGAGCTGCATTAACTGCAGTGACAACGACGTTATTGTTCTTATCTCTCACACTGGCCGCACAAAAAGCCAAGTTGAGATTGCGAACTTAGCTCGCGAGAACGGCGCAACAGTTATCGCTATCACAGCGAAAGACTCTCCATTAGATAAAGCGAGCTCGCTGTCTATCTCATTGGATGTACCGGAAGACACTGACGTTTACATGCCAATGGCAAGTCGCGTTGTTCAGATGACGGTTATCGATGTGCTAGCAACAGGCTTTACACTTCGTCGTGGTTCTGGTTTCAGAGAGAACCTAAAGCGCGTGAAAGAGTCACTTCGTGATTCACGTTACGAGAAGTATTCTCAGTTCTAATCTGTTAAGGCATGACCTGAAATCACATGAACTGAGAACAAGTTGAATTAAAAAACGGAGCCTAGTGCTCCGTTTTTATTTATCTGTTTACAATTTACAATGGTTTATGCAGTGAACTGTTCGAAGAACGTTAGATCGTCCAGCTATTGCCTTTCTCTACAACATTATTCTCAGACGCATAAGAGTTAATAATGGTAAAACTCGACTCGGCAGCCTGTTCTGGGGCAAGTTGATTAGCCTGATTCATTGAGGCTGTCTCCGGATACCCCTCTCCACAACTGCACTCCTCGCAAACCTGCTTCAGAATATGTACAAGCCTCTCTTGATTCAACGGTAAAGGGTTTCCTTTAATAGCCACTGATTTGAGCGCATCGGCAGACACCTCATCAAACTGAGCTTCGCAGACACCAAATTCAAGTAAGCTTGGTAGCTTGAGTGTATCCAACACTTCAGATAACCAAGCAATCGCCTCTTCTTCTTTTGCTTTTACGTTACCCGTCACTATCTGAGCGATTCGCTGATAACGCGCTAATATGTCGTTTCTTTGCTGCTCTTTCGCTACTGCTATGTTTTCTAACATCACAAATGGTGCCAAGCGTGCTGTAATCACACTGTGCGGCGCAGAAATCTTACCTCCTAACGCAGAAGCTAGCCCGTGCGCAGCGCCGAGCTTAGCATTGGTTATCGCCATTCCTCCGAGCATAGAAGCGAAGGCAAGGTCAGAACGCGCTTGAGGTTCATCATAGATACACGCCTGAATGACAGAACGACTCAGCTTACGCAATCCTTCTTCACAGATCATATCGGTTAACGGATTCGGTTCACCACACACATAGGCTTCCATTAAATGGGTAAATGCGTCCATAGCACCGCGGCCAGATAAATACGGATTAGTGCCATGGGTTAATGCTGGGTCAACAATCGCGACGTCAGCTAGCATGTCTGGGCTTCTAAGGCTTATCTTGACTTGGTCTTGTCCAGACTTAAGCACCGCATTTCTAGTGACTTCAGCGCCGGTACTCGCTGTGGTTGGGATAGCGATAAACGGCAGTGGTTTGGTTTTAAGAGGAACATTACGCCCAACCACTTCAACATAGTCGTATAAATTACCTTGATTAGGTAAAACCGCAGCTAACGCTTTTCCCATATCAATGGCACTGCCGCCACCCATTGCCACCACCATATCAGGTTTAAATC
The DNA here is from genome assembly GCF_023503985.1 of Vibrio sp. J383. Lineage (NCBI taxonomy): Bacteria > Pseudomonadati > Pseudomonadota > Gammaproteobacteria > Vibrionales > Vibrionaceae > Vibrio > Vibrio sp. J383. The sequence continues at coordinate 1,645,793 of NZ_CP097293.1, read as the reverse complement.
GCCGAGCAGACGTGGCAGCCTCTTCAACCATTTTGATATTGGGTTCACCCGAAACGGCAATGTGCTGGTAACGCATACTCTGCGCATCTAGATAGTCAGTAACCAGTGAGGTGCGTTCTAATGTATTACCAGTAACCAATAACACGCTGTAGCCGTATTGATTAAAGAGAGACAATGAAGCGGGAAGTGCCCCATCACCAAAGATGATCTTTGTAGATGTCATAAATTGAAACATGGAGCCTCCTGCGCCTATGACTAAACAAAACTACGAACTCTTGGTTTTTTTGAAATTCTTGGTTTTTGGCATTTAATCTTCGGAATACAACCTTCGAAATGTAACCTTTGTACTTACAACACAATGCCTGCATCTTAAATACAAGCACACTAAAATGGGGTTACATCTGGCAGCTTACCGAATATGGTTCCATACCCAATAATAAGATGCCTCGTTCTGTGTTTGATTTTTTTGACGAGGTGCAACTTGTCACATTAAAGATGGATTAAAGTCGCAATCTTAGGGGTAATTCACACTCTAATATTAAGGGTACTTAACAATGGTAGAGGCCAGTGAACGCGACCCTGCGTTTTTATGATTAATATTTGCGCTGATAGGCAAAACCTATCGTATTAAGAGGCAATTCCATCTTTATTTCCCCATGGCATTGAGGCATAGTTGGTTTTAAGAAATTTTGAGTGGCATTCATTAAAGAATAGTTAACATAATTGAGTTAACGAGCCTCATCCCGTATTTAGGAGAAATTAAATGTTTGTAGTTATTTTTGGTCGCCCTGCTTGCCCATTCTGTGTTCGTGCAAAAGAGCATGCTGAAACTCTTAAAGCTAAACGCGATGACTTCAACTACCGTTACGTTGACATCCACGCTGAAGGCATCAGCAAAGCTGACCTAGAAAAGACTGTTGGTAAGCCTGTAGACACAGTGCCACAAATCTTCATCGACCAAGACCACATCGGCGGCTGCACAGAATTTGAAGCATACGCAAAAGAAAACCTAGGTCTTTTCGACTAAGCTAAGATTTCTCTTACGAGATCCAAGGCTAAAGCCTAAAACAGTTAATCAATTTAAGCGTTAGACTGTACGATTTATATCAAGCCCGCTCACTATAGCGGGCTTTTTTTATGACCAGTTTTCGTACGGAATAAGAATCAGGTCAAAATCAAGTAAAATAGCAAAATATCGCTTATATTTTATTTATATTTAGATACAATTCACCTCTCAAACTTACCCTGTGTTTCACGCCAATTATTGAGCGACCACTGTGAATATCGACGTTGTTTTTCTGTTAGAACAAAACCCCATCCTCCTCATCTTTGTTGTTTTATCGATTGGATTAGCCATTGGTAAAATTCGTTTCGGTAGCCTCCAACTCGGCAATTCAATCGGTGTTCTGATTACTTCCCTTATCATGGGACATCTTGGTTTTTCGTTTAACGCTGATGCGCTCACGATTGGCTTCATGCTTTTCATCTACTGTGTTGGTATTGAAGCAGGACCAAACTTCTTCGGTATCTTCTTCAGAGACGGTAAGCATTATCTCATCCTGAGCCTTGTGGTTCTCTCTACCGCAATTGCTTTAACGTATTTCAGTAGCCACTACCTCGGGCTAGGTTTTGGTTTATCCGCAGGCATGATGGCGGGAGCCTTAACAGCAACGCCTATATTAGTAGGTGCTCAAGATGCTCTGAATTCTGGGCTTGCAGAATTACCAAGAAACATGGATATAGGCCTGATCATCGAAAACCTTTCAGTTGGTTATGCGATGGCTTACTTAGTTGGCTTAATCAGTATGATTATGTTTGCTCGCCTTATTCCAAAGCTTCAGAAAGTTAACCTACACGATTCAGCTGAGCAAATCGCCCAAGAGCGTGGCTTAGGTGCTTCAGGGCAACGTAAGGTTTACCTTCCAATCATACGAGCTTACCGCGTAGGACAAGAGCTTATATCTTGGACAGACGGTAAGAACCTTCGTGAACTGGGTATCTATCGCCAAACGGGCTGTTACATCGAGCGTATTCGTCGTAACGGTATTCTTGCCCACCCAGATGGTGATGCGATCCTGCAAGAAGGTGATGAAATCGCATTGGTAGGTTTCCCTGATAGCCACGCGCGTCTCGACCCAAGCTTCCGTAATGGTAAAGAGGTTTTCGACCGTAACCTTCTCGATCTGCGTATCGTGGAAGAAGAGATTGTCGTTAAAAGTGACAGCATCGCAGGTAAGCGCCTGTCAGACTTGAACCTATCTGAATACGGCTGTTTCCTTAACCGCGTAGTACGTGCTCAAATTGAAATGCCGATGGACTTAAACATCGTGCTTTCTAAAGGTGATGTACTGCAGGTGAGTGGTGAAAAGAGTCGTGTTCACGGTCTAGCTGAGAAAATTGGTTTCATCTCAATCCACAGCCAAATGGCGGATTTGATGGCCTTCTGTAGCTTCTTCATTCTAGGTATTTTGTTTGGTTTGATCACCATGACATTCGGTCAGGTTTCATTTGGCTTAGGTAATGCGGTTGGCCTACTTCTGTCGGGCATCATGCTTGGCTTCTTAAGAGCAAACCACCCTACTTTCGGTTATGTGCCTCAGGGAGCATTGAACATGGTCAAAGACTTGGGTTTGATGTTCTTCATGGTCGGTATCGGCTTGAGCGCCGGTGGTAAGATGTTTGAGCACTTAACGCAAGTAGGCCCTCAGGTCATCGGTATTGCTTTAGTAGTGAGTGTTCTGCCGGTATTCTTCGCTTACTTAGTCGGTGCTTACGTATTGAAGATGAACCGAGCTCTACTATTTGGTGCCATCATTGGCGCGCGAACCTGTGCTCCGGCGATGGACATCGTAAATGACCACGCTCGCTCAACTATCCCTGCTCTGGGTTACGCAGGTACGTACGCGATAGCCAATATATTGATGACCTTAGCAGGTACTTTCATCATCATAATTAGTTAGCGTCTGCTACTTTAAAAGCAGTCCAGCTTAGATATTTCGAATGCACTAATTCATCTTTGGATTAGTGCATTTTTTATTACTTCTTCTCAGCTTTTAACGCATCCCAAGTCTGATCTTTAAATCTCTTCACATCTCGCAACTCATATCCCGCATCTGCTCTTAACTTCTCTTCGCATCTCGCCACTCAAATCCCGCATCTGCTTTTATTTTTCCATGTCTGCTTTTAATCTCTTTCCTCAAACGACGGACAAAAAAATAGGCGCTCAGTGAGCGCCTATTTCGTTTTGATTCGATTGTTTGAATTAGATGTCAGCCACATCAAATTCAACAGCAGTATCAACGTCAGCTTCATAATCAACGCCTTCAACACCGAAACCGAACAGCTTCAAGAACTCTTCTTTGTACTCTACGTAGTCAGTCAGTTCTTTTAGGTTTTCAGTTGTGATTTGAGGCCATAGGTTACGACAATGCTCTTGAATGTCGTCACGAAGTTCTAGGTCGTCTAGACGTAGACGGTTCACTTCATCAACTTCTGCTGCGCTGCCATCTGCTTTGTACAAACGTTGGCTGAACATACGGAAGATCTGTTCCATACAACCTTCGTGAATACCTTCTTCACGCATCTTCTTGAACACCATAGCGATGTAAAGAGGCATAACAGGAATCGCAGAGCTTGCTTGAGTCACAACAGACTTAAGAACAGCAACGTTTGCAGTACCGCCAGTTTGGCCTAGTTTTTCGTTCAGCGCTGATGCTGCACGATCTAGATCCATTTTAGCTTTACCTAGCGCGCCATCCCAGTAGATTGGCCACGTTAATTCAGTACCGATGTAGCTATAAGCAACAGTCTTACAACCGTCAGCTAGAACACCCGCTTCAGAAAGTGCGTTGATCCAAAGTTCCCAATCTTCACCGCCCATTACAGTAACAGTGTCTTTGATCTCTTCTTCGGTAGCAGGCTCAACGCTTGCTTCGATGATCGCATCTTTGTTTGTATCTACCGCTGTAGATGTGTACGTTTCGCCGATAGGCTTAAGAGCTGAACGAATTACTTCGCCAGTCTCAGGCATTTTACGCACTGGAGACGCCAGTGAGTACACAACCATATCGATTTGGCCTAGATCTTCTTTGATCAGGTCAATTGTTTTCTGTTTTGCTTCGTTAGAGAAAGCATCGCCGTTAAGGCTTTTTGAATACAGGCCTTCTTCTTTAGCTAGCTTGTCGAACGCTGCTGAGTTGTAGAAACCAGCTGTGCCCGTTTTTTTCTCAGTACCGGCTTTCTCGAAGAAAACACCGATAGTAGAAGCGCCGCCACCAAATGCTGCCGCAATACGTGAAGACAAGCCGTAGCCACTTGAAGAGCCAACAACGAGTACACGTTTAGGTGCGTTTGCGATTGGGCCTTGAGCTTTTGTGTAAGCAATTTGTTCTTTTACATTAGCTTCACAACCGACTGGATGTGTTGTAGTACAGATGAATCCGCGAATTCGAGGTTTGATGATCATATTCAACTTCCTTAAAAAATCAGGGTAAGGATAAAAGTTTCGTACGCAAATGGCATCTAATTTCTGTAAAAATGTGGTGAAAATGCAAGTGGTTGGAGCACTCAGCGGATATTTGCTGACTAAGTCACCATTTGTTAACGCGTCTATTGCGACTTCTACGACAAAAACAAAAAAAGGCACCTTATTAGGTGCCTTTTATCATTTCTTTATCTAAGCAACGCTATTTAGCTTAGGTTTTAACTCTTTTCGCGTCAAAGTTTCACTAAAGTCATGACTGAAGTGGTCAACTTGAATCGCTGTGTAGCGTAGTTTATCAGCAGCAACAATTTGGTCGACTTCTTCTTGTGTCAGAACATCAGCTGCAAGTGCTTGAGCCAGTTTATCCGCAAGCAAGCCTTTACGAGCCACTTTGCCCTCTTTCACTGCTTTGAAGATCTTACGCTCCAGAGGCTTGATGCTGTACATCGCATTGAAAGCATTCTCCATAAGGCCAACACTATCATCTTCCTCTTTGCCAATGTAACAAAGGTGAGTCAGACGTTCACGGTGTGCACCTGGAGTCATCAAGCTTTCTGCTAGTTGAACTGTTAGGTTATCACTCGGTTTCTCGAAGTGGTTACCTACAGGGAAAACTAGACCTTTAAGTACTTTACCCACCATCTTGTTCGGGAAGTTTCTGTACGCTTCTTGTAGCGATTTAGCCGCGTTGTGGAAACAGTGTTGAACCGCGTAGTGTACGTAGTCTAAGTCAGCTTGTTGACGACCTTCGTCTTCATACTTCTTAAGCGCAGCAGACGCCATGTATAGGTAACTTAGACCATCACCCAAACGTGCAGAGATAAGCTCTTTACGTTTCAGTTCGCCACCTAGCGTCAGCATTGCGAAATCCGCACTGACTGCAAGCGCACGGCTCAAACGAGTCAAATCTTGGTAGTAAGGCTTAGTTGGACCACTCATGTCGGCTTTAATGAACTTAGAGCCAGTTAGTGCCGCACCAAAAGCACCGAACGTGTTTTTAGTTGCGTGTGAGATGTGCTTGAACAACAAGCTATCAAAGTCTTTTGCACCTTGCTTCTCATCTGGGTTCGCTGCCGCTTCCATTTCGCTCAATACGTATGGGTGACAACGTGTCGCACCTTGACCGAAGATCATCAGGTTACGAGTTAGGATGTTCGCACCTTCTACTGTGATAGCAACTGGAATACCTAGGTAAGGCGCAGCCAAGTAGTTCATTGGGCCATCTTGAATTGCACGACCTGAATGGATATCCATTGAGTCATTCAGAATAGTACGTGCCATCTCTGTCATGTGATATTTCGCGATAGCCGTTACGATACCCGGTTTCTCTTTCATATCAAGTGAAGTAGTTGTCAGTGTACGAGTCGCTTCTAGTAGATACGTTAAACCACCAATACGGCCTAAGCTCTCAGCAACACCTTCAAATTTACCAATCGACATGCCGAACTGCTTACGAACGTAAGCGTACGCACCAGTGGTTTTCGCCGTTAGGTGGCCCATCGCCGTGCCAAGTGCCGGTAACGAGATACCACGACCTGCAGACAGACATTCCACCAGCATACGCCAGCCTTTACCTGCGTAATCTGCACCACCGATTAGCCATTCCATTGGAATAAACACATCGTGACCGCGTGTTGGGCCGTTCATAAACGCAAGACCAAGTGGATCATGACGCTCACCAATCACAACACCTTCGTGGTCTGCCGGGATAAGCGCACACGTGATGCCAATGTCTTCTTTGTCACCCAGTAGCTTTTCTGGATCGTGCAGTTTGAAAGCCAGACCAAGTACCGTCGCCACTGGAGCTAGCGTAATGTAGCGCTTGTTCCAGTTAAGCTTGATGCCTAGTGTCTCTTTGCCTTCGTGCATGCCCATACAAACGGTACCGACATCAGGGATACCACCCGCATCAGAACCTGCTTCAGGCCCTGTTAGTGCGAAACAAGGGATATCTGTACCGTCAGCAAGACGAGGTAACCAGTAGTCTTTTTGATCTTGAGTTCCGTAGTGAGACAGTAGCTCACCAGGGCCAAGAGAGTTTGGAACCATTACCGAAACCGCAGTACTAATACTACGAGTCGCAATTTTAGTTACGATGGTAGAGTTTGCGTGCGCTGAAAATTCACGACCGCCGTACCCTTTCGCGATAATTAGCGAGAAGAAACGCTCTTTGCGTAAGAAGTTCCAAACTTCCTCAGGAAGGTCTCGGTCTTCTTTCACAATTTTGTGGTCATCTAGCATAGCGAGCAATGTTTCAAGTTCATTGTCCATGAACGATTGCTCTTCTGCTGTCAGCTGAGGTTTTGGGTACTGGTGAAGCTTAGTGAAATCTGGTTTACCAGAAAACAGCTCTCCGTCCCACCACACGCTACCCGCTTCCATCGCTTCTTTCTCGGTGCTAGATAGTGGTGGTAGTACTTTTTTAAAGAGTTTAAAAGCTGGGTCACTTACCCATTTTTGTCTTAGAGAGCTCATAGTTCAGATCCTTTTGTTCACTATATTGTTTGTGAATATTTTGCTTTTTATTGTTTTATTCTTTTGCTGACATGCCAGCGGCCAAAAATGGAATGAGAATATCGACCACTGCCTTCGCATCTATCTTTGTGTCGTAGTCATTCTCTGCAATTTCTATTAGAGCTTGGCTAGACGCCATGGTGAAAACACAAGTCCCAAGGGTGAAGTGTAAACGCCAAAATAACTGCTCTTGAGTGAGGTTCGGATTCGCCTTCATTACTGACGTCGTAAACAGAGTCAGTACTTCGCTGTAGCGAGTTGTAATGAACCAACGCAAGTGACCTTGCACATCCGTATAACCTCGACCGATGAGTAACATAAATCGGCTGGTACCGTTTGGCCTTACATCATTCAGAGCTCTTAGCGGCTGTCTTAAAGACTCAAACACATCACTCATAGAATACGTTTCGTTCAAGTTTAAGTTCACTAAAGCGTCTTGCAGTGCAGGCATAAATGCTTCTAAGTATCGATTTAATACGGCACGAACCAGAGTCTTCTTATCGCCAAAGTGGTAGTTCACTGAAGCAAGATTGACATTGGCTTTACCCGTAATAGTGCGTAAAGAGGTGTCATTGAAACCGTGCTCAGCAAATAAGCCTTCAGCCACATCTAAGATTTTGTCTTTGGTTGTACTTCTTGGTGCCATTTCAATCACTCGTATTAAACAACTGTTTGAAATATACGCTTAGAACATTTATTTAACAAGCAAGCAACATCACATTTTCACCAATTGGTCGTACCAGTTAGCAAGAATCAGCTCTAACCGATTGAATCGATGTACGTTTAATAAAAAAGGAAAAATTATTGAATTTTCTGGGAACTGAATTAGAAATGGAGGGTCATAAATTAAGTAGAAAACAGAGTATTTAGAAGTTTAACAGGCCGTCAAACTTGTTTCTCTCCCTGCTTTCTTAATTACTGCATTTTCCTTATTAACTCCTATACTTGTATCCGCCCAAACCGCATTGGTTTGGGCTTTTTTTTGCCTATGATTCAAGCAGCTTTTAATTTCAGGCAACTTTTCTTCGGCTACCCCTGAGCGCAAAAAGCCCCCGAAACCGAGGGCTTTCATTACATCAAGCTATGGAGCATTCCACGATGCCTATTAGGCTGCATCGTTTTTAATAAGCTCTCCTAATATTGCGAGATCATTACCAAGGTCAACTGAAGCACCCATTTCCGTAGTGATCCCTTCTACCACGATTGTTTGGACGTCGTCTCCACCATTGATTGGAATAGACAAAGCGATGTCTTCGCCATCGACCGACACTTCGATCATATCAAGAAGCTCGGCCATTTGCGTTTCGTCTTGTGGATCTTCAATCAGATCATTTAGGTCGATCAAATCACCAGAGCCATTGGTATAAAGCTCAAAGTCTTTAATGATGTCCGTACCGTTATCGAGTGCAGAGTCTAACCAGGTGAAAATATTGTCATCGCTATCACCAATAAGCAGATCATTCCCAGAGCCCGCAAATAAAGGCTCGTTACTCGCAGCACTAATCACGTTATATTGTTGTGGTTCTTCAATATCAACCGTCACCGTTTCGACTGTACTTTCAGCGCCATTTGAATCTACTGCGACATAGTCAAATTGAGGGTCATCGGTTACAGCTTCATTACCTTGTACATAACGCAACTCCCAACTGCCCCCAGTCGATGACAGCTCCATTCCAACAATTGGATTACTTGGTGATGAGTAACTGAAGTCGTAAAGAATCTGCTCATGACCAGTATCACCTTCGTCTTTTTGATACTGCTCTGTGTGGGTTGTACCGTCAGCGAAAGTATAAAGTACTTCAACATAAACATTACTATTAGTGTTGAACGACCCGCCCAACCCATCTAATCCAAATTGAACGACTTCAAGTGGATTGTTAGTAAAATCTAAGACCAAGGTTTCTTGCATGTTCATTCCTTGGCCGTCAGAGTCACCAATACCAAAGCCGACGTGAGGTTGTTCCCCTTGGTACTGCTCAAGCGGTTTATCGTTATTATCTTCAATGGATAATGTAATTGTGTTGCCGTTAGCTAAGGTAATTAGCCTTTCGGTTGGTGATACCGCGACACCCCAATTATAGAAACCATCAACGAGATCTGGCATATCGTCTGGATCGCCACTGAAGCCCATTTCAAACAGCTCTCCAGGCCCGGCAACGAAGCTAATATTGTTTGGAACAAACAACACACCGTTGTCGACATCAGACTGCACAATTTCTCTGGTGACGCCATTTTCATCGGTATACAAAAGGCTGCCGTTGGTTGGCAAGCTTTCTATCCGAATATTAAGTGGAATGTCGTCATGGTCATCTTCTATATCTGAGATGTAATCAGGCATACCGCCATCTTCAGAATCGAAGAGGATTGGTATGATCGCGTCTTCATCATTGACGACCGTAAAGCTGGTCGCTTCAGGCGCATCGTTGACACCATTGATTGTTATCTCGATAACATGCTCGACACCATCGATGGCGGTTACGACATATCGCTCAATAACCGTATCATCATCATTCAAGTATTGAACCGCATCGTTATCAACGACATAACTCCATGCCCCCTCGGGAGTAATCGTTAACATACCCAAAGCAAGTGCATAAGTAGACCCAATAGGGCTAAACACACCATTAGGTTTAAAGGCCGGCATATCACTGATATCGACATCGGTAATCGTTAAAGTACCAGACACCGAGAGTTCGTTGGTATCAGGATTGACATCGACATCTTCCGTCACCTCACCCATGTCAGAGTCACCTTCGCCAACGGTGATCTCAGATGGATCATCGGCACCGTTGATGGTGATGGTTACTTCACTGGTGGTCCCATCAATCGCAGTAACAGTGTAAACCTCGGTGACAAACTCATCGTCATCGAGATATTGCACGTTGTCGTTGTCTACGACATAAGTCCATTCGCCATCGTCGGTAATGATCAACATACCCAACGCGGTGTCATTGGTCGAACCTTCAGGGTTAAACGTTCCGTTAGGTTGAAAAGCCGCGACATCATTGGCGTCAACATCGGTAATCGTCAGTGTTCCCGTCGCCATCAAGTCGTTACTCTCCGGATCAACATCGACATCTTCCGTCACCTCACCCATGTCTGAGTCACCTTCCCCGACAGTAATTTCGGATGGATCATCAGCACCGTTAATAGTGATGGTAACTTCACTTGTGGTTCCATCAATCGCAGTAACAGTGTAAACCTCTGTCACTGTCTCGTCGTCATCTAGGTATTGCACAAGATCGTTGTTGACGACATACGTCCATTCTCCGTCATCAGTAATGGTCAACATACCCAACGCGGTATCATTGGTCGAACCTTCAGGGTTAAACGTTCCGTTAGGTTGAAAAGCCGCGACATCGTTAGCATCAACATCGGTAATCGTCAGTGTCCCCGTCGCCATCAAGTCGTTACTCTCCGGATCGACATCAACATCTTCCGTCACCTCACCCATATCAGAGTCACCTTCGCCAACGGTGATCTCGGATGGATCATCAGCACCGTTGATGGTGATGGTTACTTCACTGGTGGTCCCATCAATCGCAGTAACAGTGTAAACCTCGGTGACAAACTCATCGTCATCGAGATATTGCACGTTGTCGTTGTCTACGACATAAGTCCATTCACCATCGTCGGTAATGGTCAACATACCCAACGCGGTATCATTGGTCGAACCTTCTGGATTAAACGTACCATTTGATTCAAAAGCAGCAACGTCGTTGTCGTCTACATCGGTGATGGTGAGCGTTCCGGAGGTTGTTAAGTTGTTGCTCTCTTGGTCAACATCCACATCCTCAGTAACTTCACCTGTGTCTGAATCACCTTCGCTAACGGTTATATCAGATGGATCATCGGCACCGTTAATCGTGATAGTTACTTCGCTAGTGGTACCGTCACTGGCTGTAACGGTATAAACCTCTGTCACGAATTCATCGTCGTCTAGGTACTGCACGTCATCGTTATTGACTACGTAAGTCCAAGCGCCATCAGGTTCGATGCTCAATACGCCAAGTTGTGAGTCGTTTGTTGAACCTACGAGGTTAAACTCACCATCAGCTGAAAAGGTAGGAGTGTCGCTATCTACGTCTGTAATCACGATCTGACCAGACGTCACTAATTGGTTGGTGATGTCATCGACATCAATGTCCTCAGTCACACTGCCTGAATCATCAGTGGCTACAGCCGCATCATCAGTACCAATAATCGTGACTGTAATGACTTGCTCACCTCCATCAGAAGTTTGTACTGTGGTTGTATCTTGAATTTGCTCGCCGTCAGCAAGTTCATCATAAGGACTGTTGGCTACGAAGGTCCAAGTACCATCCTCATTGACGACAAAGGTACCGAGGTCATTGTCTCCAGCGACCTCTTTGCCAATAAAGGTAACGTCCGGGTCGTCGCTGGTTAAGGCGCCACCGGTTTCAATTGGTTCATCCTGCTCAAACTCAATAACGTTAGTTTCGCCTGAAATAAGCGCAAAAGCGATGATATCAAAAAGAGCAATACTTTGAGTTTCTGACAATCCTTGAGACTCAAACCCGTCAGTTTCAAAATTCGTGGCAGCTTGAGTTTCAGCCCCAGTACGTTCAATCCTACCGCTGTTGGTCAAACTCGAGCCTTCCTCACCAGCCGCAGTGTCAAACTCATCTCCTAGTTCCGTTGGATCAAATCCTTCTTCAATAGCACGCTGAACTTGAGCGATCGCATCATCAGTATCTAGTACATTTTGTTGGCCCTGGTTATCTACAAAACGTGCAGAAACACTTGGCACATTTTCTTCACTAGTATCAAAACTGATAATTACGTCGCTAGCCGCTGGTTGTTCGCCCGGAGACAAACGTCTAACTTGGCCTTGAGCGTCGAGCACAACACTCCCGCTAGCAAGACCTAGTATATTTAGGTTGATGTTTCCCATATCCATATTCCCACTTCTGCCCAGAACATGCCAAGCGCGGATTCAATCCCACTCTGCGCTGTGGCTATTTCCTACACTAAATTTAGTAGTGCCACTATTGATAATCAACTCACTAGAAGGGTGTAAATCTGGCAACTTTCAAATTAGTCAATAGCAATAGCGACTTACATTCAAAAAAAATCCAACAAACTTCGCATTTTTTTGCAAATGTCCTAAGCTTCGTTTAATACCCTTCTCTCAATCTAGCGGGAAACGTAGGTTGGGAAACGGATGAGACATTGAAAGTAGAAGGAGAGCTACTTTGAAATTGTTTAAATTATCCATCATGTGTTGCTTAGTTGCTGCAGCACCACTCGCCGCTCAAACTCTGGAACAGTCTGTGGCTATTACCTTGGCAACGAATCCAGAGATAAAAAGCATCTTCAACGAATATGCGAGCGTGAAAAAACGTAATGATGCCTCAGGAGGAGCGTACAAGCCCAGTATCGACCTTGATGCTGGCATTGGTTACGAAGGCATCAATCCTGCACCAAATAACGGCCCCGATACCGATCTAACAAGAAAGGAAGCGACGATTTCCCTCACGCAATTGCTGTGGGATGGTTCAGCGACTCTTTACGACATTGATCGTACCGCCGCAGAAGCCGAGTCGGTTCGTTTACAATTGATTGCAGATGCCGAAGACAAAGCGCTGGAGGTAACACAAATCTATCTAGACGCGGTGAAAGCCACTGAGGTGTTAGCACTGTCAGAAAGTAACCTTTCAATACACAAAAAAATCTATAAAGATATTAAGAAACGAGCTAATTCTGGCATAGGTTCAACAGCGGATGTGTCGCAAGTCGAAGCTAGGATTGCAAAAGCTCATGGTAACTTATTGGCTGCACAGAATAACTTGATCGATACACATACCCAATTTAGACGTGTGGTGGGTCAAGAACCCCTAGGTTTAATTTACCCAAGAGCTGATATTTCTAGAATTCCTTTGTCGTTAACGGACGCCATTGTTGATGCCTTAGACAAACACCCCGTGATCAAAATCGCGGCAGCTGATGTTGACGCTGCGCACTTCCAATACAAACAATCGAAAGGCGTGAACTACCCTACCTTCTCCATTGAAGCATCGCAGTCATGGCGTGACGATGCAGGTGGCGATGAAGGCTCAAGTCAAGAAACGCTCGCGATGCTGCGAATGCGATATAACTTGTACAACGGCGGAACAGACAGTGCTAACTCTGAAGCGGCTGCTTACCAATTGAACAAAGCAAAAGATTTGAGAGATCGTGCTTATCGCCAAGTGGAAGAAGGCCTTCGCCTTTCATGGAGCGCCTTAGACCTCACGCTGCAACAAAAGAACTTCCTATCTGATCATGTTGATTCAGCTTCGGAAACCGTTATCGCATATGAAAAACAATACCGAATAGGCAAACGTACTCTTCTTGACTTGCTCAACACTGAGAACGAACTATTTGAAGCCCGTAAAGATTATCTAGATGCCCATTACTCTGAGCAGTACGCTAAATACCGTGTGATGAACGCAACAGGTTCTTTATTGAATGCTCTACTGGTTGATATTCCAGAAGAGTGGACAACGGCTATGGAGTATTAATGATGAAAGTAACGTACTTATTACTTCCCGTATTAACGATGACTTTATTTGCCTGTTCGAGCCAACAGGAAGAGGCTTACATCGAGACACCTGAAGCAGAACAGATTGCAGACCTGCAAGACGACGACAACGATGGTGTGGTAAACGCTCGTGATACCTGCCCAGGAACGCCTGAAGCGTCACAAGTCGACAATGACGGCTGTGGTGAAACGATTCGAGCAGAAGAAGTCAGACAGTTAAAAATACTCTTTGCTCATGACTCATTTGAAGTGAACCCAATATTTTCTGATCAAATCAGTACCATGGCTGAATTCCTTGATACTTACAAAAGTGCGTCGATTGAAATACAAGGTTACGCGAGTAAAGTGGGTTCCAACGAATACAACTTAGATTTATCAAAAAGACGAGCAAACAATGTTCAAGACGAGTTACTGTCGAATGGTATAGAGCCAGAGCGAGTAAGAATTGTCGGTTATGGTGAAGAACGCCTGGAAAACGAGGGTGATGATGCTACTTCGCATGCACTAAACCGTAAGGTAACGGCAACCGTGGTTGGGTTAAGTGAACAAATCGTTGAAGAGTGGACCATTTTTACCACGCTAGAAAAATAGCGTGACATTGTCACTTAAATGTAAGGCAGGTTATCTTACAAAGAGAGCTTAACAGTAAGATCAAGAAAGCCGTGATAGGGTTGCCCATCACGGCTTTTTTGTTCTTTGTTGTCACATGAGTAGCAAGATGACTCTGTGACTCTTCTTGCTACTCAAGAGTTGGCTTGTTACTCAGTGAGTAGGCTCACTATCAAGCGAACCTACTACCGAATATAGTTTTACTTACCAACTATGCTTTTACTTACCAATTATAGCTTTACTTCTTGTTGCTTAGTCTTCGGTAGAGAAATACTTAGCAGGAAGTAACCTAAGATAGCTGCAGTCGTTGAGCCCATCAGGATACCTAATCGAGCGAGCGTATCAAAATCTGCGTTCGTTGGACCAAATGCTAGTGATGAAATAAAGATAGACATCGTAAAGCCAATACCACACAACACAGATACCGCGAAGATGTTCATGAAGTTCACACCTTCAGGAAGTTTAGCTACACCCGTTTTCACAGCGCCCCAACTGAATAGGAAGATACCCAGTGGCTTACCAACCAATAGACCCATAGCGATACCAAGCGGTAACATGCCTGTAAGGTTTGAAATTGAGATGCCTTCCAGTGAGATACCTGCGTTTGCAAATGCGAAGATTGGCAAAATTGCAAAAGCGACGTATGGGTGCAGAGCATGCTCTAGGTGTTTCAGTGGAGAACGCTCCCCTTTATTGCCTTTCAGTGGGATAGCAAAACCAATAACTACACCAGCCAATGTTGCATGAACACCAGACTTCAATACTGCGAACCACAGAATTGCACCGACAATGAGGTAAATACTCAGCTTAGTCACATGCTTGTTGTTTAGCATGAACAGCACACCCGTTGCGATGAAGCCAACCGTTAGTGCAAGCGTCGATAGATCGCCTGAGTAGAACAGTGCAATGATAACAACAACACCTAAGTCATCGATAATTGCTAATGCTAGTAAGAATACCTTCAAGCTGACCGGTACTCGGTTACCAAGAAGAGCCATGATACCCAATGCGAATGCGATATCTGTTGCTGCTGGAATAGCCCAGCCCTGAAGCGCTTCAGGGTTACTTGAATTGAATAGCACGTAAATAAGTGCAGGAGCTAGCATACCACCCACAGCTGCAATAGCTGGGAAGATTGCTGTCTCTTTAGACTTTAATGCGCCTTCTAAAAGTTCGCGCTTAACTTCTAAGCCGATTAGAAGGAAGAAGACAGCCATTAAGCCATCGTTAATCCAGTGAGACACAGACATACCAAGAACGTAACTATGCAATACGCCTTGGTACATTTCGTTCAGTGGTGAGTTTGCTACAAACATTGCGATCGCCGCAGCGATGACTAGTATGATGCCGCCAGCAGATTCCATTTTAAAGAAGTCACGGATGACGTCGGTCATGATTTCGCCCTTATATTTATTATTTAAATAAACGAATAACAAAGAATAACAAAGAGTTTATATCCAAGCGTAATCGATAGATAATCACTTCTTCGGATGTTTAACTTCGGTTTTTCCTACAAATACCAAACAATACGTCGTATATTCCATAATGTTGTTATGCACCATAAAATAAGTATAGATGAGATCACAAAGGCTGTATGCACAATTAATCAGGGGCTCACAAAAATCATGAGCACAAAAAAGGCTATCAAATGATAGCCTTAGGTGTTTTTAGTAACCGGTTAATTGCATAAAGCCTGTCGCTTCATGGCTTCCGCTCGCCATAATTGGCCCTTCCCAATATGGTATGACAAATGGCAACCACATATCTCGGCGTTTGATGCGTGTCGTGAGGTTGATATTGTGCTGTGGCACGTTAATAATCCATTGGAGCGGCATTCTTCTACCATTCTGTAGCGTCGTATTCTGTAAAGGCTTGATAGAAATATCTGAGTCCGTTAACTGGTACACCTTGCCCGAACGAGTGGCCAATGTTCCAAAAACATAAGGCAGCTGTTGATTATGGCGGTAGCGGTTAATACTCAGCGCTGTACCATCATCGAGATTAAACACGAACCAATCCCAGCCTTGTTGACCCACTCCGAGTAAGCCACTGCCCCACTCTTTATGTACCCAAGCTGTGCCTTCTACTTCCTTGGTAACGCCGTCCAGATTCAATACACCGCTTAGGGATAAAAATGGAGCGCTGAAGTTATAAGACGCGACAGGCAATAAATCGTGCTTTTTCTGGTAACCATTATCGCCGTTGAGCACATAGGGCCCTTTCGCAATGGTGTCGAGTTCAAGGCCAAACGTATCCGTTTTCACTTGAAGGCGACCAGGAAATGGTGTGTTGCCAAGGGCGCGCCAGTTCCAGTTATCAATCCAAATTCTAAACGGACGACTGGTCATTCCCGCTTGGCCAATACCACCACGCGCTAAGCGTTGCTCTTTCCAAACCTTAGAATCAGAAGAGATCACGACATTTGAAATATAAACCTGTGGGCTTTGCCACCCCGGCGTCTCGCGTTCGTCAGTCGCTATTCGGAAGAAGCTCCATTGAACGGAGTACTTTTTGCCATCATCCCCTTTTAGAGAAGCAAAGTAATGCCACCACTCGTGTTGAAATTCTGGGTGGAATTGAAAGTCTCGAGGTAACGAAACGCTGCGGTCAGGTAACACAGGCTCGAATACATTAAAGTGCTCGCTTACAAGCACTGAATTGACCTCGTTCACGCCTTTCTCGCCAACATCAACAAAGTAAGAATAGTACGCCCAGATACCTAAAATCGTGCCAAAGAAACCGATCAATAATAGAGACGAGACAAATCGGTGTCTGAATTTCGTTGAGCCATTTCGTTGAAGCATATTAAAGCGCATCCCTCAGTGATTTCATCGGGGTGTTCCGAATCATTCTCATCACTGGCAAAGCACCAGCTAACATCAATGCTGCCATAGCCCACGCAAATGTCTGTAAATAGTCCCAGGGAATCACTTGCAACTCGAGTGACCACCCAAAAGACTGCTTGATCACGATATCGACGATCAAACTAGCCAACGCTAAGCCGAGCGGAATCGCAATTAAGGAGGAAATAAGCCCGAACACAAACAGTTGTAAGCTACCGGTCAGAATCAGTTCTTTCGCTGAGACACCTAAACAGCGCTGTAAAGATATATGCCTTTGTCGAGACACTTCACCCGCAACAGTTGCGAAGAAGATGCCGAAGACTGCAATGACCAATGTGATGTTGCCCAATGTATCTGCAATCGCGAACGTTCTATCGAACACACGCATCGCTTGGCTGTGAATATTGTTGTTATCGAAAACACGCTCAGAGCCAAGCCTGAATACGCTTTCTAAGCGGCTTCGAAGCCCTACTGAATTCACATCATCTTTGAGTATTACGCCAAGGCCCACATTACCCCGCCCTGCAAATCCATACAGCCAGTTTCGATGAGACATCATGACTTGATGGTAAGGGTTACCGTAATCGTAATACACACCGACAACCTGCCAACCAGAGCCAAGATTGTCATAGAGATCAATGTAGTCACCAGGGCGAATACCCAGCTTGAGAGACATCGATTCACTGATCAACACACCTTTAGAGTGATGTAAGTGATACCAGTAATTCGGAATACCTAACTTGATCGTCAGCGCTTCTAGCTCACCTTCAGAAGGCCCAGTACTGACCACTTGAATACTGCCAACAGGAGATGCAACATCCTTCTCCCAACGCCACCAAACAGAATCCACTTCAGGTTGTTCTGACAGCCAGTTACTCATACGAGCAGCACCATTGTTGGTTGGGTAGATGTAAAGATCTGCCGCCAAGCGCTGTGTTAACCATTTGTCTGTGGTATCTCTAAAGCTACCGACCATGGTTTCTACACCAATATTCGCGGTTAGCGCCAACATAAACGCCATTGTCGCCACACCACGATAACTCATGCTTGAAGCGGCATCTGCGAAGAACCAACGAGCACGAACCCAACGTAATGAATAAGACAGGCTGTTAAATAGCTTCCACATCAAGAACGGCGTAAACAGAGCCACACTAACAAGCATCAGCGCGATAATCGCAAAACCCGTTTCTTGAGTCTGAGGCGCTTGATAGACAGCGACAGCTGCAACCAAGAAACCACAACCAATCAAAGCCTGCCAAGTGAATTCAGTACCAGCAAAGCGCATCAAAGATAAACGAGAGGTCAAACGGATCGGTTGTGAACGAAGCAGACGAACCAATGGCCAAGCACACGCTAGGAATGCACCAAGCAATGCCATTAATAAGCTGTAACCGCTCCATCGCCAATTCCAGTCGATAGTTAAACCAACGTTGGCGTCATATAAATCGCCTAAACTTGAAGATACCGCTGGTAACAGTTGATTTGCCAACATGACACCGAATACATTGCCGCAGATCCAGCTCAATACCACCAATAACAGTAACTCTAAACAAAGCGCTTTAGCCAGTTGCCAACCCGACACACCCGTCTGTCTTAAGATTCCAACTAACGGTTGGCGCTGAATAAACGACAGCGACATCGCTTGATAGAAAATGAATAAGCCAACCACAAACGACAGCATACCCATCGCTTTTAGATTTAAGTGGAACGCGCTGGTCAGCGACTCAAGCTCAGCTTTAGAGCTGCGAGAGATCGTCAAACCATTAGGCAGCATGTTTTTAAGACGCTCAAATTTCTCAGGCGACATATCTGAACACGCAATCACAGACAACCCGGCACTGCGTTTAAGCATTCTGAGCAAAGAGATATCTGCAATCAGCCTTGTGCCATCAATCAGGTTTTTTTGGTCAACAGCGATAGGACCAAGCTCAGAACCATCCATCAGAGGAATGTAGTCCCCGTTATTCCATTCCATGTGCTCTGCGAGATCATCACTCACAAGGATTGGGTATGGCGGCTTCATGAGGTTTAACGTAGTGAGATCTTTTAACGCAACACCCGGCTGAAGCTGAAGCATAGACACAGGGTCGATGCCAATAAGCATAAAGTTCGCGCCATTTTCATCAGTGATACGATGGTGGTCAAAAGGAGAACACTGTTGAAAGCCTTCACGGCGAAGCTGGATATAAAAACCTTGCGGGATTTTATTGGCGTTGTGTTTTGGTCGAATACGATAAGGAAGAGGATTCGAAAAGAGTTTTTCGCCATGCGCATAGCTTTGCTTGGCGTGTTGGTTGATAGCAGTAACACCAACCAAAAGTGATACGCCAAGGGTTAAACCAAGCCATACCAAAATAATCTGAAGTGGGTAGCGTCGATAGTGACCGAGTAGTGCCTTAACTACGGGCCATAACATGCAGTTGCCCTCCTTGTAGGCGGATTCTGCCGTCCATGTGCTGTGCTACTTTTTCACTGTGTGTCACCAACAACAAAGTGCATTCTAATTGGCGAGCCAAAGAGGTCAGCAAACGCATTACCGCTTCTGCATTACGCTCATCTAAACTTCCCGTCGGTTCATCGGCTAACAGAATTTTAGGTTCCATGTACAGAGCACGAGCAATCGCTGCGCGTTGTTGTTGACCACCAGACGCTTCTTCAGGGTAACGTCCAAGTAAAGGCATAAGGTCTAAAGCAGAAAGAATCTGTCTCCAGAGGCCTTTGTCTTCAGGCAAGCCCTTTAACTGGCGACAAAAACGAATATTGTCAGCAATATTAAGCGTTGGAAGTAGGTTGAATTGCTGGAAGATGTGACCAATATTATTTCGGCGATATGCGGTGCGATTACGTTCTGTCGAATCATGCATATTGAAGTTTGGGAAAGCAATTTCGCCAGAGTCTACTAGGTCTAAACCCGCGATAAGATTCAGTAATGTACTTTTACCTGATCCACTTTCGCCCATTAGTGCAAGCTGGTCACCTTGGTTTAATGTTAGTTCAGCACCTTGCAAAACAGGGTGAAATTCCCCCCCGTCGACATAGCCTTTACATAGGTCTGACAGCTTTAACATTAAACAGCTCACATTAGTTAGAATTTGGAAGGAGAATCTACACTAATTCCCTGTTAGGAGGAAGTATTTTGAAAGATAGATCACACACCAACGATAAAGTGATGTGATCGATGCGCCCTACTTCAACTTCCTATCAAGTTTTTGATCCATTTTCTTGTTTTCATGCGATAGAGCGACCCACCCCACTTAATCACTTCTTCGGTTAGGAAAAGCAGATACACCCACTCAGGTGGAAACTTTAAATAGATCGCCGCAATCGCAGCCAGTGGAATACCAATCACCCACTGAGCAATCAAATCTTGATAGAGACAGAACTTCACATCACCACCCGCTCTCAACACACCAACGATCACAGTCAGCGGTACCGAGCGAATAATAATACCCACGCTGAGAATGAGAATGAATTTCTCAGAGAGGGCTCTGGTTTCTTCAGTCAACGCACTGAACGCATTCAATATTGGCATTTGGACGAAATAGAGAAAAATCGCCACCACAATACTGGTTAAGAAACACAGAATCGTTAAACCTAGTGCTTGATAGTAAACCGCTTCATTGTTCTTCGCGCCAAGTTGGTTACCCACCAGAACCGCTGCCGCATTCGAAAGGCCAATCAATAAACTCAATGAGATAGATTCAACCGGCGTCATGACTGAAAGCGCAGCCAAACCTTGAACACCCGATTGTCCCATGATCGCGTGGTAAGCAAACAAGCCACCCGCCCACGCTAAGAAGTTAAACGTGGTCGGCAAAGACAACTTCAAGAAGCGAACGACTTTCTCAACGGTTGCAGCCGCTTTGATATCACAAAGTTTAAAAGCTAATAGGTGTTTAGAGAAATAGAGGTAGCCATATAAGGTCGCCACTTCAATGGCACCGCTCAATACCGTCGCAATCGCTGCGCCTTTGATTCCAAGCGATGGAAAGCCTAAATTACCGAAGATCAGCACCCAGTTTAAGAACACATTAGACAGAATGCCGATACCGCTGAAGAAAGTGCTTAACCCAGGTTTATGCATCGCTCTCAAACCTACCGCCATACTGCTGACGCACGACACTGCCAGCATGCTGAATGAGGTGATGACGATGTATTCAACGCCGAGGCTGATGACTTCTTCAGAGTCGGTCGTCACGCCCATGATTTGCGCAGGAAAAGAAACAAAGAAAACAATGGTCAGCAACGCAAACAGGGTCGAAACTAGCCACGTCAGTGCGGTACTTTCTCTGACACCTTGTTTGTTACCCGCGCCCCAATATTGAGCCGTTAGCAAAGCGCCGCCCGTAGTGACACCCACTAGCATAATGGTCGTCACAAACATTGCACGGCTCGCAACCCCCACTGCCGCGATGTCTGCTTCCCCAAGCTGACCTAACATCAACACATCAACTAAGCCTCGGCTTGAAAACATAATGCTCTGCAAAGCAATAGGCAAAGCAATCGCAATAAGCCTACGAACAAAGTCACCTCGAGTGTGATGAATAATTGAAGAGAGCAACATAGAGATACCTAAACGGAACGTATTGATGAATAAAGATAAATATCGCGCTATTATATCAATGTTCGGTTTTTAACCACAGATATAAATGGAGTAACAATGAAGAAAGTACTGGTTTTAGGCGCTTCTGGATATGTTGGTTCGCAGCTCCTCCCTCTCCTGCTTGAGCAAGGCCACCAAGTCACTGCTGCAGCAAGGCATATCGACTATTTAAAGGCACGAACCGAACCTCATGACAACTTGTCACTAGAGTATCTTGATCTTGCAGATCAAGCCGCAACACAAGCCTTAGTCCCCGACTTTGATCTTATCTTCTTTCTCGTCCATGGCATGGCAGAAGGCCACGACTTTATTGATTATGAACTGAATTTGGCACGTAACTTTGTTTCAGCTCTTGGGCCAAAGAATCAACACGTCATCTACCTGAGTTCGCTTCAGCCGCAAACGGGTGATTCAGAACACCTTCAAGCGAGAAAGAAAACCGGAGAACTGCTACGCAAAGGACCAGTCCCCGTCACTGAGCTGCAAGCAGGCGTGATCATTGGTCCAGGATCTGCAGCGTTCGAGATCATGCGAGACTTCGTGTACAACTTACCTATCATGATTGCGCCCAAATGGGTCGACTCTAAAGCCAACCCTATTGCCTTGCAGAACCTGAATCACTATCTGCTAAAACTCGCACAGGACACGCCTAGCGAAAGCCAAACCTTCGAAGTTGGCGGGCCAGACATTGTCTCTTATCGAAATCAATTTGCTCACATTGCCAAAACAGCCGATCGCCCACTCAGGCTTTGGGCGACGTCACTCCTCACGCCCTCAATCGCGTCATATTGGCTAGGCGTTGTGACTTCTGTTCCGTCTAACATAGGCAGAGCGCTTCTCGCGGGCTTAAAACATGACTTTATTGCCAGTTCGACCATCATTAGAGAAAAGTACCCTCAGAAGCTTATCTCGTTTGAAAATATGGTTGAGCAAGCGATTCACGCTGAAGGAAACTTCGTGAAAAGTAATGTTTGGGGCTTTGATAAGACCGCCTTCAAACGCTGGCAAGCTGGTTATGGCTATTATCCTAAGAAAACAGGCGCAAGTATCACCTCAAGCGCATCTTTAGAATCCCTTTGGCAGGTCGCTCAGCAAATAGGAAGCCCGAAGCAAGGTTACTTCTTTGCTAATGCTCTATGGCGCACACGCGAATGGTTAGATCTTCTCTTTGGCGGTGGTGTGCCGGTTCGACAAATGCCTGAAGGGCCGACCCTAAAAGTCGGTGACAAAATCGATTCGTGGAAAGTCATTCGTTGTGAAGAAAACCAGTTTTTATCTCTGCTTTTCGGTATGAAAGGCCCGGGGTTGGGGCGACTCGAGATTACCGTCTCTGACCACTGTGATTCACGTGAACTGAACATATCAGCTTGGTGGCATCCAAAAGGCTTTCTAGGGTTACTGTATTGGTTTGCGATGATGCCAGCCCACCTGTTTATCTTTAAAGGCATGGTTAAAGCGATTGAGAAGCAGGCTAAAGAGCAGATGCGAGATTCGAGTGTCGAGATGCGAAAAGATTAAAAGCAAATTCGGGATTCGAGTAACGAGATGCGAAACGATTAAAAGCGGATGCGGGATTCGAGTAACGGGATGAGAAAAGATTAAAAGCAGATACGGGATTCGAGTAACGAGATGCGAAACGATTAAAAGCGGATACGGGATGCGAAGAGATTAAAAGCAGATTCGTCTGTCGAGATGCGAAAAGACTTAACAGCAAATTTGCGACACGCGCTATGAGAGGCAAAAAAAGAGCGGATAATTCCGCTCTTCGTATCTCTCATCTCGTATCCCGAATCCGCTATTAGCCAATAACGCTAATTGGGATCTCTGCAAGTTGGTTGCCTTGGTTAGCAGGGTAAACGATGTATTCACCGTGATACTTCACCGCAGACTTGTAGTCTGTTACTTTGTGAAGCATGAAACCCGCTTCCATCGCCGCTTGAATGAACTCGGCGTGGTTACCACGAACAAACCAGTTCATTGGCTTAACCATCAACTCACCGTCGAAAGAGTCGTCACACTGTTTGCCACACAAGGCAAAAGAGTGCTCACCATCGGTGAAGAATTGAATCTTACCGCCAGTCGTTAGCTCGTCTTCACTTGATACGCTCCAACCCATCTCGTACATTTTGTCCATGAATGCTTCAACATCACTGTCTTTTAGCGCTTTAGGATCTTCGCCTTCAGGGAAAAAACGCCCGTAAAACGCAGAAATACGTTTAAAGGTAAAAGTTAAATCAGAGTTATTGCCTTTTGAGCGCCCCTGTTTCTGCCAGCGAACCAAGTCAGGCACAATCACGCGATCATAAGCTTGGGATTTAATCGCCTTTGTTACCCAGCGAACAAGGTAAAGGTTGTTCGCGATAGGTGCGTCAATGGCCTTGCCAGACTTATGTAGAGCATATAGCTCGCCTAGCGCATCATTCACTAACTTCTGAATTTCAATATAGTATTTTGACATTATGCCTTCTTTCCTAATGTCCAATATAGTAATGCTGACATTACTGCACACGCAGCCATTACCATAGCCATAGACCCAGCACTGTCACTTGGCAGCATCGCAACGATAGCCCCAACGACAGAACCAGTACCAAATCTTAATGTTCCCGCAAGCGATGAAGCCGTGCCTGCCATGTTTGGATAACCACTGAGCAATAGACCCATAGAGTTACTGCCAATAGTAGAGATGGTGCCAATAAATAGCATAACAAACGGCACAATTCCCCAAAGCCCGAGATCCAACGCCCAACCGACAAGTAAACCTACGCCAGCCAGTAATTGGATGACCAGCGCTGCCCTCAACATTGTATGAGAGCCGACCTTCTTAACGATTCGGCCATTGATTGTCGTCATCAGAATCATCGCAACAATGTTCAGACCAAATAGGTAACCAAACAGGTCAGGACGTACGCCATAGACATCAATGTAGACAAAAGAGCCTGCGGTTAAGAATGCAAACATCCCAGAGAACGAAAACGCACCCGAGAAAATCAGGCCCATAGCGGTCGGGTTTTTACATAAACGAGCGTAATTACGAATCGTGGTTTTAAAGCGCAATGGTTGACGATTATCGACAGGCAGTGTCTCAGGAATTTTGATTATCACCGCGAAAATGACAATCACCGCAAAAATAGCCAATACCCAAAAGATTGAACGCCAACCGAACCACAATGCTAAGTAACCACCAATCATCGGCGCGATAAGTGGTGCAACCGTCATCACCAAGGTAACGAACGACATGGTTCTCGCGAAATCTTCACGGTCGAACATATCACGCACAACGGCTTGGATTATTACCGCCGCCGCCGCACCAGCGAAACCTTGAGCGGTACGAACTAACGTTAGCGCTTCAATGCCATGAGTCGTCGCACTCACAACAGACGCGACCGCAAAAAAGAATACACCAATCAGTAGAACAGGCTTGCGACCATAACTGTCGGCTAACGGACCATGTAACAACTGACCTAATGCAAAACCTGCGGTGTACGCTGTGAGTGTGATTTGTACTTCACCCGCTGTCACGCCGAGATCTTTGGCGATCGTTGGCATAGCAGGCAGGTACATATCGATGGCGAGTGGTGTCAGTGCACCAATCGCACCCAGAACCAAAAACAGCATCCAACCTAACTGAGGAGTTTGTGGTTGTGAGCTTGGGGTCTGTTGGGTAGACGTTTGCATAACTCTCCGACTAAGTACTAGGTTTTATGTAGGCATGAGCATGCACACATAAATACACGAATATGCACATAGCAAATACGAATATTCGTATATACACATGGCAATACACGAATACGCACATAACAATACGCAAATAGTAATACACAAATAGCAATAATGGCTGAAACTGTCCTAGTACCAGTCAAAATAATCAGCCGACGCTATCCTTGGTCGGCCACATCTACAGCAGAAAAGATTACTTCCAGATAGAGTCGACTTCTTCTTGTGTTAGGTAACGGTATTCACCTAACTCCAAAGATTCATCCATCTCGATTTCACCGATACGCTCACGGTGTAACCCTTCAACTTTATTACCAAGGGCCGCAAACATACGTTTTACTTGGTGGTATTTGCCTTCGTGAATCGTTAATAGGACTTCACGCTCAGCACGAACTTCTAAGTGTGCTGGAAGTGTTAGGCCATCTTCGCTCTTAAGCTGGATGCCCTCTTTGAATTTTTCAACGTAATCGTCTTCAACAGGTTCAACCAACCACACACGGTACGTCTTCTCGCACTTGTGCTTTGGCGATGTGATGCGGTGAGACCACTTACCATCATCGGTAATCAACACAAGACCCGTCGTATCAATATCTAGACGACCAGCAAAGTGCAGCTTGTCCATTTTGATTTCATCGAGTAATTCAAAGGCGATACGATTTGCGCCATCTTCATGCGAACAAACAAAGCCTTCTGGCTTATAAAGCATGATGTAACGTGGGCCGTGAACATTCAGTTCATTGCCTTGCCATTCCACAACGCACTCTTCAGTTACCTTGAGTGAACCGCTTTTTTGAATGACATCATTTACTGTCACTGCCTTGGATTTTAATAAGTGTGTTGCTTCTCTTCGAGTGACGCCTAACGCATCGCACAGAAATTTATCTAAACGCATGAATACCTCAACTAATCTAAGTCGGGTATTATAGTCACCTTTGCTCAATTAGTTGAGCTATTTCACACTATTTGTTTTCTACCCTACAAGACGCGATATGTATACACTCCGCCCGTACCAAGCTGATTCTGTAAAATCAGTGATTCATTACTTCAGAAAACACCAAACACCGGCTGTTCTTGTGTTACCTACAGGCGCAGGGAAAAGCCTTGTGATTGCAGAGCTAGCAAGGCTTGCGAAAGGTCGAGTGCTGGTACTCGCTCACGTTAAGGAGTTGGTCGAACAAAACCATGAAAAGTATGAAGGTTATGGGCTAAAAGGCTCAATTTTCTCTGCGGGTTTAGGGCGAAAAGAGACAGACCAACAAGTGGTGTTTGCTTCGGTTCAATCTGTGGTTCGCAACCTCGATTCATTCTCTAACCAATTTTCACTGTTGGTTATCGACGAATGCCACCGTGTTCCCGATGAAAAGACCAGTAGCTACCAAAAAGTGATCACTCACTTGCGCGAGAATAATTCAGGCATCAAGGTGCTTGGACTGACCGCGACCCCCTATCGTCTTGGTATGGGTTGGCTTTATCAGTATCACACGCGTGGACAAGTACGATCTGAAGAACCTAGGTTTTTCAGAGATTGTATTTTCGAGTTACCGATTCGCTACTTGTTGGACGAAGGCTTTCTAACACCAGCACGCATGATCGATGCACCAGTATTGAGCTATGACTTCTCACAGCTAAAACCTGCAAGTACAGGCCGTTACAAAGAAGCCGAACTCGATATGGTGATCGAGCAATCTAAACGTGCGACTCCACAAATTGTCGACCAGATCATTGAACTGGCCAAAGACAAGTTAGGGATCATGGTATTTGCTGCCACTGTTAGACACGCACAAGAGATCCTTGGCTTACTGCCTGAAGGTGAATCGTCAATCGTAATCGGCGACACACCAACTCTCGAACGTGACCAAATCATCAATGACTTCAAAGAACGCAAAATCAAGTTCTTGGTTAACGTATCGGTATTAACCACTGGTTTTGATGCCCCTCATGTCGATTTAATCGCGATTTTGCGCCCGACAGAGTCCATCAGTTTGTATCAACAAATCGTTGGCCGTGGCTTACGCTTATCACCGGGTAAAAAAGAGTGTTTAGTGCTCGACTATGCTGGCAACAGTTACGATCTTTACCAACCTGAAGTGGGCGACCCTAAACCCGACTCAGACAGTGAAATCATCACCATCCCCTGCCCTGCATGCGGCTTCAACAATAACTTCTGGGGCAAGCTAGACAGCAATGGCTTCTTGCTAGAGCACTTTGGCCGTAAATGCCAAGGCTACTTTACCGATGAAGACACTGGAGAACGCGAACACTGTAATTATCGCTTCCGAGCCAAATACTGCGGTGAATGCGGCGCTGACAACGACATTGCCGCGCGCATTTGCCATGAGTGCGATGCCACCTTGGTCGACCCAGATAAAAAGCTTAAGGAAGCGTTAAACCTAAAAGATGCGTTGGTGTTTGAGTGTTTAGAGATGGATCTTAACGTTCTCAAGGACGACAAAGGTAAGTCGCAACTTAAAGTCACTTACCGTGGCGAAAACCAAGCGCAAGTGCATGAATTTTGGTCATTAACCACCAAGAAACAGAAGCAGAACTTTAAGGATCAATTTGTTCGCCCTCACCTTGCCGACAGACACCGCCCTTTTGAGGAAGCTTCACCAACGAAAGTGGTTGCTCACCAACATAGATTCCGCCCACCTCAATTCGTGATTGCACGTAAAGTCGGGCGTTTTTGGAAAATGAGAGACAAGATATTCGAAGACGAGCTTCAGCAACGTTAACATCTCATTTTTTGAGAACCTAAATCTCATTATTCATCAGGTTCACTTTCTGTTCAGAATTACTTTTTTATACTGAACGCTATCAACCTTCTCTAGGATTCGCTATGTTTAGTAAAGTTATGATTTCTATGTTTTCTTTAAGCTTAGGCTTATGTGTCGCCGCTAGTGCGTGGGCTGACTCAGATCATAACGGTCATGATCTTGTACAAGATGTCCATAAAGCGGGAACCCGTATCGAATTTGAAGAAGATCAAGACGAAGTCTACGAAGCTGTACGCGAAGGCTATATTCGCCCTTTCTCAGAAATGTATGCGGCCGTTGAGAACGATCTTCATGGCAGAATCATTAAAGTAGAGCTAGAAGAAGATGACGACATTTGGGTGTATGAACTAAAAATCAATTACCAAAACAACATCATCAAAGTCGAATACAACGCCGAGACGTTAGAGATGCTCATGATTAAAGGCCGAAACTTTAAAGACGCAATTAAACACGGTGAATAAGTAAGCGCCGCAACTTTAAAGACGCCATTGATCACGACGACCATTAAGCACAACGAACAGTCATTACAAGAATTAAGAAGAACAATTATGAAAATTTTAGTCGTTGAAGACGAACCTCGCTTGGGCCAACAAATTCTAGAAACCCTTGAGGGAGCCGACTGGGTTCCAGAACTTTCTCAAGACGGTATCGACGCACTCTACCGTGCAACATCAGAAGAGTGGGATGCTATTGTTCTCGATTTAGGTCTACCTAAGCTGGATGGCCTAACCGTATTAAAAGGCATTCGAGACGAAAACATTAACACGCCAGTGATTATCTTAAGTGCGCGTGACACGCTGACCCAACGTGTAGAAGGCTTGAATGCAGGCGCTGATGACTACCTAACTAAACCATTCGAAATGGTCGAGCTGATAGCCCGCATTCGTGCTCAACTACGCCGAGCGTCAGGCAGTGCTGCTCCTATACTTCAAATTGGTGATTTAAGCCTAGACACACGCAGCTCTAAAGTGTTGTGGCAAGGTCAAGCGGTTAGCCTCACGGCGCTAGAATATAAAGTTGTCGCGTACTTCATGCATAACCAAAACAAGGTTATCTCGCGCACTGAGTTAGTTGAGCATATCTACAAGCAAGACTTCGACCGCGACTCAAACACGGTTGAAGTGTTCATCGGTCGTATTCGTAAGAAAATCGCACCAAAGATCATCAAAACCGTTCGTGGCCTTGGCTACCAACTGAATGCTGAATAATGCTGTATTTAATTAAGCTAAGAGCAGTCGTCAATTTAAGCACAACCATCAATTAAGTGGACAGCCTGTGCTGATCGTCGTTGTTCTCATAGCAAGATGAGCAAAGACAGGCTGGTAACGTATGAATCTAAAAAAACGAACACTTAAAAACGTCAGTCTAAAAAGCCGCTTGCTCCTCGCCGCGGCTTTTTGGCTAGGTGCGATGATATTAGCGGCAGGCGTCGGAATACCTAAGTTGGTTAACGATTACTTGGTCGATGACGTCAAGCAACAGCTCAGCCTAACCATGGACGAGTTAACCGCCAACATAGAAACCAACGACAGTGGTAACCTCATCATGGCAGAGCGTCTGTCTGACCCTAGGTTTAACCAACCCTACAGTGGTATTTATTGGCGAGCTGCTACCCAAGACCAGATTATTCGATCTCGATCTCTATGGGACAAAGACCTCACCATCAAGCGTTCGCCGATTCATACTTCAATCAAAGGGCCTGAGAAAGAAAAGCTGATTTACATCGAGCAGGATATCTATCTGCCTGAACTGAACGATCCTGTCACGATCACCATTGGTATTGATGAAGACCCATTAGAATCCACACTGACCGAACTTACAGGTCAAGTCTGGTTGATTCTGATGTTGCTGTTTGTGGGCGTGCTGATGTTGATTGGTATTCAAGTCAGCTGGTCGCTATTGCCACTCAGTAAGATGCAACGTGAACTGGTGATGTTAAGAAACGGCGAGCAACAAGGGTTAAGCGACAACTACCCGAAAGAGGTTTCTCCGTTGGTTTCTGACCTCAATGCCCTACTCTTCCACTATCAAGAGTTATTGGAGCGAGCGCGTAACCACGCTGGAAACTTATCTCACGCTTTGAAAACACCGCTGTCGGTTTTGAAAAATGAGATAGAGCGACTTCCAGATGATGATAAGACCTTGTTACAGCAACCCATTCATCAGATTCAGAACCAAATAGATTATCATCTTGGCCGTGCGCGCATGGCTGGTGCAATGAACATTCTATCGGTGAAATCTTCACCTTGTGAGCGTGTTGAAGCTATCTCAATGGCGTTTGATAAAGTGTATGCCGCCAACGAAGTCACCATGATTAACGAGCTAGACTCTGAGATTGAAGTGGCGGTAGAAAAAACCGACCTTGATGAAATGGTCGGCAACCTACTCGAGAACAGTTACAAATGGGCGAGCAGTATTATCCGAGTCCATTCGAATGAACTCGACGATGGCAACATTGAATTGGTGATTGAAGATGATGGCCAAGGCATTCCTGAAGAGAAACTTGAGCAAGTCACCAAACGTGGTGTTCGACTTGATGAAACCACACCGGGAACAGGATTGGGGCTTAACATCGTGAATGAAATGGCGCACAGCTACCGAGGCAGCCTAACGCTCAGCAAGAGCTCAATGGGCGGATTGAAAGCCTCTCTGGTGCTTAAACTAAGCAAAGGTTAAGTAAGCTAAACGCGCTAAGTAAACTAAATAAACCAAGTAAACTAAATAAACCAAGTAAACTAAATAAACCAAGTAAACCAAGTAAACCAAGTAAACCAAGTAAACCAAGTAAACACGATAAGCCCTAGCACAACGCTAGGGCTTAACTTTATTCTGGTTTAACAAAGCTTTTCTCGCGTCAATATGATTAGCTCATCGAGTGAAGCCCAATCATATTGCCTTCCGTGTCACTCACTACACTGATAAAACCATGCTCACCAATGTCCATTTTGGGTACTTGTAGCGCGCCACCATTGGCCGCTGCCAAACTGGCTTCTGTGGCACAATCCTCACAAGAGAAGTAAACCATGGTGCTGTTGCCTCCCGCTTTTACACCGGACATCTTACATAAAGCTCCTGTGGCGCCATAGTTCCCCATATCGCAAGGAAATACCCACATCTCAACTTCGATTCCGGTTTCATTGTCTAACTTATCCAGCGTCACTTTAAACACTGATTCATAAAAAGTTTTTGCTCTCGACATGTCATCAACATATATTTCAAACCAACCAATCGGATTCATTTGCATAACGTTATCCTCAGCTTTCGCTGCTTGTTCGCCCTTAATCAGCATAGTCAAAATTGAAAAATTTATAGCCGAGGAATTACATGAGAGGGGTTATGTTTGTATAGATACAGTCCAGTAGAAATTGCAAAGCCTTGTTTGACGGAGGGTTCAAACAAGGCTCGAGCTGGTCGCTCTTATATATCACTCTGTATATCGTTCACAGCAACATCCAAAGCTTGTGAATCATCGCGGTAGGTTGCTACTCCGATCATCAAAATCCTGCCATCAGTATAATAGTCATGATCGTCATCGATCACTTCCACCGTAGCCAATGGGTACTTGTCTATATCAATATCTGGTAATGACGTTCGTATCTGATTAGCGAGCCTATCTCGCTCTTCATCAACATTAGGGTCAATGTTATGAAGTACGGTCACAATGCCTGAGTAAGGCGTGACTTTAAGGCCATCATCATAACTAATTGCGCCTAACCACTGAGGCTGGTTAGTTTTAATATCAACACCAGCACGCCACCAGCGAATATGGCTACGCTTCATCAAGTTACCCCGCAATTGAAACGCCATATCTTGCGGCTTGTCTCTCCAATATAAATCGGATACTGGCGGCGTTTTGTCTCTAAGCAATGCGAGATAACCAGCCCATTCAATCTCATTTCGAGAGAACGTCTGATTCTCTATCCAGTCTAATTGCTTCATTAAATCTCTTGGAGTTGCTCCAACATAAATTACGTTGATCGCTTGTGCCGAGTAGAACGAAGATTTGCCAGGGAACGCTTTATAGGTAACTGAATTCCAGTCGACTTTGTTAATTTGAGCCGTCTCTGGTTGATTCTGAAAATCATCGGCCTTCCAGAAAAAGTGAGCGTAGTTCGCAAACAATACCCACGCCAACAACAGCGCACTCGACTTAAGTACCAAGCGTCGCCACTTCATCCGATAACCAATAATGGTGAAAACCGATACTGCGAACACACCGACGATCAAGCTATTATGCTCAGAGATAAATATCTTAAGACTATTAAACCACGGGAAGTTTGCAACGCCGTGCGCCAGTAACATGCCCCAAGCAATGAACTGTCCACCACCAAGAGCCAAGCCGATAAACGCCAACACACTAAAATTACGCCACGGTACACGATGCGAGCCAGCTATAAATGGCACAACCCAAGCGATAGGCCCTAATAAACGGGCAAAAAGAATGATGTATGTGCCTTTGCGAGCAACTAGATAGCGGCAGCGCGCAATTAATCTTTTGGTTTTAGGACGAAACTTAATGAGCCTTCGTTGCGCCTTAGCACCGTATTTATAACCAATGAAATAACTGAGTTGGTCACCAAGCAAACCACCTAGCATCACCAAAACCAACGCCATCCATGCACCTGAATACAGTTGAAAGCCCGCTGCGATAAAGAAGGGCTCTCCCGGTACAAATAGGTTTGGGCCAATGAGAGCATCACCCAATGCCCCCAGAAACAGCCCTAGTCCATCAAACATAACAACCTCAATACTTACTGTTCTTTGTAGTGACCAAACTTGTAGTTCATCTCGTTGTTACGCATTTCGCCTTTGAAGAAGCGTCTTACATTGGCTTTGAGGTAAGTTGAGCCTGTCTTCACAACGCCATCTTGGTCTAGTCGACGTGGGTCAAAACCAAAGGTCATATTCAGGAATCTAAATCGCCATGTCTTGCTCGCACGTTTTACGTAGTCACAGTCTTCACACAGGACGATCTCTTCATCGAAACCGCCGATCTCATCATGCGCGCGTTTAGTCGAGAAAATACATGCGCCAATCGCCGTCGGGAAAAAGAACTGGGTAGTGAACAAGCCTGCGTTAAATAAGCCGTAACCAAACTTGTGTACAAGCGGCAGACCTTTCGAGCTCATGTACACACCCGCCACTTCAAGCTTCTTCTCCTCTAGTTCATAAAGCGCTTTCGCAAGAAAGTTTCGGGGCAAGCTCACGTCAGCATCTAAGAAAAGGATTCTGTTGTATTGCGCCAATGAAGCACCTGTGTTTCGTCCAAGGCTCACACCACGATTTTCCATATGATGAACCGTTAATTTTGGCAACGCGTTTTCATAAGCTTGTGCCACTCCTCTTGTGTTGTCTTCACTGTTCGAGTCGACAACAATCACTTCAAACTCTTGGTGGGTTTGCACACTCAACTCTTCCATTAAGCGGCTAATGCGTTTCTCTTCGTTTAGCGTAATTACGACAATGCTTACCGGTTCCATATTTTCACCTATTCATTCTGCTGTTTAATTAACACTTAGATTAACCAACCAAGCCTTAACCAAGTCTTAGGCAAACATTCATTTTCCGTTCATTAACTTGATGATTTAGCAGCGCTATAAATAGATAAGATAGGCAATGTAAAAGACGATAAAATGGGGTAAATAAGAGTTAGTGAACGTTTTATCTCCAAACGAATCATTTATCGAAGGAAATTCACTTTGAGATGGGCTTCTGACTTGCTCAGATTTGAATGTGATGTTAGTATCCGCGCTCGCTTAAGCATGAACTCGTTTATGCCTAAGCATTACCACACACTCAAGGTCGCATTGAGGTGTGAAGTTAATTTTTACTAATTTGAGAGTAAAACTATGAAATTTGAAGCAGTAGTACGTACTGAACTAGGTAAAGGTGCGAGCCGCCGCCTACGTCACACTGGTAAATTCCCAGCAGTAATCTACGGTGGCGAAGCAGCAGCTGTAGCTATCGAACTTGTTCACGCTGAAGTGATCAACCAAATGGATAAGCCTGAATTCTACGAAGCAATCACTCTGTTGATTGACGGCGCAGAAGTTAAGGTTAAGCCGCAAGACGTTCAACGTCACGCGTTCAAGCCTAAAGTTGAGCACATGGACTTCATCCGTATCTAATTCCCTACCAAGGAATAAGATTGGATTAATCCAAGCCTTCTGCATAGAAAAGATAATCGATCTTACCAGTCGAGAAATCTAGAAATTCGAAACCCCGATGCTACCAACATCGGGGTTTCACCGTTTTTGAGCCCTCAAAAACGTCGTAAATCTCGCGCAATACACTGAAAAGAATCAACTTTCCCCTTCCCCACTTTATCCCAATCTTGCTTGGGTGGATTAAGGGTGGACGAAAGGTGGACTTATACAGTAGTTTTTCTAACAGTAAGACTAGACCGCTTTTTCACTAGGTTCAACACACTACACAAACAAAAAGACAAAACCGACTAGCATCTAGAATGTTACTTGTATGGCCTTGTACGCACTTCTAAACGAATATAGTCATCAAGAATAAGAACCATTCCTTTGCGGCAACTGACGTCAGCTAAGAGCCACCTATTTGTGTTCCTGCTTATTGGATAAGACGTTACTACCGCGTAATATACTCCAGGCTAATCAAACAACACTGAAAGGCGATCAAGAAAACACTTCTAGCCTTTCGTTCATTCTTAACACCACCTTCCAACCTAATCCTTCAACTCTCATTTAATGACATAACATGCCTGAACTACCCACCAGCAAGTAAACCTACTCATCCAGTATTAAGAACTTTAAAGGCCTTTAGGCACTCTATGATCCGCACACTCACTTTCAAAACATAGCACTCGGTTTCTCTGGCCAAAAATCACGGATTCGGAATCCGAATAATTAATGAACGTCTATGCAAACCAAAAATATTGAAGAATTTGGGGCCAAGAATTTGTGATGGTGGGGCTCTGGTCGCATCACAAGCATAAACTCCCGCAACCCCCACCCTCATGCACTCTAGGTGACACTTTCAGTTCACCTAGAGTGCACGAATTTAAAGGGCTAACGAGAGATTTTATTGACCAAGTAATGTTGACACTTTTTTGGAAGAAATCTCAATCCAGATTCTAGTGCTAATTCTTAAAAATCAACGGCATTTTGAAGGGGAAAAAAACGAGTAACTCTAGGAGTTTCAATACAACTCGTATAATAAAACTCGTATAAGTGAGGTTGCCGAGGCAAAATTGTAGCGGATATCCGAATTCGCGAATAAAAAGGAGTAATATTGAGATGATTGCAGCTATGAAAAAGAAGCGGCCTGATTAGCTAACCTTCCTTAGGCTCTTCTTTCTAGAATACTCGTAATGTCTTTTTTGAGTTCCTCTGAAAGGCGTTCGAATTGTTCTGGTGCAACCAAACCTTCCTCACACATTTGCATGAGCTGGATAAATGCTCGGCTTCGAGAGTGGCCATCAAAAATAAGCTTCATTTGCTTTTGAGATTCTTTGGAATGCTGACACATAAAGTTGAACCTTTCCCCTGCAGGTTCTGATTCATCAGTAATCGTTTTGATTGCTTCATCTAGCTGTCGAGTACAAAACACTTTCACTGCTTCACTCTTTATTTCACAAAATATTTTCCAATCAGATTCTTTGATATTCATACCGACCTCCATAAAGTGACACTTCTTAGGGTAGGACATTGCTCGTTAAACACTTGTTATCTGCATGGTCAATTTTGTCAATAAACCTATTATTTTTGATTTTAGTGCATAATCTAGAGCCATACGCTCGCTTTCATTGACAAAAAACGCTACGACATTAATAGCGAAGCTGATTAATTCAATTAGTTCTTCCGATGCGAAAGTATAACTAATTGGGTGTTGATGAATGAATGTATTCCTAATGGTCTGTAAACGGCAAACATGTTTCTTTTCAAAACGATCACTATCAATAATTAGACCATCAACATACGAAACATATCGTTCATCTAATAAGCGCTCATACAGCCACCCAATGTTAGTTAAATGACCAGATTCAGTGTCGAATTTGCTATAAACTAAGCAATTACTTGACGTTATCAGAGCTAGACACATCGCTGTTTGGATCGAATTATGACTGTATATCACAGCCCATTTAAAGTAGGCATCATCACCATTGTTTATGCGTTCTAAAGCATCAGATAAACATTCCAGAGACATGGATAAATCTGTTTCTAAATTAAACGAAACTACCTTTTTACTCATATATTTACCGGTTAATAATCAAAGCAACTAACGCCGCATTAAGTAGTGAGCAACATCACCACTGAACCTAACCTATTGAGCCGTGAACACTAAAACTGATTCAAACCCCAAATACCAAGCGTTGCGAGTCTGTCTTAAGCGCTTTGTTGTGCCTTTAAACCAAACCATTGCCGAATATCTTTCACTTCACTTCTTGCAGCGATAGCGTAAAAGGCGTTCGACAATTCTGAAAATTCAACCATTGGTACTTCAGCATCTAGACTTATGCTTGGATCACACCAATACTCACTCGGCATCACTGATACTTGTCTTCGACATACAAAAGGACGAACTGAATACACAGAACATTTCTCATTCGACAGAAATGGGCAAGGTGAACCATGAAAATCAGGTCTAACCAAAGACGAAGAACTCTCGAGTTCTGAACCAGTAAAGTCTGCAAGTATTTTAGCTTCATGCTCAGTTATAGACACATTGATATGACAACAGTTTCCACAACCAGATTTACATGAGGTAATACTCGATAATTTGGACGTAAGTTCATCTACTAATTTGAATAATTGCTTGAGTTTATCAATTTCTCCTTCAGAACTTTTAGCTTGTTTCTTAGCAATTTTGTCTTCTTTCACTAGAAGCTTTCTCGGAATTAATGACTGTAATTTAGCCACATTCCTTTCTGCCAATTTGGTATCCTTTGCCAAATCTCTCATATTTCCTCCGTGAGGCATAACGCCCTGTTTAGGTGTGAGCAACGCAATACCGAAGCTCCCGCATACAACCTTAAACACTAAACGCAACGCATAGCAAAAATGCCAAGCGTTGCGATTCACTCTTAAACAGATTGTTATATGCTAGTTAGAGCTAGAAGCCAACTGAAGCCATTAACATCCAGCTAATTTCATCTTCTTCATCTAACTGAATGTCGTCGTATCTAGCGGGCAGCGACTCTCCCTCTTTAATACCATCAGCTAAAACTTTTGTACGGTGCCACACTGGACCAACACCAATATTTATAGACTCAGCAATACTCCCTTCAGGCTTAGGAGTACCGAGAGCCGTCCTCTTAAAGGACCACATAAGACCCAGACTAAATGCTTGAAATACATCAGAGTCAGGACCTAAAAGCCTAGCGCCTACATAAAACCCTGGTGCCGAGTGAGTGAAGCCCCATTTCTGGCCGATACCATCCCAAATATAGTGAGTCTCAAGCCATATGGATGGTTTGTAATCTTGCCTATCACTTACTCGTACAATTCGGTCTGTCCCTACAATTTGAGCTTCATTTATATATGAATCTTTGTAGTATTCATAACCAATAGCCACTCCAAACTTAAAGCTGTCCATCAAAGAGCCTATTGAACGATTATTCTCTTCTATTTTCGAAAGCTTTTCTTTCGAACAACTCCCATCAATACACTCTTGTTTAAGTTCTTCATTTTCCTTTTCTAAATCTTCAACGCTAGAGCTAGCGAGTGAAATCATTGGCAATACAGCTATCATTATAAGTATGTACTTAATCAGTTTCATAAAAACCTCCTAGTCAACATACAAAAGATAGACGCACCTTCAAAAGCTAGATGTTATCTGTGCCTCAAATGTAAACACTTGCATATAACTCCGTATTAAGAGGTGAGCGACGCCCTACACCACAGCCTCGACAAACCACCTTAAACACTAAAGCCAACGCATGATGAAAATGCCAAGTGTTAAGAATCACTCTTAAATTGTTTGTTATGTTTTACTCTAGTGACCAGTATTGCTCTGGTATGTACACTCCTAGAGTAAGAGCTTTGTTTTTATATTCCGCAGTCATTTGTTCAGTAATATTAAACAAAATTAGGTCGTTACCTAAATTTGTTTTCAGATTTATAAATATTGAACCAGCTGAAAGGGGCTTATTACCACCAATATGCACCAAAATAAACGAGTCATTCAAATCATACAAAGACCTAAAACCAGTACGAGCATTTGCACCAGAATGATACTTGAGCAGGTTCTCATGATGACCATTGTGATTCTTGGTTACTTCACTAGTATAGAAATTGAAAGTATATATATTTGAGTCAGTTTCTGTTTTTTTGTATATGGTATTGCCATCTAGCTCCGGAGTATAAATACTATGAGATAGAAACAGCTCTTCAGCATCTTGCAAGAGAAGCTCTTTAAACTCAAACGCATGTATGGACTTAGATCTTCTTATAATGTTCTGTTTGTCTATTTTTGAACCCAATACACTTTTCGAATTTGAGATTACTTTTACACGTGCACTAAGTTGAAGTTGATTTAAGCGCTCATATTCACGATAAGCTTGATACTTTATAAATGATTTATCCCAATCAATATAACTTCCGAATCTAGATAGCCTATCAATAGACTCTTTTGATTCCTTATCTGCCGAATACAGGCTTGTACCACTGATTATAGCCACAACCAATGCTAAGAATAGCACTGAATATCTTTTAGCATTATTAGGTTTACCTATTGCTATACAAGCAATCACTCCCCCTAAAAACACTCCAAACATCTGTATAAGTATCAATATTTTCTCCAAAAACATAACGCCTTGTTAAGGTGTGCGGCACCTAATACCTATGCTTTCGCATACCACCTTAACCACTAAAGCCACCGCATAGTAAAAATGCCACGCGTGCCGAATCTCTCTTAAACAATTTGTTAGGCATTTTTGTAGCAACACGCAAGTTCATTTAGCGCGGAGTCCAACTGGCTTCTAAAAGCACTACTTTGAACGTTTAGATCATCTGCAATTTTTGTAGCATCAAATGTTGCCACATCTTCAAATAGACTTTCGAGGATCTCATCGGCGAGTTTTAAAGACTGAGTTATTGAAGCCAAGTCTAACAAGCTTGCTATCGCACGAGCCTTTCCTACATCAGCCATTGATTTAGATAAATAATCTAGTGACTCTTTTGTAGCATCTTCAAATTTAGCACTCTCCTCTATAGCTCGATACCAATACGGATGTGTTGATTTTTCATGGTTAATTCTCGCAGACTCAATGCTTGTTGCAATGTCTTGTAAGAATTGAATAGTTCTAGCCCTTTTATCTGCTACTTGCGCTTGGTTAAAGCTATTTTTAGCAAGAAAGTATGCAGAAAACCCACTAATTAATGCTCCAAGGCCAATTTTTAGAGCGGTATCAAGTAACGTAAAAACTTCTTTTTCCAAAGGAAACTCCTATATGCCTAACGCCTTGTTAAGGTGTGAGGCACGCAATACCAAAGCCGCCGTACACCACTTAACCACTTAACCTGATGCAGGGTAAAAATGCCACGCATGGCGAATCATTCTTGAACAGATTGTTAAATTGCTTTCCCAACCACTACAGGTAAAGGGATAAGAGCTTCTAACTTCGGATTATTTGACTGTTCACCTTCCCAATATTTTCGCGCTAGTTCATAAGAGCCAGCAACACAAGCACCTAAAGTTAAGTAAGTTTGGTCAGCAATAAATGCATGATCTGGTTCAACTTCATAAGTGGGAACCTGTCCACCTGAAAACTCTACTGCATCCTCAATATTGACCCACGCATAAATCGATTGCATTCGAGAAGGTCTATTTGGAAACTCCTTCTGACGTACTAACTCAAACACACTTTCAATCATGTGTGAGAATGGCGCTACATCCATTGGCGCTCCAACGTGATCAAAAAGAACTGTGCAATCTGTTAAATATTTAACGCCATGTCGCGATAAGCCTTCTGGATACAGTTGCGCCAATCGATTCCGGGTTTCTAGTGCACTACAAACGTCTTCAACTTGATAAATTGTCATAGGTTCATAGTTATTATCGAGGTTCAACTGTATTCCCTCAACTAAGTGTTGTGCTCGATCCACTGTATAATATGTTGTCAATTCTATCTCCTGCAATTTAACGCCACGTTAAGGTGTGACAACCGTGTGCCATAATGGTGAGCGAAGCGAAACCGGCACGCGTTTGGAATCACTCTTAAACGTTTTGTATGGATAATAAGCACTCCAATCGGGTAATGTGAGACCCAGGCTTTAGCTGCAACTAAAGCTTTCTATGTAGTAGTTCGTTTAAACGCTGGCTCCTCTATCGAGAGACCGATAACAAACATGAACGCTACATAGGACTTCAAGCATAAACCTCGAATAGTCGACTGGGTCTCGAACCCGCATTACGCAAGCATGAGTTAGCTTATTATGAATACCAAAATCAATCAAAGCATCAACGTTGGAGTTGATACCGGCAAAACACAATTAGACATCCACATCAGGCCACTAGACCTATTTTTCTCAGTAGAGAACAATGATAAAGGCATCAAAAAAGCACTCAAAACGATTAAGAGTCACAGTCCTGAACGAATCGTTATTGAAGCAACAGGCCGATTAGAAATGCCTTTTGTTCTTGCATGTGCAGAGGCTCAATTACCTATTGTCAGAGCAAACCCTGTCCACATAAAACGGTTCGCTGGTGCTATTGGCCGCAGAGCCAAAAATGATCGTTTAGATGCAGAATTGATTGCTCACTATGGAGAAGCAATCAAACCAGCTCTTACTGTCATAAAGCCAAAAAACATACGCCTAATGAGTGACTTAGTCATTCGCCGAAACCAGTTGTTATCCATGCAAACCATGGAAAAGAACCGAATCCAGATACTTCCCGCTTCTCTCCATCCGACTATCAAACCGATGCTAACCACGATAAAAAATCAAATCACCAAGTTAGAAGAAAAGCTCGTTAAACTCATTGAAGATAGCCCTGAATATCAGGCTAAAAACACAATATTGCAGAGCGTCCCTGGAATAGGAAACATTGCCGCTGCATCAATAATTAGCAACGTACCAGAACTTGGCTACATCACAAATAAACAAGCGGCATCACTAATTGGTGTCGCTCCAATAACACGCGAAAGTGGGCGCTACAAAGGTAAGCGCGTGATCCAAGGCGGTCGAGCGC
Organism: Vibrio sp. J383; assembly: GCF_023503985.1. Lineage (NCBI taxonomy): Bacteria > Pseudomonadati > Pseudomonadota > Gammaproteobacteria > Vibrionales > Vibrionaceae > Vibrio > Vibrio sp. J383. The sequence goes on along the minus strand of NZ_CP097293.1, from coordinate 1,604,548 downwards.
AAGTACGCACAGTGTTATATATGGCAATGATGTCAGCCATGCAATGTAACCCCGTATTCAAAGCAACTTATGCTCGACTTGTAGCTGCCGGAAAGCCTAAGAAAGTCGCAATAATCGCGTGTGTTCGAAAGATGGTTGTGACTCTTAACTCTATGCTGAGAGATGGCGCCATGTGGGATGAAAACACTGCCAAAAATTAATCATTGACGCCATAGTCGTTTGTTATGTCTCTGTCTTACCAAAACTCTGCTTTTTTAAGCTTAGAAAGCTGATTTTCAATAGAATCTACAAGTAACTCAGACTTTTCGACCAACAGCTTTACTGATTCAACTGATATGGCTATTCGATTACCCTCTTTGTCCAAACCAGCTCGATGTACACAGTGATGGCGAAGGTTTACCGCTGAAAATAACCATGAAATATCACCAAAATCACAACCTAATACATCTTTGAACATCGGCTTAACCTTCTTCAGATCATGGAATATAAGATCCTTTAGATAAGTTGCCACTGTTAGTTTTAAACTCTCTTGTTTTTCGTATATCTCTTTCAGAGTAAACTTCATTTTTGAGAACGTTGGGTCAGTCTCTACCAATTTTCGTATCAACTCTTGAGAGTTAGTTACATTTTGAATGAACTTGGATGCTAAATACGACTCAAGCGAAGCTACAGTATGACCATGCAACATCACTAACAGGCTAAATTGAGTTTCATTATAGACTTGGACATTTAGAAGAGCTTTAACACTCTGTATTTGAGTATTAAACATTCCAATTTGAGATTGGCTATAAATATACCATTCCAATTCATCGTGCCTATACCACTCTTCTTCATATCGAGATCGATCCTCACAATATACCTCGAAAGCTAATACCGCTTCCTCCCATTCGTCTGATCCTTCTTCACCAGCGTCATCACCATAGTTTTCTTCGATCCAGTCATACATCGGCTGCAGCTCTTCCTGCCGCATCATTTCTTCTTTCTCTCTACCCATAGAGGTTTTCCTATCAAAGTCACATACCCGTTGAGACATAACGAATGACATGGATTCCCCCTCCCGAGGATCTGCCACACTTATGTGGTACTTAAATGCACCGGAGGCACCATGTGATCTTCACCCGATAAAATGGACACCCTATCTTCTTTAACCCGTCATGACTTCATATTCATGCGGGCTTCGATATCCAAGACTTGAGTGCAGTCTATAACGGTTATAAAAATGCTGGATATAACCGACAATTTTATCTCTAAGCTGCTTCTCACTTTTAAAGCTATTTTTCCTAATTATGTCGCCTTTGAGCGTATGGAAGAACGACTCCACCTCTGCATTATCAGTACAATGACCTGGGCGATTCATGCTTGGGACAATTCCATTTTTTGATAGTAAAGCTTGAACTTCATGGGCTCGATATTCAGAGCCTCTGTCGGTATGAAACAATAAGCGCTCTTGTGGCTTTCGATTTCTAATGGCCATTCTCAACGAACTCATCGTTAGCTGTGTACTCTTCTTACTACCAAGCGACCAACCGACGACTTTACGCGAGTAAAGATCGATAACGACCGCTAGATACATCCAACGTTTGCCTTGCCTGATATACGTTAGATCTCCAGACCACTGTTGATTAACTGCCGTTGGTTTTGGTGTGTCTTTTTTAATATTCTTAATCGATTGATAGAACCGATGTAGCTTGGCCATTTTCATGTAAATGCGATAACTTCGTGCTCTTAGCCCTTGCTCTCTCATGATCCGAGCCACACGCTTGCGGCTAACCAAAACTCCTTGGCGCCTCAGTTCTGCATGAACTCGTGGGCTGCCGTAAGTCTCTCGACTCTGGGTAAACACTTTAATTATACGCTTCTTCAAAGCCTGCTCTTCTTGATCGTAGCGGCTTGGTTCTCTATCAAGCCATGCGTAGTAACCCGACTTAGAAACAGATAGAAAACGGCACATCAATACAATGGAATAACGCGTTTTGTAATGGGCTATGAATCGGAATTTTGTCGATTTTCTTGGGCAACGAATCGTTGCCACTTTTTTAGCAAGTCATTCTCGAGCTTAAGTTGTTCGTTCTGACGTTCAAGCTCTGCAATCCGACTAGACTCAGTTTTCTGACTCGGGATCTTAGTCCTTTTCTTACGTTTATCTTCCAAAATAACCCCTTCTCTATAGTCCTTTCGCCATTTAGAAAGCATATAAGGATGGATATCCAATGATAGCGCCACGCTTTTAACTGTAGCTCCTTCTCGAAGCGAAAGTCGGACGGTAGTTACCTTAAATTCCGTGAGATATTGTTGAGTTTTTTTACCTGATTTATAAGCTGGCATAAACACCTCCAATTACAATTGAAGGTGTCCACTAGATCGGGTCAACTACAGAATCCTTCTTAAATTGCTTGTTATGTTGTTACCATCGGTTTTTGTTATATTTCTTTATAGTCTCAATTGCACTGTCAATATAGTTAACTAGTTGCTGTGCACGCTCCTCACTCCAAGAAAGATTAGATTGAAGATACTGAGAAATGTAATAATTTGGAAACGGCTTTCTTGCATGCCTTATATATAAGGCAATAAAGCGATCTAATCGTTCTTGATCACTATGCCCCCAACTACAAGGACTACTTAAATAATGTTCAAATGATTTTCTTGGCTCGTGAGCTGTGATTATTTCATGCAGCTCGTATTCTGTCTTTGAAATATTGACATTCACATCAACCCGGTTGCTTCGAGCCCACCTATTGTAGTCTGAATAAAATCTCTTAACGATTTCATTATATTCGTTGATAGATACTTGTTCGACTTGATGTAATCGGACAACATTGCAAACATGCATCTGGTTTGATGTTCCATGGTTGTTGAAAACAACACCATATTGATCATTGAATATAATTGCTGCATCGACTCTTATTCTTCTAGGGTCGGGGCTGTGGTTGATGTGATTAAAGTAATGTTGAGAATCTTCATTCCATGCGGATACAGTGCCACAAAAATCCAAAAGAGTTCCCACGATATAGTCTGTCCCTTGTTTTGAACTTACGTACAAACGAGCCTCTACATTCACAATATTCTCCTAACTATGAGTTACAACATAACGCCTTACTCTTGCGAATCCCCTCATAATCAGACGTAAAAACAATGAGGTAGACGCGCATCGCCGTCTTTGATCTAATGAATATCGCTGAACACACATTTCGAACAAGTGAACTAACGATGCGCGATATTCAGATTTTACAACAAACCATACAAAACCAATGCCCCTTCATTCACAAAAAACGCGTTAGTTCTCTGATACTTGCTACGAAAAGTGTACTTGACGGCTCAGACTTAACGCTGACTAAACTAGGTCGGAAACTGGAAACTAATACCACGGTAAAACATGCGATCAAACGCGTTGATAGACTGCTTGGAAACCGCCAACTACATCGTGAAAAAGACCTTATTTATAAATGGCATGCCTACTTAATAACGGGCGCCAACCCATGCCCTGTGATCCTTGTGGATTGGTCTGATGTTCGTGAACAACTTCGTTATATGACGTTAAGAGCATCCGTTGCACTTGATGGTCGAGCCATCACAATCTTTGAGCAAGTTTTTGAGTATGGCCAATACAATTCACCGAAAAGTCACCAAACATTCCTCGATAAATTGCAAAGTATTTTGCCGAATAAAATCAGTCCGATCATCGTTTCTGACGCGGGTTTTAGAAATACTTGGTTCCGCCAAGTTCAGGAGAAAGGTTGGTTTTGGTTAGGTCGTGTCCGAGGTGAAGTATCAATCAAACAACCTCAAAAACCTTGGGTCTCAAATAAAACCTTTTATCCAAACGCCGTCCATAAACCCAAATATATTGGTCACTGCTTATTAGCAAAGAGATCACCGATATCTTGTGAAGCCTATGTTTATAAGGGATTAGAAAAAGGCAGAAAAGCCCAGCGCCATAGCAGAACCAGCCAAAAACACTCCGCTACACACCTCTATCAACGCAGTGCAAAGGAGCCGTGGTTACTCGCGACCAATGTCCCTAGACATGTCTTAAATGAAGTACAAATTACCAACCTGTACGCCAAGCGCATGCAAATAGAAGAAGCCTTCCGCGATCTAAAGAGTACCGCCTATGGAATCGCACTTCGTCACAATAGAACTCGTTGTACTAAGCGATTAGATATCCTGCTTCTTATTGCGTTGCTCGCTGAAATCTTGATGTGGTGGAATGGCCTCATTGCAGTACAAGCCAAATGGCATTTTTACTTCCAAGCCAACAGCATTAAACACCGCCGAGTTCTATCCATACCTCGTCTAGGGAGAGAAGTACGAAATCATCGGCGATATCAAATTAATGAATCCCAATATCAATGGGGAATGTTCGAATATCAAAGGCTCACACACAACGCAGGACTAGGGAAATTATGAGGGGATCCGTCAGCGCCTTACTAACGGGCGATAACGCGATACCGCCCAACTTGAATATTGTGACATAAACACGGAGCTAAAATTGCGACTGGAGTCGCCAAGCGTTAGGAGTCCCTGTTAAGTAACTTGTTAGATTTTTAGCGATGTAACTTCTGTATTGCTTGATTAATGCTTTCTGTGAGCTGAAGCATTTCATGGAGGCATGGTGTCAACTCAATTACATCGTTCAAAAAGTGAATAGTCATTTTTGTAGGGTCAAAACGCTTTAATGTTAGAGTACCTTCCTTAGGCGGATTTACTGCTACATGTATTTCGCACAACCTTTTACATTCACTATTGGTATTCAAAATCTTATCGAGTCTTTCATCATGATGCTCCCATGAATTTCGCACTTTCTTGGTAAAAGTATGGTCTAGAGACGGGTTTCCCAGTAACTCAAGCAGTTCATCACTACGCTTTTTCGCTGATGCTGGTCTATCGGAGTTTAAAACTCGTTTGATTGCTGACATAGCGGATAGGCAAACAGTACACTCAGCGATGATGTTTAAGGGCGAAAACTTGGTACCGTCATCAATTCCATTGGATATGTTAATCCAATGCGCCGCTGCTATTTTCAATTGCTCATAACTCCGTTTGAAAAGGAGACATTGTGTGTTGATGTCACTTAGATAAACAATTGTATTAAAATGTTCGTTTGAAATTGCCATATGTTCCTTTGAAATCTAACGCCTTGTTAAGGTGTGAGGCACGCAATACCGAAGCTTCCGCATACCACCTTAACCACTAAAACCAACGCATAGTAAAAATACCACGTGTGCCGAATCACTCTTGAACAATTTGTTAGGTTTCGGATGTCCAATAAAACGCAGGGTGATAGAATCGTTTACCTGAAAAAATCAGCCCACAAGATTCATCATATTCTGATAGCAACGTAACATGAGCTTGTTGTTTTGCATCCTCTACACTATGGCCAAGAACATTCATTTCATATGGTTCTGAACTGTGAGGAAGATAGGCATCAAATATAAACATATCTTCTTTTCTAGTTTTACTTGGTATTTTGTCAAAAACTTCTTTTATTGGAAAATCTAATTTAGGATACAATAGATCACCATTTTTAAACTCACCTACAACAAAATCTGTCGATAGATCAACAACTCGTAAGTATTCACGGTCCTGGTAGTGTTTGAAAAAAGCAAGAATTGACTCTTCGTTGCCATAAAACCAGTCAACTAATTCTTCAGACTCATAAATAAGGAACTTATATTTTTCAACGACCGGATTAAACAACTTTCCCAATCTTATTTTCTCAATATTCTCTTCAATAATTGATAGCTGTTCATTCTGGACTGGAATAAACGGATAATAATAAATTGCTGTGTCATCTGAAGTTTCATATCCATTGTTCAAGTCAATTTCCAGTTTATCACTAATAAGAAAACCTATTGTCCCTTGTTTATCTTCCCGTATATCTAAATTAATTAGAAGGTGATTTAGCTCATAGTTCATATTAACTATACAAACGGTATGCATACTTAAGTTTAGAAGTATTATATATTTAAATTTTCCGCTATCAAAAACATTCCTATTATGTTCTGCAACATTCATTGCTGTTTCACTATCAACATCGGCAGCTTTATTTGGTATAACAATTTCTGCCATATCTGAGTTGACTATACATAAACAATTTTCTTTCGAGGACACACTAGCAACTTTCTTCGCATCAAAAGCAGGGCTCTCTCCAGAGATCAAAAAGCAAGTATCAGGTTGATTTCCAGCTCCATTTTGGTTAATCATTACACCTGAGTATGTACCGCCAATCCCCTTATCTATTGTGTAACGATGAATTCCATAACTTTGAAGTAACCCTAACATTCTTGCGAATAACATTTCATCACGATCTATTAGATGGCTTTCGTTGTTCCATGACTCAATGAAAGAATTAAAGAAACTTGTTGTATACGTTACAAGCTCACTTGTTGGAGAACCCAACAATACTAGATCATCACGCTCTAATTTAAATTTATCCCCTCTATTTTTGAGGGTAACGACTAAAGGAGCGCCTTCAAAAGCAGCTATTACTAGTTCAATATATGGTCTATGGAAAAAATCCGTGAAATTACCAATTGTCATATCAATTGATTGCTCTACAGTTCGACCACAACTTAAATGCAAATGTAATAACTCAACGACCTGAATGGCAAAACCTGCATCACCAGCCATTCCAATAGCATAATGATCACCACTCAAGATTTTGTAAGCACCTTCAATAACATGTTTTTGCTGCTCAACTTGGCCTTGTTTCTCAAGGAATGAGGTAGTTTCTGGCTCAGAACTACCATTCCCTGAAAGTCTGGTTATTGCGCTATCGGCAAATATATATGCCGAGCTATCTGTTTTCCATGCAATACAATATGTCAATATCTAACTCCAATTGGGATTTGTTGAGAAACCTAACGAATGATATGGACTCCCTCTACCTTACACTCTGCGTGCCATACTTACTTAGTACACGCTGAAGAACTGGAGGTTACTATGTCCACCATTAAAACTATTGGCGTTGACCTCGCCAAGAATGTGTTCAGTATTCACGGCGTTGATGCATATGACAAGTGCGTCCTACGCAAAACTGTCAAAAGAAACAAACTCTTAGACACATTCGCTAAGTTATCGTCCTGCCTCATCGGTATGGAGGCGTGCTCTGGTGCACACCACTGGGCAAGAGAGCTGCTGAAACTCGGTCATAACCCGAAAATTATGGCGTCCAAATTCGTTATCCCATATCGACAAAATGAGAAAAACGATGCCAATGACGCGGAGGCCATCTGCGAAGCAGTATCTAAACCCAAAACACGATTTGTCACTATCAAAAGTGAAGAGCAACAAGCTGTGCTTTGCCTGCATCGTATTCGACAGGGGCTAATTAAAACAAGAACGGCGACTATTAACCAACTCAGAGGTTTGCTCTCTGAATTTGGCATTGTGATGCCGCAGGGTCACTACTCGGCTCAAAACACCATTGGTAGTGTCCTTGAAGATGCAGAAAATGGGCTGCCTATACTCGCTCGAGAGCTACTTCAAGATTTATCGAGCAAGATTCAACACCTTAACCTAGAAGTACTGCACTATGATCGTAGAGTCTCTGCTTTAGTTCGTGAGATGGCTTCAGCCAAAGCCCTCATGGATGTTCCAAGTGTCGGTGAACACAGTGCAAGTGCCATTGTCGCGACCGTCAATGACACCAAAAAATTTGGCTCTAGCCGCCAATTTGCCGCTTGGATAGGGTTGGTTCCAAGACAATACTCAACAGGTGGTCATGTTCATCTTGGTCGCATCAGCAAAAGAGGCGAAAAACATATTCGCACTCTACTTATTCATGGTGCAAGAGCCGTTATTGCACGATGTAAAGAGAAAACCAATCGCAACAGTATTTGGTTAAATCAACTCGTTGAACGACGAGGTTATAAACGAGCAGCTGTCGCCCTAGCAGCAAAAAACGCTCGTATAATATGGGCATTATTAACAACAGGAAAAGAGTACAAGATTAACTATGTAAACGGTTAACACTCACCGAGTCAAAGCAATAGCAAATGATGACAATACGACCAGACGGGGTCGCCCAGACCGAGATGCCTAAACCTGTTTAATTGGGAAGTAATAAATACTGTTTAACGAATGAGGCAGGCATCAAGCGAATATCATCAAGGTGACGGAACGAATCCGATTAAACACCGAATGTAGAGCTGCTGTCCGATCCACTGTTGTCAGCGGGAGCTATTGTTGACAAAAGAGGGAGTCCATGTAGCCCAATTAAGGTGTGAGCCACGCTGCCACTACACTCAAATTGGACGCCGTAAACACCGAATTAGACCCAAATCAAAAATGCCAAGCGTGGGGAATCACGCTTAAATTGTTTGTTCGCTCACTATTTTTCATCTTTGAGGTAAATGGCTAAGCAGACCACAATTAACGAAAAGCCACACAAAACTTCAAATACTGATAGAAATTGTGAAAACCAATTTTCTGGTGATACATCACCATAACCGAGAGTTGTGATCGTTACCCCACTGAAATACATTGCTTCAAGGATATTTAAACTATCCCCCCCTTTCCAGAAGTCTTTGGGTAATAGACTGTAAATGATTGCAAAATTAATTATTAATTCAAAATAACTTCGAAAAGAAAGTACCAGACGATCATGATTTTTAAGTTTAGATCCGTCGACTGACTCAGCTCCAGGACAAATACTTAATAGTTTCGATTTTACTTTACTAGGAAAACTAAAAACCAACGTTATACTTTCCTTAAATTTAGAAAGTAGTTTAGTGTCTAAAAACCAATTTACTAGCTGGGCTGTTCTGGGGTATTCTGAGCGTTCTTTTGAGTCTCTATCTGAAATTTTGTCTAAAGCATCTCTTAAAAATGCATAAAATATTTCAAAACATCGTGATAGCAAGAAAACCATCCAGAACTTCTCGATAAATGACAAGTTTTCCACTTCTTGTTCAGTAGACGTAGACACATTGAGGCAAAAAACTAGCACGAGAAAAGACATTGTCGAGATTAAAAAATAACCCCAATTAAGGCATCTAATCACTTTGTTCTTATTAGAACCATGTTTCATAAACACTGCGAAGTGTAATGTTGGGCAAACCATTCCCAATAAAAAAATCCAAAACATATACATCCTTGATTGCTAAACTTTCCGCTGTGAGCTAACGCCGCGTTGAGTAGTGAGCAACGCTACTACCTAACCCAAACCATTACACCTTAAACACAAGAACCCAATAGAATGAAAAATTCCATGCGTTGGGAACCTGTCTTAAACGCTTGTTGTGTGAATTGTTAACCAAGTATCTTGAACACCTGTCTAAAAAATATTTCGCCCACAGCTATTTGTAGAAAAACAGAAATTATTGAATACAGCACTATATTAAACTTTTCAGTTGCTAGCACTGCCAAAATGCCTTGAACTAAATTAAGTATCATAAGGATGAAACCTAAAATAGCTATCATAATCCCTAGTACTACTTCAGAATAAGGTACAAATGACAAACTGTTTAGCGGTTCACCTTTAGCTACAGAAACTCCGATCGTAAAGAGTAAAGCAGCTATACCAATATTCCTGATGTTATCAAACACAAACTTTAGGTTTACGTCTTTTCCTTCTATACGAATAAATTTTGGAAAATTACTCGGTTCAAATTTCTTTACCATGATGCATCCCAACATTGACAAAACACGTTGACAGACTACATTAAAGCGCTTTTAAATCAATACTTAAGTCTTCATTGGTTCATGGAGGCAATGCACATAACGCCGCGTTAAGTAGTGAGCAGCACTACCAGTTAACCTAAATCATTACACCGTAAGCACAAAACTCGACTTAAACTAAAAATGCCGAACGTTGCGAATCTTCCTTAAACGATTTGTATGGATAATAAGCACTCCAATCGGGTAATGTGAGACCCAGGCTTTAGCTGCAACAAAAGCTTTCTATGTAGTAGTTCGTTTAAACGCTGGCTCCTCTATCGAGAGACCGATAACAAACATGAACGCTACATAGGACTTCAAGCATAAACCTCGAATAGTCGACTGGGTCTCGAACCCGCATTACGCAAGCATGAGTTAGCTTATTATGAATACCAAAATCAATCAAAGCATCAACGTTGGAGTTGATACCGGCAAAACACAATTAGACATCCACATCAGGCCACTAGACCTATTTTTCTCAGTAGAGAACAATGATAAAGGCATCAAAAAAGCACTCAAAACGATTAAGAGTCACAGTCCTGAACGAATCGTTATTGAAGCAACAGGCCGATTAGAAATGCCTTTTGTTCTTGCATGTGCAGAGGCTCAATTACCTATTGTCAGAGCAAACCCTGTCCACATAAAACGGTTCGCTGGTGCTATTGGCCGCAGAGCCAAAAATGATCGTTTAGATGCAGAATTGATTGCTCACTATGGAGAAGCAATCAAACCAGCTCTTACTGTCATAAAGCCAAAAAACATACGCCTAATGAGCGACTTAGTCATTCGCCGAAACCAGTTGTTATCCATGCAAACCATGGAAAAGAACCGAATCCAGATACTTCCCGCTTCTCTCCATCCGACTATCAAACCGATGCTAACCACGATAAAAAATCAAATCACCAAGTTAGAAGAAAAGCTCGTTAAACTCATTGAAGATAGCCCTGAATATCAGGCTAAAAACAAAATATTGCAGAGCGTCCCTGGAATAGGAAACATTGCCGCTGCATCAATAATTAGCAACGTACCAGAACTTGGCTACATCACAAATAAACAAGCGGCATCACTAATTGGTGTCGCTCCAATAACACGCGAAAGTGGGCGCTACAAAGGTAAGCGCGTGATCCAAGGCGGTCGAGCGCAAGTACGCACAGTATTATATATGGCAATGATGTCAGCCATGCAATGTAACCCCGTATTCAAAGCAACTTATGCTCGACTTGTAGCTGCGGGAAAGCCTAAGAAAGTCGCAATAATCGCGTGTGTTCGAAAGATGGTTGTGACCCTTAACTCTATGCTGAGAGATGGCGCCATGTGGGATGAAAACACTGCCAAAAATTAATCATTGACGCCATAGTCGTTTGTTATGTAAACTTTTTTGTTATCAACACTTCTGCTCTTGTTAAGTTCTTCATAAGCAATTTCGATTTGGATATCCAACAATCTATCTAATTTGGGCTGTAAAACTACGACCCACTGATAAAAACCGTACAACATAGTCAAAAAACCGGCGACACTGAAAATTGCCATAAATGTATTCACCCGATGAGTCTCTCTAGTTATTTGTTTCATCCCGATATTGAGAGCTTTAACCTGCATATCTTCAGAGTGCCCTAGCTCATCATCAGAACTAAGTTTCGATACCGACATAGCATGCTCAAACAAACTCTGACGATGACTACTAAAGTTCAGGTGCCATGAAAGAGAGCTCACAACAAAAACAACCAGACCAAAGATCGCTAAGAACTTTGCTAGGTGGTCCGTTGGAACCGATATGCTAGAATTAAACATGCACTTATCTCCACTTAGATTTCAAAATTGAACATTATAAAGGCTCTTCGAATCATAAAGAGTTTTATGCTTGTTTTGGGGCACACGTCATAGTATGTCTAAGGTGTAATTCAAGGTAACATAACGCTTAAGTATCTATCCGTTGTCGTAGCACAATGGATAAATACCTGTTGGACTTGGCCGCTTCTATCTATGGAATTTGCTTTTTAGGACTGACTTGCGTTCTACTCTTATCATTAAGACCGATACCCCGTCAGCCGTCCATTTCCCACTTCTAGCCGCCAATTTATCTACATCTAATATACCCGTTGCATAATCTTTTTAAAAGCGAACAATGCCCTCTCTCGCCATAACACAACGATAATTTTATTCATTACAATCAGACAACTAGGTCAGTCGGTGCTCTGAAACGACTATTCTAGGTCTGATATTGATGCACACAAGTACCGTAGTGTTGTAATGGCAGTTCGGACAACACAGTTTCTCTTTCAACACTTCCGACTTCTCTGCGGGTCGCTTTCGTAAGCTTTGCCTAATTTCCGCTATCGCTTTTACCCGTACCGCATTAGCCCTTTAGGCAATACATGTAAAAGTAAACGTCGAAGTAACGCGCCCGCATTAAAACACATTCTTTGAGTCCCATTGGTTGGATAGTCTTTGTAACTCATCGAGATACGGCCATCCACGTTATAACTTAACTGGTTTGGATTTAACTCGATACGATCTCAATATCGAGATAAATAACCCACTACTGCTGGTGTCCTCTAATAAGTTCTTGATAGGTGAAATTCGGATTCCGAATTCTGAAATGACTTCATAATCACGAAACAGGGCACTATCACCTGCTCTTAGGGCTGAGGCCTCTAGTCACTCCAAAACTCAATAACAATTTATGTGTATGTTTTTCTCTGCAGCAATGGCTGCGTATCACCTCTTATTGTTACGCCACCATTGCCTATTTACAACTTTCATGGCGCTCACAACGCCCTAACACGCACAATAACAGGATGCCTAACAAACACATTATTAAACAGCGGGTTGCAGGTTTCCTACTCTCTACTTCGAGCTTTCGAAAAGAGATATTTCACAATTTTCATCAATAACAGTGTTCGAAAAAGAACATATGTCTCAAAAACATACACACCATCAATATGAACAAGACTGCATGGTAAACTGCTTTTATAAAAAAGCAGGAATAAAGAATGATTACTAAGGATAGAGATTCAAAAATCGACAACAGTCTTCAACAGAAAGCTGGCGCAAAAGTAGAGCAAGATGTTGCGTTTTACTTACGCAGAGAGTTTGGAGATGCAAATGACGTTTTCATTATCAATGACTTACGCATACAGTTTAAAAATGAAACGGCTCAGATCGATCACTTAGTCCTTTATAACAAAGGATTTATCATTATTGAGTCAAAATCGATTCGTGGTGAGGTTAAGGTCAACAATCAACTCGAATGGAGTCGAACCGTAAGAGGCAAATGGACAGGAATGCCCTCGCCTATCGAGCAAGCTAAGTTGCAAACCAAACTATTGAAAGCACTTTTAAATGACAACGCTAAGTCGTTACTAGACCGGATTGCATTTTTACAAGGGTACTTTGGTGGTCGCTGTTGGGATCAACTCTGTGCCGCGTCCAATGACGCTCTAATCGATCGAACTTCTATCCCTAAAGATATATCGAAAAAGCTCATTAAAGCCGAATCTATTGGTAGCTGCGCTAAGAGTCTCATCAAAAAGCACCGCGTAGGTTCAATACTAAATCCGAATCCTACGTTTAATCGTGATGAACTGTACCGCCTAGTTCACTTTCTAAACGAACAACATGTGCCTACGTCTTCTCCAGCTCCCAAAGTACATATCGCAGAATTAAGCGAAACTAAAAAGGTAGACTTGATTCCAGCTCAAGAAACAATTGAAGAGGCCAAAGTTCCACAAATAAGGCATGGTTTTAATTGTAAGAAGTGTCAAAGCCCTCAGACCGAGCCGAGGTATGGAAAGTATGGGTATTACGTCTACTGCCCACAATGTAAGGTGAATACTGCAATGCGTATTAGTTGCCATTCTTGCCAATCTAATTCAGCTAAAGTCAGTAAGAAAAAGAACACGTACTCAATTGCATGCTCTTGTGGTGAAGGAACTCAAGTCGTATTTCCTTAATCTAATAATTCGGAATCCGAATTGTGCCACCATGTAAAGCAGTACGGATTCAAATTCGGATTCCGAATTCCTCCAAAACTAAACAACTAACACATATCACTTCTGGCCACTTTTCGGCATAACCTCAACAGGTGGTACTTGGTGCCAAATAATGTCACTTGTGCCTGTATAGATTTTTGTTGTTTTCGCGTTCGCATGCGCCATTCGCTCGGTAGCACTCTGCCCTTGCTGTTCAATCATTCGGGCAGCTAGTCCTCGAATTTCATGATAGGTCGGCCTTAGCGGTTTCTTTAGGTGGCTATAAAGCCCTAAAGAGTCTCGAACCTTACTGAACTCTTTACTTATATTGTGGTGATGTACTTGGTAAAGATGGTCGGTCTCTTTTGAAATGCCACGTTGCTGCTGTTTGGGTTTACGGTGAACGATGTAAGGACAAATCAATCTCGATGTTTTAGAAAGATCGACAATGTCTTTAATCGTCTGGGTGACAGGAATGGCCACCGTGGAAGCATCGGACTTTTTCACCTTCTCTCGGTGAACATAAAGCATTCCATACACAGCATGCCCATCAACATACTCCACCTCTTTATCAGGGTTCCAAAGAATCCCACACACGCCTTCCCGTGGTTTGTATATACGATAACGAAGCCTATAGATCTCTCTCACAGCATGAGTCGTCTCAAGAGTTAGGCTCATTGCGACCTTAAGAAACAGTGGCGCTGCATCGTAAACCTTTTGGTAGTTTTCGATATCTAGGTCGTGGCGAGCTTTGGTGTAATCTTCTCTGGTCAATCGACGCTGTTTTTTATTGAGAACAAAATTACTCTCTATAGCGCTTTCATCGGCAAGGTAGGAAAACACCTTTTTAAGGTTACTGATCTTATTGTTGAGCTGACGATTACTTAACTCTGAATAGTATTTCGAAAGGAACTCATTGATGTGCTGTAACTTGATCGATTTGGTTGGCAACCGCCCCATGAACTCATCAAGGCGGTAACAGTCCCTTTCCAAATTTCGATAAACGTCTTTGGAAAGCCGTTCTTCTTTCTTCACACGAGACAACACTAATGGAAGCCACTCTTTTAAAGGCCGATTGAATTTATCCTTTCGACCTTTAGAGACAGCTTTGCGAAATGGGGTCATTTCTGAAAGCGAAAACGCGCTTCCTAGCTCAGGGCGATACTGCAAGTTATAAACATGTGCAGCTTGTATCGCTTCTTGCTCTACAGTCCCGATAGGAAATAGCTTCTTCACACCATCTACGGTTGTAAACCGAAATCGAGATTGACCCCTATGGCTCATTTTCACCAAGAATGGAGGGTAATGAGCCGTTTCTTTGCTTCTAGCTCTACCAACCATTTATGACTCCAAGAATCTTAGAAGTTCACTGACCCTATCTGCAGGGTTCCCTATATCGTCGTCAACACAGACTAAATATCGGCCCGTTGGCGTTCTAGTGCCCTCAAGCTTGCCATGTTTAATCCAGTTTATGATGGTGGTATTGCATATCCCTGAATCAGGGTAAAACTCATCAATAAATTGTCTAGGTCTGATTTTACGCGTCGCCATGTCGTTCTCCTTACCTTTCTCACTACATGAAAATTAAGATTTTTCATCTACTGGTAGAAAAACTATGCACGATTTTTTCAGTGACATTCTATTTGCGCAGCAATTAACGAAAAGGATTCCCGAAGCGTAAAACGATTCAACGAATCGATTTCAAGCCCACTTTAGGGTGGACTAATACAGTAGTACCAAGTTGCTAATCTATTGATTTTATTTGACTATTTCATTGACCTTTTTAACCATTTTTTAGGCCAATTAGAGCTTAACCACCAGCTCTAAACACATGAAATTCATATAAATCAATACCATACAGCTAAGATTACTACCAACATCGGGGTTTCACCGTTTTTGAGCCCTCAAAAACGTCGTAAACCCCGCCAAAATCTTCATTGAACTTCAAACATCTATTCATATGAATAGTACAATGCAAAAACATAAAAAATTAATACAATAAAAGGGGCTAATTTTCGGAAAGTTAATGTTACCGCGATTTTTATGAGCAGAATAAGCGTTCAGGATTTTAAATTTGTCATTAAAGAGGTAATTCAAAAAATCAGTCATATAGCCCAACAATAAATAATAAGCTTACAGGGTTAGGGATGCTTGAAACTTTTCGTATTGACTAAGGAATATACGAAACGGTGTAGTTCTATCTAATACAAACTACTTCGAGTAATACTGTAATTCCTCATAACTAGAATTGAGATAAGTAGAGACAGAAGAAAAGGAAAGAATTTAAATGTGACAAATACCAAATTAATTTCCCTCGTCATGGTTGCACTTTCGGCCTCAAAACCAATATACGTCAAAACAACCCCCGCAAAGAACACACCCAATCCACTGCATATCTTCGCAAAAAATGTCAATAAACTTTGAGTTACCGCAGCTGCAGAAATACCATATTTTTTCTCGCCGTAGTCTACACAGTCCGGCAGTAACATCCACACTAGATTTGCACAAAAAACAATAAGCACTTTTAAAAGCACAAGAAATACCAAGCTTACATTCGCAGAGAAGTTTAACGAAGAATAGAGCGCTATACAGAGAATAACTATTGCTAACTTGCAACTTGAAATATATACATACCTTTTATCTGAATGGCGGATCAACTTAGGAGCAACTAAAATAGCAACTGACGATAAAGCTACCACAAGGCCTTGATACAGTGGAAAAAGTGATTCCCCTTTTAGATAGTAAATAAAAAAATAAATGGCAGTTGCTCCCTCTAAAGTAACAGAGAACATTAAACAACTTTGACAAATCATCAATGCAACTAACGGCTTATTCTGCATCAAGATCGTCTGGTAACTAGAAATAGAAAACTGTTTATTGCATTGTTTCGATTTATTAACTGAGTAGTCTTTTTTTCTGGAACCATACCATGAAACATAAAATAGGCTGACTACTAAAACTGACATCATGAGAGCGGTGACTTCCCAGCCTTTATGACCACCACCAAAATAAGCTGCAATATACAATGGAAGAAAGCTAGCAAAAAAACCAACTCCGACGCCAATGAGCTGTTTACAAGTAATCATTGAAGCCCTTTCATCATAATTTGACGACATTTTTACAGTCAAACCATTGTAAGCCATGTTACAAAAAGACAAAGCTATTGAAAAAACAGCTATAGCAAGATAAATGAAGAAGGTTGATATGTCATCACCAAAGTTATGACTTGAAAAAATAATATAAATACTTAAACCAAGAAGTGGGGCAAAGGCAGCGATATAAGGGCGATATTTTCCTTGACCAAATTTCAAGTCAACATTATCAACAATATACGCTGCAGTAATGTCAAATATAGCATCAACGACCTTCATTACTAAAATCAATTGGGCTGCTTGTGAAGCTTCAATTCCCGCTATATTAGTAAAAAAAAATAACAGGTAAGTAGTCGTAAACTGAAATATAGCACTGGATGCGCCCCCACCAGCACCAAACTGGACAATTTCAGCTTTCGTTAAAGCTTTAGTTGAACTACCCATTTTTTCTAAAAGAAATCCTTATAAGCATTAATCAGTTGGGGTAAAGATGAGTTAACGTTGAGATCTGTTTTTGGCGTCCAACATTCCGCTAACGCAAGCACACCGACGAACTTGTTATCAGCGAATACGGATATTGCACTGCGTCGAACTCCATTTTCATTGAAGTTGTTGTCGGCAAATAATGCCTCTTCGCTTAGCTCATTGATCTCTTCTTCAAGCTTTTCTAAAGGTATTGAAATCTTCTTACCTTTCTTGCCATACGTCCAAGCAACGTCATTTGTAGGTGCTTTGTCTCCGTAGCAGCGCTTACCCACTCGGTAAACCGCGTCCACTTCTCCACCCCAGTTCCTCACGAAGCCTTCTTGAGCCCAAACACGGCGTTCCTTCAAAGGGCTCATTGTTTTTTTCATCACCATGCCGCTCAACGTTGGAACATACCACTCAGCGGTATAACCCAGTTGTTTACTCAGATAGTTCATGGCCTCAAACAACTTGTCATCGAAACTAGAGCTAGAGTCGGATGCTAGAACGATCTGATAATCGGTTTTGTACATTTTAGCTTCATCTTTAACGACTAAGCCTAACATTTCTAACGTCTCTAAAATTCTGGACAGCGTCGCCTTCGGTACTTCAGAAATCTTGTGTAATTGATCTAAGCTCGCGCCTTCGGCTTTTGTCGACAGACATTTCAATACCCATAAACCACGTGCGCAAGCAGGTGTTGGGTAACTATCGTATTTGTTGTAATTCATATAAGTTCTAGCCAAATTTCAATTGCTGAATTATACATTAAATCATGACTGCACGCCTCCGACTCTTTAAACTCCTATCCAAGTTCCTCCTCCAAGCACGCACTGCATTGGCGTACTTGGAGGGCGTTCCGTACTAAAACTGATAGTGTGCAGCGACACTAAATTGATTGTAATCGTGATTCTGAATGGAAGAATTAAACTCTGATAGCAGATCTAGGTGTTTATTAACACGGTATTGCACACCGAAGGTAATCGTTTCAACGTCTCGCTCTTCAAGATCAGCATTTCTCTTCATGAAACGGGTGACAAATCGATAGCGTTCGATATCGTACATAACCGATGCCTCCAGTGCTTTATGATCGCCCAATTGCGCTTTGTCCTTCGTTTTGTCTAAGACCAATGCCGCGCTAAAGCCTCCATTATTGTATCTCGCAGCCGTAAGGTAAGACTGACTGTCCCAAACATCACCTGTGCCGTATTGCTCTACAGCTGGAATTGATTCCGGTTCTTCAATGAAGCTGACCCTTTGCGCGAGGTACCCTAAGCCAACGCTGAAATTATCAGTGATATGATACGTTGCAGCTGCGTTCGAACCTTTACGCTCGTCATATTCTTCTGTTGAGAAGTCCAAGATCTTGTCTGCGCCAAGGGTCAGGCGGTCATTAAGAAGAGACAACTCAAACTTGAGTACGTTTGAAACTCTCGAAGGTGCCATAACAGCATCGTTATTCGACATGCGAGATACACCGGTGTCGGTCCAAGAGGTAAGTAAACGACCCGAGGTATATTGCTTGCCAAAAGTTAATGTTCCATATTCCTGAGACATCAATCCGACATAACCCAAACGAGTATCAATTCCGTCATTAATTGAAGTATCTGCAATATCAACTTCCAGCTCTGCCTCACCTATTGCTAACACGGACTCATTCACATAAGAAGCGCCTTGAAACCCCAATCGGAAGTAAGAATCAAGTTGATTCTGACTGACTTCGTTATCTTGTTTGAATTCGCTTGTTCGAAGAAAACCGCTATAGATATCACCATTCATATTTAGCTTATTGTCATCGGTAATATAAATTGGAGCGGCCGTAGCAAATCCAGAGCATGTGCTAACTAAAGCGCATAGACCCATTGTTATTTTTTTCATGATTGTTCACCGAGTTCTTATTAAAATGACCAACTGAGGCCTACGCGCCCAAAGAGCACATCTTTATTACCTTCCGACGTTTCTCGGCCATCAAATTCGTTGAAATGCCTGTATGCAACATTCGCGACTAAACGGATTGAGTCAGTTAATCGAGTGGTTGTTTGAATATTGGTATTAAACTGATTCCATCCACTATTATTACGGCGAGTTACTTGAAAAATATCTTGACGTAATGTCACCGTAAAACCCGGATTAACGCGATAAGTAATGAAAGGCTTTATCCCCCACTTACGGAATGTATTATCACCATGTTGGTTGAACTCAGATTCGTACAAGCCTCCAGCACCGGTACTAAACGAATCATTGATGCGATAGTTATAATTCGGTTCACTTTCAAATTTGTCTATCCGTTCGCCGCGAGCGTTCATTTCTCCATGTCGGTAGATGTACAAGCCATTGACATTTAGGGCATGATCGCCATTTTGATAGAAAAACGCAGGGCGAAGCTTAAACATGTTACGCTCTCTGTTTCCCTCTACATGCCGGTACCCAACCATGACGTTGTATCTGAGGTTACTAGAAATAGCGTTCTCATATCTAGGCTTAAACTCGATAATATCGGCGTCATTAAGTCGATTTCCATCTCGATAAAATTGAAGCCTTTCCGATACCAAGCCAAGCTGCCAGTTTTTGTTAATTGTTCCCCAGCCATCAAAATGAACCGTTGTCATTTCTACTTCATCAAGCGCATTGCTCAATCCGACATCTTCATACTCCAAGCCAGAGAAAAATCGAAATCTAGGTGTATTTTCTGAATCTGCTGCGACATCTTCCAATCGATCGCCGAAGATATTCTCCATACCAAAATTCGAAGCTTGGCTCGGAACGGAGAACAGCATAAAGGGTAACAGTGCGCATAACACTGCTCTATATTGATTAACCATTTGAATTCCTGAGATAAAAAGGTGGTATTGCCACCACCTTTACGTAGATAGGGAAACTACTTTTTGTTTTCGAAGCTGTGAGGGAACAGATCTTCTAAACGTTCTTTTGGCTTACGTTTTAGATCCATCGATTCCCACTCTTCTTTTGGTGGTACCGAGTACTGCTTCTTCAAAGACTCTAACTCTTCTTGCATACGCGCGATCTCTTGCTTGTAGGCAGGATCATCAATCGCGTTATTCATCTCGTTAGGATCTTTGCTTAAGTCATAAAACTCCCAGTTATCATCAGGGAAGTAGAAATGAATCAACTTGTAGTCACCATCACTCACACCGTAATGGCGTGCGACGCGGTGGAAACCTGGCATCTCATAGAAGTGGTAGTACAAGCTCGAACGCCACTCTTGCGCTTCACCTGTTGTCATTAACTCAACCAGTGACTTACCATCAATATCTGGGTAAGCCTCAACACCCGCTAGATCCATAAATGTTGGTGCGTAGTCGATGTTTTGTACAAGTTCATCTACAACTGTACCTGGCGCGATACGCCCTGGAAGCTGCATCACAAGCGGAGTAGAGAATGTCTCTTCATACATGAATCGCTTATCGAAGAAACCGTGCTCACCTAAGAAGAAGCCTTGATCAGATGTGTATACAACCAAGGTGTTGTCAGTAAGATCGTTCTCTTCTAAGTAATCAAGCACTTCACCGACACTTTCATCGACCGATATGATCGTCGCTAGGTAGTCCTGCATATAGCGTTGATACTTCCAAATTGCGATCTCTTCTTCGGTCATATCTGCTTCATTGGCGTTAAACCAATCATTGCGTTCTTGGTATGCTGCATCCCATTCTGCGCGTTGCTCTGGGGTGAGTCTTTCCAGCAAGTGCGGCCAAATATCACGACGCCACTCGGTTTCACCAACACCTATGGTCATCTTTAAGTCGTGGCCTTCCTGCGTATCCCGATAGATATTCAGTTTTTGCTTTTGGGCAGCGACTCGACCATCGTAATCGTCGAAGTACGTCTCAGGGACCGGGAACTCAGTTTCGGCAAAAGTCTGAGTATGACGCGGGGCTGGCATCCAATTTCGGTGCGGCGCTTTATGGTGCATTAAGAGCGCAAACGGCTTGTCTTTGTCTCTCTGCTCATCAAGCCACTTAATGGTTTTCTCTGTGATCAGGTCTGTTGTATAACCCATCTCCATTTGAACGCCATCTTCCGTAATAAAATCAGGGTTATAATACTCCCCCTGATCGTTCAAGATATCCCAATGGTCAAACTTAAAATCATCTGGAATTCGGTTGATGTGCCACTTACCAATCATGGCCGTTGTATAGCCAGAATCTTGAAGTTTGTTGGCCCAGTGGTCTTGAGTACCATCAAACGTTTGACCGTTATAATTAAAACCATTTTTATGGCCAAACTTACCTGTAAACATAGCTGCACGAGAAGGACCACAAAGGGAGTTAGTTACATACGAACTCGTGAACTTAACGCCACTTTCTGCGATTCTATCGATATTAGGTGTCGGCGCAATTTTTGAGATTTCATGGCCATATGCACTTAAAGCTTGTACAGCATGATCATCCGTCATGATGAAAAGGATATTTGGCCGTTCATTTTCTTGCTGAACCGCCAATGTCTCCTTGTTATCTGTGTCTGTGTCTGTGGCGCAACCAGTTTGCGCTAACGCACCGGCCACTACCAGCGAGAGTATTTTTTTTTTCAAGATATATACCTTTTAAGAAGTACGTGTGTTGCTACAGGGGTTTTGTTAACCACGCGTTCTACAAAACACGTGGTTCTTTGTTCTTAATTACTTAGTGACGACGAAGTTTGCATCTTTAACATCGTCCGAAGCCGTGCCAACGAAGACTTGGAATTCACCAGGCTCTACACCCCAATCCATGCCCGCGCGGTAGAAGGCAAGATCTTCAGATTTCAAAGTAAAGCTAATTGTCTTGGTTTCACCTTTTTCAAAATGAACCTTCTCAAAACCTTTCAGCTCTTTAACTGGTCGAGTAATCGATCCAACCATTTGGCGCGTGTAGAGTTGCACTACCTCTTCACCTGCATGAGCTCCGTTATTGGTAACATCAACCGATACTTTGATTTCGCCGTCGATCGACATTGTCGCTGATGAAAGCTTGATATCGCTGTATTCAAATGATGCGTAAGACATGCCGTGACCGAATGCGTACAGCGGTGTGTTATCTGAATCGTCATAACGTGACTTGTAGTGTTCAGCACGCTGATTAGGGTTTTCAGCGTCATATGGGCGTCCCGTATTTTTCTCGTTATAGAACACAGGAACTTGACCTACTGAACGCGGGAAACTCATCGGAAGCTTGCCCGATGGCGAGTAGTCACCAACCAACACGTCAGATACAGCGTGACCGCCAGAAGTACCTGGATACCATGTGTGTAAAATACTATCTGCGTTGTCGTCTAACCAAGAAAGGTCATTTGGTCGGCCACTCATAACAACTACGTTCATTGGTTTATCAAGCTTCTTTAGCTCTTCCATTAGACGCTGCTGATTACCTGGTAGAGTAATATCCGTACGACTTGCCGCCTCACCTGACATACGCCAATCTTCACCAACAACCAATACAATCACGTCTGACTTATTCGCCACTTCAATCGCTTCTTGGATGTTTTGCTCCAGAGTTGGATCATTCTCATAGATAGAAGGAAGCATTCTTAGGTGCTTCTTAACTTCATAGTCTTCAGCGTTGTAGATGTATGAGTGGGTCGCACCTTGCGCATAGTTAATTTGAACATCATCACCTAAACGCTCTTCCAAGCCTTGGCGAATCGTGACCGGCACTGTCTGACGATCACCCGTTGCTGACCAGTTACCAATCATGTCGTTAGTGCGGTCAGCCATTGGGCCAATCAGTGCAATTGAGTCAATATTATTGATATCAAGAGGAAGTGCATTCTGCTCATTCTTTAATAGAACAAACGACTTTCTCGCGACATCTCGTGCGGCGTCTAAATTCTCTTGTTTAAGAAGTTCAGCTTCAGCACGCTCACCACTTGAGTAACGGTATGGGTCTTCGAATAGACCTAGACGCCACTTCATCTCAAGAATCAGACGAACAGAGTTATCGATCTGCTCCATGTTCACCTTGCCTTCCTCTACCAACTGCTTCATGTAGTTGAGGTAAAGAAGACCTACCATGTCCATGTCTGCACCAGCGTTAAACGCAATTTCTGCAGCATGTTTATCGTCCTTAGCATAACCGTGAGGAACGAGTTCATTGATTGCGGTGTAGTCAGTAACAACAAACCCTTCAAAACCCCACTGTTCACGTAACACGTCAGTTAAAAGCATTTTAGAGCCTGATGCAGGAATACCGTTCAGGTCGTTGAACGAGGTCATGAAGGTGGCAACACCCGCATCAACCATCGCTTTGAATGGAGGCATTTGAGTGGTCCACAGTTCGTGGTCTGATACATCTGTAGTGTGGTAATCACGACCACCTTGAGACAAGCCGTAACCAACAAAGTGTTTTGCCGTTGCCATCACAGTATCAACATCAGAAAGGTCTTCACCTTGGAAACCTTTTACACGAGCAGCCGCGATCGCAGAGCCTAAGAATGCATCTTCCCCAGCACCTTCTGATACACGACCCCAACGTGGATCTCGCGTGATGTCCGCCATTGGCGCGAACGTCCAACTAATACCATCAGCTGCCGCCTCTCGCGCTGCAATACGGGAAGCAAGTTTGATAGCTTCAAGATCCCAAGAAGCAGCTTCACCGATAGATTGAGGGAAAATTGTGTGGTGACCATGAATAATGTCATGACCAACAATAAGAGGAATCCCTAATCGAGTCTCTTCCACCGCCATTGTTTGTAGCTTCTTAGTCCATTCGGCGCCATAAGAGTTGAAAATTGCACCTACCTCACCTCGACGAATTTGCCCCTCATACTCTTCGTTGACAGAAGGACCCGTTACATTTCGCGTACCACTTTGCAAATCAAGCTGGCCGATTTTTTCTTCAATGGTCATTTTCGAAATTAGGTCCGAAATGAAAGCATTCATCTGTGATTTGTCATCGTTCCAAATTGAAGTTGAGACAGGCTCTGTTGGCTCAACATTAATAACATCGCTAAACATGGTTTGAGCCATTACAGGCAAGCTTACTGAAATACTAAGCGCCAAAAGGCTTCGCTTTAGAGTGGTTTTCATCAGTTTTATCTCCGACTAAATGAATAAATTCTATTTTTAAGACGTAAAAAGCCCTGCAGATATTTATTCACTGCATAACTTGTTACGTTCTGTATTTAATTGCTTTTATTTAATTACTCATGGCATACAAAGCCATTATATTTTGAGGAGCCCCCCCACTTTGAATTTGATGAACCATCATCTTCATTGCAGGCGACGTCTTAGAAAATATTAACTTATAAGATTCACAAAGATAGTTGTCTTTATATTTCCCACTAGTTGACTTAAATACTCTGTGTTTTGGGCAACCAGAATTACAAAGTGAATAATATTCACATTGACGACAATAGTCTGAGATCTTTTTATTTTTAGCTTTACCAAACTGACTCTGTCTTTTGCTTGAAGCCAATTTTTTAATGCTTGTATCGTGAATGTTGCCAAGCTTATGTGATGGATAAACATAATGGTCACAAGAATAGAGATCACCATCATGCTCAAGCACTAATGACGTCCCACACTCGTTCAAATGGTGACAGATAGTTGCACCATGACCAATCCAAGTAGACAGTATGCTCTCAAAGGTTTGGACATAAATTTTACCTATGTCCGTGCGAACCCACTGGTCAAACACATCAGATAGAAAGACCCCAAAACCATGAGGAGGCACAGAAAAAGAAGCCATTTCACTGGTGTCTTTAATTGTCTGATTGGCGCCGCTGCATCGAGTAAGACTTTGATCTACCTCTACAATAGGAATGAACTGCATATGTTCAACCCCCATCGATTTTAATGCCTGATAGGTTTCTTTTCCGCGATACCAATTCTTATCGTTTACAACAGTTAAGGTATTAAATTCAACATTATGCTTTATCAATAGCTCTATCGAGCTTTTTACTTTATCAAAAGTTGGATTGCCGTTAATAGATATACGATACCTATCGTGTACATCAGAAATACCATCAATGGAAACTCCAAGTAAGAAATTATTTTCGTAAAAAAACTTTGCCCATTTACTATTTATTGAAATTGCATTTGTTTGGAAACTATTCGTAATCTTCTTTCCATTAGCATATTTATTTTGATATTTAACTGCTCGTTCAAAAAAATCTAAGCCCGCTAATGTTGGCTCACCACCTTGCCAAGCAAAGTCAATTACATCTAAATCACACTCTCGAATATAATTTTTTATGTAATTTCTCAAGCTATTATCTGACATTAAGTAGTGTTCATTGGTCTCTTGAATGAAAGCTTCTTTCTCTAAATAAAAACAGTAATCACACTTCAGATTACATTTGAAACTGGCTGGTTTAGCCATAATGTGGAACTTAGTTAAACTCATAGGATCTCATGCTCAAAACAACGTAAATACATTATTGGTCAACACATCCTTGCGTTTCACATGTGGAATTTACCACATATGAAACCATTACCAACATCATCATTAGGAAAATGTGATGCTCATCTGTTTTATTCACTCTTAGAGATAAGCCTATCCATTAGCTTTAAACTTGCTAGCTAGATATAAGGTGCTTCATTTCAAGTGAGTGCAAGGTCGTGATATATGAAGTCTTGATAGATAAGCTCTAAGATTTTGCTAACAGCCGCTCTTCTAGTGACAGATGTGATCAACTTGCAAGCGCTGGACGCTCTGAGTAGATTGAGAGTGTGGTGGCATGCACCGAGATGAAGGCGTCTCTTGGTTTTAGTAATTCATATATTTATACTTATATGAATTACTAGGGCTGCCTAAACAAAACAGGGGAGATTATTGTATCGAATTTACATTTTTTACTGTTTAACTTTTTGGAAAGTACCGCGCTAACACCTCAAACTAAAACTTATAAATCAATAATTTAAGTTAAGATGATTTGTATTTTCTCGCTAAATTTCGTAAGAATCAGTTAGGTAAAACATTGGATTATATTCAGTTTCTGTACGGTCAGTTAAGAAACTACCAACATCGGGGTTTCCTTGAACCGTTGCACGGTGGTTAAGTTTGATTTTCTAACTTGTGTCAATACTTAACGCAGAACAAGCTTTTTACTTAGTCTTTCATAAAGCTCAAAGGCCTCTGTTTTAGATATCAAATTTCCGAGAGCGTATTGATGAGCTAGCTCAATATCGTCGCTTTGATTGGGGTAATAACGCTTGGCGACTGCAGCGCATAGGGTCAAGTTTGTGTACCAACTGCCGTCTTGCTCGGCCACAAAGTAATACGCCGCTCGAACTAGCCTCTTGCCAATCACCTTAGCGACATCTGTATCAACCATTGTTTTAAAACTCGGGGTCATTTGCTTAAGAAAAGTCGATAAATCGCCATTAAGAGCTTGGGCTATTTCATTACTGGGCTTATATCGTGGAAACTTTATAGATAAATCATTCCCCCAAATACAACAGCAACAATGCTTGAGCCAAAACTGCCAATGGAATTCTTCGCTGGGCTGCAGAACCTCTGAGAGAGATCCTGGATCAATATCAAGCTTAGTCACTTGAGGATAGATTTGGGGTATGGTGTCGGAAAGTAGGTTAAATACTTCCTTTTCTCTCTGACGAATAGGCGTAACGAGTACGATAGAAACATCCAAATCAGAGTGACCAACAATGGCTGCCCCTCTCGGCACGCTTCCATATAAGTAGATGCCGTCAACTTGACCTGGAAGTTCTCTTAGCAGCGAATCAACGACTGCTGACACCACGTCTTGAAATTCTGGCGCAATGTTCTTTGGCAAATAAAGATTTTCAATGAATCCGTCTTTATCGAGCCCTCTATCTAGCTTCTGTATGCCACTTTCCATCACTAAGCCTTTTCCCATTCAGAACGTAGAACCGCCAACACAACGGTATCACACCATTGACCTTTGAAGAATCGATGATCTTTAAAACACGCCTCTTGTTTCATTCCCAGTGACTTACATAATTTAATCGCAGCCAAGTTCTTGCTGATGGTTTCGGCGTAGATACGGTGTATGCCTAACTCTGAGAAACCAAAATCAGCGAGGGCTTCAGATGCTTCTATAGAAAGCCCTTTTCCCTGAGTTTCCCTTGAGAAAGCACTGCCCATCGAAGCTTGTCGATCACCCTCAAGGCGCAAACAAACGGTTCCAATAAACTTCCCCGAGTCTTTGCTTTCAACCGCTAATTGAAAAGACTGGCGCGGAACTTCCAAAGCCTGCGCAACAAACAACTGAGTTAGCTCTCGATATTTGTTAGGTTCGCAATCACTTTCATCATAGAAACGCTGATACTTAGCGTCTTGAGACATCGCAACAAAGGCACACTCGTCTTCAAGACTCATATCTCGAAGAATCAACCTGTCAGTTTCCAGCTTAAACATCAAAATTCCTTTTTATTTTATAGCCATGAAGGGAAAAGCTTCGGAGGTGTTTACTCGTATACTTTCCCGTTATGCTTCAACCAACCATGAGTGTGATGATTACAAGGGTCTTTGTGCGTCCAGTGCATTACGCCACCTTTCTTGTTCCATAATGAAATGTCATTGGGCTGACTAAATAAGTCCCTATCTAGCGGTGCTTGTACTGAGTCGGACAATAACCTCTCGAAACGTCCAAACTGCGCAGTTTTACATGCTTGGTCGAGCGCCCAGAAACACGTGAGCGCCACAGCTTAAAACTGCCAAGCTTGAGATGGCTACGCATAAAACGAATCACTTGCGATTCATTCAAACCAAATTGCTGTTCTATTGCTTCAAACGGCGTTCTGTCTTCCCACGCCATTTCGATAATTCTTGATTCATTCTCTTTAGATAGCATCATGCATACTCTTCCTTTATAAACTGGAAGAAATACGCTCGTTTTAGATTTAAAGATCACAGGACAAACACTTTGAATTGAACGCGGTATAACGCTCGATAAAACAACAGGCTACCAACTAGGCAATCATGGGGTTAAATAAGCTTGTGCGAACTCTCTAAGCACTCTCGCATTATTGTGGTATTTGCTATCCCCGCACTTTGTGCCATCTACTCTGATGTCCGGGCTGGAATATGCAGGTATAACATCTCGCTCATAAGACATCACTGTCCCTCTGTCAGCACAAATTGCACCGAAGGAATATTGAGGAGCTCTTGGATACGTTCCAGAAATGTAACTTTCTATACTATCAAAATCTTTCAATAACGTTTTATAGTCATGATTAGCACCACTTAAATGGCCAATTTCATGCTCCATTAAGTAATCAGGGCAGTTTATCGCTAAAGAAAAAAAGTAGGATACCGAAGATGACATACCACAGTAATCAGACTCAAAGCTAAAATTATAATTAGAAAATACTATCCCAGTAAAAATGGGGACGCCGTCTTCTGTTGTTTCTGGAATCGGTTCTTCCATCGAGAGTTTTAATAACCTCTCTGCTGCGCCCAAATCTTGAAACCAAAGGCTGTCGATTTCAGACGTATAAATCACCTTGGTGACTTTTCGCGTCATAGGAATGCAGGAGTTTTTCAACACCAGATTCGAATAGCTTTCCCATGTCGCTATTTTAGAGGCAACAAATGCTTTGGAATATTCGGCTAATACAGATTCATCAACATAAAGATGGATCTCTGTATTCAAAACCTCACTCTTCACACAAGTAGGAAACTCGATGCTTTGAGCATTGGAGAGTCGACTATTGCTCAACACTATAATCAAAACACAACCAACTAACTGGATGAGCCTTTTGAAGAAACTCTTATTTACTTGTGTATTCACCGCCACCGTCTCCCTAAGTTCAAAGTCCTAAAGACCATTATAAATGCCGTGACTTAAGATTCATAAAGATCACCATTACCAACATCGTCGTTGGCGTACAAAAGTAACCTGCTCTATCTATGCTTTTCAGAAAATAAAAAGCTCGCCAACGAGTGACGAGCCTTGTTTATTATTAAACCTAACTTATTACGACACCCTGCTTACTAAGAAACTTGGTCTCGTAAAGCCAATTCAACGTTTTTCAGCACTTTGAACTCTTCTCGAGTACAGCCGCGCGCCACGGAAACCCAATGGTCGCCAGTTTCATCGGCTCCTTTAAACTCTGCACGCAACTCATATCTTCGCCATGTAACAAACGCCAAAATAAAGGTCAGTGCGAGCATCGGTAAACCGAACTGAGGCACGAATGCCCAAGTCGCAGCCGAGAGGACTAAAGCCAACGAAACAATATTGATTGCGTTTTCTTTAAGACCCAATTGACGAATTTCTAACTGTTTGATTTTACGTAAGCTATACACATCTTTCTTAACTCGGAGTTCGTTAGAGCTCACCAGAAAATCTGATGCTTTGTATGACCTACGAAGTCGCACTAAATTCGCTAACCTGTTGCGTGTTTGATTCTTTTTCATCGCCTTTCTCCATGTTATTAAAGGTTAGTAAAAACTAATATAATCATGAAGTTAATGAACGAGTGCTCATTTTATAAATCAAACTAATATTAAAATCAAGCTTATGCAATTAATAACACTTATAACAACACCGTCTTACATTTTAAATTTCAATATAAAGAAGGCTCATTAAGGAACCTACTCATCATAAATCGGTGTACTTTAGTTAAGTTAGATATAGGCCGATAGTGATTCCGATAATCGACCAAACAGACTAAACGGCGGGCATGGTTCACCCTGCTTTGTAACTACTTATTTCAAAGAGATTTTTGCAATGAATCTCACGCTCTAGGAATGCTGAACCACGGTCACATAACGCTCCATCTTCCATAATCAGAACAACCACCCTCCCTCTTGATCATTGATTTTTTGAATGCCAAAATCATTCAATTGAACATATCAACATAGCTTATCGATTAAGCAATTGATCTCATAACAAAGAGACTGTACGCTTACATTATGCACACGGTTACCTAATGGAGATCACGATGAATGAACTACTGACATGCGCTATGGAACAGAAACAACGAACAACAGTGACGAGTTTATTCGCAAGAAATGGATTCAAGATTGCGGCTACTGACTTTGATGATGTGACTTTCGAACGAGAGAGTGTGTTGGTCAATGTTCGTTTTGATGCGTCTTCAAACGTTGAATCGATTTCAATTCTAAACAACTAACGAGCTCACAAGCAGGTCGCTAAAATAATTGAATGGCCAACATTCGAGTCATTTTAGCGTATCTTGCGACCTGCCCTTTTCTACTTCATCCCCATCCTCTCTCTTCCAAAAGCCACCGAGTGACAATTAAATCAATAACTAGCAATTCCATGAGCTTGGCTTATATTTATTAATACCCTTTGAACAAAAATTCGAAATGATGCCTATGTTCCTAACTCGGTTAATTTATGTCAGTACGCTTTCCGAATGTTGTGATTCCAAAGCATTGGAGGAGATACTCGCTATCTCGCGAGATCATAATCGGCAAAGCCATTTAACGGGGCTCCTCAGCCATAATCAAAAGTACTTTCTTCAATGTATTGAAGGGTCTAGAGAGGCCGTTAACCACACGTACAATCATATTCTTAACGACGAGAGACACAATCACGTCGCAATACTTTATTTTAAAGAGATTGATAGCAGAGAATTTGGAGATTGGTCGATGGGAGACATTCCGCAGTCCAATTTAACCGATCTGTTGAACTTACAGTTTTCAACGTCAGGCCAATTTAACCCGTACGAAATGTCTGGCGAAAGTGCTTACCGAATGCTTTTAGAGTTAAAGCAAAATTTGCCATCTGAATAGATATTCGACCTGACTTAATCCCTAGAGCGAGCAACAAAAAGCCCCAACGTAGGGGCTTTTTTGCAGTTGAATCTAGAGTGATCTAATCGTTAGTATTTCCTATTTGCTCTCAGTGCTGATCACTCCCTGCTCGCTGCCAGCAAGCGCTTACTGTTCGGCGGTAATATCAGACTCTTTGAACACAATGAACGCGCGGCGGTTTAATGCATCGGCTTTTTCAGAGCGTTCATTAATCGCAGGCTGCAACTTACCAAATGACTTCACTTCCCAGATGAATTGCTTAGGGTCGAGTTTGGTTTTGAGGTATTCAACCACCGTTTCTGCGCGGCGCTCTGCCAGCTTTTCATTGTAAGAAAGTGAACCCGATTGGTCGGTGTGCCCTGCCACCATAATACTACCTTGCAGGCCGCTCAATTTAGTTGTGAAGTCATCTAACTGAGTTAGATCTTCTTGCTTGAGTACTGATTTGTCGAAATCGAAGTGCGGCGTCATTGCCATATAAACTTTACGTTCTGGTTTTGGTGGCTCACAGAAAGGCATATCTTCGTACTTCTGAGCTTCTTCAAACACAATAAATGCACGGCGGTTCTCCGCTAGGTCTTTATCTGTCTTACCAAGCAGAAGGGGTTGAGTCTCACCAAGGTGTTTCACTTCCCAGTCATATTGCGTTGGGTCTAATTGCCCTTTCAAATAATCTGCGACCGATTTAGAACGGCGCTGTGAAAGACGTTCGTTGTATTCCAGAGAACCTTTGTAATCAGTATGGCCGACAATCGTGATGCGCCCTTTTAAGCCTCTGATCTCTTTAACAAAGGTATCTAAGTTGATCTTGTCGAGGTCGCGTAATTGATATCTATCAAACGCAAAATGCTCTGCGATGGCGATATGCACCTCACGCTCTGGCGCCAAACACTCGCTGATTAAAAACTTAGACACATCGATACCAGCAAACTTGTCTCGGTTCTCCTGACTCACATAGGTGTCGGTTGCACAGCCGGACAGCAGCAAAGTACTCATCACTGCGCTTATTAGGAAAATAATTGTTTTCATCTTACTCTTAACTGTCACTTCGAATTCTCAACTCTTAACTTTCAACCCACTTTGGGGCTGGCTTAGATCTTACCGACTAAGTTAATGAACACACCGGATGCGTCGTAGTCGTCATCATTGGTTAAGTCACGATCAAACGCAGAGAAGTTATAACCAATCCCCATTTTAAAGTTCTCGCCAATGTGCTTGTTCACCGAAACTAGCGCACCGTGTTCTAGCTCATCGTTGAGTGTGTCTGTTTTCCAGTGGTATTCACCCGTCACATCCCACTCTTTCATCACGCGATAAGAAGCGCTAAGTCCATATAGGTCGATGTCACTTTTAACCATCTCATTCGCACCAGATGCTCGTTCAAAAGCTTGCTGTTTGTCTTTATGGGCGTACTTAGTACCGACGTCCCAATGTTGGTCAATCGAATAGATCGCTTCAACTTCAATGATCTGACTGGTTTCGTCTTGATAATCCACATCGCGATCCAGTTGATCGAAATCTGCAATATACGTGTAGCGGCTCAGTAAATTGAGTCGATCGTTGTAGATCGGACGATACGCGAGGCCGCCAGTGGCTTCAGTAAATTGCGCCATGGTTTCGCCCGTAGTCTCGCTTTCGGTAATGGAGTAGTTGTACTTGCCGAACAATGTGTACTCTTCCGTTAAGTGATGCGTATAACGGTTGGTCGTCACGATTTGTTGAAGTTCTCGCTGAGCGATGTCAGGGTCGTCTTCACTCTTATCCACTCGGTATTCAAATTTGTGGCTAAGGGTTATGTCATCTAGGTCAATTGAGGCATTGAAGCTGATAGATTCACGCTCTGTGGTAATGTTCTGGTCATCTTCAATTTCACCAAGCTGATAACCAATCCCCATCTCGACATCTTCCGTCACATCGTAGCCAAAGCCGTATGAGTCGATACGGCCATGACCATCATTTTCATCAACAAACTGGTTCTCTTGGTAAAAATCGACACTGCTGGTGAGGTCTGCACGCTGACCAACAATCACGTTGTTTTGGCCTTCGTAGTTATCATCTACATAAGTTACGTAGGTTGAGTGGTCATCGGATACATCGTAAGTCACAGTCGCTTCTGCTACTTGGCCTCGGTCGCCATCGGTGTATTCGCCACCAAGAGACAAGTCTTCCAACACTTGGAATTCAGCACCAATCGACGCGCTGTCGTTTTCATCATAGTCATCCGACTGGTCGACGGTCTTTTGCCCTTTGACGTAAACGCTGTTCTCACTGTCCCACATGTATTCCAAACGCACACCCGCTAAGGTGGCATCACTGTGCTCGTCGCTTTGGTTAAGCTCTTCAGTTTGTTGCCCTGCCGCCGAAACTTTGATGTGCTCGGTGATTTTAACTTGAGTCTCGATCTCAATCGTTTCAGTATCTGTTTCTAGATTACCATCGACATCGCGCTCTTCATTGGTCGAGAAGCGAGAGAGAACCGCCAAGCGATCGGTGGCTTGCAAACGGAGCTCTGCACCGTAAGCTTCTTGTTCAAGGTCATCGCTGCTGCTTGCGTAGCTGTATCCCGCGTCTTTGTCTCGATACCAAAGCTTCAGGTCATTACCAACGGCACCAAAGATGGTTGGAGCAAGATCATAAAGGCTGGTGACAGCTGTGATTTGGACACTATCACCCTCGCGGTCTTCCAACGTGTCGCCAATGGGCGTAAAGGTTAAACCACCATCAGTAGAGAAGAAATTCGACTCGGTTTGCCTACCTTCACTATGCGCAAACTCAGCCTTAATGTAGGTCCCTTCAGTGGCACGTAGCGTTAAGTCCGTACCGTAAGACTCGTAGTCTTGGTTGTCCTTTTCTTGAGTCGCATACGTCACGCCAACACCAACGTAATCGTTGATCCAACCTTTAGCACGACCACCGTAAGACATCGCATCTAATGAATCTGAACCTTGTGGAACATACTCATAATCGACAACCAGAAAGTTTTCGTAATCATCGCCGTTTTCAATCACGCTACCAAAGCTATCGGATAGGATGTTGTCGAGTGGTTTGGTCAAAATAATGCGACCTTGGTATGGGTCAAAGTCATAGTCGACGCCAGGCTCAAGTGGGATTTCATTCTGCACTAGGCCAGATTCATCTTTTACTTTGACGTAAACTTTGTCACTTCCCGGTACTGCTTCACCATGACGAAGGAAGTACAGAGAACCGCCCGTACCTAAGAACTCATCGTGTGCATACAAAGAGTCTGCTTCGGCAGTAAAACCGACCACGTTCAAACGATCTTCACCGTATTGTGTAGTATCGCGAGTACGATAATCAGCTTTGAAACCATAGAGACTGCGGTTGTAATCGTTGTTTTCGGTGCCTGTTAAACCCGTGTTGTAGTTACCCCACAAGTATTGAGACTTATCGTATTCAACATTGAGGTAAACCTTGCCTTTGGTGTTGACCACTTTTTCGATGTTTGAGCTGTCACCATAGTTACCGTAATAAAGCTCATCGTCGTCTTCGAGGATATCGAACACATCCGAATCGTCGGAGGCGAACGGATGTTTGAACATGTCTTTGATTTCACTTTCTCGCGTATCAAAGTGAGTCGTTACACCAAGTTTGTCGCCAAATTTACCCTGACCAAAGTACGCTAAACGACCTTGGTTATAGATGTCATCTTGGTACTGGTCATCGACACTTAATGCATCGCTATTACCAGACACATTATTCTTACCAACATAAAGATCAGCCAAGCCGGTTTGTGCGTAGTACGTATCTGGAATACGAACGTACAGCTTGTAACGACGTTCATCACCGTTATCAAACACAACCTTGGTTGGGAAAATGTAGGAGTCTGTTGGTAAGTATTGTTCTGCGTATAAGTTGCCATCTTCTACATCAAATTCATCTTCACCGATGATGACTTTATCTACGCCCTTTAAGCCAGTGCCGATGAATTTCGCTAAGCCCGCATTGGTAGGGATGTTGTGACGCATCAACTTAGCTTGGCCATAGCTTTTATCTTTACTCTCTTCATCGTCGTTATCGTTTCGATCGATCTCGACTTCAGAGTCCGGCTTGACTAAGTCAGTCACACCAACGGTGGTCACATCCATGTTGCCATCTTTGTCCCACGCTTTTAGGCGGAACATCAGCTGCTCACCGACATTAAACTGGTAATCAACATCGGTTTGACCATCCCAATTGATGTCAGAGTCGTTCGCCAGTTTGTCGCCATCAAGTACAGCGATTGGCTCAGACAAGCCAAAGTCACCCACTCGGTACACTTCCAACTGGTACTTTTTGATGTAGTAACCATAGTTGGTGGTAATGGTGAAACCTACGCTGTCTCGCAGTGCGCCCTGCTCGACTTCCAACTCATCGCTGACACTGACGTCGAGCACTGGGTCAAAGCGAGTGATGTCGCGGCTTGCCCAAATAGCGCCTTGTTCTAGGTAAATACGCGAACTATCTTGGTCTTGGTTCGGCTTAGTGATTTCAATGCCAGTCGTCTCAGAACCGAGTTTTTCAAGCTTACCTGTGTCTTTCGCTACCGCCATCACAGGAATGGCAGTCAACACACACGTAGCTAAACGAGACTTACTAAATACTTTCATACAATTTCCAGATACGGTTCCAATGGCTTACTTCTGTTCACTTTGTTGGTCTTTGCGATGAACGCTAAAGTTGAACTTGGTGAGCTTGTTCGGGGTAATTCGCAACACTTTTGGGTTTTCGCTCACCACTTCCATGGAGGTAGAGAGCGAATCAGTGTCCAACTTCACTAGGAAGTTCTTACCTTTCTTATTGAGTACCCATTGGTCGGGCACGTGGTAACGACCGTACTGGTCTGTGTAAATAACGATTCCCTCAACCGTCATCAACTTAACGCCCGGAATACCATCTTCGTAAATACCTTTGTTCTCGATAACGATTTCCCACAGGTAATCCTCGCCATCGCGATATAGGTTTCTGGTTACATTGAGGCTTTCCGCGCTCATTCCCTTTTTCTTGTCCGATTCATGCTTAAACTGAATCTGACCTTGTGCGTCGAACTCGATGCGAGAGCCCGCATCGGTCGTGACGTAGAAATCAAAGCTTTGCTGTGTACGAGTTTTAAATTGAATAACCACTTTGCTGGTTTCTGGCAGTGTTCGGTTCACTGAATGTCCCCAAAGGTCACCAAGCTCCAAACCTTGTTCAAGTGCAGTGGTTATCGCACCATCTTGAATAGCAACGTCTTGACCATCACGAATGATGTGCGTCGAATCAGCGATGTAGCCTTGTGTTGCTAAGTTCGCAGTTAGCTCAACATCAAACGCGGTTGCATCAGCTTGGAATCCATCTTTGTTATGATCTTCAAAAACTTTACCGATGATCGATGAGGTATCGAACACCTTGTCCGGCTCAATGGTCACTTTGGCGGTGTCTTCATTAGAAACAGCCGAGCCATCAACCTTCGCTACTGCGGTGTTGATGTAATCACCAAAGGTGGCACCTACCGAGACACGCAATAAGTAACGAATACGCAGCTTCTCGCCCGGATCAAAGTTCAACGATGTGAACATTAACTTGCCCGTATCTGATGGCTCTTGAGAGATAACCTGATCGTCTTCCGTACCAAACTCACCATCAATGCCGCTTAGCACAACTTCTGATGTATCCACGATGTATTTCAGGCCACCTGGGTAACGGTCTTCCACCGTCACGTTCTTAAAGTAAGATTCATTGTTGTTCTCAACGATGATCTCGTACTCAACCGCATCACCCACTTGCGCGGTATCTTGCAACGCAGACTTGGTCAGCTCCAACTCCCCAGAATTATCAGGAATCTTCTTGATATGAGTAGTTACACTGTCGCTGGTTTCGGTACCGTCAGATTCGGTCGCCGTAAAGGTATTGGTAATGTCGTCATCCAAGCCCTTACCTAGCGTACCCACGACCTCAAACGCGTAAGCATTTCGTTTGTTGGATTTCAGGTTAACTGTGGTGTCTAAGTCTTTATTCGACGGGAAAGAATGACGCTGAATAACCGCGCCCGAGTCGTCGACTTCCACACCTTCAATTGTCCAATCGATAAAGACTTTATTACCTGTGCTGTTTTGTAGTTCACTGATCTCATCGGTTAGACGAACATTAGCCGCGTTACCTTGACCGTTGTTGGTCACGGCTAAGTAATAAGTGACACTGTCGTCATCTTCGGTGTATTCAGGCTTATCAGAACGTTTTTCAACAACCAGATCAGCACCCACTGGCGGCAAATCCAAAGCAGATACTTGGTCTGCCACTGCCTGCATCGAGGTTTCAGACGCCAACATGCCCTTAGAACGAGCGCGCATCGCTGGACTACCAGTTAAGTCGAGGTAGTAACCAAGCACATCGATGTTAGTCAGCATGTCTTCATTGACCGTCAATGTGAACGTGTAATCAATCTTGCCGCCCGGCGCGATGTCGACCAAGGTGAACAGGTCTTTGTCGTTATCAAAGGTGCCCGGTTGAGTTTCAGCCCCTTCTGATGTTGCCGTTAGTGTCCATTTATCAAACGCATTACTAAAATCACCATCAATATGATCACCCATGGATTCAGAGAACTGAGTGTAAAGCGCGACATCTTTAGCTATACCACGACCAATATTTTGCACCACTAAGTGATACTCAACTTGTTCTCCCGGTACGTAATACGGGGCATCGGTAAACAACTCAGCTTGAACCACAGCCGCCACGGTGTGAACTGGAGGACTGATAACATCGCCGCCGTCTACTTGCGCGGTATTAATGATGTGTCCAGTTGCGGTGTCGACTACGGTGCCTTTTGAGCGGAACACAACTGTGCCGTGTGGGGCGATATCTACGTTGTATTCCGTCGGGCTAACTTGCTCGGTGGTGGTGCCTATTGTGGTTGAATCGACCACCAAAGAGGTGGAACCAGCCACAAAAGCAGGTCCCGTCGAACCGTCGTAGTATGCGACCTCAATCGACTCCATATCATCAACAACACTTAAGTCACTGATGTAGTTGTTCGAGGTGTTTTCAATGGTGATCAAGAACTCCAGCTCACCACCCGGCTCATACTCTGTTTGCACATTGGTTTTGGTCGCAACAAACTCAGAGTCTTTCGGTGTAATCGTAACGGTAGAGTCTTGTGGGGCACCGTTGTAAGTGATGGTGGCCGTATTGCTGATATCACCAATCGCTGTCGTGCGAATTAACGCCTTAACATGGAAAGTCACAGTGCTCTGTGGCGCAACATCCATACTCACATCGATGTCTTCACTCAAGTCGAACGTCTTGGGAGTGACAACAGAGCGATCATCCGAGGCGTCAAAACTCACTTCCCATAGTAGGAATGCCGACTCTTGTTTATCCGCGGTCGTGTCGACTTTAATGTCACTGATGATGTCTTGAAGTTGAACACCAGATGCAAACGCATCAGAGCTGTTGGTTACGGTGATGTCGTAGTTAATCAGCTTGGTTACTTCATACGATGGCGTATCAACCGTCTTCTTGACCGAAACCGTCGCCAACACTGGTGTACTGGTAGCACTGTCATCAAATGTTGTGCCGTCAAAGGTCGCTGATGTGATGTTAGTAATATCGCCTGTCGCCAACGGATTAGTCGTCACTTGAATAGTGAAAACAATGCTGTCTTGAGGCGCAATATCGAGCGTCTCATTAAGGTCTTCACCACGGGTTGCATCCGGTACTGGGGTTTCACCGGTTGTCGATACCGCAGATATTTGGATTGAAGCAGGGTCAAAAGCTTGCTCAGTCGCACCGCCTGCGATCGTGGTTTCAACCGACTTCAGCGCATCTTGAATAGCGACATCTTCTGCCCAACCTAAGCCGTTATTCTTAACGGTCACGGTGTACTGAAGCGCCTCTCCCGGAAGGTACTCTGCTTTATCGACGTCTTTAGTGATCTCAACTTGCGCGTCTTCTGGAATGTAGGTCGCGTCGGCTGAGTGCTCACCGTCGTCGCTATCAACTTTAACGACGTTAGTGATCTCGCCTTTGGCCTTATCATTAACAGTGTTGGTCACGACAAATGAATAACTGTCACCCGGGTGAATGCTGTAAGTCGCACTATAACCCTGTGCGTTACTAACCACATCTTTGCGAGCGTTCAGGGCAGGATCGCCACTGCCATCAAGCTGTTCGTCGCTAATGATCCAACTGCCTGTCAACGCTTGCTCTTGATCTGGGTTGTTAGCCACCTCTGTCATGATGGTGTCGATACGATCGGTTAGAATTTGATCGACAAGGTAACCTTCACCCGTGTTAGCCACAGTGATCTTGTAGGAGATTGGTTGACCCGGTTGGTATTTGGCATCAGGTTCTGCAATTGGCGTCGTTTCTTTGGTTAGAACCAATTGACCCGACTTCGGAGTGATAAAGCCTTCTCGCAAGCGAGCAATCTTCGAATCGTCCAAACCATGTCGCAGGTAAGCCGTATTGGTAAAGCGCCCAATCGCATCATCACGAACCTTACCTTGAACGTGAATACGGACAGCTGTGTACTTATCACCACCACCCGTACCGGCATCGTCACGCCCAGCCATCTTGATCGATTCAACAGGTAAATCGATGTCTGGACTGTTTTGACCAACGAGCTTATCTAACTCTGAAAAATCATTAGCGTCAGGGTCTGACGGCGCCGAGTTATAAAGCACATCGTAATCAACCGTCCATTCTGTCAGTGCCGTTTTCATTGAGCCATCGACAGTCTCGACTTCAAAGCCGCTGATGATGTCACGAATCGAAAACAGGCCAGAATCCACATCGTCGTTGGTGATGCCGA
This sequence comes from Vibrio sp. J383, assembly GCF_023503985.1. Lineage (NCBI taxonomy): Bacteria > Pseudomonadati > Pseudomonadota > Gammaproteobacteria > Vibrionales > Vibrionaceae > Vibrio > Vibrio sp. J383. Next base: position 1,564,866 of record NZ_CP097293.1, on the reverse strand, counting down.
TGTAGTAATTCACAGTACCGCCCGGCACGTACTCAGGCGTATCCGTCCATTTATCAATCAGGATATTCGAGCGGCCTGGATCAAGTACGATGTCGTTGGTGTTATCACCGTTCACTTGCGCCGTGTTGGTAATAGTGCCTGTCGCTGAAGTCGACACGGTGCCTTTCACGTCAAACACAATACGCTCACCAGGACGAAGATCGACAGTTGCATTCAATGGTACGCTACCGTTGTAGTTACCTTGCACGTCGTAAGTGCCAACAGGTTCAACCGCAATAGCCGTTGTCCAGCTAGAGAACGCATCATCGCCATCTTCGGTTTTGATGGTGTGAATCGCATCAATAACGCTCACATCATTTGCGATGCTATCGCCTGTGTTATCTAACGTAACTTGATACTCAACATCACCACGTGGTGCGTAAGTACAACCGCTGCCATCGTTTGAAGGAACAGAACACCCTGCCGATTCACCATCGGTATACACCAAGGTTTTGAAGTAATCGAGCTCGGCATCTTTAGGTGGTATCACTTGCGATGTTGCAGAGTCGCTTCCTGCGGTCACTTGGTTCGCATCAATCGTGCCCAAAGCGTCGTCACGAACGATACCTGTTAAGTTAAAGGTCAGCACTTCTCCCGCGGCAATATCGGTATCAATATCAAGGTTGCCGCTGGTGTTGTAGCTTGGTACATAAGTATCAGCGTTGGCATCAATACCATTGCTGACTTCATGGGTGATATCGTCAGAAACAAAAGCGGATTCCGTTTTACCGCCAATCACTTCGACTTGAATGTCTGTGATTGTGTCTTTGATCTGAATATCATTCGCCCAACCGTTTTCAGGGTTTGTGACTACAAATTCATACTCAACTTCGTCACCCGGAAGATAGGTATCACCATCACTGAACGGGTTACCGTTGATCGACACCACACGTTTTTCAACACTGGTATTATTTTCAAGTGGCATTAAATTCGCTGTTCGAGCACTACCGTCGTACGTCGCTTTATTTTGAATGTCACCCAATGCATCTTCACGAATTTGAGCATGAATAGTGAACGTTAGGCTTTCTTGAGGCGCGATAACAATGTCGTTATCAATATTGATGTTATTGCCCAGTACAAAGTCAATCGCGTCGGTAATAGAACCTGTCGCAGCCGTTTTATCTAGGCTCACTTCCCAGCCAGCCAAGAATGGTTGGCCGACAGGATCACCACCTGAAGTGGTGCTGTCTTCTGCAATACGAGTTTGAATTTCCGAAATCGCATCTTCTAGGCGAGAACCATATTCAATACCATCACCCGCATTCTTAATCTCAATGCGGTAATAAACCTCACTCTCGCCAAAAGCTTGAGAGTATTCAGTTTTTTGCGAAGAGAAGCCTGCATCATAAAAGGCTTTTTTAGAGAACGTGACTTCAGGGTCCGCCATCGTTGATGGTGGCGATACCGCGATCAACTCATTGCCATTGTCTTCATCGATGTAAGCTTTATTAGTAAAAGAACCTACCGCTTTCGGACTGATCTTGGCTTTTATGACATAGCGGACAAACGCTGACGATGCAGCTCGGCCAAAGTTGTCTGCCGAGACATCGAAGTGAGTATCAATCGGCTTATTGTCTTGGATTGAGTTATCAACATCTGGGTTGGAAATACCTGAGCTATCAGTGAATGTTTCAATCGTCCAGCTATCAAATGCAGGGCCACGCGTTCCATCAAAGTATTGAGTGTTAATTTGGTCGATGTCATCACGCAAGCTCATATCATCAACGTGGGCGCTCGCAATGTTCTCAATTAAAATTTCATACTCAACATAACCACCTGGCATGTAGTTAGTTGCGCCAACCAGTTCGTTTTCATCCGTGTCGTAATACGCCAGAATGTTCTTTTCAAAATCAACTTTTCGAGCTTCTTGACGAATATCATTAGATATCGTGTCGCCATCAACGGTTAGAACGTTAACAACATCACCATTGGCTTTGTCATTGATGGTCGCGACAACTTGGTACTCAAGCTTAGCGCCCATCGGAATATCGGCTTCAACATTTAGGTTACTGTTGGTTGATGTGTAAACATTGCCAGCACCTGCGCCCGCATCCACATACTCAGAATCGGTTCCAGTTGCTATCGATGTGATAGTCCAATCTGAATACGCTGGTCCTGTATTACCATCCACTAAGCTGACCGTAATATCTTCGAGGTTATCGACGATTGGAATATCGTGAGCGTTACCTTTGCCGTCATTCTCAATCACTAAGTGATAGGTCACGGTTTGAGCGGGCTCGTACACCGCTTCATCAGTCGTTTTATCAAAATCTAAATGGTAGTCATCGGGAATCACGACGGTATCTCGATAATGAATATCACCGACCGCATCCGGTCTTACGGTACCTGTTACTGTGTAAGTCACGTCTTCGCCAGCATCGATATCAATCGAGGTTACGATGTCAGTGTCGTTCGCAACATCACCGTCTTTGGTACCATCTGTTGTACCCGCGTTCGTAGGGTCGCTCTTAGCAACCGCCACCGTAAACTTGTTTGAACCTACCGAATCATCGAAAAATGGATTGCCTGAATTGCCATCTTGTAGCTCCACTGATATGCCATTAATCAGTTCGTTAACGTCAACGTTGTTTCGATAACCGTGTCCATCTTGAGAGTTGTACTTGATGGTATAGGTCAACTCATCGCCCGGGGAGTAACGGTTAATATTGGTTGTACGAACTACTCCGCCACTGTTGTGCACTTGATGGTTTTCAGCCACAGCACGTTTGGCATACTCACAATCGTCAGTACAACCGGCATTATCGTCATGAATCAGCACTGCTTCGTTGCGGATTATGCCGCCGTCTCTGTCAGCGACACCGTTAGACACCGCACTGTCTTTGACATGCGCCTTAATGCGCACCGTGACAAAGTCTTTGGCAGGAATTGAAACTGGGAACTCCACATCTTCAGTCGTTTGAGGACCGAAACCAGAGCCAGTATCCACAGACCAATAGTCAAACGGGTTTTGGTCAAGAACATCTTCTACTTCACCATCTTTATCATTCGCTAGCGTAGTGGTGATCTCACTCAGGCGATCCATGAAGATAAGATCGGTCTCATCAGTGTCGCTATTATTGCCAATAACGATGGTGTAGGTGAGATCTTCACCCGGCGTGTAACGGACTACATCGGTCGTTTTAGCTAGTGAGACATTGATGTCATAGGTACTGTGTGAGTTATCTATCTGAGCGGAAGAGCTGTGGTCACGGTCTGTAATAGGATCGTAAACATCAACACGGTTCGATACTTGTTCTTCTTCATAGTCAGACTTAACAATACCGCTCACCTCATAGTGAACCCACCCTCCGGGAGTGATATCAACGTCGGTATTGATGTCAGTGTCGTTAGCAATGTCACCGTAACGAGAACCCGGTTTATCGGTGTCGGTCGAACCTACAATTGTCCAGCTATCAAAGAAATTAAGTGCTGAAATGCTATCTTGTACCGTTGCGTCATTTGCGTAGCCGATGCCTCGGTTATAGATATAAATATCGAACGTAGCGCGCTCACCTACAACAAAGTCGGTGTTTCGAGCGGTCTTAGCAACCACAAGGTTCGGTTCGCTAGGATAGGTGCGTACCGTATCCGATAGGTTAGTTTCAGGCCCCGTCACTGTTGCAGTATTGGTGAATGATCCCCAAAGAATCTCACTGTCGACATTTCGATCGAGTGTCCCAACAATGGTATAGGTAATCGTTGCACCTGGCGGGATCTGAGCGGTGGCATCCAGATCATTGTTATCCGAAAAATCCCCTGGGTCAGTCACGGCTTTCACCCACGGGGAGTCTGCCTCTCTTTCTGCATTGATCGTCCACGAAGAGAACACGGGCTTGGTTTCACCCGGCTCATGAAGTAACTCCGCTTCTATGGTACTGATTTCATCTTTAACATTGATGTTAGAGGCGAAGCCATTCCCTGCTGGGTTGGTAATGCTGATCGTATAAGTGACAGTATTGGTGGTGTCGGTATACGCGCTTTGTTCGTTATGATCATCAACACGCTTATCCAATACTAAGTAGTAATCTCGTGGGTATGAGCCTCTGTCAGAATAAAGCACGCTGTCGACCGTCACTTCATTACGAATTTCATCATCGGCAATGGGGTTTACGACCGCTGCAATGCTATAAACGATCTTATCGTGTGGGGCCAACTTAGCCTTCTCGTCCAAGATAAGTTTATTGCTTTGATTACCTTCAATTTGACCAGTAAAGCCGGGATCACTGTTTGTCGAAATTGAGCCGTCAGAGGCATAGGATTTCGCAGTAATAACCCAGCTCAAATATGCTTTAGTCGGTGTATCGTTAATAGACTGAGTCATGACAGAGACTAAATCATCATAAACCGGTACATCAATCGCGTAGCCGTCACCGTTATTCTCTACCGTGATGTCGTAGTTCAGGGTACCGCCAGCTGAGTAGTAACGAGAATCCACTTCCTTTTGGACTTTTAATTTCGAGTTTGGCATTTGGACACCAGAGCCTGACTCGCCTAAGTTATCCCCTAAACACAAGCCCGCATCGGTACCATCATCAACAATCTGCCCCACACTGGTGTCTGCCACTTTTACGGTCAGCTTATAATGAACGAAACCCTCAGGTGCGAGGTCGACTTTCAAATTGATGTCGTTTGTTGTCCAAGTATTGTAATTAAATGAACCATAATTCGAGCCATCACCACTTCTATCGGCGACTTCAAGCTTCCACTCGGAAAATGCTGAAGCGTTGGAGCCATCCGCTTGTTCTGTCACGATACAAGCAAATTTATCGATGACTTCAATATCGTTGGCGAAAAACTCTGTGTCCTTGTTAGAAATAACAATGTCATAAACTACTTCGTTATCACCGGCTATCCCCGGGACATAAGTAGTATCGGTGGTGTTTTTATTACGTGTAATTTGACTTGATGACGTCGTCAGAACGCCTTTCGAATCAAGAATATTAGCCAAAGCATCGCCAGAATCTGCGAGGCCATCAGCATCAACCACTCGGGCTGCAACTTGGGGAATTTGACCAATAGACACAGGGCTAACGTCCACTACAACGGAATAAACAATCTGCTCACCGGGATAGATAGACACTTTGTCTTCTAGTGACTTGTTGGACTCCTTTCCAGATACATTGAGTTCAGAAAGGCTATGAGAACCAATCGAGGTCACTTCATTGGTCCAAAAATCGTAGGGGTTACCAACCGTGTCAGTTGCATTCTTTTCGTTGCTGACATCGTTGCCTAGATCGGTTTCAAGATCCGCAAGAAACTGCTGAACAGAATAATGGTACGCGATACCAGTACTTGCTTGGTTGGCAACCGTGACCGTATAGGAAAACTCATCATCGACTAGGTAGCTATCCGATTGGTTCAAGGTATGTGTCAGGGTGATACTAGGCTCAGTGGGTGGAGTGATAACGTCATCAACTGTGACCAAGTCATCGCGTGTTTCAGCAATTATGTCGTCATTAACAATGTCGCCGACTAAACTGTCGGCAACGGTCGCTTGAATTTCGTAAGTCACAGACCCGCCAATATCAATCGACGCACCACTTACTGATAAGTCCCCTGATTCGGCGAAGGTACCTGGTTCGCTCTTGCTACCTTCAACCTTGCTGACTGAGTTAACGTTGTCAGTAAAGGCTTGTTGCAAAGCCCCTTCAATATTGAGTGCCTTTATGTCTGAAAGGACATCTTGAACGTCGAGCGTCTGAATAAAGGTATCGCCAGTATTCGAAACCTTAATCTTATAGGTGAGTTTGTTATTGAGTTGATAGTTCGTCTTATCGACCGAAACAACAACATCATGTTGGTACACACCACGCTGAATGGATTCTGTATTTGATTCAACAGCATCCAACAGTCCAGTGCTCGCACTTGCGACGTTATCAATCGTACCGGCTGCGTCGGCAGAAACGGTGGCGACCATGGTATAGGTCACCGACCCACCAGCCGCAATACGCACACCTGATGCATCTAAGTTTCCGAAGCGACTGTAATCACCTGGAGATGACAGGAAGGAGTATTGCGCTTGAGTCGAAACTTGCGAGAACGCGTTAACATTATTTCCTTGATCATCTGTCGTTAAGATATTTAACAGCTCATCTTTAACGTCCAACTCAGCGATAGCTTTATCCGACTCATTCGTTAAAACAAGCGTATAAGCCACCTCTTGGTCGTTGTCGTAAGACACGCTGTCAACAGACAGATCCATAACAAGACCCGTTGTATCCGCATAGGAGGCAAATGGAAACAATAGAATGGATAAGAAAAAGGCAAGATTGTATCTGAACATTAACGCGCACTTCACAGTAGATTGACAAGTGTCTAGGCAAAAAGCCATAGATTTGACGTCACCAATTTGGCACTCAGCCAGTTAGGGACATGCGCAACATACAGTTCAAATAATCCGAACAATTAACATCCGTAAAAAACAAATTACTGAAGATGTTAAATAGAGAGTCTGATGTCTAAATTAGAATCAAGACATTGAGTTAATTATCAGAAGGTTAATGTTTTAATGAGTGAGTTTTCACAGTTGTTACGTAACTTCAGAAAGGAACTTCAATTTACACAAACAGAGTTTGCAACCTACTTAAATCAGCTGGACGATGAGTTTAATGCGGTTGACGTCGTAACGATAAATCGTTGGGAAAACAGTAAGGTAAAACCTAGTACATACAAAGCACTCAAGATCTTACAGTACCTTGGCGGAGATTTGTTTGAGACAATAAAGAGCTTTAAGTCCGAACAAAAAGACACACTAATCGAACTGTTTTTAAACGAATCCTATGGCTCATTTCAAAGTAGAATTTCAGCTCTATCAGGCCTGAATCAACAGCAAGGCGAACGCAACTTTAAGTCACTGCCTTTAATGTCAGAGCCATGTGACACTGGCGTTATCGACAGAATCAAACTACTTTCTAAATTCACAAAAGTCGATATATCGCCACTGGACCAAATTGATTTATATCTCTATTACTGTGAGAAAAAAGCACATGGTCACAAGCTCATCAATACAGATGGCGACATTGTGAGTCACAACATAGGCTTTTTCTTTGAAGACCATCAATTTGAGACATTAAAAACTCAAGAGCTAGATCTAAGAATGGCCTGCTCTTTAAATTCAAGCAAAAGCATAAATTATTTTAATATAAGCTCACACTCAGAGACAAAATATCATGTTATTGAGCATATAGTTTCAGATATACAGTTACTTTCTCAGAATGAAAATATAAAAAGATACTCTGTTTTAGTAAAAGACCCCAACATGATGAAACTCTTGAAGGGCGTGGGGTTTGAAGTATTTAAATTTTCAGAACCTTCTGCTAAAAAGTGTAATATCACATTCAAAAATAAACATTATAGCTACTGTATATTAACGATTGATAAAATAGACTATCTGACGAATCGGAACGTAATGTCACTAATCAAAGATGAATATTCTACCATGATGAAATTTCCGCAATTACTGCGCGAAGCGCGCAAGAAATTGAAGTTAACGCAAAAGGATTTTGCGGCATACATTAATCACTTAGATGATGAATTCAGCTCTGTAGATGTCGTAACGATAAATCGATGGGAAAATAGCAAAGTAAAGCCAAGTAATTACAAAGCCCTAAAGCTATTGGACTGCCTTGGTCTGGACTTGTATACAACGTTGAAATCCTTTGATTCAGAAGATAACGAAGACCGTGCACTACTTGAAGACTTCCTTCGTGAGAGGTTCTTTTCGTTTCAAAGCCGAATATCGTCTATCACTAAAGGGGAAATAGAAGAGGGCTGCGACTGTCAGATCATGCCATTGATGACAGATCAGAATGACAAAGCAATAATAGATAGAATAAAGCTGATTTCACAATATACAAAGGTAGACCCTTCAGCCCTTGATGCTATCGACCTGTTTCTCTATTGCAGTGAAAAAAAGGCGCATGGCAGAAAAATGGTCAATGTTAATGGCGATATTGTTAGTCATAGCCTAGGTTTTTTCTTCAACGAAGAGGTATTCGAGCAATACCAAAATAAGCATCTACATATTAAGCAAGCCTGCTCTTTAGATTCTAATCATAACTTAAATTACATTGTGGTTAGCGGTCACTCTGAGAAGCGTGAACAATCTATTGCGAACCTGATTTCCGATATGAAGCTTCTTGCAAGAAATACTAAGATTAAAAAGTATTCCATGATCATAAAGAACCCAAGTGCATTGGAACTTATGAAGAACATCGGATTTGAAATATGGAAGTTTTCAGAACCAACAGAACAAAAGTCGAACATCACCTTCAAAAACAAAAACTACCGCTATTGCGTACTGACTATCGACAAAATCGAATTACTGAGTAACAAGAATGTTATCGCATTTATTAATAAATATGGTTAACGACTCAGGTTTACTGGATATAAACAGCCACCAAACAATAGGTGGCTTTTTAATTCTCCGAGAGGCTACCCAATAGTAATCGGGTGAATAAGTCAATTAGCCAGATAACTACCAGCGGTATTCACACAGACAGACACCTAAGGCAATTGCGTCTGTATCTCAGATAACACCTCATCTAACCCTTCACCTAGGGCTTCAACAAGTGCTTCATAACCTGCTTCTTTCAAGGGTACTTTTGATTCGAAGTCGGCACGCGCGAGCTCTGAGCCTTGCTCGCTCAATACCCAAGTTCCTTTCACTTCTGCGTTTCCGGTATAAGAACCATTGAACTGCTCAAAGGTTATCGTCAACTCTCTTTCAGGCTCTCCCGATGTATCAGAAGTATTGACTCGCTCTTCAAGCAACCCTTCAAGGTTTTCCGCCCAAACGTGTTTACGCGCAGACACCAATTCATTTTCAGACTTGCGATAAGCTATTCCTATCGTGTCGAGGTAATCCGGCAAATCAACACTAGTTTTGACCTTAAAGATGGGCTTATCCAATGTACTTTCAGGCAAGAGGTAGGCGTTAGTACCATCAGTAGGCGCTGCGCACCCCAAGAGCCCAACTGACACAACCAGTGATATAAATTGCTTTCTCATTATTCCACTCCCTTAACTGGAATCGGGTCTTCTTCTACTTCGCTACCAAACACTAACGCATTGGGTTTGTCGTTCAGTACTTTAATCAGTGGGCGAAGCTCTTTTAACACATGTTCTAACTCTTCAGATGCACTGATCAATTGCTTGTAAGCGTCGGAGTCATCATCGTAACTTTCTAATGTCGCCTCAAGTTGCTTCATGGTGTCACTCAGATCTTGTGGTAACGCTTTTGCGCCCTCACTACCCATCAGTTGATCGACACTCTTCAAGGTAGTATCTAATGATGCAAGCGATCCGTTTAAATTGGCGATAGTCGCGTCTAACGGTAGCTCGTTAATCTTGGTTAGGAAATCGGTGATCTGATTTTGAATTTCGGTTAGACCACCCGCGACAACTGGGAACACAGGGTAACCATCAAATTCTCTGGGTTCGTAAGTCTCCTCATCTTCATAAAAATTAATGTCGACAAACAGCGCTCCTGTAAGCAAGTTACCCGTTTTCAAGGTCGCTCTTAACCCTTCGCCCATTTGCAGCCTGACGCGTTCAGCAAAGGCTTCGGCATTCACGGCTCTAAAGACTTCAGAAACTCGTTCTATTTCCAGCTTGATTAAGATAGGAATACGGTTCGAGACCTTGCCATCTTTATCCATGCGAATTTGTAACGGCACCGTATCCACAGTGCCAATCCTGACACCACGATACTCCACTGGAGCCCCTTTCCTTAAACCTCGAACCGATTCTTCAAATAGCAACACATACTCGATCGATGTCGTGTACTTACCTTGTAAAACCGCGTCGTAATTGTCGTACAGAGTGTACTCTTGAAGGTTCTCTTTTATCTGCAATCCAGGCTTAATACTCTCGGCTACATCAAAGCTCACACCACCAGTCAGGATGCTTTCTATTGATGCAAAGTTAACGTCTAAACCATTCGCACCAAACTTCACATCGATTCCAGAAGATAGCCAAAACTGCGTTTTTTCGAAAATCAGGCCATCATAAGGTGCAAAGATAAACAGTTGGTATTTTCCCTCTTTCTTTTCATAGTCAAAGCTTGTTTTCTCAACCCGACCCACCACGAAGCCATGATGCAAGACAGGTTCTCCTACACGCAGTTGATTGGCCTTATTATGTGAAACCACCACACGAATTCCTTTGGTATCTGGTCCCGCGACGGGTGGTGTGTCTAATACATCGAACTTCAATTGAGACTCACTCGATTTACCCGGCTTCAACTCAATGTACGACCCCGACAAAATGGTCTCAAGCCCACTAATGCCATCGGTGCCGACATGGGGCTCAACCACCCAAAACTGGGTTTCTTTATTGATCATGCGTGAGGCTTTCTTGTCTATCTGAGCTTTGGCTATGATGTATTCGTAATTTTCACTCAGCGCGACATCCGTAATAGTGCCCACATGTACATTTCTAGACTTAATTGCTGTCTTTCCAGCTTCGATACCTGAAGCATCAGGCAAGATCAAAGTGATCTCTGGTCCGCGATTGTTGAAGTACTGAAACAACATCCAACAGCCGACCAGAACCGCGATAATGGGCACAATCCAGACCGGAGACAATTCATTTTTTTTTGATACTTTCGCATCTGACGCGCTTTGTTTTTCCATATACCCCACACCTCTACCGAGAGATTATTTCCATATAATTCGAGAATCAAAAATCATTGCCGACAACATAGTGAAAATGACGACGGCAGCAAAAGACAAAGCAGCAGGCCCAGGATAAATCGCCATCAATCCGTCTAATTGAACCAAGGCAACCAGAATGGCAACCACAAAAATATCTATCATTGACCACCGACCAATAAACTCAGTAACACGGTATATTTTGAGAAATCGAGTCGCTTCATGAACAGGTAAACCCTGAACCCTTTTTGCATTCCAATACAAGTATGCGAGCGCAATCATTTTTGCCATCGGTATAAACACACTGGCAAGCAAGATGATCAAAGCGACTGGGTATGACCCCATATTCCACAGAATGATGACACCTTCGATGATGGTTGAACCTTCACTCGTCCCGAATGCAGACGTATACATCATTGGGTATAGGTTTGCCGGGATGTAAAAAATAATGGATGTGAGTAATAGAGCCCACGCTATCTGAAGGTTTTTAGTTGGATTAAATCGGTGTAGGTGAACATGACAACGAGAGCATTGACTAAGTTGTTCATCGTACAAGTGAACCTGCCCACAAACATGACAAACCAAATGGTCGTGCTTTTGAAAAAGGCTACCCGTTACCGATTCATGCAACGGCTTAGGTGGGATCAATCGGTCCCAGATCCAATCAAAATCAACCAACGAAATGGTTTTGACCACCAGCATAGCGTAGATACCAAATGCCCAAAACGATATGCCCATAGAGACATCGGCTAGTGCTGCTATTTTAATCAAACTAACCAACACACCAATCAAAAATACATCCACCATGAGCCACGGTTTAACCCAGCTCAAGGTCTTTAAAATGAAGATCGCTAAACGGCTTAGGTTCGGCGAGTGAGTGCGCCTTTTTTCAGTCAACGAATAGAACCAGATCGCGCTAATTAGAAAATAAGCAGGCAAGAAAATAACGGCAAGAAATAAGAGTGCGGCAATCAGTGAATTATCTAACCTATTCATCATATCTACGGCTTGATAAAGGGTTATTTGTTGACTGATACCTTGGACGCTAAATGACATGTAGGGAAAAGTAAGACTCATCACGAGTGTGATCAAACTGGCCACTGCGTAGGCCATCACTCCTTGCCCCTTACTCGCGCCGATGCTGCACAAAGTATGATGACAACGAGGGCACGACGCCTCACTGCCCGAAGGTAATTCCCGGAACTGACTGACTAACCCACATTCGATGCATGACTTGGTACAAAGATCAGACAATAACGGCACCTCTTAGCGATTGATAAGCAACTAGACACTAAGACTAACTATAAGTAAGGGTTGGATTTTTTGCCAATATGCACACAATTAAACAAATACAGTATCGTAGAAATGAGAGGTAGAAAGATAAAAGAAGAGATGACCAATTGGCCACCTCCTCATAACCCTAGAGCTGTGTCTAGAAAGCTTAAACTAAGTTCTGCTTAAGCTTATCTTCCAACGCTTGAACACACAGCTTGATGGCGATAGGCGTGTTTGAAGCGAATGGGTTCAACGCATAAACCGTGTTAGTGGGTAATTGAAAGCTTGGCATCATGTCGACCACCTCACCGGATAGATGATGAAGGTAAAAGTCTGGAATAGCGCCGATACCGACGCCAGATTTGATCAAGGCGAGACAACTGTGAAAGGAGTTCGTAATGCAGCTGGCTGGCTGTTGGTAAATAAAGTCTTGTTCATTTTGCGAACTAAAGTGATGAGTCACCTGTTTTCCCTGCCAAGAATTTGCGATGTAAGGAATAGATTCAAGCTCACGAGAGAGCATGCTTTCAACACCACATAACACGTCTTTAAATTCACCCAAGCGTTTCTGTTTGAGGTTACTGTCACGAGAACTGCCCACTCGTACCGCGAGATCAATATCGTGTTCCATGAAGTCTAGATGCTGATCGTCGCTTATCAGTTCTGGTTTTAGCTTCGGATATTGCTTCATCAGATCTGCAATGACGGGTACGACGAGCAAGTCCATCAGAGCATTCGACGCCGTAATACGAATCCGACCTTGGGGCTCTTCTAGCTCAGCTTTCGCCATATCCCAAGCCGATTCAGCGATCACGTTGATGTCTTTGCAACTCAAATAAAAACGCTCACCCATACTAGTCAGCGATTGCCTGCGTGTTGTGCGCTTAAGAAGAGAAGCGCCTAGCTCTTGTTCTAAGATTTTGAGGTGCTGACTGACGACAGATTTAGACAACTCAAGCTTTTCAGCCGCAGCCGAGACTGAACCCTGCTCTACGATATGAGCGAAAATCGACATCTGCTTTAGCTTACTCATCTTATTGTTCTCTTTTTACAAACAGTATTTTCTATTATCTCTGTTTTTCAAATCAATTTCCAAGATTAAACTCAATTCAACTTATCGAGATACCAAATCAAAAAGACAGTGCTCGAAACAATACTGTTATGGAGAAAGACAATGTTAGACAACCAAATTTTAGAAGCATGTAAGCAAGGCATTAACGCGTGGCAGAAAGCATTCAACAGCCAAGATGCAAAAGGTTGTGCCGTTCAATATACTGAAAGCTGTGTAATGGAAGCGCGTCCATTTGGTACTTTTGAAGGTCGTGAAGCGATTCAAGCATTTTGGCAAAACATCATCGACCAAGGCTTCAAAGACGTTGATTACACCGATGTAAAATGGGAAGAACACCCAGAAGGTGGTTACATTCTTACCGCTAGCTGGACAATGAACAAGGCGTTTGGTGTTGTTCATCGTGAACACTGGGCACTGGAAGCGGATGGTTGCGCTCGTTTAGTCAGCGACGACTTCGAAGTTCAAGGCGAACGCTAGAGCTGTAATTAAAAGCTAGAAGCTCACAGCTCAAGAACAGAAACAGAAACAGAAACAGAAACAGAAAACAAAAAGCCAGCAATCCAAATGGACTGCTGGCTTTTTAACGTTCACTCTTGTCGCCTTATCACTTGATTTGAAGGTGATTCAGTGACTCTACACAATCACTCAACACGCTCATCATTTCAAATCAAAATGTCTGGTAAGACAGAGCGAATACAAGTCAAAGTTACAGTGCTGCTTTCTTCGCTTCTGTAATCCAACCATCGAACATGCTTTGGTTCGCTTTGATCCAACCGTTTACGTGCGCTTCGATATCCGCAGAGCTGTTCTTGCCTTTACTCATCATCATGTTCTGAGCACTTACATCATTGATGTTAAGTTTGATGATTTCGAAAAGCTTCGCTGCTGATGGGTTGTTTTTAGCAAACTCTTTGTTCGCAATAATGCGCATTGAGTTCATTTCGAAGCCGTAGTTTTTGCCGTTAGATAACGTTGTATCCACATTCGAACGCTCGCCAGGAAGTGCTGAGAAAGGTACTTCTAACCAAACTACATCTTCGTTAGGCACCAATACGCCACTTACCCAGTAAGGTGTCCACGTGTAGTAAAGAATTGATTCACCCTTTTGGTAACGAGAAATCGTATCTGCAATGATTGCAGCGTAGTTACCTTGGTTGTGAGTTACCGTATCGTCCAGTTTGAACGCTGAAAGTTGATGTTCAATCACCATCTCACAACCCCAACCTGGGTTACAGCCTGTAAGATCGGCTTTGCCATCACCGTCCGCATCAAACAGCTTCGCGATTTTCGGATCCGTCAGTTGACCAATGTTAGTGATGTTGTATTTTTCAGCCGTTTTCTTATCAATTAGGTAACCTTGAGCGGCACCGCTTACATATTGGCCTTCGCGGTAGAATTTGTCATCGCCGCCCGCCATTTTGTATTTATCAGCATGAAGCGGGAACCAACCTACCGTTAGGAACGTCGCGTCACCTTTTGCGATAGAGGTGTAACCTACGTTGTAGTCCACTTCTTGCGTAGATTTCACGTCGTAGCCAAGCTCTTCAAGGGCGCGGTTAACAATCAACGTTTGGAATGTTTCTTCCGCTACAGACGATTGAACTGGCTGAACTGATACACCTTCACCCGGTAAGCTTGCTGCCCACACGTTAGTTGATACTGCTAATGTAGAAACGATGCTAACTGCAAGTTTGCTCTTCCATGAATTATTCATTGGTGTTTTTCCTTAATTGTAGTTCTGATTTGTTGCCGCGATTTATCGCATTGAGCACAAGAGAAACAGGGCCCATGTGGTACCAGCGTAATTTTGTATTACCTGCATTTACCCCAAGAACTTGGGTAATGCGGTCAAGCAGGATTGCTAGAATAACGATGCCGAGACCACCAACAGCGGCCAGTCCCATATCTAGACGGCCGATACCTCTCAGTACCATTTGACCTAAACCACCTACCGCGATCATTGATGCGATAACCACCATAGATAGCGACAACATCAGTGTTTGGTTCACGCCCGCCATAATGGTTGGTAATGCAAGTGGCAGCTGAATTCGGTAAAGCATCTGCTTTTTGCTTGCACCGAATGAATGACCCGCTTCGATCAAATCTTCCGGTACTTGCTGAATACCTAGGATGGTTAAACGTACCACCGGTGGCAGTGCGAATATAATGGTCACCACCACACCCGGAACGTTACCGATACCAAACAACATTACGATGGGTACTAAGTAAACGAAGGCTGGCGTTGTTTGCATAGCGTCCAGAATTGGGCGAACGAATTTAGCCGCCGTGTTACTGCGGGCGAGCCATATCCCCATGGGTAAACCGATCAACAGGCAGAAGAATACAGATGTCATCACCAGTGAAAGCGTGGTCATCGCTTCAGACCAAGCGCCAATCAAACCAATCATAGTAAGAGATACTGCCGTAGCAACACCCAGTTTCAGGTTTGAAAACTGCCATGCCACCAAGAACAAAATGATGAGCATAAATGGGGCTGGCGTAGACACCAATGCCGTTTCAAATGAACTTAGAATGAAATCGATAGGTACACGAATTGCTTGAAACAATGGTCGTCCGTGTTCAACTAGCCAATTCAATCCAGACTCAACCCAAGTATCAACAGGCAAAACTGCCTCTGCAAAAGGATTAAGAGGATCAAAAGGAATGGTTTCTACAGTTTCACTGCTTAGCCAATCTGCCGATGGTGAAGTGTCAGCGGCTTGACCCCAAGGATCACTTGATGGCTGAGCGGCAGGAGCAGACTGTGACCATGGGTCATTATTTGTTTGTTCAGACGACATGATCTACCCCTTATCCAATGTTTGTAGCAAACGTGACTTAGTTACCACGCCAAAGTAATTACCTTGCTCATCCACAACAGGCACTGAGTAAGGCACACCACCAACAAGGCCAAGCACGTCATTGATTGGTAAATCAGGGTTCAGCGTTAATCCATCATCGAGCTGCGCGCTCACTAATGATTTGTTCTCTTTGTGAGCTTTACGAAGAGAGTCAATAGAAACAATGCCGGAGTAAAGACTGCTCTTTTCAACAACGATGCCGTATTCACGGTCGTTATCCATTAGGATTTGCAGAGCGGAAGCTGGACCGTCGTGTTCTGACTTTTTAAATACCGCAGCCGGTTTCTTGCGTGCAATGTCTTTCACAGTAAGTACGCTTGCGACATTCACACCACGGAAAAAGGCTTCGACATAGTCGTTCGCTGGGTTGTTAAGAATTTCGTCTGGTGTGCCCACTTGAACCACTTCACCGTTTTGCATAATGGCAATACGGTCACCGATTCTCATCGCTTCATCCAAATCATGGGAGATGAATACAATCGTTCGTTTATCGTCATTTTGTAGGCGAATCAGTTCATCTTGCATTTCAGTACGAATCAAAGGATCGAGTGCCGAGAACGCTTCGTCCATTAACAGGATATCTGGGTCACATGCCAAGGCTCGCGCTAGACCAACACGTTGTTTCATACCGCCAGACAATTCATCTGGGTACGATTCTGAGTATGCGCCAAGACCTACGCGCTCTAACGCTTCAAATGCTGACTGTTTTCGTTTATCTACTTCAACACCTGCCAGCTCAAGGCCAAATGCAGCATTTTCGATAACTGTCATATGCGGCATCAGTGCGAAATTTTGGAAAACCATGGAGATGTTGTTGCGGCGGACTTCGCGCAGTTCATCTTCTGAGATGTGGGCAATGTCTTTGCCTCGAAGAAGCACATTACCTTTGGTAGGTTCGATTAAGCGGTTAAGAAGGCGTACTAGGGTTGATTTGCCAGATCCTGACAATCCCATAATCACGAAAATCTCGCCTTCTTGAATACTAAGAGAAACATCGTTAACACCGATCGTTAACCCTGTTTCTTCGAAAATTTTGTCTTTATCCGCGCCTTCATTAATCATTGTAAAAGCACGGTCGGTGTCTTCACCAAACACCTTGTACAGTCCCTTAACTTCCAGTATGGGATCCATATAATCTAATCCTTTCTTAGCTATTTTAACTTAAAAATGGTTATTTAAGCTCGAAAAACGATTAGCACTCTAAGCAATGTAGAGCTGTAAATCAAGGGGTTGCGTTCGGTAACCCTTATCAAAAACAATCATTTCGCCAACCAAAATCAAGTTTCAATATCCAGAAAAAACCCACCAAAACACTGATAATAAAGGATATTAAAACGATATAAATGCGTTCAATATTATCTATTACTTACTGATAGATTATTGAATATTTATTTCACATTAAAACAATTAATGGGTGAAACAGACTAGGATTCAACGTAAATACTTCGTGCACAAATAATTCGAATACAAACTATTTATTGTGGCTTTAACGATATCTAAAAACTGGAAATTTGCGCTTTACGGAGAGCAAAATCTCCCCTTCTTCTCTATCGATGTAACAAGAAGATCGGTATAGCTTCGGCAAAAACGCAGAGGTATTCACAACCGCTCATTTAAACCAATAGAGGGCCAGAAGGTCACTATATGAAAATAGAATAGCCGATGGAATAAACCAAGTTTGGCACTGGTCAAATTGATAGAATTATCTTCAGTATCCAAAACATAACGCCAAGTGTGATGCTTACTGCAAACTAATGAGTGTCGATTATCTAAGCCGAAAGACAACTTGTAGAGTCCTCATTGCTGAGCCATTATTTATAGAAGAAATCGACATACTTTCCGCGATTATTAAAGAAAAGGACAAGGCGCTCGAATGATAAAAATGCTGGTGTGTGACTTTGACGGTACGCTTGATGGGGGTTCATCTCATGGGGTTAATCAGTTATTTAACTACTTAGCGGAGCAACCTGATATCCGCTTTATCATCGCGACGGGTAGAACTCTGCCCTCAATTCGGGTGGGTTTGGCATCAGATAACTACCCGAAACCACACAGTATTATCAGCGATGTGGGCACCAGAATTCATCACGTTCACTCCCAAAAGCCTGATCATATTTGGCACAACCAATTAGAAGCTTCTTGGAACAAATCAAAGGTAGAGTCAGCACTGGCGCCACTCGATTTCATGGGCGAACGCTTAGAGAGCCATCAGGGTGATTACAAAATCACTTTTGAAGGAAAGCTCTCAGAGCCTCAGCATGAACTGATCGAATCGAGCTTAGAATTACACGGGATAGATGTACACCTCACTTACTCTCACGATTGGTACCTAGATATCACGCCTAAAGGTGTCAATAAAGCCACAGCGATTCATCATCTACTTAAACAACATGAGTTGAGCGTTGAAGAAGTGTGCGTTGCCGGTGACTCTGCCAACGACACCTCTATGCTGACGATAAAGGGCATAAACTCAATATTAGTGGCTAACCATTATCCTGAGGTCGCTCACTTGTCTGATCGAGACAATGTGTATACTAGCAGAGCAACACACGCTGAAGGTGTGTTAGAAGGACTCAAATACTGGCAATTGCAAACGGTAGCGGGCAGTTAAAACGGGCGTAGTTGAGATACTCTTCGTTACTTCACGTCCTTACTTCCAACCTGGAAGCCAATGCTCCTTGTCGGTTAGATCTCGCCAATTAATAGCTTCCTCTCGTTTGGTCATCACTGCTTCTATCAAGCAACGAATCACCTCCCCTTCTTCAAACTCAACCTCAGTGACCATAAAATGCTTTTCTTTCTTTACTGGGCTAACCGCGGTCCATTTACTACGAAGTAACTTCTTTGGGTTGATCCGGTTCATGATTCTTTCCTGCACAGTTCATTGATGTTTTATCTATAAGCTTCAAAGAGTTAAAAAGATCATTTTAAGTTGAGAAAACCTATGACTAAAATCCAGATAAGTCATAACTAAAGTCAATAAAACAAGTCGTAGACTCGGTACAATAGCTGCCACCAGTTCAGAGACTAATCCCCATGAACCAAACAGAATTCCAGCAAAAAATAGCGAGTTTCACCGCCATCGAACAAGCGCTTGATTACTTTGAAATTGGCTTTGATAGCAAGTTTATCGACCAAAATAGAATAGAGCTTGTGAAGCGCTTTAATGGTTATCTGATCCTGTCGAAACCCGATGATTGGTTTTCTGGAAGAAGAGCACTGAAAAACGCGTACTGTAAGGTTCAACGCAGTAAACTGGATCGTTACACACGTTCTGCCTGTCGTGGTTGTACTACTTGTCAACGCCGCTAGTTCAAAATCAGATTGCTTAAAGGTAGATAACAAAAAATAGAGAATTGAAATAACATCTCATTACGATTTAGTTAGTGGTTTGCTCGAAAAAAAGTGTGCTAGTCTTACGGCAACTCAACTACGAGATAAAAACTACAATGAAAATTTTCAGCAATTTCGAAAGCGGCAACATTCACGTCGTTTCAGCAGATTCACCACAAAATATTCAACTGACTATCCCAGCAGACAACCAGACTGAAATCTCTCAGTGGTTTCACTTCCGTTTAGAAAGTGAAGCTCAACAAGCTCACCACTTTGAAATCGGCCAATTGGCAACATCTGCTTACCCTGATGGGTGGAAAGATTATGATGTTGTAGCATCTTATGACCGTGAAGAGTGGTTCCGTATTCCATCTCAGTTCGATGGCGATACATTAAGCTTTGATATCATCCCTGAACACGATTCAATGTACTTCGCGTACTTCGCGCCGTACTCATACGATCGTCACCAAGATCTTCTGCACAGTGCTCAAACTCACCCAGCATGTAAGTTAGAAACTCTGGGTCACACGCTAGACAACAACGACATCACTTTGCTAACCATTGGTGAGCCAAGTGAAGAGAAGAAAAACATCTGGGTTATTGGTCGCCAACACCCAGGCGAGACTATGGCTGAATGGCTAATCGAAGGTCTGCTGCAACGCCTGCTTGATGAGACAGACACAGTCGGTCGCTCTCTTCTAGACAGCGTTGTGTTCCGCGTTGTACCGAACATGAACCCAGATGGCAGCATCCGTGGTCACCTGCGCACTAATGCGATTGGTGTAAACCTTAACCGCGAATGGCAATCACCTTCTCTAGAACGCAGCCCTGAAGTTTTCCTTGTGCGCGAGCGCATGCTAGAAACTGGCGTTGATCTGTGCCTAGACATTCATGGCGACGAAGCGATTCCATATAACTTTGTTGCAGGTAGCGAAGGCACACCTTCATACAACGAGCGCATTGCAAAATTGGAGAATCACTTCAAGCAAGCGCTTCTGACTATCACGCCAGAATTCCAAGATGAATTTGGTTACGATAAAGACGAACCGGGCAAAGCAAATATGACCGTCGGCACAAATTGGATCGGTGAGCAGTTCAAATGTCTGGCTTACACTGTCGAGATGCCGTTTAAAGATCACATCAGCCACGCTGACGAACTTTACGGTTGGTCTCCAGAGCGCAGTGTTGCATTTGGTCACGACATGCTAGCCGCGGTTTGGGCAACAGTAGACGAGCTATAAAACGAACCATAGACAGGCTAAGCGCCTTAGTTTGTCCGTATAGTTAGTTTGCTTACATATATAGCAAAGCCCAGCACTTGTGAAAGTGCTGGGCTTTTTTAATATCGGATCTGAATGAATGACTTGGGCTTTAAGGCATCTAACTTTAAAAGCTTTTTATGCCACTCTGAGGCTAGCAAAAAATACTGGGTATCTTTGTCTAATGTGTCTTTGTTCTGACACCATATCTTTGAAGCTTGGTCCTTCTAACAACTGAACGATTACTTCATCGCCTTCTTGTCGCAGCACTGCACCACTAATATCAATGGTGTTGTTATCGTGCAGTCTTAAACTGCCCGCCATTGAGAAGCCTCGATAAACAGGAATGATGTTACGCATCATCAAGCGCACACCTTTTTCAGACACTTCACTCACATGAAAAAGCTCATCCTTAATTCGCATCACTGGACGTGCCTTTTTTGGGTACTTCAAGCGATAATATTTGCGTTTCTGGGTGAATAACTCTTCACTCATCTGTGACTCCCTGTCTCTGTTTATTCGGTAAAGCAATAGCCTTTAGCTTCAATTGGATTTCGAACGAACACATTCACCGAATTGATAGCTGACCATTATATCGACTTTACGAGCTAATGCTTTAGAGATTTATGAACAGAAACAAGGATTGCTGAGCATTCAGTAAAAAGTGAGATATGAGTCGTATATGCTAGGGGTGCGATTGTTAGCTATGAACCCTAAAGCTGAAACAGCGCCAACTGAATACTGAAGCCAACAAACAACAACCCGCACACAATGTTCATCCATTGAGACGTGCGCTTTTTCGTCAATAATCTCTTAAACGTATCAGCCATCAAAATGACAACCAAAAACCATGTCGCAACCACTGTCGCCTGTATCGCGCCCAGCATTAAACTGTCGGACACAATGTGATCCTTAGAAACAAACTGAGGGAATATCGAAAGGTAGAACAGAACGATTTTAGGATTCAGTAGATTAGTGATGAGTCCTTTGAAAAACTGGTTATAGAGCTTACTGCCCGATGCACTCACTATAGCAAGTACACCCTCTTGAGCTCGCAGTGCCGCTCGAAAGTGATTATAACCAAGCCAGACTAAGTACAAGACACCCGCCCACTTCAGTCCCTCAAAGGCCATTGGAGTCTTAGATAACAGTAAGCTCATGCCATTCGCAGAAACAAACGCATGAAATAAGAACCCGCATGACACACCCAACACGTTAATAAACGCAAACAACTTTCTTTGAGTTAAAGCCGTACTCAATACCAACAAAGCATTTGGGCCTGGAATGATGGCAATAAAAAACACGATGATAATAAACAGCCAGATACTTTCCCAACTCATTTCGCTCTCATTTCCTTAAAGCTTCCTAGTCATACTTGATCGTTTTAGGGCGGGTATTGTACGTCCATTCAATACCATTACAATATGCCCAACGTTTAATTAGCTTGGCTTAGCTCGCTTGCCTTAGTTCAGTTGTATGGATAACGCTTAAATTTAACGTGTATAATTCACCCGTTTATCCTGTAACGCAGCAAAACTCATTCTCTAACATTTATAGCCCTGTTAGACTCCACCTCCATTTTGATACTTGGTTCATTTATGTCATTTGATAACCTCACCCTTAACGCAAAAACCGTCACAGCGATCCCTTCTCAATTCGACAAACCGACTGAGATACAACAAGCGGTAATTCCATCAATTATTGCGGGTAAAGACGTACTTGCGTTGGCTCAAACGGGTAGCGGAAAAACATTGGCGTTCGGCTTACCCTTACTGAACAACATCAACCATGATGTGAATGGACTGCAAGCGCTTATCATCGTCCCGACACGTGAACTCGCGTCTCAAGTGACTGAATCTTTAGAGCCGGTCGCGACAGCGCTCAATATCAAATTGGTAACCTTAACCGGTGGCGTGAATACTGATGATCAACAGCAACAATTACTAACCCAACCGCAATTAGCAATCGCTACTCCGGGGCGTCTACTTGCTTTAATCAAAAGTAGCGAACTGGATGTAACTCAGTGCGTATCATTGGTTCTTGATGAAGCCGACCGCCTGATCGACATGGGTTTTTGGCCCGATATTCAAGCGATTACTGCAGCACTACCGAGCAAACGTCAGTCACTGTTGTTCTCTGCGACACTTCCGCCAGAGTTGGTTAGTCAGGCTGAGCTGCTTCTTTCAAACCCAGTTAAAGTCACGACACACCAAGAAAACAGCGTGGTCGCGACTATTGAAGAAACTCTGTATTTAGTGAACAAAGGCAGTAAGGCTCAAGCGCTTATCGCCCTACTTCATCAGAGCCCATGGCCGCAAGTATTGGTGTTCATTGGTGCGAAAGACAATGCCGACGCATTAACCAAGCGATTGAATAAATCCAAAATCAATGTGAGTGCGTTACACGGAAATAAGAGCCAAGAAGAACGAGAGCAAGCATTAGAGAGTTTCAAAAATGGCGAGACCCGTGTGCTTATCGCGACTGATGTGATGGCTCGCGGCATCCATATTGATCAGCTGCCTGTCGTGATTAATTTTGATTTGCCGACACACTCCGCAACTTACGTACACCGAGTTGGTCGCACAGCAAGAGCAGGAAGCACTGGTTGCGCTATCTCTCTGGTTAGTCACAGCGAAACTGATTACTTGAATGCGATTCGTACTCTGACCAATAAGCCTCTTGTGCTGCAAGCATTAGAAGGTTTCCCTGTTACAGACAAACCTGCATCTGAAGCCACAGCTCGCAAACGTCCACCTAAAGACAAAATGGCTAACCGAAGAACCGCAAAGAAGAAAAGTGCTAAGCAATTTAAGAGCAAGCCAAGTTCTTCGAAATAGCCAGCTCTTCAAAATAGCCAGCTCTTCAAAATAACCATAGAAAATCGATTAGCCCAGTTTGTACTGGGCTTTTTATATGCAATCAGATATAAAATTACAACCTATCGACTCAGAAAAAATGCCAATTTAAATGACACTTTTGTGAATTATGAAGCCAAGGTATTGATTCTTGGTTGCTCAAAAAAAATACTTTCTGATCACGTTGACGCCCCTATATCTGGCAACTAGATTTTTCTATTAGTGTCTAAAAACCGGGAGGTCATTGAAATGAAACGTGCAAGCTCTACATATCGATTACAACTGATTAAGGAAGTGGCTACTCGCCGAGATCGTCAGAGTTCCAATGACCCAATGGCAAACTACATACAAAACCTAATCGACAACAAAGACGACTGTGATACCTCGGTGGAACGCAACCAGAGGTTCAGTGGTAGTCATTTTGATGAGCATATTGGTGGTTGGGTTAGCGACCACTGGGGTAGTAAGTAGTCCGATATCTCCAGTCACTCGTGCCTTAAATAAAGCAGCATAACCACTGTAGAATTTATCTCCGCATTAACCTATCATCTGCAACAAATCCCTATCATTGAGTAAGCAGAAAGTGTCTGAGTTAAAAAGAGAAAAAGAAGTGATGGTTGCCTTCCAAGTTATCCCTCGCGTTAAAGAAGGCAACAACTTCGAAGTAGTTGATAAAGCCATTGAAGTAGTGAAAGCAGCCGATGTCCCTTTCCAAGTTGGTGCGATGGAAACCACTATGAAAGGTGAACTCAATCACTTACTCGATATCGTTAAAAAGGCAGAGCAAGCTTGTTACGATGCAGGGGCTGTAGAAATGATAACCAACATTAAGATTCATAGTAAGACCACCGAAGCCGATGATACATTTTGTACATACCATCGTGGTGTAACGAAAGCGAATCACATGTTTGTTTAGCAATATGTTTATTTCAGAAAGCTGTTTATTTAAGAAAACAGGGGTTAGAAAGACTCTGAAGAACCAGTGATGTTATTGAAAAGGCATGTCTGAAAGGTGTGAAAGGATTTCCATTCGTTCTTCTTCTGACATCGAATGCCAATCACGCGGGCTCTCTTCAGGGTCATTTTTCGCCCCAATGTTTTTTCGATCCAGTGCTTTAACCGGTTCTTTTTTGAGTTTTACGTTCTTTTTATTCATACCGACATCACTCCTTCTGGTACAAAGGTACCTACCTTAATATTACACCCCAACCATTATGTAAAGTAATAGTTACTTCGGAGTTAAATAAAATCTTGATACTTCCTCTTTAACCGAAAAGATCTCTTTGGGGACTTGTATTTCCCTCTTCGTCGACCGACTTACCAACCAAGTTTTTTTGCTTCATTATCTTCCTTCGATAGCGCTGACGACACAGCTTAATCACGTGCAATTGTTCTGACGGAGTCATCGACATCCAATTAAAGCGCTCTTCTCTTTTGCGCATACAACCATTGCAATAGCCTTTATCATCGCTTGAGCAAACCCCAACGCAAGGGCTTGGAACCTGGAAAAACTCTAACTGCTCCACCATGCCTCCTTACACATCAAAATCGAGCTTACTAATTAAAAAATAAGCGATTAATTTGTCGCCCAGCTCGTGAAATACATACTAAACTATGACCTTATACTGACACATATAGTGTTTTGTAAACTATACTTTGAACCCATCAAGTTACACTTATTCGGTAACTTCGTTCTTTCCTTTGGAGCCTTATAATATGAAGTTTAGTTCAAAAAAATTACTAGCAGTAGCCGCTTTACCTATGATGCTAGCAGCATGCACAACAACAGGTGACAACGCGATGCAAGTAACACCAACCGATCTACAGCACCATAATTGGGAACTTGCGCAAATTGATGGCAAGGACATTGCGAAAAGCGAAGACCAAGCAGCTCCTCGTCTAGAGATCGGCGAAAAGATGACTGCAAACGGCATGGCTGGTTGTAACAACTTCTTCGGCCAAGGCGAGCTGAAAGACGGTCAATTCCGTATCAAGCAAATGGGCATGACAATGAAAATGTGTCACGGCTCTGCGATGGAAATCGAACAGTCGGTTTCTGCTACTCTAAGCGAGTGGAGCGACGTAACCCTAACAAACGATACGCTAGTACTGAAAAACGATGTACACACGCTAACGTACACAATTCGTGATTGGGTAAACTAATCCTTTCTCGAAATAGATATTGATTAAAGGAGCTTTCATGGCTCCTTTTTTATTGCCTGCTTACCCTCACAACACCTTCAAAATTAACACTCATCGCCTACTTTTCGTACCAACCTCCAATAAACCTCAAATATCTCTCATTTAGATGCAATAAATTCACTGGTTTATCGGTCTATTGCTAGGATGGTAAGAGCCTAGAGTCTGTCGAGCTTTTGAGACGGTCGCATATCGAACAAAGTCTAACCAAAAAAGACCAGCACGCCCTCCCTGCTTGTTCTCAAGTAATTGATTGAATTTACTGTTGAATTAGAAATTATTTCAGAAACAGATAGAATAACTGTAGGGAGTTCTAAATAACAATGCTCTTACCCGTTCACTACCAAATGGAAAAGTTTATGAACAAGATAGTAAGTACGTTAGGAATCATGGCAACCGTTGCATACAGCGCAACCATTTATGCTGATGAAGCAACATCAACCAATAACTGGAACCAAATCGAACAGCAGGCAGAAGGACAAACTGTCTACTTTCACGCTTGGGGCGGTAGCCAAGAAATCAATCGTTACCTACAGTGGGCGGGTAAGAAATTACAAAGCGAGTACGGTGTTACCTTAAAACATGTGAAAGTAACCGATATTGCAGAAACTACCACTCGCTTACTCGCAGAAAAGGCGGCAGGAAAGAACACTGAAGGCAGTGTCGATATCGTCTGGATTAACGGCGAGAATTTCCGTTCAATGAAAGAAAATGCCTTGTTGTTTGGACCATTCACTCAAACACTTCCAAACTGGCAGTACGTGGATAAGTCTTTGCCGATCGATGTCGATTTCTCGGAGCCAACAGAAGGCTTGGAGGCACCTTGGGGCGTTGGGCAACTTGTCTTCATCCACGACCAAGAAACACTGCACAATCCGCCACAATCGTTTTCAGAGATGTTGAGCTACGCTCAGGCATTCCCGAATCGCTTAAGCTACCCGCGCCCACCAGAGTTTCACGGTACGAGCTTCATTAAGTCTCTACTGATTGAACTAACAAACAACAGTCCTGCGCTTGCTAAACCCGTTTCAGAAGATACCTTCCAAGACGTTACGGAACCACTGTGGGCTTACTTAGATAAATTCCATAAAGTGGCATGGAGAGGCGGAAAGCAATTTCCTGCAGGTACATCTGAAAGCATTCAACTTCTGGATGACGGACAGCTCGACCTCGCGATTACGTTCAATCCAAACTCTGTATATTCAGCACAATCAAGTGGCCGCCTAGCGGAAACTACCAAGACTTATGCGTTAGAAAGCGGCGCTCTGTCTAACATTCACTTCCTTGCGATTCCTTGGAATGCCAATGCAACCGCGGGTGCTCAAGTGACCATCAACTTCTTGTTGAGCCCAGAAGCACAATCTCGCAAAGGTGACCTCAATGTTTGGGGTGACCCTTCTGTATTGAGCAGTAAGTACTTAACCGGCAGCGCTAAAAATACTCAGCAATTTAAATCGATTGATGAACCGCATCCTAGTTGGCAAAATGCGCTCGAGAAAGAGTGGCTTAAGCGATACGGTAACTAGTCTGCATGCTACGCGCTCTATATTTTGTTGTTATAGCGGTATGTATCATCCCAACCATTCCTGGGGTAGCGGGAGTCGTGGCTTCGTCACTGAGTTTCATCCCGCCCTTAGGTTTAGACGAGCCAACACTCAACGGTTTTAGCCAAGTCTTTCAATGGGAAGGGGCTTGGCACTCTATTGGCTTAAGCCTAGGTTCAGCGGTCGCCAGCAGCTACATTGCCTGCTTCCTGACCTTTTGTATTCTTCAGGCTTCTTGGGGAAACAAGTTTTGGAGAAAGATTGAGCTAACGCTATCGCCAATGCTTGCCATTCCGCATGTGGCTTTCGCTATCGGCTTTGCTTTTTTGTTTAGCCCAACAGGCCTTGGAGCAAGAGCCGTACACCACTTACTTGATGAATCGGCTACAAGCTCTGAATTGGCTTTGCTGATCAAAGATCCTTACGCGTTTGGCCTAATCATTATGCTCGCACTCAAAGAAGTTCCTTTCTTGTTGCTGATGAGCATATCGATACTTCAACAAATCGATGTAGAACGTATCACTAAGGTGAGTGCATCACTCGGTTACAGCCGCGCTCAGATCTGGTGGAAGTGTATTTTCCCGCAATGGTTTACTAAGCTTCGCTTCCCAATGCTGGCTGTGCTCGCCTATAGCGTATCGGTTGTCGACATCGCTCTGATCATTGGCCCAACCAACCCACCGACTTTTGCCGTTTTGGTATGGCAATGGTTCAACGATCCAGATCTTAATCTACTACCACGAGCTGCTGCTGGTGCGATCGTTTTGTTTGGCTTGGCTTCGTTGATCATCGCCTTGGCGCGATTAGTTGAATGGGCAATTCTTAAATATTTTCGAACGTGGCAGTATTCAGGAAGAACAGGGGCTAACTTACCGGGGAAAACCGTATTCACAGCTCTTGCAGCTTTGTCACTGACGATCATTCCTTTGATGATTATCTGGAGTTTTGCTCAGCGCTGGCGCTTCCCTGATTTACTGCCTAGCCGCTACAGCATGCGCTTCTGGGAATTCGAGTGGGATGGCATCATGAACACCGTTGGTCAAAGCTTATGGATTGGTCTGATTGCTGCTTCCGTTGCTTTATTACTCGCGCTGGTAGCTCATGAGTACCGAATCAAATACAAGTGGCAAGTTCCGGGCTTTATTATCGCGATTCCCATGTTGATACCTCAACTCTCGGTATTGTTCGGCATGCAAGTGACCACGCTTTATATCGGCAGCAGCGCCTATGACTTTTGGGTAATTTGGGCACACGTATTCTTCGCCTTCCCATTTGTGTATTTGTCTCTAGACGGCCCTTGGAAAAGCTTCAACGATGGGCTGATAAAAGCTTCACTGAGCTTGGGTAAATCGCCATTTCAAAGCTGGTATTCGATCAAGCTGCCTATATTACTGCCTGCCATCGCCTTCGCTTGGGCGGTTGGGATCAGTGTGAGTTTGGCTCAGTACTTACCGACATTGATGCTCGGTGCTGGTCGTATTAGCACCATCACCACAGAAGCCGTTGCCCTAACCAGTGGTTTCGACCGCAGGGTAACCGCAATTTATGCCATTTGGCAGGCCTTGTTGCCTCTGTTCTTTTTCTCTTTAGCGATATTAGTCAGCCGACTTCAACTTAGATATCGCCGTCTTACTTTTAAAGGTTTTCTTACTAATGAGTCTGCACCTCAACGACCTCGCCATCCATAAAAACGGTGGCGAATCGCTGTTTTCAGCGCTAAACGTAACATTAGAATCAGGCCAAATATTGGCGTTGATGGGGCCAAGTGGCTGCGGAAAATCGACTTTGTTAGATGCCATCGCGGGTCACCTAAATGACGAGTTCTCATACTCTGGCACCGTTATTTTGAACGATATTCAACTAGACGATCTCCCATCACATCAGCGTGAAGTTGGTATTCTGTTTCAAGACGACTTGTTGTTTCCACACCTAAAAGTATGGGAGAACTTGGCCTTTTCGTTACCAAACTCGGTTAAGGGTTCAGATCGCCAGCAACAAGCAATGGAAGCATTAAAAGACATTGAACTGACCCGCTTGGCTGAGTCGTTTCCCGACCAAATATCTGGCGGCCAGCGAGCGAGAATTAGCTTAACTCGTATGCTATTGGCGAAACCGAAATTGGCGTTGCTTGATGAGCCGTTTAGTAAGCTCGACCAAGAACTCAGAGCCCAGTTTCGCGACTGGGTATTTGAGCAACTCATTAAGGCAAATATTCCGACATTAATGGTGACGCACGACCAAACCGATGTGCCTCAAGGGGCAAAAGTTCTGTCTTGGCCATGGAGAAGTAACCATGCTGGATAAGTACTCTATTAAGGTCATTAAGTGGCCATTAAATCAATCAGCCAAACTACTTAATAGATTCGGCATCACAGCCAACCAAACCACCCTGTTTGGGTTTCTGGTTGGATGTTTAGCGTTTCCAGCATTGGCATTTCAACAATACGAATGGGCGTTGGGGTTTATTGTATTTAACAGGGTTTGTGACGGGCTTGATGGGGCCTTGGCTCGAATCCAAGGCATTAGTGATGCGGGCGGTTTCCTCGACATCAGCCTCGATTTTCTTTTCTACTCATTAATCCCCTTTGGCTTTGTTATCGCCAACCCAGAACACAACGCCATTGCCGGTGCATTTTTGATTTTCTCTTTTATCGGCACAGGCAGCAGCTTTTTAGCGTTTGCGGTTATGGCTGGTAAGCGAGGCATTGAAAACCCAGTCTATAAACATAAGTCTCTCTATTACATGTCGGGGTTAACCGAAGGTACAGAAACCATCGCGTGTTTCATTGCTTTCTGTATTTGGCCTCAACACTTTGCAGTTATCGCTTATACCTTTGGCGCTGCGTGTTGGCTGACTACGTTTATGCGCATTTATTTTGGGTTTCAGACACTCAAGAATCAAAACAACTAGTGTGAATTTCTGCATTCCTCATAAACAAAAACGCCGCTCAGATGAGCGGCGGTGTTATATTCTAGCTAATACTTAAACCTAATTAGGCATCTGCAGAAGCGCTAATTTTAAACCTCAACACCTTCAAGCTTGAATCAAGATCGACATCGACAAACTCAGGTGGGTTGTCCAGACGCTCAATGAATTCAACGCTTGGCGCTTCTTCTGCCATCGTCTCAATTAGGAAGTTTGGCGATACTGCTGGTGAGTTAACACAAGCAATCACTTCTCCGCCTTCTGTTAGAAGATCAGGCAAGCGACGTAAGATCTTTTTGTAATCTTTGGTTAGAGCAAAGCTGCCTTTTTGGAACGAAGGCGGATCAATGATAACTAGCTCGTAAGGGCCGCCCTTCTTGATTTTCCCCCACGACTTAAAGATATCGTAACCAAGGAAGTTAACCGAGCGCATGTCGTGATCATTCAAGCGGTGGTTATCACGGCCTTTATTTAGAGAGCCGCGCGACATATCTACGTTCATGCATTGGCGAGCGCCACCAGCGATAGCCGCGACAGAGAAACCACAAGTGTATGCGAACAGGTTAAGAACATTCTTATCCTTGGCATTGTCTTGTACCCACTGACGACCATTACGCATGTCGAGGAACAAACCAAAGTTCTGATTACGGCCAATGTCTAACTGGTACTTAAGACCGTGCTCAACCACAACGGGTGAGTCATTGAGTTCACCCCATAAAACCTCTGACGGCGCACCATCGGCATAACGATGTTGCAGAACAATACTTGTGCCCAGCTTTGCTTGCCAGATGTCTTTATTAGTCAAATCAACCAATCCAGCTTTAAGAGATGATAAGAATTCGTCATCCACTTCTTTGAATACGTTAACTAATAACTGCCCATCAACCCAATCACATGTCAGTTGATCTAGGCCTGGCCAAAACTTACCACGACCGTGAAAAATACGGCGTAGTTCATTCGGCACTTCATTAAGTTGCTGTTCAATATGACTAAAAAACAGAGGTAAAGCTGATGCTTCCATTATTTCACTCACTTAGTGTTTAGCTTTGGCCAAGTTAATGACCAAGGTTCAAGCCAGTTGTCTAAACCATTAGACACGATCTCTTGATGCCACTTCTCACCCAAGGAGTTTAGGCTTCTTGGATCGCAGACATATTCGTAGGCTTGTGATTGATAGGTAAATCGAATCGCGAAGGCATGCAGATAACCTCTATCAGCCTCACTCGATGGATTATAAATAGGGTCACCAACAATGGCTGAGCCGATCGACTTCATCGCGACACGGATCTGGTGAGTTCGCCCCGTATAGGGTTTACATAAAAATAGACGCTCACCGGGTTCAGCCGTTGCAGATAAAAACTGGGTAATCGCTGGGTTTTCTTTGCTTGTCAGTAACTTCCAGCTCGAGCGTCGTGAACGCTCCATATCTCCTGAAATCAGCCCCTGCTTTTTCTTAGGCTTCTTCGAACCAATCGCAAGGTAGTACTTCTCGACTTCACGCTTTGCGAACAGCTGTGAAAGCTCACTTGCTGCCGAAGCATTTTTTGCCAGCAGTAGAATACCTGATGTCATTTTATCGAGACGATGGACTAGGTATAGCTTCGGCTCGTTGATTGCTTTAGCAACTTCTTGCAACAACATGGTATCACCATCGTCTTTATGGACGCTGACGCCAGGATGTTTGTTTATGAGTAAAAAATCAGAGTGGTTCAGAAGAATGTCGAACATTTAAAGGCTAGCTCCATTGTAGAACGTGGAGTATACCGTGTCTGAACCCAGATTCCAGCTACGAAAAAGCCCAACTCACTCAATAAATATTGAATCATTGGGCTTCTTTTCAGCAAGTAGCGATCAGTGCTTGGTCTTTGTTCTATTGGCATTCGGAAAATAGAACAAAGCCACCCGCCCTACGCGAGTTTGAACTTACCGACTAATGCTTCTAGCTCAGCAACTTTAGCGTTCAAGCCTGAGGTATTTTCAGAGCTGCGAGTCGCTAATTGCAAAGACTGCTCAGAAATATCACTGATCGCCGTAATATCCGCTGCAATTTCTTTGGTCACCGCTGTCTGTTCTTCTGCCGCTGTCGCGATAGAGTTGACCATGCTTTGTACATTGCCAGCACCACTTACAATCGCTTCTAGCGCCGAAACTGCGCCAGAGCTTTGCTCAACACCAATCTCAACTAGACGACAGTTATCTTGAGTGTAAGTCACCGCTTCTTGCGTACCAGATTGAATCGACTGAATGATACCAGACACTTCTTGAGTCGCTTTGGTCGTTCTCTCTGCCAGTGCTCGTACTTCATCAGCAACCACTGCAAAGCCACGTCCAAACTCACCAGCACGTGCCGCTTCAATCGCAGCATTCAGCGCCAGTAGATTGGTTTGCCCAGCGATGTCCTCGATTACCTTAATAACGCTGCCAATCTGTTCACCATGTGAACCTAGCGTATTCATTTGTACCGACATGTCGCTCATTTGAGTCGACACTTGTTGGATACTTGCCACCATTTCAACAATCACGTTACGGCCATCTTCTGCTGACGTTTCTGAGCGACGCGCCTCTTCATAAGTAGAAGTACCTTGCTGAGCGACTTCCGAAATAGTCAAGCTTAGCTCTTCTGCGGCAGTCGCAATCAGGTTAGCTTTATCAGCTTGCGCAGAGGCACCAGAAACGATGTCTTGACTGATTGATGATAGCTCACCGGTCACCGATTGAACTTGGTTCGTCACAGAAGAGATTGAACCCAATAGGTCGACCAAAGATTTCTGCATTTGGTTAATCGACGTAGCAAGATCGGCCAATTCATCGCCAGAATTATCAACAATATCTCCAGCGGTAAGGTCGCCATTTGCCACGCGTCGCGCAACTTGTTCAACACGAGTTAGACGGTTAGTAATAGAGCTAGACAATACATACGCAATCACACAACCAAACACAATCGCAATGGCAGACAACACCATGATAGTGCGTTCGATGGTGGTAAACGAATCGGTTAATACAAGCAGCGATTGTTCTGTATCGGCACGCTCACTTGCAGACGCTTGATCCAGTAAGTTTTCAACCGGGATTAGATTGCTCTCATATAAGGAGCGAAGCTGCTGGATATTCGATAACAGCGCAGACTCATCGTTGATCATAGGTACAAGCTTAGATTCAAACTCTTGAGTAAAGCGCCCCATCAGGTCTTCAATTCGCTCAATACGGCGATGGTCTTCTGAACCTCTACTCTCTAAACGTTTTGCTTCTTTAATAGCCTGAGCAAATTCATTCTTGTTGGTTCGATAATCATTAAGCGCATTGTCGGCCTGAGTAATCGCACCAAGTGCATCGCGATAAACATCCCCGGCTTCATCTATCAATACAAGGTAGGTCACCGTTCCCGGTACATCATCCATCCTAATTTCATCAGCGCTCTTGTGAGCCCCAATGACTTCTATCCATACAATACCGACTAACGTGACAAGCACCGCCAATATAGAGCCAAACCCGGCGTACAACTTCTTCCTAACTGACAATTTCACACAACACCTACTTAAATAAAATACAGCTCAATCAGCTATTACTTTTCATTATATCGGCTACCAGACCAATAACTTTAAGTATTTATTTTTCTTTGATAATTAAGTTAATAGCATAAAAAAACGGGAGCCAATGGCTCCCGTTTCTTAACTTACTTTAACTCGCGATTGTAGCTTCTAAGAGCTATAGCTTCTTAGAGATAAGCGCAGAGCCAGCAATGATACCAATACCTAGTAGCATGATTGCACCTTTACCGCTGTCGAAGCCAGAAGAGATACCCATGAACGCTACGATAGCGATAGCTACTGGGATGATGTACTTAACAAGTGTGTACCATAGACCGAATAGTGGGAAAGATACTTCACCGTCGTTAGTGATTTCTTTCTCTAGGTCAGCACGGTTTAGTCTCCAACCAGCGAAGATACATACCAACATACCGCCAACTGCTAGGAAGATTTTATCCGTTAGTAAGTCGAAGATATCAAATGCACCAGTACCAAACAGTGTTGGACCGAAGCCGCCAAGTGATAGAGAAGCGAAGATACATAGAATCGCCATTACTACACTTGCAGACAGTACTGCAGTCACACGCTTCATGCCTTTCTCATCGATTAGGTACGAAACCACAACTTCAAGTAGAGATACTGAAGAAGTCAGTGCCGCAACACTTAGACCAACGAAGAACATTAGAGCAAATAGAAGACCAACTACGCCGCCCATTTCAGCGAATAGCTGAGGAACAACAACGAATACTAGACCAGGGCCCGCCGCAGGTTCCATACCAAATGCGAACATTGCAGGGAACATTGCAACACCAGCTAGGATAGCAACGCCTGTATCCATCGCCGTAACCATAGCTGTAGTTTGAACTAGGTTCTCTTTCTTCTTAAGGTAAGAACCGTAAGTCAACATACAACCCATACCAAGAGATAATGAGAAGAATGCTTGACCTAGTGCAGCTAGAATTACACCGCTGTCTACTTTAGAGAAATCAGGGCTGAATAGGAATTCAAGACCAGCCATCGCGCCCGGAAGCATTAGGCCTTTGATTGATACCACGATAAGGATGATGAAAAGAAGTGGCATCAGAATCTTACCCGCTTTCTCAATACCGCCAGAAATACCCTTCATAACGATAACAACGTTAAGTAGTAGGTATAGGCCCATCCACATAAGTGGTTGAACTGGGTTTGAGATAAAGCCACCGAAGCTGTCACCAATTGCCTCAGGTGCGTCTAGTAGACCACCAGCAATTTTACCGATGTAAGCGATAGACCAGCCACCTACTACAGGGTAGAAACCCATGATAAGTAGACCACTGACTACGCCGATAACACCAGCGAACGTCCAACGACGGTCAGTTGATTTAAATGCACCTACTGCTGATTTTTGCGTATGACGGCCAATCGCAAATTCAGTCAGCATGACACTGAAACCGATGAAGATTACAAAAAACAGGTAAATTGCAACGAATGCACCGCCGCCACTTTCGCCTGCTGTGTAAGGGAATTTCCAGATGTTACCTAGACCAACAGCAGAACCTGCTGCAGCCATTACGAATCCTAACTTCGAACCCCAGGTATCGCGGGGTGTTGTGGTTGTATTACTAGTAGCCACGTGTACTCCAAACTTTTGTGTTGTGTGATGTTGTGTTTTGCTTTGGGTGGCGTCTTTAAAAGATAAGGTGTATAAAAAAATTTACACACTTAAAAGATTTGATTGACGCTCGTTGTATGGCAAGTAAACCAGTTTAAGAATAAAATTGGAAGTCCGAACCGTACATATTTCGTTACCAATGTAAATTTTTATGGTTAAATGCCGTCTTTTTATACAAAACAATCGTTTTCTTCTTAAGTTAACCAAAACTTAACAACTATAACCTGTTTACAGCTTTTGCTCTATTTTGTAAATAGTTGATTCCTTAAATTCCCATATCCTCAAAATAGCATTACTATCTAAGTGTCTCTTTTTTCGAGTATTCAATGTGGAAAAGCTCTACCATTTTTTAACTTTAGCTTCCGTTGCTTTGTACTGGGTTCTCGTCGCCGGTGTGACTTTCCGTGTCGTACTAAAACGACGCTCTGTCAGCGTTTCTCTCGCGTGGTTGATGGTTATCTACATTATCCCGATTGTTGGCGTGGCCTGTTACTTCCTTTTCGGCGAGCTAAACCTAGGTAGAAAGCGGGCTGAGCGCGCACATCGCATGTTTACTCCGTTCGGTGATTGGTTCCGCCAATTAAATGATTGTCAGGTTCACCTTCCAGGTAAAGTTGGCTCCCCAATCCACAAGATTGATGAGCTTTGTAATAATCGAATGGGTATTCCTGCACTTAGTGGAAACACACTTTCACTGCAAGCTTCACCCAATGAGATCCTGCACGCAATTATCGAAGATATAGAAAACGCACAAACCAGTATCAAAATGGTTTTCTACATTTGGCATCCTGGTGGCCTAACCGACTCCGTAGCCTCTGCACTGATTCGAGCGGCCAAGCGTGGCGTAGATGTTAAGGTTTTACTCGATTCAGCAGGTAGTCCACGCTTTTTCAAAAGCCATTGGCGTTCAATGATGAAAGACGCTGGTGTGCAAGTTGTTCAAGCATTAGAAGTAAGCCCATGGCGTATTTTCTTACGTCGCCTAGATCTAAGACAGCACCGTAAGATCATCGTGATTGATGAATCCATCGCCTATACCGGTTCAATGAACATGGTGGATCCGGCGCATTTCAAGCAGAGTTCAGGCGTTGGTCAATGGATCGACGTAATGGTCCGAGTCACTGGGCCAACCGTTAACGTGCTTTCGGCCATTCATGGTTGGGATTGGGAAGTAGAAACAGGCGAACGCATTCTTCCTGATTTACCTGAATGCCCGATTGAAGAAGTAATGACGCACCATCCGGTTCAGGTCGTTCCGTCTGGTCCTGGTATGCCGGAATATTTGATCCTACAAGTTCTGACTATTGCTATTAATCAAGCCAATCGTTCTGTGCGCATCACTACGCCTTATTTTGTACCGAGTGCCGACTTGTTAGAAACGCTAAAAATGACAGCGCAAAGGGGCGTAAACGTCGAACTGATCATTCCACACAACAACGATTCATTGATGGTTAAATGGGCTTCTCGTGCTTTCTATACAGAGTTACTTGAAGCTGGCGTTAAGATTTACGAATTTTACGGTGGCCTTCTTCACACCAAATCGGTAGTGATTGATGAAGAGTTTTGCTTAATCGGGACGGTCAATATCGACATGCGTAGCCTTTGGCTAAACTTCGAAGTGACACTAGCCGTTGATGACGTACACTTCACCAAGCAACTGTTTGATTTGCAGCAATCCTATATTGAATCATCTCATCCAGTGGAATTGGAGCAATGGGAGCAGAGAAATTTACGTAACCGCTTCTTCGAACGATTGTTCTATTTGTTCAATCCCCTGCTGTAATCCAATCAATGGACCCACTGCGACTCATATCTCTCTGATTATCAGATTTTTGACCTTTCACAATAAACGACGTGAAAGGTTAAAAAGCGAAAGAAAAGCATAAAAACTCCCCCTCTGCTCTTGCTTTGAATGCTATTGGCATGTTTTAAATAGGACATAACCGATTGATAAGGAATTCACAGCATGTCCGAGAACAAAACCACTAAACTGATCACTGCAGGTCGTGATAAAAAGTGGACCAATGGTGTCGTTAACCCACCAGTACAGCGCGCTTCTACTGTCGTGTTCAACTCAGTAGAAGAAAAGCGTAAAGCTACGATTAATCGCGCTAATAAAACGCTTTTTTACGGACGCCGTGGAACCAACACTCACTTCGCTTTCCAAGATGCCATGGTTGAAGTCGAGGGCGGCGCAGGCTGTGCACTTTACCCTTGTGGTACTGCAGCCATTTCAAATGCCATTCTTTCTTTTGTAGAAACAGGCGATCATATTCTGATGGTCGACACCTGCTACGAACCGACGCGTGATTTCTGTGACACCATAATGAAGAAGATGGGTGTAGAGACGACCTACTACGAGCCAACCATCGGTGAAGGCATCCAAGACCTTATTAAGCCAAACACTAAGGTGCTGTTTACCGAATCTCCGGGGTCAGTCACCATGGAAGTGCAAGACATTCCAACGCTAGCGCGTATTGCTCATGAACACGATATCATCGTGATGCTCGATAACACATGGGCTGCTGGTGTGAACTTCTCACCGTTTGATTTTGGCGTTGATATCTCGATTCAAGCTGCGACCAAATACATTGTTGGTCACTCTGATGTGATGCTAGGGACTGCTGTTGCCAACGAGAAGTGTTGGGATCAACTAAGAGAACAGAGCTATTTGATGGGGCAATGTGTATCACCAGATGACGCTTACCTTGCCCTTCGTGGTATTCGTACTCTTGACGTTCGACTACGCCAACATGCAGAAAGCAGCTTGAAAGTCGCAAAATGGTTGGAGACTCGACCTGAGGTTGATCATGTTCGTCACCCTGCCCTTGAGTCTTGCCCAGGCCATGAATTCTTCAAACGAGATTTCACTGGTGGTAATGGCTTGTTCTCTTTCGTGCTGAAGAACTCGAATACAAAAGCGACCACAGCGCTGCTTGATGGTATGACACACTTCAGTATGGGTTACTCATGGGGTGGCTTTGAAAGCTTAATTCTAGCGAACGAACCGAACAGCTTTGATAGCCTAAGAACAGTAGCGAACCCTAACTTCGCTGGAACCTTGGTACGTGTTCATATCGGCTTAGAAGACGTTGATGACCTGATTGCAGACCTAGAAGCAGGATTGGAGCGTTACAACGCGCTCGTTTAATTTAAAGCGTTAGCAGACTCAGACCAAAAAGGCAGGATATTCCTGCCTTTTTTTAGATTAGCGCATTAGACACATCGCTTTAAAAAGCTACTGAACGTCAAAGCACGCCCAATTGAAAATTTCAGAGCGGTGTTCATTGAACAAATACAAAGACTGATCCTTGACTGCAATAGCGTAATCAATCGTCACCCCTTTATACTCACTATATTCATTGTTAATAATTGGATCATGGAAAGGGGTCGCCGTTCTCACATCTATAATGCTCATCGACAAATTATTCCCATCAAGCTCATAGTGCCCGAAATACAGATTTTCCATAGTACTCTCCTTACCGTCTTGCTCTGTAATCGTCACAAACTCTCTCATGCTAAAGGTATGGTCAGATTGAAAAGTAAGGCTTATACGTTCATAAAGCGATTGATATGGTTGGAATGCCTGAGATAAAAAATCAGTTTTAATCGTTTTGCAATGCCATTGAGTGCCCGCTAATACGTTCTGTTCTGGCCAAAAACTTGCTGCAGCAATTACCACCAAAATAAGTAAACCAATTAGTCGCAAAAGTAACTCCTCTTCTTCATATACTGAGCAAAGGAATCAAAAGACGACTCTACATTGAAAACCGAAGCACTATAATTCAGAGCCTCACCATCTTTCCTTTGAATCAACATGTATAACGCGTCATCTTCGGGTTGGTCGACTGATGGGTAAATACGGACAAATACATCAACGTTACAGTGGCTAGGTATCACCGCTGTAAGCTTTTGAGTGACCGCAGGCAACGAATAGGAGTCATTATGAGCAATATGGAAGAAGTAGTGGTTGGTATTGTCGGTGTAACTGTCACGATATTCCGCTTTATCAATAAAATAAGGCAGGGGCGTATAGTAGGTTTGGAAAAGGTTGAACGCCGTTACTGCGACACAAACCAAAGCGAGTAAATAACCGGCTTTAGCGAGGTGTCTATTAGACACAACATTTGCCTGTTCTTGCTTAACTGCACTCTGATCTAGGTGTGAGTCACTAGGTAGCTCGGAAGAAACAACTTTCGCAGAATCTGCATCAATCAAGACTTCATTTATTGTTAACGGGTCTTGGGTTATTTCTTGGGACATTTCTTGGGACAAAGGTACGTTTTGCTTCAACGTAGAATCGGCAAGCGAGACACCTAGTTCGTAGACTTCTTTACTCGCTTGAGAAGGCACCTCTTCAGTTACTGTGGACCGGCTCAACTCGTCGATTTCAAGAGAATAACCGGTCTTACTAACGGTACGAATCGTCGCGCAACCACAAGTTACCCTAGACAGTGTTTTTCGAATCTTTGAGATAACGTTAGTCAGCGCTTGCTCTGAAACAATTACATTACCCCAACACCTATCAAATATCATACCTCGCTCGATGCACTCACCAGCATTTTCAAGCAAGAATAGAAACACCTTACCTTCTAACGGCGCAATTGTTTCTACGTGGCCATCTTCACGCACAAACTGCCTAAGCAAGGGATCATAACTAGCATCACATATTTGGTAGATTTGTTGTTTCACTATCGTCTTCTAGGTTTGAATTCGGTCGCATATGATATTGAATAGTTTACAAATGACCAGTAAATTTTCCAATTCTCACGCAATTATTTCGCGACGAGAAATAACACTTTTATTTGTGTGGACAACCTTCTAAATGATCATTAACCATACCTGTCGCTTGCATAAACGCGTAACAGATTGTTTCCCCTACAAACTTAAAGCCTCTCTTCTTCAAAAACTTACTCATCGCTTTAGATTGCTCGGTAGAAGCGGGAACTTGAGACATCTCAGTCCAGTTGTTCTCTATCACCTTGTTATCGACAAATTGCCATAAAGCATTTGATAAAGAGCCAAACTCTTTCTGGAGTTCAAGCGTTGCTCGAGCATTACCGTATACAGAGGCGATCTTGCCCTTATGCTTAACCACATCGAAGTTTTCAATGATATGAGGCACGTTATCTTCGTTCATCGCTGCAAGCTTGTTGAGATCATAGTTATCAAACGCAGCACGATAGCCTTCGCGCTTTTTAAGGATAGTAATCCAGCTAAGACCAGCCTGAGCGCCTTCTAAAGTAATGAACTCAAACAGAACTTGGTCATCATAAACAGGCACGCCCCACTCAGCGTCGTGATATTCCCTTTCTAGTTCGTGCTTAAGTGCCCATGCACACGTTCGATCTGATGTGTTCACTTCCATTTTTACGGTCTCTTTTAATAATCGTGTATAAAAATAATGCCCCAGATGGGGGCATTATTTCAAAGGTTAACTAACGTTAAGCCACTTCAATTTTATGAAATAGGCGATACAGCACTGGGACAACAATAAGAGTCAGTACCGTTGCAAAGCCTAAACCAAACATGATGGTTACCGCCATCGGCTTGAAGAAGATATCAGGCAGTAACGGGATCATACCTAGAATCGTTGTAATCGCTGCCATACATACAGGGCGAACACGACTCAATGCTGCATCCACTACCGCAACATAAGGGTCTTTACCTGATTTCATTTCAATCTCAATTTGATCAAGTAATACGATACCGTTCTTAAGTAGCATCCCGGATAAACTCAAGAAGCCTAGCAATGCCATAAAGCCAAATGGTGTATTCAAGGCTAACAAGCCTGTCGTTACCCCGATTAGCGCTAATGGAACCGTTAGCCAAACAATCAGCGGCTCTTTGACCGAGTTGAACAAGAACACGGTAATCAAGAACATGAACAGGTAACCCATCGGCATAGTGGTAAACAGTGACGCTTGTGCATCAGCAGATGACTCATATTCACCACCCCACTCCAACGAATAACCCGGTGGCATATCAATCGCTTCAATTTGTGGCTGTAAGCGTTTCTGTAACGTCGAAGCCGTTTCTTCACCCAATAGGTCGTTGTCGGCCATTACCGTCAGCATACGCTTACGGTTCTTACGGATGATAAGCGGATCTTCCCATTCCAATTCGTAGCCAAGCGTCACTTGTTGCAACGGAATGTATTCGCTTAATGCCGGGCTCCAAATCTTCATACCTTCGATGTTGCGAATATCAATTCGCTCATCTTCAGGTAAACGAGCCACAATAGGCATCAGCGTAGTACCATCACGATACACACCAATCGACTTACCAGAGAAAGACATCGCTAGGAAATCATCAACGTCAGACTTGGTAATACCATAACGACGCGCTTGGCTTTCATTGAACTGAGGCTCTAAGACCTTAGTTCTTTCACGCCAATCATGACGAACGTTAAACGCTCCGTCATCGGCACGCATGATGTCCATAACTTGAGCTGCGATTGAACGTAGCACGGTTGGATCTGAACCGACGATTCGAGCCTCAATTTTCGCACCGCCACCAGGACCTAATTCAATTTGCTTAAGTTTGTAATCAATTTCTGGGAACTGACTGTCAACGTGTTCACGGAAGCGACGCATCAGCCCCTCAAGCACCTGATAATCTTTCACACGAACCGTGATTTCGCCATACGCGCTATAACTCTTCTCGGGTGAGTAGGTCAACATGAAACGCTGCAGACCTTTACCGGCCGTGGTCGTGATATGTTCAACTTCACTTTGTTCCGACAACCAACTCTCAAGCACTCTCAACTTGGTATTAGTTGCTCGAATATCCGTACCTTCCGGCATCCAAACATCCACTTGGAACATCGGAGTGGTTGAAGACGGGAAGAATGCTTGTTTCACAAAGCCAAAACCGTACACACTCGCACCTAAACCAATCACCAGAACGATCATGGTTAGCCACGCGCGTTTCATACAGAACTCAAGGAAGTTTTTATAGATAACAAAAACCATCCCGTTGTATGGGTCTTTGCCTTCGTTATCGGGATCAACCTTCTGTCCTCTGAAGAAGATATCGGCAAAAAACGGCGTGATCGAGATGGCGGTAAACCAACTCAGCATCAATGAAATCAATAGCACCGTGAACAAGGTGCCACAGTATTCGCCCGTTGAATCTTCAGACAAACCTATTGGAGCAAACGCGGTGACCGCAATCACCGTTGCGCCAAGCAGTGGCCATTTGGTTTGGGTCACGATATCAGTGGCGGCCTGCATCCGGGTCCTCCCCTTCTGCGTACCGATCAATATCCCTTCCACCACCACAATGGCATTATCCACCAGCATCCCCAAGGCAATAACCAACGCGCCCAGTGAAATACGTTGAAGATCGATTTTGAAGTACTGCATGAAAATAAAGGTGCCGAATACGGTCAATAGCAGTATCAAGCCAATCAACAGGCCCGATCGTACTCCCATGAAGAACAGTAACACCACGATTACGATCGCAACCGCCTGCCCTAAACTCACCACAAATCCGCTTACCGACTTGTTCACTTCTTTAGGTTGGTTATAAACCTCGGAGATGTCGATACCGACGGGTTGTTGATATTTAAGCTCGGCGAGTCTTCGATCAAAGTCTTCACCCACTGCGACCACGTTCACGCCTTGCGCAAAAGAGACACCCAGGTTAAGCGCGAGTTCGCCGTTATAACCAATGATGTTACTCGGTACCTCAACGTAACCACGAGTTACATTCGCCACATCTTTTAGATAGATAAGCCCTTGAGCGCCACCTTCCGTAAGAATCAAATCTCCAAGCTGTTCAACGTTTTGGAACTCACCGGTTGGATGGATTCGAATATATTCATCACCAATTCTTACCGCTCCTGCACTTGATACAATATTTTGAGTCGATAAAAGGTTAAATACCGTGCTTGGAGACAGACCCAGAGAGCTTATCCGTTTCATCGATATCTCAATGAACACTTGCTCTTGTTGTTGGCCGGAAACGGAGACTTTACTGACCCCATCAACCAACTCTAGCTCTCGCCTCAGGTAATCAATGTAATCCAGCAACTCTT
Source organism: Vibrio sp. J383 (assembly GCF_023503985.1). Classification (NCBI taxonomy): domain Bacteria; kingdom Pseudomonadati; phylum Pseudomonadota; class Gammaproteobacteria; order Vibrionales; family Vibrionaceae; genus Vibrio; species Vibrio sp. J383. The sequence continues at coordinate 1,521,632 of NZ_CP097293.1, read as the reverse complement.
TGTAGCTATAGCCATCCCCCGTCACCGCCAGCAAAATACCGTAAACATCACCGAAGTCATCGATGACTTGAGGATCATTGACGCCGGGTGGCAGTTCAACCTTGAGATCATTCACTTTTCGGCGAAGTTCATCCCATATTTGCGGAAGATCATCTGGGCCGTAGTTGTTCTTCATCGTCACCGTTACCTGTGATAGGCCGCGGCTAGAGATAGAGTTCACTTCGTCCACATAGGTAAGTTGTTGAATCGCTTTTTCTAGCGGGTAAGTAACTTCTTCTTCGACTTGTTGAGGTGTGGCCCCTGGGTAAGAGGTCACAACCATCGCATCTTTGATGGTAAAGGCAGGATCTTCTAAACGCCCCAAGCCGAAGAATGCAGAGACACCACCAATAAGAAAGATCAAAGATAGCATCCAGCTAATGACTTTGTTACGTATAAAGTAAGAAGCAACACCTGTGATCTGATCATCACCTTGTTGATCGTCATTTTGGGGCTTGTTATTTACTTCACTCATTGTTCGTCTCCTGAGACAATACTTCCACTGTCATCCCATCTCGCAATCGCGATATGCCTGCAACAACGACATGCTGCCCCATTTCTAATCCTTTCATGATCTGCAATGTTTTCTGATTTGCTTTTCCTAATACGACTTGCTGTTTCGAGACGGTATTGTCGTCATTGAGCACCCATACATAAGAGTTTTGACGCGTTAAATCATCGCCATCCGCATTAAACACAGCTTCGATTGGGATAAGTACCCCAGCTTTTAACTCCAAGCCGATATCTCGCCCATTTGACGTCACCTCAACGGCCATACCATCCAGAATCAAATCATCTTCCGGCATAGGTAGAGCAAGCGTAACCGTGAACGTGCCCGTGCTTGGGTCAGGTTCAGTGGTGAACTCCTTAATAGCCGCCGTGTATTCATTGCCACTGGGCACTCTTACCACAGCCTCAACATTCGATAACAGCTGTTCGCTAGGCTGATTCACGTAAATCTGGTCAGGCAGTTGGATAACAACCTCAACATCTTCGATACTGTGAATGTTCACGACCTGCTGGCCTACCTGAATATTTTCATATTGATCGACACTGACACGAGAAATGATCCCATCAACAGGGGCACGAAGCTTAGTGAACGACAAGCGCAGTTTTGCGAGTTCCAGCTCGGCATAAGCGATCTGGCGTTGAGCAGCAATTTCATCAAACTGTGACTTCGCCAATAAACCTTTCTTCACTAGCGGACTTGAACGTCTGTATTGGCTGTTAATTACCGTGTAACGTGCCTGAGCATTGTCGACATCCAGTTGATAATCGGTAGGGTCAAGCTCTGCAATGATGTCTCCTTGTGAAACACGCTCACCTTCTTTCACATCAAGCTTATTGATTTCACCAGCGACTCGAAAGCTGAGATGAGCCTTCTCGGCAGCGTTTGCAACCGCAGGGAAATAGAGTTTGTCGCTAAAGTCGATGACTGAAATCTCGATAGCTTTAACCAAGGGTGTGTTATTCACTTCTACAACTTGTTTATCTTTACAAGCCGTAAGTAAAGCCAAACACGACAGTCCAGCGGCCACTTTAAGTGTTTTCATGTTATAGCCCCCTTTCCTTGATCCACTCTCGAACTTTAACGCCCGGTTCAAGACCATTAACACCAGAAGTTACGATGCGATCACCATCGTTCAACCCTGAAACAATATGGCGTTTTTCATCGATGATGATTGCGACATTTTCAACAATACCGTCGCTATTCACGCGCCACACAGAGACATCATCCCCATCAGTCATCATTGCTGATGTGGGAATTTTTGTGGCGGCCGCTAACGCTGAAACTAAATGAACCGTGCCTGACATACCCGGCAAAATACCAACATCGGTTGGTCTCTCCATTACCATGGTGACTTTGTACGACCCGGTTTTGGGATCCGCTTCAGTATCAACTTCTTGGAATGCTAAAGCGTAGGAGCTACCCGGGAAAGCATCAAAAACCATGGTTGCATCCGTCTCAAACCCTGAAGAAAAGCGCGTGATAAGTTGGTCGGGTAATAAGAATACGACTTTGAGGATTTGATTCGTTTGAATATTCATCACGCCTTGTTTGGCAGCGATATATTCATGGTTTTCAGCAGGAATGATGGAGATAGTACCATCGTAAGGCGCAACCAAAGTGGTATAACGTAGGTTGGCTTTTGCTTGGTTAAGCACCGCTTTAGCAGAATTATGATTAGCTTTCGCTTGGTCGAAGTCTTGCTCAGATACGACGCGATCTTTGCGCAACTTAATTGAACGTTGGTATTGAACATCGGCAAGTTTAAAGTTGGCTCTCGCTTGCTTCTCTAACAACTGATATTCGTCAGGATTAAGCGTTGCAAGCTCATCACCTTTGGTAACCTGTTGACCAGATGTGACATCGATAGTCTGAAGTAGCCCTGGAACACGAAATGCCAGTACTGCTTTGTCACCCGCTTCTGTGGTGGCAGGAAAGCTACGTTCAAAGGCATTACTACCGACGGAGACAGTGAAGAGTTTGGCGGGTCTAGAATCAGGTTCAGGTACGGGAGGAAGCTCCTTACCACACCCAGACAACCCAGCTAAGGCTGTCAATAGGACAACGGAGGCTCTATACATTAGTGATCATCCATAACTATAAATATTTTTATAACATAGATTAATCACATGTAACTTACCAGTTATCGTAAGATTTATTTAGACAAAATTATTAAAAAAAATAACGGCTTGGAATAAATTTTCCTAAACCGTTATCTAATGTTTTTCAGGTTTACCACTACATGTTCTTAAATGCGCGATCGACTTTGAAAGTATCCGAAGTCACATAAGCTTCCATATTGCGAACACTGGTCTCTAATTTCTGGAAATCACCCTCTAAAGTGCCCAATAACGACTCTGCGGTTTGCCCTTTTTCCCAAGGTTTTTGCTTCAGTGTGTGCTCTTGTTTGGCTTTCATCTGATCGACATACTGAGGTGGTTGTTTTTCAAGCATAAATGTCAAAGCTACATACGCTAATAACACCAAAAAGCTACCACCAAGCAGTGCCGCCGAGATAACCAAGATGCGAACCAACCACACTTCAAGGCCAAAGTAGTTTGCTAACCCTGCGCACACTCCAGATAACTTACCGTTAATTGGGTCGCGATACAGTTCTCTACTCATAGTTTCGTCTCCAGCTTGGCGACTCCGCATCCAGTATTTTTTCCAGTGTTTTCACACGATCTTGCATGGATTCAGCTTGTGCAGAAAGCTTATGCAGACGATCAAGATCCGTTTCTGAAAGACCATTACTGGATTTCTTCTTGCTACGGTAATGTAAGAACAACCATAGCGGTGCCACAAAGATTAAAAAGACAATCAGTGGACCTGCAATTAGAAATGTTGACATAGACAACTCCTAAAATTATTTATCGCGGTTTTCAACTTGTTGCTTCAGTTTCGCCAGCTCTTTTTCAATTTCATCTTGAGCTTGTAGATCTGCAAATTCTTGGTCTAACGATTTTGCGTTACCTGTTTTGGCGTAAACATCTGCTTCAGCTTCTAATTCATCCACTTTACGCGAGAATTGCTCAAACTTCGCCATTGCTTCGTGGGTTTTGCTTGAATGCAGATGCTTTTGAACATCACGACGATTGCTTGCCGCATTATTACGAATCATTAATGCTTGCTGCTTCGCACGTGTTTCTGCGATTTTGGTTTCAAGCTTGCCAATCTCACTGGTCAGCTTTTCGATGGTTTCGTGAACCAAGGTTTGCTCTGTGTGAAGGCTTTTGATTATATCTTCAAGTTTTTGCTTTTCGATTAGCGCCGCTCTAGCTAAATCTTCACGTTGTTTAGTTAGTGCTAGTGTCGCTTTATTTTGCCAATCTAGAATCTGAGTTTCGATAGCTTCAACTTTACGCGCTAACTCTTTTTTATCTGCGATAGCTTTAGCGGAGTTAGTGCGAACCTCAACCAGCGTATCTTCCATTTCTTGGATAATCAGGCGAATCATCTTTTCAGGATCTTCAGCCTTGTCTAAAAGTGCACTGATGTTCGAATTTACAATGTCTGCAAAGCGAGAAAAAATACCCATGAGGAACTCCTTAATTACAATGATGGCAAATGTGCTTTAAAGCGTTATTCGATTTCTCAATCCACTTGCTCAAAAATTTACGTTTGTTGTTAAACCTACCATAAGTAATCCAAGTAGCGTGCCAACTTTTAAGCCATTTATTATCAGACACTTACAATAAAATGGTGATTAACCCGAACCATGCTATGATGAATTTAGCCAAGTATTGGTATTTTTCACCACTACGACTCTTATACTTAAGCTATTTACATGATGTGATTTAAATAAAGCCCTCTAAATCACATCCATCGGCGCTCAAATCACACAAGGACCCGCTATGCAGCAGAACCTCATTGGTGAATCACCCAGTTTTCTCTCCGTTTTAGATAAAGTGTCCCAACTCGCACCAATCGAAAGACCGATTCTGATCATTGGAGAGCGTGGAACGGGTAAAGAGCTCATAGCTCAAAGGCTGCATTACCTTTCAAGGCGATGGGATCAGCCGTTGATCTCACTTAATTGCTCAACGCTCAGTGAAGGTTTGATTGATTCTGAGTTGTTTGGTCATGAGTCTGGTTCCTTTACTGGTTCAAAAGGCCGTCATCAGGGTCGATTTGAAAGAGCGGAAGGTGGAACACTGTTTCTTGATGAGCTCGCGACCACGCCCCTAGCCGTTCAAGAGAAGCTATTGCGCGTTATTGAATACGGGCAGTATGAACGTGTCGGCGGACAAAAAGCTTTAAGTGCCAACGTAAGACTGGTTTGCGCGACCAACGCTGACTTGCCAGACATGGCATTAAGGGGCGAATTCAGAGCCGACTTATTGGACAGGCTCGCGTTTGACGTGATTACTATCCCCCCTCTTCGAGAGCGAAAAGAAGACATCACGCTGCTGGCAGAATACTACGCCATTAAGATGTGCCGTGAATTAGAATTGGAGTTGTTTGTTGGCTTTGCTCCGTCTGCCGTTGAGGCGCTGCTGGATTATTCATGGCCGGGGAATGTGCGAGAACTCAAGAACGTTATTGAGCGCGCAGTCTACCAGCACGGTAAAGACCCATATCCTATTGAATCTTTGGTGTTTAACCCATTCAAACCCGCATGGAAAATAGATCAAGATTCCACGCATGAAATTGGCAATGCGCCCTCCAACAGCCATACTTCATCAGAGAGCTCGTTTTCTTTGCCACTTGATTACAAAGCATGGCAAGAACAACAAGACATTAAGCTGCTCAATCAAGCCCTAAAACAGAGCAAGTACAACCAGAAACAAGCAGCAGAATTACTTGGATTAACCTACAACCAATTACGTGGAATGGTGAGGAAGTACGCGATTGTCGGACAAGCTAACGATAAATAGCTGTCAGCACTTGATTATTATTTGGAGCCGAATAAATAAAATGTTAAATTATCCGGATCTTGAGGCTCCTCTAACGCCTCGTTTCGAAAAGTATTTCTTTTTATGAAAGCACTAATAAGACTATCACTGAGCATCTGCACGCTGAGCTTTTTAGCCGGATGTGGTGAGAGTGTGAATCACGAGCAAATCCGTGAAAAAGGCTTCATTTATTGCGGCCAAGGTAATCCTAGTACTTTCAACCCACAACTGGTTGATAGTGGCATTACCTCAGAATCGCTGAGCCCTCAAATTTTCGATACACTGCTCACTCTTGATCCAATGACTTATCGACCAAAACAGAACTTGGCAACAAGCTGGTCTGTCGATGAATCGGGTACAGAGTACACGTTCAAACTGCGCCCTAATGTTGCGTTTCAAACCACAGACTGGTTTACCCCAACTCGCAGTATGAATGCACAAGATGTGGTCTTTAGTTTTGAGCGAATCATTGATAGTTCAAACCCATTTCATTATGTGGGCGGCGGCCTATACCCATGGTTTGCCGGTATCGACTTCCAAAACCTGATCATTGATATCACTGCGGTTGATGACCTGACGGTGAAATTCCAATTAAGTCGCCCAGACAATTCATTCCTCAACAATATCGCCACCAGCTATGCGGTCATTCATTCTAAAGAATATGCCAATAAACTCATTGCTACGGATGAAAAGAATGAAATAGACTCCAAGCCCGTTGGCACAGGTCCTTTCTACTTGGATGAATACCAAATCAATGATCTAGTTCGCTTGAAAAAGAACAAGCACTATTGGAAGGGTGACGTAGAAATGGACCAAGTTGTGTTTGATACTTCACAACGTGGGACAGGGACTCTTGCCAAGCTACTTCGTAGTGAGTGTGATGTATTGAACTCACCGATTTCTAGTCAGATTCCTATTATTCAAGCTCATGAAGAGTTGAAGATTTCCGCCACGCCTGCGGTTAATGTCTCTTTCATCGCACTGAACACCGAGCACCCTGCACTGCGTGACTCACGAGTGCGCAAAGCGCTGAACTTGGCTATTAATCGTCAGAACATTCTTGATTCTGTTTATTACGGTACGGGCACGAAAGCCTACACTCTCTTGCCACCGACCTCTTGGGCTTACCAAAAAGACAGCGTTCAAGTTCGCTATGACCGCAACTACGCAGTTGCGCTTCTTAAAGAAGCTGGGGTAGAACCTGGGCTAGAACTTTCAATGTGGGTGCCATTAGAGCCAAGAGCTTACAACCCAAGCCCAAGGAAAACGGCAGAATTAATCCAAGCAAATTTAGCTGATATTGGTATCGAACTTAAGCTCTATACTGACGATCGATTTGATCGTACGCAGCTGTCATCAATTTCCTCAACAGACTTGTTGCTCACAGGTTGGATCGGCAATACGGGCGACCCAGACAATTTCTTACGTCCGCTTCTTTCATGTAGCTCAGAGCGCGCAGGATTAAACGTCTCTATGTGGTGTAATTCAGACTTTGATTTCCTTCTCGACTTAGCATTAGAGATCAATCAACAAAGGCACCGTGTGAACTTGTATCGACAAGCCCAAAACATTCTCAATGAAGAAGTTCCTGTGATTCCTCTTGCTCATGGCGTGCAATTCCGCGTGCACGATCGTTCGCTAAGTGGCTTTAAGCAGAGCCCGTTCAATGCTCAACCTTTTGATCAAGTCAGAAGAGAGGTGCAGTGATGTTTTGGTATACATTAAGACGTGTAAACTTATTCATTATCACACTGGGGATCCTGACGTTAGTGGGGTTCGCTCTGCTTCGACTAGACCAAACCTCACCTTGGGCGATTCAAGACTTCTGGCCCGGTTGGCTTAGTTACATCACAGAATTATCGACACTGAACTTTGGCTTGAGCAAGCACGGAGCGCCTATCATCGATGAGCTTGTCGTGGTATTCCCTGCAACGTTAGAACTGTGTTTCTTTGCTTTTGTGCTTGCGCTGTTTATCGGCATCCCTTTCGGCACTATTGCTGGCATGAGACAGGGCAAGTTTGTCGATACCACTATATCGTTTACTTCAATGGCCGGTTACTCTGCACCTATATTTTGGGTCGCACTACTGATGATCATGGTGTTTTCGTTGCACTTTGAGATGTTCCCAGTTGGTGGGCGATACGACCTGCTTTACGAAATCGAACACGTCACTGGCTTCGCTATAATTGATGCCTTTTTTGCTGAAGGTCGTTATCGAGCACACGCACTGCAAAGTGTTATCGAACATATGGCGTTACCTTGTCTTGTATTGGCACTCGCCCCAACGACTCAGGTAATTCGGCTGATGAGAGCGTCAGTGGCTGAAGTGATGACTCAAAACTACATCCGCGCCGCACGAATTAAAGGTCTTTCAACAAGAGAGATCGTCACGCAGCACGTGTTAAGAAATGCGATACCACCGATTATTCCTAAGGTCGGCGTTCAACTATCAAGTATGTTAACGCTCGCTATTATTACCGAGTCTATCTTTAACTGGCCGGGTATTGGCCGCTGGTTATTGGATGCTTTATCTAATCAAGATTACGTTTCAATTCAAGCGGGCGTGATCGTGGTAGCAACCTTGGTTTTGACCGCAAACATTCTGTCCGATCTATTGGGCGCGATGGTCAATCCACTGGTAAGGAAGGAATGGTATGCTAACAAATAACGTCTACCAAGAAGAGCAGATTCCAACCCAGTTCGAGCGTTTCTGGCGCAGCTTCCGTGGCAATAATCTCGCTATGTTTGGACTGTGGTGTTTGGCCTTAATCATTCTAATCACCGTCACTTCACCATGGCTAGCTCCGCATGATGCTCAAGAACAAACGGGACACCTGTTAACCCCACCCTCTTGGGATCCCTCAGGAACAGTTGAGTATTTCTTAGGTACCGATGACTTAGGCCGAGATATTCTTTCTCGTCTGATTATCGGCTCTCAGCTGACGTTTGGTGCCGCGGTTGTGATTACCTTTATCGCAGCAGTCATTGGTTGCCTGATTGGCGTACTTGCGGGGATGACTCGTGGATTACTATCAAGCACGCTAAACCACCTGCTTGATACCGTTATGTCGATTCCGTCTCTGTTACTAGCAATTATCTTCGTGGCGTTTCTTGGTTTTGGCGAGTTTAATATCTTGCTTGCCTTATGTTTAGCATTGATTCCACGCTTTATTCGTTCGGTATACATTGCCGTGCACGCTGAGGTAGAAAAAGACTATATTTTGGCTTCTCGCCTCGATGGTGCGAACGACTTCTACCTGTTATGGAATTCAATCCTTCCTAATATTCTTACCGTGGTGGCACTTGAAATTACACTGGCATTGTCAGTCGCCATTCTTGATATCACGGCTTTGGGTTTCTTAGGGCTTGGCGCTCAAGCACCAAGTACCGAATGGGGCTCAATCTTGGGTGACTCTGTAGAGCTGATTTATCTTGCGCCATGGACAGTAACCCTACCCGGTTTAGCCATTATGTTTACAGTGATCGTGATTAACCTCGTCGGTGAAGGTGTTCGCCAAGCGCTAAATGCAGGAATCGAATAATGCCTTTACTTGATATTCGACATCTAACCATCGAGATTGAGACCCCTCAAGGGATGGTTAAAGCCGTTGATAGAATGAGTCTTACCCTCAATGAAGGGGAAATTCGCGGCTTAGTAGGTGAGTCAGGCTCAGGCAAGAGCTTAGTTGCAAAAGCGATCGTTGGGGTTTGTAAAGAAAACTGGAAAGTATCTGCCGACCGAATGCGCCTTGGCAATATCGACCTCCTGCAACTGACACCCAAAGAACGACGCCGAGTTATTGCTCGTGATATCGCGATGATCTTTCAAGAGCCATCCTCTTGTCTTGATCCATCTGAAAAAGTGGGCCATCAACTTATTGAAGCGATTCCTTCCTATTCGTTTGAAGGTCGGTGGTGGCAGAGATTCAAATGGCGTAAGAAGCAGGCCATCGCTCTACTGCACAAAGTCGGTATTAAAGATCACTCTCGTCTTATAGACAGTTACTCTTATGAGTTGACTGATGGTGAGTGTCAAAAAGTCATGATCGCCATGGCGATCGCAGCCAAACCAAAAGTCTTGATCGCTGATGAACCAACCAACGATCTAGATCCGATTACACAGTCTCAAATATTGCGTCTGTTGAGTCGTATGAATCAGATCAATAACACGACCATCGTGCTGATCGGCCATGACTTAACCACCATTACCCAATGGGCAACTCGCATTACCGTTATGTACTGTGGTCAGTCTGTGGAATCAGCGGATACGCAGAAGCTGTTAGATGCACCTAAACACCCATATACCGTCGCTCTATTGAAAGCGATGCCAGACTTTAACGACTGGATTCCTCATAAAGAGAAACTACAGTCTTTACCAGGTTCAATCCCTCCGTTGCAGCACCTTCCTATTGGTTGTCGACTAGGACCACGTTGCCCGTATGCGCAAAGGCAATGTGTTGAGATTCCTTATACCAAACGAATCAAAAACCATAAGTTCAATTGTCACTTCCCTCTTAATATGGAGAAGAAAAAGAAATCATGAGTGCATTATTAGAAGTCATTGATTTATCTAAAGACTTTACGACTCGCTCTGGTCTTTTCCGTAAAAAGATTCATCAGGCAGTGAAACCAGTAAGCTTTTCGCTTGAGGCGGGACAGACGATTGGTTTTATCGGTCAGAATGGTTCAGGAAAGTCGACATTAGCAAGAATGCTAGCAGGCATGGTAGAGCCAACTGCAGGCGAGATTCGTGTGAACGGTGAAAGGCTAGAGCACAAGGACTACTCGACTCGCTGTAAGCTGATTCGAATGATCTTCCAAGATCCGAACACATCGCTTAACCCGCGCATTCAGATTGGTCGAATTCTTGAAGGTCCATTAAAGCGAAACACCAATATGCCACCAGAAGCCCGTATGCGTCGTGTGAAAGACACCCTATTACGTGTGGGTCTTCTACCGGAACATGCTTACTTCTACCCGCAGATGCTGGCTGCTGGCCAGAAACAAAGAGTTTGTTTGGCTCGTGCCTTGATTCTTCAACCATCGATCATCGTTGCTGATGAAGCGTTGAATGGTTTAGACATGGCAATGCGCTCGCAAATCATCAACCTGTTCTTAGAGTTACAAGAAGAGATGGGCGTATCGTTCGTTTATGTATCTCAACACCTCGGTATTGTTAAGCACATTACAGACAAAATCATCGTCATGCACGAAGGTAATGTGGTTGAGAGTGGGGAAACGGATCAAGTGCTGACCAACCCAACTCACCAAATCACCCAAAGATTGGTTGAGAGCCATTTCTCCAAAGCGCCGAACCACTAACCTCGAATCACGCTACGTTTAACAAAGGGGAAAGGTATGTTATTAAGAGCTTCAATGCTTCCCCTTTTGTTGGCGCTGTTTTCCTTTAACGCAGCAAGCACACCGCTCACTTGGTTAGATAGAAGCTTCGTCGAAACTGCCTTTTATAACGTCGCACTTCAACACGAATATTCCCAAGGCAACAAGCCACTCGCCAAATGGAAACAACCGATCAAGATTTGGATCGATCATCGAGTGGGTGATGAAGAACTGCATCAAGAGCTCACAGAGCTTCATATCCGACACTTATCCGAAGTCACTCAGCACCCGATAACAATCGTCAACAAAGAGTCTGAATCGAACGTAAAATGGATATACACGCGGCAAAGTCAGTGGGTATCTGAGGCGAAATCGGTGCTCAAACTCAAATCAACTCAGCATCTAAACAACGCTATTTGCACGGCGGGTTATCGAACTAATTCTAAAGGTGAGATTGTTTACGCTGGTATTGTTATTCCCGTTGATCAAGCAAGATCTCGAGGTAAGCTCGTCGCCTGTATCGTGGAAGAAATCACACAGGTTCTAGGCCTGCCGAATGATTCAGATAAAGCCTACCCTTCTATTTTTAATGACCATACGCCAGAAGACTTGTTATCACCCTTAGATGTGGTGCTATTGCAACTACTGTATGAACCAGAATTGAAAGCTGGAATGACAAAATCTAAAGTAAAACCTGTCGTTCGAAAGATACTCAAGAGGTACAGTAAAACAGGTGTGCTTCAACAAGCTTCAAAATCCGCACAGCAAGCGCCGTTGTATCAGTTGATTGGGTACTAACGAAAATGCGTTGTAAACAGCTTAGATGGGAAAATAGAATGATAGCGCTGCCTAAGAAAAGGCAACGCTGACTTACCATGTAACGATATAACAGTGTTACGAAAGCATTAGCGCTTAGCAGCCTGCTTTTTCAATTCGAAGTCGAATTCATCCGGGAACAAGATAACACCTTCTTCCTGTTCGTTCGGGAACACAACCACTGCAAGCTCGTCGTCTTCTAGACCGTTAGTCCAACGGCTGTGCCATTTGTTCAACGAGATAGACTCAGCTTTACACTCAGACCAATCACCCGTAGCCCAAGATTCAGCAAACTCTTGATTTGGCCATACTGGAACACAGTCTTCATCTTCTGTGTTCAGCATTACACAACCGTGTTCATCGGTTAAGATCCATACTTCACGGTTCGCTACGATTTCTTTCACACAGTACTTTAGGCGTTGCTCGCCCGTATACTTATTGATTTCAGCGATTTTTTTATCGTCTAGCTGTGTAGTCATCTTAATTTCCTACTTTAGTCAGTAACTTTGCTCTTAAAGCTATTTTATGCCGAGAGCTTTTAACTTCAAACATTTTCGATGAAGAAGAAAATCCACTTCAAAGAAAAACGCCTGCTAAATTAGCAGGCGTTTATAATTAAGCGACTTGATTAAACAAGCTCACCCTGTAACCAAGGCCAGCCTTGCTTCTTACGGCTTAATGTATTTTCCATCATTAATACGCCGTCTTTCTCGTGCTTAACCAGTTTATCAGCCCACTCGCCTTTGTATAGAAGGTGAGTTTGCGCAGTAGTGATATCTGTTAGCATTACCGCAGCAAATGCTAGACCGTCTTTCTCACAACGTTCTTCAAGATCCGCTTCTAACGCTTCAATCATGCCATCTACTTGGTCAAGAGTCGCAAGCTCAACTTGACCAACAACAACATCACGACCGTTGAATGGGTAGCCTTTAAGGTCTTTTTCTACTAGTTGTGCAGCAGATAGGCCTTCGATGTTTGTCTTAGCGATTAGAAGCGCTTTGATGAATGCATCAACGTCAGTCACGCCAGCGATTTCAGCAAGCTCAGCAACCGCGTCTTTGTCTTTTTGAGTACATGTTGGAGAAGCAAAACCAACCGTGTCTGAAAGAATTGCAGACATCATCAGTTTAGCAATTTGTTGAGAGATAGAGTGACCTTCAATCTTGAACATGTTGAAAAGTACAGTATTTGTACAACCAACAGGCCAGATCCAGGCTTCCATAGGGTTAACTGTCATCGCGTCACCTAAACGGTGGTGATCGACAATACCTACGATCTCAGCTTCAGCAACATCGTCCGGTGCTTGTGCTAGATCTGAGTAATCTACTAGCCAGATTTTTTCACCAGCAACAGAAGTACGAAGTTCTGGTTTTTCAGCACCAGCGACTTCTAGAATGTGTTGAGTTTCGCGGTTGATCTCGCCTTGGCGAATTGGTGTCGCTTCCTCGCCACGAGCTTTAAGAAGCTCTGTTGCAACTAACGCACTACAAATACTGTCACTATCAGGGTTTTTGTGACCAACAACTAAAATCATGTTTCTTCCTATTACACTAACAATTATGACTCTACCTTTAGAGCCTCTCTTTATTAGCCATACTTTACCTCATTTTTTCAGGTTGGTCATGTTTCGTAGGTTTAGCCAATGGTAACAATAGATAAAAATACAACAAATGCAATTGATAATTATTATCATTCGTATATATTTATCTTAAGCCACTAATTTTGAGTAACACCTATGGATCGACTAATCTCTTTTTTGCCAAGCAGTAGCGCTGCGAAAACAACTCAGTTTTCACTGTCCTTTAAGCGCCTGCTTTTACCAATCTCACTTGCAGCTTTAGTTATGGCGCCTGCCACGCGAGAATTGACGGTCACTACCTTGTCAGACGCCTTTTGGGCCGTGTCTTGTTATGTTGCTTTAACGTTAGCCATTTACCACTGGTTAAGCTTGTACATCAACAAAGACAACGTCTTCAATAAGCTCGTGCATCAATCTCGATCTAACCAAGTAGTGTTTGCTGCGCTGATGGGTGCATTACCTGGTTGTGGTGGTGCGATCGTGGTTACCACACAATTTATCTCGGGCAAACTCGGATTCGGCGCAGTTGTTGCTGTGCTCGTCTCAACCATGGGTGACGCGGCCTTCCTGCTCATTGCAAGCGAACCCAAGACTGGTTTAGCCATGATGGCGATGGGCGTGATTGTCGGAACTGCGTCAGGTCGAATCATTAACTTGTTTCACGCAGACGACTTCTTACGCCCAAAAAAAGCAGAGAAAAATGAAGCGGTGAGCAGCTGTGCTTCTCAATTTCAAGACAAAGAAGCAGTATCGAAAAAAGCGATCAACCTACAAGGCTATCTATGGTCTGTACTCATTATTCCAGGTGCTGCGGTTGCCCTACTTGGCTCTTTTCAAGTGGATGTGAATGAGTTGCTCGCTTTGCCTGAAATGTCGATGGAATGGGCTGGAACTATTTTGCTGATTAGCTCGATGTTTCTATGGGGTCTCACCCGTGAAATTGAAGATTACAAATCAGCCGTCAGTGAAGACGAGAAATGTGTAGGCTCTCATCCACTACAAAAAACGGCTCAAGATACTAACTTCGTTACTGCATGGGTGGTGGTTGCTTTTCTTTTCTTCGAATTTGGCTCTGTGATAGCAAATGTCGATTTTGCGACACTATTCTCAAGCTGGGGCATGATGCTCCCCCTGGCGGGTGTGTTGATGGGTTTGTTACCGGGGTGTGGTCCGCAATTGCTGGTCACTAGCCTATACCTTTCTGGTGCACTGCCACTGTCAGCTCAGGTAGGTAACGCAATTTCGAATGACGGTGATGCGCTATTCCCTGCGATTGCGATGGCACCGAAAGCCGCTCTTGTCGCGACCTTGTATTCCAGTGTTCCCGCTTTGATTTGTGCATACGGTTACTGGTTTATGTTCGAACTTTAGGCTTACGTTCGAAGCTTAGGTTTATAAATGAAGCTTGAGTTTTTATCTAAGGCTCCGGTTTGTATCCAAGGTTCAAGCTTAACTCCATAGGTTTCTATTAGGTCGGTACTTTGTATCGGCCTTTTTGTTTCCAGTAATCTAATTGCTTCCAGTAACCTAAGCTTCTCAAAAGAGATTCTTTTGACTTACCCTCTTGGCTCAATTGCTTAAGTCGCATCACATTATAGCGCTTCCCATATATGCCTCCATAAGCGTCGCTACAATGCTTAATTAGAAACCCCCAACACTAACACCAGAAAAACAAAAAGCCCCTGTAAGAATCCTTAGAGGGGCTTTAATTCAAGCTTCAATCTTGGTTCTCAAGAACAAGTCTTAAGAAACTTCGATTGGACCACCGAATGAAGTTACTGGAGGCAGTTTGCCTTGGAACTTCTCGAAGTTAACCAAACATGTGTTTGCTGAAGTCGCTTGAGCAAGTTCAGACGTACCGATGTCTTGAGTTAGTGTGTTTGGATCGCCGTAAGTATCTAGCGCGCCCACTTTCTCGTTGATCGGACCGTACCAAGCACCTTCTTCGATACGAACAACACCAGGAGCGTAGCTATCCATTAGAACAGCACCTGCTAGTAGTTGACCACGGTCATTGAACACACGTACTACATCGCCATTTTTGATGCCTTTCTTCTTAGCATCGACTGGGTTGATGTAGATTGGCTCACGGCCTTGTACCGCGTAAGTCGCACGCCACTCTTCAGATTCACACATCTGAGAGTGAAGACGCTTGTCTGGGTGACAAGATTGTAGCCAGTACGGGTGTTTGTCAGAGCCTGGACCACCGTGTGAACGTTCAGATTTCTCAAACCACATTGGGTGTTCTTGACAGTGCTCGTAACCCATGTTGCCAACAGTACGGCTTGTGATTTCGATGAAACCAGAAGGTGTACCTAGTGCGTTGATCTCTGGATCTTCACGGAATGAAGCGTGACGAGTCCATGGCTTACCTTTACCGAAGTCTAAGAAACCTTTCTCCCAGAACTCAGCAAACTCAGGCATTTCGAAGCTGCCTTCGTTTGATGCACGACATTCGTCATACAGAGATTTAACCCACTGCATTTCGTCCATACCACGCGTGTAATCGTTGTAACGACCCCAACGCTTAGTTAGGCTAGACATGATCTCGAAGTCAGTCTTAGACTGGAACAGAGGATCCACTAGCTTGTGCATTGCGATCAAACCACGGCCAGAGTACGCGCCATAGCCATCAATATCATTACGTTCCCACTGAGTACATGCTGGAAGCACGATATCAGAGTGACGACAAGTTGCAGTCCAAGCGAAATCAACAGCCACTACAGTTTGTAGACTCTTGAATGCTTTACGCATCTTGTTGCGATCTTGGTGGTGGTGCCACGGGTTGTTACCACTGAATACCATCATCTTAATGTCTGGTAGCGTTACAGTAGAACCGTTCGCTTTGATCTTCTTACCTGGTTCAAGCAAGCTATCAACCCAACGAGCTACTGGAATTACGCGGCTATAACCGTTGTAATCTGTATTCGTGTGTTTAGGTGATTGACCTTGGTCGATGTTCAACGGGAAAGAACCCGGAGCAGCGAAGCCAGTTGAAGATACACCGATACCTGAGTAGTGGTGACCGTAAGAGATACCACCGCCCGGAAGACCAATTTGGCCAACCATTGCTGCGATAACTGCACACATCCAGTAAGGCTGTTCACCGTGCTCTTGACGTTGGATACTCCAACCAACAAGAATCTGCGTACGACCGTTAACCAGCATCTTAGCGAATTCACGGATAGAGTCCGCGCTTGCGCCACAGATAGCCGAAGCCCACTCTGGTGTCTTCTCAACTTTATCTTTCGTTTCACCTTGAACGTACTTGATGAAGTCTTCAAAACCTAGACAGTAAGTTTCGATGAACTTCTTGTCGTACAGGCCTTCGTTGTAAAGAACGTGAGCAACACCAAGCATGAACGCCACATCAGTTTGTGGGTTGATGTACATCTGCTCGTTTTCTAGGTAACGGCCTGTTTTGTTTTGAACAGGGTCAACAGAAACAACGTTGATCTCTTTCTTAGCAACTTTCTCTTTCAGCTGTTCTAGGTATGCGAACGACTCGTGAGTCTCACATGTCCAACCTACTTGAAGGTTTTTAACTGGATCGTTACCCCAAAGAACAATGTTGTCACTGTTTTCTAGGATAAGTTCCCAAGATGTACCTTGTGCGTAAACTTCAGTCGAACCTAGCACGTAAGGCATGATCGTTTGACCAGCACCTGTTGAGTAGTCACCGATTTTCTTCACAGAGTAACCGTGAAGTGCCATTGCACGTTGCATGTGGTTAGTACAGCTGTGGAACTGACCCGTTTGTCTCCAACCAGTTTGACCTGTGTGAAGTGCCCATGGACCGTAATCTTTCTGTACGCGCTCTAGTTCGCGGTAAACAAGGTCTAGTGCCTCATCCCAAGTCACACGAATAAAGCGGTTGTTACCACGCGTGTCTGCGCTGTATTTATGCTTCTTCAACCAATCTAGACGAACCATAGGGTAACGCACACGTGATGGGCTGTAGATAATACCTTTAATACCTTTCAACATCTCAGTTGGGTGTTGATCGATTTCTAGAGGTTTAATTTCTTGTACTTTACCCGCGTAAACGCGAGCTCGGAATGCACCCCAGTGAGAACCAGAGACTTTCCACGCGCCGTCTGTTTCTGCAGCAGACGCTGATGCCGACGCCAATAAGCTTGGACCGATAACCGATGCCGCACTTGTAGTAGCGACACCTTTCAGAAAACTTCTTCTTGTAATTGCCATTGTGTTACTCCAATTGACGTCTTATTAGTGATGGCCTTCAGAAAAATCTGATGAGTGCTTCTGTAGATACTTAAGAACAAGTGCTTCTGTATCTGTATCGAAGTTAACGAACGCAATCATACCATCTAGCATGCCTACCCAACCGTTAGCGCTGAAGTGAGCTTCATCTGGCTGTGAGTGACACGTTGAACAGTTAGATTGGTACGCTTGACCCGCTGCGTTCCAGATTGGATCGAAGTTATCAACCATAGACTCTTTCTTCATCCAAAGTGCTAGGTTAACTTCTTCCCATGGAAGGCCAGTAAGCTCATCTTCTTTCTTCTCACCAACAGTGATAACGTCACTTTGAGATACATCTTTCGTCAAGATTGCAGTTGAGATGTTCATACCGAAGTCTTCTTGGATTACACGTCCGAAGCCTTTCGCTTTACGCCAACCGTCGATTTGAATCTTGATCATGTCGCCTTTTTCGTCGATAACCGCAACTTTACTTGCAGGGCTTAGTAGACCCGCTTCAACTGTTGCTGTCTCATCCGTGTACATTGGAAGATGACGAATAGAGATCACGTCAGAACCATTTGCGTAAGATGTGCTGCTTGCTACATTTTCTAGCTCGCCAACAATACCGCTCGCTGATGCCATATCTAATGGAAGGTTGTGAGCAATACCTTTGTGACAGTCAACACAGCTTTGATCACGCTCTGCCGCGTTCTTCATCTGGATACGCGCTGTTGGGCGCATGTTTTCGAAATCCATTGAATCGTAGTTGTGGCAGTTTTTACACTCTAGAGATTTGTTCGAAGAGAAACGATCCCATTCGTGTTTAGCCAATTCGATACGACGAGCTTCGAATTTCTCAGGCGTATCTAGGTCACCAAATACTTGAGCGAATACTTCTTTAGATGCTTGCATCTTACGAGCAATTTTTGCTGTCCATTCATGTGGAACGTGACAGTCAGGACAAGTAGCACGTACACCAGAAGTGTTTTTCCAGTGAACCGTTTCTTGTAGTTCTACGTATACGTTGTCACGCATGGTGTGACAGCTTACACAGAACTCTTCTGTATTTGTATGTTCTAGCGCTGTATTAAAACCGCCCCAGAAAATAACACCGGCGATAAAGCCACCCATGGTTAGTACACCAAGACTGATGTGTACTGCTGGGCGAGTCATTGTGCGCCATAATTTAACTAAAAATGATTTCATGTTTAGCTCTCTTAAAAATTAGTTCTAATAAAAATGTGATAGCAAGAGGGCATTACATGCCGCCGTGTGCACCTGGGGGACCTAATACAAACACTTGCAGTGCCCAAACTAGAAAGCCGTAGCCTCCTACAAAAGCCACACTTAATATTGGAAAGAGAACCACTGCAATGAAGAGGAATGACTTCCACTCCAACGAGCGTTTTTCGCCAGTTTCAATTTTATTAACATCACTCATACATTTTGCCTATTTTGTATTTAGTAATTTCGAGTAGCTCATTCTAAGGAGCTAAAGTTCTTGAGTATCTAACAACAAATTTTAGACCATACACAAAGTAGGGTTCAATCAAATCTCCTGTTATAACCCTTGCTAATCAATACTTTTTTGAGGTCATCCAAACTTGTTTTCAGTTAAACAAACTTATTAAAAAGTATTAACAAATGTGAAGAATTAAGTATATTTCACAAATGTTAAAAACCAACACTCGCGCAACTATTTGACAACCGATTTTAACTTTTTACCTACTAAGTAGTAGCCAAAAAAGCCTCAAACAACCACTATTTTGTGTTTTGTTTGTTAAATAATTGATCGTTTTTCGAATCGATGACTTTGCAGTTGAAATGCATCATTTGGCACTTTCAGATATGATAGAAGCCTTATTAAAAGGAAGCATTATGCAAGACGTTATTGATATATCTTGGTGGCAATTATTGTTTTTCAGTTCACTTCTCTTGCTGCCAATTGTAATCAACCACAAGCTAAAACTTGGCCTTGGCAAAGAGGCTTCTATCAGCATCATTCGCATGACTGTTCAGCTATTTCTGGTTGGCCTCTACCTAGAATACCTGTTCACTTTGAATAGCTTGTGGGTCAATTTACTGTGGTTATTTACGATGATTATCGTTGGGGCAAGCTCGATTGTTGAAAAGTCCAAGTTACCCCGAAACCTCTTGTTAGTCCCAGTCGCTGTGAGCCTAGCGGTAACCTGTGTACCCATTGTCTTGTTTATCTGCTTATTCATCATTAAACCAACACCGGTTTTTAACGCTCAGTACTTAATCCCTATTGCAGGGATGCTGTTAGGTAATAGCTTAAGCAGTAACATCGTGGCATTGCAGAACTTGTTCGGTGCTTTTGAAACGCAGAAATCAGAGTACGAAGCGGCTATCGCTTTAGGCGCCTCTCCTTCCTATGCTGCAGCGCCTTTTGTGCGTAATGCGATACAGAAAGCGATGTCTCCTATTATGGCCTCAATGGCAACCACAGGCTTGGTAACGCTACCAGGAATGATGACAGGACAAATCTTAGGGGGTGCTTCACCAATGATCGCGATTAAGTATCAACTGATGATCATGTTGGCTATTTTCGTGATGATGAGCTGCTCCTTAGCGCTTGCACTTCACCTATCATTAAAGACTTCTCTGACCAAAGAAGGGCGAGTTCTCGCTCAAATACAGTCTTCAAAATAACCTCCCGACTCCTCTTAGATCTGGTTACTCACTGAATTTGATACAGGTTATCCACAGAAATTGTGGATAACCAAATCAATATAGATCCTTTTTTGTCCATTTCGGCTCGAGCAAAGATCATTGCCATTGATCCTTGGGTGATTTCAAAGACATATACACACGTGCAGAACTGCGTTGTTAAGCGTTCAAATGATAATTTAAGAAATCAACGAGTAAGTTTTCCACAAATAAAAAACGGCCTGCAATGCAGGCCGTCTTGTAAATGTCATAAGTCAGTTCAATGTTTCCACTCTGAGCTTTAACTAATCTTGTCACTGAGCTAGTCACGCAAGCTTTGTTGATGTTTAGGCACAATAAAGTTTGTACACTAAATCAAGATTGGAATAATAAAGTTTGTACACTATTTGTAACAAACTTCGTTTAGCTGAAACTCTATCTTCTCAAAGGCTTTACTATCAGCAATTTCTGGAGAAACATCGATAACTCCCCAGATCGAGTCCTTACTAGTTCTAATAGGCCTACCCTGCATAGATATTCTTGCAAGAGTGTAAGAACTTTCAAATAAGTTCTTAAGATTCAATTCTGTTGCATCTACACTGAAAGTGCCTTGATGTGCTTTCATGATGCAAGACTTTTCTACACAAGCGGTACAATCACTCACTGAGTGCTTTGCAAAGATTTCTCGGAGAACTCCTTGCTTTCTTGGTCCCAACTCTAAGCCAATAAGACTAACTTCATTAACTATGAATGAATGTAATAACTCTGGCTCATACTCTGCGCACATCATCAAAATACCCGCAAAATCTCGCCTATAATCAAATTCATAAAGAGAATAATGATTAAAATACTGCCCTGTAACCTTTTGTGCAAAGTCTCGTAATTTCATATTTTCGAACTTTGAGTATTTGCTATTAACCCACTGAGCAAAAACGGGCATCAAACACCCTGGAGCAAATTTAATAGGGAATACATACCTTCCCGTTTCATCCCATGTAATTTTCGGAGAATATTTAGCAGTTACTTCAGGCTTTTTTGCTAAGCTTATCGCTTGTCTACAATCTTTTGCATTAAACAGCCGCTTTACGGCTTTTAGAGTTTTAGCAAACCCTAATTCGGGTAGTTCTTTAAGTGGTTGCCCATGAATAAGACATAAATTTGAACTATCCCAAAAGTGCCGAAAATACCCATAGCCGACACTTGCAATACTCTCTTCTATACAAGATAAACAATACCTTATCTTCGTTGCAGACGAGGCTCGATCTCTAGTTCTTCTCCCACTAAAAAAAGTAGACTCAATTCGATATGTGTAAGAGACAGGGTTATCAAAAAGGCAGTTATACTTACCGTTCACAGACAAACCCATATCTATAGTTTCTAATAACACATGGTCAGGATAGCGATAGAAAAGGAACTGATACTGCTTTTGAACAAAAGGAGCATCGATCCAACAGCCTGAATTACCTATCACGCCGATAGGCTTTATATTTGGATCATACGTTAATAATGTTCTAAGCAAAGTACTGTGTATCGACTCATCATGAGGTACTTGCTTTCGCAGCAATTCCGCTAGTTCAAAATCAAAATTATCACTCATTCAAGTACAACTCCGCCATACCATCCAGCTTACTTTTCACTTCTTTCCAATGCGGCATCACGCTTGTCAGCAGCCGCCAAAACTTCTCACTGTGGTTGTGCTCGGCGATGTGGCAAAGCTCGTGCAGAATAACGTAGTCAATGCACTCTTTAGGCGCTTTAATGAGGTGTGGGTTCAGCATCAAGTTTCCTTTAGCCGAGCAGCTTCCCCATTGTTTACTCATGGGAAGAACACGAAAGCTTGGGATACCATCAACCCAAGTGGCTTGCGGCAGCAATTCAGATAAACGCTCATGGAAAATACGCTCCGCACGTACCTTGTACCAGTTGCGCACCAATGCTCGGACCATGGCCGTTTTGTCATCGTTAAACCGAGTTAAGGTGACCAGTAATTTACCGCGAGTCATTTTTACTGTTGGTAGTGCTTTGGCATCTTCCACGATCTTCAATACGTAACGACGACCAAGGTAGAACTGCATTTCACCGCTGACGTAGTGTTTAGGTTGGACGTATTCCAGATGGCTACGAAACTCTTTCAACGCATCGTAAATCCACGAAGCACGCTTCATCACAGCTTGGTGAATGTCATTACGCTCTGCATCTTCTGGAGCAGTAATCACTACCTCACAATTAGGATGAACCTTGATGGTGATTTTACGTTTCTTACCGTCTAAATGCGGTTTGCGGACGACTTCGTAACACAAAGCTTCGTCGCCATAGACGAAGCTGTACTCTTCTTTGTTGCCTTCACTGGAGCTTACCGACGTCATTAATGATGTCCTGATACGCCAAGGCGGGTAATTTTGATGGCATCAGTAATGACCGCTTGGGTTTTATCCATGCCTATCGCTTTGAACAACACAGGGATTAACTTGCGTCGGATCTGATTCTCTATTTCTTGAGGGTTAATTGAAAACTCAGCAACAGCGGCGGTAACGATCTCATCGATTTGTAACGCATAATTGAAGCACTCATCTTCTGGCAAAACATTATCCCCTAAATGATGAGGGAATAGACCATAGAATGCCTGTACGTGTCGTTTTATTTTAGGGTCAAGTTCTGCGAATCGATCCGTCGGCATGCCTTTCACATCGCGTTCTTTTACCTGCTCTTCAAAATCAGCAAATAGCAGATATTGCTTTACAGGTGCATCGAACATCTCTTTTGCCTGCTGAATCGCTTGCTTAAGCAGTTTCGAGAAATACTCTTGAGCATACGGGTCATCGGCAAGGTCTTGTTCGATCATTTTAGTGACACGACCAGTGATCTTATCTTTTTGGTTGCGAGCTTCATCGTCGGTGAGTTGCTCTGGCTTAATATCCTTACCCATGTTTCCGACTAGGTAAACGCCTTTCGATTCTTCAATTTCAACACCTGCAATATGCTTATCCAACATGGTACGGATATTTTCAGCATACTCATCGTAATCAATGGTTTCTTCGGCATCTTCACGAACTTGCTTACGTAATTCAGCCATGGACTTGAGCGTTTTCTTATAGAGGTCGCGCTTATCGTCAAAGCTTTTATCTTCAAAGTAAGTTGCGGATTGCAGTGCCACTTTTAAACAATTTGAAAAAGCTGTGAGCGTAGAGTAGAAGTCATCACGTTTTTTCTGGTTGGTATCGGTAAGCTGTCCATCAATGGTATCAATTTTCGGAGCGAGCACTTGACGCAGTGCTGGGCCATCTTGTTTGTTGGGTACCTCAGCAAAAATCGCCCACAGCTCATTGTATAAACCGGGTAGTTTTTTGTATTCCGTATCCATACGATTGTAGAGACCTTTTAAGTCTTCAATATCAAAACCACCTTGGGTTCGCTCGGCAAGATCTTGATAGTCGGCAATAGTGGCATCCAATTCTTTTAAAATGCCACGATAATCGATGAGATAACCGAACTCTTTCTTCTGATGCAGACGATTTACCCGAGCAATGGCTTGGATCAGGTTGTGTTGTTTAAGTGGTTTGTCGATGTAAAGCACGGTGTTCTTTGGCTCATCAAAGCCTGTCAGTAGCTTATCAACCACGATCATGATGTCTGGGCCATCATCCTTACCGAACTCTTCTATAATATGTTTGGTATAAGCTTTCTCATCTTGACCAAAACCAGAGCTGAGGACATTCTCTTTCCACCAATTCTGAACGATATCCGTGCTTTCCCCATCAACTGTATCGTGCCCCTCACGCGTATCAGGCGAAGACATAGCAACAACCGAGGTTGCCTTACCTATTTTATCGAGAAGCTTCTTATATTGGATTGCAGAGGCTTTAGAGTCACAAGCAAGCTGACCTTTTAAGCCCTGACGCTTAAAGTTTTGGAAATGATCCGAAATATCATGAGCAATAAGCTCGATTCGCCCCTCGGTTTGATAGATCTGACCTTTCTGAGCGAACTTCCTCTTCAAGTCGGTGCGCTGTTTTTCGGTGAGCTTATCGGTGATTCGATCAAACCACGCATCTAACGCTTTATCGTTGGTGCTCAGATCTGGTACGCGCTCTTCATACAACAACGGAGTGACTGTTTTGTCTTCCACAGCTTGCTGCATTGTGTAGGAGTGGATGATTTTGCCAAACTTGTTTTCAGTCTTGTCATCTTGCAACAGCGGTGTACCTGTAAAGCCAATATAAGCGGCTTTCGGTAGAGCTTGCTGCATACGAATATTGTTCTCACCGTTTTGGCTACGGTGGCCTTCATCAACTAGCACAATCATGTCAGGACTGTCGTTGTAGCATTCTTCCAACTCAATCGCAGTACCAAATTTATTGATGATGGAGAAGATAATACGCTCATTACCTTTACCGATTTGCTCGGCAAGACGTCTCCCTGTTGTTGCCATCGAGGCTTTACGATCTTTTTCTGATAGCGCACCACCTGAGGCAAAGGTACTCGCTAGTTGGTCTTCTAAATCAACACGGTCGGTTACGACCACTACTCGGCATTTAGCCAGTTCTTTAATCCATATGAGTGCCTTCGATAAGAACACCATGGTGAACGACTTACCAGAACCTGTGGTATGCCATATCACACCGCCATTACGTGCGCCTTTCTCATCAAAAGAGGTCACACGTTCAATCAAGGCTTTGATGCCGAATACTTGCTGATAACGGGCAACAATCTTGCCCGCTTTTTTATCAAACAGGGTGAATATCTGAGTCATTTCCAGTAGTCGGTCATGACGCAGTAGTGAAACCAATAAGCGGTCTTGGTCTGTCACCACTAACTCACCGCCAACAATCAGCGATAAATATTCATCACGTACTTTAGCTGGGCGATGACCAAAGATTCTATCTAGGCTGTTTTGCTCAAGAGGTTTGTTCTTTAAGCGCTCAAAAGTGGCTTCGGTGATCTCTTCTTCTTTCCACTTTGCCCAGAACTTACTTGGCGTACCACACGTTCCGTATAAGCCCTCGTGACCATTAACCGACAGTAATAGTTGGCTATAAGCAAACAGATGAGGGATCTCATCGACCTTCTGATTGCGAATGTTTTGAGAAATACCCTCAGCGACGGTCGGCTTACCTCCGTGAGACGAATCAGGACGTTTAGCTTCAATCACCACCCAAGGTAAGCCATTTACAAAGCAAACAATGTCTGGGATTCGGTTAGCAGTACCATGCGCATTTTCAACGACGAGTTCTTCAGTAAAGTGAAACTGGTTATTCTTAGGAGCTTGCCAGTCAATTACATTAATGGTTGGGTTGGCTTTCTTACCATCAACAAACTCGGTCACTCCAATACCGTAGGTCAGAGCGTTATAGAGTTTTTCATTAGCTGCTTTCACCCCTTCATTCATCGCTGGGTTCGCTAACTCGTGGACAATCTTGTCGATAGCCGCTTCTGATAACGGGTGATCCTTCCCCATGAATGAGTAGGTTTTGTGTTTCAGCACATCACGTAAAACGTCAGGCAAAATAACCGTTGATAGGTTGCCACGCTTAACAACGCATTCGCTCGGAGGAATGAATTGATAACCAAGGTTGGTAAGTAAAGTCAACGCTGGAATTTTTGCGCTTTGCTCTTCACGGAAGTTGGGTAGAGGGTTGCTCATAGCTGTTATTCTTCTTTATTCTCTTCGTTTGGAAATGACACTACATTAACGATACTTATCTAACACAACGACATTGCTCATATCTAAAGCATTTTCTTCCAGTGCCCACTCTCGCCATTCACGTAGAAACTCATCATTAGGGAAAAAGTGGCTCTTTTTATATTTACTATTGCGAGGGAACTGACTTGCGAAGGTGTTAAAACCGAGTAGGTCGAGATCTTCTAGTAACATGCCATCTTCGTAGCAATGACGCTCAAGGTGCCAGTGCACATCATTGATATGGGTTTGTACACTGCGGTCACTTCGTGGGTGGAACGCACAGTCGTTTACTTCTCTATCATAATGATCAATGCAATTTTCAATCTCCACCATATCGACACCGCTTTCATGGGCGATGCTGTGGAAATAGGCTTTTAGCATTGGGTCAAAAGTATTGAGGAACTGATAGACATCACCTTTTTTACCCGCAAGCACCGTAATACAAACACGAGTGTTGTAGTCCATCGCTATTAGGTACTTTTTGCGCTTGATGGATACACAATGAAGCACCCAGTGCCATTGAAAACCGCCATATTGATTAGTCTCTACACCATCAGGGAAAACAGGACTCTCAATCGATTCGGCAATGGTTTTATGTGGTGCAGACTCAAGGCTCGAGACTTTCTTACCTTGGCGAGTCACTGTAAAAAATTCTGCCGCTGCTTTGGTGCAATTAAATACTAACATTCTGCATTACCGAGTTTTGATGATAGTAATCCTATGTGAGGCAGTGCATCACATAGGATTAGATTGGTGTCTTAGGCCTCTTCGGTTTCAGCAACTTTTACGCGGCGCTTACCCGTCAATAATTGCTGCATCAATGCCTTTTTCTCTTGTTTGATGTGAGATAGTTTTGCTTCCAGAATATCGACTTCCTTATCAACGCAGCTCAATACTGAAGCAATCTTTTTCTGTTCATCTAAAGATGGCAGTGGTACGAAGCATTTAGCTATATGTGATGGCCCAAAGTTCAATTGAGCAGAACCTGTAATCTGCCTTCTTATTTGGTTCTTGAATAAGTCTGACATCATAAAATAACGCATGAATGTCAGACAGGCTCTAGTCTCAGATTTAACTTTAAATCTCATCGTGCTTGTATTCATACATAGAGGTAAATGTGCTTCTTTTATAAATGCAATTTTCTCGTCAAATCGTTCTACAGAAATCCCAGAGCACGCAATTACCAGATCTCCACTATCAGCTAGGAAGTGGCTATATGCCCCATATGCTTCCTCACTTGAGATGTAAGTCGATGTATTCGAGATGTCTATTCGAGATTGCTGGATATTCGTACCATTAAATAGCTTAACACCGTTTTCTGTAAATTGATGTTTCCTTACTCCGGGTCCCTCTTGATACCAGTAATGCTTAGAAATTAGCTCAACTTCCCAATCATCTGGAATATCCCCAATTTTACTTAAAGCAAAGCCCTCTCGAACAGATCTTGAGGCATTACTTTTTACTAAACGCTTCTTACCCGTCAAAAGCTGCTGCATCAGTGCTTTTTTCTGCTGTTTACTGGTGTCAATCAGCTTTTCTGTGGTAGCAATCGCTTTATCCCATGTTGTTAGGATGTTGGCGATTTTACGTTGTTCTGGGAGTGGGGGGAGAGGCAGTTTAACTTTACGCAACTCTTCTAATGAAATCTCTTTAAATGTAGATCCTTTACTTAAAGAGTTAATACGATTCATTATAGGGGTGCAAGCAAGCTTATAATAAACGAACTTCGTATCATTTTTTTCATCCACAGAGATACGAGCAGTTCCTTGAGTTAGGTTTGCTTCTGGCAAGTCTAAAGGCACAATGCTTGTCCTAGCGATGTTTCCTCGCAATGAAAAAACTATATCATTTGGATGCACTGCTGAACGTCTATATTTGTGATGGATCTCCGCCGCTGTTTTTTGAAGCTTTTGTGTATCAATTTCTCCACCAACATCAGCACTTTTTATATATGGAACGCCATCATCGACATGCGGTCCAGCCTGAACGATCCCATAAGAGATTTTTTCTTTGGTTATTTCAGATAGTGAGAGAACTCTCCAACCATTAGGCACCATAACCCAACTCCTCTAGGTAACCTGCCATTTCTGCTTCAAGGTCAGTCAGTTCACTTTGTAGCGCCAAACGTTCACTTCGTACCGCTACTAGATCAATCTCTTCTTCTTCCTCAAAGGTATCGACATAACGAGGAATATTGAGGTTGTAGTCGTTCTCGGCAAGCTCTTCTAGGGTCGCTAGGTATGAGTATTTGTCTGTGGTTTCACGGGCTTTGTAGGTATCAATAATCTTTTGAATGTTCTCTGGCGTAAGTTGGTTTTGGTTCTTACCAGACTTAAACTCACGAGAGGCATCAATAAATAGTACCTTGTTGTCGTCTTTCTGCTTTTTGAACAGTAGAATCGCGGCTGGAATACTAGTACCAAAGAATAATTTTTCAGGGAGACCAATAACAGTATCTAGCAGGTTTTCATCGATGAGTTGCTTACGGATTTTGCCTTCACTTGAAGCGCGGAATAGTACGCCATGAGGTACAACCACCCCCATACGGCCAGTCTGAGGTTTCAAAGTTTCAATCATGTGCGAGATAAACGCGTAATCACCTTTAGTCTTAGGTGGAATACCACGACGGAAGCGGCCAAAGTGATCGTTACCAGCATCTTCAAAGCCCCATTTGTCTAGAGAGAACGGTGGGTTTGCTGTTACTACATCAAAATGCAATAGGCCGCCTTCTTTATCCTGAAGCTTAGGGTTACGAATGGTATCGCCCCATTCAATGCGATGGTTATCTTCACCGTGCAGGAACATGTTCATCTTCGCCAGTGACCAAGTAGAGCCTATCGCTTCTTGACCAAACAGAGCGTACTGCTTAGAGCCTGCAAAGTTGTTTTGAACTTGTTTACCACACTTCATCAATAGTGAGCCTGATCCACACGCAGGATCACAAATGCTGTCGCCTTGTTGTGGCTCTAGAATGATAGATAAAAGGTCAGAAACTTCTGGTGGGGTATAGAACTCACCCGCCGATTTACCGCTACCCGCTGCGAAATGTTTAATCAAGTATTCGTAAGCGTTGCCTATAACATCTAATGTACCAACGCGGCTTGGGCGAAGGTTAAGCGTCTCTTTACCAAAGTCTTCCAGTAGGTGACGCAGGATGTCGTTCTTCTGCTTTTCGTCACCCAGTTTATCGGTGTTGAAGCTGATGTCTTGGAATACGTTCTTTAGCTTAGTACCGTTCGCTTCTTCAATCGCGTGCAGTGCTTGGTCTATACGAGAGCCGTTACCTGCCTCATGGCGAGCTTCATACAGATCCCAGAAAGTTGAACCTGTTGGGATCTTGAAAGACTGAGTTTCCATCATTGCTGCAATCAATTCAGGCTCGTCACCGTACTCTTTCGCCAGATCATCCACTTTGTCTTGATGCACATCAGAAATGTATTTAAGGAACAGCATCGTTAAGATGAAGTCTTTGTAGATGGATGGATCTACGGTGCCACGGAACGTATCGCAAGCTGACCATACGGCTTTGTTGATTTGATCTTGGTTGATTGGGGTATTCATCGTTATTTATTCTCATTAAGTAATTGTTGAAACATGCCTTGAAGCATTGTTTTTCGATTCATTAGCAGTGCTTGGGTTAATGCCTGCTCTTTTTCCCATAATTGATTGAGGTGAAGTATCTTCTTCTGTGTCTCGATAGGTGGGATATTGAGCTTTATCTCATTGCCAATAGATGTTTTAAGCATGACAGCCATAGATGATCCCTGACTGCCCGCACCTTCAGATAATAAAAATTGAATTGAAGGTTGGTTTAATGACCAACACAAGAATTCGGGTAGTACCTCAACCGTTGGTGTAATCACTAAGAACTGACTCGTTACCACCAAAGGTAATGAATCTTCCGCATTATCAACAACACAGGATGCTTGGAAGTAACCGCCCCTCGAACCTCTTGAAGGCAGTATTACAGTTCCAGACTCGACTAACGCTTTATCTTTACCCTGCCAGTCAATAGCTGGCAGTTTGCTTGGATCAAGCAAGAAGGAATTTGAAGTTTCGGCTATCTCACGCACATCTTTAATCTGAGCAATACGAGCACTGCCAGTTTCTGCCTCAACTTCTTCCACCTTTTCTCTAAATGTGTACCCAGTTCGAATATCGGCTACTTCACTGAGTAATCGAAGATTAGTGTTTTGAATCATAAGAACTCTCCGAATCGGCTTCCTTCACTAGAAAACAGGCTTTTTTAGTCGAACCATCACATTTGTAAAACTTTGCATCAGCCCATCCATACCGCTTTGCTTCGTCCAAAAACCACTGCTCCATTGTTACTGTGAGCTTCTTTCGTGTGCCATAGTGATGCTTGTTATAAATATTCATCACACGATCATATTCACAAATAATCGAGTCGTTTTCTTCTGCCGATATTGGGAACTGATATTTCGCACGCTTTTGAGCTTTTCCACTAATAGGAACAACGGTTTCTTGAATGTTTTGAGGGTAACTATCTTCATTCAGAAGTTTTTTCTGAATGAAAGTGGTTGTAATTTCTTGCACACGCGCAGTTATTTGGTAATCTTGATGCATAAATAAATCTCCTATATGTCTAATCGTCGTATTGAGGTTTAGATAAGGTTCAGGTGGCCGCCTGAACCTTGCCAATCACGCTAAATAAATGCAGTAGAGCGTCTACAGATAACGTAATGAAGCCATATTAATATGGAGTCATACCTACGTCAATGATTTATACACTTTTCTTCTACTGTATTTTTATCAGAAAACAAAACTTCTGCCTAAAGCTTGCGGAATCTATCAAGTCAGATTCCGCATTGAGTTATTTCTGCTTAACCCGAGGATAGCGATGTGGGTGGGATGGCTTAGGTAATACGGATTCAAGCCATTCAGGTTCATGATGATATAGCCAGTAAAACGCTGCATTGCAATCTCGCTTTATCTCTTTTCTAATCTTTAACGGGTCATTGTGTCGGTATCGAAGTATCTGAGATTTGTAGCGTCGCCGTTTCGATTCATGCTTACACTGCCGTCTCCACTTAACCAACCCATTTACGCTAGAAATCAACATTTCGACACTTCCTGTTGATACAGATACACATTTGGCGATCACAGAACGATGGAAACCTTTCCATGCAAGAGCAATAACTTGCTCTCTGACGGATGCTTTTAACTTAATAGGCTCAAACAAATCTTCCATATCCGACGAGTAAGCGACTGACTTCACATAAGTTCTACTCTTGCCAGTTTGCTTACTTATTGAAGAAATTGGTAATCCTTCTTTTAACAACGACAAACATTCTTGCTCTACGCTAGAGATACTAACGACACAACCTTCACTGCGTACTTCTGGTGTTGTTTTAGCCCTTACCTTCTGCTTTGATAACCAGTATTCAAATATCAAATACTTAAAAATATGCTGTGAATATTGGTTATACAGCAAATTGGTAATGTACTTATAATCCGATTCGGATGATGGTAGAACGTCTGAAGATAGAAAATGCAATCGGCTTGTAAAAGAATAAAAGTCAGAGAATAACTTTACCCTGCGAATTCGACCACCCTTGGTCACATAGCCAAGATTCGATAATTTGTCTGAGTAACTAGCCGACCTAAATGTAGAAATATTGTTTGATTGTTCTCGAAGTACTTGCCGAGAAAACTGCGCCAAACGAAAGCTTTCATCGCTACTTTCGTGATACTCGGCTTCAAAAGAAGAAGGATACCCAACTGCTAACTTTAATCGTTTAGGAAGGCGAACATGCACTAGTTGCTGCTGATGATCACAACAAGATTCGATAGCAGGTATTTGATGAACTCGATGCCAATAAGCCACTCCAAATTGTCTGATATCTTCTTGAATGCAGACTGGGCACAGTTTGAGAGTTAATTCGCTATGTTCTCTCACGCACGAGAGCTGGCTTAAACGAATCGCCGAATAATTATCCGTTGAGAATATAGCTTCTGATAATTTGGCTTTGTATTGCGGGTAATAATGCATAAACAATGGAGCAAGAGTTTGCCCCATTAGCAGGTCATTCTTGTTCTCATTGTACAGACTTGAAAGCGAACTTAAACCAGCAGTAAGTATTGGGTTAATACTTGCTCTATGGTCTCCGTATACGCTTTTGAGAAATTCAGATATGGGAACCGCACCTACATTGCAATATCTAATCATTCGACTAAACAGTAGCTCATCGGGTAATGCATCAGGTAAACGCATATCACCTCCGATAGGTTCGCCATACAGCTAAATTCTAACTAAACGTCTCCAATGGGTCGTCACACAAAACACCCGAAGCCCTTAGGCTTTCAAGTGGATCACTATCCTGAGAAGCCCTCTGGATCAGATTAGTATCCAATATCCGATCACTCAAACTCTCTGAAAAAATAAGTTCCGTTAGTTCGCCAATGAACTCAGGATGATGTGGACGAGTCAAGTCTCCTGGTATCGTTACCGCTTTAGATTTGGTATTGATGACTTCTTTCGTTGAAACATCTTCACGTCGATGGCTGTTCGGTTCAGTATGACCATCTTTTCGATTTCTTTTTAGGATAGAAATCGCGTGTTTCTTTCTCATTTCTTCTGTGAGATTTTTCGTTGCCCGTATAGCAATACTGGCTCCAAGATCAAGAACCTCTTCAGTAATCCTCTCGTCTGAAGAACCAATAATTGCCTTTTGAGCTGAATAATAAACTCGAACAGCCAAATCCATATTACCAGCAGACAGTGAGTATAGTTTATTGTTCAAACTTGGGGTCAACGGCGTTTCAACATTCGTCCACTGTAAACACCAAAGTTCATCCACGAACAATTCCCACTCTTCATCATTCGTCATTAGTTCTACATCGAAATAGCCACTACTTTCCGCACGTCGCGCTGATTTAAAACTCTTACTGAGAAGTTCATCGAACGGAGGATTTGCACAGAAAAGTATCGGAATACCTAAATTGTTAACTAAGTTATGCAAAAAGCCTAAAAGTCGATCAGCACCGCCTGCTTTAGCAAGGTTTAGGTTTTGCATTTCATCAATAACCAAAATCCCGAGGAAATTTGATTTCATTTTCGATTCAATTTGTTGAAGTAAAAGAGCTATCGTTCCCGCAGGTTTTGTTGGAGGGCGTCCTAGTTTTTGATCTATTTGCTCTAAGATGCGATGGCAGAGTCCCTTCACACTTGAGTCATCGGGACAATCTACTTTAATCCAAACAACTTGCGGAATTGCTAATACTTTATTTTGGTAATATCGGTGTTCGATGACATCTGGAAAGCAGTTGAGTACCTGTTCAAGCATGCAGGTTTTACCTACTCCGCTTTCACCAATTATTGTTATTCCACTGCCTTTAGGTTCAAAAAAGCCTGTTCGGGGTTCAACATCAGGTCGATTATCTAAAGAATAATGTAGATAGTTCATTGTTGTGGGAGATAAAGGATTTTTTGCTGAATATCCCTCTTTGATCGCTATTTCGATGGCCCTAAATACATCAAAATAGAGAGGTA
Organism: Vibrio sp. J383; assembly: GCF_023503985.1. Classification (NCBI taxonomy): domain Bacteria; kingdom Pseudomonadati; phylum Pseudomonadota; class Gammaproteobacteria; order Vibrionales; family Vibrionaceae; genus Vibrio; species Vibrio sp. J383. The sequence goes on along the minus strand of NZ_CP097293.1, from coordinate 1,488,385 downwards.
GTGGCTGCCTCAACGCTTTTAATCGGGTGAGATAGTCCAACCTTTCAATTGCCTCTAACTTTGTTTCCTCAACGAACCTCTCAGGATAATTACTCAGCTTAATAACTAACTCATCATCCTCAACCTTAGGTGGCAAAGCTTCAATCAAAGGATTACCACGATGCTCGGGTAATATCGCTTCATGATAAATGGCTTCTTCACATCTCATTATCGTTGGCCCTTTTTCGCTTGAGCATTGAAATTACTTTTTTCTTCTTGTCATCTAGGTGTTCACTGGGTATATCTGATTCCATATCAGGCTTAGCTTGATGAGGTTGAGATTCTCCGTCCTCAATCCTCTGTGCAAGAATAGCTTCCCTTCTCCTTGCTTTCATGCCCTTTGTTCTCTCAGATTTTGAACTCAACGATGGAGCCAATGCCGCTTCTTCTTTTGCAGTTTCGATAACCTGATTTCTTCTCTGGTGACGCTCTATCGATTTCGATGTTGGCTTAGCTTTGTTTTTTTCCAACTTAATCCAATCTTCAAAATACAGGATGTCTGCTTGATGCCTATGAGCAAAATTAGCCGACTCCTTCATCAAGTAACATCGGGTAAAACCACTAACTTCCTCAAGCCTGACAAATATGAAGCTTGAATTATCATGATCAACTAAAGCATCTAGTTGCCATGAACCATTATTTCTCGCGATTACTTTCCAAGTATCAAAATCAGCATGATCTGACTCATAATACATTTGATCGTTCAGCCGAATTCCTTTGCCTGTCATGGTCACTTTTACTGTTGGTAATAGGCGAGAACGAATATGAGCCTCGTCTGCTCGACTTAAAGCATGACGCTGTGCTTTAACATGTAGATTCCAATAGTTTAGAGGGGTTGGAGAAAACCCTGACTCAATAAGTAATGTACTTTGCTTAGCTAAATCTTTAAAAATTGAACTGTTGTGCTCTAAAACTTCATCAATAAGGAGCTTGGTTATTTCTCTGAGCGTAAAAGTAGCATCTAACCTTGGGTCTCTATCACTTCTGATGTAATGCCGTCCTTTCGTAGTCCCTAGCAGCTCATGGACTAGTTTCTCGTTCAAGATATTGAAACGATGTTCGACTATGCCTTTCAATTCCGCCCTGTATGGGGGAGCAATACTCAAGTGGCCAATCAATGGCACAGCGAGACTTTCGGCATCCTGACAAATAAACTCTCCTCGATCACAAAGCAATCGTTGAGGTATGTGGTTACAAGGCCAATCAGCTTCTTCTATTTCAATACCAAATTCTGCGCAATACTCTTTCTTAGAGGTAAAGCTGTTAATTAAAGCCTGCCGACCAGCCCTCCAAGAAGCATATTCCATGGAGACATGCAGCCCGACAATCATTCGACTTTCTTTATCAACTACACAATAAACGGTTGGTCTCCCCAATACATGGTGTCTCTGAAAGTCAGATACGATATGTACATCCAAAACTGTTGCATCCAATTCAAAGCAACTGCCAGGAACTTCTGTATGATCGGTAGCAGAACCTTTTAAACCTCGCTTATTGCGGTCAAAGTCACCCTGATTTGTTTGTTTACGTATTAGAATTTGTGCTGGAACTAGTTTTTTGGCCCAATAAACAAACGCTCGGTAATTAGGTACTAACGCTTCTCGTGACTCAAATCCAGCAGCAATTAGCTCCTCTGCATAATATTCTTTGAGCATTTTGTCATATACACGACTGAACTTAACTTTTTCACCTTTGAGTCCAAACTTCTTCATCGCCTTAAGAAACAAAGTTTTATCGTGCTCAGTAGTATTAACACCTTCAGGAACTTCAATACTTGGACTGGAGAGTTGTATCGGAGAACCACGCTTTGTTACACCAGCTACTCTTGATTTACCTCTACCCCCAGAGTTCTTATAGCTCGGTAAAAGTGCATTTCGCTCTTGACCATATTTCCAATAAAGATTTAGTGCTCGATAGATATTCTGGATATATGTGTTGCGGGCTTTCGCGTGTGTCGAAACAGCTTTACTACGAGGTTGCTCAACCAAATTTAGCAAAAAATATGGATCAGATGCTAATTCACTAATAAGTCGATATTTTTCATCTCTTTTTACAAGATAACTCTCTGAAATATCGTCTTCTGACTGCAATTGATAATACGGAAGCTCATATGAACTCAATTCGGAATTACCCGTTTTAATGGCCTCATTAAAAAAGTCAAAATCAAGCTTAAGTGGTCGTTGCAAAGCCTTTGATTCGAGCAAAGGAAAAAGAATGACGATATGTTCCTTTGTATATAGTTGCAAAACCCTGTAAAGACCATCCTCAAGACCATCTAAGTTATGAACTCGCCAAACACTATTTAATTCAACTTGCATATTGCTGTGATTTCCCATCAATCTTAACTTGAACAATTTCTATCATCCCAGATAGAACTATGGGCCGCGCCAAATCTACAATAACTTCTTTATCAGCTATTAAATACTTTAACAAAATCAATGCATCATCATTCGACATGCCGACTTGATTAGAAAACATGTCACAAACGTCGCTTAATTGCATTGTTCCCACCGTCAACATACGCTTGGCTTCTTCTCTAACTTTATTCGAAGGTGATGAGTAACTCTTACGTTTAGGATCGGTAATCCATTGAATATTCTTTGACTTAATCTGATTCAGTTCTGACAGGCAAAATATGTGAAATGGAATACCTAATAACTCCCACCAAACTCTTTCAATATCGAGCTTTTCTGCCGTCCTTTTATCTGAAAGCTTTTCACTAGGCTTCACAGAAACAGCTTCATACCAAATCCGCTTTCCATCACTACAGGTTAAAAGGAAATCAGTGGTCATGATGATTGGGGCTTTGGTTATTGGGTGCTTAGGATGCTCAACATCAAGCAGCTTAGATATTTTTAATGAGAGAGTGAGAGGAAGCAGAGGAAACTGCTCTCGAATATCGGTAACTGAATCGGAAAACTCAGCTAAATAGAAAAAACATGTCTCTTGCTCAGATAAGGTATGGTGAGTTCGTCCCGATTTTATTCCGTCAATCTTACCGCTGTGACCATGAGACTTAACATCCTGAACTCTTATCCAAGGAGTGTAATTAGCTCCTTCACCTAAGCCATATTTTTGTTTTAAAGCCCGCTTGAAATCAGCGAGCTTTTCAAGTTTTCTTCGTCCAGCCACAACGCATACTCTATCTAATTCGATAAAATATATTATAGCCTAGTGTACAAACTTTATTATTCCAAATAACATGTATGTACAAACTTTTTCAACAGTGTACAAACTTTATTGTTCCAAAACAGTTGATCCGCCATCTTTATCAATCGCGTAAATAAATCAACCAATACCACATGCCAACAAAGATACCGCCGCCGATGATGTTACCGATAGTAACGGGCAGCAAGTTGTTCATCAGAAAGTCCATCATGTTTAGGTCAACATAGTCTGCTGGATTAGCCCCTGTCATTGTCCAGAATTCAGCTGGAGCAAATGTTTTGATACCGATAGCTAAAGGAACTTGGAACATATTCGCAATACAGTGCTCAAAGCCCGATGATACAAACATCGCAACAGGTAAAATCAGTACTGCAATTTTGTCAGTCAGTGTTCGTCCACTAAACGTCATCCATACCGCGATACAAACCAATACGTTACACATGATGCCAAGCGCGATAGCTTGGATAAAACCATGGTGCATTTTGTGCTGAGAGATGGCCATGGCATTCAAACCCACTTGCCCATGGTCGAACATGTACTGTTTAGTCAGAAGCATGCATGCCACTAGCAATAAAGCACCAATAAGGTTACCGATATAAACGGTCGCCCAGTTCTTGACTAGGGTTCCCCAGCTAATCTTGCCACTTGCGCGAGCAACAAGAGTGAGCACCGAACTGGTAAACAGTTCGCCGCCAGTAACAACAACGAGGATTAAGCCCAAGCTAAATGCAAGGCCACCTAAGACGCGAGTAATACCCCAAGGTAAATCACCAGCGCCAGTGGTTACAATTGTGTAGAACACAAACGCAATACCGATATGTATGCCAGCTGAAATCGCTAGGAGAAAAGATTTAGTTGGATCTTTGGTTGCTTTACCTACGCCAATATCTGCAGCGCGCTCAGCCATTTGTGGCGGTAATAATGAGTCAAATTGGTTCAGATTCATGATGATTTACATTTTGAAACATGTTGTCGGGAGCGAGATAATCCTCTCTTTCATTTCTGAATTCAAGAGCTATTTGGGACTCAAAATACCTCCCACAACCTTGTGGAAAGGAAATAGCCCAAGTTATTCAAAATTCATACAACTTTAGTAGTAAAAAGAAAAGTATGCTGAATGAAAGGTTATCAACTTAAAAAATGACACACTTATAAATATCAATAAGTTACGAAAGAAAGCAAAGGAATAACGTACACTATAATGACTCACAGATCGCTGTTGCCTCTAGATTTTGATATAGATCAACAGAACGTAAAAAAGCGCCCTTAGGCGCTTTTAACTGAATCACAAATACAGAAATTAGTGATGCTAAACCGAAGGTTCAATCACTTCTTCTGATGATTGTTCTAAAGCAGAGCCCTCTAGATTCGACTCTGGACTCAAAGGGATTACATCAGAATCACTTTCATTGGCAACTTTACCACCTAGGTTTCTCAAGCTGTCCACTAGCTCTTCTAAACTCTTAATATGCGCATCACTCTTGGTAATCTGCTCATCTAGAAGATTGCTATGCTTAGTCGCCTCAGACAATTGTTGCGCCTGCTTCTGATTATCACTCTCTAGCTTAGCGAGTTGTTCAGTCAAAGTTTCAATTTCTGACTTTAATGACGCTGTCATATCTAAGCTTTTTAACGCTTTCACACTCGCTATAATCTTCTGAGATTGCTGACGCAACCCAACATCTCGGTAATCTTCATCATTAACCACTTGTGAAATGCTCAGCAACTGATTCTCTGCATTCAAAACCGATTGTTCGAACTTGTCGCCTTTTACACTCGCGAGCACTTTTACTTCATGAGCGACACTGCGCACGTGGTTCAACTCAAACTCCGCAGCGTGCACCGCATCTTCAATGATCGACTTTTCACGGGGACTGGCTTTTACTTGGCTTTCTGCCAAAGCAATTTGAGATGCTGCTTTAGCAAACGTCAGTGGAGCAACGTCATCAAAATCTTCATCTTCCAAGAACTCTAACTCATCCTTCAATGGTTCGATGTATTTCTTATGTGCCACTTTAACTTCTAATAAGCGAGCATTATTAAGAAACTCCACCTGTGCTTCTTGAGCGTCTTCAAGCTCATCGACTAGCACATACTCAAACAACTCGCTGTATTCTGAATACAAGCGTTTGTAGCTAGAGGTAAACATGGTATCTGCGCCAAGGAACTTGAGGTAATCCATTTGTACAATCGAATCCGCTAGTACTCGGTCAGCCTTCTTCTTTAGCACTAATATCGAGTCATAATTTGATTTGATCAACGCAATTTTTTCATCAAAAGCTTCAGCGTAAGTCAGGCTCGAAAAAATTGAATAACTCTTGGTGAGCCGAGTTTCGTCTTTCAGTAAATCCGCATAAATGCTTTCAGCGTCGTCCCAAGCGTCTAAGAGTTCATTGTAATTCTCTGGAGCATAGAGAGACAACTGAGCGTGGTCTTCAAGCTTAGCCTCCCATTCGGAGTAGACGCTTTGGACAGACTGAAATGAACGGACCTCGATTGTAGATTCGTTATTGTTGTTTGTGGTTTGGTTCGCGTCTGTCTGCTCTGAAGGTGTACTCTGACACCCTGCGATAGCAAATAGCATACTGATCATTAATGCTACTTTGTTCGCTCTCACTTATGCATATCCTTTTTATACAATATTCGCTCAATGCAAATTATTTCTAGTCACAATATATTACAACCACTTAGCAATAAACATCACTGATGATTTAAGTGGGTGCAAATCACCCAATATAACCAAAATAAACCCATCACTCGATGATTAATCAATCAATTTGGTATCACTTATCAATTCTCTTTATTTGCTATTGCCTGAGCCGTGAATGCGCACTAAGGTGAAGGTAGAGAACGTTATGAATATATAGGTTAATTATGAAGTACAACGCTGAAAACATTGCTGATTTAAACCTCCTTCTTCAATTTGATGTAAGTAGTGCCGCTACTGGAATTAAAGTTCATCAAGAGGCAGCTCAAGAAACTCAAGACGCAGTTAAGCGCCTATTCGAAAAGAACCTTTGTACTCAGCCAGACGGCGGTTACCTAACAGATGAAGGTATACAGATGGCAGAGCGCGCAGACAAACTACTTCGCGTACTAAACTAAAGCTCCATTGTTCTAGTAAAAACTCCACTCGCTTCGGCCGTGGAGTTTTTTCATTTTTGGCCAAAGGTTTGTTAGGCTTAATGTAAATTCGTCATTTGCAGTTGTGAGGAACACATGGCTTCTATATTTATTGTTGGTGCAGGCTGGGTTGGTGTGCCCTTATCTGAACATCTCGTCAAACATGGTAACCAGGTCGTCGTTACGAAGACCACCCAAGCGGGTGCAGATACCATTGGTAACAAGCGTATCCCATGTGAAGTTTTCAGCTTTGACTCATCGGAGCCTGAGCATACTATCGGCCAACTCTATTCACTGTTACTCGAAAATAATGCAGAGATCGTCATTGGTAGCTTCCCTCCCGGCTTTAGAAAAGGTGCGGGACAAGAATATGCTGAATACTGGCAACAGCTAACCAAAGCTTGTCAGAAAGCCAATGTCAAAAAGCTGATCATGGTTAGCTCGACTACGGTCTACCCGACCAAGCCAGGGATCTTATACGAGCAAGATGCCTCATTAGCGATTTCTACGTCGAGTGATGAACAAGCCAACTCATTTTCAGACAATGCTCGAGTCATGCTACAAGCAGAACAGTGCATCATTGATTCCGGTATCGACTACACCATCCTTCGCTTTAGCGGGTTGATTGGCCCAAGCCGTCACCCATCTAGGTTTGCAAGTAAATTGAAGCAGGTCAGCACTCAAGCTCCAGCCAACATGCTTCATCTTGACGACGCGATTGGCGCTGTCAACTTCGCTATCAACCAACTGCACAACGAAGTGGTTAATGTTACGACCCCAAACACGGTGAGTAAGGCGGAGTTTTATGCCGCTGCACTAAAAAGCGCCAATAGCAGTGAGCCACTGCCCCTCGTGGTCGATACACCAGACAAGCTGATCTCTTCGAAAAAGATTCTCGACTTAGGTTACTCGTTTAAATTCGATTCCACGCTGGACGCTCTTTATGACTAATCAATCCATAGCTAACCAAGACATAGCTAAGCAATCTGTAACAAATAACTCAAGGATTAAGCTACATCGTTCGATCGACACCCTTTGGAACTTCATGTCTATGGGCCACAAGGTTACGCCTTCAGATTGCATCTTTGTGCTGTGCAGTAATGATACCCGTGTCGCTGAATACGCTGCCGAGCTCTATCACCAAGGTGTGGCGCCTTATATCGTATTTTCTGGCGGTGTGGGGCGCTTTACAGAAGGGAGCTTTGAGCGTTCAGAAGCCGAAACATTCGCGGCTATTGCACGAGATGCTGGCGTGCCAGACTCTGACATTATCATTGAGAAACACGCAACCAATACTGGGGAGAATGTACGATTCACCCACAAATTGCTTATTGAGCGTGGGCTGTCACCGAAAAGACTGACCTTAGTACAGAAGCCCTTTATGGAGAAACGTACCTACGCCACGTTTAGTAAACAATGGCCTGAAGAGAGTGTAGAAATAACCGTGACTTCACAATGGCAAAATTGGGATGATTACTTTAACGAAGAGTTGCCGTTAGACATGGTGTTGGGCGCATTGATTGCTGATTATGAACGAATCAAATTCTACCCAGCCCAAGGCTTTCAAATTGAGATGCCAATCCCCGATGACGTTGATCATGCCTATCAAGCATTGAAGCAACTCGGCTTCGAATAAATCAAAGGCGTGACTTGGAATAAAGTAAAAACACAGGCTCAATAAACAAAAACGGTGACACTTGGTCACCGTTTTTCGTTTTAGCAAGCTGAACTATGAGATCGGTTTATTTACCTAACGCTTCTTTATAGTGCAGACGGCAAGCAGAAACATACTGATCATTACCGCCAATAGCCACTTGGTCACCTTCAGCAATCGCCACACCGTGCTCGTCGGTACGGATCACCATATTAGCTTTACGGCCACAGTGACAAATGGTTTTAAGCTCAACCAGTTTATCTGCCCAAGATAATAAGTAACGACTACCTTCAAACAGTTCACCCAAGAAATCGGTACGTAAACCATAGCAAAGTACAGGGATATGCAGTTTATCGACCACTTCTGTTAACTGGTACACCTGCTCTTTCGACAAGAACTGACACTCATCAATCAAAACACAATGACGCTTTTCTTCTTCATTGAGTTTTTGGATAGCGTCAAACATATTGGTGTCATTTTTAAAAAGTTGAGCTTCAGATTGCAAACCAATTCGAGAGCTAACTTTACCGATACCATAACGATCATCCAATGCAGCCGTAAAGATCACTGGCGTCATGCCACGCTCTTGGTAGTTGAATGAAGACTGAAGAAGTGTTGTTGATTTACCCGCATTCATTGCCGAGTAATAAAAATACATCTGAGCCACAGAAATATTCCTGTTAATTAAAAGTTGAAGATAAAAAGGTGATATTAGAGAATTTTTGCTAGAAAAAAGGGCTGAAAATCAGCCCTTTTTATAATATTTACTTACGACGCCAAGTCGTACCTTCTGGACCATCTTCCAGAACAATACCCAACTCGTTTAGCTTGTCACGTGCAAGGTCAGCATTCGCCCAATCTTTCGAAGCACGAGAGTCGTTACGCAGTTTGATCAACGCTTCGATTTCAGCGACTTCGTCATCGTTGCCTGCCGCATCACCTTGCAAGAAAGCCTCTGGATCTTGATGAAGAATACCGATGATGTCTGCCAGTTCACGCATCAATGCACCTAGTGCACTTGCTTTTTCTACGCTTTCAGTTTTGATGCGGTTGATTTCACGAGCCATTTCAAACAGTACTGAATAAGCTTCTGGAGTGTTGAAATCATCGTTCATCGCCGTAGAGAAACGAGTCACGTACTCTTCACCACCAGCCGGAGCTGCTGTAACGTCGAGGCCACGAAGTGATGTGTAGAGACGCTCAAGTGATGCACGAGCTTGGGTTAGGTTATCTTCACTGTAGTTCAGTTGGCTACGGTAGTGACCAGACATTAGGAAGTAACGTACTGTTTCTGCATCGTAATGCTGAAGTACGTCACGGATAGTGAAGAAGTTACCCAGTGACTTAGACATTTTTTCTCTGTCTACCATCACCATGCCACTGTGCATCCAAGTATTCACATACTGGGTGCCGTGTGCGCAGCAAGATTGTGCGATTTCGTTCTCGTGGTGCGGGAACTGTAGATCTGAACCGCCACCGTGGATATCGAAGTGATTGCCAAGAATAGAAGAGTTCATTGCTGAACACTCGATGTGCCAACCCGGACGACCTGGACCCCATGGTGATTCCCACGTAGGTTCACCTGGCTTAGACATCTTCCAAAGAACGAAATCTAACGGGCTGCGTTTTGCAGAATCAACATCAACACGAGCACCCGCTTGAAGCTGATCAAGGTCTTGCTTGGAAAGCTTGCCGTATTCGTCAAATTTCTTAACTTCGAACATCACGTCGCCATTGCTTGCAACATAAGCAAAACCACGCTCAATTAACTTTTCAACAAGCTCAACGATTTCAGTGATGAATTCAGTCGCACGAGGCTCAACATCAGGGCGCTTCATGTTCAATGCATCGAAGTCCGCGTGCATTTCCCCGATCAGGCGCTCAGTCAGAGAATCACAAGACTCACCGTTTTCATTAGCGCGCTTGATGATTTTATCATCGATATCAGTGATGTTGCGAACGAAGTTCAAATCGTAACCAAGGTAACGAAGGTAACGAGTTACTACATCGAAAGAAACAAACGTGCGGCCATGACCAATGTGACAGAGATCGTATATGGTTACCCCACAGACATACATGCCGACTTTGCCAGCTGTAATTGGTTTGAATTCCTCTTTCTGTCTTGTGAGTGTGTTATAAATTTTCAGCATGATCTCTATCTATATTTGTGTATTAATCAAAATAAGAGGTCAAGTATATCAATTCATGCGTTATTAGGTAATCCCCCAAAGCAGTAATTACCTCAAACAACCAAGTTAAGTTAATGATTTGGTGATTTGAAAGTCCGCCAACATGCGCTAGAATTCGAACTTCATATTAAAAAGACAGTAAGGTAACAATCATGATCATCCTTCACACAAATTTTGGTGACATCAAAGTTCAACTTAACGAAGAAAAAGCACCAGAAACAAGCGCAAACTTCCTACAGTATTGCCGTGACGGTTTTTACGACAACACGCTATTCCACCGTGTTATCGATGGTTTCATGGTTCAAGGCGGCGGCATGACTTCTGGCCTTAAAGAAAAAACAACTCGTGCAACTATCAAGAACGAAGCAAACAACGGCCTAGCGAACAAAGTTGGTACGCTAGCAATGGCTCGTACTATGGAACCGCATTCAGCGAGCTCTCAGTTCTTCATCAACGTTAACGATAACTCTTTCCTAAACTTCCGTAGCGAAAGCCTAGACGGTTGGGGCTACTGTGTATTCGCAGAAGTTGTTGAAGGCATGGACATCGTAAACAAGATCAAAGGTGTTAGCACTGGTTCTATGGGTATGCACCAAGATGTACCTCTAGAAGAAGTGATCATCACTGGTACTACAATCGAAGCTTAATTCATCGCTTTTGGTTAGGGCGTATTGACCTTTTGAGCTGATTTTTGCAGCGAGTTGCTGGGGATTTATACAAGGCAGAGGCTTTGATGTGTAGCTAGCCTACATGAGAAGCCGATAACGTAGTAGAAATGACCAGCAAACGCTGCCCAAAGGGTTCGGCTAAAAGCGTTCTACTCTTTGTTGAGGGAAATTTGCTTAGAATGACTAGGCTTCCTATCCCTCGCCTCGATTAAAACGCTTTTATCTCGAACAAAATTTAACCGCCAAAGGTCAGCACGCCCTAGTATTAATAATTGATGAGCCGATAAAATCAGGATATAGGGAGCGAATCGCTCCCTTTTTTTAGACCTATGAAAACATATTTTATATCAGACCTGCACCTTACTCCGTCACGACAAGATATCACTGACTGCTTCTTAACCTTTATGAAGAAAGAAGCCGTAGAAGCGGATGCACTTTACGTGTTAGGCGACCTTTTCGAGTTCTGGATTGGTGACGACGATAAGAGTGAGTTCGCGACTTCTATCCGCCAAGCGTTTGTCGACTTAGTGAAAACGGGCGTACCTTGCTACTTCACACAAGGTAACCGTGACTTTTTAGTTGGTAAAAAATTTGCTAAGCAAACGGGTGTGCAACTTCTAGATGAAGTATCAACGATCGATATCTACGGGCAAAAAGCGGTGGTGTTGCATGGTGATACCCTGTGTACCGAAGATGTAAAATACCTCGCCTTCCGCGAAAAAGTGCATCAACCATGGCTGCAATGGGTCTTCAACAGAATTCCATTTTTCATCAAGAAGAAAATTGTCTCGAAGGTTCAATCTGACATCAAAGATGACAAGCAGACCAAATCTCTCGACATCATGGATGTGACACAACAAGAAGTGGAAGATGTGATGGAAAGAAACAGCGTCGATCTTATGATCCACGGCCATACTCATCGCCCTGACATCCACACTTTTAAAGTCAACGATTGCACTAAAACTCGTATCGTATTGGGTGATTGGTATACGCAAGGTTCAGTGCTAGTGTTCACTCCGCAAAGTTTTGAACTACAGAATCGAGAGTTTAGCAACCGCTTTTAACATCACTCTTAAACTTTCACTTTGATTATTATTATCGGTCAGACTTTCATAGAAAGTGTATGGTAATTTCTACTGAATTAGCTATTATCTCTCTACCAGAAATAAACCGAACACAGTACCAAGTTGAAATATTCATACGTAGCGCGTCAACCAATACTCGATACAGACAAGAAAACCATAGGTTACGAGTTGCTATTCAGGGATGGTCCTAAGAACACTTTCCCTGAAGTAGAGCCGGAGCTCGCTACTAGCCGTTTGCTTTCCGATCACTTTTTATCAACTCACTATAATACGTTGGGTGATAAACTGGGGTTCGTGAACTTCCCTTATGCAAGCCTAATCAACTTAGTCCCGACTCTGTTTCCCAAAGAAAGCCTCGTTGTTGAGGTTCTTGAAGACTGCGAACCAACAGACGAACTACTTGAAGCAATAAAAGCTATCTATGACGCGGGTTACACCATCGCGTTAGACGACTTTGTACCAAGCAAAGCATGGAAGCGCTTTTTACCGTACGTTTCAATTATCAAGTTTGATATCCGTTTGATCTCAATCGCGAAAGCTTCGATGTTCATGAACTCTCTCAAAGGGTTGGATATTAAGTTCCTCGCAGAAAAGGTCGAGACTTACGATGAATATCAAGAAGCAAATCGAGCAGGCTTCACTTACTTTCAAGGTTACTTCTTTAGCAAGCCAGAGATGATCCAAACGCGTGCTCTCAACCCTGCGTTTTTGACGATTGTTCAGCTGTTAAAAGAGATTGCACACGACCCTATCGACTTTGGCGAAGTAGAACGTTTAATTACGCTAGATGTCACGCTGTCTTACAAGTTACTTGCCTACGTGAACTCCGCAGGCGGCTCAGCAACGACCATTCGTTCATTCCGCCAAGCACTTATTTTCCTTGGCGAGCAAAAGCTGCGTAAGTTCGTTTCACTGGTAGCGATTGCCTCAGCGAAAGAAGATAAGCCGGATTCACTCTATGGTTTAGCCGTGTTACGAGCACGTGAGTGTGAACTCTTAGTAGAAAAAATGAACGTAAAGGTAGAACCCGGACAAGCCTTTTTGACCGGTATGTTCTCTCTACTTGATTCACTGTTTGACCAACCATTACAGCAAGTCTTGGACTCAGTACCAATCGATGAAGAGATCAAGCAAGCTTTGATTCAACGAAAAGGCGTGCTGGGCGCAATTTTGGCGATGGTTATCGCTTATGAGCAAGCTCGATGGGACGAAGCAACGCGCATTCGTAAACTTCTCAAGCTAAGTGAAGCGGAACTCGGTCAAGCTTATGATGAAGCGACTACTTGGGCTCAAGAGCTGTTATCACCTTCGTTGAAATAGTTCACTTCACATTGCTGCTTCAATAGAAACTAAGCTTTGGTGAGCGATCGTTTCTTGGTAAACTCCAACGCATTCATATATGGCCTCTTAATAGAGGCCATTTTTACAGGATCTAACTATGTCTTTATGCCCATGCGGTAGCAAAAATACTTACCAACAATGTTGCGAATCAGCACACCTTAACCACAATGCAGTTGAAGCACCCGAGCAATTAATGCGCTCTCGTTATTCTGCACATGTACTTGGTTTGGTTGATTATGTGGTTGCTACTTACCACCCGACTTGTAATGCAGAAGCGCAGAGAGAAGGTATTGCTGAATCCATAGATAGTGATTGGGCGGGTTTAGAAGTCATCGATACTGCCGCAGGTTCACATGAGAATGAAGGCTTTGTTGAGTTTAAAGCTTACTTCAACGACGGGGCTGAGCAGTTCTGTATGCAAGAACGTTCTCGCTTTGTTCGTGAAGACGGTATTTGGTATTACATTGATGGCACCTTCCCTGAGCAAGAAGAACGATCAGAGCCAGAGATTGACCCGCGTCTAAACCAAACGGTTGAAAGTTTTAAAATCGGCCGTAATGACCCATGTATCTGTGGTAGCGGAAAGAAATATAAGAAGTGCTGCGGGTAAGTCAAAAAATTAGAATGTTTGATTAAGTAAAGAGATTCCTGATGTCGCTTAGGCTCCTCGGAATGACGCAAAGTCAGAGTTTAGAAAAGTGACGTAGGGCTTTGAAATCTTGAAATCTTGAAATCTTGAAAATTAAAAAGCTAAAAAGCTAAAAAGCCCCGTAAACATATTTGTTTACGGGGCTTTAATCTGTCTTTTACGTGGTTTTATTAATCCAAAAAGAGCTTACTTATGGCGCTCTTTTAATTTGTTCACCACATCGTTCATCGATAAGCCTTGGTCTTGTAAAAGAACCATCAAGTGATAAATCAAGTCTGCTGATTCACACACTAGTTCCGCTTTATCGCCCGACGTCGCCGCAAGCGCGACTTCAACGCCTTCTTCGCCCACTTTTTGCGAAATACGCTTGGTGCCACGGGCATATAAACTGGCAGTATAAGAAGACTCAGGGTCTGCGTCCTTGCGGGCAGCCAGTAGCTGCTCAAGCTGATGAAGCCACACCATCTGTGTTTCTTCTTGCTTATCGCCATCCCAACACGTTGTGGTACCAGTATGGCACGTTGGGCCAATGGGATTAACCTTAACCAGCAAGGTGTCGCTGTCACAATCCAATGACATGTTTTGCAGTTGCAATACGTTACCCGACGTTTCACCTTTGGTCCAAAGGCGCTCTTTAGTACGAGAGAAAAACGTCACTTGGCCAGTTTCACCTGTTTTCTCGAGCGCTGCTGGGTTCATGTATCCCATCATCAGCACCTGGCTCGATTGGTAATCTTGAACAATAGCCGGCACTAAGCCATCTACTTTTTCCCAGTTAATACGCTCTGATAATGCGCCTACTTCAGCTTTTGATAAGCTTGCGGTTTCAAAACTCATAGTCGCACCTCTACATCTTGTTGTTTTAAATACTGTTTAAGTTCACCAATATTGATGACTTGCTTGTGGAATACCGAAGCTGCTAACGCTCCGTCCACGTTGGTCTTCTTATAGGCTTCAGCAAAGTGCTCCATCGCACCAGCGCCACCTGATGCAATCAGGGGTACATTACACACTGAACGTACCATGTTTAACTGGTCGATATCATAGCCGTTGCGAACGCCATCTTGGTTCATCATGTTTAACACAATCTCACCTGCACCACGTTTCTGTACTTCCTGCACCCAATCTTTGGTTTCCCATTTGGTTGCTTTGGTACGCGCTTCATCGCCAGTGAATTGGTAAACCTGATATTTACCCGTTTCTTTATCGAAGTATGAATCGATGCCAACAACAATACACTGCACGCCAAATTTATCAGCAAGGTCAGTAATCAGTTGCGGGTTAGCCAATGCCGGTGAGTTGATGGATACTTTATCGGCACCAAACTCAAGAATGCGCGCTGCATCTTCCGCGGACTTAATACCACCAGCCACACAGAAAGGAATATCAATCACTTCTGCTACGCGTTTCACCCAGCTTTTATCGACCACACGGCCATCACTTGATGCGGTAATATCGTAAAATACTAATTCATCAGCGCCCTCTTCTGCGTAGCGTTGTGCTAGCGGAACGATGTCACCAATAATTTCGTGATTACGGAATTGAACGCCCTTAACCACTTGCCCATCACGGACATCCAAACAAGGGATTATTCGCTTTGCCAACATGCAAATGCCTCCTCTGCAGTGAACTTGCCATCAAGCAGTGCGCGACCAACAATCACACCCGCAACGCCGCTGCCTTTTAGTGCTTCGATATCAGCTAGGCTGCCAATGCCACCCGATGATTGGAATTGCACTTGTGGGTACTGCTTACAAAGATCAACATAAAGCTCTACGTTTGACCCTTCTAGCGTGCCATCACGTGAAATATCTGTACACAGAACGTGTTTAAGGCCAACCGTGAGGTAATCTTCAATCAGCGCTTCAATGGTCACGCCTGAATCTTCTTGCCAACCTGAAATAGCCACTTTACGTGTGCCGCTTTCGTCAATGTTAATGTCCAAAGCCAGCACGATTTTTTCCGCGCCGTACTTCTCCATCCAACCTTTCACCAACTCAGGTTGCTTTACTGCTGTAGAACCAACCACAACGCGCTGTGCGCCAGCTTCTAGTAGATCAACAACATCTTGTTCATTACGAACGCCACCACCAATCTGGATGTTCGCAGGCGTGCTAGCTAGTAGCTTAGCAATCAAGTCTAACTGACGAGCCGTTGTGTCTTTTGCGCCCGTTAAGTCAACAAGGTGCAGCCAACCAGCGCCAGCTTGGTGATACAGGTTGAACTGCTCTGCTGGATCGACTTTGTATTCTGTTACTTGCCCGTAGTCCCCTTGAAATAAGCGAACAACTTGGCCTTCAATTAAATCTAACGCGGGAATAATCATTTACATTCCTTATCTGGCAACGGTAGCCGCTGCCTAATCCTTATTACAATTCCAAGAAGTTCTGAATCAGCTTAGAGCCAGCTTTCGAAGATCGCTCTGGGTGGAATTGAACACCATAATAATTGCCACTTTGCACTGCGGCAGTGAACGGATTTCCGTAATCACATTGTGCGATTGTGTAGTCACCCACTGGCATTGCGAAGCTGTGTACAAAGTAGAAGTACTCGCCCTCTTCAATATCTTTGAATAGAGGGTGGTTAGGTGTCGCGGTTACTGTGTTCCAACCCATGTGTGGTAATGGCAAATCACCAGTTTCAAGTAAACGAACTTCGCCATCACACAATCCTAGGCATTCAACTAACTCGTCAGCTTTTTGGCCTTTCTCTTGAGACAGTTTGCCTAACAGTTGCATACCTAAACAGATACCCAGCAGAGGCTTCTCTACTTGTTTCACAAGGCTAACAAGGTCACGCTCTTGCAAGTTCTTCATTGCCTCACTTGCTGTACCTACACCGGGTAGGAACAACTTGTCCGCAGCAAGAACAACTTTTGGTTCTTTTGAAATTTCAACGGCATAGCCCAGGCGTTCAATAGCAAACTTCACTGAGGAAACGTTGGCACAACCAGTATCAATAATAACGACTTTTTGATCTTTCATTGTTTTTCCTTGCTAACGTTAGCCTTACAGAACGCCTTTGCTGCTTGGTAACTCATTACCTTCAACTTTGATTGCTTGACGAAGAGTACGACCAAACGCTTTGAACAGACTCTCAATAATGTGGTGATCATTATTACCAGCTGAAGAAAGGTGCAATGTACAAGCCAATGTATCGGTTAGAGAGCGGAAGAAGTGAACCACCATCTCTGTTGAAAGGTCACCCACTTGCTCGCGGCTAAACTTAGCATCAAATTTTAGGTACGGACGACCAGATAGGTCTAACGCACACTGAGCTAAACACTCATCCATAGGCAGGCTGAAACCGAAACGGCCGATACCACGTTTATCGCCTAATGCATCTTTAAGCGCTTGGCCTAAAGCGAGAGCGGTATCTTCGATTGTGTGGTGATCATCAATGTGTAGGTCGCCCTTCACAGTCAGGTTCATTTGGAAACCGCCGTGTGTCGCGATTTGATCAAGCATGTGATCGAAGAAACCCATGCCAGTATCGATCTTGTTACCACCAGTTTCATCAAGGTTTACGGCTACCTTAATGTCAGTTTCTTTCGTTGTACGAACCACTTCAGCAACACGAGCATTAACCGTTAAATCTTTAACGATCTGTGGCCAGTTGAGTGTGCCTTCCGTTTCTGCATCCGGGCCGTATTGGATACCACGAATTGCCATGTTCTCAGCAAGTTGAAGATCCGTCATTCGATCGCCAATCACAACAGAGTGTTGGAAGTCGACTTTGCCGCCTTGTAGGTATTCTTTAACCATACCCAGTTTAGGCTTACGGCAAGAGCAGTTGTCTTCGTCAAAGTGAGGGCAAATAAGCACATCGTCAAACTTAACGCCTTGAGACTCAAAGAACTCCATCATCATATTGTGTGGAGCATCGAACTCTTCTTGTGGGTAGCTATCTGTGCCTAGACCATCTTGGTTAGTCACCATCACTAAACGGTAACCCGCATCTTGCAATGCCAGTAGGCTAGGGATCACTAGCGGTTCGAATTTTAGTTTGTCTAAACGGTCTACTTGAAAGTCGACTGGTGGCTCAACAATTAAGGTGCCATCACGGTCTATAAAAAGTATTTTCTGTTGTTTACTCACTTGAACTTCCTTTTAATTTTAAATCTGCTGGCCTAGCTAAAATCAAACGCTAACCCAAAATATTGGTTTCATTTGCCAGTCTGTTTTTAATCAACTCAGACTGACAAATGTTATTAATGGTAAGCCTTTCGTTACTGAAAAAAGTTACGAATGAATCCAAGTGTCTTTTCGCACTCTTCGCGGTTACCAATACTAATACGAACACAGTTTTCAATTGGCGAATTACGCAAGATGATGCCCGTGTCCCATGCCGCTTTAAACAACTCATCGCCGTTCGGGAATTTAACCAGCAGGTAGTTACCCCAACCATCAAATACCGTCACTTGAGGCATACCCAACAAACCAGCTTGCAAATACGCTCGGTTAGCACTTAAATCCAAAACTTGGAACTTCGCTCGCGCAAGCCCTTGTTCAGAAAGCGCTTGAACGGCAATATCAGCAACTGGAATTGGAACTGGGTAAGGCGCAATCACTTTCAACAGTACATCGATAAGCGCTTTGTTCGCCAGCGTAAAGCCACAACGTAAACCCGCCAGAGCAAAAGCTTTCGACAAGGTACGCAGAATCGCAAGGTTCGGGTATTGCTCAAGCAAGTCGACCGTTGACGCTTCTGGACAGAAATCGATATACGCTTCATCCATCACCACAATCGCTTTGTCTTGCGTCATTTCAAGCAGTTTGATGATGTCTTTGCGATCAACCAAGTTACCCGTTGGGTTATTTGGGCTACAAACAAATACTACTTTCACGTTATCTAGTTGAGCTTCAATAGCAGGAAGATTCAATTGCCATTCAGCCGTTAAAGGCACAACCTTGCGCTCAACACCAATCGTCTCGGCACTGATAGCATACATACCGTAAGTCGGAGGGCAGTACAGAATCGAATCTTCGTTCGGCTCGCAGAAAGCTCGAATCAAAAGTTCGATACCTTCGTCAGCGCCACGAGTGGTCAGCGTTTGCTCTGATTTCACGCCTGCATATTGAGCGTAAGCATCGATCAGCTCTTTAGGCTGGCACTCGCTGTAGCGATTAAGACGAGACAAGTTTAGGTTGTACTCGTTATCAAACGGAGATTCGTTAGCGTTTAGCCACACATCTCCGCTGCCACCAATGCGTCTTGCAGACAAGTAAGGTGTAAGAGCCTGAACTTGTTTTCTTGCTAACTTTTCCATGCCCAACCCTTATTTCGCTTTATTTAACTTTTCAATTCGGATGGTCACAGCTCGTTTGTGCGCATCCAAACCTTCGGCTTCCGCCATTGTGACTACCGTTGGCGCTAGGCCTTTCAAGCCATCAGCCGTTAACTCTTGTACCGTCATACGCTTAGAGAAATCAGCCAAACCTAAACTTGAATAGGTTTTGGTATAGCCGTAAGTAGGAAGAACATGATTTGTACCTGATGCGTAGTCACCTGCAGATTCTGGAGACCAGTCACCAAGGAAGATTGAACCGGCATTGTCTAACAACGGCAGCAATTCACGTGGGTTCTTGGTCTGAACAATCAAGTGCTCTGGACCGTAGAAGTTAGAAATCGCAATCGCTTGAGTGATCGATTCAGCAATGATGATTAGGCTTGAAGCCAATGCTTGCTGAGCGATGTTCGCACGAGACAGTTCTTTCAGTTGCTTCTGAACCGCATCGGTTACTTGGTCGGCAATAACTGGCGATGGTGTTACTAATACAACCTGTGAATCTGGGCCATGTTCAGCTTGGCTCAGTAAATCAGCAGCAATGAAGTCAGCATCCGCAGTTTCGTCTGCAATTACCATCACCTCCGATGGGCCTGCCGGCATATCAATCGCAGAACCACGGAAGTCATTGCTCACTTGGCGCTTAGCTTCCGTTACGTACGCATTACCAGGACCGAAAATTTTATCTACTTTAGAGACACTCTCCGTACCGTAAGCCATCGCAGCAACGGCTTGACCACCACCTACATTGTAAACCTCATCGATTTTACAAAGATTAGCGACATACAAGATTTCATCCGCGATTGGCGGAGGTGAACAAAGCACAACCTTGCGGCAACCCGCGATTTGAGCAGGTACACCTAACATAAGAACCGTTGACGGAAGTGGCGCGCTGCCACCCGGAATATAAAGTCCAACAGTATTAATAGCGCGTGTCACTTGCTCACACACAACGCCTGGCTGTGTTTCAACCTTAATTTGCTGCGGCTTCTGAGCTTCGTGAAACTTAGCAATATTGCTATAAGCTTGCTCTAACGCTTGCTTCATTTCTGGTGTTAAACGAGCACATGCCTCTTCAATCTCAGTCGATCTGACTCGAATGGATTCTGGAGTCACACGATCGAACTTTTCAGTCAGTTCTTTAAGTGCGGCATCGCCTTCA
This sequence comes from Vibrio sp. J383, assembly GCF_023503985.1. Taxonomy (NCBI): domain Bacteria; kingdom Pseudomonadati; phylum Pseudomonadota; class Gammaproteobacteria; order Vibrionales; family Vibrionaceae; genus Vibrio; species Vibrio sp. J383. The sequence goes on along the minus strand of NZ_CP097293.1, from coordinate 1,468,020 downwards.
TTTCGTACTTTTGCAATAACATCAGAAACAGTCGCTGTGATGTTTGCACCTTCAGTAATAGCTGGACGCTCTAGTACCGAGTCTTGCTGTGATTCACTTAAAGATTGCCAAACAACGGTTCTCATCGTCACTACCCCATCATTTTTTCGATTGGTAATACTAGAATCGAGCTTGCACCCAACTCTTTCAGCTGTTCCATAGTTTCCCAGAACAAGTTCTCGGTACTTACAAGGTGAACGGCAACTTTGTCTTTGTCTGTTGATAGTGGAAGAACAGTAGGATCTTCAGCGCCAGGCAATAATGCTTTGATTTGCTCTAGCTGAGATGTTGGAGCGTGAAGCATGATGTACTTCGACTCTTTCGCTTGCTGAACACCTTGCATACGAGTCAATAGCTTTTCAATTAATGCTTCTTTGTCTGCATCAAATTCGCCAGTGCGTTGAATTAACGTTGCTTTAGATTGGAAGATAGCTTCTGCTTCTTTTAGGCCATTCGCTTCTAGCGTAGCGCCTGTAGAAACCAAATCTGCGATGGCGTCTGCTAGGCCTGCGCGAGGCGCAACTTCAACCGAACCCGTTAGCATACAAGCGCTGAATTCAACACCCTGCTCATCCATGTAGGCTTTCAGTAGTTGTGGGTAAGTTGTCGCAATACGTTTGCCTGCTAGATCTTGTGGGCCGTTGTATTCTTCGTCTTTGTTAATCGCGATAGAAAGGCGGCAACCACCGAAGTCTAAACGACGTAGTGTGCGAAACTCTGATGGCTCTTTTAAAGCAACACGGTCTAGGCGAACTTCTTCTAGTTCATTTTCACCGATGAAACCAAGGTCAACCACACCATCCATGATAAGACCTGGGATGTCGTCATCACGAACTAATAACAAGTCGATTGGCATATTTAGTGAATGAACAACTAAGCGCTCACCCATGATGTTAAATTTAACACCACATTTTTTAAGTAGATCTTGGCACTCTTTACTTAAGCGACCTTTCTTTTGAATTGCGATTCTTAGGCGTTGTGTCTGCATTGCTGTATCCCTGTGCAAATATTTGAATTTATTGATTATTTAAAAGTGCTAAAACTAAAAAACCCTCGGAAGACTTTGTCGTCCCGAGGGTTTAAATCTAAATTCTTTGACTTAACCTCCGGGAGAATTCTTGCTCCCGGGTATACGTAAATCTCCCCGAAAGACTAGATAGGGTGATGATGGTGATGAATGTTCATTACTAATTTACGCATACTTATCAGCTCTTAGGTTGTTTGCTGTCTTGTCTCCACACTAACTAAGCTGACACCCTTTTTCAACCATTTATTCGAACTTTTTTCACGAAATTTAAAATTAAATTAACGAGCACAAAAAAAGGGAGGCAAACGCCTCCCTTTTCATTATTCAATCAAGTGATGATTAGCTTTTGCACGTCGACATTTTACAACGTGAGAAATAAGCCAATGCAAAACATACTGCCACAAACGTTAGAGACGCTGCCCCGAATGCGATGCCAGTTGATGATGTCATACCTAGAGTGATGAAGCCGATACACGATACGAACGCCACAGACAGCGCATAAGGAAGCTGAGTCGATACGTGGTCAATGTGGTTACAACGAGCACCTGTAGAAGACAGAATCGTTGTGTCTGAGATTGGAGAACAGTGGTCACCAAATACAGAACCAGCAAGAACCGCACTTAACATCGGTAGAATCAGCGCGATGTCAGAAGCTGCAGCCATGTCACCCGCGATAGGAAGCATGATACCGAACGTACCCCAAGATGTACCTGTCGAGAATGCCATTAGGCCAGCAAGAAGGAACAAAATAACCGGTAGCCAGTGGTAATCAATGTTGCCAGTTGCTAGAGATGATAGGTACGAACCTGTTTTCATGTCACCGATGACAGAACCGATAGTCCAAGCGAACACAAGAATCAGGATAGCGCCAAACATAGAGCTAGCACCGATCCACATTGTTCTTGCGATATCAGACATTGGTAGCTTTTGCTTAAACACTGTCGCTAGCGCAACAAGCAGACCTAAAACACCACCGTAAACAAGAGACTTGCCTACATCTGTATTTTCGAACGCACCAAGCAGGTTGAATGCTTGACCGTCAGCAGTCAGCGCTTGACCACCGGTGTAAAGCATTGCTGCTACCGTCGCTACGATTAACGATACGATTGGCATAACGAGATCAGAAACAGAACCGTTTTCGCTCTCTTGAATGTCTAGCTCTTCGTTTAGATCGTGCGCTTGCTTTTGATCGTTGTCGCCTTCAAAGCCACGGCCTTGAGATGCTTCGATCTCATGTTCACGCATCTTACCAACGTCTAGACCGAACCATGCAACGGCAAATACCATTAATAGTGCGAACACAGCGTAGAAGTTCATTGGGATAAGACGAACGTAAGCACCCAGTGCAGAATACTCTGTTACACCGTGTGTCACTAGGATGCCACCAATAATAGTGATGATGTAAGCACCCCAGCTAGAAGCCGGCATAATTACACACATTGGAGCAGCGGTAGAATCTAGAATATAAGCTAGCTTAGCGCGAGATACGTAGAAGCGGTCTGTTACAGGGCGAGAGATAGCACCTACCGCTAAGCTGTTGAAGTAATCATCAACAAAGATGAATACACCTAAAAACGCAGCAAGTAGTTTTGAACCACGTTTGCTCTTAACACGAGACTGTGCCCACTCAGCGAATGCGCGAGTACCACCAGAGAGTGTAAGTAATGCAGTTGTCATTCCGAGAATAATTAGGAATGCGATGATGCTCATGTTCCAAGTGTTAATGCCACCATCTTCGATGAAAACACCAGATGCTTTAGTGAACACGTAACTAGCTGCGTTACCTACTGAGTAGTCAGCAAGTAGAATCGCACCCATAAAGATACCAACACCTAAGGAAACCAATACACGGCGGGTAACAATTGCTAAAGTCAATGCAACCAAAGGAGGAAGCAGCGATAAAGGCGATGTTGCAAAATCTATTAAATTCATGATCTTCAAAAACCAGTTTTTTATTTGGCTAGAGATCTACTGCAGACAAACTTGATACGGTTTATCAAGCTCATGTTGAACTAAGCGAAAGGGAAGTGAACACTTCACCCAACCCTACAGTAGCGCTCCATAGTTTAAAATTAAGACTATGGCAGTGTTGTACCTATTGAGCACAACCCCAGCAAATTGCTTAGATATACAATTTACTTCGGCAATTAGACCTTTCATTCCCGCTCATTGGCATCACCCCAACGAAAACTACTTTTTATAATTGCGCCTCTACGTGCGATAACATTATTAACTGTGTAAACCAGAGTTTAACAACAAATTAACCAAAGCATCGCATCAGGTAGCCGCAATTGTACCCATCAAGAGCAACAATGCAACATATCATTCCGACAAAAATGTCTTTTTGTTAATGAACTAATCAATAAAAAAATAGTCTACATATAACAATTACTCCACCAGTCACATATCGATTTTTAAGATAATCTTAATAATTATTATAAATTCATCAAAAGTGAGTCGTTTCTTTTTCAACTATTCATCTCACTTTTATATTTAAATAACCAATACAAGAAATACTATTTGTTTTATTCCTAGGCTCTGTTTATTATTAGGAGGATTATTTAGTTTACCTTGATGGGAAATATCATGTCTGAATTAACAAAAACACTATTAAATATCCGCAGCCTTCGTGCGTTCTCACGTGAATTAACTCTTGAGCAACTTGAAGAAGCGCTAGACAAGCTGACTATTGTTGTACAAGAGCGTCAAGAGTCTGAAGCTGAAGAACGTGCTGCTAAAGCAGAGCAAGAAGCTAAGCTTTCTGCTATTGCTGAACAAATTGCAAAAGACGGAATTGATGTTGCAGATCTTATTGCTGCACTTTCTGGTGAAGCAAAATCTAAAACAACTAAAGCTAAACGTGCTCCTCGCCCAGCGAAATACAAATACGTAGACGCAAACGGCGACGAGAAAACTTGGACAGGTCAAGGTCGTACGCCTTCAGCTATCCAAGAACAACTAGATACTGGTAAATCTCTAGAAGAGTTTGCTCTTTAAGGCATCGTGTTTGCTAAGTGAATAATCAATAAAACACTAAGCAATAGAATTAATATTAAGTCGACTAAAGTATTATTTACGGCTTCAATATATTCAGAAACAAAAAAGGCTCCTTTCGGAGCCTTTTTTATATTTCACTATTAGAAATATAAATGAAAAAGATAAAAATATCTTATCTTTCCCAGTATGCTTCTTCTAGACTATCTTCTCTTTCAGGAAGGCCGCGAGACAAGCGAGGAGAGTGCTGAACCAACACTTCATAACTTGCACGGTTTGAATATTTACAAACTTGTGAGAAAGATGAATACGTTAAAAATGCATGTTGGTGCTTGCTAGAATTCGGTACATTTTCTTTATGATATTTATTTGCTGCCATATCATGTAATAAAGCCGACAGCGCCGCATCCCCTGCACCATTGGTATTCTTGATCTTTTCTGGACCACCCATGTAAGGCGCGATATGCGAATAGATTTTCGTTGGGTTGTCACATAACTCTTTATGTGCAGGACGGCTAAACTCATAGCGGTTAAATTCTGCAATCGAGCCTGGTAACAACGGCAATGAAGTTTCACGCTTCACCGCGTCTTCAGTATAACCCGCCATGAATAAGCCAACAGGGCCTGCCGTACATAGAACTAAGTCTACCCACTCTAGTGCTTTGTCTGAAGCAGCAAGAGGATCGCTTTCTCCGGTTAAGGCTTCAGCTTCGTCTTCATTCATTGCAACAACAGTGACGTGCTGTTCAAGGAAATCTTTCCAGAACTCTGGATCATCTTGAATAACGAACTTAGTACCAAGAGTTAAAACAACAGGCACATCGTATTTCTTCGCGTATTCGATAGCTTTCATTGTTGCTTCAGGCATAGGGTCACCTGGTTTACAACGAACTAAATACGCCGTTAACACTAAAGCAGAAGCACTTTTAAAAATTTTCTCAGGGATGCTTTCTGGTTTTAATTGGTTCATTTGTCCTTCGCTAATTGCGAAAGTACGTTCACCATCTTCTGTAATTAATGCAAAGCAGCGACCAATTGCGCCATCTACCCCTTGTAAATGGTTCAGATCCATTCTGCTTGATGTATTACATAAATAGCGGTAACCGTAGCTACCAATCTTAATATCTTGGCTCATTACACCCAATAGCGTTGAACGGTCGTCCGCCAATACTGAATAGTTGTGTAATGTATTACCAATTGTGCCACCAGCGTATTCATTGGTAATCAGGCACTGTTCTTTTAATTCTTGATACAAGGATTCAGCAGCTTCATCACCAATAACCAGTGAGTGTCCCTTACTTAGGCCATATTTTTCGATTAGCTCAGAACTCACTTTCGCTTCAATATCCACCAAAGTTTGGTCAATACCGATAATATGAGTACGTGACATTCTTTTGCTAGTTTGAGCTTGGCTTACTAAAGGATCACGAGCGTGAACCGGAAAATAGTGCTTTGATTTACGTTGTCCAGGGAATTTCATAAGGCTAGTCTAAGTCAAGGGGAAATAGGTGGCGGATTCTACCGCGCTATATTTAACGCGGCAATCTTTCAAACTATAGCAAACGTTTGCGAGGCTATTTTTTTATTCGCCTTCCATAAAGCTTAAGTCAGGTAGCATACCCAAATGCTCGGCGTAACGTTTTTGATTAAACTCAGCGCCGTTTTTCATTACGTCAAATACTTCAATAGCCAGTGCACATGCCATAGCCGCAATCGCCTCTTCACGAGGAGTTCCTGTCATCATTAAACGCATCAGCGTCTCTTTCACTTTCACAGGTTGGCCATCTTCAAGTTGGTTTTCGATAATCTCGATCAACTGTTCTTCTTGCATAAACTCATTTTGTTCAGACATTTTTTATCTCAGGTCTTGGATTTCGAGCGACTATGCCACATATAGATCTGACATCCTAGCGAGTCTCCTCGCGTTCATGCGATTCTCTAACGAATTCAGCGCAATATTTGTGCAAATGAAACTGTGATTCCGGTCTCGGATCTGTCGCGGTGTTTCTCTTTCTGTTAGAATCTGCGACCAAGTAATAGTAACGGTGTTTAGACATGTCAGATATCAGCTCTGGAAACAGCGAAAAGAAAGTAATTGTCGGTATGTCCGGCGGTGTAGATTCGTCAGTATCGGCGTATCTTCTTCAGCAACAAGGCTATCAGGTAGAAGGCCTTTTCATGAAAAACTGGGAAGAAGACGATAACGAAGAATACTGCACGGCAGCTGAAGACCTTGCTGATGCTCAAGCGGTATGTGACAAACTAGGTATCCACCTTCACACTATCAACTTTGCAGCAGAGTACTGGGATAATGTATTCGAGTACTTTCTTGAAGAATACAAAGCGGGTCGTACGCCGAACCCAGATATCCTTTGTAATAAAGAAATTAAATTCAAAGCATTCTTAGAGTTTGCGGATGAAGTATTAGACGCAGACTACATTGCTATGGGTCATTACGTTCGTCGCACTTTCCCAACTCAAGAAGAGCTAGACGCTGGCGTAAAACCAGAAATGCTACGTGGCTTAGACGGCAACAAAGACCAAAGCTATTTCCTATACACGCTAAGTTCAGATCAAGTGGCACGCAGCCTATTCCCAGTTGGTGAATTAGAGAAGCCTGAAGTGCGACGCATTGCTGAAGAGCAAGACTTGATCACTGCGAAGAAAAAAGACTCAACAGGTATCTGTTTTATTGGTGAGCGTAAGTTCACAGAATTCCTTGGCAAATATCTACCGGCTCAACCAGGTAACATCGAGACACCTGAAGGCCAAGTTATTGGTCAACACCAAGGTTTGATGTACCACACGCTAGGTCAACGTAAAGGCCTGCATATCGGTGGCACCAAAGGCGGTGGCGGTAATGAAGACCCATGGTTTGTTGGTGAAAAAGACCTTAAACGTAATGTTCTGATCGCGGTACAAGGTAAAGACCACCCTCTTTTAAAATCAGAAGGTTTGATCGCTTCTCAGCTTCATTGGGTAAATCGCACACCAATTACTGAAGTTATGACATGCACGGTAAAAACACGTTACCGTCAGACTGATATTCCTTGTACAATCATCCCAATTGACGATGATAACATTAAGGTTATCTTCGATGAGCCGCAAATCGCAGTAACGCCAGGCCAGTCGGCTGTGTTCTACCAAGATGAAGTATGTCTTGGTGGTGGTATCATCGAAAAACGCATCTAACTAATCAAACAAAACGATAGAAAACAACTAGGAGTTACTACGTGGCTAATACACTTTATGACCGTACTATTGCTTTCGCTGGAATTTGCCAAGCTGTGGCTTTGGTTCAACAAGTAGCGAAAGATGGCCGTTGTGATAAAGATGCCTTCGAAGCTTCACTCAATGCCATTTTAAATACTAACCCAGCGAACACTGTGGGTGTATTTGGCCGTGAGGCGAACCTAAAGCTAGGCCTTGAATGCTTAGTAAAAGGTATCGACAGTACTCCTGCTGGTAGCGACATTACTCGCTATATCATCAGCTTGATGGCGCTTGAACGTAAACTATCTGCTCGTAATGACTCTATGTCACAGCTTGGCGATCGTATTCAAACTGCAGAGCGTCAAACTGAGCACTTCGATCTGTTTGACGAGCAAATGATCAGCAACCTTGCGAGCATCTACTTAGATGTAGTGAGCCCTATTGGCCCTCGTATTCAGGTTTCTGGTACGCCAGCAGTACTTCAACAGACATCGAGCCAGCATAAGGTTCGTGCTCTGCTGCTATCAGGAATTCGAAGCGCTGTGTTATGGCGTCAAGTTGGCGGCAAACGTCGCCACCTTATCTTCGGTCGCAAGAAGATGATCGAGCAGGCTCAAATCCTGCTAGCTCGCATGTAATTTATTAGCTCGCGCCTCGTCGCGAGCTTGTTTTTTGTACCAACACAATTCTCACGCAAACGATTGCGCAATATGCGTGACAATTGAGATTGTTACTGGTATAAACCTCTCAAAATTTAGAAAACTCAATTCAGGAGAACACCATGGAACTGTCAGCATTGACTGCTGTTTCACCAGTAGACGGCCGTTACGGAAGCAAGACTGTTGCATTACGCAGCATCTTTAGTGAGTTTGGCCTACTAAAGTACCGCTCTATCGTTGAAGTTCGTTGGTTACAAAAGCTTGCAGCTACAGATGCAATCAAAGAAGTACCAGCGTTCAGTGCAGAAGCTAACCAGTTTCTTGATGAACTAGCTGCTAACTTCAGTGAAGAAGATGCTCTACGTATCAAAGAGATCGAGCGCACGACTAACCACGACGTTAAAGCGGTTGAGTACTTCTTGAAAGAGAAAGTTGCTGGCGTTCCTGAACTTCACGCTGTAAACGAATTTATTCACTTTGCATGTACTTCTGAAGACATCAACAACACCTCTCACGCGCTTATGCTTAAAGAAGCTCGTGATACAGTGATTCTTCCAGAAATCCGTAACGTAATTGATGCTATCAAAGCACTTGCGAACGAGTACCGTGATATTCCATTACTGTCTCGCACACACGGTCAGCCAGCTTCTCCTTCTACAATGGGTAAAGAGATGGCTAACGTTGCGTACCGTATGGAACGTCAATACAAGCAAATCGAAAACGTTGAGATCCTAGCGAAAATCAACGGTGCTGTAGGTAACTACAACGCACACCTTTCTGCATACCCAGAAGTTGAATGGCACCAGTTCAGCGAAGAGTTCATCACTGAATCTCTTGGCGTAACTTGGAACCCGTACACAACTCAAATCGAACCTCACGATTACATCGCTGAGCTGTTTGATGCTGTTGCTCGTTTCAACACAATCCTTCTGGACTTCGACCGTGACGTTTGGGGCTACATCGCTCTTGGTCACTTCAAGCAGAAGACTATTGCTGGCGAAATCGGCTCTTCTACAATGCCGCATAAAGTTAACCCAATTGACTTCGAAAACTCTGAAGGCAACCTTGGTCTAGCGAACGCAGTATTTAGCCACCTAGCACAAAAACTTCCAGTTTCTCGCTGGCAGCGTGACCTTACTGACTCTACAGTTCTTCGTAACTTAGGTGTTGGTGTTGGCTACGCAATCATTGCATACACTTCGACTCTGAAAGGTATTAGCAAGCTAGAAGTTAACCGTGCTGCGCTACTTGCTGAACTAGACAAGAACTGGGAAGTATTGGCTGAACCAGTACAAACAGTAATGCGTCGTTACGGCATCGAGAAGCCATACGAGAAGCTAAAAGAGCTAACTCGTGGTAAACGTGTAGATGGCGAAGGCATGCGTGCATTCATCGATGGTCTTGAAATCCCTGAAGACGAAAAAGTACGTCTAAAAGAGATGACGCCAGCGAACTACATCGGTCAAGCAATCGAGCTAACTGACAAGCTGTAAGATTCGAAGTTCGAATCACAGAATAGACAAAGGCTTCCCATGTGGAAGCCTTTTTGTTGCGTAGAACAAATGTCTCGAACCGTAGTCCCTAAGTAAACAACAGTCGTCAATCAAACCTGACTTATCCTACTCACCTCCCCCATTCAAATACTGCAAGCCACATTAGACAGACATCCTTAAACGCCAAGATCAAAAAAGGCCTCCCGAAGGAAGCCTTTAGAATACATATTGCCGCTTAACGACAGCAGCTTGTGTTAGAAATTACATGTTACGTAAAGACGCAATACGCTTATCTAGCGGTGGGTGGCTCATTAGAAGCTCTGTTAGAGACTTCTTACCGTTGATACCAAATGCCATCATAGAACCTTCTAGTTGTGGCTCATGGCTCACCTTTAGGCGCTCTAGCGCTGCAATCATCTTCTCTTTACCTACTAGGTTCGCTGCACCTGCATCGGCATGGAATTCACGATGACGGCTGTACCACATCGTAATGAAGCTTGCTAAGAAACCAAATACCAATTCCAACACCATAGACACACCGAAGTACACCATCATGTTGCTGCCGCCCTCTTCTTCGTTGTCATTCGACGCAACAATGTTGGCGATGAAACGAGATAGGAAGATAACGAACGTGTTCACTACACCTTGCATTAACGTCATGGTCACCATGTCGCCGTTCGCGATGTGACTCACTTCATGCGCTAATACTGCTTCAGCTTCATCACGCGTCATGTTGTGCAGCAGGCCTGTTGATACTGCGACCAATGAATCGTCACGCTTAGCACCCGTCGCGAATGCGTTGATGTCTGGCGAGTCGTAGATCGCTACTGTTGGCATACCAATACCAACTTGTTGAGATTGACGGCTTACCGTCTCCATCAACCAATGTTCTGTTTCGTTACGTGGGCTTTCAATGACCATGCCGCCTACTGAGCGTAGCGCCATTTTCTTTGACATCATTAATGAGATGAATGAGCCGCCAAAACCAAACACCGCAGCCATTAACAACAAGCCTGAAAGGCTTCCTGGTTGCATACCTGTGACTGCATATACAATATTAAGAACAACACTTAGTACCAATACAACCGCAAGGTTGGTTGCAAGGAACAACATTACTCGCTTCATTACTTATCTCCGCATGAAAGCTGTTTTTATAAAACTTATTGTTATAGACAAGGCAGACAGCAATAGATTCCAACCTTGAAGACTTATACTTACTTATACATATAGTCTTAGATTAAGAAAACAAGGTTAAGCATTAAATTGCAACATTTGATTACGAGATTGTAGATGAGTTAATCACGGTCTATTAGACCTAAGTCGTATGGTGTCGATATAACAATCCGTTTACAGTGACCTCAGATGATTTATTGGCTAGTCCATGTACAAAAAGGGAAGGATCATGGTTGAAGGTACTAACACTCAAATGGCTATCGATTTACTGTGCTGTCACCTAGGGATTACTGAAGAAGAAGCAAAAAAGCAGATTGGGATCCTAACACCACAAACGGCACAGACAAAAATCACAGAAACACAGCAAGCACTAATGGGACTGACAAAAGAACATTAATCCCGAGCTTGCTGGATTAAAAGACCGGTTGTTTATCAACTTATGGTCAAAGGCTTAAAATAGCAAAAGGGCTGCAATCGCAGCCCTTTTCTTATTTAGTACACAAGGTGAGAATTAAAGCGCAAGCAAAGGCTGCACATCAATGTACTTACCAATGTTCTTAGACTTTGCTCTTGGTACGTAAGGGATTTCACCTAACTTCGGCGCACCTAGCTTGTCTTCAAGCATCGCAATAATATCAGCATAATGTTCAGTGCCTGGATTAATGCGGTTCGCTACCCAACCTACTAGGTTTAGACCATCTGCACGAATCGCTTCAGCAGTTAACAGAGCGTGGCTCAAACAGCCCAGCTTAATACCAACAGTTAGGACAACTGGAAGCTGCTCTTTCTTAACCCAACTAGATAAGTATTCGTCATCTGAAACGGGTACACGCCAACCACCAGCACCTTCAACTAAAACGATGTCAGAGTTTTGCTTATGCTCTTCTAGCTTCGCTGATAATACCGCTTCATCAACCACGACACCGTCATGCTTAGCTGCGATATGAGGTGATGATGGTAGCAACAATGCATACGGGTTAACGTCTTCGTAAGCAACATCTTGCGTCGCAGCTTCTTGAAGGTGCAATGCATCACTGTTACGTAACCCTTCAGGGTATTGTTCACACCCTGCAGCAACTGGTTTATAACCAATTGTTGATAAATCCTGTGCGGCCAAAGCTTGAAGAATCGCTTTTGAAACCACAGTTTTTCCCACTTCGGTATCCGTACCTGCAATGAATAATGCATCAATCATAATTGAATAACCCCTAAACAAACTTGATATGTTGCTGGTAAGAAACCTTGATGGTTTTTAAACTCTCGATATTCCCGTTCAACAAGCTGCAACATGCGGCGACTTGTTAAACCTTGTGAGCGACCACTTACGTGATTAGCGCCGATACCTTTAAGGTCGCGCATCAGTTCAAACGCAGTGTCGTACCAAACGGTGATGGTGGGCAAGTCTAGTTGATGAGCAGTACAGCTAGATTGCGCTAACGCAATTTTTACCTGATTGATTGTAATAAAATGGTTAACGTGTTGATGTGCGTCAATTTTGGACCATGATTTTTCCAACTCAAACAGTGACCCATCAAGCAAAGTTGAGAAAATCACACGTCCACCTGCCGCTACAACGCGCTTCATCTCCTTTAAAGGTGACGATAAATCATCACACCATTGTAACGCTAAGCTTGAAAAAACGATGTCAAAACACCCATCTTCAAACGGTAATTGCTCGGCGTCGGCTTGTTGATATAAAGAGACCGATACACCACAACGTTGCTCTGCCCTTTCTAACATTCCAACAGAAAGATCAGCACACACCACTTCAGCACCACGCTTCAGCATCTGCTCAGAGAAGTAGCCAGTGCCACAACCTAAATCAAGCACCTTTAAACCTGAGAGGTCTCTCGGTAGCTTATCCAGTAGTCGGTGGCCGACATCGCGCTGAAACTCAGCGTGTTTATCATACGTTGTTGCTGCTTTACCGAAGGCTTCGGCAATCGCACTCTTATCTTGGCCTACGTAATTATGCACTACTGCTTCTTGTGACATTTACTGAGCCTCTTTCTTTAATTCAACGCTTGATTCTATGCTTGGTTTGCTTCCAGAATCGTTGCTTCGCTCTATTGCTTGAAGCAACGAGTCAGTTAACTGAAGAATCTGTTCCTGACTGTGATTGGCCGTTAACGTAATTCGTAAACGAGCAGTCCCTGTCGGAACGGTTGGTGGCCTTATCGCTGTTACCCAAACTTGGTTACGCTTTAATTCTTCGGCAATAGATAATGCAGCTTGGGCTTCGCCAATAACGAACGGCTTGATTGGGGTCTGAGTATCAATAAAGCCTTTCACGCCACTCATCTGCTCAGCATATAGGGCGCCAAGTTCTGTCAACTTCTCACGACGCCACTCTTGCGTCTGAATCATCTTACAAGCATGAGACAAAGCCACCGCTTGTGAAGGGGGTATCGCTGTCGAATACACATGATGACGAGCAAACTGAGTTAAGTAGTCACCCACCTCTGACGAACAAAGAATCGCAGCACCAGAAAGGCCAAATGCTTTACCAAAAGTCACCACCAAGATATCAGGTGAGATTTGTGCCGCACTGCAGCTCCCAGCCCCTTTATCACCTAATACGCCAATACCGTGGGCATCATCAACCGCCAACCAACTGTCGTATCGATTAGTCAGGTTAAATATCTGGCTAAGAGGCGCTTTGTCGCCATCCATGCTGAACACACCTTCAGTCACGACTAACGATTGTGGAGAGCGACTTAGTAAAGACTCGAGGTGCTGCGTATCGTTGTGCTTGAAACGTTTCATTGTCGCAGGAGAAAGCATCCCCGCTTCCATCAAAGAGGCGTGGTTAAGCTTATCTTGCAGTAGAGAATCGTCTTTCTCGAGCAGAGAAAACAACAAGGCTTGATTAGCACTGAAACCAGAACTAAAGAGAATGGCACGTTCAAAGCCAAGCCATTCACACAGCTGAGCCTCTAAATTTCGATGAGCAGGACTAAAGCCCGTGACCAATGGCGATGCTGCACTGCCAGCACCATATTGGGAAAGTCCGGTTTGCCATGCATCGACCAGTTCAGGATCGTTTGCCAAGCCTAAATAGTCATTACTCGAAAAGTTAATGAAGCGAGAACCTTCACTATTAAGCAAAGGGCTATTGCTGTTTTCGAGTACCTTAAGTTGACGAGTTAAACCTTGCTCACGGCGATGAGCAAGGGCACTTTTGATGCGAGATTTAAACAGTGGCATCGTAGAACATGTCATCTTTCGTTGGACGAGCAGCAACGCGCTCCACCACTTGATCTAACAGTTCGTTTTCTTGAATTTCATCAGGCTTCTGAGCCACTTGTTGGCTGTTGATACCTAACTTCTTAAACAGCTGCATATCCGTGTCTTCATCTGGGTTTGGTGTAGTCAGTAGCTTACAACCGTAGAAGATAGAGTTCGCGCCAGCCATGAAACACATCGCTTGCATCTGTTCATTCATATTCTCACGACCCGCTGATAGACGAACCGCAGACATTGGCATCATGATACGAGCAATGGCAATCAGTTTGATAAAATCGAAAGACTCAACATCGTCGACGTTTTCCATCGGTGTGCCTTTCACTTTTACGAGCATGTTGATTGGCACACTTTCAGGGTGTACAGGAAGGTTAGCAAGTTCAACAAGTAAGCCGGCACGGTCATTGGTGCTTTCACCCATACCAATAATACCACCAGAGCAGATCTTCATACCGGCATCACGCACGTGAGATAAGGTATCTAAACGATCTTGGTAAGTACGAGTAGTAATGATGCTGCCGTAAAACTCAGGAGACGTATCAAGGTTATGGTTGTAGTAATCCAAACCCGCATCCGCTAACTCACCCGCTTGATCGGGCGTTAACATGCCCAGTGTCATACAGGTTTCCAAGCCCATGCCTTTCACACCTTTAATCATGTCGGTAAGGTGAGGCATATCGCGCTCTTTCGGGTTTTTCCATGCAGCGCCCATACAAAAGCGAGTTGAGCCCGCATTCTTAGCTTTTAGCGCAGCATCCAAAACACGCTCTACTTCCATTAAGCGTTCTTTGTCGACATCCGTTCGGTAGTGAGCACTTTGAGGACAGTACTTACAATCTTCAGGACAAGCACCAGTCTTTATCGATAAAAGCGTACTCACTTGCACGTGGTTTTGCTCTTGGTACCGTCTATGAACGACTTGAGCTTCAAACATTAAATCCATAAACGGTTTTTCAAGCAGTGCTGTTACTTCAGCCACTGTCCAGTCATGACGAACTTCCACGTGTCGATCCTTTTTTATTATTTGATGTTGCATCTCTATTAATAGAGATTGCATTTATGCTTGGCTAGTCTACCGACAAGCTTTAGACTGTCAACACATTGATAATATCAAAAGTTTACATTTGGTTATTTTTTAATCACATAAAAAATGGAAGTTACTATGGATCTCGCCTTTGATCGCCAGCATATCTGGCATCCTTACACATCAACGTTAACACCTCTGACCTGCTACCCAGTCACCAACGCAGACGGTGTTTACCTAGAATTAGAAGGCGGAAAGCGAATTATTGATGGTATGTCATCTTGGTGGTCAACCATCCACGGCTACAATCATCCAGAGCTCAATGCTGCAGCTCACAGCCAAATCGATAAGGTTTCACACGTTATGTTTGGTGGTATCACCCACCAGCCCGCTATCGATTTGTGTAAAAAGTTGTTGAATCTAGTGCCAAGTAATCTAGAACACATATTCTTGGCTGATTCAGGTTCAGTGGCCGTGGAAGTTAGCCTTAAGATGGCACTGCAGTACTGGCACGCTAAAGGGCAACCTCGTTCAAAGTTCCTAACGCTAAGAGATGGTTACCACGGCGATACCTTCGCGGCGATGTCAGTTACCGATCCGGATAACTCGATGCATAGCCTTTACAAAGGCTTCCTACCTGAACATATTTTTGCTGATTCACCAAAGACTGGCTTTTGGGATGAGTGGAATTCAAGTGACATCAATAGCTTTCGAGCAAAGCTAACAACCCATCATGAAGAGGTTGCCGCCGTAATCTTGGAGCCAATAGTTCAAGGTGCTGGCGGTATGCGCATCTACCACCCCGAGTTCCTAAAACAAGTTCGCTTACTGTGTGATGAATTCAACGTATTACTTATCTTGGATGAGATTGCGACCGGGTTTGGCCGCACTGGGAAACTGTTCGCTTGTGAACATGCCGATGTTCGACCGGACATCTTATGCGTAGGCAAGGCTTTAACTGGCGGCTATATGACACTGTCAGCGACGCTTGCGAGCAAAGAAGTCGCGGACACCGTATGTGGCGGTGAAGCAGGTTGCTTTATGCACGGGCCAACCTTTATGGGTAACCCTTTAGCTTGTGCTGTGGGTGCAGCAAGTTTATCCATCATCGAGCAAGGCCATTGGAAAAATCAGACTCAACAGATTGAACAACTCTTTTCTGAGTTGCTACCGCCTCTACTCAAGCATCAACTGGTTAAAGACGTTCGTTGGCTTGGTGCTATTGGCGTCGTTGAAACTCACACGCCTGTCGATATGGAAACCATCCAAGCGCACTTTGTAGAGCAAGGTGTTTGGATACGCCCGTTTGGCAAATTAATCTATATGATGCCTCCATTTATTAGCGAACCTGAGCACATCGAGAAACTTGTTTCCGCTATTAATTGCGCATTAAAAGATCGCCACTGCTTTAAATAGAAGACAAAGCTATTACCTCTCCTTATTTTTTCATTTGCTATCAGCAATATTGAAGTTAGGGAGAGGTAGATTGATCATGATTATTATCGACAGTAGAACCATCACCTTCTAACGAAGTTGGCTGTCTTTACTTGCTCTCCGATTGAACAATGAGTGACGATGCGCAACGTGTTCAAACATGGACTGGCATCCAATACAGAAACGCACGCCTTTAATTGCTAGCCGTCTCTTTTCTGATATCTCATCACCGCACTCGTCACAATAATGCAAGCTTTCCCCACTTTGAATGTTCCCTCTTACACGAGAGATCTCATCATCAATGGTATTTTGAATTTGCTGACTGACGCTATCGTCACCTGCCCATCCTACGGCCATAAGTCCTCCTCTGTATTTGCATGAGAAAATTTGTACCTACTGCGGTAAGAGCGCATTATAACCATTTTTTAGTGATGTAATAATAACCAAAATTAGAGAAACACTATTACAAATGAGTAATGAAATTGGCCCTCGGCTTACTGCTCTCCGGTGTAACAGATAATAAAAAACCCAGCCGATTGACTGGGTTTTCGTATAACAGTTTTACTGATTAACCGATGTGCGTTACGCCGCCCATGTATGGTTGAAGTACTGTTGGGATAGCAATACGGCCATCAGCTTCTTGGTTGTTCTCAAGAATAGCAACCATAGTACGACCAACAGCAAGACCAGAACCGTTAAGTGTGTGTACAAGTTCAGGTTTCTTCTCGCCTTTACGACGGAAACGAGCTTGCATACGACGCGCTTGGAAATCCCACATGTTTGAACAAGAAGAAATTTCACGGTATGTTTCTTGTGCTGGAACCCATACTTCTAAGTCGTAAGTTTTCGCAGAACCGAAGCCCATGTCACCAGTACATAGAATCACTTTACGGTAAGGAAGCTCTAGAAGTTGAAGTACTTTCTCAGCGTGACCTGTTAGCTCTTCAAGCGCTGCCATTGAGTCTTCTGGCTTAGTGATTTGTACTAATTCAACTTTGTCGAATTGGTGCATACGGATAAGACCACGAGTGTCACGACCGTAAGAACCCGCTTCAGAACGGAAACATGGAGTGTGAGCTGTCATCTTAAGTGGCAGTTCAGCTTCATCAGTAATCGTGTCACGAACCATGTTCGTTACCGGTACTTCCGCAGTAGGGATAAGCGATAGCGTCTTAAGAGGTACATCACTTACTTGCTCAGTTAGCGGGCTTGTGTGGAACAAGTCTTCGCCGAACTTAGGAAGTTGACCAGTACCGTATAGGCTATCGTGGTTCACTAGGTACGGTACGTACATTTCAGTGTAGCCGTGTTCATCAGTGTGAAGGTCCAGCATGAACTGAGCAATAGCACGGTGTAGACGTGCGAATTTGCCTTTCATCACGATGAAACGAGAACCAGAAATTTTAACTGCGCTAGCAAAATCAAGACCGCCAGACATTTCGCCAAGATCCACGTGATCTTTCACTTCGAAGTCGTAAGTCTTAGGTTGACCCCAACGAGAAACTTCTACGTTGTCGTCTTCATCTTTACCATCTGGCACTTCTGCGTCAGGTAGGTTAGGAATCGACATTGTGATCGTTTCTAGCTCAGATTGAAGCTCAGCCAATGTTACTTTAGCTTGGTCTAGTTCTTCGCCTAAGTTGCCTACTTCTGCAAGGATACGCTCAGCTTCTTCATGGTCGCCTTTTGCTTTCGCTTGACCAATGGACTTCGATCGAGAGTTACGTAACGCTTGTAGCTCTTCAGTTTTCATCTGAAGGGACTTACGTTTTTCTTCAAGTTCACGAATTGTCTCTACATCAAGGGTGAAGCCTCGACGTGCTAATTTTGCCGCTGTTTCATCCAGCTCAGCTCGAAGTAATTTAGAATCCAGCATTGCTAATCCTATGCTTTAGTTATTTGAATATTCAGTAGATTGCTACTGAATCACTGCTAAACCCCTAAAACTGGCGCTATTTCGACCAATTTCAAACGATTTAATTGAATTTTTATGACTAGGTAACGATATCCAAAAAAGACTACTTTTCATAGCGTTTTTGTGGGCTTTTTGCGTCCAAATCCGCCAGATAATCTAGCTTCTCGCCAATTTTAGTCTCTAAGCCTCGTTTTGTTGGGAAATAGTATTGCTTCTCTCCCATTTCAGGGGGCAAATACTTTTCGCCAGCTGCGTAGGCACCAGGTTCGTCATGAGCATAACGGTATTCTTGCCCGTAGCCCATGTCCTTCATCAAAGTTGTAGGTGCATTTCGTAAATGATGAGGAACTTCATACTCAGGCAGATTGTGTGCATCCGTTAACGCTTGCTTCCAAGCGGTGTAAACGGCGTTACTCTTTGGTGCACACGCGAGATAAACAACCGCCTGTGCAATAGCACGCTCACCTTCGGCAGGACCAATTCGAGTGAAGCAGTCCCAAGCGGACATTGCGACCTGCATTGCTCTTGGGTCAGCGTTGCCAATATCTTCAGAAGCAATCGCCAGCAAACGTCTTACGATATACAAAGGATCACAACCCGCAGCAATCATTCTTGCTGACCAATACAACGCCGCATCAGGGTTTGAACCGCGAATCGATTTGTGAACAGCGGAGATCAAGTCGTACCAAATATCGCCCTTATTATCAAAGCGAGCGACTTTCTCCCCTGCTACCTCAGCCAGCAACTGTAACGTTATCGCTTTCTCGCCTTTGTCGTTGTCTTCTGCCATGTCATACAGCAACTCAAGATAGTTGAGCGACATACGTGCATCACCGTTGACCAGTTCAGCGAGGCGATCTAAGACGTTATCAGCAAAATCAGCCGTCACATCACCCAGACCGCGCTGTTTATCTTCAATAGCTTGGCGAATGACGAGAGAAATATCATCGGTATTAAGCGAAGTCAGCTTGTAAACACGCGCACGTGACAACAAAGCGTTGTTCAGTTCAAAGGATGGGTTTTCTGTGGTCGCGCCAATAAAGGTCACGGTGCCATCTTCAATGTGTGGCAAAAAGGCATCTTGCTGACTTTTGTTAAAGCGATGGACTTCGTCCACAAACAGGATCGTTCTGCGCCCTGCTTGTTTGTTTTCACGCGCTTTTTCAATCGCGATACGAATGTCTTTAACACCCGAGGTTACCGCTGATACGCGCTCAACTTCAGCATTCGCATAGTTTGCTGCCACTTCCGCCAGCGTGGTTTTACCGGTGCCAGGAGGCCCCCATAAAATCATCGAGTGAATATGGCCCGCTTCCAACGCTCTACGAAGTGGTTTACCTGGGCCTAATATATGCTGCTGACCGATGTACTGTTCGACAGTTTCAGGTCTCATACGAGCAGCAAGGGGACGAAAATCTTCGTCCCCTGCAAAATCTAAGCTGTAATTACTCAATTGCAATCTCTTGATTCGTTGATGGCATCTGTGCCTATCGACGTATTACCAAATGATCTGCTTCATTAGATCAGTTTCTTTGGTCGTCGACCTCGACACCTTCCGGTGCCACAAAAGTAAAGCGGTCTGCTGCAGGTTTACCTAAGTCAACATTGCTAAAGGTAAACTCACCTTTCTGACCATCTTGTTCAATCACGTTAAAGCCCTGAACAATGCCCTTTTCAGTGATCTTAATCTGGAAGTCGCCCTGATTAGAATCCACGGCTGTCGGTGTTAGCGTAAATTGGTTACCCGTTTGCGCGACATTGTAGTTGTCCCAATCGCTTTCTTGATTACGAGTCAGCAAGACAAAAGGTGTTTGTGATGTTGCTTGCTCTTGCCAGTAAATACTAACCTGCTCAATGAACGGGCTGTAGTACCACAAGCTTTGACCATCAGATACCAACACATTTTCATCAGGGAAAGTCGTTTCCCAACGGAATAAGCTTGGGCGTGCAATCTCAACAGTGCCCTCGCCTTCCATAACAACATCACCATCAGGGCTAGTCACGACTTGTTTAAAGTCGGCGCTAAAACCTGCATTCAATGATAAGCGGCTACTCAGTTCTTCTTTCGGAGAAGCCAATACTGAAAAGCTCATAAATAAAAGTGCGAATACTTTTTTCATCAATAATCCTGTTAGAACATACGTCGGTCATATTTTCGATTTGACCGACTTAATGGGTATAAGTTCATAGGGCGTGTTGACCTTTCGTGGTTGAATTTTTTTCGAGATAAAAGCGTTTTAATCGCGGCGAGGGGGAAGTAGCCTAGTCATTCTAAGCAAATCTCCCTCAACAAAGAGTAAAACGCTTTTAGCCGAACCCTTCGGGCAGCGTTTGCTGGTCATTTCTACTACGTTATCGGCTTCTCATGTAGGTTTGCTACACATCAAAGCCTCTGCCTTGTATAAATACCCAGCAACTCGCTGCAAAAATCAGCTCGAAAGATCTACACGCCCTAGTAGAACTAATCTTTTGGTGGCGCTGGCGCTAAGACTTCACGGTTACCGTTATGGCCCGGAGCACTCACAATGCCTTGAGCTTCAAGCTGCTCAACAATTCGTGCCGCACGGTTATAGCCAATCTTGAATCGACGTTGTACGCCAGAAACTGAACCACGACGTGAATGGACAACGTGTTCTACCACTTGATCAAACAGTGGATCGACTTCTTCATCGCCTTCCATCTTCTCACCCGGTAACAGTGTTTCCGGGGTTTGGTCGCCGTTCGTGATCTCTTCAATATAGTTTGGCTTACCGCGTGCTTTCCAGTTGTTCACTACCGCGTGTACATCATCATCAGATGCAAACGCACCGTGTACACGAGTTGTGTGGCTTGAACCCGGTGGTAAGTACAACATATCACCCATACCCAATAATGATTCTGCACCACCTTGGTCAAGAATAGTTCTTGAATCCGTTTTGGTTGATACCGTAAAGGCAACACGTGTTGGGATGTTTGCTTTAATAAGACCAGTAATAACATCCACCGAAGGACGCTGAGTTGCTAAGATCAAGTGAACACCAGCCGCACGCGCTTTCTGCGCCAAACGTGCAATCAGTTCTTCAACTTTCTTACCGACTACCATGATTAAATCGGCGAATTCATCGACGACAACCACAATATAAGGCAGTTTTTCCAACAATGGTGCTTCAGGGTCCATGCTGTCGCCCGGCTTCCACAGTGGGTCATGAATTGGGTGACCCGCTTCCGCGGCCATCTTCAATTTGTCGTTGTAGCCTTTAATGTTACGAACACCGAGAGCCGACATCAGTTTATAACGACGTTCCATTTCACCTACACACCAACGAAGGGCGTTAGATGCATCTTTCATGTCAGTCACAACTTCAGACAATAGATGTGGAATACCTTCATAGATAGATAATTCCAACATTTTCGGGTCGATCATGATGAAGCGAACATCTTCTGGTGATGCCTTGTAAAGCATACTCAAGATCATCACGTTTACACCGACTGACTTACCAGAACCGGTTGTACCTGCAACCAGAACATGTGGCATCTTCGATAGGTCAGCAATAACCGCTTCACCAGCAATATCTTGCCCTAGAACAACGGTCGTTGGTGACTTCGCTTCTTGGAACTGAGGGCTGCCCACCACATCAGAGAAGAATACGGTTTGACGGCTCATGTTCGGCAATTCTAAACCAACATAAGGTTTACCCGGTATTACCTCGACGACACGTACTGCCAATGCAGAAAGCGAACGAGCTAAGTCCATAGAAAGGCCAGAAATACGGCTTACTTTGACGCCCGGAGCCAGATCGAGTTCGAATCGAGTGATGACAGGACCAGGGAAAATATCAACCACATCAGCTTTGATCTTGTAGTCCGCTAGCTTCGATTCAACAAGACGAGCGATCGCCTCTAGTGCATCGCGGTCAATAAAGGTTTCACGTTTTTCAGGGTGGAACAACAACTCAAGCGTTGGCAATGGTTCGGCAGGTTTAGGCAAGTTGACATCTTTCTGTACCAAGAATGGGTTTTGTGTCGCCGCCATGTTCGCTTGTGCTTCAGAGACAAGGTTTTGGAATGCCGCTACATCTTGATCTTGGTGCAGAGGCTCTTCTTCTATTACCTCTTCCCATGGAAGATCAACCGTTGGCTCTTGAGTTTGTTCGTTTGATTGCTCAAATTCTGAATTATTTTGTTGATTAACTAAAGACTCAGGTTGCTCTGCATTATCTTCTTCAGTCGATACAGACTCGAACGTTGTAGACTGTTCATAACTTTGTTCTTCAGCCACATCAAACGGTGATGCTTGTACTGAGAAATCGTCTTCGCTTGGTTCTTCTGGTTCACCCATTGGTGAAGCGTATAACGATTCAGGTTGAACATCTTCCGTATCAAATTCGCTCTCAACTTCTGGAGTGCGATCGACTGCTGACTCAGCACTTTCAAGGCCAATATCAGTAGGGATAAATTCTGGTTGGTCGTTCTGCATGTATTGTTGATACGCAGCCTGAGATTCGTGAGCATCAGTCTGATCTTGCTCAGCAAGATCATCTTGATACATAGCAGCGTTTTCTAACTGCTCAATAGTCGCGTTCAACTGCTTCGAGCGCTCAATACCTTCTTCTAAAGGCTCTTCTGGCGCTTGATAAATAGGAGCGACAGAGATAGGTTGCTCTGGTTTAGTTTCAGATTGAACTTGCGGTACTTCATAAGTAGGAGCCTCTGGCTTAGCTGGAGACTCTACTGGCATATGGATATTGTAATGACGCTTCTGTGTTGCACTATTGTCCAACGCATTTACGCCAGTGTCTGAAGAGTCGTTAGTCGCAGAGAAGCTCATCGTAGGGTCGAGCTGATCTTGTTCTGCTTCTTTATACCCTTCTATAGCCTTACCTTCGATAAGATTGTCTTCTAACGCAGGGACATCACGGAAAGTCGGCTTTTGATGACGTTCTGTTAGAGAATCTCTGTCTGTCGATTCTTTCAATTCAGGCTCAAGTAGCTCTTGATCTTGGCCACGAGCCTTATTAACAGCAGATGTAAAAAATTTAATGGCACATTCGCCTAGCCATTCCACAATACTTAACCAAGAAATTCCGGTTAATAGCGTCAAGCCAGCTCCCCATAAGAAAAGAAGAACCAGCGTACTACCGAGAACATTTAACGTGGGAAGCGCAAGGCTTGTTAGTACATCCCCCACGACGCCACCTGACGAAAAGTACCAAATATCATCGAAGTTGATCTCGGCTAGACCACAGCTAGTAAGAATAAGGACAGTAAGGCCAAGTAAGCGAGACCCCCACAACATGAAATCGATCTGCTCGTCTTCATTGCGTTTGCGGAACAACACCCACGCAGCAACTGTCACTAATATAGGAAGCGGGTAAGCCAGTGAACCAAATACGAAGAAAAGCGTATCTGCCAACCATGCACCAACGTAACCACCCGCATTTTGGATATCGCCACCCCAAGCCGTTTGCGACCACGACGGGTCTGCAGGACTAAAAGTTAATAACGCTACGGCAAGTAGAATAGAGAAGAGAACACCCAGAATCAGACTGCACTCTTTTAAACGTTGAGAGCCATTCAAACGAGGAGACTGAGGCTCTTCACTCGTTTTAATGATTGTTTCTACTTTATTACTGCTCTGCTTGAACATAAACCAACTTAATAATTAAACGGAATAAAAACATCTCGAGCGACTAAAGCCGCCCGTTTCAATGAAACTACTGTTGATTTAACCATATCAAACAGAAAAACCCAATTCCAGAAAGCAAGAAAGCGGAACAAATGTCCGCTTTCTTTCATTTCACCAATTGTGACTAACGAGTTTTAATCACAAGTTGATTGGTTTGTTTCACTTCTTCCATTACAACGTAAGTTCGAGTGTCGTTTACGCCCGGTAGACGAAGTAACGTATCACCCAGTAGCTTACGGTAAGCACCCATATCCGATACACGTGTTTTTAGAAGATAGTCAAAATCACCCGACACTAAATGACACTCTTGGATGTCATCCAGTTTCTGCACAGCGGTGTTGAATTGTTCGAACACATCTGGAGCACCACGGTTCAACGTAATTTCAACAAACACTAAAAGTGAAGCATCAAGATACTGTGGGTTCAGCAACGCTGTGTACCCAGTAATGTAACCTTGACGTTCTAAACGACGAACACGCTCAAGACATGGAGTTGGAGAAAGTCCTACTCGTTTTGAAAGTTCAACGTTTGAGATACGACCGTCTTTTTGCAACTCATTAAGAATGTTGCGGTCAATACGATCTAGTTCCTTGGACGGCTTCTTATAATTGTCTGCCATTTTTTATTCCACCTTATTACTTCCTTGCAAAAAAATATACTACAACTTTTTAATATTCGGTATCAAATTCTATCTGAACCTATCTATACTAGATATTAATTCGACAGAATTACCCTACACATAGATAAAACAACCATAATATAATGAGGAGTCAGGATGATCATTGGCGTACCGAAGGAAATCAAGAACCACGAATACCGCGTTGGTATGACCCCAGCTAGCGTGAGAGAACTAATCTCACATAGCCACCAAGTTTTTGTTGAAACCAATGCCGGTACTGGTATCGGTTTTTCAGACGATGATTACATCGCTGTAGGCGCATCCATTCTTCCTACTGCTGCTGACGTTTTCGCGAAAGCAGAGATGATTGTAAAGGTTAAAGAACCTCAAGCTGTCGAGCGAGCTATGCTTCGTGAAGGGCAAATATTATTTACCTATTTACACCTTGCACCAGATTTTCCACAAACGGAAGAGCTAATCAAGAGCAAAGCTGTCTGCGTAGCCTATGAGACTGTAACAGATAATATGGGTCGCTTGCCACTATTAGCACCAATGTCTGAAGTCGCTGGTCGCATGTCTATTCAAGCAGGTGCACAAACACTAGAAAAATCTAACGGTGGTTGTGGTCTTCTTCTTGGCGGCGTTCCTGGTGTTGAACCAGCGAAAGTTGTTGTTGTTGGCGGCGGTGTTGTGGGTGCAAACGCAGCACGTATGGCTGTTGGCCTTCGCGCAGACGTAACCATTCTTGATCGCAACGTAGATACGCTTCGTCGTCTTGATGAAGAATTCCAAGGTCGCGCAAAAGTGGTTTATTCTACTGAAGACGCTATCGAGAAGCATGTTCTAGAAGCAGACCTAGTGATTGGTGCAGTACTGATCCCAGGTGCAGCAGCGCCTAAATTGGTTACAAAAGATCACATCGCTAAGATGAAGCCAGGTTCAGCTGTTGTTGACGTTGCAATCGACCAAGGTGGTTGTTTTGAAACTTCACATGCAACGACTCACGCTGATCCAACTTACATCGTTGATGACGTAGTTCACTACTGTGTTGCTAACATGCCAGGTGCCGTTGCTCGTACTTCTACTTACGCACTAAACAATGCAACACTTCCTTACATTGTTAAGCTAGCGAACAAAGGCTACCGCGAAGCACTTCTATCTGATGAAGGTTTCCTAGAAGGTCTAAATGTAATCCACGGTAAAGTGACTTGTAAAGAAGTTGCAGAAAGCTTTGACCTAGAATATGTAGACCCAGCTGAAGCAATCGCAATGTTTAACTAATGATGTAATGACTAGCTGAGCGCAATAATCTTCTCGTTGAAGCGTTCAGTTAACTCATACACATTAAACAAAAAGCCAGTACGACATTATGTCGCGCTGGCTTTTTTACATTTATAGCTTTGTCTTGTATTTATAGCTTCATTTTTCATTTATGACTTTGTTTTGCGTTGATGAGTTTAGCTCGTAAAACACGCAACAGTTCTGTTTACTGATAACGCTAGACTTTAACCCCATGAATCAATAGGTTTCTTGGCGTAATACTGCGTTCACAGAACTCTTCAATCGAAGCTTCATAACCTTGTTCTTGCAGATAGATGGCACGATCTAAGGCCAACCATATCTCCAATGGTCGTCTAAAGACTTGTTGTACTAAGCTCAACTTCTCCATTTCCCAGAAAAGCGCCTCGCCTTGGGCTAAGTAGAAATCAAAATCGACGTCTGAACCAAGCGATACTTTTTTAACTTCAGATGCCCAGCGGCAGAATGATTCAAAACCCTTAGATAACTCTGACTTTTTAATGCTTGGCACTGGAATGTATTCGTCGATATGACGTTCAGCTTTGAGCAGTTTGCTGAAGCCCAAACGATAACTCATCTCTAGTTGGCGATGTCTCTTTACTCTTTCACCACCAGTGACGGTTTCTTGAAGCGGGATTCTTAAGTCGCTTTTGCTCAACGTTAGTGCTGAACCTTTGGCCACGGTAGACATAGCTTGATACACATCGCCTCGAATAAGGTGATAGCAACAAGGTGAAATTGTTACCGCCGATAGCCCATGTGAAACAGACTTTTTCACCAGTTCAACATGCAGATCACCACAAGCATGGAGCGCAACAGCATGTTGATCAGAGTTAAATACGCCATCTGCTTCCTCTGAAAACGCGTCACCTTGGACAAAGTGCATTTCTAATTTCTGGTCGTCTGCTACCTTTTGTCCGCTTTCACATAACGATTGTTGCCATTCAAAGCTAGTGACCTTTTGATCTGATTGTTGAGATAAAATTCGGCCCAGAAAACCTTTGCCAGAACACCACTCTAGCCACTCTTTACCATGATGGTGTTCAAGTGCAGCCTCTCCCATCGCCACGATTTGTTGCAGCTTTCTGCCGGGAATACCATCAGCAGTACCACGTGGGAGGTCTAATCCAACCAAAGCCGTATTATCAAACTGGATATTTTGGTTAGCAGCATCTAATCGAGGGAGGAAGCGAGTCAGTTCCTCGACCAAAAGCTGAGGCTGCTCTTTTAACGTTTGAATGCGCTCAATACTCAAACTTTCTAACCAATCGACAAGTGGGCGATTCACATCTTTCCATGGTTGATGGTGAGTTTGGCATAGATGAAAAGGCTCCGAACGCCAATAGACTTGGTGCTCTAACAAGAATGAGTCGAGTATTGTAAATCGTGAATGCATGCTTCCCCCTATGGTGCGAGGATTGTAGGGGTAAGAGGCCGAAATGGAAAGGAAGGATACAAATCGAGGCTATAGGGACAGGCTATCAGTAAGTAATACCAATCACGGAAAGTCAGTGAACAGAAGTAGCGCAGGTAAAGGCTTGAGAACAAGGCAGCTCTGTTCGGCAAGTCGTTTCGATAAGTACTTATTCTGCAATCAAAAGTTCTAACAACGTTATCGAGCGTTTTAACAAGCTAGGGTGACCAGTTATTTACTACGATTGGTATAAACCAAAACCGAGTTCAAATGAAAACGGCCTGTAAACAGGCCGAATAGGAATCGAATTAAAGACTGTGCCCCTTAGCGAACAGGCAGGTCGATGTCTTTAAACATCTCTTCGATTTCTTCATTCGATTTCAAAGAAATAGCTTGTTCAACCACAGGACGAGTTAAGTGCGGAGCAAAACGCTCCATAAAATCAAACATGTAAGAACGCAGGAAAGTGCCTTTTCTAAAGCCAATGCTTGTGGTGCTAGCACCAAATAGGTGACTCGCATCAATAGCAACCAAATCTGTATCCTGCTCGTGGTCAATCGCCATACTTGCGATTACACCAACTCCGATCCCCATACGAACATAAGTTTTGATTACGTCTGCATCCGTTGCGGTAAATACAACTCGAGGTGTTAATCCTACTTTGTTGAATGCAGTATCAAGCTCGGAACGGCCAGTAAAACCAAATACATAAGTCACGAGGGAATAAGCAGCAAGATCTTCAATCGAGATATTTCGTTTCTGTGCAAGAGGGTGATCTTTCGTTACCACTATCGAACGGTTCCAATGATAACAAGGCAGCATAATTGCATCTTGATATAGGTGCAGCGCTTCCGTTGCAATCGCAAAGTTCGCAGTCCCTTTAGCGACCGCTTCTGACATCTGGCTTGGTGTACCTTGGTGCATGTGAAGCGACACTTTTGGATAACGTGCCGTGAAACCTTTAATCACATCAGGGAGCGCATAACGAGCTTGAGTATGAGTGGTTGAAATATTCAATGTGCCCATCTCAGGATGAGTATGCTCACCCGCTACTGCTTTAATACTCTCTACACGTGCTAAAATCTCTTGAGAGATACGTATAATATCCTCACCGGCTTGTGTAACCTGGGTTAAATGCTTACCGCTACGTTCAAAAATCTGAATGCCTAGCTCGTCTTCAAGTAACCTAACTTGCTTACTAATGCCGGGCTGAGATGTATACAAACTCTCTGCTGTCGCTGAAACATTTAGGTTATGGTTTAGAACCTCAACAATGTACTTCAGTTGCTGTAACTTCATATCTAACCTCGTAATCCTTTACTCATTTCTGCGCTAACTTATTTGCAAATAGAGCTTTATAGTCTCGTGTAATATAATTAATAGTTATAACGCTTCGAGAACCAAAATGACAGAAATAATGAGTTTTTCTAGCTTAACAAACAAAAACATCACTAACGCTTTGCAACCCACACCTCATTCTCATACATTAGTTGGTAAGTTTTGATTGCCGATTGTGCTCAACAAGAGATAATCAGAAATTGCAATTTACGAGTGCCGATACACAATGGAATCGTGTATCCTCTCAAGTTAGCTATAGAAAACAACAAGCAGACACAAATATATGAATATTGGTTTAATAATCGCCTTAGTCGCCGTTCTTTTGGTGTTGGTTTTAGGCTACAACATCATGCTTCAATACAAAGTTAAGGTAGAAACAGCGAAGAAACAGGAAGCTTCTCGTTATCTAACCATTATTGACGGAACAGAAGAGTTGATTGGCAATGCTCATCACATGCCGTTTAGCCAAGATCTTCTTATATGCTTAAACAATCGAATTCTTGATGCGTTAGAAAACATGTATCAGCTCGATCCCAAAAACAAGCAGCTTGCCCAACGTATTGAAAGCGTAAAACAACAAATCACTCAGCTTAAAGAGAACTACCAAGGTGGTGAAAGTACTACCTTCCGCGTTCCAAGCAGTGACAAACAAGCGATCATGATGCTGAAGCTAGTTAAGCGCCTACGTGATACGGTCCGTAACGAGCACAATAAAGGCCGCTTCGAGACTCAAGCTTATGTGGTTGAAAACGCTCGTTTAGAGACGATTCAAATTCGCATCAACATCGAAAATGTTATCAAGCGTGCAAACGACTCGATTTCTCGCGGACAGCCAGGCACAGCAATTCAGTTACTGCGTAAAGGTATCGACGCATTAGCAACTAAGAACGATTCATACTCTACTCAAGCGAAAGAAAAGCTTCAGCAGATGCTTAACGATCTTGATCAGAAGCGCCAAGATAAAAACGCGCAAGATTTACAACAGATTGAATCTAAAGAGCGTGACGAAGACATGGACGCCCTCTTCGGTCAGAAAAAGAAATGGTAACTGTATAACGCAATACTTAAAGGCCGCTTATTTACATTAAATTAGCGGCCTTTTTTGTAGCTGTTGAATTTCCTTTCTCTGTATAGGGAGATCTCTTGAGCTGTGATAAAATCCCGCATTATCAACAAACTTGCCCTGACCATGTATCAAGAATTATTAGCTCCAATCCACTCTTTTCTTAAAGCTGAAACGCCAGATTCATGGATCGATGAAGCCAAAAAGCCTGAAAACCTTCACATCATTCTACGCGATCACATGCTTTGTGAGCTTAAGGCGGCACAGAGTGCTTTGTTCCTTATCCGCAAGTACGCAGTTGATAAAGAAAGCGCAAAGCAACTGAATGAATGGATTTTGCCCTACGAGCAATTTGCTTACCGTCGTATCGGGGACTTAGAGTCTCTGCGTGGTAAAAGCAACGTATCAAAGCAAATTACAGCGAAAGAAGGCTGCAATTACGGCGCTGACCTGATCGATAAAATGGTATTGCTGATCAAAGAAGAGCTGCATCATTTCTACCAAGTCATGGAATTGATGGTAAAGAAAGGCGTCACTTACCAACCGATTGAAGCGGGTCGCTACGCTAAGGGTTTAATCAAGCAAGTCAAAACTTACGAACCCGATGCTCTAGTTGATAAGCTCATCATCGGTGCTTTTATCGAAGCTCGCTCTTGTGAGCGTTTCGCTAAATTAGCTCCATTCTTGGAAGAAGATATGGAGAAGTTTTACGTATCTCTGCTTCGCTCAGAGGCTCGTCATTACCAAGATTACCTTGAGTTAGCAGAGCAAATCGCAGGAAAAGATATCTCAGAACGTATTGCTCATTTCGCGCAAGTAGAAGCGGATCTTATCACTTCAGAAGACAGCGATTTTAAGTTCCATAGCGGCGCTCCGGTTTAGACTAGGCAAGATAACTCAAGTCCAGACCAATTCAATGCCTCGTACACAAATGAAAAGGCCTCGTACACAAATAAGAAGGCCAGCAATTTGCTGGCCTTCCTTCTTATCCGAATAGCTTTCTGATGCAAACTTAAGCTAGCGTACCGTTGATCTCTGCAAGTACAGCGGCAGGGTCTATCGCTTGAGTGATAGGGCGACCGATAACAAGGTAGTCAGAACCTGACTCAATCGCTTTAGAAGGCGTCATGATTCTCTTCTGATCACCAACATCAGCACCTACAGGACGAATACCAGGAGTTACTAGCTTGAATTCTTGGCCAAGTGCACCTTTAAGCAAAGAAGCCTCTTGTGCCGAACATACAACGCCGTCTAAGCCTGAGTTTTTAGTCAGAGATGCCAAGCGCATCACCTGCTGCTGTGGCTCAAGATCCAAACCAATACCCGCCAAGTCAGATTGCTCCATACTTGTCAGTACTGTCACGCCAATCAGCAACGGACGATCTTTACCATACGGTTCCAAAATTTCGCGAGACGCCGTCATCATGCGCTCACCACCACTTGCATGTACGTTCACCATCCAAACGCCTAGTTCCGCGGCAGCTCGCACAGCTTTTGAACATGTGTTCGGGATGTCGTGGAATTTAAGATCCAAAAATACTGAGAAACCACGTTTATGCAATTCACGAACAAATTCAGGACCAAACAAGGTAAACATCTCTTTGCCCACTTTTAGACGGCAGGATGCAGGGTCAATACGATCAACAAAGGCTAACGCATCCGCTTGGTTATCATAATCCAATGCTACAATGATTTTTTGGTCGTTCATTTCATCTCCTAACGCAGTTAACTTTCTACAAAATATTTATACCAATCAGGCCATAAATAACAGTCATAAAAATGCAGCCCGAAAGCTGCAATTAATAATTTGGTCTTAAAATGACCACAAATCTATTCACCATCAAGCCCACGAATAGGCTTGATCGTTCCCCACCCCTTACATGAAGGGCAGTGCCAATACATTGAGTGTGTTGAGAAACCACACTGACGACAACGATAATGAGGCTTAACCTTAAGTTGTTCACCAACCATAGATTGAAGTGTGGTTAAGCTGTCTTTCGCACGACCTTCTTCTGCTTCCGCTAGGTGATAATCGATTAATCGATAAAAACCCTTCATGGTTGGATTTTTGACTAGCTGCTTTGTTAGTAGCTCTTGAGCAGAACCAACATCTTCATGGTGAGCAACCAATTGAGCGAGCATCAGTTCAGCGGATACACCAGCTTTATTCTGAATACAAGCTTTAAGGAACTCGACCAATTGAGCCTCTTGCCCAAGCTTGTGGTAACACTCAGCAAGGGTTGGCAACACCTCACTAATAAAGTCGATATCTTGCTCGAGTACCGACTCCAAACAATCGATTGTCTTTTGGTAGTCTTCGTTCGCTAAGTGGAACTTGCCTAGAGCAATGCTAGCACGAACACATTTAGGGTCTTCAGAAAGTGCCTTTTTGAAATTCTGAAGCGCTTTAGAGCGATTACCATCGGCTTGCTCTTGCATCGCAAGTTCACACCAGAAATGTGCAACGGTCGCGCGCATCTTCATTTTCTTCTTACCGAGCTTAACTAGGATATTTCCGTAATGAATAGCCTTGTTCCACTCTCGAGTTTGCTGATAAATAGCAACCAACTGCTGTAGAGCACCCTCTTTGTGATCTGGTTCTTCTACAAGCTGTTCAAAGATTTTTTCGGCGCGATCAAGAAAGCCAGAGACCATATAATCTTTAGCTAATTGTTGTAGTGCGAGGTTTTTCTGATCGAGAGTAAGCCCCGAACGGGAGATAAGGTTTTGGTGGATACGAATAGCACGGTCGACTTCACCTCTAGAGCGGAACAAGTTGCCCAAAGCTAAGTGAGTATCGATGGTTTCATTGTCGACTTGAAGGAGTTCAATGAAGTGATCAACCGCTTTGTCAGACTGATCTGACAGTAATAGGTTCAAACCCGTCACGTATTGACGGGAAATCTGGTGTGATTGTTTCTGTTTTTCTTGCTGAGCATTACGATTACCCATATACCAACCGTAAGCGGCGGCAATAGGTAAGAGCAAGAACAGTAACTCTAACATCAAATAAGACCTTTAAGCTTTGGTATCAGCAGCTACCTGCTTTGATTGCTTATTGAGTTGTTTCTTCAAACGATGAATTCGCAGTTGAGATCGCATGTGCATATTGCCGAAGACTAACCAAGCAAGACCAAAACCTGAAACAAAGACAACACCTAACAAGCTTGATAGGTGAAAATCACCTTGCGCTAGCAGATAGTTGAAATTCACACTTGTTTGGTTTTGAGAGCCTAAAGCCAGTGCAATTAGGAAAAGTGCGATAACGGCGACTATTTTTATAATTTTCATAGTTCATCACTCATTGGTTAGTTAGCTGTACGATTATGCAGGAAAATTACTAATCAGACCACCATATTATGGTCATAAAAAAGCGGCATACATTATAGTATGCCGCTTTTCTTAATTCCGATAAGTAGTCTACAGTCCTGAGTTTACTCGTTCGCGTAGCTCTTTACCTGGTTTAAAGTGAGGAACGTATTTGCCTTCCAACTCAACCTTGTCACCAGTTTTAGGATTACGTCCAACACGAGGTTCACGGAAATGCAGAGAAAAACTGCCAAAACCGCGAATTTCGATTCGATCACCACTTTCTAGTGTTGAAGCCATGTGCTCTAAAATGTCTTTTACAGCGTCTTCAATTTCTTTTGCAGAAAGGTGCGTTTGCTCAGCGCACAGTCTTTCAATCAATTCAGACTTAGTCATAGTTACCCTCGTTGGTTTTCTTTTTAGAAATTATAGACCTATCGGAAAAATAAGCAAAAAAAAAGGAGCCTTGCGGCTCCTTTCTTGGCTATATAGCTATAATTCTCTTAATGAGAAGCTATTATTCGCCTTTAGCAGCTTTGAATGCGTCTGCCATTGCGTTACCGAACGCGCCTTCATCAGACTTGTTCAGTGAAGCCATTGCTTCTTGCTCATCAGCTTCATCTTTAGCTTTGATAGATAGGTTGATTACGCGGTTCTTACGGTCTACACCAGTGAACTTCGCTTCAACGCTGTCGCCAACGCTTAGGATTAGAGATGCATCTTCGATACGGTCACGAGAAACTTCAGAAGCACGTAGGTAACCCTCAACGCCTTCGATTAGCTCGATAGTAGCGCCTTTCGCGTCAACTGCAGTTACAGTACCGTTTACAAGAACACCTTTCTTGTTGTCAGCAACGTATGCGTTGAACGGGTCGTTTTCCATTTGCTTAACGCCAAGAGAAATACGCTCACGCTCTGCATCTACTGCTAGAACAACAGCAGAGATTTCGTCGCCTTTCTTGTATTCACGTACAGCTTCTTCGCCGGCAGCGTTCCAAGAAATGTCAGATAGGTGTACAAGACCGTCGATACCGCCTTCTAGACCGATGAAGATACCAAAGTCAGTGATAGACTTGATCTTACCAGTAACTTTGTCGCCCTTAGCTTGCATTTCTGCAAATGACTGCCATGGGTTAGCTTTACACTGTTTCAGACCTAGAGAGATACGACGACGTTCTTCGTCGATATCAAGAACCATAACCTCAACTTCGTCGCCAACATTAACAACTTTAGAAGGGTGGATGTTCTTGTTAGTCCAATCCATTTCAGAAACGTGTACTAGACCTTCAACGCCTTCTTCGATTTCAACGAAGCAGCCGTAGTCAGTTAGGTTCGTAACACGACCAGAAAGTTTGTGACCTTCTGGGTAACGCTTAGCGATTGCTACCCATGGATCTTCGCCAAGTTGCTTAAGACCTAGTGAAACACGAGTGCGCTCACGATCGAACTTAAGAACTTTAACTAGGATTTCGTCACCAACGTTAACGATCTCTGATGGGTGCTTAACACGCTTCCAAGCCATATCTGTGATATGTAGAAGACCGTCAACACCGCCAAGATCAACGAATGCACCGTAGTCAGTAAGGTTCTTAACGATACCTTTAACTTCAGTACCTTCTTGTAGAGTTTCAAGAAGTTCGTCACGCTCAACACTGTTTTCAGATTCGATAACAGCACGACGAGAAACAACAACGTTGTTACGCTTCTGGTCTAGCTTGATTACTTTGAACTCTAGCTCTTTGTTTTCTAGGTGAGCAGTGTCACGGATAGGACGTACGTCTACTAGAGAACCAGGAAGGAAAGCACGGATACCGTTAAGTTCAACAGTGAAACCGCCTTTAACTTTACCGTTGATGATACCAACAACAGTTTCAGCTTCTTCACAAGCTTTCTCAAGTACGATCCAAGCTTCATGACGCTTAGCTTTCTCACGAGAAAGTTGAGTCTCACCGAAACCATCTTCAACAGCGTCTAGAGCTACGTCTACTTCAGCACCAACTTCAACTTCAAGTTCGCCAGCAGCGTTCTTGAATTGTTCAGCAGGGATAGCAGATTCAGACTTAAGACCAGCATCTACAAGAACGAAACCGTTCTCGATAGCTACTACAGTACCTTTAACGATGCTGCCTTGTTGGAATTCAGTTTCAGATAGAAACTCTTCAAAGAGTTGAGCAAAAGATTCAGTCATTATTTAATCTTCAATAATTAAACGTCCATGGGTATCCTACCGCATGGGGTTGATAAATTCGCCGGTCATCATCCTTGCGACCAACGTTCGTACTAGCTCGGCGAAATTACCCAGCCAGTTTCGATTCAATATAGTGTAGTGCTTTTTCTACTACCTGCTCAATATTCATTGAGGTGGAATCAAGCACTAGAGCATCCTCTGCAGGGCGAAGTGGCGCCACTGGGCGATTACGATCTCGGTCGTCTCGCTCTTGGATCTCGCTCAAAAGGTCGTCAAATTTAACATCTAACCCCTTCTCTTGCAACTGTTTAAGGCGGCGACTCGCACGCTCTTCAGCACTTGCATCTAAAAATATTTTCGCTTCAGCTTCAACAAATACAACGGTTCCCATGTCACGACCGTCTGCAACTAAACCAGGAGCAGCGCTAAAAGCACGTTGACGACGAAGCAGTGCTTCACGAACGCGAGGTAAAGCTGCTACTTTTGAAGCTGCCATGCCAGTTTCTTCTTTGCGAAGTTCACCAGACACATCTTCACCTTCTAGGATAACCTTAACTAAGTCGCCTTCAGCAATAAACTGCACGTCTAAGTGTGTCGCAAGCGGTACTAAAGCATCTTCTGATTCAGTATCCACACCATGGTGAATTGCCGCTAAAGCCAATACGCGATAGATCGCGCCTGAGTCTAGAAGATGAAAGCCTAGCTTATCTGCTAGCAACATACACAGGGTACCTTTACCTGCACCACTTGGTCCATCAACCGTAATCACTGGGCTTTGAGAAGGCATCTTTTACTCCACGTTTTGTCGTAAGTTTTATTCTGTACTAGCGATTCGCCACTACTTTATAGGCGGCATATTATAGAGAAAAATTGGAAGTCGAGCGAGGTAAATCTCAGATAATTCCGAGTTGATGATGCATAAACCCATGCAACCAGCCCAATATCCGTTTGCTTAGGTCAATAAGACACACACGCGCTTTTCGATAGCGCACTTTTCGATAGATAAAAAAGCCTCGCAACTAGCAAGGCTCATGAATTTGCATTTTGTAGAGCAAAGAAGAAGAAGTAGCTCAAAGAAGCTTAGCCAATAATAGCTCTAACCGCTTCTAGGTCTTCAGGCGTATCAACACCCGCAGCAGGTGCTTCAGCCGCAACGTCTACATGGATTTTCTCTCCGTACCACAGCACTCGTAGTTGCTCTAAGCACTCAATACGCTCAAGTGTACTTGGTTCCCAATTGATATAGGTATTGATAAAACCCGCACGGTAAGCGTAGATGCCAATGTGACGCAGCAAAGGCGATTCCGCGGCTGTACCATTGTTCGCGTAAGCATCGCGATCCCAAGGAATAGTAGCTCGGCTAAAGTACAGGGCATACCCATCTTTGTCCGTCACAACTTTTACGGCGTTAGGATTAAACACTTCATCAGCATGAGTAATTTCCACACCCAATGTTGCCATCGGAGCTGTACTGTTCGCAAGATTGTTAGCAACCTGATTAATGATCGCAGGTGGAATAAGTGGCTCATCACCTTGAACATTCACGATAATATGATCATCAGGAATCTTCATAACTTCAATCACTTCAGCTAGGCGTTCAGTACCTGACTCATGATTCGGTGATGTCATACAAACGGTCGCGCCAAATGCTTTAGCCGCTTTTTCAACTCGAGCGTCGTCGGTAGCGATAATAACGTTATCGGCACCCGCTTTCATTGACTGTTCGTATACCCATTGAATCATCGGCTTTCCACCAATATCAGCAAGCGGCTTCCCAGGTAAACGGCTCGATTGGTATCTCGCAGGTATAACAACCGTATAAGACATTACTTACCCTCATCCATTGAAACGGTGCGAGCTTCAGGTTCTAAAAGAACAGGAATACCCTCTTTAATTGGGTAAGCAAGGCGATCAATTTTACAAACAAGCTCTTGCTTATCCTTGTCAAAAGTTAGTTTACCTTTACATACAGGGCAAGCAACGATCTCAAGTAGACGGTGATCCATAGTATTCCATAACCTCTTTTATTCTTTTTAAAATTTGCTGTTGCGAATCTTCATCAAACTGCGCAGATACTGGAAGATACCACCAGTTGTCTTGAGCATATTCTTCGCATTTTACAGCGTCTTTTTCTGTCATAATCATATTCATGCCTTTCTTTGCTAAGGCATAAAGTTCATCTTTATCGAAATCTTGATGGTCGGCGAAGCCCTGTGTGAAAACCACATCACCATCAAGATCTTCCAATGTTTTAAAAAAGCGTGGCGGATGACCAATACCAGCAAAAGCCACCAACTTCTGTAGTTCTGCTACCGATATTTTCTGACCAGTCTTTAGGTTAACGGCTTGGCTTGGTCGCAAAGACATAGAGAATTCCCGCCCCTGCACTTCACCGCCATTGTTAACCAAAAAGTCTACGTCATCTAAACGAGATACTGGCTCTCTTAATGGACCCAAAGGAATGAGGCATTCACTACCAAAGCGTCTCGCACCATCGATAACCGCAAACTCAATATCGCGTTTAAGTGCATAATGCTGAAGGCCGTCATCAGTGATAATGACATTAACACCTTCGTTCAATAAAGCTTTCACCGCGTTTGCACGCACAGGATCGACTGCGACAGGTGCACCCGTTCGCTTTCGAATTAAACGAGGTTCATCGCCAGAGTGTTCAGCAGGCGTGTTCTCATCCAATACTAACGGGTAGCTTGGCGCTTTTGCCCCATAACCTCGAGAAACCACTCCAGGTTTAAAGCCGTTAGCTTGAAGCACCTCAACTAACCAAATCACAACCGGTGTTTTACCATTGCCACCAGCGGTAATATTACCAACAACAATTACTGGTAAGGGCGGACGGTAGGTCTCTTTTTTACCGGATAGATAGGCGTCACGTCGTTGACCGCTGATCATTTTGAAAAGCAGACTCAATGGCCATAATAACGGCCAGAGAATGTATTTTAACGGGTGATTGTTAAACCAAATCTTTTCGATCACAACAAGACCTAATCTTATCCGCTAAACTGAATTCGGTGTAGTTGCGCATAAGCGCCATCATGCGCAATTAGCTCCGCGTGTGCACCTCTTTCTACAATACGACCATCATCAACCACTAAGATCTCATCGGCTTGTTCAATAGTAGAGAGTCGGTGTGCGATAACCAATACTGTCTTGTCCTTTTGCAGCTCTTCTAACGCAGATTGGATCGCTCTCTCTGATTCAGTATCCAAAGCCGATGTAGCTTCATCAAGAATCAATACTGGAGCCTCTCTTAACAACGCTCTTGCAATAGCGATACGTTGTCTTTGGCCGCCAGATAGGCTTGCCCCATTCTCACCAACAATCGTATCAATGCCGTTTTCCATGCCTTCGATAAATTCAGTAGCATGAGCAAGCTTAGCGGCGTGTTCGATTTGTTCGCGAGAATATTTAGCTTCTGCTGCGTAAGCAATGTTGTTGGCTACCGTATCGTTAAACAGGTGTACATTTTGAGAAACAAGCGCAAAGTGCTCACGTAGGTTTCTCAATTCGTAATCACGAATGTCGTGGCCATCAAGTTCGATAGAGCCTGAGTCTACATAATAAAAACGAGTAAACAGGTTCGCAATGGTACTCTTGCCCGAACCTGATCGGCCGACAAGTGCAACGGTCTTGCCCTTCGGTATATTAAAACTGACCTTATCAAGCGCTGGTTTCTCAGCACCTTGGTAAGTAAATGTCACATCTTTTACTTCGACTTCACCCGCTACGGTTTCAGGCTTCAACGTACCTTTATTTTGTTCCGTATCTAGATCCATCAAACCAAATAGGGTCGTACTCGCTGCCATACCGCGTTGGAATTCAGACGTTACATTGGTTAAAGCTTTAAGGGGGCGCAGTAAGCCAAACATCGCGGAGAAAACAACTGTAAACGTACCTGCTGTTAGCTCAGCTTTAATTGAATCAACACTCGCGAGATAAAGAACAACAACAATCGCAATAGAGGCAATCATCTGAATAATTGGGTTAGCGGCAGCTTGAGCCGTTACCAGCTTCATGCTTTGTTGGCGCATCTGGTTGCTAACGGTATCAAAACGGCCTCTTTCTAGCTCTTGACCACCGTAAGTTAGAACCACTTTATGACCTTTCAGCATTTGTTCTGCTGAAGAAGCAACATGTCCCATGCTGGTTTGCATGTTCTTAGAAATTTTTCTGAATCGCTTTGATACAATACTAATTGCCCAAGCAACAAAAGGAGCGACAGCAAATAGAACTAAAGACAACTGCCAGCTATTCCAGAACATCAGCGTCAGCAAGCCAATGATGCTGGCACCTTCACGTACGATACTCACCAAAGCTTTACTGGTCGCAGCAGATACTTGTTCTGAATCGTAAGTAATTCGAGATAGCAGTGCGCCCGTCTGCTCTTTATCAAAGAAAGAAACAGGCATGTGCATAAAGTGGCTAAAGATCTTACGACGAATTTCCATGACCACATTGCCAGAAACCCAACTGAGACAATAGGTTGAAACAAAACCACTGACGCCACGAACAAACATCATAACAAATATGATAATTGGAAGTGTACGTAGGAAGTCTGACTCAGCGTTACCAAAACCTTCATCAAGCAGAGGCTTCAGTAAAGAAATCATATAGGTATCAGAGACGGCATTTATAATAAGCGCAATAACCGCAACACCAAGGCCGGCCTTATACAGTCGAATATAAGTCCAAAGTCTTTTAAATGTGACCCAGGTAGTTTCATCTGTTTGTGTTGACATAGAATCGCTTAATTTTCTCACAATAATCTATCTATTCTACTCCCTTACGAAGCATCTGCCTATACCACTGCCTGCCTTGTTGTTCTCTAATCGTATGATATTTCCAACCTTCCTTACTGATAGTGATGGTTATTTGTCCGCTTTCTCCGGTATCAAGCCAAGCACTACCCGTTTCATGATAACGTTCAATCACAGATTTGCTGGGCATTCCCCACTGATTACCTTTAGCCAAAGAAGCGATTGCTAACTGAGGTGAAACTGCCTCAATAAACGGCTTAATCGACGACGAATTACTACCATGATGCGGGACAAGCATCACGTCGCTCTTGAGCCGCTGACCTTCACGAGCAAGTAGCCACTCACTTACCCGTTCAATATCACCAGTGAGCAACATCGAGAACTCAGAATTGGGCTCAAAAATCCTGACCACACACGAATGTGGGTTGTACGCCCTCTTTACTCTTTGAGGTGGCCATAAAACCTCAAACTCTAGACCCTGCCAGTTCCACGCCTCTCCAAAAGTACATGTTTGGATATTCGACTGAACTTGAACAGTCGATTTTGTTGGTTGATTGATGTTCTGACTGGCTCTTATCCACTTAGGATTGTAGTTTTCAAGTAACGCCGGATAGCCACCAGCATGGTCAGAATCGAAATGACTCACTATCACACCTTTCACCTCATGAACTCCTCTCTGATTCAGGGTGGGAATCAACAAGGATTCAACAATCGAACCTCCCTGCCACACGTTGCCGAGATCGTAAACAACGACCTGATTGTTCTTTTCCAAAACTAAAGACAACCCATGCCCAACATCCAAGATATCGATTGTTAATTTGTTTTGCTGCTTGCCGAATTCCCACCACAGTACAAACACTGCAATGACCAATATTGATAGTGTTCGTTTGAGATATCGACTGACGAACCCGAAAAATAAGATGAGGAATACAGACAGCGCCATACTGTGATTATCAACTTGAATCCAAAATCGTTCAGAGAAAGGAAGGCTAAATACGAGAGGATCAAGCGACAAGTCGACCAACATCCATAGCTGTTCAGAAAAACCATTGCTTAACGCTGTCAAACTCATCACCTCAGACACTGACTCCAATATTAAGCTAAGTAACATCGCAAGAAACAGTAGCGGGATCGTCACCATTGATACCCAAGGCAAAAGGAGCAAGTTGTAGAGAACAGAGACTAGACTCACCCCTTTGAAAAACAGCATCGAAAAAGGAACAATAAGAAATGTCAGCATCAGTTGAATCTTGATGAGCTGCAGCCCTCGTTCGATAAGAGTGGCGTTTGAAGATGATGGCCTACTATTCAAGGCAATATAAATAACGGCACCCAACGCACCAAAGGATAGCCAAAAGCTGCTCGACAATGCTGAAAACGGCCAAATCAGCAGAACCACGCACAGGCTTAAGACGACATACCGAAGCACACTGATATTTTGCCCACGCCACAAGAAATAGCTCGCGATAATACACATCACTAAAGCTCTCAAGGTTGGCAGCGTGAATCCAGCAAACCAACTATAGAAATAGGCTAAGCCGAGCCCGAATATTGTGGGAAACCAAAGAAATGAAGGTGAGAGTAACCTGAATATCTTTCCTACCTGATAGCCGATACCAAAGGCAATCCCAATATGTAGCCCCGAGATAGCCATCAAGTGAATCAAACCACTGCTTTTGAGCAAATCCCAACGCTGCGGATGGATAAGGTCTCGATAACCAAAACTCAAAGCCATAATGAGGTCTTGATTTGCTAACTCACTTAACCTTTCAAGACGGTTTTCAAACCAATGAGACCGTATATTGGTATTGGTGTGAATTCGATATTTGGTATCGGCTCTGTAAGTTGCATTGGCAACCACACCGGTGCTAAACAAATACTTTTCTAGATCAAAGCCTGCTTCATTGAGTTTACCCCACACTGGTTTTATTGAGACTGATAAATAGACATCATCCCCGAGCGTCAACTTAAAAGGAGTAAACAAACGTAATTTTATCAATTGGGGAAAGATTAATTTTTCGCCGCCAATTGATCTGGCTACTATTACGCTTTCAAAACCGTGGCTATTTTCACTAAAAAGGCTAACAACCGAAGCATTTATGGTAGTATTCTGCCCTGATTGGAATAAGCGACTCGTTTGTATTTCAATCGCATTCCCTAGGCAGATAACTAGTATCAATGCTGTTGCTAGACCTCTTGCACTCCGGAAAACGCTATACTTTGTTGATGCTAGCAGTAACAACAGCATCAATGGTGCCCAAACCCAATGTGGCATCACAGGCCAGAAGCTGGCAGACACAACTGTCGCAGCAAATGAAATCAAGAACCAAGTGTTAAACAAGAGAGTAGCTTCCTCCTATGCCAAGAAAGTTTATCAAACGATTTATGCCTGACCATGAGCTAATCAAGCGTCAGAAAGCATTGAAAGTTTTTGGCAATGTTTTGTACAACCCCAACTTATGGTGCCTTAATCGTCGCTCTGCGGCTGGTGCGTTCGCTGTTGGGTTATTCATGGCGTTTGTCCCTTTACCAAGTCAAATGATTATGTCTGCAGGCCTTGCGGTCGCATGTGGTGTTAACCTACCACTGTCTGTCGCATTGGTTTGGATCAGTAATCCTGTGACTATGCCAGTGCTGTTCTACTTTGCTTATAAAGTAGGCGCGTTTGTGATGCATGTGCCGCCTCAAGCCTTTCATTTCGAACTGTCTTGGGATTTCATCTTGGCGCAAATGAGCACCATAGGACCTCCGTTCTTGCTGGGTTGTCTGATTTGTGGTGTGGTATCTGCAATGGTTGGCTACTTTGGTATTCGCGGGTTATGGCGTTACTCAGTAGTAAGAAGCTGGAAGAAGCGACAAGCAAGGTACTGAACGACCGTTCCTTGTTATTCAATCTATCCTTGTATGCGCTTCTCTTAAAATGCACATAAGTTAAAGTCAGATGAACCACTGAACTCTGCAAGATTGACATGTAACGAAAGTCGTAAATAACACGAATTGAATTCAATAAAAAAGGATCCCATCAGGGATCCTTTTTTGTTTATGCCGTTAGTCTATCGCGCAACGTGACGTTTACTTAGCGTATTACTTCGAGCTAAGCACCGAGGCCGGGTTTAGCTTAGCCGCTCGTGAGGCTGGATACCATGTAGCCAGTAAGCTCAACACAATCGCGGTACCGGAAACCACAACAACATCCGTCATATCAAGTTGTGATGGCAAGAAGTCGACAAAATAGATATCACCGGACAAGAATTGGTGATCGACCAACGTTTCGAGCCCTTTGATAAGCGTAGTGAGATTAAGCGCCACCAAGACACCTATCG
Source organism: Vibrio sp. J383 (assembly GCF_023503985.1). NCBI lineage: Bacteria > Pseudomonadati > Pseudomonadota > Gammaproteobacteria > Vibrionales > Vibrionaceae > Vibrio > Vibrio sp. J383. Next base: position 1,424,813 of record NZ_CP097293.1, on the reverse strand, counting down.
CACTCCCGACTAAGCTGCCTAGCACACCCGAGAATACGCCCTGCCAAACAAAGATGCGTTTAACAAGGCCGTCTGATGCGCCCATGGTTCTTAAGATCGCGATCTCCGATGCTCTGTCTTTGACTGCCATCATTAAGGTCGAGACAATATTGAAACAAGCAACACCAATAACCAGTACCATCACCAGATACATAATGGTGCGAACCAACTGAATATCTCGATACAAGAAGCCAAACTTCTGTTGCCAGCTTCGTAGATACACATACACATCAAGCTGATTACCCACTTCACGCACAATAGAGTTCGCGTTCAGCACATCGGTCACTTTTAAAGAAACTCCGGTTACTGCCTCGCCTAGGTTTGCATAAGCTTGAGCATCGCCAATCGGGATTAGCGCCAAGCTGTGGTCGATCTGGCCATTAAGCGTCAGTAAGCCAACCACTTTCACTCGAACTCGTTTTGGCGCCTGAACTTTCACAGAACCGTTAACCGTTGGAATCATCAAAGTCAGATAGTCACCCACTTTCGCCCCCAACACGTTAGCCACACCAGAACCTAAGATGATTTGTTGTTGCCCTGCTTTAAACTCACTCCAAGCTTGTTTATCAATAAATTTCGATAGGCTTGATACCTGTTGTTCAAGTTGTGGGTCAACACCGCGAACTTCAATTGCTTTGAGTTCTTTGCCCTTTTCAGCAAGCGCGGTAATTTTTACATAGGGTGCTGCAGCTACAACTTTATCATTTTTCACCGACTGCTCAATCACGTGCTCCCAGCGAGTCACAGGTTCATTTACACCCTCGAATTCACCATGTGGAATAACGGAAAGTACACGCGACTCAAGCTCTCGCTCAAAGCCATTCATTGCAGACAAACCGATAATGATCACCGCCACACCAACGGCAATACCAATCGTCGAAGACAAAGAGATGAACGACACCATTTTGTCTCGTTGTTTCGCTCGGCTAAATCGGCCACCTATCAATAGAGATAAAGAAGAAAACACTTAGCTCTCCTCTTTTTCTACGTTGACCAATAAACCATCTTGCATGTGAAGCTGGCGATCCATCTTACCTGCAAGTTCACCATCATGAGTTACTACCAAAAAGGCCGTGTCGTACTCGCGGTTTAGTTCACGCATTAAGTCGTAAATAGAAAGTGCTGTGTTGTGATCAAGGTTGCCGGTAGGCTCATCCGCCAACACCAAAGCCGGCTTATTCACTAAAGCTCGAGCAATCGCCACACGCTGCCTCTCACCACCAGAAAGCTCTGAAGGTCGGTGGTCAACACGATGACTCAATCCAACTTTATCCAACAGACGTTGCGCCTCTTCTTTTGCTTTAGCTGGCTTTTCACCACCAATCAGCAGCGGCATTGCCACGTTTTCTAACGCTGAAAAGTCCGAAAGAAGATGATGGAATTGATAAACAAAGCCAAGATGCTGGTTGCGAAGCTTCGCCTGCTTATTTGAGCTCAAAGATGCTAAGTCTTGTCCGAGAAAGCTCACACTGCCGTCAGACGCATCATCCAATGCCCCTAAAATATGCAATAACGTACTTTTACCGGAACCAGAGGTACCAATGATAGCGACTAGCTCACCCTTTTCGATTTCAAAGCTGACTCCCTTGAGAACCTCAGTATCTAACGAGCCTTCACGGTACGTTTTACGGATATCATTACATTGAAGAAAATTACTCATAACGAAGGGCCTCAGCAGGTTTCACAGACGATGCACGATAAGATGGGAATACAGTGGCAATCAAGCTAAGTGCAATAGCCAGAACCACAACAACAGCGATTTGAATTGGGTTAATTAAAATTGGCAACTGTCCACCAAATGAAAACAGAGCAACGCCCATCGCCTCTAAAATAGTATTAAGGTTCATCGCTAGGGCAACGCCTAACACGCCACCTGATAGGGCACCAATCACGCCGCTACTTGCGCCTTGAACCATGAATATCCCCATAACTTGACCATCGGTCATGCCTTGGGTTTTAAGGATAGCCACTTCAGACTGCTTCTCCATCACCACCATGATAAGTGCCGAAATAATATTGAAAGCAGCAACACCGATGATCAGCCCAAGCATTAAGCCCATCATATTTTTTTCCATTCGAACGGCCTGGAATAACTCACCACGTTGGTCTCGCCAATCACTCCACAACCAACCTTCAGGTAACGGTTGATTAGACAGTTTCGCCACTTCAAACGGGTCTTCAAAGAACAAGCGCCAGCCTGAAATGGTATCGGATTTATAGCGCATCAAACGCCCAGCATCTTTAATATCTGTCACCATCAGTTGAGCATCAATATCAGATCCTGTATTGAAGATGCCGGCTACCGTGAAATTTCGCTGGCTAGGAATACGTCCGAGCGGTGTGTATTGACTGGCACTGGTCACCATCAGGCGAACTTTGTCACCCATAGATACCTTCAAATTTCTTGCCAAGGTATGGCCAAGAAATAGCTGATACTGACCCGCTTTAAGTGAAGACAATCTACCCGCAATCAAGTGGTTCTGAAGAGGGTCATCTGAATTAGGTTCAATGCCGATCAACAGACCTGCTGATAACTGAGCAGGACTTTGAATTACCGCTTCGCTGCGAACAATAGGTTCAACGTGACCATTGAGCGACATTTGCTCGGCAAAATTAGGCGCTTGAGCAGACAGTGACGTTGTGCCTCCTTGCTCGTAAACGACGGCTTGAGGAAGGACACCGAGAATTCGGTCTTTTAACTGCGCTTCGAATCCATTCATTACCGATAAAACAGTAACCAAAGACAGCACACCAATGGTGATACCTGCCGTCGACATATAAGAAACAAAACGGCTAAAGCGATCACCTGAACGACCTTTCAAATAGCGCAGGCCAACAAACAACGAAATAGGATGAAACATACTTTGAACCATCTAAAGGGGATGCGGGTTAATGTAACGGGTATTGCTGTTACTGTGTAGGGGTTAATTGAAAATATAGAGTGAATTAACTCAATTAGTTAGGCTTGAAAAACAGAACCTTGTCAAATAGCCAGATTTCAAACAACTATTTGAGACTTTCAATTAACTGACCTTGATTACTGCGGCCACATAGCGATAATCAATAGATCACTTCAAGGAACTAACGCATGACAGAACAAGAGTTTTTCACCGTTCACCACAGCCTTACCGCTAATATTGAGCCAATGGACAGTAACTTCGCTTTACCTTCTCAGATTCAATTCGAATCTGAGATCCCTGCCCCGTTTGTCGTGGCAAGTGAATTTAGCCAATTGGATCTATTAGCCGACAGTGCTCGCAACGAACTGAAAAACAGCGACTTGAAGAATGTCATCAGTTTATTGGATGCACAGAACTCTAAATTAAACCTCTTGTTGAGCTTTATGTTATCGCAACAAGATGATGAACAATTTCGTACCCACACGTATTCATTTGGCGCGAGTCAGTTCTCTTGTTTTTCCAAAACAGATATCGAAGTGGGTCGCTTAGTTAAAGCCAAGCTCTTTATCGAGCACCCTGCCGCCGCTATTTATTGCTACGCGGAAGTCTTCGCTAGTGAACCTAAAGATTCAGGTTTCGAAATCAAATTCAAATATGCTCATCTTCGTGATACTGACCAAGACTTGCTGATCAAAGCTGCGCTTCATCAACAACAAAAGCTTTTACGTCAACGCTCTCTAGAACGAGATAACAAGTAATTAGACATGACAAAACAATCCATTTTTACACTACCTAAGCTCAAAGGTGCCGGTGATAAAAAACACATCGGTAACCTAGTTGGTTCATCTCTAGCGCTTGCTATCGCTAGACTTGCGGAGCAGCATAACAGCCATACTTTACTTGCAGTGCCCGATCCTCAAATCGCACTCAAGCTTCAATTAGAAATTGAACAATTTACGTCACATGAAGTAGCACTATTCCCTGATTGGGAGACTCTGCCATACGACAGCTTCTCACCGCACCAAGAGATCATTTCTGACCGTATCGCTCGCCTTTATGCACTGCCAACGTTAAAAGATGGCATCACGATCGTACCGATCAGCACGCTACTACAACGTCAGTCGCCACGTGACTTCTTGTTGCAGCACACCTTAATGGTGAAAACGGGCGATCTGTACTCGTTAGAGAAGCTGCGTCTTCAACTTGAAAAGTCTGGCTATCGTTACGTAGACCAAGTGTTTGGCCCGGGTGAGTATGCGAGCCGAGGTTCAATTCTCGACTTGTTCCCAATGGGCAGCAAAGACCCGTATCGTATCGACTTCTTCGATGACGAGATCGACACCATCCGTACTTTCGATCCTGAAAATCAGCGCTCTATCGAAGACATCTCTGAGATCCGTTTGCTGCCAGCTCACGAGTTCCCAACCTCTGAAAGTGCTATTGAAGATTTCCGCATTCGCTGGCGCCAACAGTTTGATGCGCGCCGTGAACCAGAATCGGTTTATATGCAGGTTTCAAAAGGCACTTGGCCCGCAGGTATTGAATACTGGCAGCCGCTATTCTTCGACCATACTGAAACCTTGTTTGATTATGTTGCCGATGAAGCGCAAATCCTCGTTCTAGGTGATGTCGAGACCGCGGTAGATTCATTCCTAACAGACGTTTCTCATCGATACGAACAACGCGGTGTTGACCCGTTACGACCACTGCTGAAACCTGAACAACTTTGGCTACAAAAAGACGAACTGTTCGCACATTTCAAACAAAAACCACAGGTCAATCTGAGCTTAGATTCAATTGAAGAAAAAGCCGGACGTACCAACCTTCCGGTTGTGTCTCTGCCTGATCTCAGCGTTCAACATCAGAATAAAGAACCTTTGTCTAACCTAAGAAAGTTCACTGAAGCCTTCGATGGCAAAGTAGTCTTTTCGGTTGAATCTGAAGGCCGCCGTGAAGCACTGAGTGAATTGCTTCGAGGCATCAAAGTTCGTCCAAGCGAAGTTGAAAACCTCGACGCGGCGATTAAAGGTAAAGATAAGTTCACCCTGATCCTAGGTTCTGCTGAGCATGGCTTTATCCACGAAGAGCAAAACATCGCCCTTGTCTGTGAAAGCGACCTGTTAGGTGATCGCGTTGTACAACGTCGTAAGAAAGACAAGAAAAGCGTTAACAGCGACACTGTAATTCGTCACTTAGCCGAACTTAAACCGGGTCAACCTGTTGTTCATATTGACCACGGTATTGGTCGTTACATCGGCCTGCAAACACTTGAAGCGGGTGGTATGAAAACAGAATACGTAACGCTTGAGTATCAAAATGATGCCAAGCTCTACGTACCTGTTGCTTCTCTGAACTTAATCGGGCGCTACTCTGGCGGCGCTGAAGATTCTGCACCACTGCATAAACTCGGTGGCGAAGCATGGCAGAAAGCTCGTAAGCGCGCCGCAGAGAAAGTCCGTGACGTTGCAGCCGAACTGCTTGATGTTTACGCTAAACGTGAACTAAAACCTGGCTACAAGTTTGTACTCGATCGTGGCCAATACGCGACCTTCAAGTCTGGCTTCCCGTTTGAAGAAACGGATGACCAAGCAATGGCCATCAATGCTGTTATGTCGGATATGTGCCAAGCCAAAGCCATGGACCGTTTAGTGTGTGGTGATGTTGGCTTTGGTAAAACCGAAGTCGCGATGCGCGCAGCATTCGTTTGTACCGACAACAGCAAACAAGTAGCCGTGTTAGTTCCAACCACCCTACTTGCTCAGCAACACTTTGAAAACTTCCGAGACCGTTTCGCGAACCAACCGATACGTGTCGAAGTTCTGTCGCGATTTAAATCAGCTAAAGAACAGAAATTGATCATGCAAGATGTTGCCGACGGTAAGGTCGACATCTTAGTGGGCACTCACAAGCTGCTTTCCAGTGACCTTAAGTTTAAAGACCTTGGCTTGTTAGTCGTTGATGAAGAGCACCGCTTCGGTGTGCGCCAAAAAGAGAAAGTGAAGGCGATGCGCGCGGATGTCGATATCCTCACGCTAACCGCGACACCGATTCCGAGAACGTTGAATATGGCAATGAGCGGTATGCGTGACTTGTCGATCATCGCCACACCACCCGCACGACGCTTAGCAATAAAGACTTTTGTTCGCGAGAGTGATGACGCAATAGTCAGAGAAGCGGTACTGCGTGAAATCATGCGTGGTGGTCAAGTTTACTTCCTGCACAACCAAGTCGACACGATTGAAAAGACGGCAGAGTCACTGCAAAAACTGATTCCAGAAGCGCGTGTCACCGTTGCCCATGGTCAGATGCGAGAGCGAGAGCTAGAACGTATCATGAATGACTTCTATCACCAGCGTTTTAACTTGCTAGTGTGTACTACCATCATCGAAACGGGTATCGACGTACCAACGGCAAATACCATCTTAATGGACAGAGCCGATAACCTTGGTTTAGCGCAACTGCACCAATTACGTGGGCGTGTGGGTCGATCTCACCACCAAGCTTATGCCTACTTGCTAACACCTCCCCCGAAAGCAATGACCAAAGATGCCGTCAAGCGATTGGACGCCATTGCTTCACTTGAAGACTTAGGTGCAGGCTTTACGCTAGCAACCCATGACTTAGAGATTCGTGGTGCAGGTGAACTACTCGGTGATGAACAGAGTGGTCAAATCCAGTCGGTTGGCTTTACGCTTTACATGGAGATGCTTGAACAAGCGGTTGAGGCATTAAAAGAGGGACGAGAGCCATCGCTTGATGACCTACTGCGTGAACAAACTGAAATTGAGATGCGCCTGCCAGCACTGTTGCCTGATGACTACATCCCAGACATCAATACACGTTTGTCTACCTATAAGCGTATTGCGAGTGTGAGTGACACGGATGAATTGGCCGAGTTGAAAGTCGAGCTAATTGATCGCTTCGGCCTTCTACCTGATGCGACCAAAAACTTGTTGTCAGTTTCTGAGCTAAAATTAGCCGCGGCGTCAATCAAAGCGAAGAAAATTGAAGCTCACGATAAAGGTGGATTCTTAGAATTCTACCCAGATGCTGACATAAACCCGGCCTACCTTGTTAAACTGTTGCAATCTCAACCGCAAAAGTTTTCAATGGAAGGACCAACAAAGTTCAAGTTTACGATACCATTGGTCGACAGACGGAAACGAATTCAATTTGTTAGTGATTTATTGGGCGAATTCAGACAGAACTTGCTGCCTTCAGCATAAGACCCAATCCACTTGCACATATAAATTATCCAGCCGATAGATCGGCTGGAAGACGGAGTAAAAATGAAAAGACTGATCCCACTGCTACTATTGTTCGTCTCACTGCCAAGTTTGGCGCAGAGACAATTTGATATAGAAGTGATCATTTTTAAGCGTGCTGTTGATGCAGAAAAAGTGAATGAATCCTGGCCTAACACTCAGCCTAAGATTTCACTTGAGCGCGTTGGTTCATTTCAAGATACCCAATACCGAGCAAAGAAAGGCGTTCAAATGCTGCCTTACTCGGAATACAAGTTAACGCCTCAGAAAGACAAGCTACGTAAACACGCTGGTTTTGAAGTGCTAATGCATACCGCTTGGCGTCAGGGCGACCAAGGTAAGAGCTCGGCACCTGTATTCCACATTCAAGCAGGTAAAGATTTCTCTAAAGACTTCAACGCTGACGGTTCAGAGAAAGGTGCAGTAACTGCAGCAAATACTGATGGCTTCAAAGAAGAGACCATTGATAAGCCACTATACGAATTAGACGGCAAGCTACAAATCTACGTTCAGCATTACCTCTACGCTGAAACAACATTGGATTTAAAAGCGCCGAGCGTTCGTGAAGTGACTCTTCAAGAGCAACAAATCGAGCTAGATTCACCAGTAAGTGGCGCCGAAAGCAATGTTCAAGTGGGCAACCTCACTGAAATCTCTCCGACGGTTGAAGTGGAAGAGTTCCTTAAGAGCTACCGCATGGACCAAAAACGTCGTATGCGCAGTACTGAGACTCACTACCTTGATCACCCGCTTCTTGGTATGGTGATTCAAGTTCGACGTGTGGCGCAGTAAGTTACTTGCCGATTCAGCTATAATTATATAAATAATTCAATCCGCCCTCCTAGTGAGGGCGTTTTATTAGTACAGGCTATATTCACGCAGTACTTACTATCCTTATCTACACGTTACTTGGTACGCCTTATGAGCCCTGACTTTCAGATCAATACACAAAATCTCAGCCTCAAAATTATTGAAGCCTCAGACGCTCAAGAATTTTCACAGCTGGTTAAGTCCTCCCCGAGTTTATTGCCATGGCTCGACTGGTGTCATAGCGAGTTTTCTATCATCGAGGCCGAGAAATTCATTCTGGCGACTCGCTTAAACTGGGTTAAAGCCGAAGCGTTTGGCTTTGGTATCTTCGAGCGAAAAAGCGATAAGTTAGTCGGTATGGTGGCCATTAATGAGCTTTACCACACCTTTAACATGGCAAGTTTAGGTTATTGGGTGGGTGATGAATTTCAAAGAAAAGGGATAGCCAAGGAAGCGATGATTGCCTTATTTGAATTTTGCTTCGCACTGCTCAAGTTAACGCGTTTGGAGATTGTCTGCGATACAGAGAACCTACCCAGCCAAAAGCTGATCGAGAAATGTGGCGCTGAACGCGAAACCATTGCTAAGAATCGCTTTATCTTTAACGGTAAGCCGAAAGATGGCGTGGTTTATTCCGTGCTACCTCCAACCTCTTAAAAGCTTAATAGAGTAACAATCCGTCACAACACGCAGTCGACACGATCAAAAAAAGAGCTCCGAAGAGCTCTTTTTTATTATCAGCGTAACGCCTTTAGCAGGCTTGCCTGATTAGTGAAGCTTTAGGTTTGGACGAAGTACACGGTTAATACGACCAACTAACATCATCAGCGATGTTTTAATTAGTCCGTGAAGCGCCATCTGATGCATACGGTACAAAGAGATGTAAACGATACGAGCAATACGACCCTCAACCATCATCGAACCTTTAGTTAGGTTACCCATCAAGCTACCTACCGTAGAAAATCGGCTTAGCGAAACAAGTGAGCCTTTATCTTTGTAGATGTAATCTTTCAGGTCGCGGCCGTTTAACTTAGCAATGATATTGCTAAACGCACAACTTGCCATCTGGTGAGCCGCTTGTGCACGTGGTGGAACGAATGAACCATCTGCTTGCGTACATTGCGCTAAGTCACCAATAGCAAAGATATTGTCATCAAGCGTAGTTTGTAGCGTATTTTTCACAACCAACTGGTTGATACGGTTCGTCTCAAGACCACCGATATCTTTCATGAAATCTGGCGCTTTAATGCCTGCAGCCCAAACCATGATTTGTGCTGGGATCTTCTCACCATCTTTAGTCGTTAGGCCGTCAGCATCAGCTTGTGTAACCATTGTAGTCGTACGCACAGTTACACCAAGCTTCGTAAGCTCAGAGTGTGCTGCGCTCGAAATACGAGGAGGTAGGGCTGGAAGAATACGCTCACCCGCTTCAACAAGGTTAACGTTCAGCTTGCTTGAATCTAGATCGCCAAAGCCATAAGTACGAAGCTCTTTAACCGCGTTGTGCAGTTCTGCAGAAAGCTCAACACCTGTCGCGCCAGCACCAACAATAGCAATATCTACTGTGCCTTGGCCGTTCTTAGCGTGAAGCTTTAAGAACTGGTTGTTCATTTCTGTACGGAAACGGTGCGCTTGCTCTGGACTATCAAGGAAAATACAGTTGTCGCGAACACCTGGTGTGTTGAAGTCGTTTGACGTTGAACCTAGCGCCATCACAAGAATATCGTATTCAAGTTCACGGCTTGGCATAAGCAGTTCACCGTGATCATCTTTCAGTTCGCTCAGAGCGATCACTTTACGTTCACGATCGATGTCGTTCAGGCTGCCCATTTGGAAATCGAAGTAATGGTTTTTTGCGTGTGCGCGGTAGCTTAACGCATCAACACCCTCGTCCAATGAACCCGTTGCTACTTCATGAAGTAATGGTTTCCATAGGTGGCTTGCTTTACGATCTACCAGAGTAATCTGGGCACGCTTTTTACGACCTAAAGTGCGGCCTAGCTTAGTTGCTAGTTCTAAACCACCAGCTCCACCGCCTACTACGATAATTTTTGTCACAATGACAATCCTCTACAAAATGAATAAATGGGGTTCGGCTCGATTACTCCAACCGATAAATTCTATGTATCTACTCGGCCTTGAATGCGAAGGCTGTTACAAATTGGATTACCGCGAAAAAGAATAACGACAGCTCACCGAGTAGTTAGAGGGGTTACAAGCAACAAACATTGGCTTGCCGCTTTGCTCACTTGGATAAAAAAGGTGACTACCTGAGAGGTAGAGCACAAATAATGGGCAAGTTTTATCACTCGCTCTCAATTTTTCTTGATATTTATCAAAATATTTTGCTTGGGAACATTATATATAGCAAAAAGATGACCGCAACAAAAATCCTTACCCACAATGAGGATTCGCGGCGAATTAGTTAACGTTTGCGCAAACTTATCTTTAAATGCTCAAACTCTTCAAAAAATAACTACAACCATTTGATTAATGTTCGGCTCTTGGGTTCAGATGTAAAAAAAAGCAGCACTCAATTGAGTACTGCTTTTATAAAATAACTGGAATAATTAAGCGTTTTTAAACGCTTTCATTGTCTTCAAGTGCTGAGAGATTTTTTTGAACTTATGACTCTCTTTTTCGTCCCAGATGACATCATAATAATCTTCTAACGCGGCAGCTGTTTTGGTATTGTCGTGAATCTCATCTTCACGAGAAAGCACCACTAAACAGCGACCTTTGTTCTTCATACGATATTGAGCAACACACTTAGTCGCGATGTCTTCGTACTCTTCTGGACGGTCAATTCGACCTACCATGTTGTTCTCAGGGTGCAGATTCGGGTTGAACACCACCTGCTTAATACCACATAAGAAACCAATACGTTCAGACCAAAAACCACCTAAGCCTACACCACAAATGATCGGATGCGGGTCATCGGATTGCTCTATCACTTTATGCACTTCTTTTAGCAAATGTTGCATATCGTGTTTTGGATGCAAAGTACTGTAGTTGATGAAACGAACGTCATCATCAATGAATTGCAACTGCAGTATTTTTTCGTGATTGCCCGGGCTAGTTGAGTCGAAGCCATGTAGATAAATAATCATTAGTACCTCCTTGTTGAATATTGGTACGTTTTAATTAATCTAACATGAAAAATAAGGTTTTAAAGGGAACACGAACGAAATTATATTTTTCACTTCCTAAACGTGATCCTAGCTACATAAAGTGTGACTCAGCGCCTCTGCTTCACGCAGATAACTTTCATCGCCCCAGAGCTGATGCGCAAGTAAATACCACAGCATCGCCATCATTTGGCTTCTTGGTAACCATGCTTCTACCCCATCGAGCCAAGGCTGAACATCATGGATACCTCGCAGCTGACAGTACTTATCAACGGCTTCAGCAACAGGTAACCCTGCAACAGCAATGGTCAGCGTAAGATCAAGTCTAGGGTCTGCTAACGCAGCATATTCCCAATCAATAATCTTAATGCCGTCACTGTTTCTCACTAGGTTATAACCACCTAAATCAAAATGGCACAAAGACAGGTCAACATTTGGAACACTCGGTGCTACTCGCCACTCTTGGTAAATTTTAGTGCAGGCTTCAGTCTTATGAATTGCATCAAGTTGAAGCCAGTAATGATCGACTCGTGCTGTGAAACTGAACGGTTGGAGTGGTAATCGCGCGGTATTAACCAAATGCACCGAGATCAGCGTCTTCAACAAATCATCAAGCTCTAAGCCTTCGTAAAGCGTCTCACCCGCAATCCATTCAACCAATAAGCCTTGCTCATTGACCACTATTGGACTTGGTCCAATACCTAGACGTTCAATCGTAGACAGCACTTGGTACTCTTCATGACGAGAAATGAAGAACGCTTTGGTGATGGGTGTGATTGGGCGCCAAACATACGCGGTGCCATCGGCTGAAACCAGTTTCCAACATCGATTGGTCAAACCGCCGGTCAGCGTTTGCGCTCTAACAGGTGGCTCAGAAAAGTAACCATCAAGCGAACTCAAACTGGTATCAAGAAGCTTAGCCTCAGACCAAGAAAAAATTGCCATATTTACTCCCTATAAACGTCTTAACTGCCCTATAAACGTCTTCATTTCCCTACAAAAAAGACACTGACCAAAAGCCAGTGTCTCTTCATAAACAGCACATCATGCACTGCATTGGCGTGTGACCAAGCTATGTGTGGCCAAGCTATACGCTGCCAAGACTAGACGCTGTCAAAACTGGCTGCGTTTAGTTGGCAAGTAAGCGAAATTAAAGGCCTAGTAGGCTCTTAGATTGTTGCTTACGGATTTCAGTCTCGTCAGCCCATTCAATCAAGCCAGACTCAAGATCCATTAGACGCATAGTCATTTTGTAGTAAACGTCTTCGTCGCTACCATCTTTCTTAACGATGCTTGATAGGTTGCCGTACAACATGTATTGAGCACCGACCATTTTACCGAATTGAATTGCTGAGCTTTGATTTACAAGCTCATCATTGTTTTGGAAGTTCAATTGGTCACGAACAGACTCTACACGGTCCATATCAACGAAACGGAACTTACCAGAATTCAGCATTTTAGTACTGATAGTGTCAGTGATTGACTCAGTATCGATGTGCTCACTTGTCTTGTTCTTAATTCGCTCTACGAACACGATTGGACGTTGCTCACGAGTAATGTAAGACACTGAACCAGACGCCATCATGCTATCGACCATTTCACCCGCAATCGTTTGAAGGTCAGTTGAACCGAAATCGATTGTCGTGGTTTCTACTGCTTGTGCATCACCGTAGCTTACCTTGTTTGAACAACCGCCTAAAATAACCGCTAAACCTAGTAGCGCAACGACACTCTTTTTCATTTTGTTTCCTCAACTTATCACTGAGCGGGGTTACCCACACTCTTAAATTCTTGTATTTACGAATCATTAGACCCGTTTTATCAGACTTACTGCTCTCGGAACTGGACTCTGAACTGAGTCGCTTTCGGGTTTACCGACACTTCCGACAACGAAATACTTTCAAAACCACGAACAATTGCTTGCTTCCAAGGGCCTTGCTTTAGGTTGACCTCAAGCCCGGCATCGTCGTACCAGTAAAAACGATAAAGGATATGTTGATCGCCTTTATAGTTACTGTTTAAACGAACGATTCCGCGCGTATGACCGTCGACCAGATCGGTACGGATATCTTCAACCTGTAAACGGCTGCCCAATACCTTGTCACCAAAGAAAACGTTCTGAGTCAGACTATCGACCCTTACGCCAGCTGTATTATCAGCACAACCAGCCAGAGCCATAACCGCTGCTAAGCTCACTAACCACTTTTTCATTACAGCCTCCCTAGCTGTTTATGCCACATTGTTGCATTGTTTCCTTGTCGAGAAATCCACACCAAGGTGGTCTGCCCTTCTCGAATATCAAAGTCATACGTTTTAGCGCCCGCTTCCAACGTATATTGACCGCTGTTTGCTACAAACGTGCTGCTCTTAATCTCTGCTGGTAATGATTGCCAGCTACGAGTGTCTGGTTGCTCAGTCAGTGCGTTCCACACGTTGAACAGAATATTACCGACATCATCGCCTTTGGTTGCTTCTTTACGAATGCGATCTTTCGCGACTACACGTAGCGCTTGGCGAATAACAATGCTCGTCATACGTTCAGATAAATCATTCTGAGCCATCGCGTTTACATCCGTGATCAGGTGTTCTTGTAAAGGTTGCCCGCTGATTCGCAAGGCAGAAAAACGCTCTACGTTTTGATTCGGGTAATAGGGGAGCGCAAGAGAGTATATTGCCCCCTGATCGCGACTGTCATAAACAGGTAAATCTAGTCGCCAACTGTCCATAGCTTGTACAGCGCTCTGCTCTTGAAGAACAATCACTCGCCCTTCACCTGTACTAAGTTTAGAAGACTGCTTATAGCGTTTTTCTAATGTCGCTAAATCTTGGCGCATCCCTAAACGAGCAGCTGTTGCCATCGTTCTGTCGATGATTTCTTGGTTATCTGGCATCACAGCCAAAGCACGACGATATTCAACATAGGCACTGTTTAAATCATTTGAAGCTTCATAAAGCAGACCAGACAAGAACATCAGATACGCATTCTGTACTGACTGCAGCTTTTTACCCGCATCAGGGTAATTAGCAAGGATGCTACCCACATTGGCAGACAGGCCTTGCTTCTTCGCATCGCTGGCTGCTTTGTCTAACTCAGCCTCACGTTGCTTCTTTGCTTGTTCTTGAACTTGGTTGGCGCGACGCATTTCGATCACCGCACCTTCTAAATCGTTTTTCTTGAGGTAATTTAAACCGAGATACAGATGAAGAAACCCCAGCTCATAATCGGCTGGCACATACTCGGTAATATTATCATTCACCGCCAACGCACCCACGCTGGTTGCACTGTCTGAAATCGAGATCACGGCTTTTCTTTGCTGCTCAGTTACCGCCTGATCCGCCACTTCAAACGAAGACTTACTCTCTGGGTATTGCTGATCCAGAAGGTTAATTCTACCTCTTTCAAAGTTATCAAGGATGTCACCCGCAGCGTAATCTGGTAGCTCTTGTTGAGCCTCTGAATAATCTCCAGATTTAACGGCTTGGTAGATCTCTTTGTTTTGCGCGCTGTAATGACTGAACAGGTTTCCTGCAGACATACTTGCACAGCCCACAGTCAACGCCGATAACAGGGCAATGGAAGCGAATCTAAACTGTTGCTTCACTTATCGTCTCCGTGCATGTTTAAAATGCCAACTTTGTTAGGGTCTGTTGACCTTTCGTGGTTAAATTTTGTTCGAGATAGAATCGTTTTAGGCGCGGCAAGGAGTATGTAGCCTAGTCATTCTAAGTTAATACTTCTTAACAAAGCATAAAACGATTCTAGCCGAACCCTTCAGGCAGTCTTTGTGGTTCATTTCTACTGCGTTATCAGCTTCTCATGTAGGCTAGCTACACTTCAAAGCCTCTGCCTTGTAGAAATTTCCCACAAAGTGCTGCAAAAATCAGCTCGAAAGATCAACAGACCCTAGTCTCATTATCAAAACGAAACGTGTTGTAAAAAGGATCTCAAGCCAGTTGAAACCCTACTGATTTAGCTTCTGCTTAGGCGATGCCGACATTCAGACAACAGATAGAACTTAAAGTTGGCATACAAACTACAAATTTTCCAACTAACTACTTGTGTTAACCCACTAATGAGCGCGTTTAAACTAGCTCGTTAGCTTTCATTAACTTGTTAGCTTTGCATTAGCTCATTAACTTTTTATTAGCTCATTAATAGCGGGCCAAGTGGACGGCCACCAACCAAGTGCATGTGAATATGATAAACCTCTTGGCCACCGTGAGAGTTACAGTTCACGATAAGACGATAGCCTTCTTCTGCGATGCCTTCTTCTTTTGCTAACTTGCGAGCCACGGTAAACATACGCCCCATCATGGCTTCATCTTCTACTTCAACATCATTCGTTGTTGGAATCAGCTTGTTTGGGATGATTAAGATATGGCTTGGAGCGCGAGGGTTGATATCGCGAAATGCCGTTACTAAATCGTCTTGGTATAGCAGATCTGCTGGGATTTCTTTATTGATGATCTTACTAAAAATGGTTTCTTCAGCCATGTTTCTCTCCGATAAAACATTTATTTTTTAATGCTTTGAGTATGCGCTATGCCGCATCAAACCACAATAAATCTGCTTTAAAGCATAATAAAAAACACCGTTCAAATCAAAGAAAACGAGCCTTAGCTCTCAAGAATGGCATGTTGGTTATAACTGAGGGCTATTTTTGACGTGTGCGTCATAAAATGCGTAAACGGAGCTCAATAGAATGCTGATAATTTTGTTAGTTTTACTTTGACCTGACATTAGGTCTGCATTTTTATTTAGGGAGAAAGCCATGAAGGGATCTGTGATCAAGCGTATGTACGCTGGTTTCGCACTGATCATCATCATGTTCGCAGTCACGATAACCATCATGATGAACAGCATGAATCAGATACACAGCAATTTTGAGAGTGTCTCAGAAACCTCACTACCACTTGTCGCGCTTTCAAATCAAACAAGTGTTCAATTGCTTTCTGCTGATAAATCATTCAAAGATTACTTAACCACACAAAACGCTGAACGCATGTCTGCAATGCGTACTGAGTTTGCTGCGTCACAAAACTCGTTTTCAGAAGTTCTCGGAAGTTTAGAAGCGGCAAGCCAAAACAATGTTTCGCTCACTGAACGCATTGCCCAATTAAGAGTAATGGAAGAACGCTACTTCGCCGAAGCTGACGAAGCGATGAACAACTACGTCGCAATGTTTGAAGCTCAAGAGCAAGTACAGAAAGCATCTCGCGATTTCCAACGCTTACATTCAGAGCTAACTGTTGGCATGAAAGAGTACGTTGCTGACCAAAAAAGCATCTCTGTAAAAGTGATGGCAAAAAGCTACTTCATTAAACTTCAAGATGCTGAAGTGATTACCTCTGATGCGCTAGCGAGTTCTGATGTTGCCTTCGTTCAGAAAGCTGTTAACCAAAACAAAAAGGCCGTTACTCACCTTAACTACGCTTACCGCGGCCTATCCACACAACTGCCAGCACTTAAAAATGTCTTTGATGAATCGGTTCAGAAGTTCACCAAAGACGTTGGTCAAAAAGGCGGTGTGTTGGACAAACACAACAACTACTTGAAAGCGAAACAAGCTCTGTACATCAACATTGCTAACTTAGCCGTAGAAATAGACCAAGCCATGGCTGTTTTAGACTCATTCAACGTGACTGCGGAAGAGCAACTGAACGCTTCACTTGAAGACGCAAGCAGCATCTACGACAAAGGCCTGTTCAATGCGATTGCAATTGGTATTGTTGTCACCGTATTCGCTGCAGCAATTGGTTACCATATTGCACATAGTGTAAGAGAGCCATTAACTCGCATTCTAGGTACATTAGAAGGCCTAACTGAAGGCGATATGACTCAGCGTATCGATATTCGTTATGACAACGAATTCAGCCGTGTGAGTCGTCACATCAACACCTTAGCCGACAACCTACGCAATATTCTGGTGAAACTGAATGACGCTTCAGACGACTTAACGAAGACCGCAAGCGTAAACCAGAAAACCTCTACAGAGACGCAAGCTCAACTGAACAGCCAACGTGAGCAAACGGCAACTGTCGCGACCGCAATGACAGAAATGTCTCATTCTGTACAAGAAGTGGCGAACAGCGCGCAAAGTTCACTAACCATGGTTCAACAAGTAGAATCGGCTTCTGAGTCTGGCCGTCAGATAATGAACACCAACATCAGTACCATTAACCAGCTTGAGGTTCGCCTTACTGAATCTGTTGGTGCTGTAGGTGAGCTGCAACAGATGAGTAGCCAGATTGGCTCAATCCTCGACGTGATCCGTGGTATTGCAGAACAAACCAACCTACTTGCACTCAACGCAGCAATCGAAGCGGCGCGTGCCGGTGAGCAAGGCCGTGGTTTTGCAGTGGTTGCCGATGAAGTACGCGTGCTAGCACAGAAGACCACTCAATCAACGTCTGAAATCGAGACCATGATCAGCAACCTGCAATCAAGCTCGAAAACAGCAAGCAACGTGATTGAAAGTTGTATGAGCGATATGGACATGTCGGTTCAACAAGCTTCAAGTGCCAACAGTGCGATGGAAGAGATCCAAGCCTTGATTCTAGAGATCAGCCACATGAGTACACACATCTCTCAAGCAGCCGCAGAGCAGAGTGAAACTTCTGGTGATATTGCGCGGAATATAGAAGACATCAACCACATCGCAGATAAGAGTTACCAAGCGATGTCTTCAATTGCTGAGGCAAGCCAAAACCTAACAATTCTCGCAAACCAGCAAGGTGATTTGGTTCATCAGTTCAAGCTATAGGTAGCTGAGAAATTGATAGATATTTAGTGAGAATATTGGGACTTCTTACCCAATAGTGATAACTATTTGAACAAGGGCAACTTTTATCAAGGGTTGCCCTTGTTTTTTATGATCTTTGTCATTATATGATTATTAAGGCTTGCTGCTTCCCGTTTTTTCTTTCACCTTTATGAGCGAGCCGCTATTAAGGAATTTATATGGCTGTTCATGTTGGCATTATCGATCAAGATCCCATTCGCTTGATCACCCCACTACTCGATAACCGAACGATCAGCACTCACATCGTGTTCATCGGTGACAAGAATCAAGTCAGTATTTACCAACGCTTAGACAGCGTTTTGCAGAAGCGCGACATTACGAGTGAATTTTTCGAGATTCCAACCCTCGTAAATACATCCGCGATTAAAGAGTCTATCCAAAACCTTGCCGAAGACCTCAAAGCTCGTGGTGAAGAAGTGAAACTCAATGCAAGTTGTGGCCTTCGTCATCGCCTACTTTCTGTCTACGAAGTATTTCGTACTTACCACTGGCCAATCTTTGTTGTTGAACCAAACAGTGACAAGCTGTGCTGGCTTTACCCGAATGGCAAAGAAGACGCACAAGTTCAAGATCGAATCACTATCGACGACTACCTGACTGTGTTCGGCGCTCGTGGTGAATTCAGCGATGTACAGCTGTCTCCGCAACTTGATCAAAAGCTTTATGAGCTAGGTGAACGCTGGGCAAGTAATGCACTAGAACTCGGCCCAGGCCTTGCTACATTGAACTATCTTGCAACGACCTGCCGCAAAGAACAGAGGCTTGATGTGGGGTTGTCAGAGAAACAACAAGGTTATCGCGAGCTAAACATGCTGTTGAGCGATTTGGTTGAAGCTAAGATCGCCACTTATGACAATGGTATTTTGACGTTTGCCAATGAAGACGCACGACGCTTCTCAAACGGCGAATGGCTTGAAACATTGGTTCATAGCACAGTTAAGCAAATCCAAGATGACATGCCGACCATTCAAGATCGCTCTTTGAATGTTCAGGTTTATCGTCAACTCGGTGAGCGCGAGGTGCGTAATGAGCTTGATGTTGCTTCTGTAGTGAACAATAAGCTGCACATCATCGAGTGTAAGACCAAAGGTATGCGTGATGATGGCGATGATACCTTGTACAAGCTGGAATCGCTTAGAGACCTTCTGGGTGGCCTACAAGCACGTGCAATGTTGGTGAGCTTCCGCCCTCTTCGTCATAATGACATCACACGAGCAGAAGATCTTGGCCTTGCATTGATTGGCCCTGACGAATTAAAAGATCTTAAAACACACCTAGCGGCATGGTTTACCGCTGCCGGTGGTGATGAAGATTTAGAATGCTAAAAGCCAATAGACTCTTGAGAGCTCAACGCTCTTAAGTAAATCTAAAAAGGCGAATGACTGCTTAAGTCACTCGCCTTTTTTGTTCTCCAGCCATTTATCTGTTCCGCTCTATTTCCACCTTTCAACTCTCTATGTCTCTAATTTCTTTGCCCCATAAAAAATGGCCGCATCATTTGATGCGGCCATTTTTAAATCTTGGAAACAGACTTAAAGCATTTTTATAACTAAAAGTATGTTTACAACTTAAAGCATTTTACGAGCAGCTTCTACAACCACTTTGATTGAACGCGCTTCTGTTACTTTTAGCGTTTCGTGATCAGGCGTCTCTTTTTGAGTACGGTTGATGATTACACCAGCAACACAACCCGCTTTAAGACCAGAACTTGCACACATAGTTAGAAGCGTTGCAGATTCCATTTCGAAGTTTAGAACACCCATGTCTTGCCATTCTTGCATAGAGCCTTGGAAACGCTTAACAACGCGACCAGAGAACGTGTCGTAACGCTCTTGACCTGGGTAGAACGTATCGCTTGATGCCGTTACGCCCATGTGAACTGTTGCACCTGATTCATCAACTGCCGCTTTCATTGCTGTTGCAACTTCAAAGTCAGCCACTGCTGGGAACTCCATAGGAGCAAAGTGCAGGCTAGCACCGTCTAGACGAACAGAACCTGTAGAAACAATCATGTCACCCACGTTTACGTGTGGTTGGATAGCACCAGTAGTACCAACACGTAGGAAAGTGCGAACACCAAGTTGAGCAAGCTCTTCAACTGCGATAGAAGTCGATGGACCACCGATACCTGTTGAACATACAACAACTGGCTTGCCGTCTAGCTCTGCGCGGTAAAGCGTGTATTCACGGTGACTAGCAAGAAATACAGGATTCTCCATCTCTTCGGCAATTTTTTGCACACGAGCAGGATCACCAGGAATGATCGCAAGAGTAGCACCGTTAAGATCTGCTTCAGTAACACCTAAATGGAAAACAGCTTGAGACATAGTTCGCTCCTTTTGGCTTATTGGGCTTTTTACCCTTATTTAAGCTCATAGTAAATTCGTGGGGTACGAACACACTCTAACCAAGCTCATTACAAAATGAAGTGACGAGCGTCACACCAATGATCGCAACAAGATTTCAAGTTTCACGAAAAACCGATTGGCATCACAAAAATAAGCAATCTACACGCATGTGTTGCATACGAATGAGACAAAAAACGCCTTTAACGTATTACCGCTAAAGGCGCTTTTTATATTAGGCGTTTTTGATATTAGGTGCTTTTAAATTGAGAGCGTCCTACATCAAGAACCTGAAACTAATCCGCTTTTGATTTGAATCGAAGTAAACGAAGAGCGTTGAGTGTCACCAAAGCTGTCGCACCACTATCCGCTAAAACTGCCACCCACAAACCAGTAATACCTAACAAGCTTGTCACTAAGAACACACCTTTCAAACCAAGTGCAAGAGCTACGTTTTGGCGAATGTTATTCATGGTCGCTTGCGACAGTTCAATCATCGCTGGTAACTCAGTTAAACGGTTGTGAGTCAGTGCTGAATCCGCAGTTTCAAGGGCAACATCCGTACCACCGCCCATTGCGATACCTACATTTGCCGTTTTCATAGCTGGCGCATCGTTGATGCCATCGCCCACCATGGCCACGTGTGACTGCTGAGATAACTGTTCAACGTAAGACACCTTATCGCTTGGCAATAGGCTTGCTTTATACTGCATACCAATCTTGCAGCTGATCGCTGCCGCGCTTCGCGGGTTATCCCCAGTAAGCATGATAGATTGAATACCCAAATCATTGAGTCGTTCAATCGCAAGCTTAGCGTCACTGCGTAACGTGTCTTGCCAAGCAATCAGACCAATCACAGTCGCAGCTTGCTCGGTTGATTCTTTTTGATCTTTAAGCTCAAGAGCAACCACAACCGTCTTGCCCTCGCCTTCTAATGCCTCAACCTGAGAAACAACATCGGCACCAAGATCGAACGTCACCTTAGAAGGCGATAGAACCTGATACTTAACACCATCAACATCACCTTCAACACCACTACCGATCAGCGCGGTCTTGTTGTGTGATTCAGGAATCTCAATATTCAGTTCTTTCACTTTAGCAACTAGCGACTGCGCCAATGGGTGAGTAGAACCCACTTCAATTGCTCCAACCACACGCAGCATCGCATCTTGTTGCCAACCTGATAGAGGCTGAATGTCCGTAACCTGAGGCTTACCTTCAGTCAGTGTGCCGGTCTTATCGAAGGCAATAGTTTGAATTTTACCAAGCTGCTCCAGTGCTGCGCCGCCTTTAATTAGCGCACCACGTTTCGCGGCTGCTGCTAAACCAGACGTAATCGCGGCTGGAGTTGATATAACCAACGCACACGGACAAGCAATCAACAATAGCGCTAAACCACGATAGACCCATGTTTCCCATGGCTGTGCGAACAGCAATGGTGGTGTGATGATGACTAAAAGAGCCACCAACATCATTAACGGTGTATACCAGCGACTGAACTTATCGAGGAATCGCTCGAGCGGCGCTTTACGAGATTCTGCTTCTTCAATCAGGTGAAGAATACGGTCGATCGCGTTCTCACCCTGTTTTGAAGTGATGGTAATACGCACCACTTTATCGACCACCACAGCGCCAGCCATGATGCTATTGCCTTCGATATGTTCAACAGGAACAGATTCCCCCGTTAATGCACTTTCATCGAAGCTTGCAGCGTCGGTAATCAGTTGGCCATCAGCAGGTAAACGAGAGCCTGCCGCCACTTCAATCACATCACCGGGAACCAGTTCACTGACTGCAACTTCAACACGTTCGCCGTTGATAATCTTGGTGGCATTTTCTGGTACCAATGCCATTAGCGCTTGAACGCCACTTCTTGCTCTTGATGAAGCAAACGCTTCTAAGCGCTCACCAATCAAGAACAACAGTAAAACCATCGCCGCTTCCGCGGTTTCGCCCAGGTACAAGGCCCCCAGCGCGGCAACACTCATTAGAGTTTCTATTGCGAAAGGTGTTCCTGAACGTGCCAGCTGAACCGCTTTCTTAGCCACCGGATATAATCCGAGTAGGCAGGTTGCGGTGAATAAGCCCTCACTTAATTGAGGATATGTACTTTTCAGAAGCGCAGCGAACAGCATTGCCGCTGCAATCGCGATAATCTGAAAATTAGGTTGGATGTACGCTTGCCAAAAAGTCTCAGGTTGTTGTTTTTCTTTCTTAGAACCGACTTCCGAAAGAGGGAAACCCGTTTTGATAGAGACCTGTTCAATGGTGTCGGCAAGACCTTCATTATCGAATTTAACAACCAGTTTTTCGGTAGCAAAGAGAACCTTCGCTTGAATAACACCGTCAATATTACTGATCGCGTTTTCTATTTTTCTTGCACAAGCTGGGCAGTCCATTCCGGCAACCAGCCAACTTTTGGAAAATTGGGCGTTAAGAGACTCAGTTAAGGGCAGCCGGTCTTCTTCTCCACTGTCTGAACCACAACAATCATCTGCTGCTGCAGAAGCCGTCGTAGAACTACAGCATGATGAAGTACCCGCTGCCGTGATGCTGGAAATTTTAGGACTGGAACAGCTTGCTCCTGCCGCTTGAGGTTGAACGTCCACTTTTGTTGAGCGGCACGCTGCATGTTTTGCGCACATAATGTATCTCCTTAATACTCAAAAGCCTTGAGGTTGTTGCTGGCTAATCACAGCAACCAAACCTTAAGTTCATCAAAAGTATAAACCTTGGAGGCTACTCCAAGGTCAAGAAGAAATTGTCCAAGGCCAAGAAGAAATTTGCAAACCGACCAATCTCATATTGGAATGCCGGTGTTATTGCGACTTGAACTCTTTACACTCTTCTCTGTTCGCAGATACATCATCAATAAGAACCGCATCGTGTGAGCAAAACGGTTGCGTATTCAAGCTCACTATCGACACATCGTCTTCTACAGGGTCAACTTGGGAACCTTGCATAAGCTCGGCAATATGATAGCGAAGCACCAGGGTGCCGAGTATTCCGAACAAAACATTACCCAAGGCTTGCCCATACAACACACCCAATGCGCCATACCATTGCGAGCCTAAGTAGACGAACGGCAATGTACCGAGAGTGGCTTTACCCAGATTCAGCGCTGTCGAGTAAAGCGGTTTACCCAGGTTATTGAAAGACGTATTCGCAACAAACAGCGCGCCATTAAAGGTAAAAGTTAAGGCGACATAAGTACAAAATGCTGCAACAATAATTGCTGCATCACCTTGCAGGCTAAAGCCTTGGATCACATAGTCTTGGACAAAGTACAACAGAATACAGACGGCGATAGTGTATGCCGTAGTAACCAACAATGAGTTGTTGAGTGTTTCTTTTACTCTGTCCATTCGTTCTGCACCAAAGTTTTGCCCAATGATTGGGCCTACAGCGCCGGACAAGGCAAAAATAACCGCAAAGCAAACCGGCGTTAGACGACCAATCACGGCAAAACCCGCGACAAAATCCTCACCGTATTGTGCGATACCCGTTGTCACAATCGCATTACCGATAGGTGTTGCGGTATTGGTGATAATTGCGGGAAGCGCAATGGCCAATATAGGGCGAATATTAATGCGCCACTGCACCAGTGAAGGAGGTGCAACCAAGTGATGACTACGAATCAGAGGATACAGCGAGAAAAGAAGCACCGAAAAACGGGCAAAAACAGAAGCAATAGCCGCCCCTTCTATATTCCAACCAAAACCAAAAATAAACAGAGGATCCAAAATCGCATTAACGATACCGCCCGACAAAGTCGCCCACATCGAACGTTTGGCATCTCCTGCCGCCCTCAAACCCGCACCAGCCGCCATCGCCAACGCCAAAAATGGGCCACTTGGCAATAAAATCTGTAGGTAAGCTTGGGCACGCTCTGCGGCAACCCCTTTTGCCCCTATAGCGGCTAACAGTTCTGGGATATAAGCAAACATCACCGCGGTAATCGTCAAACTGATGACAAAAGCAGTCAGCATAATACTGGTGGCGAGGTTTCGAGCGTGTTCCTGATTCTTTGAACCGATCGCTTTGGAAACTAACGCGCCCATAGCAATGGAAGTACCGATCGAAACGGAGGTAGAGAAAAAAGTCAGCGTGCCTGCAAAACCCACCGCAGCGGCCAATTCGACTTGTCCCAACATACTGATGAACAACATATCGAGTAAATCGACCACGAATAACGCCATCAAACCGACTGAGCCAGCCCCCGACATCACCAAGATGTGGCGCATCGTTGAACCTTCTACAAACTTTGCCGTTTGATTTGACATGAAACCTCCAAAAGCTGAGACACCCACAAGCAAGCTCTCTAAACTAGTGACCCAAAACTAGCGTTCCACAAGCTAGGGAGCGACAAAGAAAGGATCGACCAAGAAAAGCTCTATACAGAAAAAAGGCGCTAGTGCGCCTTTTTCAATTGAGGGTATTGAGAAAAATAATCGTTCTTAACACGCTACTATACCTGATGTTTGAAGCATTCTTCCAAGTTCTTGCCGATTGCTCTCAAAACATCGGTTCTGGTGATAATACCCACTAGCTTTTTATTATCGAGCACTGGATAAGCTTTGGGTTTACCCACTTGCATCATATCTGCCAATTCAATGATGGATAAGTCTGGTGATACCGATAGCACCTCTTGGTACATACAATCACCCACAATGTGTGTGTCTTGGCAGAAATAGCTCACCTTCACCAATTTTTCTAATAAATCTTGCTCAGAAAGGAAACCAATAACTTGCTCATTATCATCAATTACTGGACCGCCCATGTGATGGCTGCTCATTACTCTATCTAACGCGAGACTTAACGGCATGTCAGGAGTGAATGTCACAACCTGCGGCGTCATGTAATCTTTCACTTTTATTGAATGCATTGCGTTCTCCCTAAATACTTTTCGTCATGTCTTTTTCTATCTTGTTAACCTAATTGTTGTCTAAAATCTTGATTTTACTAAATGGATTTCAACAATTTTATTGATAGGTAAAACCTACCAAGGCGAGAAAACAAGGTCACAAAAGGCTTGTGAGCATTTTTACGCGAGCAAAAAAATAAAAAATAGAGTCCTTACAAAGCCTTACTTTATGACACTGGCTTGAATGAATAAACCTTGTACTCTTCACGCCATAAATAATTATATCGTTACAATTAGGCCGTTTATGCAACACAACAACAGTATGTACGCGTACATTTATTCCGGTGTCGATGGTACAGAAAACACCCTCATCGCCACTGTCGACAACCAAGAAAAGCCCCTTATCTCTAGCTGCGTCGATGAGATAAAACACATGTCTAGCTTAGCGATTGATCTAGCGGCAAAACACAATTTGAAAGTAAAGTTGGTCAAATACCAAAGAGCACAAGAGATCGACTTCGGCTTGTTCGTTAAATAGCAGACTCATCACACATGTCTTGACCGACAAGCTCAACAAGCATTGTCAACGACACATGAATACCGTATTTTGTGGCAAGTTCTTGAGTAGGTAATCACATTGACGATGATTACCTGCTTTAACCGATAAGCGCTCGAATTGGAGACATCCGTCGCACCGCTTTTCATTGTCCAAACGGTTCACTATGACTTCGCTTCGTTCACCTCAAACCGCTCTATCTCACTTTATCCCTAAGCTAAAAAGCTACTTTAGCGAATTGTTAGATTTCCAATCGCGCATTTGGGTGGTTCATATCTTTGAAGACTCCATCACCGATCAGTCCTTTGTGATAAATGAAGATGGCTTTAAAGAGCCGTTAGAGTGGATGAAGAAACGAGCCTATCAAACAGCAATGCTTGAACGAGTTGAGAAGATGAAAATTTCACAAGTGATTGAGATTCAATTCGAAGACAAGATGCATCGATTGATGCGAGTGAAGTAGCTCTATTGTTTGGGCATTCACGAAAGGCCCTTGCTAGAAATTAAGCATAAAAAAGGCCAGCGCTCGCTGACCTTCTCTCATTGGTTAAACCATCATCTAACGCGCACAATACTCATGCCACAGACGCACCGCTTTCTGGTATGCCTCAGTTTTATCGTGCGTTTCTGCGAATAAAATCGCAGTCATACTGTCCACAACACTGTTCGCCATCAGCTCCATCTCATCTTCCGGTGTACCCAGTACACATTCAGAAGGCATAGGCAGTTCAACATTCATCGTGCCTTCCCAGTAGAAAGATTCCACCTTCTCAGGAGAACTCATCCAGACCGTTTGACTCACTTTAGGGTTGTATTCTGATTCGCCATTCATGCCTTTGAATGAAATCACCGAGTGCGATTTATTGCCAATCACATGCTCTACTTCTGCATGAAGTTGTGGGAATCCAGGGTGGAAACTGCCACGTAAACCCAAACGACCACCACCTGGGTTCAATGCTCGTACTACAGTATTAATCGGCGTTCTCAGCCCGTAACGGTGTTTCCAACCAATCATAGTTTGAGCTTCAGGTGCGAAGTTCGCCAAAGGCAAATAGGCGATACCATCCGCTTCAAGGATCTGCTTGGCGTCTTGTGGGTCTTGAGCTCGGCGAACACCAACACACTCTAGGTGAGTCTCAACGTGCGTGCGGCCACTTGGTTTGTCCATGTAGCCGTGCATTAAGACTTTATAGCCATTATCAGCTAAGATTTTTGCCGCCAACAAATTCCAAGGCTTACCACTGGCGGTATCGTTACGCTTACCTGCGTAGCACGGCCAGTCAATATCGGCGCCTAAGTCTGGCACTCGAGATTGAAATGCTTTTACAAAGCCAGCGATCTCTTCATTGGTTTCATTCTGCACACGAATCAACATCAGTAGCATAGCCATTTGGTCGTCACCGACCTCTCCGCTTAAATACTCATCCATGATGCGGTAGGCTTGTTCGAACGATAAAGGCTTACGCCCTCTTTCTCCTCGTCCAACTGTACGAATACACTCTAAAATACTACTCATTGATTGTTTATTCTCTTCCGTTGATATCAATAAAATTCGAATACACTTTCGATTCTATGATACCCACAGTGCATTGCAAAGCGATTCAGTTGCTATCGACCTAATTACCAATACGTGGATTGGTGTTCTAAAAGTAAACTTACTGGTGTAAAATTATCGTATGCAATGCTAACTGCGACCTATTGAGTAATATCCAAATGACTGTAAAAAAAACGCTGAGCCAAAGAAAACGTGAATCGATCGTTGCCGCTGCTATCGCAGAGTTTACTGAGCACGGTTACAAGGCCACCAGCATGGATAAAATATCGAGCAGCGCGGAAGTATCAAAGCGCACTGTTTACAACCACTTTGCCAGCAAAGAACTGCTTTTAGATGAGATTCTAGACAGTATTTGGAGCAAGACTCTCGCCGCGACGCATTTCCCTTATCAAGCAGAACTGCCTCTTAATGAGCAGCTCGCTTCGATTGCTAATCAAGAACTAGAGCTTTTAGAATCAGAAGGCTTTATCGATTTATCTCGCGTGCTGTTCTCAGAGTATTTCCATAACGCCGAACTGGCGCATCAAGCTATGGAGAAATATTCCCAAGCAGAAAGTGGACTCACAACCTGGATTAAAGCAGCACAGGCAGATGACCGCTTAATTGAACTAGACCCTCTATTTGCATCTACCCAATTTATTGCACTGTTAAAGTCTTTTGCATTTTGGCCACAAATCATTGGTCATGCGCCGTCACCGAATGCGGAACACAAACAGGTGATCATCCAGTCCAGTGTCGAGATGTTCCTGAAACAGTATCAAGCGTAATAAAAGTTGAGCTCGGTTAAGTTTTATTGGGTTTGATTAGAGATGCACAAACGAGTGAGGTATGATTCGCCCGCTTCACTCGTTTACCAAGACTAAGAATTCATGCCAAAGTTGATTAACAAAATTTGGGTACACGCTTTCATGCTCTTCGCTATGCTAATGGCCACCATTAGTGTGGACAGCATCGCGAGCAGCAATGCTCTGCAAGCCCCCCAAGCTCAATCAACTTCTGCCAATAGCTTCTCTTTCTCTGCTTCTAACATCAGCTCTGTAGAGAGCACCCCAACACCTTTTTCCAGCGCACAACCCAACGTTGAGCACCACTGTTGTGGATCGGTCTGTCTACTGAAAATGCCACCACTGATCGTTTCTGAATCTTTCGAACCGCAGATTGAATCACTGGCACTGATAGAAAAAGAGCCTTCGCACAAAGCGATTGTTGCACCACAAGCGCCATACCGCCCCCCTATTTCCTAATCGTTTGTCCCTGTTTGGCAATCTCTGCCACCAAGTTATAACAGCATTTTTGCTGTATCAAATGACATCCGAATTTAGGAAATGAACACATGAAAAAACTATTTAGCCTCTTTGCCGCTCTACTCTTAAGCGCTTCAGTAAACGCCGCACAATTTGAAGAAGGCACGCACTACAAAATCCTTGATGTAGCAAAGGCCGACAAGCCTGTCGTTACCGAATTTTTCTCTTTCTATTGTCCGCACTGTTACAAGTTTGAAGGCGTAATTAAATACCTAAAAGCAGACTTGCCAAAGTCAGCAAGCTTCCAAAAAGTGCACGTCGCTTTTATGGGTAACAACATGGCAGTACCAATGGCAAAAGCTTACGCGACCATGATTGCTCTAGACGCTGAAGAGAGTTTGGTTCCTGCAATGTTTGCTCAGATCCATGAGAAGCAACAAACACCAAAAAATGAGGCAGAACTGCGTGAAGTGTTCATTGATAACGGTATTGATGCGAAAAAGTTTGATGCGGCATACAACAGCTTTGCAGTGAATTCGATGCAAAAACGTTTCGATAAAGAGTTTGTTCAAAGCACGCTAACAGGTGTTCCTGGAGTTCTGGTTAACAACAAATACATCGTGAAACCGGATCAAATCAAGAGCTACGAAGAATACAATCAGCTAGTGAGTTACCTACTCACACTTTAGTACTCATTCGCTTGTTTTAACTGCCTCAAAGCCAGTGATTTCATCGCTGGCTTTTTTATTGATACTCACTCATAACTCACCACACTCTGTGAATAAACTCAAAAACCAGTAAACCTAAGGTCATAGTTAATAGTTAATAGTTAATAAACAATAGTTAACTGGCATCCTCCAAGATTTTTCATATACTGCACTCAATTAAGCTATCCACTGTGTTGTAGCATTCAAAATAATAGCACTCAAATATTAGGACCTTTATGATCATTCTGACCACTAACTTTGGCGACATTGAAATTGAACTGAACCTTGAAAAAGCGCCAGTAACGTCGAAAAACTTCCTTAAATACTGCCAAGATGGCTTCTACGAAGGCACGACATTTCACCGTGTTATTGAAGGTTTCATGATTCAAGGTGGTGGACACACTATCGACATGACAGAAAAACCAACTCGCGCGCCCATCGTCAACGAAGCAAACCGTGGCTTAAAGAACGTGATTGGCTCTCTCGCAATGGCTCGTACTGACGCACCACACTCTGCAACGGCTCAGTTTTTTATCAACCTTGACGACAATGATTTCCTTGATCATACAGCAACCAGCAACTCAGGTTGGGGCTACGCGGTGTTTGGCAAGGTATCGGCAGGTATGGATGTGGTCAACAAAATTGCACTTGCACCAACCACCATTCGCTGGGGACATGAAGATGTACCTTGCGAAGATATTGTGATTACTAAAGTCACTGTTCGCAACTAATTAAGAAATGGCAGTCAATTCGCTTTTTTATCAAATAACAAAGCAATGTTGGTGCTAATTGCATTGGTATTAGTTACGATGACAATTGTTGTAAGAACACAGTAAAAATTAGGTAGCGACGGATGCCAGAAGAGTTTGATAGACAAAAAAGTTTTGGTTGGATGATCAATGTGATCGCCAATAAAGCGACCAAAGATTTCGACACGGAATTGAAAGAACATGGCTTAACCATTGCACTATGGCCAACCATGATGTGTCTTTGGGAAGAAGAAGGTGTGACTCAGCGTGATATTGCTGCGAAATCCAAAGTCGAGAATTCAACAACGACACGCACATTAGACAAGTTAGAAAAGCTTGAACTGGTCGAACGCAGAGCCGATCCAAACAGTCGCCGTTCTTTCCGAATTTACTTAACGGAAAAAGGTAAAGCACTTGAAGAACAACTCATTCCTATCCCAGTTCGTGTAAACAAAGCGTTGATGAGCGAGTTAGACGCTGAAGAGCAACAACAAATGATCACGTTACTTAAAAAAATGGTCGCGGCAATCTGATCTTACCGCGTTCACTGCTTACCAATCTCACTGCTTAGCAAAGCTTGTTACACTCTGAACGTGTATTAAAAAACAACCAACACTCGGCCTTACGCCGAGTGTTTTATTTTCGTCTCGACCATTTGATATAGCAAAACAATGAAGCAATGATCACCGCCCCACCAAGTAACTTTTGCATCTCTACACTTTCACCCAACACACTCACACTTAACAGCAGCGTCCACACAGGCTCAAGAATCATGATCAATGCCGCCACTTCCATGTTCACGGAGTGCTGACCGACCGTTTGCAACAAGTAACGAATAGACGTTGCGATCACCGCAGAAACGATAAACCAGAAGACTAAGGTTTTGGTGATTTCGAACTCCGGCTGAGCTGTCATAGAAGCAAAGGCTAAACCACTCACACCCACCACAAACAGCTGCACACAGATTGATGCGATAGGTTTGATATTGGTAATCACACGCTTGTTCATCACAAAGTGAACAGACAACAACATCGATGCTAGCAAGAAGTAAATCTGACTCTGCTCAACATGCCAGCCATTGCCCAAAGTCAGCAACAGCATGCCAATAATCGCGATAGGGAAAGACATCCAAAACGCACGATTAGGTTTAACTCGAAACAAAATCCAAGACACAAAGGGGGCAATGATCATGGCTAAGCTCATGATGAATGCCCCTTCCGACAAGCTTTCTGTCACCGATACTGCAAACACCCATACCTGCAATGAGGCAGACAGCAGCAAACCCACTCCGCAAAGAGAAAGAACCTGCTTAAGCGAAAGCTTACGAATGTGATGAATACAAAACGGCAGAAGAATCAAACTCGCGACGAGGAATCGCACACCAATGAACACTGGCCCCGGCATTTCTAATACCACCAGCTTAGATGCAATCCATCCAATCCCAGCTAACAGGGTAGCAAATAGGAGGTAAAGCTCACCGCGCATCGCTTTCATCATTTTACTTGGTCCAATAACAAAAAAAGCAACCCGACTCTGCAAGGTTGCTTTTTATAAACATTCAACAGGATCAAGATACTATCTCAATACTCTGCTTCAGGCAGCTGTTTTTAGCCTGCGTATTCTGGGTAATCAATTAAACCTTTTTCAGCACCGCCGAACAATGTGTTTGGATCGTGCGCCGCAAGTGGGTAACCATTTTGAATACGAGCTGGTAAATCTGGGTTAGCAACGAATGGACGACCAAAACCAACCATGTCAGTTACGCCTTCAGCAACCGCTTTTTCGCCACGCTCGCTATCGTATTTACCCGCATAAATCAGGACACCTTGATAAGCATTACGTACTGCTGATTTAAAGGTTTTTGGTGTTTCAGGTGCATCGTCCCAATCGACTTCTGCAATGTGCAGGTAAACAATTTTGTATAGGTTAAGTAATGCTGCCGCCGCTGTGTAAGTCTCTACTGGCGTAGCATCAACGGTACCATTCAACGATGTGAACGGAGCAAGACGCACACCAACACGGTCAGCACCAATCGCTTCAACCATAGCCTCAACCACTTCACCTAGGAAACGTAAACGGTTTTCGATTGAGCCACCGTATTCGTCAGTGCGATTGTTTGCTTCAGAATCGATGAATTGGTTGATTAAGTAACCATTCGCGGCGTGAAGTTCGATACCATCAAAGCCTGCTTCAATCGCGTTCAAAGCCGCTTGGCGATACTGTTCAACCACTGCTTTGATGTCTTCTTTCGTCATCTCACGAGGTTCAACCACATCCACAAAACCCGGTTCATCAGTGCCGTTATCGATGAATACTTTTACGTTTTCTGCTTTAAGTGCAGAAGACGAAATTGGTTGTTCACCACCAATGTTGTCTGGGTGTGTGACACGGCCTACATGCCAAAGTTGAGCGAAGATAACACCCTCTTTTTCATGTACAGCATCGGTGACTTTTTTCCAACCAGCAATCTGCTCATCAGAATAGATACCCGGAGTCCAAGCGTAACCTTGGCCCATAGGTGAAATTTGTGTGCCTTCCGCAATAATCAAACCTGCAGAAGCGCGTTGAGCGTAGTAAGCCGCCATCATGTCGTTTGCTGAATTACCAGGTTGCGTTGCGCGAGAACGCGTCATCGGTGGCATAACAATACGGTTTTTAAGCTCGATATTACCAAGTTGAATTGGTTGAAATAGTGCATTTGTCATTGTTATATCCTCGATTAACCTAGTTGAATCAGTTCGATTTGGTAGCCGTCTGGGTCAGTAATGAAAGCAATGTGTGTTGAACCGCCTTTCACTGGACCTGCTTCGCGAGTGACGTTGCCACCTAGCGATTTGATCTTGTCGCATGCTGCGTAAATATCGTCTACACCCAATGCCAGATGACCAAACGCGCTGCCCATCTCGTACTCGTTAGTATCCCAGTTGTACGTTAGCTCGATAGTCGTGCCGCCTTGTTCGTAGCCAACAAAAACCAATGTGTAGCGGTAGTCTTTGTTTTCATGGCGTTCAAGTTCCTTCATTCCCAATACCTTGGTGTAGAACTCGATAGACTTGTCTAAATCAGTAACTCGGATCATTGTGTGTAGGAATTTCATATTTCGCCCTTATTAGCACCACAAGCATGGCGCCATTATTATTTTGAGTGGAGGTTATCCACTAATCTCTGAGTGAAATAATACGATTCAGCGAGGAATTAAGGAAATTATCAAAAATTCTCAATGTGATAATTTTTTGTTATGACATTTATGACTAACACGAACTCAATGACACAAAAAAGGGAAGCCAATGCTTCCCTAGAATTAAACTCTCAATTAAAACCGCAAACGCCTATCTTTAAGCGTTTTAGACATCGCATCAGACGTATTAATCACTTGCTCTCGAAACCATTTATGAGCGGGGTCGCTGTTCTGCTTCTTCAACCAAATCAGGTAGTGAGACATCGGCTGATATTCAAAAGGCGGCTTGAACAGCTGCAAACTTAACTTTTCTTGGAACTGCACGGCCATTGATAAAGGCACCACTGTAATGTAATCAAATTGGCTACACAGCAAGATATTACTGAATAGTGAACGCCCATGAAATACGATTTTACGTTGGGACAGATCCAAAGATGTGTAGTGATTCAAACTGCGAACTTTGCGTCGTGTTCTGTCTAATACGGCATGCTTTTCACTTAGGAACTGAGCTTCGCTGATTTCACCTTGGATTCGTGGGTGATCAGCTCGACACACGATCACAAACTCGCCTTCATAAAGTGTTTCACTGACGATACTTGGGTGTTCAGGCACCACAATATCGATCATCGCATCGAACTCTTGCGTCAAAAGATCTTCGTAAATGCGCTCATCACTGTCTGGTTGATCAAACACTTCTAACGACAAATTTTGATTGGGAAGCGCCGCGAAACTATTAAGCAGCACCCACTGTAAGTGCTCAGGCGCAGAGATCACAAACTTACGTTCAGAGGATTGCTCATCAAAATTAGCCAACGACTGAAACACGCCATTAAGTTCATTGATCGGCGCTTTAATTTGTTCATACAAGCTTTGCGCATAAGACGTAGGCGCAACACCTCTTCCTTTACGAACAAAAAGCTCTTGGCCAATCTCTTTTTTTAGGCGAGCTAACGCGGTACTGATGGTCGATTGATTGGTACTGAGTTGATCCGCAGCTTTACTTAAACTGCCCTGCTCCATCACCGCAGAAAACACGGCAAGTAGATTGAAGTTGGGGATGTCGTTGCTCATATATCATTACTCGTTAGGCGACCATGAGTACTATGCTATCGTAAAAGCGATAGAATGAAATAAGAATCCCTCATTTAAAGTCCCAAATTGAGACACTAACATCCCGCGTAATTAGTTTCTTAATAGGTTTCCCCATGAAAAAACACTACCTTGCCATCACTATTGCGATGATGACGAGTAACGCGATGCTTTCAAACCCAGCACTGGCTGCGGCTCACCTTCTTCCTGAACTTGGTTCTCTCAACGCAAGTACCGCAGGCGCAGGATCGGCAGCGTTAGCTGAAAGTGCGTTAACCGCATGGACTAACCCTGCAGCTATGTCTCAGCTAGAAAACCCTGAACTCACCGTCAATCTGGCAGGCCTCTACACAGACATCAACTATTCAGACACAGACCCAACAGAGCGTTTTGACAGTAACATTGATGCTGGTGGTTGGGCTCCGGTAGGAAGCTTCTACTTTGTCACCCCTATCAACGACAAATTTCACGCTGGCTTTGCTTTGGCTTCTCAAGGTGGTTCAGGGATCGATTATGGTGATAACTTTTCTGGGCAGCGTTTATTAAAGAATGTTGAATTCATGACTGTTCAACTAATGCCTTCGATATCTTACAAAGTGAATGAGCAGCTTTCGTTGGGTGCCTCAGTCAATGCGGAATACCTCACTGCAAACGGCGAGTTGAATCCTTTTATCGGCACTGGCGACATTGGTTCTGAACACTTATTCGAAGCAGACGCGGATGATTTCACGGTTGGCTACTCTCTTAGTGCCTTTTACCAACCGAACGAACAACACCGTTTTGGCTTTATCTACCGCTCTGAACTTGCTCATTACGGTGAAGGGGATCTTCAACATTCGGCTAGCGACACCAAGCGTGATGTTGGGCTCGACTTTGTCATGCCTCAACACATCCAAATTAGCGGCGTGCACGCCGTCAATGACCAATGGGACATGCTGTGGAGTGTGACTTGGTATGACCTATCAACTTGGACTGACCTCACGCTAGACATCAATGATAATTCAGTAAAAGTTGTCGACCGTAACTTTGACGATGTGTGGAACCTAGCCATAGGTACTCATTACCAAATCACCCCAACCTTGCGACTAGAAACAGGCATCAGCTACGAGACTTCGCCTCAAGATGACGCAACTCATCAATATATGGATCTTCCTGTAGGCGAAACCAAACGTATTGGCGCCGGTGCCACCTATGCGCTCAATAAGAACTGGGAACTGCGCGCTTACTACGATTACATTGATCTGGACGAGCCTGAGCTTAATTACTCGAAGGGGCAAGTTATCAATGTTCAAGGCGCTTATGATAACAGCGCGCACTTCTTTGGTATGCAAGCGAACTACCGCTTCCTGTAAAGCGGCAGTCTCGACTTTTCGTCGATTATCTATGAGTAACGCACAGTGCCTGATTCATGGCCTCACTCGTGCACAACATCAAGGCCTAGCTATCCGCTAGGTCTTTCTCTATCTGTTCTTCAACTGCAATGTTTTATCCCCAATCAACATCGCATTTGATTGGGTTAGATTACATATTCAATAGAACATAAACAATACGATATTGTCTCGTTTATCATGACACTGTGTTCAGCGACATTGAGATATACATTTGAGGAATTAAAGCTACAATATTTCGAATCCAGCGCTCTACCGTAAACAGAAACCTATTTTTCCAGTGTTCAAAAATCTATTATCAGTTATCTGTCATCCATCATTCGTTTCTATTACTCCTTTTATTGTAAGAAGCGTGTAAAAAGATTAATTCCACCAAATTGCTTATTGATGCTTTTATTATTCATTTCATTGATCCAAACCAAGTTAATGAACAATGTTTTCTATCTGTATATGAGCCTTTTCAAATAAATCGACCTACCGATTTAGAGTTATAACTACTAATCGTAATTACGATATTATCAAATCGTAATTCTGGGTAGATACTGCTCAAAACTCTTCCTATTATCCTGCTAACAAATCAATTCT
This sequence comes from Vibrio sp. J383, assembly GCF_023503985.1. Taxonomy (NCBI): domain Bacteria; kingdom Pseudomonadati; phylum Pseudomonadota; class Gammaproteobacteria; order Vibrionales; family Vibrionaceae; genus Vibrio; species Vibrio sp. J383. Next base: position 1,388,608 of record NZ_CP097293.1, on the reverse strand, counting down.
TAGCCCAAACAGAATGCTGACAAATGTTTTACAACACTATGTCAATTGCCATGGAAGATCCCCTCGACAGACGAGGTTTACACGTAAAGAAGACAGTAGCTAAAAGAACGAGCCTAATATTTCGTTCAACAGTGCATCGTCATTCAACCTGCGTTTCAGGCTAACAATAAGAATTGATTTGTAGAGGAGCATATTCGCTTCTTGATACCGAGAATCGGTTGTCTGGACTGAGCAATATCACTTTAAATATCATCTGTTACTTTTGTTTATTATGAGCACCAATCTACCCACATAATAGACATCTACTTTTTAAGATGTCATTAAAGGTGACTTCTAGGCTGCAAATTCTCTCTACTTATTGATGTAGGTTGAGATATGAACTTTATAAAAATCGTTTTCCAGAAGATCTGGGCCGTTGCTATGGTCTTGATTAAATTCTGCCTGTTTATGGCGGTGATGTTTGCTGGTGCATGGGCTCTTGCACCGTTAGGCACTATCCATTCTAAAGACATCGACATGTCTCAATTCAACAATCATCCCAATGAAATGATGATGAACTTCTTCCAGATGGAGTACTTCTCTGGTTACTTGTTCTCAGTGACCATTGCTGTGGTATTAGCCGGTGTTTACGGCATGTGGCAATTGCATGAACTGGGAGTGCATAAAGCAAAAGAGCACAAAAGCGCTCACGTACAAATCGTGTTTGCACTGTCACTTTGCGGGCTCTTCATCAGCAAAACATTCTGGGTTATCGCTTTGGTTATCGCATTGGCGAACTGGAAGCATATTGGTCAATCACTGAGTGATGTGATTCGCCGTGGTGTACAGCCTAAACAAGACGCGACCAATACAGAGACAGCCGCTGTCCACGTATCACCTGAACAATCGGTAACAGAGCCGTCTCAAACAAATCAATCTCAAACACAACAGTCTCCAGTAGAGCAATCTTCAGAAGAACAGGCTTCAGAAGAAAAAACTCCAACAAAACCATCCCCTACAGAAAAAGAGGTCGCATAATGAAAGAGATGATGATTCCATACATCCTAATTGTATGGTCACTGTTTGCGACAGGCGCACTTAAGAAGAACTTCAAAAACTATACCTGGGCTGCCATTGGCGGTGTAACGATTCTTGCGGTATTAGCGGTAATCTCTCGCTTATGGGCACCGGTTGATTTAACGAACTCGACCACAGTGAAAGCACCACACGCGGTTATGTCACCTATCTTCGGCCAGCAGATCGACAAAGTGCTTGTTGATCACAACCAAATGGTTAAAGAAGGCGACATAATCTACACGCTCGTCGACATCGATTCTGCCGCAGACAAAGCAAAGATCGAATCTTCAATTGTTCAGAAAGAAGAAGAAATCAAGCAAATGACTCGCGACTTAGAGCGTGCTGAAACGTCACCTGAAATCTTCAATATGCGTGACGTAGAAAAGTACGACTCCGATCTTCGAGTGCTGCATGCTGAACTTGTGTCGTTAAAAGCCGATCTACAAAAAGTGAACTGGGCGCAAGAGAAGAAAACCATTAGAGCGGAATTTGACGGTCAGGTATCGATAGTGAATATTGCTGAAGGTTCTGTCATGGGTAACATGCACCTCTACAACACCAGCAAAAAGTTCCTTGAGATGCGCATTTCAGACCAAACTTATGGCTATGTTCAAGTAGGAGACTTCGCTGAGTTCTTCGTTGATGCCTACCCGGGGCACGTGTTCCGAGCAAAAGTACACAGCTTTAATGCCGGTACCGGTGAGTCGAGTATTTCTCCACTTCAGGGGCCACAAAGTGTCGGTCAACACGTAGTAAGAAACGGTAATGCTTTAGGTCGTACTATCGTACTTGAGATCATCGAACCAGAAGGTTACAACATCCCTATTGGTTCAACTGGCGCGGCTTGGATCTCGGCTGAGAAGCCGCATCCGTTCTGGGGCTTCATCGATGTAATCGGCGCAGCAACGGTTCGCCTACAATCTTACAAGTCTTACTTAGGTGCTTGGTAAGTACTCAGGTGCTTGGTAAGTACTCAGGTTCTCGGTAAGTACTCAGGTTCTCGGTAAGTACTCAGGTTCTCGGTAAACACTTATATAACAGCCATTAGTTCCAAATTAAATGCCCTGAATTTCAGGGCATTTTTGTATCTGTCACAAGCCCCACTTATTAATTGATTTAGATCAAAATAAATCGTCAATACAATCATTGGTTAAATAAATCATCGAAAAAACGATATATCGATATCCTATTAGCGCGTAGATAGCGACCTCTCCCATCTCTATTATTTGACTCAAGAAATCCAATTCCTGTATCCAAATATAAGGTCACTACCATGACTAATACATTCAAAAAAATGGCACTTCCTGTTGCTGTTGCGAGCGCTCTATTTGCTTCTGGTTTTGCATCTGCAACTCCAACTGTAGAAGCGACATCGAAAGTAGGCCAAGAACTTCAGACAGCAAATGCTGCGCAATACCAAAACATTGACCTTGATGCTCGCTACAAGAGCGAGGTTCTATTCGAACACAAGTCAAACCTATTCTGGGGCAAAGGCGAGCGCATCCAAGTTGTATCGAAAACGGGCGACTCTCTGGCTTACACAGAAGAATCTGATCACGTTCATCCAATCCTCACCAAGCACGGTCGTAAAATGGACCAAGCAATCATCAAAGTGGATGACAATATTTATCTTGGTTACGGCTTCGGTCTAGACACTCCTGTCATGATCGAAGGTACGGACGGCATCATCATTGTTGATCCAGGCGAGTCGGTAGAAATGGCTCAATCGGTTAAAGAACAGTTCCGTCAAATCACAGACAAGCCGGTTAAAGCCATCATCTATTCTCACAACCACATCGACCACATCTCTGGTGTGCGTGCATGGGTGACTGATGAAGAAGTAGCATCAGGCGAAGTAAAAATCATCGCTGAAGAAGGCCTAACCGCAGCAGTGGCTAACTGGTCTTCAAACCTAGGTACTCTATTTGGTCACCGTACTTCTTACACAGGTGCTAAGCACGTAGAAGAAGGTGAGCACGGCACAGTAAACGACGGCCTTGGTCCACGTTTCATGCAAGGTGCTATCTCGTTCATTGAACCAAACCTGCTTGTACCAAGCCAAAGCCACATCGAAATCGAAATTGCTGGCGTTAAGATGCACATCGAGAACGTGCCATCTGAAACTAAAGATGAGTTAGTGGTTTACTTCCCAGAGCAAAAAATCCTGCACGCGGCTGAAGTACTTCAAGGTGAGAACTTCCCTAACCTTCACACCATCCGTGGTACTAAATTCCGTGACCCATCAATGTGGTTCAAGGGCATCGACGTAATGCGTAAGTTCGACACTGAGATCATGATTAACTCTCACGGTCGTCCTGTTGAAGGTAAAGAAGCGGTATCTGACGTATTAACGGCCTACCGTGATGCGATTCAATACACGCATGACCAAACAATCCGTTACATGAACAAAGGTATGACGCCAGACGAGCTAGTTGAAGTGGTTAAACTTCCTAAGCACCTTGCAGAACACCCTTGGTTAGGTGAGCACTACGGCACTGTTGCACACGCCGTTCGCCAGATTTACGTAGGTTACAACGGTTTCTTCGAAGCGGATCCATGGCAGCTAGAGCCAATGGCTTACGAGCAACGCGCTAAAGCATTCGTAGAGATCATGGGCGGTCGTGACAACATCATCGACACAGCAAAAGCGGCGATGAAAGCAGAGAACTACACCTTTGCAGCAGAGATTCTTTCTTACCCAATCACGGTAAACAAAGATGACATGGAAGCACGCTTACTGAAAGCACAAGCTTACAAAGCATGGTCTGCCGATCAAGTGAACATCAACTGGCGCAACTGGGCATTGAATGCTGCAGCTGAACTAGAAGGTACTCGTGATTTCTCTAACATGATCAGCTTTGCTTCTGTAGACGTACTAACGGCCCTACCAAGTAAGCAAATCTTCGATATGATGACGTCGACGCTAATCGCAGAAAACACGCTAGATGTGAACACTGCGCTAACGTACAACTTCTCTGATACGAATGAATCATTCACTATCGAAGTTCGTAACGGTATTGCACAGCTTCATGAAACAGCACTAGAAGGCGCAGATGTTCAAATCAACACTTCTCGTCAAATATTGAACCAAATCTTGATGGCAGGTCCAAATGCTCAACAAGTGATTGGTACCAACATGCAGTCTGGCGCGTTTAAGTTCTCGAATGGCGACATTCAAGCCTTTGGCCTATTCATGAGCTACTTCGATAAATCAATGTCTCCTGAAGAGATCATGCTTATCGTTCGTTAACTGATGCACGTTAGTTAACGGCTCGCTAGGATAGCAAGCGGATAAACATAGGGACCCTCGTGGTCCCTTTTGCTTATTGCTTATTGCTTATTGTGTATTTTTTAATCTCATCCGCTCACATCAACTTTAATGATGACGTGATGGGAAATTTACTCGTTCAATTTAAGGTTTCTAGATGCTAAAACGTTTCGCTCTGCTACTTTCACTCAGTTCATCTCTGGTTTTTGCCTGCGGCCTACATCAGGATACTGGGCTTAGCTTGATCACCGAACCGGGCTCACTCGAAGTATTTGGCAACATCATTAATGCACGACAAGATGACGAATTTGGCAATTTAAATAAGCCTGACCATTTCCGCCTTTTTGCAATCCAAGCAGCACTTGGCAAAGAGCATCCAAACAAGATTGAGTTCAACCTATTTGAAGCGATTAAAGGCCACTACAGCGAAATCAACTTTGCTAAAGGTGTCAAAGTTTCAGGAAGAGATACATTGCCAACCGAGGAAGATTTACTTCTGATCACAGAGTTAGATGTGTTCGATGCGCTGGCAAACGGCACAATTTCTTGGGATCAAGCAAACTTACAACGTTTAGTCGTCATCAACGGACCGCAAGATAAACGCGAGCAATTAGAAGCTTGGTTCAATGATATTTTTGAGGGGTAATAGTGAAAACCTAAGTAATTCAAGGCTGAATAGTTAAAGGGGGAGCAGCAAAGAAAAATAAGACAGACGACAAAAACAAACAATAAAAAGTCGTCAAACCCTCGGACTTCAAACATTGAGGGTTCAACGACAAACTTAAATCAAAAAATTGCAGGCAATGGAATCAACTCCAGCCCTAGCACACCACTGATGCTCATCACCACTAACAAGGACACCTTAAACACTGTCTTTGACCACTGAATGTAGTTGAGGCAATCGACCTTACGGAATGTCACTTTAGTCCACATAAAGCAAACTGCCGCCGACACCGCTAGGTATTCATAACCCGCTTCTCCGAGTAAGAACAACGCCAGTGCAACAGCGCCAAACGCCACCACATACGCTTTCATGTGCTGATGTGCTTTGTCGACGCCTTCTTTCACCGGTAACACGGGAATACCCGCATCGCGATAGTCTTGAATACGAAACATCGCGATCGCATACGAATGTGGCATTTGCCATAAACAGAACATCGCAAACAACAAAACCGCTTCCAGACTGATGTAATTCGTCACCGCCAAGTAGCCCACTAACGGCGGAACCGCGCCAGAAATACTGCCGACTAAAGTGCCGTAAACCGATGTACGCTTGTACCACATGGTGTAGAAAAAGACGTAAAACACATAGCCAAGCAACACCATGACCGCAGAGATCGGATTAGCGAACTGAAACAGCAGCGCTGTGCCTGCTAGCAGTAAAACCAAAGCATAGACGAACGCGACATCTGTATTGATGTTGCCCTGAACCAATTCTCGGTTTTGTGTGCGCTTCATCTTCTGGTCGATGTCTCGGTCAAAGATGTTGTTCACAACGCAACCTGATGCAATCACAAGCCCTACACCCGCTAATGTCGTCAGTAACAACATCGCACTGGCTGGTTCTGTTTTTGCGGCGAGGAAGAACCCCGCCGCAACAGAAATCAGGTTACCGAAAATGATGCCCGGTTTGGTGATAGACAGATATCTTTTCAGCATACCTTAGCCTACAACTTCATGTTGACGTTCATGTTGTAGATAATCCATACCGAGCCAGCGATAAGAATCAATACAACAATGGCGGTAAACATCAGTGACACCAAGTTCCAACGCCCATCGGAAGATTTCGCTTCCATATGTAGGAAGTACTTGAAGTGCACAAAGATTTGCACCAACGCGCAGCCGAACAAGATCACGTAAGTCTCTGTGCTTGGTAACACATGCGCCCACACGATGTAGAACGGAATAATGGTCAGAATCAGTGACGCAATAAAGCCTTTCACATAATCCGTTGCACCACTGTCTAGATGCTGTTCCATTACATCACCCCCATTAAGTACACGATGGTAAATACACAAATCCAAACGATATCAAGGAAGTGCCAGAACAAGCTCAAGCACTGGAAGCGCATCGACATGTTGTCGTTCAAGCCTTTGGTTGAAAGTTGGTGGTACGCCACCGCCATCCAAATCAGGCCAAACGTTACGTGCAAACCGTGTGTGCCAACCAAGGTAAAGAACGCAGAAAGGAATGCACTTTCTTGAGGGCCATAACCTTCTGCAATCAAATGATGGAACTCATACACTTCCATACAGATAAAGGCTAAGCCCAATACGAAAGTCACTTTGATCCAGCGCTTCAGTCCGGTCACGTCTTTGCGCTTCATCGCAATCATGCCAAAACCGAATGTGATACTACTGAACAGCAGCATCATGGTTTCGACAAACACGAACGGCAGTTCAAAGATGTCTTTACCTGTCGGCCCTGCAATTGATCCACTCTCAAGCACGGCATAAGTCGCGAAAAGCGTGGCAAACAGGACACAGTCACTCATCAAGTAAACCCAGAAGCCAAACAACTTGTTGCCCGCAGCTTCGTGGTGATGATCATGCGAATGTGCAAGATCATAAGTGTGTGACGGAGTATTAGCTTGCATACGTCGTCTCCAAGTCATCTTTATTGTCGTTATTACCACTGTCAGCGCTGTTACCACGACCAGAATGATCGCCTTTCACTGACTGTTTTTTCGCTTCTGCAAGCTGCGCACGTCGAGCCGCTTCAATCGCTTTGATCTCTTCAACTTCTACGTAGTAGTCCACATCGTCGTTGTAGCTGTGTTGAATACACGTCACCACGATGCCCACTAAGCTTGCAGCCGCTAGCCACCAGATGTACCAGATCATTGCGAAGCCAAATGCCAACGCCCATGCAGACACATAAATGCCTGTTGGTGTGTTCTTCGGCATGTGAATACGTTCGTATTCTTCTTCCTGAGTTGGATCAAACTCGCCACTTTGCTTTTGATACCAGAACGAATCGATCTCATCGCCCTTAGGCAGTTTTGCAAAGTTATAGAACGGCGGTGGTGAAGACGTTGCCCATTCAAAGGTACGTCCGCCCCACGGGTCACCGGTTAGATCTCGGTTTTGGTCTCGGTCACGAACACTCACGTAAATCTGAACGAACTGACACACCACACCCATCGCAATCACGCCCGTACCTGCAGCCGCAACCGCCAGTAGTGGGAAGAACTCAGGGTTAATGTCTTGGCTCAAACGACGCGTCATGCCCATAAAACCAAGAGCGTAAAGCGGCAAGAACGCCATCAAGAAACCGATGATCCAGCAGTAGAATGCGCGTTTTCCCCAAAGCTCGTTCAGAGTGAATCCGGTCGCTTTCGGGAACCAGTAACCAATTGCAGCAAAACAGCCGAAGACCACGCCACCGATGATTACGTTGTGGAAGTGCGCAATCAGGAATACCGAGTTATGCAGAATGAAATCCGCACCCGGAACCGCCATCAATACGCCCGTCATACCACCAACGGTGAAGGTGATTAGGAAGCCCACTGTCCACATCATTGGCGTGGTGAAGCGGATACGACCTTTGTACATGGTGAATAACCAGTTGAAGATCTTAACCCCGGTTGGGATAGAGATAATCATGGTCGCGATGCCGAAGAAGGCATTCACATTGGCGCCAGACCCCATGGTGAAGAAGTGATGCAGCCAAACCACAAACGCTAAAATAGTGATAGCCACCGTCGCCCATACCAGCGAGGTATAACCAAACAGTTTTTTACGAGAGAAGGTTGCAGTTACTTCAGAGAACACACCGAAGATAGGCAAAATTAGGATGTACACCTCAGGGTGTCCCCATGCCCAAATCAAGTTCACATACATCATCACGTTGCCACCAAGGTCATTGGTGAAGAAGTGCGTGCCGATGTATCTATCCAAAGTCAGTAACGCGATGGTGACCGTTAGGATTGGGAAAGAGATGATGATCAGGATGTTGGCACACAGAGATGCCCAAGTGAACACTGGCATCTTCATCATTGGCATAGATGGAGTACGCATGCGCAAAATAGTCGCGAAGAAGTTCACACCCGTTAACGTGGTACCCACACCGGATATTTGCAGTGCCCATATCCAATAATCGACCCCGACTCCCGGGCTCGCCTCAATGCCAGACAACGGCGGATACGCCAACCAACCCGTACGGCCAAACTCACCCAAGCCAAGCGACATGTTGGTTAGGATAATACCCACCACAAATAGCCAGAAGCTCAAGTTATTCAGATAAGGGAATGCAACATCACGAGCGCCAATTTGCAGCGGCACGATGATGTTCATCAAGCCGATAACCAGAGGCATCGCGACAAAGAAAATCATGATCACGCCGTGAGCCGTGAAGATTTGGTCGTAGTGATGTGGCGGTAAATAGCCAGTCTCACCAGCTGCAGAAAGCAATTGCTGACTGCGCATCATGACCGCATCGGCGAAGCCACGAACTAACATCACCATCGCGACCGCAATGTACATGAAGCCTAGTTTTTTGTGGTCTACAGACGTAAACCATTCATTCCATAGGTATTGCCACTTACCGGCTTTTGTTACCGCATACACCACTAAACTACCCACTAAAGCGATCATGGTTAAGGTGATCAAAATAATGGGTTCGTGGTAGGGAATTGAGTCTAGAGTTAATCTTCCAAACATGACGATTATCCTTGGGTTTCCGGCAAACAGTTCATTGAACCAGGGTGCTGGGTCACGACATCAGTGAATAAAAATGGTGGGATACTAGAAAACAGAGTCACAGGTTCAGCCACACTTGGCGCGGCCAATGAACGGAACTGCTCCCAATCTTCAATACGATCAGGACTTGCTTTCACTTTCTCCACCCAGTTTAAAAACGCCACTTGATCAGGCATGGCTGATGCGGTGAATTTCATTTGAGAGAACCCTTTACCACTGTAGTTCGATGCAAAACCCTTGAAGTCACCTTCGTGGTTCGCGATCAAATTCAGCTTAGTCACCATTCCTGGCATCGCGTAGATCTGCGAACCAAGACGCGGGATAAAGAACGCGTTCATGATGTTGTCTGAAGTTAGCTTAAACGTCACCGGTACATCTTTCGGGAACGCAACATAGTTAACCGTCGCAATGTTTTGCTCCGGATAGATGAACAGCCACTTCCAGTCCAGAGAGACCACTTCGATCACCATAGGCTTAACGTCACTCACCAGAGGCTTTGATGGCTCTAATTCGTGTGTTGTTCGCCAAGTGATGGTGGCTAGAATCGCGATGATGATGATTGGAATCGTCCATACCACCACTTCGATCTTGGTTGAGTGCGCCCAGTCAGGTGCATACTCTTCTGTGGTATTACTTTCGCGGTATCTATAGGCAAAGTAGATGGTCATCAGAATCACGGGGATGACGACGATCAGCATCAGCAACAGAGCCGTAATAATCAGCTCCTTTTCCTGAACGCCAACGCTACCTTTTGGGTCGAGCAATGCGGAGTTACATCCTTCGAGCATCAGGACGGTTCCCACCAAACCAATCCTCGACAGATTTGCTCTCGATAAAATGCGTTTATATCTTGAAGCTTCCATTAACTTTCTCGATGGTTATCCAGCCTCAGAACGAACGCCCGAGTACTGGTTGTCATGGTCATTAGAATATTTATGTGTTGAGCATGTGAAACGCCGCATCTCAAAAAGCAATGCAATAAGGCTCGTTACTACTGGGTTAAAACCACACAGAAAACATGACTTAATTGTTACACTTTGAAATACATTGTTACATTTGGCGCATTATGAAGAGTTGAAATTGAAAGCTCACCAAACAAACTTGGAAACTAACCTTCCATTTATGAAGACGAAAACTAAGAAGCAGTAAGCGATTAAGACACACATCAATTGCGTGCCACACGGATAGAGCCAGTACTGACAAGGGATTTAGAAAAAGTAGATAAACACTCACTCACCACTAAAGCTCAGGGCAAGTTCAAGGTACATTAGAAAGAGCGAATAAATAGAAGTGTGACGCCCGTCAAAATTGTGAATTCACATACCATTTACAAGGTATTCACTGGTTAGATTATTCAAAACCCACACCCATTCACCAAAAAGATAATCAAGCATTCATCGATGCACTAATGTGACGAATTGAAAGAATATAATGACTAACAGAAAGAATATTGTGGCTAACAGAAAGGAGAATTTGACTAATTGAGGGCGTAATAACGGTGAAAAGCACAACAAAAAGGTAGGAATTAGGATGAATTTATCGAGAATAACAACACCATAATCGAGCCAGATACGGCTCGATTATGGGCAATTGAAGAGTAGTTAAATTGAAAAACAGTTATGCCGCTTGAGTAGTCATGGATTTTCGCTGATTTCGAGTCATCAAGTGATAAACCACAGGTACAAAGTAGAACGAGATAAGGGTGGTTAATACTGTACCGCCCACAATAGCGACCGCAAACGGAGGCCAGAAACCACCGCCAGCGATGATCAATGGCATAAAGCCTCCCACGGTTGTAATCGTGGTTGAACTGATATGTCGAGTACACGACATCACGGCTTCAACGACCGCATCAACATTCCCAGAGGAAGCCTCTTTATCGAGTTTCAATTCGGTCAGAATGACAATGGCCGCGTTGATCGCCAAACCTGCAATCCCGAGCATGGCGATGATCACCGTAAAGCCAAACGGATAACCGAAGATCCACACCGACAACAGCCCTAGTCCACCAGCCAATCCTGCTACCATGAAGATGATGCTGCTCATTCGGAACGAGTTGAACGACATCACCACCACCAACACCATCAATACCACCACAACGGCGACATTCGAGATAAGACTGTTGACTGAATTGTCTCGCTCCGCGGATTCACCACCAAAACCAATCGTGTAACCCGATGGCATCTCATAGCTTGCTAAGCGTTTTTGGAATTCATTGAGTACCGTTTGAGGCAAAACACCCGCTTCAATGTAACCCTCAATGGTATTCACACGCTGCCCGTTACGACGAGTAATCGCACCACGACTAGTCGTCAATTCAAGTTCAGCCAGTGTCGATACGTTAATACCTGTCGAGTAGACATCTGAGCTTATCGGCAAACGGATATTGCTTAAATGCGCTAAGTTCTCACGCGCCTCATCTGCTACACGAACACGGATTGGTACCGACTCACTGCCTTCAATCACAGAGCCACTTTCACGACCTGTCAGCGTAGTTTGCAGCATACCTGCGAACTGGTTCAATGAAATACCGTTCAGCTTTGCGGTGTCTTCATCGACCTTCAACCACACCTTCGGAGTACCCGGTTGCAGCGTTTCCCTTGTGTGCGTCACATGAGGAACACCCGCCAAAATCAATCGCACATCCTCACCAATCGCTTTCAACGTATCGAGGTTTTCACCATACACACGCAACTCTACTGGCGCAGTAAATGGAGGCCCTTGGTTAAGCTTTCGTACCAAGATTTGAGCTTCAGGCACCTCTTCATCCAACACCTTTTGCAACTCAGGAATCAGCGCATTGGCTTGGTCAAAGTTCTCTGTTTTCACCATCGCTTGCGAGAAGTAAGGCGCGTTGTTTTGCCTTGCTTGCAGATTGTAATAGAACGATGGGAAGTTCGCGCCCACGAGCCAATCAATGCGTTCCACTTCAGGGTAACGATGAATGATATCGTCGATTTTTTCAGAGGTTTTTTTGGTGGCGTAAATACTCGCTTGCGGCGGCATGTAAACCTGAATCTCAAACATGTCTCGGTCTGATGGCGGAAAGAACTGCTCCGTTAATTGGGACATACTCCAGTAACCCGTAAACGGAACCAACAACACCAAAGCAATAGTGATGATTGGATGCGTTACACCAAAGCGAACAGAAGACGAGAACCAACGTGTTAGTGCAGGAATTCTTAAGCCCGTCATGTACCAATGATGCTGCCCCTTCTTATCAACATCGCTGAGTTGTTTCGGTAATAACTTGGTCGCCAAGCCAGCAATCAAGGTATGTGAAATAATGTAAGAGCCGATCAACGAGAAAGACACCGTAATCGCAATACCGCCAACGAATTCACCCGATGCGCCCGGCATCAAAATGATTGGTGCAAACGCCAAAACGGTAGTCAAAGTGGAACCTAACAACGGCACCCATAAATGCTTCAACGCATTCATGGTCGCTTCTGCTCGTTGTTGCCCTTTCAAACGATACGCCTGAATGGTATCAACCATCACCACCGCGTTATCCACCATGATCCCGAGCGCCACAATTAGGCCTGTCACCGACATTTGGTTAATCGGCACACCGGTCATTTTCATGATCGACAGGGTCAGTAATGAGGTTAACGGCAGAGAAATCGCCACTAAGATCGCGGCACGCACGCCTAAAGTGACAAACAACACAATCAAGATCAGCACGAAACCGATCATCAAACTTTTGCCCAAATCGTCCAAGCGTGTTTCGGTATAGCCTTGCTGATTAAAGAGTACCGTCACCTTAACGTTACTCGGTAACTCTTGCTCAAACTTCCCAATTAGAGCGTTGGCTCGCGACGTCCAGTTATCGACTCGCAGATCAGGGTGCATTCTTGCCGCGACAATCACACCCGGCTCACCATCAATAATGGCAATCTGGTCTTGTGGGGTTTTCTCACCACGTTTCACCGAAGCAATGTCTTCCATACGGATGATGTGACCATTGCTATCAGTGGCTATTGGCACTTGCTTAATGCGTTCAATAGAATCGAGTTCAGATTTAATTTCTAAGCCAAAGCGAGAATAAGCACTGACCAATTCACCGGCGGAGTTCTTGGCGTCTGCCCCTTCGAGCGACTCAGCAATATTGGCACTTGAGCGCCCTAACGCCGCTGCATCGGCAGTACGCAAACTGATTTGAATCTCTTCTTGTGGCATCCCATATTCATCAACGAACTCGGTACCCGACAAAGTTCTTAGTCGCTTAGCGAGTTCTTTGGCATAACGACCCAGCGTTAACCTGTCAGGCTCGCCTGCACCAGACCAGGTTAGAGATGCGATGGTTGTGAAAGCATAGGTATGGTCACTGTCGAGATCGGGAGAATGAGAACCCGCAGGTAAAATGGATTCGATGTCAGATAGTTTGTCACGAGCTTGAGACCAAACCGGCTCAGGCTCGGTGATGGTGTCATTCAATTCTAAGGTGACAATAGACACGCCCGGTCTTGAGGTTGAGCTCACGAGTTTAACTTCACTCAGCTCACGCAGCTTGTTCTCGATAACTTCTGTTACCAAGGTTTCAACACGCTCGGCACTGGCTCCGGGGAAACTGGTAGTAATGTTCGCGTAACGGTTGATGATTACTGGGTCTTCTGCACGTGGCAACGTCATGAACGCAGAAATACCACTCACCATCAGCAGTGCGGTCATTAAGATAAGCAATCGAGTGTTAGAAATAGTCTCTATGATTTTCATGCTATTTCCTATTCAGCAGTAACGCTTGCTGGCTTCACGGTTTGTCCCGGAACTAAACGATGTAAACCACTGGCAATCACTTGTTCACCGTCTTCAATCGCCCCACTCACGTACGCTTGTTGATTGTTGGCAAACAACACCTGAACACTTCGGCGCTCAACTTTGTTGTCTTCACCAATCACAAAGATGTTCCACACACCGCGCAATCCATCAATCAAACCCGTTAATGGCACCCAGTAGCCTTGGTCGTCAATCTGTTCGTCAAATTTCAGATAGGCAAGTTGTCCTTCTAATACCGCTGATTGTTCAGGAAACAGATAACGCAAACCGACACTGCGAGACTGTGTGTCAACCATTGCGCCCGGATTCAACAGGCTCACAGCGAATTCATCTCGCCCGACGCGAATACTTGGTGCGGAAAGTGAAGTAACCTTTTCCATTTGATGGGCAGGAATACCGATAAAGGCTTCTTTCCCTTCAGAGGCAAGCAGTGTAAGAGTTGGATTACCTACATTCACTACATCTCCAAGCGAGACAAAGCGTGTTGCGATGGTCCCTGAATATGGCGCACGAACTGTCGATTTCACCAGCTTCAATTGATTGCCTTTTACCGAGGCATCAATACGCAGCAAGTTCGCCTGCAATACGCGTTGCTCACTGGTTAACGAATCAATCTCAGCTTCGGCACTGAAGCCTTTCGCTTTCAATGAACGTTGACGTTTAAGGTTCGCTGCCACCAAACTCAATTGAGCTTTGACTTCTTCAGCCTGCGCTTTCAGTTGACTAGACTCGGTTTCCAAAAGTTGGGTATCCAGTCTGATCAACGGCTGACCCGTTGTGACTGTGTCACCGACATCCACCAGAATCTCGTTTACTTTTCCGGCCAACTCGAAACCTAAATTGGCCTGTTGACCCGCCTTAACCACACCGACATATTCGCGTTGTACTGCATAAGAAGGAGACAGCGCCAAGGCCATCGTTTCCACCGTTAAAATGGTTTGGACGCTCGATGCCGTTTCAGCGGTTGAATCAACCGACTCTTGGGCTTGTTCCTTTTCGCCACATCCAACAAGAAAAGCCGACAACGCCACTGCCACTGCGCTTCCCTTCATCAATTTATACATACGTACTGTTCCTATGAGGTACTCAATTATGTTCTTTTTTTAGACTAACCAAATCAAACTAGACTGTCTAGTTTGATTATGTTAAAAATAAGTTTCATCGTTAATGATTGATAAAACCATCACAAAAAGCATAATGCTTAGCGTAAAACGAGACACATAGAACTGAGCACCAACAGGCGCTAAGCAACGAGACAAACTAGGTAACGAGAAGCAAGCACGTGACTAAAATCATCAAGAGTGAACAGAAGAGATCGCAGATCTTAACCGCAGCCAGCCAACTTTTCTCTGAACATGGCTTCAAGATCAATATGGATCAGATAGCCAAAGCAGCGAACGTTTCTAAGCAAACGGTCTACTCTCACTTTAAAAACAAAGACGAACTTTTCGAAACCTGCATGCAAACCAAGTGTGCGGAGCGAGAACTCAGTCCTGCAGCCTTTGATATGGATGCTGCGGTGGGTGATGAGTTGGTGAAGTTTGGTGTGAAGTTTCAGGATTTATTACTTGATGAACAATCTAGACAAACCTTTCAAAATGCCATTAGCCAAGCGAATACGCATCCAGAGATCGCCTCTATCTATTTAGAAACTGGGCCTCAGAAAACCACCAAATTACTTGCTGATTATTTGCAGTCGAAAATAGACTCTGGTGATCTCACACTGTCGACATCAAGCTCACCAGTCATTGCAGCACGCCAACTGTTGCTGATGTTTCACGGCAAATCGGCGTATTGGGGATTCTTCGGACACGATAGCGGAGAATCTGAAGAAGAAAGACTTCACTACACTCGCGAATGTGTCGCGCTGTTCTTAAACGGCAATCAGCCTCGCTAGTTTGAGCCCAACTGAATGAGGGTTAGTTAGCAGGAGCAGCTGACTCAAGAAGTAACTCATAGAAACGTTTAGCAGCAGGGCCTGTCTTGGCTCCTTTTGGTAAAGTCAGGTGCAGCGGAACGTGATACCCACTGCCATTTTCGACATTCAACACCATTAGCTTGTCACTTCCTCGACTTTCCACAATGTGCTTTGGTAGTCGACAATACCCAACTCCCTGCTCCACCGCGCCAAAGGCATGGTCGAAATTATCCACCGTAATGCGCTGACTCGACTTCAACCAGCCCACATCCTGTTTGTTGCCTTGGCTTTTAGTGCCTTGATTAGATCGTGTACCTAAATCCCTCACCACAATTTGTGGCAAAGACGACAGTTGATTCAACGACACTGAAACGGCACTTGCTAACGGATGTGAGCTAGCAACTACTGGCTCCATCATCGTAAAACCAAAGGCTTCGGCTGAGTAATTAGTAATAGGCAAGTTGATGATAGCCACATCAGCCAGTTCTTGAGTCACCATTTCGGTTGTTTTAGACAGAGACGTTTCTATCACTTGTATCGATGTGGTGTTGTTCTCCGTCAAAAATGCAGCCATCGGTTGATAAAGACGTTCAAGGCAGCACAAGTGATCAACAGCAACCACAATTTCAGACTCAACACCTTTCGCTAGCTGTTCACTGATCAACTCTAGCTCGCGAGCTTGTTCCAACATACTGCTCGCACGGCGCAACAGTGATTTCCCATCCTCCGACAAGACCGCCCTACGACCTTCAACCTGCACTAAAGTCACGCCTAATTGGTCCTCCAATTTTCTCAGCGCATAGATCAGCGTGGTGTGACTCTTGTTCAATTGTAGTGCCGCAGCCTGAATGCTGCCTGCACGGTCAATTTCGTAAAGCGTTTGCCATTGGTCGAGGGTGGTTTTCAATCTCATTGGTCTAAAATCCTGACAGTTAATAACTATATTATGAACTTTTCTGTCTGTTTTTTACAGGTAATATCTATTTCAACAGGCAATCAAGCCTCCTATGTTTTGCGAAATGACCATGAGTCTCAGCGCAATACCAAGTAACTGTTTGGAGAAATAACCATGAAATTATTACAAGTCGATTTTGAATTTAGCGGCCCATTTGGTGAAGAGATGTCAAACGCACTCGTTGACCTAGCAAAGTCTATTAACAACGAACCGGGCATGACCTGGAAAATCTGGACAGAGAACGAAGCAGAAAAGCTGGGTGGCGGCGTCTACTTATTTGAAGATCAGCTGAGTGCTGAAACCTATCTGGCGATGCACGCTGCTCGCTTAAAAGAGATGGGCGTAGCGGAAGTGCGTGGGGTGATTTTTGACGTCAATCAGCCATTAACTACCATTAATAAAGGCCCAATCAACGGTTAATCAAACTTGTTCATTCGCTGAATGACAACAAAGATATTGAATAGCTAAGTCGCTAAGTCGCTAAGTCGCTAAGTCGCTAAGTAATAAATAGAGAGATACGTAATGAATAACAAAACTTTTCTTAGCCTACACGGCATTATTTACGCAGGGTTTGCCATCGCACTGTTTTTTATCCCAACGGTAATGTGGCCCATGTACGGCGTGGAAATTAATGATAAGTACGCTTACTTTCTCTCTCAACACGCCAGTATCTTTTTGGGTGGTATTGCCGCGATAAGCTGGTTGCTTAGAGACATTGAACCCGGCGTATCAGCTAAAAAGCTCATCCAAGGTTTGGTGGTTACGAATATGCTTGGCGCGATCATCACACTGTATGCAGCGTTTACAGGAATCTTTGTTGGCTTTGGCTGGAGCGACCCTGCATTCTTCATTTCACTATCGGTACTCAGTGTTTTGCAGGTTCGTCGACAACGTTAGTTACTTACTTAACGAGCTAGCAAACACAAAAAACAAAGCCAAACCAAAAAAGGCACCGTTGAATTGCTCATCGGTGCCTTTCTTAATCAAATGTAGCTGTTCTCAAGAGCTAAGCATTAGAACTGTTATCAAGAACTAGGCTTATTGTCATGCTCCACAAAAATCAACTCGTCAGTATTGAAACCGCGCTCTTTTGACATCGCTTTGAATTTCTCCATGACCTCTGGTGCAACCTCAGGTGTTCTTGAAAGCAGCCATAAGTAATCGGTGTCTGGGCCAGAAACAAATGCGTATTGGTAACCCTCTTTATCCAACTCAAATACCACATAAGCGCCGTAGAAAGGACCAAAGAAAGACACTTTCAAATAGCCTTGTTCGCTGCCTTCGACAAAATACGCTTTGCCTTCCGCTTCGTTCCATTCGCCATCTTCGTCCGAATAGCCATGGTTAATCACCTTCACACCGCCATCATCACGCAAGCTGTACTCAGCGCTGATGTTGTCTAAACCACGCTCAAACGAGTGATCCAAACGAGCCACTTCGTACCATTTCCCTAAGTATCTATCCAACTCGAACTGTTGAACGGGCTTAACCGTTTCGGGCATGCCGACACAACCACCCAATAAGATCACGCTAAGCAGCAATAATATTTTTTTCATCCTAACCTCGACTTGTTTTTATTAGTAATGCGAGTAAGTCTCTTGAAAACATAAACTTACATCCTTGGTAATACGTTAAATCCATTTTTATAGTTCACTTAACTGTAATTTATTCAGAATCTTATGTGAATCGTTTAGTCTGCGAATGAATCAATGGCGTTTCATTGCTATTCGATATTGAGTCGGTGTCACCTGTTTATAGGATTTAAACTGACGATTGAAGTTGGCTTGGTTATCGTATCCCACTTTCTCCAAGATCAAACTGACAGGCAATGACGTATTAATCAGCAAGTCGCACGCGACATTCAACCTGATCTTTTTAAGCCGTTGACTGAAGCTCTCTTTATAATGTTTTTGAAACAAGCGCCTAACACTACTCTCACTGATGTAGAGATGCTTGGCTAAGTCATTAACCGAGATGTCGTGATTAAAATTGTTCACCAAGAAAGCTTCAACCTTGTCCAATTTATCGCTGACTTCATCTTCATCATCCGAGTTGAAGACAGGGTTAATCAACTGCACGATCTCTTGATCCTCAAGCAAAAGTGCAAACAAAGAGAACAAGGTAAGCAGTTGTTGATGTGGCGACTGGTTCATCACCTTATTCAACAATTCCGTCGCTTTCTCTGCAGTAGCGAGTGAAAACTGGAGCCCTTTCTTTGATTCTTCTAGCAATACACGTAGCGGTTCGAGCTCTCGACAGCACGCTATCAATTGCTCTATCCAATCTTTGCGAAACCAAACTACGTGCGTTTCACATATTCGCGAATCATCAGTGCTCTCGTCCGAATAGATGGCATGAGGTAAATCTGGCCCAACCAAGATCATATGGTTGTGAAACACATCGCTTTGGTGATGCCCAATAAAGCTATGGCCAGTAAAGTGACGATGAATCGCTATTTCGTACTCTTCATGTCGGTGCCAACCATAGCTTTTACTGTTCTCGACAATTTTCTTATAGCGCCAAGACATGCCAACTCGTTGTGGCACTTTTTCCAAGTAACCTTTCATTACGATACTCAATGACCTTTTAATATTGAAAGTATACGTAACAAAGCACCCAAATCAGCACATTGACTGAAAAGTATTGAACATTGCGCTGACGGTACTCTTCTCTTCGTCTCCGATAAATATACTGCAAGTGAACTTAATCAGGAGAGCAACTATGGACACTTTATTCTTAAAAATTCGCGATATGATTCTTGCCACACGTCAACAATGGATCGGCGAGATCACCTACAACCACAATATTAAAGGTGACTACTCCTGGAAATTCTATGGCTATAACTCTTATGACGAATATAAGAAAGATCTGCGTAAGAGCCTAAGACAAGAGTCGTGATGAAAGGCTTATTCAAACCACAATTTATTGATTAATAGCGGTTTTTATTTGTCATTCATGTAGAGTTTCACACTTGCCACTCGCTTTCTATACTTACTAAACAGTGGAACATGGAAGACATAATAATGAACAACAAGCTCACTCTGCCACGCACTGCATGGATAGCATTACTCGCAAGCTTTACCGCCGTAGCGCCCGTTCTTGCACAAGCCAACACTGTTGTTCAAACACAAACAGCAGTTCAAGACCAAAGTGCAGACCAAATCTTTACCAATGCTGATATATACGGGCATCGTGAGTCGGACTCGATCGCTACCCATAACGGCAAGATCATCTTCATCGGTGGCCACTTGCAAGCGAAAGCTTTTCAAGGGCAGAATACCGATGTCATTGATCTAGACAATGCCTTTGTCCTTCCCGGGTTCATTGACAACCATAACCATGTGTTTGAAGCCGCCTCAGAGCTGGGTGGCAATTGTGAACTCGACTCTGAAGCAACATTAGAAGAGCAAATCCCCTACTTAGAAGCGTGTAAGATCAATGCTGATACCGATGGCAGAGGTTGGCTAATGGGTTATGGGTTTTCTCTTGAGTCGACCCTCGATAGCGACTCTGAATATGCACCACTAGAGATCATCGACAGTATCTTCCCGGATCGCCCAGTGGTGATCATGGAGCAAACTTCACACTCAATGTGGGTCAACTCTAAAGCACTGAAAATTGCCCGAATCAGCCAACAATCGCCTGACCCACAAGGTGGCGCTTATTTAAAAGACCAAGACAGCGGAAAGCTCAATGGCATCTTATTAGACAATGCTGGCGATCAAGTGATGGAGATGGCTTGGAACAGCCAAAGCGAACTGTTTGAGCAAAGCTACCAAGGGTTAATATTCGGACTTGAGGAAGCCGCTGCGCACGGCATTACCACCATAGGTGACGGCCGGATGTATTGGAAACGAGGCTGGTATGACGTTTGGCTAGAAGCGGAGCAAAACCAAGATTTGACGGCTCGCGTTTCATTACGCCCTTGGGTTTACCCATCAATGGCGATACCCTCTCAATTAGAAGTCTTCGAGAAGATGTATTCAGATGATAAAAGCCGTCTGTTGCTCGTCGATCAGGTAAAAATGTACAGCGATGGCATCTTCATTAACGGTACAGCAAAAACACTCGCGCCCTATTTAGATACCTATCTGCCACAATCTCCCAATGGCCTAAACTATATTCCACCAGCACAGATGAAAGAGTGGCTCACCGCGCTCGATAAAATCGGCTTTAGCGCTCACATTCATGCTATTGGTGATGGCGCCGTTCGTGAATCCCTTGATGCAATCGAAAGTATCCGAAAACAAGGTTCGCAAAAACCCTACACCCTAACCCATGTTGAATTAATCAATAATGAAGACGTTCCCCGCTTCAAACAGCTCAATGTCTCGGCGGATTTCCAAGTTGGGTCTGATTACGTAGCCAAGCATCAACACCAATGGGCCGAAGCCTTCCTTGGTGCTCGCCGCGCCAAAGCCATGATGAACCTAGACGCGATACTCAAGACCGACGCCAATATCACCCTGAGCAGTGACTGGAACGTACACGACATCAACCCATTGGTCGGCATCGCGAACAGCTTAATCATGGGAAAAACAGGCCTAACCGATATCTACACAGCCATCGACGCTTATACGCTCAATGCAGCCAAAAGTCTTGGAATAGAAGACGTCACGGGTTCTATTGAGGTTGGCAAATCAGCAGACTTCGCGATTCTCGACCGAGACATCACCACAGTGTCAGCAAGACAAATAGCCAAGACTCAGGTGTTGATGACGGTGTTGCGAGGAGATGTGGTTTACGAAAAATAGAGCCAACAGCGCATCGAATTGGTTATCGCCACATAAACGAAAACGAGCCAGCTTAGTCAGCTGGCTCGTCTGTTATTCACATCTGTATTTTAGTTCTGTTACACGTTGGTCTCTTTTAGTGCTTTCACATTTGAATCTTGTTTATCATCCAGAGCAAAGTAAATCTTCGATACAACCACTTCAGCAATAAGAATCGTAAATACCACGGCGAAGAACGCTACCACACCGCCCCAAGGGCCTGTGAAGCTCACCTTGTCACCGAACATAAGGTTTATCGCTTCTAGCATGACGAATTTTGAGCCAACAAGAATAATGTATGTCGACAGTGCTCGGTACACCTTAGGCGCCGTTCCAGATTTCTGTTTAAAGTAATCCGCTACCTTGTGCTCTAAGCCAATAGAGAGCTTCAACAATAACTGCAGTAACAACGCTGCTATCAAAGAAATAGTGAAAGATTCAATGTTGACGAAGTCCCAGTACTCATCGAAAAAGTTAAGCACGACTAAGTCCACCAGCACGGCTAACGTGTAACCTACAAATAGGCGTTGTGGTGTGTTGAACCCGTAAACTTTGTCTGATTTAGTCATTCTGTCTCTCTCTAATTTGATAAGTAGCCTTGATTTGAAATACATCTTAGCGTTCGAATCGAAGCAAAACTTACCATTTCATGACACCACTCAAAATCATTCACCACACAAATGAATCGTCATAGTGTCTTCGCGCCTCCACCGTCAGTAATCCTGATCGCCCACGTATCACTGTAGAGTAAAATGGCACTATGGAGCAAAGTGCCACTGTCGAGTAAAGTTCCACTCTCGAGTAATTTTCTACTACCAAGTACCTTCCACTACCAACTAAAGAAAGAATAGAGACGCTAAATGGATGACCCGTATTTAAGCAATGAGTGTGTTAGTTGAAATCTTGCGTCCAATAAGACACCTTTGATGCATCTGACTTACTGGCTTTGTATCCAATCCCCATCTTTGTGTGTCGGCTATTCATCACGTTTTGGCAGTGACCTTCGTGACCAACCCAACTATTAAGACCAGCATTGTTAACTTGCCCATCACTTCGCGGACTGGTGTAACCAAAAATAGGAATCACAACCGAATTGGATGAGAGGACAAACGCATTCTGACCAGAACTGTTCACAACAAAGTGACCTTGAGCATCTCTTAGGTATTGCTCATCTGAGTTCAACTGGGCGTTAGTCGCCGTGTTATTGTCCCAAGCGATAGGAGCTACAGGTGGGTAGTTACCACTCGAAAACGATGAACCAAAGGCATCACAATAACGTTGTGTCGACCTCGCACAATTTGTCGAGATAACAGATTGGTACTTGAGACTGTTCTGGCTAAGATCTTCTGGAATATTCACAATTCGGCACCATTTTTCATCGGCAATGCCTTGACCGGGCATCCCCCAAATCGCACCATTCAATAATTGATTTGTATCTAGTGAAGCGAAATCGATGAGAGTGTCGCTATTAAGCTGACTTAGATCCAAATCGATCTTTCCAGATGAAGTGTTCAACTCAAAGATCGAAGCTCCAACCGCCTTGGCTGCTACGTTAATTTTGTCGCGCTGTAATAATTCCCAAGAATCACCAAACCGATCTTTTGACTGCTCTCCATAAGCTTGAGCGATAAAATCGTAAGTAGGTAAATTAGACTCTATCCCGCTCCCATCTTTAGAAACTACGCTGCCAACGGTTTCAAATTCCAACGAACTGTCGAACACCGCATCGTTAAACACATACGATCCCAAGTGCTCACTAGAACAAGAGTTACTTTGCATATCATATCGATATTCAGAAATTATACCGTCCACAATTAACTGATGATTTTTTCTTTGCGTGCTTAACCCTACAGTTTCATAACAGTGCCAATCGTTAACAAAGTTACTGCCATTATCGATAACGATTGTGGGTACTGCGATAGTCACATCAACCTTCTGAGTATCTCCACTCTTGAACGCAGGCAGCTCATTTTTGACGGCAATAGATGAGAAATTTCTGATTGGACCCGTTTTTTCGATAAAGCCTTCGATAGCAAAAATCATATTGTTGCTAAGAGCTTTAATGTCAGGCTGCTGAGAGGTAGATGATGAGCCGGTATTACTTGGATTACTTGGATTACTTGGAGCATTAGCGTTGTTAGACGTTGTGCTGTCACCCCCTGATGAACTTTCTCCGCCACAACCTGTAATAATCAGTGCTAAAAGGGCGACTGCCGAGATATTTTGTTTTTTCATGAGTTAATCCTTAACCATATATTTTTCTTGATGTAAGGATGTTGCCTCATAGAACGAACTTAAATTTCAGACCAATGTCAGAGCCCCCAAATACTGACACCGATTTTACATTTTATAAGATACTGTCAATTTAACGTTCAATTTATAAGCCAATGAACTCATTCAGTATTTTCCTTAAGCCTTCCGTTTCAGAGCCAGTTACAGTTCGGTAAATTGACTCTCAACACAAGGTGACGACGATTTGAAATACACCTTAACGGTCGAATAGGAAAAACTTAGAAATATAGAAAAGCACCAAAAGATAAGTCTCGTCATTGCTTGTCACCAAATGGCCATTCTTCAAATGCTGCACCCCATATTATTACTCCATCAGCGACACACACTCATTTCCAAAAGGTGCAGACTATGAAAAAGCTAATCACTAACGCGAACATATTTAACGGTGTTGATAACAACTTAATCGAGAACGTATCAATCCTCATCGAAGATAACTTGATCACTCAGATTGGAGAGGTTGACCCAACGATTGCCGATGAAACGATTGATGCTCAAGGCGGTACGGTCATGCCAGGCCTGATTGATGCGCACGTTCATATCACGCTATCTGCCTCTTTTAATGTCATTGATACAATGACTCGTGAAGAAGTGGCGATTCGCTCAGCAAAGATTTCAGAAGAGATGTTGATGCGCGGCTTTACCACCATTCGTGATGTGGCGGGCAACACGCTTGGCCTTAAGAAAAGTATCGATAACGGCTACGCAACCGGCCCTCGTATTCTTCCTTCAATGGCGGCGATATCTCAAACCTGTGGTCACTCCGATTACCGTCAAAACCAAGCGCAAGAACGATTAGCCAATGGACACGAAGACTCGCCAATGATGAAGCAAGGCGCAATGAAAGTGGCAGATGGTCGCTCAGAAGTCTTGAAAGCCGTACGTGAGCAGTTATTCATGGGTGCTTCACAAATCAAAATCATGGCTGGCGGCGGTGCATCATCGACCTTCGATCCGCTAGACACACTCCAATTCACATCAGACGAGATGAAAGCCGCCGTTGAGGCTGCTTCGGATTACGGTACTTATGTTGCCGCGCACATCCACACCTCCGATGCCATGCGTCGAGCAGCCGAAGCGGGCGTGATGTCTTTCGAACACGCAACAATTATGGATGACGACATTGCCGAGATCATCAAAGAGAAAGGCATTTGGGTGATTCCGTCTTACTTTACCTCTTCACTGATTGCAGAACGCAAGATCCCACTGCCAAACGAAGAAACCTATCGCAAGACAGAACGTGTAGGTAAAGCCATGTTCAAGTCGGCAGAGCTAATTAAAAAATACGACATCCAGAACATCGCTTTTGGTACCGACTGTGTTGGCGAAACCAATGTGCATGCAACTCAGCTGAATGAGCTTGGTGCAATTGAGCAAGTGTTCGATACCATCACTGCACTTCGCATGGCGACATCAAACTGCGGACGCTTGTTCGAGATGTCGACTTACCCACACCCTTACCAAGAAGGCAAGCTAGGTCAGATTGTTGAAGGTGCGTATGCCGACCTATTGATTATCGACGGTAACCCACTTGAAGGCGTGGCATGTGTGGCAAATACAGAGACACAAAAGCTGATCATGAAAGACGGCAAGGTATATAAAAACAGCCTTTAGTTAAGAGCCTAAATATTAAAGTAAACAACCTAAAGATCAGAACAAACAACGGTGCTATGGCGGATTCGTCATAGCACCGTTTTCTTATTTGAAAATTAATTGAGATTTTTTACCGTCTTTTTTTATCAAGCTTCGTCTTACAGGTATTCCTTCACTGGACAATGCTTCAATCCTGGTGCGCCTTTGGTAAACGACGCCTCACACACGTTATGTGCCCCACTCCAGTGATTTTATTTGATGTAGATATAGGAGCTTAAAATGAGCTTTACGTTACTGGCACTGAGTGCCATTTTTCTCGGCTTTTACGTCGTGTTATCTCGCTTTAAAAAACAGAAAAAAAGCTTCAACTTCCGCGTTCTTAGCGCACTGGTTGGCGGCCTTCTGTTTGGTGGCATTATCCAAGTAGTACTGGGCACCGACAGCGCGGCTGGCTTGCAGTTCTCAGAGCTTATCTCTTTGTTCGGTAATGGCTACGTCAAGCTACTCCAGATGATAGTAATACCGTTAGTGTTTGTTGCCATGACAGCTTCCATCATGAATGTAGAAGGCACCAGTGCACTCTCGAAAATCGCACCTAAAGTGATTGGCGTGTTGATTTTCACCGTGGCTATTTCCGCAGTAATCGGAATTGCGAGTATCTACTTGTTCAACATCGACGCGAACAGCTTAGTCAATGCAATGGGAACTAGCACTGCCATTGAAGCGCGCAGCGATAGCCTGCTATCGACTCAAGAGCTGATGTCGAACAACACCTTCACAAGCTTGGTGTTGTCTATCATCCCGACCAATATTTTTGAAATGCTGACTGGCGCAGAAAGAACCTCAACACTATCGACGGTTCTATTCGGTATGTTCCTTGGTTTTAGCATTCTCCAAGTGAAAAAGCGTAAGCCAGAGAAAGTGCAAAGCTTTGTTGATTTCATCAATGCAGCAAAAGAAGTCGTGCTATCGATGGTGCGAGAAATATTAAAGCTTACCCCTTATGGCGTGTTCGCTTTGATGACCAAATTCATGATGAACAACGATTTATTCGCACTCTCAGAAATGGGACGATTCGTTATCGCAAGCTACGCAGCAATCGCGGTGATGTTTGTGGTTCACCTTGTGCTTGTAAGCTTATTTGGTTTGTCTCCGAAGATATTCGCGAAAAAATCTTGGCCTGTATTGGTCTTCGGCTTCGGTTCTCGCTCAAGCATGGCCGCCATTCCACTAAACGTAGAAACCCAAACTCAGCGCCTTGGTGTGGATGAAGAAACAGCCAATATGTCGGCGACATTCGGTACCAGTATTGGCCAAAACGGTTGTGCCGGTATTTACCCAGCAATGCTCGCCATCATGGCAGCGCAAGTAATGGGTATCCCAATTGACCTGAGCTTTGTCCTGCAACTTATCGCCGTGATTGCTATTGCTTCATTCGGTATTGCAGGCGTCGGTGGCGGCGCAACCTTCGCAGCGGTTGCCGTGCTAACCATCATGGGACTAGACATCACAATTGTCGCGATACTGGTATCTATTGAAGCCTTGATTGATATGGCACGCACCGCTCTCAATATCTCTGGGTCGATGTTGTCTGGTGTTCTTACTGCTAAGACTAACGGCTCATTGAATACAGAACAGTACAAAGCGCAAGCCCTGTCGAATACGACCAATGGCGAGATTCCAGCTTAAGTTTTTAACTTAACGTCAGTCGTTTCAAGTCACTCAGAATCATCCCAATAAACACAGGGCGCGAATGCCGCGTCCTTATAAGAAGAAGTACCACTATGAAAATCGTAATTTTAGGTGGCAGTGCTGCTGGTATGAGCTTTGCTGCCAAATACAAAAGAAACCAACCCACAGATGACGTTATTGTCATTGAAAAACGCAGCTACCTTTCGTTTGGTGCCTGCGGCTTACCCTACTTTGTTGGCGACAAGTTCCCAAATACAGATCGCATGATCTCTCGCACGCCGCAACAAGCCATCGATTCCGGACTCGATGTTCGTATCAATACTGAGGTTGTCGCCGTGAACGCTACTGAGCAAATCATCACAGTCAACACGCAAGGCGAACCACAAGATATTTCATTTGATAAGTTAATCATCGCGACAGGTGCGCGCCCTTTAATTCCAGACTTGGCGACATCTTTCCGTGTTGGAAATACTGAACGTGTTGACAATACTGATACTGATATTGCTGATTCCAATAACACCGAGCATGTTTACACACTCACTAGCATGGAAGATGGCGTTGCCGTGAAACAAGCCATGCTCACAGTAGATAAACCTCGCGTTGCAATCATTGGTGCAGGTTTTATTGGATTAGAGATGTTCGATGCGGCGCATGACTTAGGAAAAGACGTCACCATTATTGAGCGCGAAGCGCACATCATGAGCCGCCAATTCAGCCCAGAGATGATCTCCGACGTCGAAGATGCCATTCGTGACACAGGAACCAGCCTGCTGACCAATACCCAAGTCGAACACATTGAACGTTTTGCTTCAAAAGACAGCGGCGAAGGAAATAGTGAGAAAACGAGTTATCTGCTTACGGTGAGCAAAACTCAATCCGCGACCAATAACACTAACGAAGCCACTAGTCATTCAGCAGAACCTGAATACACCACGATTCAAGCCGACATTGTGATTCTGGCGCTTGGTTTCAAACCTAACACCGAGTTGTTTGACCTGCCAAAAATGGGCAACGGTGCGTTATTAGTCGATAAGTTTGGTGCAACGTCAGTACCGAATATTTACGCGGTGGGCGACTGCGCGACGGTTCATCATTTAACGCTTGATGAACCCGTGTATTTGTCACTCGCCACCACAGCTAATAAACAGGCTCGAATGATGGCCGACAAATTGGCAGGCAAAGAGACCTTCCTTGATGGTTTCTTAGGTTCATCGTCTTTGAAAGTACTTGATTACGAGCTTGCTAGCACGGGCATTTCTCATTGGATGGCAAACCAATACGCAGTGCCAACCAGTACCTCTGTCATTAAAGACAAGAACCAAACGGATTATTATCCCGGCCAAGAAGACATCAAGATAAAACTTGCTTACGACCCTGAATCTAAACGCCTTTTAGGCGGCGAAATTGTCGGTAAGAAAGGCGCTGTCGCTCGTTTAAATGCATTAAGCGTTGCGATTACCGCAGGCATAACGACTCAGCAATTGGGTTACCTTGATTTCAGCTACGCTCCTCCTTTTGCACGAACATGGGACGCGCTGAATGTGGCGGGCAATGTTGCGAAATAACAGTCTCAAAATAACCAGACGAAATAGCTGCCTTGAAGTAACCAAACTAGATAACGAATGAAATAACTAAGTGACACCGCAACACAAAACACAGAACCGTCATCCTATTTTAATAAGAGAGAAAACCATGGCACAAACCATTACCAAAGGCATTAAAGCCCTAAAAGAAGAAGCCTACCAAGTCGTTGAAGATATGTCGGTAGAAGAAGCAATAGCGCTATTCAACGGCAGCGACGACAAACAAAACACACTTGATGACTACGTGTTTGTCGATGTGAGGGAAGCCGAAGAAAGAAACAAGCTTGGCATTATTCCCGGCGCATTCACTTGCCCAAGAGGCATGTTGGAATTCTTGATTGACCCTGAATGTCCCGTTCACAATAAGGTGTTCAACCAAGACAAAACCTACGTGTTCTATTGTGCCCACGGTTTGCGTTCTCTTTACGCTGCCAAGATGGCCGCGGAGATGGGGTTAAAACCTGTTAAAAACCTCGCAGGTGGCTTTGCTGCTTGGGCGGAGCAATCGGGTGACATTGAACTTCCGATTTAGTAGAACTGTCTATTAAATAAGGCTAACGACTAAACAAAGCTTTCAGTTAATGAGAGCCCACTGGTGACTAGAACAGCGGGCTCAATAAAATGATGGTGTGAAGTATGAATACCTACACTCAGCAAGAGCTTGATTCTATTCTTGAACAACACAAACTGTGGCTAGAAAACCAAGGCGGCGAAAGAGCGCAATTACGTAATGCCGACCTAAGCCACTTAGCACTCAAAAGCCTAGACCTGCGTTGTGCCAACCTAATCCGAGCCAACTTTAGTGGCGCCGATTTATCAGGCACAAATATGAATGAGGCTGACATTACTTACGCCAATTTCAGCCACGCAAACCTGAACAATGCGACGTTCCGCGATGCCGATTTACGAAACGCAGACATGAGCCACGCACAAATGCTCAACGTCGATTTGCATCGTGCGGATCTATTCCGTATCGATTTCAGTCACGCTAATCTCAATGATGACGCGTTGAATCGAGTAGACCCAAACAATACCATCATCAAGCTACGCAACCCCAACCAACAATGTTTCGCTTCTGAGTAGGAGCAACAAAGCAACGATATCAAATTTTCCAACAGCCGAAATCGGCGGGGCTTCAAGACAAGATACGCTCAAACATAATGGATAAGATGACTCTCTGCTTTATTGCTACTATTAAACACAGGTTTTTGATTTATGGATGAATCGGGTTGATTTAAGGATGAAATTAGAATGAGGCGATTACTTACTGCACTATTTTTCAGTTCAGCATTGTTACTCAGTTCAGTGTTATCAGGGTGCAGTAACTTTAGAAACCTGTCTAATGAGATAGAAGCTATCGACTCCATAACCAATCAATACATGGTTACCTTAAGTCAACCTGCCTCCGGCTCTGCCGTGGTGATTGAACAAGTGAAAGACATCAATAAAAGCGAAGTGGATGGCTACGATGGCATCATAGACAGTGACAGCATTCACTTGCACGTATCAAATAACGTCCACTACCTACTTATCTTTGAAGATAAAAATCAAGATCTTACCCTACAAGCCAATGAAGCTTTCAGTGTGGTAAAACTTCGTTCTTATAAAGACAAATCAACAATAGAAGTCTCATTATCCGTTAATGAAAATGAAGCCCCAAGTGCGTTTGTTGATCGTTCGTTATCTTCGCTATTGAAAATAGAATTAGACCTCGTTGATATAGGCACCGTGGCAAATTTAACCGATCCTCCTTTTGAGAAAGGGAACGCAAAGCTCGGTATGTGGCAACCGCTGACATTTTTGGTCGAAGGTAATGCAGGTCTCTATTTTTTATCTGAATATGACCCAGCTAAAATCCCGATCGTATTTGTGCATGGGATCAATGCAACGGCTTTAGATTTCTCCCCTCTCATTGGAAAAATAGATCAATCTAAATACCAAATATGGGTGTTTAACTACCCTTCAGGTTTATCTCTATCTTTGAACTCGAGAGGCTTAAATAACCTGTTACACACGGTGGTGACTGAATATAAGATCCAACAATTACATGTTGTTGCCCACAGCATGGGCGGCTTGATCGTAACCAACAGTATTCGTCAATGCCGAATCGGACAGCTATGCGACTTTGTAAGCAGCGTAACCACCATCTCTTCGCCGTTTGGTGGTGTTGAGTCTGCTAAACAAGGAATGGAGTACTCCCCCGTGGTAATGCCTGCATGGGTTGATTTAAATCCAGACGGAAAATTTATCGCTGACTTATTCATTGATAGCGGTGAGATTCACATACCCCACTTTTTGGCCTTTGGTTATAACTCGGGCGAGCTATTTAATACCAGCAGTAACGATGGAGTAATCAACCTTTCGAGCCAATTATCACGCCCCGCTCAATTGAGCGCCGACCAAATTCGCGGTTATAACGAAAACCATTTAAGCATTTTGAACAACGATGACCTGTTTGAAGATATGTCTGATTTTTGGTTAAGAGCAGAGCAAGAGAAATAAACTGCGCAAGCCTTACAACACAAAAAGGGACTGGCACATCGACCAATCCCTTTTTCTTTTCAATTATCCCATCCTGAAATGCGTTTACGAATGGTGTAATTTGTTACTTAAGCTTGAACAGCAACACTTTGTTGTATGCCGTCACCATCAGTAAGTCTTGTTGTTTCCCGCCAATTTCTAGGTTGCTGATATGGCCCGCATCGATAGCAATGAAGTCTATTTGCTTACCGTCTTTATCGAACACACCCACACCACCATGCGCTGCAACAAATAGGTTGTCATCAGCATCAACAGCAACACCATCAACCATAGGTTCAGAGCCAGACTCCGCTTTCACTTGGGCAAACTGAGTCTTATTGCTGAGTGACAGTCCATCAACATCAAATCGGTATACCCAGCCATCAGACGTGTCGGCAACGTATACCGAAGATTCATCAGAAGAAAAAGCGATGCCGTTTGGTAGCTTGAACTCTCCCGTGATCAGCTTTAGATCACCATCTAGGTAGCGATAAACACCGTTAACCGGTTGCTCTGGTTCTGCCTTTGCTGGGCCGTAACCTTGGATACCAAACGGAGGATCGGTAAACCACACGCTACCATCGCTATTAACGGTTAAATCGTTCGGACTATTAAGCAGCTTGCCGTTATAAGTAGCAGCGACAATCACTTTCTCTCCGTTGCCCTGACGGTACGACAGCTTTCTATCATGGCGAGCAGCCCAAAGATTGCCTTTGGCATCAATATCAAGACCATTGGCATAGCCAGAGTTGTCATCAAAAACGCTTAAATTGCCGTCAAGACCGTAAGAATAGGTTGTGTTATTTGGAATATCGCTAAACAAGAAACGTTGATGTTTCACATCCCATGTTGGGCCTTCAACAAAGCCAAATGAGTCTCCAACCAGTGTTGGGGTGCTTTCTACAACAGAGGCAGCTGAAACATTCATAGAGGCAGTCATTGCAGCAGTAATAAGTAGTAATTTGTTCATTGTACTTCTCCTTTTTGTTTACGTTTTGAATCTTAGTTTCTTGAAGGAGCAAGAAAAACAGTACAAAATGACTTCACTGTTTACTAAATGGTGTTAATGATGAATTTGACTTATATGCAGACCTTCTTGACTGTCGCCGAAGAGCAAAGTTTCACCAAGGCCGCTGAAGTGTTGGATGTATCGAAAGGTTTGGTGTCTCGGCATGTACAACGACTCGAAGAAACCTTGAATTCTAAGCTGTTTCACAGAACGACTCGTTCTATCAGCCTCACGGAAGTGGGCGAAGAGTTGTATTCAAAAGCGAAGCAAATTCAACTGTTGGCAACCGAAGCTGAAATGCGCGTATTAGACATGACGCAGGAAGTAGCAGGCGATTTAAAAATTACCGCGCCGATAGAGTTTGGGCGTGCGCTTTGTCGTCATATCATCCCTACTTTCAAGCAAGAGTACCCAAAAGTGGATTTGATTCTCGACTTTGGGCCGATGAAAAAGAAGATAGAATCTGGCGACTTTGACATTGCTTTCCGAGCCTACGATGAACTGCCTAATGATGTGATTGCCAACGATCTCGGGCACATCCGCAATGTCCTAGTTTGCAATGCCGATTACGCATCGACTAATCCACTCTCCACCACCAAAGACATCCACAAATGCAGCTTCATTCTTAACAGTCAAAATGAACGATGGAATCAGCTGGAGTTAATCAATGGCGCACAAACCTACCATGTTGAAGTAACTGGAAGCGTTAGCTCAAATACTTACAGTTCAATTTTAGAGTTAGCGATGCAAGGGATAGGTGTCGCCAGCCTGCCGTTCTATCAAGTTGAAGAGCAGCTCAAACAAGGTGAACTTATTCACGTGTTCCCAGAATGGTCGATAAAAGCCCAAAAGCTAAGCCTTATCTATGCTCAAAGAAGGGTCACACCGCAGAAGTTGGTCACTTTTAACCGAGCGGTAAAAGAGTGGTTGGCATCGAATAACGCTTATACGTTGTGAGCTTTAGAACGCTAAATCTTTCAATTGGAACGGACGTGCGTTCCATTCATATCAGGCTCAATCACAATACTTTTCAATAGCTGATGAGCTGACGTGTGTTCGCCTGTTTTGAAACACCCTCCCCCTCAAGTTGCGTTCATCATCCCTGTAGATTGGCGACCTAAGGGGAGAACCTTCTTTACCGCTGAATATGTAACTGTGCATGTAACGATTGGCATTCTGTTCCTCCCCTTTCCACGAACCACGATGAATCGAAGATGCAAATTAAGGGGAGGTTAGGAGGGGATCTAATTATGAGCTAACACGGATTTGCCCCAAAGTTTGTTTCAGCTGACCTACGACTCAGTTAACTGAACCACAATTTGACTTATTTTTTCTAATATCAAGTGTATGGCTGAAGTACTGCTCAATGCTTTTTCTGATTTGAGACTTTAGCCTCGCATTCTCATTTATCGTCGGATTTCGTTCATCAACTTGCTTACCATCTTTACTTTCTTTCTTCTGTGTATACACAGTCAATTAGGTTTAAATGTGGCAGGTTTTGTTGGAACTGATAGCTCGCTTTGATGTGATGGTGAAATAAAAAACAAGGTAATATACTCAACTTTTTAATGAGTTATGGTAGGTTAATTGAAAGTTAGGCTGGCGATAAAACGAGCCGGCCTGTTATTAAGAATGTTAGGCTACTTTGATATTTTATCTTCCCAACCAGCAGCCCAATCTCTCAAAGGGTTGAGTGTCTTCATTAGGGACAATCCTAATTCTGTTAGTTTATAGCCTTCTGATGTTGTAAAAACCAATTTAGCTTCAGTCAATTGCTTAATCCTAGTGTTTAAAACAGAAGGAGACATGCCGTCACATCGTTCTTGTAATCCTCTGAAACTCAAAGGACCAGAGTTAAGTTCCCACATGATCCTCATATTCCACTTTCGGCCTAACAGATCGAATAAAGCCATGATTGCTACACCCGAACTCGATCCTCTTACTAATTTTTTAGGTAATGGTGTTGTCATAAATGTTGCGCTTCTAAAAAAGTAGCAGTATAGTCCGCTACGAAATAAGTAGCGATTTTATATTAATCTATTTGAAAAGCGAGAATTATATGTATCTAGTAGACATAACTTTTACTGACATGGAAAAAATAACGCCAGAACTAACTGATAAACATAAGAATTATCTTGAACAAGAATATAGATTAAACAAGCTGATGTTTGGCGGAAGAAAAGTACCTAGAACTGGGGGCATCCTTGTTTCACAACATGCGAGTGAGCGAGAGCTTGAACAAGTTTTAAACTCAGACCCATTCGTTAAAAGTGGGGCTGTAACTTATTCAATCACTGAATTTATTCCTGTAATGGCTTCTAAAGCTTATGCGGATATCGTAGCTTAACAAAAGACCATGGCGTCAATAGTTAATTTGCTGACGCTATTCTGATCCCACATTACACCGTCTCTGAGCATCTAATTTAAGAGCATAACCATCTTTCTCATACAGGCAATTATCGTTTAAGTGTTAAACATATTTTTCCTAATCTGAGAGCAGTGTTTTAAAGCAACAGACCTAACTCATTTTTGTCCAAATTCAATTTAGACGCCCAAGAACAAAAAAGGGATTGGTATCTCTACCAATCCCTCTCCCAAACTCTCTTAATACTTACAAGCTCTCAATTGCCTTTTGAACTGCAGGGCCAATCTGGCGCTTACGAGAAGTGACGCCCTCCAGAGTTAACATGTCACTTGTTGGTTCAGCGTTGAAAGCTGATTTGATAACTTGATAGTCGCTTTCGTCCACCCACAATAGGTTAGCTTCTTTGTTCTTAGTGTCTGTGATGGAGAAGAACAGATGGTCTAGCCCGCTCTCTTCTTTGTAAGACTTCATCGCCGCCAAAAGCTCGTCTTTGCGGTCAATCAGTTGTTGAGCCGTTAGCGTTTCAGCCACACCAATACCCACCTGTTTGCCACCGTATTTAAAGTTTTTGTAATCCAGCGTCAGAATGGTTTCAGATGAAAGGTGGCTGAGATCCGATTTAGCAATCATCATCTGTTGACCAAAATCTTCGATATCTGAAATACCTGCAACTTTTGCCAGCTTTTCAGCGTATTCACGATCATGATCAGTAGTGGTTGATGATTGGAATACCACAGTGTCAGAAAGGATTGCGCCTAAGCCTACACAAGCAAGGTGCTTAGGTAGGGTCACATCCAGCTTTTCAGCGTTGTCAGCCAGAATAGTTGCAGCCGATCCCCAACCTCGAATATCCATCTCGACAATCTGTGGGGTGTTAATCGGTGAGCCACCAATCGCGTGATGATCGACGACAGCCACAATAGATGCTTGGTCAACGGTTGGCGCTAATTGAGTCACTTGGTTGAAATCCACCAGCCCCACTCGGTATGAAGAGTAATCTGTCTCTACACGAGGTGATTCAGCATTACAGTAGTTCAAGACAAACGTCGATTCAGGATTGATAGGCTCAGGCACTGTCGCCGTTCCACCATAGATATGAGCCGCGAGTATCGCAGACATTACCGTGTCGCTGTCTGGGCTAAGGTGCCCCGTCCATACGAGATCTTCACTGTTTTTATTGGCAGATTGTTGCAAGCTAAAAGCAAAACTTGCTGAACTGAAAGACATGATTACGGCGGCAACGACAGGTGTTAGCTTCACGGGTATTTCCTTATTTGGATTCGTTTTAGAACCCCATAAGCTAGCCATCAAAAATTTCATAACCGTGTCAGCGATGTTTCAGATTTACTTCAGTTGGTAAGGAAATGTAATTTCCCTCTCTTTGAGTTCCGAGCTAACGTGCTTTGCCAAAAAAATGTATTCACTGAAGCTCCATTCTTACAAATTTTAAGCGAAATAGCGTTTAACTGATTTCATCAATTTCTGAAATGATAAACAGTCTAAATGAGATGGTTGTGGACAAGTCGCTACATGTTTAAGGCTGTCACGTACTACTTTCAGGCGTTTGATTTGAATATCAACGTCTTCGGCCTTCTGCATCAATAACGCGCGGTCAATTGCCAATTCATCTGATGTATCAAACATCGTTGATATTTCATTTAGTGACAATCCAGCAATACGCCCAAGGGAAATAACATTTAATTTATTTAATACCTTTGGTGAGTACTGCCTCCTTAACCCTTTTCTTCCATTAGAACGAATAAGACCTATTTTCTCATAATATCTTAACGTTGAAGGAGCTAGTCCAGACTCCCTAGAGACTTCTGCAATATCCATAAAATGCATCCTTGACTTAAAGTCGACTTCAAGTGGTAACGTGCCTGTGAATATAACAATGTTTAAATAAAGTACAAAATATAGGAGTAATTTCAAATGGACACTTCAGTTTACTTACAAGCCATATTGATTGGTATTGGTGGCACTTTGGCTATGGATATGTGGGCTTGGATTCAAAAGAAGTTGTTGGGGATTCCATCACTTGATTACGCACTGGTCGCTCGTTGGTTCGTTTTAATATCCAAAGGGCAATTTTTTCATACCCCTATAATGGCGACACCAGAAGTGAAAGGAGAGAAGGTATTAGGATGGATATTGCATTACTTGATAGGTATCGTTTTTGCGCTGGTTCTCATCTTTATTTGGGGAGAAGAATGGCTAGCAGAACCAAGGTTAATTCCGGCTTTACTGACTGGTATTGTAACTTTGGTCTTTCCATTTTTTGTTATTCAACCTTGCCTTGGCTTCGGGATAGCAGCAAGTAAAACCCCTAAACCTTGGAAAGCAAGATCCTTAAGTTTGTTGGCACATAGCGCATACGGAATCGGTTTATTCGAGAGTGCTTTATTAGTAATAATTGTGACTAATGGCTGAAAGGTTTTATTCATGACTTATGTCTTTTAACCCATGAATAAATCATGCGTTGATTGATAAATAGTTGTACGACTTCCAGTCACTTAGCCTCCCCAAAAAAGGGAGGCTAAGAGTCGGTTCTAGTGTTTGTACCTAAAGGTATTGCTGTCATCAACAATCTCGATTTTGACAGGCACGGTGCCTTGCTTAACATTGCCGATTTTTGCAAATGCCTTGTGCGAAAGGTCGATCACTCGGCCTTTTACGTAGGGGCCTCGGTCGTTAATTTTCACATCAACAGACTTGTTATTGTCTGTATTGGTCACTCTCACGATAGTGCCGAATGGCAAGGTTTTATGAGCCGCAGTATTCGCATTCATATTATACGTCTCACCACTTGCTGTGAGCCTTCCATGGAATTTATCGCCATACCAAGAAGCTTTACCAGCAAGAGCATGTGACTTGGCATATTCCTTTGTTTTAGAACTGCCGACAGCCGACGTTGAGGTGCATCCGGATAATATCATAAGAATAAGAGCGGTAAAGATAATATGTGATTTTTTCATGTGATTTGGGTGCGCTAATCTCTGCATATTTCTCTATTTTCGTTGTTGTTGGTTAGCAATATAATGCTGAGTATAGTCACTGCTCAGCCAAGGCTACCATTCGCTATGATGACGGAATGTTTTCATGAACGACACTTTCTTCCGTCATATTCATGAAAGGTTTTATCGTCAAAACGTCAACTTTAACAAAGCCTTAAAATTGTATATTTCTCAATCACCTCATGTAGATATAGCCACCCAACCAAAACATTCAGCCAAAAACATCCAAACCAGAAAAGGATTGGCATCTCTACCAATCCTCTTTAGGGGTGTTTCGTTTTCTAGCTTATTGCAGCTATCCAAATCTACTGTTAATGCATCTTATTGTTGACGGTAATTAGCGAGCCACTCAGATAGGTTTTATTAGGCTGAACCAACTCCATCATTAACTCCGCCAAGTCAGCTGGATCTACCCATGTAGAGTGGTCAGCATCAGGAAGTGCTTGTCGATTGACTTCAGTATCAACAATGGTCGGCAATACCGCATTCACTTGAACATTGGATGATGCGCCCTCTGCAGCCAAGCTTTCGACCAAAGCATTCAATGCCATTTTAGACGCCATATAAGGGCCAAAACCTGCGGGGATATTACGCGCTGTATCACGGGCAGAAACAAACATCAGTGAACCACTTCCCTGCGACTCCATTAACTTGAAAACTTCTCTTCCGAAGACAAACGCCGTCATAAAGTTCGCATTCCACAAGTCAGACATTTTACTCACTTCCACGTCAGTCCAATGACTCCAGGTATAAATACCAGAGCAATGAAAATGAGCATCGATATGACCTAAGATTTCAGATGCCTCGGCAGCAAGCGCTTGGCTTTGCTCTTCATCCGTAAGATCTCCAAGTAACACGGTCAGATGGCCTGAATACTTATCTTCTAGGCTTTTTGCTCTTGCTTCATCGCCGATGCGTCCAAAAGCGACAACACGGGTTCCGCTCGTAATAAGCTTTTCAATCAGGTGTTGGGCTGTTACCGAAAAGCAAGCTGCGATAGTGGCTGTTCTAATTGTATTCATGGTTATTGCTCGTTGTTAGTGATGATGTGGAGAATCATAGAGACAACAACCAGAGGTTTGAATCTGCCGAGAGGCAATTCAGTTTTGCTTTAAAGGCAATTAAGCTAACATTGAAGGACCATAAAGACATCAATATCACTTCCACTTCGGGCATAAACTGGATTCATCAGAAAGCTCCGCTTGGGAAGAATCGAAACCATCGTTTAATGAGTAATGCACATGAGCCTGTTCAATCGTCTTGCCTATTTCAACTGTGTGGTTGAACAAGGCAGCATCTCCAAAGCCAGTCGGATATTTGATATTCAGCCTTCTTCTATTTCCAGACAGCTCTCTGCACTGGAAGAAGAACTCAATGTGCGACTATTAGAGCGTTCGACACGCAACGTAGGCGTCACTGAAGCAGGTCAATTGTTCTATCAATATTCCAAGCGCATTACAGGCGAATTTGATGAAGCAAAACGAGCCGTCAGCGCATTGCATCACTCACCAAGAGGAAGCCTCAAGATAAGCACCACCGTTGCGTTTGGAGAGAGCAAAATCTTGCCCCTTGTTCCTATCTTTAGGGCTGCCTTTCCCGAGGTCGATATTGAAATTGAAATCACAGAAAGAGTGGTCGATCTGATCGAAGAAAATGTGGATATCGCGATTCGCAGTGGCCGACTGCCTGATTCTAATTTGATCGCTAAGAAGCTCGTCCAAAACAACTTTATTCTATGCGCCAGTCCTGACTATGTAAGAAGAAACAAAGCCCCTCAACATGTTGAAGATCTAGCAAAACATGACTGCTTAGTTTATGGCTACAAGGGGTGGCATGATTGGT
Organism: Vibrio sp. J383; assembly: GCF_023503985.1. Lineage (NCBI taxonomy): Bacteria > Pseudomonadati > Pseudomonadota > Gammaproteobacteria > Vibrionales > Vibrionaceae > Vibrio > Vibrio sp. J383. The sequence continues at coordinate 1,349,256 of NZ_CP097293.1, read as the reverse complement.
TTGTATTGGATAAAAAACCGCAAAAAATCGACATCTCTTATTACATGGAAGTCGACTCTGTGAACGGGCAAAAGCAATTGATATCGAACGGTGGTGGTATTGCCCTGCTCCCACAATGGGCTATTGAAGAAGAACTTAAAATAGGTAAATTGGTACAATTGCTTCCTGAGTTTACGTTTAGCCCATGTAACTATGAAACCAGCACATACGCAATCTATCAAAACCGCCAGCTAGTTCCGAGCAAGGTTCGAGTGTTTTTGGATTTCCTCACTGAGCATTTCGGAACTACTCTTTAGTTTTTGTATCTCGTACGTCAGCAGAAGGTATTTAGCTGATGACGATGTATAAGTCGAACCATGTCTATCATAACCAACCCAAAAAAGAAGATTGGTATCTATACCAATCCTCTTTAAGAGGTGTTTCGACTTTTCTGTCTTAAGCGCAATTGTCCGTAATCAGTCACCTACGCTTCTTCTCGGCTGTATAAGTTACGCTTTACTGGTTTGTACCGAACTTGCCACAGGCTTGGTTTTGTTTTCTGGAACCAAAGACATCAACCCGGTAATAACAAGAGCAGCAACACCCGACATCGTTACTGGTGAGCCAAATATGCTTTGCACTAGCTTGGGTGCTTCTTTCAATAAATCCGGTACCAGCATTACCCCCAGTCCTAAACCTAATGAGATGGCAATCGTCATGATTCTGCGACGATCAAGCTTCTCGCTAGCGATAATCTTGATGCCCGCCGCAGCAACCGTACCAAACATCACCAATGTCGCTCCGCCTAATACTGGCTTTGGAATCGTCATTAATACCGCGCCTAAGATGGGAAATAGGCCTAATAGAAAAAGAATCGCCGCAATGAAGTAGCCAATGTAGCGACTCGCAATCCCCGTAAAATGGATCACACCATTGTTCTGGCTGAAAGTCGTGTTTGGAAAAGTGTTGAATACTGCTGCAATAAGCGAGTTTACGCCGTCACCTAGCACGCCCGCCTTGAGTCGATTGATGTATTTTGGCCCCTTAACTGGCTGTCCTGAGAACATGCTGTTGGCAGTCAGGTCACCGGTTGTTTCAATAACGGTAATCAAGTAGATAAAAGCAATCGGCAGGAAGGCTTGCCAATCAAAAGCGAAGCCATATTTAAATGGGACAGGGATACTCAATAGCGGTTGAGATGCAAAAGAAACCATTGGCGCCTTGCCCATCAGAATAGCAACGCCCCACCCTACAACCAATCCGACTAAAATCGACGACAGCCTTACCATGGTGTTGTTGCTTAGGTTAAGTGCCACTATGGTTCCGAGCACAATCGCACCCAACATCAAATTGCTTCCAGAACCAAAATCTTCTGCGCCAACACCACCAGCGATATCAGTGACGCCGACTTTAATCAAAGAGACACCAATCGTCGTGATAACGATGCCGGTCACAACGGGCGTGATCACTACTTTGAGTTTTTCGATAAAGCGCGATAGGACGATTTCGACAAATGCACCAAAGAAGCAGACACCAAAAATGGTGGCGAGCATTTCATCCGGCCCACCTCCATTTGCTTTAACAAGAAAACCCGCACCTAAGACAGAACCTAAGAACGCAAAGCTGGTCCCTTGGACACAGATCATCCCTGCGCCAACTGGCCCTATTTTCCTAGCTTGTATAAAAGTGCCAACCCCAGACACCATCAGTGCCATGCTGATCAAATAAGGGATGTGTTCACCCAACCCTAAAACACCGCCAATAATGAGCGTTGGTGTGATAATGCCAACAAAGCTGGCTAATACATGCTGCAGCGCCGCGTAACTGGCTGCTTTAACTGATGGTCGATCGTCTAATCCGTAGATCAATTCACTGTTCTGTTCCATGTGACTTCCTTTATGTATTTTTTATTGTATACAATTTACATAAAGGCAATAGTGCAACATATATGCCAATGGTTTAGCATCATATTTATCAATCAGTTAAGTTTTCGCTCAAGCCAATGCTGCACTATAGATCAACAATGTCGGCTTGTTTTAGTGCAACCGATAGTTTATCCGATGTTCCTAAATTAAGCCCTACAGACACAAAAAAAGGATTGGTATCGCTACCAATCCTCTTTAGGGGGTGTTTCGGTTTTCTACCTTATGACAGGTAGGTAACGCGATTACTCGTAATCAGTCGCGTAGGTGTCTTCGTATGTGTGCGAGTAAAATTCGAATAGGTTGCCAAACGGGTCTTCTAGGTAAACCATTTGTGCTTGTTTTAGTTCGTCTTCTGGGTGGTAACGCATGATGTCCATACGAACCTTACCGCCATACTCTTCAACACGCTTAATAGCTGAATGAAACTGCTCTTTTGGAAGTTGCAGACAGAAGTGGAAGATACCTAGGCGAGAGAAATCAACTTCGTGACGCTCTTGGCGATCTTTCATTTCGAACAGCTCAACACCGATGCCATCAGATGTGACTAGGTGAGCAATGTTGAAGCCTTTGAAGCCTTCGCCAAATACTGCGATACACATACGGCCGATTGCTGATTCGCGCTCTTCCATTACTTTGGTGTTGTTCATTACGATTCTTAGACCCAGAGCCTTAGTGTAAAACTCGACTGCTTTGTCCATGTCGCCAACCATGATGCCTACGTGATTCATTTTCATAACTTGCTCCAAATTCGTTTTTAATTCTGTGCGTTTCGAAGACTGGCTTCGATGTTTCGTTTCGATGGAGAGAGTATATGGAGATGTGACGATTAACTGAAATTATCATAAATTATATTAATGATAATTTTTTGTTATTTAAAGGTTGGTATAACAACTCAACTCGCGTAAAGAAACCGTACTTCCCCTTACCTACATAGATACTGAACCAAATACTGCTTGCCTAAATAGAGAACAACCTAAAAAGCATAGCTACTCAAATTGGGGGGGCTGATGTTTGATGGCTTTTGTTAATCGTTTTTGTTGATAGCTTTTACCGGTAGTCCTTTCCTTTCCAAGATAGGATTTGCCTATTGAATCTATAGAAATGTCCGATTTCACTAATTTTCGGTGCGAATGCAATATAGCTCCATCGACGCGGGATAGCGTTAAACACTACAAATTAGAAAGAGAGTCGAATCATGATCAACACAGAAATCAAACCATTCAACGCAACAGCATTCAAAAACGGCGAATTCGTAGAAATCACTGAGCAAGACGTTAAAGGCAAGTGGGCTGTATTCTTCTTCTACCCAGCAGACTTCACGTTTGTATGTCCAACTGAGCTAGTTGACCTACAAGACAAATACGCAGAGCTTCAATCTCGCGGCGTAGAAGTTTACTCAGTATCAACTGACACGCACTTCTCTCACAAAGCATGGCACGATACTTCTGACAAAATCGGCACTATCGAATACTTCATGGTAGGCGACCAAACAGGCAACATCACAAACAACTTCAACGTTATGCGTGAAGGTCAGGGCCTTGCAGACCGTGCAACGTTCCTAATCGACCCTGAAGGTGTTATCCAAGCAATGGAAATCACAGCTGAAGGCATCGGCCGTGACGCTGAAGACCTACTACGCAAGGTTAAAGCAGCGCAATACGTAGCCGCTCACCCAGGTGAAGTTTGCCCAGCTAAATGGAAAGAAGGCGAAGAGACTCTAGCGCCATCTCTAGACCTAGTAGGCAAGATTTAATCTAAGCCTAGTTCAAACAAGAACAGCTAAGAAAGAACAAGTAAAACAGAACAGTTAAACGGTTCTACAGGCGCGCTTCGGCCCCCCTCCTAAAGGGCAGTCGCGCGCCACCCTTTCAAAAAATCAACACCACAATATTTGCCGACTTGCGCCCCCTTTTTATTTTCCTTTTTCAGCAAGAAGGTATTGGTCAATACCAAGACACAGAATTTAAGAGCAGGCACGATTATGTTAGATCAAGCAATGAAGCAGCAGCTAAAAGCATACCTAGAAAACCTAAAAACCAATGTTCAGTTAGTGCTGAGCCTTGATAGCAGCGATACCGCGAACAAACTTCAAGATCTGGCGAATGACATCGCGTCTTTGACTGACAAAATTGAAGTTACTCGCGATGACAGCGCAAGCACTCGCAGTCCTATCATGCAGGTCGTGAACCAAGAGAAAGGCACCGCGATCGGTTTTGCCGGTTTGCCAATGGGTCACGAATTTACGTCACTGGTTCTAGCACTGCTTCATAGTGGTGGTCACCCTATCAAGCTTGCAGCTGACGTAATTGAACAAATTAAAGAACTCGATCAAGAACTTAATGTAGAGGTTTTCATCTCGCTCTCATGCCAAAACTGCCCAGAAGTGGTTCAGGCATTCAACATGATGTCGGCGATTAACCCGTTAGTTAAGACAACGATGATTGATGGCGCAGCATTCCAAGACGAAGTGAAGTCTCGCGACATCATGGCAGTTCCAAGCGTGTTTATTAACGGTGAGCTATTTGGTCAAGGACGTATGTCACTGGCTGAAATTCTCAACAAAGTTGATTCAGGCGCTGCAGAAAAGAAAGCAGCTAACCTAAACGAACAAGCACCGTTTGATGTATTGGTTGTCGGCGGTGGCCCAGCAGGTTCTTCAGCCGCTATCTATGCTGCACGTAAAGGCATTCGCACTGGTGTGGTTGCTGACCGATTCGGTGGCCAAGTGATGGACACCATGGCGATTGAGAACTTTATCTCCGTGAAAGCGACGACAGGTCCTAAGCTAGTAGCTAGCCTTGAAGAGCACGTAAAAGAGTACGGTGTTGAGATAATGACTGAGCAGCGCGCTGCGAACATCATCGCAGCCGAAGACACAGAAGACGGCTACATCCACGTTGAGCTAGAGAGCGGCGCAACATTACGATCTCGTACGGTCATCACCAGTACCGGTGCTCGCTGGCGTGAAATGAACGTTCCGGGTGAGCAAGACTACCGCAACAAAGGCGTCGCTTACTGCCCACACTGTGACGGCCCTTTATTCAAAGGAAAGAAAACAGCGGTTATTGGTGGTGGTAACTCAGGCATTGAAGCGGCAATTGATTTAGCGGGTATCGTTGAACACGTAACCGTACTTGAATTTGCAGACACATTGCGTGCCGACCAAGTGCTTATCGACAAAGCAAATGCAACACCAAACATCGAAATCATCAAGATGGCTCAAACCACACAAGTGATTGGTGATGGCAACCGTGTAACCGGTCTGGAATACAAAGACCGCAATACGGATGAACTTAAACAGATCGAACTCGCGGGTATCTTTGTTCAAATCGGCCTAATGCCAAACAGCGAATGGTTGAAGGGTTCGAAAGTTGAGCTTTCACCACGCGGTGAAATTGAAATCAACGCTCATGGCGCTACATCAATGAAAGGTGTGTTCGCAGCGGGTGACGTAACAACCGTACCTTACAAACAGATCATCATTGCGATGGGTGAAGGTGCAAAAGCAAGCTTAGGTGCATTTGACCACCTAATCCGTAACTCAGCTCCAGTTAAAGAGGCTGAAACCGCTTAATCTTTACACTTAAAAGCTTCTAGGCTTAAAAGCTTTTAACTCAAGTTCCTTAAATATTTGTTAACTTAATTCTTTACTGTTAACGACTTAGTCGACATTTAGACACCACTCCTATGGATTTAGGAGTGGTTTTTTTCTTTGTGATTTATGCAGGTTGATAAAGCATAAAGGCAACCACCATCGCTAAGCTTCCACCCAAGCAACGGTTCACAAACATCATCTGTTTTGGTGATTGCAGTAATTTTTTCAGCATGGTGCCGCAATACGCCCACACCAACATGCACGGCACACCGGTAATAACCATACCCGCGATAATGGTCACTACTTGAATCAAGTAATCTGCATTCGGAGTAATGAATTGCGAAAACACGGTTAATGAAGCTATCCAACCTTTAGGGTTTAACACCTGCACCAACACACCTGACATAAAACCTGAACGTTTATCTGTGGTGCTTTCTTCGATTTGCATGTTAGCAATCGACCACGCCATGAACAGCAAATAAGCCGCACCCGCGTATTTCAAAATGTTGTATAGCTCTGGGTAAAGGGTAAATAGGCTCACCAAACCGACACTGGAACCCGCCAGCACGATGATGATGCCAACAGCGTTCCCAGAGATAAAAGGTAAAGTCGCAGCAAACCCATAACGACTTGAAATCCCAAGTAATGCGATATTGCCTGCCCCAGGTGTAATTGCAATTGATGTTGAAAATAGCAAGAACGCCAGCATTAATTGAGAGCTCATTTCCTCTCACTCCTAATAAGTAAAGTATTTATACGGAGAGAGTTTACAGATTCGACTAGGAATTAAATTGCTATATAGGCTAATATTAATCCAAATTTGAGCAAGACTTTTCTAAAAACACCATGAAACAGAAAGAATCCACCAAAGAAGTGTTAGATGACACAGATATCGCCATCTTAGAACATATCCAACAAGACGGACGCATGAGCAACAGTAAGCTCGCAGAGAAGGTCAACCTCAGCGAAACCCCGTGCTGGCGCCGTTGGAAACGCATGGAAGAGACGGGCTATATCGATGGTTACGCCGCTAAGCTGAATCGCAAGAAATTAGGCTTTCATGTTGCAGGCTTTACGCTAGTGACACTGGGCAACCACGAGGTCGAAAACACGGAACCGTTTGAAGAGTTTGTCGAAGTAACCGATTGGATTCCTATGTGTCACTGCATTGCAGGTGGTGCCGACTATATGATTCAAGTGCTAGCGAAAGATTTAGAAGAGTACTTTGAGCGTATTAGCTCGATCAGACGAGTCAAAGGCGTGAGTGCGATTCAGTCGAATATCTCGGTTAAAGAGTTGAAAAACAGCTATAAGTTGCCTCTTGGGGACTAGTTCACTTCTCCTGACAGCCCTTTTCTTTAAGCAAAATAAAAGCCCAGCTCCCTAGATTTCTAAAACTTAGGGGCTGGGCTTTGTTATTTTGAAACAGATATCGTTTATTTACGCTTGCTATTCACAAGGGTGAGCTAAATGAATCAGCGCCAAACCACCTAGAGACGTTTCACGATACTTCTTATTCATGTCTTTACCCGTCTGATACATAGTAGCGATAACCTTATCCAATGAAATCAGGCTTTTACTGTTACGTTTGAGTGCCATTCGTGAAGCATTAATCGCCTTCATGGAACCCATCGCATTTCGTTCAATACATGGCACTTGTACCAAGCCACCAATCGGGTCACATGTCATACCCAATGAATGCTCCATCGCAATTTCGGCCGCAATGCAAATCTGCTCATTACTGCCACCGCGTAAAGCGGTTAAACCCGCCGCCGCCATAGAAGACGAAACGCCCACTTCACCTTGGCAGCCCACTTCGGCACCAGAAATAGAAGCGTTGGTTTTGTACAAAATACCAATCGCGCCCGATACGGCTAAGAAGTCTTTTAACTGCTTAGTATCCAACTCTTTAATGAAGCGATGGTAATACATCAATACGGCTGGAATCACGCCCGCGGCACCATTAGTTGGTGATGTCACGACTTGGCCACCAGCCGCATTTTCTTCACTCACCGCAAAGGCGAATAAGTTAATCCAATCCATGATTTCCATTGGATCGTTTTCAACGGCCGCATTCGCTTCGAGCTTCTTCAACAAGTTTGGAGCACGACGAGTGACGTTCAAGCCACCATCAAGAATGCCTTCAGTTTCAAAGCCACGTTCCATACAACGAGTCATTACTCGCCAGATTTGATCGGCCTTTTCTGAGATAACATCATCGCCTTGGAAAGCCGCTTCATTTTTCAAAATCATGCCACCCAAGCTCATGCCGCTACTTTCGGCTTTTTGCAGCATCTCATCGGCATTTTTGAATGGGAAAGGGACTTCTACTGCTTGGGTTTTAGTGCCGTTTTGCAGCTCGTCCGCGGTTGCAATAAAGCCACCACCAATGGAGTAATAGGTTTCATCGATAATCGCATTACCACTTTGATCGAACGCGGTAATCATCATGCCGTTTTCATGCAAAGGCAGATTGTCTTCGTGGAATAGCATGTCGGTTTGATAATTGAAGCCAATGGTGTGATGGCCACTCAACGGCATTTCACCACTATCGATAGCAAGACGCATCACTTCATTAGCGCTGGTGATCTTAATCGAGTCTGGCTTATTGCCAAGCAAACCCAAGATGGTTGCTCTGTCGGTATGGTGCCCAATTCCGGTTAACGATAACGAACCATAAAGATCGACCTGAACACGAACCACTTCCGTGATTTTATCCGCGACTAATTGAGTGAAATGGAAACCTGCAATCATTGGGCCGTTAGTGTGTGAGCTCGATGGCCCCACACCAATTTTGTAGATATCAAAGATCGATAACATAGATATACCAGTAAAGAATCGGTCAATTAAGAAAGAGCGGCATAAAGCCAATCAGGGATAACAGTACAAGCAGCGATTGTCACAACAGCGAACACCAACAAGCCGTAATGACTCGCGGTAGGCTTGGCGAATAAGTGCTTCTGCTTGGCGATAAATTCGTTTTGTTGTTCAGTTACTTGCCCATAGAAATGGCTAACGACAACACCTAGCACTAAGAAAACCACAGTGCCGATTAAGGCGAACCAAGGCCAAGAGATACCATAGTATTTTGCAATAAACACCACAACCACACTGCCAATACTGCCTGCAATCACCCCTTTCTCATTCGCCTTTTTAAAGAACAAACCAAGGATGAAAGAGCCAAGGCGAATACCAACAAAAATGGACGTCAGGCTGGCAATCGTCTTAAGCACAGATTCGTTAGAAACCGCCATCAAAGCCGGTACGACAACTGAAGCCGCAGCAACCAAGCTCATCTTTCTTGCCACCGATTCATAATGTGCATCGGAAGCTTTCTTACGGAAAAAGCGCTTGTAGAAATCGAACGTTGCGACCGTTGCCATTGAGTTATAGGTTGAATCCAAGGTCGACATTGCCGCTGCCGACAGAGCTGAAATCACCAGTCCAACAATGATTGGGTTGGTATGATTGAATACAAAATCGAGAATCACTTCATTGCTGTTTTCAAAGCTTTGGTCTTGATAAAAGACACTCAGAAGAACGCCCATTACAGAGAAAAACAGGTAGATAAAGAAGGCGCCGTAACCACAAAGCAGCATCGATTTCTGTGCCGTCGCAACGTTTTTTGTTGCTAATGTTCTTTGAATAATCAGTTGATTAGTGCCATACACACTCAGATGCAAGAAACTCACGGCAACCACACCCGCCCACAGTGTAGTATCAACTCCCAAGTCGAAATCGAGATTGATGATATTCAGATGTTCAGGAGACAACACCTCGCCCGCGTCAATCTTCATCAGCAATAAGACAAAGATCGCAATGCTGCCAATGATCAGCACCGCCGACTGCAGCATGTCTGTCCATATGACGGTCGAAATCCCGCCCGCATAGGTATACAAAGCCGTAAATAAGCTGATGTAGATGATCGCCTCGGAGATACTCACCGGCAACACTTGCACCAAGATCAGTGCAACTGCATACAAAATTACCCCAGCCGAAATACACTGAACCACAATAAACACGATTGAGTTAATCGTGCGAGCAACAACGCCAAAGCGGTGCTCTAGGTATTCATAAATCGAAGTCAGGCCGAGTTTGTAAAACACCGGGACAAAGAAAACCACAGCGAAAAAGATCACTATTGGGTAATTCAAATGGACGCTCATTGCTTCCATGCCTGAGCTATAAACCCAGCCCGGCATACCCACGAACGTCATCGCACTGATGTAGGTTGCAAGAATCGACACACCTGCCGTAAACCAACCAAACTGTTTTCCACCAGTCGAAAAATCGCCACCAACGCTATAACGCTTATTTACTAAGTAACTGATAAATAAAGTAGTTAGTACATATAAAGCAATAACCACAAAACTTGAGTACGTAACCATTTTTAGATTCCGTTTATTATATTTCGCAATTCATTCGCCGCCAATAGTACTCAAAAATAGATATTTTCCCTCAAAAACCCACAATAAGTGTGAGTATTGTCACTAAGATAGATGATTAAACGCTCTAAACACGTGAAAACGCCGAAAACCACGATCTAATGAGATCAAGATCACTAAAACAGACAAAGTGGGTACGCACTCATTTTAAAATTGACTTTGATCACGGATCTAATAACCACAAAAATTCTATTATCTCTCCCGAAATGAAGATGGTGTGGTGAACATAAATAACCACTGCACAATAATCAAAACTATAAACACCCTATAAAAAATAAAGGTTTATCGGTCATGACTACTAAAAAACACATGAGCGAAGTTCCTATGATTCAAAGGGTAGCCGCTTATCTTGCAATTCTAGTTGGCTACTTTTTCTATTGTTATAACTTTGTAATTATTGACTACGTACGCCCATACATCGTTGATGCGTATGATGGTATTAACTTAGCGGATACCGCTCAGTTCTATACATGGCAGTCGGTTGGCGCACTTATTGGTGCCTTAAGCTGTGCATGGGTGGCATCAAACTTTGGTAAGAAATCGACTCTTATTGTCATCACTGCACTGAACGGTGGCGCAACCATCATCAACATGATGTTTACTGACTACGCGATGTGGGCAGCAATGCGTTTCATCATCGGTATTTCTTTAGGTGGTTACTTCACAGTCGCTGTGAGCTTGATGATCGGTCTATTCACGCCATCAGTTCGCGGTAAATTAACGGCATTCGCTTCTTCTATGTTCTCGGTTGCTCTAATGGCAATGGGCGCGTACGCAGCATTCATTTCTAGCGTTGATGCACCTTGGCAGAGCCTAATGTGGGTGGGTGGTATTCCTCCTCTAGTTGCTGCAGCACTGATGATCTTCATCCTACCTAGCGACAAGAAAGTGATCGCTTACGGTGAAGAAGATCAAGCCGCAGCTGAAGCATCGAATAAACCAGCGAAGAAAGGTTCTTGGGGTGAAATGCTAAGCGCGCCTTACCGCAAGTTAACCATCACTTGTCTACTACTGGCTGGCCTTAACTTCTATGGCTACCAATTCTTCTCAGGCTTCGTGACAACGTACCTGAAAGAAGTTCGCCAATTTGACGGTTCAACTATCGGTATCATCTTCTCTATCTCAGCATTCGGTTCTCTATTCGGTGCTTGGGTATGGGGTGCAATCGCCGACAAATACGGCCGTAAAGTGAACGCGTTTGGTTTCATCCTTGCGGGTGTCATGGCTTCAGTATTCTTCGTAGCACCAAGCGACGTGATGATCGGCAGCCTAAACATGCTGGCTATCCTAGGCCTTATCTACAACTTCGGTCTGTCTGCTTCTGCGGTATGGGGTGGTTACTTCTCTGAGTTGTTCCCTGCTCACCTACGTAGCTTCGGTGCAGCTCTGTTCCACGGTGGTCGTATCATCGGCATGTGGGCACCAATGGTGTTGGTATTCATCCAAGAGCGCAGCGACCTTGCAACGGCAATGTGGGGCTCGCCAATCGTATGGATTCTAGCTGGTCTACTGTGGCTATCTCTACCAGAAACATTGAAAGGCGGCATTTTCGACAAGAGCAAAAAAGCGGAAACAGCAAAAGCTTAATCCCCTTTAGTTGAAGACTTCTAAAAGTTGAAAACCTCTAGAAGTTGAAGACCTCTAAAGACACGAAATAAACATCAATCCGGCTGAGAAGTCAGCCGGTAACAAAATCCAAATCGAGTCCTGTTCCGAATGTTGGCTCGACAACAAAAAAGAGAATTTACTATGTCTAAATATCAAGAAGCTAAACGCATTGTTCGCGATTACTTTGACGCTATCGAAAACGCAACTCACGAGAACGTGGCTGAAGTTTTAAAAGCGCACACGTCTGAAGATTACTTGTGGCGCGGTGTTTACCCATTCCGCGAGCAAGAAGGCGCACAAGCAGCGGCTGACGTGTTCTGGGCTCCAATGATGAAATCAATGACACGCATGCAGCGTCGTCAAGATATCTTCATCGGTGGTAACAACGAAGTTAACCCAGATGAAATTTGGGTAATGAGCATGGGTCACTTCATGGGTCTGTTCGACGCTGAATACCTAGGCATGCGCCCTACTGGCAAGATCATGAACGTTCGCTACGCAGAGTTTAACTGTGTTGTTGATGGCAAAATCACTAAGACCGGCCTGTTCCTAGACCTTCTAGGCATGATGGATCAAGCGGGTTGCTACCCACTTCCACCATCAACTGGTAAGCACTTCGTATACCCTGGCCCACGTAACCACGATGGTCTGCTATTCGAAGACGCGGCTCCCGAAGAAGGCGTTGCAACGCTGGCTCTAGTCAACAAAATGGTTGATGACCTGTCTGCTCTTAACGACAGCGGCGCAATGGGTTGCCCACCAGAAGTACTAGCGAAGAGCTGGTCAAAAGATATGATTTGGTACGGCCCATGTGGTATTGGCGCGTCTTACACGATTCCTCGCTACCAACAACAGCACCAACTTCCTTTCCGTAACAACCTAAAAGACAAGAAGTTCAACGGCCACGTTTGTCGTTTCGCTGAAGGTAACTTCTCTTGTTTCTTCGGTTGGCCAAACCTATCAAACACACCTACGGGCGGTTTCCTAGGTATGACTGGCGGTGAAGTTCGTGCCAACATGCAAGTGGTTGACGTTTACTACCGCGACGGTGACAAACTGTCTGAGAACTGGGTTCTTATCGACCTTCCTTACTGGCTACAACAGCAAGGTGTCGATGTATTCGAACGCACTGCATCTATCTTGAACCCAACTCTGTAACCATGTCCTATTGTTTACCTAGTCCTTACCTACGCTAGGCAGACATGACAGCCGAGGGCTCCTTCTCGCCCTCGGCAACTTGCTCCACCCAAGATAACCAACTTGTGCCTCACGGATGGGCACACCCTGCCAAACCATTACCTACATAACGGGCTTGAAAGCACGGCGGCTTTCTACGGCCTGAATAAAGAGAATAATAATGAACAAGTCGATACTTTCTGCAGTGATCCTAACGGCACTTACGTCAGGTTCAGCTTTTGCTGCACACACTTTTACCAATGACGCGGGCGATAGCCTTACTTTAGATGGCCGTTTCGATGTTCGTTACCAAGACAAAGGTGGCGACCATAACGGCGAATGGAACAGCGGCAGTTCTCGTTTCGGCCTTAAAGGTCAAATGGGCTTAGACAACGATTGGACTGGCTTTGGCCATGCCGAATGGGGTTATAACTCGGGTGCTAACGGCGACAATATTTACGACCGACTTCTATACGCTGGTGTAGAGCACGAGAAATACGGCAAGATTGCGGCGGGTACTAAGCAATGGTCAACCTTCTACGACGTAGCTTGGTTTACCGATATGGGCCGTGTATTTGGTTCACGTGGCTCAGGCTACTACAACCTGTCTGACTGGGGTATTGCTTCAGGTACAGGTCGTGCAGAAAACTCAATCACTTACCGTAACAACATTAGCGATAACTGGAAATACGGCTTCACTTATCAGACAACTCGTGAAGATGTTGGCCTTGCGGATGGTTTAACAGCAACCCTGAAAAACGGTATGGGTGCATCAACGCTTTACACTGTCATGGATGGCCTAACAATTGGTTTGGCTTACCATCAGAATGAATTCGATGATGTTGATGCTGGCGTTAAAAACATCAAAGATGGTGATACGCAGCGCATCGGTTTGTTAGGTGTGAACTACACCAACAACGGTCTATTTGTTGGCTTCACCTATAGCCAAGGTTCAAACTGGGAAACCACCAGCAAAGCAGAATTCTACGACCACCGTGGTGCTGAATTCTTCACTTACTACCACTTTGAAAACGGTCTGCGTCCAACCTTTAACGTTAACTACTTAACAGACACAGACGACAACGCTAACGGTTACGATCGTCAGCTTATTATCCCTGGCCTTGAGTACCACTTTAAGAAAAACAAATTCTTAGTGTGGACGGAATACCAATTCGATAACGGTAACGACAAGTCAGTCGGTAACCATTACGAAAACAGTGACGACCAATTCGCTGCGGGCATCCGTTACTACTTCTAATAGTTAATAGCTTTTGGCTTTTGGCTTTTGGCTTTTGGCTTAACAGTCTAATGACTTAGCGGTATGTCACTCATTTTATAAGTAAATTCGTAATCTAAAGCTCTGCTCTTGTGCAGAGCTTTTTAATAATCATTTTCTATAACTATACTTTTTAGCCAACACAGGTAATGGGTTATACCCAATGCTTGATTAAGAATAATCAATATTCCTTATTTTTCATATCATTCCTTACTAAGGCTTTATGAATACGTACCTAATTATGGTATTCTGTGCGCAGTCAATTTGGTTCCAAAGTATGGTCTATGAACTCTCCAAAACACTCCACTTCATCAAAACAAACCATCACTTCAAAAGATGTCGCTAAGCTTGCTGGCGTTTCTCAATCAACTGTATCTCGCGTATTTGTGCCGGGCAGTTCGGTGTCTGAAAAGACTAAACAAAAAGTGTTCGATGCAGCAAAATCGTTGAATTATCGTCCCAATGCCTTTGCCCGCAGTCTAACGACAAATGAATCCAAATTGATTGGCTTAGTTTTCCCAGATGCCGACTACCCTATTCACATGAAAACACTGCAGCTTATCTCTACTGAGCTACAAAAACAGGGGTACTCTGCGGTATTGATTCCTTGGCAAGTTGATGGAAACGATAACCACTCTATCCCTAATATCTTCCAATACCGTGTTGATGGCGTGATTGCCGCTTCTGCGACCTTTAATAAGTCGCTTTATGAAGAGTGTGAAGAGTTCGACATCCCTATCGTTCAGTTTGCGCGGGTTGTTGAGGGGACTAAGAGTAGCCATGTGGTAAGCGACAACTACGCTGCAGGTCAATTTGCTGCTCAACACTTTCATAAACTTGCTATCAAGTCAGCCACTTACCTCACAGGTAACGTCCCGACATTTACCAATGGCGAGCGCCAAGTGGGTTTCTGCACAGAATTTGAAGACCTAACGGGCAAACAAGCTCGCGTGATTGAAGCTGACTACGATTACCTTGATTCACTCGAGATCATCAGAGCCATGTTCAAAGAAGCTTCTCATCCTGAAGCCATATTTTGTGCGACGGACAATCTCGCTATGGCAGTGATGGACGTGGCTCGTTTAGAGTTCGGGCTCCGTATCCCAGAAGATCTACAAGTGATTGGGTTTGATGACATTCCACAAACTCAATGGCTCAACTACCAACTGACGACGTTTAAGCAGGATTTCCGTCGCCTAGCTCGCGAATCAGTAAAAATTGTGGTTAGCCAAATTCAAGAGCAAGACACTAGCTTAGTAAAGCTAATGGTTCCTGTTCAATTTGTAGAGCGCAACACCACGCTGAAAGTTAACTAGCAAACAACCAGATATAAAAATCCCGTTACTCTAGCGACAGCGTAACGGGATTTTTTATTTTCTAAGCAACTTGTTTTTATAAGAGGCTGTATTTCCTATATTACTTTAAATCAAAAGCTACTTAGTTTCCGACACCACCACTGTTTTGAGCGGAGCTCTCAGGCGTAACAGGAGGCCACTCTTTAAATGTGGCTAAATGTTGTTGAATCGCTGCTTGAGCAGGACCAAACGCCCACATTTTCTGTCCCATCCACTTCAAGTACATACCTGACTCTTCAGCTGCTCGCTCGTATGGGTCACGACGTAAATTGAACAGTAACGGTGCATTAAGTTCTTCTTTCGGACCACTCCAACCATGATTCTGAACCACGAAGTGTGCTTTCCAATCACCTACTCGGACTGCTTGTAGCTTGTCTCGTTCGTAGTAGTAAATCTCTTTACGATTCGACTCACCTTTTTCGGTCAGCATATCGACTTGGTTGTAACCATCAAGGTGCGCTTTAAAGCCATCATGACCTTTCAGCATTTTCTCTTTTAGATCTGTAGGCCCACCTGCAGCTGCAATCAAGGTTGGTAGCCAATCCATACCATCAAAGGTACCATTTCCTACACTACCCGCAGGAATTTTACCCGGCCAACTTACCAACGCAGGCGCTCTTACACCGCCTTCCCAAGTTGTACCCTTCTCACCGCGAAATGGTGTCATACCACCATCTGGCCACGTCATGATCTCAGGGCCGTTATCGGCAGTGAAAATGATGATGGTGTTATCGGCAATACCGAGTTCTTCCATTTTGGCCATCATTTCACCAACATGGTCATCAAGATCTTTCATGACAACTTCTTGAAGTCCCCAACCGTTTTGGCCAAGCATGGCTTCGTATTCAGGTGACAGGTGCGTCCAAACGTGACCACGTGATGGACAGTACCAAGTAAAGAATGGCTTATCCGCTTCAACCGCCCTTTCGATGAAGTTGATCGCGTGTTTATTAACTTCGTCGTCCAGTGTACGCATACGCTCAATCGACAATGCACCATCATCTTCGATCGTTTGACCGCCTTTGCCATCTGATCTTGCGTATATGACATTACGAGGTGCAAAGGCATCCAAAGATCCATCTTTTGGCCAATCTGGATCTTCGGTGTATTCCATCGCATTCAAGTGATACAACCAACCCCAGTATTCATCAAAACCGTGCATTGTTGGAAGAAATTCATCTCTATCACCGAGGTGGTTCTTACCAAACTGCCCAGTCATGTAACCCATCGTTTTAAGCATTTCAGGAAGTGTTGGCGTATCCGCACTTAAACCAACTGGACCACCAGGTAAACCAACCGAGTGCATTCCGGTTCGAACAGGAAGCTGACCAGTTAGGAATGCGGAGCGACCCGCCGTACAAGATGGTTGAGCATAGTAATCAGTGAGTAGCATTCCCTTCTCAGCAATACTGTCAATGTTTGGTGTTTCACTGCTCATCACACCATTGTGATAAGCGCTCAGATTTGAGATACCAATATCATCGGTAAAGATAACAAAAATATTGGGTTGCTCTTGGGCTGACCATGCTGATAGTGAAAAGCCACTCAACAAACTCAGAGTAAGAAGATGGGAAATCCTTTTCATATAATGTCCTTATACTGTTTCAGATTGTTCATTGTGAATCATTTTTATTCCTACCAAGCCAAAGCCAAGCTCCAATAGTAAATAGACGAAAAGTAACCAGTGAGGCATACCATCCAACACTAAACTGGTGACTCGACCTGCAGCTAAACCCAACATAAAAACCACCAAGCTATAAAGCGCTGGCAGCCGATATTTCTTGATCAATGCACCACTAATCCAAAATAAAGCCAGTGCCAAGTACAGCCCCATTACTGCACGAAATATATGAGTCACGTTGATAGGACTAGCATCGATACCAAATAGGTAATCCAGTGAAATAACCGGAGCATAACCATAAGACAAAGCAATCGGCGTTAAGCCCAAAACGGCGACTAATAAGAAAGCACTCTGTTGTTTCATGCCCTCACTCTTTAAATTTGCCTCTTTAATAAAAAACATAGTCTACAATCAAAAATGTACAAGTTGCATATAAAGAAAATGGATAATTAATACATACATTTATGGTGTGTTTTACAAACTTGGGATAGGGATATCAATATGGCTAAATGGCATTACCTAATTGCATCAGCGTTGGTGGTTAGCTCGACAGTAAATGCTCAACAAGCAACTCAACCAGCAAGCACGGAGCAGTGGCAACACAGCTTTGAAATTTACGCTCTCGCGCTCAACATCCGCGGTGACAGCACCATAGGTAACCTTTCTACAGACGTTGATATCGATCCCTCGTTCATCATGGATCATATCGATATGACGGCGATGGTTCGTTTAGAAGGGATTTATGACAATCAATGGGGTTACTACATCGATTACAGCTACATGAAGCTTAGTGGTAAGTCCGATTCGGTCATCGGCAATGCCGGAATTCTTAATGGCAAATTAGAGATCAGACAAGGCGTTCTGGAGGCTAAAGGGTTCAAGCGCTATCAATACGATATTGGTAATATTGACTACATGGTTGGGATACGTTGGTGGGATAACGACATTGATTCAAAACTCTATACAAGCAATGGGACACCCCTGAGTTCTAGATCTTTAGAGGAAGACTGGATTGATTACCTTATCGGTGTTCGTTGGACAAAAAAACTTAACAAAGATTGGACAGTGCATACGAGTATCGACATAGGGATGGGTAGCGACACTGACTTTACTTCGTCCTTGTTAACTGGGGCACGTTATCAAATAAACAGTTGGTCAGATCTGAACCTCGCGTACAAATCCACTTGGGTTGATTACGAAAACAAAGGTACTTTCGAATACGATACAGCCTCACAAGGTTTACTGATCGGTTGGGCGGCTCACTTTTGATTAGGAATCAATAGATTTAAAATTGAGGTAAGCCTGGTTCATGGCTTACCTTTTTACGAAGTCCACTTTCTAAAGAGCGGTTGATGACCTACCTATTGATTCACAGGATGTGGTACAACACACTCTTGCTTCATGATCTTAAGGCCAGTATCAAGCGTTTCTGTCCACGCTTGCTCAACTTGCTCGTTATAATGCGGGTCGTACTTTTTAACTGTATTAAGCAATGAATTGAACCACTCATTGAGCTCTTGTTCAGAGATATCCATCCCTAAGTCTTTGTGTTGCTTACCCAGCCTTTTCACCGAGTTTCGCACACTTGGCAGGCCAGAAGAGTTATAAATCAGGATGATTGAGGCTTTAAGCATTTTCGTTTGTTGCTCTAACCCTATGTTTTCAAAACGTTCTGAAAACCTTGGATTGTGCTCACAAAAATCCGCCAGAAAAGTCTCCAAGAACTCTTGGTCAATCCTGCAACGCTCAAAGCTTTCATAAAACAGTTCATTCGGTTTCATCTAGCAAGTCCTTTGCAATAGTCAGCCTTTAAATAACAGGTTAGTTCAGAGTAGCTATAAACTAACCCTGAACTATCAATATGACTTAATTATACGCCACCATGGCATAAGATGAACGGTGGCATAACGTAAACTATTGCATAAAGTGAGTGGCGCAGATCTTGTTTCCATCAGGGTCTCGTAAATAAGCCATGTAGAGTCGACGTTCGTCTGTCCCTCTCATACCCGGCCCACCTTCAATGCTAGTACCACCGTTCTCAACACCGATGCGATGCCATTCATCGACGGCTTCAGGTGAAGACGCGAGAAAACCCACCGTCATTCCATTACCGTGTGTTGCTGGCTGACCATCAATTGGCTTGGTCAAACCCAAAACACCCGTTTTACTCACATAGATACAACGTCCTTTAGGATCCACAGAACCTTCACCGTAGCCCAGTACCGTCATAATCGAATCATAGAAAGACTTTGCGCGTTCAATATTTTCAGTACCGAGAAAAACATGGCTGAACATAACTAACCTCTTCTGCTATTGAAAGAACCATTTAAACTAGACTTATAAGTCGCGTTTGTCTAGGCATGCTATTCGGTCACAACTGTTGCTTAACCCATTGAGCAAACACTTGAAACTTAGTACGTTGATCCATTCCTTTAGGACACACTAGGTCATACCCTTTGCCAGATTCCATACTCATAAATGGGGTAATTAACAAACCTTGGTCAATCTGCGGCTTCATAAATTCTAGACGCCCTAGTGCCACTCCCATTGATAGTATTGCAGCATCCATCGCCAAGCGGTTATCGCTGTAATAATCACATTGCAAAGTACAATCCACATCACTTTGGGCGTCATGTAACCAACGTTGCCATGCCGTAACATCCCCACTGTGGATGAATTGAATGCACTCTAAATGCTGCATTCCCTTTTCTAGATTGAATTTTTCAGCATATTCAGGGCTACAAACCGGCGTTCTCGCGCCTGTAAATAGCCGCTCACTGTAATGATTCGGATAGTAACCTTCGCTATAGAAAATTGCCACGTCATAAGGTTCAAACTGGAAGTCTGCCTGGCTCTGTTTGGTTTGCAGTTTGATGCTTAGATTCGGATACAAGCGTCTGAATTCTGGCAAACGCGGCATTAACCACGAGGAAGCGAAATAAGGCGATGTCGCGATATATAACTCCCCGCTTAGCTCACCCGTTTGAATATCCATGAGTTCGGAAAAGATAGACTCAAACGAGACGTTCAACATGGATAATACACGCTGACCTTCTGGCGTCAGTTCGAGCTTTCTTGTCTTGCGCACAAACAGGTTGAACTTCAATTGTTGTTCGAGTTTTTTGATCCGATGGCTGACCCCTCCCTGAGTTAAGAAGAGCTCATCGGCGGCAAATGTAAAACTTAAATGTTTAGCCGCAACACTAAAGGTGTGCAGCAGTGACAATGTTTGTTGGCGATTTTCGAATAGCCCCATGCATTAACCCCACTAATTCATAAGTCGTCATAACTGGTTTGTCGGTGTATGTAACCATCATATAAATTAAACCAAGTAATCTACAACATAAAATGGTGAACAGCATGCAACAGAAACAAAAAATCAAAGTAACCGTGATTGGTGGTGGCTCAAGCTACACCCCAGAGCTCATTGAAGGACTGCTCAAGCGCCATCACGAATTACCTATCTCTGATCTGTGGTTGGTCGATATCGAACAAGGCATGGAAAAAGCAGAGATAATCGCGGCGCTCACCAAGCGAATGATAAACAAAGCAGGCTGTGAGATTAATGTTCACCTCACCACAGATCGAAAATCAGCCCTGAAAGACGCTAATTTTGTCTGCTCACAATTTCGCGCCGGAAGAATGGAAGCCAG
Organism: Vibrio sp. J383; assembly: GCF_023503985.1. Taxonomy (NCBI): domain Bacteria; kingdom Pseudomonadati; phylum Pseudomonadota; class Gammaproteobacteria; order Vibrionales; family Vibrionaceae; genus Vibrio; species Vibrio sp. J383. The sequence continues at coordinate 1,328,623 of NZ_CP097293.1, read as the reverse complement.
ATTACGTGACGAAAGGATTGCTCTGAAGTATCGCATGATCGGCCAAGAGACCAATGGCTTGGGTGGCTTCTCTAATGCGTGCCGAACCATTCCGATTGCACTCGATATAGCGAAAGAGATGGAACAACTGTGTCCGAATGCGTGGTTACTCAACTTCACCAACCCATCAGGCATGGTAACGGAAGCACTGATTAAGCACTCAACCATTAAAACCGTTGGTCTATGTAACGTTCCCGTCAACATGGAGCTAGGCGCGGCGAAAATGCTCGACGCAGAACGTAAAGATATCACGATGCAAATTGCCGGATTAAATCACCTAGTGTGGGCTCGAAAAGTGCTTCATAACGGCGAAGACAAACTTCAAGAAGTGATTGAGCAACTCCTCGGAGGCAATGATCAAATGATGCCCAAGAACATCCCACTATTTGAATGGGATTCCGAGTTAATTCGATCATTGAATCTGGTGCCGTGTGCTTACCTACGTTACTACTATCAGTCACGAGATATTCTAGACAAAGAGTTTTCGGCGTCTGAAAAGAGCGAAAATCGTGCTGACTTGGTTGCAAAAGTTGAACAACAATTGCTCGAAATCTACAGAGATCCGATGCTGGATACCAAACCGAAATTATTAGAAGAACGAGGTGGTGCCCATTATTCTGAAGCAGCTTGTGAACTGATGAGCAGTATTCACAACAACAAGCGTTCTATCATGCATGTCAATACCCGCAACAATGGTGCGATTCAAGGATTACCCGATGACTGTGCGGTAGAAGTAAGCTCTGTTATCACCAGTAGTGCAATCCTGCCACTGAACGTCGAACCCTTTGATAGCGATACACTTCGTCTCATACAACAAATGAAAGAGTTTGAAACCTTAACCGTTAAAGCGGCCATGACCGGCGATATTGTGTTAGCAAAGCGTGCTTTGATTCTGAACCCTATAGTCGATAGTGGTTCTCATATCGATGAAGCATTACAAGAAACGATTCGAGAGAACCTAGACTTCATGCCTGCGTTTGCTCATCGATTGGCACAAAATGAACAGTAACTTTATGTACATTAGCCCAATCGAAATTAGGTTAATCCAAGTCGTTCACATTCCATTTTAGTCACCAGAGGTCACGATGAAACTAATACTAAACGCCGACGATTTCGGTCTCACTGAAACGGTAAACCATGGCATTGTTGAGTGCTTCAAAGCAGGCGTGGTGAAGTCGACCACCATCATGATGAACCAACCGGGCACACAACACGCCATCGATCTTTACCATCAAGGTTTGGTTCCAGAAGTTGGCTTGCACTTTACGGTTACTTCAGGGAAACCTCTTAGTGCACCAGAGTTAGTACCAAGTTTGGTCGATGACCAAGGTAACTTCTTAGATAAAGCGGTTTTATTTAACAAAGCTGGTGTAGTCGAAGATGAGGTTGTGCTGGAGCTTAACGCGCAGTATCAAGCTGCCATCAATGCCGGTTTAAAGATCAATCATATCGACAGCCATCATTTTGGTGGCGTATTCAAACCTCTCAAAACGGCGTTTACTAAAACAGCAAATACTATTGGCTTGCCAGTAAGACGCATCGACAACATTGTGAGTGGGCAAGGTTCACTGTTGGTGCCTACACCGGACGCTTTTGATATGCGTTTCTTTGACGAAGGCGTATCGCTTAATGGCCTGCAAGATTTATTACTGAGCTACCAAGCTATGATGCCTGACGGTGTGCTTGAGTTAATGTGCCACCCTTCATCAGTGGCAAGTGAACAGCTTAAGTCCCTATCAAGCTATAGTGATAAACGCGTCGAAGAGCATCAACTTCTCACTAGCCCAGAGCTAAAACAGTGGTTGGCTGAGCATCAGATTGAGTGCATTGGATTCGAAGATCTCAAATAGGGAACCTTAAGTCAGGGCTACTCAACGATCCGTTGTGCGCCCTGCCCTTGATCATGCAAAATATCTTCAGGGTTCAACAAGTGGCATTTCTGCATACTCAAACACCCGCAACCGATACAGCCGGTTAAGTTCTCTTGTAGCGATTTAATCTGCGCCATTTTACTGTCGAGTTGCCCCTGCCACTTCTTAGCAACGCGCTCCCAATCTCGCTTAGTCGCGGTATGGTTCATCGGCAGTGTCGATAACTCTTCGGTTATCTCTTCCAGCGTGAAGCCTATCGACTGCGCGACTTGTATCAAAGCAATTCGTCTCAACATCGCCGACTGATATCGACGCTGATTTCCGTTAGTACGAATCGAAGCAATCAACCCCTTGGTTTCGTAAAAACGTAACGCAGAAGGAGCCACGCCACTGCGCTCTGCCAACTGGCCAATGGTGAGGTATACGATGTTTCTCATGATCTTTCACTTCCTGTTTGAATAGCCGTTTCTTCCTGATAATAACCAGTATAATAGAGTTCACTTTAACTTGAAGTTTGGGTTCAAACTTAGGTTTGGGCTAGATTACAAAATACGCGCAACAAAGCAACCTAACGTATTGATTTTTTGAGCTATGATTTTGTTCGATGATTACCATACATGTCGTCAAACCCGGGAATGCCTTGCTCCCACACAGGTTTATCTTCACCGACAATGGTTTTCAATGTATCAATGAAGAGCTTGGTTTTTATGGGTGCATCTCGATGTGGGTACACCGCATAGAAAGTGCCAAAGTCATCCAAGTTTAAGTGGGTCATAATAGGCACCAACTCTCCACTGAGCACTTCATCTTCAATCATCTGCGCCGTGACGACGGCGAGAGTACTGCCGGTTAAAGCGCTCTTGGAAATCATCTCAACGTCATTCACTTTATAAGCGGCATTAAGCTGAAAATGCTGTGCTTGCCCCTCTTGATCGACATAAGAAAACTTATCGATCAACAAACCCGGAGCAGCGTAAATAGTCGCAGGTAATGACTCCAGCTTTTCGATAGTGTTGATCTCGCCATGCAGAGCAATGAACTCAGGTGAAGCGACAATCAACAATCGACTTCTGGCTATCTTGCGGCTGATCAGGCTAGAGTTTTTGGGCTTACCTATACGGAAACCAATATCAAACCCTTCTTTAACCATATCGACGATTCGATCTTCGAGTCTCAATTCAAAATCAACATCTGGATACTGCTTCTGAAAAACCGCAATCGCCTGCTGAACATATTGCCGACCGAACATAGTAGAGCTGGTGATTCTTAATAACCCTCGAGGCTCTGCATGATAGTTTTGCGCCAAGCGTCGAGTATCGTTCAACAGTGCACGAAGCTGATGCGCTTGATTGATCATCTCATTGCCTGCTGCTGTCAGAGATAATGAACGAGTGGTGCGATTCAATAACCGAACATCAAGCTCTTCTTCAAGACGACTGATCTGCTTTGAGATAACAGAGCGGTCGACATTTCTTTGCTCAGCGACTTTGACAAACGACCCCAGCTCAACCACTTCAAGTAACAATAATAAACGACTCGAGATATCCATAACGACCTTTGTTGCATTTAGAGCACCAATTAAGTGCTAATATGACTATTTTTCTCATCTTATTACAGATTTATAGTAGCTGCACATAACGGAGACAACATTCAGTCCCAAATTATTAGAGGAAAACCCCATGACATTACTATCTGTGACTAACTCAAATGGCATTGCAACGGTATCAATCAACAACCCACCAGTGAACGTGCTGACTTTCGACTTGATCAATGAGATCAACGCATTTGTTCTTTCATTAAAAGATGATCGTGATACCAAGGTTGTTGTATTTAAATCATTGAACGAGAGCTTCTTCTTGGCTCACTTAGATCTCAATGTGATAAACGGGACTCAAGGTGGACAAGCAGGTTCGATTGAATTCAACCACATGATTGAGAACATTAAAGCGATGAAACAAGTGTCTGTTGCAGCAGTTGATGGTGTCGCTCGTGGGGGCGGTAATGAATTTGTGATGGCGTGTGACCTTGCTTACGGCACTGAAAACTCAGCGTTCGCACAACCAGAAATTCATGTAAACATCCCAACCGGTGGCCAAGGCGCAGTGCAATTTGCAAGACGCATGGGCAAAAATAAAGCGCTACAAGCATTGCTACTAGGCAACGATTTTACAGCTCAACAAGCAGAGAGCCGTAACATCATTACGCAGTTTGTACCAAAAGCGGAACTAGAAGATTTCTTAGCGGCAACATTAGGCGTGATCAGCCAATTAGAAATACGTGACATCGTGATGTACAAAGAGATCATCGCAACCTCAATCAAAGATGAGCAAGCGGGCGCTGAACTAGAACTGAGATACTTCTTAGAGCGTGCAAAAGAGCAAAAAACTGCGGCAATCATCGGTGCATTTCTAAAACATGGCGGCCAAACTGAGCGTGAAGCTAAAGATATGCCAGGTATCTTCGCCGATACCGCTGCTGAGTTATCAAACTAGCGCCGATATAAAGACAGCCATTGAATGGTGGCTGTCTTTTCGCTTTGCGTTCTATCTACTCACCTTTAACTGCTTCACTGAGTAGAAGTCTATCGAACGACTTTGTTCATGATCAGTTTAAGATGTTCAATCATTTCTGGGTTGATCATCTCTCCCGTTTCCATATCGAAATTATCGTAGAAGCTTGGTACTGACATAGAGCCTTTCACATCAGCATCAAAGTTAGGCGCTGAATTAACCGCTGAAGACAACACGGAGGTCGCGCCCCCAGGCCCCGGAGATGTAGCAAGCATGACCACAGGTTTACCTTGATACACTTTCATGTCGATTCGTGATGTCCAGTCAAACACATTCTTAAAGGCTGCGGTGTATGAACCGTTGTACTCTGCAAAAGAGATGACCACAGCGTCGGCTTCGCCAATCTTGCTAAAAAAGCGCTGCGCGTGGTGATGAACGCCAGACTCTTTTTCTCTGTCTTCACTGTAAATGGGCATCTCGAAATCATTGAGATCGAGCACCTCTACTAGCGCGCCCTCAATTAAGCTTGCGGTGTACGCTGCCAATTGTTGGTTAATCGATGCTTTACTGTTGGTCGCGCCAATCGCTAATACTTTCATTGTTGATCCTTGTTCATTTTTCTCACCTTTTTGCACTCATGACTTCAATTACGGAGCTCAAAGTTCATAACTGAAGATTCGTAACGTCTGTTTGATAACATCAAAACCGCACTAGGCGACAAGGTGATAGATTGGGGATCACGATAAAACCTCAAGTTAACTTGAGGTAAAGCGATATTTTAAGAGAATAGGACATAATTTAAAAACGAAGATAAAGCAGTGAATTACAGCAGGGAAAATATGAATTTGTATTGCACAGGCAAAAATAAGCACACCCAAAATACAGTGAGTGTGCTTTATCGAAACATTATTTACTTAAGTTGGTTTAATGGACTGACCCCAGAGTAAACGACTCCGGATAGCTCTGCCATTTCACGGTTCCACGTTGCTAAGTCATGAGGGTTAAACTGATTCAAATGATCATGGCCGCACGCTCTCGCCATCACTTGCATTAACTCCGTCGAGGCTTCGAAGAAGTTCTTTAGTTGGTTCGATGCTTTTTCCACATTTAAGCGTTGTCGTAAATCGGCTTTTTGAGTCGCGATGCCAGCCGGGCAATTATTGGTGTTACACATTCTGGCCGCCACACACCCAATCGACTGCATGGCACTGTTTGAAATAGCGACACCATCAGCGCCAAGCGCCAGTGCTTTCACAAAGTCCATCGGCACGCGCAAACCGCCCGTGATGATCAATGTGACTCTGTCACTGACACCTTGCTTGTCTAGATAGGCTCTGGCACGAGCTAATGCAGGAATAGTAGGAACACTAATATGATCACGGAACATTTCTGGCGCCGCGCCTGTACCGCCGCCTCGACCGTCTAAAATGATGTAATCAGCACTGGCATCAAGTGCGAACTGAATATCCTCTTCAATATGATTGGCACTCAACTTGAAGCCAATTGGGATCCCGCCCGTTACTTCTCGAACCCGGTCGGCGAACTTTTTGAAATCCTCGACGGTTTTTAGATCCACAAAGGTGGGTGGCGAAATCGCCGCTGTACCCGCTTCAATGCCGCGCACCTCTGCTATCTTGCCAATGTTTTTCGCCCCCGGTAGGTGACCGCCAGTTCCGGTTTTGGCACCCTGTCCGCCTTTAAAGTGGAAGGCTTGGACATTTTTTAGCTTAGATTCATCGTAACCAAACTGAGCACTGGCTAATTCGTAAAAATAGCGAGAGTTCGCCGCCTGCTCTTCGGGTAACATGCCGCCCTCTCCTGAACAAATACCCGTCCCTGCGAGTTCTGCACCTGTCGCCAACGAGACTTTCGCTTCTTCAGACAAAGAGCCAAAACTCATGTCAGATACAAACAAGGAGATATTCAACTTGAGCGGCTTTTTCGCTTTGGGCCCAATAATAAGCTCAGTACCCACAGGCACATTTTCAAGCAGAGGTTTGGTCGCCATTTGCGCAACCATTACCTGAATATCATCCCAATGCGGCAATAGATATCTTGGCACACCCATTGAGGTCATGGGCCCATGATGCCCGACCTTAGATAAACCATCGCGCGCCAGTTGATGGATGAACTCGACCGTGGGCTCTTCTTTGGTTGCGCTCGCTGCGGGAGACAAGTCTGGCGTTGCCGCTTGGATATGAACATCAGGGCCTTCTTGCCCCACTTGATCAGCCGTAAACTGTTTATGGGTACCATCACAAAAAGGGAGGTTGTTCGAATATTTACAGCGGCAAAGGTAAGCGTCGCCGTTTTCCTCGGCCACGAAACTCTTCGGTTTGAAGCCGGTTCCTGCATGAGAGCCGTCGCAGTAAGGTTGGTTTTTCGATTTACCACAGGTACAGAAGTAATACTCCTCCCCTTCTATTAGCTCCACTTTGACTGGCTTGGTATCCGCTATCACTGGATTCTTCATAGTTCGCTCACCTTTTCTTTCTTATGATTTGATGACTGAAGCGATGACTTGCTCACAAGAGTAAAGTAAAGGTGAGATACGTGACGAATTCAATAAATGAGATAGATCGATAAGATTAGTGAACCGACTAAAAACATACAAAAATGGCCACCTAATCGGCAGCCACTATGTTCAATTCTTAGTCCAAGCTAAAACGAAAAAGGTTAATCGAATAACTCGATAACCAGCTTGTTGTCTTTAATCACCAGATTCGGTTCCGATGACTTAATCAATGACTCTTGAACCTTATTGCTGTCCAATTTGTAAACTGGCGACTGAGACAACGCAAAACCAATCATAGAAACGGCAGGCTTAAGTAGTTTGGCGACCTCAGGCGAAAGCTGTTTATCTTTTTCTTCAAAGCGCTCTAAACGCAGTGATTTCAAATAAATCTCGCCACTCTCTTTGTCGTATTCAGGAATCGCACTGAACTCGATATCAAGATCCAACCTCATGTTCGGCACGTTAAACACCTGAACTTGTGCATTGGTGTTCGCCAGAACAGACACACGTTCGGCATCAGCTCGACCAATCTGCACCGCTAAGTCATCAACAGCGACTTGCGCATACATAACGTTTTGTACACCCACTTCTTGCTCTAACATCACCGAATCTTGAAGGTAGTTCGTCATTTCTTGCTCAGTCACGCTGTAGCTAACACAACCACTTAGCATCAGGGCAGACGCTGCCAAAATGAACTTTTTTGCTACGTTAATTATCATCAATATCAGCTCTTTATCGTTAGTGACTAGCGCGGAGTTTACTGTGTGATCATCAATAAACAAAACAGTAAAAACACGATATTCGTGAATACCTTTATTAATAAGCATAAATATCAGTAAGTAAAGCACCAGATTGGCTTTCCCGCTTGAGAGAATGACACTTATCAGCCAAACGCCATCAGATTTGTGTACTCGAATTAATTGAATTTTGCTTCTAAGCTTATGGGATATTTAGGGGGCTTACTGAAGGTTTCATCATGGATATCGAAACATGAAGAGTGAGCACAATGCCATCAAAAAGAGTATCACCTGAGCCAACAACTCGTCCCGTGATTTTGTTATGCAACACCGCATGCCTGCACCATAGTCAGTGGGTGGGAGAACTGCGTCTCCATAACTGGGAAGCTCAAGTTGCAGAAACAACCGAACAGGCCATTCACTTACTCGATACACGCAGCGAAAGCTACGCACCAATTGTCGTTTCCTGTCTGACATCATCTTCAATCGACAAACAATGTGAGCAAATAGCAGCGCTGAAGGCTCATTCGCCGAGTTTGAAAGCAATCGCTATCTGTAACCATCCACCAAGCCAAGACTTGTCACTTATTAAGCAAACCTTCTGGGATTATTACCATCTGCCTATTGATACCGAATGGCTTTGTCGAAATCTAGGGCACGCGTACGGCATGGTAGATTCCGAACAAAACAAGGCAAAGCCAATCTCGATCGATGAATATCAATTGGTGGGGCAATCCAGCACCATCCAGCAACTTAAAAAGAAGATAGCTAAAATCGCTAACAACGATTTCCCAGTGCTGATTCAAGGGGAAACTGGCACAGGCAAAAGCTTGTGCGCGCGCTTAATACATGAAGCTTCAGCCCGCAGGCAGAAACCTTTCATCGCTGTAAATTGTGGCGCAATTCCACAATCCCTGATTCACTCAGAGTTATTTGGCTTTGAAAAAGGCTCGTTCACGGGAGCTAATAAACGCTACGTCGGACATGTGGAAAGAGCGAACGGTGGCACGCTATTTTTGGATGAGATCGGCGACCTTGAGCTGTCGCTGCAAACCTATTTGCTCCACTTTCTAGAAAATAACTTGATAGAGCGATTAGGCAGTAATAACCAATTGCCCGTAGATTGCCGTGTAATTTTCGCCACCAACGTCAATATCGAACAAGCCGTAGCTGCGGGTAAATTTCGAAAGGATCTCTTTCATCGCATCAATGTACTTCCATTAGACCTAGTACCACTCAATGATCACAAAGAAGACATTGAAGATTTGGTTCGATTTGAACTGAAGCACAATTACGCATCCAAAACCAAACTGCCTAGTGACACCCTTGAGCAAATGAAACAGTACCATTGGCCAGGCAATGTCAGAGAATTATTCAACTGCATAAAAAGAGCGATTGTTCTTTCTAACTCAAGCGCCCTCTCTACTCGTCATATGGGGATTCAATTAAAAGACGCGTCGCCCGACGCAGAAAATGATACTCGACTTTCTTCAAAAAATGTTCGTCGAGTGATTCAGCAACACCACTACAATATTTCCCAATCCGCTAAAGCATTGTCTATTTCCCGAACAACCTTATACAAGCTGATTAAAAAACATCAGATAGTAATTTAAGTCGCCTAGCTAACTAAATAACTAAGTAAGTAACTAAGTAACTAATAAAGCAGCCTAACGAACTAGGCTGCTTTGGAGTTTAGTTGAACTCAATTAATGAAAGTGCTTATGGCTCAGGAACAGTAAACGGACAAACATCACAGGTTGCAATGTTCGATGTTTCCATAAATGCTTCTTGCAAGAACAGCGAGTCAAACGTTGCTGTTACTTGATTAGATAGCATCCCTGCAGTTCCGGTTGGTAACACATTTGGTGCATAAGTTTTACTTACTTGTGTACACACTTGACCAATCGCATCACCAAAGTTCGGTATCCACTCTCCTTCACCTGTTTTACAAGCAAACAACTCAGGGTCGGCACTTAATGTACTACACATATTACCAGCACCACATGTGGTCACATCCTCAAGATCATCACAAGGTAAAGCAAAGTCGAGGTAATAACTGCTGTTGACTACTTCAGTAGGTAAATCAGAACGGCTCAAAGAGTCATCCTTAGAATCCACCAGCGATTCAATGGCCAATGGGATATCACCGGTATTACATATTTCAACATCATAGGTTTTCTTAAGCACAACTTGGCCGCCATCAACCTCTAAGAAGCTATTACACACCTTAGAAATCTCAACCATCGGGCTCAAGTCTATTGGTGGACAATTGTAGGCCACTGGCGCTTGAGCATTCACGATAAGCCCATCAAGATCCACCGCACCATCTATTACGCCGACGGCACCATTATTTACCGACAAGTAATTACCCATGAATGAGAATGACTCGCCGACACTCCACACTTCATCGCCGTTACCCACGACAGGAAGCGCACCTAAGATTGGTGACTCAGATAAAAAGGCCACTTCGTAATCACCATTGGTGCCTAACGAACCAGGGCCAGTATTGGTAACCGTCACGGTGTAATCGATGTTAAACATGCCATCAACCGTAAAGCTGGTTGTGTTACAAGTCGCCGCTATATTGATGCTACATAAACTGAATGAACCGACAACGAAGTCAGCCAAAGATGCATCAATCGAACGAGAAGCTCGTGACTCCACTAAGAAGCTACTGAAACAAGGAATGTCGCTGATACCAAACTCATCGTTCAACAACGCAGATAAATTCAGACGTCCTTCTACAAAGCTCTCTGTCGGAATAGACGTTGTTTCCCCCGTTTTCGCGAGATAGTCCCAACCTTGTACATTCGGTAGCGGTATTGCTCCAATAGAGTCATCATTTGAAATCGCACAGATCTTATCGACACCGATAGCGCCACTGCCACATCTTGCTCCCACGAAATCATTCGATTTAGGATCACCGTCCGTTTGGAAGAGCCTCGTCATATTGTCCGTCACATCACCATTATTCAAATCCCACTGCAACACTTCAATATATGGGTTACCGCCACTCGCTTGAGGGAATGAAATCAGCACAAGGATGTCTCCATTGACATGCTGCCCGACAAAGTCGCCCTTAGTTTTTCCATCCGGCAATCCAACCTGGTCTTGTAAGAACCAGAAGCCAATGTACATATCACCATTGTTCGCATATCGGTCTGCACCAAAATAAATAAGCAAGTCACCTTCGCTTTCAAAGGCAGCGGCATACGCATTGGTAAAGTCATCTTTTGGTTGTGGTGACGCGGTACGGAACGCCCAATCTGTAATGTCGGAATCATCTTTTGATCCACCCTTCCAAAAGATTTGGTCGATACCGTTACGGTCTTTTTCGAAAAATTCTGCAATCCCAACCATGCTGTTAGGATCATTTACGTCATCCCAATCAATACCACTATTATCACTGGTCGCGTTACCATCAAGTTCCATCACATCAACAGTAGCCCACACCAACTGGGGGCTACTAAACAACAAAAGCACACTAAGTAAATAATTTATAACCTTCATGTTCTCTCTCCATTTATCCATACTTATGCTTTTAGGGTTTTCTGCCATGCCCAAATTGGAGAAAATCCATTAGCAATTCGTAGGTTCGATAGAGCATATTCCAAGCCAAGTTCAACTTGTTGAATTGATTGATGTTTATATATTGAAGGCACACCTTTATTGGACGCTTTGTTATCCTTTGTCCATAAACCCGAGATTTGACCAAACAATCAAGGACTTGAAAAGATGAACAAAGTGTCTACGTCAGACATTTTTTTAGCTTTGATACGAGGAGAGTGATCTTTAAAAGATACAATCACGTAGCCATTGCTAGATTATTGAATAACAAGCGATTGAATTGACGGGTGCCGACTTAACGGGTAACTGAAGGTTCAGGTAGTGAAATGATAGGCGAACAGACGATGACACAACTTACGATATTTTACGATGGGACATGTCCATTGTGCGCAAAAGAGATGGCGGCACTTGCGATGCATGATGTCGAAAATAAGATTCAAACCATCGATATCTACAGTGAAGCCTTTTCAGACTACCCTCAGATTGATGCGGACGCAGCCAACACCATTTTGCATGCACTGGATGAGAATGGAAAACTGCTGCTAGGTTTAGACGTGACCTACCAAGCGTGGCGCTTAGTAGGAAAAGGTTGGCTATACGCACCTTTGCGTTGGGCGATGTTCAAGCCAATGGCAGATTGGTGTTATCTACGGTTTGCTAAGAACCGATATAAAGTCTCGTTTTGGTTAACCGGAAAGTCGCGCTGCGATGGTAACAGCTGCACAAAATAGTGCTTGGCTAAGACATACCACTTGCGACTTTGTAATACACCACACCAAACAGCGCAGCAAAAACTAAAACGGTAACCGCGACTTTTAACCAAATAAACTTCATGTTTTGTCCTTATTAATTTTGTTTACTGTTCCGCGAGACAAGTTAGCACAACAAAACATTCGGTTGGGTAATGATTAATAGAACTTTGTAGTGAGTCTTGATAACTAAGTGAGAACCTTTATGTCGGCAAAAGAAAGAAATCTACCTACCCATCGAATTTCTAGATTCAGCAAGTTTGCCTCACTGGCAACAAGAGTCGCGGGCAATGTGATAACGGAAGGTACCAAGCAACTCGCACAAGGCAACAGGCCCAAAGCAAAAGACTTACTGCTAACGCCACAAAACATTGCTCGTCTAACCGATCAACTGGCGCATTTGCGCGGGGCGGCGATGAAGCTCGGCCAAATGTTGTCGATGGATGCGGGTGATATTCTTGAACCCGAGTTAGCCAACATTCTCGCTCGCCTGCGTTCAGACGCCGACCCACTGCCAGCCAAACAGCTCAACCAAGTGTTAGAAAGTTCGCTCGGAATGAACTGGAAGGCGGAGTTTATCTCCTTCAATTTTAAGCCCATCGCCAGTGCTTCCATCGGTCAGGTTCACCAAGCCTACAGTGACGGGGGAGACAAACTTGCCATCAAAGTCCAATACCCAGGCATTCGAAAAAGCATCGACAGTGATGTGGACAACGTAGGTACATTGCTCAATATCGTTGGTTTGATTCCCAAGTCTGTCGATTACAAAGGCTTATTAGAAGAGGCAAAAAAACAACTCCACGACGAAGCGGATTATGCTCGCGAGGCTGACTATGCGACTCGTTATCACAATGTATTAAAAGAACACTCTCACTTCGTTGTACCTAAAATTCACCCTCAAATGTCTTCAGAATCAGTGCTCGCAATGGACTTCATTGAAGGCGTCTCGATAGAGCAAATAGAAGGTTACGATCAAAGCACCCGTGACTTTGTGATGCACAGCTTGCTCGAGCTTCTGTTCAGAGAGTTATTCGACTTCAAGATGGTGCAAACCGATCCCAACTTCGCCAACTATCTTTACGTTGAAAACACGCGACAGATTGGGCTTTTAGACTTTGGAGCAACCCGAGAATACAGCGGCCGCTTCAGTGATGGCTATCGTTTGGCTTTTACCTCTGTGATTACTCACGATGAACAAGGACTCAACAAGGCGTTAGAGCAGATTGGATTTTTTAGCGAGACCATCCTCCCAGACCAGCGCCAAGCGATTCTCAACTTAGTGAAAATGGCCTGTGAACCCATGCTTGTCGATGAAGATTACGACTTCAAAGCCAGTGGTTTAGCACAAAGGCTTCGTGAAGCAGGAACCATACTCAGCATGGAACAAGAGTATTGGCACACGCCACCAGCAGACGCTCTATTCCTCCACCGAAAGATTGGAGGCATGTACCTACTGGCATCTCGCCTTGGAGCCAAGGTAAACATCAGGCGCTTGGTGGTGCCCTATTTGCTAAGCGACAATTGACACTTAAGCGATAGCTGATACTTAAGCGATTCTGGTCTTTAAAGTGATCATTTTAAGTCGTTGAACAGTACTAACAGTTACGCCAACTAAAATGAGCCAAACCTATGAAACATTCACTGCTGTGCTCCACCGCCCTAATCGCGAGCCTAACAAGTTCATTCGCATTTTCAGCTAGCTGCCCTGAGATACTCAACGGCAAACAAAGGTTGTTAAATTCAAACGAAGAGATTGAGCTTTGTGAAGAGTTTCAAGGTAAAACCCTTTTGGTTGTAAACACAGCCAGCCAATGTGGCTTCACACCACAATTTGAACAACTCGAACAACTGCATCAGACCTATAAAGATCAAGGCTTCACAGTTGTCGGCTTCCCAAGTAATGATTTCCGCCAAGACCGAGGAAGCGAAGAGAAATCGGCTAAAGTCTGTTATCTCGACTATGGTGTTACCTTCCCTATGATGGCGCGAGCTTCGCTGTCTGGCAGCAGCGCTAACCCTGTGTTTGCAGAGATACAACAGCAAGCTGGCGTGACACCCAAGTGGAACTTCTACAAATTCTTGATCAGCAAAGAAGGCAAAGTGGTGGCGACCTTCCCTAGCTCGACATCACCTGTAAGTGCGACACTCAAAAATGCAATCGAGCAGCAATTATGAGATCTGATTACATGGCGACAACTCAAACCCGCAATACCATGGCCAAGCTGGGTTACATGGGGCTAATCCCGTTTCTATTTGGCCTACTGCTATCTCTGACCGACAGCCAATTCCTAGGCTTGAGCGGCGAAACACTCTTCATCACCTACAGCGTCGTCATATTGAGTTTTTTGTCGGGTATTTTGTGGGGAAATGGCATCGAAAATTTCGAAAGCCAATCGAGCAACAAAGCGCTGATTCTAAGCAACGTGGTTGTGCTAGCCGCGTGGGTAGCGGTGCTACTTGGGGAACAAAAAGAGTTCATCACTACCCTAGTTCTTATCATCGGCTATATTGCGGTTTGGCGAGCGGAAAGGTCAATGAGAGAAGAGAACCAAAGTGAAGGCCCCGATGGCTATTTTGATATGCGAACCCGACTGACCTCTAGCGTGGTGTTGATGCACGGTATCGTGATGTTGACCTAGCTCTGTGAACCTTTAATTAAGGTGTGCGCCTTTCAATAAACAACGTTAGCGAGAAACTAGACGACGAGCTGCATCACCAACCTTGGCTCATCATCGCCAAAATAGTTCGACTCTTCTTTAATCGTGACAAAACCCATAGACACATAAAGCGCACAAGCCGACGCATTATTTGGATCAACGGTAAGTAACACCTTGGATTCTTCAGGCAGTGTCGCTAACGCCTGTTCCATCAACGAACGTCCCACTCCCATACCTCGAAATTGACCATCAACGGCCAGTGACAGAATCCAATATTCTTGTGGTTTGTTCGTTGGCGTCATCAACACATAGCCTGCAACCTTCGACTCTTGTTTCGCTATCAACAAGCCCTTCCCCCAGCAATCAAATGCCTGACGAAAGAAAAATAGCGGATAGGCGTGGTCGCCAAACAAAGCACGTTCAAGCTGGTAGATATCAGCCAGTTCTTGTTTTTCCGCACAGACAATATTCATAGATAGACCTTTATAGATTAACTACAACCGCCCTTCAGCTACAACTGACCTTCAACTGAAGCCAGCCAAGTTGGCAATTGCTCTCTAAACCAATTGATGTATTTCGAAGCTTCAGGGTTGTTACGCGTGACTAATATATTCGTCACTTCTACTACGATCCAGCTTTTAGCCATGATCAATTGCTTTATTAATTCTTCACGCGGAATCAAGGTATTATGGCAAAGGTACCGATCAACAATGCGCTCATAATCAGACAAGGAACCCATTCGCGAAACGAGTGGTGCCAAATCTATCGCAGGGCTGCCAAAACCAAAACGCTCCCAATCAAATAGGACCAACTGTCCATTATCTCTTCTCCCCCAATTGCCCTCGTTCGCATCACCAGAAACCAAAGTTTGATGCTCAAAAAGATCGCCACTCAATTGCTGAATGCACAGCAAACTCTCTTGGGTTACTTGAGGTAATTTCAGAGATGCTAAAGCAGTACTCGTATCACTCGCTGTCCAACAATGCTCTTTGACTTTAAAACTAGGCACATATTGAGATTGATGAATACAAGAGAGTTGCTGAAACACGTCACTTGTCATTTGTAGCTCGGCAAGACAAACCGAATTAGGAATGTATTCGAGATAAAGCTCACAGCCATCGACCGCAAGAAGTTGAGGCGTATTCACTCCATCAAGATGCTGCGCTGCGTGTTGGTAAAAAGCAACTTCAACCTCGCCAGCCCCTTGTTTATGTATACAAGGAAAGCCATTACGCTCATTTAAAGAAACCTGCGCAGCGCCCATTTGTGAGAGGTCTTGATTACTCATCGCATTCCTTCTATCCGTGTAAACAGCAGAACGAACCCTACTGACGGCTAACCAACAGATTCGCACCCGATAGAGCAAGAAACACAGAACATGCTTTATTGAAGCGCTTGGCCATTTGAGGTTTTGAAAACCAATTTCGTAGATATAAGCCAAAGGCAGCATAGATAGAAATAGCGAGTATCTCTAACACAAGAAATGTGCTTCCCAAGATAAAAAACTGAGTGTTAACGTTAGCTGAAACATCAACGAATTGAGGTAGAAATGCGGTGAAGATAAGAATGGCTTTAGGGTTGCCAGCTGCGAGTGTGAACTCTTGTTTGACTAGGCCGAACCAATTTTTGTTACGATCAATTCCAACAATAGGACTGGCTTGTGAGCGCCATAAGTTAAACGCAATCCACAATAAATACATGGCGCCAAACAGCTTGATGAGAAAGAACAAGGTTTCAGAAGTATACAGCACAACTGCTAAGCCCGATGCAGCTAACGCGATCATGCCAGAAAAGGCAGCAATTCTTCCTAACCCAGCAACTAAAGCTGCTTGAAAACCATAACAACGAGCGTTATTCAACGACAATAGATTATTTGGGCCCGGCGTCATGTTGAGCGCAAAACAGGCCGGTATAAACAGCAGTAACTTCCATATTTCCATTGGGGCTTCCTAGTTACAATATGCCAAGGTTATTGAATCGTTTAACGCAATATTACCTTTTATAACAGCATTTGAAATCTTTTATAGTAACACTTGAAAGCTGTGCCAATACTCTGCCACACCCCTTGAATTAGTTTTCGAAAAATTGCTCGTATTCTGGAGTCGACAGGTTTTCCGCGACGCCAATCTCACCGACGATATAAATCGCACTCGCGAGAGTTTCTAACGTTTGATTCGGCTCGCGTTCAGGTACGTCGCCAACAACCGGAACAGATTTAGGTTCAGAGACAGAATTACAAACAACACTTTCACATACGATGTTTTGTTGTTCCAACGAGATGGCTTCTGGTACATCAAAGTCTCCCGCTGATAAATCAGAGTTAGAAAGGTCTAAGGCACCGTAAGAGAAGGTCGAAAACAGAGCTGAAAGTACAATCCACTTATTCATAATTCTTTCCATAGTTAATATTCATCAAACTTATAAATACTATCTAATCATAAACATTATGAACAGTGTTTTATTTAAAATTTCTAAGACTTTTGATTCACTGACTTAGAAACATTCGAGTTCTGAAGTAGGAGGTAATATCAACTTACCTGTGAATGTTTGTTTGACGTGAACCTATCAAGCACCGCCTGAGGGATCATGATGACCGAGTATTTAATAAAGGCCACAAGCGTCATCACTGCCACAAAGCTTCCTAAAATAAAGTCATGAACATCAACGAGCACCAACCCGAGCAATCGATCACAAGTGACCGCAACTACCGCAATACTGAGCGCTGTCATCCATTTACGGTGATCATAAGGTAAATATTCCATTTTTTGGCTTACGATATAGAGCAGTGACAGCCTCACGGCATAAGTACCACAAAGCACCACTACAACGCCCCACACGCCATAAATGGGCGTCACGGTGACATAACCAATCGCAGCTAGAATCGCACACCCGCCTTGTATCCACATTTGCGATTGGCTTGAGTGACCACTGAAACAACCAAGGTTGAGGTAATCCCCAGCGTTTTTAATCACACCAATCGCCAGGAGTGCTACAACAATCGTACCTGCATATTGATAACTGCTTGGCAAAATCAAAGTAATAAAACCAGGCACAGTGAGGATCATCAAACAACCCAACACAATGGCCAGATTAACGCCGACCAGCGCTCTGTCCGCACACTCTTTTTTACCATCAGGTTGTTGCAGCATGGCCACCCGATTTGGAAACCACCACAGAGCATAAGGCTGCAGTAGCAAGCCAAGCAGCAATGCAAACTTGCCGCTGACCGCATAGATTGCAAGTTCTTCAACACCAACAAAGCTTGCCATCACCCAACGGTCTAGGCCTGTAATCATGTAAATAGAAGCACCACCGACTAACGTGGGCAATCCAAATTTTAGGATCTTAGCGGAGTATTTGAGGCTGCCAAATGAGCCCATCTCCTGCCATTGATAACGCAGTAAACACAGCATCAATAACACACTCGAAACAGCGGCAGATATTAGTACACCATCAATGCCATAACCCGCTTCAAGCAATGCAAACGTCATAGCAGCTTGCACACTCGCTTTCAACACATTGAGCATGCAAAAGCGCTTAGCCATCGCATTCATTCGCATCAATGTTAACGGGATAGAAATCGCACCATCTAACATGGTCGGTATTAGCAAAAGTAGGATTTGATAAGGTTGGAACTCGACGGGAAGCATCAGTAACAACAACGGCATACTAAGAGCAATTAAAGCCCCTCCTAGCACACAGACCAAGACACTCAACGTGAAACAGTTCGAGACAAGCTTTCTCTTTTCTTCACCCTCAGCGACGCCCACATACCGGTACATTGCCTCAACAATCCCAAAGCTAAATAGGATCGTCCCGATGTCAGCCAATAAGACAATGGCTTCTAAAGAACCGTATTCAACCAACGTCATCTTATGGGTGATATAGGGGATCATCACGAGTGAGATCCCTTTCATCATCACAATGCCAATGGCGTAATAGGCAGACTGTTTTAGTGACCCCATAGCAGACACCTATTCCTTACAATGCAGGCATTAGGAAACTCTTACAGTCTCCAAGTAGATGTCGTAACGTTCGTTTTTGCGGAGCCAAAACTAACGAGCGGATACTGTATGAGATAGCCAATCGGTTTTTTTGTAAGCCTCGATAATAGTCAGCGTAGCCTTCCAGTATTCTCGCCTTTGCGATTTTGAAGCTGGAAGTGGGTAGATTCCATCGTTGACTGTCATTTTGGTAATGTTGAAGAATAGTCTCTATAGACTGCAAATTTCTCAATTTAAGACTTTCAGTTTGGGTAACAGAGCTGGCTCTCATCAAGTAGCCAACCTGCACAGAGTTCAACACACCAATCTGATGGCTTTCACTCATTCGAAGCCACAGTTCCCAATCTTCCCCATACTTGATGTCAGCATTGAAACTGTCTGTTTGAGAAAACACATCCGCTTTTACCATGACCGTCGATGTTCCAATTACATTGTTTTCAATGATGAACTCCAACGGGTTCTCGATATTGATGAACAGCTCGTCTTGGTCTTGAAACTGCGACCAGTAACTAAAGCAGTCGACTATCACTTGGTAATCTTCAGTAAGGTGTTCGTAGTTAGTAAAGCTCATCGCGAGATCTGGGTATCGTTGATGAAATTCGAGTTGGCGTTCGAGTTTTTCAGGAAACCAGAAGTCGTCTGCGTCTAAAAAAGCGATGTATTCTCCGGTCGCTTTTTCAATCCCTAGGTTTCTCGCTTGAGGCGCCCCGACACCCAATGTGGATAAGGTAATAATGCGTTCATCGTCTATCGAAGCGAGATACGTCGACGTTCCATCGTTGCTGTTATCGTCAATGACAATGAGCTCAACATCTTGATGAGTCTGCTTCAGTACGCTGCCAATTGCCTTCGGCAGGTAATCCAAACAATTGTAGGTAGGAATAACAACACTTACTTTAGCCATAATGACGCCCTCAGATTTATACGTTATATGGCTGACGTTGCATGTTCTATGCCGAGAGTGTATTGCTATGAAATCACTTTTAGATCAGTCGCCTACGCAGACACTCTCAAAATGACGAACAGGGTGATCAGACATGAGCGTCAAAACTCCAATTTGATTATCAATTTGAGAAAATGAGCCACTTCTTGGGAGATAACCTTCGGAAAACCATCGAAAAGCCCTCCAAAACTACGATTTTATCTTGGTTCGTATTTTGCTTATTTGACTTTAATAGCATTAGTCAAAGGAGCAAAAAATGAAGAAAGTAGCATTTATAGCACCAACTTATCCTGTACTCAGTGAGACCTTCATCCAAACAGAAGTCGACTCAGTGAAAGCGTGTGGGCACGATGTTTGTGTAATGACGTTCGAAATTGAAAACAGCGAAAAACAGTTCGACTACGACATTGTCGAAATAGGCAATAATGCTCGGATGGGTAAAGTCGCCAGCATCAACTGGATAGGGTTCATCAAGGCTGTCTCATTTATTTCTAAGCAAACCAGCATGCCCAAAAAGTCACTGTTCGCTTATGGATTCAAACTGGCGCTGCAACTCGCGGAAAATGACGTCGAACACGTTCATGCGCATTTCTGTCAGCACACCACAGCTCACGCCATCGTCGCGGCAAAACTGTTGAACATCACTTGTTCATTCGTGGCTCACGGTCATGATGTTTACGAGTTCGCTTATGATATTGAACATAAGATTTCATCGAGTGATTTTGTGGTTGCAGTATGTAAAGACATGCTCGCTGACTTCAACACCATGGCAAAAGGAAACATTAAACTCCTGCACTGCGGAGTCAATACCAAACAATTCCAACTCAACCCAAAAACCGAAACGAAGCAACTTCGCTTTGTTTTCCTTGGCCGATTAGTCGAGCAAAAAGGCATCCACCATCTTATTGATGCATTAGCGCCGATTGCCGAACCTCTCGATATTCATCTCGATATCATCGGTACTGGCGATTTAGAGCAACAGTTAAAATTGCAGGTCAAAGAGCAAGGGCTCACTCGAAACGTGACATTTCTTGGCGCTAAACCTCACGAGTGGGTCAAAGAAAAACTATCGAATTATGACAGCCTAATCGCGCCCTTCTGTTTTTCAGAAACTGGATGTGTGGATACAGGTCCACTGGTTTTAAAAGAAGCGATGGCCGTGGGCACACCAGTCATTACAACCAACATCATGGGATGCAAAGAGATCGTCTCACCAGAAACAGGTTTTGTGGTTAGCGAAAAGAACGTGGAAGAATTAAGAGAAGCGATTGAGCGTTTTGCACAACTAAGCAGTAACGATAAAGCATCGATGGGGTTAAAGGCACGTGAGAGAGTGAAAGACAGTTTTAATTCGATCAAACAAGCTCAGCAATTATCTCGTTGGATAGAGAACCCAGCTCAATAAGGATTAACACAGTCAGCTGAGCATCACACTAACTACTCAGCACCATAAAAAACTAAGCACCATAAGAAAACGGAGCACCGCAAAAACAAAAGAGCGCTACATTGATTTGAAATGTAACGCTCAACTTAGCACAGCCTAATGATGGCAACTTATGCTTTCAGTAACTTTCATTAACTTTTCATTAAGAAGCCTAGCTAGCCTGCTCGCAGTGCCAAAATAGACTCAATATCGTCGATGTCACGATATTGAGCTAGCTCCTGCTCTTTCGATGAAATAGCCACAATCGACATTCTATCGGCCAATTCGTTACCTTCAATACCAACGTGTCCGTTCACATGGTAGATGGTGATTTTTGAAGCCAGTTCTTGGTAGAGAGCATACGCAGGCTTAATAATATCGAGGTTTTTGATCTCGCCGCCCGACTTGGTCCAGCCTTTTTTCTCCCAGCCCGTTGCCCACTTAGTAATACAGTCAATCGAGTATTTTGAGTCACTATAAATTGCAACCGACAAGCCGGCTTGCAGTTTCTCTTTTGCAATTATAAATGCTTGCTTTAAACCTTGTAGCTCTGCGGTATTGTTAGTACCCATTGGCTGGTAAAGGCCATACCACAACTCAGTTAAATCGTTGTTCAGGTACACCGCTAAGCCTGTACCGGCTTCACCTGGGTTTGGCTCACAACCGCCATCAGTAAAGATCTTGATATCAAAAGGCATATCAGTGATTTGTTGTTGAGAGAGAGGCGGAACCTTCGCTTTAGTCGCCTTACCCGCAGCACTTGGCTTGGTCGATGAAGATCCAGATGTTGAAGCAGAACCTGACGCAGACGACGTTTTACCACCGAAAGCAGATTCAGCCTCGCCTAGTGTTTGAAACGATTTATATCTCGCCCCTGCAAAGCCATCGACTTGCGATTTACACTCATTCCAAGTAGTAAAAATACCCGGTGTACGACCGTTCCAAACCACATAATACTTCTTAGCCAAATTAACTCCTTACCAGAACCTTAAAACACGATCCCCACACCTAAAATGATTCAGCTGTGGGGACGCTATTATGCCTGATTACGTTCGCAACACATAAGTCATTACATGGAATACACACGGTGTTGTGAGAATAGATGCATTATCGAACAAGAATAGAGCGTTAATTAGAATCACCAACCTGATGACTTCTAATTAGGAGCCTCTATGTGCTTTTAGATCTTGTTTTAGTTTGATCGTTAGCTTTTGAACCTTAGGTATCACTTGCTGCATTAATGACTGAGTCATAACCATCGACTCTGTCGTCACAGTTGGCATTTTTTTCAGGATGCTTTTCCCATGTTCTGTTTTGTAGAAATCAATCATCGCACCGAGCTCATCTTCAGTGAATTGATTACTGTAGATCGTTACAATTGTTGGTTCTAGCTTTTGCCAACTGACCTCTTTTTTCATCAACTCGTTCATGCTTTGATAGTAATCATCAAAGATAGCTCGTTCTGACTCCGAAACCTCTAGCTCTTTAGACATATTGGTCATCATGCTATCCATTTGAACGTATACCGCGTCCAACGTGGAATCAACATCCATGATCTGAAGAAGCTCTTGTACTAATGCTTGCTTAGTATCTTGTGCAGCCGATAATTTCAGAGGTACGAGTAGAAATAAGATTACGAGAAATCTGTACATTGTTAAGCCCTTATATCCTGTTAAATTAATTACGCTATGCGTTCGACATATAGATAGCTCATCGAACACACTCTTAAATGCCGCGGATAACGCATCATATTGAGCAAATTAAACTTGGGGTACCGACCTAGGATTATCACCATACTTGTTTGCTCCTGCAGTACCATTAAATGCTAAGAAACATAACATGATAAAAAAGCCGGCTACAGGAACAAAAAAGAGAAGTACCCACCATCCAGTCCTTCCCATATCGTGTAACCTGCGTATCGTGACTGATAAGCTTGGTAAGATGATAAATAAAGAGAATACCCCACTTAAAATTCCGATCGCAGAATTCGAGTTATACCAACCTAGCCCTTGATCTATGAGAGTTAAAACGAGAGTAATTACGACGCTTACAGCGAAAAAGTACCAGTACTCTTTGCGACGAGCTCTCCCTCGAAACTCCATAGGCTTCTTTAATACTTCAATAAACCAATTCATTTAAACCTTACCTAATTGCGAAATCGACATACGTAAAAGAGCAACTCAACATGTTGAATTATTTGCAAATTTACTTTCTTTTAATCCATAAGTAAAACGAATTAAACAGCACGAAGTTATATAAAATCAATTGCATTCAAATAAGAAACATCATTCGGAAATTTTTAGGGAGGTAAGGACAGATCGCCTCTGAATAAAGGAGCACAGATATTTATACTAAATAGAACCTAGGGGTACTCGTTTCAAGTAATGACTCATACACTTGAAACGAGGATAACTAATGCCGTGACACACCGTATCAAGTGAGCTGCGTATTAATGAAAAAGGAAATCAACCGCGACAAGGTTATAGAACAAAAACACCGCCATGCTGACGCCGATCGTTAACAGCACATTGCCGGTTTTCCATATCAACAGACCAGTCACAAGAGCGCCGATCAAATACGGGTTTTCGAAACTTGGCCAAAATGTCTGCTCTGGTGCAAATACAATTGGTCCCCAAATAGCCGTTAATACCGCAGGGCTTGAATAACGCAGCAGGCGACGCGTGGTTTGATTTAATCGAAGCGGGATTGCAGGCTCCAAAAACAGATACCGACTAAAAAAAACAATCGCAGTCATGAGTAATATCGTTAACCAAATCATACTGACTCCCCTTCACTAGCTCGTTTCTGACCATTATTACGTTCAACAAATGATTCACTAATGAAGCCCGCTAACATGCCAGAAATCGCAGCAATCATCAGCCCTCCTTCAATCTGATTGACCGCCATTGTCACAGAGGTCACCAATGACACCACGACACACACCACCGTAGGAAGTGTTCGAATCAAAGGAAAAACCAAAGCAATGAAAGTCGCGGCTACCGCGAAATCGAGGCCAATTTCGTTAAGTGATGGAATTTGACTACCTGCGACAATGCCGACAAAGCTGGCAATATTCCAAACGAGGTAAAATCCGCCGCCCACGCCTGCGGCATACCAACGATTAAACTCTTGTTGGGATTGCCCACTGCAAATCGCGAACAGCTCGTCTGTAAGCCAAAAGCCAAGCAACAGACGCCAACGAGCTGGAAGATGACTGATTTTGTCACGCATCGATACGCTATACAAAAAGTGCCTAGACGTGATGAATAAGGTAGTCAGCAACATAGTGCCTAAACCAATGCCCGCCTTGAACATACCGGCTGCGACAAGTTGCGCTGAACCTGCAAACAAAATAGCCGACATGGCTTGCGCTTGAAGTTGATTCAATCCAGCATCTATCGCGTATGAGCCTGCTAGTATTCCCCAAGGGATAACCGCGATACTCAAAGGCATTGCTGCTAAAACGCCCTTCCATAACTGTGTTCGTCTATCCATTTTTTCACTATCCATTTAATTCTGCTCTCTCTTCACATTGGTTATTCAATGTAAAAAGAGTTGAGTTGGTTCGATTGTACAAACTTGCTCAATTTTGTAACCCTGCTCATCGCACCTATCCGCCCGAACTTATCCGCATTTGGCCGCATTTGGCCACGCCAGTTTAGAGCATCTTGATGTATTGCCCCGGCGTGTAGCCATTGGCCTTTTTGAAGTGCCGATGAAAATGGCTTTGGTCGTGAAAACCACACTCTTGAGCCGTATCTGAAATGGTATGCCCTTGTTTCAACAACTTACGCGAAAGCCTTAACCGAGATTGGATTTGATACGCATGTGGCGGAAGGCCAAATTCTTTCTGAAAAGAACGCACTAAGTGAAACGGGCTCAAAGCCGCCAGTTTAGACAGCTCATCTAAAGACACATCGGCCTGTGGAAAATCATCTAGAAACTCTTTCACCAAGACAAGCTGGCGCTGAGCCTTCCCATCGAGTTGAGGATTAAGCGGAGATTTACCATGTCGGCTAATCAGTTTAACCAACATCCCATACATCAAAGTTTCTCTTAGCAGGCGATTATCTGATTCATCAATCGTGTTGAAAACTAATCTGAGCTGATTGGCGAGTTCAGGATCTTCAACAACAGCTCTTGGGAAGTAAGGCGCGCCGTAGTTCGGTAAGTTTAGCTCTTGAGTGATCTTAGCAAGTTGCTCTGGGAGTGGGTACATCGCGCGATACGCCCAACCGCCTTCAGTGGCGGAATGACCGCTATGAACTTCGTCAGCGTTGACCAGAATGATGGCATCTTGAGGTGCGACATGATGCCCTCCCGTTCGATAAAAACGCTGAGCGCCCTGTTCGATGACTCCAAGCGTGTAGCCCTCGTGGCTGTGGCGTGAGAAGTTCTGCTTTTCATATTCTGCATTGAGGATTTCAAGGCCACCGAGTTCTTCTGTGATCTTGTATTCGGCTTTCTCTTTAGAACACTTTTTGTTATCCATAACCATCCCCAAGCCTTTTAATTATCGAGCGACTTATCAGTCTACTCTATAGGCTCTCACAACTTTTGTACAAAATTGCGCATTTGGTCGTTAATACCGCTTTTGTCGTTGGCTTAAAGCACTCGATTACACGTTCTAACTGGGACAAAGATCCTGCTATTCAATCGCTTGGCAAAAAATTGACAAACCCTTTCAACATTAGTGCTCATAATCGCTCTTTAAACGAGCAGTAGTCGTCAGAGATAGAATGAAAAAAACCATAGCCCTCTTATTTGTCTTAAGCCTAACTGGCTGCACACACAATCAATCCAAAGCTTTAAGTATGAACGCCTCATCGGTTAATACATACCCGCAATCTATGTCCAACTTGCAACTATGCGACACTCTGTATTATGGACGGTCGAGTAACCAAACACTCGCAGCGATTGGCAGTGAGTTTAATCGTCGAGGGCTGTCAAAAAGTTGGTGTGATATAGAAACCAACAAGCTCTACTTAACAAAGACAATTGATTGGGTTGCTGACCAAGTAGAAGACAAAGAAGATTCAGACGAAGAAGCGTCTGCTGTTGTGTTACCTGCGAATTAACGCCGTTTACTAAAAACGGCTTTGTGATGAAGATTGGGGGCGATATACCACTCAAGTCTTTGCCAGTTTAATACGGCGCCACAATCTTCCATCGATGGCTGACAAGCCAATAGCGATCAACAACATGCCAACAAAGTGAATCACTTCTAACGACTCATTGAGGAACAGAGAACCAAGCAAGATGGCGGAAATAGGCACTAACAAGGTAACGAGTAATACATTGGTCGCCCCTGCCAGTTCTAGAATTTTAAAGTACAGAACATACGCGACCGCTGTCGATAAAACTGCAAGCCCAGCGATAGCCGCCCATGTATCTCCACTCATTGCTACAACATCAAGTGGGCCATCCACCATTAACGCAACAGGGGTTAAAACAATCGTTGATGCTGTTACTTGCCCTGCCGCTGTGATAATCGGATTGATCTTCATAGCTTTGAATCGACGACCGTACACTCCTGCAAAAGCGTATGACAAAGCAGCCGCGATGATTGCCAACTGAGCAATAAAACTGCCACCTCCGCTCAGAGCAGGCAACCCTATCATCACAACCACACCAACAAAACCAATGCCGACACCCACGAGTTTTAGCGGTGTTACACGCTCATCAGGTAATAGTATTCCTGCCACCACAACCGCGAAGATCGGTGTCGCTGCGTTAAGAATCGACGCTAGCCCAGACGCAATTTGAGTTTGTCCCCAGACGATAAGCGCGAACGGGACGATATTATTAAGTAAACCCATTCCTAAAAAAGCCCCCCAAACACGCAACTCTTTAGGCGGGCGAAGCCCTATCATCAAAGCAATAACCCACAAAGTGATGGCAGCAATTCCCACTCTAAGCGCGACTATGGTTAACGGAGGAAGATCAGTAACCACAACACCAACGAAGAAGAACGATCCTCCCCATAGCATGGAAAGAACAATCAGCATTGCCCACACACGGGCATTCATTGAGATATTAATAGTCGATGTCATGGTTCAGTTCACTCTTAAATAATTGGTATGTGATCAATCTTAGCGACCCACAGAAATACAAAACATCCGATTTTTGCGTTATATCTATATTGTTCAATCCAAGAGCGATTGAACCTCAAGTGCTTATAATAAAATTAGTTAGCAAGAAACGGATGGAACCATCACCGAACATGCGGTTAGATAGTGATAAACCAGTAATTAAGTAGAGATTAAGCCATGCCAATGCCACCAGAACTCGAAATGAGAAAAGCGATAGCCGTCAGAGACAAGTTTTTCGACGGGCAATTTTTCTATGGTGTTATCACTACGGGTGTTTATTGCTTGCCATCGTGTTCTGCGAGGCCTGCAAAACCTGAGAACTTGAGGTTCTTTGAAAGCATTGAAATGGCGATGTTGGCAGGCTTCAGGCCATGCAAACGCTGCCACCCTTTTCCGGGAAACTCTCGAGTAGAAAAATTGGTAGAAGTTGCACGCCACATTGAAGCACACGCTGATGAGAAACTCACACTTTCTAGCTTAGGTGAAATTGCGGAATTATCTCCCTCACGATTACAAAGGCTGTTCAAAGAAGCATTCGGAGTGTCACCTAAAGCGTATCAAGATGCCGTTCGAATGCGTCACTTTAAGAGCTCTCTAAAACAAGGAGACGGCGTAACCGATGCCATCTACGCTTCTGGTTTTGGCTCAATCAGTCGTGTTTATGGAGAAGCAACTCGCAACATCGGTATGGCACCAAAAGCCTATCGAGCAGGAGGCGCTGGCGAAACGATCAATTATGCATGCCGCCAAACTTCACTCGGTTTCATGATGATGGCCGCGACCGATAAAGGCGTCTGTTTCGTGCAATTTGGTGACAATGAACAAACACTATTAGAGCAATTGCGTAGCGAGTTCCCAAAAGCCGAACTGACAATTTCTGCGTCACTAGATACGCCCGAGTTGGATTTCTGGATAGAAGCTCTCGATCAGCACATCAGTCAAGGCGCCCCAAGACCTGATTTGCCACTCGATATTCGAGGAACTGCATTTCAGATTAAGGTATGGCAATTTTTATTGAGCATCAAAGAAGGCGATATTGTGAGCTACAGTGAAGTGGCCGATGAGATCGACAAACCAAAAGCCGTTCGAGCGGTAGCATCAGCTTGTGGTAAAAACCGGATTGGCGTGCTGATACCTTGCCATCGCGTTCTGAGAAGTAATGGGGAGCTAGGTGGATACCGTTGGGGATTGGAACGTAAACGCGCGTTATTAGATAAAGAGCGATTAGTACGAGACAAGTAAGCGCTAGAGTAGCTAATCAATAGACTTGAAGACGTTATTTAAAACTACAATTAAAAAGCTTCAGATAGCAAAAAGCCGCTCATTAAGAGCGGCTTTTTTAAGGGGTGGGAACCCAGCCACATCCCGGCACACAAGTCACTCGCTGCGGCTGCTCCCTTCCAGGCCTGACCGAGTTCACGAGTTATTGTTGCGGGAGGACCAGGCCCCCATAGATTCGTTTTCTAAGAGGCTTGCCTCAAAGAGTGATTGGATTATTAAGCATCACAGCAACCATTGCAAGCCCTTCCACCCTATTTTTGAACAATTGCTGTCTAAGTGCTTATCCTTTATTCAAACCACTAGAAAATCGCAGGTAAATTCACCATTTACCTGCATTTGTAAGGTTCGGGTTATCTACGTACTAGATATCGATGTCTTCGTTATCTTCTGTACGAATGATGTAGTCTGTCATCCACGCGGTGCCTAATAGACATAACCACACCACAAAGACTGGACTAGGCACTTCGATGCTTGGGGTAATCACCAGTGCCGCAAAACCAACCGTCGGCAATGTCCAACACAATAATTTATTCCAGCGGAAGGTTTTCAAGCGCGTCAGTGTTTCCATCGATGCCATGATGCCCGTTACACACAAAGCAACCAAAGCGGCATAAGGTAAATCGGCCATCCATAATGGAAGTATTAAGCCTAATGACCACCAGCTGTGTCGGCTGGCTGGTTTAAGGTGATTCGCTGCCCACCAAATAACGATGATTGACAAGGTTTGTAGTGTGGTAACCCAAGGAACGCCTTCAAGCTTACCTGCAGATTGCGTGACCATGATTCCGACTTGTAGCGTTGCGACGATCAAGCCAGAAATAATCACGACCGACAAACTGCTGCGTTTTGAAAAGACCACCATCAATAGTGGGAATAATACCCATACACTGACTGAGAGCGTGATGGGTTGTAGCGGTAGCGTTAATCCATAAGTGGTCATGGAGACAAGCAAAGCTAATCCTGCGATGCCTCCTTGCGGCAAAATCCATAAAGCAGGAATGACCATTGCAAGTACTGGGATATCTCCCTCACTTAAACTGATTGCTCTCGCGCAGACAACCGCTAATAATGTGGTTATCAAGAACTGAAACGTTGAAAATACCATAGCCCTCTCCTTCTACCGATCCGTGGTATTAATGAACTAGGAACTTTTAGTATGGACCAATTTTTGCCCCAAATCTTTGCTGTGATTCACCAAATTCCATATGGGAAAGTAACAACTTATGGAGACATAGCACGTTTTTCAGGTTTTCCGGGCTATGCACGACATGTAGGTAGAGCATTAGGCAACTTGCCTGAAGGAAGTAAACTACCTTGGTATAGAGTGATTAACAGCAAAGGTGAAATATCTTTAAAGGGTGATTCGTTCGACCGACAAAAGCAGCATTTGGTTAAAGAAGGGGTTGAGGTGAGTGATGCAGGAAAGATCAAACTCAGAATATACAAATGGCAGCCCTAGAGCTGCCACTAATCGCTAATTCAACTGGCTAAGTGAAGCCAATCAAGATGCCTTAACAATGGCATCGATTTCTTGTTAACGAACACCAACTAAACGTAGGTCTGCTTGCTGTGTATTTTCTACATCAGTAATTACTGACTTAATAGTGTCAGTAGTGAAGCGCAGTTTACCGTCAACGTGAATCGTTGCGCGCATGTTGTAACGGTGGTTAGCTTTAATCTTGTTATTGTCGTAGCTCAGCTCGAATGCGAACGGCACTTGCTTACCGTCAGTGGTGAACTCTTGAGTTGCGATAACTGTCGATGGTGCGTCAGCCAGTGAGATGTCTTCTAGCGTAACAGTCACCACGGCATTCTCTGGCAATGCAATTCTTTCACGGTAGCTTACTGTTCCTGAAATCACTTGAGTGTTCTCTGCAACCACTTCCTGAGAAGCGTTCGTTTCTGATGTTGCTTGGCAACCAACAAGTAGGCCAAACGATACTAAAGACGTAATAAGAATTAGAGCCTTTTTCATATTCAATTTCTCTCAACATGTTTGCCGGACTCGGCAAATCTACCCACCAATTATAAGAGAGCTTTCATATTCTGTCTTGAAACCCTATGATTTATTGACAGATATCTGACTAAGCTAAATGATTAACACAATAATCTGACATCCATTTTACCAAGAGGCATGCTGGCGATGAGTCAACCTTTACAAGAATTATTAAGTTTACTTCAGCTAGAGAAGCTGGAAGAAGGTCTGTTCCGCGGGCAAAGTGAGAACCTAGGTCTACCACAGGTTTATGGTGGTCAAGTATTAGGGCAAGCGCTTTCTGCTGCTCGTTATACCGTTCAAGACGACCGTAGTGTGCACTCGTTTCATAGTTACTTTCTATTTCCTGGCGATCCTGAAAAGCCAATTATCTACGATGTTGAGAACCTAAGAGATGGACGCAGCTTCAGCACACGTCGTGTTAAAGCGATTCAAAATGGCCGCCCTATTTTCTATCTCACGGCTTCTTATCACGGTGATGCTCCAGGCTTTGAGCACCAGATTTCAATGCCTGATATTCCTGGGCCAGAGAACTTTGCATCTGAAACCGAGTTAGCGAGCCACATTGCTGAGTTCCTACCAGAGAAACTGCGTAAAACCTTCTGTGGTGAAAAGCCGATTGAGATGCGCCCTGTAACGGTCGTGAATCCACTCAATCCTAAGAAGGCGGAAGCGAAGCAGTACCTTTGGGTAAGAGCAAATGGCGCAATGCCAGACAACCAATTGATTCACCAATACCTGCTGGCTTACGCGTCCGATTGGGGATTCTTGGTGACAGCACTTCACCCCCATGAAGTGTCAATCATGACGCCCAACTTCCAAGTTGCGACGATTGACCACTCTATTTGGTTCCACCGTCCATTCAAAATGGATGAATGGCTGCTATATGCGATTGAAAGCCCGACCGCGGCCAACACTCGCGGCTTAGTACGTGGTGAGATTTACAACCAAAAAGGTGAGCTAGTCGCGACAGCCGTTCAAGAAGGTGTGATGCGCTTTACCAAGTAACGAGCAAACACTTTTTATAACTGTGAGCATTTTTTAAAAGCGACGTACATTTTTAGAAACGGCGAACAAGCACGTTCAAACCCAAAAGGGGCTAGGTATCATACCTAGCCCCTTTTTAGTAACGCTGACGAAAGAACGTCACACAAAAACAGTAAACTCTATTCAACCTCTAACGTCGGCTCGAATTCACTTTGTACTCGCATTTTAATGCCATCTCCCGCGTCTCGCAGTAGATTAAATGGTGATAGCACCACCCCTTTCACCGCACCTTCTGCAGCTCCCTGAGCTAACTCTCTACTCTTATCGGCTAGCAAATTAGCTTGCACCAAAATATCAGGCACTTCAGCTCTAAGCATTTCGGATTCAGTGACAATCACTGGAATGGTTTGCTCTCGATAAGATTTACTTTCCGCGAGCATTGGCGGCATTACATCGACACGGTATCGTTTTAATTCCGTCAGTGTTGGGGGAATAACATCGGTTCTTACTTGCTCTACTTCGGTTCGAACACTCTTAACTTCATCTAAGATAGCGGGGATTTTGCTATAAACCGATGAAACGGTTTGATTAACTTCATCGATGGTTTTACGGACATCTTCTACAGTATCCAACACCTGAGGAGCCAGTTCATTAACATGCTCAGCAAACGCCAAAAGCTCTTCCACTTTCAATCCCTTGGTGAGACCCGATAAGTCTTCAATAACTTGCGGATAAGTATCGACGATGTCACCGACTTTATTGGTAAATGAATAGATGGTGTAGCCTAAGTAAAAAATAGCGACAGCTAGCAGTAATTGGATAGCGGTAGATACTTTTGCAAACATGAATAATCCTTTTCTTTATCGCAAAGGCGATGTCTAAACTGAAACGAGAGGTAGCATAAGATTAGGTTAAGCTTAAAGTGGCAATGCTGTCGTGTACTTCAGTGGTTCCATCGCAAAAGTCGACGTCACATTAGATATACCATCAATGCTATTCACTAAGCGTTTGTAAAAGTCGTCAAAGCACTTCATGTCTTTCACCTGAACCTTCATCATATAATCATACTCGCCCGCCATACGATAGAACTCCATCACTTCTGGAAATTCAGACACAGTATTCACAAAACGACCATACCACTCATGAGAATGATCACTGGTTTTAATCAATACGAACGCGGTAAAGGAAAGATCGAGCTTTTCAGGGTTCAACAACGCGACTCTTTTCTCAATAACTCCGTTCTCTTCAAGCCGCTTAAGTCTTTTCCAACAAGGCGTGGTCGTCAGGTTGACCGCTTCAGATATGTCATTCAACGACAGCGTGCTGTCTTCTTGTAACAACCTTAATATCTTTTTATCTACGGCATCTATCACACTTTCACCAAATCAGTTTTAAAGAGAATAATTTTCTACAATTTAAGCAAAACAAAGGAAATATGGCAAAGTTTTTCTCCTTGGATATCGCTAAATTATAACCATACCAATTACAAAGAATTCCTACTTAGTCTCAGGAGAACGCCTATGTGTACTGACCATCAATGGATTAACAACGCGATTCGTAAAATTGAAGCCGATTACCAACGCTCAGCGGATACGCACCTGATCAAGCTCGATCTACCTAGCGTAGAAGGCATTGATATTTATCTTAAAGATGAAAGTACACACCC
The DNA here is from genome assembly GCF_023503985.1 of Vibrio sp. J383. Lineage (NCBI taxonomy): Bacteria > Pseudomonadati > Pseudomonadota > Gammaproteobacteria > Vibrionales > Vibrionaceae > Vibrio > Vibrio sp. J383. The sequence continues at coordinate 1,295,586 of NZ_CP097293.1, read as the reverse complement.
AACAGGCTCTTTGAAGCATCGTTTAGCGCGTTCCCTTTTCCTCTATGCGATTTGTAATGGTTGGGTTGGCCCAGAAACCACGATCATTGAATCGTCATCAGGCAGTACAGCGGTGTCTGAAGCGTACTTTGCTCGCCTGCTTGGTCTTCCGTTTATTGCGGTAATGCCAAAATGCACAGCGAAAAAGAAAATTGAACAGATTGAATTCTACGGCGGTCAAGCGCACCTTGTTGAGCGTTCTGACGAAATCTACGCAGAGTCTCGTCGTTTAGCTGAAGAGTTGAATGGGCATTACATGGATCAATTTACTTACGCTGAGCGTGCAACCGACTGGCGTGGTAACAACAACATCGCGAACTCGATTTTCAATCAAATGCAGATGGAAGATCACCCAGTTCCAGCTTGGGTAGTAATGAGCCCAGGTACTGGCGGTACTTCTGCAACTATCGGCCGCTTCATTCGCTACCAACAGCATGAAACTAAGCTTTGTGTTGTCGACCCTGAAAACTCTGTATTCCAAGAATACTTCCTAACAGGCAATGCGAACGTGAAAGGCAATACATTCAGCAAGATTGAAGGTATTGGTCGCCCACGAGCAGAGCCAAGCTTCATTCCTGGTGTGGTTGACGAAATGCGAAAAATCCCAGACGCAGCAAGTATCGCTACTACGCATTGGCTGTCTGATATTCTTGGCCGAAAAGTTGGTGCATCAACCGGTACCAATATGTACGGTGTGCTTCAACTAGCCAGTGAAATGAAAGCACGCGGAGAGAAAGGCTCTATCGTGACTTTATTATGTGACAGTGGCGAACGTTACCTAGACACTTACTTTAATGACGAGTGGGTAAATCTAAATATTGGTGACCTACAACCTTACGCAGCGAAGTTAGAAGCTTTCTCGCAAACGGGTGAGCTAGCTTAAGCTCGACACTAGCATTCACAGCTAAGATTAGCGTACAAAATTAAAAAGAGCCCTGATGGGCTCTTTTGCTATATGCGGTTTGTTCTAAGTGCTGCTTGATCTGTACATCGTTACTGCTAATACGACAAATTATTCTGGCTTCTGCTTCGCTTCAAATGCTGCTAGCTGTTCAGGCGTCGCCTTTGGCTGATGATTTTGCTTCCACTCATCGTAAGTCATTCCATAAACGCGCTCACGAGCGTCATCGATATCCAAGTCTAGGCCTTGTTGCTCAGCTTCGGCTTTGTACCACTTGCTGAAACAGTTACGGCAGAAGCCCGCCAAGATCATCAGGTCGATATTTTGCACATCTTTGTTGCTATCTAAGTGTGCTAACAGGCGACGAAAGGTTGCTGCGTCTAGTTTGTCTTGTTCTTCTTGAGAAAGATCTTTGTATTTAAATTCAGCCACTTTACTTTCCTTTATTATTTGTTTTCTTGTATTCATTCGTTGAGCTGTAGTTGTTATACAAAAAAAGCCTGCCATTCGCTAGGAGCAAACGCAGGCTTTTCAATATTATTACACTATTCCATGTTCATTAACCGTGACTGCTTCTACCCACGTTGTCATGGCTCAGCTCTTTATTTAGAACCGCTTCCACATGGCCAGGTGAACGCGTCGTACCCGAAACCAGTCGATACATCGCAGGGATAACGAACAGAGTAACTAAGGTCGCAAAGCCCATACCAAAGAAGATAACCGTACCCACAGCCACTCGGCTTTCGTAACCCGCGCCCGTTGAAGTAATCAATGGGATTGCACCGGCTAGTGTGGTGAACGCCGTCATCAAGATTGGACGTAAACGTCGAGCCGAAGCATCAATGATCGCCTTTTCAAATTCGATGCCACGGTCACGAAGTTGGTTAGCAAACTCTACGATCAAGATACCGTTTTTGGTCACCATACCGATCAACATGATCATACCAATCTGGCTGTAGACATTGAGCCCTTGATTCATCAACACCAAACCTAAGAAACCACCAAAGATACCCATAGGTACGGTGAACATCACCACCAGCGGGTTAATGAAGCTCTCAAACTGCGCAGCCAATACCAAATACGCCACCAACATCGCTAGCGCAAACACCACTAAGATACTCGATTGGTTCTCTTTGAAGTCTTTTGACTCGCCAGAGTAGCTCACTGAGATATCGCCTGGTAACTGCTCAATCGCTTGTTCATCAAGGAAATCCAGAGCATCACCCAGCGTGTAGCCTTCCATTAGGTTCGCTTTGATGGTCACCGATTTCTGCTTGTTGTAGTGCGATAAACGAATCGAGGATGCCACTTCTTCAATGTGCGTCAGCGTGTCGAGCGTAACTAGCTCGCCAGACTGAGTTCGCATGTAGATTTGGCTCAAGTCATTGGCATTATTAAAGCTGTTTTCATCACCACGCAAGTAAACATCGTACTCTTCACCACGGTCAACGAAAGTGGTTTCACTACGGCCGCCAAGCATGATCTCTAACGTATCTGAAATGTCCGAAACGCTAACGCCTAGCTCGGCTGCACGTTGCTTATCTACGGTTACTAATAACTCTGGTGTTTTCTCAGAGTAATCGATGTCCGCACCTTCCATCATTGGAGAGTCTTCAGCCGCTTGCTTTAACAGTTCGCCCCACTTCTGAAGCTCAGAGTAATCAGAGCCACCCAGTACGAATTGAACAGGCTCACTTGAACCACCTTTGAAGCCCGGCATGAACGGGAATACACGTACATCAGGAATACCATTTAAAGATTTACGAACTTCGTTCAGCGCTTCCTGAGCGGTTTCATCACGTTCATCCCAATCTTCCAGGATCATGATAACGAAGCCCGTTTGGTCGCCAGCATTACCACCAAACGCTGGTGATTGAATACTGAATGACTTCAAGAAACCTTGACCAAGCAGCGGCATTAGGCGCTCTTCAACGATGTCCATATTGGCAGACATACGGTTGTAACTGGTTGCATCAGCACCACGAACAAACGCAAAGATAACACCACGGTCTTCTTGAGGCGTCAGTTGCGACGGCACTTGTTGCATCAAGCCATAACTACCGCCCATACACGCGATAATGATAATTGGAGCTGCCCAACGCCAGTTTAAAGCACGGCGCAATACCGAGCGGTATCCAGACTCAAGTTTGCCAAATACGCGCTCGACAAACAGGTTGAAACGGTTTGGTTTAACGTTCGCTTTTAGGATTTTACTGCCTAACACTGGCGTTAACGTTAGTGCGACTAGCGACGAGAAGATCACCGACATCGCCAACAGTACCGAGAACTCCGTAAACAGGAGACCGACCATGCCATCCATGAACGAGATTGGCAGGAATACCATCACCAATACAAGCGTTGTTGCGATTACCGCGAATCCTACTTCACGCGTCCCTTTATAAGCCGCAAGCAGTGGCGATTCACCACGTTCAATGTGGTGGAAGATGTTCTCAACCACTACGATAGCGTCATCAACCACCAGACCTATAGACAGGATAAGTGCCATCAAGGTAATCAAGTTGATAGAGAAGCCGAAGTAGTACGCCGCAATAAACGACGAGATTAGCGATACAGGAACGGTCACTGCTGGAATCAGCGTTGCACGCGCTTGACCAATGAAGACGTAAAGCACGAGGATAACTAAACCACCCGTAATAAAGAGTGTGCTGTAAACCTCAGAGATCGAACGATCGATAAAGACAGTTGAATCATAGTCGACCGCCAGTCGAGTCCCGTCAGGCAGGAACTTCTGAATCGCCTCAACTTCTTTATGGACTAAGTCAGCAACCTCAAGTGGGTTCGCATCTGACTGAGGCACAATGCCCATACTAACGTTAACAACGCCGTCACTCTTAAAGGTCGAGTTCTCGTTTTCTGCGCCAATGTAAACATCCGCTACGTCTTTTAAGTAGATAGGTGTGTTATCAGAGGCACGTTTAACGACTAGGTATTCGAAATCTTCCGCTTCAGTGTAAGAACGAGCAGTACGAACCGACATCACAATCGCATCGTTACGTACTTCACCACCCGGGCTTTCAATGTTCTCACTGTTTAACGCAGAAGTGATGTCCGAAGTAGTAACGCCACGACCTGCCATCTGCGCAGGTTTCAGCTTCACGTACATTACTTTGTACAAACCGCCAGAAATATCCACCGAGCTCACACCTGAGATCAAACTAAAGCGGTCAATCAACACACGTTCGGTGTAATCGGTTAACTGCGTTCGGTCCATCTCCGTCGAGCTTAAGTTGATGTAGACCGAGGCTTCACCACTACCGTTGTTCTTATAAACAATTGGGTCGTCGGCTTCGTCTGGCAATGAACGCTGAGCACGCGCTACGGCATCACGAACATCACTCACACCGGTGTTGAGGTCGTAACCAAGCTCAAAAGTAATCGTGATACGCGACATACCGTTACGCGTTGTGGATTCGATCTCATCGATACCACTGATGCCGGATAACTGATCTTCAAGATTGGAGGTTATTTGACTTTCAATGATGGTGGCAGACGCACCCTCATAACGAGTACTGATCGATACCACCGGGCTTTCAATATCAGGCATCTCACGAACTGCAAGCTTATTGAAAGAGACAATACCAAACACAACCAAAAGCAGACTCAATACGACAGCCGCTACTGGTCTCTTTACAGAAACATCAGATAACAACATTAGTTAGCGCCTTCTTGTGCTGCTGTATTTTCATCAAGTTTAGCTGGGCGATTAACGGCGAGCTCTTGAACCAACACTCCGTCACGCATGTTCACGATACCTTGCACCACGATCTTCTGGCCAATCTCGATGCCCTTGTCGATCACAACTTCGTTATCGATACGCGCACCCAAGAACACTTCGGTACGAGTCGCTTTGTTATCTTCGCCAATAACATAGACGAAACGCTTAGTACCAGAATACTCAAGCGCTTGAACTGGGATAATCGGCGCTTCTACAGGAGGGAAATCCATATCAGCTGCCACTAGCATGCCCGGCTTTAGGTAATCATTATTGTTGCCAAAGTGGATTCGAACTCGAAGGTTCAAAGTTTCAGCATTAATACGAGAATCAATGCCTACCACTGTGCCAGTGAACTGAGTCTCGCCCCACGCACTGGTGCGAGCCGTCACTGTCATGCCTTTAGACAGCTTAGAAAGGTAACGCTCAGGAATTTGAAGATCTAACTGCATCACAGACAAATCATCTAAAGTCACAAGCTCAGTACCTGCTGTCACCATTTTTCCGCGGCTAAAGTCGATAAAACCGACCGTGCCAGAGAAAGGCGCGCTGATGTGTAAGTCTTTAAGATTGGCATTGGCGGCAGCTAGGCGAGCATTGGCGATTTCAACATTGGTTTTCTGAGCGTCAATTTCAGTTTGCGTGATCGCGTTGCGTTTAACTAGTCGTTGGAATTCCGCTAGCTTACGTTTTTCGTCTTTTAAGTACGCTTGCGCTTCTGCAACTGCAGCTTTTGCTTTGTCGTCATCTAATTGAACCAACATCTGCCCTTTGGTGACATCTTGATTGGCTTTGATGTTGATAGAGTCAACTCTGCCCGCTACTTCAGAGGTAATGATCACAGATTGTTCTGCTTCTAACTTACCTACCAAAGAAAGAGATTGGCTAACTTGGTGAATATCAACTTGCTCAGTAACAACAGTGACAGTGCTAGGACCCATGCGTTTAGCTAGTGCGGCTGGAGACGCCATAAGAATCGACAAGCTAAGCAGGGTTAAAACAGATTTATGCTTCATAATAATGGTCTGCAAGTAAGGTTTATACCAATCACAGTGAGTAAGTGGTCAGAAATAGCGTAGGGAAAAGGCTTGAGAACAAGGCAGCATTTTCGATAAGTAGTTATCCTACAATCAAAAATTCTAACGCCGTTATCGAGCATTTTAACAAGCTAGAATGACAAGTTACTTACTACGATTGGTATTAATATCTATAAATGAAATTAACCGTATTCTATCAACTGATGAATGCTGTAACGTCAAGAAGTGTAAATCTAGATTAAATTCCATTTACGTTTCTTGGCGAGTTGCACAAACCAAATACAATGTAGAAAGCGAGTTACCTCAACGTGTTACCTATCACTACGTAAACCTTAGTACAGATGTTCACTTCCCGAGCAATATGCGTACTTTTCGCCATCTTTGCCCAAAAAGGCAGCATTCAACACAAAACCATAAGAAAAACTCTTTACAGGTTTAACGTGTTTGCTATGATGCGCTCCGCACTTGAGAGATGCGTTGGGAAAAACATCTCTTTAGCCTATCCATTATGAGTTAGGAAAAACACCCTGGAGGGGTTCCCGAGTGGCCAAAGGGAGCAGACTGTAAATCTGCCGGCTCCGCCTTCGATGGTTCGAATCCGTCTCCCTCCACCATATTCTTCTTACCTCTTTCGAGAGTTAAGAGAACAACCTGATTGATGGGCTTATGGGAAAACATCAATTTAGGCTTACTTTGTGAAAAGTAAGACACACCCTGGAGGGGTTCCCGAGTGGCCAAAGGGAGCAGACTGTAAATCTGCCGGCACTGCCTTCGATGGTTCGAATCCGTCTCCCTCCACCATATTCTTCTTACCTCTTTTAAGAGTATAAGAGAACAACCTGATTGATGGGCTTATGGGAAAACATCAATTTAGGCTTACTTTGTGAAAAGTAAGACACACCCTGGAGGGGTTCCCGAGTGGCCAAAGGGAGCAGACTGTAAATCTGCCGGCACTGCCTTCGATGGTTCGAATCCGTCTCCCTCCACCATATTCTTCTTACCTCTTTCGAGAGTTAAGAGAACAACCTGATTGATGGGCTTATGGGAAAACATCAATTTAGGCTTACTTTGTGAAGAGTAAGACACACCCTGGAGGGGTTCCCGAGTGGCCAAAGGGAGCAGACTGTAAATCTGCCGGCACTGCCTTCGATGGTTCGAATCCGTCTCCCTCCACCATATTCTTCTTACCTCTTTTGAGAGTTAAGAGAACAACCTAGTTGATGGGCTTATGGGAAAACATCAATTTAGGCTTACTTTGTGAAAAGTAAGACACACCCTGGAGGGGTTCCCGAGTGGCCAAAGGGAGCAGACTGTAAATCTGCCGGCACTGCCTTCGATGGTTCGAATCCGTCTCCCTCCACCATATTCTTCTTACCTCTTTTAAGAGTTAAGAGAACAACCTGATTGATGGGCTTATGGGAAAATATCAATTTAGGCTTACTTTGTGAAGAGTAAGACACACCCTGGAGGGGTTCCCGAGTGGCCAAAGGGAGCAGACTGTAAATCTGCCGGCACTGCCTTCGATGGTTCGAATCCGTCTCCCTCCACCATATTCTTCTTACCTCTTTCGAGAGTTAAGAGAACAACCTGATTGATGGGCTTATGGGAAAACATCAATTTAGGCTTACTTTGTGAAGAGTAAGACACACCCTGGAGGGGTTCCCGAGTGGCCAAAGGGAGCAGACTGTAAATCTGCCGGCACTGCCTTCGATGGTTCGAATCCGTCTCCCTCCACCATATTCTCCTTAATTGGAAAATCGAAAAGCCAACTCATTGAGTTGGCTTTTTTCGTTTCTGAACCTTCCTGTAAGCCCTTCTAGCCCAGTACAATCGTAAACTCTATTCAAACTATGTAGACCTACAGAACTTGATGCATTCAATACTTCTTAGATTTCATAACTAAATAATCACACCTCTTGTTAATCCATTGAGATATATCAATATTTTATAAAACAATAAGCATAAGGTTTTCCTGAGAATACTCATTAAAACGCACAATGTCGTTTAGGCTAAGCAAGGAAAATAAATCATGAATAACAACTATTGGATGATGAGTCTGTGTCTTATTGGATTAACAGCGTGTGGCGGCGGAGGGTCCAGTTCTCCTTCGACTCCCGCGTCATCAGATATTTCTACCAATCAATATCTGCCAGCGCAGCATGGCGCTGTTTGGCAATATAGTGATGACAATACAGGGCAAAGCTATCAAGTCACCAGTTCTCCAGTAACCATTGATGCTAATGGTATTGAGACATTTTCACTGAATTGGGTCCACAGTGGATTTACCCAATCTTTCGAATACAAAGATGATCAGCTGAATCTAAAAGGTCTCACCTTCAATCAAGTTTGGGTTAATGGTGTTCACTACAAAGCGCACTTTGATATTTCAAACACTCCATTTACCCTTCTACCGGCTTACGCTGAATTAGGAGGACGCTTGGACACAAGCTATACCTCTGCCGTAACCACCATTACACCAGATATAGGCCCCGCATATACAAATGTCCTACCGATATGGAAAAATCATGGTATTGAAACCATAGTAACTCAACACGGTTACTATGAGGCCGTGCACATCGAGTTCACCCTAGCGTTTGATGTGACGGTCGATACGCCTGCCTATGGGACGATCAACCTAGATCAAGTATCACTAATGCAAGAACTTTGGTTTTCACCGGGGATTGGTATTGTCAAAATCAAAGACACTAGCTCTTCAATTACCTACCCAGCTGAACTCTCACTCGACAGCTTCAATCGCTATCGAGACCAAGATGATGAAATCGCATCACTGCCAGTTGCCATTGAAATTGATGAAAAGAGCCCTTGGAAAAATCTACATAAAGCCTTTGGTATTGAGGCATTTTATGGAACTTGGACAGAAACCACAAACCAATGCTCACCCGCATCAACAGATAATGCACGATACCAACTCGCGCTATCGCAGGACAGTTACACAATAACAAAGGTGACTTACCAAGATGGGGACTGCGGTATTAACGGAACGAACGTATTCAAAACTGAATCCGTAAAATCAGGTGACTATACGTTTATCAATAACGATCAACCTTCAGACACCCTTTCGCTCAAACTTAGCGTTCAGTCTGAAAGTTTACGTGAACAGCGCCCTGATAGTCCTTGGAGTAATTACTATGATGGAACAAGCGGTGTCGAAGAGAGCATCAGCCTCAAAAAGACTGGCGATAACCAGCTAAAGTTTGAGATCTATGATTGGGGAAGCATGCACACTCATACACTGAACTACGCGCCATAGCTCACTCTCAGTACTAATTGCTTTCTGAATATAAAAAAGAGCCCTCACCGATTTGGCGAGGGCTCTTCGTTTAATCACAAAACTGGACTAATTAGCCTTGAATACCAACAATTAGCCAAGGTGCATTGTCAGTTGTTAGGTCACGCTCTAAGTGCCAGATATCTGTGATATCTTCTTCAACGCCATCTGCAGTGTCACGGTAGCGACCGCTAAACTGTAGGCTTAACTGCGCTTTGCTGCCGTCATGGTCTGCACGAACGATTTCAGCATCAACGTACATTACGTCTGTGTGCTGATCACCGTCTAGCTTGTCACGTTCAGATTTTAGGTCTTCAAATAGGCTTGGAGACACATACTCTTCAATCGTATTTAGCTCGTTGTGGTTCCATGCACCTTGCAGTGTACGGTAGTGCTCACGAGAGCCATTGATGAAAGCCGCTTGATCAAAGCCCGGTGGGTAGTTATGCGGAACATCGCTTTGTGAACCAAAACCGAAGCCACCAGCCGCACCTTGAGATTGAGGTTGTGCTTGCTCGAAGTTATGAACATTTGGCTTTTGCTCAGGTTGTTCAAACTTGTTTTGCCCCATGCCGCCGAATGCTGGCTGCTGGCCACGTCCATTCTGCTGATTCATGGAGCCCTGCTTCGCCCCCAACATCCCGCGTAGGAATTTGAACGCAAGGAAAGCAATCAGACCCATAATCAGAATATCCATGAACTGGATACCTTCAAATGCGCCACCAAAGAATGCAGCTAAAAGACCACCAGCAAGTAAACCACCTAGCAGACCGCCCATAAGGCCTTTCTTGCTAGAGTTAGCTGCTGTGTTCTTACCCGTTTGATCTTGACGGATCGAATTCGTGTTTTGTTGTTTTGGTGCTGGAGCCGTTTTAAAGCTTTTGCCAAATGACTTACCACCACCAAACTTTTTCGCTTCCGCGATTGGCGTCACCGCGACTGTTACCAACAGGATCGCGACTAGTGAGAAAAATCGTTTCATTATTATCCTTTATAGGTTTTTTATCTTTCGACACCTTAATCATACTCGTTAACAAAGAACAATGAAATATTCACGGCGTTTACACATGTATCATAATATTGCGGCTATTAATTGATTACTAAACTAGCGAAGGGATTGACGGCACTCTGGGGCAGCATTAAAATATTGAACGATGTTCATTTAATAGAAAGTACCCATGGCAAGACGAAACGATCATACTCGCGAACAATTAGTGCAATTAACCTTAAAAACGGTGACCGACTTCTTAGAAGAGCACTCTTATCACGAGTTAAGTCTACGCAAAATCGCCAATATGATTGGTTACGTTCCAAGTACCTTGGTGAATGTGTTTGGCAACTACAACCTATTGCTATTACATGTTGTTGCTCAAACATTAGATGAACTGGCGTCAGAATCTGCTGCAGTCGTTGAACAATCAAGCAACCCTCAACAAGCTCTATTCAACCTTGCATACTGCTACCACGATTTTGCACAAAAACACCCTCACCGTTGGCAGCTTATCTTTGAGCACAACATGAACGGTGAAAACCTTCCTGAATGGCAATCGAACCGTATAGATAGAATGACAGGTATGTTAGAGCAACTATTAATAGCGATTGCGCCTGAACATACTGAAAGCGAAGTCGTTAAAGCCAGTCGCGTATTATGGTCTGGAGTACATGGAATTACTCTACTTAGCGTTGATGATAAATTTTTCGCCTCTGAGCCTATCGATGGTAAAGAGTTGATCAATAACCTAGTCTCAAACTACTTAACCAACTGGTAATCATCCAAGGAAAGACAATGAACAACAGCAGCCAATCTTCGCTGTTAACGCAAAAAAGGTTCCTACCCTACTTTATTACCCAATTTCTGGGAGCCTTTAATGACAACATATTCAAAAATGTCCTGTTACTATTTGTTGCTTTCGCAAGCGTAGACACGCTACCTATTTCCAGCAATTTATTCATTAATTTGGCCGCTGGCCTTTTTATTCTACCCTTCTTCCTATTTTCTGCTTTAGCTGGTGTACTGGCTGACAAATACGAAAAATCGTGGTTTATCCGTAAAGTTAAGCTTCTTGAAGTGGTGATTATGTCACTAGGTGCGATCGGATTTATCTACGAAAGCTACGAAATATTACTGTTACTTCTGTTTTTGATGGGGACACAAAGTGCCTTCTTTGGCCCCGTTAAGTACGCCCTACTCCCGCAACAGTTAGAAACCAAAGAGCTTGTGTCCGGAAATGCTTTGGTTGAAACAGGCACATTCTTAGCCATTCTAATTGGTACTCTAGGTGCTGGTATTATTGCGTCAGAAGAAAACGCAAAACTCATTGCTGCTGTGTGTATTGTTTCTTTCGCCGTACTCGGGTATGTATCAAGTTGCTTTATCCCACAAGCGCCAAGTAACGCACCAGATCTGAAAGTAAAGTGGCAGCCAGTAAAGCTAACCCGCGCAACACTCGCTATTGCCAAAAAAGACCGCCCAACCTTTCAAGCACTGATGTCGATCAGCTGGTTCTGGTTCCTCGGTGCAGCTTACCTCACTCAGTTTCCCAACTTCACCAAAGTTTACCTAAACGGTACTGAAAGCGCTGTCGCGTTTTTGTTGGCACTGTTCTCGGTAGGCATTGCGATTGGCTCGTTGGCTTGCGATAAGTTATCTAATCACCGCATTGAAATCGGCATCGTGCCAATGGGCAGCCTGGGTATTTCGATCTTCGGCCTGTTGATGGCGATATCCATTCCAGAGTCTTTGCCTGACTTTAACTCTTTCCATCAGTTTGTGACGTATTCCGAACTATGGCCGCTGTTTGCTTATCTTCTACTACTGGGGATCTCTGGTGGTATTTTTATTGTTCCGCTTTACTCTCTAATGCAGCTACGGGCAAAGCCAAATGAACGAGCTCAAGTAATCGCCGGGCTCAATATCTACAACTCGCTATTCATGGTCGGGAGCGCTGTTTTAGGTATTGTTTGCCTTAGTATTCTGGAGCTTTCAATTCCACAGCTATTTGTACTGCTCGCGATAGGAAACACTTTGGTTATGCTGTATCTGTTTTATCAGGTGCCTATTTACGCTTTCCGTTTCTTTACGTGGGTGGTCACTCACACCATGTACCGAGTTAAACATAAAAATTTACATCACCTGCCAGAAAAAGGCGGCGCATTGATTATCTGCAACCATGTGAGTTATATGGATGCATTATTGCTGAGCGCCGTTTGCCCTCGCTTGATCCGCTTTGTGATGGAAGAAGATTACACCAAGTTGCCGCCTATTCGACGTTTTTTGAAAAGAGCTGAGGTTATTCCAATCTCCGCAACCAACCGTAGCTCTATTCGAAATGCTTTTAAAGAAGTAGAACGCGCCCTGCATGAAGGCCACATCGTGTGTATTTTTCCAGAAGGAAAGCTAACCTCTGATGGTGAAGTCGCAGAGTTCATGCGTGGAATGGAGCTGATTATCAAACGATCTCCTGTGTCAGTCATTCCAATGGCTCTCAAAGGGCTATGGGGCAGCTACTTCAGTCGTTATAAAGGCAGTGCCTGCAAAGGGTTACCAACCCGCTTCTGGACCAAGTTAGAAATAGAAGCTGGCAAGCCAATTCTCGCTAAAGATGCCTCGTGCAAAACTCTTAGGCAGTCAGTCTCAGACCTTCGTGGAACACTACGCTAGCTAACCAGCCCTTTATTCATATCAGCTGAACAAGCGTTAAGTTTACCTTAACGTTTGTTCAATTCATTTAGACTTACTTATCATTTTATTGAACGTATAGTGGTCTCATTACAATAACGCGACAATACAACAAGACTCTAAATACAATGAATCTAAAAAAGTCTGCTCCATTTTATCTTGCTGCACTGTTTTGCTTAACACCTTGGGTAAGCTCACCGACGGCCCTCGTTATTGGCTTCCTGCTTGCTAGTTTAGGTTTAGTCCCTGAGCATCTAGAAGTAGGCAAACTCACAAAGAAGTTATTGGCCTACTCGATTGTCGGCTTAGGCTTTGGCATTCAGTTTGAAAAAGCATTGGCGGTAACAGGCGACGGTATTGGTTTAATTGTCACGACCATCATTGGTACGTTAGTCATTGGTTGGTTCTTAGCCAAACGAATGGGGTTGGATCGCACCACGGGTTACCTAATCTCTTCAGGTACCGCTATTTGTGGTGGTAGCGCGATAGCAGCTGTGGCACCTGCGATTAAAGCAGACGATGAACAGATTGGCTTGGCGTTAGCTACGGTATTTGTGTTGAACTCGGTAGCTCTATTCTTATTCCCGATGATTGGCCACGCGCTTGAGTTAAGCCAACAAACATTTGGTACTTGGGCCGCCATTGCAATTCACGATACATCTTCTGTGGTAGGTGCAGCTTCGGCTTATGGTGAAGAAGCACTGACGACAGCGACAACATTGAAGCTCGCTCGTGCACTTTGGATCATCCCAATCGCTTTAGTTAGCGCGATGATCTTCAAGAACGATCAAAAGAAGATTACGATTCCTTACTTCATTTTCTTCTACTGCGCCGCCATTGCTATCAGTGACTTGCTGCCACAATTTGAGATGGTCTACCAAGGGATCTTTGATGTGTCCAAACGCGCGTTGGTTGTGTGTCTGTTCTTAATTGGCTGTGGTATTTCTGTAGAGAAGTTAAAAGCAGCAGGGCCGAAGCCATTGATGTTTGGTATTACGATGTGGACGATGATTTCGACGGGCTCTTTGGCGTGGTTAACTCTTGCTTAGTTCGCAAAGAAACGCTTTAACTGGTTGTTCGGTTACCTAGACACTCAGATTAGCGAGCCACAAAACAAAAAGGCAAAGCTCAAATGGGCTTTGCCTTTATCGTTTGTGGTAAAGATATTCTTTGTTGCAACAATCACAAATCAAACAGGGGCTTATCACTCTTCTTGCTCTCTCTTTTCATTAAAACAAGTACCACAACCAACACAAATGCGGTGAGTTCAGCCAACGAGCGAGTCAACCCTGACGAAGTGACCGCTTGGCCTATCTGCAGTAAAACCGCAATGATGAGGGCAATTTTCATAATAAGACCTTATTCTATAATCCGTTATTTATAGGACTTATTATGATGGATGGTTATAAAGATAATAAATTCTGTTTTGAACTATCTAATTGCTAAATTAACTAACCGCCTGCCAACTTAGTCACCTAACAACTGAATCACCTAACAACTTCGCAAATAACGTCGAGGTAAGCGCTTACCTTTAACTCCTATGCTGAGACAACCAAGAGGCCAATCCAGCGCGTGAGACCTTAATACCCTGCTGTTCTTGCTCAGGCATTCGATAATACTCAACAGGAAATTTGAACCGCTCAAGACGTCCATTCAATTGCTCAGCAAACCACTCTTTGGTTGGCAAATCAGCACAATCCACAATAGCGACAGGTCGAAACCCGAACTCATCGTCTTCAATAGGAACAATAAACGCCTGATTAACCTCAGACAACTGATTGAGTGCTCGCTCAATCTCTTCGCAATGAATGTTCTCACCACCAGAAATAAACTGATTGTCGGCGCGACCAATAATCGACACTTGTTCACCAACCCACTCACCAAGATCTTTGCTATCGAACCAGCCGTTCTTATCAACTAATGGCGTTAATTTACCTTGGTGGTAATAACCGGAAGCGAGCGTATCGCCGCCAATAAAGATACGTTGTTCTTCAATTTTCAGCTGGCGATGGTTAAGGACAAAACCTGCAGTATTACTAGAATCAACGGGCTTCGCAGTCACTGTTGAAGCCGCTTCTGTCATGCCGTAGCCAAGCCATGTTTCGATACCCATTTGTTGAGCTTCAAGCCCAAGAGCTTCTGGAATATGGCTACCACCCAAAAGTACATGCGTTAAAGTAAGTGCTTGCTTACTCTTTAGTAATCGATGTAGCTGAGTAGCGACTAATGAAGCGTGACTGCATTCTTCTATATCGGTTTCAAGCTGGCCTGTGCCTATTTTGATGCAACCACCTGACGCCAACCAACGATGGACAACCGCCAATCCTGACACATGGTACATAGGTAAACTCAGTAACCAAGTGTCACCTTGTTGATAACGAAACACCTCAAGCAACCCGACCGCCGAGCATAAATGCTGCTCAAGCGTGTGAGCCACTGCTTTGGGATTTCCGGTAGAGCCAGAAGTGAATACGATGCTCGCTAGATTTTGCGGATTGAAGTTGGAGTCTTGAGATGTCGTTATCCGATTATCATCACCATCGACCTTCACTTCATTTAAGCAAGACAAGGTCACCAACTGAGTATTTAAATCGACAGTCTCTGATTGCTCTATCCCGCTACTGTCCAAAAGCCAAAGGTAGCTTTGTTGACCCGCTTGATATAAGGAATCGAGCTTTTGCTTCAGGCGTAAGCTAGGTTGAGGCATGGTGAAAGCGCAAATAGCACCCAAATTAAGTGCGGCAAGATAAGCAGGAATCACTTCAGCTTGATTCTTACCAACAATCGTCAGTACATCACCTTCAGATAGCCCTTGATGAGATAGCTGTTGTTGGTACTCACTCACTAGCACAGACACTTGCTGCCAAGTATAAGTGTGGTGAGTAGTCACTAACGCTGGTTGATGTGGGTTTTGCTGCGCCCACTGTACCCAAAGCGGGCGATGATTAGATTGTGGGCGCATCATAAGATAACCAAATTATAGATTGAAAATGATCTAAGCCAATCGAACGATCAGCTTAAGAAGACCAAATCAATCGTTGCTGTTCAAGAGTAGAAACCGGAAGCTGACAACCTGGCCAAGAGACTTCGAGTTGTTGTTGATACAAACCAATAGTATCAAGCCCTGGCACTTCATTAGGTAAGTATTGTTGTGCCAATCGAGCAATCTGAGTTAAGCCAAGGCTCGACTCTATGCTTGAGCTTAATACAGGCTTAATGCCAAGTTGCTGTGCTCGCTCAATGATTGCCACACAACGCTCGACAGAACCAATAAGAGTTGGCTTGATCACGACAGCTTTAACACCAGTAAGGTCGCTAAGATCAAACTCTGGGCTTCGCACCGCTTCTTGCAATGTTTCGTCCCATGCAATCGCTACGCCATGGTCAATGGCAAATGCCAAGCTGTCTTCTGGTTTTTGGCAAGGCTCTTCAATAAAGCTAATACGTTGACGCAGTGACGGCGCAATGTACTTGATAAACTGCTTAGCCTTTTCCGGCTTCCATGCACGGTTAGCATCAAGTCTTAAGGTTAAATCAGGGATCGACTCAAGGAATAAGCTGACAAGCATGCCATCACGAATCGCTTCGTAGAGACCGACTTTCACTTTCGCGACCTTCTCGCCTTTCATCTCATTCAGCACAGGGATCAATTCATCTGGGTCGCCTGTACACAACGGCGCAGCTTGGTAGTTACCTTCAGCGTTGAGTTCGCCTCGTAATTCCATCATCGCCATTGAAAAGCCGAAGGCAACAGAAGGATATAGCTCATCAAAAGGCGTTTGAGGGTTATTGTGGCTCCAAAGCTCTAATTCGTGTTGAAGCTGAATGCCAGCTTGTTCGGCATCTTCTTGGCTAAAACCTGGCAAAGGTGCGACTTCGCCAAAGCCAGTTTTACCATCACACTCTAGTTGGATGATATAGCCAACGCGTTCGTTCAACTTATTGTCACGAAGAATCACTCCACTATCCATAGGCAATTGATAACGGTAGAGTTTAGCGTGACGCTGAGAATTCACTGAGTTCATAAAGTTTCCTAAAAAACGGGGAACATCAAAACAAAACGAGCCGCTATTAGCGACTCATTTTAAAGAAGAGAAAGACTATGGGTTACGCGGAAATTTGTCGAAATCAGGTCGACGCTTCTCGTTAAATGCGTTTCGGCCTTCTTGGCCTTCTTCTGTCATGTAGAACATCATGGTTGCGTTACCCGCCAACTCTTGAAGACCGGCTTGGCCATCACAGTCTGCGTTTAGTGCAGCTTTCAAGCAACGCAGCGCCATTGGGCTATGTTGAAGCACTTCACGACACCAACGAACGGTTTCTTTTTCTAGGTCAGCAACAGGCACCACGGTGTTTACCAGGCCCATGTCCAATGCTTCTTGAGCATCGTAGAAACGACACAAGAACCAGATTTCACGTGCTTTCTTCTGACCAACGATACGAGCCATATAAGAAGCACCCCAACCGCCATCGAATGAACCGACTTTAGGACCCGTCTGACCGAACTGAGCGTTTTCAGCTGCGATAGTAAGGTCTGCCATCATGTGAAGTACATGACCGCCGCCGACTGCCCAACCCGATACCGCTGCGATTACTGGTTTTGGACAAGTACGAATTTGACGTTGGAAATCAAGTACGTTCAAGTGGTGTGTACCTGAATCATCTTGGTAGCCGCCGTAGTCACCACGAATACTTTGGTCACCACCAGAACAGAACGCCTTCTCACCAAGACCCGTCAAAATGATTACGCCAACCTTCTCGTCATAACGAGCATCAGCCAGTGCATTGATCATCTCTTTTACGGTTTGTGGACGGAACGCATTGTGGACTTGAGGACGCGCAATCGTGATTTTCGCAATACCGTCGTCAGACTTGTGGTACTGAATATCTTCAAATTGACTGCTTTCATCGCTCCAGTTAACTGCCGCGTAAAGTTCTTCTTCTGTGATGCCTACTGTTTTAGCCATGGTGATTCCCATTGTTCTATTAGAGACCACGACTAACAAGTAGTCGTGACGGTGTTGCTCTGCTTTTGATAGTGCTTGAGACTAGAGATCCGCTCAGTCAGATTAGCGACGACTGGCGATACATTGGATTATCAAGTTTGAAAACAACTCTGGTTGCTCAAAATGAACATTATGACCTGCGTAATCAACCTGACTATATTCAAAGCCACTATTCTCAGCTAGCTCCATGAATTTACGATCTTTTTCTCCACACACATAATGCAATAAATGCTCATGAGATTTCAATGTGGCACGTAAATCCGGTTGCTTAGCTAACGAAGTAGATAACAACATATTTGCTACGGATACTCCAAGGTTACCACTACGCTTTATGACCAAAGTTTGTCTTTGCTCATGATTTAGTGAAGAAAAGACGCTTTGTTGATACCAATCGTCTAAAACATCTTCAATCGACTGCTGCGCAAAGCGAACAGCCCACTGCGTATCATGTACTAACCTCTGTGCTCTTTCTTCATCACATTCCAAGCCAAAGTTGCCACCTTCAATGATGACTTTCTCTAAGTTGAGCGTCTCAAAGCAAGGGCTTGTCACTCCATACATGGCGAGCCTTCCCCCCATAGAGTAGCCAATCACCACGATAGGATAATCAGCAGGAAGATCGTTTAGCGCCAATTGAGCAGTGATGCACTGGACAATTTTCTTGCAGCAATGATCAAACCCTACCGGATCGATAAAGCGACTTTGTCCGTGTCCGGGTAAATCGATGCAAAGGAGAGGAAAATTCTCGAGGAATGGATGACATGCACTCCAATCATCCCCGCTTCCGAGTAAACCATGTAAAAAAACAAGCAAAGGTTTGTCGGAAGGTTCTTGTACAGCTGGGTAATAATTGGAGTAAAGCATGTAAAGTCCTTAGGCTAATGCCTCGGTGAGCATTGAACTGAATTGTTTCAGTAAAGTAGACGCTTGTTCGGGAGGCGTCTTAACTTCAACGAGCAAGGTACCCTGACCCTGTTCGAAATGTTGTTCGATAATGTTTTGATAGCAATTCAAGGTTTCTGGCGCCGCGTAACCAAGTTGGAACTGCGCAGCAACGTGTTCAAAACTGAAACCATGAGGCATTTGATAGAGTGACTGTTTTTGCTGCTCTGGTACCGGCAACAAGTCAAAGATCGCACCACCGTCATTGTTGGTCACAACAATAACCATCGGCGTTAAATTATGAGTCAGCAGAGCCAGTGAATTGAGGTCGTACAACAAAGAGGTATCACCAATCAACATCAACAAAGGATTCTGGTTGGCTTTCACCACGCCCGCAGCCGTCGCCACCAAGCCATCAATGCCCGATGCACCACGGTTACTGTAAACTTGATTCGCAGATATTGATGACAGCATATCCACCAGCCTTACCATCAAGCTATTTCCCACAAATAGCTCTCTGCCTTTAAGTCTAGACGACAAGTCAACGGCAACACTGAGTTCCGTCAATTGGTCATTATTGGATATTTGCGCGAGGGCGAGTTGCTGAACAGTATTTGCGACCTCGATTAAAGGAGCCGCCCAACCTGCATGCTGGCCTAACAAGGTGGGTAAATGCTGCTCTGACACCCATGACTCGATAGCAGCAACGATATGGGTTTGAGGCAGGTGATCTTGGTTGATTCGGTGCGTATCTGGTGACACAACAATATATTGTGATGAGCAGAATGATGATGCTTGCGACTTTATCCAATGATTAAGGCGCTTAGAAACAATGCGCTCACCGAACTGAAGGATAAAATCACATTGGTTAAGTTGTTCTTTCGCTACATCACTCTGCATCCACAGATCATAATGTTTCCAATTACTTGTGACACCTGATTGAGGATCGCAAAAAACTGGCCAGCCTAATGCAGTAGCAAACTGCTGAGCTTTTGTCGCTTGTTCAATATCTAGCGAACCGAGAATAACCACACCCTTACGTCCAAGATACTCACCTGGAGCAATAGGTTGTGTGTTCACTTGATTAGGTAAAAACGTTTGGCTGTAACAACCTGTTCCCGATTTCCACACAGCGACACTGGATGTGTATTCCGTATACATTTCCGCGCTATTCGCAGAATATAGAGGTTCTGGGAACGGACAGTTGATATGAATCGCACCACCAACATTGCGTTGTTTCACCAAGGCGTGATCAACCGATGTCAGTAACCAATTCAGAGAAACTTGTGTACTAGGGCTTGGTAAGTTTAAAGCACTTTCAACATGGGAAGAAAAGATACCCTGTTGCTGAATCGCTTGATTGGCACCACAGTCGACCAAGTCGATGGGTCTATCAGAGGTCAGCAAGATCAGCTTCTCGCGTGTCAGCCCAGATTCAGCCGTCGCAGGAAGAAGGTTAGCGACAGCAGTACCAGAGGTAACAATCACGGCAACTGGCTTATCACTGGCTTTAGCTAAACCTAAAGCTAAGAATCCAAGACCACGCTCATCAAAGTGCGTGTGTAAGGTTAACTTGGGATTAGCTTCAGCTTCGAGAGTTAACGGCGTTGAGCGAGAGCCGGGTGCAACACAAACATGTTCAACACCGTTGCGTGCTAGCTCTTCAAGTAATGTGTGACTCCAAACTCTATTTAATACGGCTTGGTCGTGATTCATGACGCCACACCCAACGGCGGGTGATCCGAAATCAAGCTGAGTAAGGTCGACATCTTCTTGTTCAATTCTTGCCATTCATGCTCAGCAACCGATCCCGGCACGATCCCCGCACCAGCAAACAACTGTACTTGATCGTTTACAACTAGCGCACTTCGAATCGCGACACAAAACTCCGCTCTCTGATGACTGATATAGCCAACAGAACCTGCATACCAGCCTCGCGCAAACGGTTCGTGTTCAAGAATGAAATCCATCGCCTCTTTACGCGGTAAACCCGCCACCGCAGCAGTCGGCTGCAATGCAGCAAGCAACTGCACACCGTTAACGCCATTATTAAGCTGAGCGTGGATATTACGCTTAAGATGCTGCACCTTACGCAAGCGCACAAGACGCGTATCCTTTTCAACATGAACTGTTTGAGAATGAGGAGTGAGGCGCTCAATGATGTCGTCAACCACATACTGGTTCTCATTGAGGTTTTTACTGTCTTGAGAAAGCCAGTTCGCTAACTCCATATCTTCTGTCGCGTTTTCTCCGCGACCAATGGTTCCCGCTAGAGCTTCAGTATCAAGCTCTGTCCCATATCGGCTGTACAAACGCTCTGGCGTTGAGCCAATAAAGCTGTGTTTAGAATCCAATACCAACATAAAGTGAAAGCTGTGATGGTTTTGCAGGTAGCTGGCCTTGAGTAATTGAGCCGCGCAGATTGGCGCATCGAGCTGCAGTGTGGTTTTACGCGCTAAAACCACTTTCTTGTACTCTTCGTCACTAATGCCCTGAAGCACTTTATCGACCAAATTACCCCACTGTTCTCGTTCTGGAACGTGGTTAATCTGTTCAATGTGAGCCGACAAAGGTGCCAATATCGCCGCTTCTACAGAAAGCTTATTCAAAGCATTAATGGAGGCAACGCGATCAGGAGACAAGTTAACCGCTAGCGACCAAGTGTCGTCAAAGCGGATTAATTCAACCTGAGGAAGGAAGAAAAACGATTCCATGCAACGACGGTTCTTTGCGGTATGTCCATCAAATGAACGTCCACCCCAGATTCGTTGGTCTTCACCAAGAATTGCGTACGCGGGAGCAGGATCAGAAAAAGTGTGCAGTTGACCGAGCGCGACGACCTCTTCACGAGTGTCACGTGACTGCCAGTAGAACTTTGGAAAGAGCGGTTGAGCATGAAGCCATTCTATAAATGCAAACGATGGTTTTTGCGTTAGAACTTCAACACAACGAACTTCACTTGCTTGGGCATTTTGTACTCGCTCAATCAAAGCGGAGATAGTTTGCTGGAAATGTGACAAATCGACCTCGTTCACATCTAAATTATTATTATATTAGTTTGATACTTTATGGGCAGCACCCACTTAGATCAAGAATCTACTATATCTTTTGAACATTCCTGTGATTTTAAGCGATCCAGCCTCTTTATTCATCTTAGACAACAACAAAGAAAGCGATTAATTAAAATTTAGAAAAGAGTGACAACAAAAAGACCAAACGTGACACTGAAATGCGACATTCATCAGATTTTTATTCTATCAAACCCCATTTTGCGGTACTTTAATAAAGTATTTAAATTAATTTCAGGAAATCGGCAATGCAAAATATCGGGATGTCGTCAAAACTCAACAGCGTATGCTACGAAATCAGGGGACCTGTACTCAAACATGCTAAGCGCATGGAAGAAGAAGGGCATAAAATACTGAAGCTTAATATTGGTAACCCCGCCCCATTTGGTTTTGACGCCCCTGATGAAATCCTTGTTGATGTAATTCGTAACCTACCGACATCTCAAGGTTACTGTGACTCAAAAGGCATCTATTCAGCCCGCAAAGCGGTTGTTCAGCACTACCAGAAAAAAGGCCTACGTAACCTTGATGTAGAAGACGTTTACATTGGTAACGGCGCATCAGAGCTTATCGTTATGTCTATGCAGGCGCTACTGGATAATGGTGATGAAATCTTAGTTCCCGCTCCGGACTACCCACTATGGACAGCGTCTGTTGCGCTTTCTGGTGGTACACCGGTTCACTACATGTGTGATGAAGATGCTGATTGGTATCCAGATCTAGACGACATGCGTGCGAAGATCTCACCAAAGACTCGCGGCATCGTTCTTATCAACCCGAACAACCCAACGGGCGCGGTATACAGCCGTGATTTCCTATTACAAGTTGTTGAGATTGCTCGTGAGCACGGTTTGATCATCTTCGCTGATGAAATCTACGACAAAGTACTTTACGACGGTGCCGTACATACTTCAGTCGCAACGCTTGCTGAAGACGTACTAATGGTCACATTCAATGGTCTATCTAAGGCTTACCGCGTGTGTGGTTTCCGTGGTGGCTGGATGTTCTTAACGGGTCCGAAGCACATAGCGAAAGGCTACGTTGAAGGGCTAGAAATGCTGGCCTCGATGCGTTTGTGTGCCAACGTACCAATGCAGCACGCCATCCAAACAGCACTGGGTGGTTATCAGAGTATCAACGAACTGATTCTTCCTGGTGGTCGACTGCTTGAGCAACGTGACCGTGCATGGGAACTGATCAACAAGATCCCTGGCGTTTCTTGTGTGAAACCAAAAGGCGCGATGTACCTGTTCCCTAAGATCGACACCAACATGTACAACATCAAAGACGATCAGAAATTCGTGCTCGACTTCCTTAAGCAAGAGAAGGTGCTATTGGTTCAAGGTACTGGCTTCAACTGGCCAAAACCGGATCACTTCCGCATCGTGACTCTGCCACATATCGAAGACCTAGAAATCGCGATTGGTCGTCTAGAGCGCTTCTTACAGACCTACAGCCAAGACGACCTCATCGAAGGTTAATTAACACAAAGAAAGATGACTACAATTTGCTGTTTTAAAAGACTTTAACTTGTAATCAATCACTTCTATGCTTAAAGGGCTCCTGTTTGGGAGCCTTTTTTGTATCCGCTGTCTCGTATCACGGTGTTAAGCACCAATACGAGTGGAGCACCGTTTAGAAAGGACGATCATGAAACAGAGCCATTTCTTTGCCCATCTTGCCCGTATGAAGCTTATCCAACGCTGGCCCCTCATGCGCTCAGTCTCAAGTGAGAACATTTCAGAACATAGCCTGCAAGTTGCTTTCGTCGCACACGCCTTGGCATTGATTAAAAATAAGAAGTTTGATGGCCAGCTCAACCCCGAGCACATTGCGCTGCTTGGTATGTATCACGATACCAGTGAAGTGCTAACAGGTGATTTACCGACGCCAGTTAAATATTACAACCCAGACATCGCACAAGAGTATAAGAAGATAGAAGCGGCAGCAGAGCAAAGACTGCTTTCAATGCTGCCAGAAGAATTCCGAGACGACTTCGCCCCGTTTTTGATATCTGGAACAGCAAGTAAAGAAGAGCAAAGCATCGTTAAACAAGCCGACACCATCTGTGCTTATTTGAAATGCTTGGAGGAGCTCAGTGCGGGCAATCATGAATACGAGCAAGCCAAACGCCGACTGGAAGAAACACTCGAACAGCGTAAAAGCCCAGAAATGGACTACTTTCTCACCACATTTGCGCCAAGCTTTGAATTATCACTAGACGAGATAAGCTAGCTGGGTATAACTTGAGTGTAATTAGCTAAATAAATCAGATTGATAGGTGCTATTTTGACTTCTCCACTCGAACCACCATTTGAACTCGAACAAGAATGGCAACATCGAAATGACGATGAACATAAAATAAGGCGTGATGACCATCGTAGCCCGTATCAACGCGATCGTGCGCGTGTGCTTCACTCTGCGGCTTTTCGTCGCCTCCAAGCAAAAACTCAAGTTCATGGCACCACGGTAAACGATTTCCACCGAACTCGCCTTACCCATTCGCTAGAAGCCGCACAACTTGGTACTGGCATTGTAGCTCAACTCAAGAAAAAGCAGCCCGAGTTTCGAGATCTTCTCCCCTCAGATAGCTTGATTGATTCACTGTGTTTAGCTCACGACATTGGCCACCCGCCTTATGGGCATGGTGGTGAAGTCGCACTCAACTACATGATGCGCGACCACGGTGGCTTTGAAGGCAACGCCCAAACGTTTCGCATTGTCACCCAGCTAGAACCTTACACCGAACATCACGGGATGAATCTATCTCGACGCACTCTGTTGGGGCTGATTAAATACCCTTCACTTCTTAGCGAAGTTCAAGCTAAATTACAGTCTGAGCCTGTTAAGCACCAACGACAACTCCGAGCCAAAGATTGGATGCCAGCAAAAGGCATCTACGATCATGATAAAGAACTTTTTAACTGGGTACTGGAGCCGCTTTCAAGCAGCGACCAACAGCTTCTAAAACAGAAAAGAAAAACGCATACCGAGCCACTTGAGCACAATAAGACCAAATATAAGTCACTTGATTGTTCAATCATGGAGTTGGCTGATGACATCGCGTATGGCGTACATGATTTAGAAGATGCCATTGTGCTTGGCTCTGTGACCAAAGCTCAATGGGTAGATTCAGCTTACCCTCAACTTAAAGAAATGGCCGATCCTTGGATTTGTGAACACCTAGATTCAATTACAGAGATGCTTTTCTCTGGTGAGCAGTATCGTCGAAAAGATGCGATTGGTGGGATCGTTAACGCTCTGTTGACCAGTATTTCGATTGAACGAGTGGATGCTAGCTTTGAGAATGTGCTGTTGGCTTACAATGCGGTGCTTGAACCGAGCATGGATGGCACACTCGATAAACTGAAGCACTTTGTCAGCGAGTTCGTGATTCAAGTGCCTCAAGTTCAAGTCATCGAATACAAAGGCCAACAGATCATCATGGATATGTTTGAAGCATTCAGCGCAGATCCTGAACGCTTGCTGCCACTGCCCATCAAAAAGCAATGGCTACAGCATCAAGATGAATCAATAAAAATGCGCGTGATTGCGGATTACATCTCATCAATGACCGATGATCTTGCGCAGAAAATGCATCAGCAATTGTTCTCAGCTCATACCGAGTTTTAATTCCTGACTCGTACCAGTGAATCGGCTTAATCTAAGTAGTTTTTCTCAAACACACCCGGCGGCATTTGATTGATTTGAAACTGAATCATTTGGTCAAATGCCGTTAGCAAAGGGCTAAAGTCGCCATCACTCTCTAGCAAGCTAAGCAAATGATAGCCGGCTTCGACGGTAGAAAGGCTGTTTTCACTGGGCGCTTTACGGATTCGATAATTACCCTTGAGGTCTTTCGGTAAATGAACCGTGCTCAGCGCATGCAAGTTACTCGACACCTGCCACATCTTGAACGCCTTCTTCCACGTCCCATCCAATAAAATCACACGCAGCTTCTTATTAGGGCATGTCACAGATTCAACTGAAACAGAGTTTTCGCTTGGGTATAAAATCACATGTTGGTAATGTTCATTGGCCAGCAATGCGTTCAATTGTTCGTTGTCTGAAAAATCTTCACCGACAAGCGTCACGCTGTTATTTAGAGATAACGAGAGGATGCGCGCAGTTCCCATCGGGCGATGCTCTTCTGATGGGTGCTGAAGAATGATAAGCTCAACATTCGATTCGAGTGGTGTAACCCACTGACAAATACAAGCTTTCAAAGCCTTGCTGCATTGGGGGCAATAACGAGACATGGATTTAATGTGTACCCTGTTTTAATTTTCACTTCACTTTTATGCGTCTTATTCCAATTTGAGCCAATACAAGCTTGGGTCGTATGGGATAGCAATGCGATTGCCGAGGGGCAATGGTGGCGGATCCTAACAGGAAACTTTTCACATACCAACTACTCGCACCTTCTGATGAATCTAGCAGGCTTATGGATCATCAGCTATCTGTTTCAACCGAGTAAAAAACAGCTTGTTCTTGCTCTGCTTGTGATTAGTTTAGTGACTGGAATCGCTCTGTTGTTTTCGAGTATTCAGATCTATGTTGGCCTATCTGGCACTTTGCATGGGTTGTTTGGCTTATTCGCGCTCAGTGAGGCTTTAAACGGTAGGAGATCAAGTTGGCTGTTAGTATTGGGATTAATCGCTAAAATCGCTTGGGAGCAGCTTATTGGCCCTTCTAGCACGACTGGTGAACTGATTAATGCTCGTGTCGCGATTGAAGCCCACCTAGCAGGTGCATTGGCCGGAGGCTTCATATCTATCGCTTCATTTCTAACAAGTAGAAAAACGGATCAAAGTTGAATTCTTTCGCGGTTCTTTTCAACCGTCGCTTCACCTATCCCTTTCACACTCACCAAATCATCAGCAATCGTAAACGCACCGTTTTGATCTCTGTAATCGACGATCTCTTGGGCTTTCTTGTCCCCAACACCAACTAATAGCGCTGAGAGTTCTTCTGCCGTCGCAGTATTGATGTTTACCGTAATCTCGATGCCATCGTAAAGCTCAGCTTTAGATGGGCTATCAGAAAACGCTGGGGAGCTCAGGGCCATCAGAAATGAAAGAAGTAGTGTTGAATATATCGTGCGCATAAACCGTTCCTTTGAACAAAAAACGTAACTTATGCATTTACCGCACTAGATAACACAATCACCAGACAAAAATAAAGCGGGTCACCTAAGTGACCCGCTTCGTTATACATCTTGTTTTCATCAGCTTGTTTGTTGGCTCGCAATTCTTATTTATCGAATAAACCTAATTTGCAAAACAACAACCATCACATGTTGATTCTCGGTAGTCAGCCACCAAACAGGCTTAACTACCGAGCTAATCTAACTCAAGCTAACCTGAGCTTACTGACCTTGACCCACTACATAGTATTCAACGTCTGCATTTTTACGCAGTACGTTTAGTACATTAGTAAGGTCTTGCTGATTACCAACTCGTTCCAACTGTGCACCAATTTGAGTGCTGTAAGCTGGGTTGATTTCAGCCGTTACTTTAGAAAGCTCAACAACAACGATATTACCGTCTTGGTCTTTAGATTGACCGAACACAGCTTGACCTGCTTCTGGTTTCGCTAGAGCGAATACAGACGCCGCTAGTGGCGAGTTACGGTCAATCGTTTCAAGTTCAGTGAACTCAAGGTTGTTATCTGCAAGTACTGCTTCGTTACCTTGCTTAAGCTCGTTCACTAGAGAAACACCTAGCTCAACTGCTTGTTGCTCAGCTTGTACAGCAGACAATGCAGCGACAACTTGATCTTTCACTTCAGCTAGAGGAAGAACTGTCTCGTCGCGAGTCTCTTCTACACGAACAACAATCACGTGCTCAGGTGCAACTTCGATAACTTCAGAGTTCAGACCGTCTTCTTTCACTTCAGGGCTCAAGATAGCTTGCATAACTGCAGGCGTCATCAGAACTTCCGGAGCGTCAACTTGAGAGATGAAATCTGTTGTCGTGATCTTCGCATTGATAGCTTCAGCAGAGTCATCCAAAGAATCTGGGAATTCAAACGCTACTTTCTCTAGCTCAGTTTGCTGTTCGTAGAACTGGTCTACAGCATGCTGGTCTAGTAGTTCTTGCTTAATCTCAGCCGCGACTTCTGTATAAGGCTGAGCTTGAGACGCTTTTACTTCGTCTAGCTTGATGATGTGGTAGCCAAAATCAGATTTAACTAGGCCAGTAGTATCGCCAATATTCTCAAGAGCGAAAGCCGCGTCTTCGAATGCTGGGTCCATAACATCGCGTTCAATCCAACCTAAGTCACCGCCAACATCTGCACTACCGAAGTCGTCAGATTTCTCTTCCGCTAGCGTAGCAAAATCAGCGCCTGCATTTAGCTCGTCTAGGATTGACTGAGCTTTCGCTTCGTCGTCGCCTTGAACTAGGATGTGGCTAACTTTACGTTGCTCTTCAGTTGAGTACTTGTCTAGGTGCTCTTGGTAGTATTTCTGTGCTTCTTCATCGCTTACTTCAAGCTGAGACTTAAGTGCTTCAGCTGAAAGCTCGATGTAAGACACCTTAGCTTGCTCTGGACGAGTGTAAGCTTGAGGGTTCTCAGAATAGTACTGTTCGATTTGCTCGTCAGTTAGTTCGATGCCTTTCGCTAGATCAGCAACAGACAAGGTCACTGTACGAATGTCACGAGTTTGAGCAATAAGCTTGCTCTGAGTATCGATTTCACCTTGAAGAACAAATTCACTGCCTTGAAGCGCAGTCACAAGCTGGTTACGCATTAGGTCACGACGCATGTATTCAGCGAAGCTTTCTGCGCTGAAACCTGCACGACGCAGTGCTGATTGGTAAACTTCTTGATCAAATTGACCAGCAGTTTGGAACTGAGGCATTTCTAGAATCATTGTACGGATTTGAGAATCACTGATTCGTAAGCCTAGTGACTCAGCTTGCTGCTCAAGTAGAACATCGTTGATCATGCGATCAAGTACTGATTTACGGAAAGACTCTACGTATGCAGAGTCTGCAAGCATTTGAGCGAAGTAATCGCCAAGTTGAGACTGCATACGATTACGTTCGTTTTGGTAAGCTTGTTCGAACTCACCACGAGCAATTTCTGTGTTGCCAACTTTAGCTGCTGCGTTGTTACCGCCACCGGTGATGTAGCTGCCTACACCTGCGAATACGAATGACAGGATAATCAACCCAAGGATAATTTTTACCGCGATGCTATTCACGCCTTCGCGTAATCGATCCATCATAATTTAAGTGCTCTCCGGATATGAAGCATTGGCTTCAAAATAAAAATCTATTCACGCGATATTATCAGAAAAAGAAATGCGCATCAGTAGGATGCGCATAATTTAAATAAGTTCAATGTGCTTTGCACACATACTGTCTAAGAATGAAACATCATTTTTCAAACAGTAAACGCATTTTACTGCCTTCCCCTCTCTAAAAGCGAGGTTTCAGCAGTGAAAATTAGTTACATGCGTCTTTAAGTGCTTTACCTGCTTTGAAGCCAGGTACTTTAGCTTCTGCGATTTGGATCTCTTCACCAGTTTTTGGGTTACGACCTGTACGAGCAGCACGAGTACGAACACTGAAAGTACCAAAGCCAACAAGTGCAACTTGGTCACCTGATTGTAGCGTTGTGCCAACTGCTTCGATGAAAGCGTCTAGAGCGCGACCAGCTGAAGCTTTAGAGATGTCTGCGTTTTCTGCGATTGATTCTACTAGTTGTGTTTTATTCACTGTTTTTCCCCTATGTGTCATCTGTGACTACTTCTCGATGACTGTACGTTCCATTTTGGTTTTAATTTAGCCGCAAGCCTTATTGCAAAAGGGCTGCCGCTTTAGTCAAATAACTTAGCGTCCAAAAAAAACGCTGACAAGCCTTTTCGGGTCTATCAGCGTAATTCTTTACTTATTTTTGCTATGCATCACTATTTTTTCACGTCAAACTCGACCCCTGACGGATCTCGTTCTAGCGCGACTTTAAGTACTTCATCAATCCATTGGACCGGAATCACCTTTAAGTCAGCGATTACATTGTCTGGAATCTCTTCCAAATCACGCTCATTGTCTTTAGGAATCAAGACAGTTTTGATGCCGCCACGGTGTGCTGCAAGCAGTTTTTCTTTCAAGCCACCGATAGGTAAAACTTCACCACGAAGGGTAATTTCACCTGTCATACCGACCTCAGCTTTCACAGGATTACCCGTTAGACTGGATACCAATGCAGTACACATTGCGATACCCGCACTTGGGCCATCTTTTGGTGTTGCACCTTCCGGTACGTGAACGTGAATATCACGTTTCTCGTAGAAATCTGTGTTAATACCCAGATTTTCCGCACGAGAACGAACCACAGTCATGGCTGCTTGAATCGACTCTTTCATCACATCGCCAAGAGAACCGGTTTGCGTTAGCTTACCTTTACCTGGCATTGATTCAGTTTCGATAGTCAGTAGATCACCACCCACTTGAGTCCACGCTAAACCAGTCACTTGACCGATACGGTTACTCTCATCCGCTTTACCAAAATCATGACGTTGGACGCCTAAGTACTCTTTCAGGTTATCAATATTAACCGTTACAGACTTAAGGCTGCTGTCTAGCAAGATATTCTTAACTGCTTTACGACAAATCTTCGAGATTTCACGCTCTAGATTACGCACACCCGCTTCACGCGTGTAATAACGAATAATGCCAACGATAGCTGAATCTTCGATATTAATCTCGTGAGGCTTAAGACCGTTACGTTGGACTTGTTTGTCCAGTAAGTGACTTTTAGCGATGTTCAGCTTTTCATCTTCTGTGTAACCCGACAGACGAATCACTTCCATACGGTCCAGTAACGGGCCTGGAATGTCCATTGAGTTAGACGTTGCAACAAACATGACGTCTGACAGATCGTAATCTACTTCTAGGTAGTGATCGTTGAATGCAACGTTTTGCTCTGGATCTAACACTTCTAGAAGCGCTGAAGACGGGTCGCCACGCATATCAGAAGACATCTTATCGATTTCATCTAATAGGAACAGTGGGTTCTTAACACCAACTTTAGACATCTTCTGGATCAGTTTACCCGGAAGTGAACCGATGTAAGTACGACGGTGACCGCGGATTTCCGCTTCGTCACGTACGCCACCAAGAGCCATACGAGTGTACTTACGGCCCGTTGCCGCTGCAATCGAACGGCCTAGCGAGGTTTTACCGACACCAGGAGGACCAACAAGACAAAGGATTGGACCTTTTAGCTTGTTAATTCGATTTTGTACTGCCAAGTATTCAAGGATACGTTCTTTAACACGCTCTAAGCCGTAGTGGTCTTCATTCAAGATCTCTTCCGCTTTCGCTAAATTCTTTTTAACTTTTGAACGCTTAGCCCAAGGAACACCAACCATCCAATCAATGTAGCTACGTACTACTGTTGCTTCAGCAGACATTGGCGACATCATTTTCAGTTTTTGCAGTTCTTGCTCGGTTTTTTCACGAGCTTCTTGAGGCATTTTTGAATCTTCGATCTTCTTCTTCA
This sequence comes from Vibrio sp. J383, assembly GCF_023503985.1. Classification (NCBI taxonomy): domain Bacteria; kingdom Pseudomonadati; phylum Pseudomonadota; class Gammaproteobacteria; order Vibrionales; family Vibrionaceae; genus Vibrio; species Vibrio sp. J383. Next base: position 1,264,439 of record NZ_CP097293.1, on the reverse strand, counting down.
GAGTCTCGAATTCATCAGGTGCGTCATCCATCTCGCCCAGTTCTTTCTGAATCGCTTTCATTTGCTCATTCAGGTAGTACTCGCGCTGAGATTTCTCCATCTGCTTCTTAACGCGGCCACGAATGCGTTTTTCAACTTGCAGGATGTCAATTTCTGACTCCATCTGGCCCATTAAGAATTCCAGACGTTCAGTCACATCTGCGATTTCTAGAACGTGCTGCTTATCAACCAATTTAAGTGGCATGTGCGCTGCAATCGTATCGGCTAGGCGTGCAGCCTCATCAATACCGTTCAGAGACGTTAGAACTTCTGGTGGGATTTTTTTGTTTAGCTTAATAAAGCCTTCGAATTGATTGATCGCGCTGCGAACAACCACTTCTTGTTCTTTTTCGTCAAGTTCTGAGGTTACAACGTATTCGGCATCCGCTAAGAAAAACTCACTCTCTTTGAACTGGTGAATTTTTGCACGCTGCTGACCTTCGACAAGTACTTTCACAGTACCATCAGGCAGCTTTAGCAACTGAAGAATAGTAGCGACTGTACCTACGTTAAATAGGTCGTCGATTGAAGGCTCATCAGTGTCCGCTTCTTTCTGCGCTACAAGTAGTACTTGTTTGTTAGCTTCCATTGCCGATTCAAGGCAAGTAATCGATTTTTCACGACCGACAAACAATGGAATAACCATGTGTGGGTAAACCACTACATCACGTAGAGGTAGCACGGGGATTTCGATACGCTCGGAACGTTCCAAGTTCATATATTTCTCTCTTCCGCTTTAACTTATAAAGCAGTATATGGGGCTTAAACGACTGGATTCAATGGAAGAATAAAAAAAAGGAGGTAATTGCTTACCTCCTTTTTCAATTTGAGTGACTTGTCTAAAAAAGACCTACTCTGCAACCGCTGCTTGGTTATCTGAGTTGCTGTAAATCAACAGTGGTTCTGACTCACCATTAATTACCGACTCATCTATCACAACCTTGCTTACATCTGTCGAAGATGGCAGTTCGTACATAGTTTCTAGTAGAACACCCTCTAAGATAGAACGCAGACCACGAGCACCCGTTTTACGTTCCATTGCTTTCTTCGCAATTGCACGTAGAGCATCGTCGCGGAATTCTAATTCAGTCTCTTCGATTTCAAATAATGCTGCGTACTGCTTAGTAAGCGCATTCTTCGGTTCACAAAGAATTTGAACTAGAGCTTCTTCGTCAAGTTCTGTCAGTGTCGTTGTCACGGGTAGACGACCAATGAATTCCGGAATTAGACCGTACTTCACGAGATCTTCAGGTTCAACTTGAGTGAACAGTTCACCCACAGTTTTTGCTTCATCTTTTGAACGCACTTCTGCGCCAAAACCGATGCTCGAACCTTTTTCTACACGTTGCTCAATCACTTTATCTAGGCCAGAGAACGCTCCGCCACAAATAAATAGGATCTTAGACGTGTCCACTTGCAAGAACTCTTGCTGTGGATGCTTACGACCACCTTGAGGTGGAACTGAAGCAACTGTACCTTCAACAAGTTTAAGTAGAGCTTGCTGTACACCTTCACCAGACACGTCACGCGTGATTGATGGGTTTTCAGCTTTACGAGAAATCTTGTCGATTTCATCGATGTAAACAATGCCGCGTTCTGCTTTCGCTACGTCATAATCACACTTCTGAAGCAACTTCTGGATGATGTTTTCAACATCTTCGCCCACATAACCGGCTTCGGTTAATGTTGTTGCATCTGCCATTGTGAATGGAACGTCTAGGAAACGAGCCAGTGTTTCAGCCAGTAGCGTTTTACCACTACCAGTAGGACCGATAAGAAGAATGTTACTCTTACCTAGCTCTACGCCTTCAGCTGTCGTGTCACCATTACGCAAACGCTTGTAGTGGTTGTATACCGCAACTGCTAGCACTTTCTTCGCGTATTCTTGACCGATTACATAGTCGTCAAGATGCTCACGAATCTCACGCGGCGTTGGCAGCGATTCCGATTCTTTCTTAGGAAGAACATCTTTAATTTCTTCACGAATAATGTCGTTACAAAGATCGACACATTCATCACAAATGTAAACAGAAGGACCTGCGATTAACTTGCGAACTTCGTGTTGGCTTTTGCCACAGAAAGAGCAGTAAAGCAGTTTACCGCTACCACCCTCTTTGCTTTTGTCTGTCATTCGCTAACCTCTTAGCCTTTACTCTCTATGCTTGAGTGTATATCAATTTGAATCACTTTGCGTTAAACAATTGCCGTGCAATTATTGACCGCGGTGATTAAGAACTGAATCTACCAAGCCGTATTCTACTGCTTGATCAGCAGACATAAAATTATCACGATCTGTATCACGCTCAACAACTTCTAAAGGCTGACCAGTGTGCTCTGCCAATAGTTTGTTTAGCTTTTGTTTGATCGTTAGGATCTCTTGCGCGTGAATTTGAATATCAGACGCTTGGCCTTGGAAGCCGCCAAGTGGCTGGTGAATCATTACACGTGAGTTTGGAAGCACGTGACGCTTACCAGGAGTACCACCCGCTAGTAAGAATGCACCCATAGAGCAAGCTTGACCCATACATACTGTGCTCACGTTTGGCTTGATGAACTGCATTGTGTCGTAGATAGACATGCCCGCTGTTACGCTACCGCCAGGTGAGTTGATGTAAAGATAGATATCTTTGTCTGGGTTTTCTGATTCCAAGAAAAGCAGTTGAGCCACGACAAGGTTTGCCATGTGGTCTTCCACTTGACCTGTTAAGAAAATGATACGTTCTTTTAATAGACGAGAATAAATATCGTAAGAACGTTCACCACGGGAAGTCTGTTCAACCACCATAGGAACTAGTGCGTCCATAATCGATGGCATTGTATTTTTTTCTTGGTAGCTCATATTCTTATGTCCCTAAAATAAATGGCCCGAATGATTAAATCATACGGACCATTGTTAGCAGAATTGTTGACCGTACGTCAACCTTCTACGTCAGATATTACTATATTAAGCAGGTTGCTGATTCATTAGCTCGTTGAAGCTAACTTCTTTATCAGAAACTTGAGCTTTAGCGATGATTGCATCAATAGCTTGCTCTTCTAGAGCAACATTGCGCATGTTGTTCATCATTTGCTCGTTTTGCTCGTAGTAAGCAATAACTTCTGTTGGATCTTCGTATGCTGTAGCCATCTCTTCGATGATAGCTTTAACTTTCTCGTCGTCAGCTTTTAGTTCTTCAGTCTTGATTACTTCACCAAGAAGAAGACCTACAACTACGCGACGTTTAGCTTGCTCTTCGAACAGCTCACGTGGAAGTTGGTCAGCAGCTTCAGTGTTGCCACCAAAACGTTGAGCAGCTTGTTGACGTAGAACACCGATCTCTTGATCGATTAGAGCAGAAGGTACGTCGATGTTGTTTTCGTTAACTAGACCGTCGATTGCTTGCTCTTTGATGCGGTTCTTAACAGCTTGCTTAAGCTCACGCTCCATGTTCTTACGAACTTCAGCTTTAAGGCCTTCAACGCCTTCAGCTGCGCCGAACTTAGAAACGAATTCTTCGTTTAGTTCTGGAAGTTCACGAGCTTCAACTTTGTTCAGCTTGATAGAGAACTTAGCAGCTTTACCTTTTAGGTTTTCAGCGTGGTAATCTTCTGGGAAGTTTACTTCGATTTCGAATTCCATACCTGCTGTTTTACCAACGATACCGTCTTCAAAACCAGGGATCATGCGACCAGCACCCATCTCTAGTGGGAAGTTCTCAGCTTTACCGCCTTCGAACTCTTCACCGTCGATAGAACCAACGAAGTCGATAGTTGCACGAGAACCAGCGTCAGCAGCAGCTTCAACTTCAGTCCAAGTTGCTTGTTGCTTACGTAGAGTTTCGATCATCTCTTCAACGTCAGCTTCTTTAACTTCTACTGCTGGTTTCTCAACAGTGATGTTTTCTAGACCTTTCAGCTCAACTTCTGGGTAAACTTCAAAAGTTGCGTTGAATACTAGGTCAGCGCCTTCGTTGTTTTCAACTGGTGCGAAAGTAGGTGCGCCAGCTGGGTTGATTTTCTCTTTAACGATCGCTTCGATGAAGTGACGTTGCATTACTTCGCCCATCACGTCTTGACGTACTGCTTTGCCGTACATTTTAGCAACCATCTTCATAGGCACTTTGCCTTTACGGAAACCATCGAAACGACGGTTTTTCGCGATGTTGCGTAGTTCAGCTGTAACTGCATCTTCGATGTTAGCAGCAGGAACAGTAATATTAAGACGGCGCTCTAGGCCTTCTAGCGTTTCAACAGTAACTTGCATTATATAAACCTCAAAACTGGCTCAGTAATCTGAGCATATGAGCCGTAACTTAGCTTTAATTCAAAAGCCGACGTTGTTGGCTGCATTCTTGTGTAGTGCTCTATCCGAACACCTAATTTAAAATCGAGCATTGATGTCTGAATTGATTATTCAACCAAACACCAGACTAATCAGCGATATCTTCGTTCTTCACATGCTTATTGAACGTTCTCACGCAGTTATAAAACGTTTTCACGCACTTATAAAAAGCAGTGAAGCTTGTTTTCGGAAACAAGAAAGGTATCTCCGATTAGCCTCAGGACAGAAATTTTAGATGCGACATTCTAGCGATCTGTTTAATCTCTGTCGAGCCGTTCACCTCTGCATGATGATGAATGCTCTAAATTCGTCCAACTAAATGATACAAAAACGATCAAATCATCACTTAGCACAACAGAAATGGGGACAATAGCGACTTTTTCAAGGGAATCGAGGGCTTTTTTTGCTAAAAACCTTAAAAAGAGATCTTGCTCTTGTTTTACCCCTCAGAGTCGATAACTTTTTCAACAATCCCCGTTACAAACCCTTAACCTACCCCCACCTGTCGACTTTCTCCTTTCAGCAAAAACTACCGCTATTTGCTACCATAAATGAGAGAAGACGGGCTTGATTGATTACCAAAGAAATTAGCGGAGAGCCTTCATGTTTCAAGCTTTTAGAATCCCAATACTATTAATGGCCATATACAGTCTACTGATGGTCTTTGGCGGTCATTGGGTGTGGAGTACAAGTCATGAAAGTTTGTTAAATGATCATCAATCTAAGCTAGACCGCTTTTCGGTTCATATTTCAAGCCAATTGGATAAGTTCGCGCACATTCCAGAGCTGCTTTCAAAAGACAAAGAACTGGTCGATGCCCTTCACTCTCCAAGTAACTCTGCGCAAATCGAACTCACCAATCGCTATCTAGAGCACGTAAATTCGGTGATTCAAGCGTCCGACACTTATTTATTAGACAGCATTGGCACCACTATCGCAGCCAGTAACTGGAATCAACCGCATTCTTTTATTCGTCGAAACTTTGCTTTCCGTCCCTACTATCAAGAAGCCATTCAAGGTAATGAAAATCAATATTTTGCGCTAGGTTCAACGTCTGGGAAGCGAGGCTATTATTATTCTTACCCCGTCTCCTATGCCGCTGAGATTATTGGCGTCATTGTCGTAAAGATGGATTTATCGCTGATTGAAGCAAGTTGGAAAGGCAAACAGAGTTTTTTTGTTGCTGACGATAAAGACCAAATCGTATTCATGTCGAGTAATCCTGAATGGCTGTTCAAAAGCCTTCAGCCGCTGAGCCAAGCACAGCAAGCTCGAATTCAAGAAAGCAGGCAGTATCTCGATACCAAAATAGAAAGCCTTCACTTCTCTGGTAATTTCGAGAGTGCGACTAGCAATATTGAGTCTCCGCACAAGCTCGTCCAAGAGCAATTCTTTAGCTCATCACGCTTCTTAGCCGAACCGAAACTCACCATACGGGTATTTTCTCCGACCCACTTAGTTTGGTGGGATCTGGTGGCTTACCTAGTGGTTTTGAGCCTTATCTTTGCGATTATTTATCTAACGATGCAGCTCAATCACCATCGACAACAAAGGCGTGCCCAAATTGATAGGCTGCAATCTGAAGCCAAGCAAAAGCTAGAGTTTCAAGTACTTGAGCGCACATCAGAGCTGCACGTCGAGATTAAACATCGTATCGAAACCGAACATGTACTGAGGCAGACACAAGACGAACTCATCCAAGCCGCCAAACTAGCGGTGCTAGGGCAAATGTCGGCAAGCATTAGCCATGAGTTGAATAACCCTCTCGCTGCGATTCGCAGTTATGCCGACAACGGCCGACTGTTTCTTGCCAAAGAAAAGACCGATCGTGTCGATGACAACCTCTCGCGAATCTCGGCGCTCACTGATCGCATGGCGAAAATCAGCCACCAGCTTCGCTCCTTCGCCAAGAAATCCACCGCGGAAGAGCTACACACGTTGCAGATACTTCCCGTATTGCACTCGTCAAGAGAGCTGATGAAACCACAACTCAAGAGTGAACGAGTAAAGGTCAACGAGCTTCCTGAAACCTTTGATGCTTGCGTGCTCGCCAACGCCATTCAATTGGAACAAGTGATCATTAATTTGCTGACCAACGCGATTCAGGCGATGGAACAACAAAGCGACAAGCAATTAGCTATTCTGTTAGAGGTTAGGGAATCCGACCATCAACAAACCAGCACCTTGCTGATTCATGTCGATGATAATGGCCCCGGCTTCACTTCCTCTTCGAGCGGAGATTTTTTTGAACCTTTCCATACCACCAAGAAAAACGGACTTGGACTTGGGTTATCGATTTCTCAACAAATAATCAGCGGAATCAACGGCAAGCTCGTTACCGGTCACAGCCCTCAAGGTGGCGCTCGATTCAGCATAGAGTTGCCCCTTGTTGAGCAAGAACAAAAAGAAAAAAACCAACACCCAAACCAAAAACAACAGACTGAGATTAAACCGTTAGCAAGCTAGCTATTGAACAAGCGAGTCAACCAACAAGCAAAAAACTCAGCGATAATCAGAATACAAAGAAGTAAAGGAATCACTATGTGTCACGTCTATTTCATTGATGATGAATCCGACCTAAGAATGGCGATTGAACAGAGCTTTGAGCTCGCCGATATTGAAGCGGAGTTCTTTCCCGATGCCGAATCTGCTCTGCTCGCAATTCAAGAGAACGGCTTACCCCACGTAATCATCACTGATATCTGTTTACCGGGTATTTCCGGGCATGACTTGCTCAACACCGTAATGCACAAAGACAAAGAAGTCCCCGTAATCATGATCACTGGCCACGGCGATATCTCCATGGCCGTACAAGCAATCCAAGACGGCGCGTATGACTTCATTGAAAAGCCGTTCGCCAATGAACGTCTAATCGAAACCACTAAGCGAGCGATAGAAAAACGCCAACTTACCCTTGAGAATCTTGAATTGAAGCGCTCTCTCAAGGCCAGTAAAGCGCTTGGACCAAGAATCATTGGTGACACGCAATCAATGACCGAGCTGCGTTCTATCATCACCCACGTTGCCGACACTAACGCCGATATTTTGTTGTTTGGTGAGACAGGCACGGGCAAAGAATTAGTCGCACGATCCCTACATGAGCAAAGCAGTCGACGAGAACAAAACTTTGTTGCCGTCAATTGCGGGGCGGTTCCAGAAAATCTGATTGAAAGTGAGTTGTATGGCCATGAAAAAGGCGCATTCACAGGTGCTGAGAGTAAACGTATTGGCAAGTTCGAGTTTGCTCAAGGCGGAACCCTATTCTTAGATGAGATCGAATCCATGCCGATGCAGGCACAAATTCGCTTGTTACGTGTCTTGCAAGAACGCGTCATCGAAAGAGTTGGCTCAAACGGATTAGTCCCACTTGATATTCGAGTAATCGCCGCAACCAAAGTTGACTTGAAAAAGGCAGCTGAAGAAGGGACTTTCAGACAAGACCTATACTACCGATTGAATGTCGTCACCCTAGATTTACCGCCGTTGAGAAGCCGCCAAGAGGATATCCCAGCACTCTTCCACCACTTCTTACTGGTCGCTGCGGCACGTTATGGCAAAACAGCCCCGGCAATTCCACAGAAAGAACTGCACGAGCTTTTAGCCCACGATTGGCCGGGAAATGTACGAGAATTGCGTAACACTGCGGAGCGTTTCGTACTTTTAGGCAAGCTATCTCACTTATCAGACAGCACTTCGGAGTCGACCCAACATTTGTCATTAGCAGAACTGGTTTGTGATTTTGAGAAAAACACGTTAAAGCAAGCGCTTATTGAGTGTAATGGCAGCATAAAAGAGACGATGGATAGGCTGCAACTTCCCCGAAAAACACTCTACGATAAGATGCAAAAACACCATCTAGTGAAAGAGTCATACAGACAAAACGAAAACTAAATTAGATTTGGGAGCAAGATCACCTATACTTATTTTGATAACAGGATGTTATGCAATCAAAGTAATAAGGACATAACTATGGGTGAGAAAACAAGAGTTCCCTCGATCACCGATACTTTCGAGATAGATGGTATTTTTTATACTGACAATCATGTCGATCTATACACGCCAGAATTAGAGGCAAAAAGAGCGCTCTATGAGCAGATTGATTCAGGCTCTAGATATGGCAAGATTATCGATGAGGAGGTTTAACCCTCCTCATCACTTCGTTGTTACTTCACTATCTACTTAGTGATGATCTCTGGCCCCATCAACGTGGTCGGTAACCATGTTGATACCCAAGGTACGTAAGTTACGATAATCAAGAACAAGAACATCACGCCAACCCACGGCAACGCTGCTTTTACCACGTTCATCATCGACATCTTGGCAACCCCGGCAGTCACAAACAAATTGAGCCCAACAGGCGGCGTTATCATCCCTATCTCCATGTTCACCACCATCATGATGCCAAGGTGAATTGGGTCGATGCCCAGTGCAATTGCAATTGGGAATACCAATGGCGCAACGATGATCAGCAAGCCTGATGGCTCCATGAACTGCCCACCAATCAAGAGTAGAACGTTCACCACAATCAAGAAGGTGATCGGACCTAAGCCTGCAGAAAGCATAGACTCAGTGATCATCTGAGGAATGCGTTCCTCTGTCAGTACATGCTTAAGAATCAGAGCATTGGCAATGATAAACAGCAGCATGATCGTCAGCTTACCTGCATCATAGAGCGTGTCTTTGGTATCTTTATGGAAGAAGGTTTGGAACACCTTAACCAAAGCAGGCTTTGTATTCTTCTTGTCAGCGAAAGGCCCCATATCTTTATAGATAAAGTTGGCAATAAAGAACGCGTAAACTGCTGCCACTGCCGCCGCTTCCGTCGGTGTAAAGATACCGCCGTAGATACCACCCAAAATGATGACAATCAGTAGCAGACCCCAACTTGCGTCTTTTGCTGCTGCGAACATCTCACCCCAGCCCACAAACGGCTGTGCAGGAATCTTCTTAATACGTGCTGCAATGTAGATAGCAATCATCAACATCACACCCGCCAACAGGCCAGGAATAACGCCGCCAAGGAACATGCGACCTACAGATACATCCGTCGCCGCAGCGTAAACAACCATAACGATGGATGGTGGAATCAAGATACCCAAAGTACCCGCATTACAGATAACCCCTGCCGCAAATTCTTTTGTGTAGCCGTTTTTGATCATACCAGCGATAACAATACTACCGATTGCTACTACCGTTGCTGGAGACGACCCAGATAACGCTGCGAACATCATACATGCCACAACCGACGCCATCGCTAAACCGCCGCGGAACCAGCCGACCATTGCGATAGCAAAACGGATAATACGTTTCGCCACACCACCTGTGGACATGAAGCTAGAGGCCAAGATAAAGAAAGGGATCGCTAAGAGTGTGTAGTGGCCTGCAAATGCATTGAACAACGTTTGTGCGACTGAAGCTAATGACGCATCTGAATGCATCAACAAGAATATGACGCTCGATAAACCAAGGGAAATCGCAATTGGTACACCGACCAACATGAAAGCAATTACCATTAAAAATAGAAATAACATTGCCATGATTAGCCTTCCTTACCGTTAGATTTTGTACCCGACTCGTTCGCCTTGTTTTGCTTAGTCGAATCCAATACCGCTGTCGCGTCTTCATCAGAACCCGCTAACACATCAGCTTTCAATGCATCCAGCTCTTCTTCGGCTTCATGGCCTGCAATCATGCGGTCAAGCTTGCCCGTCGCCACTTGATAAGCGATTTGGATGAATCGGAACGTCAGCATTGCCATACCAATCGGCAGCGCCATATAAGGAATAAAACGTGGCAGTTTCTCGTATCGCTCGCCTTCATTCAGCCAGTCAGCAAGAAACTGAAGCATCTCGGGCATTGGAATATCATCGGTCTCGTACCAAGCGCGCTCAGTCGCGAACGGGTACCAGTAATTCCAAGAACCGATAAGAAGTAAGATTGAGAATGCTAGGCAGCTTGTGACAGCGATTAACGCATACACTTTACGTAGCTTTTCTGGGGCAAGGTTGATGATCACATCAACGCCAATGTGGAAGTGTTTTTTAACGCCATAAGATGCGCCCACTAACACCATCCAAGCGAACATGAACACAGTCAGTTCTAGTGCCCACAAGATATTGCCATTGAATGCGTATCTGAATACCACATTGGCAAAAGTAAGTAGCGTCATTGCGCCAAGGAAAAATGCGATTAATGACTCTTCAATCACATCTGTAACTCTTCCGACTTTGGAAAAAAAAGAGGTTTCCAGTGCTGATTCGCTAGAATTTGGTTGTTCCATTTGAGGATTATCCATAATTGACTCCGCTTATAGTTATTTTAATAAGGAGTGGCGAAATGCACGCCACTCCCTTAGCGGTGTTATTGGTTTGAAGCTAACGCTGCATCGATAAGGTCTGAACCGATGTCTTTTTCAAACTTCTTCCATACTGGTTGAAGTGCAGCGACCCATGCTTCACGCTGTTCAGGCGTAAGTGTACGAACCTCACCACCGGCTTCGATGATGTTATTTTTGTTCGCTAGGTTAACTTTTGAAGATTCTGCATTACGTGTTTCAGAGACTTCTTGAACGATAGTGCCAAGCTGTGTACGTACTTCTTCAGGTAGGTCTTTCCAGAAGTCGTTTGACGTTACAACTAGGTAATCCAAGATACCGTGATTGGTTTCAGTTACGCCGTCTTGTACTTCAAAGAACTTCTTACCGTAGATGTTTGACCATGTGTTCTCTTGACCATCGATAACCTTAGTTTGCAGGCCACCATAAACTTCTTTGAAAGACATCTTCTGTGGGTTAGCGCCTAGTTGTTCAAACTGAGCCACCAATACGTCTGATGCTTGAACACGGAATTTCAAACCTTCCGCGTCTTCAGGGTTGATAAGAGGCTTATTCGCCGACATCTGTTTCATGCCATTGTGCCAAAACGCTAGACCTTGAAGGCCACGACGCTTCATCGCATTCTTCAGTTTTTCGCCAGATTCTGAGTTTTGGAAACGGTCAACGGCTTCTACGTCTTCAAATAGGAAAGGAAGGTCAAAAATGCGGTATTTCTTAGTGAACTTCTCAAATTTAGACAACGATGGCGCCGCCATTTGAACATCACCATTTAACAGGGCTTCCAGTACCTTATTATCATCGTAAAGTGTTGAGTTAGGGAAAACTTGCATACAAGCTTTGCCATTCATTTCCGTGTTTACTCGCTCTTCCAGTAAAGAAGCGGCAATGCCTTTCGGGTGCTTATCGGTATTGGTTACATGACTGAATTTAATCACGATTTCACCTGGATCACAGTTTGCAGCAGCATTAAAACTTGTGAGCGCCAGAGCAGAGACAGACAGCAGGGTAAGAGGCTTAAACATTATTATTCTCCTTAGTAAACAAAACAGCCCTTCAATGGGAACTGCGTGCTTTCACTAAGGCAATTAGCGCGCCACATTGACACAAATCATTAACAACCCTTTAACCATAAGGCTTCATGATATCTGCCTGCTGCAATCACCAACTCGCTGCAAAAATCAATGGGTGGGAAATGACACATAGAATATTTGTAAATGGGTGGGAGTTGACCAACATATTAGGGCGTGTTGACCTTTCGAGCTGATTTTTGCAGCGAGTTGCTGGGTATTTATACAAGGCAAAGGCTTTGATGTGTAGCTAGCCTACATGAGAAGCCGATAACGTAGTAGAAATGACCAGCAAACGCTGCCCGAAGGGTTCGGCTAAAAGCGTTTTACTCTTTGTTGAGGGAGATTTGCTTAGAATGACTAGGCTACTTCCCCCTCGCCGCGATTAAAACGCTTTTATCTCGAACAAAATTTAACCACGAAAGGTCAACACGCCCTAGTAATGAATAAGGCCGAATGAGGTCTGACCAAGAGCCACATTGCCGATGATACCTTGAAGTAATTTCGACCTATCCTGTAGAGTGCTGCACAACTTAGTCAGATTTACACTTAATAAGAGTTGATACCAATGAGTCAGATCTACCATCACCCAGTACAAATTTACTATGAAGATACCGATCACTCAGGTGTGGTTTATCACCCTAACTTTCTAAAGTACTTTGAGCGTGCGCGCGAACATGTCTTGGGTAGCGATAAATTGGCGGAATTGTGGAACGAGCACGGACTAGGTTTTGCGGTCTATAAAGCCAACATGACTTTTCAAGATGGTGTTGAATTCGCTGAGATCTGCGACATCCGAACCTCTTTTGAACTTGATGGCAAATACAAAACGCTATGGCGACAAGAAGTGTGGCGTAAAGATGCAACCAAACCCGCGGTGATTGGTGATATCGAAATGGTCTGTTTAGACAAAGACAAGCAACTGCAGCCCGTGCCTGCTGAAGTATTAAAAGCGATGCTTGGCGAAACGAGTTAATTTTGCCTCACCAAACTAGCTTAAAGGAGATGAGACGACGAAAAGGTTCTCATCTCTATCTGCATGGGTAGCAAATTCCCACCAAGAGTCACGGCGAAACGATACTGGTCATCTAATCGACCCAAGCAACATTGCCAATCTGTAGAAATATCGTCTTGTTGATAAGAACCCAAATCCAACCCAATCCCGCTATCTAGCCTGATTTCGCGATACAATCTAATTTCATCCTGCAAGTTTGGCTGAAAATCCGAAGCGTGAATTGGCAATGTTTGCTCCGTCAGATTGGAGAATTCGAACGAAAAGCTTCGCAACGATGTGGCTAGCCCCTTACCCGTCGCTTTGATGTACGACTCTTTCAACGCCCACAGATCGAAAAAACGCTCTCTCTGTTCTTCTTTGCTGAGCTCAAGTAAATCCGCCAATTCTTTATCTGAAAAGTAGTGCTTCATGATCGAGTCGATATTGGTCGAACTTCTTGCGTGTTCAATATCAACACCCAATTGAACTTGCTTCCCTTCTATCTGGCAAACTGCAATCAACAAATGTTCTTTGCTATGACTAATATTGAAATTTAACCCCGTCTTGAGTTGCTGTTTGGCGACTAAACTTGGCTTTCCTTTCTCGCCATATTCAAAGCGCCACGCTTCAGGCATCAAATCAGAATAGCGAGACAGCACCTTTCTTAGGTAATTTCGAACATACAGAGCCTGAATTTGAGATGAGGGCATTCGATAGCGCTCAACTTTAGCTATTTCATCGGCTGTCAGTCTCTTTTTGAGCTGCGATACATTGTCTGGCTGGTCATTTAAATGACTCAGAGAACATAGCCACAAATCAACAACGGAAGTTTTCATTTAACTCGAACTCACTTCTAGAAATCACTCTTCAAAACACGATTGGAACAACCAAATCGAACAAATTTAACTCATCTATGATTTAAGTGAAACCTAGAGAATACGGGAGGGAAACACCCTTCATATACGGGCTTAAAACCAATTTTTCAAATAATAACAAATTAAAACACAGATCACACTTAGCCTTGCACAAGAGGCATCCATTAAATGTTACTTACAAAAACATGACATAGATCTCACCAAATCAAAATATAGAGTAAAAACACTAAATAACAACTCATAACCATTAATTATCAACAAGTTAATTAAATTGAAAATGCAAAAATCAAAACCATACCAAATTCATCTGGTCTGAACAGATCATAGTGGCCTCTCGGAGCATTGTATCAATAAGTCACCTCGGGTAGCCTGCTCAACCATTAAACAAATTCACACGTTTTCTTTGCGGATACCGACTTTTCATTTAGTCAGACTTTGAACAGGATTTTAATGGACATCGCCTCAACATTTGAATGCCACCGTCGCGCATGAAACACCTCCCCTACTCTCGTAAGTCAACGCACTTCGAAAGCCTAATTTCTATCTGGTTGCCGCCACTCAGCAACCTGAATTTTCAGCTGCGCTTCCCTAAATCTGTTTCAGATTTTCTTTCTTTAATTTTAAAAGCGCAGCCTCAAAACACGACATCACTTTCTGTGATTTCTAGTGGAGACTCATAATGAGCCAACCCGAGACAAATACACCGGAATCAGTCGACGATACTCGACTGAATAAACGCCTTAAAGATATGCCTGTCGCTATCGTTGGTATGGCGAGCATGTTTGCAAACTCTCGTTACCTGAATAAATTTTGGGACCTTATTAGCGAAAAGATCGATGCTATTACTGAAGTGCCCGATACGCACTGGCGTCCAGAAGATTACTACGACTCAGATCGTACTACGCCAGACAAGTCTTACTGTAAGCGCGGTGGTTTCATCCCAGAAGTGGACTTCAACCCTATGGAGTTCGGTCTTCCGCCAAATATCCTAGAACTGACTGATACGTCGCAGCTGCTTTCTCTGATCGTGGCAAAAGAAGTACTTGAAGATGCCAAGCTGCCTGAAGGCTACGATCGCGATAAGATCGGTATCACGCTCGGTGTTGGTGGTGGTCAAAAGATCGCTCAAAGCCTAAATGCTCGTCTTCAATACCCTGTTTTGAAAAAAGTATTCAAGAGCAGTGGTATCAGCGACGACGACAGCGAAATGCTGATCAAAAAATTCCAAGACCAATACATCCACTGGGAAGAGAACTCATTCCCTGGTTCATTGGGTAACGTAATATCAGGTCGTATTGCTAACCGCTTTGACCTTGGTGGCATCAACTGTGTAGTAGATGCTGCGTGTGCAGGTTCTCTAGCCGCAATGCGTATGGCTCTAAGTGAGCTGGTTGAAGGCCGCAGTGAAATGATGATCACAGGTGGTGTGTGTACTGATAACTCACCAACCATGTACATGAGCTTCTCTAAAACACCTGCATTTACCACCAATGAAACCATTCAACCTTTCGACATCGACTCAAAAGGCATGATGATTGGTGAAGGCATCGGCATGGTTGCTCTTAAGCGTCTTGAAGATGCAGAGCGCGACGGCGACAGAATCTACTCCGTGATTAAAGGTGTCGGTTCTTCTTCGGATGGTAAGTTCAAGAGTATTTACGCACCTCGCCCTGAAGGACAAGCAAAAGCACTAAAACGTGCTTACGATGATGCTGGTTTCGCACCGCACACTCTTGGTCTGCTAGAGGCGCACGGCACAGGTACTGCAGCGGGTGATGTTGCTGAATTTGGTGGCCTAAACTCAGTATTCAGTGAGAACAATGAAGAGAAGCAACACATTGCGTTAGGCTCTGTGAAATCTCAAATTGGTCACACTAAATCAACCGCGGGTACTGCAGGTTTAATCAAAGCTGCCTTAGCACTGCACCACAAAGTACTGCCGCCAACGATCAACGTATCAGCTCCGAATCCTAAGTTGGATATCGAGAACTCACCGTTCTACCTAAACACACAAACGCGTCCTTGGATGAAACGTGTCGACGGCACACCACGCCGTGCAGGTATCAGCTCATTCGGTTTTGGTGGCACTAACTTCCACGTTGTATTAGAAGAGTACACGCCTGAACACGCTCGCGGTGACAAATACCGTCAGCGCCAAGTACCTCAGACTCTGTTATTCAGCGCTGAATCTCGTCAAGCACTGATCAATGAGCTAAAACAAGTTTCAACTCAAGCTGCAGACGCTGTGTTCAAACTGGAAGCGCTTGCTGAGCAGCACGCTCTACGCGAAGTTGACGCTAAGCACGCTCGTCTTGGTTTAGTTGTCACTGACCAAGCAGACCTTCAAGCGCAACTGACTCAAGCGGTTTCTATGCTTGAAAGCCAAACCAAAACACATTGGCAGATGCCAAACGGTACTAGCTATCGTGAGTCGGCACTGATTGCTGAAAACGGTGCAGGTAAAGTGGCAGCGCTATTTGCAGGTCAAGGTTCGCAATACCTGAACATGGGCCGCGAGCTTGCTTGTCATTACCCTGAAATGCGCCAACAGCTTGCTCAAGCGGATCAAGTATTTGGTCAGCACAAGAAAACGGCTCTGTCGCAAATTCTGTTCCCAATTCCAACGTTCACACCAGAAGCAACCAAAGCTCAAGAAGCGGTGCTAACCAACACGGCCAATGCGCAAAGTGCGATTGGCACTGTGTCTATGGGTCAGTTCGACATCATGACTCAAGCTGGCTTCAAAGCTGACATGGTCGCAGGTCATAGCTTTGGTGAACTAAGTGCACTATGTGCATCGGGTGTTATCTCGCAAGACGATTACTACCAGCTAGCTTTCGCTCGTGGCGATGCAATGGCAGCAACACCTGAACAAGGCGACAGCGGTACTATGTTTGCGGTCATCTTAGACGCAGACAAGCTTCCAGCCGTTGAAAGCTGCATCAGCCAATTCGAAGGCGTGAGCATTGCCAACTACAACGCTTCGACTCAACTGGTTATTGCAGGTCCAACTGCGACGGTTCAACAAGCAGCACAAGCGCTAACAGAACAAGGCTTCAAAGCGATTGCTCTGCCAGTTTCTGGTGCTTTCCACACACCGCTTGTTGCTCACGCTCAAAAACCATTTGCTGCTGCAATTGATAAAGCTTCATTCAGCGCTCCAACGCTGCCGCTTTACTCAAACGCAACGGGCAAACTGCACAGCAAAGACGCGAAAGCGATTAAGAAAGCATTCAAACAGCACATGCTGCAATCGGTTCGTTTCAGCGAGCAAATTGAAGCGATGTATGAAGCCGGTGCGCGTGTATTCGTCGAGTTCGGTCCGAAGAACATTCTTCAAAAGCTGGTTGAGAAAACATTGGCTGATAAGAACGAAGAGCTTTACGCAATCAGCATCAACCCAAGCCCTAAAGGTGACAGTGACCAACAGCTTCGTTTAGCTGCGGTTCAACTGTGCGTGGCAGGTGTTTCATTAGACAACATTGACCCTTACCAAGCTGACATTGCTGAACCTGCAAAGGCATCACCAATGAACATCAAGCTGAATGCAACCAACTACATCAGCCCTGCTACTCGTAAGAAAATGGATCAATCACTGGCTTCGGGCAACGTCACCGAAAAAACTGAGATTGTTGAAGTGAAAGTTGAAGTCGAGAAAATCGTGGAAAAAGAAGTGATCAAAACAGAAATCGTTGAAGTACATGTGCCTGCTCCTCAAGCTTCAAATGTACAACAATCAGTTGCAGCACCAAGTGTACGAGTAGCAACAGCAACTCAGCAGCCTCAAGTGGCGCAACCTGCACCAGCGACTATTCAACCAACAGCTTCAGTAACGGTTGATGAGTCTTCACTGCAATCATTCTTCAATGCTCAACAACAAGCAGCAGAAGTACATCAGCAGTTCCTTGCGATTCCTCAGCAATACGGTGACACGTTCAACACCCTAATGTCTGAGCAAGCGAAAATGGCAACAGCAGGCGTAGCAATTCCTGAGAACCTACAGCGTTCTATGGAAATGTTCCACCAGCACCAAGCTGAAACGCTAAAAGCTCACGCTCATTACCTCGAGATGCAAGCACACAGCAACAGCTCTGCACTTAATATGCTGACGCAAGGTTCAGTACAAACGGCACAACCTACCTTCGTTGCGTCTGTAAATGCTCAGCCAGTGATTCAAGCTACTCCAACAACTATCGTTCAACAGCCTGTAGCTCAAGTACAAGCGACTCCTGTACAAGCTCAGTCTGTTCAAGCTGCACCGGTTCAAAATACAACAGCTCAACAAGCTCCAGTACAGAAAGCTGGTTCTGCACCACAAGTAGCGGCTCAAGCGGCAGCGCCTGTTGCAGCTCAACCTGTTCCAGTTAAAGCGCAACCGGCTCCTGTGGCTGCACCAATAGCAGTACAATCAGCCGATGCTGAAAAAGTGATGCTAGAAGTGGTCGCTGAGAAAACGGGTTACCCAACGGAAATGCTTGATCTAGAAATGGACATGGAAGCAGACCTTGGTATCGACTCAATCAAGCGCGTAGAGATCCTTGGTACCGTTCAAGACGAAATGCCGAACCTACCTGAGCTAAACCCTGAAGATTTAGCTGAGTGTCGTACTCTTGGTGAAATCGTTACCTACATGAACAGCAAGATGCCAGCATCAGCGCCTGTGGCAGCACAGCCAAGCGCAACTGCTCCTGTTCAAGCTGCTAACGGTCTTGATGCGAAAGTCGTTCAACAAACCATGCTAGAAGTGGTTGCTGAGAAGACAGGTTACCCAACAGAAATGCTTGATCTAGAAATGGATATGGAAGCAGACCTTGGCATCGACTCAATCAAACGTGTTGAGATTCTTGGTACGGTTCAAGATGAACTGCCTACTCTTCCAGAGCTAAACCCTGAAGACTTAGCTGAGTGTCGTACTCTTGGCGAAATCGTTGCTTATATGAACAGCAAGCTTCCAGCTTCTGCTCCTGTAGTCGCTCAAACTGCAGTAACTTCAGTTCAAGCAGCTAGCGGTTTAGATGCCGCTGTCGTTCAAAAAACCATGCTAGAAGTAGTCGCAGAGAAGACAGGCTACCCGACTGAAATGCTAGACCTAGCAATGGACATGGAAGCTGACCTTGGTATCGACTCAATCAAGCGTGTTGAGATTCTTGGTACGGTTCAAGATGAACTACCGACTCTTCCAGAACTAAACCCTGAAGATCTCGCTGAGTGTCGTACTCTAGGCGAGATCGTTGCTTACATGAATACTAAAAGCATGAACAGTAAGCTTCCGGCTTCTACTCCTGTAGCAGCTCAAGCATCTGCATCAGCGCAAGCAGTATCAAACGCTTTAAACGCAGAACAAGTTCAAAGCACAATGCTGAGCGTAGTGGCTGATAAAACAGGCTACCCAACAGAAATGCTAGACCTAGCAATGGACATGGAAGCAGACCTTGGCATCGACTCAATCAAACGTGTTGAGATCCTTGGAACAGTTCAAGACCAGCTACCAACATTGCCAGAGCTGAACCCTGAAGATTTAGCTGAGTGTCGTACTCTTGGCGAAATCGTTGACTACATGAATAGCAAGTTAGCTCCTAGTTCGGAAGCAACGACAGTAGCTCCTGCTGCAGAAAGCACGAGCAACGACCTAAACCCTGCTCATGTTCAATCCACAATGATGGAAGTGGTTGCCGACAAAACAGGCTACCCAGCAGAAATGCTCGACCTAGCAATGGATATGGAAGCAGACCTTGGTATCGACTCTATCAAACGCGTTGAAATTCTAGGTACGGTTCAAGACCAGCTACCAACGCTGCCAGAGCTAAACCCTGAAGACTTAGCTGAGTGTCGTACGCTTGGTGAAATCGTTACCTACATGCAAAGCAAGCTATCCGCTGCTGCAGCCGTAGCGACTCCAAAAGCTGAATCAGTCACGCCTATCGCAGAAACAGCGACAGCGGAACTTCCTCCACACAATGAGGTGGCGCTAAAAAAGCTACCAGCGGCAGATAAACTCGTCGATTGTTTCTCAAAAGACGCTTGTGTCGTGATCACAGATGATGGTCACAACGCCGGTGTTCTAGCAGAAAAGTTGACCGCTAACGGCATTCAAGTTGCCGTAGTGCGTAGTGCTCTTTCTGCCGCGTCACCTTTAAACAGTGAAATCGCGAGCTACACGCTCAACAGTGTCGATGATGCTGGTGTGACTGCAGTTATTAACAACATCGAAGCAGACCTTAAAACGTCGAAGAAAGTGATTGCTGGCTTCATTCATTTACAAGCTATCGTTGATGCTAAACAAAGCAACGAGCAAGCGGTTAACTTGAATGCAGATTCAAGAGCTTCACTGACGACAGCGTTCTTATTCGCCAAGCACCTAAATGGCCAACTGAATGCCGTTTCTGGTCGCAGTGTGTTCTTCACACTAAGCCGTATCGATGGTGGCTTTGGTTACCTAGATACTAAGCAATTAGCGAATGCAGAACTTAACCAAGCCGCGTTGTCTGGTCTAACGAAGACACTGAGCCATGAATGGTCAAACGTGTTCTGCCGTGCATTGGATGCTGACGCTTCTATTGATGCTCGTCACCTAGCTGAAGCTATCACAGGCGAACTGTTCGATATCGATACCAACACGGTGGAAATCGGCCTTAGCCATGCGGAAAACGGTGAATCTGGTCGTGCAACACTGATTGCGACAACACCAGGCGCTGCACAAACTAAAAACACAGGCGCTCAACTCACCAAGAGCGACAAAGTTCTGGTGACGGGTGGCGCTAAAGGCGTGACGTTTGAATGTGCACTGACGCTTGCTAAGCAATGTAAATCTCATTTCATTCTTGCAGGTCGTAGTAAGCATATTACTTCAGCTGAGCTACCTCAGTGGGCACAAGGCAAGCAAGAGAAAGAGCTAAAACCTGCTGCAATTGCGCACCTACAAGCTACGGGTGATAAGCCAACGCCGAAGAAAGTTGATGCCTTGCTAAAACCGGTATTGAGCAGCCTTGAAATCAACGCAGCACTTGCCGCTTTCAACGAGATTGGCGCGAGCGCTGAATACCTAAGCCTAGATGTATCGAACCATGAGTCAGTAGCGAAAACGCTGGCGAATTTCGAAGGCATCACAGGTCTTATCCACGGTGCAGGCGTACTGGCTGACAAGCACATTCAAGATAAAACACTTGATGAACTGAACATGGTTTACGGCACGAAAGTGGGCGGACTAGAAGCGGTTCTTGGTGGTCTTGATAGCAGCAAGCTAAAACTGATTGCGATGTTCTCTTCGGCGGCGGGTTTCTACGGAAACACAGGCCAAAGTGATTACTCGATGTCTAACGAGATCCTAAACAAAGCGGCTCTGCAATTGTCAGCGCGTAACCCTCAAGCGAAAGTAATGAGCTTCAACTGGGGACCGTGGGACGGTGGCATGGTCAACGCAGCACTGAAACGTATGTTCACAGAGCGTGGTGTGTACGTGATTCCTCTTCAGGCGGGTGCAGAGCTATTTAGTTCTCAACTACTAAACGAAACTGGCATTCAACTGCTGGTTGGTACGAGCATGCAAGGTTCTGACAACAAGGAAGCTGCTGTAAAAAAGCTTAATGCGGAGTCTGTGCATCTTGCAAAGAGTCCGCTGAATACAAGCATCACTGTGACACGTCATCTTGATCCTAAGGCTTTGCCTTTCATTCAAGATCACTGCATTGCCGGTAACCCAGTGTTACCGACAGTGTGTGCCATCCAATGGATGCGTGAAGTCGCAGAGCAACTGTTAGGGGTGAACGTTAGCGTTCACAACTACAAACTGCTGAAAGGTGTGATTTTTGATACTGATGAAGTACAAGAGCTGAAACTGGTTCTTTCGATTGATGCTAAATCAAAAGATCAGCTAAAAGCGGTGATCAGTTGCCAAGGGCGACCACAGTATCAAGCTCAGTTGCAAGTTGCCTCTGTGCAAGTGTCTGAAGATGTTCAACAAGCGTCAGAAAAGCGCTTTGAAGCCAACACTTCAGCACCTGTAAAAACGGCACAAGCTCTATACAGTGACGGCACTCTGTTTCACGGACCAAGATTGCAAGGTATTACCTCAGTCGAACGCTTTGACGGCTTAGGCTTATTGGCTCAATGCCAGTTGCCACAGATTGAAAACAGTGACTGCGGATCATTTATTCCTAAGCAAGGCTTTGGCGATAGCCAACCATTTGCTGAAGATTATCTGTTGCAAGCAATGCTGGTATGGGCTCGATTGAAATACGGCGCGGCAAGCCTACCGTCTGCTATCGGTGAGTTTGTTTGTTACGCACCGATGCACAATGGTGACCAAGGTTGGCTAGAGCTGAGCGTGATAAAAAGCACGGCTCGTTCACTGCAAGCTGATATTTCGCTTTACCACCAAGATGGTCGTTTAAGTGCGGTAATGAAAGGTGCAAAAGTCACCATCAGCAAGAGCTTAAACGACGCATTTTTGCCGAAGTCTAGCTCAGCAGTATCAAAGAAAGAGGCGACTAAGAACCCAGAAAAGGAGCAATTGTCATAGTGACTGTTCCTACTAATAAAGCGATGCCATTGCGCATCGCTCTTTTAGCTCAGCCAGCAAACGCGGCTGAGCTTTCTGCCGACTTATTATCTTCGTTCCCAGACATGATAACTGTTGTGGTTGATGGCAATTTTAATCAAGCACTTGCTCACGCCATCGAGACAGTCAATCAAGGTAGTGTCGTTAAACTCTGTTTGGATTCTCACTCACAATCCTTAGTGATGGTGAGTGCGTTAGCCGCTGCTCAAAACAAGATTC
The DNA here is from genome assembly GCF_023503985.1 of Vibrio sp. J383. Taxonomy (NCBI): domain Bacteria; kingdom Pseudomonadati; phylum Pseudomonadota; class Gammaproteobacteria; order Vibrionales; family Vibrionaceae; genus Vibrio; species Vibrio sp. J383. The sequence continues at coordinate 1,242,033 of NZ_CP097293.1, read as the reverse complement.
ATCCACACGCTTATCTAGCGAGTTTTGTAGATGCAACTACCGGAGATAGCATTCAGCTAGCTCTGGGTATTGCACGCCGCCCCGCGACAGATTTAAGCCATCAACAGCAATACTCTACGCTCTCTGCTTCGCAGCAGTTTGATAAATTGTTGAACATGGTGAATGCGATATCGAGCCGTTCATTACCGAGCCATTCATTACCTAACAATTACTGGTTCACTGAGCCGAAAAAAGCACGTGTTGCTGCGTTAACTTTCAATGACGATAGCCAAAAAGCCACCAGCCTGATATTGACTCAAGCGACCGGTTTGCAAGAACCAAAGCCCTTGCTATCGAGCGAGCGTTTGATGTTTGTGGTTTCTGGCTGCGAACAAGCCGAATTGATTTCTCAGTTAACCTCGTTAAGAGAAGAGCTTAAATGCGTTAACGAATCGGCAGACAGCGAACTTGCTATCGCCACCTTGATGCATTCAAACCTAAGTCACTTCCAAAGCGTTCAACACAATGCTGGCCGAGGTGCAAACATCGTGATTCAAGCGGCTTCAATTGATGCTGCATTGCAAGAGATCACAGCGCTAGAAAATGCGTTGCCAAAAGTAATGGCTGACAGTAGCCACTACAAAACGCCAGCGGGCAGTTGTTTCTCACCGAAGCCTCAAAGCAAAGGTGGTGTTGCATTTGTTTACCCTGGTGTTGGCACGGTTTATCCCGGTATGTTGCGCGAATTTCACCACCATTTCCCACAGTTATTTGCCCGCTTAGAGCGCGAAGGTAACTTGAAAGAGATGCTACAGGCTGAAAAAACCTATGCTGACGATGCGCAAGAAATGTCGCTCAGTGAGCTGGCAATTGCAGGTGTGGGCAGTAGTTATCTGTTAACACAACTGCTGTGTGATGAATTCAAAGTGCAGCCAGATTTCGCCTTGGGCTACTCCAAGGGTGAAGCCTCCATGTGGGCCAGCTTAAATGTTTGGAAAAATCCACATGCGCTGATTGAGATGACTCAAACTAGCCCTATCTTCACCACGGCTATTTCTGGCGAACTCACCGCAGTGCGTCAAGATTGGCAGCTGAACGGCGACGAAAGCATCCAATGGAATAGCTTTGTGGTTCGCAGTGATGCACAAGCGATTGAGGCTCTGTTACCAGAGTTTCCGCGCGCTTATCTCGCTATCATCCAAGGTGATACTTGCGTACTGGCAGGCTGTGAAAGCACCTGTCGTGCTCTGCTCAAGAAACTGGGTAAACGTGGCATTGCCGCGAACCGTGTTACTGCAATGCACACCACGCCAGCGTTGAGCCAGCATAGCCAAGTGCAGGAGTTTTACACTCAACCACTGTTCGACGAGTTGCCAAAGCATATCCGCTTTATCAGCGCAGCAGGTCTACCGACTGGCGCACCAATCAATATCGACAGAGATAGTATCGCCCTTTCGATTGCCGACACCTTCTGTTCAACGTTAGATTTCACCGCGTTGATCCAGAGTGCGCGTCAACAAGGTGCTCGTCTGTTTATAGAAGTCGGTGCCGATCGTCAAACCAGCACATTGATCGACAAGATCAATCGTAGCGACAACGTAGCCGACCAGTACTGCACAATTGCTTCCAATGCCAAGGGTGGCGACGATGTTGTCACGCTCATCAAGTGTATTGGCCAGCTCATTACTCATCAAATTCCACTGTCTGTCGAGCCACTTATTCAAGGGCTAGAACAACAGATCACCGCCGCTAAGCAATTACGTGGTGTGTCTCAAGGCAGCGCAGTGAATCATCAAGGAGAGCTAGTATGAGTTCTCAATCGAACCAGTCTCAGGCTCAAAACAAACAGCAAGCGAAGTGCAATAAGATCGCGATTGTCGGTATTGCTAACCAATACCCAGAAGCGGATACGCCAAAAGATTTTTGGCAAAACTTGCTAGATAAAAAAGATTCTCGAACCACATTAAGCGCTGAAAAGTTAGGTGCTAAACCCGAAAGCTATCAGGGCGTACAAGGCGAATCAGACCGCTTTTACTGTGACAAAGGCGGCTACATCGAAAACTTCAATTTCGATAGCAATGGCTACCGCTTAACAGCAGAGTCGTTCAACGGTGTTGACCAGAGTTTTCTATGGGCTTTGGATACCAGTCGTAAGGCGCTAGTCGACGCAGGCATTGATCTGAATGCCGATGTTTTAGAGCGCACAGGCGTGATTATGGGTGCCCTTTCGTTCCCAACCACATGTTCAAACGACCTGTTTCTTCCGATGTATCACTCGGTGGTCGAGAAAGCACTTAAAGATAAATTGGCTAATGACCAATTTTCACTGCTACCAACCAATGAAACCGCGCAAGACCTCAATCCTATCAATGGCGCTGCAGCACACAACGCCTCTAAGTTAGTGGCTGATGCATTGGGTTTAGGTAACGTGCAACTTAGCCTAGATGCGGCATGTGCAAGTTCAGTGTATTCATTGAAGTTAGCGTGTGATTACTTGAACACGGGCAAAGCCGACATGATGTTGGCAGGAGCGGTATCAGGTGCTGACCCATTCTTTATCAACATGGGTTTTTCCATCTTCCACGCTTACCCTGACCACGGTGTTTCGGTTCCGTTTGATAGCAACAGTAAAGGTCTGTTTGCTGGCGAAGGTGCGGGGGTTTTAGTGCTAAAACGCTTAGCTGATGCAGAGCGTGATGGCGACAATATTTACGCAGTTGTCAGCGGTATTGGCTTGTCGAACGATGGCCGTGGTCAGTTCGTATTAAGCCCAAATAGCAAAGGACAAGTCCAAGCCTTTGAACGCGCTTACGAGGCTTCGAACTTATCACCAGACAGCATCGAAGTGATTGAGTGTCACGCAACCGGCACACCATTAGGTGACAAGGTTGAGTTAACCTCAATGGAGCGTTTCTTTGCTGACAAATTGAATGGTTCTAACCCGCCATTGATTGGTTCTGCGAAGTCCAACCTAGGTCACTTACTGACTGCGGCAGGTATGCCGGGGATCATGAAGATGATCTTTGCGATGAAAGAAGGCGTGCTTCCGCCAAGTATTAATTTGGACAAACCACTGTCTTCACCAGAAGGTTTATTTGGTCCACAGACTCTGCCAATGCAGGTTCAACCTTGGCCAAGCAAAGCGGGCAACCCAGAGCGCTGCGCAGGTGTTTCTGTATTTGGTTTCGGTGGTTGTAACGCACACTTACTGCTTGAAGCGTATTCAGACACGAATCATGTAAGCCAGGCTCTAGAGTCAACGTCTCCAAGCCTACAACCGTCTAATTTAAGCATTACTGGCCTCGCGTCTCACTTCGGTTCTCTGCAAAGTATCAACTCGCTGAGCACTGCGATTGAAACCAACAACGATGCTTTCATTGCCTTGCCTAAGAAACGCTGGAAAGGCTTAGACCGACATCCAGAACTACTGAATCAGTTTGGCTTACACGGCATTCCAAACGGCGCGTACATCGATCAATTCGATCTCGATTTCCTACGTTTTAAAGTGCCGCCAAACGAAGATGACCGTTTGATCTCTCAGCAGTTGCTACTGATGAAAGTTGCAGACGAAGCCATCAAAGATGCCAAGCTTGTATCAGGCCAAAAGGTTGCAGTACTCGTTGCGATGGAAACAGAGCTTGAGATGCACCAATTCCGTGGACGCGTAAACCTGCATAGCCAACTGGCTGACAGCTTTGCCAACATGGGTATTGAGCTAACACAAGATGAATACCAATCGCTAGAAACCATCGCGATGGACAGTGTGATGGACGCAGCCAAGCTGAACCAATACACCAGTTTCATCGGCAATATCATGGCTTCGCGTATCTCTTCATTGTGGGACTTTAACGGCCCTGCCTTTACGATTTCAGCCGCTGAGCAGTCAGTTGCTCGTTGTATCGATGTCGCGCAAAACCTAATGTCGCAAGAGTCCATGGATGCCGTTGTGATTGCAGCCGTCGACCTAAGCGGCAGTGCGGAACATGTGATTCTCAAGAACAGCGTGAGCCCAGTGTCACTTTCTCCAAAATTCGGCCAACCGCAAGACGGCAGTTGGAATGTAGGCGAAGGCGCAGGTGCAATTGTTCTTGTGGAAGAAAACCGAGTAGCTAGCGACCAAGATACGGCTTACGGCAGCATCAACGCCTTGGCCTTTGGCTCAAGCGAGCATAACAATGCCGTTGCTGACGAGTTACTGACTCAAGTCGGTATGAGCTCGAACGATGTTTCTCTGCTTGAACTTAACCATGCACCAGAGTCTTCATCTCATCAGTCTTCGCCTCTAAGTTTAGGGAACACAAAGACTACTCAAGCAAGTCAACGTGTGGGTCACTGCTCTGCAGCTTCTGGGATGGCAAGCCTGCTACACGGTCTGCTCAACCTGAACCTTGAGTCTCTGAATCCAAATGTCAGCTCTAAGAGCGCGATTGTTGCCAACATCAGCGAAGGACAATGTTCACAGCTGCTACTAAGCCAATCGAGTGTTGAATCTCAATCACTATCCGTTCGTTTAAGCAGTGAACTGGCGAGTGATGCTAAGCGCCAATTGGTTAAGCAAGTGACATTAGGTGGTCGCGATATCTATCAACATATTGCCCAAACCCCAATGACTAACTTAGCAACGATTCAACAGAAAGCTTCTGGTAAACAAGCAGCAAGAGTGGCGTCGGTTCCAACGACAGCAAGCATTCAAGCAGCCCTTGCGCAAAAAGAGTTAGAGAAGAAAGCATTAGCGCAGAACGCGATAGAGCCAGTAATCGAAACTCCGACTTCAGTATCCCCTACTCTGGCGCCAACTCGCCACAGTCAGCTAACAGGTAACCACAGCAATATGACTCATGTCCTATCCGCTAAAAATGGCGCGTCTCAAAGCGACGCTAATACGGATGTAGCATTACAGCCGTCTGTAACACCACAAAACCAAGCTTTTGCTCAAAACCAGCAAGCAGCTCAGCAAGTACACAAAGCATTCCTGCACACTCGTGCCCAAGGCATGCAGATGGCTGATGCGCTATTAAAAGCACAGCTAAACGCAGTGACGTCTGGTTTAGATAGCTCAGCCGCTTCTCAACAAATGCCAGCTCAGCCTGTTCAAGCTCAACCTACTCAGGCTCAGTCAGTCAACGTACTTGCAACACCAGCACCAGTAAAACCTATCCGTAAGCCATGCATTTGGGATTACGATGATCTGGTAGAGTATGCTGAAGGCGATATTGCGAACGTATTTGGCCCTGATTACGCTATCATTGATAGCTACTCGCGCCGCGTTCGTTTGCCAACCACCGACTACCTACTGGTATCTCGTGTCACTAAGCTCAACGCGACAATGAACGAGTACAAACCAAGCACAATGACCACCGAATACGACATCCCAGTTGATGCGCCGTATCTTGTTGATGGTCAGATCCCTTGGGCTGTTGCAGTTGAATCTGGTCAGTGTGATCTAATGCTGATCAGCTACTTAGGCATTGATTTTGAAAACAAAGGCGAGCGTGTTTATCGCCTGCTTGATTGTACGCTGACCTTCCTTGGCGACTTGCCTCGTGGTGGCGATACACTGCGTTACGATATCTCAATCAACAACTTTGCTCGCAATGGCGACACATTACTGTTCTTCTTCTCGTACGAGTGTTTCGTTGGCGACAAGATGATCCTGAAAATGGATAACGGCTGTGCGGGCTTCTTCACTGATGAAGAGCTAGCAGACGGCAAAGGTGTGATTCACACTGAAGATGAAATCAAGGCTCGTAAGCTGGCAACTAAGCAACGCTTCGACCCTATGTTGCACTGTCCTAAAACGCAGTTTAACCATCAAGAACTGCGCCACCTGCTGACTGCAAACATCGCAGAGTGTTTTGGCCCAACTCACCAATCTAATCGCCACCAGCCTTCTTTGTGCTTCAGCTCAGAGAAGTTCATGATGATAGAAAAGGTTAGCCGTGTTGAACCGCAAGGCGGCACATGGGGACTTGGTCTGATTGAAGGTCACAAACAGCTAGAACCTGAACACTGGTACTTCCCTTGTCACTTCAAAGATGACTCAGTAATGGCTGGATCTTTGATGGCAGAAGGTTGTGGTCAACTGCTTCAGTTCTTCATGATGCACCTTGGCATGCACACACTTGTTCAAAATGGCCGTTTCCAACCGCTGGAAAATGCCCCTCAACAAGTACGTTGTCGTGGTCAAGTTCTACCGCAATCGGCAGAACTGACTTACCGCATGGAAGTGACTGAAATTGGTTTAAGCCCTCGCCCATACGCAAAAGCCAACATCGATATCTTACTGAACGGCAAAGTGATTGTTGATTTCCAAAACTTGGGTGTGATGATCAAAGAAGACGACGAATGTACTCGTTACCTACCTTCTTTAGAAACAGCTGTCGCGACCCCTGTTATCGAAAACTTGGACCATAAAAGCTTGGGCCATACACCAGCAGTGAACCAACAGGCTTCAGCGAATGCACCATTGATGGCACAAATTGAAGACCTAGCAACAGCGCCTAACAAAGGTGTGGTTCCTCTTCAACATGTGGAAGCTCCGGTAACTCCTGATTACCCGAACCGCACACCCGATACGGTTCCGTTCACGCCTTACCACATGTTCGAATTTGCGACTGGCGATATCGAGAAATGTTTTGGTCCTGATTTCTCTATCTACCGTGGCATGATCCCACCACGTACTCCATGTGGAGACCTACAGCTAACCACTCGTGTCGTTGAAATCGATGGTAAGCGTGGCGACTTCAAGAAGCCTTCATCGTGTATTGCAGAATACGAAGTGCCAGAAAACGCATGGTACTTTGATGAAAACAGCCACCAGACCCTAATGCCTTACTCGGTATTGATGGAGATTTCACTGCAGCCAAACGGCTTCATCTCAGGCTACATGGGCACCACACTGGGCTTCCCAGGTGAAGAACTGTTTTTCCGTAACCTAGACGGCAGCGGCAAAATGCTGCGTAACGTCGACTTACGTGGCAAAACGATCACCAACGATTCTCGTCTGCTTTCAACCGTAAAGATGGGCACCAACATCGTACAGAGCTTCAGCTTCGAACTGAGTACTGACGGCGTGCCTTTCTACCAAGGTACAGCGGTATTTGGTTACTTCAAAGGCGCAGCACTGAAAGACCAACTTGGTTTGGACAACGGTAAAGTGACTCACCCTTGGCACGTTGATAACAACCGCACACCGGATGTAAACATCAACCTGCTAGACAAAACGACACGTTACTTCAATGCACCTATTTCTGCTACTGGTGAAGTGCAAGAGCACTACCAGCTGGCTGGCGGTCGTTTGAACTTTATCGATACTGTGCAGATCACCAGCGATGGTGGTAAAGATGGCCTTGGTTACCTATACGCTGAGCGTACGATTGACCCAAGCGATTGGTTCTTCCAGTTCCACTTCCATCAAGATCCGGTAATGCCAGGCTCTCTAGGTGTCGAAGCGATCATCGAGTTAATGCAAACCTATGCGCTAAACAAAGACCTTGGCGCTGGCTTCCGTAATCCTAAGTTTGGTCAAATCCAATCTGAAGTGAAATGGAAATATCGTGGTCAGATTAACCCTCTGAACAAACAGATGTCTCTGGATGTACACATCACTGCAATTAAAGATGAAGACGGTAAACGCATCATCGTTGGTGACGCAAACCTAAGCAAAGATGGTCTGCGTATTTACGAAGTGAAAGACATCGCAATTTGTATCGAAGAAGCTCCTGTTATCGATAAAGCCTCTGCTATCGATAAAGCATAAGCCGCCATTAGAGACAGAGAATTAGGAAAGAATTTAGTATGACAACTCAAACTACAATCAATAACGAAAAGCTATCTCCGTGGCCTTGGCAGATCGAAGAGAACACAACGCGTTTCGATAACGCAGCAATGTCGACAATCTTGAAAGATTTAAGCCTTGCTTGTTACGTCGTGAACCACCCAGAAAAAGGCTTAGGCGTAAGCCAACAAGCAGAGATTGCATCAGGCGATTCAGCAAGTTCAGCGAACAACCAACCTGTTAGCGCATTTGCTCCAGCTCTTGGTACACAAAGCCTAGGCGACGAAGATTTTCGTCGCTGCCACGGCGTGAAATACGCTTACTATGCAGGCGCAATGGCCAACGGCATTTCATCTGAAGAGCTAGTAATTGCCCTTGGCCAAGCTGGCATTCTTTGTTCATTTGGCGCGGCGGGCTTAATCCCGTCTCGTGTTGAGCAAGCGATTAATCGTATTCAATCAGCACTGCCAAACGGCCCTTATGCGTTTAATCTGATTCACAGCCCAAGCGAACCCGCACTAGAACGCGGCAGTGTTGAGCTGTTTTTGAAGCATAAAGTAAAAACGGTTGAGGCTTCTGCTTTCTTAGGTCTAACACCGCAAGTCGTTCACTACCGTGCCGCGGGCCTTAGCCGCGATGCACAAGGTGAGATTCAGATTGGCAACAAAGTTATTGCTAAGGTAAGCCGTACTGAAGTCGCAAGTAAGTTCATGCAACCTGCTCCTGTGAAAATGCTGCAAGCTTTGGTTGATGAAGGCCGTATCACAGCAGAACAAATGGAACTGGCACAGCTTGTTCCTATGGCTGACGATATTACTGCTGAAGCCGATTCTGGCGGGCACACCGATAACCGACCACTGGTTACTCTGCTTCCTACCATTCTAGCGTTGAAAGAAGAGATCCAAGCACAATACCAATTCAAAACACCATTACGTGTAGGTTGTGGTGGTGGCGTAGGTACGCCTGACGCTGCTCTAGCGACGTTTAACATGGGCGCAGCTTACATTGTTACTGGCTCTATCAACCAAGCGTGTGTTGAGGCTGGCGCGAGCGAACACACACGTAAGCTGCTTTCAACAACAGAAATGGCAGACGTGACTATGGCTCCGGCGGCAGACATGTTCGAAATGGGCGTGAAACTGCAAGTGGTTAAGCGTGGCACCTTGTTCCCGATGCGTGCTAACAAGCTGTACGAGCTATACACGCGTTACGATTCTATTGAAGCGATTCCAGTAGAAGAACGCCTGAAGCTTGAGAAACAAGTATTCCGTTCAACACTGGATGACATTTGGGCGGGAACTGTGGCGCACTTTAACGAGCGCGACCCTAAACAGATCGAACGTGCTGAAGGCAACCCAAAGCGCAAGATGGCGTTGATCTTCCGTTGGTACTTAGGGCTTTCTAGCCGCTGGTCAAACACAGGTGAACAAGGTCGAGAAATGGATTACCAAGTATGGGCTGGCCCGGCACTTGGCGCATTCAACGCATGGGCAAAAGACAGCTACCTAGATGATTACCAACAGCGTAATGCGGTCGACCTTGCTAAGCACCTGATGCACGGTGCGGCTTACTTAGCACGTGTTAACCTGCTGACTTCGCAAGGTATCAAGCTTGACCCAGAACTAGCACGTTGGAAGCCGACGCAAAGAATGGCATAGGCATTTCAATACAGCGTTAATTAAGCTCAACCAATAAAAAAAGCGACCTTAACGGGTCGCTTTTCTTTTGGTCATTTTTCTTAAGCTAGCTAAAAGATTAAGACTTCTGCATACGCTTTTTCAGTCGCGCTAAATCAATGGCGCTTGAACGAACCGTTAATTTGATGTGTTCGTAGTCGTACTCTTCTTTAACCACACTCATATTTGAGCGAATCTCACCGATGATGCCTTGTCCAGAATAAGGGATAGTGATCTCTTCTTCGATCATGCCTTCTTCAGCAACACCAACGATGTACTTGTGCAGCTTCGTAATATCTAGCGGATCACGAGTCGACGTTAGCATCGCATCTGGGAATTCTTCGATCAGCTCTAATTGCTGTTCTTCAGTCAATCTATCGCACTTATTAAGCACTAATAGTTTTTCGCTACCTTCAACGCCCACTTGTGCTAATACGTCGTGTACCACATCAAGTTGAGCGCGGAACGAAACGTCAGAAGCATCAACCACATACAAAAGCAGTGAAGCATCATGCGCTTCTGCTAGCGTTGAGTGGAATGAAGCAACCAGATCGTGTGGCAATTTCTTGATGAAACCAACGGTGTCTGAAACCAAGATACGTGGCTGAGTAATCGGCTGAAGTGCACGAACCGTAGTATCTAGCGTTGCGAACAGTTTATCTTCACCCACCACTTCGGTTGCGGTCATTGCACGCATCATCGAAGACTTACCGGCATTGGTGTAGCCAACTAAAGCAACAGTGAAAAGCTCCGCGCGCCTTGTGCGTCGGGTCTTCATTTCATCTTGTACGCTTACTAGCTCACGCTTAAGCGCAGCAATTTGGTCACGTACGTTACGACGGTCTAGCTCTAGTGAAGTTTCACCTGCGCCCTGACCCATTTGACGCTCTTTATCACCCTCAGCAGTTTCACGAAGTCGTGGCACTAAGTAGTTTAGACGAGCGATATCAACTTGCAGACGAGCAGTACGAGTACGAGCGTGACGGCTGAAGATTTCGATGATGATGCCAGTACGGTCAAATACTTCCACACCCAAACTCGCCTCAACAGTACGCATTTGAGATGGGCTTAAATCACAGTCAAATACCACAACATCAGCGGCACCGTATTGGAAGTTGCCCGTTGGAAGATCATCAAAATCTAGCTCATCGATTTCAACATTAAAATCAAACGACTCATCAATAAAGTCTTCATCTTCTGCTTCTTCAATAGAGCCTTGATAACCAGTTAGGTGTGCAATTTCAGCAAGCTTACCGGCACCCAGCACATTCTGTCTTTGAGATGAACTGTGGTGTTGCGATTGCGTACCGACTACTTTAAACCCTAGGGTTGTCACTAAGCGAGCAAGTTCGGCAAGAGACTCTTTTGCTTCGTCACCTTTAAAATCCGGTGTCGTAATAGAAATAAGTAAAGCGTTATTCGCCGCTGGTTTTGCTGTTAGTTTCATGTTTTATTCTGTCTATGCACCAAAGTGCAACCTAGTATTTGATCTAAAGTAGTGTGATCCTACGCGTTTCTACGTCAGCTTTATATAGCCACATCACACTAAATATCAGCTTTGATGATAATTAGCTGTCTACTCGATGATTATTCAAAATAAAAAACGACCCATCAGGTCATTTTTTATTGTCTACAACGGCATTGTTTTACCTATTAAGCTTTCAATACTGTTAAACGAATTAATTGCTCACTGCAATCAGGTCCGGATCTCCATCAGGATCATTATTCACAGCCCCATCTAAAGAGAATAAGCCACCGGTTACTAACAGTACTCCGCAAAAGTGAGGAGCCGCCATTGAAGTACCATTGTAAGAAACCGTTCCTCCTCCCGCTTTAGTCGATAGTACATCGACTCCCGGTTGAGCGTAATCTACATCAGAACCATAATTGGAAAAGTAAGCGAAGCAATCGTTAATTTCGCCAAATGCTGAGATAGTAAATATGTTTGTACCGTTAGTGCTAGCTGGCGTAAAACCACTTGCATCCTGGCCTGAATTACCCGCTGCGATTGAGAAAAATATCCCTTGGGCAGCAGCTGTTTTAATAGCGCTATCTAAGGCAGCGGAAGATCCAGCTCCTCCCAAGCTCATATTGGCACAGTCACCAGAGCCGCCATAGCGTGCAACATGATCAACACCTGCAATCACGCCCGACATTGAGCCACTACCACTATTATCTAAAACTCGTACTGGAACTACCTGCACACCGGGGGCAACGCCAACGACATCAAAACCAACCATCATCATAGGCACCAATCGTTCCTGCTACATGCGTGCCGTGACCATTACCATCATTCGTATTGTTTTTCTTACCGCGAGTGAAGTTTGCCCCTCGAGATTTGTTTACGTTCAAATCGGGATGGTTGCTGTCAATACCCGAATCAATGACCCAAGCAACGACTGAGGCGTTACTCATATCACTTGTCCCACCGTTGACTCTGGTTACACCCCAAGGGATCTGTTGCGGGTCTCGCTCAACACTATCTCCACCTCCGCCTCGATTAGGTTTACCCCCTCGCGGCAAAGCATGCATGACGATATCAGGCTCAATGTAATCAATCTCAGGGAACCTATTTTTAAGACCCTTGAGTGCTTGTTCTGGGACCTTGACTGAAAATCCTTTCAGGGCATGGCTATATTGATGACCGACTACACCGCGCCCATTGGCAACTTCACGTGCAATATCACTCGCTCGTGACACCGACGTACTATCTTTTAAAACGACAATATAACTGTCTCTCAAATCATGATTAACAACAGCAGATACAGGAGAGGAAAGAAGAGCAAGTGACATTGCTCCTGCAAGTAATTGGACTCTCATTGCAGACATCCTTTTTATAAAAATTAATCTCCCATCAAGCATAGACTCTACTGAGTTTTTTATCATTAATATGAATTTGTCTATTCTGGTACAAAAACACCCCATCAAAAGATGAGGTGTTCAAAGAAATATAACCCGTTATAAAACTTAGAAATCGATTCTCGCTTCGGTTTGAGCATCGAAGAATACCGCTTTGGATAGGTCAAAATGCAGTGGTGCCATTTGCCCAACGGAAACTTCAAATTCTGGCGATAAACGACACGCGACTTCTTGGTCGTTCACTTTAACCATCGCAATAGTATCTGGCCCTGTCGGTTCCAATACCTCTAGCTGTAAGTCTAGCTTTGTAGAGGCAGAAACATCATCACCCTGCTGCTCGGTAATGTGCTCAGGACGTAGTCCTATCACCAACTCTTTGCCATCTTGGTCGCGCATACTTTGTGGCAAACGAATGTGGTGTTCTTGATCTGCGGTACCGACCACTTTAATAATCGGATTCTGTTCCTCATCCAAGTCCACCATGGTTTTAATGAAGTTCATTGATGGTGAACCCATAAAGCCAGCCACAAACATATTGTTGGGTTTGGTGTAGATCTCTTGCGGTGTGCCTAACTGCTGCAGTTCACCGTCTTTCATTACTGCGATGCGATCAGCGAGTGTCATAGCTTCAATCTGATCATGGGTTACATAAACAATCGTGGTATTCAGCTTCTGGTGCAGACGTTTAATCTGATGACGCATCTCAACACGCAGCTTGGCATCCAAGTTAGAAAGCGGCTCATCAAATAGATACAGCTTAGGACGACGAGCTAGAGCGCGTCCCATCGCGACACGTTGACGCTGGCCACCAGAAAGTTGCGACGGTTTACGATCAAGCAACTGTTCGATTTGCAGCATTTCTGCCACTCGATTGACCTCAGCATCAATTTCTTGTTGCGGCATCTTGCGGATCTTCAAACCGAAAGCGATATTGCCGCGTACCGTCATGTTTGGATAAAGCGCGTACGACTGGAATACCATCGCGATATCGCGATCTTTAGGTTCAACCTGCGCCACGTCTATGCCATCAATTACAATCTCACCCGAGCTAATATTCTCTAGCCCAGCGATGGTGTTCATCAAGGTGGATTTCCCACACCCCGAAGGGCCGACAAGTATCAAAAATTCCCCCGAATCGATACTGATGTCGATGCCCTTTAACGTTTCGTTGTCCGCGTTGCGATAGGTTTTACGGATCTGTTTTAAATCTAATGTTGCCATGGGTAATTATCCTTTTACTGATCCTGCCGTTAGGCCACGAACAAAATATTTTCCTGCGAAGACATACACCAACAGAGTTGGCAGTGCGGCGATGATCGCGGCAGCCATGTCGACGTTATATTCTTTAACGCCAGTGCTAGTGTTGACTAGGTTGTTTAATGCCACGGTGATCGGCTGAGTATCTGAGCCGGAATAGACCACTCCGAACAAGAAGTCATTCCAAATCGCGGTGAACTGCCAGATCACCGTCACCATGATGATTGGTGTCGAGATCGGTAATAAGATCTTGAAGAAAATCGTAAAGAAGCCAGCACCATCGAGCTTTGCCGCCTTGATCAATTCATCAGGAATCGAGATATAGAAGTTACGGAAAAACAGCGTGGTAAATGCCATACCGTAGATAACGTGCACAATCACCAAGCCGATGGTTGTGTTCGCTAGCCCCATCTTGCCGAGCATGGTTGCCATTGGTAGTAGCACCACTTGGAATGGAATGAAGCAGCCAAATAACAACAAACTAAAGAACAGGTTTGAACCTCTGAATTGCCATTTCGTCACAACATAACCATTGAATGCACCGAGCAATGTTGAAATCGCAACCGCAGGAATCACCATTTGGAACGAGTTCCAGAAGTAGCCTTTGATGCCTTCACATTTAACGCCAGTACAAGCGGTGTCCCACGCTTTATACCAAGCATCGAACACCCACTCTTTTGGCAAACTCATCAGGTTGCCCGCCTTGATGTCTGGCAGAGTTTTGAATGACGTCAGCGCCATTACGAACAATGGCATTAGGTACACTAAACAGAAGAAAAGCAGTGCTGAATAAATAAAGATTCGAGCAAAATTGATGTTATTCATCATGACTTTTTCTCCCTAAGTTCAGAGTAAAGATAAGGCACGAGAATCGCTAAAATGCCGGCAAGCATCATCATGGCACTGGCAGCACCAAGGCCGATTTGACCGCGAGTAAAGGAGTGTGCGTACATAAATAGCGCAGGAAGATCCGATGAATAACCGGGGCCACCTGCCGTCATTGCGGTCACAAGGTCGAAGCTCTTAATCGCAATGTGCGACGTAATGATCACCGCACTGAAAACCACAGGGCGCAAGCAAGGCAGAATGATTTTGAGATAGATGGTAGGTAAGCTTGCCCCATCAATTTGCGCCGCTTTAATGATTGAAGAATCAATACCACGCAAACCCGCTAAGAACATAGCCATCACGAACCCTGAAGACTGCCAAAGTGCCGCGATAACCAAGGTATAGACCGACATTTCAGAGTCGACTAGCCAATCAAATTTGAAGTCAGTAAATCCCCAATCTTGCATCAGTTTTTCAATGCCAAGACCCGGATTAAGAATCCATTTCCAAGCCGTACCCGTCACAATGAATGACAATGCCATTGGGTAGAGATAGATAGTACGAATCGCCCCTTCTTGACGGATATTCTGGTCAAGCAATACCGCTAAACCAACACCAAGCAAGATGGCAATCGCCATGAATAGAAAACCAAACAAACCGAGGTTGGTGATTGAGGTGATCCAGCGATCGTTGTCCATCAGCTTTTCATATTGGGTTAAACCAACGAAGTTAAAGCTCGGCAGAAATCGAGAGTTGGTGAACGACAACGCTGCCGTCCAAAAAATGTAGCCGTAGATGCACACCACGGTCACTAACGCGGTCGGCGCCAGTACTATTTTAGGTAACCAATGTTGCAACCTGTCAGCAAAACTCGGTTTCGGTGCAGGCTGGCTCCTTGTGGGTTTTGGAGTCGACTCAGTCAAAACATGCTCCATAACTTATCCTTGTTGCACAATCGAGCCAATGGCTTACCTCTCGGCACCACATCAGCATCACGCATATCAGAATTGGGAGTGAAGAGTAGATAGGCTCCCTACGAGCCTACCCACCCTGGGGGTTCGATAAAGCAACACAACCCGTCACTCACGTGCGTTGTGTGTCACTTATCAAGTTAGATTAGATAGCGGCTTTCACTGCTTTTGCTAACTTAGCTGCCGCTTGTTTAGGATCGGCATCTTTCTCGTTGAAGAAGTTGGTCACTACGTCATAGATAGCGCCTTGAGCGTAGCTTGTTGTCGCTAGGCCATGAGCCATACTCGGAACAAGATCGCCCGATTCAGCACTAGCTTTGAAGGTTGCCATTGAGTCCAACGCACATTGGTCAAACTTAGACATGTCCATATCTAGACGTACAGGGATAGAACCCTTGTTAAGGTTGAAGACTTCTTGGAAATCTTTGGTAAGAATGGTTTTTGCTAGATCTTGCTGCGCTTTTTGGTTCTCTTTGTCACTTAACTCAAAGAACGCAAAGCTATCGATATTGAAGGTGAATTGGCCGTCAGTACCTGGAGCTGGTGCACAGATGTAATCTTTACCCGGCACTTTGCCTGCCGCAGTAAACTCACCTTTCGCCCAATCACCCATGATCTGCATCGCGGCTTCGCCATTGATAACCATTGAAGTTGCTACGTTCCAATCACGACCTGGAGAGTTGCTGTCGATGTAGTCACGCATCTTTTTGAACTTGGTGAACACTTCCACCATCTTGTCGCCCGATAATACGTCCATATCAAGATCAACGAACGCTTTGTTGTAATCTTCACTGCCTAGAACATCAAGAGCCACCGCTTCGAATACGGTTGCGTCTTGCCAAGGTTGGCCACCGTGAGCCAGTGGAATGAAGCCAGCCGCTTTAATCTTGTCTGCAGCAACAAAGAACTCATCTAACGTAGTTGGAACCGTAACGCCTGATTTTTCTAAAACAACAGGGTTAGCCCAAAGCCAGTTAACACGGTGAACGTTGACAGGAACTGCCACATATTCGCCATCCCACTTCATCACTTTAGTCACTACTTCTGGTAGTAGTTCATCCCATTGTTCTTGTTTAGCAGTCGCATCGAGAGACGTTAGAAAACCTAAACCACCCCACTCCTGAATATCATGACCTTTAATCTGCGCTGCAGAAGGTGGATTGCCCGATACTGCTCGAGTTTTCAAAACAGTCATCGCACTTTCACCGCCGCCACCAGCAACAGCAAAATCTTTCCAAGTATGGCCTTGTTCTTCAATCATCTCTTTCAGTACCGCTGCGGATTTCGCTTCGCCACCGGCAGTCCACCAGTGAAGCACTTCCACTTCACCAGCTTGAGAAAATGTTGAGGCAGCAAGAAGAGATAGAGTAAGTAGGGTTTTATTGATTTTCATTATTATCTTCCATGTTTTAGCGGACTCGACGTCCGGTTCAATAAAGAGTCTACTTATTCTGATTGATAAGATTGAAACAAAAGGTAAGCCCTATGTAACACAATTGTTACATTACACTTCTAGGCCTGTGGGGATATAGACTTTGGCTTCTAAGCCGCCTTGAGAGGAGTTGCGAATAATGAGATCTCCGCCGTGTCCGTGCAGGATATTTCGGCAGATCCCGAGGCCAAGTCCGTGCCCTTGGTCGTCGGTTGCAAGCCTAAAGTAAGGTTCGAAGACCATCTCTAGTTTGTCTTCTGGAATGCCATTACCACGGTCTTGAATAGTCACGACCACCCAAAGCTCATCACCACTAACTTCCACTACGGCAGATGAACCATACTTAACTGCGTTGTCGATTAAGTTGGTCAGTACACGCTTAATCGCCAGTGGTTTCGCGACCAATGGCTCAATGACGACCGGCTCGAACTCTACCTTTGTTTGGTACTGGTTATGAGATTCAATCACAGAGAGCACCATTTCATTGAGGTCAATAATGGCATTATTCTCGTGTAGATCGGTGTCTCTTACCGCTTGCAAAGCACCTTTAACCATCATCTCAAGCTCATCCAGATCTTTGTTAAACTTGTCTTTTTTTACTTCGCTTTCCAACAACTCAGCACGCAGCCTGAGTCGGGTGATTGGTGTCTTCAAGTCATGAGAGATAGCAGAGAACAAATGCTCTCGGTCAGCAACATAACGACGAATCCGCTGCTGCATGCGATTAAAGGCTCGGGTTGCCGTGACCAGTTCAGTCGCCCCCTCTTCTTTCAATTGGGGTTGCTGAATATCCATACTCATTTCATTGGCTGCTCTTGCTAACTTTTTAAGAGGCCTCACTTGGCGACGAATCATCAAGTAAGTTAAAACCAGCAGAATAAGCGTTGAAGAAACTAAGAAGATCACCTGCTCTCTGCCAAGAATCGTATCGTCGAGTTTCACATATGGCGCTGGCAACAGTGCGGCAATATACACCCATTCGTGACTGGCTAATTCAATCTGAACAACCAAGATAGGTGGATTAAGAGGTTCTAACGTTAACGTATGATGCGCCCACGATCGTGGGAGATCGCTTAAGTAGATGTCGTTTTTAAGCAAGCGAAGGTGTTCAGGTCGAGAGAAATCAACCCGCACTGACGCCACTTTATTGAGTTTGCTACTCAAAACACTTTCTATGGCTTCAATCGAGGCGGTTTTTAAGCGGGTATCGGGGATCGGTTCGACAATCAAAGCCTCTTTATTGAAAGAAACAAAGAAACGCGTACCGCCCATATTACGGATCTGATCCAGCACGATATGGCGATATTTAACAGGCAGAGATTGGAAGAAAGTCACCGTTGAGGCAAACATGTTCGCCATGCTCGAAGAGGCAGAACGAATCCCCTCCAGTTCTTTGTGCTTGGATTCGCTATACCAAATAGACGTTGCGATACCCTGAGCGATCACCACCGCTAGCAAGGTTAACAACAAGGTTCTTGCGACCAAAGAGTTTGGCTTTAACCTGCTCAACCAGTTCATACGAGATACTTCATACAGAATACTTCATTGGAAATACTTAATTAGCATTACTTCATTAACAGTAAGTCATGCTTAGTGTTCATACTGAACCGGCACAGCAAGAATGTAGCCATTACCGCGCATGGTTTTGATGTAGTGAGGGTATTTAGCGCTGTCACCTAATCGACTTCTCAGGCGACTAAGCTGCACATCAATACCACGTTCAAAAGGCAGCGCTTCGCGACCTCTTGTGGCGAAAGAGATGGTGTCACGGTCTAGAACTTCGTTTGGACGAGTTAAAAACAACATTAATAATGAAAAGTCGCTGCCCGACAAGTCCATCTCTTCTGAGTTTTCATTGTGGGAAATTCGATGCGCGAGCGTATCGAGCGTCCAATCACCAAAAATGATCTGCTTTGGCAAGGCATCACTTGGCTTGTCATCCACCACTTGAACACGGCGTAATAACGCTTTGATACGCGCCATTAACTGACGAGGGCTAAACGGCTTCGCAATGTAATCATCAGCACCAATTTCTAAGCCGATGATCTGATCGGTTTCATCCGATACTGCTGTCAGCATAATGATAGGCACATTGGATTGCTTTCGTACTCGCTGACACAAGGTAAAACCGTCGTCACCGGGCAGCATCACATCGAGCAGAATCAGGTCTGGATAACCTTGGCTTTGCAGGTGGGTTTCTAATTCAACACCGTCTCCAACAGAAGAGACATCGAAACCCGATTTTGTGAGGTACTCTTCCAGCAGCTCGCGGATTTCTTGATCATCATCCACCACGAGAATTCGAGTATTTGTTGGCATCGCCCAAACCTATTAAATTTACAACTTATTCACATAGTGTATAGGCTGGCCGATTATTTGATTATTGACATGTTTGTAAAGTTAGACGAACAAACAGATAAAGATCACATCTTAGTGACCTCTACCTGTACTTAGCGACTCAAAGAATCATAGGAGGTTAAGAGGAACAGCTGATTTCCATGGCTTTGCCCCACTCAGGCGGCAACGCAGCAAGATGTTCGTAGTCAGGATGTTCCGCGTAAGGGTCTACCAGCACCACCATTAGTGCATCAATATCGCTGCTATCACCGCGCTCGGCTTTATCTATCGCAAACTGAGCTAGGTAGTTTCTAAGGATGTATTTAGGGTTTACCTGTCTCATCTTTTCGCAGCGCTCTGTCACTGAACTGTCTTCCAATTCGCAGCGTTGCAAATAGTTATCTACCCACAATTTTGCTGCATCTCGATCAATAATCAGATCAATCACTTCCTGCGGCAACAAGGTATCTAGGTTCGACAGCGTTCTAAAGAACCTTGGATAATCGACTTTGTTTTGCGACATCAGCTCGAACATAGATTCAAACAAGCGAGTATCACCTTCTTGTTTGGAAAGTAGCCCCAATTTACGACGCATCAGTTGACTGAAATAACCGTTCATTTGTGGCTCGTACTGTTCTAACGCGGCCTCTAAATCAGCTTTATCCACCAGCGGTGAAAGTGAGTGAGCCAGTGCCGATAGGTTCCACAATCCAATTCTAGGCTGTTGATTGAAAGCATAACGACCTTGGTAATCCGAGTGATTACAGATCAATCTTGGGTCATATTCATCAAGGAACGCGAATGGGCCATAATCGAAAGTTTGCCCGATGATCGACATGTTATCAGTGTTCATCACTCCGTGAGCAAAACCATTCGCTTGCCACAATGCGACCATTTCCGCGGTGCGATCAACAATCTGATTAAACATGGCTGCGTAGGGTTTATCTTCATCGAGGCATTCTGGGAAGTGCCATTCGATGACTTTGTCGGCCAATAATTTATGTTCTGACAACTGATTGGTATAAAACAGGTGTTCAAAGTGACCGAAACGAATATGTGACTCAGCAGCACGCACCAACAATGCGCCCCACTCTTGCTTCTCTCGATATACGGGTGTGTCGCTGGTCATCATCGCCAACGCACGTGTGGTTGGGATATTAAGACCCGCCATCGCTTCGCTACATAGATACTCACGAACCGTTGAGCGAATAACCGCTCGACCATCGCCCATACGTGAATAGGGGGTTTTACCTGCACCTTTAAGGTGTAAGTCGAACGTTTCACCACTTTTCGCGACAACTTGAGCTAATAACAGCCCTCTTCCATCACCTAAATCAGGGTTATAAGAGCCAAACTGGTGACCTGCGTATTTCATTGCAACTGGCGAAAACTGCTCAGGTTCAACATTGCCAGATAACGTCTCAAGCAATTCCTCGGAAGCGTTTTTAAATGACGGAAAGCCAAGTTCATTCGCAAGATTATGGTTCCATGCGAGCCATTGGACATTGCTGAGCGGTGTAGGTTGAATTGGGGTATAGAACAGTCGAGGTAATGCGGTAAATCGATTGTTAAATGAAATAGAATCCCAGACAGACATGAGAGGCACACTGTAGATAAAAGATGATTTAAGATTATCACAGTTTGATAACAACTTCAGATCAGGTTATGCAGTGGGTCTATTGAGATAAAAGGGTTAATCAGACAAAGAGACTATTCAGAGAAAAAAGGTTACTGAGAGAAAGGTACTGCTAAGAAGAGGAAAAGCTAAGTGGCTAGACTGATGAGAAGAGCCACATTTACGAGAATAAGAGTTCTGACTTTGAAGACTTTTTAACAAGTGTATTCATAATAAAAACTGAAAATATTGAGCCATAAAACTGACTACATTAGAGCAAGAATACCCACTAGAGAAAGGGTAGAGAAAATCCAAGTGCGACTGATAACGCCGAAATTACTGTGTTGAATCATTTCTTGATGCTGCATATGTCTCTCCTCGAGAACGTGATGGTGTAACACCAATATATCGACTTTATGCCGATATCAGCAAGCACATTAATATTAACCTTTTATTACAACACCAAGAAACTTCTGTAACTATTCAACTATTTGATAAATCAAAAGCTATGCTCGACTGGTCGTCGAAAGCAGTGCACCAGCCCCAATAAAGACACCTCCAGTGACACGATTAAAAACCTTGGCTCGGCCTTTAGCGAACAACCAGTTTGACGATTTAGCCCCTAAATAGGCGTAAACCAATAACCAAGACAATTCCATTACAATAAAGGTCAAAGCAAACACGGTGAACTGTGGAACCAGAGCGATCGATGGGTCAATAAATTGTGGGAAAAGTGCGGTAAAAAATAGAATAGCTTTGGGATTGCTCGCGCCAACAATAAAGCCACTGAGGTAATGCTGCGCAGCACTTTCTTTAACCGATTTAGAATCGGATTGTTGATTGGATAGGTTGTCGTAATCTTGCTGACTAGAACGTAGAGACTTCCAGCCAAGGTAGATTAGGTAAGCGGCTCCTGTCCATTTAATGACGTTAAACACCACCTCAGACGAAGCAATAATCACACCTAGCCCGGTAAACGATAACGTTAGAATTCCAGTAATCGCAGTTAAGCTACCCAGCGCGGTAAATATCGATAGTTTAAAGCCAGATTGCACACCTTTAGTCATGCATAATAAAGAGCTTGGCCCGGGCGAAGCTGTCAAAACCAGCACCGCTAATAAATAATAAATCCATGTATCAAAGCTCATCGCGAATTCTCCTTAACTCACTAAAACGACTAAACATTGACCATCAATATGTGATAGTTATTCACATTAAGCAACTAAATAATATGCAACGAATCCTCAACGCTAAGTACGATATCCAAAATTTAGGCAATAAAAAACGCCATGCATTGCTGCATGGCGTTTAAATTAATACAGATAGGGTTTCTTTAATAACGAAGGTAACCCGAATCTAATCAAAGAAGCTTTTTCGATACAAAGCTTAGTCTATATAAACCTTAGTCTGTGCAAACTTAGTCAATACAAAACTTAGTCTTTGTAGAGAGAGAACTCATCTGCGCAAGCCACTAGCTGCTCACGAGTGATCATGAATACGCCATGACCACCGTTAGAGAATTCAATCCAAGTGAATGGAATCTCTGGGTACTGATCCATCATGTGAACCATTGAGTTGCCCACTTCACAGATCAGAATACCATCATCCGTTAGGTAGTTTGGCGCGTTAGCTAAGATACGACGAACCAATTTCAGTCCATCAGTACCTGCCGCTAGGCCAAGTTCTGGTTCATGAGTAAACTCTTCTGGCAAGCTGTTCATATCTTCTTCGTCCACGTAAGGTGGATTCGATACGATCAGGTTGTATTTCTCTTTTGGCAAATCACGGAAAAGATCTGAACGGATTGGGAACACTTGCTGCTCCATGCCGTGATCTTGAACGTTCTGCTCAGCAACTTGCAATGCGTCAGTAGAGATATCAATCGCGTCTACTTCAGCGTCAGGGAATGCATGAGCACAAGCAATAGCAATACAGCCACTACCCGTACAAAGGTCCATGATGCGCGTAGGCTCTTCAGTTAACCAAGGTTGGAATTGAGCTTCGATCAGCTCACCAATTGGCGAACGAGGCACAAGAACGCGTTCATCAACGAAGAACTCTAGACCACAGAACCAAGCTTTGTTGGTTAGGTAAGCCGTTGGTGTACGATCATTGATACGCTTGATTACGCGCTCAACAATACGCAGACGTTCGCTGCTCGTTAGACGAGAGTTCATAACATGCGAAGGAACATCAATCGGCAGATAAAGAGTAGGTAAAATAAGTTGTACCGCCTCATCCCACGCGTTATCAGTGCCGTGACCATAAAAAAGGCCCGCTGCGTTAAAGCGACTAACAGTCCAACGAATCACATCTTGAAGCGTGTGTAGTTCTGATACCGCTTCTTCTACAAAAATCTTATCCAAAATTGTCTCCGAAAAGCGCTACAATACTGCTAATTACGTTTCTAATTAGAATTCATAACCTGATGAGCAAAAAAGACACCGACTTCGATGACGATTTCGCCCTATTCAACGATGCAGTAAAGGGCGTTAAAAAGTTGCAACAGGATACCATAGTCCAGCAGCCAAAAAGAAATGCCAAGCAAAAAGAAATTACTCGAACGGCAAGACAAGCCAGTGATAGCGAGTTTTATTTCTCGGATGAGTTCATTCCGCATCTTAGCGAAGAAGGCCCAACACGTTATGCGCGTGATGATGTCTCTAAGTATGAGGTGAAGCGCTTACGTCGTGGTGTCTACGTACCTGATGTGTATCTTGATATGCACGGTATGACTCAACAAGAAGCGAAACGCGAGTTAGGTGCCATGATTGCGCACTGCGTGAAAGAGAGCGTGGCGTGTGCCTGTGTTCAGCACGGTATCGGTAAACACATCCTTAAACAGAAGGTGCCTTTGTGGTTAGCGCAGCACCCTGACGTGATGGCCTTTCACCAAGCACCTTTAGAGTTCGGTGGTAACGGTGCGTTGTTGGTTTTGCTTGCTATTCCAGACAAATAACTCTGACTCGCTATTCATTCCCTCCAACGTCAAAAACAGAAAAGGGCACCTCAAATCATTGAGGTGCCCTTTTCTTTGTTATCTTTCAGCCTACAGGTTAGATAAAACCTCGACTATGGATTGATGTTCCAAAGTAACTCGCCTTTTTGTGTCTCAAGGTCGAATTCAATGCAAGCCAAACCTGACGTCGGAAACATAGGTGGTGCCATGCCCGTTGCAAATTCCGCTGTTAAGTAGCCCACTAGAGGTAAATGAGAAACAAATAAAATGGTCTCTAGTTTTTCTACTTCTGCCATTGCTAAGGTCAAATCAAACACGTCGTCGGACATTCCATAAGGCGTAATATCATCACAGGTTTCTACTTTCTTTCCAGAAAACGCCTGAGAGATTTCTAACCACGTTTCTTGTGCCCTTAAATATGGGCTCACAAGCACTTTATCGAATTGACTAATCCCCTGCTCATTTGCAGCTTGAGCCACTGCAAGAGATGCCATTTTCCCGCGCTTGGTTAACGCTCGTTCTGCATCCGAGTCCGCAAAATGTTCTGCTTCACCGTGGCGCATTATGAATATTTTCATGTTCAGTCCTGTCTACGTAACATTTCGAAAGTCGATATATCCCATATCAGCGATACGCTACTTAGCGTTTGGCTCTCAAACTAGAGAAACCGCAGTCTATATAAATAATTATATCAAGTCACTTGCTAAAGAGTTCGACTTTCTTAACAATCTTATTAAAAGAAAATAAATCACTGATAAAAATCGATAAAAATGATTTAGAAGTCGCCAAAAAGCTCTTCATATCCCAAAATGTGATCGCAAGGTTTGCACCTCAAATCATCGCGTACATAATTTAAAAACCACCTTCTCTGGAGATGCTTCTGTGCATTTAAGCCCTAATGATGAACATCAATACCGTTACGTAACCTTGGATAACGGATTGCGAGTACTGTTAGTTCACGATCAGAACGCTCAAAAAGCTGCAGCCGCACTCGCCGTTAATGTCGGGCATTTTGATGACCCTACCGACCGAGAGGGTTTAGCGCACTACTTAGAGCATATGCTATTTTTGGGAACTGAAAAGTATCCAAAGGTCGGAGAGTTCCAAAGTTTTATCAGCCAACATGGCGGTAGCAACAATGCTTGGACCGGAACCGAACACACCTGCTTCTTTTTTGATGTTGAATTGAATGCCTTTGAAACCGCACTCGATCGCTTCAGCCAATTTTTCACAGCACCACTTTTTAACGAAGAAGCACTAGACAAAGAACGCCAAGCCGTTGATTCAGAATACAAGATGAAACTCAACGACGACTCGCGACGCTTGTACCAAGTTACCAAAGAACTGGTGAATCACAATCACCCATTCTCGAAGTTTTCTGTCGGTAATATCGAGACGTTAGGTGACAGAAACGGTGAAACGATTCGACAAGAGATCTTGGCTTTCCACCAGCAACAATATTCAGCCGATCTAATGACGCTGACACTGTCTGGCAATCAATCATTAAATGAAATGCAAAGTTGGGTTGAGGAGCGTTTTAGCTCGATTACCAATCACAAACTACAAGGTAAAAAGGTTGAAGTACCGATTATTGGCGAGTTAAGCACTGGCGTACAGGTACACGTAGAGCCGATAAAAGAAGTACGAAAGCTAATTTTAACCTTCCCTATGCCAAGCATGGACGAGCACTATGGGATTAAGCCATTATCATTCTTTGCACACCTTATCGGTTACGAAGGCGAAGGCAGTTTGATGATGCAGCTGAAAGAGAAAGGTTGGATTACTTCCCTCTCGGCAGGTGGAGGCGCAAGTGGCAGTAACTATCGTGACTTCACGATCAGTTGCTCAATGACCATCGAAGGCTTAACCAAAACCGATAACGTCGTTCAAGCAATATTTCAGTACATCAAACTCATTGAACAACAAGGCATCGAAAAGTGGCGTTATCTTGAAAAACGCGCCGTTTTAGAGTCCGCTTTCCGCTTTCAAGAGCCCTCCAGACCGCTCGATGTCGTCAGTCATCTTGTTATCAACATGCAGCACTATCAAGAGCAAGATGTGGTGTATGGTGATTATAAGATGTCGCACTTTGACGAAGAGTTACAACGCTCTTTGCTTCCCTACTTATCTGTCGACAACATGCGGGTCACCATCGTAGCTCAAGGTTTCGAATATGATAGAGAAGCGAAGTGGTACTTTACGCCCTACTCCGTCACACCTTTTAGCCCTGAGCAGACCCAGTGCTTTACGTGCATCAACCCCGGCTGGATGTTTGAGCTGCCAAGTAAAAACCCATTTATTTGCTACGACTTAGACCCTGCTGAACTCGAAGGTGATGCTAAGCACCCACAACTGTTAGAAGAACTGGATGGCTTTAAGTTATGGCACCTTCAAGACCATCAATTTCGAGTACCTAAAGGTGTGGTGTATATCGCTATCGACAGCCCACACTCAGTCGCCACCCCGAGAAACATCGTTAAAACACGCTTGTGTGTAGAGATGTTCTTGGACTCGCTTGAAAAAGATACGTATCAGGCTGAGATTGCGGGTATGGGCTACAACATGTATACCCATCAGGGCGGTGTAACACTCACGCTTTCAGGATTCAGCGAAAAGCAACCACAGCTGCTTAATATGATCCTTGAGCGCTTCCAAGCACGCGACTTTAGTCCAACACGCTTTGAAACTATTAAGCATCAATTGCTCAGAAACTGGAATAATGCGTCGCAAGATCGTCCTATTTCTCAGCTGTTTAATGCGATGACTGGAATTCTTCAGCCAAATAACCCGCCCTATTCCGTATTAATTGAAGCATTGGAAACGATTGAGGTCGATGAACTCTCTTCTTTTGTTCAAGCTATTTTGGCAGAACTGCATGTCGAAATGTTTGTGTATGGTGATTGGAAAAAAGCCGATGCACACAAGATGGCTGAAACGCTAAAAGATGCATTACGTGTTCAAGACCAAGCTTACGAAGAGTCACTACGCCCATTAATCATGTTGGGTGAAAATGGTAGCTTCCAACGCGAAGTCGTATGTAATCAAGATGATTCAGCCATCGTGGTTTACTACCAGTGTGCAGATATTTCGCCTAAAAATATTGCGCTGTATTCATTGGCGAACCATTTGATGTCAGCCACCTTCTTCCATGAGATTCGTACCAAGCAGCAGCTAGGCTATATGGTCGGCACTGGCAATATGCCGTTGAACCGACACCCGGGTATTGTGTTATATGTGCAATCACCGAATGCTGCCCCAGCAGACTTGTTAGCCTCGATAGATGAATTCCTCAATGCCTTTTACATGGTGCTGTTGGAGCTTAACGACTATCAATGGCACAGCAGTAAACGCGGGCTCTGGAATCAGATTTCAACGCCAGATACTACCTTGCGCGGTCGCGCTCAACGCTTATGGGTTGCGATAGGCAATAAGGACTTGGAATTCAATCAGAGAGAGCGGGTCTTAGAAGACCTCAAAGGTCTAACACGCTCAGACATGATGCGTTTTGTGGTCAGCCAACTTAAACCTCGCACGGCAAATCGCCTGATTATGCATGCGCACGGTAATGCTCATAATGAGGAAGATAAGTTGTCAGCAGGTGTGGAGATTGGCTCAATTGATGAGTTTCAGTTACGCCCTAAAGACTGCGAACTTGGTTAGTGATTCTAGATAAAAAAACAGAAGGTTGATGTGAGAGCATCAACCTTTTTTCTTGGATGAAGCACAAAATCAGATCTCCTATTACGCTCCTGCGTCGCTTTAGGAGATGACGGTAGTTTCGATTGCAATGCATTAGCCACAATCCCCCTATTAGCACTAATAGCTTACTTTCAGCCTCTCTTTCGTCATTCCCAAGAGGGAGGAACGACCGAGTTAGAAATCTCCCACACCAACCAACACTACCTGACAGAACACATCACTACCCCGTCATTCCCGAAAAGGAGGAACGACTGAGTCGGGAATCTCATACCTTTAACACTCGCTCATAAAACAAAAAAGCCCGCATCAATTGCTTGATACGGGCTTGATAATCAATGTGCTAGAACGTTACTTGTAGAGAGAGTTACTTATAAAAAGACTCATCCAAACCAGCACGTGTCAGTAGGCCATCACAAGGCGCAAAACGATCACCGTACTTCTTAGCGAAGTCGTTCATCATCTCAACTAATGACTTAATACCGATTTGATCCATGTATCGGAACGGACCTCCTAAGAATGGAGGGAAACCGATACCGAAAATAGCACCAATATCGCCATCACGTGGGCTGCGGATAATACCGTCATCCAAACAACGAACCGCTTCGTTCAGCATAGGTAACACACAGCGCATCGCGATATCGTTGTCGCTCAACTTAGGATCGGGTTGCAGCTTAAGCAGCTTGTAAACTGACTTATCGACTTCTTTCTTCTTACCTTTGTAAGTGTAGAAACCTTTGCCACTCTTACGGCCTTTACGGTTGTCATTCAAAAGAATATCGAACACATCAGGGCCTTGGAAACGATCGCCTAGCTCATTCACTAAAATTGGAATAATCTTCGCGCCGATATCAACACCCACCTCGTCTAACAAAGTAATTGGGCCAACCGGGAAACCGAAGTCCAATAACGTGCTATCGAGCTTTTCAATCGGCTCATTTGCCAATAATAAGTGCGCGGCTTCATTCATGTACGGAGCAAGAATACGGTTCACATAGAAACCAGCTGTGTCTTTAACAACAATCGGCGTTTTGCCTTGCTTCTTCGCTAATGCTACAACCGTCGAAATCGTCTCTTCTGAGGTTGTTTCATGAGGAATGACTTCAACTAACGGCATTTTTTCTGCCGGACTGAAGTAGTGAAGACCGACCACGTTTTCTGGTCGCTGCGCCTTCTCCGCAATCTTATGGATTGGCAGTGAAGACGTGTTGGTCGCAAAGATAGTCTCTGGCTTTGCATTGGCTTCAATGTCCGCAACCATTGATTGCTTAAGATCGAGGTCTTCAAATACCGCTTCAATCACCACATCAGTGTGATTAAAGCTCGTAAAGTCGATACCACCAGAAAGCTGAAGCAGCTTACTTTCCAGACCAGCTTTAGTCAGAATGCGACGCTTACGCTGCTTATCGAACAACTTAAAGTTGTAGTTCAGCGCGTTCAGAACGCCTTCATTGGATACGTCTTTAATGCGAACAGGCACTTTCGCTTTGGCAACGCTAACATGGCTGATACCAGCACCCATAAGGCCACCGCCCAGCACACCAACACGCTTAACCGC
Organism: Vibrio sp. J383; assembly: GCF_023503985.1. Classification (NCBI taxonomy): domain Bacteria; kingdom Pseudomonadati; phylum Pseudomonadota; class Gammaproteobacteria; order Vibrionales; family Vibrionaceae; genus Vibrio; species Vibrio sp. J383. The sequence goes on along the minus strand of NZ_CP097293.1, from coordinate 1,213,089 downwards.
TTTGGGTTCTGCGTCTGCGCCGTGCTCTTTTTTCATTTCAGTGGTGGCAAAGAAAATCGAACGCAGGGCTTTGGATTCTGAAGTCATTACCAGTTCAGAGAAACGCTTTGCTTCATACTGAAGGCCTTTATCAAAACCGTTCTCAAGGCCGTAACGAATGACATCAAGAATCGCATCGGCTGCAGGGTAATTACCGCGTGTTTTCTGGTTGGTTTTCTTCGAAGCCTGTTCAAAAATAACCTTACGCCCAAGACCCGTGCGTGAAATAAGCTTCTCTTTGGTCGAAGCTTGGCTTTTAGACGCAAGACGCTTGCCTTTTTTGCCGCCTGAGTTCTTTTCAACAAAGCTCTTAGCGACTTCAAGCAAGATAGTTTCTGGCACACAAGCATCGACAACACCGAGCGATTTCGCTTTCTTAGCGCGCAACTGCTTACCCGTCAGAATAAGGTCAAGAGATGGCAGCAAACCGATAAGGCGAGGTAAACGCTGTGTACCACCAGAGCCTGGTAACAGACCTAACTGTACTTCTGGCAAGCCAAGGCGAGTCTTGTCTGAGTCGGTACATACGCGGTAATCACATGCCAGCGCAAGTTCTAAACCGCCACCTAAACACGGACCGTGGATCGCTGCGACTACTGGATATGGAAGATCTGAGAGTGTTTGGAACATCTCCTGCCCTTGACGAGCAAGAGACTGTGCTTCGTCAGCCGTTTTACAAGCATCAAGCATTCGTACATCAGCACCAGCGATAAAGTTATCTGGCTTTAGTGAATGAACGATTAAGCCTTTAACTCGGCTTTGTTTTTCTTTTAACTGCTCGAAGATGGCTTTCATTTCTTCAGCAAAAGCCGCTTGCAGCGTGTTCATTTTCTCGTTTGGCACATCAATCGCAAGCCATGCAATATCTTGGTCATCGATATTAAGAGTAAATGCTGTCGCTTTCTTTTTGGTTAATTCAGTCGCCGACGTTGAATCTGGTTGAGCGACGGTTTCTTTTTCTGTTGTTGCATCAAGAGTCGTAGACATTATTCTACCTCCAAGATCATTGCTGCACCTAAACCACCAGCCGCACACGCTGTGTTCAGTGCCAAGCCGCCACCACGACGTTTCAGTTCACGTAGTGTTTGAGTCATCATGCGCGCACCAGTCGCAGCAAACGGGTGTCCGTAAGCAATTGAGCTACCCAGCACGTTGAATTTTTCCATATCAATCTCACCGATCGCTTTGTCACGGCCAAGATTCTTCTGAGCAAACTCGTCACTTGCAAACATTTTGACGTTCGCTAGAACTTGGGCTGCGAATGCTTCGTGCATCTCAATCAGCGTTAGGTCTGACAACTCTAGACCTGTGTTCTTCAATACTTGAGAGGTCGCGTAGGTTGGCCCCATCAACATATCCGTTTCAACACCAATCGCTGAGAATGCATAGCCACGAATATAGCCAAGCACTTCTAAGCCTAGCTCTTTAGCTTTACCTTCGCGCATCAACATCACCGCAGCACCGCCATCGGTAAGAGGCGTTGCATTGGCTGCCGTTACACTGCCGTACTTTCTATCGAATGCCGGGCGCAGTTTCGCGTAGCCTTCAACCGTTGAGTCGTGGCGAACGTTGTTGTCTTCCGCTAGGTACTTTTTATAAGGCGCTGGGAACGCCGTCATCACTTCGTCTTTAATCTTGCCTTCTTTCCATGCTTGAGAAGCCAAAGAGTGAGAACGGTGAGCAAGTGCGTCTTGAGCTTCGCGAGTAATACCATGCGTCTTCGCCATCTGCTCAGCCGTTTGTCCCATGGATAAACCGGTCGAGTATTCTGCGACTGCCGGTGGCACTGGCATCAGATCTTTTACTGAAAGTGTTTTAAGAATCTTCAGCTTCTGACCCATGGTTTTCGTTTTACTCAGCGCTAATAAATTTGCCGCTAACTTTTTCGAAACACCAATAGGCAATACAGAAGAAGAATCCGCACCGCCTGCAATACCGACATCAATCGTGCCAGCCATAATGCTCTCGGTCACGTTGACAGCCGCTTGGAAGCTGGTCGCACATGCTCGTGTCACACTGTAGGCATCGGTATTGATGTCCATGCCCGTACCCAACACGATTTCACGTGCAATATTCGGTGCTTCTGGCATTTGTACGACTTGGCCGAACACCACTTGCTCGATAAGCGCAGGATCGACATCTGTTCTTGCAAGCATTTCGCTCACAACCATTTTGCCTAGGTCAACCGCAGGCACTTGGCTAAATTCTGTACTCTGACGAGCGAATGGGGTTCGTAGTCCAGCGACAACGGCAACACGTTCTCCAGAACGCGTTTTGACTTCCTGTTTGCCCATGGTTTCTCCTTAAAGTTAAGAGGTCTGACCTGAAGCATTGTAAAGAAGTTGTTAATTAAATCAAACGAGCGTTTAAATAAACGTGATACGAGTATCTCACTGTTTGAAAATATAACTGCGCATTCAGGCGAACCTTTTTGGGGGAAAGGTTGTCGTAAGAGACTAAACTATTGTAAGCAAAGACTGTTATCGCTGTGTAGGGAATGGTTTTCTTGAGGCAAAAAAAAACCACACAAAACTGTGTGGTCGGAATGTATATAAAGCAATTAACTTAACGCCAATTGAAATAATCAGTTTCCTGATTAGGAGAAAGTAAAGTCAGCCTTCAAAAGGAAGTGTCGTCTTGCTCAACATGCTAGCCACGAATGACTAACTAGACGACAAGGTGTACTATAGCTTGTTCGAAGCCTTAGATTTTGAAGTAGATCAATTTTCATTGTGATTTTACGATTTCCTGCAAATCGGTAGCTCTAAAAACGAAACACAATATAAAAACAAAGCACAACGTATAGAAGACAGCTATACACAGAGCAATTATGGAGGCTCGTGTGTCGATAATAAAAATGTTTGGAAAGAAAACTGCCAAGCGTCCGGTCAACTCTGATATGGACAAACAAAGAAAATACGAAGCACTCGTGCGTGCTTATCATCGTGACCTCTTTCGCTACGCTTATTGGTTATGCAAAGACAAAACCATTGCCGAAGACTTAGTGCAAGAAACTTGCCTTCGTGCATGGAAGTCATTAGATAGCCTTCAAGATGAAAAAGCCGCTAAATCTTGGCTGATTACCATCTTGCGACGCGAGAATGCTCGACGTTTTGAACGCAAACAGTTTGATCTAGTTGATATCGACGATCATGGTAATGATGCTAGTGTCAGTGATGACCCGCACCATCAACATTTGTGGTTGCAAGCTCAGATCATGAAACTTGAAGTCGATTACCGTGAACCACTCTTCCTACAAGTGATTGGTGGATTTAGTGGTGAAGAGATTGCAGATATCCTCAATCTCAACAAAAACACAGTAATGACACGTTTATTCAGAGCTCGAAATCAGTTGAAAGAGATGCTGGATACAGAAGAGGCAGAGAGGGGGCAACATAATGGATGATTTAGAATTTCGTCGTCGTGTTTTGTCGGAACCTAAACAACGAACACCAGATATTATCGATGCTGTAGCAAGCAGTGAAGCCAATAGTCACTTCTTAGACGATGTACTATCGCTTGATAAGCAGATCCATTCAGCAATGAATGTTGATGTGCCCGACGATCTTGCTGATCGCATTCTGTTCAATCAAACATCGAGCGAAGAAAGTAAAGTCGTAAGACCTACTTTTGCTCGACGAGCAATGGCGATGGCCGCTTCAGTTGCGTTCGTTGCAGGCTTATTGGTTGGACAGGTTAATTGGGGAAACGCACTGGTTGCTCCAGCTCAAGCAAGTTTGGTCGATACCGCGATGAAACATGTTGTTGATGAGAAAAGTTTTGTTAGTTCAATCGACGAACAAGTGACATCACAACAGATCAACGCAAAAATGAATCCATTTGCTTACCAGTTTGATGAAGCCTTTCCTTATCATGTGTATTACCTAAACCATTGCGGTTTTGGCAAGTCCAACGCAATGCACATGGTTTTTCAAGGCGAAAAAGGCAAGGTCACTCTGTTTTTAACTGGAATTCCGACTGACAAGTCTATCGACTTTGATGAAAAAGGCATGTCAGGCTCAGTAACACCGATCGATGGCAGCAGTTTGATCCTTGTCGGCGAAGATGGCGAGGATGTCTCTAAAATCGCCGAAAAGCTGACAAAAATGATCAAACCAATGAGCTAATTTGCTCTCAAAGCCCCGTAACAAAAGGCCCAGCAAGTATATCACTGATATTGCTGGGCTTTATTTATCAATAAACCGCAAAACCATTCGCCGCACCAATACCTCTAGAGTTAAAACTCTAAAAAACAGCATTTCACACCATTTTCGTGCCAGATAGGCGTCATTTCCATAATTTTACCCTCAAAATTTCCAATGGTCGGATTTGTATATCGTATACTTGCGAATAGGATCAGCCACCATTGAGCAATTGCTCAAATTAATCGCCCTGTAGAGGCGGATATATAAAGGAATAAATGAATGACTACCAACAACACGCGTCTGTTTAAAAAGTCTCTTTTAGCAGTAACAATCACACTGGCGTCTTCGCAAGCGATGGCAGCAGGTTTTCAAATTAACGCACAATCAGCAACCGGCATCGGCCGTGCTTTCGCTGGTGACGCCGTAATCGCAGATAACGCGTCAGTAATGGCACGTAACCCTGCAGCAATGGCACTATTTGATAGTGTTGAACTGTCACTTGGTTTTGAAAGCATAACTTCAATGATTGAAGTTAAAGATGCTAGCTACAATCCAGGCGGAGTTTCTTCTCCTCTGTCTTCAAATGCAAACTACGATGATGCAGGTGATACTTCTATCGCTCCAAACATCCACCTTATTGTTCCTGTTAATGACAAGTTTGCATGGGGTATCAACGCTTATTCTAACTTCGGCACTAAAACTGAGTTCTCTTCAGATTATGCTGGTAACGAGTATGGTGGCTTGACAGATGTACAAAGCGTTAACTTTGGTCTAGCTGGCTCTTACCGCCTAAATGACCAATGGAGCTTTGGTGCTGGTCTAGATTTAATCTACGGTAAAGGCGAACTTCAACGACCAAACCCTCTTGGTATGCAGGGCGATGCTCTAAATGTTGATGCTGATGGTTGGGCACTAGGCTTTAACGTGGGTACTGTATTTGAGCTAGATGAAAACAACCGTTTCGGTTTAGCTTATCACTACTCTCCTGAACTTGAAGCGAAAGGCGATATTAGCTATACAGGTACCGAATATAAGAACGATACCTTGTTAATGCCGTTGCCAGACCTATTAGAGTTCTCTGGTTACCACCGCATTGAAAACACCAAGTTTGCTGTACACTACTCTGTTCAATGGATAGGTTGGAGCTCTTTCGACAAGCTAGAAGCTAAAGATGCTGGCGTACTAAATGAGTATGAATGGCAGAATGGCATGCACTACGCTATTGGTGGTACATATTACATGAGCCGCGATTGGACTCTACGTGCTGGTTACATGTATGACACAAGCGCACAAGACGAACTAACTTCTATTTCAGTTCCTGATTCAGACCGTCAATGGTTCTCTGCAGGCTTCACGTATCACTTAGATGATAAATCAAACATCGACTTTGGCTTCACTTACCTAATGGGTGACGATGTTGATGTGAAAGAAACAACTGAGCTAGGTCCAGTAACAGTTTCATCAATTACTGGCACTACACATGCTGATGCAATCCTAATGGGTCTGCAGTATAGCCGTAGCTTCTAATATAATCGAAGTTAACAATCCCAAAGGGTCGCATTACGCGACCCTTTTTTATTGCATAACCCTCTGACCAACATCAATTTAAGCTTACAGCTGTAGCCTGCAGAGGCAAAATATGCCTACAAGTGTACGCTCAAACTTCGCAACACAGCCGAAACATTTAGATTATTTCTCTAATAATTAAACACATTTACTCATTTAATCCCTAAAACACTGTTTTATTCGAATTTCATTTTTAAAGTAATAGCTCTAAACGTAGAATCACGACACTAAATACTTATGATTCAGCGAACATAATAATGAAAATGAATAAGACTCTTCTATCTGCTGCAGTGGCAGTTGGACTACTTTCGACTTCTACCGTCACTCACGCGGCCGGTTTTCAACTAGCAGAATACTCAGCAACGGGCTTAGGCCGTGCGTACGCTGGTGAAGCCGCAATGGCTGACGGTGCAGACGCACAATGGCGTAACCCAGCAATGCTGACTTACCTAGAAGGCACACAAGTTTCTGTTGGCGCTATCTATGTTGACCCGAACATTGATATCGACGGTACTTCTACGTCTATGATGGGTCAGTCTACTTCATCAAACTCTAGTGATTTTGCACACAGTGCAGTAATTCCAAACTTTTATGTTTCTCATAAGTACAACGACAAGTTTGCATTAGGTTTTGCTGCGGGCACTAACTACGGTATGGAAACAGACTTAGGTAAAGACTTTGGTGGCGCAAACCACGGTAACGAAGCAAGTGTTACGACAATGGAGCTAAACCTAAACGCGGCATACCAAGTACTTGAGAGCGTATCTATTGGTGGTGGTGTTCGTTACATCATGGCTGAAGGTAGCTTTGGTGCAGTATCTACAGCGAACTCTCTAGTTCCTTTACCTGCAGGCACTGCTTTAAAATATATGGAAGGCGATGATACGGCTTGGGGTTGGCAAGTGGGTACAGCATGGCAGATCAATGAAAGCAACCGCCTAGGCTTTACCTACAAATCAGAAGTAGACCTAACTCTAGAAGGCTATGCAAAAGGCTTTGGTTTCAACCAAGCAAACCCAGCAGCTCACAAGAGCGGCTCAATGGATCTTGCTCTTCCAGCAACAGCGGAACTTGCTAGCTTCCACCAGCTTACTGAAAAAGTTGCGGTTCACGCAAGCATTAACTGGACAAACTGGAGCAGTTTTAAAGAGCTTGTTGCTGATTTTCCGGGTGAAAACAGCGTAGAAATCAAACAAGAGAACTGGGAAGACAACTACCGCTTTGCTCTTGGTACGACTTACCAAATGACACCTAAGTTAGCTTTACGTTCTGGTATTGCATACGACACTTCAGCGGTAAGTGAAGAGCACCGTACAGCAACGATCCCAGAAACAGACCGTACTTGGTTAAGCATTGGTGCTGGATACCAATGGTCTGAGCAATTAACTCTAGATGCCGGCTTCACTTACATTTTAGCGAAAGATGCTAAGATGCATGAAACCGATACTGCTGCGGATTTATTTGGCGGTAGCTTCGAAGGTGAAGTGACGGGTAGCATTTGGCTAGTAGGTATCCAAGCTAACTACCGTTTCTAATCTGGTTACTTAATCTAAAGTAGCAAATATAAAAAAGGCTCGATGTTATTTTCAACATCGAGCCTTTCTTTTATCAGTTGTTCAAAATCTTATATCTAGTAATCTTCTAGGTATCCGTCAATGAAATCTTCTTCTTCCAGATCGACTTCTTCCGGTTCGATTTCGGCTTTAAAGTCACGACGCTGAATGTAAACTTCACGAGTTAGAGCATATGGATCTGGCGAGTCATCCAACAGAGCTTCTTGAGAAACTAACTGAGCTCGAGTCTCCATACCTTCAAATGCCCACTTTCCGAGGCTCGCCCAGAAGTTCAACAGAGCTAAAGGCACATATAAACTATCCACTTGCTCCGTCACTTCACGAGTCGTAATAGGGCCATAACCCGGTACCATAAAGTACGGTCCGTTACCCACCCCATAATGACCAATCGCATCAGAAAACGACTTGTCGTCATATTTGGTGATACCCGCTTCACTGGCAATATCGATTAGGCCCAACAGACCAAAAGTTGAGTTAATCCAAAAACGGTTGAAATGGTCGAGTGCTTTCTCGCCATTACCCATGAATATGTTGTTCACCATGCTCGCAGGTTCGTCTAAGTTGGCTAAAAAATTTGAGATACCAGAACGAACTGGAACAGGGGTATAGCCAACATAAGCGAGTGAAACAGGACGAACTAAATAAGGATCAAGATATTCGTAGTTGATATCCCACATCGCTCGGTTGAACCCTTCGAAAGGGTCATTCGGGTGGGATTCTTCGACGTATTCAGAGGTTTCGAGGTTATTATCGTTCGTGCTTTCATCTGGCGCGCTAGAACAGCCCACCGTTAAGCTTGCGATAAAAAGTAAACTCGAGAGTCTTAAAACACTGACAGACATATCACCTTTTCCATAAGGAATTCATATAATAAAAAAAGGCCAGCAATCGCTGGCCTCAATTGGTTGCGTAAGTCTATACCGTTTGTTGCAAAATCGGAATAGCTAACACCTATGCAAAATGATGATTAATATTGCTTATTGATATTAATGGTCACTGGAACACCCAGTTCAACCACTTCACTTTCACCGTACCAATCACCATCGCGAGTTGAAACGTTACCATCTGTATCAAGCCTAGCTCTAACCATCAGAGTTTCAAGGCTAGACAACTTAGATCCTTCCATCATGCTGTTACCATCATCGAGAACAACAGTGCGAGGGAAAGAACCCAATGGGTAACGGGCTGCAGCGACCGGCATTGGTGAACCATCAGCTCTATGTACTGAAACAACCAACACAGACTTAGGATCAGCATTCACATCGCCAGACAGCTCAAGCGTTACTGCAACACTCTTACCTTGGTCAACACCCATGGTGTCGCCCATTTTCTTCTGAGCACTTTCAATACTGCGTGACAACATCTCGTAGCGACTGTCTTGTGGACCAATCATCTGTTGCATGATGCTCCAGTACTTCACAGCACCCGGATAATCTTGACGTTCAAAAGAATCAAACGCTAGCAGTGAGAACACACGAAGATCAACATAATCATTTTGAATCAAGCGGCTCAAAATTAAACGAGCTTGGTTTTGATCGGCTTCATCAGGTGAAAGCATCAGTGCTTGAGCAAAGCCTAGCTGAACATCTTCATTCTTAGGCTCAAGTTTGTAAGCTCTTTCCATAGAATCTTTCGCTGTTTCTGCGTCACGGTTTGCTAATGCAATACGACCAAGCAGTAACCAACCAGTTGAATCTTTTGGTTGATAGTGAAGACGAGTACGAAGCGCTAAAGTCAAATCTTCAAGTTCATCATCGGTAAGCGTGCCACCTTCTGATGACATTAACTTTTTAGACAACTCAGGAAGGTTCGAACTCACTTCTTGCCAGTGTTGAACCTTATCTAATGCACCAAACTGAAAGTACATACCATAAGTTACAACCAGAACCAGGATCACTGACGGTACAACGACACCCAGCGTAGATATTTGTGTTCTCTTGATTTTTTCTTGCGTTGGAACGTCATCAAGTAGCGACTGTTTTAAGTCAGCGATCAGTTCTTGCTGGTTATCAACAAGGCCTTCTTCAGCTTCTACTTCTAATTCAACTAAGCGATCTTTATAGAAGGCTTTATTCAACTCATCACGAAGCACGTCATCGTTGTTTTCCTTCTTGTTCAAAAAAGGCAGAACAATCAATAAAACCGCTGCTAGCGAAAGGACAATTGTAGAAATCCAAAATAGAGTCATTACTGTTTATCTCCGTCGTTCTCTTCGTCGAGTAACGCTTTTAAACGTGCTTCTTTGTCTGCATCCCAGTCTTTATTGGACTCTACTGCTTTTGATTTTGACTTTCTGCTTCGTAAAACAATCAAACCAAAACCTAATACAACAACCGCAAACGGACCAACCCATAGGATCGATGTCGCTAAGGTCAGTGGCGGGTTGTACGTTACAAAGTTACCGTAACGAGCAATCATATAATCAATAATTTCTTGCTCAGATTTGCCTTCTTTTGTCATCTCATACACTTTTTGACGCAAGTCGACCGCAAGTTCCGCGTTCGAATCACCAATCGTGTTGTTCTGACATTTTGGGCAACGAAGCGTATTGCTCAAATCTTTAAATTGTTGCTCTTGATCAACCGTATCAAACTCATGAAATTCGATAGGCGCAGCCGTTACCGACGCAGAGATAGCGAAGGTGGCAAACATTGCTACAAGTGTTTGTTTAATCATTTCGCCTCCTCCAATAACTCTTGGTACATCGGCTGAAGCGTCGATGCCCAGTTAGTCGGGTTCACGTCACCAACATGGCGGTAACGCACCACGCCGCTGGCATCAATGAGGAAGGTCTCAGGAGCGCCATATACGCCAAGGTCAAGACCTAACATACCGTTGCCATCGAACAAGCTGATTAAGTACGGGTTGCCCAGCTCTTTTAACCAACCAACCGCTTTATTGCGATCATCTTTGTAGTTAAGGCCAATAATCTTAACGCCTTGATCCGCTAACTTATTCAGGTAAGAGTGCTCTGCATAACAAGTAGGACACCAAGTCGCCCACACATTAAGAAGCAGAGGCTCACCTTTAAAGATAGCTTGATCATGAAACTTACCCGGCTGTTCCAAATCCTCTAGGCCAAACTCAGGAACCTGCTTACCAATCAATACGGATTCAAGTTTAGTCGGGTCATCACCCGACTGGTTACGCATCAATTGAGTTGCAAAGATTCCAGCTAGAACCATGAACGCAATCAATGGAATGAATAAAATCTTCTTGTTCATTCGAATTAAGCCTCCTGCTCTTGAGCCGACTTTTTCGTTGGCTTACGGAAACGGTAACGACGGTCACTGATAGCAATCACACCACCAATCGACATGATCAAAGAACCCGCCCAGATCCAACGTACAAATGGTTTGTAGTAAATACGTACAGCCCAAGATTTGTTGTCGTCTAAACGCTCACCCATTGCGATATAAAGGTCGCGCGTTACGCCACGATCAATCGCCGCTTCAGTCATCATAGACTTAGCTGTGGTGTAGAAACGTTTTTCAGCGTGAAGCCTGTTGATGTATTTGCCTTCTTTGGTAATTTCAAAGTCAGCAATGTAACCATCGTAGTTAGGGCCATCTTTGTCACGAACCCCTGTAAACAGGAAGCTGTATTCTTCAAGTTGGTAGCTTTCGCCTGGCGCTAAACGCACATCACGTTCGATGCTGTAGTTTTGCACCATCGCGATACCGATCACTGTTACGGCTAAACCCATGTGACCACAGATCATTGCCCAATGGCTACGAGGTAGCTTAGTTAGGCCTTTCATGAAGGTATGACGGTGTGTTGCACGCTCATGCAGCTCAAAGCCGTGCATGAAGAAGATCCAGAACGCCATCACCCAACCAGCAAAAGCAGTACCACTGAAGCGGTCAGCTAGCATGGTCACCATTAGTGCACTTAAACCTAACGAGAAGATACCCGAAACTAACATTGGCTTAATAAGCTTAGACAGGTTGTCACGTTTCCAACGGATCAGTGGACCGATACCCAATAGGAACGAGAACGGGATCATTAACCAGAAGAACAACATATCAAAGAATGGTGCACCGATTGAAACCGAGCCCAGCCCTAACTGCTTATGAACGAGTGGTAACAACGTACCCACTAACACAACCACTAACGCAGCAATCAATAAGATATTGTTGCCGAGTAGTGCGTTTTCACGAGAAACCAAATCAAAGTTACCACGGACACGAACCGATGCGCCTTTAACAGCAAACAACAGCAGTGAACCACCGATAACGAACACTAGGAAACCTAGAATAAACATACCACGAGCAGGATCTGACGCGAATGCGTGAACAGATACCAAGATGCCCGAACGAACTAAGAATGTACCTAGTAAGCTTAAAGAGAATGCAGAGATAGCCAGCAATACTGTCCAGGCTTTAAATGTGCCACGCTTTTCTGTTACCGCAAGCGAGTGCATCAGCGCTGTACCAGCCAACCAAGGCATGAATGAAGCGTTTTCTACTGGATCCCAGAACCACCAACCACCCCAGCCAAGTTCGTAGTAAGCCCACCATGAACCAAGTGCGATACCTACCGTTAGGAATAACCAAGCAGCGATTGTCCAAGGACGAGACCAACGAGCCCAAGCCGTATCTAGACGACCGCTCATTAGAGAAGCAATAGCGAAAGAGAACGCAACCGAGAAACCTACATAACCCATGTAAAGCATAGGCGGGTGAATAATCAAACCCGGGTCTTGCAGTAATGGGTTCAAGTCACGGCCATCGACAGGAAAGTAAGGCAGTGTACGTAAGAACGGGTTAGACGTTACGATAATGAACAGCAAGAAGCCGACAGTAATCAAACCCATGATAGCCAGTACGCGAGCCACAGACTCTTGAGGCATACCACGGCTAAACGTCGCTACTGCAACCGTCCAACCCGCTTGGATAAGAACCCAAAGCAGTAATGAACCTTCATGAGCACCCCAAACCGCTGTGATTCGGTAGTACCAAGGAAGTTGGCTATTCGAGTTACTTGCTACGTATTGAACCGTAAAATCATTGGTGTAGAACGCGTAGCACAAGATAAAAAACGAAATCGCTAGGAATCCGAACATACCCCATGATAGCGGTCGCGCACTATTCATTAATAATGTGTTATTTCGAGCTGCCCCATACAGCGGGAGCACACTCAATAGCAATCCCAGCCCTAAGGACAGGATCATGGCAAAGTGGCCGATCTCGGCTATCATTGAGCACTTCCTTCTTTTTGTTCTGTCGAGTACTGCATTGGCTCATGGGTTTTCTTCATTGCTTCAGCAACTTCAGAAGGCATGTACTCTTCATCGTGTTTCGCTAAGACTTCGAAAGCTTCAATTGTTGTCGCATCTTTCAGAACGCCTTGAGCAACAATACCTTGCCCTTCACGGAAAAGATCAGGAAGAATGCCATCGTATAAAATCGTTACTTTAGGACCAACATCTTTCAAGTCAAAGCTTACACGTAGTGATTCGTTGTCACGGCTTACAGAACCGACTACAACCATGCCACCAATACGCAGACGTTGGCCAACTTCAGGTTTCTTGCCGTCTTTGCCGTTAACAAGCTCAGTTGGCGTGTAGAACAGATCCATGTTCTGGTTAAGCGCATAAACCATTAATCCAACAGTTGCACTGATACCAAAAAAGATCGCTAAGACAATGCCCAGCCTCTTTTTACGTCTTGGGTTCATAGAGTGTTCTCCATATTTTTTGCTGCATCGATACGAGCTTGACGATCAATCTTAGCTTGTACTTCATTTAGTAATTGCTTACCACGACGAACGCTTAAGACCAGTAAAATGATCATCGCGAGGAATGTGATTCCAAATGCACTCCATACATATGAGGCGTAGCCACCCATGGCAAAGAAATCACTCAGAGATTCAAAATACATAATTACCTACCCTACTACGCTTTATCAGCCGCGAGTTTACGAACCCACGGACGGTGACTTTCTTTACTAATGATTTCGTTTCTAAAACGAACCATAGTCACAGCACCAAAGAAAAAGGCGAAGCCGAAGATGTTGAGAAGAAGCGGCCATAGCATGTCACTTGAAATAGAAGGCTGATCGAACTTAGTAATCGTCGCGCCTTGGTGAAGTGTATTCCACCACTCTACTGAAAAGTGAATGATAGGTAGATTGATGACACCAACGATCGCCAAAATACCTGCTGCTTTCGCTGCGGTTTTTTGGTCGTCAAAAGCGTGGTGTAGTGCAATCACACCCAAGTATAGGAATAGAAGAATCAGCTCTGAGGTCAAACGCGCATCCCAAACCCACCAAGCACCCCACATTGGTTTACCCCAAACAGCACCGGTTAGCAGCGCTATGAAGGTAAATACAGCACCAATAGGCGCCATAGCCAATGCAGCCATGTCTGATAATCTCACCTGCCATACCAAGCCGATAAATGCCGCAATTGCCATCGACATGTATACGCCCATCGACCAAATTGCAGACGGAACATGGATATAGATGATACGGAAGCTATCGCCTTGTTGGTAATCAGAAGGCGCAAATGCAAGCCCCCACACAGTACCTACTGATAGACACAATAGCGCTAGGATAGAGAACCACGGCAGAAGTTTACCAGCAAGCTGATAAGAGGTTTCTGCTTTGGCATAGGGATGGAGCCATTTCCACATGTTGTAATCTCACTCTTACTTCATATTGCTTACAGCTATCACAGCTATAATTATTATAATTTATTTTGGCTTACTGTCTCTTTCAGTGACTCTATGAGTTTAAAAGCTTCAATTAGTTCACTCTGAACAAACAAAGTGGAAGTGAGCGCTTGGTTAGCTAGTTTTAATCGGATAATTAACTAGTTAACACTCACTCTCAGCGCTGCGCTTATGGCAAATGGGGTGAGCGTCATTGCGCCCATTAGCATTGCCCCTAACACAGCTAATTGTCCGTTATACGCAACGCCTAGTGCTGCCGCATCAATCGCGGATGTAGCAAATATAAGAATTGGGATATACAACGGCAAAATAAGCAGACTTAACAGCACACCGCCTTTTTGTAATCCAACCGTTAAAGCGACACCAATCGCACCAATAAAGCTTAATGCAGGCGTACCAACCAATAACGTTAAGACCACCGATAACCAAGTATCGAAATCCAAGGACAGCAGTACCGCTAACAACGGACTGATCAATATTAATGGTAACCCTGTCAATAACCAGTGCGCTATGACCTTGGACAATACTACCAACTGCAACGGGATGGGCATCAGCATCATCTGCTCGAGGGCGCCATCTTGAAAATCATCTCGGAATAATCGTTCGAGAGAGAGTAATGCAGAAAGTAAAGCAGCAACCCAAACAATGCCCGCTGCGATACGCGCAAGTAGGTTTGGCTCAGGGCCGATACTCAATGGGAAAAGGGTGATGACAATGATAAAAAACCACAGAGGGTTAAAGATATCGGCTTGGCGACGAAATGCGATCAACAGCTCACGTCGAATGATCGTTGTCATTGAAGAAATCATATTACTCACCCAACTTTATTTTTCTTAGTTTCGGGCTATCAGCAAACATATCTTGGTGTGTGGTTAATAACACAATGCCACCGTTGTCTGCATGCTGAGAAAAAAGAGACTCAAGAACTTTAACGCCCTGCTTATCAATGGCAGTCAGCGGTTCATCTAGAATCCACAACATTTGCTTACTTAGCCACAGACGAGCCAATGCTACACGGCGCTGTTGACCCGCCGAAAGTTGACCTGCAGGCACATCTTCTCGTCCAGCAAGGCCGACTTGAGCCAATGCATTGTAAAGTTCTTCCTTACTCGTTCCACTGCTGTGAATCGATTGATAGAAGCTCAGGTTCTCATAGGCACTAAGCTCGCGTTTTACGCCAGTTTGGTGACCAAGAAAAAGCAAATTTTGGTGATACACATCTCGACTCGTTTCAATGGACTCACCATCCCAAGAGATAGTGCCTTCATCACGATCACCTAACCCGGTGACAATCCTAAGGAGTGTCGTTTTCCCAGTACCGTTACGACCTTCAACTTGAACCAGCTCACCGGGTTTCAATTGAAAAGACAACGATTCAAATAGAACCCTGTCGTCACGAATAGCAGTTAAATTTGAGACTTCAAGCATAGGTAAATTTAGTCGAGTAATGAAAGGGCTATAGTAGCACACCAATATGGTGACAAAACAGGACTAGGCGTTTTCGATAGAACAAACTCCGTAAGAAACTGTTACCACCGCATCACAATTTACACATTTTCATCAACAAACAAGATATTGCCTTAGATACAAGCACTTATAAACATCGTTCTATATAGAGCTGTCAGGCACAAAAAAAGAAGCCGAAGCTTCTTTTAAGAGGAGTGCACGATAAACATCAATTACTCAATACGCAGCGAGCGCTCAATTTAACGACGTCGAGTTGGGTCTCTGCGCTTATGAGATGCATCTGGTTGTTCATCGTACGATGAAGGGTTACTTCTTAACGAAGGAATTTTTTCCTTACCCGCGAGCTTATTCTGCAGAGACATCATCAACTCAGCTTCAGCTTTAGGTAATTCACACTCTTCGATCAGTTCGTTTATCCCTGCACCAAGCTGAACCATCTTCGTTGCACGCGTGTACAAGCGCCCATCGGTATCAACATGTTCCAGCTCTACAATGCGTTCATTCAAGTGCTTTATTAGATCTTGCTGTTCCGTCACTTTCTGACCAAGGCCAACCACGACAGAGCGAACCTCAAGCAATTGCTTGCTCGATTTTTGAAGCTCTTTGTCCAAGTTACGAACTTGCAGGCGTGACTGATCGAGCTGCTTTTGAATCGCACGTTTTACTTTGCTAATCAAAATCACGATGAATAACGTAAAAACCCCGACTCCGGCAATCAGAGCAACAGGGCTTAAAGGAAGCGCTTCAAACATTACAGGTGAGCCATCTCATCCCATTCGTCTTCGCTTAGTAGTTTGTTTAGATCTACTAAGATAAGCAGCTTACCATCACGGTTACTTACACCTTGGATGAACTTAGCACTTTCATCAGTACCAACACTTGGAGTAGTGTCGATTTCAGAAGAACGTAGGTAAACCACTTCAGCAACGCTGTCTACTAGAATGCCAATGACTTGACGCTCAGATTCAATAACGATGATACGAGTGTTGTCTGTGATTTCACCTTGCATCAAACCAAAGCGAGAACGAGTGTCGATAACAGTAACAACGTTACCACGCAGGTTAATAATACCTAGAACGTAATCTGGAGCACCCGGTACTGGAGCAATTTCACTGTAGCGAAGTACTTCACGTACCTGCATAACATTAATGCCGTAAGTTTCTTCTTCTAGCTGGAATGTCACCCATTGAAGTACTTCATCATTGGTTGGGTCTTTTCTTACTTCAATTTCACTCATATGAGACATATTTAATCCTCTTGCCGTCGTTACCGACCACTATTATTAACTTGATGCGTTTATTGTTAGCCTAATGCTTATTACTAGCTTAATGCTTTTACATCTAGCCCTGCGTTTAGCATGGCGATCAATGCTTCAACATGAATCAAAGCACACATTTTTTCTTTTACCATACCAGCGAGCCATGGGCGTTTACCTGCCATTTCTCGCCAACGAACTTTATCTGTATTAAGAAGCTCGGTACCTTTAAGTTCAGTACCCGCAAGCCCCCATAAGCTTTCGCCAAGCATCACTATATATTGATAGTTTTCTTTGTATTCATCATTCGTTAGTTTCTCAGGCATCACCCACTTTGCGGTGTCGACCACATCTAACTGACTATCTCGATTTGTTTGCAAACCTAAATACCAAGCAGGCTTACCAATCAAATGGCTTAGCTCTTCAAGGCGATGAATACCACCAAGCTCATCAAGAGGAACAGCAAATGTTACCCCGTTGACGTCAAAATACAGTACCTGAAAATCTTCTGTTCGAGCCGTAGTTTCCCAAGATGTAAACCGTTCAATACCGCCAGATTGAGTTTCAAGCTCAACCTCGGGCTCACTGATAGATTCAATTTCTGATTCTTCAGTGTGAGTTTCGTCTTGCAGAGCTTCAACGTGCGACTCTTCAGCTATTGGAGACTCGGCTTGCTGCTCAATTGGTCGTTCAACAAGTCGATCAACAACCATTGATGAATCTGACTCTGGGAGGTTCCAATCTTGAATCTCAGGCTCTACAGAAAGCTGAACGGATTCCACCGCAGCATCAAACATATGCATGTCTGCTTGCTGAGCGATTTTCTGCGTGTTCTGATCCATTAATTCATCAAGATTCAGTTCATCTACCACGTTCGTCGCTTCTAAGCGGCTCAGTAATTTTTGAACGTCTTCCAGATTGGGCACTTCAAATTCAGCTTCTCGTAACTCGGCATAGGTCGAGTAACTCGAATATTTGGGCTCTGGCTCTGGCTCTGGCTCTGGCTCTGGCTCTGGCTCTGGCTCTGGCTCTGGCTCTGGCTCTGGCTCTGGCTCTGGCTCTGGCTCTGGCTCTGGCTCTGGCTCTGCAGATGATGACTCATCGCTGGTCTCGTCAACAAAAAATTCGTCAGAATCCAGCATTTCATCACCTAACAGCGCACTAAAGTAATCATCAAGTGCTTGTTCACTTGATAAACTTGATCGCGCCATTGTTGATTCTTTATTCGCGCTCATTTATCGCCAGCCTTTCGAGATAAATAAGCAGCTGTTTGTAAGCAAATACACCACGACTACCCGATGCAAAATGAGATGCTGGTAAGCGCTTTAGGCTAGCATCTCGAAACTTAGTGTCTATCGGCACAGCGGATGTCCAAACTTGATTTGGATAATCTTCTTTTAGCTGAGTTAATGTTTGCAGTGATGCTTTAGTTCGCTTGTCGTACATCGTCGGGACAATCGTCACCTTAAATGGTGTTTTGCGAGACTTCTGCATAATAGCCAAAGTGCGAATCATGCGCTCTAAGCCCTTCATTGCCAAAAACTCAGTCTGTACCGGAATCAAAATACGGTCACTGGCAGCCAATGCGTTGACCATCATCACACCCAAGATCGGCGGACAATCGATAAGTACATAGTCATAGTCGTCTTTCAAAGCCGCCAAAGCACGCTTCAAGATCAACCCCATACCGCTTCGATTTCCCATCACACGGTCTAATGTTGCCAAAGACATGTGCGCGGGAATAATATCGATACCTTCGACTTCCGTTTGTAAAATCAAAGGTCTTACTGTCGGCGCGTTAAACTCACGCAACTGAAATAGATCAAACAGACTCGATTCCACCGTATCTGAGTCGTAACCCAGATAGGTGGTTAGTGATGCATGCGGGTCAGTATCAACCAACAGAACACGGTGCCCCTTCAACGCAAGTAAACCTGCTAGGGTCACGGTCGAGGTCGTTTTACCAACACCACCTTTTTGGTTTGCAACACTCCAAACAATCATTTCGATTTACCTAAGCTAACCCAACTTCAACCAAAATCCTTTCCGCAATGCGGTCTAGAGGGAGGTCTTCAGTAGAAATGCCAGCTTTTGCTACAGCTTGAGGCATACCATATACAACACAGCTATCTTCGTCTTGCGCCCAGATTGTCGAGCCCGCAGTTTTTAACATACGCGAACCTTCTCGACCATCAGCGCCCATACCGGTCAGTATCATAGACAAGACTTTGTCGCCGTAGATTTTCGCTGCAGAGCCGAAGGTTACATCCACACAAGGTTTGTAATTCATTCGGTCGCCGCCATCGATAATTCTTAAGCGAGCAGATCCTGCACGGCCGTCAACCATCATCTGTTTACCACCAGGAGCAAGATAAGCCACTCCAGGTTTCAACACATCTCCGTCCTGTGCTTCGCGAACTTCAATCTTACATAAGGTATTCAGTCGGCTAGCAAAAGCGGCGGTGAACGTTGCTGGCATATGCTGAACTAACACAATCGGATGTGGGTAGTGTGCAGGGATGCGCGTCAAAATTTTCTGTAGTGCAACAGGGCCACCAGTAGAGGTACCAATTGCAGTTAATTGATACTTTTTACCCGAAGCTCTGAATTTCGCCGTTGATGCAACCGCTGGTTTCACTGCTGAAACTGCGGCTGAAATCGGTTGGCGCAATGGTGTTGAAGTTGTTGCCGGTGTAGCTGTAGATCGTGGCGCAATAGGAGCACGGCGCATAAACGCACGCTTTGCTGCAATCTGAATCACACGTTGTTGAAGCAATGCGACAGCATCATCACGGTTACGTGCGATGTCTTCAAACTTCTTAGGTAGGAAGTCTAGAGCACCAGCGTCTAACGCATCTAACGTTGCTCTCGCACCATCATGCGTTAGCGATGAAAACATTAAAATAGGCGTTGGCGACGCAGCCATGATTTCACGAACGGCGGTGATGCCGTCCATGACAGGCATTTCGATGTCCATCGTGATTACGTCAGGTCTCAGCTGTTTCGCTTTCTCGACCGCTTCTTTACCGTTTACTGCTACATCAATGACTTCTAGGCGAGCCTCTGAGTTGATGATCTCGCTAACGCGACGACGAAAAAAACTCGAATCATCAACGACTAATACTTTAATCGCCATATTTATCCTTAAATTAAATTCTTGACGCAGCTGCGTACTGCTTCAACAAGTCCGGCACATCTAGAATCAATGCAATGTGTCCATCACTTGTAATTGTCGCGCCTGCCATTCCTGGCGTGCCCTGTAGTAGTTTATCAAGTGGTTTGATAACAACTTCTTCTTGGCCAATAAGCGTATCAACAACAAAACCAACACGTTGACTACCAAGCTGTACGATAACAACATGGCCGTGTCCTTTACGCAATTCCACAATACCCGCTTTAGGTGCTAGCCAGTTTTGCAAGTAGAACAACGGAATAGACTTATCGCGAACGATAATCGTCAGCTGGCCATCAACCACGTTAGTGCGGCTGAGGTCTAAGTGGAAAATCTCGTTCACAGATGCCAATGGCAATGCGAATGGGTGACCTGCAACACCGACCATCAAGGTTGGTAGAATCGCTAGCGTCAATGGAACCTTGATCGTAATCTTGGTGCCTTGCCCCATCTCTGAATCGATATCAATCGAGCCATTCAGTGTGTTGATCGCTGTTTTCACAACGTCCATACCTACACCACGGCCAGAGATATCCGAGATCTGCTCCTTGCTTGAAAAGCCAGGGGCAAAAATAAGATTGAAACACTCTTTGTTTGATAAGCGAGACGCTGCATCTTCATCCATCAGACCACGTTTAACCGCAATAGCACGAAGCTTATCAGGGTCCATACCGCCACCGTCATCAACGATAGCCAGTTCAATATGGTCACCTTCTTGCGAGGCAGATAGAATCACTTTACCCGTTTGTGATTTGCCAGCTGCAATACGGGCTTCAGGCATTTCAATACCGTGATCCACAGAGTTTCTCACTAAGTGAATCAGTGGATCGGCAAGTGCTTCAACTAAATTCTTATCAAGATCCGTTTCTTCCCCGCGCATTTCAAGAACAATGTCTTTCTTCAAACTACGAGCAAGGTCGCGGACAACTCGTGGGAAACGACCAAAAACTTTCTTGATCGGCTGCATACGAGTCTTCATTACCGCACCTTGGAGGTCTGCGGTAACAACATCTAAATTTGAGACAGCTTTTGCCATCTCTTCATCGTTACTGTTTAAGCCAAGGCTCACAAGTCGATTACGAACCAGTACCAGCTCACCCACCATATTCATGATGGTATCCAGTGTTGACGTGTCGACACGAACTGTAGCGTCGGCTTGTTGTTTCTTCGCTGGCGCTTTAACTTCAGCTTTCGCTGGTGCTTCTTTAACAGCGACAGGTGCAGATGGCTGAGGCTTAGGTGCTGCTTGTGGAGCAGGCACTGGGGCAATAGGCTTCGCTGCAGCAGGTTTAGTTGCTGCATCTAGCTCTTCAATAGTTGGTCCATTACCTGAACCATGTAACTGGTCTAGTAACTTCTCAAACTCTTCGTCGCTCATCAGGTCATCACCTTCAGACATCGCCGAAACGGGTGCGGAAGAAGGTGCTGGCGGAGGAGGAGGCGGTGAACCTACTGCCGTCGGGCTCTTGCCCGCGCCATGCAGTTCATCTAATAACTTTTCGAATTCGTCATCCGTAATATCACCGCTCTCAGCAACCGGTTGAGGAGCAACAGGAGCTGGCGGCGGTGTTGGTACAGAAGATGCTGTTGGCGAACCACCTTTACCATGAAGCTCGTCAAGCAGACGCTCAAACTCATCCTCAGAGATATCATCCACTGAAGAGGCACTAATACTTGCGCTTTCGACGATCGGTTCAGCAGGCGCTTCAAAAACTGGCTCAGCGATTACTGGTGCTTCGACTGGGGCAGCTTCATCGGCAGACTGCGGTCTGCAGAGGCGGTGAAGTTCATCCAATAAAGCTTGATCAGCTGGCACTAAAGGCTCCTGATCTTGCACGGCTTGAAACTGTACATTAACTGTATCTAGCGCCTGCAGCATCGTATCCATCAAACCTGATGTTACGCTGCGTTGGCCGTTTCGTAGAATGTCGAACACATTCTCAGCACCATGACAAGTATCCACCAGCTCAGTCAATGCTAGGAAACCAGCACCACCTTTTACTGTATGGAAACCACGGAAAATAGCATTTAATAGGTCTTTGTCGTCAGGGTTATTCTCTAGCTCTACCAGTTGCTCTGATAGGAGTTCAAGGATCTCTCCTGCTTCGACTAAAAAGTCCTGAAGAATATCTTCGTCTAAATCGTAGCTCATACGTTACCTTTAAAATCCAAGACTGGATAACAAATCGTCGACTTCATCCTGAGATGCAACAGCGTCTTCGCGCTCTTCTGGGTTCATAATTGGACCTTCAGGCGCAATAGATGCTTTCTTCTCTGACTCTGGAGTTGGCTCTGTTTGATTCGCACCGAATACCGTGAGAATCTCGACCAAACGTCCTTCAACCTCATTCACCAAGGTAATAACTTTGCTAATTATCTGCCCAGTTAAGTCTTGGAAATCCTGAGCCATCAAGATTTCAGTCAATTGTCCACGTAGTTCAGTACTATCGCCTTCTACTTGGACAAGCAATTCATCAATGCGGTGACATAAAGCTTTAAATTTTGCCAGCTCAATGCGGCCATGCATCAGTTCATTCCATTGAGGCCTTACTTGAAGTAAACACTCGTGTAGGTTGTCTGCAATTGGCATACAACGATCGACAGCGTCCATCGTCTTATTTGCCGCAACTTCCGTTTTATCAATGACATACTGAAGGCGATCCCTTGCGTCAGGGATTTCATCATTTGCGATAACGCTGATGCGCTCATCGAAATTGAATTGAGTCAAAGAGTCATGGAGGTCGCGAGTCAAACTTCCTATTTCTTGAAGCATTGGATTGTCTTGAAGACTAAAATTGTCTTCATAAATGCTTCTAACAAGAGAATCAGCATCTTGCTGCTTATCGTTCTCAAGCAGCTCTACTAATTTTTTTGCTTGTTCTAATGAAATCATCCTGAGTTCGGCCTTACTCCGCATACTTTGTGCGCTTAGGCTATCGAGATAAACAGAGAACTTATCGGTCAGTGTTTGCCTAGAAGTGCCTAAAACTTATTGATGCTTATAAGCGATCAAAAATCTTATCAAGTTTCTCTTTCAGCGTTGCAGCAGTGAAAGGCTTCACAATGTAACCATTAACACCCGCTTGCGCTGCTTCGATGATCTGCTCACGCTTCGCTTCCGCAGTGATCATAAGCACTGGGAGGTGCTTAAGTTCTGCATCTGCGCGAATGTGTTTAAGCAGGTCAATACCTTGCATGCCTGGCATGTTCCAGTCAGTTACCACGAAATCAAATTCGCCTTTTTTCAGCATAGGTAACGCGGTTAAACCATCGTCTGCTTCTTGAGTGTTGTTGAAACCTAAATCGCGAAGTAGGTTTTTAACAATTCGGCGCATCGTTGAAAAATCATCAACAATGAGAATTTTCATGTTTTTGTTCAAATTAGCCTCCACTGAATAGAATCAGTGTTGTTAGTCGTTCTGTGTCCAAGCACTTAACTTAGTGCGTAAACGCTGCATAGATTGGCTCAGTATTTGGCTGACACGAGATTCGCTGACACCTAGTACTTCCCCAATCTCTTTTAAATTGAGTTCTTCGTCGTAATAAAGCGAAAGCACGAGGCCTTCCCTTTCCGGAAGTTGTTTTATCGAATCGATCAAAGCTTGACGAAATGACTCATCAGCAACCCCTTGAAAAGGCGTGTTATCTTGAGAGTCTTCATTCGGAGATATTACATCATCTGAGACGCCTAAATCTTCGATCCCGACAAGTCTTGAGCAATTAATATCAGTTAAAGCGTTGTGGTACTGGTCTAAACTCAGCCCCATGTGCTTTGCCACTTCGGCATCACTTGGGTCGCGATTGAGGGTACCCTCTAATTCCGCGATTGCACTGCTGATTTCTCGATTGTTTTTATGAACAGATCTCGGCACCCAGTCACCACGGCGAATGTCATCCAACATAGCTCCGCGAATCCGAATACCTGCGTACGTCTCAAAGCTTGCGCCTTTGGTACCATCATAGTTTTGTTGTGCTTCAATCAAGCCAATCATGCCAGCTTGAATTAAGTCATCAACCAAGACATTAGGCGGTAATCGCCCCAACAAGTGATGAGCGATACGTTTAACCAACACAGAATACTTCTCAAAAAAAGCCTGTTGGCTATTGTGATTAGCATGTTGATCGTAAGTAAGCGCTTTATTCACCAAATGGTTCCTCTATAAATTCAGTACGATTCAGCAGCCTTTCAACAAAGAACTCCAAGTGTCCACTTGGCGTTTTTGGTATTGGCCAGGTCAATGCTTTATTAGCCAAAGAGCTGATTGCCAATGCAGCTGGAGAGCGAGGGTACGCATCTACTACGATTTTCTGTCTCTTGACTGATTGACGTACTTTATCATCTAAAGGAATACATGCTACGAGTTCGAGGCTCACATTCAAGAAGCGCTCTGTGACCAAAGTCAACTTTGCAAATAATTCTCGGCCTTCGCGGTAGCTTCTGACCATATTTGCAACAATTTTGAATCGCTGAACTTGGTGCTCTCGGCTCAAAAGTTTGATCAGTGCATATGCATCTGTGATTGAGGTAGGCTCATCACAGACCACAACAACCACGTCTTGCGCCGCTCTTGAGAAGCTAATTACCATGTCTGAAATACCCGCAGCGGTATCAACCAACAAGATATCCATCTCATCTTCAAGCGAACCAAACGCACGAATCAACCCAGCGTGTTGAGCGTGTGAAAGTTCAGTCATGCTTTGCGTACCAGATGTCGCTGGAATAATTCTAATTCCGTGCGGCCCTTCGACAATCGCATCCTTAAGTTCACATTCGCCAGCCAACACATGACCCAGGTTTCGTTTAGAACGAATGCCCAGCATGATGTCTACGTTAGCCAGCCCTAAGTCGGCGTCCAGTACCATGACTTTCTTGCCTTGGCGAGCCATACAAATAGCCATACCTAACGTCACATTCGATTTACCGACGCCTCCCTTACCACCGGTTACAGCGATAACTTTTGTGAGTGAAGGCTTGGTTAAGCGACGGAGGCCGCTAGCTTGATCGTGTATCATATTCTCATTCATATTTATCCGCCGCCTAGAGCCCTTCAGAATCGCTATTCCAGTAATGAGGTTCATTCTCTGTAGATTTTTCTAATAACTCATTGGCCTTAGCAATCATATACTTTGGCTGAGCTATGACGATATCTTCAGGAACTCGTTGACCATTTGCTATGTAAGCAACTGGTAATGCATTTTGTATTACCACACTGATGAACTCACCCAAGCTAAGGGATTCATCCAGCTTAGTCAGGATACATCCCGACAACGGGATTCTTCTAAAGTGTTCAATGGTTTCTTGTAGTACTTTGCGCTGTGCGGTTGCAGGCAACACAAGGTAACTATTGATAACGGAACCACTCTCTTGCATCAATGTGTCTAACTGCTCAGATAGGCGAACATCTCGTTGTCCCATGCCTGCAGTATCGACCAGAATCAGGCGACGATTACGTAACTGATATATTACATCGGCCAATTCACTAGAATCTTTAGCAACTCTTACAGGACAACCCATAATTCGACCATAAATCGATAACTGCTCATGTGCACCTATACGATATGTATCCGTTGTCACTAGTGCGACGTTGTCGGCGCCATATTCCATGGCTGCGCGTGCTGCTAGCTTAGCAACAGTCGTTGTTTTACCTACGCCAGTCGGGCCCAACAAGGCCACAATACCACCGCGTTTTAAAATATCTTTTTGCGTGACAGAGATCTGGTCGGCAACCAGAGCTAACAAGGCCTTCCATGCACGTGCAGGCTTGGTATCTTCAGGAATGTAACAGGCCATTTGATCGGCAAGCTCGGCAGATACACCCATACGCTCAAGGCGTTTGATTAGCATTGCTCTGAGCGGTTCACGACGCTCAACTTCTTGCCACATTAGCCCTGATACTTGATGCTCTAATAGACGACGAATTGAGGTCATCTCTTCACGCATCGTCTCCATTTCAGCATCTGAACCTTTCGATTGAGGGTTTTCACGACCACGATCATAACGGGTAGGATCCAAACGAGGTGCTGGACGCTCTACTCTGCGGTCTTCGGCAATCAATTTAGATAAGCCTGTTTCACGAGCAAATGCTGAATCGAGGCTCCCGTGAGATTGATGGTTACCGGAAGACTGTTGGTTGCCAGAAGATTGTTGATTGCCAAGAGACGGCTGGTTGCCGAGAGACTGACGATTACTATGTGGCTGATGATTACTATGCGGCTTATGACCCGTGCTGGATTGGCGATTTAGCAATGCTGACAACGAGTCTTCGTTTTCTGCACGGTGTTGTGGCTCATCATCGGCGCCATGACTGTATTGCTTTAGCATATTCGCAAAGCGTTTGGTCATTGAGCGTCCACCTTCAGCATTCGTCTGTAGGCTAACCTTGTCATCGTCTAATTGACGACGCCCTGCCGGTGTTGCGGGCGCGGCCATTTGCGTATATTGGCTTTGCGCAGGCTGCTGAGGTTTATTTAATCTCTGGCTCGCTGTCGACGGGCTAGACTCGCCATCAATAGCGGCAACAATTTCCACGCCACCTGCGACCTTTTTGTTAGACATGATCACCGCTTCTGAGCCAAGTTCTTCTTTAACTTGGAGCAGTGCGGTTCGCATATCTTTTGCAAAAAATCGTTTAATTTTCAATTCGATCGTCCGTTCTAATTAGGCGGCTTAATTACCAACAGCTTGTACTATACGTATCTGCTTTTCGTCCGGTATCTCTTGGTAAGATAACACTCTCAAGCTTGGGATCGTGTTCTTCACGAACTTAGCCAGAGTTGAACGCAATACACCAGAGGTCAGTAGCACTGCTGGCTCACCTTTCAGCTCTTGCTCTTGTGTGGCATGGCTGAGTGAGGTCTGTAAACGTTCGGCTAAACCAGGTTCAATACCAGCAGATTCTCCGCCGGATGCCTGCATGGTTTGATGCAAGATTTGTTCCAGCTCTGGGATCAAGGTTATCACGGGTAGTTCTGGCTCTATACCATTGATTTCTTGAACAATTAGTCGTTTCAAAGAGATACGAACAGCTGCCGTAAGTATGTCAGGTTCTTGACTCTTACTTGAGTACTCCGACAAAGTTTGGACTATTGTTCGAATATCACGAATTGGAATGGCTTCATTCAATAGGTTCTGTAGCACTTTCACAACGACGCCAAGCTGTAATTGGTCCGGTACAAAGCCTTCCACCAGCTTAGGCGTTGAACGGCTAAGCATCTCAAGTAAGTTTTGTACTTCTTCGTGACCAATCAGTTGTGATGCGTTATTCGTTAGCTGTTGACTGAGGTGAGTGGCCAACACGGTTGATGAATCAACAACCGTGTAACCTAAGGCTTGCGCATGTTCACGCTGCTCTTCACGAATCCACACAGCTTCTAGACCAAAGGCAGGGTCAATCGTCGGCTCACCATCGATCATTCCATACACTTGGCCTGGGTTAATGGCTAATTCCATATCCGGCTTAATCTCAGCCTCACCAACCGCAACCCCCATTAAGGTGAGTCGGTAACTGTTTGGCGTCAATTCTAGGTTATCGCGGATGTGTACTGCTGGGATCAAGAAACCAAAATCTTGAGACAGCTTCTTACGCACCCCTTTAACGCGTTCAAGCAATTCGCCACCTTGGTCTCTGTCAACTAGAGGAATCAAGCGGTAGCCAACTTCTAAGCCAATAATATCAACAGGCTGAACATCATCCCACGAAAGTTCTTTCTGAGAACCCGTCTCCCCACTCGCTTCAACCGTAGCTGGAAGGTTGGGTTGTTCAGCTTTTTTCTTGTTCTTTTTATCAATGTAATAGGCACCGGCACCTGCAACGACAGCAAGGCTCAAGAACGAGAAATGAGGCATACCCGGCACAATACCCATGATGCCAAGGATAGCGGCGGTGATCATCAAGGATTTAGGATTGTCGAACAGTTGGAAGAAGAGCTGTTGCCCCATATCTTCATCAGTATTTTGACGCGTTACCATCATCGCAGCAGCGATAGAAAGTAATAACGATGGAATTTGAGCAACCAGACCATCACCGATAGTCAGTAGTGTATAGATTTCGATTGCTTCACCAAAACCAAGGTCAAACTGAACCATACCAATACTCAAGCCACCAATAATGTTGATGAACAAGATCAAGATACCGGCGATCGCATCACCTTTAACAAACTTAGATGCACCGTCCATTGAACCGTAGAAATCGGCTTCTTTGGTCACTTCAAAACGTCGAGTACGAGCCTGATCTTGGTCGATCAAACCTGCATTTAAGTCGGCATCGATTGCCATCTGCTTACCCGGTAAAGCATCAAGGGTAAAACGTGCACTTACTTCCGAGATACGACCCGCACCTTTGGTGACAACCATGAAGTTGATGATCATCAGGATCAAGAACACCACCAAACCAACCGCATAGTTACCACCGATAACCACGTTACCAAAGGCTTCAATAACGTTACCGGCAGCATCACCACCCTCATGGCCATGGAGCAATACCACACGTGTCGAAGCAACGTTCAAGGCCAAGCGGAGCAGAGTCGCAATCAGGAGTACGGTCGGGAATGCAGCGAAGTCTAAAGGCCGACGGGTATAAACCGAAACCAATAGCACAACCATAGACAGTGCAATGTTGAAGGTGAAGAACATATCCAACAAGAAAGCTGGAATGGGCAACACCACCATAGCAAGCGTTGCAAGCACCATAACAGGCGCGCCAATCGCAGGCATGGCACGGTTAGGAATTTTAGGTAGCTTGTCCGCAAAAGGCAGGGTGAATTTCATAAATCTAGGCAGTTTCGCTATGTTGTAGCTATCTCACTAAGCAGATTGAGGCCTAGGTCTAAGCTATGTTGCTATGGGCTAATATGTTCGGAATTGATATAGCAAACACTGTACCAACATCTCACGTCAAATTATCGCCATCACCTCGGAAACAAGAGGGGTAGCTAAGTTGCTATTATCAGGGTTCATCAAGCTGAGCTCAAGCAATTGATCTAATGTCGTAAATCAGGTGGGATCGGCATATTAGAATCTTGCAGTTTTGGCCTCTCTCCACCTTTTTTTCGGTATTGCTTAAGCTGGAAAACATATGCAAGCACTTGTGCAACTGCCGCAAACAGACCGTCAGGAATTTGTTGTTCTAGCTCTGTGGTGTGATAAAGCGCCCTAGCCAATGGCGGTGCTGGAATAATATAGATGTCATTTTCTCGTGCGATTTCACGGATCTTCATCGCCATGTGATCGACACCTTTAGCAACCACAATTGGTGCCTTATCTTGATTCTGCTTATAGCGAAGCGCCACTGAAAAGTGTTCAGGGTTGGTCACAATCACATCCGCTTGAGGAACGTCAGCCATCATTCGACGTTGAGCGGCTTCTCGTTGCAGCATACGAATACGACCTTTCACTTCGGGCTTACCCTCAGTGTCTTTGAATTCGTCTTTGACTTCTTGCTTGGTCATCTTCAGCTGATCGGCGTGTTGCCAAATCTGGAATGGGATATCAATGGCGACCACGATGAGTAGAGAACAACTGATCAATAGGATAAAGTTGAGCAAAATATCTAAGGCATGGAATATATTCTGGGGGTACACATCCATACTCAACTGCATCAAGTCATGTTGAGAAGCTTGAATCAGATAAATGGCCATGCCCGATACCAAAGCCACTTTCAAGATAGATTTCAGCAGTTCAACCCAGCTTTGTAAGCCAAACATACGCTTGATACCACTCAAAGGATTGAGTTTAGATGCCTTTGGCATAGCGGCTTGCATTGAAAAATTGACCCCACCAACACCCGCAGCGCCAATCACAGCAGCAACAAACAAAGTGATCAGAATTAAGAACAGTGGGAACAACAGGTTTACTAATGCGCCACCCGCTATTTCCAGTAGCTTATTAGTATCAAAAATCTCGTCACGACTGAGTGAAAACAGGCGTTGCATGGCCTCGAACAAAGCCTTCGCCATCGATTCGCCAAACCACATTAAAGAAATCGCACCGACTATCAATACCGATGCTGACGCCAGCTCTTTTGACCTTGCAACCTGCCCTTTCTCTTTGGCCTGTTGCAAGCGTTTGGGCGTGGCGTCTTCTGTGCGTTCTTGACCGTCTGACTCTGCCATTTCAGTCTCCTAGCAATCTAACCGGATTAGACGACATATCTGTTGCTCGCCTTGTATCCAAAATAGCTCATAGTGGCTAAACAATCCGCCAAGGATGTACCAACAAAGTAACAGACCCACGAGTAGCGCAAATGCAAAACCCAAAGAAAATATGTTTAGCTGAGGTGCCGCACGTGTCATTACACCAAATGAAAGGTTAATCGTCAGCAGCGCAATAATACCCGATAACGACATCGCTAATGCTGTTTTGAACATGATTCCAAGCCACAATGCCAGCTCTCTGAAATCGACGGCGGTTAAAGACCCACTGCCAATCGGCAAGGTTTTAAAACTGAACACCACCAGTTGCAACATTTTCAAGTGACCATCGGTCGCCAGGAAAAACATGGTCGCCAACAGCATGAACAGTTGGCCAAGTACTGGCGTATTTTGACCGTTCGCAGGATCGACCATAGAGGCAAAACCCAAACTCGATTGCATACCTAAAATCTGACCGAGCATGACAAAAGTTTGAATCAAAAACTGAGTAACAAACCCCATGGCGACACCAATCACGATTTGTTCAAATACCGTCAAGAATCCTTGGAAGGACAGCAGCTCAATCTCTTTAGGAACAGCTGGGATTGCGGGCATCACAGCAAAGGTGATCGCCAAACCTAAATACAGACGGATACGCGGCGACACAAAGCGTGCCCCTGTTACCGTCATCACCATCAGCATGGCTGAGATGCGAGTGTATGGCCAAAAATAATTGGCTAACCACTCTAGTACAAGGCTCGTTGGGTATTCCATATTGGTTTAATACAGAACTTGCGGCAAGCGTTCGATGAGTTCGAAAAAAAACTCCATCATCATCTGAGTCATCCAGTGAGCAAACATCATCAACGCCAATAACGTCACGATCAAACGCGGTAGGAAACTCAATGTTTGTTCGTTGATAGACGTCGCAGCTTGGAAAACCGCTACGACTAAACCAATCAATAGGCTAGGAATAATAATGGCACATACCATTATCAGTACCATCCAAAGTGCATCTCGGAACAACTCTACGAATATTTCAGGATTCATTATTCCCCCAGCTACAAGGCAAAACTGCCGGCGAGAGTGGAGAGTATCAAGTTCCAACCATCAACAAGAACGAACAGCATCAACTTAAATGGTAACGATACAATCATCGGTGACAACATCATCATACCCATAGCCATCAATACCGAGGCGACCACCAAGTCGATGATTAAGAAAGGTAAGAACAGCATGAAGCCAATTTGGAAAGCCGTTTTCAACTCCGATGTGATAAACGCTGGAATCAGAACCGCCATGGAAACATCTTCAGGGTTAGTCACTTCCGCACCCGAGATCTCAACAAAGGTTTCTAGATCTTTGATTCGGGTTTGTTTGAGCATGAAAGACTTGATCGGGCCTTGGGCAACGTCGAACGCCTGTCGTGCCGATATTTGTTCATTGAGATAAGGCTGAACCGCTTGCTCATTCACTTGATTGATCACTGGTGACATGATGAAAAAGGTCAAAAATATCGCGATACCAATAATCACTTGGTTAGACGGTGTTTGTTGGAGACCCATCGCCTGACGCAAAATCGACATCACCACCACAATACGGGTGAACGACGTCATCAAAATTACCATTGCCGGCAAGAAGCCAAGCATGGTCATTAGGGCCAATATCTGTAAATTGATCGAGTAGTCTTCACCGCCATTGGCGTTGGTGGTCATGGTAAAGGCAGGAATGCCACCACCATTACCCGTTAAACTACCAGTGGTCATGGTTTGCGATTTAGCTTGGTCTTGTTCCATCGTGCTGATGGTAACCGACTCTGAGCCTGCTGTATTCGCTGGAATGACGGTGCCATCTTCAGCCTGTGCAAATACCGACACACTGAACACTAAAGAACAGAGGAGGATGAGCTGAACCAACAACGCTTTTACCGCTCGAAAAGATCCGATTTGGCAAAGGTAAGATGAGGTGAAAAGTCCGTTACTTGTTTGCATCTTTTTTAATTAGCTGGGAAAGCTGACTTGAAAATGTACTTTTTTCCAGCATCTCCTGAGTAAGAGGTTTATCGAGCTTAGAGATCAGCTGAATCGACTGTGTGGTAATGCCGACTAAGAACTGTTCATCACCTGCTTGCACAATCGCAATGCGTTCTTTAGTACCAACAGGAATTTGCCTAACAATAGCCAAACCTTGTTGATTCGACATCGCAGGCACTTGCATTCGCTTGAGTAACCAAGCAATAAATAAGATGAAGGCGATAACGAAAATTAGCGACCCAAAAGTGGTCGCTAAATCAAGAGAAGGTGGCGCGGCAAAGGCAATAGAAGGCATAGACAACAGCCCTATTCCCAATATTCCACGGGACACGCTTGTGATTCCACGAAACAAGCCGGTCATTCCACTAAACAAACCAGCTTTCCCGCGAGACGAGCCCACCAATCTTTTTGGCGAAAAGCGCATTAACGTAGCTTCTTAATTCGTTCTGTTTGGCTAATTACATCAGTCAAACGAATACCAAATTTGTCGTTCACCACAACCACTTCTCCGTGAGCAATCAGAGTACCGTTAACCATCACGTCTAGTGACTCACCAGCAATTCTATCGAGCTCTACAACCGAACCTTGGTTCAATTGAAGTAAGTTACGGATACTGATCTGAGAACGGCCAACTTCCATCGAGATAGTCACTGGGATATCCATGATGGTATCCAGTTTACGACGCTCATCTTCAGAAATCGGAGATGATGAATCGGTTAGCTCATCAAGTGGTGCCGCAAGCACATCATCAACATCAATTGACGGTGCTAAAGGGTCTTCACCAAGTGCTGCAGCCCATTCGTCTGCTAGCTTTTGATCTTCACTAGGTTCCATTACCAATTCCTATACTTTTATCTATTTTGCTATTCGTCATCATCGCTGTTTTCGAGCTCAGACATTAGGTCTTTGCCTAGAAAAGCGAGATCAGTTTTGACCACATGCGGTCTTTGAATTTTTTCCGAAATCTGTACCGCGAGCTTCTCACCAGAACGCCCCATTTTCACACGATAAGTCGGCAGTTCTTCGACAAACATCGTCGCGTGTTCAGGCATATTCATGGGAATGACATCCCCTGGGCGCAATTCCATCAAATCACGCAGGGAAATATCTTGCTCTAACAAGTTCACGCGAAAATTGACTGGCACATCCATGATTTCATCACGCAGCGCGGTGCTCCAACGAACGTCAGTTTCCATTTTGTCTGATTGAACACCGGCATCAAGCAATTCACGAATCGGCTCAACCATGGAATAAGGCATCACGACGTGGAAATCACCACCACCGCCATCCACTTCAATGTGGAATGAGCTCACAACAATCACTTCGGTTGGGCTCACAATGTTCGCCATGCTTGGGTTCACTTCAGAATCCAAGTATTCAAACTCAACTCCCATCACTGGAGACCAAGCTTCTTTGTAATCTTCAAAAACAATTTTCAGTAGTAACTGAATAATTCGTCTTTCTGTTGGCGTGAATTCACGGCCTTCAATCTTGGCGTGGAAACGGCCGTCACCACCGAAAAAGTTTTCTACAAGAATAAATACAAGGCGTGCTTCCATAGTGATCAGCGCCGTGCCTTTCAACGGGCGGAAACGAACCATGTTTAAACTGGTGGGTACATACAATGTGTTTTGGTACTCACCAAACTTCATCATTTGTACGCCATTGATCGACACTTCAGCCGTTTTAC
The DNA here is from genome assembly GCF_023503985.1 of Vibrio sp. J383. Classification (NCBI taxonomy): domain Bacteria; kingdom Pseudomonadati; phylum Pseudomonadota; class Gammaproteobacteria; order Vibrionales; family Vibrionaceae; genus Vibrio; species Vibrio sp. J383. The sequence goes on along the minus strand of NZ_CP097293.1, from coordinate 1,179,344 downwards.
GTAACATATTGAACAAACTGATCCGCATATGACGTGCGAAGCGCTCGTTAATAAGTTCAAGGGTCGGCATTCGACCACGGACGATTCGATCTTGAGATGAGAAGTCGAAATTGACCGCACTGTCATTCTCGGTTTCTAAGACATCTTCAACTTCTTCAACATCATCAACGCCATGTAATAGCGCATCAATTTCGTCTTGGCTTAATAAATCGGTCACAAATTACCTATTGAATTACGAAGTCAGTGAATAACACTTTTTCAATCACAGGCTGGCCAACAGCTTGAGCCAGACTTGCTTTAATATCTTCAGTTGCCTTGTCACGCAGTTCAATTCGCCCAGTGGGTGAGCGTAATTGATCGACCGTTGCCGAAGCGAACGTGGCCAGTAGCGTACTTTCTACGAGTGGAGAGTGGTAACGTGCGAGGTCTTCATTCTTACTGCCACGTACCATCAGCTGTGCTTTTATCTGAACTAGGCGATCTTTTTTATCCCCCGTCACATTAAACAAGAAAGGCTGAGGAATATTAACATACATGACAGGCTCTGCTGCGACCACTGCGGTGGCTGGCTGAGACTGAGATTCAGAGGCACTATCATCGGAGCCTAAGAAAAAGAACAGCGCACCACCTATGCCAAGCAGCAAAACGACTACCGCTATAATGATGATAAGGAGCTTGCTCTTCCCTTTAGGTGCATCTTGTTCTTCTGCCATACTTTACTCTAACTTCCTGTTCTTTCGATTAACTGACGGTTCTTTCTATCAACCAAGCATTCTTAGCCTGATATTAGGCATAATAACTAATTCCATCACGCTTTGATGCGACATTCAATTCAAGATTGCTGCCACTATCAAGGTTTTCATCACCTTGGCCATCATTTGTGCGGTTAGCGCCGGATTGTTGCTCACCATTGTTGTATCTATCTTGCCCCTGACCGGAGTTCTGTTGTTGAACTGACGAATCGGCTAACTGTAGCCCTTGTTGAGCAAGCATCTCCCTCAAGCGAGGTAAGGTTTGTTCAATCACCTCTCTTGCCTGTTGATTACTAACCGTAAAGTGCACGTTCGCCACATCATTATTCATGGTCATGCGGATTTTCATCTGACCCAATTCTGGTGGGTCGAGACGAATGTCCAAGTTCTTGAGGTTCTTAGACATCATCATTTGGACTTTTTCCGCGACCTGCTCATTGGCTAGCTCTTTGGTGAGCTGTAAAGGCGCTTGTTGAGCAGCTTGAATTTCAGCTCGCGTAGGTGCTGAACCAACCGTTGCTGTACCTTGTGCGCCAGCCGCAGAAGCGAGCTGCTGGGCCAAGGTCGAATCTTTAGAATCTTCTTTAGCACCCGCTTTACCCAAACCAGACAATGCAGCGGCACCAGCGCCCGCTTTAAGAAGCGCGTCAGTCGAGCCTGCTTTTGTGGCTGCTGGCGTTGCATTCATCGCTAGGCTTTGTGCCGTTAAGCTAGGATCTAAAGCCGCTTGCTGCTGCATTGGAGCTGCATTCCCTTGTTGTAATTGCTGAGCCGCTGCCTGTTGGGCCGCATGCGCATTATTGGCGTGCAGCATTGCCGCCTTATCCGTAAGAGCATTATTTACTGATTGAGAAGCGGTCTGCGCTGATACTTGTTGTGCAGCCGTCGCTACTGCCGTTGTTGATGCCACCGCGGCTAAGGCTTTGGCTTCATTTGAATCAGTGTTGTCCCAATCAATAGCGGCGGGTTCACCGGGTGTGCTGTTCACGTTCGGAGCTTGGCTTAGTAAAGCCGTTGCTTGCTGTTGAACATTGGTTAGCTGTTGATTTAATACTTCTAAGTTAGAGGTTGCTTGAGCCAGCGCAGCTTGCTCATCGACGGTCAACTTAGCGCCACTTTGTTGCTTTTGAACCAGACCATCGACAACAGACTGTTCTGATTCGATCTGTCCATTCAATTGGTTTAACGCTTTAGTATGGGCATCAACCTGTTTTGCAAGTTCCATATCCGCTGCTGAGAGTGCTTGACTCTGATCGACAGCAACCGAACTGGCCGCGTTCTTTTGGCGCAACTCTCGGCTCATACTCGCTTCAATTTGTTCTGGGGTGACGCCTTTATCCATCAACTGTCGAATTTCATCATCAGTCAACTGTGATACACCCTTACCTCCGGTAAGCACGGCAATTTCAGAATCGATCTCAAGACCGTTTTCTTGATTTGTTACATTGGTTTGTTGTGCCGGTTTACCCACGGTGTCGGTCGCAAGAACGCCCACAGCAGTGGCACCTACAATCTTGCCTTGAGCTTCATCAGCCTTCACTTGCTGAGGCAAGCCTTTGCCGTTGTCAGGCTGATTCAGTGTTTTGTTTGCCTCGTCCAACTGACCAAGCAATTTATTGCCTTCACTCATCGCAGCACTAGCTTGAGATGCCCCCTGAGCATTCAGCTCTGCGGATTGTGTATCAGAATCACTATTAACCAGAGCTTTCTGGGACTGGTCAGCTTTGGGCTGAGCCGCAGCCAAGGCATCGTCATCAGACGGTTTCGACGAGGCTTTATCGCTCGACTGTGAATTTAGTTCAGACGTATGTTCAGTAGCTGCGTTACTAGTAGCCGTATTTTCAGCATCCGTCGTTGCTTTAGCCTGCTTGGTTTGAGCTTCGCTAGCCTCATCAGCGATCTTAGACTCAGTTGAATCACCTTTAGTCTTTTCAGCCGATACTTCGTCTTCCGAAGAGAGCTGTTTTCCGTCTGATTTTGAGGCGTCATCAGTGTCTTTTACTGCCGCTTTGCTGTCACTTTCTTCAAAGCCTAGCGCTTCTTTAAAAGACTCTAAGAAACCTTTAGAGTCGCCGGTCTCTTCTACCTTTGAAGAGGCAGAACCGGTGTCCAACAACGATGACGTTTTGTTGGTCGCTGAATTTGAGGAAAGGCTAACATTCATATATACAAGCTCTATCTACTAGCTTTGCTGCCATAAATCGGACAACAAAAAGAAAGTCGGGTGCTTTTCATGCCTTTGCTGGGCATAACGCGCAATTTTATATAAAACGGAGCAAGAAACATGCCTATTAGTTCTGTTCTCACAATCTGAACGGCAACACCTTCGTCATTCAGGGCTTAGGATCACATCTTCTTTCGGCCATACATCAGCGTCGAGAACTCATCCATTTGCTTTTGTTCTCGTTGATCTTGCAGCTTTGCCTTCTCTTTCTGTTTTTTCTCCATCAACCACTCGTAGGATTTACGCTTTTTACGTAGCTCCATCCAGTAGTTTTGGCAGTTGTCGACTTGGTTTTTAAAATGATGCTCCGCTTCTCTCTGTTTAGATAATGTTTCATCTAGTTGAGTTAAGAAACGGTTCAAGTGACCATACTGACTCGCTGTGAGTCCAGCTTTTCCGCGATCAATAAGTTGCTGACAGTAATCAAGTCGGTACTTTTCAATCTGAGCGACCTGCTCATAGTAACCTTGAAGCTCTGAATTCGCTTTGTTGAGCGCGAGTACGGCTTGGTTCTCTTGATCCTTGGCTTGGTCGAGCAAAAATTCTAATGCGTTATCCATGACTAACCTTATTCATTCGTTAGCCACCCAATACATGTTTCAACATGTTGACACACATGTCATAGGGAACCGTTTCTTTCATTTTTTGCTGTAAGTACTCATCCAACCTCGGTTTCAAGGTGAAGGCACTATCAATGGCAGGATCAGTCCCCGGTTTGTAAGCGCCAATCGATACCAAATCTTGGTTTTTACGACAGATAGACAGTACTTGGCGCACCGCTTTCGACATCAATACATGTTCTTCGGTGGTGATTTGCGGCATAACACGACTGACGGATTTCTCAACATCAATCGCAGGATAATGTCCGGCATCGGCCATCTCACGCGATAAAACAATGTGACCATCAAGAATCGCTCGTGACGCATCGGCAATCGGGTCTTGTAAGTCATCACCTTCAGTTAAAACGGTAAAGAAAGCCGTGATAGAACCTTGTTCATCGTTGCCGTTACCCGCACGTTCCACCAGCGCAGGAAGCTTGGCGAAGACTGATGGCGGATAACCTTTGGTTGCTGGCGGCTCACCCACAGACAAAGCAATTTCACGCTGAGCCTGAGCAAAACGGGTCAATGAATCCATTAATAAAAGAACATCTAAACCTTGGTCGCGGAAGTACTCAGCTACAGCCAGTGCAGTTTGACAACCTTTCAATCGCATCAGTGGCGATGAATCCGCAGGAGCAGCGACCACCACAGATCGTTTGCGTCCATCTTCGCCAAGAATCTCTTCAATAAATTCTTTAACTTCTCGTCCACGCTCACCGATTAGACCTACCACCACCACTTGTGCGGTTGTGCCTCGAGTCATCATCCCGAGCGTGACCGACTTACCAACACCGGAACCAGCAAATAGACCAATACGCTGACCTTTGCCTACCGTCAGCAAACCGTTTATGGCCTTCAAGCCAACATCGAGCGGTTCAGAGATAGGTTTTCGAGCTAAAGGGTTGATTGGCTCAGCGTTAAATGAAGCGCGTTGTTCGGTATAGATTGGACCTAGCCCATCAAGTGGATTACCCACCCCGTCGATCACTCGGCCAAGCAATTCCATTCCAACAGGGATACCGCTTTCAGTGGTCACGGGGGTCACACGAGCGCCAGGTAATATCCCAGTGATTTGTTCACTCGGCATCAAAAATAAGTTATCGCCAGAGAAGCCGACGACTTCGGCCTCCATCTGACCAGACATGGTTTCTACTAAACACAGGCTGCCGATGGGTGCTTTACAACCGGTCGCTTCAAGCGTTAAGCCAACAACGCGTACTAACTTACCAGAGGCAATTGGTCGCGATTTTAGCCCTTCGACTTTGTATTGGCTAAGACGATTTGCTAATTCAAGCATTACTCATGACCCTGATGACGGTTTGCGCCACAGAAGTTTTGAATGACGTTTTTCACACGGTCTTCCATGCGGTAGTTAACGCTCGACTCACCCGCTTCGATTTGTACGTCACCACGGTTGAGTGCCGGCTCTGCAACTAACGTCCAATTGCGGCAATCCAATTCAGTTTCGCCATACGCAGAACGAATAATCGCGACGTCTTCGGGATTAAGCTTCAATGTGATCGCATGACCTGAGATCGGCAACGACTCGACCGACTCTTTGACGGTATCTAATATGATTTGTGGGTTGGTTTGCACTTCAACATGAACCACTTCTTTGACCATGGTCAGTACCATGTCCACCAATTGCTTCTCTACCTGAGCGTTCATCAGCTCTAACGGTTGAGCAAACTGGTTGGCTAGCCCCATAAAGATGGCAACTTGCTGCTGAATGTACTCTTGACCAGCAGTCACGCCTTCAAGCTTGCCGGCTTGGTTGCCTTCTTCGTGGCCTGCAGCAAACCCTTCTTCTTTACCTTTATCGTAACCCTGTTTAAAGCCAGCTTCTTGGCCTTGATGAAGCCCTTCCTGATAAGCACCTTGCTTAATCAGTTCGATTTGCTCTTCAGTCAGAACAAGCTCTTCGTCTTCAATGGCTTCTTCAACCGTCGGCATCCAACTAGGATCGTAATTAAAGGCCGTTTCTTTGGCTTGTTTATTCACATCAGAGGTGTAGTCAGGCAACCCCCATTTCTGAGGTTGGGCAACCGTATTATCTTCTTCAGGGCGAAGGAAGCCGCGTTTTCTATCACCTGACATATCAGTACCTATCTATGAATGCGTCCAGCTGCATTGTAAATTCAAGCCGTTGAACAGAGTTAATCTTGGGTTCGAGATTGGATAAAGAAAAGCCCCAACAGTGTGGGGCTCTTGAGGTTTCTGTATTAAAGGAACTCGTCGGCGCCACCAGACAGCATAATCTCGCCACTGTCTGCCATCTTCCTCGCAATACCCAATATCTCTTTTTGAGCCGCTTCCACGTCGGAGACTTTTACTGGCGGCATCGCCTCAATGTCGTCTCTCATCATATCGGCAGCACGTTTAGACATGTTCTTGAAGATCTTCTCACGTAGACCGTCATCAGCACCTTTAAGCGCTTTTTGTAGAACGTCTTGTGGAACATCACGCAGCAGTCGTTGAACACCTTGGTCATCAACTTCAATAAGGTTTTCAAAGACAAACATAAGATCTTGAATCTGCGTTGCCATATCTTCGTCTTGATCACGGATTTGATCCATCAAGACGCCTTCCACATTATTGTCCATGTAGTTCATGATCTCAGCCGCGGCTTTCAGGCCACCAATTTTGGCAGCTTGAGCACCCGCTTGACCCGCAAACTGTTTCTCCATGATTTCGTTCAATTCAGCAAGAGCCGAAGGTTGAACTTCTTCAAGGTTAGCGATACGCATCATCAGATCCAGACGAACTCTTTCTGGGAATTGAGACAGAATCTCAGCCGACTGATCAGAATCGAGGTACGACAACACAATGGTTTGAATCTGAGGGTGCTCGTTGATGATGATACTCGCCACCTGACGAGGATCCATCCACTTAAGTGAGTCCAAACCTTTCGAGCCAGTACCAAGAAGAATTTGATCAACAAGGTTATTCGCTTTGTCTTCACCCAAGGCAGCGACCAGCGCATTACGCATGAAGTCTTCACTGCCCATACCAATGTTGGTGTACTTCTGAATATCATCTAAGAAAGCACGGTGAACCGCTCCCACTTTTTCTTGGGATAGATCAGTCGCTCGCGCCATTGCACTACCCACACGCTGAACCTGCTTTGGCTCTAGGTGACGAATAATACCAGCAGCGTCTTCTTCATTTAAACTTAGCAACAAGATCGCAGCGCGTTCATCGCCTGAGATAGAACCGATATCCACGCCAGAGACATCAAGTACTTCACCACCTTCCGTTTGTTGTGGAACTATTTCGTTAGCCATCTACCATCCAATTCTTAACTACTTGAGCTGCTAGCTCTGGTTCATTCGCTACAAGAGCACGTACTGCTTTCAGCACATCTTCGTCTTTATGAAGGTTAGGTAAGTCGATGCTTGAACCAAATTCAAACAGCTCACCACCTTCAATATCACCACCAATTAAGCTGGTTTCGCCGTCGGCGCCAATTGGCATACCATCAGGGCCGTACATTTGATCATCATCGTCAGCTGCTGGGTTAAGCAGTTTCTTCATTGCAGGGCGAACAAGTACCAATACCACGACGATAATAACCAACGCGCTCGCAAACCAACGTACCCAATCATTGAAGTTTGGATGTTCCCAAATTGGTACATCAGCGACAACATCCGTCACTTGTGGTGCGAACTGCATGCTTAACACATTGAGTAAATCGCCACGATTTTCATCAAAGCCGACAGTACCAATCAGTACCTGACGAATCGCATTAATTTCACTGGCAGGGATTGGCGTATGAACAACTTCGCCCGTATCAGGGTTCAGTGATTGACGGTCTTTGATCGCTACCGATACCGTCTGACGGTTAACCGTGCCGCTCTGTTTACGTTCATGGCTGATGGTTGTGTCTAGCTCAAAGTTTCGGGTCGCTTCTTTGTGAACCGAGCCTTGCCCCGTCATCGCACCGTCTTTCATCTGAGCGACATCTTGAGGAATTGAAGCATCTGCAGGAGGCTGGTTACTCAAAGCACCAGGAATACCAGCCACAGTGTTACCGTTGTTGTAATCTTCTAACGTGTATTCACTTCGAGTCGCTGGCGTATTCGGATCAAAACGTTTTCTCGTTTGTTCCACAGCACTAAAATCAAGCTGAATATCAACCTGAGCGGTATAGTTACCAAACCCAAGAATAGGAATTAGGATAGAGTCAATTTTTTCACGCAGCGCTTGCTCTTGATTGCGCTCTAACTCATGTTCTTTACGACGCGCAGCTGACATCGGGTCTTGAGAACCTGAGTTCAACAGTCGGCCATGCTGATCGGTCACCGTGATACGTGAGGTTTTCATTCCCGGAACGGCACTTGCCACCATGTCGACAACAGAATCAACTTCTTGCTGCTTGAGGTTACTGCCAGTTTTCAGAGTCAGAAATACGGAAGCTGAGGCTTCTTGATTGTGACGAACAAAGACACTCTGCTTTGGCAAGGCTAATAAAACCTGAGCTTTACGTACCTGTTTCATCTGCTCAATGGCTTTCGCAAGCTGCCTTTCACGACTTAACTTAAGGCGCTCTTGCTCTAAACGTTGTGATACACCAAAACCCATGTCTTGCATGAGGATGTCATCACCGGCGTTTCGCTCTTGGTTCAAACCCGCTCGTACCATATTAAGCTTTAATGAGTTGTACTCACTAGCGGGTACCGAGATAGTGTTACCTTCAAGAGTGTATTCGATCTTTTGTAGATCCAAGTAATCAAGAACGGGAATCAACTCTTCTGTTTCATAAGCCCCTAATGGACGCATTTCTGGCTCTTTCACCCAGAAAAACAGCATCACAATCAGCGCTACACAGATAGAAATAGATAGGACTAAGACGACCTGACGAAGTAAATCGAGATCACCGACGGCCATATCGAACTTAGAGGAACTGCGTTCACCTAGATCGGGATTTTGCCCTTCTCCGTCAAGCTCCGAACCTGCAATGAGTGCATGGTCATTGCTGTCGCTTACGGTTAAATCTGTTGTTTGACTATTATCTGCCACTATTTAATTACCCAACTTATACCGGCATATTCATCAGCTCTTTGTACGATTCGACCAATCTATTTCTAATTTGGATCGTCGCCTCAAAAGCCACACTAGATTTATTACGAGCAATCATCACGTCCGATAGAGACACGCTTTGGTCGCCACTATCAAAACGAGCTTGAAGATCACCTGAGGTCTTTTGTAATGAGTTCACGTTATTAATGGCCTGCGTCAGCATGTTGCCAAAATCTGCACCGACCGCTTGCCCCGTTGCAGCAGGACGCGCGCTAGCAGCTTCAACCATCATTGCCTGCATTTCGCCTTGTAAACCATCTATTCTCATCTACTACCTCAGGAGTCAAAATTATGACTATCTATTTAGCTGTATTATTGACAGAGCAATTAGCGTGCCACACATTAAATTGACTAGATATCGTATTACACTAGTCAGAAAGCTGACACTACTAATCTATCCTCAGTTTGGGATATCTATTCCAGCATCGCGCATTTTCGCCAACTTATAACGCAATGTGCGAGGGCTAATGCCCAATTTTTCTGCCATTTCTTTACGTCGGCCATTACAAGCGATCAGCGTCTCAAGAATAATTGCATACTCTTGATCTCGAAGCTCATTTCCAAGCCCTTCGCTGGCAGCCGAGACTTTACCAATAGGGTTCGCTTCAGCAATCGGCTTAATATCTGGCGCGGCAACACTGTTGCCTTCAACAATTTGCTGTAGGCCACTTGCGTCTTGCCAATCGACACCTTCAAGTAAGATGTGCTCACCTGAAATATTTTCTTGCTCACTCAGAATTAGAGCGCGCTGCACGACATTATCCAGTTCACGCACATTACCCGGCCACGGATAATTGACGAGCTTACTGATGGCTTGCTCGGACAGAACAGGAACGGGCATACCAAGTTTGGTGCAATGGCGCTCAACCAAGTGCTTCGCAAGCGGCTCAATATCGCCTTTACGTTCACACAGTGCTGGCCAAGTAATTGGAAATACATTCAGGCGGTAGTATAAATCTTCACGGAAATTCCCTTCAGAAACATACTGCTTTAGATCGCGGTTACTGGTTGCCAAAACACGAACATCCAGTTTGATACTCTTACGGCTACCAAGACGTTCAACTTCGCGCTCTTGCAACACGCGCAGTAGTTTCGCTTGTAGGCTAAGATCCATTTCACTGATCTCATCCAACAAAATAGTACCGCCTTGAGCCTGCTCAAATTTACCAGGACAAGCTTGAATAGCACCAGTAAATGCGCCTTTATCGTAGCCAAACAGTGTTGCTTCCAACATGTTATCTGGAATCGCGGCACAGTTAATCGCAACAAACGGACCGTCTTTACGGCTCGAAGCGTTGTGAATATAGCGAGACATGACCTCTTTACCAGAGCCACTTGGCCCCAACACCATGACGTTAGCATCGGTTTTAGCCACCTTATCAGCCAACATCATTAGTTTGATGCTTTTCTCATCGGCAACGATGGCATCGCCATTATCATCCGATTTTACCGGAGCATAACGGCTCACCATATTAAGCAGCACTTCAGGCGCAAATGGCTTTGCCATATAGTCTATAGCGCCCTCTTTCATTGCGGCAACGGCGTCTTCAATGTTGGCATACGCTGTCATCAACAATACTGGTAGATTTGGCCAATGCTGCTTGATATTTCTTAGCAGTGCTAAGCCGCCCATACCTGCCATCTGCACATCAGAGACAACAATATCAACGGAGTTCGATTTCAATTTTACCAGAGCATCTTCCGCACAATCCGCTTCCAGCCATTCATAGCCAGCAAGCGCGAGAGTGTCGACAAGGGCTTCGCGTAGACCTTCATCATCTTCGACGATTAACACTTTGCTTTGAGCCATAGGATTCTCCAGTGTAAATTCAGTTAAAACTTATTAGTCTTCAGAAGAAGCGCTTCTTTCCAGCGGTAGACACATGGTAAAGCATGCGCCATCCCCTTCTTCTGATATCAATTCCAGTCGGCCTTCATGTGCTCGACAGACCATTTGTACAACGGCTAAACCTAGACCTGTACCTTGCGAACGAGTGGTAAAGAAGGGTTCCATAATTTTACCTTGAAGCTCTTTCGGTACGCCGGGGCCACTGTCTTGCACTGATATCTTAAGCTCGCCGTTTACAGGCCTAAAAAAAACATCAATCTGCGATTCTTTACCCGCAATTTGAGCCGCATTCAAAACTAGGTTGCTCAGAGCAGAAGCTATAGCATTAGCATTGCCAAACATCTGAGTCTCTTCGCCTTCCACTTCCTGGCAATAATCAATCTGGTTCGATTTTAATGCCGCTTCCACCATTGGGTGAAATTCAGTGATCAGTTCAGCAACGGTAAATGGCTTCACAACCTTATTGTCGCCTCCTTTAGCAAACAACAGCATGTCATTCACTTGCTTCTCTAAGTCATGGAGCCTATCCATAAGCTTAGATTGAAAGCGCGTTTTTGTTGCTGGCGGCAGGTTCGGCGCGGCAAGGTTTGATGCATATAACATCGCACTAGAAAGTGGCGTACGAACCTGGTGTGCCAACGAGGCTACCATTCTGCCTAACGACGACAAGCGCTGAAGATCACTCACGCGAGACTGTAGAAGACGAGTTTCTGTCAGGTCGGTAATCAAGATAAGTTGACCCGTGGTAGAAGCTGAAATAGCCAAACGAACCTTACGCCCATTCTTCAGTGAGATCTCATGTCCATCATCGTCTTTAGGATCAAAGGCACTTTGAATCACCGAAAACCACTTCTCGCCCACCAGTTCCACACCTAAAATTCGATGCGCTTCTGGGTTCGCTTCCCTTACTTCACCATGAGTATCTAACAAGATGACACCTGCTGGCATCACATCAAGCACTTGCTTATAGCGCTCAACCTGCTGTTCAACTGAATCTAGGTGTGACTGATTTTCTGATTCGTTAGATCCGTGCATGTCAAAAATTTGCCTCAAATACTAAAACAGCCTGACACGTAAAACACGCGTCAGGCTATTTGCTATATTTATCACATAGTTAAGCAAGCAACAACTCGACTATGCCCTCTCTATTCTCTCAACCAAAACGATGCTTTAACTCAACACCCGTCTTAATTTGATATCGCTGAACACGAATCTGAGCTCTATCGCTGTAGATTGTACTTCCGCATTTTTTCAACCAGAGTGGTTCTGCGCATTCCAAGCATGTCTGCAGCACGGGCAACAATGCCACCCTGCGCTTCCAAGGCTTGGTTAATCATGTTCACTTCCATATCCGCCAACAGCTCTTTCAAATTAACACCTTCTGGTGGTAACTCTTGAGGCGCATTCGCGTTATCGGCAAGATCATCTTGCTGGTCAAAGCTGAAATCTTCTGAGAACAAATCAGAAAGTGCATCACGTTCTTGCTCTTCTTCCGACACAAAGCGATTAAATTCAGGCTGGAACTCAGGGATATCACTGTATCTATATTTAGTGGGTAGATGATTCACATCAACCAAGCTATTCGGATACAGGATAACCATTCGCTCAACGAGGTTCGCTAGCTCACGAACGTTACCTGGCCAGTAGTGCTCCATCAAAGAATTGATAGCACGTGCCGTGAAGCAGATAGGCATACTGCCTTCCGCTTCCATTCGAGTCATTAGCTCTTGAAGCAACAGTGGAATATCTTCTTTACGATCTTGAAGCGCCGGCATTTCAATCGGGAATACATTCAAGCGGTAATAAAGGTCTTCACGGAACGAGTCATCGTCGATCATGTCTTCAAGATTGCGGTGTGTTGCTGCAATCACACGAACGTCAGCTTTAATGGTGCTGTTGCCACCTACGCGTTCAAAACAGCGCTCTTGCAGTACACGCAACAACTTAACTTGCATTGCCATTGGCATATCGCCAATTTCATCAAGAAACAGTGTGCCACCTTCAGCCAATTCAAAGCGACCTTTTCGTGCGGTAATCGCACCAGTAAATGCGCCCTTCTCATGACCAAACAACTCACTTTCGAGTAAGTCTGGTGGAATAGCACCACAATTCACAGGCACAAAAGGCCCAGAACGGCGCTTAGAGTGATAGTGAATATTACGCGCTACGACTTCTTTACCGGTACCAGATTCACCAAGAATCAGCACGTTCGCTTCCGTAGAAGAGACTTGTTCAATTAAGTGACGTACTTCTTGAATGCCAGCACTTTGCCCTACTAGGCTGCGAAACAGTGTGTTCTTGCGTGCCGAAGACACCACTTGAACGCCCTTGCGGCCTAAGAAATCTTTACAGTGCCTTAATGCATCACTTAATTGCGGGTAGTTAAGAGGAAGTTCAAGCTCGCCAACATAGTTAGTTAGCTCGTCAACCGGGTGATTGTTTTTACCAATCACCAGTAAAGGGATGTGATTGGCGTGAACAAGCTTTTCATTCAGTAATGCGTTGAAGCCTTTACCTTTAATGGTACCAATAATGCAGCCGGCCCACTGTAGTGACCAGTCAACTTTACGTGCTTGTTCAGAGCTGATTACTTCGCAGCTCTCTCCTACAAACTCTAATATTGTGCTTAAATTGTGACGATCTTGAGCGCTATCGTCGACGACAAGCAGTTTTGCCAAACCTTGCATAAGTAGGAATTATTGCCTTTATTTTGGTGCGATGCAGAAAAACGGTGAGCGACGTAATCGATAAAACAGAGAAAAGTATCAATGATTATGGTCTACGTGGACAAATTTAGGAAATCAGCAACGAAAAAAGCCATTAGGCTATCTAATGGCTTCTATTTTATTTGATTAAAAAAATAAGGCAACCAACCAATTAAGGGATATGAGATTGGTTAAAACTGCAGTTTTTCTTTAAATACCTACGTCAGCAGACGTCAAGTTGTGATATTCGTTCGGAATTTGGTCCCAAGCGCTCTTAATTTCGCGGATAATATCGATAACATCATCAATAGGCTGTGGGTCATTTTTGTGATTTGCCGCAGAAATTTGCGTGATCATGAACTCATAAAGTTGATCTAGGTTTTTCGCAATATCGCCACCATCGTCCATAGACAGGCAACTACGTAGGCTAATAATGATATCCAGAGCCTTACCAAGTCGCTCGCCTTTCACTGGGATGTTGCCCGCTTGCATTGCCGCTTTACCTTGAATCAAGCGCTCGATAGCACCTGCCATTAGCATTTGTACAATCTTATGCGGTGAGGCAGCTGTTAGCTGACTATCCACTGATACCTTTTTATATGCCTGTAAAGAACCGCGCATAGTAAACCTCTTTTATAAAAACTTTTTGTATTGTTGAACTGATTTAGCGCCGTGACGGTACTTGTGTAGGGTCTTACCTACTCGACTCGTCTCAGACTGCATCAATTCGACTAATTTTCTGGTTCTGGTAATGGCTTCAAACCATTCAGAACTTTGCTTAACGTCGGGGTGTGAGTCGATTATTTGAAGCACGTTTTGCAATAACTGTTCTCTGTTATCGACAAGCCGCGTTATTTCTTCAGCATTAATTTCACTAAATTCAAGCTTAGAGATAATTAATTGATCTAGTTCACAAAGCTCTTGCAGCTGACTGTTCATCTATTAGCCCAACGCATTCATCATACTGCCCAGCTGGGATTGCATCTTGCTAGTCGCATCTTGCATGGCAGTAAACTTAGAATGTGTACGGTTTTCTAGGCTGTCCATGCGTCGATCGAGTGCGCTTTGGTCATCAACCAAGCGGTAGTTTTGCTCGACTAAGCTCTTTTCTCTAGTACGAATCGAACCTGTGATACCAGTGATACCTTGAATCGCATCTTCCACTTTTTTGGCGAAACCGTTGTTGCCGCCAAAGAACTCACCCAACTTATCGAAGTTATTATTAAGTTGACGATCAAGCATGTCGTAGTTAATTTCTAGCGAGCCTTGCCTTGTGGTCGTGATACCAAATTCAGTCAATGACTTGAGATTAGCAGGCGCGCCTTCAATACTTGATGAGAACACCCCTTTCAATCGCGAGTCGGCATTACGTACAGTACTGTCGCCAGAAAGCGGCCCTTTTTGGCCAGTCGTTGGATCAACACCCGCCAAGTTCTTAGATACTTGATAAAACTGATTGTAAGAGTTAACGAAAGATTCAATGTCTTGGCGCACACTATTACGGTCGTACTCAACACCGATTTCGGCCGGTGGCTTATCTTTTGGCGTTTTGCCTTTCACCGTAATATCGATACCTTCTACGGCATCTTCAATCACATTGTTATTACTCGAAAGCTGTGCAACACCGTCTAGAACGACCATTGAATCTTGCCCCGCCTGAACTTCAGCCATACCGCTGTAGGTATCAAAAGACTGTTGTGCCTGTTCGAGGTCAGCTTGCACTTTATCGACTTTCTCTAAAAGCTCACGCTCTTCGGGTTCTAATTTCGCACGCTCAATTTTTTTGGCTTGTTCCGCGGTCAATTCGCCTTTTTGAACTTTCTCAGCCAAATCGGCTTTTTCTTGTGAAATTTTATCTTCGATTCGCGCTTGTTCAGCTTCCAGCTTTTGCTGAGCTTCTTTCGGCGTCACGTAGGAATCGGTCAGAGTACCCGAGGCAGCATTTGACCACCCCGGCACGTCAGGCGCCTTCTCTATCGCTTTTTCATCAAGCTCAAGTTCTGGTGTGTAGTAAGAATCTAAAAGAGTTCCTGAGGCTGTCTCAGTCCAACCTGGGATATTGTCTTCGGGCATCACAGACTTTGACGCCTGAGCTGCGTCTAGGGCAGCTTGACCATCTGCTGCAGCTTGCTCGCCGTAGCTAAGACTTTGAGAGTCTCCGTCAACATCTGAGGCAGAATCGGTTTGGGTTGCTGGGGTAACATTTCCGTCTTCATCGAGTTTTTCACTCGCATTTAGGTCATCGTTAGCGATCGCTTCATCGATGAGTTCAACGGCTTTTCCTGCAGGGGTTAGAGCAAGAACATCTTGAGCAGCAAGGCGCGCTTTCTCAAGCGCCTTCACACGCTCTTCTAGAGTTTTGTATTCGAGTTTTTTTAGAGGGTTAGCAGCATCAGACTCTACATTAATGCTGATCTGCTGATCTGAACCAGACTGGTTCGAGGCGACAATAAGTCGTGGGCCTTCGACATCATTAATAATAGATGCACGAACGCCTGGATTGCTATCTGCGCCGTTTATACTGCGAACGACATCGATAAGTTTCGATCTGTCGCCAACTTGCACATCAAAGCTGTCATCACCAAGCGAAACCTGCAGCTTACCTGGGCCAAATTTCATGTCCTCTGACAGTACATCAGAAGCCACTTTATGACTCTGGGCAAGCTGCAACACATCGATGGCATATTTGCCAGCGATCGCTTCGGTAGTCGCGGTTGCAGAGACAAGACCTTCATCGGTACTTTCAACTGTTCGCACAGCAAAAGCTTTTTCCTGACGAAAGTTTGTCATCAGGTTTTTCATCGAATCAAGGGATTCTCTGAGTCTTCCATAGGCACTAATGCTGGTATCGATTCGCGTTCGTTCATTATCAATTCGTTGCTGTTTAGGTACACGCTCCGAATCAACAATTTTGCTGACCATGGAATTGATATCCATGCCAGACGAAATCCCCATTGGGCCAAAACTCATTAAACCACCTCAATAATACGACTTAAACCTTCACCTCAAATATTCTACTATTTGAATTTTGGGCTGCTAGGCGTCTTAGAATTTCAAGCATTTCTTCGTCAGGGATCTGGCGAATAATATCACCGGTTGTGGTCTCATAAATGGTAACCACATCTCTCCCCGACTCTTCATCGACTTTAAAGGCAACACCCTTGTTGAGAGAGGAGATAAACTCGTTTACCTTCTCTACCATCTTGACTCGCTCTTCATCGTTTAACTCTTGTCGATGTTGAGCTAATTGAATCGCCGCTTCGGTAGCTTGCTCTTTCGATTTTTCTACCTTGCCATAAGATGTTGCTTCTTTCAGTCGTGAAGTGCTCGACGCACTACTACCTTCATCGCTTGCAAATTTAATGCCATTAGGTGAGCCATAAGGCTGGATGTTCGATGCGTTGGATGGTATTTCCATAACAGTCTCCCTCCCTCCTTTGTGAGCCATACAGTAAAACTCTACCCAGAGTAGAGTTTACCGCTACTTACCGAGGTAAGTTTAGCCCAATAAGCTTAGAGCTGCTGATGGTGATTGTTTTGCTTGAGCTAGGATAGAAGTACTCGCCTGTTGTAGGATTTGAGACTTCGTCATTGCTGTCGTTTCTTTCGCGTAATCGGTATCTTTGATACGGCTCTTAGACGCATTAACGTTTTCGTTGATGTTATCTAAGTTGCTGATTGCGTGGTCAAAACGGTTTTGGAAAGCACCAAGAGAAGCACGGTTACTATCTACAGATTTTAGTGCGCCATCAATGATAGATACCGCTTCGTTCGCGCCAGCAACCGAAGTTACGTCAATGTCGTTAACAGTAACGTCTTTAGCTGCACCAATACCAAGTTCACCAGCAAGGCTGCCGCCGAACTCAACATCACCTTCAACTTTTTGGCTTGAAGCGAAAAGTTGCAGTTTGCCGCCTTCACCAACTGACGCTTTAACGTCTTGGCTCTGACCATTGATGTAAGTTGCTAGTTCTTCCATATCGTTGCCTTCCTTCGCAGAAATAGACAACTCTTGTGCTTCACCAAACTTATCGTTGTATTTGATAGTCAGATCAGAACCTGCAGCTACACGCCAAGAAGCATCTTTGCCTTCTGTAACGCCGTAGCTCTTGCCACCCATGTCTTGAGTGTCAGTACGCATGTTATTCATAGTCAGCATTACTGCTTCACCAGAATCTGCACCGATTTGGAAAGATTGGCTGCCGTAAGTACCGTTAAGAAGCTTGTTACCACCAAAAGAGGTCGTTTCAGCAATACGGTTAAGCTCTGTGTTTAGAGCAGAGACTTCTTCTTGGATCGCAACACGTTCAGATTTGCTGTTTGAACCATTTGAAGATTGAAGAGAAAGGTCACGCATACGTTGCAGAATGTTAGTTGACTCATTCATTGCACCTTCAGCTGTCTGTGCAATAGAGATACCATCATTCGCGTTTTTCACAGCCATATCTAGGCCACGGCTTTGCGACGTTAAGCGGTTAGAGATTTGTAGGCCTGCAGCATCATCTTTTGCGCTATTGATTTTATAGCCAGAAGACAAACGCTCCATTGATTTTTGAGTACCTTCAGCCGCGCTATTTAGGTAGCGCTGAGCCGTCATTGCAGACACATTAGTGCTTACATTAATCGCCATAGTTGATCTCCTTTAGGCATTTTTTAATGTACTTATGTGACTCTCACCTCACACAAATACATGTCAATTTTGTTTATGCACCAGTGTCTCTCTCACCTTACATTGGTACATATCATTTCTCTCAATCCCTTTAACGGCCCCTTAATTAGAAGCTTTAATAAAAAATGTGCTTTTTTTCATATTCTTTTCAACAACAAAGAAAAGTGTGATCGGGATTCAATTAATAGAGCGACATTCGCTAAAGTTTCCATTCAGCTCGGATTAATGGGCGTGGTGTTGAATATAAAAACCAAAAAAGATCCCTGATATCTCGTTCTACTCGATTCTGGGATGACGAAAGACTGCTTCGATGTAGTAAGCGAGGAAATCATCATTTCCCAATTCCCGTCATTCCCTACAGTGAGGAACGAACGTGATAGGGAATCTCGCTTTTGCTTCTATTAACCAACATTACACTTTTCCAAATACACCTTCGCCAAATTGCAGGCAATAAAAAACCCAGCCGAAGCTGGGTCTGTTTAGCGCTCATCTCTCACCACGAGCTAATTTGTGGAAGCCTAACGTTAACGTTTATGATCAACAACGCTTATGATCAACAGCGCTTATAACCAACGTGGCAACGTGGCTTTTTAATCGATTAACCTAGTAGGCTAAGTGCCGAGTTAGGCGCTTGCTTCGCTTGAGCAAGGATCGAGCTTGAAGCTTGAGAAAGGATCTGAGACTTAGTCATCTGAGTCGTTTCTTTCGCGAAATCGGTATCTTTAATACGGCTCTTAGATGCGTTAACGTTCTCGTTAATGTTGTCTAAGTTGCTGATAGCGTGGTCGAAACGGTTTTGGAAAGCACCTAGCTCAGCACGGTGGCTATCTACATACTTAAGTGCCGCATCGATAACTGCAACAGACTCTTGTGCGCCGCCAACTGATGTTACGTCGATAGTATCAACCGTTACATCTTTGCCAGGTTGCATGCCTAGTTCACCAGCAAGGCTGCCAGAGAATGCCACTTCGCCTTCAACTTTATTGTTGCCAGTAAACATTTGCAGCTTACCGTCTTCAGTTACAGACGCTTTAACAGAGTCTTGTTGACCGTTGATGTAAGTTGCTAGCTCTTCGATGTCGTCGCCCGCTTTCGCAGACACATCGATTTCTTGTGCTTGGCCGAAGTTATCAGTGAACGACATTTTTAGGTCGTTTGCGCCAGCTTGAACGTTCCAGTCTTTGTCTTTCGCGTTCTCAGTTTGGTAGCTCTTACCACCCATCTGAGCGTTATCAGAGCGCATGTCTTTCAGTTGAAGCATTACCGCTTCACCGTTATCCGCACCGATTTGGAATGATTTAGTACCGTGAGTACCGTTAAGCAGCTTGTTGCCACCAAAAGACGTGGTTTCCGCGATACGGTTTAGTTCGTCATTCAGTGCTGTTACTTCTTCTTGAATCGCTACACGCTCAGATTTTGAGTTTGAGCCGTTTGAAGATTGTAGAGACAAATCACGCATACGTTGCAGGATGTTGGTTGTCTCGTTCATTGCACCTTCAGCAGTTTGTGCAATAGAGATACCGTCGTTCGCGTTACGAACAGCAACATCAAGGCCGCGGCTCTGAACGTTCAAACGGTTAGAGATTTGTAGGCCCGCAGCGTCATCTTTCGCGCTGTTGATTTTAGAACCTGAAGCTAGGCGCTCCATTGATGTTTGTTGTGCGCTGTTTGCGTTGTTTAGGTAACGTTGCGCAGTCATCGCTGAAACGTTTGTATTTACATTCACTGCCATGGTGATTTCTCCAATTGATTTTCCGGTATAGCGGTTTCCGACGTCTCGGAAAACCAAGTAGTTCTCTCAAAGTTACATTTAATAACGGCTCAAAATCCCGAAGCTTTAGAAAAACTTTTAAAAAACCACAAATAAAATATTAAATTTTTACTTATCAGTAAGTTAAATCTCACACTTTTCTAAAAAGGCGATAGAGTTTAATCGGGTATAAATCTTAATTTGTTCAAAAAACACGCTAACTACCGTTCAAAATGGTCAACGCTCAGAAATGATCAATCACCAAAGATCATTGATGGGCATAAAGATTGTGCAATTCATTTAGCCAAGCAGAACACTTGTAACGAAGAAAATGGGTTGAATGGAAACTTAAAGATCAGAATTCTAAAGTTAGAAACCAGTGGGAAACGCAAAAGACAGGAAAACAAAAAAGCAGAAGATAGAAAACAGAGAGATAAAGAGCAGAAAGGAAAAAGCCCCTTTTCCTTTGAGAGAACCGGGGCTAGTTGGCAGGTCAGAGCCTGTGTGGAGATCATCGAGAAATGAACACATTTCTGACTCGCCGTTGCATTCTTACCGTAAAAATGAATAGCAGGTGAGAGATGAGAGAGCTAAACACTCATAGTAAGTATGCTTGCCAGTTTCCCTTGCTGCATGGCTCACGTCTGAACACGAGCAGCAAGTTCAACCAATAACTATTGCAATAGTGTCATTGCAGAGTTAGGCAACTGTTTTGCTTGAGCAAGTATCGAAGTACCTGCTTGTTGCAGAATTTGTGATTTGGTCATTTGCGTCGTCTCTTTCGCAAAGTCCGTATCTTTGATTCGGCTGTTAGAAGCGTCTACGTTCTCTTGAACGTTTGCCAAGTTATTAATACTGTGGCTTAGACGGTTCTGTTTAGCACCCAAATCAGCACGCTGTGAATCTACGTACTTCATTGCAGAATCAATTACGCTGATTGCGTTTTGTGAACCTGCAACGCTAGTCAGGCTGATATCTTGAACCGATGTTGCACGGCCTTCACTCTTAATACCTAGCTCAGATGCTAGGCCACCAGAGATCGACATTGCACCTTCAAGGTCAGGTTCAGCAACAAATAGTTGAATGCGACCATCATCGGTAACCGATGCGTTCACAAGATCAGATTGACCATTAATGTAAGTAGCAAGCTCTTCAATATCATCACCCGCTTTGGTGTTGATATCTAAAACGATGTCTTCACCCGCTTTGGTTCTGAATTCAAACTTAAGGTCGCTCGCGGTTGGCGGCACTTCCCAGCTTTTATCTTTACCATTTTCAGAATCGAACGTAGTACCGCCCATACGGAAATCATCAGCACGAACACTAGTGAGTCCCATAATCATTGCTTCACCAGAGCTAGAACCTATCTGGAAAGATGCTTCACCAAATGAACCATTCAACAGACGACGGCCACCAAACGAGGTCGTTTCCGCGATACGGTTTAGCTCATCTTGAAGTGCCGAAGACTCTTCATTAAGCGCGGTACGTTCCGCTGCCGAGTTCGTACCGTTTGATGATTGAATCGCCAGATCACGCATACGTTGTAGCACGTTGGTTGATTCGTTCATCGCACCTTCAGCGGTTTGTGCAATTGAAATACCATCATTGGCATTACGCATTGCCACATCTAAACCACGTGATTGCGCCGTTAAACGGTTAGAGATTTGCAGACCAGCTGCATCATCTTTCGCGCTGTTGATTTTATGCCCTGACGACAAACGCTCCATAGAGGTCGCTAAATCATTAGACGCTTTATTCAGGTAACGCTGTGCTGTCATAGCAGAAACGTTAGTGCTTACATTAATAGCCATTTTGCTCTCCTTATGAGTTCGCAAACTTTCTGCGAAGCGGCCAGCTTTACTCTCATATGGATAAGCACTGACCGTGTATTACTCGCTAAACCCTATGCAGGGTTTAAGATCTGTATAAATCATTTAATGACCAATACAGATACAAGTTATATGCCAAGTTTAATACTGTTTCGATTAATTTTTAATATATATAAAATCAATCACTTAAATTAAAACTTAACTCGATTTGGTTTAACTAGCTTGGGGAACAAAAAGTACCTTCGTTGACCCATTGCCGCTTTTTGCCGCTATTTTCAGACAGATGACATCTTGTATAAAAAACCGGCAAAGGTTGAAGTGATTCGCTCATACGGCATAGCACATACGGCAAAGAATCTAACTTCAATGGTGAGTGTTAGTTCACCACTAAATATCGATTGATCATTAAATATAGTTAAACAAGGTCAGGTCTTTGGTTTTACCAAACGCTTGTTGAGAAGCTTGCAATGCTCGAGAGTTTTCATTGAACTCAATGATGGCTTTCGAGTAGTCCAAATCTTCAAAGTTGCTTTTCGCTTTGGCTAAAGACAACTTAAAATCTTCATGCTGTTGCTCTTGAATATCCAGCGTACTTAAACGCGCACCAACATCAGTTCTCGCCTTGGTCAAATGGATAAACGCGGCGTGGAACTCTTCGGTTACTTGGTGCAATTTCGCTGTTGCTGATGCATCCGATACCGGGTTTTCAGCCTGCTCAGCAGCTTCTTTGAACGTATCAAAGATAGAGAAAGTCTCTCGCGGTTCTAAGGTGATCGAATCACCTTTAGTGATTTGGCCTTTGATTTGGATATTCAGCCCTTCATAGACAATGCCAGTCGAAGGATCAAAGTCTTCTGCGGCCACCACTGCGCCATCTTTTTCAAGTTGATAAGCATAATTTCCTGTCTGCATATCAACGAACGTCACTTTATACGTTGACCCATCTTCAGCTGAGTTCGTCGCACGTTCCAAAAGTAATTCAGAAGCGGGTTCGAGTTCGTACTGCGGTTCGTAATCACCAAACGGGTTATCTATTTCCATAAATAACTTACTGCCTGGATCATTCATCGCCATCTCGAAGCTACTCGCTACACGCATCTTTCGCTGATAGTCATCGCCCTGATAGCTGACGTTACCTTGGTTATCTCTAAAGAAGGGTTGATTCTTCGGCTTAGTACCCGCAAACGTGTAGTTACCCGACTCATCTTGAGAGTTAGCTAGATGCAGGAAATTATTTGATAGCTCTTGGATCTCGCGTTTCTTCGCTAAACGGTCCTCTGGAGAAAGCGCACCGTTAATCATTTCCATCACGGTTCGTTTTGCTTCATCAGCAAAGCCTTCGGTGTTGGAGACCAATACCTCATGATGCTCTAATCGATTACGAACCAAGACGATTGCGTCACTATATTGCTTAAGCTGCTCTGATTGCTGACCAATATTTTGTAAATAGTGGGTCGCAAGAGGATCATCACTTGGCGACTGCAACTTCTTACCGGAAGCAAGTTGTGCTTGGTTGTGATGTATCTTGTTCTCTTGACGGCGCAAGTCATTCTGAACAGATTGGTAATTGTGGAAGCTAGAAATACGATTCAACATTTATACTTCCTACCTCAGAGCCAAAATAGTATTGAACGTATCATTGGCTGCTTGCATGATGCGTGAAGAAGCCATATACGCTTGCTGAAATTTCATCATATTTGCCGCTTCTTCATCGAGGTTAACCCCCGACACTGAAGCAATACGTTCCTGAGCGGATTCTTTTTCTAAGGTGGCAATGTCGCTTAAGCGATTTGCCGTCGACGCTTTCAGGCCCGTGTTGGTATTCAAGTTATGGTAAAGGTCCAAAATCGTAGACTCACCATCATTCAAGATCTTACCGGTTTGGAGATCTTGCAGCTTACGCAAGTTACCGTTGTCACCCTCTGATGGGACAAGGTTTGCCGTAAATTTATCGTTTGCCACAGCCCCAGCGGTCAACTCGAAAGTCGTGCCATTAATCGTAACCGGACCTTCAGGTGGGTACGGCTGCGGCTGCATTAAAATATTGCCTTTCGGGTCAGTCACGGCAAACTGCTCACCTTTTGGTGAAACAATCACTTCAAACTCACGCAATTGACCGGCCGCTAGGATTTTGAACCCCGCCGAGCCTTTCGCAAACGTGGTCGATGCCTCATAACTTTGTGCGGCAATATCTCTCGGGTCTTTGGTTTCCATCTGAATCTGAGCAGCAAAGTTGCGAGTTGGACGCAGTAACAGCTTCTCACCCAATTCCGGCGGGTTTCGAACTTCGACTCGCATACCATCTAGGTAAAAAGCATTGCCTGCTGCATTCGTGCTGACTTTTACGGTTTCACCGTCAGGCTTGGTCACGACATAGTCACTGCCGTCATATTTAAGACCGTACTCGCCGCCTTTTAAGGCAGAGGTGTCATCAATATATACGGCAACATCAGCCTTTGATTGGCTACCAGCCGTCACGCGTGATTTCGCCACGCGCTCAGAGTTCACATCGGTGAAGATGTCTTGGCCAACATTGCCATTGAGATCTAAACCTTGTGATTGCAGTGAGTTCACTTTCTCAGAGAAAGCCGTCGCCAAACGTCCAAGTTCATCCATGATGTCAGGGATATGTTCGTCTCGCATATCGAGCATGGCACCGATTTTTCCATCTATATCATTACTGGTGATCGGCTTCAAAGACTTACCTTCCACAATCGCCAGTCGACGCTGATGCGTATCAGGTAAACCATCAACCAACTTCAGTTGACTGGCTTCGCTACCAGAAACCAAGGTATGACCATTACCAATATGGACGTTAAATCCTTCCGCATTAGAGCGTGGCGTTACTGTCACTTTGGTGTAGCCAGATAACTCATTGATCAGCTTTTCGTGCTGATCTCGTAAATCATTGTGAGGCCCTGGTGTTCGCATCATCAAACGCTGAACATCACGAATCTCAACCGCAATTTGGTTAACACGTTCGATGCCGACTTCTAACTTTTTATTCGTAGAATCAGACTGTTGACGTACCGTTTCATGGAATTCATTCAAGGTTTTAGTGACAAGCCCTGCTTTCTCTAACACGACCTTACGCGCACCCACATCATTCGGGGTATCGGCGAGAGTCTTAACGGAATCAAACCATTCGTTGAGGTTTTCTGGAATCTTCTTTGAAGCGACCGACGACAACATGCTCGACAGCATATCGAGGTTGGCTTCGGTATCGCCTTTGTTGGCGGCATTGGTTGTCGATAAGTTAAGTTCTTTGACGGCAAACTGATCCCAAGAGCGGCGAACATTTTCCACATGCACACCCATACCGTAGGATTGCCCACCGTACTGGCGCGGGTCATTCACACCTTGAATCACAGACTGGCGGCTATAGCCCTCTGTGTTGGCGTTAGAAATGTTATGACCTGTGGTGTTGAGCTGTCTCTGAGCCGTAAGAACACTTTGTGCCCCTACATTCAGAAGATCCGACGCCATAATGCCCCCCAAAAACTTAACAAAACCAGAATGAACTGATTAACTACAACCGTATATTACTAAGATAAAAGCAATATATGTGCCAATACAAACAATGGAGAGTTAAAAGACGATAATTTATTGAAGTGTAAGGAGATAACTATGGATTACGCGTAAGAACTGAAGGGGCGGAGAAGAAAAGAGCCTGCCAGTAGCAAGCTCTCTATGTTGATTTATGACGCTAGTTCATCTCATCAATCTTGGCTTTAACTCGTAAAACCTTGTCTGCATAGTTAGGGTCAGTTGCGTAACCAGCCTGATGAATACCTTTGATGAAATTCTCTGAATTGCCTTGATGCTGTAGCGCCGTTTCGTATCTTGGATTTTCATTCAAGAACTTCACGTAATCATTAAAGCTATCTTCGAAATTAGAGTAAGAACGGAAAGAAGCAGACTCTTTAACGGCGGTTTTGCCATGGAACTCAAGAGTTTGAGTCGCGACCTTATCGCCCTTCCAGCTTCTATCTGCTTTGATGTTGAATAGGTTATTACTGTTGCCCAAAGAGTTCTTAATCATCTTAGAGCCCCAACCTGTTTCAAGTGCCGCTTGCGCCAGTAGCAGTGACGAGTCAACACCGAGTGCGCTCGCCGCTTTTTCAGCGTAAGGCTTCATCGACGTAACAAACGATTCTGGAGAATCAAATGAAGCGGGTTGTTTTGCTGCTGACATGGCTGTTGCTGACATAGCAGATGCTGGTTGAACTTGAGATACTTTCTCTTCTGAACGACCTGAATACTGAGGTCTTTCCAGTGAGGTATCAAAACCTTCACTGCGAACCTTGTCTTCTGTCGCATCACTTGCTTGACCTGCACTTAGCTGAGCAACAATCATGTCCGCAAGGCCTAATGAACCAGAAGCACTCAACTCACTCGCCATTTGGTCATCTTGCATCTGACGATAAAACTGCTCGTTCTGGCTGTTCAGCATATCCGACTTAAAGCTAGAGTTAGCATCACGCATCGACTTAAACAGCATCGAAGTAAAAATCGATTCAAACTGTTTTGCCGCCGCAGTTAGCGCCTCTTTTTCGCTGCCTTCTTCACCATTTACGGCTTGTTGACGAAGACGGTCTAAACTACCGATGTCGTGAATAAAGCCGATGTCATTGTTATTCTTAATCATGCGTTATTCCCTAGATAATGATCAATTGACCTTCAATTGCACCGGCTTGTTTCAGTGCTTGAAGGATTGCCATTAAGTCAGAAGGCGCTGCGCCCACTTCGTTAACTGCGCGGACCAAATCATCCAGCGTTAGGCCCGGTTCAAATTTGAACATCTTGCCATCGCCTTCCGTGATTTCGATATCAGAATCAGGAACCACTACCGTTTGGCCACCAGAGAATGCATTCGGCTGGCTTACGTTTAGATTTTCTTTGATTGCAACCGTCATACCACCGTGGGTTACTGCCGCCGCTCTTAGGCGAACGTGCTTACCAACCACAATAGTACCGGTGCGGGAGTTAACAATAATTTTTGCAGAACCCTCTGCAGGATCAAATTCGATGTTTTCGATTGCCGATAAGAAAGCCACGCGTTGGCTGATTTCACGTGGCGCACGAACTTTGACTGAAGTCGCGTCGACCGCTGAAGCCATTTGTGGGCCTAGGAAATTATTAACCGCGTCAGCCAAGCGCTGAGCCGTTGTAAAATCGGATTGGATTAGGTTGAAAGTGATGTAGTCACCACGGCCAAATGGAGTTGGGATTTCTTGTTCAACCGTCGCACCGCTAGATATGATGCCGACATTAGGGTTGTTACCGACAATCTTAGAACCGTCGTTACCTTGTGCACTAAAGCCACTTACTACCAAGTTACCTTGCGCGACCGCATACACCTGACCGTCTAGACCTTTCAGGAAAGTCTGCAGTAAGGTACCACCACGAAGGCTTTTTGCTGATCCGATAGAAGACACCGTTACGTCAACTTCCTGGCCCTGCTTAGAGAATGCCGGGAGTTCAGCGGTAACAATTACCGCGGCGACGTTTTTAGTTTTTGGCTTGGTGCCGGGCGGCAATTGGATGCCAAAGTTTTGCAGCATTGCGTTAAACGTTTGATCGGTAAAGGGAGTTGTCTCACCTGTCCCCGGCAAACCCGTAACCAAACCATAACCGACAAGTTGGTTACTACGAACACCCGCCACTTTTGCCACGTCTTTAATACGCGCAGCATGGGCACTGGTGGCAAGAAATAGCATGCCGAATAGTACGAGTGTGAGTTTTTTCATTGAGTAACCTGTCTGTATTGCTTTAGTTTATAATAACTTAGCGAAATATTTGTGATTGATGAGGGCTGTCAGTATCCCGACGCCCTATCAAGCTCTACAGAGATACATTAAAGAATCGTGCCAAGAATCCAGGCTCTTGCATATCTTTCTGCACGCCCGTACCTGAATACTGAATTCGTGCGTTAGAAACACGGTTTGAAGCGATGGTATTTTCGAAGTCTATATCATCAGGACGGATGGTGCCGCTTAGGCGGATGTACTCATCGCCCGTGTTCAGTGTCATCCACTTTTCACCACGGACCACTAGGTTACCATTGGCTAAGACTTCGATAACTTCAACGGTAATGTAGCCGCTGATGCTGTTACTTTGGTTGGCTGACGCGTCACCCGCAAAGGTGTTGGTGTTGCTCAGATCATAAGAAAAGTTGTACTTGTCGATCGTCAACTCTTGACCACCAACTGCCAGCGGCTCCATCGTTGCATCATTCGACTTAGACATGTCTGCGTTGGCTTTCTTGGTCGCTCGAGTATTCTCGTCTAACGCCACGGTAATGATGTCACCAATACCACGAGGTTTTGAGTCGTCATACATGCTGCCAATGTGATTAACATTGAACAGTGAGCCCGTTGCTGCTGCGTAGTGTTCCGGTTTTTCTTTTGGATTGATTGGCGCCCATGCTGGGTCACCAGCAACTGGATCGGTTCGACCACGAAGCGTATCGATAATGCCTGAGCTCTCTTGCGCTGACTTATCACCTTCCACGGCATCAACCACTGTGGTTGCGTTTTCTTCTGCCGGAGTCTCAATAGGATCCAAAACAGAACACCCCGTCATAGACATAAACAGAGCTAAACAAAAAATACGTTTCATGGCGATATACTCTCAGCAGGCAATGGTAAATAGATCAATTGGTAGAAACACGTCAGTTAATTGGAAAAATCAATTAATTATCAATAATTAAACGGCTAATAAACCAATTACAGCTGTTGGTTAACAAAGCTCATCATCTTGTCTACCGACGAGATAACTTTCGAATTCATTTCGTAGACACGTTGAGCTTCAATCATATTCACCAGCTCTTCGGTTACGTTGACGTTCGATGTTTCGAGCATCGACTGACGAATATTACCTAAGCCATCAAAGCCAGGAACCCCCTCTTGCGGGTCGCCACTAGCACCGGTTGGTAAGTAAAGGTTTTGACCTACAGGCTCTAAACCACCTGGGTTTACGAAGTCAGTGATGGTGATTTGGCCAACCACGACGTTGTTTTGCTCACCACGTAGACGTACTGATACTTCACCGTCGTTACCAACAGTTACCGAAATCGCATCTTCAGGAATCACGATTTCTGGTTGCAGAGCATAACCTTGACCTGATGTAACGATCGCGCCGTCACCGTTCAGAGTGAACTGACCATTTCGGCTGTAACCTGTTTCACCGTCTGGCATTTCAACTTGGAAGAAGCCGTCGCCTTCAATCATCATATCTAAGCTGTTCGACGTTGTTTGCGCGTTACCGTGAGTGTGCACTTTTTGAGTTGCGACTACTTTTGAACCTGCACCTAACATCAAGCCACTAGGCAGCTCAGTATTTTGAGACGATTGGCCACCTGGCTGGTTGATATTCTGATAGAACAGATCTTCAAATACCGCACGACTCTTTTTAAAACCAATGGTCGAGGCGTTGGCAAGGTTGTTCGAAATCGTTGAGATATTGGTTTGTTGTGCGTCTAAACCTGTTTTACTTACCCATAATGCTGGATGCATAGCAAATTCCTTTAAATTCTATTAGCTCATACGAAGCAGTGAATCAGACGACTTGTCCATTTCCTCTGCCGTGCTCATCATCTTGACCTGCATTTCAAACTGACGTTGCAAGTCAATTAGGCTGGTCATTTCACCTACAGCATTTACGTTACTGCCTTCGATAGCACCTTTAAGCAACGTTACCGCTGCATCTGCTTCGTATGCCTGATCTGGGTTTTTCGAACGGAATAGACCATTCGTATCTTTAAACAAACTTTGGTTGTCTGGGCGTACAAGTTTAATACGGTCAACAATCGCTAATTCTTCAGCTGGAGCGCCTTGAGGAATCACCGAAATCGTACCATCTGTACCAATTTCTACTTTGCTGACCGGGATTGGGAGCGTGATTGGCGCGTCATTCTCACCTAACACCAAGTGACCGCTTGCGTTGGTTAACAAACCGTTTTGGTCAACCTTTAGATTACCATTACGCGTTAAACCTTCACGGCCTGTGTTATCCATCACTGAAATCCAACCATCACCTTGAATAGTGACATCAAGATCTCGGCCAGTGGTGACCACACTACCTTGTGCGAAATTATGACCCGGACGTTCTGTCATGCTGAAAACACGAGTAGGCATGCCTTCACCGTACGCTTGCATTGAACGTGCTTGTGCTAAATCAGCACGGAAACCCGTTGTACTTACGTTGGCAAGGTTGTTAGCACGTAGCTGCAAAGCTTGCATATTTTGCTTAGCGCCACTCATGGCAAGAAACAGTGCGCGATCCATAATTTTGCTCCAAAAAATCATCTTCTGGGGCTAATAAAGCAAACACTGTGCCAATATTTTTTACTGTTATTTATCAGTAATTTAAATGGAAAAAGAACGAAGATGGGTGATCGTCAAAGGATCATTGAGGAATAATTGTTGCCAGAGGCATTACCGGGCGGCAATAGGGGCGGCAAATAGAAAAGCAAACAGCCATATCAAATTCAACAACAATACCCAATTCAATGATATTGAATTGGGTATTCACAGATGATTCAAACGCTCGAAACGATTAACGAATCTGAAGAATATTCTGTTGCAGTTGGTTGTGTACTTCTAGAGAACGCGAGTTCGCTTGGAAGTTACGTTGAGCAGAAATCAAATCAACCAGTTCTTGTGTCATATCGATGTTCGACTGCTCTAGCGAGCCGTTGTTGATGCTACCAAATGAACCTTTGTTCGATTCACCCCAGATTTTAGAACCTGAGTCATTAGTAGAATCCCACTGAGTGCCGCCTTTCTTATCTAGGCCTTGCTCATTGGGTACACGAACCAAGCCTACACGGCCAAGCATCACGTTTTCACCATTTGAGTAAGTACCTAAAACACTGCCATACTCATCGAAATCGATTTTGGTTAAGAAACCTGTTGTCGCGCCATCTTCATCGAACTTAGTGAGTTCAAATGGAGCGGCAAACTGAGTTGACGAATCTAGACCAAACTTAAGCACTTGCGTTGGATCAGCACCGTTCAAATCAATTGGGTTAGCTCCAGCACCTAGTGCTTCAGAGTTAATTGGCTGGCCATTGTTAAGGCTCGCCAACGTACCGTCATTGTTGAACTTCATTGTGTGACCAACATGACCTTGTGCATTTGTCGCATCACCACCCGTGATATTGACCGGCTTTTCACCGTTCTCATCTGACATGGTGTAGTACGTCTGCCAAGTGTTTGGTTGAGTCTGATCTTTGAGGTAGTAAGTCGTTAACTTGTAAGACTGACCCATAGAATCGTATACCGTCGAAGACGTTGCACGGTTATAGGTATCAGCATCTTTGAAGTTAAATGCAGCCGGGTCTTTAAGATCACCGTTTGCAGGAAGGTTAACTCCTACTTCAATGTTTTCTGTCTGTTTTGGCTTACCAAACTCAGCAGGAATGTCGAGAGGCTTTGGCGCGTAAGAAAGAACTTCACCCGAGTTTGGATCAACATCGTAACCTAAAAGAAACTCATCGTTAGCAGTAACCATGTAGTTGTCTTTGTTTAGGTGAAATGCACCATTACGCGTGAGTTCATTGATCTCCGGTACCATACGGTCTTTCGATACTGCAAAGAAACCTGTACCACTTACACGTAAGTCCATTGGGTTGTTCGTATAAATACTTGAACCTTCATGGAACTGTTGCGCCACTTGGCTAGCTTGCGCGCCGCCACCTGCCGTCGTTTTTGCGTTAGTGAATAACGAACTTGAGTAAACATCGCCAAACTCCGCACGTGACTCTTTAAAGCCGAATGTGTTTGCGTTCGCAATGTTGTTACTGGTTGTATTCAGGTCTAGTTGTGCAGCGGATAGACCGCTTAAAGCTACATATGACATTCCAATATTCTCCTAATCTCTCTAGCTAGCATAATCACTCTTTTAAAGCGTTACGCTTTACCAACTTCTAGTACTTCAGCAAGTCGTACTGGCGATGTGAAACCAGCCAGATTGAGTAGTACGTTGCCATCGCCCTTACCAAGAAGCACACTGTTCACGTTCGCATAACTGGAAACTTGGAACTCTGTGTTCTCGCCATCCAGTAAACCCGACGCTTTCACGTTGTATTTACCAGCCGGCAATGGGTTACCGTCTTCGTCTTTTCCGTCCCATTCAACACGTGTGTCGCCTGATGGTTTAGAGCCGATATCAAAAGTGCGAACCAATTGTCCAACTTCGTTCTCAACACGGACGATTACATTGTCCATTGCCTGAGGAAGCTTAACCATTGACGCCATACCGCCATCACCGGGTTTCACACCTGCCGCACCAGGAACCAATACATCGCGGCCAACCAAAGAGGATGCCTGTAATGCTTGGTTAGAAGTCATTGATGAATTCAAGCTTTCAAACTGTGTATTCATTTTGCCAATGCCATCTACGGTCGCAAATGAAGCCATTTGCGCAATCATCTGGTCATTGCTAACCGGCTTAAAAGGGTCTTGTTGGGCTAATTGCTTAGTCAACAAAGATAAGAAGTCTTCTTGTTTAAGATCCTGCTTACCTGTTGTTTCGTCGGGCTTTTTCGCGCCATCTTGAAGACTCTTCAGCTGGTCAACATAGGACAAGCCGCTTTGACCAACATTGTTGTTGATTCCAGCCATTTGCTACCTCCTTATCCTTATTGACCCATCTGCAGCGTACGCAGCAGCATTTGTTTACTCGAGTCAGCAACCTGTACGTTTGTTTGGTACGCACGTGATGCCGAAATCATGTTTGCCATTTCTTCCATAACGTTGACGTTAGGCTTGTAGATATAGCCTTCGTTGTTCGCTAATGGGTGATCCGGGTTGTACTCCGCGCTCAGCGGCTTATCGCTTTCCACAATACCTAATACTTTCACAGGCACAGTGTGACCACTGTTGCGTGCTTTATTTAACTCAGCGCCGAACACTGCGTGACGAGC
The DNA here is from genome assembly GCF_023503985.1 of Vibrio sp. J383. Lineage (NCBI taxonomy): Bacteria > Pseudomonadati > Pseudomonadota > Gammaproteobacteria > Vibrionales > Vibrionaceae > Vibrio > Vibrio sp. J383. Next base: position 1,146,955 of record NZ_CP097293.1, on the reverse strand, counting down.
CTTGTAAGTTTCTTCAGCAGAACTACTTACACTGTCCGCGTTCGCAAGGTTGCTCGAGGTCGTATTTAGACGAACAGATTCAGCACTCATCGCAGAACCAGTCACATTGAATACATTGAATAAACTCATCTAATTATTCCCCTTTAATCGCTTTAGTTAAATTCTTGAACTTACTTCCTAAGAAGTCGAGAGAGGCTTGATGCCTAATTTGGTTTTGCATGAAAAGGTTTCTTTCCAAATCCAAATCAACCGTGTTGCCATCTCCTGTATCAGGTTGGGTAGGAATTCGATACTTCGTTTCCCCGTTCACCGTTGTTGAGGCAGAAATGTGCCGACCATCTGTACGACTAAGACCAATGCTTGCCCCAGAACTTGCCGCTTGCAGTGATTTCTTAAAGTCTAATCCTTTTGCTTTATACCCAGGCGTGTTGGCTTGCGCGATATTGGTGGAAAGCACCTCAGCGGCACGCTCACGTACACCAACCGTGTGTTGGTGAATGCCCAAAGCATTGTCAAAAGAAATAGCCATGTAAACCTCAACTCAAGAACTGACTGTTATGAGATAACCAAAGCAATATATATACCAACTTTTAAAACAAAGCGGGCTATCAATACTTTTACAGGTTACTCGTGGGTAAACTTGCAATATACAAGCCAAAAAATAGAGTAAATTGGAATGTCACTCTGACTTAAAGATATAGCTTTAACGGAAAAAAGAAAACCCAGCACTTGGCTGGGTTTTGAAATTAGGCAGTAACGTTGCACCTAGTACTGGTGCCACTCATTACTTTAATTTGTAGATGATGCCTGGATTACAGCGAACCATTTCAAAGCGATCCGTTAAGCCTGTTAACGATTCAGACGCACCCAATAATAGGTAACCACCAGGATTCAGGCTGTTTGCCATCTGGTTAAGTACCTTTGATTTCATATCAGGCGAGAAGTAAATCAGCACGTTACGACAAAAGATGATGTCGAACTTACCTAACAATGCGTAGCTGTCCATCAGGTTCTGAGGGCGGAAGTTCACCATGCGCTTAACGTTATCTTTCACTTTCATACGGCCATCGCCCGCATCTTCAAAGAAAGTACGACGACGCTCAGGAGAAAGTCCACGTCCCAATGCAAGGTTGTCGTACGCGCCAGTGCGGCACATATCCAACATACTTGCTGAGATGTCAGTTGCGGTAATCGATACATTTGGCAACATACCTGGCTTACGAGCTTGAGTCTCAAGAATCGTCATTGCCATTGAGTATGCTTCTTGGCCTGAAGAGCTTGCCGCAGACCAAATCTTAATAGGACGTTTATTTGCCGCTATTTCCGGTAGAAGTTTATCCGCAAGCACAGCAAACGGGTAAGTATCACGGAACCAAAGTGTCTCGTTCGTCGTCATGGCATCGACTGCAGCCACGCGCAGCTCACGGTTTCGACCTGTTACTACATCTCTCAACAAATCAGACAACGAAGCTAACTTAAACTTCGTTACTAATGGGCTTAGACGGCTGCGCACTAAGTACTGTTTGCTGTCACCTAATACAATGCCACATTGAGATTCTAAGAAACGGCTGAAATCGCGATACTCTTGATCACTTATTGTTATAGCAGTCATTAATGTCTCTTTTAGTTAGTTAACGCAGCTTTTACCGCTGCACCAAGCTCATCGGGGTTGAACTTCGCGATGAAGGAGTTAGCTCCTACACGCTCAACCATGGCTTGGTTAAATACACCACTCAATGATGAGTGTAAAATTACGTATAGATCTTTAAGTTCGGCGTGACGACGAATCTCAGCAGTCAGCGTATAGCCATCCATTTCTGGCATTTCGATATCTGAAATCACCAATGAAATCTGATCGTAAATACTGCCTTCTGATGACATCTCCACCAGCTTCTCATAAGCTTCTTTACCATCTTTCACTGAAATAACTTCAAAACCAATCGACTCAATCGCACGCTGAACCTGCTTACGAGCAACGGTTGAATCATCAGCAATCAAGATACGACGAACCAATTCTTTACCTTGTTCTACTTGTGCGATTTCTTCAGCAATTTTGCTGTCCATTGTTTCATCAACAGGTGAAATCTCCGCTAGAATTTTTTCTACATCAAGAATTTCTACCAGCTCATTATCAATGTTGGTGACTGCAGTCAGGTAGTGGGCTTTGCCTGCACCATCTGGCGGCGGAAGAATCGACTCCCAGTGCATGTTAATAATGCGTTCTACTGAACTGACCAAGAAACCTTGAATGGTTCGGTTAAACTCAGAAATAACCACAAAACACTTTTCAACATCCGTTGTAGGACGGCCACCAATCGCTAAGCTCAAATCGATTACAGAGATCGTTTGGCCACGAATGTGTGCTACACCTTTAACCAGTGGGTTCAAGTTTGGCATTTTTGTCAGTTTAGGGCACTGAAGTACTTCTTTTACTTTAAAAACATTAATGCCGTAACGCTGACGCCCCATTAGGCGAAAGGTTAGTAATTCTAATCGGTTTTGACCGACGAGTTGCGTACGCTGATTCACTGAATCAAGAATACCCGTCATGAGCTCATCTCCATATCAAACTTTTTTGGATAAAAAGTGTTAGTCTACTGCAGGCTACGAACCACTAGAGAAACGGAATGATATATCATAAAACAAATCTGCCGCTTTTTTCCATAGCAATGTGTAGAGCTACTTTTAAAACTGTCGCTAAGTTTATCGGCATTTTATCAATATTGTTTAGTTTTTTTGTACAAGCTGCGACTCCAGAGCAAATTGAAATGATTCAGTCTGCGGCCGAACAACACATCCTAGAGACAGTTGAGCAGCCACAAGGCGGCGAACTCTTTGTTAACTCAGCAAATGTGGACTCTAGAATCAAAGCAACAGATTGCCCTATTCCTCTAGATACCAGCGCCTCAACCACCAGCAATACCCGTAGTAGCATTACGGTTTTAGTGCAATGTGTTCCTGATGAGTGGCGAGTTTACGTGCCGGTACGCCTTTCAATGTCAGTACCACTAGTCACAACAACACGCTCACTAGCAAGAGGCGAAATCGTTGGTCAATACGATGTCACCACCGCTATGATTTCGCTTAACAAGTTTCGTCGCCAAGGTTTCACCGCTCCCCAACAAGTGATCGGCGCTAAGGTAAAAAAGAACCTGAGGCCAGGTGATGTTGTCGAAAGAGGCGATATCTGTGTCGTATGCCGAAACGAGAAGGTTATCATACAGGCAATAAAAGGTGGCATGACCATTACCACCAAAGGGACTGCGCTTACGGATGGCTCAATGGGTGATCAAGTAAGAGTGAAAAATGATAAATCACAGCGTATAATTGAAGGTATTGTTACCAGCATGTCTGAAGTCACGGTTTACTTTTAACTCTTTACTTCTAAATTGACGGTATCGTTAGTTATTTTGCTCTCAACTTTAACGCCAAAATATAGCGGCTGCGGTGTTTTGTCCCTTTTCGACTATTGAGCTAAAAATTGCTAAAGTATTCGAACCCTTGGTCGATATTGACTGTACAGGTTCCCATTTTTGAAGAAAAAGGCTTAACTATGGCAGGCATTGATAATATTCGTTCAGGGCAAACCCTAACGACCACTAACCGACCAGCAGTACGCTCTGATTCTAGCTCTGAGGCATCACGTTCTGATGCGTCAACTAAATCACCAGCAAGCAAAGACGCGGTTTCACTAAGCCAACAAGGCAAAGCGATTGGCCAGCTCCATCAAGACATGGCAGCACAACCAAGCTTTGACTCTGTAAAAGTTGCTGCGATCAAAGAAGCGATTGCGAATGGTTCATACACTGTCGATCCAGAGAAACTGGCTGACAACATGATCAAGTTCGAAGATGAATTAAAAGGCCTTTAAGAAAACACTAACTTTTCATTGAAGTTATTGTCTTAAAGTACACGAGGTTATGAATAGGTTTACGTTATGGCGGCACTAGCAGATTTAGTTAATTTTCAACTTCAAAATGCCAAAGCCTTATCTGAATTACTAAGTTCAGAGAAAACCGCTATTACGAGCCGACAATCAAACGATATTGAGCGAATCGCCAAAGAAAAAGTGGTCCTTGTTGAACAGCTAAGATCAACCGATCAACGAATTGCTACCCATACCAATATCTCAGAATTGACCGAGAACCCTGAACTTGCTCAGTTAGTCGAGACCATCAAGTCCATAGTGCACGACTGCCACCAAGCGAACCTAGTCAATGGCGAAGCCTTGAATCGAGCACACCTCAGTTTCAAAAAACTCAGCAATATGATGCAGCAAAGCCATGGTAAAATTGGTATGACTTACAATGCCGGTGGCCAAACGCATACGATTTCTACGCTGGGAACCAATGTAAAAGCCTAATTGGGCTAATCTTCTTCGCACAACACCCTTCTTGCTTGTATCTGTATCTGTATCTGTATCTGTATCTCTATCTCTATCTCTATCTCAGCCTACCCTTCTCACTACACCGTCAAAGTCTCTCTAAACCTGTAAATACCCCTAATAAACGATAAACACAAAAAAGCGGCAAGTATTTTCATACTTGCCGCTTTTTTAGTCATAACCGTTATTTGTTGCCGACACGCCATCTGGAAAGCGAGTGGCAGCCAATATAATTAGGTAAGCCTATAACTGGATGCTCCTAAAACTAGAACAACGTTTGTTGTCTCTTCTCAGGCACTGCCTGAACTTCACCGTAATTACGTAGCTGTTCCATCTTACGGATATCTAATTGGAGCTCTGTTACATAGCTATCACCCACTGGGTAGCTGCGCACTACTTCTGCGCCACGGATTACGCCATCAACTGCACCAGAAGTACGTTCAGTGCCAAGGCGTTGATCTTCAAGCTCTGCTCGGCCGCTCACTCGCATGCCATACACTTGTTCAGCAAGTTCACGATAAGCATCGATCTTGGAAGCTCTCATCGCACGAATGCGCCTTTCCTCGTCGTTACGTCCCTTTTGCTCACTGATACTCGCGTAACCAACGGCAACTAAGTAATCGTCTGGCCTCATGTTTTGCAGAGGCTGACAGCCAACAAGCAGCAAAGCGGCAACAACAAATATTAACTTCTTCATCTCGAACTCCTAGGGGCGAAGAATAACGGTGTAAGGCTGAGTCATCGTTGGATCAGAACGAATAATGACACCATCTTGAGTTCGAATGCTGTTCAGAGTATCTAGATCTCGACCAATACGATCCGCTGGCAAAAAGCCTTGCGCGGAAGCAACCACAATACGAGTTTGCATGCCTACCACACGAGCATTAACAAGAACACCGCCCTCTTGACGAAGCATAGTGCCTGTCAGCACGTACTGGACATCTTGCTCTTGAGCTAAGTCTTTCCAATCACGGCTTAATGCAAAATCACCTTGGTGAGTCACTTGGATCGAACCGGTTGTTTTAAAATCAACCACCTTGAAGCCACGACGCTGAAACTGATGAATAAAACCTTCTGAAACTGAATTACCTAGCCAGTTTGTTGTGTCCATGTGTTGCAGGTCAACAAACGAAGTAATCGCAATTGGGGTTCTTGCTGAAATACTCGTATTCGAAATGATCAAATCTTCAGTCATACTTTCCACGAAAAAGTCCATGGTATGACGAGGGCTGTCCATCAACATAAACTGACTGCCTGAATATTCAGACTTGCCGTTATAGATCGGCGAATAAGCGCATGATGTCAGTAACATGACACTCATTACTACGAGCCATTTTTTCATTCTCTAATCTCCAGATATGTTTAGTGCTACCTATTCCAATATGTTCTCACCATTATTCTTTTCAATGGATTACAATGTTGGAACAGTCTTTGCTTTTCATTAATGGTTCAGATTAAGAAAAACGCACTTAAGTCAGCTTCAAGCTTATAGTTATTTGTTAAGCAATATTTATACCCAACTGGTAACGAATAGATGAAAAAAATAATTTCTTACTTATTTTCAATAAGTTCACTGATAACCATAAGCTTCAGTGCTCATGCCTCTTGGTATGAAGTTACCGGTACAGCAACCATCGTATCGTCAGAGGAAGCCGCAAGAGTCCATGCGCTGGAAGACGCGGTATATAAAGCGATCCAGTTCTCTGGTGCTGACATTGGTAGCATTGCTAACCTCACGCCCTACCTCGACGCGAAGAAGAAAGAGTTTCAATTTACCAATCATGAAGTGCGCTACATCTTGGTAGAAAAAGAGAAGAAACGCAGTGGCAATATAATGATCACTGCAAGGATCGACATCTACCCTTCGGCAAATGCTTGCCATGAGAGCCAATATAAGAAAACATTTTTGGTCGGCAACATTGATGTGACTTCCCCACAACAAGCTGTAATGGGCAGAATCTATAATATTGGTGATGATTTTAGCCATGTCGTTGACCGACAACTGGCGCAAGAATCTCGTAGCTTTGTTTCTGTTGGCACAACCAATTACGATATCGACAAGCGTCGACCGGAAGTGATCAAAATGATCGCACAAGACACGGGAGCACAGTACATTATCGGCGGTGATATCACCGATTTAACTGCGACCATTGAATCCAAGCTTCTAAAAGACGACATTATAAACCGCCAGTTTGCGTTAGAGATGCAAGTCTTTGACGGTAAGACAGGTCATCAGGTTTATAACCGTAGCTACCGTGAAGTGGCAAAATGGCCTTTTGCTAAGACCAGTGAGGTTGATACGCGCAGTGCTCGTTTCTGGGCATCGACCTACGGCAGTATGATGCTTCGCGTCAGCCGCAATATTATGTTGGACTTGGAATCAGAAGTATCATGTAAAATCACACTTCCAGAGGTAGCTGCAGTATTTGGTAACACTGTGACCATTGATTTAGGTCGAATGCATGGCGTTCAACAAGGTGACAAACTGCAACTGTGGCACACCGGTTCGTTTATCGACCAACGAGGCTTGCCACGTAATAAGGTCTCTCAAAGCGATATCACGCTGACGGTTTCTCGCGTGTATGAAAATGAAGCCGAGCTCACGATTGATCAACCTAGCCTTGCTGGAAGCATTCAAATTGGTGATGTAATGCAGAAAATCATGTAGTTAGCGACAAGCTCACTTCATAGTTTCTAATAAAGCCTTAGCACTTTTGTTAAGGCTTTATTTTTTTCATGATGATTAGTTTCGGTTTTAACGTATTTGTCGTAACCTTATTAATAACATAATCATCATTTAGCAAACTATGAGCCAGAATAATCTAATTGGTGCGACCGGTTATCGATTTATATCGAAAGGCCAAACCGCTTTTAAAATCCACATCCATACTCCCGAAGATACGGTGTTACATCGTTCTGTCGGTTTTGTTCGTATGGGTGAAGACAAAGCACTAAAGAAAACCATCAAGTTAAGAGATGAGCTTGGCAGAAAGCTCTGGGGAAAGTTTTGGCCAAAAGTCCTTAGAGAGCCCTATCTGATGACGCGTTTACCGCACAGTTTAGAACCTAAAATAGTATTCAAACCAAACCCGACTCAGACAGATCCCGAACATCGAGATGAATGCTACATCGCTAAGTGGCGCGTATTCTCTGAAAGTGGTGAATACAAATACAAAACCAAAGTATGTTCTATAAGAAAGCACGGGCGACTCGCCGCCTACAGCCAAACCAAACGAGCGCTCCTTGAGGCCCACAAAGACGTGATTGAGCTGCTTATCTTTATGGGACGACTGAACAGCATCGACCTGAAGTAGTATCAACTTCAGTAAAGCGAGTTAACTGAAAATCAGCTTTCCATATTTATCAGATACAAAAACAGCCGCATTGCGGCTGTTTTGATTTATAGGCTTTATCATTATGGTGCTTTAGCAGATTGCTACACCTTAATCGACCACCTAGCTTCGGCATATCTCCGACAGTGTCGTCAGTCGGCGTTTTGATTCTTTCACATAGGGGTTAGTTTGATCCCATGCGTAACCAGCCAAAATAGAACACACCATTTGCTTAATCTTCGGGTTGGGATCTTGATAGAAAATCACATCCTGCAAAGTACCTGAGTACCACCCTTCAACATACGTTCTAAAGGTGTTTACGCCAACCATCAGCGGATCCGCATAATCACGGTCCCAATCAACCTTCTCACCATTGAGCTGCTTTTCCACGCACTCAACCGCAAACTGAGCCGACTTCATCGCAATCGTCACGCCTGATGAAAAAACAGGGTCAAGAAACTCACCGGCATTGCCCAATAGCGCATACTTGTCTGTTGCAAGGTGTTTTACGTTGGCAGAATAGCCACCGATTTCACCCGCAGGGTTCGGATACTCTGCATTTGCCAAAATCTCAGCCAAACCCGGCTCTTCCATTGCCAGTTGCTTAATAGCGGCAATCTTATCTTGTGGGTATGATTCAAAGAACTTAGGCTCACCGACGACACCAAACGAAGACACTCCGTTACTAAACGGGATCAACCAATACCAAACGTCAGGGTTGGTCGGGTGCACCGAGATCAGAATTTTGTTTCGATCATATTCAAGGTCGGTATCAACCTCTGAAATATGATCGTTAACATGCGTGAAAATAGCTTTACGTGGAGGAAGCGATGATGGCTCCTCTAAATCAAGCATCTTAGGTAGCACGCGACCAAATCCACTGCCATCTAGCACGTATTGAGCTTCTAGCTGATAGTGTTCTCCATCAAGCACTTGTACGTCTAAAATGGTACTGTCTTCAGTGAAGTTAATACCCATCAACTCATGTTGATAATCAATAGTAACGCCTTGTGCTTCGGCTGTGTCTGCTAACACCTTATCAAAGGCCCCTCGCTGAACCTGAAACGTGGTTCCCGGCCCAGCAGAGAACTTATCTTCAAAATTGAACGCGGTGTACACGCCATTTTTACGAAAAGCGGCACCATCTTTAAATTGGAAGTTAGCGTCAGCCACCGCTTCGCTCATGCCAGCTTGTTCAATCACTTCCATGCAAGCCGGTAACAAGCTTTCACCAATAGAAAAGCGCGGGAAAAGGCTCTTTTCAATCACTCGTACATCGATGCCTTTTTTGTGAAGCAAAGACGCGGCAATAGACCCTGATGGCCCAGCTCCGATGATCACTACTTGAGTTGACAGTTTTTTCATTAATTTAAGCCATGTTTGTTATTTTTTATTGCGCGCCAGCTTTCAATTCAAGAAGCGTATGACCAAGGCCGATATCGTCGGTACGGGTCACCACTTCAAAGCCAGCTTCTTCAACGATCTCTAAGAAATCTTCGCTGCGGTAAAAACGGCTGTTGCCGTTGGCCAAGCAAGTGAAGTAAAGAGAGGTCGCGTTTAAGCTATAAGAAGCCGCATCGTATTTCTGTGCATCCCAAAACAATTCAAGGATATAGACCGTCGCCTCTTCTGACATATGAGAGCGAACACGCTTTAATATGCTCAGAATTTCCATTGGCGAGAAGCAATCAAGGAACTGGCTCATCCACCACACATCCGCGCCTGTCGGCAACGCTTGTTGTTTATCGAGCATGTTGGCTGGAAATGGAGTCACTCGGTCTCGATGGCCATGTTGTGTTGCGTTTGCCATTGCCATTTCTAGTTGCTGTGGCAAATCAACAATCGTAACCTCAACGTCGGAGTCATGGTTGCAGCACTGCATTGCCCACTTACCGGTGTTACCACCGATATCCACCAGCGATTTAGGTTTCTTGCTGAAGACTTTCTCAAGCAAAACAGGGAACGAACGGTCCGAATAGAAGTGATCGAACTTAAACCAACTATCTTTGGCTTTTTCTGGCAATTGAGACAAGCCTTGGTAAATGGTTTCCCAATCACCCAGTTCTTTCAGGCCGGCAGGTGTGCCTTCTTCAATAGCTTCGGTTAGATGCATCATCGCTGCGTAACAAACATCGGCTGTGAAATCCATGTTTGCGTTGGTCATACCATCGTGCAGAAGGTAAAAACCAAGGTTGGCCATTTTATAGTTAGGTTTGTCCCAAGTAACAATATGAGCACTTAACGCCATATCAAGCAGAACTTTTACGCCGTACTCAGATACGCCCGTTATTTCCGAAAGAGTCTCTGCAGGTAAACCATCATTACCCGCGTCATCTAACGCTTTCAAGATACCTAAATCACGAAGTGTACGGGCAGTATGAAAAACAATGGGAGCGAAAGACAATTTCTGCGCTTCTGTTTTTGCTTCTAATGCGTTGAATGGATCTAATTTATATTCCGACACGAAAAACCTAACTTTAAATAATAGAGGATTACTCAGCTGCCATTTGTGCAAGCTTACGTTTAATATCAACGTTTAAGTTATTAACCCAACGGTTGTAATTACGGTGTATTTCACCATCGTCGTACTTCAAATTCTCTGATTCAACGTAAAGAATAGAGTAAAACTTGTCACTATAAGGAATTTCAATCACAGCATGGTGTGAACGAACATACAGTTCTGCACGGATCAAGCCAGGCTTTATTTCTGAAACCAACCAGCCTCGGTTTTCAGCAGACTCATAAATAGCTGATTTCACCTGTTTACTTTGAAGATTAAGTGCAACTGGAGTATCCTCAACATTCATTACAGGTTGGACACGTCCACACCCTGCAAGAACGAATATGAATAACATTGAAACGGCTATTTTTAGTAATTTCATTTAAATTCCTTACCTGTGTTTATTTATAAGCACGCATAGTATTTAGTTAGACCCAAAGCAAATCAATACTCTATGTCAAATCAATCCCAATTAATGTCGTTTAATATTGAGAAATGGTCTGCAAATTCTGCGGGGCTCAATTCCGTTGCCGAATGGCAAACATGGAGCACAAATATAGATTGGCCACAAGATGGCTCAACTGAATTTAAAGCAATCCCGCCGATGATGCGCCGTCGAATGAGCCTGCAAAGTAAGCTTGCCGTCCAAACTGCATTGACTCTATTAAAAGACACCTCGGTTGATTTTCTGGTTTTTGCCAGCCGACATGGTGAGCTGCACCGAACTGCCACATTGATTCAATCAATCTTAGAAGGTGATGACGCCTCACCAATGGCGTTCTCGCAGTCGGTGCACAATACCGCTGCTGGTCTCACAACGATTGCCGCAAAAGCGCCGATTCCACTGACCTCTATCGCTGCTGGGCAAGATACTTTCCACAATGCTCTGATCGAAGCTTATCTTTACCTACATCAGTATCCGTCACATCGTGTGCTCGTCATTGATTTCGACCAGCCTTTACCTGAGCTTTACCAAGAATACGAAACACAACACTATGCTGATTATGCTCTGGGCTTAGTGCTCACGACTGGCAGTGAATACTCTATTACTAGAACAGTAGAAGCCAACCAAGCATCTTCCGGGTTACCACAAGGGCTACAAACGCTCCAACATATCTTATTGGGTACAAATAAGTGGACTGTTGCTGGCAAGCACCAAACTTGGTCGTGGATAAATAACGCCAAGACAGGAACACAGCAATGAGCAAGTTAGACCAATATTGGCGAGTGTTTGCGACAGGGTTCTGCTTTACCACTTTTGGGCTGGGAGGCTTAGTATTAAGCTTCATAATCTTACCTTCTATTGCGATAACGACACCCAATACCATTGAAAGAGAGCTCAAAGTTCAGCGACTGATTCGTTTCTCCTTCAATGCTTTTTGCCAAATCATGAAGTTCACAGGCGCAATTGATTACAGAATTGATGGCGCCGAACTGCTACGCGAAGATCGCAACTGCATCATCGTTGCCAACCATCCGAGCTTAATCGACTATGTGCTGATCGCCTCTCAACTTCCTCAATGTGATTGCCTCGTTAAGGCCGCAATTTGGGAAAACCCTTTTATGAAAAGGATTGTCAAAGCGGCGGGTTATATACCCAACCAAGCTCCTGACGATCTTTTAGAACGTTGTGAAGAACGCTTTTCACGTGGCAATGTACTGCTGGTTTTTCCCGAAGGGACTCGCACAACACCAGGAATTGAACCATCATTACAACGTGGTGCGGCGCAAATTGCCACTCGAACACAAACCGATTTACGCGTGATTCATATTACGGTTTCTCCGACATTCTTAACGAAAGAGAAAAAATGGTATCAAGTTCCTGCTACGAAACCCTTTTTTCATATCGCGGTGAAAGGTAAAATAGAAGTCGCACCATTTATTGAGAATGCAAATAACTTAACTTCGGCAGCAAGACGCCTTAATCATCATCTTGCACATACTATATTCCCTTCCGAAGAAAACATTTAGCTAATCAATAAAACAACCGGCGATATCGGCATTTCGAAAATACATCGCATAATGTAGAATCGCCCCCTTAAAGCAGCATTCAGATAAAGCATTAAGTAGGCCAAAGTGGAAACATTACACAACGAACTGAAACAACTGATCATCGACGCATTGAACCTTGAAGACATGAGCATTGATGAGATTGAAACAGAAGCTCCACTATTTGGTGATGGACTTGGACTAGATTCTATCGATGCACTTGAGCTTGGTCTTGCTATCAAGAAAAAGTACAACATTGTTATCGATGCCGACGATTCAAACACTCGACAGCACTTTGCGTCAGTTGAAAATCTAGCGAACTACATCTCTTCTCAAACAAACAACTAGACAGATCTTTATGACACAAGCGAACCAACAAGAAGTATACAATCAGGTTAAAGATGCGCTTATTGAGCTGTTTGAGCTTGATGCTGAAGATATCACGCCTGAAGCACACCTTTATCTCGACCTAGACCTAGACAGCATTGATGCGGTTGATTTGGTCGTTCATTTACAGAACGTAACGGGTAAGAAGATCAAACCTGAAGAGTTCAAAGCAGTACGCACCGTTAATGACGTTGTGGAGTCTGTGGCTGAACTATTGAAGGACGCCTAATGCGTCCTCTGCTGACTTTATTGTCGGCAATCATACTTTTCACTTATCCAATAGCGGTTTACTTTGGACTCAACAAGTTTGGCCTACAAACCGTTGGTATCGTCTTAGCCGCTATCTTTGCTGTCCGCATTTTCACCGGCGGTCAGGCTAAGATCAAAGAGCTAAAACACCTAGCTTGGATCAGTGGAAGTGCCGGAATTGTTCTACTGGCATTAGGGTTAGCCTTCAAACAGCATGGCTGGTTAACCTATTATCCCGTCATCGTTAATGTTTGTATGTTGGCTGTATTCGCTTCAAGCCTATGGCAACCGCAAACCATTATCGAACGTCTTGCTCGACTCCAAGAGCCTGAACTTCCGCAAAGTGGCGTTGATTACACACGAAAAGTCACCAAAGTTTGGTGTTTGTTCTTTGTTATCAATGGCTCTATCGCCCTTTACACCTGCTTCCAGTCTCTTGAAATCTGGACCCTATACAATGGCTTACTCAGCTATTTGTTCGCCGGGTTACTCTTTGCAGGAGAGTGGGTGGTAAGACAGCGCATTCGTCAGAGTTAAATTGTTATGACCCAAACCGTATCTTACATCTCATTGTCTGAACTCCTCACTCAAAACCGAGCCCCTGAATCTATTGTCTGCTTTGACGACAATAGTGAGATTACTTGGCAAACATTTAACGACGACTTATCTCAACTCGTGAACCTTTTATCTTCATCCCATTTTCAACGAGTTGCGATTTGTACCCAAGACAGCTGCCTATTTTCGGTGGCCTTTTTGGCATGTGCTGTCAGCAAAAAACACATCATCTTACCGGGTAACTATCAACCTTGTGCACTTGCCGAATTGAGTGAACATTTTGACTGCCTGTTAGTTGATGACTCGATTGGTGAAGTTGATGTTAGTAACGTTCGCAATATCCAAACCTTATTGGACTCAAACCCCAAAGCACAACAACCTCTAATCGATAATCTTGCGCCCATTGATTTGGCAGCCATCCACTTGACCCTGTTTACTTCAGGTTCAAGTGGTACGCCCAAAGCTATAGACAAAACCTTAGAGCACCTAGATATTGAAATCGCTCAGCTAGATAAAAACTGGGGCGATTTACTTAAGGGCAACCGAGTCCACAGTACGGTCTCACATCAACATATCTATGGTTTGCTGTTTAGAATCTTATGGCCACTCTGTTCTGGTGTTCCATTTGCTCGAAGCAACCTTGAGTACCCTGAACAAATCCTATCTCACGCTAACAAACAGAGCGTGCTGATCAGTAGCCCTGCGCTACTCAAGCGATTAAAACACGAGACAAAGTCTGCACAGCTAGCTGGTGTGTTTTCTTCTGGTGGCCCTTTACCAACCGAATCGGCTCACCAAGCACTTAACTTGTTAGGACATTTTCCCATCGAGGTTTTTGGTAGCACTGAAACCGGCGGTATCGCATTTCGTCAGCAAGAGAGCGCTCAAACACCTTGGCAGCTTTTTGACTGTATTGAGGCTAGTCTCAACAGTGAGAATTGCATTAAGTTATTGTCGCCGTACATCGACAAAAACAACTGGTATCAAACCGCCGATGAGTGCGAAATGGTCTCGAGCAATCAATTCATATTGAAAGGCCGAACCGATCGAGTGATCAAGATAGAAGAAAAACGAGTATCACTGGTTGAAGTCGAAAAGCGACTAGAGCAACTTCCTTGGATCAGTGAGTGCGTGGTGATTCCATTTGAAGAACCTGAGCGCTTAATCTTAGCGTCGGTTTTGGTATTATCAGAGGAAGGCCAAGCGAAACTCGCCACCATGAGTAAAGGTAAATTCTGGTTGATGCTGCGTTCAGAGTTGAGAAAGTGGTTAGAACCGATCGCTATCCCAAGAAAATATCGTGTTGTTGACGAGATTCCCCTCAACAGCCAAGGTAAGCGGTTAACCTCTCACATAGAGCAGCTCGTAAAATCATAGAAATCGCTTATCGTGTTTTACACTGAGACTGTCTTTTTATATTTTTGTCACAACACCCATTTTCAGCCCAAGGATTCTAAGCACGCGCTATGGATAAGAGAAAACCAAACGTCATTGCTGTTGACACTGTAGAGAAAGAATCGACTTTGACACTCCATGTTGCTGGAGACATCACCGATTTTAAGGGGCACTTCAAGAGCTTCCCTATTCTTCCGGGTGTTACACAGATTGATTGGGCACTTCACTATGCAGTTCAAGAGCTGAATGTCCCTGGTTACTTTAAAGGCATGGAAGTCATCAAATTCCAAGAGCCGATCCTGCCTGATTCGACCATTCAGCTGTCACTCAAGTGGGATGCTGACAAAGATAAATTGAGCTTTAGTTACACGTCGAACAATGGCGAACAAACTCACTCTTCAGGCAAAATGAAGCTGGGAGAGAAAAGTGAATAGCGCTGAGGCTGTTTCTCAACACGCACTTGAAGAAAGCAACTACAAGGCTTGCTTCCTAATTCCGTGCTTTAACCACGGCGCAACCATGCCCTCGGTGGTCTCATCACTTCTTAATTTCAAACTTCCGATCATTATTGTTGATGATGGCAGTGAACTAGAGACCAAACAGCTTCTGACTCCACTTGCCGATAGCCCAAGCGTGACTTTGGTAACACTTCATCAGAACCAAGGCAAAGGCGGCGCAGTAAAAGCGGGTATCAAGCGAGCGCAAGAGCTCGGCTTTAGTCATGCCATTCAAATTGATGCTGATGGGCAACATGACCTAGACGCCCTACCCACATTAATCCAAGCTTCACAAACTAAGCCCCAGCGCCTTATCTCTGGTCAGCCTGTCTATGACGAGAGCGTGCCTAAGGCAAGGCTCTACGGACGCTACGCGACACATATCTGGGTATGGATAGAAACCCTATCTCTCTCGATTAAAGACAGCATGTGTGGCTTTAGAGCGTATCCAATCGATAAGACGCAAACCGTACTGAATAAATACGATGTCGGTTCGAGAATGGACTTTGATATCGAGATTCTGGTTCGCCTGTATTGGGAAGGCTGCGATATCGACTTCGTTGAAACGCGTGTTATCTACCCAGAAAATGGGATCTCTCATTTCGATGCACTGTGGGACAACGTAAAAATCAGTTGGATGCACACGCGACTGTTCTTCGGCATGCTGCCAAGAGCGCCAAAATTGATCGCGCGTCATTTCAAGTCGGACTCAGCGAAGAATTTATCGGCTGAAAATAGCCAAGGTTCCTCGGCAGATTCAAGACAGGTAAATTCCGAACAGATAGGTTCAGAACAACCCCATTGGTCACGTACTCAAGAACGCGGCACTGTGCTGGGAATCAAACTGTTATTGGCCGTTTATACCTTGTTAGGCCGAGGCGTATTTAATCTGATTTTACGCGGTGTGATGCGTTACTACCATCTAACGGGCAAACGTGCACGAAACGCCTCAGAACAGTACCTATTTCAGCTTAAGGCATACGCTGAACAACAGAATATTGAGTTACCAGCGGAATTAACCAGTTATAACCATCTGCTCTCGTTTGGCCATACCATGCTAGACAAGTTGGCTGCATGGAAAGGGGATTTTTCGGTCGATAACCTGAGCATTCATGGTCAAGAACAATTTGAGAGCATGGTGGCAAACCAACAAGGTGTGCTGATTCTGGGTTCTCATCTTGGCAATATCGAATTGTGCCGCGCTTTAGGTCGCAGACACTCAAACATCAAAATCAATGCACTGGTTTTCACCGAGCACGCCGAGCGTTTCAATTCGGTGATGAAAGCGGTTAACCCGCAGTCTGATTTAAACCTGATTCAGGTAACGTCAATGGGACCTGATACCGCTATCTTGTTGCAACAGAAACTAGAGCAAGGCGAATGGATCGTGATTGTCGGCGATAGAACTTCCACCAGCAAAGAGAGCCGTTCAGTATGGGCAGAGTTCTTGGGTAAGGAAGCGCCCTTCCCTCAAGGACCATTTATGTTAGCCTCTGTTCTCAAAGCGCCAGTATTTCTATTATTTGGGCTACGTGATGACTCACAATCTAAGCCGCATTTTAATGTCTATTTCGAGCATTTTAGCGACAAGATAGAACTACCCAGAAAAACTCGCGAACAATCTTTACAGCAAGTCGTGCAAAAATACGCAGACCGACTTGAGCACTACACACTGAAAGCACCGCTTCAGTGGTACAACTTTTTTAATTTTTGGACATTGAGCAAGCACCATGACGAAAAAGAATCCAAATAGCATCACCTTTGGTGCCGAACGCCTCACGATTGAGGATGTTGTCGCTATCTCACAAGGCGCAAAAGCCTCGATGAACTCAAGTGAAGCCTTCACATCTAAGATCGACCGTGGTGTCGCTTTCTTAGAGCGCCTATTGAAAGAAGAAGGCGTGATCTATGGTGTGACAACGGGCTACGGTGACTCATGTACCGTTGCGATTCCGCCAAACCTAGTTGATGAGCTACCACTGCATTTAACACGCTTTCATGGTTGTGGTTTAGGCGAAATATTGTCTCACGAACAATCTCGTGCGGTATTAGCAACGCGCCTTTGTTCTTTATCGCAAGGTGTCTCTGGTGTGACTCATGATTTGCTCAACCAGATCGTTACTCTGATCAACCAAGATATCTCACCACGTATTCCTCAAGAAGGATCGGTGGGTGCCAGTGGCGATTTAACGCCGCTGTCTTATCTGGCAGCCGCACTCATCGGTGAGCGCGATGTTATCTACAAAGGTGAAGTTCGCCCTACTAGTGACGTCTACAAAGAGCTAGGGATTAACCCTATCAAGCTTAAGCCAAAAGAAGGCTTAGCATTGATGAATGGCACGTCAGTAATGACGGCTCTGGCTTGTATCGCCTACAAGCGCGCAGAATACCTAGCTCAACTATCGACTAAGATCACGGCAATGGTGTCTGTGGGTATGCAAGGCAACGATTTCCACTTCGATGAAGCCTTGTTCGCAGTGAAACCTCACCCTGGTCAACAACAAGTTGCAGCATGGCTGCGCGATGACCTGCAAGCAGATCGCCCGCCACGCAACAGTGATCGCCTACAAGATCGTTATTCACTACGTTGTGCTCCACATGTTATTGGTGTGGTTCAAGACTCTCTACCTTGGCTACGCCAAATGATTGAGAACGAACTAAACAGCGCTAACGATAACCCAATTATCGATGGCGACAATGAGCGCGTACTGCACGGTGGACACTTCTACGGTGGCCATATCGCAATGGCAATGGATACCCTAAAAACAGCGGTAGCCAACCTTGCAGACCTACTTGATCGCCAAATGGCGCAGCTAATGGACTACAAGTTCAATAACGGCCTGCCATTTAACCTAACAGGCGCTGAAGGCGAACGTAAACCAATCAACCACGGTTTCAAAGCGGTACAGATTGGCGTTTCAGCTTGGACAGCAGAGGCATTGAAACACACCATGCCGGCAAGCGTGTTCTCTCGTTCAACCGAGTGCCACAACCAAGACAAAGTCAGTATGGGCACCATCGCAGCTCGTGATTGTCTACGTGTTCTTGAACTGACTGAACAAGTTGCGGCAGCATCTCTTCTGGCGGGTACACAAGCGCTTGAGCTTCGTAAACGCCACAATGAACTTGATGAGCACCACATGAGTGAAAACCTAAAGCATATTCGCGACGAAGTGCTTAAAGAGTTTGAATTTATCGTAGAAGATCGACCACTTGAAGGCGATCTACGCCACTTCATTGCTCGTATTCAAAGTCAGCACTGGTCACTTTACTCATAGAGTAGCTAACCCTTTACGCAATATTGTTGAGAGCGATTTATGTCTGAAATCCTTCATCCATTACAATCTGAGGTGACTCTGATTACCTCATTCCAAGATGCCGACCCGATGGGCGTGATCTATCACGGCAATTACTTTCGATTTTTTGAAGAAGTAAGGCGCATCATGATGGATAAGATTGAGTACAACTACCATGAGATGAAGGATTCAGGCTACATGTGGCCAATCATCGACACGCGTGTAAAGTACATTAAGGCTATACCGTTCAATCATCAGATCAAGGTATCGGCTAAGTTGACTGAATGGGAAAACCGCCTGCGTGTTGACTACGAAATTCACGATGCCAACACAGGTGCTCGCATGACACGCGCCCACACAATGCAGGTTGCGGTGACCATTGAAGAACAAGAGATGTGCTTCGCTTCACCGAAAGTGTTTACAGATAAAGTCGGGCACTGGCACCAGTTTGGCTGCTTACCCCAATCAACTGAGCAGCAACCAAGCGACCAACAATCAGACCAACCTCAAGTATCTAACACACAGCAGCAGGTGAAACATGAGTCTGTTTAAACGCAGTCGCAAACACATCAGCATCGCACTACTAGGGCTTGCCTCAATGATGGCGAGTAGTTTTGTTATTGCTAATGAAAGTACAGCTACGGTTGGTTCTATTTCAGATCTGCAAACAGTATTAAGCGCAAACAACATAGTGCGTGGTGAGTTCACCCAAACACGCAACATGGAAATGTTCGCCCAGCCTCTAACATCACAAGGTACTTTCCTGTTAGACAAGTCGAATGGTTTGCTTTGGACACAAACTACCCCCTTTCCTGTTAGCTTGGTGCTAACCGACAACAAACTGAGCCAAAGGTTTGCTGATCAACCAGCCAAGATCATCACCGACCAAGAAAACCCGATGGCGTTTTATTTCAGCCATATATTCCTATCGGTGTTCCACGGTGATACTCAAAAACTCCAAGAGCAATTCTCACTGTCGTTTGAACCCGCGACTGAGCAAAGCTCAGATGAAAGTGTAAATGAAAGCACAAAGAGTACGTCATGGACGCTCACTCTAAAGCCCAAAAGTACGCCAATGAATGCGGTATTTGAAGCCATCACACTACAAGGTAACAACGATATTGAACGCATTGAGCTGAAAGAGATTCGTGGAGACAGCACGGTGATCGAATTTAGCCAATTAAGCCATCTACCGGAAGTATTATCAGATGCTGAAGCGCAACAATTCCAACTCTAGTCTGGCCCTTGTTTGGCTTGTTATCGTAGTACTATTTAGCGGATTGTTAATAAAACAATTCGCTTTTTCTTCGTCGGTACCGATTGAAAGCAACATTCTAAAGTTACTACCAGAAAACCAGCAAGACCCAATGGTAGAGCAAGCCTTTCAGCAGATATCCAGCTCGATGAGCGAGCAAGTAGTGTTTATCATCAGCGCCCCCGACATCAACCAAGCCATGATTGCGACCGACGCTTTTGAAAAAGCTCTCAACCAAAGAGCTTTTTCAAGTCAGCCAACTCTGTTTCAGCAAGTTCAAGGCAAAATCAACGCCAGCACCCAAAGCCAGTGGAGCGATTTCTACTTTCGTCACCGAGCTCAACTGCTGACCCAACAACAAAAAGAGACACTGACACACTCGCCGGATTTGCGAGCTCAATATGTCATCCAATCTCTGTACAATCCTTTCTCAGGCGTCACTGCAGCCGAACTGTCGATGGATCCATTTCTGCTATTTCGCGACTACATCAGTGCTGTTGGCGTTCAATCAAGTAACTTTGTTCTGAAAGAAGGGTACCTCACCGCTCAATCTAATGACCAAACTCATATTTTGGTCACGGCAACTCTGGCTGGCTCACCTTATAGCTTGGCGATTCAAGAACAACTTCCTGATCTTGATTCCATTGAGCGCGAAGTCGAAAAACAGTTTAGCGTCAAAGTGCAGCATACCGGTGTGGTGTTCTACGCAAATTACGGCACCGAAAGCGCGAAATCAGAAATCAGTACCATTGGTTTGGGCTCATTAGCCGGTGTTGTTTTATTGGTGTGGCTGACGTTTCGTAGTGCCCTTCCACTTGCCTTATCCTTGCTTTCCATCAGTACTGGGTTGTTGGTAGCGCTGGCAAGCACCGTCGCTATCTTCGGCAAGATTCACCTGTTTAGTTTGGTGTTCGGTGCCAGCTTAATTGGCGTGTCCATCGATTACTCCTTTCACTACCTGACTGACCGTTTGGCGGCTGGTAACCAATGGCAAAGCGACAAAGGGTTGAAACATATTATCGTTGCGATCACCTTGGGTCTGATCACCAGCTTGATTGGCTACCTAGGTCTGTTGGTGGCACCTTTCCCGGGTTTACAGCAACTTGCTCTGTTTTCGTCGATTGGGCTTATTGCGGCTTACGCCAGCGTGGTGTGTTGGTACCCAGTTTTAGCTGCAAAACCAAGCCAAGAACGCCCGCTTCCCTTGTCGAAGCTTTGGCATACTTGGTTAAGTCTCTGGAGCAACCAAAAGTTTAGAATTGGCTTACCATTAATAGTGACTGTCGTTAGCTTGATATCACTCAGTCAAATTCGCTACGACGACGATATTCGCCAACTTCAAGCGATGCCTGATCAACTCAAACAGCAAGAGCAAGCCATTACTGAGATATCAGGATTAGGCAGTGGCCAAAATATGCTTTTGGTGACTGCCAAGAGCGACCAAAAGCTACTCAAAAAACTGGCAGAAATCACCACAAGCTTAGACTCTTTAATCGATAGCCAAGGTATCTCAGGATATCGCAGCATCAATCAGCAGTTGTTAAGTAAACAAGACCAGCATGATAACTATCAATTGGTTGAACAACTATATCGCCAGCAAAGCCATATCTTACAAAGCACGCTAGGTTGGTCTACTTTTCCACAACTACCAGAATTCGAACCAATCACGGTATCTGGATTTTTAGAATCTCCGGTGTCAGAACCTGTTCGACCACTTTGGTTAAAACCTATCGATGGACAAGCGGCGTCAGTCATTTTGATCAAAGACGTTACAAACTCAGCACTGTTCTCTCAATGGCTCGATTCAAGCTTTGCTCAGCAACAAGGTGTTAAATACCTTAATAAAGCCGATGAAATCTCCGCTCTCTTTGCGGAATACAGAGTCAAGATCACCGAGCTATTATTAATAGCATTGGCAGCCATTGGAATGGTCTTAGGTTGGCGCTATGGCGTAAAACAGAGCCTGTTGATGCTGTTGCCGTCTTTGATTGCGGGAATCGCAGGGCTAGCGATCACCGGCGTTTTAGGTTCGACCTTAAACCTGTTTAACTTACTGGGTCTGATTCTGATTCTAGGGATTGGCATCGACTACACCCTTTTCTTTGCTGAGCAGAAGAAATCACTGAGCACCTTGTTAGCCATTACCTTGTCTGGCCTCACGACGCTGCTTTCATTTGGTTTACTGTCACTAAGTCAGACTCATGCCATTCATAGCTTCGGTGTTACCGTCTTAACGGGTATTTTTGTGGCGTGGTTGCTTTCTCCACTCGCAATCAATACAGAGAAAGCCGCAAGAAAACCAAAAACTCATGAGGCTTTTAGATGAAAAATACAATACAGATAACGCTGGGCGTTGTATTGGGTTTACTACTCAGTGCCTGTTCAATGGTTTCTCAGCTGCCGACTGGCGCAAGTGTGTCTATCGATAATGACACCGAATTAGCCTTACCTTTGCCTTCTGAGCTTGGATACTCATTTACGGCGAGCCAGTTGATTAACGCGACCTGGCAAGACGAGACTCAACAACTTCCTGTCCAAGTTGAAGTGACACCAGATAAAGTGGTGTTAGCTGGTTTTTCATCTTGGGGTACTCGAATTTTGTCATTGCAGTACCAAAACCAAGTGATTGATACACAGGTTTTATCTGGCCTTGGGGCGACCCTGCCGCAACCCGAACAGGTGCTATTTAATTTAATGCTGACCCTATGGCCAGTTGAGGCGTGGACTCAGCCTTTAAAAAATATCGACTGGCATTTGGTCGACACAGAAAACAGCCGCACAGTGTTTGACGATAACCAACAGGCGATCATTCAAATTGATTACCAAGCGGAGCCCGGAGCTGACAAAACTAGCGGCGACATTGTTTTCAAACATTTGATTCAAGGCTACACCATCACCATACAAACGTTGAATTCAACGATTGTCGATAACCCAAGTAAGAGCTGAACACTATGCCTATTTACATCCAAGACTGTGGTTTCCACTCGGCGCTAGGCTCAAGCGTTGCTGAAATTCACGACTGCCTTACAAATGAGCACCGCTCGAACATGGTTGAAGTGGACGATATGCTGAATGACGGCAAGTCGACTGTCGTTGGTAAGGTAGCGGGCGAACTGCCTGAAATTCCTCAGCACCTTGCCGAATACGCTACTCGTAATAACCAGCTCGCGTTATCGGCCCTAAACCAAATCAAAGATTCTATTGAGCAAGCAAAATCACAATTTGGCGCAGATAGAATTGCTGTGGTTATCGGCACAAGCACCTCGGGGATTTCTGATGGTGAAGCCGCTTTCAAACATAAATTGGCAAACGGTGAGTTTCCTGAGCATTATCACTACTCCAAACAAGAGCTAGGGAATCCCTCTGAGTTTGTTAGTCAATATTGCTCATTGACAGGGCCAAGCTACGCAATCTCGACCGCCTGCTCATCAAGCGGCCGTGTTTTTCTTACCGCTCAACGCTTGTTAGATTCTGGAATGGCTGATGCTGTGTTGGTTGGAGGTGTAGACACCTTATGTAAGCTGACGCTCAATGGCTTTCATGGCCTGGAAGCACTTTCGACCACACATTGCCAGCCATTTAGTGCCTCTCGAAATGGCATCAACATCGGTGAAGCAGCGGCATTTATGTTGCTCAGTAAAACAAAACTGAATGTTGCTGATACAAACCAGAATATACCTAGCATTGCTTTATTAGGCTGTGGTGATAGCTCTGATGCACACCACATTTCAGCGCCCCACCCTGAAGGAAATGGCGCAGAACAAGCGATGAGAAAAGCGTTAGATTCTGCTCAGTTACAAGCTGAAGACATCGGTTATATCAATGCTCATGGCACCGCAACTCCACTCAATGATTCAATGGAAAGCAAAGCCATTCATCGTATTTTTGCAAACAAGGTTCCCGTCAGTTCCACCAAGCCTCTCACCGGGCATACTCTTGGAGCCGCAAGTACAATAGAGGCTGCAATAGCATGGCATATTTTAAAATATGACTTACCGCTTCCCTTACAAAAATGTCAGGATAAAGCTGAAGATATTGAGATTGATTTGGTAAACTGTTCCCAGAAACTTAAAGTAAAGAACATCTTAAGCAATTCGTTCGCTTTTGGTGGCAACAACATTAGCCTGATCTTTGGTGTAGTAAATGACTGATATCCCTTCTGTAGACCAACTTCTTCCACACGATGATCCGATGATATTAATCGATCGTGCTATCAACGTAGAGGCGTTGTCGATTCACTGTCAGGTCGATATTGGAGCTCATAATCTGTTCTTTAATGCTGAATCTCAAACCGTACCGGCTTATGTCGGTATCGAATTTATGGCGCAATCTGTGGCTGCATGGTCTGGATATCATGCACTGAAAAACGGTACCACTCCTCCAATCGGATTCTTACTCGGTTCTCGCCGTTACAAGTCACTGTGTGATGAGTTTACTCAAGGTCAGACCCTTGATATCTACGCCGAGCAATTGATGGAAGACAGTGGCATGGCAGTGTTTACCGCCAGAGTCGAAGACCAAGGTCAGTTAGTGGCTCAATGCCAACTCAATGTCTACGTGCCGACCGAACAAAAATTACAAGAAATGAAAACTAGGAGCCCATCATGACCCGTCAGGTTTTAGTCACAGGTGCCAGCAAAGGCATTGGTAAAGCGATCGCTATTCAACTCGCGAAAGAAGGATTTGAAATTGCCGTTCATTACATGGGTGACAAGCAAGGTGCTGAAGACACGTTAAAGTCGATCACCGAACTGGGTGGCGCGGGGCGTCTTATCCAATTTGATATCAGCAATCGCAGCGAGTGTCGCGAAAAACTTGAGTCAGATATTGCCGATCATGGCGCTTACTATGGTGTGGTGAACAATGCGGGTATTACTCGTGACACAGCATTCCCAGCCATGACGGAAGAAGAGTGGGATGGCGTGATCCATACCAACCTCGACAGCTTCTACAACGTACTTCACCCGTGCGTGATGCCAATGGTTCAGAAACGCAAAGGCGGTCGCATCGTTACTCTGGCGTCTGTATCGGGCATCATGGGTAATCGTGGTCAAACCAACTATGCTGCAGCAAAAGCGGGCGTAATTGGCGCAACTAAGTCTCTAGCTTTAGAGTTAGCGAAACGCAAGATCACGGTAAACTGTGTCGCTCCAGGCTTAATTGATACCGGCATGGTTGATGAGCACGTGAAAGATCATGCGCTCCCTCAAGTGCCACTGCGCCGTATGGGCGAGCCAAAAGAAGTAGCAGGCCTAGTGAGCTACTTAATGTCCGATATTGCAGGCTATGTCACTCGCCAAGTAATTTCAGTCAATGGAGGCTTAGTATGACCCGCCGCGTTGTTGTAACTGGCATGTCAGGTGTTACTGCCTTTGGTAATGATTGGCAGCACATCGAACCAAAATTGAAAGCGTGTGAAAATGCCACTCAATATATGCCAAGTTTTGAGCAATATGATGGCCTCAACACTAAGCTAGCTGCTCCGGTTGATGACTTCCAACTGCCAAAACACTACAAACGCAAACAGGTACGCGGCATGGGACGTGTGTCTCGCCTAGCAACCGTTGCGACAGAAAATGCACTAGAACAAGCCGGACTGATTGGCCACGACATTTTAACCAATGGCGAAACAGGCATTGCTTACGGCTCTTCGACGGGTAGTACCGATGCGGTTGGTGCATTTGGTGTGATGCTTAACGAGAAGTCGACACGCGCCATCACTGCAACCACCTATGTTCAAATGATGCCTCACACCGCTGCGGTCAACGTAGGATTGTTCTTTGGCCTGCGCGGCCGCGTGATTCCCACCAGCAGTGCGTGTACTTCAGGAAGCCAAGCGATTGGTTACGCCTATGAAGCGATCAAACACGGCTACCAAACCGTGATGGTTGCGGGTGGTGGTGAAGAGCTATGCCCAACTGAGTCTGCCGTTTTCGATACCCTTTTTGCTACCAGTTTAAAAAACGACACGCCAGAAAAATCCCCTAGCCCTTACGACAGTGAGCGCGATGGTCTAGTCATCGGTGAAGGCGCAGGTACGCTTGTTCTTGAAGAGTATGAACATGCTGTTGCTCGTGGCGCAAAAATCTACGCTGAGATCATCGGCTTTGCCAGCAACTGCGATGCCGCTCATGTGACCCAACCCCAGATGGAAACCATGCAAATTTGTATGGAGAAAGCACTGAAAGACGCACAACTTCCTGCTGAGAAAATTGGCTATGTTTCTGCGCACGGAACGGCGACTGAAAAAGGCGATATTGCAGAAAGTAATGCGACCGCAAACATCTTTGGTGAAGTGCCAATCAGTTCGTTGAAAAGCTACTTTGGCCATACGCTTGGTGCGTGTGGTGCGATTGAAGCTTGGTTGAGCCTAGAGATGATGCATTCAGGCTGGTTCAGCCCAACATTGAACCTTGAGAACATCGACGAACGCTGCGGCAAGCTTGATTACATCACAGGCTCAGGTCGTGAATTAGATGTTGAATATCTGATGAGCAACAACTTTGCCTTTGGCGGAATTAACACCTCAATCATCTTCAAAAAGATTTAAGCTTATTGATTAGCTAAAACTCGAGACAAATAAAAAGGGTCAGTAACCAAGTTACTGACCCTTTTTTGAATCTAGCAAAAGCTCAATTAAGCGTTAGCTTCACGCTCAGCGATAAACTCAAGAGCCATCTTGATGCGAGCGATTACGCGCTCTTTACCAACAAGCTCCATCACTGCATCAACAGAAGGAGACTGACCGCCACCTGTTACTGCTACGCGAAGTGGCATGCCGATTTTACCCATACCGATCTCTAGCTCTTCACATACTGCTGCAATCACACCATCTTTGATGTTTGCTGTAGTGAACTCTTCAAGTGCTTCAACCTTAGCAAGAGCAAGCTCTAGCGGGCCTTTAGCAACACCACGTAGGTGCTTCTTCGCTGCGCCAGCTTCAAACTCAGAGAAATCTTCGTAGAAGTAGCGAGATTGCTCAGCAAGTTCGATAAGCGTGTTACAACGCTCGCCAACTAGCTTGATCACTTCAGTGATAGCCGGGCCGTTTGTTGTATCGATCTTTTGTGCATCTAGGTGCCATTGCAGGTATTTTGCAACATACTCAGGCTCAGAAGTCTTGATGTAGTGGTTGTTCAACCAAAGTAGTTTTTCAGTGTTGAATGCAGATGCAGACTTGCTAATTGCGTTCAGGCTGAAGAATTCAATCATCTCTTCTTGAGAGAAGATCTCTTGATCACCGTGAGACCAACCTAAACGAACTAGGTAGTTGTTTAGTGCATTTGGTAGGTAACCTTCATCGCGGTATTGCATTACTGATACAGCACCGTGACGCTTAGAAAGTTTCGCACCGTCATCACCAAGAATCATTGCACAGTGAGCGAAAGTTGGAACTGGCGCGCCTAGTGCTTCGTAGATGTTGATTTGACGAGGTGTGTTGTTGATGTGGTCTTCACCGCGAACAACGTGTGTAATGCCCATATCCCAGTCATCCACTACAACTACGAAGTTGTAAGTTGGAGCACCGTCTGTACGACGAATGATTAGGTCATCAAGTTGGCTGTTTGCGATTTCAATGCGACCACGGATTTGGTCATCAAATACTACGCTACCTTCTTTAGGGTTACGGAAACGGATAACGCATGCATCACCTTCTTTTGCTGCTTCGTTTGCTGCAACAATTTTAGGGTGGTTCGCATCGTAACGAGCCATTTCTTTGTTTTCTTCTTGTACTGCACGAATCTCATCAAGCAGTTCTTTAGACGCGTAACATTTGAATGCTTTGTCTTCAGCAAGTAGCTTATCAACCATTTCGTTGTAACGGTCAAAACGCTTAGATTGGTAGTAAGGACCTTCATCCCATTCCATACCCATCCATTGCATGCCTTCTAGAATTGCATCAACCGCTTCTTGAGAGTTACGCTCAAGGTCCGTGTCTTCGATACGCAGAACGAATTCACCACCTTGATTCTTAGCGAATAGCCAAGAGTAAAGTGCAGTACGTGCACCACCAACGTGAAGATAGCCAGTTGGGCTAGGAGCAAAACGAGTTTTAACCGTCATTTAAATACCTTGATTATGTAGGTGATTCTTTTAGTGATTGCCATTACAAAGCCTGCAACAGAAAAATATCACTAAATTTTGGGCGCTATTTTATCACCACCGCTTAAATCTACAATCAGTAGTGAATGATTAATGCGCGGATCTTGTGCGAAAGCGACTGTAGAAAGGCCAAATCCAGCTTCGATGTAGCAAATCTATAGCCTGAGCCAGTAAATTATAGCCATGCTTTTCTTTAACTCTCGCCTATCCCACAAACTTAACCACCCATTCATATGCCACTAAGATCAAATTCTTGAATTTATGTTTGACCTTACCCTTACGGTAAGGTTTATGTTGGGCGTAGATGAGAATTGGAGTATCGATATGAAGCATTACACAACTGCACTCAACGGCCTAAATTGCATGGGATGTGCGAAGAAAGTCCGCACACTGTTTGATGGTCTCGATAATACGAAGATCAACGACATATCGCCGACATACATCGATATTTCCACTCCTTTTAGTTACGTTCAACTCAACGAACAACTAGCGACGCTTGGTTATAGCATGGGTAATAAACTGCACCTTTCGCTATCTGGTCTTAGCTGCGGTAAGTGTGTGAGCAAGCTGACTCTGGCGATTCAACAAACTGAGCAAGCCTCAAATCTAAACGTCACCAAACATGAATTGTCGTTGGTTACTCTGCTTGAAGAATCCGAGATTATTGAGCTGGTCGAAAGTGTGGGTTATCACGCAGCTCCCTACTCTGAAGCCAATAACCTTTTATCTAATTCAGGTTCAGATTCAGAAGAAAATAAAAAACCAACGCCGGCTGAACCGACACAAGCTAAACCTGCAGCTAGCCAATATACTTACCACCTTGTTCTTGAGGGAATGACGTGTGCAAGTTGTGTTTCTTCGGTAGAGAAAGCGCTGAAAAAGAATGAGTTCGTCGACCAAGCTCAGATCAACCTCGCGGAACAGACAGCCTTGGTCTTCACCTCTAAAACACGTGACGTCATCGAAAACGCTCTAATAGAATCGGTGAAAGCCGCTGGTTACGGCGCCGAGTTCGTTGATGACGCAGCAACTCAACAACAAAAACAGCGAGAGCAACAACTTCGTACCCAAAAAGCTTTCCTAAAGAATTCAGTAAGCGCGCTGTTTATCGGTGCTCCGCTGATGGCGTGGGGTCTGTTCGGTGGCAGCATGACCATTGCTACATCTAACGACCAATTAGCTTGGGGATTAGTTGGTGTGGTCTGTTTGATACTGCTTGCGACTTCAGGACGCAGCTTCTTCACTAACGCTTGGCAGTCTCTCATGCATAAGCGTGCAACGATGGATACGTTAGTTGCTTTAGGTACGGGCGCTGCATGGTTCTATTCAATGCTGGTTGTGCTGATTCCATCATGGTTCCCAGAACCATCGCGTCATGTCTATTTTGAAGCAAGTGCAATGATTGTCGGCCTTATTTCTTTAGGGCATTACATTGAAGCCAAAGCCAAAGCACGCACCACGAAATCTTTACAGGCACTGATTAACTTACAGCCTCAAACAGCGGTAGTTATTGTCGATGATAAAGAACAAACCATCGCCGTAGAGGCGATTCAAGTCGGTATGCAAGTACGAGTGAAACCCGGAGAAAAAGTACCTGTCGATGGTGTAGTGGTATCTGGCGAATCTTATATCGATGAATCAATGTTGACTGGTGAACCGCTTCCCAACGTCAAATCGCTCGATGATGGGGTTTCAGCAGGAACTATTAATGGTGATGGCAGCTTAATTATTGAAGCAACTGGAATTGGCTCAAGCACCATGTTGGCTCGAATCATTCAAATGGTTCGCCAAGCACAAAGCAGCAAACCTGCGATTGCCAAGCTTGCTGACTCTATCTCAGCCGTTTTTGTTCCGGTCGTCGTCGCAATCGCAGCCGTTGCCGCCTTAGTTTGGTTTTTCTTTGGCCCACAGCCAAGCGCGAGCTACATGCTAGTCGTATCAACCACAGTACTGATTATCGCTTGTCCATGTGCGTTAGGCCTAGCAACGCCACTGTCGATTACTGTTGGCGTGGGTAAAGCGGCTGAGTTTGGCGTTCTAATTAAAGATGCGGATGTATTGCAGTCTGCCAGCAAGATCGATGCTGTTGTGTTTGATAAAACAGGTACGTTGACCCAAGGAAAACCAACCGTTCAACAGGCCTTTTACTCTAATCTAACGGAGCAAGAGTTACTGGCTTATGCTTATTCAGTAGAAGTGGGATCTGAGCACCCACTCGCCAAAGCCGTTTGCCAATATGCAGAGAGCCTACAAGTTTCAGCACTACCTCATAGCGAGTTCGAAAACCAACGAGGGCTTGGCGTACAGGCAACAATTAACGGCAAGAACGTGCAAGTTGGC
Organism: Vibrio sp. J383; assembly: GCF_023503985.1. Lineage (NCBI taxonomy): Bacteria > Pseudomonadati > Pseudomonadota > Gammaproteobacteria > Vibrionales > Vibrionaceae > Vibrio > Vibrio sp. J383. The sequence goes on along the minus strand of NZ_CP097293.1, from coordinate 1,116,673 downwards.
TCGCTTAAATACCTAACCCAGTTAGGCATCAATACTGAGATTAGCGCGGATTTTATCGAACTTTGCCGCTCGCAAGCGTGGACGCCTATTTTCATTGTGATTGACCAAAAACTCGAAGGTATATTGGGCATTTCAGACGCATTAAAAATAGATAGCAAACAAGCCATTGCTCAACTAAAATCCGCCGGAATTCACACCGTGCTATTAACAGGCGACAACGATTCTGTTGCTCAAGCGATTGGTAAAAGTGTCGGTATCGACGAGGTTATCTCGGAGGTGCTTCCAGAGCAGAAAGCTCAGCATATTGTTCAGCTTCAACAGCAATATAAGAGTGTTGCTATGGTCGGAGACGGTATTAACGATGCACCAGCTCTTGCTCAAGCAGATATAGGAATCGCAATGGGCAGTGGCAGTGATGTCGCGATTGAAAGTGCGCAAATGACGCTACTCAACTCATCGCCATTATCAGTAAGCAATGCGATCGAGTTGTCCCAAGCGACCGTAAGAAACATGAAGCAAAACCTGTTTGGTGCCTTCATCTATAACTCGCTTGGTATTCCTATCGCAGCCGGTGTGCTCTACCCATTTTTCGGATTTCTGCTTAGTCCTGTAGTTGCAGGCGCTGCGATGGCGATGTCGTCAATCACGGTAGTAAGCAATGCCAACAGATTAAGACTGTTTAAACCCACACATTCTAATATCAACAAAAACCATATTCATGAGGTTCACCATGATTCGTAAAATTATGACTCTTACTGCACTCGCTGCAATCTCAGGACAAGCTTTAGCTACTGATGTTCTAAACCACAAATCCCCATACTGCGGCTGCTGCACAGAATGGACTGAACATATGCGAGATGCTGGGTTCGATGTTACAGAGAAGCTCCACGATGATATGAATCCAATAAAGCAGAAGTTAGGGGTAACGCAAAAACTAGCCTCTTGCCACACGGCAGAGATCGACGGTTACGTATTTGAAGGGCACATTCCAGCAGAGGACGTTAAAGCCTTTTTAGAAAACCCACCACGCAATGCGATTGGCTTAGCGGTTCCAGGTATGCCAATGGGCTCACCAGGCATGGAGTATGGCGATAAGAAAGACGAGTATTCTGTGTATGCGTTTAATGAAGAAGGTCAGGTGTTTGAGTACCGTCATTACAACGGAAAATAAAGCTTAACTAGACCAACGCAAAGCAATAAAAAGAAGTCATAAAAATAGAGCCTAGCATGAGTAAACCCAAGACTGTGGTTTACTTGCTAGGCTCTTTGCTTTTGGACAGTAAAGCAAATCTTGTCGCGGCACCAACCGGGCTGTTAGTGCCGCTATATTTCTACTCGCTAATTGGCTAAGAAGCTATTTAGCAAAAAGCGATTTAACAAAAAAGCTATTTAGCGAAGAAGCTCACTCGGCTAATAATCTAATAAACTAAGCAGCCAAGTGAATCGGCTTAGAAGCCGTAAGAAGCACCGAATACGAATGCGTTGTTCTGCTTAGAAGCGCCGTTTGCGAAATCTACACCGTTAGCTTGGCTACGGAACTCAAAGTAAGGTTGAACGCCTTGACGAGTCCATGTAGCACGTAACTCATGGTCCATCGCTTCAGCATCAATCATGTATACGTTGTTGTAGCTAAGTGCTAGGTCAGCATTCACTGTGTAACCAATGCGGTTATCCATGCGGTAATCTGTATCAGCATTAGCAGAAGTATCATCGATGTGTGCACGAGTACGGTTGCTAATAGAAATACCGTTATCGAAGTTGTAGCCGATCTTAACTAATGGACGGAACTGAATACTCTCACCCGCAGAGAATAGGTGTTGGTAACCCGCAGCAACCCATAACTTGTCAGTGATGTTGAAAGATTGCTCACCACCTACAGTGATACCCGGAGTGTTGTTACCTGTTGTTGGCGCACCACCAGTTTCAGCTGAAGTCAGGCCTTCAAGCTCACCCAATTGGATACCATCAAACTCAGAATAAACCGTGAAACCGCCTAGAGAGTTGTCAAACGTGTGACCAGCTTCTAGCGTAGAAGTCATATCAGAACCGTGGATACGGCCATCGTCATGAATTTGGATGTTACCTGTAACGTAAGAAGAACCAGCAAAAGCACTAGAAGCAAAAGCAAGAGAAAGTGCACTTAGAGCGATAATTTTTTTCATAGTAAACTGCCTTAGTTTGATTTTTTCAGCGGCACATCTTCGGTATATCATTCACCTTCACCGCTTGAGTAGTTAGTTGCCTCCCTGGCATGAAATCTATGTTGCTCGAATTAATTTGCGTTTCAAAATAAAAGAATGAGCAGAGTGATCTCTCTCACTATCAAAAAAGAACAAGTTATTTAACACATTAAAATCAGTCACTTAAAAACATAAAAATTGATAAAAAACTCAAGATTAAAAAACGTACAGATCAGGATCACATTATTTTACGATGCAAAATTAGATTTAGTTGGTTGAATCACACCTGATTTAGAGTTTTTGATGAGAGACTTATTTTTTGAAGAGAATAATGAGAAGCGCGTCACTTTTGCGATGGAACTCACCTTATGTACATTGTTGACGATATACATAAAGGCTATTTCTATATGTTTCAGTTTAAGAGAAGTGGCTAACTTGATTTGGACGAAAAAAAAGCTCCCACTCTTATCTGAATCAGATAAAAGCTAGGGAGCTCTTCTATTAATGTTGCTTGTCGATTATTTTACCGAAGTTACTCGACTTACTTTCTCGCCACTTTCAGAGATAGAGCGGATGTACGTTTCACCAGAAACCGAAGGACGTTGCTGCTCATCATAAGTCAGCCAGTTTTCACCATCAGCTGAGTATTGAAGCTCTACGCCTGGGAATTGAACGTTCATCGCTAGCTTACCATCAACAACCTGAGCACCTGGAACTGGTAGTCGGTAATCAATACCCGCTTTCTCGAGCTTAGCCAGCTCACGTTGACCAACAATATTCGCGAAGCGATTAAAGTCGCTGTTTAGAGCCTGCTTATTCACTAAGTCAGTATCTTGAGAGTACTCAACGCCCACTTTGTAGTCGTTTTCCCAATCTGCTCGGTGCCATGCACGCTCTGCTGCTGCAAGAACACGAGGGAACACCATGTATTCATACTGCTCGTCAGTACGTACAGTTTCAGACCAAAGCTGCGCTGACAAACCGTAGAAAGGTTTCGCTTCAATCTCGCCTTTACCACTGAAGCCATTGCCGTCACGGTCTAATGACGTTTCCGCATTTTGTGGCATGTTTTCCGGTGCGAAACCGAACATCTTACGAGTATCCGTTGCACGCGTTGCCCAGTAGTAACCGCGCTCTGCTGCATCTACTTCGTATGGCATATCCATGTATACGTAATCTGGGTTAGAGACAATCACGTCATAACCTTTCGCTGACCAGTCGTACACTGATGAAGTGCCGCCCCAGTAAAGAACGTCCCAGAAGTTAACGCGAGTCGTTTCAGTAGCGAAGCCAGATTCACCCTCTTCCACATACTTCAAGCCATCTTGCCAAGCTTGGAAGTGAGGAATTCCTTTGTCTGCAACAATTTTTGATACTTCTTTTGCAAAGTAGCCAGGTAGGTGACCGAAATCACTCACTGAACCATCAGCAATCAAAGACTGACATTGTGGAGACTGTTGGAATGGTTTGTCTTGCTTGTCTAGCTCAATGTTACCTTTCCATGCAACTTTATCTTGAGCATCAACATCTTGAAAGCCTGCGCCTAGCTTGATGTTTTTCGCTTCATCGCCACCAAAGTGCCAAGTCGTTAGCGGCATGCCCGCTTGATTGTGCATTGCTGCAATTTCAGTAATCACTTTATCAACAAAGCGAGTCGATGATTCCATGCATGGGTTGATGAAGCTGTGCTTATCGTAGAACTGAATCGTCGTCACGTTTGAAGTATCTTGTGGATCCATCAAGCGATATTCACTTGCTTCAGCTTCTTTGCCTTCCGCCATTAGGCGAGTGTAACGCGCTTCCATTGATACCACAGCAGAACGAGCGTGTGCCGGCATATCAATTTCTGGAATAACTTCGATGCTGCGCGCTTTTGCGTAGCTTAAGATCTCGACGTAATCCGCTTTACTAAAGAAACCAGAGCCAAAGTTGTCTGTTGTTGGACCCGAACCTAGCTGAGGCAGTAAACAGCTTTGCTCTTCCAAATCAAAACAACGATTAGACCCTACATCCGTTAGCTCTGGTAAACCCGGGATTTCTAAACGCCAGCCTTCATCATCCGTTAAGTGAAGGTGCAGTTTGTTCATCTTGTAGGCTGCCATTTGATCTAGCGTGGCTAGGATGGCATCTTTTGAGTGGAAGTTTCGAGCAACATCCACCATCACACCACGGTAGTCAAAGCGTGGCGCATCTTGGATCGACAGTTGTGGTAATGATTCAGCGTTCTGACTGTCTATTAGGCCCAAAATAGACTGAACTGCGTAGAAAGCACCTGTTTTATCAAACGCTTTAATCGCAATCCCCTCTTCCGAGATGCTTAGTTCATAAGCGCCAGATTTCGCTAAATCACCCGTAAACTGAGTAGGAACAACAGCAACACTAACAGGTAGGTCGCCACTCACATCTACGTTTACCACATCTGCACGTTCTTCAATTGCAGCGAACTGCTCAGCATCGAATGCGTCTTTAGGTAGGGCAATACCACCAGCAATGCTCACTGAACCTTCGCCCGCTTCTACCGACATTGGCGTTGGTAGTAAAGTGGTTGATACATCTTGCGTTGCCAGATCAGCATTCTTTTCAAAGCGAGTAACCGCTGTTGCCATGACATTGTTGTCATCAGGTGTACGCTTAAGGTTGTTTCCTTCCAAACCTGTTACGAACGACGCGACATCTTCCGTATTCAATGAAGCAATCATCTTAGGTTCAGCGTTTGGCGCCGTTACAAATGCACCCGGCATAAAGTCGGTTTCAAACAGTTGCCAGTATTCACTTGTTAGTGGAAGAATCACTTCTTCACCAGCGGCAAAACCATCGAACTTATCTGTAGGTTCTAGCTTGTGTAGGTCGCCTGTTACACGAGTGATTTTAAACTGCTCATTATCAACATCTAAGATAAGGCGAATACTGTGGAAGTAGATAGTCCAATCTTTCGAATCGATCGCTTCACCGTCATTGGTCAGAGTCATGTTCACTTTGTTACATGATGCCCACTCTGCGCCTAAATCCTGACAAGCCATGCCTTCGTTTGCGCCGTGGCTCGTCAAAATTTCGTATTGCACATCAAGGTTATCAGCCAGTGCATTAACCACCTTTTGTTCTGGTGCTTGTGTTACCGCACACCCCGTTAAACCAGCCAGTACCGCTACAGATAATAAGTTTCTCTTCAACATCGTATTCACCCATAAATTTAAAAAATTGAGTTAGAAGCAAAATAGAACGCTTCAAAAGTTAGATAAACTATATGGCCTTATTTTTCGCCGTGAATTAAATCAAGTTAATAAAGTGATCGACTTCAAATCTAAAAAATATTGATGAAATTAACCTGATTAAAATCATAAAGTTACCGACATCGACAGTTCCGTCAGTTTTATTTTGACGTAATATTTGAGAATTGAATCACAATCTTTTGAAAGGATTTCATAAAATCGTGTCGTTGTTACTGACAAAGGTTTAAGAGTTTGTTGGTGTTGTTATACTTTTCGTACAAACAACGTGACATCGTTCTCAAAAAAAACCGTTAAAAAACACCGTCAAAATCGATTTTAACGAGTTTAAGACTTCCTAAAGGAGATCCCTTTGCGCCCATTCTTCTACATGACTTTATTCGTTCTCGCTTTTTCAGCTAGGCAAGCGGTCGCCGAGCCCCTTTATTGGCAAGCAAAAAAGGATGAACTGACACTCACTATCTTAGGTTCCGTGCACGTTGGGGACGAGAGTATGTACCCACTTCCTTCAGCAATCACCGACGCGCTAAAAAACAGTGATGGGTTAGTTATCGAAACGGATATCAGAAAGTCTGATGGCGTTGTATATCCCCACAACAAACTCACCACAGCCGATGTGCTCAATGAAGAACAACTGCAATTATTAACCGACATATCAAAATCGTTGGAGATGCCGACGCAACAACTGCTCAGCTCACCGCCTTGGGCGACTTCTCTCTCCATACAGATGCAGCAGCTAAAAAACCTTGGTTATGGCTCCGCCAGCGGCGTTGATGCGACGCTAGCTCACAAAGCAACGATCCAAGATGTTCCGGTAATCAGTTTAGAGCCCCTACAGTTCCAAATAGACCTGATGACAAAACAAAAGGACGACGGTAAAGAATGGTTAGTCAGTAGCCTTGAAGAATTTGACCAAACTGATCGTGTGGTTCATTGCTTAATCGAAAGCTGGAAAGCAGGTGATTTAGCGAAGCTGGAAGCCTTCGCAGAGCTGTCAGAAATGTCGCCTGAACTAGAGAAGGCATTTTTAACCAATCGCAATATCGACTGGGCAAACAAGCTATCCGCCAATGATTGGAAACTCGATTCAAATGGGAATTATTTGATCGTGGTTGGCGCCTTGCACCTAGTTGGCGAAGGTAACCTTTTACAGTTGTTAAAAGAGAAAGGTTTTAATGTCACTCAACAATCACAAAGCCAACAGGCTCAGTGTCAATTTGAGGTTAGTGACGACAATTAACTAAATTCGATACTATGACCTTCTCATAATATAACCATTACCTAATAACAGAATCATTACATTTAATAGCACCATAACGGTGCTATTATCTTTCGCTCTTTTTATACACGGTGTTGTTCTCATGAAACCAGTACTCTTCGCTTTACCTTTAGCCCTCGCGATCCTGATGCCCACGGCAGCGTCTGCCAAAGAAACTTGTACCATCGAACAGTTTCAAGCCATCGACATTCAGCCAGATACAAAAGGCGGCGTGCTAGATAAAGAAAGCGGACAGTTTTTGATTACTGAAAAGCCACCCATGCGATGCGCGAATATTACGTTCACGACGTCTACGACACGCAACCGTATCGCAAGCCAAATGAATGGTAATTTTGAAGCAAGCTTTTACGATGGCAAGACAGGTAACTCTCACTCGGTGACTTTTAACGAAGATGAAGTACAGGCAGGCTACATTCGAATTGGTCCAAATAACTCTGTTGAAGCGTATGTTTGCTTTGTTACCTCAGAGACGCCAATCAAGAACATCACTTGTGATGTGAAGTAAACAGATTTGGGACGGGCTTATTGAGTCAATCCTTTTCTCTATGCGGGATGTTTAGAACAACAAGAGATTCCCGACTCGCTCCTTCGTCACTCTAGGGAATGACGCACATACCGAAATGCAAAAAAGTCGTAGCCCTTCTCTATAATAAATGGTCTACGGCTTCTTTAATGTGGCGTTGAAGAGCTTATTTTGAACATCAGGCGAACCCTACCTAAGTTCTAATCCCATTTCTCATACCCGGAAACGACGAAAGCCGGCTCAATGAGCAGGCTTTCTAAATGTGGCCGGTGAAGAGCTTATTTTGAACATCAGGCGAACCCGTTGACCAAGTGATTATCTTTATCCTGAAATGCAAAAAAGCCGTAGCCCCTTCTATTACAAAGAGTGCTACGGCTTTCTTTAATGTGGTCGGTGAAGAGGGATTCGAACCCCCGACCCTCTGGTCCCAAACCAGATGCGCTACCAAGCTGCGCTATTCACCGAGATATCTAACTGGCTGATTGCCTGTCGATGAAGCGTATAATACGGATTCTGAATTTATGCGCAAGAGCTTTTTTCACTCTTTTTTACAATATCGAATCGTTCGAACAAAAGACGTACAACCTAACGGCTAATGTGACGAAAAACACACACTCAACAACAAGTATTTAACTTATGAAACAGGATTGATCCAGATCAGTGAATTGATAACGCTACTTAATACACTAAGCCATGTCATATAACTTTGAGGTATACACATGGACTTTTGGCTAGAACTCCTATTTGGTAATGCAGTGGGACTATCTTCAATGATAGTAATATTCGGGGCTCTGGGTCTCATGATGTTCTATGGAGGCTTCTTCATCTACAAAGTTATGACTGAAAAATCTCCTCACTAGAATCGCTCAGCCTAAGTCATCTACTTTTAAGTATCATTTTCTTTGGGTGGATGTAAAAACGCTTTGCACCGGAGCAGACTTATTGTCTTCTCCGGTTTTTTCATTTTTAAACCCGGCCTCAACTTAGGTATACTTACCCTATCCTTCTCCAACTTGAGATACACACTATGTCTCATGATGACGACTTAGATCTATTCCAAGAAATGATGGGCGATGTTAAACGTATCGACCATGACACCGCCGAACACCAGAAAGTACACCGAGTCACAGAATCTCACCTTGCTAAGCGTGAAGCTGCTATGTGGCTGTCTGACGACGAGAAAGACTACTTATCATTAGACTACTCACCAATGATCAAGCCAGACGACGTCATTGCTTACAAGAAAGATGGTGTACAAGAAGGCGTATACAAAAAGCTGCGCTTAGGCAAATACCCTATTCAGGCCAAACTCGACCTTCATAGGAAAACACTGAAAGATGCTCGTAACGAAGTACTCTCATTTTTACGTCAGTGTTTAAGAATGGATGTTCGCACCGTTATCATTGTTCACGGTAAAGGTGAGCGCTCGAATCCACCAGCAATGATGAAAAGCTACGTGGCGAATTGGCTCACGCAAATTAACGACGTTCAATGTGTTCACTCTGCTCAGCAATTTCATGGTGGTACTGGCGCAGTCTACGTTATGCTCAGAAAGAGTAATGAGAAAAAGCTAGAGAACAGAGAGCGCCATCAAAAACGCACCAGTTAACTGGTTCAAACAGATAAGTACACTGATAGCGAATTGCATCAAGATCGATATTTAGTGCCTAGACTCACACCAAGTGCTAAAATTGTCCTCAGTTAATGAATCCCAACTCAAAGCAGCTATCCAAAAGTTGTTTTTTGTTTATCTATATTTCCGTTGTGAAACGCTAAGAGAATATCATGTCACAAGAATCCCAAGCTAAACGCCTTAATAAATACATCAGTGAAACTGGTTTTTGCTCACGCCGCGAAGCCGACAAACTCATTGATGCAGGCCGAGTTACTATTAACGGTAAGATCCCTGAAATGGGTACTAAGGTCTTGCCCGGTGATGATGTTGAGATCGACAATAAGCCTGTTCGCTCAAAAGAGAAACCGATCTACATTGCTCTTAATAAACCAACAGGCATCACCTGTACTACTGAACGTGATATTCCTGGCAACATCGTCGACTTTATCGGCCACCACAAACGTATTTTCCCTATTGGTCGTCTAGATAAGCCTTCTGATGGTCTTATCTTCTTGACCAACGATGGCGACATCGTAAACAAAATCCTACGTGCCGGTAACAACCACGAGAAAGAATACGTGGTGCGTGTAGATAAGCCGATTACGACTGAGTTCTTGAAGCAAATGGGCGCTGGCGTTCATATTCTCGATACTGTTACCTTGCCATGTAAAGTCGAGAAAGAAACCAAATTTTCGTTCCGAATCACACTAACGCAAGGCCTTAACCGCCAAATTCGCCGTATGTGTGAAGCATTAGGTTACGAGGTATTTAAGCTGCGCCGTGTTCGTATTATGAACATCTCATTAGACGGCATTCCTAACGGGAAATGGCGCTACCTGAGCGACGAAGAGATCACTGAAATTTTAGCGATGTGTGAAGGCTCTGTAAGTACTGAAGATGCATCAAAAATGAACGCGAAAGGTCAACGCATTCGCAAAGCGACAGACGCAAAACTTTTTGATAGCCGTGAAGAAAACCAAACTTCCACAGCGCGCCGTAATCAAAACGAGAACCGTACTCGCACCTATCGCGGTAATAATGCAGATGAATTCCGTCATGCGCCTAACTCGAAACATGGCCGTAACTCATCGAATGGTGAAAGCGGTGGCAATACCGAGAACTGGAAATCGAACTCTCGTTCAGAGCGTTCTAATTCAGATAGAAACAGTTCGGATCGCACCCGCACAGATCGCAACAATAACGATCGTCGAAGCGGTAAGCCTGCACCGAAGCGTGTTGGTGGTACTTTAGGTCTGAAGAAGTAGTCATAATTCGTCCTCAATGTACAAGCACATTTCAGGATAGACACTCAATATAAAAGCGCCCGCTAGGTTAATCTAGCGGGCGTTTTTGTTTGTCATTCGGTAGTTGTATCATCATGACGACGACAAACTATAAACATAGATCAGCAAACTGACCGCGAGTCAGTAGCGCTAAGTCTTTCGGGTCGAGTTCAATTTCTAGCCCGCGCTTCCCTGCACTCACGCATATCGTTTCAAAATCGGTAGCGCTGGAATGAACAAAGGTAGGCAAGGCTTTTTTCTGACCAAGAGGGCTGATCCCACCCACCACATAACCCGTGGTTTTCTGAGCAATATCAGGATTCGCCATCTCTGCTTTTTTGCCTTTTGCCGCTTTTGCCGCAAGCTTCAGGTTTAGCTTCTGATCAACGGGAATAACGGCCACAGCTAAATCTTTAGCGACGCCATTCAAACAGAACAAAAGCGTTTTAAATACACGTTTGGGATCTTGACCAAGCGCTTCGACAGCCTCTAATCCATAATTCGTGTTATTCGCATCGTGGTGATATTGATGCACGCTATGAGCGATTTTCTTTTTCTTGGCGAGATTGATTGCAGGGGTCATAACAAATCCAAACGATAGATAAACAAAAAGCGACGCCGAGGCGTCGCTTTAGTTAAATTTATCATGGTGCTAGAGTCAATCTAATTTAGCACCTATTGACTCTATCAACTGGGTTTAATTACTTGTAAACCATTTGACCAGAAGGTGCGTACTTGTTCACGTCAACTGGGCTATTCGCTTCTAGGTACTCTTTCAGTACTTCAGCATCAACAAAACCTGTGTTCACGTAACCAGGGTGATCTGACAGTTTAGGGTAACCGTCGCCACCAGCCGCGTTGAAGCTTGGCACTGTGAAACGGTATGTTTCGTCTAAACGAAGCTGTTTGCCACCGATGAAGACATTCGATACTTCACCATTTGCTACTGTCATTGAAATGCCAGCGAACTGCGCGTAAGCACCAGAATCGATTGGTTTCGTCGCCACAACGTTTAGGTAATCTAGAACTTCTTTACCTGTCATGTCTGTGTAAGTCAGGATGTTTGCAAAAGGTTGTACCTTCAATACATCTTTGTAAGTGACATTGCCCGCTTCAATTGAGTCACGAACGCCACCAGAGTTCATCACAGCGAAGTCTGCTTGTGCACGCTCCATGTGAGAAGTCGCAATCAAACGACCTAGGTTAGTTTGTTGGAAACGCACCACGTTACGATCGCCTTCAAGCTTGCCATTTGTCTCAGCAATTTGAACTTCTAGCTGTGCTTGACCTTGCTCTTGGAAAGGACGTAGGAATTCAAGCAACTCTGGATCTTGTGCGATCTCATCTTGAATAAGAACACGTTGCTTCTTACCGTCAATCTTAACTTTCTTCTTAAGGTTAACTGGAACCAGATCGTAGCTCACCATCTCTAGCTCGCCGTTACGGAATTCGTAATCAGCACGACCTACGTACTTGCCCCACTCGTGAGCTTGAACAATGTAGGTACCGTTCTGTACGTCTGGTTTACACTCATCACCCGGCTTGAAGTTTTTCTTCGCAACGTTAGGGCCTTCCATACATACAGGCTCTTGAGAGTGACCACCAACGATCATGTCTAGGTCGCCTTCGTTTAGGTAACGAGCAAGTGCTACATCACCCGGTGCGTTAACACCACGTTGGCCGTTTTCGTAGTGACCCATGTGAGTCACAGCGAAGATTAAGTCTGGCTTCTCTGTTTCTTTAAGTTCAGCAATTAGCTTCTTCGCTTCTTCTTTAGGGTCACGGAAGTCAATGCTCGCGATGAACTCAGGGTTACCGATTTTTGCCGTATCTTCAGTGGTTAGACCGATAACAGCAATCTTGATACCTTGCTTTTCAAACATCTCGTAAGCTTGGAACTTGCGTTCGCCTGTTGCTTTGTCGTAGATGTTTGCAGATAGCATTGGGAAGTTAGCCCAGTCGATCTGCTTTTGTAGTACGTCTAAAGAGTTGTCAAACTCGTGGTTACCCAATGCCATTGCATCGTAACCAATTTTATTCATACCTTTGAAATCAGGTTCTGCATCTTGAAGATCTGACTCTGGCACACCGGTGTTGATGTCACCACCAGATAGAAGCAACACGCTACCGCCTTCTGCTTCAACTTCAGCACGAAGTTGGTCAACAAGCGTTTTACGCGCAGACATGCCGTATTCACCGTATTTGTTCTGCCAAAAGCGACCATGGTTGTCGTTAGTGTGTAGAACCGTTAGCTTGTAAGTTTCGTCTTGGTTCCAATCTTGAGTTGATTGAGACGCACATCCAGCTAGAGTAGCTAGGATTGCAGCACTTAGTGCTGTCTTTAGAATAAGGCGTTGCTTCATTGTCATACCTTTGAACTTTTTAGGGGAATCCACTGCTTTTTATAATCTATTGCGACCCCTTTCCTGGAGTTCGAACAATAAGACTTCAACATGACTAATCTTAAATTAACATTCTAGATGTAACACGACGATTTCATATTTATGTCGAATTGGTCACGCATAGATCGGCAGTTAAGTGTAACAAAATTATGAGATTACACTCAAACTTCCCCTGCATCACAGGCAATCGTTTACTTATAAAGTGTGATGAACATCAGTAATTTACTATAAACAGGACAGACCTCACACACCTATACCACTTTCTTAAGGAATCAGAGGTTCTGTTAACAAAGAATTAATCATCTGCCGTTGATTAGTACTCTGAAAAACAAGTTAGCTAACGACTACACAGCTTAGTCATCGAAAAATAGCTTAGTCATAGTCAAAACAACTTAGTCATCGAAAAACAACTTGGTCATCGTCAAAATAGGCCGAGGCTTTAATTAACTGAACGGATGTCCGTTAAACAAAAACGCCCAACTCTAAGAGTTGGGCGTTTATCTTATGCAGTTAAATAACTACTTAAATTCATTAAAATTAGCGATTTAATGCTAGTTATTTAGCATCAGCCAAAGCTATTTGATATCTATGTGGTCAAAGCCTTTGATAAGGTCATCAAGTGCTTTCATTTGCTTCAAGAACGGCTCTAGTTTATCTAGAGGTAGCGCCGATGGGCCATCACAGCGTGCTTGATCAGGGTTCGGGTGTGCCTCAAGGAACAGACCCGCAATACCCGTCGCAAGACCCGCTTTAGCAAGCTCAACGGTTTGCTCACGACGACCGCCAGAGGCAGCACCTGATGGATCACGCATTTGAAGCGCGTGAGTCACATCAAAGATAATTGGGCTGCCGTTTGATGATTTTTTCATTACACCGAAACCAAGCATATCAACAACTAAGTTGTCATAACCCATGCAAGAACCACGTTCACAAAGAATGATGTTGTCGTTGCCACACTCAGCAAACTTATCAACGATATTACCCACTTGATCTGGGCTCATGAACTGAGGCTTCTTCACGTTGATTACAGCGCCGGTCTTAGCCATCGCTTCAACAAGGTCAGTTTGACGAGCAAGAAACGCTGGAAGCTGGATTACATCAACCACATCTGCAACAGGCTGAGCTTGTGCTTCTGTGTGGATATCCGTGATAATTTTCACGCCAAAGGTATCTTTCAGTTCTTGGAAGATTTTAAGACCTTCTTCCATACCTGGACCACGGTATGAATGAACTGAGCTGCGGTTTGCTTTATCGAAAGACGCCTTAAATACGTAAGGGATGCCCAACTTCTCTGTGACTTTCACGTAATGCTCACAGATCTGCATTGCTAGATCGCGAGATTCAAGAACGTTCATGCCTGCAAATAGCGTAAATGGCTTGTCGTTAGCAATTGGCATGTCACCAATGTGTACTGTTTTCTGTTCCATCATATTCTCTCTAAATAATTATTAATTAGTGAACAACCACTGTCTTTTCGTTCATGACGTTCACTTGAGATTTCAGTAACTCAGATGCAGGGTCATCTGGGCATTGGTCGATAAAGTATTGATAATCCGTTGCAGCAACTTGATGACAGTCTAGCTGCTGATAAATAAAGCCACGGTCACGGATTTCATACGGATCATCCGGCACAAAGGTTAACGCAAGATCAGTACACTTCAATGCAAGCGTATAACGCTCTTCTCGCAATAATGCACTCTTAAGCAACGCTAGCCACTTACCAATAATCGTTGGGTGATCGGCAACGTCTAAGTGTTCCGCTTTCACCTTAGCGAGTGGGCCATCATGTCCGATTAACCAAGCTCGTAAAGTTTGTACGCCAACATACTCACCGTTGTAAGGGTTAATATAGACGGCTGCTTGCCCGTACCAACTCACTTTTAGCAAGAATTGAGTAGGGAAAGAGACGCCCTCTACAGGGAAGCCTAGCTTGCGACCTAGAAAAAGAAAAATCGCACCAAGACTCACTGGGATGCCTTTCTTTCTCTCGAGCACTTTATCGATGAATGCGTTTTCCGAAGAGAAGTACGCATCTTTATCGCCAGCAAAACCCCACTCGTAAAAGAATAGTCGAATAAAAGATTCAAACTTCTGCTGCTCATCGGTTTCATTAACCAAAGCAAACTCAGCGTCTTTTAACAATCTCGCCAGTTCTTGCTCAGCCCAGCTGTCTTGAGTTTCTGGGTTAATCGCTTTATTTAAGATCAATGCACCTTCAGCTAACTCTAGCTGGTCAAAGTCTTCATCAAAAAATTCGTACATACGTAACTAACCGAAATAAGGAGATAATTAACCGAAAAATGTTGGTGTCTTCGTCATTGCAATTTTGCCTGCCATCGCTAACCAGCCAAGCGCACCAAAGAAAGAGAAAACTCTCAATAGTTTGTTTTTACCCAACTTAAGTGCAAAGAAGCCCAGTGCGATGTAAGCCATAACACAAGTTAGTTTTTCGGTTAACCATGGCGCTGCTGGTGTAAATGGAATAAAGCCAGTGATAAAAATCAAACCAATACCCGATAGCAACAGCAACGAATCATTAATATGAGGGAAACGCTGCAAGAAAGGATGCTTAAGCTTTGGTGAGTTAACCATCATCAGAGCGAAACGAATCGAAAGAAGTAGCGCGCTTATAGCAATCGTTAGTAGGTGAAAATGTTTTAAACCTTCGTACATGGTATTCCTTTATATTTTTATATGTGCTTTCGTTAACACGAGCCAAACAATACCCGTTAATGCCCTGTGTTTCTGCGTTAATTCTCTGTATTTCCGCGTTAAGTGCATTATCGAGTTAAGTGTATTGTCGAGGTTAAAGGTATCAATTTAGCAAGTTCATCATCTGTTGCTCACTAGATGATGAACAGCAGCCTATGAACAGTAACGACCCAATGTCACTCGGTCATTACCACCGTAATCTTTTTCTGTAACCACATCCAAGTAGCCCAGTTGTTGCATTATCTCACGTACCACCAAGCCTTGGTCATAGCCGTGTTCAAATGCTAGCCAGCCTTCGTTTTCTAAAAAACCGCGTGCGTTTTCAGAAATATATCGAATATCAGCTAAACCTTTCTCTTCAGCAACTAACGCGGTGATCGGTTCAAAACGCACATCACCTTGAGATAAATGAGGGTCATTCTTCTCAATGTAAGGTGGGTTCGAGACAATCAACGAGAACTTCACAACTTCTTCTTCAGAATTCACCGAGTTCAAAGGCTCAAACCAACTGCCATGTAAAAAAGTGGTGTTAGTGATATTTAATCGCTGAGCGTTTTCTGTCGCAAGTTGCTGCGCTTCCGGACGAAGATCAATACCCGTCACTGGTCGGTTCGGCATCTCAGACGCCAATGCTAACGCGATAGCACCTGTGCCCGTGCCTAAATCTAGAATCGCACCTTGTTTACCGTAAGTTTTATCCAAAGCGACTTCAACCAAACGCTCCGTATCTGGACGTGGGATTAAAGTAAAAGGAGAGACTTTTAACGGCAGCGACCAAAACTCACGCTCACCAACAATATAAGCCACAGGCTCACCGGTTAAGCGACGTTTTAGAAGGGTATGAAATTCGGATTCTTGTTCTGAAGTGAGATGCTTCTCAGGCCAAGTCAGTAGGTAAGATCTTGGTTTATCTAAGGCGTGGCAAAGCAGTACCGCAGCATCAATCGAGGGCGATGTGTTATCGCCCTCTTGAAGCTGTACGATTGCTGACTTTAAAGCACTTTCAACCGTATATGCTGACTGCATAGTAATTAGTTGTGCTCAGCAAGTGCTGCTAGTTGATCGGCTTGGTGCTCTTGTAGAACAGGATCAAGCAGGCTTTGCATATCACCTTCCAGAACTTCGTTCAGGCGGTAGATAGTTAAGTTGATGCGGTGATCAGAAACACGGCCTTGAGGGTAGTTGTACGTACGAATACGGTCACTACGGTCACCAGAACCTAATAAGTTACGACGTGTATCTGAAATCGCAGCAGCACGACGCTCTTCTTCAGCTTGAACGATACGAGCCGCAAGAACAGCCATCGCTTTCGCTTTGTTTTTATGCTGAGAACGCTCGTCTTGACACTCTACTACTGTACCGGTTGGTAAGTGAGTAATACGGATTGCTGAATCCGTGGTGTTAACGTGCTGACCACCCGCGCCAGATGCACGGAAAGTATCAATTTTAAGATCGCCAGCTTTGATTTCTGGTAGATCAGCTTCTGGGATCTCAGGCATAACCGCAACAGTACATGCTGATGTATGAACACGACCTTGAGACTCAGTCTCAGGTACACGTTGTACACGGTGACCGCCAGACTCGAACTTCATAGTGCCGTAAACAGCGTCGCCACTGATTTTAGCGATCATCTCTTTGAAGCCGCCCTGCTCTGAAACGTTGCTGCTCATTACTTCAACGCGCCAACCTTTTTTCTCGGCAAATCTAGAGTACATGCGGAAAAGGTTACCCGCAAAAATACCCGCTTCATCACCACCAGCACCGGCACGAATCTCTAAGAAACAGTTACGCTCATCGTTTGGATCTTTTGGAATCAGAAGAATTTGCAGCTCATCAGTCAGACGTTCAATGTTCGCTTTCGCATCTTTGATCTCTTCTTGAGCCATTTCGCGCATTTCTGCGTCGTCTTCATTTGCCATCTCTTCAGCAGCTTCTAAATCTTCTTGAGCTTGCTGGTATGATTTGAAGCACCCCGTCACCTCTTCTAATTGAGAATACTCTTTTGACAAGGCACGGAATTTGTCTTGATTCCCAAGTACACCGGGATCACCAAGTAGATGTTGAACTTCTTCATAGCGTTCAACAAGTGTTTCAAGCTTTATTAGAATCGAGGCTTTCATAATGTCTTATTCTGTTGGAGGTCGAATATTATTGAGGGTTTTCTAAGCCCAAACTCTGTCTAATGACCATTAATTTTGCAGGTTCTCCTTGCTCAGCTGCACTTTGAAGTGCACGCGTTGGAGCATGGATCAATTTGTTTGTGAGCTTATTACTTAGCTCAAGTAAGACTTTCTCAGGGTCACCGCCAGCGGCAAGTGATTGTAAACTCTTACTTAATAAATCTTCTCGGATTTCATTGGCCGATTTACGGTAATCACGAATACTGTCTACCGCTTGCAGTGAACGCATCCAACTCATGAACGCGGCGCTTTCTTCACTAACTATTGCTTCAGCTTGAATCGCTTCTACTTTTCGTTGTTCAATATTGCCATCAACGATCGACTGCAAATCGTCAACGGAATATAGGTAAGCATCATTCAGATCGCCGACCTGAGATTCCACATCACGAGGAACTGCAATATCAACCAACAACATAGGTTGATGTTTTCTTGTCTTAAGTGCGGTCTCTACCATGCCCTTACCAATAATAGGCAGCGGGCTTGCAGTTGAGCTGATCACGATATCCGCTCTATGCAAATGGTCAGGAATCTCATTCAGACTGATCACTTCAGCACCAAACTCTTCAGCTAGCCCTAAAGCACGCTCACGAGTTCGGTTAGCCACTATCATCTTAGTGCAGCCATTCGCAGAAAGGTGTTTAGCCACCAATTCAATCGTCTCACCCGCACCAACCAATAACACGGTTGAATCGGCAATCGACTCAAAGATGTGTTTAGCTAACGTACAGGCTGCGTAAGCAACAGATACCGCGCTTCCGCCAATTTCAGTTTCAGTTCGAACACGCTTGGCGACAGAAAATGATTTCTGGAACAGTTTTTCCATTGAAGCATCAACAGATTTGTTCTCTCGCGAGTCCGTATAAGCTTGCTTCACCTGACCTAAGATCTGCGGCTCACCCAATACCAAGGAGTCCAAACCACAAGCTACGCGCATTAAATGTTTAATCGCAGCCTGCTCTTCATGGATATAAATGCTGGGTTTTAGCTCTTCAGGGCTAACTTGATGGAAAACTGACAACCAATCGATGAGCTTGTTTTTTGCCACGCCTTTGACGTCACAATACACTTCAGTTCGATTACAGGTAGAAAGTATGACACTTCCATTTACGTGTGCATTTGCGTTAAGTTGCTTGAGTGCCTCAGATAATTTATCTGGACCAAAAGCGACTTTTTCTCGCAATTCAACCGACGCTGTATTGTGATTGATACCTACGGCAAGCAAAGACATGTATCAGAAGTTCTCGATCAGGGAATGGAAACAAGGGGCGAATTTTACTTGATGCATGGCTCTATTTAAAGAGCAAGCGGGATTTGTTTTCCTGACTTCGTGAATTCAATGCTATAGTTGAGACGTTTTTTAGATAAATTTGAACAAGTTGTGAGCAAATATGAGCAAGCTTCGTAAAATCACGTCTCTTATTTTTATGACCATAATTATGGTGGGTTGCTCTTCTATCCCAGAACAACCGACCAGCGTCGAGTGGCAAAGTCACCAAGATCGGCTTTTACAGATAGAAAACTATCAAGCCTCAGGCAAGCTCGCTTACATTTCTCCAGAGCAACGCCAAAGCCTAAATTTCATTTGGAAGCATTCCCCAAATCAGAGTCAATTAAGACTGACCACTTTCCTTGGTCAAACCGCCTTGAACCTCACCATTGACCCATCGGGTGCCAAGGTAGTCACTTATGATGACCAAGTTTTTACTCATGCAAGTGCTTCCGTTCTTGTGGAACAACTTACTGGATTACAGATTCCCATTGACCATCTACCACAATGGTTCCTTGGCATTCCAGACCAAGCCGATAACTACCAATTGAACACCACCAACACGCTTGAATCTCTCACCAAACAAGTTAGCAACCAACTATGGACACTGAATTTTGATAACTATCGAAATACAGAGATGCCGAGTACACTATTATCTGGTAAAGACAACACTAAGGTAGAGACAATCCCACTCCCTACTCGATTGTCATTCAAGCAAGACGAGAACAAAATCAACATTGTAGTTTCGAAGTGGACACTGAAAAAATGATAACAACGCCAACCCACTGGCCTTCTCCGGCTAAACTGAATTTATTTCTCTATATCACTGGCCGACGCGATAATGGTTATCACGAACTTCAGACCTTATTTCAGTTTGTCGAGTTTGGCGATGAACTGACGGTTAGTGCAAACTCAGAAACTAGCTCGATAACAATCACACCAGAAATTCCTGGGGTAGCACTTGAAGACAACTTGATCTGGAAAGCCGCTACTGCGCTGCAGCAATATACCTCAACGTCTTTCGGTGCGGATATTGAACTCAAGAAAGTGTTGCCAATGGGAGGTGGCATTGGTGGAGGCTCTTCAAATGCAGCAACCGTGCTGGTCGCGCTTAATTATTTATGGCAACTCAACCTCTCTGATGATCAACTTGCCGAAATCGGTTTGCAGCTTGGCGCAGACGTTCCTGTCTTCGTTCGAGGCCACGCCGCCTTTGCAGAAGGGGTTGGAGAACAGCTACAGCCCGCTAATCCGGATGAAAAATGGTATCTCGTTGTTAAACCTCAAGTGAGCATAGCAACTGTAGACATATTCACACATTCAGAATTAACTCGAAATACGCCGAAGCGAGCACTAGCAACGCTTCTAGAGCAAGAATACGTAAACGATTGCGAAAAAATTGTGCGAATGCTGTACCCAGAGGTTGATAAGCAACTTTCATGGCTGCTACAATACGCGCCGTCGAGATTGACTGGTACGGGTTCATGCGTTTTTGCTGAATTTAGCAGCAAAAAAGAAGCCGAATCGGTGCTAGAGCAACTGCCTGACACAGTTTCCGCGTTTGTCGCGAGAGGACGAAACATTTCGCCTTTGAAAGAAACTTTGGCTGAATACCAATCAGCCCACCCACAATCTATTTAAAACTGGACGCAACCCGAGGTTTCCACCGTGCCTGATATGAAGCTATTTGCTGGTAACGCAACACCTGAACTAGCCCAACGTATTGCTGATCGTCTATACATCTCTCTTGGCGATGCTACTGTAGACCGTTTTTCTGATGGCGAAGTCGCTGTTCAAATCAATGAAAACGTTCGTGGTAGCGATGTATTCCTGATTCAATCAACTTGTGCACCAACCAATGACAACCTTATGGAATTGGTGGTAATGATTGACGCAATGCGCCGTGCTTCTGCTGGCCGTATTACTGCTGTAATCCCTTACTTCGGTTATGCCCGTCAAGATCGTCGTGTACGTTCTGCTCGTGTGCCTATTACTGCAAAAGTTGTTGCAGATTTCCTTTCTAACGTTGGTGTTGACCGCGTTCTTACTATCGACCTACACGCAGAGCAAATCCAAGGCTTCTTCGATGTACCTGTTGATAACATCTTCGGTACTCCAGTTCTTCTAGAAGACATGGCTAACCGTGGCCTAGAAAACCCAGTTGTGGTTTCTCCAGACCTTGGTGGTGTTGTACGTGCTCGTGCAACCGCTAAAGCGCTAGGTGATGTTGACATCGCTATCGTTGATAAGCGTCGTCCACGTGCTAACGTTTCTGAAGTAATGAACCTGATCGGTGATGTTGAAGGTCGTGACTGTGTTATCGTTGATGACATGATCGATACTGGTGGCACACTGTGTAAAGCAGCTGAAGCGCTTAAAGAGCGCGGTGCTAAGCGTGTATTCGCTTACGCTACTCACGCTGTATTCTCTGGTACTGCTGCAGAAAACATCCGTAACTCAGTTCTAGACCAAGTTATTGTTACAGATTCAATCAAGCTTTCTCCAGAGATGGCTGCGACAGGCAAAGTTACTGAGCTAAGCCTTTCTCGCATGCTTGCTGAAGCAATTCGCCGCATCAGCAACGAAGAATCAATCTCAGCGATGTTTAACTAATCAAAGCTCTATAAAGCTTTGTTTTAGAAACTCGTGAGAGAGACACATTAAGCACTTCATTGAATGAAGTGCTTTTTTTATGTCTAACCAATATTAAGCCGCAATTCACCACAGTCAGGAATCATCGTGTTGCTATCAGCTAGCTCGCACCTTTTTCATAAACTGTGATATCATACGGCGCTTTTTGAAATCCCAAGAGAGATCCATACCTTGAGCCAACAAATAAAACTTCTCGTTGGACTGGCTAATCCAGGTCCAGAATACGCCAAAACTCGCCACAATGCGGGTGCTTGGGTAGTTGAAGAATTAGCGCGTGTACATAACGTAACACTAAAGAACGAACCAAAGTTCTTTGGCCTAACGGGTCGTATCATGGTTCATGGTGAAGATCTTCGCTTGCTGATCCCAACGACTTTTATGAACTTGTCAGGCAAAGCTGTTGCTGCCTTAGCAAAGTTCTACCAAATTAAACCAGAAGAGATCATGGTCGCTCACGATGAGTTAGATCTTCCTCCTGGTATTGGAAAGTTAAAAAAAGGTGGTGGTCATGGTGGACATAATGGTCTGAAAGACATCATCAGCAAGCAGGGTAACAATAAAGAATTCTATCGTCTTAGATTAGGCATTGGCCATCCAGGACACAAAGATAAAGTTGCAGGTTATGTATTAGGCAAAGCTCCTGCGAAAGAGCAAGAGTGTATCGAGGCTGTCGTTGACGAATCGGTTCGTAGCCTAGACATCTTATTAAAAGATGGCCTACCAAAAGCACAAAATCGCTTACATACGTTCAAAGCAGAATAAGGTTTATATCATGGGTTTTAAATGTGGCATCGTTGGTCTACCAAACGTTGGTAAGTCAACTCTGTTTAACGCACTGACTAAAGCAGGCATCGAAGCAGCAAACTTTCCATTTTGTACAATCGAACCAAACACAGGTATCGTTCCGGTTCCAGATCTACGCTTAGATGCATTAGCAAAAATTGTTAATCCACAGAAGATCCTTCCAACGACAATGGAATTCGTAGATATCGCAGGCCTAGTTGCTGGTGCATCTAAAGGTGAAGGTCTAGGTAACAAATTCCTAGCTAACATCCGCGAAACTGATGCTATCGGTCACGTTGTACGCTGCTTTGAAAACGAAAACATCGTTCACGTTTCAGGCAAAGTATCTCCAATCGAAGATATCGAAGTGATCAACCTTGAGCTTGCTCTTGCCGATCTAGATAGCTGTGAACGTGCAATCTTCCGTAATGCTAAAAAAGCAAAAGGCGGAGATAAAGACGCTAAATTTGAAACTACAGTTCTTGAAAAGCTTCTACCTATCCTGACTGAAGGTGGTATGGCTCGTACTGTTGAACTTGGCAAAGAAGAAGTAGCAGCAATCGACTACCTTAACTTCCTAACGCTTAAGCCAACAATGTACATTGCAAACGTTGCTGAAGATGGTTTTGAAAACAACCCTTACCTAGACGCCGTTCGCGAATATGCAGAAAAAGAGAACAACGTTGTTGTTGCTGTGTGTGCTGCAATCGAATCTGAACTTTCTGAGCTTGACGATGAAGATCGTGAAGAGTTTCTAGCTGACATGGGTATTGAAGAACCAGGCCTTAACCGAGTGATCCGCTCTGGTTACGAGCTACTGACTCTTCAAACTTACTTTACTGCCGGTGTTAAAGAAGTTCGTGCTTGGACTATTCCTATCGGTGCAACAGCACCGCAAGCAGCTGGTAAGATCCACACCGACTTCGAGAAAGGTTTCATCCGTGCAGAAGTAGTTGGCTACGAACATTTCATCGAATTTGGCGGTGAAAGCGGAGCAAAAGATGCAGGTAAATGGCGTCTTGAAGGCAAAGAATACATCGTTAAAGATGGTGACGTAGTTCACTTCCGCTTCAACGTATAATTCTGATTAAACATCTAGAAAAAAGGCCAGTGAATTCACTGGCCTTTTTGTTTTCCCCCTTTAGAAATAGCCCCACATCCAAAACTTAACTTCCTATATATATCGCCATTTAGACCTGTTTTTTGTCGACAAATACACCTCTTTGCCTAAAAAGAAACCGAACAGATGTTTATTCGCGATTTATTCAAAAAAAAAGTTGACGGGTTTCGCTCAACTCCGCATAATGCGCCCCGTTCACAACGAAGCGGCAACGTTTCGAAATGAGCAACAATTTGGAAATGGCTACTTAGCTCAGTTGGTTAGAGCACATCACTCATAATGATGGGGTCGCAGGTTCGAATCCCGCAGTAGCCACCATTTCCTAAGCACTCTGTTTGTTATTAAACATCTGTCTCTTAACAACAAAGAGTTTTTAGGAAAGTAAAGCGGTCGTGGCGGAATTGGTAGACGCACCAGATTTAGGTTCTGGCGCCGAGAGGTGTGAGAGTTCAAGTCTCTCCGACCGCACCATATTGAGATATCTTAATTGATATCATTGTTGGGCTATCGCCAAGCGGTAAGGCACTGGCTTTTGATGCCAGCATTCCCTGGTTCGAATCCAGGTAGCCCAGCCACAATTTAAAGTGTAATTATCTTTAAAAAGATAATGGCATTGGAAGCGAGATTATATTATATTACTTCGCTCTCAGATGGCTACTTAGCTCAGTTGGTTAGAGCACATCACTCATAATGATGGGGTCGCAGGTTCGAATCCCGCAGTAGCCACCATTCTTTCTTTATGAAAGAAGAAAACAAACAACGTTATATTGAATCACCAATGTCGATATAACTATAAAGATTTGCTGCGGTCGTGGCGGAATTGGTAGACGCACCAGATTTAGGTTCTGGCGCCGAGAGGTGTGAGAGTTCAAGTCTCTCCGACCGCACCATTATTTAGATATCTTAATTGATATCCTGTTGGGCTATCGCCAAGCGGTAAGGCACTGGCTTTTGATGCCAGCATTCCCTGGTTCGAATCCAGGTAGCCCAGCCATTACAACGTTACTTAGACAAACCATAAGTCTTCTTAACTATATACTCTTCACTAAGCTCTTTGCTTAGTTGAGAGGAAAGCTTTGCTGCGGTCGTGGCGGAATTGGTAGACGCACCAGATTTAGGTTCTGGCGCCGAGAGGTGTGAGAGTTCAAGTCTCTCCGACCGCACCATTATTTCTCTTTAATTAGAGATAAAATAGTGAATACATAAAATTCATTATTGGCTACTTAGCTCAGTTGGTTAGAGCACATCACTCATAATGATGGGGTCGCAGGTTCGAATCCCGCAGTAGCCACCATTCTTTCTTTATGAAAGAAAAAGTACAAACAACGTTATATTGAATTACCAATGTCGATATAACTATAAAGATTTGCTGCGGTCGTGGCGGAATTGGTAGACGCACCAGATTTAGGTTCTGGCGCCGAGAGGTGTGAGAGTTCAAGTCTCTCCGACCGCACCATTATTTAGATATCTTAATTGATATCCTGTTGGGCTATCGCCAAGCGGTAAGGCACTGGCTTTTGATGCCAGCATTCCCTGGTTCGAATCCAGGTAGCCCAGCCACTATTTAAACTCTTTGTTTTTACTTAGCTTGTTTTTAAGCTAAATAGCAAACCAAGAGCACAACGTTACATCGAATCACCAATGTCGATATAACTATAAAGATTTGCTGCGGTCGTGGCGGAATTGGTAGACGCACCAGATTTAGGTTCTGGCGCCGAGAGGTGTGAGAGTTCAAGTCTCTCCGACCGCACCATTATTTAGATATCTTAATTGATATCCTGTTGGGCTATCGCCAAGCGGTAAGGCACTGGCTTTTGATGCCAGCATTCCCTGGTTCGAATCCAGGTAGCCCAGCCATTACAACGTTACTTAGACAAACCATAAGTCTTCTTAACTATATACTCTTCACTAAGCTCTTTGCTTAGTTGAGAGGAAAGCTTTGCTGCGGTCGTGGCGGAATTGGTAGACGCACCAGATTTAGGTTCTGGCGCCGAGAGGTGTGAGAGTTCAAGTCTCTCCGACCGCACCATTATTTCTCTTTAATTAGAGATAAAATAGTGAATACATAAAATTCATTATTGGCTACTTAGCTCAGTTGGTTAGAGCACATCACTCATAATGATGGGGTCGCAGGTTCGAATCCCGCAGTAGCCACCATTCTTTCTTTATGAAAGAAAAAGTACAAACAACGTTATATTGAATCACCAATGTCGATATAACTATAAAGATTTGCTGCGGTCGTGGCGGAATTGGTAGACGCACCAGATTTAGGTTCTGGCGCCGAGAGGTGTGAGAGTTCAAGTCTCTCCGACCGCACCATTATTTAGATGTCTTAAATGACATCACTGTTGGGCTATCGCCAAGCGGTAAGGCACTGGCTTTTGATGCCAGCATTCCCTGGTTCGAATCCAGGTAGCCCAGCCATTACAACGTTACTTAGACAAACCATAAGTCTTCTTAACTATACTCTTCGCTAGAGTAAAAGCTTTGCTGCGGTCGTGGCGGAATTGGTAGACGCACCAGATTTAGGTTCTGGCGCCGAGAGGTGTGAGAGTTCAAGTCTCTCCGACCGCACCATTATTTAGATGTCTTAAATGACATCACTGTTGGGCTATCGCCAAGCGGTAAGGCACTGGCTTTTGATGCCAGCATTCCCTGGTTCGAATCCAGGTAGCCCAGCCACTATTTAAACTCTTTGTTTTTACTTAGCTTGTTTTTAAGCTAAATAGCAAACCAAGAGCACAACGTTACATCGAATCACCAATGTCGATATAACTATAAAGATTTGCTGCGGTCGTGGCGGAATTGGTAGACGCACCAGATTTAGGTTCTGGCGCCGAGAGGTGTGAGAGTTCAAGTCTCTCCGACCGCACCATCATTGAATAGAACCCAGCTTTTTAGCTGGGTTTTGTTTTATCTGGAATATGCAATTCTGCTAGCCAAGTCACCAAGTATTCTCTTCTATAACCTCACTTTTAATACAATTTTATAAGACAATGTCTGCTCCACTTTCTAATTGAGTATGACTACCTATGAAAACCCTCCCATTAACGATCGGTTGCTACACTGATACGCCAAGTAAAAGCCAAGGTGTCTATCAAACTCAGTTAGATCTAGAAACAGGAAAACTATTACCTCTAGAGCTTATTGCCGAATGTCATAACCCCTCTTTTATCACCGCGACAAAGTCTGGAATCTATACAGCATCTGAAGTTGAGCAAAAGAAACTGCCGAAACTCATTCATATACCTAATGTTGATTCACAAATCGCGTCCAATACAGGCCTAATCTCGGGAGGTCACCCCTGCCACGTTGCGATAGATCCACACAATAAATTTGCTATCACTTCCCAATACTCGTCAGGTACATTTGATATCTTTAGCTTAAGTATCAATGGCAACATCGATAAACGACTCAAAACAATCAAGATGGTTGGCTCAGGGCCGAACAAAGACAGACAAACTAGCCCACACGCCCATCAATGTTTATTCTTACAAAACTCACCACAGTTTGTGACTGTCGATCTCGGCACCGATCGAATCAACTTCTATTGCTTTGACGAAGAGCAAGAAGAGTTCCTTGATGAGCCAATGCAGTCTATTAAAGCGCCCGCAGGAAATGGAACTCGTCATCTAATCTTCAACAAAGCTGAAGACAAAGCCTATGTAATCTGTGAGCTTTCTGAAACGATATTGATTTTGGAAAAGTCTTTAGGTATTTGGAATATAGTGGATGAGGTTGATGCCTTACCTAATATGGAGAAGGGAGAAGCCGCAGCTGCGATTAAGCTATCCCCTGATGAGCAATTCCTTTATGTGTCATGTCGACACCAATCAAGAATCAGCAGCTTCAGTGTCGACTCTGAGGCTCAAAAACTGACTTTCATTGATAGCTACGACACTGAAGGTAAATTCCCAAGAGACTTCCATATAACTGACGATGGGAAATGGCTTATCGCCGCCAACCAGCACTCCAACAGCATCACCTCATTCAAGCGAGATAATGAGGATGGGTCTTTGGTTTATACAGGGTACTCGTTAGACCTTGATGCACCAGTTTGTGTCGCTCAGCAACAATAAGCATTACAGCAAAAACAAAAAAGGAGAGCATCGGCTCTCCTTCTCTATATAAATAACCTGATCTAGCCGTTTTAAAGGCCCAAGGCGTACTTCAATACTTGAGCTTTAATCGGCCCTGAACTTTCCGCTAATTTTAGTGCAGCATTGCGTACAAACTTTAGAGGGCCAATGTCATTACTGAAGGTTTTATAGAAGAAGTCCATTCCACTCTGCATCATTAAGTTGTCACTTCTTCTCATCACTTCATAGCGTCTTGCTACAGATTGATTCAATTCGCCTTTTTCATTGGTGACATCCAATAGTACTGAAACATCTTTAAAGCCCAAGTTGACACCCTGCCCTGCTAAAGGGTTAATCGTATGCGCTGAATCACCGACTAAAATGCAATTATTCTTCGAGTATGATTGAGCATGACGTCGTGTCAGAGGAAAAGATCCAGAATTCAATACCTTGATATCACCTAGCTCTTTAGGAAAGTTAGCAAGTACTTCATTTCGCAACTTTTCAGGGGTCATCGATGATAATTGCTTAATGCGAGATGGGGAGTCATACCAGACCAACGATCCCTGCCCGACTTCTTGACCGTCAGAGGTTAGAGAACATAATGGCAAAAATGAACGAGGACCACTTGGTAGGAATTGCTGCCAAGTAATATCTTGTTGAGGCTGCTCGGTTTCGACATTGATAAGCATGCAGTGCTGTCGGTAATCCCAAGCGGTAATACCAATCCCAGCTTGCTGACGAACGGCTGAATTCGCGCCATCAGCACCAACCACCCACTTCGCTGATAACTCAGCTCCTGATTGAAGCTTAACGATATTGGTTTCACCAAACTCAATCTCATCCAGCTTTTCTGGGCATAACAGTTCGAGATTGTCGTAGGCATCAAATTGAGACCATAATCCTAGTTGAATGAGCCTATTCTCAACGATATAGCCTAGACGGGGCAGATCCAGTGATGCAGCATCAAATCGAGTACGACACTCTGGATGCTCCCACGTTTCTAAACGCTTGTAAGAACACACACGCATCGCTGCGATATTTTGCCACGCACCAAGATCTTCAAGTAAATCGACCGATGCTTGAGAAATCGCAGACACACGAGTATCCATCGCTTGTGACCCATCAAAAGCTTGTGGGGCAAAACCTTCGATCACCGCAACACTCAGCCCTTGCTTTGCAAAGCCGACCGCTGTTGCTGCGCCAACCATGCCGCCACCGACTACCACAATATCGTAACTGTTCATATTTTGTACTTATCAGTTTGATTCTTTGACTGTTTTTGATTGTACTTTTTCATAACTAACTTGTAACCAAAAACCTTATTCGAAAAAAGGGTTATCCCTTATGGTATATGGCGTTAACAATAATAAAAACCACTACATAAGAGATTTGTTCAGACTACTAGTCAGTCGGTTTTGAAACCAGTACAATACGCCGCTTGCCGCTAGAGCCAGTCATAAAATTGAATACCTAATTATGACAAACAATGCTGGCGGATGAATAATGGGCGATTTGCTCCCTTAAATTAAACTAACGATCGAGCGAACATATAATGAGTAAGAAACTGCTAATTAAAACTTGGGGCTGTCAGATGAATGAATACGATTCATCAAAAATGGCCGACCTGCTTAACGCTGCAAATGGCTATGAGCTAACTGAAGTACCTGAGGAAGCAGATGTACTACTATTGAATACTTGTTCTATCCGCGAAAAAGCGCAAGAAAAAGTATTCCACCAGCTTGGTCGTTGGAAAACGCTTAAAGATAAAAAAGAAGGTGTGGTGATCGGTGTGGGTGGCTGTGTAGCAACTCAGGAAGGTGATCACATTCGTCAACGAGCACCGTACGTAGACGTTATCTTTGGCCCACAAACATTACACCGTCTGCCAGAGATGATTAAGTCATCACTGTCTAACGAAAAGCCAGTAATGGATATCTCATTCCCTGAGATCGAAAAGTTCGATAACTTGCCGGAACCTAAAGCAGACGGCGCAACAGCCTACGTTTCTATCATGGAAGGTTGCTCTAAGTACTGTACTTACTGTGTTGTGCCATATACTCGTGGTGAAGAAGTTAGCCGTCCAATGGATGATGTACTCTACGAAGTTGCACAACTGGCAGAGCAAGGCGTACGCGAAGTAAACCTACTAGGCCAAAACGTAAACGCATTCCGTGGCCCTACTTACGAAGGCGACATCTGCACATTTGCAGAACTACTTCGCCTAGTTGCGTCTATCGATGGTATCGACCGTATTCGTTTCACTACAAGCCACCCGCTTGAATTTGGTGATGACATCATTGAAGTTTACAAAGATACGCCAGAGCTAGTGAGCTTCTTACACTTGCCAGTACAAAGTGGTAGTGACCGTATTCTTACGATGATGAAACGCCCGCATACGGCAATCGAGTACAAGTCTATTATCCGCAAACTGCGTAAAGCTCGTCCTGATATTCAAATCAGCTCAGACTTTATTGTTGGTTTCCCTGGTGAATCTAAGCAAGACTTCCAAGATACAATGAAGCTAATTAAAGAAGTTGATTTCGATATGAGCTTCAGCTTTGTTTTCTCTCCTCGTCCAGGTACACCTGCCGCAGATTACCCATGTGATGTACCAGCACAAGAGAAGAAAGATCGCCTGTGGGAGCTGCAACAGACAGTAAACACACAAGCTATGCGTTTCTCTCGCCTAATGCTAGGTACAGAGCAGCGTATCCTTGTTGAAGGTCCATCAAGAAAGAATCTAATGGAACTGCGTGGCCGTACTGAAAACAGCCGTGTTGTGAACTTTGAAGGTTCTGCTGATCTTATCGGACAGTTCGTAGATGTGAAGATCACTGAGGTTTACACCAACTCACTACGTGGTGAGCTAGTTCGCACAGAAAAAGACATGGGTCTACGCGTTGTAATGACTCCAGCAGAAATGATGGAAAAAACAAAACGTGAAGACGAGCTAGGTGTAGCAACATTTACGCCATAGCCAATACAACTGTTTGAGCACAAAGCGCAAACACAAAGCTTGAAATTACCTAACTAAGTGACCATCTTAGAAATAGGGATATCACCATCCAGAAGCCCGGTCTAAATCGGGCTTCTTGCTCTTTTTTTTATTTAAGAGTGAGTGGCACAAAATGAGAGGCTAATTTGAGCAATAAAATCGTTACCTTAGAGATAAATCTAGAGCCAGCAGACAACAAGCGCTTGGCAAGTTTATGCGGACCATTCGACGACAACATCAAGCACCTTGAGCGTCGTCTGGGTGTAGAGATTAATTACCGTAGCAACTTTTTCACCATTGTCGGTAAGCCTCACACAACTGCCGCAGCTTTAGACATCATCAAACACCTCTATGTTGAAACGGCTCCAGTTAAAGGCAACATAATCGATATCGAACCAGAGCAAGTGCATCTGGCGGTCACTGAGTCTGGTATTTTGGAGCAACAGGTCGAGTCTGAAATCGACTACGGCAAAGAAGTGACCATTAAGACTAAAAAAGGCGTCATCAAACCACGCACACCAAATCAAGCTCAATACCTAATGAACATGGTCACTCATGACATCACCTTTGGTATTGGACCTGCTGGTACTGGTAAAACGTACTTAGCTGTTGCGGCTGCGGTTGATGCACTTGAACGCCAAGAGGTTCGCCGAATCCTACTGACTCGCCCTGCTGTTGAAGCCGGTGAGAAGCTTGGTTTCCTACCGGGTGATTTAAGCCAAAAAGTAGACCCATATTTGCGTCCACTTTACGATGCACTATTTGAGATGCTTGGCTTCGAGCGTGTTGAGAAACTGATTGAGCGCAACGTGATTGAAGTTGCACCACTGGCTTACATGCGTGGTCGTACATTAAATGATGCGTTTATCATTCTTGATGAGAGCCAAAACACCACGGTAGAACAGATGAAGATGTTCTTAACCCGTATCGGTTTTAACTCACGCGCCGTGATCACAGGTGATATTACGCAAATCGATTTACCTCGTGGAGCTAAGTCAGGTCTGCGTCATGCAACTGAAGTACTCAACGAAGTGGATGACATTAGCTTTAACTTCTTCATGTCTGAAGACGTCGTTCGCCACCCTGTCGTTGCTCGTATCGTGAATGCGTACGAGAAGTGGGAAGCAAAAGACCAGAAAGAACGCAAAGAGTTTGAAAAGCGCAAACGTGAAGAGCGTGAAGCCAAACTTCTTGAAGCTCAGCAAGCCGTTACGACACAATTAGCAACACAAAATAGCTCTGTAATTACAGAACAAGGTGATAAATAGATGTCTATTGAACTAGACCTGCAAATAGCGGTCGAAAATGAGCAAGGGCTTCCAACTGAGCAAGATATTCAGCTTTGGTTGGACAAAACAATTCCTCAGTTTCAAGAGAATGCCGAGCTCACCGTTCGTATTGTTGATACAGAAGAGAGCCACCAGCTCAATCATGACTACCGTGGAAAAGATAAGCCAACTAACGTGCTGTCTTTCCCATTTGAAGTACCACCAGGAATGGAATTAGATCTACTGGGTGACCTCATTATCTGCCGCCAAGTTGTCGAAAAAGAAGCAGAAGAGCAAAATAAGCCTCTGCTAGCACACTGGGCTCATATGGTTGTACATGGCAGTCTGCATCTGCTAGGTTATGATCATATCGAAGATGATGAAGCTGAAGAGATGGAGTCACTCGAGACAGAAATCATGCAAACTATGGGGTTTGAAGACCCGTATATTCTAGAAAAGTAAATTGATTCTAGTAAAGTAGGTTGCAGAGAAACAATAACTCATCGAACCTGTGATTTTCGCAGGAATCTGAGTTGTAACGTGTGCTATCACACTTCTGATAGCGTTATTTTTTGAGAAATCATGAACGAAGGTAACCCCCCCACTTCTGAGGGAAGTAAAAAATCTGAAGGTCCGAGTAGAAAGTCCTTCTTTGAACGCCTAGGCCAACTATTTCAAGGTGAAGTAAAAGATCGCCAAGAGCTCGTAGATGTAATCCGCGACTCAGAAATTAATGACCTAATTGACCACGACACGCGCGACATGCTCGAGGGTGTTATGGAAATTTCAGAGATGCGAGTACGCGATATCATGCTGCCTCGCTCTCAAATGGTTACAGTTGAACGCACCGATGATTTAGATACATTGATTGCGCTTATTACTGATGCTCAACACTCTCGCTACCCAGTGATCAGTGAAGATAAAGACCATGTTGAAGGCATTCTATTAGCGAAGGACCTACTTAAGTATTTGGGTTCAGAAAGTGCCCCATTTGATATCGAACAAGTGATTCGCCCTGTCGTGGTTGTTCCTGAAAGTAAGCGAGTTGATCGCCTGCTCAAGGAGTTCCAAGAAGAGCGTTACCACATGTCTATCGTTGTCGATGAGTTTGGCGGTGTTTCTGGCCTAGTAACCATTGAAGATATCCTCGAAGAAATCGTTGGTGAAATTGAAGACGAGTTCGACGATGAAGAAGAGCTAGATATTCGTAAGCTGAGTAAGCATACCTATTCGGTTAAAGCTTTAACCACCATTGAAGAGTTCAACGATACGTTTAACACTTCCTTTAGTGATGATGAAGTTGATACTGTGGGTGGTATGGTAATGACAGCACTCGGTCATCTGCCTGTTCGTGGCGAAATTGTAGAAATCGGAAACTACCATTTCAAAATAACATCCGCAGATAACCGTCGTGTGATTCAGCTACAGGTAACCATCCCTGACGAGCAGCCTCTTCCGACTATCGAAGAATAACAACTTCTCTCTAAAGAGATGACAGAAATTAGATGACTAAGACCTTTATTCATCGCCTATTACGGCCGCTTGCGGCCGTTTTTGTTGGCGCTATAACAACCCTTTCATTCGCTCCGTATTCAATATGGCCTCTTGCTATTATCAGCCCAACTTTGTTGCTGTTACTGATCCACAACCGTTCTCCTAAAAGTGCGCTTTGGATTGGCTACGGATGGGGTTTAGGCCAATTCGCAACAGGTATCAGCTGGGTATACGTCAGCATCGATCATTTTGGCGGCATGCCACTGGCAGCCAACCTGTTTTTGATGGCATTGCTCATTGGCTACCTAGCGGTTTATTCAGGCCTATTTACCTGGAGCTTAAACAAGTACTTCCCTGCTAATAACCTAAGTCGCTTTTTCCTCGCGGCTCCTGCATTGTGGTTAATCAGTGATTGGCTGCGTGGTTGGGTAATGACGGGCTTTCCTTGGCTTTGGCTTGGCTACAGCCAAATCGATTCTCCACTAGGCTCGTTTGCACCGATTGGCGGTGTCGAGTTAATTACTCTGGCAGTCATTGTCTCTGCATCTGCACTCGCTTATATGGTTATCAACAAAGCATGGAGTGTTGGCATCATCCCTGCGATCGTATTCAGTGCAGGTTTTGGCATTCGAAATATCGATTGGGTGACACCGAACCCTGAAAAAACAACCTCAGTGGTATTGATTCAAGGCAATGTAGATCAAGACAGTAAATGGCTACCAAGCCACCGCTGGCCTACGATGATGAAGTACACAGATCTAAGTAGAGAAAACTGGGATGCCGATATCATCATTTGGCCTGAAGCCGCTATTCCAGCATTCGAAGTTGAGATTCCATCTTTCTTACGTAACTTAGATAGCGCAGCGAAGATGAACAACAGCTCAATCATCACTGGCGTACTCAATCAGTCTGAAGATAAGAAGTACTACAACAGCGTTCTTTCTCTAGGTGTCAATCCATACGGTGAATACAGCTACGATCCAGACGAACGCTACCATAAACATCACCTATTGCCATTTGGTGAGTTTGTGCCGTTTGAAGATATCTTGCGCCCATTGGCACCGTTCTTCAACTTGCCGATGTCATCATTTAGCCGTGGCGATTTTGTTCAACCAAACATCGTGGCAAATGGCCGTCACTTAGCGCCTGCGTTGTGTTATGAGATCGTCTTTAATGATCAAGTTAGACAAAGCGTGACTGATGAGACGGACTTTATTTTAACGCTCTCTAACGATGCGTGGTTTGGTCGTTCGATTGGCCCACTGCAACATATGGAAATCGCACAGATGCGTGCTCTGGAGCTTGGTAAGCCCGTTATTCGCTCGACCAACAATGGTGTGACGGCAGTAACCGATTACAAAGGCAACATCATCAAGCAAATACCTCAGTTTGAAACGGCCGTATTAAAAGCTGATCTCATTTCAACTGATGGGCAAACGCCTTTTCACGCAGTTGGTACTTGGCCACTGTATATCTGGGCGATGCTCAGCTTGGTGATTGGCTGGGTAATTAGAAAGCCAAAGAGCTAGATTAGAAATTCGAAGAAAGTGATTTTAGGGTTGGCTGATTGGGCCAACCCTTTTTTATTGCTGCGGTGTAAAGTTGATGGTGCTATGGCTATAGTGTTTACGGCTTAAGTGCTTTACGGCTAAACCCTGTCGCCCCACACTTGATACATGGAATGATATTGGTCGGGTGGTTGTATTCGGTTTGATGTCCACACTCATCACAGACAAGCGTCCCGAGCCCGATAACCTCATCCGCTTGATACAACCCTTGATGTTCTAAGTCTTGGAACAATTCAACCCATTCCACCTTAGTGCGATCAGTGATATCTAGCAACCCTTGCCAAATAGAGTCTGTGATCATCAAATAAAATGGACCACCTTTACTCTCTTCATAACTTTCGGAAAACTCTTTTAAGTCCGACTTCACATAGGCCGAGATCAATGAGAGCTCATCTTTGGTCATGTCATTGGCTGCTTTCGCATACTTACCTGACGTTTCGATTTTGTTGTTAAGCTCTTCAGGACTATGCTTCAGCGTTTCTATCACCTCTTCGACGACTTCTTCATAGAGTGCTTTTTTCTTCGGCATAACGACCTCCTTAAGATGACCAAGCTTTATCTTAGTGAACGGGGCCGTAGTTAAGCGACCAGTTCCTAACAAACAAATGCAATTCATACCCTTAAGTATAGCTGTCCTAAGTAATTTGGTTGAATTTACGCAATCAACCGTGCTGCAACTGCAAGTATGAAGGGTATAACTATTGTTGTACTAAGCTCCTTTAGGTATTCTATGACGATCTGTAAGATTCTGTTCTAACCGAACTCACAAATTCCAAGATAACCGGATACCATCGATGCAAGAACAATATAACCCGCAAGAGATTGAACAAAAGGTTCAACAACACTGGGATGACAGCGAGACTTTCGTTGTAAGTGAAGACCCAAATAAAGAAAAATTCTACTGTCTTTCTATGTTCCCGTACCCAAGTGGTCGACTGCATATGGGTCACGTGCGTAACTACACCATCGGTGATGTGGTATCTCGTTTCCAACGTCTACAAGGCAAAAACGTAATGCAGCCAATCGGTTGGGATGCATTCGGCTTACCTGCAGAAAACGCAGCTGTAAAAAACAACACAGCGCCTGCTCCGTGGACTTACGAAAACATCGAATACATGAAAAACCAGCTTAAACTTCTAGGCTTTGGTTACGACTGGAAACGTGAATTCGCAACGTGTACGCCTGAGTACTACCGTTGGGAACAAGAGTTCTTCACTAAGCTTTACGAACAAGGCCTAGTTTACAAGAAGACCTCTTCTGTTAACTGGTGTCCAAACGACCAAACTGTACTAGCGAACGAGCAAGTAGAAGACGGTTGCTGCTGGCGTTGTGATACTCCGGTAGAACAAAAGAAGATCCCACAGTGGTTCATTAAGATCACTGAGTACGCTCAAGAGCTGCTAGACGATCTAGACAACCTTGAAGGTTGGCCAGAAATGGTTAAGACCATGCAGCGCAACTGGATCGGTCGCTCTGAAGGTGTTGAACTATCTTTCGCTGTTAACGGTGAAGAAGCGCCGCTAGAAGTGTACACAACACGTCCAGACACACTAATGGGTGTTTCTTACGTTGGTATCGCTGCAGGTCACCCTCTTGCAGAGAAAGCATCACAGAACAACCCTGAGCTTGCAGCATTCGTTGAAGAATGTCGTAACACCAAAGTGGCTGAAGCTGAACTTGCAACGATGGAAAAGAAAGGTATGGATACTGGCCTAACAGCTATCCACCCTCTTAACGGTCGCGTTGTTCCTGTTTACGTAGCTAACTTCGTTCTTATGGATTACGGCACAGGTGCTGTAATGGCGGTTCCTGCTCACGATCAACGTGACTACGAATTCGCAACTAAGTACGGCATCGATATCATCCCAGTAATCAAACCTGAAGACAGTTCTGAGCTAGATGTGTCTGAAGCGGCTTACACTGAGAAAGGTGTACTGTTCGATTCTGGCGAATTCGATGGTCTTGCGTTCCAAGAAGCATTCGATGCGATTGCTGCGAAACTGGAAGCTGAAGGCAAAGGTAAGAAGACTGTAAACTTCCGTCTACGTGACTGGGGCGTTTCTCGTCAACGTTACTGGGGTGCTCCAATCCCAATGGTAACCACTGAAGACGGTGAAGTTCACCCAGTACCAGCAGACCAACTGCCAGTCATTCTTCCAGAAGACGTGGTAATGGATGGCGTAACTAGCCCAATCAAGGCAGATAAGTCTTGGGCTGAAACAACATTCAACGGCGAACCAGCTCTACGTGAGACTGACACGTTCGATACGTTCATGGAGTCTTCATGGTACTACGCACGTTACTGTTCACCACAAGCTGATGACATTCTAGATCCAGAGAAAGCAAACTACTGGTTGCCAGTTGACCAATACGTTGGTGGTATCGAGCACGCTTGTATGCACCTACTTTACTCTCGTTTCTTCCACAAGCTTCTTCGCGATGCGGGTTACGTAACATCTGATGAACCATTCAAGCAGCTTCTATGTCAAGGCATGGTTCTGGCTGACGCGTTCTATCACACGAACGAGAAAGGCACGAAAGAGTGGATTGCTCCAACTGACGTGACTATCGACCGTGACGCAAAAGGTCGCATTGAAAAAGCTGTCGACAACCAAGGCCGCGACGTTGAACACTCAGGCATGATCAAAATGTCTAAGTCGAAGAACAACGGTATCGACCCACAAGAGATGGTAGACAAGTACGGCGCTGATACAGTACGTCTATTCATGATGTTTGCATCGCCTGCAGACATGACGCTTGAGTGGCAAGAGTCTGGCGTTGAAGGTGCAAACCGCTTCCTTAAGCGTGTTTGGAAACTGGTTCACGCTCACTCTGCTAAGGGTGCAGCTGAAGCTGTTGACGCTTCTGCGCTATCTGGTGACCAGAAAGCACTTCGTCGAGATATCCACAAGACTATCGCGAAAGTAACGGACGATATCGGCCGTCGCCAAACGTTCAACACAGCCATCGCAGCCATCATGGAACTGATGAACAAACTAGCGAAAGCACCACAAGAATCTGTACAAGACCGTGCAATCCTTGATGAAGCGCTAAAAGCAGTGGTTCGTATGCTTTACCCAATGACTCCACACATCTCTTACGAAATGTGGATTGCTCTTGGTGAATCAAACGTAGACTCAGCAACATGGCCAACGTTTGACGAGAAAGCGCTAGTTGAAGACGAGAAGACTATCGTTGTCATGATCAACGGTAAGCTACGTGCGAAAC
Source organism: Vibrio sp. J383 (assembly GCF_023503985.1). Taxonomy (NCBI): domain Bacteria; kingdom Pseudomonadati; phylum Pseudomonadota; class Gammaproteobacteria; order Vibrionales; family Vibrionaceae; genus Vibrio; species Vibrio sp. J383. The sequence continues at coordinate 1,078,815 of NZ_CP097293.1, read as the reverse complement.
TAACGGTTGCAGCTGACGCGACAGAAGAGCAAGTTCGTGAACTTGGTTTAAACGATGAGAACGCTAAGAAGTTCTTAGATGGCTTAACTATCCGTAAAGTTATCTTCGTACCTGGTAAGCTTCTAAACATCGTAGCTAACTAATTTCGTTAGCACAGTACAATTGCTAAAGAATTAACGAACTTAATTCATCAAAAGCAGTCTTTAGACAGGGTGCAACATTGCCCTGTCTACTTATTTAAGTGCTTTAGACCCAGAGCCCTACGATTCGAAAGCTCTAAAGCCTTTAAATAAGTATTCTACCTTCATGAGAGCCATCAAATAATGCGCCTGATTTCACTATCTTCATTGAAAGTTACTGTTGTTGTTTTAACCGTTAGCCTACTGAGTGCCTGTGGTTTCCACCTGCGTGGTGACTATTCTGTACCAGAAGAACTCAACAAGATCTCTGTGACCAGTTACGACCAATACAGTACGTTTACACGTATGATGAAAGGTCAGCTACGTATGAATGATGTAGAAATCGTATCGCCCGCTGAGAACACACCTAACCTGCACATTATTAGTGAGAGTGTTGGTGAGCGAACTCTGTCTCTTTACCAAAACACTCGAGCGGCAGAAAAAGAGCTGACGTTCAATGCATCTTACCGAGTAACCATCCCTGAGATTGGTTCAAAAACATTCTCAACAAGCGTAACTCGCAGCTATCTAGATAACCCGCTAACGGCACTCGCAAAATCTGTTGAGCGAGACATGATCGAAGATGAAATGCGTAAGCTTGCAACAAGTCAAATCCTTCGTCAGATGGCTCGACTAAAAGCGAACATTGCAGCTGATAGTATGAACCTAGACCAGCTTGAACACGTTCAAGTGAAAGAGCTTGAGAAACAATACAACATCAAGAACGTCGAAATAGATCCAAGTTCTACGGAAACGACAGAGCCCGTCGAATCAGCTGAACAATAGGTTTATTTGATGCGTATTTTTGCTGACCGCTTATCAGAGCAACTTGCTAAACAGCTAAGTAATGTTTACCTCATTTTCGGTAACGAGCCTCTTCTGTTACAAGAGAGCCGAGAAGCGATTCAAAAGGTTGCAAAACAGCAAGGCTTTGATGAACGTCACCGCTTTGCTATTGATAACAGTCTGGACTGGAATCAAGTCTATGACAGCACTCAAGCATTAAGCCTGTTCTCTAGCCGTCAAATCATCGAGCTTGAGCTGCCAGAGTCAGGCGTCAATGCCGCAATCGCAAAAGAGCTACTCGCAATCTCAGAGCATACCCACAGTGATATCCTGCTGATCTTGGTAGGCACTAAGCTAACCAAAGCTCAAGAAAGCGCTAAGTGGTTTAAGGCTCTTTCGAATCAGGGTCACTGGATCAGTTGCCTAACGCCAGATGTCAGCCGATTGCCTCAGTTTGTCCAAGCGCGCTGCCGTCAAATCGGCTTATCTCCAGACCCTGAAGCGATTCAAATGCTGGCGCAATGGCACGAGGGTAACCTGTTTGCTCTCACTCAAAGCCTAGAAAAGCTAGCGCTCCAATACCCGGACGGAAAACTTACCCTAGTACGCTTAGAAGAATCACTGAGCCGCCACAACCACTTTACTCCCTTCCATTGGAGTGACGCGTTACTGGCTGGAAAAGGTAATCGTGCACAACGAATTCTAAGACAACTAGAAGCTGAAGGTGTAGAGCCAGTCATTTTGCTGCGTAGCATACAACGTGAACTTGCCTTGCTATTACAAATGCAGCAACAAATGAAACAGATGCCGATCGGCCAAGTATTCGAAAAACACCGTATCTGGCAATCGAAGAAGCCTCTTTATAACGCTGCGCTAACAAGAGTTTCGATTTCTCAATTACATTCGTTGTTTGCGTTGCTGACTCAAGCCGAATTGATGACAAAAACTCAATATGAACAGTCGCCTTGGCCACTAATTCATCAGTTAAGCGTAGAGTTTTGTATCCCTTCAGCTTCAATCCCATTTCACGCATAAAAGCGTGGTATATTCTAGGGTCAACAGATCCTAAAAAGCTAAATTCAGATTAAAGGAACACCCCGTGTTACGTGAAGAACTAAAAGATTTTCTTGCAGACAAAGCCGACGACATGAAAGCAGAATCGATTATTACTATCGATGTAGAAGGCAAATCAAGTGTTACTGATTACATGATTGTTTGTACTGGCACCTCTAAGCGCCATGTTGCCTCTATCGCACAACACGTTGCCGATGAAGTGCGTAAAGCTGGTATGCAACCACTAGGCATGGACGGGCAGCAAGAAGGTGAATGGGTTGTTCTAGATATGGGAACAAGCATGCTTCATGTTATGCAAGAAGAACATCGTGAGCTGTACCAACTAGAAAAACTTTGGGGCTAAGCGTTGAAGATCCAGTTAATCGCAGTTGGTACAAAAATGCCAAAGTGGGTCGAAGAAGGCTTTAAAGAATATAAACGCCGCTTCCCTCATGATATGCCATTAGAGCTCATTGAAATTACTGCGGGAAAACGTGGTAAAAATGCTGATATTGCACGTATTCTTCAAAAAGAAGGCGAAGCAATGTTGGCAGCAGTGCCAAAAGGCAACCGCATTGTCACGCTTGATATCCCAGGTAAAAAGTGGGATACCCCACAACTGGCAGAACAATTGGAAAGTTGGAAGTTGGATGGACGCGACGTTTCTATCCTTATTGGCGGGCCTGAAGGATTAGCACCTGCGTGTAAAGCGGCTGCAGACCAAAGCTGGTCTCTATCGGCGCTTACTCTCCCTCACCCATTAGTACGCGTTATCATGGCTGAAAGCTTGTATAGAGCTTGGAGCATCACTGCTAACCACCCTTATCATCGAGAATAAGCGTTAATGTTACGTAAACGTAGCCAAATCCGTGATTACAAAGCAGAAGCACGACTATTTACTAGTCGTGCTTTTGTTGCGTTTGCGGGGATCATAGTCATGATGTCGATGTTGGTTGTTAACCTGTACAACATTCAGGTCAACCAATATCAGGACTATAAAACCCGCTCTAACGACAACCGTATCAAGGTCGTTCCCATCGCGCCTAACCGTGGTTTAATTTACGATCGCAACGGTGTACTTCTTGCCGAAAACCGCCCAGTTTTCAACCTAGAAATTACGCCCGAAAAAATCAAAGATATGGATGACACGCTCGTCCGTCTACAAACGTTAATCGAGATTCCACCTGAACGTATCGAGCGTTTTAATCGTGATCGCCGCCATTCACGACGCTTCAAGTCAGTACCTATTCTAAATCAGCTCACCGAAGAGCAAGTTGCGGTATTCTCTGTAAACCAGCATAAATTTCCGGGGGTTGAGGTAACAGGCACATTAAAACGTTTTTATCCGTATGGTGATGTACTGACTCACGTTATTGGCTATGTATCGCGCATTAATGACCGTGATATGCAGCGCTTAGTACGAGAAGAGAAAGACGCCAATTATCAAGCCACTCGCGACATCGGTAAACTTGGTATTGAGCGCTACTACGAAGACATGCTGCACGGTACCGCTGGCTATCAAGAAGTCGAAGTGAACAGCCGAGGACGAGTGATCCGCACTCTAAAATTTGTCCCTTCGGTTCCGGGCAAAGATATCGTACTTAACTTAGATATCAATCTTCAACTATATGTGCACAAACTGCTCGATGGACGCCGTGGCTCTGCCGTCGTTCTCGATCCGAAAGACAATGGCGTGTTAGCGATGGTGTCTAGCCCAAGCTACGACCCTAATGCATTTGTGCATGGTATCTCCTCTAAAGGTTATAACGCCCTACTACAGAACAAAGATCGACCTTTGGTTAACCGTGCCACATTGGGTATTTATCCACCAGCTTCAACGATCAAACCGTTTATTGCCGTTGCTGCTCTGCAAGAAGGTGTGATTACACCGAATACAACGCGTAATGATCCTGGCTATTGGAAAATACCTAACTCTAAAACCAAACCGTTTCGCGACTGGTTACGCTGGGGACACGGTGTTGTTGATATAGAGAAAGCGATTGAAGAATCAGTTGATACCTTCTTCTACCAAATCTCCTTTGATCTAGGTATCGATCGTTTATCTCAATGGATGATGCTATTCGGCTTTGGTGACTACACTGGCATTGATATTTACGAAGAAAGTAAAGCCAACATGCCAACTCGTGAATGGAAAATGGCAAGACACCGTGTGCCTTGGTATCAAGGTGACACCATCCCTGTTGGTATCGGACAAGGCTATTGGACAGCAACACCGATGCAAATCGCAAAAGCCACGTCTGTATTGGTCAACGAAGGTGAAGTAACAGCGCCTCACCTATTACGAGCGACGATCGATAATAGTCAGCTATTCGATGACCAAACGGTATCAGAGATCGAAACTTATCCTCCAATCACTGGTGTTAAGCAGAAATACTGGGATATCGCGCAAGAAGGCATGAGACTGGTAAACCACGGAAAGAAAGGTACAGCAAGACGTTCATTCCAAAAGATGTCTTACCAAACCGCTGGTAAATCAGGAACTGCGCAAGTATTCGGTCTCAAAGAAGACGAAGAATACAACGCGGACGAAATCGCAGAGCATTTACGCGATCATGCACTCTTTACTGGTTATGCTCCTTTTGAAGATCCAGAAGCGGTTGTGACTATCGTATTAGAAAACGCAGGTGGTGGCTCATCAAATGGCGGCCCTGTCGTTAGAAAAATATTAGACCATATTATTCTCGCTGAAGAAGATGAAAGTAAGGCAACAAAATAATGAAACTTGATCCTTCTACTGGACGAAATAGAGCCTTGTTTGAAAGGCTCCATATCGATCTACCATTACTGCTCGGTATTCTGGTGTTGATGGGCTTTGCCTTATTGATCATGTACAGCGCCAGCGGACAAAGCCTTGCGATGATGGATCGCCAAGCAATGCGTATGGTGCTGTCTTTAGGTGTCATGATCTTCTTAGCGCAACTTTCGCCTCGTACCTATGAAACCTTGGCCCCGCTGTTATTTGCAGGTGGTGTCATCTTACTCTTGGGCGTATTGTTCTTTGGTGAGGCATCTAAGGGTGCCCAACGTTGGTTAAATTTCGGTTTTGTTCGATTCCAACCCTCTGAACTATTAAAGCTTGCGGTACCTTTGATGCTGGCTCGATTTATCGGTAAACGATCACTGCCGCCAACCTTTCAAACATTAGCGATCTCGCTAGTGATGGTGTTTGTACCTACCATTTTAATCGCTAAGCAACCCGACTTGGGTACATCCATCCTTATCGCCGCATCCGGTATCTTCGTGATATTCCTGGCTGGTATAAGTTGGAAAATCATTGCTAGTGCCGCCATAGCGTTAGGGGCTTTTATCCCAATATTATGGTTCTTTTTGATGCGTGAATATCAAAAAGTACGAGTAAGAACCCTTTTTGATCCTGAATCAGATCCATTAGGTGCGGGCTACCACATCATTCAAAGTAAGATTGCGATAGGTTCTGGTGGTGTATCAGGAAAAGGCTGGCTACAAGGTACTCAATCCCAACTGGAATTCATTCCAGAGCGCCACACTGACTTCATTTTTGCGGTAATTGCCGAAGAATGGGGCATGATTGGTATTTTGTTCTTGCTTGCTATCTACCTATTCATTATTGGACGGGGTTTAGTGCTCGCGAGCCAAGCGCAAACAGCATTTGGTCGAATGATGGGCGGCAGTATTGTACTGAGCTTCTTCGTTTATATCTTTGTAAACATTGGCATGGTAAGCGGTATTCTACCCGTGGTTGGTGTTCCTCTACCTCTCGTTAGCTATGGCGGTACTTCAATGGTTACCCTTATGGCTGGTTTTGGTATTTTAATGTCGATCCATACACACAGAAAAGCATTCTCAAAGGCGACCTAATCGATGTCTATTACAACTTTTCCAAAAAAAGCATCCTTGGTTGATGAGCTGCCAATCAAAAAAATAGTCTCTATCTTAGGGCTAGCGATTTTAATCAATGGTTGTTCTTCAAAGCAACCAACAGGCCGCTACGATATTGATTCAGATATTGCACCGGATGCACCTATCTCAGTAGAGCATCTCGAGGATGCTCACCCTCAGTATGAACCTTACAGCTTAGGTGGTAACACTAATTACACTCTGCGTGGTGAAGACTACCAGATCGTAAAAAAAACCGAAGGGTTTACCGAGAAAGGAAAAGCATCTTGGTACGGTAAGAAATTTCATGGCCACTTAACCTCAAATGGCGAGATCTACGACATGTATTCCATGTCTGCAGCACACAAAACATTGCCGATTCCGAGCTATGTAAAAGTGACGAATACCGATAACAATAAAACGACGATTGTTCGTATCAATGACCGAGGCCCATTCCACGAAGGCCGAATCATTGACCTTAGTTATGCGGCAGCTTACAAGCTCGATGTCTTGAGAACAGGCACCGCAAATGTTGAGATAGAAGTCATCACCGTGGCGATGCCAACCGACGCGAATAAAAAGGCCGCTTTGCCGCAATTTATTATTCAGGTAGCCACTTCTCCACATGAAGACAGGACCGAGAAGTTAGCCAAAGATCTAGGCGAAAAGCTAGCTGTAGCAACGTTCTTGCAGCCAAATGACGACAACTACCGTCTGATGCTTGGGCCATTTCATGACTATGCTCTGACTCAAGAGAAATTAGAACAAGTTAAGCTGATGGGTTACCCGTCAGCTTATATAAAAAAACACACACTAACCCGCTAATTAATCTAACAGTTACTTCTGGTAATCAGCGCTCTGGTGTGACAGAGTGATTCTGTTAAGATATGAATAGTTCACCAAATAATTGCATTCAAAATGATTAAATCTAATAAACTTGTTAAATCGATTTTTGCTACTTCTGTTGCTCTTTCTGCAACGATAGCTACATCGTCATTCGCCGCTCCAATTGTAGTCCCTGATGCACCGCAAATCGCCGCTAAAGGTTTTGTTCTGATGGATTACCATTCAGGCAAAGTACTAGCAGAGAAAGAGATGAACACTCAACTTTCTCCAGCAAGTTTAACCAAGATGATGACGAGCTACGTGATCGGCCAAGAGCTAGAACGTGGCAACATCAATCTAAACGACGATGTTGTAATCAGTGAAAATGCTTGGGCTAAAAACTTCCCAGATTCATCGAAAATGTTCATTGAAGTGGGCACAACGGTTAAAGTTGAAGAACTGAACCGTGGCATCATCATTCAATCAGGCAACGATGCTACTGTTGCAATGGCCGAGCATATTGCTGGTTCTGAAGATGCATTCGTTGACCTAATGAACGCATGGGCAAGCTCTATCGGCATGAAAGACACGCACTTTGCTAACGTGCACGGTCTAGACAACCCGAATCTATACTCAACACCTTATGATATGGCGCTACTTGGTCAGGCGCTGATTCGCGATGTTCCTGATGAGTACCGTATCTACTCAGAGAAAAAATTCACTTACAACGGCATCACCCAGTACAACCGTAACGGTCTGTTATGGGATAAGAGCATGAACGTTGATGGCATCAAAACGGGCCATACAAGCAAGGCAGGTTATAGCCTAGTAAGCTCAGCAACCGAAGGCAAAATGCGCCTAGTTGCTGTTGTGATGGGAACTAAAAATGCTAACGCTCGTAAAACAGAAAGCAAAAAGCTGCTTAGCTACGGCTTCCGTTTCTTCGAAACAGTGGCACCACATACTGCTGGTGAGACATTCGTTGAAGAAAAAATCTGGATGGGTAGCAAGGACACGGTTGCTCTAGGTGTCGACGAAGATACTTTCGTTACCCTACCTCGTGGCCAAGCGAAGAACCTTAAGGCTAGCTTCGTTCTTGAAAAGGAACTGGAAGCACCAATTAGCAAAGGCGATGTTGTCGGTAAACTATTCTACCAAGTTGATGGTGAAGACGTTGCTGAATATCCACTACTTGCACTAGAAGATGTAGACCAAGGCAGCTTATTTAGTCGTCTATGGGACTACCTAGTATTGCTGTTTAAGGGTTTATTCTAAACCAGTCAAAGCTTTGCTCTAAGCAATACACAAGCTCAGTGCAAAGCTAACTCAATGAGTAAGTTCATTATTTACTCATTGACGAACTAAAAGCCGCCATGTGCGGCTTTTGTTGATCTTGAGTTCAGCGATATTTACACGTAATATTCCGCCCTATTACTCGTGTCTGTTGACCGAACACGCTTTTTATCGACATTTCGCCAATTTGCGAGAGTCTAGCCTTTTGGAGCTATTCATGAACATCAATTCTGATGCAAAACTAAAAGATCTCTTAGAGTTCCCTTGTTCATTCACTTACAAAGTAATGGGCTATGCTAAGCCAGAACTTACTGAGCTAGTGCTAGAAGTGATCCAGCGTCATGCTCCTGGTGACTACAGCCCAACGCTAAAACCGAGTGCGAAAGGTAACTACCACTCTGTTTCTATAAATATTACGGCGACTTCAATTGAGCAAGTAGAAACGCTATATAAAGAACTGGGCGAGATCGAAATCGTTCGTATGGTTCTGTAATCTCCGATTACACATGAAAAACAGCGGCTTATTGCCGCTGTTTTTGTTTGAAGCACCCTATCTAGGTCAAATTCATTCAACTTAATTTTCAATAAATACAAAGAAAGTTGAAAAACCTTGCAGTCCGTCTGTAGTTAGAAACCTGTTTCGCGTTTATAATGCGTTCACTTTATTAATCCTTGAGGGAGTGCAGCTTTGCAAAATAAGCTAATCGTAAAAAAATTAGGCCGTCAGGATTACGAACCTGTATGGAAAGCCATGCATAAGTTCACAGACGAACGCACAGAAGAAGACGTAGACCAAGTTTGGTTGGTTGAACACAACCCTGTCTTCACTCAAGGACAAGCAGGCAAAGCCGAGCATGTATTAAATGCTGGTGACATCCCTGTAATTCAAAGCGATCGCGGTGGCCAAGTGACTTACCATGGCCCAGGTCAGTTAGTCGCTTACTTTTTGATTAACATCCGCCGCAAAAAATTCGGAGTACGTGATTTGGTGACTCATATCGAGAACCTCGTAATCAACACTCTGAAAGCTTACAATATAAATTCAACTGCCCGACCTGACGCTCCTGGTGTTTATGTCGATGGCAAGAAAATCTGTTCACTCGGATTACGTATTCGACGTGGCTGCTCGTTCCACGGGTTAGCACTCAACGTCGATATGGACCTGTCTCCATTCCTACGTATTAACCCATGTGGTTATCAAGGTATGGAAATGGCACAAGTAAGCCAGCTAGGCGGGCCAAGTGAACTAGAAAACGTTGAGCAACAGTTAATACAAGAGCTCGTAGAGCTACTCGGCTATGACCAAGTAGACATTCAAGCCACCAGTAACATTACAGCAGAAGCATAAAATCATGAGCAAACCAATCCAAATGGAAAAAGGCGTTAAATATCGTGACGCTGACAAAATGGCATTAATTCCCGTAAAGAATATGCCTGCTGAACAGAAAGAAGTTCTACGTAAGCCTGCATGGATGAAGATTAAACTTCCTTCAGACAGCCATCGTATTCAAGAAATCAAATCAGCAATGCGCAAGAACAACCTGCACTCAGTTTGTGAAGAAGCGTCTTGCCCTAACCTAGCCGAGTGTTTTAACCACGGCACGGCAACGTTTATGATTCTTGGCGCTATCTGTACTCGTCGCTGCCCGTTCTGTGATGTTGCCCATGGTCGCCCTGTTGCTCCTGAAGCAGAAGAGCCGAAGAAACTGGCTAAGACGATTAAAGACATGAAACTGAAGTACGTAGTAATCACTTCAGTTGACCGTGATGACTTGCGTGACGGCGGTGCTCAACACTTTGCTGATTGTAACCGTGAAATTCGCGAACAAAACCCAAACATTCGCATTGAAACCCTGGTACCAGACTTCCGTGGTCGTATGGACGTTGCGCTTGATCTAATGAAAGACAACCCGCCAGATGTTTTCAACCACAACCTAGAGACAGCGCCGCGTCTATACCGCAAAGCGCGTCCAGGTGCGAACTACAAATGGTCTCTTGATCTATTGAAGAAATTCAAAGAACAGCACCCAACTATCCCAACAAAATCAGGGGTGATGATGGGCCTTGGTGAGACGAAAGAAGAGATCGTTCAAGTACTGAAAGACCTTCGTGAACATGGTGTAACGATGCTGACACTAGGCCAATACCTAGCACCAAGCCGTCACCATTTACCAGTAGAACGCTACGTGCCGCCTTCTGAGTTCGATGAGCTGAAAGAGATTGCTCTAGAGCTAGGCTTCACTCACGCAGCTTGTGGTCCGTTTGTACGTTCTTCTTACCATGCAGACTTACAGGCTCAAGGTATGGAAATTAAGTAATCACGATTGCTTAACTAGAAACGCGAAGGCGCTGACTATTATGTTCAGCGCCTTTTTTCTATCCTGTTCGTGCCGCTAAGCTTTATATTTCATGCCACTATAGCTTTATATAAAAACAACAAAGCCACTTCATTATGAGTGGCTCTGTGCTTAACGTTTCAAGTTCTTCTGAGGGTTTAGGTTCAGAGAGTCCCGATAGGGTTCAGCGTTAGCCGAAAGATGCCCAGATAACCGTTGCGACTAGGATTGGGCACACAAACTTCACATACATTGGCCAAACCTTACCAAACCAACCTAATTGGAAATCAGGGCAACCTTGCTCAAGCTCTTTCACTTTTGAAGCTCGGCTCCACACCCAACCACCAAACACGCAGAACATCAGTGCTGCGACCGGTTGAAGGTACTGAGTCGCTATCATCGCAACCATGCCAAACATCGCGGCAAAGTTGTAAACAATCACCACACTAAACAACGCGATAACACCACCAATTACCCAGCTCGTAGGCGTTCGTCTAGTGTTAAAACGCTCGCTCACTAGTGCTACAGGGCCTTCAAGCATCGAAATCGATGAAGTCAGTGCGGCAATCGTTAGCAATAAGAAGAAAACAATCGCGAAGATCTGACCAAGCACGCCTAAGCTATCAAACATCAAAGGCAGAACCGTAAATACAAGCGTATCAGAACTTAATAGTGAACCATCTTCCGCATAGATTTGTACCCCTTTCTGCATCGCAACAAACATTGCAGGCATCACGACTAAACCCGCAATAAAAGCGACAGCGGTATCAACTAAGGTAACGTTCATTGCCATTTTGGGCAGGTTCTCTTTCTTACTCAAGTAAGAGCCATAAACCAACATCGAGCAACCACCAATAGTTAGCGAGAAAAAGCCTTGTCCCATTGCTGCCAAAATCAATTTTCTATCCCAAACTTTTTCAAAATCCGGAACCAAGTAGTGTTTTAGGCCTTCCATCGCGCCAGATTGCGTCATGATGTAAACAAACAATAAGCCAAATAAAACAAATAGCGCAGGCATCAAACGAGTCGACCATTTCTCGATGCCTTGCTTAACACCGCCCTGCACAATCAAGATAGTCAGTACATAAAATGCGACGGTACCAAATACATTTCGCTCAACACTGAAGCCTTTAAACCAATCAGCAGCAGCCTCTAGCCCCACCAGATCAGCGACAGCACCAATGAGGAAGCAGATCAACCAACCACCAACGATACTATAAAATGCCAACACGGCGCTTGGCACACTCAATCCGACCCAACCGACAAACTCACCGACTTTCTTACCCAAAGGGTTCGTAGTCAAAGAACGCATGCTATCGACAGGATTTGCTTGGCCGTGACGACCAATAGCCATCTCAACCACCAGCATTGGGAAAGCGACCACGAAGATCATGATCAAATAGACTAAGAGAAAAGCGCCACCGCCGTTACTGGCAACTTGAGTTGGGAAACCCCAAATATTACCTAAGCCAACAGCTGCACCCGCCGCTGCTAAAATAAAACCCAAACGAGAGCTAAAGTGCTCTCTTGAAGAGGAAGATTGTTGGTCCATATCGCCCGCATTAAAAATCAGTGAACTAGTTGAGAAGTACAGTAATAAAAAGCAATGATGGGTACAACCAATAAATGAACAATTCTCTAATTTTTACAATCCATTTAGTATTTAAAACCAAATTATTAACAATTCCCCAGACTAACTGACCACATAAAACCAAGACAGCGATTGATCAGTCTACTGAGAGGCATTCCTAAGTTAATTGTTAGCTTATTTAACCCATAAAAAAAGAGCACCAATCGGTGCTCTTCTAAAGAATCTGAAACTCAGGCTAGATAGTAAATACTTGGTAATCTTTTAAGTTCGGAATGATTTCATGCAGCTCTTGCTCTTGTTCTGCCATCTCATCAAGTGAGTCACAGAACTCGTTCGCTTCCTCTTGCACTTGTTGAGAGTGTTCTTTCATTCGCTCTTCAACTTTAAGCTTTAATTCAGCCATGCTATCAGCCAATTCGGTAAGGTTTAAACCACCATCTTGTTTCATTTTTTCTGACATCGCATTAAAAGCGCTGGAGATAAATTCTTGATTAAAGATTTCTTTCGCCTTCTCGAAATCTTCAGACCAACCATTGGCCATCGAATCAAAGCTTTCAGCTGGTAACACTAACTCGCCATCTTTGTAGTAACGCGCTTCCAGTTCAGCAAAGTAGGTTTTCATTGATTCTTTTACATTATCAAATGATTCCGGTGAATCTAGGCTAGCCGCAATATCATCAATCACGTCATTCGCTAACGCTAGGCTATCGTTAGCCATTTGTTTCGCTCGTGGTAAGTACTCACTCATGCTTTCGCGGTATTTTTCAATCGCCGCTTGTTGGTCGGCATCAAGCTCAACCTTCTCACCATGGATATATAAGTCGTTGTTGCCATCGAAAACGGCAGTATCACCATTCACTTGATGGATTTCGACTTTTTGGTCATCGATTCGCAATTCATTTTTCAAATCAACTCGACACTGAGCAGCAAAAGTTGGCAGGCTCACAAAAGAGATTACCGCTGTTAACGATGCGATTAATACATTGTTTTTAATAAATATTTTGTTTTTCATAAATACATTGTTTTTCATAACATCCTCTCATCAATCTGACCGATTACTATACCCTTGGTATATGCTTCTTTGTCAGAGAAACGTTTTATATATACGTTACTCAGTTAGTCGATAGATATTACTTCATAGCAAAACTGTTTATCTGCGACCTTAAACTCAATTTCATCACCGACTTCTTTACCCATTAGAGCTTGGCCAAAAGGTGCATTTGCCGTCACGATGGCAATCTCATTCTCATTCCACGTGACAGAAAGTCCGCCGACTCTCGGCCCCATAAAAAAGTGTTTATATTGATCATGCTCGTCAATGACCACAACGTAGCTGCTCACCGTAATTCGCTCACTGTCGCGCAATACTAAGTTACGATAACACTGAATGTCGTCTTCACACTCTTGCACTCTTACGGCTTGGCCATGAGCAAGATATGAAGCTTCTAATGCCAATGTATCGTACTTATGTTCAGGCACAGTCTCTTCATCGGTCGCAGCATCAATCGCACGCTGAGTCGCAGATTGGGCGATACGTAGTCGGGATTCGAGTTGCTCTAAGATTATTTGGCGAAGCTCAGACTTATTCATACTATTGGGGTGCTTTTCTATAGGAGCTACAGAATAGAATTAGGTACAATCAGGTGCAAGACATTTGATTCATCAAGCGACGCTATCATGAATGGACGCTCGCTTTATCATCAATACGACACTTAATAATTCAGGTAGAACATAAATGATTGAGCAGAAGTTAAAACAAGTATTCGGATTCGACTCACTGCGTAATGGGCAAAAGCAAGTCATTGATAATGTTCTATCTGGTCATTCGACGGCGGCCATATTCCCAACAGGCTCAGGTAAGTCGCTTTGCTATCAATTGCCAGCGCTAGCATTGCCACATTTAACCTTAGTGATATCGCCACTGTTAGCTTTAATGAAAGACCAGCTCAGCTTCTTGCACAGCAAAGGCATTAGCGCAGCTGCAATCGAATCAAGCCAAGACAGACAAACCACCCAACAAGTGATGCAGTCGGTACGTAACGGAGACACCAAGATCCTCATGATCTCCGTTGAACGCTTGAAGAACGAACGCTTTCGCCAGTTTATCTCCCAAGTGCCGATCTCGTTACTGGTGGTCGATGAAGCGCACTGTATTTCAGAGTGGGGACACAACTTTAGACCAGACTACCTAAAGCTTCCCCAATACCAAAAACAGCTCAATATTCCTCAGGTACTGCTGCTGACAGCAACCGCGACCACATCAGTTATCCAAGATATGAAGTCTAAGTTTGATATCGATGAGGAACGTGTTGTTGTTACGGGTTTCTATCGTCAAAACCTCGATCTGTCTATTCAACCTTGCGAACAAACCAGCAAACTAGAAACCTTGTGCAACGTCGTTAATCAAGCTTCTCTTGCTCCGACTATTGTTTATGTCACCCTTCAACAAACAGCAGAGATGGTGGCTCAGCAACTTCGTAACGCTGGCGTTAATGCTGTTGCTTATCATGCAGGTCTTAAGCCAGAAAACAGAGATGTAATCCAACATCAATTCATGAATGATGACGTGAACTGTATCGTGGCCACCATTGCGTTTGGTATGGGCGTCGATAAATCTAACATTCGCCGAGTCATTCACTTTGATTTACCAAAATCGATAGAGAACTACTCGCAAGAGATCGGTCGAGCAGGCCGAGATGGCCAGCCTTCAGAATGTATTCTTCTCGCCAACAAATACGGCCTCAGTACACTAGAGAACTTCGTATTTGGCGATACGCCAGACAACATATCGATCCAAGCAGTATTGAAAGAGATCTACGAAAACCAGAACATTGTCGCTGCTGGCTCAAACCAATGGGAGATTATGCTTAACCAGCTATCACGTGAATCCAACATTCGTCAGTTGCCGCTAAAAACGCTACTGGTGTATCTCGAAATTGAAGGCGTGATTGAGCCGAAGTACAGCTACTTCGCTGACTACAAATTTAAGTTCGTTCGCCCGAAACAGCAGATCACCGAACAATTCCAAGGCGAACGTCGTCATTTTGTCGAAGCTATTTTCCAGTGTTCGCCTCAAGCCAGGGTCTGGTGCCAAGTCGACTTCGATGCGCTGTGGACACATTTCCAGACTGATCGTCAGCGTGTGATTGCAGCAATCGATTATTTCAATGAACAAGGTTGGATTGAGTTGGAAAGTAAGCAGATCACAGATGTGTATGCGATCCACAATACCTCTGAAGACATGATGCAGTTATCGGAACGTCTAACCGAATTGTTTAAGGAAAAAGAGAACAGTGAAATAAACCGTCTTAACCAAATGCTGAGCTTCTTTGAGGCAGACACTTGTCTAAGCTCACGCCTAGCGAGCTACTTTGCCGATGAGAAGGCACCAACAAACTGTGGTCATTGCTCGGTATGCCGTGGTGAGGTGGCAATATTACCAACCGTCGATGTTGAACCCGTTGACGACGAAACCGTAATGACATGGATTCATGAATTTGTATCTAAGAGCCAACAATTGATCACCGACGAAGCCATTACGCGTTTTCTATGCGGAATCGCAACCCCGCTTTCAACCAGGCTTAAAGCCAGCAAAATGGTCGGTTACGGAAAGTTAGAGCAGCAACCATTCAGTGATACCTTAGCGCGAGTTAAACAACTTCCTAGATAAGGCATCTCACGTATTGATATAGAAACTGGCTAGGCTATGAAGTCTAGTCGGTTACATATGGCTTAGATTCCTTAGCTCCTAGAATCAAGCTTTCTTCTCTTCTATGAGCTGCGACCAATTTAATCATTCCTGCCATTAAAAACCTTAAAAACAATCAATAATCTTCAAAAACTAGACACCCTTTCAGATTGGTTAACAATCGGCCAACTTTCAAATTTTGATTGATAACCCTTATCTTGTATTAAAGGAACCATAGAATGGTCAAGAAGATATCCCTATCTTTTCTTATAGTTATGCTCATTTTATTTTTGGTCGCATTAACATCTGCAAATCACTATCTCAACAACTGGAAATGGGAAAACATTCAAGTTAATAACGACGAAGTGGTCAGTGTTGTTTCTCAAACGTTTGAGTCGAACCTAGAAGATACAAAGTCTATGATTCAACAATTCGCGTTTCTACTTCCATATTACGGAACCGACGCCCCTTTTAACGAATCTCGAATGCTCCGAGTGTTAGATAGAGTTCATTCCGCAAACCCTGCTTTTATCGATGTTTATTTTGCAGACATTAATGGCACCCCATTTAGTGCACTATCCAAAGGCTGGGTGAAGGATTTTAATGTTATCGAAATGCAGAGAGAGTGGTTTCTCGCCATATCCGCAAAAGGCAATACTAGCTATATATCAGCTCCCTATGTTAGTAACACAGGTGAACGAGTTATTTCAGTATCTGCACCAATTAAGAGAAGTGGACAGTTAGTTGGAGTATTTGGTGTTGATATAACACTGTCTGAGTTAATGCCGGAGTTTGGTGTCGAATTTGCTATTACAACAAAAGATGGCGAGATTGTGATGGCAGACGCCTCAACCAGAGAAACAGGCTGGGTGAATAAAAATATCTACGATTTACGCCCAAACTTTACAACACTGACCAACACCCCCTATCTATATAAAGCTGAGGGATCTGACGAACCTTACACAATATCCAAGCAGCCACTGACAAATAGCTATGACTTGTTTGCATGGACTAACCAAAGTCATGAAGACACTATGAATAAAAGCCTAATGACAGGGATCATAGGGTTGTTCGCATGTATTGGTATTTTACTGATGATAACTGTTTATGTCGCTATTCAAAGACAACTTAGAAACCTACCGATTATGGTATCAACGCTTGAAAAAATGTCCGTCGGTGAGTTCACTCCTATTGAGTCCAACTCAAGTAATAACGAACTCGATCAGGTACAAACCTCATTACAACGGTTACAAAAAAGTATCTCTAATATTGTCGAACAGTCGAATATTAAGATGTCAGATTTAGCCGTACAACAAACGAAAATAGAACAGTTAATAGATGATACAAACACCAATGCAAGCTCTGGGTTTAATAATGTAGAACAGGTAGCAACTGCGGCAACTGAGTTATCGGCAGCTGCGTCTAGTGTATCAGACAACGCTGCGCACGCAGACAGAATGGCAAAAGCGACTATGCAGGTTATAGAAACCAGTGCCAACGTAATCAGCGAAGCCGATAATATAAATCATGATGTGAGTTCAGCGATGGCAGAATCAGCCATTATCGTAAATGAACTAAGGGAGCATTCTGAACACATAAACTCGGTGGTTGAAGTTATCAACTCAATATCAGAGCAAACAAACTTACTTGCTTTAAATGCCGCAATAGAGGCAGCGCGTGCTGGAGAACATGGACGTGGATTTTCAGTAGTCGCTGATGAAGTAAGATCGCTTGCAAAGAGAACTCAAGTATCTACGGTGGATATCAAAAACATCATCACTCAACTTCAATCTCAGTCCAGAAAAGCTGACGAATACATGTCTTCAAATACGGTATTGGTTCAACGCTCGCAAGAAATGATGCTTGAACTTTCACAAGCCTTCTCCGATATCAGACAACAAGTTATAGAAATATCTGAAATGAACACCATGGTATCTTCTGCCTCAGAAGAGCAAAGTATCGTGACGCAAGATATTACCGAACGTATTGAAGGTATTAACACAACAGTAAAAAACAGTATAACCAGTGCTCAACATACTCAAGACGCCAATATCGTTATTTCAGAAAAAACGGCAGAACTCAAAGAGGTGTTAGCCTTTTTCAATATTAGTCAGATAGGTAACAGAGGCCGAGACTAATAATAACTTCGATAATAATCCAAAGAAAATACGCTTAATAAGGCGTTCGAGTAACGAGCGCCGAAACATATTGGGAAATATATCGCACCACGAAAGTCATATGACGGGTGCCCAATAAACAATGCCCTAAAAGAAACTCAACTGACGCATTTGATCTTTGGGTTGTAGCATCACGCTCAAACCAAGCAGGCGTATTTCTCGCCCTTGTTGTCTTTTCAGTATTTCACTTAACAGTTCTTTGAAGTGCTCGCGATCAAGAGAGGCGTGTATGTGTTCAATAGTGGTTTGCTGGAAATCGGCGAACTTGAGCTTAATGCCCTGCTTGATGATCGCTTTACTTGGGCTGGCTTTTTCGAGACGAGTTTCAAGCTCAGGAAACAGCTTATCTTCGATCACCTGCCAACATTCCTCGTAGGTAGAAATGTTTTGAGTAAAAGTGCGCTCCACACCTACCGATTTTCGTTCACGTTCGATGATAACTTCTCGGTCATCAACTCCATGACTGCGCTTCCATAGTGATGCACCTTGACGGCCAAACCTGAGCAATAGATCGCGATAATCAGACTCCTTAATATCCTTACAAGTAAAGAAGCCTGCTTGATGCAGTTTTTCGATACTGACCTTGCCAACACCGGGAATCTTTTCGAGTGGGAGCTCATCAATCACGGCTTGTACGTCTTGTGGAGGAATCACAAACTGTCCGTTAGGTTTGTTCATATCTGACGCTACTTTCGCTAGAAACTTTATTGGAGCGATGCCAGCCGAAGCGGTCAAGTTGAGTTCATTCCAGATATCGTGACGAATCGCCTCTGCAATCAGTGTGGCCGAACCATGACATTGCCTGGAATCGGTGACATCAAGGAAAGCTTCATCCAAAGAAAGAGGTTCAATGATGGATGTGTATCGAGAAAAAATTTCGCGGATCTTTTTCGATATCTCGACGTAGACCGACATTCTCCCAGGGACAACCAACAGGTTGGGGCAAAGCTGCAGCGCTTTTCCTGTTGGCATTGCAGAACGAATACCAAACTTGCGAGCTTCATAATTACATGTACTCAAAACCCCGCGCTGTTTTTCATGTCCCCCCACTGCGAGCGGTCGATTTCTATAAGATGGGTTATCTCGCATTTCTACAGCTGCGTAAAAGCAATCCATATCAACATGGATTATTTTTCTAACTTTCTCTTCGCCCGCACTACACATCTAGGAATAACCCAACCTTACAACTGTATCTATGAACAGTATAATCAATTATTCTCAAATTTAAAATGATCTGGAGTCCAGCTCAACAGGTTTCTCTTCAATAGCCGCCTAATATTCTGATAGTATTGTTAAGGAGTATTTAGTCTATAAGTAGGGATAGCTTTTGAGTGAGAAAATACTAGTAGTAGAGGACAGTCGTGCATTCAGAAACTACCTGTACCAACAATTTAAAAACGATGGCTATGATGTTTCACTGGCTGAATCTGTAGCAGAAGCCAAAGCTATCTTAGAGCAAGAGACGGATTTCTTGTGTGCGGTGCTCGATTACTGCTTACCCGATGGCCAAGATGGCGAGATCATTGATTTGGTACTCGGCTATCAACAAAAAATCATTGTGCTCACGGGTATGTTCAACAACACACTTCGAGAGCAAGTACTCGCAAAAGGTGTGCTTGATTACATCCTTAAAGACAGCATGTCGTCAGTCAGTTACTTACTTCCTCTGGTTAATCGAATCTCGAATAACCGATACCATAAAGCCTTAGTAGTTGATGATTCTGCTGTGGTTCGTCGATATGTTGTCCAACTTCTTGAGCATCAATATATTCAAACGATTCAAGCGGTAGATGGAGAGCAAGCACTAGAGCTCCTCCAAAACGATCCTGATATCACTTTTGTCGTTACCGACCATGACATGCCGAATAAAGATGGCATTTCGATGACCCGTGATATTCGAGTCCAACACGATCGTAATCAACTCGCTATTCTCGGCCTATCTGGCAGTGATGATCGCACAATGACCGCTCGCTTCCTTAAAGCTGGCGCCAACGACTTCCTTTATAAGCCATTTAACCAAGAAGAATTTTTCTGCCGTATTCACCAATTGCTAGACATGAAAGAAGCGACTAATGAACTGTTTCGTCATGCAAACGAGGATGCTCTGACCGGACTTTGGAACCGTCGCTACCTTTTCAATCAAACATGCAAAGGCTGCGAACATCGCAGTATCGCTATGATGGATATCGACTTTTTTAAAAAGGTGAATGATACCTACGGCCACGATGGTGGTGACGCGGTATTAATTGAGGTTGGTAAAATCATCAAAGAGCACTTTAAAGATGATTTAGCAGTTCGCTTCGGTGGCGAAGAGTTTTGCATTCAGTCATGCGAACCATTTGAAGATTTTATAGAGACCTTGGAGTCGATGCGAGTCGCAATTGAAAATCATGAAGTACAGCATGATTCACATGTGATTAAAGTGAGCATGAGCATTGGCGTGACCGACCAAGAAGGCTCTTTAGACGAGCAAATCAAAGCAGCAGACGAGCTACTTTATACCGCGAAAAAGCAAGGTCGAAACCAGTTGATATGCGCTCGCAATACCCTTCAACGCGTTAATGAGTAGTTCCTGCTTTTCTAGAGCACGAACCGAGTCAGCCTTTAAAATGAAAAGAGCCCAAGGCGTTAACCTTGGGCTCTTTGTTTTTTTGGGAGCAGGTTTCGCTGCTAATCGTTATTGCTGCTAATCGCAATTAAGCAATACGATCTTTATTCCAAGAAGCTTCTTTTTGCTGACGCTCAGCCAGTTTCTCTTCGCGGTATGCTTCACGTGCTTCACGCTTTTTGCGCGCATCACAAGGTTCAGGGCAGTTACATACTTTATCAATACCAACAGCACCTAAGCCACCACAGCTACCCTTCACAACTTTCTTTTGGATAATATAGCCAATAGACATCGCTGCGATTACTGCAAGAAAAACACCAAATGTAATCAGAAATGTATTCATAATTATCTCGCTTACCTTATTTACCTAAGTATGGCTTAAATGCTTCAGAAGCAATTTCTTTAAAGCCATCTGCTGTTTTTACCACCATGAACACAGGGATGTTATGTTGGTTCGCGACTTCCAGTCCTTTTTCTTCACCTAAGACCATAAGGCCTGTAGATAAACCATCTGCAGTCATTGAAGACGGGTTTAAAACGGTTACAGAAACCACTTTATGATGAAGCGGCTTGCCTGTTTCAGGGTTAATGATGTGTGAGTAACGAACACCATCGCGCTCAAAATAGTTACGGTAGTCACCAGATGTTGCGATCGCCATATCACCAGGCTCGATGATCTCTTGAATGTTGCGCTCGTCGACAGTTGGCTTCTCTATGGCGATACGCCAACCCACACTTTCACGGTTAAGGCCTTTTAAACGGATTTCACCGCCGACTTCTACCATGTAGTTGTGAATACCAATGGAATCAAGGTAATCAGCAACAACATCAACGCCCCAACCTTTTGCGATAGTTGAAAGGTCAACATACAAGTTAGGCAAGTCTTTGCTTAGCTTATTACCTTCAACGCTTAAGTGATGAATACCAACCTTAGCCTTGCGAGCCGCAAGCTCTTCATCTGATGGAACCACTTCAGGACGCGCTTCAGGACCAAAACCCCAAAGGTTAACTAATGGTCCAACCGTAACATCCAATGCACCTTCAGTAAGACCGTTCAAACGAATCGCTTCTTTCACAACAGTAGCTGTTTGTTCAGATACTTCGAATGCATCGGCACCTTTATGCTGGTTAAAACGGCTCAGTTCTGAGTCTTCACGGTAGGTCGACATTTGATCATTCACTTCTTCAAGCAGACGGTCGATCTCGGTATGAACTTCGTTAGACTCAGGAAATTCATCACCATTGATGTACTTGATATTGTAACTGGTACCCATTGTCGGGCCACTTAAATGCACTTGCTCTCTTGCCTGATCACAGCCCGCAAGAAAAATCAAAGAAGTTAATGCAACAAGCCAAATTCTCACTTGCTTACTCCTGTTTAAGGTTAAGGATTTATATAAGGAAAAATAAGAGTAAAAAATAGGTATTTTAAATGCCTTACTCTTTCTTATATAAGCCAGTTTGTTGTCACGAGTGGTCTTAGAAAAACAAATGGCTGACTCGTAAGAGTCAGCCATAATATCAATCACTTAAATGGATTAACCACCGAAGTCATCTAGTAGGATGTTTTCATCTTCTACACCAAGATCTTTCAGCATGCCGATAACAGCCGCGTTCATCATTGGTGGACCACACATGTAGTACTCACAGTCTTCAGGAGCTTCGTGATCCTTCAGGTAGTTTTCGTACAATACGTTGTGGATGAAACCTGTGTAACCGTCCCAGTTGTCCTCTGGTTGAGGATCAGACAGTGCACAGTGCCACACGAAGTTCTCGTTTGCAGCCGCTAGGCCATCGAAATCTTCAATGTAGAACATCTCACGCTTAGAACGTGCACCGTACCAGTAAGACATCTTACGAGTAGAGTTAAGACGCTTAAGTTGGTCGAAGATATGTGAACGCATTGGCGCCATACCTGCACCACCACCGATGAATACCATTTCATTGTCTGTGTCTTTAGCAAAGAACTCACCAAATGGACCAGAAATAGTACATTTGTCACCTTCTTTAAGAGACCAGATGTATGAAGACATCACACCAGGAGCTACGTCAGGGTTGTTTGGCGGTGGAGTTGCGATACGCACGTTAAGCTTGATGATGCCTTTTTCTTCTGGGTATGAAGCCATAGAGTAAGCACGAATCGAATGCTCTTTAACGATAGACTCGTAACGGAACAAGTTGAACTTATCCCAGTCACCACGGTATTCGTCAGGAATATCGTAATCTGCGTATTTCACGTGATGTGGTTCAGCTTCAATCTGAATATAACCACCCGCGCGGAATGGAACTTCTTCACCTTCAGGGATAGCAAGTGCTAGCTCTTTGATGAAAGTAGCTTCGTTATCATTAGAGATAACTGTACATTCCCACTTCTTAACACCAAAGATGTCTTCGTCTAGCTCAATCTCCATGTCAGTTTTCATAGCAACTTGACATGCTAGACGTTCGCCTTCGCGAGCTTCGCCTTTGGTGATGTGATCAAGTTCAGTTGGTAGGATGTCGCCACCACCAGACTTAACTTTTACACGACACTGACCACAAGAGCCACCGCCACCACAAGCAGACGATACGAAGATACCAGCGCCAGCTAGGGCACCAAGTAGCTTGCTACCAGGTTGAGTAACGATCGCCTTTTCAGGGTCGCCGTTTACAGCAATAGTGATGTCACCTGATGGTACTAGCTTAGACTTAGCGAAAAGAATCACTAGTACTAGAGCCAATACAATAATGGTAAACATCGCTACGCCAAGAATAATGCTTTGCATTTGTTATTCCTTATTACTGGGTGCTTACCCTACAGTTGAACACCAGAGAAAGACATAAAGCCTAACGCCATCAGACCAACAGTAATGAACGTGATACCAAGGCCACGTAGACCTGGAGGTACGTCAGAGTACTTCATCTTCTCACGGATACCCGCAAGAGCAACGATAGCTAACATCCAACCCACACCAGAACCGAAGCCGTAAACAACAGATTCAGCAAAGTTGTAGTCACGAGTTACCATGAAAGATACACCACCAAAGATTGCACAGTTAACTGTGATCAATGGAAGGAAGATACCTAGTGCGTTGTACAAAGGTGGGAAGAAACGGTCTAGAACCATCTCTAGGATTTGTACAAGTGCAGCGATAACACCGATGAATGCGATGAAGTTAAGGAAACTTAAATCGACACCGGCAACAAGTGCATTTTCTTTTAGGATGTGTGTGTAAACAAGGTTGTTTACAGGAACAGCGATTGTAAGTACTACAACTACCGCAACACCAAGACCAAAAGAAGTTTTAACTTTCTTAGAAACCGCTAGGAATGTACACATACCTAGGAAGAAAGAAAGCGCCATGTTTTCGATGAAAATCGATTTAACTAGCAGACTAATATAATGTTCCATGACTACCTTACCCCTTCGCTTCTACTTGTTCTGGTTTGAACACACGAATTGCCCAAATCAAGAAACCAATTAGGAAGAATGCAGAAGGTGCTAGAAGCATCAAGCCGTTTGGCTGATACCAACCACCGTTGCTCACTAGAGGTAGTACTTCCATACCAAATAGTTTGCCAGAGCCTAGAAGCTCACGGAAGAAACCAACAGTGATAAGAACGAAACCGTAGCCAAGACCGTTACCAAGACCATCGATGAAAGATGGGATTGGCGCAGACTTCATTGCGAATGCTTCAGCACGACCCATTACAATACAGTTAGTAATGATTAGGCCAACGAATACAGATAGCTGCTTAGAGATATCGTATAAGTATGCTTTAAGCACTTGGTCTACCACGATTACTAATGATGCGATAATTGCCATCTGAACGATGATACGCACACTGTTAGGAATGTGGTTACGGATCAAAGAAACGAAGAAGTTAGACAGAGCAGTAACGAACATTACCGCGATAGTCATAACAAATGCAGTTTCTAGCTTAGTGGTTACCGCAAGAGCAGAACACACACCAAGAACCTGTAGCGCGATTGGGTTGTTATCCAACACAGGCGCTAAGATGCTCTTTTTAATTTCTTTTGCACTAGACATTAGTTCAGACCTCCGTCACGAACTTTTGCTAGGAACGGACCAAAGCCCATATCACCTAACCAGAAGTCAAATGTATGTTGAACACCAACGCTGGTCAGTGTTGCACCAGAAAGGCCATCTACACCGTGCTCAGAACCTTGAGGAGCGCCACCTTTAACAACCTGAATAGCAGGTTTGTGGTTTTCGTCGAATAATTTCTTACCAACGAATTGAGCGCGCCAAGTTGGGTTCTCAACTTCACCACCAAGTCCAGGAGTTTCACCTTGCTCGTAGTAAGTGATACCAGAAACTGTGTTGCCATCAGTTTCTACCGCAACGAATGCGTACATCATTGACCATAGACCGTTACCGTGAACAGGGATGATAACTTTAGAAGTTTCAGCGCCATCTTTCACCAGGTATACCGTACCCGTGTTAGCACGACGAATGATCTTAGCGATGTCATCTTCAGCTGAAAGCTTGATTGACTGAGCTGGATCTTTTGCCGCTTTACGTTGGTCGTATGCAGCAGCGTCGCCGTCAACGAAATCGCCAGTAGCGAAATCAACTAGACGAGGTTCGATGTTCTCTGCGTACAGTGCTGGGATATTACCCGCAAGTTCAATGCCCGCAACTTCAAGGATCTTAGTTTGCTGATCCAGAACTGCGTTAGCTTGTTGCTTAGGTTTAAGAACAACTGCAGCTGTTGAAACGATGATTGAGCACACTAGGCTCAATGCGATAACAACAAACAGCGTCTTTTTAATGCTATCGTTATTACTTGCCATAGCGCGCTAGTCTCCGCTTAATGTTCTTCTCGATTACAACGTGGTCAAACAGAGGAGCAAATAGGTTTGCGAATAGAATCGCAAGCATCATGCCTTCTGGGTATGCAGGGTTAACTACACGAATCATTACACACATTGCGCCGATTAGGATGCCGTACCACCACTTACCTTTATTGGTAAATGAAGCTGATACTGGGTCAGTCGCCATGAAGAACATACCGAATGCGAAACCACCTAGAACTAGGTGCCAATGCCAAGGCATGCTGAACATTGCATTAGTGTCAGAACCAATCACGTTAAATAGTGTTGATACTGCAACCATACCGATCATTACACCCGCAATGATGCGCCATGAAGCAATGCCCATGTAAACAATCATTGCTGCACCAATCATGAGTGCAAGCGTTGAAACTTCACCGATAGAACCTGGAATGTTACCAATGAATGCGTCCATCCAAGTGATTGCTTCACCTGATGTTACGTTCATTAGTGCACTACCGCCGCCTTGAGCCCATTGGCTAAGAGCAGTTGCACCAGAGAAGCCATCTGCAGCAGTCCAAACTACGTCACCTGAAATCTGTGCAGGGTATGCAAAGAACAGGAACGCACGACCAGCAAGAGCAGGGTTCAAGAAGTTACGACCCGTACCACCGAAGATCTCTTTCGCAACAACAACACCAAAGGTAATACCTAGTGCTGCTTGCCATAGAGGAAGCGTTGGCGGAACGATAAGCGCAAATAAGATAGAAGTAACAAAGAAACCTTCGTTGACTTCGTGCTTACGCACCATACAGAACAGTACTTCCCAGAAACCACCAACGATAAATACCGTTGCGTAGATAGGTAAGAAGTAAGTCGCACCCAAGAGCATCTTACTGCCCCAACCTGCATCGGCCCCTAAGGAGGCTCCAAGCATTTCGGTTAGCCAGTAGTGCCAGTTACCATCAATGATAGAAACTAGTTCTGCACCTGAATACATGTGGTTTAGTGCTGCGATAGCCTGACCACCTGCGTTGTACATACCCCAGAACATTGCTGGGAATACCGCAAGCCAAACCATGATCATGATACGTTTTAAATCAACGCTATCACGGACATGCGAGCTTTTCTTTGTAACAGTACCTGGTGTGTAGAAAAGTGTTGCTGCTGCTTCGTAAAGCGCAAACCACGTTTCGTGTTTACCACCTGGTTCAAAATGATGCTCGATGTCTTCAATAAACTTTTTAAGGCCCATGAAAATTACCCTTCCTTCACAATTGTATCTAGGCATTCACGAAGTAACTGACCGTACTCGTACTTACCAGGACATACAAAGGTACACAGTGCTAAATCTTCTTCATCTAGCTCTAGCGCACCAAGTGCTTGTGCACTATCAACGTCGCCAGCGCATAGATCGCGAAGCAGCAAAGTAGGCTCCATATCTAATGGCATTACTTTCTCGTAGTTACCAATTGGAACCATAGAGCGATCACTACCGTTCGTTGTCGTTGTCATATTGAACAACTGACCTTTAAACACGTGACCAAGGAATGAACGAGTAACAGAGAACTTGTTCTTACCAGGCATAGCCCAGCCGAATAGCTCTTTATCACGACCTTCACGAAGAACCGAAACTTGTTGATGGTAACGGCCGAGGTAAGCATGTGGACCTGAAGCGTGAACACCAGATAGCACTGAACCTGAGATCAGGCGAACTTCACCTGGCATCAACTCGCTGTCCGTCAACTCTTCAAGGCTAGCACCAATTTGAGTACGAACTAGACGAGGATTGTTAACTACTGGACCAGCCAGAGAAACAACGCGCTCAGAGTAAATCTCACCAGTAAGGAAAAGCTTACCGAATGCGATCACGTCTTGGTAGTTAATGCTCCACGCTACATTTTGTGCATTTACCGGATACAGGTAATGCATATGCGTGCCTGCAAGACCTGCAGGGTGTGGGCCATCAAAAACATGTTCTTCAACGTTAGACTGAGCTGAACGAGGTAAGCTAGTACCTTTTTTACAAACGTACACTTTACCGTTAGTCAGAGTTGAAAGAAGATCTAAACCAGCAACGAAAGCATCAGACTGCTCGTTAATGATTAATTCTGGCTCAGCTGCTAGCGGATTAGTATCCATAGCAGTAACGAAAATAGCCTGAGTTTCAGAATCAACTGCTGGAACCTTGCTGAACGGACGAGTTCGCAAAGCGGTCCATGCGCCAGACTCAACTAACTGAGCTTTAACCGTTTCACGGTCAAGGCCTACTAGTTGGTTAGCTTCATAGCTATTGAACGTGATTTGCTCATTGCCTGCTACTTCAATCACTACTGATTGAAGAACACGCTTAGCACCACGGTTCACTTCAATAACTTTACCGCTTGCTGGAGAAGTAAATACAACACCTGGGTTCTTTTTATCTGCAAAAAGAACTTGGCCTTTCTTCACTTCATCACCAACGCGAGCATGCATCGTAGGACGCATACCAACGTACTCTTCGCCAAGCAAGGCGACTTTAGTGATGGACTTACCATCATTAATCACCTGGGATGGAGTTCCTGCGATAGGAAGATCCAAACCCTTCTTTATTGTAATCATACGCACTTGCACTACTTTATCGGGAAAAAGATTCTTTTAATTGCGTAAATTCGGGACGTTTTAA
This sequence comes from Vibrio sp. J383, assembly GCF_023503985.1. NCBI lineage: Bacteria > Pseudomonadati > Pseudomonadota > Gammaproteobacteria > Vibrionales > Vibrionaceae > Vibrio > Vibrio sp. J383. Next base: position 1,050,961 of record NZ_CP097293.1, on the reverse strand, counting down.
AATCGCCCTTAGACACGACATTACAGTGTCCGGTTTTGGTAAATTTGAGATACCAAAATCGCAACAATACATTAATAAACTCATCACAAGAATTATGTGAGATTTATCAGGTGCCATATTCTAGCATTTTTTGACAACTTGATGCCATGACCAATAACTTGAATACGGCCTTTATTTGGTGAGATTTGAAGCATATGGACTCTCAAATATGTATAAATTTGACGAGCCGCACAGATAGAATGGCTTTTAGAACGTGTTTTAAACAAGAGATTAATACTCTGTCACAAACTAATATTTTACGTGTTATGTTGAAACACTGTTAATAAAAACATTACTCATTGTAGGTATTTTTGCCAGGTCAATTTACCATCAGCTTGAGTGATATAACAACAGAAAACAGATAGATTTTGAGACAAAAGAGGCGGTCTAGCCGCCTCTTCTATGTGGGTTAATTATCTTACTTACCACCACCCATACACATCGGGCTATCTGGCACGTTATTTAGCTGCTTCATCCATTCATCTTTTGTATAAGTGTGAATGGATAGTGCGTGAATATTATTCTCTAACTCTTCTGATAGTGCTTTATTTACCGCTCTATGACGAGCAATAAGACGTAAACCTTCAAACACATCGCTGACAACAATCACTTTAAAATGACTCTCAGAACCAGCCGGAACATTGTGCATATAGCTCTCATTCACCACGTTTAAATGACTTGGTGAAAACTCATTGTGCAATTTTGTTTCGATAACTTCTTGGATCATTGTGATTCCTTAAATAGCGTATTGGCATTATCTGTCGCTCCAGTATAAACCCTAACTAACCGACTGTCTGAGTATTTCATCGCTGACTCGTGGGGTTTAGTCGAGTTTTTTATATCTTGTTCAGGCTGCATTTGAGACAATATCTTTGTTATTTCTTACATAAGTATCTCAAGCAATGAAAACTGAACTTACCCTTCACGATAGAACTTTAACCCTAAATCGTTTCCCCAATCGTTCAAATGAAACCCTTCAAGCTTGGGATGCCGGCGACGAATACCTGATTAGCCATGTTGAAGAGATGAATCTTGAACCTGGTAAACACATTCTGATCATGAACGACAGTTTTGGTGCCCTATCCGCTTGGTTCTCCAAAGATCATGACGTGACCATGATGAGTGACTCTTTTATATCTCATCGCGGAACGCTAAAAAACTTGCAACGTAATCAAAGCAACCGTGTGAACTTTTTAAACACTATGGATGATATTCCACACGGTATCGACCTTGTGATCATGCAATTGCCAAAAACTAACCGCCACCTAGTATGGCAGTTGAGCCAGTTGCGCCAAGCACTGCCTGAAGGCAGCCAAGTGATTGGTGTGAATAAAGTAAAAGAGATCCACACTTCAACACTTAACCTGTTTGAAAAATATCTGGGTGAAACCAAAACCTCTCTGGCTAAGAAAAAGCATCGCCTTGTGTTCTCTTCTCCAAACTGCCAACCGATTCAAACAGTAGAACCTTATGTTGAATGGGACGTAGACGGTGAAGATATCCGCCTGAAAAATTTACCAAATGTTTACTCAGGGGAAGCACTCGATCAAGGCGCTCGTTATATGCTAGAGCACATCCCTCAAGATCCTGAGCTACGTCATATTATCGACTTAGGCTGTGGCAACGGTGTATTGAGTGTAAAAGCTGGGCAATTGAACCCACAAGCTCGTATCACCTGTGTGGATGAAAGCTTTATGGCGGTGGAATCGGCGCGCCAAAACGTCAAGGATAACCTTGGTGAAGAAGGCAACTTCCAGTTCATCGCCAACAACTGTTTAGATGGCTTCAAGAAGAACAGCACTTACTTAGTTATGTGTAATCCTCCGTTCCACCAGCAACAAGCGATTACAGACCACATTGCATGGCAAATGTTCTGTGATGCAAAGCATGTTCTTAGCAACGGAGGCAAATTAATTGTTATTGGCAACCGACACCTCGGATACGATGTCAAACTAGCAAGACTATTTGGTGAAGCTAACGTTGAAACGCTTGAACTAAACCAAAAATTTGAGATATTACAAGCAACAAGAGAGCCTGCGAATTTTAATAAATAAGCAGAAACGACTTCACAAGAATTTAAGATACCGAGCTTCTGGTGTGAATTTAGAAAGGATAAAGGAATGAAAAAACTGATTTTGGCTGCTTCTATTATGGCATTGACAGCATGTTCTGCCCCTCAGCAAGAACAGATCAATGTAATGCCAGAAGCTTCACTAAGCTCAAGCAACCTTGTACAAGGCAAAACATACACACTAACCAGTAAAGATGTTCGTGCCGCTCAATATGTAGCCTTGGTTGATAGTGGCCGTTCAAACATTCAGCCAATTCACGCTAAACAAAACATGCGTATTTCGCTAGAGAACGCAGTAGCTCAACAGTTAGAGTCTCAAGGTTTTCGAGCAAGCGTAAACAGTGAAAACTCCATTGTTTTAGAGATTCAAGAAGCACTTGTTACCGTAGAACACACCATTATGGAAAACAAAATGGACGGTAAAGTAACGCTTGAAGTAACGGCCGAGACACCTGAAGGTAAGCTAGTTAAAACATTCAACGGTACCGCAACTCGTACTGGAGCGCTAAGTGCTTCAAACGACGACATCTCAATGGTTCTTAACGATGTGATCAACTTGGTTCTTACTGAAATTGCGAACGACCCTGAACTACAAAACTACATGAAGGAACGTTTCTAATGAGCCGTATTCTAACTTCTATTGCATTAATGCTGGTGAGCGTGAGCGTGAGCGTTTGGGCAGGCCCTAAAGTGAACGTTGAAACAACATTAGGTGACTTCACGATTGAGCTAAACCAAGAGCAAGCTCCGGTTAGTACTGAAAACTTCCTAAAATACGTGGCAGACGGCAGCTACGAAGGCACTATCTTCCACCGTGTTATTCCTGGCTTTATGGCGCAAGGTGGCGGCTTCGATCAAGACATGAATCAACAAGCGACTTATGCCCCAATCAAAAATGAAGGCAGTAACGGTCTAAAGAATGATACAGCAACGATCGCAATGGCTCGCACTAACGCGCCAGACTCTGCGACTCGTCAGTTCTTTATCAACTTTTCGGATAACGACTTCTTGAATGCAAAAGGTGGTAACCCGGGCTACGCTGTTTTTGGCACGGTAACTGAAGGGTTTGATGTCGTACAAAAGATGGCAACCATTCCGACTAAGCGAATGGGCCGCATGTCAGATATCCCAGCCGACCCTATCATCATCAACAAAGTAACACTTCTTAAGTAATCTCATACAGCGCCCTTAACCTCTTAAGGGCGTTTTTCTATACAAGGACGCCCCATGTCATCTGGCACTCCCTCTCTTTCTTGGATGCAGACTTTCCGTAGCTACCTAGATAAACGCCTACTTTGGGTGTTTATGTTGGGTTGTTCGAGTGGCTTTCCTTGGGTTCTTATCGGCTCTAACATGTCAGGCTGGCTAAAAGATGCAGGATTAACTCGTGCTGCTATCGGTTATTTCGGTAGTGTATTTGCCGTCTATGCCATTAACTTTCTTTGGGCACCACTGGTAGACCGAGTCAAACTGCCGATTCTACATGCGATATTGGGCCAACGACGCAGTTGGATATTTCTATGCCAAAGCTTTGTATTGATCTGCACGCTGTTCATTGCCGGGGTTAACCCTGCCAATGACTTGATGTTCACCTCAATGCTGGCTCTCGGAATTGCGATTGCGTCGGCAACCCAAGATATAGCCATTGATGCCTTCCGTATTGATTCATTTCCTAAATCTGAATCTACCAAATTACCGCAAGCATCCGCAATGGCAGTGATGGGATGGTGGACAGGCTACTCTCTTCCTGGTTATCTCGCATTTATCAATGCCGATACCATAGGTTGGAATGGTGTTTATTACGGTATGGCCGGTGTCGTTATCATTCTGATGCTATTCACCCTGTTTGTCGGAGAACCAACAACACAACGTGAAGCATTACAAAAAGAAGCACAACAGCGCCATAATAAAGTTGTGGGCTCTAAAGTTGTGGCCTGGCTAAGCGTTACAGTGTTGGAACCTTTCTACGATTTCTTTAAGCGAAACGGTGTTCAAGTTGCTATTACACTTCTGTTGTTCGTATTCCTGTTTAAGATAGGTGAAGCCTTCTTAGGCAGAATGTCGATTCCCTTCTATAAAGAGATCGGCTTTAGCAATGAACAAATCGGCCACTACTCCAAGTTAATTGGTTGGGGTGCAACAATATTCTTCACCTTGCTAGGCAGTGTCTTCAATGTGAAATTTGGAATTGTACGTGGGCTAATGATTGGCGGCGTAGCAATGGCAGCCAGCAACCTAATGTTTGCATGGATTGCTCAAGTAGGACCCAATGAAAACTTATTCTTAGCAACGATTATTGTCGATAACTTCACAACCGCCTTTTCGACAGTGGCATTCGTTTCCTTCTTAACGCTACTGACCGGGCAAGCTTTCTCGGCAACACAATATGCCTTGCTCGCATCCTTGGGGAATTTCGGTCGAACGACGTTGGCCTCCTTCAGTGGCGAGTTGGTCGACTTCCTCAATGATTGGTCAACCTTCTTTATACTGACATCATTAATGGTAATTCCAAGCTTGATCATGCTCTACTCGTTACGCCACTTTTTCACTGATTTATTAGAAAAAGCCAAAAAAAACCACGAATAAGAGTAAAAGAAAACAAAAGAGAAGAGGGTAGCACTGGGCTACCCTCTTTTACTTTCTGCGAGCAGAGAATTAAACGCTAATCTGTTGTATCACTTACGATTAAGTTAAAACCAGTTCCCGTCGAGTCATCAATCGCGACGACTTGATAAACAACACCGTCAGCCAAAGTTGCAGGCGCAGAGTCAATGGCAACAGTAGTTGGGTCTCCTGCTACAGTAATTGTCACGTAGTAAGATCCCGCTGCCACATAAATACCATTCGCGTAATCTTTGAACTTCACATCACTTAATGCCGGAGTGCTACCAGATATTCCCACGTTCTCAGTCAAGTAGATATCAACCGATGCCGCAACTGGGTTTGCCGCCGCATGGGTAATGTTTAACACCGCACTGGTCGCAACCGGGCGACGGTTTTCAGGAACAACGAGTGGTTCCAAATTGAGTGGACTTAACGTACCCACTGCATAAATGCTGTAATCCATCCCAGCAAATACAGCTAAACCATCAACATCGATAAATGTTGGAGTCGTCGTTGCAGTTTCGTAAATATCAATATCGTAGCTACCTGCAGCCAAGTCTAGGAAGCCGCGAATCTCTTTAAACATCAGAGCATCAAGAGGAGCAAACTTAGTAGAGTTAACGAACACATCGACATCAGGTGCACCATCAACCAAATGCCCCACTCTCACTTCTGCCTTTTCTGCCATATCGTAGATTAAAGATGAACCCTGACCATCCATCACCATCAACTTCACCGGAGATGCACTGTTTGAATCAGCTCTTGGCACCGCCGCAATCGTTAGCTCGCTACCGCCAGAAAGAGTGATTTCTCCAGAGTCAAAAGCAATAGCACTACCGCTCACGGTTTCTAATCTCACTCGGTATTGCCCTGCTGGGATATTGAGTACGTCAGTAAAGTCCTTATAACCGAGAGTACCAAGCGGAGCGCCCAATAGATCATTCGGTGCCGTTACATATAAGTTCACATCTCCAACCCCTGTTGCCGCGTGAACAACTTGCACATCTAAACTTGAACTTGTTGCCGTTCCCTCAGCAGGCCTTGTAACAACTAAAGCCTCAACCGGGTTATTAGAACCATCAGCATCGCCGACCACCATTACGGTGTAATCTAGATCACCGCTCAAATCGAATTGGCTTGGCGGAATCACAGTCGCTACTGCGTCACCTGGGAGTTGGACATCGACTTGCAGAGTGGTTTGGCCTTGATCTACTGAGGCATATCCGGATGCTTGAGCATAATCAACATCGCTCCAACGAGCCTGACTATTTACTATAACGTTAGCCAACGGGGCATCTGGCGATGCATGTACAGCTTGTAGTTGAGTTGTTGGTTCATCGTCATCATCACACCCCACAATGAACAGGGCTGACATCGCTACCGCGAGTACTGGTGAATATTTCATCGGTCTTCTCTCCAAAAAAGTTAGACCAGTTCGTCACACAAATGATTAGTCCAATAACTAATCTTTAAAAATTGTCTCAAAATCTAGTGCAGTGAACTGTCTTTAATTCTCCGTGATTCAAAAAGTAGCTAGGTTGAAATTCCTAGTCAGTCATCACATGAGTTGTTCATCAATTGATTCCAACATCATTACGCAGTTGGTCAAAAATAGATCAAAGACAAGATTGAAAGGAGGTTTGAATGAGTCATTTTAAAAGAGAAAACGCTTAGAAAGGAATACTGTTGATTTTGATATGCATGTCACTCTAATTAGTAGAATCGTTTGCTTAGCACAGTATTTCACCTATTTATCCACAAAATAATCGAGTTTCACAAAATCAATAGAAATAGAGGTGCATCAAGATGCATTGCCATCTTAAAGTTCCATCATTTAGATCGTTAGTGTGATCAACCTCACCATAATAATTATAGTTTTCACTCTGTCTCACTTTTATTTGAGAACAAAATCGCTATTATGCTCGGCATTCGGACATACAAACACGCACGGATTAGCGGGTTACTTATTTTAAACATAGAGAGTTCCATTATGCGTAAATCACTTTTAGCTCTTGGCCTAATTGCAGCAACATCTGCTCCAGTAATGGCAGCTGATTATTCTGACGGCGACATCCATAAAAACGACTACAAATGGATGCAGTTCAACCTTATGGGTGCTATTGACGAACTTCCAGGCGAATCAACTCATGATTACCTAGAGATGGAGTTTGGTGGTCGCTCTGGAATCTTCGATCTATACGGTTACGTTGATGTATTCAACCTAACGTCTGATCCAGGCAGTGATAAAGATGGTCAAGAAAAAATCTTCATGAAATTTGCACCACGTATGTCTCTAGATGGCCTAACTGGTAAAGATCTATCTTTCGGTCCAGTTCAAGAGCTTTATGTTTCTACGCTTATGGAATGGGGTGGTAACTCTGGCGTTAACACTCAAAAAGTTGGTCTTGGCTCTGACGTAATGGTTCCTTGGTTAGGCAAGATTGGCTTAAACCTATACGGTACATACGATTCAAACGAAAAAGACTGGAACGGCTACCAAATCTCGACTAACTGGTTCAAACCATTCTACTTCTTCGAGAACGGTTCGTTCATCTCTTACCAAGGTTACATCGATTACCAATTCGGTATGGATGATGATAATAAAGCGCTGAAAACATCAAATGGCGGCGTTATGTTTAACGGCCTTTACTGGCACTCAGACCGTTTTGCTGTTGGTTACGGCCTTAAAGGCTACAAAGACGTTTACGGTCTTAAAGATGACGGCCTAGCAGGTAAAACGACAGGCTTCGGTCACTACGTAGCGGTAACTTACAAGTTCTAATCGAACTTCTAAGAAAGTTTCCTAAATGGCACCCTCGGGTGCCATTTTTTATTGCTTTCATTTAATGCCTCGCTATCCTTGCAGCATTACTTTCTTATCTCGGTATTGCTGTGAACATCTCAATTATTGGGCCTGGAGCTATCGGCTCTTTGTGGACTATCAAACTCTCTCAAGCTGGTCATAATGTGTCTTTGTGGAGTCGTTCCACTGATAACTCAATTGACTTATCGCTTGATGGACAAGCTTCACTTTCCTTCAGTAACAACAATATCGAGAAGCTATCAGAGAGTGACTTAGTAATCGTCACGGTCAAGGCTTGGCAAGTAAAAGAAGCCACTATTCCATTGCTTCAATATCTCGACCCTGACACCATTCTCATGTTCATGCATAACGGAATGGGCGCGGTTGATGAGATAGCCACTCAAATTGATGCTTACCCCATAATATTGGCGACGACTACTCAAGCTGCATTCAAACCAGACCGTAACAATGTATCTCATACTGGATTGGGCCAAACTCAATTGGGTGCTTTCAACCAAACTGGCCAACAGTGTACGTTTTTAGTTGATGTCTTAGATGATGCTCTCCCTGCTGTGCGTTGGAACCCACAAATAGAAACCGCGCTTTGGACTAAGCTCGCCATCAATTGTGCGATCAACCCACTCACGGGCCTTGAACAGATCAAGAATGGCGAACTTGCAGATAAAAGGTTTGAGGATATTTTGAGTTCTATCGTTAAAGAGCTCACGCAGGTTATGCAAGCCGAAGGGATCATTTGTTCATTCAATGAATTGGAAGCAAGCGTCAAACAGGTTATCCAAGCCACGGCACAGAACAATTCATCCATGAAGCAAGATATGTTTTACCAACGTAAGACAGAGATCGACTTCATTAACGGCTACCTTATTAAGACTGCACTCAAGCATCAGATAGACGTTCCCGTTAACCAAAGACTGTTCGCCCAAGTCAAAGGACAAGAAAATCGCTGGAATCATCAAGATTAGTCAGCAACGGTTAACAAGTCGCGATAAAATAACAATACCGCTAAGCACAACGCTAGCACCAATTTCCAAGATTTTAGGTAAGAATAGATGCTTGATATCAATCACATCCGAGAACAGTTTCCTGCGCTATCACAAACCATCAATCAACAACCATTGATTTACTTAGACAGCGCGGCAACAACACAAAAACCTCAGGTGGTTATTGATGCCATTAGCCAATATTACTCCAAACAAAATGCCAATGTTCACCGTGGTAGTCATAGCTTAACAGCGAACGCGACCAGTCAATTTGAAGCGGCTAGAGACAAGGTCGCTCAGTTTATCGGCGCTAGATCGTCAAAAGAGATTATTTGGACTCGCGGTGCCACCGAAGCACTTAACCTGATCGCTCAAACCTACGCAAGAAGTACCCTTCAGACTGGCGATGAGATCTTGGTTAGCGAAATGGAGCATCACGCCAACATTGTGCCTTGGCAAATTGTGGCAGAACAAACCGGGGCTAAAGTCGTTAAAGTACCGATGACATCGGGTTGCGAATTTGACCTCACAGCGTTTGATGCACTTTTAAATGAACAAACCAAGATTGTTGCATTAGCTCAGATAACCAACGTAACAGGTTCTCGTCAGCCGATTGAAGCCGTCATCAAGAAAGCACACAAGATGAATGCGGTTGTGGTGGTTGATGGCGCGCAAGGGATCGTTCATGAGCCAGTTGATGTTGCTGCTTTAGGGGCGGATTTCTACGTATTCTCTGGGCACAAACTCTATGCCCCTGCGGGTATCGGTGTGCTTTACGGCAAGCTTGAATTGCTCGAAGCGATGCCACCTTGGCACGGTGGTGGCAAAATGGTTGATCGCGTCTCTTTTTCTGGCACCACTTTTTCAGAACTGCCGGGGAAATTTGAAGCGGGCACGCCAAATGTGGCGGGAGCGATAGCATTAAGCACCGCAATAGAATGGTTAAGTGGTTTTGCACAACAAGATGTCGAAAATCATATCCACCAGCTTCAGCGCGAAACCTACCGTGCACTCAGTAAACTGGATGATATTCAGATATTGGGATATCAACCCAACGCAAGTGTGATTACTTTTGTGATGGATGGTGTTCACCATCAAGATATAGCGACCCTACTGGATCAGCAGGGCATCGCGGTACGTGCAGGACATCATTGTGCTCACCCATTAATGGATGCACTTAATGTGAAAGGAACGGTTCGAATTTCATTTGGTATTTACAACAACATGGATGACGTTGATAAGCTTATAGCTGCGATAGAAAAAGCCGTTGATATGCTTTAGGGGATGGCGAGTAGCAAATTATTTAGGGTTGGCGTTTAGCGTCAACCCTTTTTGTTTCTGTGTATCTGAGTGATATTAAGCACTTAACTCTTGGATTTGAGCAACAATCGCTTTTAATCCGTTTCCGCGAGATGGGCTTAGGTGGGTGATTAAACCGATGTTTTCAAAGTAACCATCAATATCAAACGCTTGAACCTGCTCTGATGTTTTTCCATCATACGCAGCCATCACTAATGCAATCAGACCGCGAACGATACGAGCATCAGAATCAGCACAAAAATACCAAACACCGTCGATGTTTTGAGAAACTAGCCACACTTGGCTTTCACAACCAGAAACTACAACCTGCTCACTTTTCAGTTCATCAGGCATCGTTGGCAGTTTCTTACCCCATTGAATCACTTGGCGATAACGATCTTCCCAGCCGCTGAATGTCTGCATCTTCGCGACAATATCATCACTGGTAATTTCAGTGCCGAATGGAGAGCTTGGGAATGACATCATTTTAATATCCAATAGATTATGACTAAATGTACAGGTGACAATGGTTTAATGTTCTTAAGCAAATAATAGAGAACTACTTAGAGTGCTTTTGAATCAGCTTTTCTACGATACGTGAAACAGCCACAAAACCAAAAGTCGCGGTGACCACTGTCGCAGCGCCAAAACCCGTCGCACAGTCCATGCGTTTTGGACCTTCCGCTGTTGCTTTCGCAGCACATACACTGCCGTCGGCTTGAGGATATTTCAGTTGCTCAGTCGAGAACACACAATCGATACCAAACTTACGCGCAGGGTTCTTAGGGAAATTATGATGACGACGAAGGGTATCTTTTAGCTTCTTCGCTAGCGGATCTTGAATCGTCTTAGTCAAGTCAGCCACTTTGATTTGAGTCGGATCGATTTGACCACCCGCACCACCAGTGGTGATCACCTTGATTTTGTTGCTACGACAATATGCCAATAGTGAAGCCTTAGCTTTCATGCTGTCAATCGCATCTAATACAAAGTCGAACTCTTTCGATAGGTATTCAGCCTGATTATCCGGGCCGATAAAGTCGTCAATCAGGTTAACTTTACACTCAGGGTTAATCAGCTTAACGCGCTCTGCCATCACTTCGATTTTGCTTTTACCAACGGTACCCGACATTGCGTGGATCTGACGGTTGATGTTAGTTACACACACGTCATCCATATCGATCAAAGTCAGCTCACCTAAACCGGTACGAGCAAGCGCTTCAACAGCCCATGAACCTACACCGCCAATACCGATCACACACACGTGTGCTGCTCTAAGTATGTCGACTTCACTATTGCCATATAAGCGACGAGTGCCACCAAATCGTTGGTCATAGCTTTCTGAAGCTGGAGTGGTCAATTCACGCATTGTTGCCGCCAATTTATTTCTGAGAAAATGAAAAGAGTGCGTTTTATACGCACTCTTGAATTAAAAGTCTAGGGGATTAGCGATTCGCTTTCAATGCCCTATTTTATTGTTGTTTACTCGACCTTTTCAGGAGGCAAAGCCCAAGGCGCTTCGGTTGCACTGCCATCTAAGCCAAGCTTCCATACACGACCAAAATGCTTGTAATGACCCGCTTCAGTTCCTGCTCTTGGCCCCATACCGTGGTAGAGATCCAAATGGTTCTGCTTAACTGCGCCACCGGTATCCAAAACAAGTAACAGTCTTAGTTGATGAGCGCCGCTCCAAGTACCGTCTGCATTCAATAATGGAACCTCAGCCAGGATTGGCGTCCCCATAGGCAATATAGAGCGATCGCCCGCGACTGCCGCCATAGGTAATAGAGGGATGCCCGCGCTGCCCATTACTGATAGGTCGTCTCTCGCTTCAAAAAACACGAAAGATGGGTTTTGCTCAAGCAGCTCTTTGACTACTTCAGGATCGTTTGCCAATACCCACTCTTTGATTGCTTTCAGTGACATTTTTTCGCGTGGAACTAAGCCTCGCTCGATCAAAACACGGCCAATGCTCACGTAAGCTTTATTGTTCTTACCCGCGTATGCGAAATACTGCAACGTATCGTCATCACCGAAATGCACGAATCCACTGCCCTGCACTTCCATCATAAATGGATCGATGCGGTTCGCCGAGTAACCTAACTCAAGGCCCTGGCCTTCTAATGCACCGTTGTAGATCTCTTCGCGGGTTGGACACTCTTTATCGCACTCTGGAAGTCCATAAACAGGGAAACGGTATTCTTCACTGGCTTCGTGGCGTAGCTCCATTACGGGAGAAAAGTACCCCGTGAACAAAACGTTGCCTTGCTTATCACCACCACCCAATTGAGCAGTTTGAACGCCAAAGTTAGCGAGCTCGCTTGGATCTCCACTTTGCATCGCCCACTCATTGAGTTGCTGATAAAGCGGCTCATAGATTTTAGCCATCGAAGGGGATTTAGAAACCACCATTTCAGCTTGCTCTGCAAATGCGGTGTAGTCTCTTGGTTTATTGGATTCAACCTGATCGACCTTATTTAAGGTGCGAGAAAATTCGTCATCAAGGTGTTGTTGAGCAAGATCAGTCGGTTGAGCACAGCCAAATAAGAAAGAGGCAGCGACAAGGGGAAGCCATTTTTTAATCACAAGAGTCATCCTAAAAATTCTATGCATCGAGGATGACAAAAACAGTCAGATAACACAATCGTAGATTGTAAGAGTTTACAATAAGATAACCTATCGGACTGAGTTCTCGATATGGCCTTTAAGGTGGAAGACGGGATTGTAGTGATTATCAGAATCGAGCACCATTTCTGTGTTGTCAGAATTGGTCATGCGGAAGCGATAGGTTTTATCACCCGCTTTATATTCGAAGTAGTTACCATCAAAGTCAAAACTCGTCGAAACAACAGATCCACGCACTGACACGCCATTAGCGTTTAGTCGAAATTCGTCTGTCGCATAATGTGCAACGTCCTGCTCTACCCACGTACCGTATATCAGATTGTCGGGCGTCGCCGCATCTTGTACTCGGGAAAGCACATCACCGAACAAGGAAACCACAGCAAACGATCCCACCAAAGCTAAAACCATTAAACAGCGTTCAATAATCTTACGCTTCAACTTAGATTGATTGCGTTGCTCAGCTTCACTGTAGAGGCCTTGGGTAATCTCATCGATCTTGTTCTTTGTTGCTGGAGCTTGTTGCATTCGGTTACGACTCATAAAGATGCTATATGCATTCTACACTGAGACAGTTTATATAATGAACCCTAGATGAGAATAGTTTGCGCTTTATTCCAAAAAAGGTGTTGTTTATATTTGAATTTAAATGCTAAATTAGCGAATAAATAAACACAAATGGACTTGTTCTGTGAAATTAAGAAGTACAGCGCTAGTAAAAGGTTTCAGACAATCAACCCCTTACGTGAACGCTCACCGTGGCAAAACCATGGTTATTATGCTTGGTGGCGAAGCCGTTGCCGATAGAAACTTTGGCAACATAATTAGCGATATAGCCTTACTCCACAGCCTTGGGGTAAAGATTGTTCTCGTTCACGGAGCAAGACCACAGATCAACCAACTATTAGCAAGGCAAGATTGCCACACGCCTTACCATAAGAATATTAGAGTTACTGACGAATATTCTTTAGGTGTCGCGATGCAGGCTGCTGGCCAACTACAACTTGCCATCACAGCTCGACTTTCAATGAGTCTAAACAACACCCCAATGGCAGGTACTCAACTCAATGTAATGAGTGGTAACTTCATTACCGCTCAGCCGCTAGGTGTCGATGATGGTACGGATTATTGCCACAGCGGGCGCATTCGTCGAATAGACATCGAAGGGATTAATCGCACACTTGACCAAGGTTCTATCGTCCTTCTAGGGCCTATTGCTAGCTCCGTGACTGGCGAAAGCTTTAACCTGCTTTCTGAAGAGGTCGCAACTCAAGTGGCTATTCGTTTAAAGGCCGACAAGCTGATTGGTTTTTGCTCAGAGCAAGGGGTAACCGATGAAAGCGGTAATGTGCTCGCCGAACTCTTTCCTAAAGACGCCAAGCAAATTCTAGAACGCTTAACGGAATCTCAGAACCCTAAAGAAGATATGAGCACTGGTACATTACGCTTCTTAAAAGGTGCTATCTCTGCTTGTCGTGCTGGGGTACCTCGTTGCCATCTAATTAGCTACAAAGTGGATGGCGCATTAATCCAAGAGCTATTCTCTTTTGATGGTATTGGCACCCAAGTGGTCATGGCAAGTGCCGAGCAAGTAAGACAAGCTCAGATCGATGATATCGGTGGCATCTTTGACCTCATTCGTCCCCTGGAAGAACAAGGCATCTTAGTTCGCCGTTCAAGAGAGCAGTTAGAGCAAGAGATCCATCGCTTTACCATTATCGAAAAAGACGGCCTAATTATTGGTTGCGCTGCGCTATACGCGTATCCAGAAGACCACATGGCAGAGATGGCCTGTGTTGCTATCCACCCAGACTATCGCGATGGAAACCGTGGACAGTTACTGCTGGATTACATGCGCCACCAATCAAAATCTCGTGATATCGACCAGATCTTTGTCCTTACTACGCACAGCCTTCACTGGTTCCGTGAGCAGGGGTTTTACGAGATAGGCGTGGACGAGTTACCGATGGAAAAACAAGGGCTATACAACTATCAGAGAAACTCAAAAATCTTAGCGCTAAACGTATAAATAAAGTTTTGGAGCGGAATCTCAATTTAATAGAAAAATAATTGCAAATGTAATCGTTTACTATATGAGATTTATCAAATATGCACTTTCACTCACACGAATAATTGTATAGAATTTAGGCGCTTTATAATATTAACAAAAGTTTTTATTGGAATTGCCATCTCGATAGTCATATCGAACTCATTGAGATGGTCACTGCACGGATTGCTATACCCGTTGACGGTCAGCACGCTAACTATTAGCTCTGCTCGTTAATATAAACAGCAAAAAGAGCAACATTGATATGAGAACCATTGTTTGTAACTCGCTGCAAAGTTTTTGGGATATGGCTGATAACCAATTCTTAGAAGGGCTAGACGTACACTGCGTGTTCCCTGTTAGCGAGAATCTAAAAGAGTTTATTTTGAATTGCCAAGCAAAGTACAAGATAAACCATATATCGTTTACTCGAGCGTTTTTAAGCAAAGAGTCTTAATAACGTTCAAAGCAACCAGGGATGGTTGCTTTGTGTTTATCTAGTTCTAAGTTCAAGCCCTTTTCTAGCGGCCATTAACGACTAATTCGTTAACCGACTGCCTAAACCACTCACTCGCTCTGTTTTCACCTTAATCCCACGCTTCAACACATTTGTGTCGCTGAACATCATCAGTCGTTTCTTAGCACGCGTAATACCGGTATAGATAAGCTCTCGCGTTAAAATAGGGCTGAAGTCTGGCGGTAAGATCATCAAGGTCAGATCAAATTCACTGCCTTGAGATTTGTGTATGGTCATCGCATAAGCGGTCTCATGCTCGGGTACTCGGCTTGGTAGTACGGCTTTCACACTGCCATCGGGCAACTCAAAATACACCTTCAGTCGAGGTGTGGAATTCGCACTATTTGACTCTAAAGTCGTTGAATCGGCTTCGAGCATACAGATACCAATATCACCATTGTACAAACCTAAACCATGATCATTACGCGTCACCATGACTGGTCGCCCGTGATACCACAATTCATCGTTGTGCGGATTCACCAAGCGTCTTGCGGCAAGTGCCCTTTCGATTCTGTGGTTTAGGCCTTTAACACCAAAGTCACCTTCACGAATAGAACACAGCAATCGACATTGGCTAAACAGGTCGAGAACCGATTTTGCGCGTGATTCTTGAGTCTCTAGCTCTTCAAGCGGTACATTCATTCTATTGAGATATCCACCATATTCATTGACCAAAGTTCGCAGCATCAAGTTATAGCTGTCACTAGACAGGGGATGGTTTTCGATGTCATCAAACCCTTTCGCAAAGACTTGGTCTACTTGACTCGCCGAGCCGTTATTGATCGCTTTTGCCAACTGCCCGATACCTGAACGCGCATCGAAACGATAACTCTTCTGCAGCATACACAAGCTGTCTGCAATCGCAGGCGGATTTACCGATCCAGCTTTGACCTGCCTTGTATTAGCTATCGCATCAAAGCCTGTCATTTCCGCAATCAAATTGCCTTGCGCTGTGCTGTAGCCTGTTGAATTAAACGAGCAGATATCACCCAACACGGCACCAGCTTCTACTGAAGCGAGCTGATCTTTATCACCAAGCAGAATCAACCTTGCGTGTTCAGGGAGTGCATCCACCAGCTTATACATCATCGATAAGTCGACCATCGATGCTTCGTCCACCACCAAGATATCAAGGTGAAGTGGATTGCGTCGGTTGTGTCTAAACTCGGCACGGTTGGGGATCGCACCAAGTAATCGGTGCAAAGTGCTCGATTCCGTCGGTATGTTGGCCTTCACTTCAGGTGCTAAAGGCAGTTGTTCAATCGCTTTACCAATCGACTCAGTTAAACGTGCTGCCGCTTTACCTGTCGGTGCCACCAGCTTGATCGTCGGTGTTTTACCTTGGCTGAGTGATTGCTCGACCATAGCCGAAAGCAACTTAGTTACCGTGGTCGTTTTACCGGTACCCGGCCCACCAGAAATCACCGCGAAGCGACGACTTAACGCCACCGCTGCCGCTACTTTTTGCCAGTTCAAACATGCCGATAGCGGTACCAAACCGTCTAAAACA
Organism: Vibrio sp. J383; assembly: GCF_023503985.1. Lineage (NCBI taxonomy): Bacteria > Pseudomonadati > Pseudomonadota > Gammaproteobacteria > Vibrionales > Vibrionaceae > Vibrio > Vibrio sp. J383. Next base: position 1,034,448 of record NZ_CP097293.1, on the reverse strand, counting down.
TCTAAGTCCGTTACCTGCTTAGCTTGGACAATCGCTTGGTCTATCGCGCCCCAATTCAGAGGTTGCTCATCGACGATATCAAGATGATCACACACCAGTTGCTGGCGTAATACCTGAGACGTTTGTTGGTTTGCTTCAGCCTTGGCTAAGGCATTAAACAGAAAATGGTAACTGCGTGCGAATAACTGATTCAACGTTTTGGTTAGCGCTTTTTTCTGCTCAGAATTGAACTCTACTGGCTTACTTAAACGGTTTAAGGTCTCAGCCAACACAACTTCGTAGTTCCAATAACGCTGTAAGTAGACACGCTGTCCATCAAACATCAGCGGCTTAACACAGTCATTGGTTGTTCCAACTAGGTTAGATGATTGCAGAACAGTCACCCAATCAATACCCAACAGCTTTTGGTTCAATTGCAGTGCCGTTTCACCGTATAAGCCAAGCAACGGAGCAAGGTCTGTCGCTTGAGCAAGCTGAATACAAATATGCCCCTTGCCTAATTCATGGCTCACCACCCCAGCTAGAAAGCCGATCTCTTGATAATGACTCGTCGCTTGCTGCGCAATAAAACGAGCAAACTGATAATCCAACTGACGAATCGAACCCTTTTCTGCAAGAAACTTGAGTACATCCATTAACTGCTCAGGGATAAGTGAAACTGGCTTAACAGAGTTCGCTGTTTCTATGCTGGTATTAGTGGTCGTTGTTGTCATTATAGAAGCCCCATCTGTCCAGTTTCATTATTATTCAATTGCGCTGAACGTCTGTCTATCACTTTACCGTCAATCAATTGATCCATTTCATCGAGCAAAGCCAGTGTTGGTTTAGCCGAGAAAATACCTTGTTGTGATTGACCATCCATCCCTCTTAGGAACAAGTAATAAACCCCGCCGAAATGTTGTTCATAGCTATAATTCGCAACACGGCTGCGTAAGAAGCGGTGCAATGCCAACGCATAGATTTGATATTGCAGATCGTAGCGGTGGTCGGCCATCGCCGATTTCAATGCCTCACCATGATAGACGGCAACATCATCACCTAGATGGTTCGATTTCCAGTCGAGTACATAGTATTTGCCTTTATGTTCAAATACTAAATCGATGAAGCCTTTCAACATGCCTTGTACAGTTTGGAAGCCGAGATCACCCGCTTTAGCCGATAGCGGATCATGATATTGAATGGTTTGATTGAGCTCAGATGCGGCCAACACTTCGATCGGTAACAAGAACTCCATTTCGACTAATCGTTGAGTTGAGTCTTTCTCACTCAGCTTTAGATTTTTGCCATCTAATGCGGTGTTAAGCACCGTATCGACAAGCTGTTGAAGTACGGGTAGCCACTCTAGCTCGTATTGCTCTGACTCTAACAAGTGAGTGATTACTTGCGTGTTATGGTCACTGGTTGCAGGCTCTGTAAATTCAACATCCTCAAACAAGGTGTGTAAGAAGGTACCAGGGCGAGCGCCGCGAGGGAACGTGAATATAGAACGTTCAGGCTCAATCAGTTCCGACTCATCTTGCTCATCGGCTGAATCAATATCAAACCCAGACACCTCAATCGTCGCATCATGGCTTGCACCGTGGCTGCCTTGTTTTACAAGCCCCGAGTAACTGGTGATTCGCCAAGCTCGGTCAATTGAAGCCTTCAGTTCGCTAGCCTGTAAGTCGTCACTCACTTGTTCTGCCTGAACAAACACTTGCTCGTGAGCGGTTGGTGTTTCAGACAGTAATACGCTTGAATTCTTACCCTCAATCGCTGACAGAGCTTGATGTAACTCGGCGATGCCTTGCTCTTGTCCATTTTGAACCAAATAGCCCATGGCACTCAAATGTACACCGGTCGGCTCTTTGGTTGAGCGGCCTTTACGTAGCGGTGCCATGCCAATGAAACAACCGTATACCGCACGAGTAAGTGCTACGTAAATTAAACGTAAGTCTTCCGCCAATCGTTCTTTATCAGCTTGTGCTAAGGCACTGTCGCTACCGGTAATATCAAGCACTGTGGTATCTGACTCGTGATCGTAGAACTTGCCTTCACTCGCTTCACGGTAACTCGCGACAAACGGCAAAAATACGAGGTCATATTCCAAGCCTTTCGACTTATGAATGGTAACGATTTGAACCAAGTTTCTTTCTGATTCAAGGCGTTGAATGTCGTCATCACTACCGCCTAAACCATTTTGTGCATCTGATATCGCTTCTGCCAACCAACGCAACAAGCCATAGTCACTGTCGAGTTCCTGCCTTGCTTGTTGTAGCAATTCGCCAATGTGCATCAAATCAGTGAGTGAGCGCTCACCATTTTCTTCTTCCAGTAAGCGTTCCGCGAGATGTCGTTTACTGATCACACTGCGCAGCATTGGTAACACACCGCGCTGTATCCACAGCTTGCGGTATTCTCGAAATTCGTTAACGACGTTTTCCCACACTACTTCATCGTTGTTGAGTTCATCCAATGATGCGGCATCCAGAGCAAACAACTCGGAGGCTAAACTGGCGCGCAACGCACGGTCATTTTCCGGTGTCAACACCGCCTGCAATAGGCGTTGAATATCTTGCGCGACCAAGCTGGTGAATACACTGTCTCGGTTAGACAAGTACACGCTCGCAATGCCTTGTTCCGACAACGCATTTTTAATTAGGCGACCTTCACTACCGGTTCGAACCAAGACAGCAATATCACCCGCATTCACGGCATGTTGTTTTTTGCCGTTATCAAAATAGGCTTGTTGATTTTGAGAAGCAGTCAGAATAGTTTGAATTTGACTCGCCGTCGCCTCAGCCATGGCTTTGTGATATTCGCCTTTTGGTAATGGCTTATCTTCAGCATCTGGCAGCCAAAAGGTCAGTGCGTGCTGAGTTTCTCCGTTCATTACCCATTGGCGTTTATCAGCCGATGGGCTGGCTGCGACGGGCAAAAATGGAATGTCTTGGTCGTAGATAAACGGGCTATCCGAATTCATAAACACTTGGTTTACCGCGCTGACCATATCAGCACTCGAACGCCAGTTAGTCCCTAAAGTGTAGTGAGCACTAACTTGGTTTCTCGCCTTGATATAGGTAAAGATATCCGCGCCACGGAAGCCATAAATAGCCTGCTTCGGGTCACCGATCATAAACAGACCACATTGCGGGTTATCTAAATAAATTCGGCTGAAAATACTGTACTGCAGCGGGTCGGTATCTTGGAATTCATCAATCATCGCCACTGGGTATAAGGTACGAATTCTTTCCACCAGCAGTGATTGCTCATCCACATCAATAGATGCAGATAACTGAGTCAGCAAGTCATCAAACGATAGCCATTGTTTCTGCTGTTTAGCCTTAGCTAACATGATTCGACAATGAGTAATCGCATGTGCCAACAATGGGGCTTTCAGATCTGCAGGAGAATCTAAGAAATCTTCAATCGCTTCGAAAACGGCATGCTGAGGTGCGGTGCCTTTTGGTGTTTTCTCGATTAATGTTGCTTGTGAGAACTTCTCTAGTTTATCTGGGAACTGGTAATCATAGGTGTCGCTCTGCGCCCATCCTGTTACTGCTTCTAACCAAGTCGGCAGAGACTTCTTGGTGTAGCTGCGCTTGTTCACATCTGAACCTGAAATCAAAGCCAAAAAGTCCGCTTCGGATTCACACCACAGCGCTTTAAGTTGCTTAACTTTGTCTAGGTTTTGATTGTGCAGAGTTTGCAGGTCGCCCGACATCGCATCTACGGTCAACTTCAGCGGAGATCCTGTCAGGTAGCGATTTACGTCAGCCAATAACGAAGCGGGAGAGCCCCAAATATTTCGCACTTCACCAGCCAGTTGAATTGGCAGCGGGTAGAACTGCTTACGCCAATAGTCGGCAACCACTTGTGCTTTCAGATGGCTTTCATCGGTCACAAATTCATTATCAAAACGGCTTCCAGACTCGAAGGCATTCTGAGTCAACATTCTCTGACAGAAACCGTGAATGGTGTAAACCGCAGCCTCATCCATTTGCCTTTCAGCATTGAGCAGAGTTTTCGCAGCGCCAGCATGATCATCGATAGCTTGTAATAAAGGAGCAATCACTGGGTCGTCACTTTGCCCACGAGCAAACGCAATACGTGCATCATGGATTCGAGCGCGGATACGATCGCGTAGCTCTGCCGTTGCGGCTTCAGTAAAGGTCACCACCAGAATTTGGTCTACGGTAAGCGGCTCATGGTGTCGAGTGGCTTCAGTCAGATCACCTTGCGGCGCAGCGGTACCGTGCCCAAGCAGTAGGCGCAAATACAAGCCAGCGATGGTAAATGTTTTACCCGTACCCGCTGATGCTTCAATTAAACGCGCGCCATGAAGTGGAAACGTCATGGTATCAAGTGTTTGTGGAACGATTACCTGAGCACTGCTTGTGGTCGTCATGCCTTACTGCCTTCTGATAAATTAGTCTGTTACAAATGTGACCTAGCGTAGAAAACGTCATTCAATTTACGTCCTACGCCAATTTGTTAATAGTTAGTGCGATCTCTCTCACGGATCAATTCAGATCGCCTCGCTACTATGCGCCCACGAGTTCAGGAGCGCGTATGAGTTTTGTACTTTACAACGTTACTTTGAACCACAGAATAATGGTCCCTCTGACCTGTGGCCGTACAGCAAACGCCCTACACTAATAATGATTTACTGGCGGCCACTTTATTTCCTGTACCTTGCTTCTCTTCACCTTGATTCCCTTCATCTTGAAAGCAGGCATCCCAACTACTTACCAGTAACTCTCTTTCGTCTTTCATTAATTCAGCGCTCCCGCTATTGATCTTATCGATCACAGCCACTTACTCCTGATCTTCCAGATCGGCAGCAGCCAACCTTGCCGCCTGTAACACAAGCGTTGAATACATACGCGACTCAGCAGCCAGTTCATCATCCCACTTAGGCCAGATTCGAGAGATGTAGGTATCTCTGCCCTCGCCCGTGAAGGCGAAGCTGTCATTAAAGGTATCGGCCATTTTCTTAAGCGACTTTTCTTCGTCATCGACCCATTTACCACGGCTAAAGCCCGCTTCAACACCAGCTAATGCCGTTTTCGGGAAGTAAGGCAATGGCGCTGTCATGCCTTGGTAAAACAGTCGCACTAACTCCGCCAACAAACTCTTCGCCTGCTGTACATCACCAATAGGTTGTAGTGTTTGGTGAACCACGCCCATATTTCTGTCATAGCCAATAATATGGGTCGTTTTTCCGTGCCCCATAACAGCGCATGATAGATGATCAATCCACGCTGCCAAATAATCTTGAGAGCGTATTTTACCGCTACGGAAACGTACTAGACCTGATTGATAGTTTTGAGTTAACCAACCCATCAAGCGAACAGGTTTACCTTCGCCCAACACATCAAACTCGATATTAACTTCGAGATCTTGTTGCGGTGATCCGCTCACAAATCGAATCTCTTTGGCTAAGTCTTCCGCTTGAACACGGTTGGTTTCAAATTCGATATCACCAAAGGCTCCGACCGGTAATCGACCCTGTGCTTTTTGCTCAGAGACAAACAATCGAACCGCTTCGTCTGCGCCTTCAGGGTGGTCTAGCAGCACTTGCAGCAAAGCATCCTTAAGTTGGAAACTCTCTAAACCATTAAGTACGAACGGCTCATCATCTTCCATCACAGGAAGTGGCGGCTCAAACACCACTTTTAGACGGCGATTAAAGAAGTACTGCACTGGCAAACGCCAAAAACGCTGCAGTTCAACTAGGTCAAGCTCCAATGGATAAGTAGCACCAAGCAAATAGTCATCCAAAGCACGATTGAATTCACCACTACGCTCACCAGAACGGTTAGCGGCAGGAAGCCATTCTTTGGCGTAACTCAGCACATGGCTTGCATCACCTTGAGTAAAGGCTGCTGGGCTAAATGGTGTCATGGTGTGTTCAAAGCTGATCGCTTGAGTCAGGTTGATACCAGAATCATCGCTTGGCAACGCTTGGTCTTCACTTAAGCAGTAGTTCTGTTGGCAGTATTCAATCAACTCTGAAACCAATACCGACGGCACTCGCTCGGTATTATCTTGAATCGAGCGGCCGACATAGCTGATGTATAAACACTCTTGTGCCGACAACATCGCCTCTAAGAATAGATAACGGTCATCATCACGGCGAGAACGATCGCCAGGTCGAGCTAGACTCTTTTTGCCTACGCCATTCGGCGAGCGAGTTTGGCCGCTCATCAAGTCAAAACCTTCTGGCGGCATTGAGCGAGGGTAAACACCATCATTCATACCTAACAAACAAACGGTTTTGAACGGAATAGAACGCATCGGCATCAGGGTACAAAAGTTAACTTGGCCAGCTAAGAAACGCTGGCTAATGCGCGCGCCAGATAACTTATTATTGAGGTACTGGTAGATAATGCTTGGCGACAGTTCTTGTTCATACAGGGCATCATCAAGCTGTTCATTCAATTGCGAAAGTGCATCGCGAATCGATTTGAGCACCACCTCGCCTTCTAGCTCCACTGCAAAGAAATCATCAATCATTTGCAGCAAGGTTTCACGCCACATATCGATAGATTGGGTTTCAGTTAAGCGTTGACGGTAATGGGCAATACGATCGATAAAGTGCGCTAACTTACCAGCAAGTTCGGCGTTAATGCCTTGAACTTCGTTATAAGCAGCAATCGGAGAGTGTTCGGTTTCAAACAAACCCGCAGAGTCCGACATCGCATATCCTAATAACATGCGCTGAATGCCAAATAGCCAGGTATTTTGCTCGGTTGCAGGTAGGTCAAATTCTGTCGCCGTTGAAGCGTCAACACCCCAACGGATGCCCGCTTCTTCAACCCATTGTTTGGCTTGCTCGAATTGAAACTCATCAATACCAAAGCGCGCCATCATTGCAGGAATTTCTAATAGCTCTAGTAACTCAGACGCTAAACAACGCGTATTCGGTAGCGCGACCAGCTGCATGAAGGCGGTCAGAATTGGGCTTTCTTGGTCTGCGGTTCTATCAGAGATCGAGTAAGGGATATAACGCTCACCCGGAGCATTACCAAATACCGCCTGAATCGCTGGGCTATAAGCATTAATATCAGACACCATCACGATGATATCGCGGGGTTTCAGTGTCGGGTCAGCATCAAACATTGCCAACAGCTGATCATGAAGGACTTCAACCTCACGCATTGGGCTATGACAAGCGTGTACCGTCAACGATCGATCGCCAAGTTCAACCACCTGTTTATGGTTGCTGGAATCTAAGATGTGGTCGTCTTGATGCTCTTCTAACTGGAGAATGTCGGCTTGCAGTTGATGCAGTAAGTTATCCCTCTCAACATCAATAAAGAACTCATGCTCTTCGCTGTCTGATTGAGATAGTAAAAACAGGTTATCTCTGCCCAGCTTACCCATAGACGCAAGTAAACTATTACCCACGGCTTGGTTGGTGTGTAGTTCGTCTTCAACGTTGGCTTCAATGCCATCTTTCAATGGTGAAGCTTCACCCTCCAATTCAGGTAAACCATCAACCAACGCAAACTGCTTACGACGCTGGGCTTCAACTCTTGCCAAATATTTACGGTCGCGAATATCGCCCCAGTAATGTTGGCAAGGGTTGGTAAACATCAAGTGCACATCAATCTGCTCACCGAGTGCTTTCAACGCATCCATGTAACGAGGCGGCAACGAAGAAATACCAAACACAAATAAGCGTTTAGGCAGATGCTGCAAATGTCCTTGTTGATTAGCTAGCGCTTCAATAAAGTCGTGATACAAGTTACCACGGTGGTATTTTGATTGGCCTTGAGACAAGGTTTGCTCATAGAGTGCTTGCCACAAAATTGGCTGCCAAGGATGCTCTTGCTGCCCTTCATCATCGACCAATTCAGCAACGGGCTCTCCCGCTTCCCACATCGCCATCCATTCAGGTCGATACACCAAATAGCCATCGAAGATATCGGCAATTTTTTCTGCCAATTGGTACAACTTCGAATCATCTTCGTCGTTTTCAAGATAGCGCTGTAAAGGAAGAAAATCAGGGTGGTCAAGCTTAGCGGGTAGCAAACTCATCAGCTTCCACGTCATTGCTTCTTTGTTAAACGCACTGCGTTTAGGGACATCAGGAAGCACTTGGGTAAACATATCCCAAATGAAGGTTGCTGGAAGAGGAAAATCTATATTTGCTGCTACACCAAACTCTTTGGCGAGTTCCATCTTAAGCCATTGAGACATACCTGGGCTCTGAACCAAGATCTGCTCTTTTTCGAAAGGATTGGCTAAAGGGTCACTTTTGATTAAGTGAACGAGAAGGATTTTTAAAGTATCGACTTTATTGGAATGGTAAACAGTAAACAAAGTGCACTCACGCTAATCTTGCCACAATATAAAGCCAGATTAGCATAAGTGCCGAGTTTGGATTAGGAATATAAGCTTATGAAATACTGAAAACTTAAGGTCCGTTTATCTTTTGAACTATTGCTTCTTACAATCGACTGCCTACCGCACTTAGAACGCGGTGAGGTTTGTAATTCATGTAATAACGAACCGCCACATAACCCACCACAAACGTTGCCACAATCAATTCTAAATACGCTAAGTTGAATACTTGCTTAATGTAATGATCTTCCACCCCGACGGTTTGCATCCAAGCTGCCAATTTGAATAACGCCGTTGCACCAATCACGATAGGGAAGGTAAACGCCGCATAGCCCGGGCTGAATGGCAGGCGAAGTAGTTTGAAAAACGCGATGTAGATAATAAATGTCATCAACACTGCAATACCAAAGAGTAACCCAATGATCACTGGCGAAGGGTTTGCCGTCACCGTTAGATAACCCGCTAAAGATAGACTTGCTGGTGCCGCCATAATCGCGATGGTTGGTTTTGCAGCATCTGGCACTTCGTGAGAGAAGATCAAACGGTAAACCATCAGTGGTAGCATCACAGCGTAAACCAATAAACCGAATACCAAAGTCACGTTCGCTACTGCCTCTAAAACTGGATTACCAGAGAAAGACACGTCAGCCACGATAATACCGATCGGTGGCACAAACCAGCTTGGTACCATGTGGTGAATCTCAAAGTTTTTAGCTCTGTGGTACAAAAAGCTCACTAGAAACACAACGTGCAAAGCCACAGAAGCCAGCCACATCGCTTCTTGTAAAAATTGAGAGATTGGCGCCAAAGATGCTGATACCACCATGCACCCCATCGCAAATGTTGGTACCACACTGCCGACAACAGGGTGAGCAAGATCTTCACGCAATAGGTGGCCATGAATCAAAAATTTCACAGCTAAAACAAGAAGCAATACCGCTGCAATACCTGCACTGATCCACTGCACTAAGCCTGGAGTGTGCAACATACCTTGTGCAACTAAAACGCCATCCCAGCACCAGCCTAAGCTTGCGATTGCTAGTGCTAACCCTGCCATGGGTGTTGGAGCTCCTGTTAATCTATATTTAATACGTTGAATCATGTCAGCCTCTCTTAAACTTAATTCACTAAACTTGTGAACTCATCAGCTTGTTGAAGCCATAATACGCTTGCACTTCGTTAAACAATATCCAATTATATATAACAAGCGTTCATCAATACTGAACAGATCTTTCCGCCAGTAGCGTAAAACTAGGAACCTGATGGCTAATATCTCAATCAAACAACTCAAAGTGTTTGTCACCATTACCCAACATTCGACTCTTACCGCCGCATCGGAAGCACTGTTTTTGTCTAAGGCTGCTGTCAGCATGGCGCTGGGCGAAATGGAGAAACAATTGGGCCACTCTTTATTTGACCGGGTCAACAACCGATTAATTCTCAATCAAGAGGGACAAAAGCTTCTTCCTTTGGCTGACGAGATTCTTCACAGAGCTGCAGGTATCGATGTTTTGTTCCGAGATGACCAACCATTAAGTGGCAATTTAAAGGTTGGCGCGAGTGACACGATTGGTAATCAGGTTGCACCGTTTATTTTGTCAGGCTTTAGAGAGCGTACTCAGCATCAAGATCAGAGCTTATTTATTTCAAATAGTGCGCTGATCTGCCAAAAGTTGGTGGATTATGAACTGGATATCGCGTTAATTGAAGGAAAAACACTCCATCCAGAACTCATTTCGAGTCAGTTTAGCAGCGATGAAATGTGTATTATTGTTAGTAATCAACACCCTCTCACTTCAAAAGAAAAAGTGATTTTAAGCGATTTAGAAGATAGTCATTGGATTTTACGTGAGTCTGGTTCAGGCACTCGCGAGTTTTTCCTGCGTGCCGTCGCACCTCGTATCGAACATTGGTATGAGTCCTTTGAACTCAACACCACCGAGGCCATCATCAATTCTGTTTCTGCCAATCTTGGATTCGCGTGTTTATCACGGTTGGCGGCGCAACGAGCAATTGACTCAGGCCGAGTGAAAGCACTCGATGTCCCACTCGACATGAAACGTCGATTCTGGATGCTGGTCCATAAAGACAAATATCAAAGCCCGCTACTGAAATCTTTCATGAGTTATTGTGAAGACTGGGCTACACATCAAGATTGAGGCCACATTGTTAGGGCTCCAACTGGACTTTTAACATCAGAAACTGTATAAAAAGCCAGTAAAATTTTATCAAACTTAGAGGATTAACCATGGCTGTTATCGTCAAGTACGTGGTCGAACGCAACGGAGAAGAGAAAATGACTTTTACCTCTAAAGCCGAAGCTGACGCATACGACAAAATGCTGGATATGGCTGATGAGCTTTTTGAACTGTTAAGCAAAAGCGATTTAGTTGAAGATGAAGGCAAGCAAGAAGAACTTGCAATGTACCTAGCGAAGAATAAAGAAGAAGTTCTTTACGCACTAGGTGCTAAGCGCAAACCAGCTCCGAAAAAAGAAAAGAAACTTGAAGCTGTTGAAGACGCAGAAGAAGATGCAGCATAACTAGCTGATACCTTTCTAAAAAACGTCAATAATGCCTCTAATAAGAGTCCGTTATTGGCGTTTTTTTATACTTATTGAAATATAATGAAGCTTTTTTATAGTCGAAATCGCTCTAAACATTCGCTTGCACAAAAGTGTGATAAAGATCTAATCTATAGTCATCAGGTGATGGGGTTCCACCTAAGCTTTTGCTTCAACCGCCCGTTCTTTTCGAACAGTGCTAATGACTCCTACAGAATCGAAAACAGGTAATACTGTTGGATGTATCGCTACTCCTCCATTTTGAAATGGACTTAGTCTATCAAGACCGAGCTCTACGACACCTTTGGATTACCGATACTCAAGATCTGTAGTGAATTAGCCGCACCTCTTCCAACACGTCCTGTTTTCTCAACGCCCTAGGCCTTAACTGGCTCTATCAGTGAGAAAACATTATGCACTACTCTTCAGAAATTCAATCAATGTGCCCTATTCAAAGGGGTGATCTTCACACTTCAGCTCCAATTCCAGTTGAAGGCGCTATGGTTAGCCCAAAAGATGTCATCGCTATTTCTGGCTTAAGCCATGGTGTCGGCACTTGTGCACCACAACAAGGTGCAGCCAAACTGACGCTAAACGTAAAAAACGGCATCATCGAAGAAGCATTAATCGAAACGATTGGTTGTTCAGGCATGACTCAATCAGCCGCGATGGCAGCCGAAATCCTCACAGGAAGAACCATTCTTGAAGCTCTGAATACTGACTTGGTGTGTGACGCTATTAACGTAGCCATGCGCGAAATCTTTCTGCAATTTGTTTATGGTCGAACTCAATCTGCTTTCTCTGAAGGCGGTCTAGAAATTGGCGCTGCATTAGAAGACCTAGGTCAAACACAACGCAGCCAAGTGGGTACCAGCTACTCAACCTCAGCGAAAGGCGTTCGTTACCTTGAGCTAGCCGAAGGTTACGTGACCAAGCTTGCACTTGATGATCATAGTGAAGTGATTGGCTACGAATATCTCAACCTCGGCAAAATGATGAAGGCGATTAATCAAGGTATGTCAGCCAATGAAGCAGCTGACCTTGCGATGGGGACTTATGGTCGCTTCGATGAAGCCGTAACCACCATTAACCCACGCCAACAATAATTTTTGCCAATTTAGAGGAAAGATATGATGAACACTCAATTTAATGAATCAGTAACTCGCGTATTGGCAGAAATGAACTTCGACTCTTTAGAGCAAGCGAACCAATACTGTAAAGCCTACAACGTTGATCCAAAAGCCATGGTGATGGACACCCAACCTATTGCTTTTGAAAGCGCTGCCGATGCTTATATCCTTGGTTCAGCACTAGCTCTATTCCGCAAAGCAAGCAACGCTGAACAAGCTGCGAATATCATTGGTGAAGGCCTTCAAGCATTCACCAAACCCGGTAGTGTTGCTGAGCAACGTCAAGTGGGTATCGGCCACGGTGCGCTAGCCGCGCGTCTTCTCAATGAAGAAAGCCACTGCTTTGCTTTCCTTGCGGGCCATGAATCTTTTGCTGCTGCAGAAGGTGCGATTAAAATCGCACTCAACGTCAACAAATCACGTCACAACCCATTGAAGGTAATACTAAATGGTCTAGGTAAAGATGCGGCTTACTTAATTTCTCGCATCAATGGTTTTACCTATGTTCGCACTCAATACGATTACCAAACAGGCGAGCTTATTGAAACAGAACGTCGCCGCTTCTCACAAGGCCCTCGCGGAGAGATCTTGTGTTACGGCGCTGATGATGTACGTGAAGGCGTGGCAATCATGCACAGAGAAGAAGTGGATGTAAGTATTACGGGTAACTCAACTAACCCAACGCGCTTCCAACACCCTGTTGCAGGTATCTACAAAGCAGAACGTACTCGCCAAGGTTTACCTTACTTCTCAGTTGCTTCAGGCGGCGGTACAGGTAGAACATTGCACCCAGATAACGTGGCAGCAGGCCCAGCGTCTTACGGCATGACAGATACCATGGGCAGAATGCACGCTGATGCTCAGTTCGCAGGTAGCTCTTCTGTCCCTGCTCACGTGGCAATGATGGGCTTCATCGGTATGGGTAACAACCCAATGGTCGGTGCGACAGTCGCTCTCGCGGTTGCTGTTAGTGAAGCTCAAAACGCCTAACCACTGAACTTCATAAATCTAATTAGAGGCTCCATAAGAAAACCGTTAATTGATAAACCGACAATAACGCGAAAATGAACCTCGACATCTATCACTAAAACTAAACAGCCAGTTTAAAGCTGGCTGTTTTTTATCCATATTTGCTCTACTATCTATTCCTAATCGTTATTTATCTATAAGATTAAATACACCTATCGCTAGGTATTTAACCTTATATTTTTAAAGGAATAATATGAAAGAGTTGATCATTCATACCATCACCGTATTCATGGGCTTTTTTGCCATCATGAATCCCATCGCCAATACCCCAATATTTTTGGGTTTAACGGCTGATAACAATAGAGAGATGGTGAAGTCGATCGCTTTTCGCTCAGTGCTCATCGCCTTTATCATCGTGAGTACCTTTGCAATTTCCGGCAAGCTCATCTTTGATCTGTTTGGCATCACGCTTTACGCACTGCGCATAACCGGCGGTATTCTTGTATTTCTTATTGGTTTTCACATGCTGCAAGGTGACTCGACACACGCCAAAGCAAAAGAGAAGGTCAATTCAGACGCGCAGCAAGATGCAGCATTGAGTATCGCGGTATCACCTTTAGCCATGCCAATACTGGCGGGCCCAGGCACCATTGCAACTGCGATGAATTTTGCCAGTACCGAAGGTATTTACGAGACCATCATTACCATTGTGGCATTTGGCCTCCTCTGCACCCTAACCTACGTCTTATTTGTATTCGGCGAACGCTTCGTTAAAGCTGTCGGACCAAGTGCATTGAACGTGATAACCCGAATGATGGGTTTGATACTTGCCGTCATCGGTATGCAGATGCTGATTGAAGGGATTGAACAGGCTTACAAGGCTCTGTTTATCTAGTTAATACCTCGAAATTCCAATACAAAAATAGCCAGCAATTTGCTGGCTATTTTTTAAGGCTTGTTTGTGAATTAGTTCGCTGGGCAGCCTTTCACTTCTAAACCATTACTAATATAGATTAGGTCACCATCTGCTGGTGCGTACTGCGCGGCAGTAACATCAGGGTTATTAACAAAGAACTCGCGCAGCACAGCGGCATCCGTCAACTGCGTCGACTCAACATCAATTACTGGGTAGTCATCACCGCCAGCGGCACTAAAGCTGATCACGGAGAACGTGTAGGTGCCCGCTAAGTCAAAGCCTTTGCCATTGATATCTCGAATGGTCACATCACTCAAATCACACTCGACGGTTAAGCTAATATTGTCGAATTGAGCATAAGCGCCAGATCCTGCAGTCATCGTCGCAACAACGTCTAAATATGCTTTAACCTCAGCCCCTGTCATCGTTGCTTTAGTCACGAAGTTCCCGAAAGGTTGAACCTTCAGCACATCACGATAAGCTATGTCACCCGCCGCAATTGAGTCACGAACACCACCAGAGTTCATCACACCAAAATCAGCATTAACTAACTTATAGGTTCGATAAGCTTCCCCTAACAAATGGCCTAGGTTAGTTTGCTCAGTTCGAACCACATTACGGTCGCCTTCAAGCTTCGCATCGGTCTTAGAGATGATCACATCTAACAACTCTTGTCCCTGCTGCTGATACGCGGAAAGAGTAGCAATTACTGTTGAATTAGGTTCAATTTCAGATTGGATAAATTGGTAATCACCATTTTCATCCTTCTCTTTTAAGTTCACAGGGACCAGATCATATTTCGCTAAATGCAATTTACCATCGTAAAACTCAAAGTCAGCTCGACCTACATACTTACCCCACTCGTGAGCTTGCATGATGTAGGTACCGTTTTGCTGATCAGGCTTACAATTATCTCCCGGATTGAAATCAGCGTATTCATTGCCTTCCATACAGACAGGATTTTGAGAGTGCCCGCCAATAATTGCATCTAACTGCCCTTCTTCTAAAGAACGAGCAAGTAATACATCGCCAGGTGCTTCACTACCATGCTGACCATCTGCGTAGTGCCCCATATGCGTGGTAGCAAAAATCAAATCAACCGTTTCATTAGCCTCGATTTCTTTTATGGCTTTTTTGATTTCGACTTGCGGGTCGGCAAAGTGAATCGTCGCGACGTTGTCAGGGTTAACTAATTTCGCCGTATCTTTGGTTGTTAGGCCAATAACCGCAACTTTTAAGCCATTGATGGTGAATACTTTATATGGAGAGAAAAGGCGTTCATCAGTAACTGTATCTCCATCTTTTATGTAAATATTCGCAGCTAGCATCGGGAAGTCAGCTAATTCCGCCTGCATATCTAACACATCCAAGCTATTGTCGAACTCGTGATTACCTAATGCCATCGCGTCGTAACCAAGAAGATTCATACCTACAAAATCTGGTACCGCGTCCTGCATATCAGATTCTGGCACACCAGTATTAATGTCGCCACCGGACAGTAGTATCGTCTCCCCACCATTTTGAGTCACTTCCGCACGAATACTATCAATCAACGTCTTACGAGCCGCCATCCCATACTCACCCTCACTGTTCTCCCAGAAGCGGCCATGGTTATCGTTAGTATGCAAAACCGTAAATTTGGTACAAGAGTCCGCGGTGTCACACGTCACCGTGATGTCGTCATTGTCCGAACCACAGCCAACCATTGCTACGCCGATAGAGAGCACCAGTAAAGACTTAGTAAAATTCATAGAAGATCCTTTATTAATCGTTTTAATGTCGTTATGGCTGGAAATATACTTATATATTGAAGGTTTTTAGTGATCACTCTCTTAATTACACTGCTGATAATTTGAGTATTTACCCTAACTTTAAGCACAAGCGATTAATCAACATAATTCGATTAATTCTGATAATAAACATGAATTTATAAAGAAAATGTGACTAGCTCTATTGATACGGCGAACAAAATAGATAGCTCTAAAGAGTGTCGAAAATGAAAACGAAGTTGTACTAAGTGGCTAATGTAAGCACAGTGACATGATGCCCACGGAGTAATATCCGGAAAATAAAAACTATCGCTAAAAAGACAAGCAATATCATTTTACAGACTTTATCCCGATACGCCCTTTCATAACGAGGGCGCTCTCTTTATGATGAACGCAATTAAATTAACTTTGCTAACGGCAGCGCTTGTTATTCGAGTCACTGCTATGAATGGCAAAATCAAGACTCAACACATGGAGATTCAACATGGCTTACTTTTCACTAGCCTTCGGTACGGCAACCAAAAACCGCGACAATAAAATCATTGAAGCGTTCTTCCCTAACCCACTTCTAAACCCAAACGACGCTATTGTAGCAGCTGTGGCTGAAGTGTCAGGTTACGCTGAAGGCAACCAAGCTATAGAAATCTCTGCTGCACAAAGCGCAGAACTAGCGAAAGCATTCGCAGCAAACGACGATGCAGCAAACGCATCTTTCGCAGAAAAAGCGGCAGCGTCTGAACAGCCACTTGTTCTTGTTGTTCTTGCAACTGACGAGAAGCCAGCATCAGTTGCTGAAGGCTTCCTAAAGCTACAACTTATCTCTAACCGCCTAGTACAACCACACGGTACAGTACTAGACGGCATCTTCGGTCTACTGCACAACATCGCATGGACAAACGAAGGCCCAATCGACCTTCCTGAGCTACCAGAGCGTCAAATCGAAGCTCGCCTTGCGGGTCGCGCTCTGTCTGTAGATTGCGTAGACAAGTTCCCTAAAATGGTAGATTACGTGGTACCAACAGGTATTCGTATTGCTGACACTTCTCGTGTTCGTCTTGGCGCACACGTAGGCGAAGGCACAACGGTAATGCACGAAGGTTTCATCAACTTCAATGCGGGTACTACTGGCGTGAGCATGGTTGAAGGTCGTATCTCTGCGGGTGTTGTTGTGGGTAACGGTTCAGACATCGGCGGCGGCGCTTCTATCATGGGTACTCTGTCTGGTGGCGGTACTATGGTTATCTCTATCGGCGAAAACTGCCTGCTAGGCGCAAACGCGGGTCTTGGCTTCCCAATGGGCGACCGTTGCACGGTTGAGTCTGGTCTTTACGTGACTGCGGGTACTAAAGTTCGCATGCTAGATAAAGAAGGCAACGAAGTAGAAATCATTAAAGCCCGTGACCTTGCTGGCGTTTCTGACCTTCTATTCCGTCGTAACTCGATTACTGGCCAAATTGAATGTCTTGCGAACAAGTCTGCTGTTGAACTGAACAGCGAGCTACACAGCAACAACTAATCTACGCGCTAAATGCTAAATGCTAAATGCTAAATGCTAAATGCTAAATGCTAGAAAATACGAAGCCGCTGGGGTTAAATCCAGCGGCTTTTCTTTTTATAGCGGTAAAGCAGAGAAGGTTATGCTTTTTCTGCTGCTAGCTGTTCAAGAGCTTGAATCGAAGTCTCTGAAACCAATGTTCCATCCATGTAGTAACTGACCTTGTCACCATCACGAACCCCCGTCAAAACAGCCTTCTGGCCATCGTTATAGGTGATGTCCATTTGAATGGTGTTCTCATCGATCTGTTGCATCTCACCCCATTCAATATGGCGATTATTGAACCCAAGTGGTGCATCTTTCAGTGAATCGTCAAGGCTATCGTTCACATCAATCATAGTATCGACTTTACTATCGAAGATATGAGGCGCGCCAGTGAGTGGGTTTTTACCTGCCCAGAATTCGATCGAGTTAAATACGATGTAATCGGCTGCGAATGTTAGAGCGTAAACTGGAGCAAGCAAGAAGTTGACCCCAGCACGAGCGTAACGGTTGTCCACAACCTCTACGTTGAATTTCATTAATTTCCCAGTAACGGCATTACTACCGACACACCCAGCTAATGACATGACAATCGCTGCCACTGCAACTGCTTTTGTGATTGTTGTTTTCATAGATCCCTCTTATGCCACGATGATTGATTCAGTTTTTGCATAGCCGAACGAAGCTTTCCCTGCACGATTACAGAAATTATCCGCCTAACAAATTGATTCCATAACATTTAGCGTAGTGGAGATTTTTAGAACAGCAAACTGCAAACCTTAATTATTTCGATCAGGCTCCTCAAATTTTGGAAATAAAAAAGCGCAGACCTTTCGATCTGCGCTTTTCTCATTTTATCAAAAATGTCTGTTTAGAGAACCAGATTAACCCACATTCTTACGTGCATTTTGGAACATACGCATCCAAGCACCATTCTCGCCCCAACCTTCTGGAGACCAAGAGTTTGCAACCGTGCGGAATACACGCTCTGGGTGAGGCATCATGATAGTCACACGGCCATCCGTCGTTGTTAAACCAGTGATAGCGTTTGGCGAACCGTTCGGGTTATTCGGGTATTGCTGCGTTTGGTTACCGTTGTTATCAACGTAACGTAGGGCAACCGTACCTGAGTTTTCAATCGCGTTTAGGTGGTCGTTGTCACGCACTTCTACGCGGCCTTCACCGTGAGAAACAGCGATTGGCATACGAGAACCTTCCATGCCGTTGAAGAATACTGAATCAGACTTCTGAACTTCAACGAGACTGAAACGAGCTTCAAAACGCTCAGATTCGTTACGAACGAAACGTGGCCAGTACTCAGCACCCGGGATGAGTTCACGCAGGTTAGACAACATCTGACAACCGTTACACACACCTAGAGAGAAAGTATCTTCACGCTTGAAGAAGTTTTCAAATTGGTCACGCGTAAAGTCGTTAAACAGAACCGATTTAGCCCAACCTTCACCAGCGCCCAGTACATCACCGTAAGAGAAACCACCACAAGCCACAAGGCCGTTGTATTCTTCTAGTACCGCTTGACCCGTTAGGATGTCGCTCATGTGAATATCAGTCGCTTCGAAACCTGCGCGGTCGAATGCTGCTGCCATTTCAACGTGAGAGTTAACACCTTGCTCACGTAGAATCGCCATCTTAGGCTTAGCGCCTGTGTTGATGAATGGCGCTGCAATGTCTTCGTTTACGTCGAAGCTTAGTTTCACGTTCAGACCTGGGTCTGAGTTGTCTTTCTTCGCTTCGTGCTCTTGGTCTGCACAGATAGGGTTATCACGTAGACCTTGCATCTTGTGCGTCGTCTCAGCCCAGATAGTACGTAGTTCAGTACGGTTACGTTGGATTACAACGTCTGCGCCTGACTTAATCACTACTTCATCTGATGCTTCAACAGAACCAATTACGTGTGAACACGCTTCTAGGCCATTGGCTGCAAGAGTAGAAAGAACAGCGTCTAGGTCGTCGTTACGAACTTGGATTACCGCACCTAGCTCTTCGTTGAAGAGTGCTGCTAGCGTATCTTCGCTATTCTCTGGTGCAGATAAAAGCGCTGCAATATCAGCATTAACACCACAGTGACCTGCGAACGCCATTTCAGCAAGTGTTACGAATAGACCGCCATCGCCTTTATCGTGGTAAGCCACAACTTGGTCGTTTGCTACAAGCGCTTGAACGCCTTCATAGAAACCTTTTAGCTGTGCCGCGTTGTCTACGTCTGCTGGCTTATCACCAAGCTGCTTGTAAACTTGCGCTAGTGCTGTTGCGCCCATGCGGTTTTGGCCGTTACCAAGGTCGATAAGTACCAGTGACGTGTTGCCTTTGTCTGTACGAAGTTGTGGCGTAATCGTCTTACGAACATCTTCAACACGTGCAAACGCAGTGATAACAAGAGATAGCGGAGATGTGACTTCTTTCTGCTCGCCGTTCTCTTCCCACTTAGTCTTCATCGACATTGAATCTTTACCCACTGGGATAGTAAGACCCAGTGCTGGACATAGCTCTTCACCTACGGCTTTAACCGCTTCGTAAAGGCCTGCATCTTCACCTGGGTGACCCGCTGGAGACATCCAGTTAGCTGACAATTTTATGTGTTTGATATCGCCGATATTGGTCGCTGCGATGTTAGTGATTGCTTCACCAACCGCTAGACGAGCTGACGCGCCAAAGTCTAAAAGTGCTACTGGCGTTCGCTCACCAAGAGACATCGCCTCACCGTGGTAAGAGTCGTAACTTGCTGCCGTTACTGCGCAGTTAGCAACTGGAACCTGCCATGGGCCAACCATTTGGTCACGAGCGACAAGGCCTGTAACCGAGCGGTCACCGATAGTGATAAGGAATGTTTTCTCTGCCACTGTTGGTAGGCGAAGAATACGGTCAACCGCTTCGTTTAGTTCGATACCAGAACGATCAATCGCAGGGTTGTTTGCTTTTAGCGTCTTCGCGTCACGGTGCATCTTAGGTGTTTTACCTAAAAGGATATCCATTGGCATATCGATTGGCGTGTTGTCGAAGTGTGAATCTTCTAATTTAAGGTCACGTTCTTCTGTCGCTTTACCAACAATGGCGAATGGAGCGCGTTCACGCTTACAAATCGCTTCGAACGTTGCTAAATCTTTATCTGCAACCGCCATTACATAACGTTCTTGAGATTCGTTACACCAAATTTCAAGCGGGCTCATGCCTGGTTCATCGTTTGGTACATCACGTAGGTTGAAGATACCGCCACGTTCGCCGTCATCGACTAGCTCAGGAAGTGCATTAGAGATACCGCCCGCGCCCACATCATGGATAAATGCGATAGGGTTATTGTCACCTAGCTGCCAACAACGGTCGATTACTTCTTGGCAACGACGTTCCATTTCTGGGTTTTCACGTTGTACCGAAGCAAAATCTAAATCTTCAGAAGAAGAACCCGAATCCATTGAAGATGCAGCACCGCCACCAAGGCCGATGTTCATTGCAGGGCCACCCAATACGATTAAGCTAGCGCCTACTGGGATCTCTTTCTTCTGAACATGAGCATCACGGATGTTGCCTAAACCACCAGCAAGCATGATTGGTTTGTGGTAACCACGAACTTCTTCACCGTTATGAGAGTTAACTTTTTCTTCGTAAGTACGGAAGTAACCTAATAGGTTTGGACGACCAAATTCGTTGTTGAATGCTGCGCCACCTAATGGGCCTTCTAACATGATATCCAACGCAGTTACGATACGGCTTGGCTTACCGAAATCAGTTTCCCAAGGTTGTACGAAGTTAGGAATTTTTAAGTTAGATACAGAGAAAGCAACCAAACCAGCTTTTGGCTTACCACCAATACCAGTTGCGCCTTCATCACGGATTTCGCCGCCTGAACCTGTTGATGCGCCCGGCCACGGAGAGATTGCCGTTGGGTGGTTATGCGTTTCAACTTTCATCAAGATGTGTGTTTTTTCTTGGTGGTAGTTGTATTGGCGAGTTTCTGGATCTGGGAAGAAACGACCGACTTCAGAACCTGTCATTACCGCTGCGTTATCTTTATAAGCAGACAGAACGTGTTCTGGTGTCGTTTCAAAGGTGTTCTTAATCATCTTGAACAATGATTTTTCTTGCTTAACGCCATCGATAGTCCAATCAGCGTTAAAGATCTTGTGACGACAGTGCTCTGAGTTCGCTTGTGCAAACATCATTAGCTCGATGTCAGTCGGGTTACGACCTAGCTTCTCAGTGAAGCTTTCAAGAAGGTAATCAATTTCGTCTTCTGCAAGTGCTAGACCTAGGGTAACGTTTGCTTTTTCAAGCGCTTTACGTCCACCAGTTAGTAGGTCAACTTCCGCATAAGGAGCAGGCTCAGCAACAGTGAACAGTGCCGCCGCTGATTCGAAGTCAGTGAAAACCACTTCCATCATACGGTCGTGCAGAATGGCTTTCAGCTCAACAAGTTGAAGCTCAGAAAGTTCAGAAGAGGTTTCAATGTAGAAAGCAGTACCGCGCTCTAGACGTGACACTTTAGCCAGTCCGCAGTTGTGTGCGATATCTGTTGATTTTGAAGACCAAGGCGAGATAGTGCCCGGGCGTGGCGTTGCAAGCAGCAGTAAACCTTCAGGTTCATGCTCTTCACCATTCTCTTTACAAGAAAGCGTTGGACCGTAAGTCAGTAGCTTTTCTAGCTTCTCAACTTCAGACTCATCTAGGTCTGCCGTTAGATCAGCAAAGTGGGCAAACTCAGCGTAAATACCTGTTACAGGTAAGCTTAATTCACGACAAAGCTCTAAAAGCTTGTTAACACGAAACTCAGATAGAGCTGGGGAGCCACGCAAAATTCTCATGTGCTTACGTCTCTTATGCAGTTGATTAAGGTAATATTGGAATAAATTCAGTGGGTTATAGGAACAACCTAACTGTTTTCTTCGAAGCTATTCCCGAAGGTTGCCAAACCTATGCCGATTCCACCTCTTCAATGCGAGCGCATTATAAAGCATTTCTTTTTGTGACGTAACACCAAAAGCAACCGTTTGCGTTATTTTTTTTATCTTTCTGTGTAAATGGTACTTTTGCTGCATTTATCACCACTTTTACAACTGTTTAAATAAACCTGCTTTGCCAGCCTTGCGGGGTTTGGTATAAAGGGGCTTCCACTTTTCGAGATTTCATTTTGATGCCTAAATTTACGCTCATCTTTTCGTCTAAGTTCCTTCTGCTCGCTATTGCCCTATTTGGGTTGGCTGGATGCCAGATTGAATCTGAACCTAAAAGTGTCCTTGAGCAGATACGAGAGCGTGGCGTTCTTCGTGTCGGCACCCTGAATAACCAACTCTCTTATTACATCGGTCCAGATGGTCCTGCTGGCTTGGACTACGAGTTAGCTCGCGAGTTTGCAGAAGAGCTTGGTGTAAAGCTTGAGGTTAAACCTGCTTACCGTCTATCCGGCCTATTTCCTGCGTTAAAGAAAGGCGAGATCGATCTTATCGCAACGGGGTTAACACAAAACAGCAACCTGACACGTGCCTATCGCGCCGCGCCCGCTTATTACTATGTAAGCCAGCAGGTCGTGTACAAAAAAGGCCAGTGGCGCCCAAGAAACCTTGAGCAACTGATCAAGTTCGAGAATGAGCGTCAGGCTGATTTCGTCAAAGCACAAACTGAATCAGAAGAGATAGCGACTACTGACACATTGACGCCATCTTTGGTTGTAGTGAAAGACTCACACTTTGAGCCAACATTAAAACAGCTGCAAAACACACACGATGACTTTATCTACGATGCGATCGGCAATGCTGATATCAACGACTTGCTAAAAGAAGTCTCTACAGGGGAACGCTTGTTTACTGTGGCGGATTCGATTGAGCTGTCACTCGCACAGCGTTTGTACCCAGACGTCGCTTTGGCTTTTGAACTTACAGAAGACCAACCGATCTCTTGGTATTTAGAACGTTCAGAAGATGAAAGCCTTTATGCGCTGCTGATTGAGTTTTTCGGTAACCTAAAGCAGTCTGGTGAGCTCGCTTCACTGGAAGAGAAATATATTGGCCATATCGGCACCTTCGATTATGTCGATACTCGTGCCTTTATCCGCGCCTTGGATAGCAAGCTGCCAAAATGGTCTCCACTGTTTCAGAAATATTCGCAAGAATTTGATTGGCGCTTGATTGCTGCTTTGGCATACCAAGAGTCACACTGGAATCCTGTCGCGCGTTCTCCAACCGGTGTTCGTGGCATGATGATGTTGACGCTGCCAACCGCAAAGAGCGTAGGTGTAACCAATCGTCTTGACCCGAAACAATCGGTACAAGGTGGCGTGGAATACTTACGTCGTATCGTTAACCGAGTGCCCGACTCAATCACTCAACACGAAAAGATCTGGTTTGCGCTTGCCTCATATAACGTAGGTTACGGGCACATGATGGATGCTCGTCGCTTAACCAAAGCACAAGGCGGTGATCCTGACGCTTGGGGTGATGTGAAAGACAGGCTTCCTCTGCTAAGACAGAAGAAGTACTACAGCAAAACTCGTTACGGTTATGCGCGTGGTGATGAAGCAAGGAATTACGTTGAGAACATTCGCCGTTATTACCAAAGCATTATTGGTCATGTGAATAAGCGAAATAAAGAAGAAGAAGCGAGCCTTGAAGGGTTGGTGGTTATCCCACCTTTAGAGATCTCGGGCGCTGAATCGACAATCAGTGCGGCTGAATCCGCTGTCGACGAAGCTGAGTCTTCCAAATAAATAAAAAGAGCAATGCTATATAGCGTTGCTCTTTTTTTATACATGAGCCACTGGTTCGTATTGGCTAGTTCGCATTGAGAAACTAAACCAGCAAAGTGACCGTTAAATTTGAGGTGTCATATTGCAGTAACAATCGAACTTTATAACGTCACACCATAAGCGACATCATGCTCGGTTGGATTCAGATACTAACCATTGCAATAGTGGTTCAGAAAGCTAACGCTAAGTTCGCGACAGAGCTCATAAACAAATAACCACTATAATTAAAACTGAAGTCATAATTACAAAGCTAGACGACAAATAGGAAATCGTTGAAATGATGAAGAGTAAACTGAAATCGAAGCGCCTTGATAAGACCGTTGCTGCAAACCGTCGTAAGCGTATGCTTTCAAATAATAAGAAGAAAATCATTTGGCGCAACCGTGCTTTCATGCAGATACTTTCTGAGTAAATATACCGAGTAAGTTTTCTGCGGCACTCTTGCGATAGAGAGTGCAGAAAGCTTGCTGCTATTTTTTGTTACAGACCTTGTTCTTGTTACTGACCTTATTCTTATTACTTGCCTTGTCAGATTCTAAACACTGCTCTTCCAACAGACGGTCTTGCTTTCGTTTTTCTTTTATCTCTTTTCTACGACGCTTGAAAAACGCTTGCAGTTGCTCACGGCACTCTTGCTCTAACAAACCATTTTCCACGTCTGCATAGTGGTATGAGGCTTGGCTTTCAAAGAGATTTAACACCGTACCTGCTGCACCCGCTTTTAAGTCAGGGGCACCAAACACAATGCGCTTTACTCGGCTGTGTAACAAGGCTCCAGCGCACATAGGACACGGTTCAAGCGTGACGTATAAGGTGGTATCGAGTAAGCGATAGTTTTCCAAAGCTTGGCCCGCTTTACGCAAGGTTTCGATCTCTGCATGTGCCGTGGCATCGTGGCTGCCAATCGAACGGTTCCAACCTTCAGAAATAATCTCCCCCTCTTTTACCAACACAGCACCCACGGGAACCTCTCCCTCATTCTCAGCTTGCTTGGCCACCTCAATGGCACGTCGCATGAAGATTTCATCTTGAGGGGTGAATTGATGGTCTGACAAAGGGAACTCCAGAAAACAAAGGATAAGAACAAAAAAAGGTATGCGGAGAAGCATACCTAATCTTAGTAATAATGAACAATAAAGTGATTCTGAACAATAAAGAGATAACGAACAAGCGCGGGCTTGTTCGTTTAATCTCTAGCTAGCGGCTTATCTAACTAACAGCATCGCCTAACTCATTGACTATTTTTGTCGCTTTCACACTCACGATACGGTTGTTCTCGACCGAGATAATTTCAAACTGCCATTGCTGACACTGAACGACTTCTCCCGTATCGGGTAAACGCCCGATTAACCAAGTCACAAGGCCATTCAATGTTTGGAAGCCTTCGCTTTCCCCTTCTAACTCTGACAGCTCTAAGCGGTTCTTGAGCTCACTGATAGGGATTAATCCATCCACCAGCAATCCGTCTTCCACTTGCTCTGTCCATAGGTCATTGGGGTTATTGGATAACTCACCTGCAATCGCTTCAAGAATATCGTAATGAGTCACAAGGCCTTGCACATCGCCATATTCATCGACAATGAATGCCATCTCGGTACCCGACTCTTTAAAATAGCCAAGTAGCCGCAGTGCCTTCATCGATTCTGGAACATAGATCGGCGACTTAGACAGTCCCATGATGACTTGAATACTTAAATTGCCCGCCTGATTCAGCAAGGCTTTGGACGACACCGTACCGACCACTTTATTGAGATGGTCTTGGCATAGTGGAAATACACTGTGCTTTGAAGAGCGTAGTTTCTTAAATATCTGCTCTACAGGTTGCTCAATATCTAGAAAGTCGACGTCTCGGCGTGGCGTCATCAACGAGCTCACAAGGCGATCATCAAGCTGTAAGATATTGCGAATCATCTCTTGCTCGCCACGCTCTATCACACCTGATTCAGAGCCCTCTTTCACGAGTGCATGAATATCGTCTTCAGTCACACTGTCTTCTTCACCACCACGCCCCATTAACTTGAGAATACCTTCGGTTGATGCAGACAACGCAAACACAAACGGCGTCGCGATTTTAGATAACCAGAAGATTGGCAGCGCGACTAACACGGCGATGTTTTCAGCTTGAGACTGAGCAAAACGCTTTGGTACCAACTCACCCACAACAATCGCGAAGTAAGTAATACCGACAACGACTACCGCAGTAGACAAGATATTCGCTTGTGTTGGGTCGAATCCCCACAGCTCAAGTTGAACGGCCAGTGGCGCAGAGAGCGTCGCCTCGCCCACGATACCGCTGAGTAGGCCGATTACCGTAATACCGATTTGAATGGTTGAAAGGAAGCGAGTTGGGTTTTCTTTGAGCTCAAGAGCAATCTGAGCGGAGCGATGTTTTTCGGCTAAGCGTTTCAGCCGACTATTTTTTGCTGCTACCAATGCAATCTCTGACATGGCAAACAGACCATTTAAAACAATTAACCCTACTAAAAGCAGAATCTTCATGTGGTTTGGATTTCCTAATTTTACCGGCCAACAATTAGCCGTGATCCGGAGTATAAGCTGAGTGCCTTTATTTTGAATATAAAAAGTTTGGGATATAAACATCTTGGATAAAAAACGGAAAAAGATGGCGAAAAAAAGCCCGCACATTTCGGTGCGGGCTTCGATGATTTTTATGTTAGTTCGTTTGGCTTTACTTATCTTACATTGTGTAAGTGTAAGGAGCTTGGATACCTAGCGGGATACCAAGAGCCCAGTAACCTAGCAAGAAGATAGACCAACCGATTAGCATAGCAATCGAGAATGGCATCATTAAAGAAGCTAGAGTACCGATACCAGTCGACTTAACGTAGCGTTGACAGTAAACAACAACCAGTGGGAAGAACACCATCAATGGAGAAATGATGTTAGACACTGAGTCACCTACACGGTAAGCCGCTTGAGATAGCTCTGGAGAGATACCCACAACCATTAGCATAGGAACTAGGATAGGACCAATCAGTGCCCACTTAGCTGAAGCAGAACCTACAAGAAGGTTAACTGCAGCCGTTAGTAGAATCATACCAACAACCGTTGCTTCACCAGGAAGATCCATCGCTTTCAGGCCTTCAGCACCGTAAAGCGCCAGCATAGTACCGATGTTTGATTGAGCAAATGCTGATAAGAACTGAGCACAGAAGAACGACATTACAATGTATGCGCCCATCGTTGCCATTGTCTCAGACATCGCTTTGATAACATCGTTACTATTCTTGAATGTACCCGCTACACGGCCGTAGACGATACCCGGAATAATAAACAGAATGAAGATCAGAGGAACGATAGACTTCATTACTGGTGCTGAGAACGCCGTTAGCTCACCTTCAGGCGAACGAAGTGCTGAGTTTTCAGGAACCAAAGCTGCGATAAGCAGACCAATACCTGCAACCATTGCCCAACCAGCAAATTTGAATGCTTTAGATTCAATCGCCGTGAACGTACCTAGGTCAGGAGCTTGCTCTGCATCTTCATCAACAGGAGTGTTAGCAAGACGAGGCTCGATAACCTTCTCTGTTACGTACCAACCGATACCAACGATTAGAACTGAAGATAGACCAGTAAAGAAGATATTCGCTAGGGGGTTAACCACGTATGCAGGGTCAAGAACGTTTGCCGCTGTTTGAGTGAAACCTGCTAGTAGCGGATCAATACCTGAAGGTATGAAGTTCGCTGAGAAGCCACCTGATACACCAGCAAACGCTGCTGCAATACCCGCTAGAGGGTGACGACCCGCAGCGTGGAAGATGATACCGCCAAGAGGAATTACTAGAACGTAACCTGCATCAGCTGCTGTGTGAGACACGATAGCAACCAAGATTAGCATTGGCGTTAGTAGCTTAGCTGGCGTGAAGTTAAGCATCTTCTTAAGGCCAGTCGTAATGAAGCCTGAAGAGTCAGCAACGCCAACACCTAGCATAGCAACAAGTACGATGCCTAGCGGTGCGAAGCCTGTGAACGTGGTAACCATATTCGCTAGGAAGCTAGCAAGCGCTTCACCAGTTAATAGGTTGTTTACTTCTAGAGCAGCACCCGTTTGAGGGTTGATTAGGTCGAATGAAAGATTCGATAAAAGTGCAGATGCTACCCATACGATAACTAGAGCCCAGAAGAACAGAATTGCAGGGTCTGGAATTTTGTTGCCGGCGCGTTCAATGAAGTTTAGAAAGCGGTCCATCCCACTGATCTTCTCAGTCGATGGTGCTTTTTTTACAGCTTGGTTACTCATTGTAACTCCATATGTGATGTTGTTTGTTTAGGCCTAATAAAAGTTTTGACCATGGCCTATTGGTACAGCACATATTCTATTAAAGTCGCTGTTAAAAAGCACAAGGTTCCACATCATTTTCCATAAATGGAGACATATTTTGCAAAAATACTGTACAACAGCAACAATATAAAAACACAAAAAACACCATTCCATATACAGAGTTTTAACTGGCACGTAAACAATGTCCGAGGAGTGAAAACTATCAGTAAAGGTGATGCGTAGGCCTTGGCATGCAGTAAACGTTTGCTTAATAGATCAATCAAATTCACTGTATTTGGAGAGCATAGTCTCGAGGTAAATGCTTTGCGAACGGTTCATACGATCTTGCCATGCAACGGAAACAGTAATGCTTTTTAACGCCCCCGACAAAGCGCCAGCAGCATTCTCCACCTCACAAGTCATCGCATATCCAGAGTCCGACAAACCGGATAAAGGATCTGAGCTTGCCGTATTGAGACAATAGTTCGCTTGATTGAGTTGCGAAAAAGGAATAAGCCCTACTGCCCCACTCACATCCGAGACTCGCGTTCGATAATATTCCATTTGCCTTTCAGCAAAGTGAAGTGCCTCTACACTGTGAAGCGCAAAGTCCGACTTTTGTTCCGCATAAACTTGCAGCTTAACCAACCCTAAAGAAGCTACACCGATCAATAGAAAAGAGATAAGAACCTCTATCAGGCTAAAACCTGAGTGTTTAGAAATCATTCCATGATCCTCGCTTCCATTGATAAATAGAAGGCGGATCACTCGGATTAGACTCTGAACGAAAATCCAAATCCATATCACCCACAATCGTTGTCACCCCAAGTGGCGAATCGAAGATAAGGCCACCTGAAGGTAAACCAGAAGCAAATTGAATCCCGACACTATTTTTCAGGACGGTAGCGTCATCGATGTCTTTGATAAAAGGTGCAAATACATTAGGAGTAACAAGCGCTTCCCAGAAGTCATCTATACGAGTTTTAACATGACTCTTTTGATAATCGACCAAATGATAAATCACACCGTTGTAAGCCATGGCACCATTTAACGCGAGCACACCATCTTGAATCACTAGAAGTTGAGATTGATTGTTGGCGGCGGCAACCGCTGAATTGATATAGCAATTTCCCTCAACCCACAATCCCTTGGTTTGCCCAGGAGTAAAATGGTCCATGATTTCGGTGCCACACTCTGTCGCATTCAGTATCTGTACGTGCTTAAAAAGGTCAGTGTCTTGAGATAAGTCGACAATATTTTGATCCGTTTTAGCGATACCAAAAAAGGTATAAAACGGGTTCATATTAGGATCAGGATTAAAATCTTTTTTGAAGGGAAGCGGATTCGTTCCTTGATAGGAATCAGGCGCATAGATTGAATAACTACTTCCCGAACTGCCTTTAGGGATCTCCGTCTTATAGTCGCTATCACACACGCCATCAAAACCAGAAAACGGACCATCCGCACTTGGGTCAAGCACTTCTAAGCCTAACGTTTGTCCTGAATCACCATGTGTTGAATCGTATTGGTAAGTAAAAAGGTCGGCAAAAGTAACACTCACGCATTCATATTCATTACCACTAATCGGTTCTTCTTTAACTGTAGGCTTCAGGCTCAATGTACCGATGATCTCAATCGGCCCTGTTGATTGAATCGCCCCACTTCCTAACTGAGAGCTCTCACGAATGGTTTTAGATAGCAGCTGTGTATCGGTTGTAGATGCAACAATATAAGCAATGGAACTCGCACTATCCGAAACCTCAATTTGGGGGGCGTTGTCATATGGAGAACACCAATCAGAAAAGTCGGCAGGGCGTGCACTCGCGTCTTTGATATCTAAAATGGCTTTATCGAGCTCACGTAGATAGGAATAAGTACACTCTAAACCACCTTCTGAACGCCAGTGATTTTGCCTTCCTTGCACCTCATTTTGAGCTACTTTAATTTGATGGAATACACTGCGATACGTACCTAATGTCACCACTAAAGCACCAATTAAAAGCACCGATGTGATCAATAAGGTCACCACGCCGTATTGCTTTCTAAACACCATCATTGCCAGTTCCTTTGTTTAACGGAAACCGAAACCGATTTGGTAACACCTGCGGTTGGAATTGAAGCCGTAATGCTGATATCGGTAAGCGTGGTTTTAATAGAGTTCTGCTCTAATAACTGAGCATCAACGCTGAATGCGTCTACCTCGATCAGGCTGTCATCGAAAAGTGAGTAACATCCAGTAACCTGATTAAAAGTAGGAATCGCCTCAGATACAGTGGTGCCCTTCTCACAAATTTGTAGCTTGGTTCCATCTTTCCGATAAACGATATTTCGATTATCTTTGTTTCCGTTCGAGCCCTCTCTGAAATAGACAAACCCAACGGCAACACCGCCACTCACTTGGATGGTGTTACTCGCTCCAGACAGCTTGATTGAGTAACCATTAGAGCCATCGTAGCCCGCCCGTTGGATATCCTCCTTCATCACCTGCATCGTGCTTGTTAGGTTTTGTAGCAGCAATAATTCAATGCCTTTGTCTTTGGCTATTCTCTGCCCTGTTATAAAGACACTACCGATAATCGAAATCGCGAACACACCAATCACAGACGCCACCATTAACTCAATTAATGATGTGCCTTGCTGCTTGCTAGGAGCTACCGCTGTCGATTTAACAGGCATCATAGCCATACTGTGCACTCGATTCACCGCACACATTAATTCGCCCCGGCGGGCTGGATAATTTGATCAACATCCGATCGGTTGAAGCTGTATTAGGAGAAAGGTAAATCGTCCCTCTTGCTGGCCTTCCTCTCACACTCTCAAAGCTAATTCTTGCGCCTGTGTAGTTATGAGAAAACGAGACATCTCGAAACGGTTGACCCGATAGCATCACCAGCGTTTCGCCGGAGAGATCTTCGGTCGGCTTCAACAACAGACTCCACTCCCCTGTAGATTGCTCTTCATTTTTATCCATAGAGAAATGAACCCAAAGATCTTGATTCCTTTTTACTGACTCTGACTTAGCCTGAATAAGGAAACCATTCAACTCGCTAGCCAATCGCTGCATCTTCACAGTTTGCGTTACTGAACTAAAACTCGGGGCAGCCGTCGCTATCAGTATCGATAACACCGACACCGTGATTAAAAGCTCTAATAAAGTAAACCCGCGAGTCATTTCCCAATTTCCTATGTAATACCGCTCGTAACCGTATTTAATCTTGCGCCGATGCTACCACCGGAGAAAAATAGGCAGAGATATTAAAGGAAACTACTCGCGATGATTCGAAGAAATATATGCAACAACAACAACTTAAGCATTGGAGGGATGACATTGATCGAATTATTGATCGCTGTCGCCATCGTGGGGATACTCGGTGCCATTGCGTACCCAAGTTATACGAGCCATGTAATTAAAGCGCATCGAGTCACTGCAATGGCCGACATGACCAAGATTCAACTGGAAATAGAGACGCTGTACACGGGGAACTATGCATCCGCAGCGGAGAATATTATTTCCGGAGGGACATGTTTGTTTTGCGATACCGACACCAGCCGATACACGTTAGCAATTTCGGCGAGTAGTACAACCTATGCCATTCAAGCAGAACCACTTTCACAGCAAGTGAATGATGAATGTTTAGACTCGAATACCGATATATTGGAATTACACCACTCGGGTGTTTCAGAGCCAGAAGCGTGTTGGAAGTAACAAGAACAACCACCAAAGGGCTCGATAATTTATCTGAGAAATCTCGACTCTTTCTTCTCTGATCTTCTTTTCTCTGATCTACAGATACAAAAAAGCCTGCACACTGGCAGGCTTTAAATTTTTCAAATCACTATCAATTACTTAGTTAGGTCATCGAAGAAGTTTTTAACACCGCTAAAGAAACCTTCAGACTTTGGCTTGTGCTTGCTTGCCGCTTCACCACAACATGTCTCTTCGAATTCACGCAGTAGTTCTTTCTGACGAGAGCTTAGCTTAACCGGTGTTTCAACCACTAGTTTAACGATTAGGTCACCCACACCGCCGCCACGAACGCCTTTCACGCCTTTGCCACGCATACGGAACATACGGCCCGTTTGTGTTTCTTCTGGCACTTTAAGGTTTACACGACCATCTAGTGTTGGAACTTCAACTTCACCGCCTAAAGCAGCCATAGAGAAGCTTACTGGCACTTCACAGTAAAGGTTGTTGCCGTCACGCTCAAAGATGTTGTGCTCTTTTACGTGTACTTGTACGTACAAGTCGCCAGCTGGAGCGCCATGCTCCCCTGCTTCGCCTTCGCCAGATAGACGAATGCGATCACCAGTATCAACACCTGCTGGGATCTTAACGTTAAGCGTTTTCGTTTTCTGTTTGCGACCTTGGCCATGACATGAGTTACATGGGTCTTTGATGATCTTGCCTTTACCGTTACAAGTAGGACAAGTCTGTTGAACCGCAAAGAAACCTTGGCGCATTTGTACCTGGCCGTGGCCATGACAAGTACCACACGTTTGTGCAGAAGAACCCGCTTTCGCGCCGCTACCGTCACAAATATCACACTCTACAAGAGTTGGTACTTCGATTTCTTTAGATACACCACGAACGGCTTCTTCTAGAGAAAGCTCCATGTTGTAACGCAAATCAGAACCACGTTGTGCACGCGCTTGACCACCACCGCGACGACCGCCGCCAAAGATATCGCCAAACACATCACCGAAGATATCGCCGAAGTCACCTTGGCCACCGCCGCCGTAACCGCCGCCGCCCATGCCACCTTGTTCAAAAGCTGCGTGGCCGTATTGGTCGTAAGCTGCTTTCTTTTGAGAATCGGTTAAGATCTCGTACGCTACTTTTACTTCTTTAAATTTGTCTGCTGCGCTGTCATCACCCTGATTACGGTCCGGGTGGAATTTCATCGCTAAGCGTTTGTACGCTTTTTTAATATCGCGCTCTGATGCATCGCGGCTTACGCCTAATACTTCGTAAAAATCACGTTTTGACATGTTCTAGGTCACCAAATAATTGCTACTACCGAATGATCACTTCAGTAGTCTATGTATCAATCTAGATAAAAGTTCTGCCGG
Source organism: Vibrio sp. J383 (assembly GCF_023503985.1). Taxonomy (NCBI): domain Bacteria; kingdom Pseudomonadati; phylum Pseudomonadota; class Gammaproteobacteria; order Vibrionales; family Vibrionaceae; genus Vibrio; species Vibrio sp. J383. The sequence goes on along the minus strand of NZ_CP097293.1, from coordinate 1,001,127 downwards.
CTGAAATGCCGAATAAAGCTATTATCTAGATCGACAAGTCTAAATACAAATTTACGGGCGTGAGAGTTACCTCTGACGCCCGTATCTTTAGAAATCGAAAAACGACTTTTTCTAAGCTAAAACACGTTAGTTCAAGGAGAAGGCACGGACTTTCTTAACCAACCAAAAGGCAAGTGTAAGTGAGTACCTTCGACGCAGAAATCACGTGTTATAGCGACGAAAAATTATTTTTTGTCTTCTTTAACTTCTTCAAACTCTGCATCAACAACGTCGTCATCTTGCTTAGGTTGTTCACCAGCGTCAGCACCAGCTTGTTCAGCTTGAGCTTTCTGTTGAGCAATTTCCATTAGCTTTTGAGCTGCTTGCATAAGTTCTTGAACTTTAGCGTCGATAGCTTCTTTGTCGTCACCAGACTTAACTGATTCTAGAGCTTCGATAGCTGCTTCGATTTTAGCTTTCTCGTCTGCAGGTAGAGCTTCACCAGCTTCTTCTACTTGCTTCTTAGTGCCGTGAATCATTTGGTCAGCTTGGTTACGTGCAGTTACTAGCTCTTCGAACTTCTTGTCAGCTTCTTTGTTAGCTTCTGCTTCTTGAACCATTGCTTCGATCTCTTCCTCAGACAAACCGCCTGATGCTTGGATAGTGATCTTCTGCTCTTTACCTGTCGCTTTATCTTTAGCAGATACGTTCAGGATACCGTCAGCATCTAGGTCGAATGTTACTTCAACTTGTGGCATGCCACGTGGTGCTGGTTGGATTCCTTCTAGGTTGAACTGACCAAGAGACTTGTTGTAAGTCGCTTGCTTACGCTCACCTTGAAGAACGTGGATAGTTACTGCGCTTTGGTTGTCTTCAGCTGTAGAGAACACTTGATCCGCTTTAGTAGGGATAGTTGTGTTTTTCTCGATAAGCTTAGTCATTACACCGCCCATCGTTTCGATACCGAAAGATAGAGGAGTAACGTCTAGAAGAAGAACGTCTTTAACTTCACCAGCTAGTACACCACCTTGAACAGCAGCACCCATTGCAACAGCTTCGTCAGGGTTCACGTCTTTACGTGGCTCTTTACCGAAGAACTCAGTTACTTTAGCTTGAACCATAGGCATACGAGTCTGACCACCAACTAGGATAACGTCAGTGATTTCGCCTACAGATAGGTCAGCATCTGCTAGAGCAACTTTTAGTGGCTCAAGAGAACGTTGAACTAGGTCTTCAACTAGAGACTCAAGCTTCGCACGAGTCACTTTGATGTTCATGTGCTTAGGACCAGTTGCATCAGCAGTAACGTAAGGTAGGTTTACGTCAGTTTGAGTAGTAGAAGAAAGCTCGATTTTCGCTTTTTCTGCTGCTTCTTTAACACGCTGCATTGCTAGTGGATCAGATTTAAGGTTGATACCTTGCTCTTTCTTGAACTCATCTACTAGGTAGTTGATCATGCGGTTATCGAAATCTTCACCACCAAGGTGAGTGTCACCGTTAGTTGAAAGAACTTCGAAAGTTTTCTCGCCTTCTACTTCATCGATTTCGATGATAGAGATATCGAATGTACCACCACCAAGGTCGTATACAGCGATAGTGCGATCACCACCTTGCTTGTCTAGGCCGTAAGCCAGAGCAGCAGCAGTAGGTTCGTTGATGATACGTTTAACATCTAGACCAGCGATACGGCCAGCATCTTTCGTTGCTTGACGTTGAGCATCGTTGAAGTAAGCAGGAACAGTTACAACTGCGCCAGTTACTTCTTCGCCTAGGAAGTCTTCAGCTGTTTTCTTCATTTTCTTAAGAACTTCAGCAGATACTTGAGGAGCAGCCATTTTTTGGCCTTGCGCTTCAACCCATGCATCACCGTTATCAGCTTTAACAATGTTAAAAGGCATGATTTCGATATCGCGTTGAACTTCTTCATCTTCAAAACGACGACCGATTAGACGCTTAATTGCGTATAGCGTGTTTTGAGGGTTAGTAACTGCTTGACGTTTCGCAGGTTGACCAACTAGCGTCTCGCCTTCAGTGTATGCGATTACCGATGCTGTTGTGCGTTCGCCTTCAGCATTTTCTAATACGCGTGGTTTGTCACCGTCAAGAACAGCAACACAAGAGTTAGTAGTACCTAAATCAATACCAATGATTCGACCCATCAGGCTTTCTCCGAATAAATTCTATTTAGTTTTTTGCTATACCCACTATGTGGGGGGTAGTAATCAGGGATTCAACCCTAATACACAAAATTTAAATGCAAATGTATTTTGCTTTCGTATGCACCATAGATAAGGGCTGCAAACTAATTTTCAAGGGAAATAGGTAAAAAAAATCTGTTTTTCCCCCTATCTTTCCACTTAAAGGTAAAAAGTGGCTTACCCCTTACTGCTTAAGGCTCGAAAGTTGACATATTCACGCGTTCATCTTCATAAATAAAATGTCTCCCTATTCTATCTCGCATAAAAAAGACCTTCATATGGAATAATGCCGTTCGGATAAGCATTATTGCTTGAACCTGAACGGATATTTAGCTGGGACAAAGAGGACTGAACGTGGAAACGTTCGGTCCTTTCTTTTATCTGGAAGAATGAAGTGACTCAAACTGTCTCTCATCCTTTTCAGTTTTACAGGTAGAGTTCCGTTTGGACTTAAAGCTAACCAACGTAATTGCGCATCAATAAGGTTAATTGCGGCTGTAAAACTGACCCTAGTCGCTCGAACCCCGGCTTCTGAAGCTATCTTAACCATCTCTAATCGCACTAAGTTATAGGCAAGTAATACGCCCCAAAGCTCTTGCTTCACACCGGCAGAAAAACGACTTCGTAAAGTGACGTGACTTTGCAGTTGAGTCTGTTTAATTTCACCATAACCTTCTTCTATCTCCCAGCGTTGCCAATAAATACGCAGCAGGCTTTCTAGCGAGTATCTACTAGGGTCTGTAAGTGAAGTAATAAAACCTTTTATCTCACCTTTTGGCTCTTGATATAGGACTAACCTGGCTTCCCAACGTGCGGGTAAATTCGGATTCTGCCGTTGAGCTTGAGGAGAGATGGGCATTGAGATGAGCATGTCGTTCTCCGCATATTTCTCCAACACTTCATAGCGTAGCTTACGTTTTGCAGGCATTAACCAGTGAGCATTTTCCGCACTCTCTTGCCACGACAACAAGAGGTCTGCCGAGAAATAACAACGATCAAATAAGGTCAATGAATGTGCGGGGATATCATTGAATAGACGCTTAGCTAAGGTCGTTTCACCGACATGACAGCCATCAAAAGCCGCCCCCATAATCATTCGAGTTTCTGTTGACATCAAAGCGACTAAACGAAGTTGAGGGTAAGGTTTCAATTTTTTAGAGATGAACCCAAATTCTTCAGCGTTCTCTGGGGAATCTTGGCACCTAAATGTTGTTCCATCCACAGCAAGAACATTAAGCTCTAAGTCTTTATCTTGTTGAAGGATATCTCCGTTCCAAGCCTTTACCGTTGTGTGAAACAGAGCCGCTAATGGACTCTCATCTAGACGTCGGCGTGAATCAGTTAGGACACTAGGTGCAACACGAGACCAGCTATCTTCAGGTTTAGGCTGAAGCGCAATGTCTAATGAACTGCATACCTCTTTGATAGACATGTTGCGTTGCAGCCCCATCCAAATAACTAACCAGACAGCTTGCTGAGCGGGAAGTCGGCGTCGTCTTATGCTCGCTTTATTGGTTTCAAGAAGAGCTTGTTCTATCCACTCAATCTGAATGGCGTCGACGACAGATTCATAATTGTCGGCATCTTCAATGGTCTCGTGTGCCATTGCTAATTCTTGTTCAAGCATAAAAAATCCCCATCAACGTTGTTGATGGGGATTATCGGCTAACTGCAAGATCGTTCAAGTCTTCTTAAACGATCGGCATTACCTTCATATGGAAGGTCTTTTTTCAACTAACAGCGAGTCGAACCGTTATTGATTCTGCACTATTTTTGATTCGGCAATATTATTGATTAAGAACTAACTGGTAGAAGCTTGCTTGGGTGTAGTCACCCGCTTCCATACCACGCCACTCACAGGCAGAGCTCGACTTCTTAGTATTACACTGGTTATACGCACCCGCTTTGAAGTACATCCAATCTTGACCATAGCCAAGATCGATATCATGCCCCTGATATTTGCCCTTTGCCAAGTCAACATCATAGGTCTTCACAATAGGATCCGCTGAGTTTGGATTCTTCGTAAAGGTTAAGTGCATGATGTTATCTTTGATATTCACATCGTATGAGAATACTTCACCTAGCTTGATACCATCAGTAGGATCCGAGCTGCCTTTTTTCAGATTGTATTGGCCAAATACATCATGGCGAATGTCTTTACGAAGCTTCTTACCATTTTCATCCTTCGCATTCTTCATCTCTGTCGGCGGATTTAATTCATAGTTCCACGTTAACGAACCATGCTCATGTTCTGGCAGTTTACGGTAAACAATTTTCAGAGGTTCATTATCCGAGCCGTGGATTTGACCGATTACGACTGAGAATGCGCCTGTTTTCTTATAGTTACCGCTGGTGCTGACCTGATCAACAGAAAGTGTCGCCGTCATCTGCCCACCGATAGAACCAAACTCTTCCGCGTTCTTATGGCTTGAAATCGCGAAGTTGTTGCTCGGCGCAGAGTAGCTATCCGCTAGCATCGCTCTTAGCTCACTACGCGTGTTTTTACTGTTTGGCGTCGTTGGAGCTGTATTCGGAGCCACAAACACCATCGCACCAGATTCAGCATCCGTGTAGAACCATTTAGGGTGAACGTAAGGCGTGTCTACATTCGACAGTTCCTTTTTTCCAATCTCCAGCGTTTTACCTTTTCTAGACCCTTCAATCGTCAGCTCCGGTAAGTTAATTTTCCATTTAGATAAATCGAAGTTTTGTGCTGGTGCTTTTGCAGGGTCAAGATTGAACTGTTGACCAATATCGTGATTAGAAGCAAGAGCGGGAGCGGCTAAAAGGCTGGCAGTCAGTAGACTAAGGTAAGACAGCTTCATTATTGGGTTTCCTTTATGTCGTCATAATGTAGGTTGCCAGAACAATAAAATAATATTGTATTATTATATGTGATCTATATTAAAGATTGAAAACTGATGGCCAATTCGGCACGAATAAAAAGAAAAAATGAGACTTAATACCAACCAAATATCTTTTTAGCCAAGTTATCAGATAGCCCAAAGCACTTCTCAGCAGAAACAAAAAAGCCCCGCTCTCATTGAGCGGGGCTTCTAGTTATCGAATCTTAATTAAGAATTATGCTTCTGCTTTCTTTAGTTCAGCTTCTTCGTTAGCTTCAACGCCGATTTCGTTTTCAGATTTCGCTACGATAGTGTTAACCGCAGTATCACCAACAACGTTAGAAGAAGTACAGAACATGTCACAGATACGGTCAACAGCAGCAACAATCGCTAGACCTTCTGGTGGCAAACCTAGTTGGTGCAATAGAACACCGACCATAACCACACCACCACCAGGAACACCACCAGCACCGATAGACAGTAGCAAGATAGTTAGACCTAGAGTAAAGATATCAGCAGTGTTGATTGGCTGACCGAATGCGTTTGCTACGAACATAGTTGCTAGTGCGATGTAGATAGATACACCAGACATGTTCATTGTTGCACCTAGTGGTACACCGAAACCTGCCACTGACTTAGATACGTTCAGTTTGTCCGTCAGAGTACGCATTGTTACTGGAATCGTCGCGTTCGAACTTGCAGTCGATAGTGAGAAAAGGATTTGCTCACGAGTTGCACGTAGGAACTGCTTTGGAGAAATACCCGTGAATGAACCAACCATCATTGGGTAGAAGAAGAAGATCCAGAACACAAGCATTGCCACAACAAGCGCGACATAGCCAGCAACTGACATTAGCGTGTTTGCATCAAGTGTTGCACCTAATTGAATCATCAGAGCAAATACACCGTATGGCGCAAGGCTCATTACTAGGCCGATAAGCTTCATCATGATTTCGTTAGCCATCTTGAATGTCTTGATAGCTGGGCCACCACGAGAATCAAGAGCTTGGATAGCAAGACCAGTCAGAATAGCCATGAAGATGATTTGCAGCATGTCGCCACTTGCAAATGCTTCTACAGGGTTGCTAGGAACGATATTAACAACAAGAGAGAAGATATCTGGCGTTTCAGTTGTTGTAAGCGCAATTGTCTCAGAAACTGTACCCGCTAGATTCGCACCAGCACCCGGTTGGAAAATAAGACCAATCGTTAGAGCAGCTGAAATCGCGATGATGGTGTTAATAATGTAAAGACCAAAGGTTTTACCACCAAGACGACCGAATGAACGAATATCTTTTAGCTCAACGATACCGCAAACAATAGATACGTATACAAGAGGTACTACAAGCAACTTGATAAGTGATACGAACATACCTCCAGCACCTTCAGCAGCGCCGAGTAGGTACGTATCAAAAATAGCAATGCCGCTGAATAGGTACTGAATAGCAGTACCAATAATAAGGCCGGCAAACAAGCCTACAAAAATCTTACTTGAGAGCGATTTATCCATCGTTCTTCTCCAGTTTGTTGTGTTTAAAAATTTTACTTTTATAGTTATATATGCGACCCAAATCGCTATATTGCAGTGGATTTTACATACAAAGGTAACAATTAAAAGCATTTATTTACAAAAACATTACAAGTGTGACATCAAAACATTTCTTCACTAACAACCAGTTTCATAATATAAAACTCTAAATCATTGTTCTGGATAAAATAAAAAGAACGACATTCTTAATGCGATTTTGGTGACTATTCACGTGGACTCTCAAGTTACAGGCATAAAAAAAGAGAGGCATATGCCTCTCTTTTCATTTCACGTTAACCAGTGAATTATTTTGTCGCCGCTATTGTCTTACTTCACAATTGCAATAATCAACTGCTTAGCAAGCGGCTACTCAATTACTTAGCAACCATTACCATTGCAGGGCGAATAACACGGCCGTTAAGCTCGTAGCCTTTCTGCATAACAAACATCACAGTGTTTGACTCGTGGTCTGGGCTTTCTTGAATCGACATTGCTTGGTGGAATTCAGGGTTGAATGCTTCACCTTCAGGGTTGATCTCTGTAAGACCAAATTTAGCCACTGTATCTACGAACGTTTTGTGAGTTAGCTCAACACCTTCAAGAATCGGCTTAACCGCTTCGTTCTCAGCATCTGCAGCTTGTACTGCACGCTCTAGGTTATCGATAACAGGTAGTAGGCCTTCAGCGAATTTGTTTAGCGCGTATTTACGTGCTTTATCCACTTCTTGCTCAGTACGGCGACGCATATTCTCAACTTCAGCCTTTGCGCGAAGAACAGAATCTTGCTGCTCTTTCACTTTAGACTCACTAGAAAGCAGTGCGGCTTCTAGTTGAGCAATTTTTGATTCCTGCTCATCAGCCGCGTCTTCATTCAGTTCAGCTTCTTCAACTTTCTCAGCTTCAGCAATGATCTGATCTAGCTCTTCTTCGGTTACTTTGTTTTCTTCGTTGCTCATGATATCTCCAGAATTCGTTTTCAATGCCAGTGACAGGCGTGTTTGCGCCTCAAATTGATATAAAACACTCGCATAGACGTTCAACTTGCCTTTATTATGGGGATGAAGAATTTTGATTCAAGCCTAATTCGTTTGGAAACGTTATGAAAAAGCCATTTGAAGTCATCGCAATTATTGGTAAACCTCGAGATCAGCAAGCAATTCAGACTCATAGAGAGCTCTATCAGTGGTTAAGTACTGAGGGTTATCAAGTGTTTGTTGATGATAGGCTCTCCAGCATTTTGGACGATATCCCACAAGAACATTTTTCTAGCCTGATTGAATTGGGTAAACGTGCCGATCTCGCAATTGTTGTGGGTGGTGATGGAAATATGCTCGGTGCCGCTAGAATTTTGTCACGTTTCGACATTTCAGTGATAGGTGTTAACCGAGGTAATCTTGGTTTCCTAACCGATCTCAACCCTGAAAACTTCCAGAGCGCGCTGACTGATGTGCTTAAGGGAGAGTTCATGGAAGAAGAGCGCTTCTTACTTGAAACTGAAATTCATCGTCACGGCCAGATAAAAAGCCACAATGCAGCCCTTAATGAGGCTGTACTGCACCCCGGCCAAGTCGCGCACATGATCGAGTTCGAAGTGTATATCGATGACAGCTTCGCCTTCTCACAGCGCTCTGATGGCTTGATCGTCTCAACACCGACAGGTTCTACCGCCTACTCGCTTTCTGGCGGCGGCCCTATCCTTTCATCAAGCCTAAATGCTATCTCACTAGTGCCAATGTTCCCGCACACCCTTTCAAGCCGCCCACTTGTGGTGGATGGAAAGCGTCGTATCAAGCTGATCGTATCGCCTGATAACCGCGGTACACAGGAAGTCAGCTGCGATGGTCAAATCTCGCTACCGGTTTCTCCTGGCGATGAGATCCACATTTACCAAAGCCCAAATGTGCTCAAGCTAATCCACCCTAAAGACTACAATTACTACCATGTTCTACGTAACAAACTAGGCTGGTCGAGTAAGCTGTTCTAAGTGAAAAGCGAACTATTTTAAAAGGCTGACGACATTCGTCAGCCTTTTTTATTGCCGATTAAAAGCCCACCGCCTCTACCTTTACGCCAATCCACCACACCGTCATTCCCAAGAGGGAGGAACGACTGGGTTGGGAATCTATAGCGGTTTCAGTGATCTACGAACAACCTCAATTCTGATAACGGTCACAAAAAATTTTCACCTGCTGACTTTACTGTATAAAGAAACAGTATATACTGAGCTTATATACAGTATTGTTCAGTTATACAGGTAAATAAAAATGCTGGCTCATCTAAGTGTTAATAATTTCGCTATTGTTAAGTCTTTACAGCTAGAACTCTCTAAAGGCATGACAACAATCACCGGAGAAACGGGGGCGGGTAAATCTATCGCTATCGATGCTTTAGGCTTATGTCTTGGAGGAAGATCAGATGCGGGAATGGTTCGACAAGGTGAAGAAAAAACCGAAGTCAGTGCTGCTTTTTTACTTGAGAACAATCTACACGCTACCCGCTGGTTAGAAGACAACGAGCTGCTTGATGGCGGTGAATGCATCTTGCGCAGAACCATCTCAAAAGAAGGTCGTTCTCGCGCATTCATTAACGGCAGTCCTGTCCCTCTTTCACAATTGAAATCGCTTGGGCAGCTGTTGATCAACATTCACGGTCAACACGCGCACCATCAATTGATGAAGAGCGATTACCAAATGGCCATGCTTGATCAATACGCAGGCCACTTGAACCTGTTGAAATCGACACGTAATGCTTACCAAGCCTGGCGACAAGCCGATAACCACTTGAAAGAGTTACGTGAAAATAGCCAGCAAAATCAAGCTCAAAAACAACTTCTTGAATACCAAATCAAAGAGTTAAATGAGCTGTCTATTGGGGAGGAAGAATATGAAGACCTCGAACAAGAGCATAAGCGCCTCTCCAATAGCGGAGAACTGGCCACAACCTGTCAGCAAGCTATCGAGCTTATTTATGAAGGCGAAGAAGTTAATGCGCTTGGTATTCTGCAATCGGCCAATAACTCCCTAATTCAGTTAGCTGAGCTTGATGAAAGATTGGCTGAATTGCCGAGCTTATTGTCTGAAGCCATTATTCAGATTGAAGAGACCAATAACGAATTAAGAACCTACCTAGACAGCATTGATGTCGATCCGGGTCGTATGGCTTACGTTGAAGAGCGTTTCTCTAAAGTGATGTCGATGTCTCGTAAGCACCACGTGTTACCAGAAGAGCTTTACAAGCACCATCAAGACTTATTACAACAGGTTGAAGCACTTGATTGCTCGGATGAAAAACTCGATGAATTGGCCAATGATGTCGAGAACCAATACCAGTCGTTCGTTGCCAAATCAGAGAAGCTTCATAAATCTCGAACTCGTTATGCAAAAGAGCTCAACAAACTGATCACGCAAAGCATGCACGAACTGAGCATGGAAAAAGCGCAGTTTGCCATTGAAGTGAACAACACCAACACGCACCCTTCCCCATTGGGTATGGATAACGTGACCTTCATTGTTTCGACCAACCCAGGCCAACCAATGCAGCCAATTGCTAAAGTGGCTTCTGGTGGTGAGTTATCACGAATCTCACTAGCGATTCAGGTGATTACAGCGCAAAAAGTGGATACACCAAGCCTGATTTTCGATGAAGTCGATGTGGGTATCAGTGGGCCAACGGCTGCGGTTGTCGGGAAAATGCTACGTAAGCTGGGCGAATCTACGCAGGTGATGTGTGTGACTCACTTACCTCAAGTTGCCGGTTGCGGTCACCAACAGCTGTTTGTTGCGAAGAACACGAAATCAGGTAAAACCGAGACCCAAATGCACACGCTTGATGAACAACAACGCGTTTCAGAGCTTGCTCGACTGCTTGGTGGCAGCCAAATTACCGAATCGACACTTGCCAATGCAAAAGAGTTATTAATCGCAGCTTAGGTTACATATTCGGCAACTTTCTGATAATTTACCGAAAATTCTTGGCAATTTTGCAACTTAATTCAAAATTGCCAGTCATAACAAGCTCAAAGCGCAAGGAGCTTTTTACTTCTTGCTGGAGCTTGTTTATTATCAGGCAGTATTTTAGCGAAGAAAGATCTCAAACTATGCGAATTAAAAAGTGGTTAGTTGCAGTTCCACTTGCACTAACAATGTTGACCGGTTGCTCTCTACTAGAGAAGTTGGTTTATCGAATTGACATCAATCAGGGTAACTATGTTGAACAAGAAGCTGTCGATCAGCTCAAGTTTGGCATGACAAAAACACAAGTTCGTTACGTTATGGGCTCACCAATGCTTATCGAAAACGGCTACCCAGATACGTGGTATTACATTTACCACCACCAAAAAGGCCATAACGACCCTATTCAGAAAAACCTTGTCGTGAACTTTGATGCCACTGGCACTCTAGTAACGATCAATGGTGACTTTGAAGCCAGTGATGAGTTCTTCGAAAGCCTTCGCTAGCTTTCAGTCGACAAAGCCAAAATCTCAAAAGCCTGCTCACGAGCAGGCTTTTTAATATCCGCTAACAAATTAAGTGCGTTGTCTAACCAACAAGCACAAAAAAAGCTCGCCAACATAGCGAGCTCTCTTCTTAGTCAAACTTGTTTGGCATTACGATTTAGCAGCGGCCGCTTTTGCTTGTTCAGCACGTTTCCGGCGAATCTCTTTTGGATCGGCTAACAGTGCTCGGTAGATTTCGATACGATCTTTATCGCGAACCGTCGCATCTAGCTTAACGTTACGGCTGAACACGCCAACCTTATTTTTCGCTAAGTCGATTTCTGGATACAGTTCCAAAACACCAGACTGCGCAATAATCTCTTCCACAGTCGCGTTTTTGTTCACCACCAAGGTAAACACACGCTGCTCGTGCGGAAGCGCAAACACAACCTCTACGTGGATCATATCCGATTCAATAGTCATGGCTTAATAAACCTGTTTCGCGCGTTGAGTAAAAGCACTGACCATATTGCTCGTCAGCTCATTGAAAACCTTACCAAATGCCATTTCAATCATTCGGCTAGAAAATTCAAACTCCAACTTAAGCTCAACCTTACACGCTTGCTCATCGAGCGGAGTAAAATACCAACCGCCCTGCAATTTTTTGAACGGGCCATCCACCAGCTCCATCAAGATCTCAGCGCCATCCGCTAAACGGTTCGATGTGGTAAATGTTTTGCTGATACCAGCTTTAGAGACATCAACCGAAGCCACCATAGTTGAATCTGAAGATTCGATCACACGTGAACCAGAACACCCTGGCAAAAACTCGTGATAACGAGCAACATCATTGACCAAGCTGAACATCTGGTCGGCACTAAACGACACTAATGCTGAACGAGTAACCTTTGGCATATAGACTCCTGTTAAAGACAGCGTTACATTAACACAAACTGCAATTTTAATTGTATTGGGCCAGAGCGCAAATAAAAAGGATTCCCCAACTAGGGTGCAATCCGTATAATGAGGCCATTATGGCAAAGAATAAATCAAAATCAAAAGCCGGTAGTAATACCATTGCGCTTAATAAGAAAGCTCGCCACGAATATTTCATCGATGATGAGATAGAAGCGGGGCTTGAGCTACAAGGCTGGGAAGTAAAATCCCTACGTGAAGGCAAAACCAATATCGCAGAAAGCTACGTCTACATCCGAGACGGCGAAGCATTCATCAGTGGTATGACGATCACTCCGCTCACTCAGGCGAGTACTCATATCGTGGCGAACCCAACACGCATCCGTAAACTACTTATGTCGAGAAAAGAGCTCGACAACCTTATCGGTCGTATTAACCGTGAAGGCATGACACTTGTCGCAACCGCACTTTACTGGTCTCGCTCTTGGGCGAAGATTAAAGTTGGCGTAGCGAAAGGTAAAAAGCTGCACGATAAACGTACTGATATGAAAGAAAAAGATTGGGCGAGAGATAAAGCACGAATTATGAAGAGTAATTTGCGTTAATTTTAAGCACTTAAACGCACAGTGCTAGACAGGCAATGCTTTTCTGGTATTATGCAAATAACACTTGGGGCTGATTTAGGATTCGACAGGAATTTTGAAGTCTGAGGTGCATGCCGTGGGGCGGTTGGCCACGTTAAAAGCCGCAAAAAAATAGTCGCAAACGACGAAAACTACGCACTAGCAGCTTAATAACCTGCTCAGAGCTCTCTTACCCTAGCTTCCGCTCGTAAGACGGGGACCAATAAGAGATCAAACCCAAACTAGCTAGCGCGGATTCTCCCACCTGAGAGGAAAAGCGCGAATAACAATTCAGGTTAGCCTTTAACTAGCGTGTCGGTTCGCAGGTTGCTGGTGAAATTAAAGATCGACTAAGCATGTAGTACCAATGATGAATGATTTTTGGACGCGGGTTCAACTCCCGCCAGCTCCACCAAACGTTTGGAAAGGGCCAACTCGAAAGAGTTGGCCCTTTTTTTATCTTTATTTTACTTGCCATAACAAAGAAAGTTTCTTTTTAACAATGACTTACCTTTAGCACATCAACAATAAAACCAGACACTCAATAAAAAGCCACACATCCCATGACTGAAATGTGTGGCTGTTTAGAACTGTTCTGATACGAACTTAGATAAGTTTAGGTGTTACTCCATATCACCTAACAAGTAATCTTCATCACTGCTCACTACTGCGCCGTGCTTTAAGAAGTTCTTACCTAAGATCATGCTGTATTCAAAGCGAGAGCGATCTTGAAGGTTTACCCTCACCTCTTTCTCTAAGTCACCCAACTTAACCTTCATTTCAACGACAGGACGAATGTTCACCTTCTCGCCTTTCTTGGCTTTGATGCGCATAACATCAATCACTGGCTTGGTGAAATCTTGCTTATCGCCTTGGTTGTTTTGATAGGTAAAGCTCACCATGTCTTGGCCGTCTTTCTTAAATCGTTTGATGTTGACTGCATTCATTGAGCTCACATCCGCACCTGTGTCGAGCTTGGCCGGGAACTTCATACCGTTCACTTCAACAACTTCGATGTGCCCTACTTTAAACAGCGGCTCAGCTTTCAAAAGGTAGTCAGATCGAGTGTTCACATACACACCGTCTTTTGCCATCTTCTTGCCTAAAATAAAGTACGCTTCTTTCTCATTCGTATTGAGCACATCGATGGCAAACTCTTGCGTACGAACGTTTCCAGAGACCGCAAACTCACCACTCACTACCGGACGAGTATCATCACCGACTTTAAGCTTCTTAATAATTGGCTTGGTCACCTTCTGCTTCTCACCGTTTACATCCGTAAGATAAAATTCAACGGAGGCATCTTTGCCTTTACCTGTCATTTCAAAACTGTCGACCTTCAACAAAGGCGTGTTGACAGTGAATGAGGCAACAGCCTTGAGTGGGAAGTCATCAAGGGTGATGTCCTCTTCTGGGGAAATAACCAAAGGTTCACTCTTTTTAGCGACATCACTAAAGCTTTCTGAACCTTCAGAAAGAATATTTTCTGCATTGGTATCAATCATGAAGAGTTCACTGGCGGTACTGGTACCAAATCTCAACTGCGACTCACTACTCGAGCGCTCACGTAGGTACACCAGAACGTCTTTAGTTGTGTTTTCATCGAGTTGAACCGGCACATACACCAAAGGCCTTTTCTTACCACTCACGCTTAACATACGAACTAATGGCAGTGTCATCTCTTTCTGCTTGCCATCGTTGTCGAACATATCAAACGTCACTTCACTGTTCTTCTTATCTACATCGATGTCTTTTGCATGAAGGATGCTGTAGCGATTTTTTAATGAGAAGGTCGCGTTCATCGCCATTCCAGAGATAGACACCACCTCTTTTCGGCCAACAACGGTCGCGTTTTCCTGCTCTTGCAAGTAGTCATAGCCCGCAAACACTAAAGCGTTATCCGCAAGGAAGGTTTTACCAATCAGCACAGGCGCAGAGAAATGGCTTCTGTCGGTCAGGTTAACATCGGTTTTTAGCTCTTGGTCTGCAATGGTGAGCGACATTTTTACGGTAGGACGAAGCAAAGGCGTGCTGCTGGTGCGGCTGCGTATCATGCTGACACGCTCTAAAGGCGCTTTAATTAATACCATGTCACCCGTACGTGGGTTTTGAACCTTGAAAGAGACCACAGCCTCATATTTCGCAAAGGTACTGCCATCCCAATCATCGTAATCAACATCGGAATTATTCAACAGGTCTTCGGTTATTGCTGCCATCAACTCTTTGTCTTTAAGATTCTTGTAATCGGCATTCGTGCTCTTCACATGAATATCTTCAGCATGCATAGAGGTAGTTTCTGCACCAGTGTCGATTTTGCCAATGAAAGGAACGTCTTTTAGCCCTTGAACGCTAGAGAGGTATACATTCTCAGTACGGCCTAATACCGCCTTACCATCGAGTTCGTAAGTCGGGTTTTGAGTGGTAGGTGAAGTATCAGTAGCCAAAGTATATTGTGAAAAAAGTAGAGTGCTTAAAAGAGTTAGAGCCAAAGGTATCTTTTTCATTAGTTGGTCCGTTGTGATCAGTTCACTAATAATACTGGCGATTCGGTAAAGAGTTCCCCCACCAGTAATGGTTCTCACAAAACGTTAACGCTATGAGTTTTTTAATGACAAACCGATGACTTTGCGCTGCATTCGCTTATCGATTATTGACTAATGGATACCCAATAATCTTTTCAATACTCGGTGTTCTATTGGAGAAATGAATACAAAAAAGGCCAACGACAAGCGCTGACCTTAGCGATTCAAAACACACCTGAAGCGAGTTTAACTTGCTAAAACACAAACGGTTCTAGATAAACATAGCACTAAAAAGTCCCGACTGTTTCCTTTGCACAGATAGCTCGAGCTTTTTCTGCGTCCTCACCTTTATTTTTGAGATAGCACTGTCGATAAGATTCGACGTAGCGCTCAAATAACACTTTGGCTTCAGGTTGTGGTTTAGAAAGCAGTTGGTTAACAAATTTTCTTGAGCCGACCTCAAAATGCTGAGTATCGATGGGGCTATTCCAATCCCCTCCCCAGATCATAAATCCGTGATGGGCAAACAGCTCCACCACATCTTCTGCCATGCCGCTGCGTTCTATTTCATCACGCGCACGAAAGCGAGTACGGTTCACATAACTTGTCGCAGATTGTGAAGGCTTTACCGTGATTCTTCCGTTGCTATCAAACTCTAAGAAAGGGTTTTGAACTGGGTTGATGTCGATTGCCACACCATAGGCATGTTTCGACCAACCTCCTCCGCCTGTAATAGGACGAGCGTTAAACGCACTGCTGTTGTTCGCGTCCATTGAGGCGTTATCGTCACCTCTGAATTCACGCATTAAGCGAGCAGAATGAAGAGGGAAATTGCGCTGTTTAAGATCTGAAAAGATTTGTTCAACAGCAGGCGCAATAACATCAAGCACGATCATATTACCCTGTTGCGTTTCCCCTTTGAAATTAATGAAATCGAAATCCACCTTAGATAGTCGCTCACAACCAACAGGCGCGCCACTACTCAAGACATTGTTCTTTTTCATCATGTCGCATTGCCATTGAGATATAGGGGCAACCTGGGCATAACTCGCAGCACTGAGCACAATGGCCAGCCAGCCGACAATAAAACGTTTCATATCAAAGACTCAAAAATAGTAAGAGTGAAAAGTAACAGAAGTTGGAAAATAGCATAAGTTAGAAAATAGCATATTAAGCCAAGTTGAGCGCACGCTTTGTTAGCGCGCTTTATTCCAATAGACAATCTCTCTAGCTCGTCCGTTCTGGTCGACATCAGCTTCTCCAACAACATCAGAAGGTTCAGGTAAGGTCGATAATTGCGGAGCGTAATAGGCAACCAACATAAGCACGAACGCATCATAGATATCGTCTATTGCCACGTCTTTACGCTTGGTCTTTGAAATGGCCAACGACAAGCGGTCACACCATTGAGGGGCGAGCTGCTGAATAATAGAAAGCCGTTCCTCTTTGCCTTTTTGCGTTCGTTTGGAAAACGTCAGCGGTTCGCCTTTCAAAGCTGCAAACACGACCTCAGGATGTGATTCCCTGCAGGAAAGATTGGGATGAATTTCAATGAGTTCATCAAGCTCGCGGATCTTGGGCACAATTCCCCAAGTCTGTTTAGAAAACTTCTTATCAAGCTGCTCCACATTGGCATTACATCCCGCAATGTAATCGGTTTGGTAAACCGCCTCACGACACGGCACCGGAAACACTGAAGACCCACGCTTGCTAGTGAGAAAACGCCTTGCTGCTTTGTCGCATAATCTATCCGGAGTCTGTGAATCGCTAAAACCAATCGGCATATCGATTAACGTCGTCGAACCTGCAAGTTCATCAACCAACTCATCGAGCGTGTTTACCACTTTATACGCTGGCACCGCGTTATCAGAGACAATCCAAGCGATCCAACCCGCCTTGCAGCCATCAATTCCGATGTATTTCATTGTGTTCTCAAATTACGTGCTCATGTTATTTACGTACTGTCTCTAACTATCGGCTTTGAATCAACTTAACTCCGGTGTATATGCCCACAATGATACTCAACACAGAAAAAACACCCGCCAACGACAGCACAAGCATCGCCACTAACAGTTGAGTATCGTTCCCGCCACCAGCCATTACTGCTCCAAACCCCATAAGTACACCAGCAACCAAATGTTTGCCCAATCGACGTATAGAGCTCAACCTCAAAGAAAAAGACCCAGTAAATAACGCGGCGCTGACCATGCCAACCAATAGCATGGCCATTAATATAAAACGCTCGCTGCTTGGCCAATCTTCAACTTTTCCATGCCAGAGTGAAGTACCCATTGATTTCAATAACCCACTTGGCGTCCAATGCGGTTCATACAAGAAAACAAAGCCCGCCATTAACCCAATCCCTAACATTGAGAACCATAACTTGCGATTTATCGCATTCATGAAGTAGCAACTCACCACAATAATGAACGAAATGATCCCAAGAAATGCATAACGAGAAAAATCAGATAAAACCAACCGAGAACCTTTTAACTCCGTCGGCAACACTGGAGCAAACAACAGCCAAGCAACGAACCACCCTAATATGGTCGCCAACATAACCACTTCGCCACGAGCTAAACGGCTAACCGTCGAAACTCCGCAACCACTATTAATCGCAGCTCCGATACCAAATAAAAAACCGCCGAACAATGAAAACAGGCTCGGCCAAAACGCAGTGGATAAAGTTCGTCCTTCCACAGCCGATCCCAATGCCATAAACACCCAAGCCAATGAGCCACTAAACACAATCGCGACAATCAGCATTGGTGATCCGCTTGTCGCCTCTTTAACTCCCCGAACCATGCAAAGGCCGGTAGTTTGGGCGAGGTACCCCACCAGAAAGATGCAGAGCAAAGCGAGAATAAACAACATACATAGCCTCCGAATTGCGTTGATTTTATTATTGTCGTTGGTTAAATGTAGTCAGAACATCCAATAACAGCGTGCAAGGACAAGTCCGAACAGGGATAATTGTTTTGATAATTAACCACCCTCAAGCACCCAGCCGATAAAAGACTAATGACCACATACTCGTATATAGACATCCCATTTAACCTGCGCCACACCTGTTGGTTTTGTGGTGAACCTTCCAATGATGTTGTTGAATTCCCTAAGACTGCACAGGCTATTGCCAAGATAGACTATTCGCCGATTGCTCTGCCTGCTTGTAAGGAGTGCGCGAGTGTTAGGTATGCAAAAGATCTAACTTCGATTTGGGCTGTGCGCGATCAGATAAAACACGCACTCATCGATAAGTACGCAAAGCACCTAGGCATCGGTGAGAACTGGACGGAGCAAGAGCTTATTGATTCAGATTTCTCGGGCTCGACACTTGGCGGGTTTGGGCGCAGTGCTTGGAAGATGTATCAAATAGCCAAACAGCGAATCGACTATAAAGGTTGGCCTTTGTCCGTTGATGACATTGTAATAGAGGTCTACGACGAAACCAGTGGCTTTGAATTCGACGGTACTCGCTATGCTTCAATCAATTCATGTATCGATTATTTCACTAAGGCTGCGGGCGTAGACAAAGAGCTGCTATCGCAACTTGTCGACGTAGTTTCAACAGACCGTTTTAGCTACGCACTACGAATCGCCAAGCTAAACAAGAATGTCTCTAATACCAAACGCTCAGAGATCGTCGAAGAGGTGTTACAGCAAGAGTCTGAGCAAGAAGAGATACTGCTTGAACAAGCCAACTCACTGTTCAACCCGAATGTCGAAAAGGTCAGCATTTCAGGTTCAACGGCTCCGGTGTTCGCTATTCAATGGGCAATGATGAATAACGTTAAAGATTTAGCTCACCTTTGCGCGCTCGAGGATGATTATTTTGACTATTTCGAGCATCTTGGTGGCCCTGCGGCTTTCATGTCTTATAACGGCCTACAACTCTATTTAGAGTCGCGTCAAGATCCTGAATGGGTAGAAAAATCGGACCCAAATAAACAATATTGGTGATCATTAACCATTACTGGTGAACACGTGTAAGCTCGATAAGTGTGTCAAACATCTATTGTTAGTCTTTGTTTTATATAAAGATCTAAAAATTACCACCTATAACAGTTAATTGTTGCAATTTGGTTAAATAGAGTGAAAACTTCAAGCATCTAAAACTATTTAATCACTGCAATCTTGCGGTGAGTAAGGAGTGAATTGTGCTTGCTGTTCTTCGTATTATTTTGGCTACGGTGTTTATTATTTTCACCACCCTCTGTGCTTTTGTTTACTGCTTGTTTAGCCCCAAGAACCCCAAGCATGTTTACGTTTTCTGTCGTTGGTTCAACCAGCTACAAAAGATCGTCGGTGTAAAACTGGTGCAGCGCGGCCTAGACAATGCGCCGACATCAGAAAAAAGCGTCTACATCTCTAACCACCAAAGCATATTAGACTTTGTGACTGACCCTGGGATGCTAAGGCCTCGTACCGTTTCTTTAGGCAAGCGCGATTTGTTGTATGTGCCTTTCTTTGGTCTGCTGTATTGGATCACAGGTAACATCATGATTAACCGCGAAGATAAATCCAAAGCACGCGATACGATCAAGCAAGTGGCAGAAGCCATTCATCAGCGAGATCTGTCTGTTTGGGTTTACCCTGAAGGAACGCGCAGCAAAGGGCGTGGACTACTGCCATTCAAAACGGGCGCTTTTCGAATGGCGATTGAAGCTGGCGTACCTATCACCCCGATGTGTACCAGCACCACACACAATAAGATTGACCTCAACCGAGTTAATAATGGCATTGTGATCACCGAGATGCTTGAACCTATCGATGTGTCTGGATACAAGATCAGCGACGCTAGAGAACTGGCCAATCGCTGTCACGCAATCATGGCAGAAAAAATAGCAGAGCTTGATGACGAAGTGGCTCGTTTAGAAGCACAGCAAAATCCAGAGCTGGATTCAGACCGTTCTTCTACGAACTAACAAGGTAGTCACAGAGAGAACAAGAGCTAACTCGCAACGAACACACTGAGTCATCGCTCAATTACTTTAAAAGACACTCAACGATCGCAACTCTCATTGTTCTTGTTTTACATGCCGGCGCTTATCCGCAAAATAAAAACAGGCGTTAATGGCTTTAAAGAGCAATGGGAGTAAACGATGGAAGTGATTCACCATGGCGGAAAACATACTGTCACAGGATCTTGTCACGAACTAAGAGATTCAGGCCAAGCGGTGCTCATCGATTGTGGCTTGTTTCAAGGTAAAGAGTCCCAAGGTTCGGATGCACGTTCTCTTGATATTGAATTTGAAACTTCCCACCTCAACGCTCTGCTGCTGACCCATACCCACATTGATCATATTGGCCGATTACCTTGGTTACTCGCCAGTGGATTTAACCAACCTATTTATTGCACGCAAGCCACCGCCGAACTCGCTCCTTTAATGATTGAGGATGGGTTAAAACTACAAGGGCTCAGCAATAAACAATCGAAGCTGATACTCAAAAAGATTCATTCGTTGATAGCTCCCAAGCCTTACGGGGAATGGTTTCCCATCACGTCCACACAGCAAAACAACGGAAAGGATCACCATAGGCCAAATACTCTGTATGCCCGTTTTCAACCTGCAGGGCATATCTTAGGTTCGGCCTATATAGAGATTAAGTTATCAAGCCAAGAAGTAGTTGTGTTTTCTGGCGACTTAGGCCCAAGTAACACACCACTGCTGCCGGATCCTCAGCCACCACAGCAAGCCGATTATCTGTTTATCGAATCCACTTATGGCACCAGTACACATGATGATATTGCTACGCGATCTGAGCGTCTCAAGGCCATTATTGATCGTTCACTACTTGATGGTGGCGTTATTCTAATCCCAGCTTTTAGTATCGGCAGAACACAAGAACTGTTGTTTGATATCGAACACCTGATCTTTGAGCATCAACTCAGTAGCGATATTCCTATTATTCTCGACTCACCTATGGCTCAGAAAGTGACGCGTTCATACCGACGCTTTAAAGAGTTGTGGGGACAAGAAGCAAAGCAGCGTCTTGAACTGAAACGCCACCCACTCGCTTTTGAGCAATGCATTACTGTTGATGGGCATAGAATGCACAAGAAAATCGTTAACCGCCTCAAGTCGACAGGTGAACCCGCGATTGTGGTTGCAGCTTCTGGGATGTGTCAGGGCGGCAGGATCATGAACTACTTATCGGCTTTGCTTCCAGATAAACGCACCGATGTCATTTTAGCGGGCTATCAAGCGCACGGAACGCTCGGGCGAGAACTGCAACAAGGCGAAATGCAGGTTTCTATTGATAACAAAGACGTTGAGGTCAATGCTCAAATTCATGGCATGTCTGGCTACTCGGCTCATGCCGATAAAGAGGATCTCTACCGATTTATAGAAGGCATCGCGACACCACCGAAAGAGGTGCATTTGATTCACGGTGAGCCAAATACTCAGTCTGAGTTCGCTCAAGAACTAGAGGAGCGAGGGTTTGTGGTTGTTTGAAACACGTATCAAACTAGCCACTTTCACTCAGTAAACATGAAGGCCAGAATTCTCGAGCCTTCAAATGCACAGTTTCTTAGGCCTGCGAGATCACTCTATGCAGGTGATATATTCCAATCAAATCCATCTCACCACTCATATATCAGCCGTTCATGCTAAGCGATTTAAACCGCTGTTTCTCTCGATTTTGTCTCTTCTGCATGGCTCAAATTTCTATTTTTGTATTAATCACTATTTATTCACTCTGCAAAACGCCAACAAATACATGCAGTTGCATATTAAGTTAAATAGAACGATTATCGAATTAGAACTAAGCGTTAACAAACCCCCTCTGTAACTTGCTTTATGTCACAGTAATCCTAATGCGCAGTTAAATAATTTAACACTTGGGTTACAAGTGAAGTATTGTGTTGTTCGAAAAACAATCATAAGTAAAACTAACAGGGAAAATACTCATGCAGTCATTCGTTGATTTTTTGAATGGAATAATCTGGAGCCCAGTACTTATCTACCTATGTTTAGGTGCAGGTCTGTTCTACTCCATCATGACTCGATTTGTTCAAATCCGTCACTTCTTTGAAATGTGGCGCTTGCTACTATCAGGTAAAAGCTCTGCAAAAGGCATCTCGTCTTTCCAAGCTCTTGCCGTTTCGCTATCTGGCCGTGTAGGTACAGGTAACATTGCTGGTGTTGCTGCCGCTATCGGTTTCGGTGGCCCAGGTGCAGTATTCTGGATGTGGGTTGTAGCCTTCTTTGGCGCCGCGACTGCTTACGCAGAATCTACGCTAGCGCAAATCTACAAAGAAGAAGACGAAGGCCAGTTCCGTGGCGGTCCGGCTTACTACATTGAAAAAGCAATGGGTCAAAAGTGGTACGCATGGATCTTCGCTATCTCGACTATTTTTGCATGTGGTATTTTGCTTCCAGGTGTTCAGTCAAACAGTATTGGTAATGCTGTAGAAGCTGCATTTGGCTCAGGTGATATGATTGAAACAGCTATCGGTACATTCAGTTTCGCTAAAATTTTTACTGGTACTGTTGTTGCTATCATCCTTGCTTTCATCATCTTTGGTGGTGTTAAACGTATTGCGAACTTCACACAAATTGTTGTTCCATTCATGGCATTGGCTTACATCATTATCGCGTTCGTTATCATCTTGCTAAACATCGGCCAAGTGCCCGCTGTTTTCGGAATGATTCTTGGCGATGCATTCACACCTATGGCGGGCTTTGGTGCTGCAATTGGTTGGGGTGTTAAGCGTGGTGTTTACTCAAACGAAGCAGGTCAAGGTACTGGTCCTCACGCGGCAGCTGCGGCAAATGTCGATCACCCAGCTCAGCAAGGTTTGGTACAAGCGTTTTCTATCTACATCGATACACTTCTAGTATGTTCTGCTACAGCGTTCATGATCATCATCACTGGTGCTTACAACGTTCACGGCGGCGCTGAAGGTGTGTTCCTTGTTCAGAACCTAGCAGCAAACATTGGTGCGAATGGTCCTGTATTTACACAGCTTGCTATTGAAAGTGCACTACCAGGCATTGGTAAGCCATTCATCGCATTTGCTCTGTTCTTCTTCGCATTTACAACGATTCTTGCTTACTACTACATCGCAGAAACAAATATTGCTTACCTACGTCGTACCATCAAGATCCCTGGCATGATGTTCGTACTTAAGCTTGTTCTTATCACTGCGGTTTTCTATGGCACAGTCAAAACAGCTAACCTTGCATGGGCAATGGGTGATGTTGGTGTTGGCTTGATGGCATGGTTAAACATCGTAGGTATTCTGATCATCTTCTTCATGTCTAAGCCTGCGCTTAAAGCTCTAGCAGACTACGAAGAACAGCAGAAACAAGGCGTAACTGAGTACACATTCAACCCTATAAAACTAGGCATTAAAGGTGCTACTTACTGGGAAGAGAAGTACAAGCGTAAAACAGGCAAGTCTCCTGAAGCAGAAGCTGCAGACACTAAACCTGTAGAGCAACCTTCAGCTTAAGATTACCTTAACAAATAGATTGCTTTAATAAATAGATCGCTTTAACTCGCGCTATTAATAACGCATAAAAAAGGGGTTAGCCATTTCGGCTAACCCCTTTTGTTTTATTCATAACCAATAAACGGCTTATAACAAACTAACTGTTCCCAAGTTAGAGCATTAAGCAGCGATTTCTTGTGTTGCCATTTGAGGTGCTTTCTTCTCACCAACAGGCAGTACTGTGCGGCCGTATTCGTTGTTGATTACTTGTGCCATAGCAAAGTAGATAGCTGAAGCGCCACAGAAGATACCTTCAAAACCAGCGATAGTGCCGATTAGTTCGCTGCCAGTGAAATCACGAGCTGCAAGTAGGAAGAACAAGATAGTTAGTGAACCGAATACTACTTGCTTCGCAACTGGGTAGCATAGAGAACCGATGAACATGAAGCCAGTGAAGATGCCCCATAGTAATAGGTACCAACCCATGAATGCAGCTGGGCTTGCTGGTAGGCCCATGTATGGCATTACAATTAGACCAACCAAAGACAACCAGAATAGGCCGTAAGAAGTAAATGCAGTTGTACCGAACGTGTCACCACGTTTGAAACACATTGTGCCCACGATAACTTGGCTCAAACCACCGTAAAAAATACCCATCGCAAGGATCATTGAATCCATTGGGAAGAAACCTGCGTTGTGGATATTAAGAAGAATAGTGGTCATACCGAAACCCATTAAGCCTAGTGGCGCTGGGTTAGCTAGTTTGGTCGACATTGCGAATTTACCTTATTAAAGTGGTTGATTAAAAAAAATCGATAAAATTTGTAAGAAAATTTTAATCTATAAACCGCTCAACTAGGTAATCCAGTTATCGCAAACTAAGATTGTGTAAATGATCCTATGGAAAATTAGTTTCATAACAACGCTAATTAATTCACAGGAACTATAAGTGAACGAATTCCCTATCACGTATCAACTCATTAGGTCGTCATTCCAGAATCGAGGAACGAGATATCTGGAATCTCTTCTTAGACATAAACACCGACGATAAACGCCAGAGATTCCCTATCACGTTCGTTCCTCACTGTAGGGAATGACGAGGTTTGCTTAGATACGAGTAAAAGAGATGCGGGTAACGAGATTCGGGATGCGAAAAGAGTCTTTAGATTTGAGTAAGCGCCCCTTAATAGCAAACGTAGGTAACAGAGGGCGAGCTTTTCTTTACTCGTATCCCGCATCTATTCATTAGATCGTCATTCCAGAATCGAGGGACGAGATATCTGGAATCTCATCCCTCGTTTGTAATCTTAAATTACGCTTGTTGTGGTTTAGATTCAGACACTTGAGATTGAACTTCTGAAGAAGCGTTTTTACTCGCATCTCGTTTAGCTAACAGAGTCACAAGGATAAGCTGAGCAACAAGAGCGCCCAACACAACCCATGAACTTCCAGTAAAGCCTGCCACTACAAAACTAACCAAAGCGATAGAGCCGTTCATCAACGCATAGGGAAGCTGTGTCTTAAAGTGTTCAAACTGGTCACACCCTGCCCCGGTTGAAGAAAGAATCGTTGTTTCAGAGATCGGTGAGCAATGGTCACCAAACAAACCACCAGACAACACAGCGCCAATTGCGACGAGTAGCGGTGCATCAATAGCAATCGCGGTTGGAATAACCAATGGCATCATTATCGCGAAGGTTCCCCACGACGATCCTGTTGCGAATGAAATAATCGCCGACAACAAAAAAGCGACCGCTGGTACTAACCAGTATGGAAAACCACTCTGTGCTTGCTCGGCAATATAAGCGGCTGCGCCCAACTCTTTACCGACTGTGCTTAACGCCCATGCCAATACTAAGATGATTGCTACGGGCATCATGTTTCCCATGCCTTTTAAATACACTGAAACACCATCAGACAGCTTTCTTACACCGTAGTAAGCCATTAGCGAGATTAAGGTAATCGCGGCAAAGAAGTAAGCCGATGATAATGCCGCTCTGAACGATGAACCCGCGACCTTTTGGAACGGGAAGCCTTGAGGAACTAACATCGCACACAACACCACCAGCATCACTAACAATGGTGCCCAGACAAAAGATGCCTTTGCATTTTTATGCGAGAACGGATTTAGTGATTCGTTATTCACGCCAGAGTTAATTCCCGCTTGGCAATCACGCTCGGCTTTTGCCATTGGCCCAAAGTCTAAACCTTTAACGGACACTAACGGGACGATGAAAATCGCGAGGAATGCGTAGAACTGAAAAGGAATCGCACCGATGAAGGCATCCCAATCAGACATGTTGACATTCAACGCAGTAAATTCTTTCTGGATAAGACTCATGATGTAAACGCCCCATCCAATGAAAGGGATAAGAATAGCGACGGGCGACGAGGTTGAGTCGATGATGAATGCTAGCTTCTGTCTTGAGAGTTTCAGTTTATCGAAAAGGGGGCGAAAAACAGGGCCAACAATTAAAGGGGTGCCTAAGTCTGAGAAAAATATCACGATTCCACCCAACCATGCTGAGATTTGAGCTTGGCATTTGTTGCTTACCCATTGAGTAACACGTTTTGCAAACGCCACACCACCACCCGACTTCTCCATCAAAGCGACAAAGCCACCGATGAACACCAACAGCATGATCACACCTGCGTTATAGCTGTCGGTAAGTTGAGGGACTAAGTAACCTTTCACCATGGTACCAAACGTATCAAGCGGGTTAAGTTCGCTAAACATACCAGTGAGCATTGCCACACCACTCAGCACGCCTGCAAATAGGCCTATCACTACATTCCTTGTCGCCAACGACAACACCAAAGTAATCACAATGGGGATGAGTGACGTGATATCTGTCTGTTCCATAGGTACACCTTAACCCTAAAATAAAAGAATAAATATAAATTAAATTTGAATATAAATTCACAATCACCATTTGTACAGAACTTTATCCTCTAACTGGATAATTAGTCTTTAAATGCGCTTCAACATAGCCAAATAGACCAACAGCCCTCCTTAGATAGCCAAGTTCGAAACGAAAAAAAGCCGAAAGTAGAAACTTTCGGCTTTTGATTATTTATATCATTATGGTCGTACTACTGAACTCGTCGGTTAGACCGCTTTTCAGTATTAAAACGATCAATTACAGCTAATTTCATCCCAGAACCAGTTCGATTGAACAGGGCTTTCCCAAACACCAGGACCATTTTTAGCTACGAAGCACTTGCCGTTATGTGTCACCTTATCGCCATTGCTTACTTGGCTAACGCCCGCTTGCCACGTAATAAACACGGAAGGATCGACAACAACGGGTGGCTCAGTAACAGGCGGTTCTGTGATTGGTGGGTCAACAGGTGTTGGGTCTACCGGAGCAGGATCGACAGGTCCGGGGTCAACTGGCGGTGGATCTGTCACTACGGGTGGTGTTGGCTCACCCGCTACTAATTTCCAAGGGCCGCCATTGGCAGGGTCATCCCCTTGTGTCCACCATTTCGCTTCGTAGGTTGCATCGTTGTGAGTAACTTGGTCGCCCGCGTTGTAAACCTTGGTCGCACTCCAACCGTTACCACCCGGATCAGTCCCAGGGTCTACCGGATCAAGCTTATCGACCACTTTTACTTCAGGCCAGCTCGCATGAGACCCATAAAAGTTGGTCACACACTTCTCGTAATCTCCAGCAACCAAGGCTGAGTATGCAGTTTGGAAACCAACCAACTCACATTCAAATGAGTATCCTTCAGGACGGTCTGCGTAGTATTTCCAGTTGCCATCCCAGTTAGTGTACAACACATCAGTTGCGCCGTTGAGGTTCAAACTTCCATAAGGCGTTTGTTGCCAACAAGTATTGGCTTCATCCGCCTCTACAGGAATTTGATAGTGCGCCGCTAGCCCTTCCCAGTAACGAATACGGTTAACTGGCTGGCCTTTGTCTTTATTTTGCTCACCACACTCGATACCGCCATTAATCACGTTGATCGTGGTACCAAATCCATAGCCAATTCCTGCATCCAATTCGCGCTGAGAGGGTGTCCAAGTACGGTCAATAACATGCAGCATGGCTGGTTTAGGTGCTTGAGGAGTAAGGAAGAACCAGATAGCAGAAGCCAAGTTCAACCAAGAATCCGCCACTAAACCCGGATTATTCAATAGAACCGTCGCATCACCATCAAACATCACTTCCGAGAACGCGCCGTAGTTAAAATGGTAAGAAAGCTGTTTAGCACCACGTCCGAAGTAACCCTGCCCCGCGGCACATGGCCAACGTGCATTCTGCCAATCGTTCTGACCACAACCCGTGGTATAACCTTCTTGGCCTTCAGACCAACCCATTTCACGAACGTGCACCAGCGCTTGCTGCCACTCTTCTAGAGCTAATGGGTTATCAGAGGTGTTCTCTATCGCGATGTGACCGCCCGTCTCTTGTGAGAAATGAGCAAAGGCCGTAATGATGGACTTTTTACAAATGGCGTCGGAGTCACGGCCGTCGGTGTACTCTCCACAGAAGGCTGGGAATTTGCCAATCGCACGTAAGAAGCGAGTGTAAGTATATTCTGGCGCTGCCATCTGAGTGAGGAAATCCCATTCAGATTGGGGGAATACACGCTCGACTCGTTTCACGTTTTCAGGATTCGAGGCTAAGCCCGGTTCTATCGCTTCAACAATACTATTGGGACGAGTCTGTAATGCTTGTGACCAGATCGCATACATAGGATCGGATGTTTTCGCTTGTTCAGCAGCTTGTAGGGCCGACTTTTCAACAAGGTAACCATTCGGGTTTTGCGGATCAGGTTGGATGTTCAAAGACGCATAACTTTGCGCTGCCAATGTGCAGCCGAGCACTGTCGCCAAATATTTGATTTTTAACATGATGGATTCTCTTATCTGTCCTTAATAAGTCCATCAAAGAGTATGCTTCACATGTGAAATGGCCTAGCTGTAGCGGTATGAATTTATAAAAAGTGCGAGTGATCTTTTTGATATATAGCTCAACACAACAAAGCGTCTCATGGTTTCTTGAGCTGATATCTAGTTTCCAACTGATTTGGTGTTTAGTTGTCAGCTATAAGCTTTTAATACCCTGAGTCAGAAATAAAAAAGCCCCGAACTGAGTTCGAGGCTTTTAATAACTAAGTCAAATCATGGCTAAGTCAAATAATAGTTAAATCAAAACTGGTTAAATCTCTAAGAGATTATTCCCACTCGATAGTTGCTGGTGGCTTACCAGAAATATCGTAAACAACACGTGAAATGCCGTTAACTTCGTTGATAATACGGTTAGAAACCTTACCTAGGAAGTCGTATGGTAGGTGTGCCCAGTGAGCAGTCATGAAGTCGATAGTTTCTACAGCACGTAGAGATACAACCCAATCGTACTTACGGCCATCGCCCATTACGCCAACTGAACGTACTGGTAGGAATACCGTGAATGCTTGAGATACTTTGTGGTAAAGGTCAGCAGCGTGAAGCTCTTCAATGAAGATAGCATCAGCGCGACGCAGTAAATCACAGTACTCTTTCTTCACTTCGCCAAGTACACGAACACCTAGGCCTGGACCCGGGAATGGGTGGCGGTAAAGCATGTTGTATGGAAGACCAAGCTCTAGGCCGATCTTACGTACTTCATCTTTAAACAGCTCACGTAGAGGCTCAACAAGGCCCATTTCCATATCATCAGGAAGGCCACCAACGTTGTGGTGAGATTTGATTACGTGTGCTTTGCCAGTCTTAGATGCTGCAGACTCGATGACGTCTGGGTAGATAGTACCCTGAGCAAGCCATTTAGCATTCTTCAGTTTCTTAGACTCTTCGTCGAAGATATCTACGAATACGTGACCGATGATCTTACGTTTCGCTTCTGGTTCAGCTTCACCTTCCAGAGCGTTAAGGAAACGTTCTTCAGCATCAACTTTAATGATGTTAAGGCCGAATTTGTCACCAAACATGTCCATAACCTGCTCGCCTTCGTTTAAACGAAGAAGGCCGTTATCAACAAATACACATGTTAGTTTGTCGCCGATAGCACGGTGAGCAAGCATCGCTACTACTGATGAATCAACACCACCAGAAAGACCAAGGATAACTTCGTCGTCACCTACTTGTTCTTTAATGCGTGCAACTGCATCTTCAATGATAGACGCTGAAGTCCACAGACCTTCACAACCACACGCGTTAAGAACGAAGTTCTCAAGCATTTTTAGGCCGTTTTTAGTGTGTGTTACTTCTGGGTGGAATTGAACACCGTAGTATTTCTTATCTTCGTTTGCCATTGCTGCGTATGGGCAAGTGTCTGTCTCTGCGATTTTTGTAAAATCAGCAGGGATTTCAACCACTTTGTCACCGTGGCTCATCCAAACATCTTGAGTCGTCTCAAGGTCAGCGAAAAGTGCAGATTCACCCGTTACTTGTACCGCTGCGTAGCCGAACTCGCGCTCAGTAGACGTTGCTACTTTACCGCCAAGTTGCTCAGCCATAGTTTGCATGCCGTAGCAGATACCGAAGACAGGAACACCTGAATCAAATACGTACTGAGGTGCACGTGGAGAATTCTCTTCCGTTACACTTTCAGGGCCACCAGATAGGATGATACCGTCTGGATTGAATTCACGAATATCCGCTTCTTCTACGTCCCAGCTCCAAAGTTCACAGTAAACACCGATCTCACGAATACGACGAGCTACTAGCTGTGTGTATTGAGAACCGAAGTCCAGAATTAGAATACGTTGGTCATGAATATTTTTAGTCATTGTAAGCAGTCTTATTGGCTATGTGATAAAACGGAGGCGAGTTTACTCACCTCTGATTAACTCTTCAAGAAATAAAGCAAACGTTTTCGTTAGATATCTTTAACCACGTGTTTTGAGAAAATCGGACTTTTAACAAAACAAACGGTAGATAAAATAATGTGCCGACTAAATCAGCACATTATTCAAACGTTTGGACGTATTATTAACCTAAACGGTAGTTAGGTGCTTCTTTCGTGATTTGAACATCGTGTACGTGAGATTCTTTCATGCCCGCACCAGAGATACGAACAAACTCAGCTTTAGTACGCATATCTTCAACAGTTGCAGAACCCGTTAGGCCCATGCTTGAGCGTAGACCGCCCATCTGTTGGTGAACGATCTCTTTTAGACGACCTTTGTATGCGATACGACCTTCAATACCTTCTGGAACAAGCTTGTCTGCAGCATTGTCAGATTGGAAGTAACGGTCAGAAGAACCTTGAGACATAGCGCCAAGAGAACCCATACCACGGTAAGACTTGTAAGAACGACCGTTATAAAGGATAACTTCACCCGGTGCTTCTTCAGTACCCGCGAACATTGAACCAACCATCACACAAGATGCGCCAGCAACGATAGCTTTACAGATATCGCCAGAGAAGCGAATGCCGCCATCTGCGATTACTGGAATACCGTATTCGTTAGCCACTTCAGCTGCGTCTGCGATTGCTGTTACTTGAGGAACACCAACACCAGTAACGATACGAGTCGTACAGATTGAACCCGGGCCGATACCTACTTTAACCGCACTAACACCCGCTTCGATAAGAGCACGAGCGCCAGCGCCAGTTGCTACGTTACCACCGATGATTTGTAGATCAGGGTATGCAGCACGCGTATCACGGATACGGTTAAGTACGCCTTCAGAGTGACCGTGTGAAGAGTCGATAAGTAGAACGTCTACGCCAGCTTCAACAAGAGCAGCAACGCGCTCTTCGTTACCAGCACCAGCACCAACAGCTGCACCTACACGTAGGCTGCCGCGCTCATCTTTACAAGCGTTTGGTTTACGTTCTGCTTTATGGAAATCTTTTGCAGTGATCATTCCCGTTAGTTGGAAGTCATCATTTACAACAAGAACTTTTTCAACGCGCGCTTCGTGCATTTTCTCTTGAACTTCTTCACGAGTTGCACCTTCTTTAACAGAAGCAAGGCGAGCTTTAGGCGTCATTACTACATCAACTTTCTTAGAAAGGTCAGTCACAAAGCGAACGTCACGGCCAGTAATAATACCAACAAGTTCGTTTGTTTCAGTAACAACAGGGAAACCGGCAAAGCCGTGTTTTTGAGTAAGGGCTACAACATCAGCGATTGTCGCATCAGGGTTTACAGTAACAGGGTGAGAAACCACACCTGCTTCGTAAATTTTAACCTGGCGAACCATTTCAGCTTGCTGTTCAATAGACATGTTCTTATGAATGAAGCCTATTCCGCCTTCTTGTGCCAGTGCAATCGCTAGGCGAGCTTCTGTCACAGTATCCATAGATGCAGAGATCATTGGGATGTTTAGGGAAATATTCTTCGTCAGCTGAGTGCGAAGATCAGCTGTATTAGGGAGAACGGTGGAGTGTGCTGGCACTAGCAGTACGTCGTCGAATGTCAGCGCTTCTTTGGCAATTCTTAGCATTTGCAATATCTCACAATAATAGGAGTAAAAAGAAACAATCCAATCTCATCGTTTCGCCTAATGAGGGCAGCCAATTAAGGAAAATCAAACTGCATTTGGATTAGATATTGCGGACGGATTATACGGCCAACGAAATCGCTTGGCTACACATTTTTGTATTTTTAATTTGCATTTACCCCCTTGCTATGTATTATATTGCCGCTATCTTCCATACTCACGCCCTGTGAGATTCCAAGAAAGACCTTCCTTCAAGGAAAGATAGTGCTTCTATGACTAATCCAAACATCTTTACTGTTTCTCGCCTCAACTCAGAGGTTCGTCTCCTATTAGAAAACGAAATGGGAATAGTCTGGCTCGTTGGTGAAATCTCAAATTTCTCTGCACCTGTCTCTGGTCACTGGTACCTCACGCTTAAAGACTCTCGCGCTCAAGTTAAGTGCGCTATGTTTCGTGGCAATAATCGCCGTGTGACGTTTAAGCCTCAGAACGGTAATCAAGTTTTAGTCAAAGCACGTCTGTCTCTTTATGAGCCACGCGGTGACTATCAGCTGATTATCGAAAGCATGCAGCCAGAGGGTGATGGTAAGCTTCAGCAAGAATTTGAAAAACTTAAGATGAACTTGGCGGCGGAAGGCTTGTTCGCTCAATCCAGTAAGCAGATTCTGCCAGAACATCCTAAGTGCGTTGGTGTCATCACCTCGAAAACCGGCGCTGCGTTGTTTGATATTCTAGACGTACTGAAAAGGCGCGATCCGTCATTACCAGTCATCGTGTATCCGACCATGGTTCAAGGTGAAGGAGCTTCGATTCAGATCGCTCAAGCGATTGGACGTGCCAATGAGCGCAATGAGTGTGACGTATTGATCGTTGGTCGTGGCGGCGGTTCATTAGAAGACTTATGGTGTTTCAATAACGAGATCGTCGCTCGCACAATTGCAGCAAGCCAAATACCGATTATCAGCGCCGTTGGCCATGAAGTTGATGTCACTATCGCCGATTTCGTGGCAGATATGCGTGCTCCAACGCCATCAGCAGCCGCTGAATTGGTTAGCCGTGACAACAGTCATAAAGAGCAAGCTTATGCCTCTAAACGTGCTCGTTTAGTCAGTGCGATTCGTCATGTGTTAATCAAACGAGCGCAATCAACTCAAACGTTGAAGTACCGCTTAGAGAAACAACACCCGAGCTACCAACTGCAAAAGCAGAGTCAGCAGCTTGATGACCTAGACATGCGTTTGCGTCGTGGTATGACTCAATACCTAAAACAACATGCACAGCGTGTTGAACGTAAACAGCACCAGCTTCAATTGAACTCGCCTGTTAAGCGCTTGGGTGAACAAAAACTGCATCTACAACGTTCAGAGCAAAAGCTATTAGATGCGATGGATAAAACACTGCTAACCACTCGCCACCAGCTAGCCATGGCTGCCGAGAAGTTAGAGACCGTTAGTCCACTCGCCACGTTAAAGCGTGGCTACAGCATTACTCATTCAGCATCGAGCAAGACCGTGTCATCAATCAACGATGTCGAAGTTGGTGAAGTGATCACCACCCAAGTTGAAGACGGTGTAATTGAGTCGCAAGTGACAACAAGAGTCGCGAAGAGTGAGCTTTAGATTCAACTAGGACGTTAAAAATCATTTAAAACCAGAAAGCCCTATCGAATAATCGACAGGGCTTTTTTGTGTCTATTGGCTTCAAAAGCAAACGAACGGATTCAAACCTTACTCCCTACTCACGACTCAGTCGTAGAAGGCTCCTTCATGGTCAGCATTCCTTCCGTCACAATAAAGTTGATGATGAAGTCCAACCCTTGGCTCTCTTTTAGGTTGGTGAACACGTATGGTTTGGTTGGACGCATGCGCTGCGTATCTTGCTCCATTACCTCAAGTGACGCACCAACATACGGTGCTAAATCGATCTTGTTGATGACTAACAGATCGGATCGTGTAATACCCGGGCCACCTTTACGTGGGATCTTCTCCCCTTCCGCCACATCGATTACATAGATAGTCAGGTCGGCTAACTCAGGGCTGAACGTGGCACTGAGGTTGTCGCCACCGCTTTCGACGAATACCACATCGAGGTTCTTATGCAGTTTAGCAAGCTCTTCTACCGCAGCTAAGTTCATCGACGCATCTTCACGGATCGCGGTGTGCGGACAGCCACCTGTTTCAACACCAATGATACGATCTGGTTCCAGCGCTTCTGCTCGCGTGAGTATCTTTGCGTCTTCTTGGGTGTAGATATCATTGGTTACTACGGCAATGTTGAGCTTGTCTCTAATCGCCTTACATAGCACCTCTAACAAGGCTGTTTTACCAGACCCTACTGGGCCGCCAATACCAATTCGAAGGGGTTGCTTATAACTTTCCATGATCTACTTCCTTATATTCTTTTCTTGCTACCTCGTTCGTGCTAACCGCTACGAACGAAATAGTCTCGTGTATTGTGTTTCGTGCAGTGAACTTGCTAATGCCATTGATGGCGAAAAGCTGCCTATCATCCAATCTTCTATCGTGCGTGCTTTCTCAATGATCTCGGGAAACGTATTGGTGATATTAATCAGTGCCAACTGACCATCGGTTTGACCTAAAGGCACTAACTTGACCCCTGCGGTAACGATGTTTTCAAGCCAACTCCATAAATAACCCTGCTTGAGGCTCTCTAAATCAATGCCCCAATGCTGAGCCGCCATACACATGCCCAACAATTGGTTTGGATGACTATCAACAGAATCCACCAGCGAAATATCGATATCCAAGCGCTTCAACAAGGTGTTCAATGCATGCCCACGCTGCTTTTCTTCCGCTCGCAATTCACTGGTTTCACGGCTTGAGTATAAGTAGTTACACCAATGCTCAATCTCATCGATTTCACCCTTTTCTAGCGCGTGATAAAGACGCTCTAAGATAGGTAATTCCAAAGTTGCGACACTGGAACTGACGATGGTATTAAGCCACTGTTCCATGCTGTTGCGATCGGTCACCCACCCCGCTTCAACCGCTAACTCTAAGCCTTGCGAATAAGTGAACCCACCAATCGGCAACGATGGACTGATCAATTGAAACAGACGATAGACGGCTACATTTTCTGTTGTGGTCATAATCGTGCCCTCAGTCTTCCAGAATCAAATAAGTTCGAGAGCCTACGCGCCTAACAGCAATAGTGCGCTTGCTGAAGCCACGCCGACTGACAACCATTTAGAGTAAACCGCGCGACCAACAAAAGTACCGATAACCATTAATGCCAAGGCACTGATGCTCATACCGGTTGCGAACTGAGTCAGATTGCTCGCGGCTTCAACGCCGTGTGCGTAACCATGGAAGAACAACATAGCAATCGAAGCAACTAATACGCTGTTTACACGCTTGGTTGATGGTGAGAATACATGCCATAAACATAAGCTGACGACAAACAGAGAAGCGATAATGGCAGGCTCAACAATCACAGAGAAACCTAGGGCTTGACCTGCGATGAGTCCGACCACCAAAGACGCCAATCCACCGCCAATCAGAGCTGCTTTTGTCTTGGTGGAAAATGACAGTGCGCCAATTAATAAACCGAAAGCGATCAGCATGATAAGATGATCCATGCCAGTCACAGGGTGAGTTAAGCCAGACATAAACGAGTGAGACTCATGAACTGAATGCGCCCCATGTCCTGGGTGAGCGAAAGCCAATGTTGATGTTGTTAGAGAAGCTATTGTGAAAGTGCATAAGCCTGCAGCTGTTTTAAAGTTCATCGCGAGTTCCTTGCGTTTATAGTTATTAATATTTGTTGTTATATAAATCGTTTAGTGAGTCATCAATGACTCGATTAATGATGGTGATGATGTCCACCAGAGCGACCGCCATAAGCACCGCCTTCTGGTTCAAACGGTTGTTTCTCGGTGGTCACTTTCGCGCCTAAGCCTTCAACCATTTCATCCAAAACATGGTCGTGTTGATAACGAACCCAGCCCGCTTCCACTTGCAGTGGAACATGACGGTTACCAAGGTGGTATGCCACTCGTGTTAACAGGAGCAAGTCTTCACAGTAAACAGTCGAAACGGTTTCCGGTGCCGCTTTCACTTCCACTACCAAGCCACATTCACTCGACAGTTGTTCGCCACCACGCAAGATATGACCTCGTGGTAGAAACAGTCCGGCATTGCGCCCGTCATCGAGCATCACCTTAAGACGGCTCTTAATGCGGCTATCGATCGGCAGGCTTAAGTAGCCGTCCGGTGCATTTTGTATTTGAGTATTCAGTTGAGTCAGTTCAATCATGCTATTACCTCAATCTCCTTGTGAGATTTATAACGTTTAAATTAGGAGCCTTCAGCCGAGCTCTTAAAATAGAAAATACCGTTGTGCCATTGGTAGTTCTTCAGCAGGCTCACAAGTTAGCAATTCACCATCGGCGCGTACTTGATACGTCTGAGAATCCACCTCAATCTTCGGCATCCAATCGTTGAGCTTCATGTCGGCTTTGCTGATATTTCGGCAGTTGCTCACAACACCAATCAAGCTCTGCAAACCCAATTGCTTATCAATGTTCTGCGCCTTGGCTTCCTTAGAGACAAACAACATTGATGTGTTTTGACATGCCTTGCCGTAGCTACCAAACATTGAACGGTAGTGAACTGGCTGAGGTGTTGGGATTGAAGCATTTGGGTCACCCATCGGCGCCATGGCGATCATGCCGCCTTTCAAAATCACGCTTGGTTTCACACCAAAAAAAGCGGGCTTCCACAACACTAGGTCAGCTAATTTCCCTGCTTCTATAGAACCGATTTCATGAGACATGCCGTGCGTGATCGCAGGGTTAATGGTGTACTTAGCGACATAACGTCTTAGGCGGAAGTTATCACTGTAGTCGGAATCTTCTTTTAGGCTCCCACGCTGCACTTTCATCTTGTGTGCGGTTTGCCAAGTACGTGTTACGACCTCGCCTACGCGACCCATTGCTTGTGAATCCGAAGCGATCATCGAGAATGCGCCTAAGTCATGAAGAATGTCTTCTGCAGCAATGGTTTCACGGCGAATACGTGATTCAGCAATCGATGGTGAAAGGTGATGACACACCATCAACATATCCAAGTGCTCATCGACTGTATTGATGGTGTAAGGTCGTGTTGGATTAGTTGAGGAGGGCAAAACGTTCGGCTCACCTGCAGCACGAATAATATCGGGAGCATGACCACCGCCCGCACCTTCGGTGTGATAGGTATGAATCACACGATCGCCGATAGCGCCAAGTGTTGATTCAACAAAACCAGATTCATTCAGAGTGTCGGTATGAATCGCGACTTGTACGTCCATCTCGTCAGCCACACTCAAGCAGGTATCGATTGAA
Organism: Vibrio sp. J383; assembly: GCF_023503985.1. Classification (NCBI taxonomy): domain Bacteria; kingdom Pseudomonadati; phylum Pseudomonadota; class Gammaproteobacteria; order Vibrionales; family Vibrionaceae; genus Vibrio; species Vibrio sp. J383. Next base: position 963,893 of record NZ_CP097293.1, on the reverse strand, counting down.
GCGGGAGTGGTTCCCCAGTCTTCGTGCAACTTCAAACCCACTGCACCTGCCGCTACTTGTTCGCGTAGAGCTTCTGGCTGGCTGGCATTACCTTTGCCTAACAAACCAAAGTTCATTGGGAATTGATCGAGCGATTCCAGCATGCGGTGCATGTTCCAAGGCCCCGGAGTGCATGTGGTTGCGTTAGTGCCAGTGTTTGGCCCAGTGCCGCCGCCGATCATGGTTGTCACACCCGACGCCAGTGCTTCTTCAATCTGTTGTGGGCAAATAAAGTGGATGTGTGAATCAATGCCACCAGCAGTCAGGATTGAACCTTCGCCCGCTAAAATCTCCGTGCCCGGGCCAATCACAATATCAACGCCCGGTTGAACATCTGGGTTGCCCGCTTTACCCAATGCCTGAACTCGACCATCTTTGACTGCGACATCGGCTTTTACGATGCCCCAGTAATCCAACACAATCGCATTGGTGATCACCAAATCTGGAGTTTCGGCACTTGGACGTTGGCTTTGCCCTTGTCCATCACGGATAACTTTGCCGCCGCCGAATTTCACTTCGTCGCCGTATACCGTGTAATCCTTTTCAACTTCTAGCCATAAATCAGTGTCAGCAAGACGCACTCGGTCACCGACTGTTGGCCCAAACATTTCGGCATAAGCCTGTCTGGATATCGTCGCCATGTTCAATCCTTGTTATTTTCATTATTCCGTGGGAGCGCTTAGAGCTTGCCCATCACCTTTCCTTGGAAGCCATAGATCTCTAACTTACCGGCGTAACGCACTAACTCGACGCTACGCGACTGACCCGGCTCAAAGCGGGTTGCGGTGCCCGCAGGGATATTGAGTCGAAAGCCTTTAGTAGCTTCTCGGTCAAAGATCAGCGAAGGGTTTGCTTCATAGAAGTGATAATGAGAGCCAATTTGAACAGGACGATCGCCAATGTTTTTTACCTTAACGGACGTCGTGTCTCGGCCTTCATTGAGAGTGATATCACCCGGTGCGGTTTCTACTTTTCCGGGAACGAATCCTGAGTATTGTTTTGTGGAACCAGCCATATTACTTCTCCCTACACGATAGGTTCATGAACGGTCACCAGCTTGGTGCCATCAGGAAAAGTGGCTTCGACTTGTACATCAGGGATCATGGAAGGGATCCCCTCCATAACGTCATCGACGGTAAGCAGTGTGCGTCCAAAATCCATCAATTCCGAAACGGTTTTTCCCTCACGGGCACCTTCTAGAATGGCACTGCTGATCAGTGCAATAGATTCTGGATAGTTGAGTTTTAAGCCTTTTTGTTTGCGCTGCTGTGCAAGTATTCCTGCGCAGAAGATAAGTAGCTTATCTTTTTCTCTTGGTGTTAATTCCATTTAGCCGCCCGCTGTTAGTGTTATTTTCTTAGAGCCCAAAAACGCATGAGCAGTAAGTGGGGTTCAAACACAGCAAGCTTGAAAAAATGTACCTAGAGCCGGAAGTCACCCTAGGTACAAAAGGGCTAATCGCTAAGTCGCCCAAATCCTCGGTAAATCCGGAGTCGTACCACATAAATGAGAGCGAGTTGCTTGCCAAATCTGACCAAAGGCCTGGAGGATATCTTCACTCCAATTACCCAAGGCTCGCACCACAATCAATCCTTCTATCTGCGTTGCACCCATTATTAATGTAGGTTCACTCGACGTTTTGGATGTAACTGATTGCTGTGAAGCTTGCTGTGTAATAGATAAGAGCAAGCTCTGTACCAACTCTAAATCTTGCTTCTCATTTGAGGTAATATAAAAGGTTCCCATCATTGAATAATTAAGTAACCCCATATTTATCATAAACTTATCGCCACCGTGAAAATTAAAACCTTCAGTCAGAAGCCTTTGATTATCAAGATAGATTTCTGTTTTCCCAACGAGGTGACCATGCTCGAATCCCTCATTCTGTGCAGGGCGTCCAAAACAGTGCATCTCCCAACCCCAAAATTGTGCACCCTTTTCTAGGCGAATTTCAGTGTCTAAACGAACGTGTGCATTAGGGAAAAAGATGTTCTCTTGCGGCATCCACTCCAAGCGCGCACCTTTCTTCACTCGAAGCGTTTGCTTCTGCTTGGCGTACTTGTTGTTTGAGCGGTAAAACTTGGTCGCACCGGGTGTGGTGATCAACGTATTCGCACCGCTTTCTACAGTTGCCTCAATGTTGAGAGTGTCACCACCTACCACTCCGCCGGGGGGATGAAGTAAGTAGGTGTGACACGTTTCCCTATCAGGATACAAGGGACGTTGCACCGCAAGCGGACCAGACTGCTGACGATTCTTTAAAACGGTTTTATCACCACGGTCAACAAAGGTGAGGTTTAAGCTCGCTTGCCAACCGTCTCGGATATCTTGCTCGATGGTCTCATTCAGAGACAAAGCTTCGACTAAAGAAGCATTGCTTACTTCATTCGGAGAAAAGAGAGTATTCATACGGTTAGGTACTCCTTAATTAAGGACTCATTGAGCCCTTTCATTTCACCTTCTGCTACCTGACGACCGCGGTCGAGAATGCAAAATCGGTCACCGACCTTTCTCGCAAATGGCAGCTTCTGTTCCACAAGCAGAACCGTGAGTCCCATCTTCTCATTGAGCATTCGGATAATGTCGCCAATCTCTTGCACAATATTGGGTTGAATACCTTCGGTCGGCTCATCCAATATTAATAGCTTTGGATTAACCACCAGCGCACGCCCAATCGCGAGTTGCTGCTGCTGACCACCGGATAAGTCCCCACCGCGACGATGCAACATCTCTTTTAATACTGGGAATATATCGAAGATAAACTCAGGGATCTTACGGTCGCCCTTTTCTCTAATCGGCAAGCCAACTTCTAAGTTTTCTTGAACCGTGAGCATCGGGAAGATCTGACGGCCTTGCGGCACATAACCGATACCTTGGCGAGCACGCTCTTCCGCATCGGTTTTCAAAAGCGACTCACCCGATAACGAAATGTCACCGCTCTCGACCTTAACCAACCCCATGATGCATTGCAGCAACGTGGTTTTACCGACGCCATTACGCCCCATTAGCACCGTGCATTTACCTTCTGGGATCTGCATATCCAAATCCCACAGCGTGTGGCTCTCACCGTAATATTGATTAACTGATTTAACCTCTAGCATCCTATTCTCCGAGATAAACTTGTTTAACTTCAGGGTGAGCCTGCACTTGATCCATGGTGCCTTCAGCCAACACATGACCTTGATGAAGCACGGTGACATGGCTTGCGATAGAACGAACGAAATCCATATCGTGTTCAACTACCACAACCGAGTGCTTACCTGCCAGTGAATTGAGTAACTCAGAGGTACGATCCATCTCTTGGTGAGTCATCCCTGCAACGGGTTCATCCACCAGCAATAGCCTAGGGTTTTGCATCAATAACATGCCTATCTCTAACCACTGTTTCTGACCGTGAGACAGGTTACCTGCCAAATTCGCCGCTTCGTCTTTTAAATGAATCAGCTCAAGTACCGAGGTCAACTTGTCTTTCTGCTCACCAGACATCACAGCAGTGAACGTCGCCCACACTGAACGGTCACCAGCCATCGCTAACTCAAGGTTCTGCCACACAGTTAAACACTCAATCACGGTCGGTTTTTGGAACTTACGCCCAACGCCTGCATTGGCAATTTCAGCTTCGTTCATCTTCAATAAGTTGATGTTCGAACCCAACCACACCTCGCCAGTATCTGGCTTAGTTTTACCTGTGATGATGTCCATCATGGTGGTTTTACCTGCGCCATTAGGGCCAATGATGCAGCGAAGCTCTCCTTCATTGATGTAGAGGTTGAGGTCGTTTATCGCTTGGAAACCATCGAAGCTTTTGTTGACGCCTTCCACATACAACAGCACGTTGTGGCGAGTATCGATAGCGGGGTGAATATCAGGTTTAAGGTAATCAAAGACTTGGTCTCGACGAGTGAACGCCTGAACCGATTCCTTTACGCTATTAAATGTGGTCATGCTATCACCTCCTTGGCTTTGTGCTGATCATCCTTATCTTTATCTTGGTTTTTCCCATTTGATGCCTTGCGTAGCTGCTGCCATTTTTCACTGACAAAGCCAATTACACCTTGTGGGAAGTACATGGTCGAAAGAACGAATAATCCACCCAGAGCAAATAACCACACCTCTGGGAACTCAACCGTAAACCAGCTCTTGGCGTAGTTGATGATCAATGCCCCAACAATGGCGCCAAACAGGGTGGCACGACCGCCTAAGGCAACCCAAACCACAATCTCAATCGAGTTAAGCGGAGCAAATTCACCCGGGTTAATGATGCCAACTTGAGGAACATATAAAGCCCCGGCAATACCCGCGATAACCGCAGAAAGAACGAAGACCCACAGCTTGATCCCATCGACGTCGTAACCCATAAAGCGAGTACGTGACTCTGTATCACGAATCGCTAATGCCACACGACCTAATCGACTGGTCACCACCATACGACAAGCGATGTAGCTAAAGATGAGCGCAATGCCAGTCGCGACAAACAGACCTATCTTGACCGCATCACTCTGCAAGCTCAGGCCGATGATGTCTTTGAAATCTGTCAGTCCATTGTTACCACCAAAGCCCATCTCGTTGCGGAAAAACGCCAACATCAATGCGTAAGTTAACGCCTGAGTCATGATAGAAAGATAAACCCCTGACACGCGAGAGCGAAAAGCAAGATAACCAAACAAGTAAGCCAACGCGCCCGGCACCAACACCACCATTAAGCACGCGAACCAGAACTGATCAAAGCCCTGCCAGAACCACGGCAACACCGACCAATCAAGGAACACCATAAAATCAGGCAGGATTGGATCACCATAAACCCCACGGTCACCAATTTGGCGCATTAAGTACATGCCCATCGCATAACCACCAAGCGCAAAGAAAGCACCGTGGCCGAGGCTCAATATTCCGAGATAACCCCACACCAGATCGAGTGCCAACGCCAACATCGCGTAGCTTAGGTATTTGCCCATCAGCGAGATAGTGAAAGTCTCTACATGGAGCGGGTGTCCACTTGGTAACATGGTGTTAGCCAGTGGGATAAGAATGACGGCCGCAAGAATGGCAAGGATGGTCAGTTGGCCACCTTTGTCACCACGCATTGCCGAAAGTACAAATGATTTTGACTGCATGATGTTGTCCTTAACCTTCAGCCGCACGACCACGTTGCGGGAAGAGTCCGCGTGGGCGTTTTTGAATAAACAGAATGATGAAAACCAGTACCAGAATCTTGGCGAGAACCGCACCAGCCCATGGTTCTAAAATCTTATTGAACAGACCAAGGCTTAAGCCTGCGACTAGCGTGCCCCATAGGTTGCCAACGCCGCCGAATACCACGACCATGAATGAGTCGATGATGTATGCCTGCCCCATATTTGGGCCAACGTTAGTCAGTTGAGAAAGCGCTACACCCGCAACACCTGCGACGCCAGAGCCTAAACCGAAGGTCATCGCATCAACACGTTCCGATCGAATACCCATCGCACGAGCCATACCACGGTTTTGAGAAACCGCACGAACCTGTAAACCTAGTGGTGTCTTTTTCAGAACCATCAGTAAGCCCATAAACACCAAACCACAGAACAAGATGATATAAAGTCGGTTATAGGTCAGAGACAACATCGGGTTCAATTGAAGTGCGCCAGACATCCATTCAGGCGTGCTCACAGATCGGTTCAAAGGAGAGAAAATAGAGCGAACGGCTTGTTGTAAGATCAAGCTAATACCAAAGGTCGCGAGTAAGGTTTCCAATGGACGACCATAAAGATGACGAATCACGCTTCGCTCAATCACAATGCCCACTGAGCCAGAAACAATGAATGCCGCAGGAATAGAAAATATCAACGCTAAACCAATATGATTCGGCATCAACAACTGCATTACATAGGTGGTGTATGCACCAATCATGATCAGCTCACCATGAGCCATGTTGATAACGCCCATAACACCAAAGGTAATCGCCAAGCCAATGCCCGCCAGCACCAATACCGAACCTAAGCTCAAACCAAAGAATACCGTTTCTACCCCTGAATAGAGTGCTTGGCTCTGTTGATAACCGTCCATCGCACGCTCTGCCGCTGCCAAGACTTTTGTGTCTTGCTCACTGCTCAGTAGTTGATTCAGTGTTTTCAGAACCACGGAATGTTTGAAGTCGCCAACTCGTTCAATTGAAGCCACACGATCTTCAGTGGTGGCACTGTTATTAAGAGAGGTGAAAATGGCTAACGACAAATCCATTAGCTCGGCTACTTTGCCATCTGATTCATTTGTTCTGAGTTCAGTGAGTCGTTCGATGATGGCAGAATCTTTGGTTCCTAACAGATCCAGAACCGCTTTATAGCGCACCTCTGGGTTACTGCTGTTCAGTCCAATCGAGGCTATTTCCCCGCGCAAGATGCCGCGAAGTTTGTTATTCACACGAACCTTTTTAAACTGTCTCGCATTCTCGATATTAAGCGTTGAATCATCCCATACTGACTGAGCTGACGTCGCTGTTTTGATGCTTTGAATGAGGTAGAGCTGTTTGTATTGCTCGCTCTGTTTGTCATTAAAGTAATAGAGATTACCGTTTAACCAGCCATCCAAAATAGGTTTCGACACGTCTTCCGTTTGTGACTCAATAACCCAATCGATAGCCAATTCTTTATCCGATGTTTTCTTACCAACTAGCGCCTTGGTAAAGCTAGCTTCATCCGTTATTCCAGCAAAAGCCAACTGAGCACTGACTGCCATAAGCAATAGCGCCTTAAATACGTTCAATACGTTTTTCATCCCTGCTTCCTTAACCAACCAAGTTAGATATTGTTATTTTTGCTCGGTGGACATGTGGAGAATTATGGTGAGTTGAAACGATGAGCCTCCCGCTTGCTTCACCTCTTAAACAGAGGTGATCTTCCCAAACAAGAAGGCTCAATATTCCTAAATTAACGCTCTAGTTACCGCCAGAACACTTCTTAGTTTCGACGTTAAACGCACCACATGAGAATGGCTTAGACCAACTAGAGAATAGTTTTGCTGATTCAGGTAAGTAGTTAGACCAAGCATCACCTGCAACAAGGCCTGTGGTTTCCCAAACGGTGTCAAACTGGCCATCATCTTGAATCTCACCAATCAATACAGGTTTAGTTATGTGGTGGTTTGGTAGCATGGTTGAGTAGCCACCAGATAGGTTTGGAACAGAAACACCAATCAATGCATCTTGCACCGCTTCAGCATCGGTTGTGCCCGCATTAGTTACAGCTTGAGCCCACATATTGAAACCAATATAGTGTGCTTCCATCGGGTCATTCGTTACACGTTTGTCACTCTTAATAAATGACTGCCATGTTTCAACGAACTCTTCATTGACTTCGGTATCGACGCTCATGAAATAGTTCCATGCCGCTAAATGACCCACTAGAGGTTCAGTATCCATACCCGATAGTTCTTCTTCGCCAACCGAGAATGCAATAACTGGGATATCTTCAGATGAAACACCTTGAGCACCAAGCTCTTTATAGAAAGGTACGTTTGCATCGCCATTCACAGTAGACACAACGGCGGTTTTCTTGCCTGCTTCGCCGAACTTTTTGATGTCTGAAACGATAGATTGCCAATCAGAATGACCAAACGGTGTGTAGTTGATCATGATGTCTTCTTCTGCGACACCTTTATCTTTTAGGTAGGCTTCAAGGATCTTATTGGTAGTACGTGGATAAACGTAATCGGTACCTGCAAGTACCCAACGCTCAACTTCAAGCTCTTCCATCAAGTAATCCACTGCAGGGATCGCTTGTTGGTTTGGCGCGGCACCGGTGTAGAAAACGTTTTTAGAAGACTCTTCGCCTTCATACTGTACTGGGTAGAAAAGGATGCTGTTGAGTTCTTCAAAAACAGGCAGCATGGATTTACGTGATACCGATGTCCAACCACCGAACACCACATCCACTTTCTCTTTTTCGATAAGCTCACGCGCCTTTTCTGCAAATAGCGGCCAGTTTGACGCAGGGTCAACCACGACAGGCTCTAGCTTCTTGCCAAGCAAACCGCCCTTTTTGTTCTGCTCTTCGATAAGCATTAGCACGGTATCTTTTAGCGTGGTTTCACTGATCGCCATAGTGCCAGAGAGTGAGTGTAGAACACCGACCTTGATGGTCTCATCAGCAGCAAACACTGTTGCAGAAGAAAATGAAAGTGTTGTACACAGTGCAGCTAGCGATAAATTGAACACCTTGTTCATGATATTACTCCATAATTGTATTTTTGTTATTCAATTACAGAGTTACAAGAAGAGTGCCAAACTTAAAAAGCAATCAATAAATTTATAAGCTTTTGTATTAATTAAACTTAATAGCAATCCACACCAATAAAGTGCATAGCAATCATGTCACTATGTTTCATACTGGTGCAGTGACGATGAGAATGAACCAAGATGACACATTCCTGTTCATCAGATACAAAAAAGACCCAACACTTTGGTATTGGGTCTCTGGTATAACATCACCGATGGTCGTTCAAACCATGCTGTTTAAGGCTATTCCGCTGGTTGGAATTCGAATTTTACTCTCGACTTAGACTTCAATTCGTTGCAATCGGCATTACAAAAATAGCTCGCCGCACCACAGGCTTGAAGCTTCTCAAGTTGGCTGCTGCACTCAGGGCAAAACCCAACTTTAGTAAAGTGAGCCTGACAACTTTCACAGTGATACTTGCCATCCCAAGCTAGCTCAGACTGACACTTAGGGCAGATATTTTCACTCATTAGCATTTCCTAATTCACTACTATTTTTACAATCTACTACCGCTGAGACTTCGCTTGCTTGATTTGGTACATGTTCTTATCTGCTTGTGCGATCAACTGGTCTAATCCTTGAGGATCTTTCTCACAAGACAACCCAACACTCACTGAGAACTGCACATCATTGATATAAAGCGCTTGTTGCAGTGCTTTCTCTAAGCTGTGGTAGAAGCTAACAACGCTTTCTTGATCATCAAAGCAACAGAACACCACAAACTCATCGCCACCATAACGGCCTATCTTGGCACATGCTGTGGTAGCCTCATCGAGGACTTTTGCAACCGCCAACAGAACATCATCACCAAAACTATGGCCATAGGTATCATTTATTGATTTGAACTTATCGACATCCACAAACAGACACGCCATCACCTTTTCTGAAAAACATCGCTTAGCCAACACTTTTTCGGCTTCATTGAACAGTGCACGACGATTCAGGCAATGAGTTAGAGAATCACGATTGGCGAAAAAGTTAAGCTGATTCTCTAGCTCAAACTTCTCTAGTGCTACCGAATACAGGGAAGCCAGTAGTTCTAAGATCTCAAGCTCAAATTCATGTGGCTCAGAGATGTACTGGCTATAAATGGCAAAGGTACCCAGTACATGACCGTGCGATGAGATGATAGGTACCGACCAACAGGCATGTAAATTGGCTTGATTGGTTAAGGCTAAGAAAGGTGCCCAGTTTGGGTGTGCATTTATGTTGGAGACCATCACCGCTTTCTTAAGCGCAGCCGCCTCGCCACAAGAACCAATCCCTGCACCAATCCCAACCCCTTCTATCTGCTGATTGTAAAAATCAGGCAGGTTTGGGGCATATTCAAGGTGTAAAGTTTTAGACTCTGAGTTGAGCAGTAAAATTGAAGCCATACGCTGCCCAAAAATCTGCTCGGTAAGCTGAATGATCTTATGGTTTAAATCTTTGCGATCCATCCCAAGAGCAAGCTTGCGCAGCAAACTATTGACGGCTCGGTGGCCTTCTAATAAAAATTGTTGTTCCATTCACTAAAGCTTTCAATTGTGTAATAGGGTACAGCTTGTTCTTATGCAAGCTTGCTATTGGTTAATAATAACACACTAAATAAGCCGTACACACAATCGAAGATCATAGGTTGATCTTTCGCTTTATCTATTTTGATCAGCGATCTACCCCAAAAAGAATATTTATATCACCACACACCGAAAGCATAAGTTACATGTGCTGCATTTCAATTTTAAATGGTCATTTATATTGAAAGTTACATATGAAAACAAAATAAACAGCACAAGCCATTTCGATCTGTAGTCTAAATCATCGTATTACATGCGTCAGCATTTCAATATGCTGGTCATCTAACTGGGTTAACTTAACCGATAAAGACTTAAGCTCTGACGTATTCTCGATGTGAGTACCACCACACGGAATAGACACTAAAGTGTCGCTATCCAACTGCCATTCCCAATAGCGAGAGTCTGTTAATGCCTCACCTTCCAGTCTCATTGCTACTGGCGTTGAGTCTGCGAGCCAACCTTTAATCATCTGATTGATGTCGGCTTCGATACCATCAAGATTGGTTAGCATGTCTGCAACGTTCAAACCGCGTTTCTTCAGGGTTTTGCCCAAACGATACTTGTCTGTACATAATTCTGGCGTCACAAAGCTGGTGACTTGAGCGTAGCTATTGAAGTCGTAGCTGCCGAGTGGATCTTTTCTATCTGCATCTTTACGCCAGTAGCTCTCAGCCAATACTTTATTCAAGGCTAGGAAAGCGATGTGGCCAGCGCTGTGACCACGGCTCAAACTAGCTTGATACTCTTTATCAACCGACAACATGACTTCGTCGTTAACCTTAATCATAGAAGCAGATACTGGTAGCTGGTGGACCACCACAAACGCCCACCCTTCCGCATCACGCTTAACAGGGATATCTGCTGCGATATGAAGCTTGCCAGTAGATTGTTCTATTGCCCCAACAAGACAGTCTTCAACGGGATATTGCACGTCACCAACATTCACAAAGCCTTGGTCTGCTGGGTGGTCTGGCCAAATATGACTCACTGGGTGGAAAGGTGTCATGTCGGTGATCAAGTAGGTTTTGCTGTTATCGTTTTCAACGTACAACGCCTTTGCATTGATCTGCCAAGCCTGATGACAAAATGGAGTAATGGTTGGTGTGATAACTATTATTGGTTTGATGGATGTCGCCGGTGTCATTGAATCGCTAGTGGTCATATCGTTCTTCTTTTGAAATTGAGTCTAATTCGTTAACCCATCACGATATGGAGATATGAGGTTATGGCTTAACGTGAATTTTGCTTAAAAAAATACCCGAGACAGGCTCGGGTATCAAATCTATTGGAAAGGTTTACTTACGACCTTTAACCATGCTCATCATACGCTTACGTTTACGTTCTTGAGAAATTGTCAGCTTGGTTGTCTTAGCTTCAAATGGGTTCTCGCTGTTCTGGAATTGAATGCGAATAGGTGTACCCATAATCTCTAGTGAACGACGGTAGTAGTTCATCAAGAATCGTTTGTATGAATCTGGCAAGTTACGTACTTGGTTACCGTGGATAACGATAATCGGTGGGTTGTAGCCACCAGCGTGCGCGTATTTCAATTTAACACGACGGCCACGAACCATAGGCGGTTGGTGATCATCAGTCGCCATCTTCATGATACGAGTTAGCACAGAAGTACCAACACGAGTCGTTGCTGACTTGTAAGCTTCTTGAACAGATTCAAACAAGTGACCAACACCTGTACCGTGAAGTGCAGAGATAAAGTGAATACGTGCAAAATCAACGAAACCTAAACGACGGTCTAGTTCTTTCTTAACGCGATCTTTAACATCGCTGTCTAGACCATCCCACTTGTTTACTGCAATAACAATTGAACGACCAGCATTCAACGCAAAGCCTAACAAGCTTAAATCTTGATCAGAGATGTTGTCTCGAGCATCAATAAGCAGCAATACAACGTTAGCATCTTCAATTGCTTTCAGTGTTTTAACCACTGAGAACTTCTCTACTGTTTCGTTGATATTTTTACGACGACGAACACCTGCAGTATCAATCAGAACGTATTCACGCTCATCACGCTGCATTGGAATGTAGATAGAGTCACGAGTTGTGCCTGGCATATCGTAAACAACAACACGTTCTTCACCAAGAATACGGTTAGTTAGTGTTGATTTACCAACGTTAGGACGGCCAATGATCGCTAGCTTAATTGGTTGATCTTGAAGGCGCTTGAATTCTTCTTCAGCTTCTTCTTCAGTGAAATCAACTTGCTCTTCTTCTTCGTCTTCAAACTCAGTTAAATCGCTTACTTCGCCATTCTCAGCTTTTAGCGCTTCTGCGAATGGGTTAAGAGCAAGATCAATCAACGCTGTCACGCCACGACCGTGCGCTGCAGCGATTTGGTACATGTCTTCTACGCCTAGTTGCCAGAAATCAGCACTTGCAGCATCAGGGTCGATACCATCAACCTTGTTTACTACTAGCATTGAAGGCTTTTCTAGTTGACGAAGGTGCTTAGCAATAGCCACATCTGAAGGTGTTAGACCCGCACGGCCATCTACCATAAATAGAACGACATCAGCTTCATCAATCGCCGCTAGCGACTGTTCAGCCATTTTAGTTTCAACACCTTCTTCGGTACCGTCGATACCACCAGTGTCAATAACAATAAAGTCATGCTCGCTAAAGTGAGCATGACCGTATTTACGGTCACGCGTTAAGCCAGGGAAATCCGCAACCAATGCATCACGAGTTCGAGTCAATCGGTTAAATAACGTAGATTTACCTACATTCGGACGCCCTACTAGAGCAACAACAGGTACCATAACAACCTCTACAATTTCTTCTCTAAATGTAGTTATAGGTAAGCACTTGATCGCAAGTTTAAACTCTTACCTATAACCACACGGTTTATTAATTCATAACAACAAAACGGCTCCTAGCTGTTACCAACCAGGAGCCGACTGTGAATTGTATCACGCTTTTATTGGCTAATCGTTAGTTTCTTTACATCGCCATTGCGAGTCGTCACTAAGTAGCCTTCAGGCATTTCAATTGGCGCAACCGCAAAGCCGCTATCATCGACGAGCTGTTGAGCAACAAACTCACCCGATGAACGATCTAACCAGTGCAGATAACCTTCTGTATCACCCACAACTACATAACCATTAATAATAGCAGGTGCTGTCAGTAAGCGGTTTTCTAACAATGGAGTACTCCAAAGTTCAGTACCACTACGCGCATCAACCGCAACCACATGGTCTTTGTCGGTAACAACGAACAAACGGCTACCATCACTCGCTAAATCAATCGCTGACGAGTAGTTACGCTTCCAAATTGGCTTACCAGAACGAAGATCGATAGCGATTAGCTGACCATTGATACCTACGGTATACAGGGTTCCGCCAAGAACAATCGGTGATGCATCAACATCAACCAAGCGATCGATTTCCGTTGCACCTTTTGGTGTGCCTACTGGCTGTTGCCAAATAAGCTGACCACGGTCAACAATAGCGGCTGCTAAACGACCATTTGCAGTCCCCCAGAATACACCACCAGAAACCGCAACAGGCGAGCTATCGCCACGAAGTGTTAGGCTTGGAACTTCAGTGCTAATCGTCCATTTTTGTTCGCCGGTTTCTTGATCTAACGCGATCAACATACCGCGACTGGTATGAACAATAACCATGTTGCTTTCAGTTGCTGGGGATGCAAGCACCTCACCATTCACTGATACACGCCACAGCTCTTCACCGGTTGATTCATCCATCGCGATCACTTCGCCATTTTCAGAACCAACAAATACTTTGCCGTAAGCCGCCGTTAAGCCACCCGATAAACGAGCCAGTACTTCTTTCTCAAGATCGACTTTCCACAGCTCTTTACCTGTTTCAGGGTCAAGCGCTTTAACCATACCTTCACGGCTCGCAACAAACACTTTGTCGTAAGCCAATTCTGGCGTTAGTTTTGAAAAGTAGTGGCCAACACCATCACCAACCGACGTAGACCATTCCTGGCTAGGAGTGAACTCGCTATTTACTGTTGGTACTGGTGCCATGATTACGGTGTCTTCTTCACCCGCACAGCCAGCCAATAGGCCAAGAGCAATCGCACACAACGCCGCTTTTGGAAACATCTTCTTCATTCAAAGCGCCTTATTTAGCTAGGTCGTCAAGTTTGATTTGAAGCGTTTGGCTCGCATCAGCTGCTTGTTGTGCTTCAGAGTAAGCACTGTAAGCCGCATCTGTATCGCCTTTACGAAGTGAGATATCACCACGCAGTTCAGCAACACGGCCAGTCCAAGATTCGTCAGTCATCGCTTCAAGATCAGTCAATGCTGCGTCAAATTCACCTTGCTCAGCTTTGATACGTGCAGCACGGTAAGTCAGTAGTGGCGTAAGTGCCGAATCCTTAGTTGCCGATTTTGCCCACTCAAGCTGTTCAAGTGCAGCTGCAAGGTCACCCGCTTGAACTTGCGCTTTTGCTAATTGCATAGCAGCAAGTACAGAGTATTCAGCGTCTTTGTTAGCGTCGATAAAAGCTTGAATATCAGATTGAGCATCAACGCCCTTAGCATCAAGAGCTGAAATTACAGAAGTGTAGCCTTCTGAAGCGACTTCACGCGCTTCAACGACTGAATCTTGGTAATAGCGCCAGCCAAATAGACCGCCTAAACCAATAACTGCACCAAAGATTACGGCTTTACCGTTCTCTTTCCACCAATCTTTAATGGCTTCAACTTGTTGCTCTTCGCTATCGTAAAGTTCCACTTCCTGTCCTCTTTAATTCTTTAAACGCCAGCATAGTGCTGACGTTGATATTCATGATGAGCGTTTGCTCAATGGCTAATTAGATTAACGCAGCAACTTTCTCTGCAACTTCCGTTTGAGACACGGTTTCTTGCTCGCCGCCAACCAGATCTTTTAGCACAACTGTATTGTCAGCAACTTCGTTCTCACCAAGTACCAGTGCTACAACAGCACCTACTTTGTCAGCACGCTTGAATTGCTTCTTGAAGTTACCACCACCGAAGTGGTTCATTACGCGTACGCCTTCAACGGTGTCGCGTAATTGATTCGCTAACTGCATGCCTGCGATCATAGTACCTTCGCCAGCAGCAACCACGTATACGTCAACGCTACGGCGAACTTCTGTTAGTTCTAGCGTTTCCATCATAAGAACCAGACGCTCTAGGCCCATTGCGAAGCCAACAGCATTGGTTGCTTTGCCGCCTAGTTGCTCAACAAGACCATCGTAACGACCGCCGCCACAAACTGTACCTTGAGCACCAAGACTATCAGTGATCCACTCAAATACTGTGCGGTTGTAGTAATCTAGGCCACGCACTAGACGCTCATTAACTTGGTATTCGATACCAACAGCGTCAAGAAGTTCACACAAACCAGCAAAATGTTGCTTCGATTCTTCACCTAAATATTCAGATAGTCGAGGTGCGTCACCTAAGATCGCTTGAACATCTGGGTTCTTAGTATCAAGTACACGTAAAGGGTTAGTGTGCATGCGACGTTTGCAGTCTTCATCTAACACATCAATGTGTTGCTCAAGGAAAGCCACTAACGCTGTACGATAGCTTACGCGATCTTCTTGAGAACCGATTGAGTTCAGCTCGAGGCGAACGTGCTTATCGATGCCGAGTTCACGCCATAGACGTGCTGTCATCATGATAAGTTCTGCGTCAACGTCTGGACCGTCTAGGCCAAACACTTCCACACCACATTGGTGGAATTGACGGTAACGACCTTTTTGAGGACGCTCGTGACGGAACATTGGACCCATGTACCATAGGCGCTGCTCATCACGGTTGATAAGGCTGTTTTGAATACATGAACGTACACAACCTGCTGTGCCTTCTGGACGCAGCGTTAGGCTGTCGCCATTACGGTCATCAAAGGTGTACATCTCTTTAGAAACAACGTCTGTCTCTTCACCAACCGCACGGCTAAATAGGTTCGTTTCTTCAACGATAGGCATACGTACTTCGTTGTAACCGTATGCACTCACCACACTTTTAACTGCGCTTTCTACTTTCTGCCACAGTGGTGATTGAGTTGGTAGGCAGTCGTTCATGCCTCGAATTGCTTGGATATTTTTAGCCACAGTATTTATTCCGTAATTTCTCACGACCAGGTGTTAGTGCGAATAGACAATCACACCCCATCGCGTTGTATTAATCTTCTAAGTTTTCTACATCAATGCGATTTGCTTTATCAAGCACCGATGCTTTTGCTCGGATCTTCGCTTCAAGCTTGTCGACAAGGTCATCGTTGTCAAAACGCTCTTTCTGACGCTTACCGTCTTCGTAGAAGGCACTCTTACGAGCACTACCCGCAAGGCCTAAGTGAGACACTTCAGCTTCACCAGGGCCGTTAACGACACAACCGATGATAGAGACATCCATTGGAGTCACTATGTCTTCTAAGCGTTCTTCAAGGGCGTTAACGGTGTTGATAACATCGAATTCTTGACGAGAACAGCTTGGGCACGCAATGAAGTTGATACCACGCGAGCGAATGCGCAAAGATTTGAGAATATCAAAGCCAACTTTGATCTCTTCGATTGGATCTGCTGCTAGCGAGATACGCAGCGTATCGCCGATACCTTCAGACAATAACATGCCTAAACCTACAGCCGATTTCACAGAACCCGCACGTGCTCCACCCGCTTCAGTAATACCTAGGTGAAGTGGTTGGTCAATCTGCTTAGCAAGCAAACGGTAAGAACCGACGGCTAGGAATACATCAGAAGCCTTCACGCTGACTTTGAATTGATCAAAGTTCAGACGGTCTAGGATATCGACGTGACGCATTGCAGATTCAACCAGCGCTTCTGCTGTAGGCTCTGTGTATTTCTCTTGGATCTCTTTTTCAAGAGAACCACCGTTAACACCAATACGAATCGGGATATTCATATCACGAGCACAATCCACAACAGAGCGAATGCGGCTTTCGTTACCGATGTTACCTGGGTTGATACGCAGACAGTCAACCCCATACTCTGCCACTTTAAGAGCGATACGGTAGTCGAAGTGAATGTCAGCAACCAAAGGAACAGAGACCTGCTGCTTGATTAGCTTAAAAGCTTCAGCGGCCTCCATAGTCGGTACAGATACGCGAACGATATCTGCCCCCACTTTTTCCAAAGCTCTAATTTGAGCGACGGTCGCGGCGACATCTGTTGTTCTTGTGTTGGTCATGGATTGCACTGCAATTGGTGCACCATCACCGATCGGCACATCACCCACATAAATACGGGTTGATTTGCGACGAATAATAGGAGATTCGTGTTGCATATTAACTCTAAGGTAAGGTTATTCTAGCTACTTTGCCTGAAGTATACCCAGAAAGGTCGACAGGTTCACTTGCAAATGTCATCGATACGCCTTCAGGCGCACCCAGAATCACTTTATATGGTGCAGTTCCAGAAAGATTTAATGTCTGGCCTGCTTTTTTAATGCCGGTAGATAACGTTTTGCCCGAAGCATCTTTCACTTGGATCCAGCAATCAGCAGAGAACTGCATCACTAGCTCGTTAACCACAGCTTCAGGCGCTACAGTCTCAGGTTCCGCAGTAACCGAAGCAACGTCTGCTGCTTCTGGTGCTTCTTCAAGGACTTCAACAGGGTCAAGAGTTACTGAACCTTCAGCTGAACTCATTTCAGTAAGCTCATCAGAGTTTTCAGTAACAGGAGATGTCTCTGTGTTTTGTTCTGCTTCAATCACTTCGAGTGAAGTCAGTTCAGGATCAAGCGACTCTTCTACCACTAGCTCTTCCGAGCTTTCAGTATTGGCTAAAGATTGAGATAAGGTGTCTTGCTGTTGATTCTGCCACCACCAAAGTGAGGAGATACCCACAATCACAGCAAAGATACTCCAAGTAAGGAGCATAATACGGCTGTTGTGCTTCTCGGTTTTAGTCTTACGAGAGAAGCTCAACATTTCTTGTTCTTGATGTTGGGCATCACCAGAATGATGAAGCGCGTTCAACACGACTTTTTCATCAAGATTGACGTATTTCGCGTATGAACGAATGTAACCACGCATAAAGGTGGCAACCTGATCTGACTCGAATTGGTTTTCTTCAATTTGCTGGATAAGCGTAACGCGTAACTTCAAGCGATCAGAGATCTGCTTTTGTGTTAAACCAAGAGATTCTCGTTTATTTTTGAGCAGCGTTCCCGCTTCAATTGCTGGAGCGACAGTTTCTTGCGTTTGTGTTTCTTGTTCTGTGTTCATAGAGAGTGAACTTCTAAAGTATTATTGCAGGTTGATGAGAGCATTTTTTATTTTCGTTTAAGCTCAATCTTACAACCTACTATGTGGAATTTTTCCTGTCACCCGGTTCATCAACCCTTAAAGTAGAAAACCACACACTGTTGGTGAGCGACTTTCTCAGGAAGCTAGTTTATCAAGTAGCCAACCTAAATAGACACATTGACGATTATCGGGTAACAAGCGAGCACTTAAATTAATTTAAGATTATTTAATCATAAGCTAATGCCATTACAAGGCAAAAACACTTTCGACAAAATTTACCGTCAGCTCATGGTTTTGTCCAAAATTTAACGAAAAATGTAAGAAAGCGTGGGGAAAAAATCCAATTATTGGAAATTCACCTTCCAGAAAAGCAACAAGCCAGAAGGATTCCTTCTGGCTTGTTTAGTTCTAAATGGTATTTAAACCGCTTTTACTTGAATCACATCACCTGCGATTAAGTTAGCTTCAGAGGCGGCTTTCAGCATTTTAGTACGCTTGGTTCTATCAATGACATCACCAACCAGCTGGCCACATGCGGCATCAATATCATCACCACGTGTTTTACGAACCGTTACTGTGTAGTTGTATTCCATCAGCGTTTTTTGGAAGCGATCAATTCGAGAGTTGCTTGGCTTCTTGTAAGGCGAACCCGGATAAGGGTTGAATGGAATCAAGTTGATCTTACAAGGCGTCTCTTTCATTAGCTCAGCAAGTTCACGAGCATGGTCCATATCATCATTCACATGATCCAATAGAACGTACTCAACCGTTACTTTACCGCGGTTAGCATTTGAAGAAGCAATGTAACGACGAACCGATGCTAGGAAATCTTGGATATCCCAACGGTCGTTGATTGGCATGATTTGGCTACGTAGTGCATCGTTTGGTGCGTGTAGAGAAATCGCCAGAGCTACATCGATGTTGTCTGTCATCTGATCAAGACCAGAAACAACACCAGATGTTGATACTGTCACACGACGCTTAGACAGTGAGAATCCTAGATCATCAAGCATCAGCTCTAATGATGGAATTAGGTTCTTCATGTTAAGCAGAGGCTCACCCATACCCATCATTACGACGTTAGTAATTGGACGACGACCCGTATCTTTCTCTAAACCGATTTCACGTGCAGCGCGCCAGATTTGACCAACGATCTCTGAAACTTTCAGGTTACGGTTGAAGCCTTGTTGAGCCGTAGAGCAGAATTTACATTCTAGTGCACAACCAACCTGTGAAGATACACATAGCGTCGCACGGTCACCATCAGGGATGTATACCGTCTCAACGTCTTGGTCACCAACGCTCATAGCCCATTTAATGGTGCCATCTGCAGAGTGCTGAGCTTCAGAAACGATAGGTGCAACAATCTCACAGCGATGCAGCAATTTCTCACGTAATTTTTTGTTGATGTTGTTCATTTGTTCGAAGTCATCGACACCGAAGTGATAAATCCACTTCATCACTTGCTCTGCTCGAAACGCTTTCTCATTCAGTTCTTCTGTGAAAAATTTACGAAGACCTTTACGATCAAAATCGAGTAGATTGACTTTAGCTGTGGTCATGATGCCTCTCAATGACGGAACAATAATTAAGGGCGCGAATTGTACAGGCTTTACGCAACTTCAACAAGCGCTGTAAAACCCTGTGTTTATTAAGACATTCAAAGTTAAGCGATTAAAACTTGAACAATTGTTTTGTTCGGTCTGAGAATACCTAAATTAAAGAAAAGATTCCCGATTACGCTCCTCCGTCGCTTTCGGGAATGACGTAAATAATCTCCACAAGCTCACCAATACTTACCACAAGATTGTGGCTCCCGCCATCCATCGCTATCAGGTCATGAACTCCTCAAAGCCCGTCATTCCAGAACTGAGGAACGAGGTATCTGGAATCTCCAACAACTAACAGAGATTCCGCTTACACTCCTACGTCGCTCTCGGGAATGACGACTAAATAGATTATCGAGAATGCAAAGTCCACATACGAAAAAGGCTTCACCGAAGTGAAGCCTTTATTGATACTTGCTGCTGTCTGCTTATTCAGCTGGACGCGGGCAAATTTCAGATTCTGGGAAGAAGAATTCGATTTCGCGTGCAGCAGATTCAGGGCTATCACTGCCGTGTACTGAGTTGTAACGCATGCTGATTGCGTAGTCAGCACGGATAGTGCCGCATGCCGCTTCTTCTGGGTTAGTTTTACCCATAAGTTCACGGTAACGAGCGATCGCATTTTCGCCTTCAAGTACTTGAACCATGATAGGACCAGAAGTCATGAACTCTTTTAGTGGTCCAAAGAACTCTTTACCTTCATGTTCTGCATAGAAACCACTTGCTTGCGCTTCAGTAAGAGAAACCATTTTAGCGGCAATAATCTGTAGGCCTGCTTTTTCAATGCGGTGGTAGATTTCACCAACAAGGTTACGCTTAACTGCATCCGGCTTAACAATTGAGAACGTTCTTTCTAGAGCCATAGGGATTCCTTCACTTCATTTTTTTGTTATTAAATACTGAAATTACTGAGATCATTCGATCTGAGTTGATGAATAAGCGGTATCGAAATACCGCTCACTCTTATTATTATTTGGCTTGGTCGATAAGAAGACGAGCCAGTGTACGAACACCCATACCGGTCGCGCCTGCAGCCCACTTATCACTTGATGACTTACGGTAAGTACCCGCGCAGTCCATGTGAATCCAACCTTTTTTGTAGTCGTCTACAAAGTAAGAAAGGAATGCAGCAGCGGTACTAGCACCTGGCGTGTAATCACCAGAGCTGATGTTTGAAAGATCAGCAAAGTTTGAAGGCAGCATACCACGGTGGAAATCAGCAAGAGGCAGTGGCCATAGGCCTTCTTTCTCTTGGTTCGCAGCCGTTAGCGCTTGGTGAGACAGTTCATCGTCGAAGCTTAATAGTGCATGGTAGTCGTTACCTAGTGCATTCTTCGCTGCACCAGTTAGCGTTGCGCAGTCGATGATCAATTCTGGGTTTTGTGCGCTTGCGAACATCAGGCCATCAGCTAAAACTAAACGACCTTCAGCGTCAGTATTCATGATCTCAACCGTCTTACCATTTTTGTAAGTAATGATGTCGCCAAGCTTCAATGCACGACCCGAGATCATGTTCTCTGCACAACATAGAATAAGCTTAATACGCTTGTTCAGGCCGCGTTCAATCGCTAGACCTAAACCACCCGTAATAGTTGCTGCGCCGCCCATGTCAGCCTTCATTGCTGTCATGAATTGACCTGGCTTGATGCTGTAACCGCCTGAGTCGAAAGTGATACCTTTACCAACCAGACAAGCAAATACAGGTGCGTCTTCGTCGCCGGTAGGGTTGAAGTCCAGTTGAAGCATTGCAGAAGTACGCTCAGAGCCGCGGCCTACCGCGTAGATGCCTTCCCAACCTTCGGTTAGTAGGTCTTTGTCTTTAACGATTTTCGCTTTAACTGTGCCCGCAGGAGCCACTGACTTGATGTATTCCGCAGCCATCGTCGCTAATTGGCGAGGTGCCACTTCTTCAGCGGTTTTGTTGATAATGTCACGAGTCCAATCAGTAGAGCGAATGCGCGCTTCTAGCTCTGCTTGGTCGGCTTCTGAAAGTGCATCCCATTCCAATGCATTCTTTTTCTTTGGTCCACGGTAGCCTTGGTAGAAAGCCCAAACGCTTTCTAGATCCCAACCTTCACCACGAAGTGAAACGAATGCGATACCTTGTCCGTCAAGCGTACGTCCAGAACGTTGAACTGCGCCTAAATCGTGGCCTTCACCAATGTGAACTGTCGCTCCCGCTTCAGAAAACGATAAAATAGCTCTTGCTCCCCACTGAGGCTGGGCAGCTTCTTGACTTAAAAATACTGACATCTGTGTAGACATGATTTCTCCTTGTCATGAACCACTTTGAGAGTGTGATTCAGATTGTTTTTTATTAGCGCACTGATGTTAGCATTATGTAAGGGTAAAATGTCATTTTGATAAAAAAACGGACCATAAGGTCCGCTTTTTTTAGTAAGAATTGTTAACTTGGCTGTATTTTATATTGGATAAATTCCAACCAACAGCCAAATTATAGAACAAGAGGGTTAGTCCATCTCATCCATCCAGCACAAAATAATGGCCTCTAGAATTTTCTCATTCGAGTTATTAGGCTCATCATCAAAATCTTCAAGATCTAATACCCACTGATGCAAGTCCGTGAAACGCACCGTTTTAGGATCGGTATCTGGGTATAAATCACATAGTTCAATCGCAATATCTCGCGAATCAATCCATTTCAAGCTCATAACACTTCCTTATATTTATCAGCGACGATTTATCATCTTCATGATTTGTATTCTATGCTAGTTTTACTAACAGTTTTAGTCGAGCTGAGTTCTTAGTGCTCTTCAGAAGCTAGGTTCAGCGTGTACTTTGGAATCTCTACAACAAGATCAGTATCAGCCACTTTAGCTTGGCAACCAAGACGAGATTCCATTTCTAGACCCCATGCTTTATCAAGCATATCGTCTTCTAGGTCATCACTTTCTTCTAATGAATCAAAGCCTTCACGAATCACAACGTGACATGTAGTACATGCACACGACTTTTCACATGCGTGTTCAATACCAATACCGGCCTTCAGTGCAACATCAAGAACCGTCTCACCAGCTTTTGCTTCTAAAACAGCGCCTTCTGGACATAGATCTTCGTGAGGTAAAACAATAATCTTTGGCATGTTTATCTATTCTCTAACTATTAAATATTATCGACTGACTGACCTGACAGTGCAGCACGAATTGATTTATCCATACGACGAGAAGCAAAGTCTTGGCTCGCTTTGTCGGTATTCTTAATTTCGAGTTCAATGGCATCAGCATTGTCACCATTGCGCACTTCAATCAGTGCTTCAATCGCTTGAACAAGTTGTTGCTTGCCTTGCTCATCTAGCAGCTCATCGCCGTCGGCTTGCATTGCAGCAATAAGGCCTTCGATAACGCGATCCGCTTCTACGCGTTGCTCAGCAAGAGCACGTGCTTGCATGTCTTCTTTTGCAAACGTCATCGAATCTTTCAGCATACTAGCCACTTCGTTGTCACTTAGACCGTAAGAAGGCTTAACTTGGATTTCAGCTTGAACGCCAGTGCTCTTCTCCATCGCGGTAACCGATAGCAGGCCATCAGCATCCACTTGGTAAGTTACGCGAATATGCGCAGCACCTGCTGTCATTGGTGGAATGCCTTTCAGAGCAAATCGAGCCAATGAACGACAGTCGTCCACCATTTCACGCTCGCCTTGCACGGTGTGTACTGTCATTGCAGTTTGACCGTCTTTGAACGTGGTAAATTCTTGTGCGCGAGCAACAGGGATCGTGGTGTTACGAGGGATGATCTTTTCTACTAAGCCACCCATGGTTTCGATACCAAGTGACAGAGGGATAACATCCAATAGCAGCATCTCAGAGTCAGGCTTGTTGCCGACTAAGATATCCGCTTGAATCGACGCTCCAATCGCAACCACTTCATCAGGGTTAATGCTAGTTAATGGAGTACGACCAAAGAAGCCACCCACCATTTCACGAACAAGCAAGGTGCGAGTTGAACCGCCAACCATAACCACTTCTAGAACTTCGTCTGCGTCAACTTCAGCATCTTTCAATGCACGACGACATGAAAGTAGCGTTTTCTTAACCAGCGGCTTGATGATATCTTCGAACTCTTCACGAGTTAACGAACCAGACCAACCCAGTACTTCAACATCAACACTTTCAGCTTCAGACAAACCAATTTTAGCTTCAGTTGCAGCGTCTAAAAGAATACGGTTCTGTTCTGCTGTGAGCTCTGCTAAGCCCATTTTTTCTAGGAAATGCTCCGCAACTAAATGGTCAAAGTCATCGCCGCCTAATGCAGAGTCACCACCAGTTGCTAGAACTTCAAAGACACCTTTAGATAGGCGTAGGATAGAGATATCAAACGTACCACCTCCTAAGTCATAAACAGCGATTACCCCTTCTTTACCTGAATCCAGACCGTAAGCAATCGCAGCGGCCGTGGGTTCATTAAGAAGACGTAACACGTGAAGACCAGCAAGTTGCGCCGCATCTTTCGTACCGGCACGCTGTGCATCATCAAAGTACGCAGGAACGGTAATAACAGCACCAGCTAGCTCGCCACCTAGTGTTGTTTCAGCACGTTGACCTAGCGCTCGCAAAATATCTGCTGATACTTGAATTGGGTTCTTGTTGCCTTGCTCTGTGCGAATCACAGGCAAACCATTATCACTTTCTTCAAACTGATATGGCAGAGACGGGTATCGCTGTTGAATATCTGACAGTGAACGACCGATTAATCGCTTAACTGAGATAATGGTATTTTTAGGATCAGTCTGTGCATTTGCACGCGCTTCATCACCAGTAGTGTACGAATCTGTCGTATAGTGAACAACGGAAGGAAGAATACTTCGACCTTGTTGATCAACGAGTGTGCTCGCCTCGCCACTGCGTACTGCAGCAACCAACGAGTTTGTTGTACCTAAATCAATACCCACAGCAAGCTTATGCTGGTGAGGAGCGGCGCTTTGCCCTGGTTCTGCAATCTGAAGTAGTGCCATGGAGGTATCCTTGTTATACAAACTAGCCGATCAAACGATCTTCAACTAATTCGATTTCATTCTTTAATTTTGCAATAAACTTAAGCTTTCTTACTCGGTCTGCAGCTTCTAGCCAAGCTTCACTTTCGAGTTCTTGTTGGATAGCGCTTAATTGTTGTTTATACATTTTGCTAACCTTGCCTTCAAATGCAAATAGCGCACCTTCAGGGTCAGAACTGTCTGCGATGTCTTCCAGCTCTTCACGCAATTCCATCTGCTCCATCAGGAACATCGGATCTTGCATGGTTTGTTGTTCGCCACGAATGTCTTCACCGTGTTGAACTAACAAGTATTCTGCTCGGCTGATTGGATTCTTCAATACCTGGTACGCATCATTGATTTGTGCCGCTTTTTGCACGGCTAATAAGCGATCACGCTCAGAAGCTATCGCAAATTTATCAGGATGGAATTGGCGTTGCAGATCTCTAAACTGAGAAGAAAGAAGGCTACCATCCAGTTGAAACTGAAGTGGTAGCCCAAATAATTCGAAATGATTCATGTAAAGGTGGTCCTAAGTTTAGGCTCTTTGTTCAGAGCCTAATTTTATTCTTCGCTTACAACGCTTAACGATTCAAGCGTTTAAACATTGAAGCTCTCACCACAACCACATTCGCCTTTCGCGTTAGGGTTGTTGAATTCAAAACCTTCGTTTAGGCCTTCTTTTACATAATCGAGCTCAGTACCATCTAGGTATACTAAACTCTTTGGATCAATGATGACCTTAACACCTGAATGCTCAAACACTTCGTCTTCTTCGTTAAGCTCGTCAACGAACTCTAGTACATACGCCATACCCGAACAGCCAGTAGTTTTTACTGCTAAGCGTAACCCGAGACCTTTACCACGGTTATCTAGGAAAGCTTGAACTCGGCTTGCTGCCGTATCTGTCATGGTGATGGCCATACTACAACCTTGTGTTTTATATAAATTGAGAACTCAGGGGGAGCACAAAGGGTGCTCCCAAATATTACTTATCTTTCGTAGTGATTACGGTATTGAAGCGATTAGTGCTTCTTTTTGTAATCTGCAACCGCTGCTTTGATTGCATCTTCAGCAAGAATTGAACAGTGAACTTTCACTGGTGGCAACTCAAGCTCTTCTGCGATTTCAGAGTTTTTGATTGCAGCCGCTTCATCAATACTTTTACCTTTAACCCACTCAGTTACTAGTGAGCTAGAAGCGATTGCGCTACCGCAACCGTAAGTCTTGAATTTTGCGTCTTCAATAATACCTTCTGCAGATACTTTGATTTGCAGTTTCATCACGTCACCACAAGCTGGTGCGCCAACCATACCGCTACCTACACTTGGGTCTTCTTTATCAAACGAACCTACGTTACGTGGGTTTTCGTAGTGATCAATTACTTTTTCGCTATATGCCATGATAGTTACCTCGAATCCTCTATTTCCGTGAGATTAGTGATGAGCCCACTCAACAGTGTTCAAATCAATCCCTTCTTTATACATATCCCATAGAGGAGACATGTCGCGTAATTTGTTTACCGCCACGCGGATTTGAGCAATCGCGTAGTCGATTTCTTCTTCCGTTGTAAAACGGCCGAATGAGAAACGTACTGAGCTGTGTGCCAGTTCATCGTTCAAACCAAGAGCACGTAAAACGTATGAAGGCTCTAGGCTTGCTGATGTACATGCAGAACCTGATGATACTGCTAGGTCTTTTAAAGACATAAGCAGAGACTCACCTTCAACGAAAGCAAAGCTCACGTTTAGGTTGTGTGGTACACGTTGGTCTAAGTCGCCGTTTACGGTTACTGCTTCTAGATCTTGAACACCTTTAAGTAGGCGTTCACGAAGAGCTAGTGCGTGATCGTAATCTTTCTGCATGTCTTGTTTAGCGATAGCAAATGCTTCGCCCATACCCACGATTTGGTGAGTAGCAAGCGTACCAGAACGGAAACCACGTTCATGACCGCCACCATGCATTTGCGCTTCTAGGCGAATACGTGGCTTACGACGAACGTACAAAGCGCCGATGCCTTTAGGGCCGTATGCTTTGTGCGCAGAAAGAGAGATAAGGTCAACTTTCATCTCTTTTACATCTAGTGGGATTCTGCCCGCAGACTGAGCCGCATCAACGTGGAAGATGATCTTGCGTGAACGACATAATTCGCCGATTGCAGAGATATCTTGGATCACACCAATCTCGTTGTTTACGTGCATAATAGAAACAAGAACAGTATCTTCACGCATTGCTGCCTGTAGCTTGTCTAGATCGATGATGCCGTTAGATTCAGGTTCAAGGTAAGTCACCTCAAAACCTTCACGCTCTAATTGGCGACATGGATCAAGAACTGCTTTATGTTCTGTTTTACACGTGATTACGTGCTTACCTTTCTTCTCGTAAAAGTGCGCTGCACCTTTGATAGCAAGGTTGTCTGACTCAGTAGCACCTGACGTGAAAACAATCTCACGTGGGTCTGCATTTAGTAGATCGGCAATTTGCTCACGAGCATTATCTACTGATTCTTCTGCCTGCCAGCCGTAACGGTGTGAACGAGATGCAGGGTTACCGAAGTTACCGTCCATCGTCATACACTGAACCATTTTTTCAGCAACACGTGGATCGACTGGGCATGTAGCTGAATAGTCAAAGTAAATAGGCAGTTTCATTTTCTACTCCAATGTAAAAACTGACCGCTAAGAGCGGGCATTAACACCGTGAGGTGCTGCACTAATCGTTGTAGTGCTCGTATTTTTATGTGCAAAACCATTATTAACCGCAAGATCGATATCTTGACGATCAGAAATCTGTAAAACTTCGTTATCTTTCATTAACTCACCGAGCGTAATGTCGTTTAAGAAGCTGCTGATTCGGGAGCTTAAATCACGCCATAAAGTGTGAGTTAAACAACGACTGCCACCTTGGCAATCTGCTCGACCGTGACACTTAGTTGCATCAACTGATTCGTCTACTGCAGCAATCACAGTTCCGACAGCGATGTCGCTCGCTTCAGCACCTAGACGGTAACCACCGCCAGGACCACGAACACTAGCAACTAAGCCAGCCTTACGTAACTTAGAAAATAGTTGCTCTAAGTAAGATAACGAGATGCCTTGTCGCTCTGAAATGTCAGCCAGAGGAACTGGGCTCTTTTGCGAATGCAGTGCTACATCTAGCATAGCTGTTACCGCATATCTTCCTTTAGATGTAAGTTTCATATCACACCGTATCCACATTGTTTATGTGGTTGGAATCTTCCCATACCCGACTAAATTGGTCAAGTATTTAGTTGACTATTTTAGTCAGGTATTCATCCCTACAAGTAGGGTGGATTTTATTTGTCGTTTTTGATCTTCTCAATTGAAGTCAAAATACCACGTAAAGTATTGATCTCTTGCAGTTCAGGACGAGCTCGGCTGAATAAACGACGTAGCTTGTTCATCACCTGACCCGGCTTATCCTTAGAGATAAATTGGGTATCAATGATCACTTTTTCAAGGTGTTCATAGAACATTTCTAGTTCTTCGTGACGAGGGTAGTCATCTTGTTGCTGCGGCTGGTACTGGCTAGCCACCATATCAAGGTGTGCTACGCGAACTTCATAGCTCAGTGTCTGTACTGCCATCGCTAGATTTAATGAGCTGTACTCTGGGTTAGCGGGGATACATACGTGGAAATGACACTTCTGAAGCTCATCGTTCGTTAGCCCCGTACGTTCACGACCAAAGACTAATGCGACTGGGTGCTTTTGACCTTCAATTGCAAACTTTTGTCCGCACTCACGAGGCTCAAGCATTGGCCATTCAAGTGTTCTTGAACGAGCACTTGAGCCGACCACCAAACCACAGTCTTTTACTGCTTCATCCAGTGTAGACACAATGGTCGCGTTTTCTGCGATGTCACCTGCACCCGCAGCCAGTGCTAAGGTCTGCTCGTCAACTTCACATTGAGGGTCTACAAGAACTAATTGACTCAAACCCATCACTTTCATTGCGCGAGCTGCTGATCCGATATTCCCTGAATGAGACGTACCAACCAGAACGACTTTTACATTGTCTAACATGCTATATGACACCACTTTAAAAATAATCGCGAGATATTAACACATAGCAAAGTAAAATGGTCAGACCCTTCTCGGAATGTGAAACTAAGAGTTCAAAAAATAACCACTTCCATTTTGGGGAAACTTTGGTATACTCGCCGCCGCTTTAAATTGTTCTTTAACATCTTGTGGGAAAAACCATATGCATCCAATGCTAAACATTGCGATACGCGCTGCGCGTAAAGCTGGCAACCATATTGCTAAATCTCTAGAAACAACTGATAAGATCGAATCGTCTCTAAAAGGTAACAACGATTACGTTACTAACATTGCTCAAGAAGCTGAGTACATGATTATTGAGACAATCAAATCATCTTACCCAGAGCACAGCATTATTTCTGAAGAGTCAGGCCTAACTGAAGGTAAAGATTCTGACGTACAATGGATCGTTGACCCACTAGATGGCACCAACAACTTTGTAAAAGGTTTCCCTCACTTCTCTGTATCTATTGCTGTTCGTATGAACGGTCGTACAGAAGTTGCTTGTGTTTATGACCCAATGCTAAACGAGCTATTCACAGCTCAACGTGGCTCTGGCGCTCAACTTAACAACGCTCGTATGCGTGTTACTCAACTTAAAGACCTTCAAGGTACTGTTCTAGCGACTGGTTTCCCATTCAAGCAAAAACAACACTCTGAATCTTTCATGAAGATCATCTCTGGTCTATTCGTTGATTGTGCGGACTTCCGTCGTACTGGCTCTCCAGCACTTGACCTATGTTACCTAGCGGCTGGCCGTGTTGACGGTTACCTAGAACTAGGCCTTAAGCCATGGGATCTAGCAGCTGGCGACCTAATCGCTCGTGAAGCTGGCGCTATCATGACTGACTTTGCTGGCGGTACTGATTACATGACGTCTGGTAATGTTGTTGCTTCAAGCGCACGTGGTGTTAAGTCTATTCTTAAGCACGTTCGTGAGAACTCTAACGAAGGTATGCTGAAGTAATTCAGACCTTACGTTAATGCTCTTTAGTTAAGAGCAGAAGATTTTCAAAGCCTCGCTATTGCGGGGCTTTTTTGTATCTGCGATACGAGCAAGATGGCGGTTAGTTGCGATGAGCACAACGCAATTCGCCAATAAGTTGCGTAGAGCTTATCGACAGAATACAGACGTAAAAAAACCGCTAGTTGCCTAGCGGTTTTTTTGGTTCAGCGAAAATTGTTAAGCCAAGGCCTAAGGCATTTCGTCAAACTCTTCACCTTCTTTATCCACTTGTGGTGGCATTAGGTGTTCACGCGCAATACCCAACTTCATAGCTAGTGCAGAGGCAACGTAGATTGAAGAATAAGTACCAACGGTAATACCCAATAGAAGTGCAGTCGCGAAGCCGTGAATCATAGCACCGCCCTGAGCGAACAGCGCGATAACTACGAATAACGTTGTACCAGAAGTAATCAGTGTACGGCTCAATGTTTGTGTGATTGAGCTGTTCAGTACTTCAGGAGCTTCACCTTTACGCATCTTACGGAAGTTCTCACGAATACGGTCAAATACTACTATGGTATCGTTGAGGGAGTAACCGACTACCGTTAGCAAGGCTGCTACGATAGTAAGATCTACCTCAATTTGCATTAGAGAGAACACACCTAGAGTGATGATAACGTCGTGCGCCAGTGCTAGTACCGCACCTGCCGCCAAACGCCATTCGAATCGCACTGACACATAGATCAAGATACAGATCAGAGAAACAAGGATAGCAAGGCCGCCCGCTTCTGTTAGCTCGTCACCTACATTAGGACCAACGAACTCGATACGACGCATCTCAACTTGCTCACCAGTACCATCTTTAATCGCAGACAGGATCTGGTTACCAAGCGTTTCGCCAGCAACACCATCACGCGGACGTAAACGAACCATCACCTCACGCGCAGAACCAAAGTTCTGTACCGTTGCATCACCGAAACCTTCCGCTTCTAGTGCACTACGGATATCAGGTAGGTTTGCTGGCTCCTCAAAACCCACTTCAATCAGAGTTCCGCCGGTAAAATCTAGACCCCAATTCAACGATTTCGTTGTTAGAGTAAAGATAGCGGTACCAATCATCAAGATAGAGAATAAAAAGGCAACCTTTGACCAACGCATAAAGTCGATCATTTTTTCTGCTTTTAGAATCTGAAACATATTAATTCCTAGCCTTAGATCGACAGTTTCTTAACGCGTTTGCCACCATACATCAGGTTCACGATACAACGTGTTCCGACAATAGCTGTAAACATTGAAGTTAAGATACCGATAGACAGCGTTACCGCGAAGCCCTTAATTGCACCTGTACCTACAGCAAATAGAATGATTGCTGTCAGTAGTGTGGTGATGTTGGCATCGGCGATGGTGCTAAATGCGTTCGCATAACCTTGGTGAATCGCTTGTTGTGGACTGCGTCCATCTCGAAGTTCTTCACGTATACGCTCAAAGATAAGTACGTTAGCATCAACCGCCATACCAACCGTCAATACGATACCGGCAATACCTGGCAGAGTCATAGTAGCTCCCGGAATCATCGACATAACGC
Source organism: Vibrio sp. J383 (assembly GCF_023503985.1). Lineage (NCBI taxonomy): Bacteria > Pseudomonadati > Pseudomonadota > Gammaproteobacteria > Vibrionales > Vibrionaceae > Vibrio > Vibrio sp. J383. The sequence continues at coordinate 932,628 of NZ_CP097293.1, read as the reverse complement.
CGATAATCAACACCAAGTTAGCCATAAGAGCAACGTTCGCAATCAAACCGAAAGTACGGTAGTAAAGCAGAGTAAACAACATTACTGCAGCCATACCCCAAACCATCGCCATGATACCCATATCGATGTTTTGTTGACCCATAGATGGACCAATCGTACGTTCTTCTACAATCGAGATAGGTGCAATCAATGCACCAGCACGTAGTAAAAGTGCCAAGTTATGAGCTTCAGCCGTTGAGTCGATACCCGTAATACGGAAGTTACGGCCAAGCGCAGATTGAATCGTCGCTTGGTTGATCACTTCTTCGTGCTTACTTAAGATCACTCGACCTTCTGGTGTTTTACGACCACTGTCTTTGTACTCTGCAAATACCGTAGCCATAAGCTTACCGATATTCTGACGAGAGAATGTAGACATCTTGCTACCACCTTCGCTATCTAGCGAGATGTTAACTTGTGGACGACCATATTCATCAACACTTGAGCTTGCATCAGTAATACTTGAACCGCCTAGAATAACGCGCTTCTTAAGTACCACAGGGCGACCATCACGGTCCTGCTTGATTTCGCTACCCGCAGGGGCACGACCAGAAGCGGCAGCGGCTAAGTCAGCACTACTATCAACTTCACGGAACTCAAGCGTCGCCGTTGCACCAAGAATTTCTTTAGCGCGCGCCGTGTCTTGAACACCAGGCAATTCCACTACGATACGGCTAGCACCTTGACGTTGAACCAAAGGTTCAGCAACACCAAGTTCGTTAACACGGTTACGTAGAATGGTAATGTTTTGCTCTACTGCGTAGTTACGGATTTCTTGAAGACGAGCATCTGTAAAACGAGCAACCAAAGAGAAACGACCATTAGATTCTGAATCTACGAACGTCATATCTTGGTGCTTAGATTGCAGTAGCGATTTCGCTTCAGCAAGCTGCTCTTCGTTACGTAGAATCACTTCAACGGCATCTTTACCTGATGGGCGAATAGCACGGTAACGAATTTTTTCTTCACGAAGCTCGCTACGGAACGCTTCTTCTTGTTGGCCAACTAGCTTTTGCATCGCAGCATCCATATCCACTTCCATTAAGAAGTGAACACCACCACGTAGATCAAGACCCAGTTTCATTGGTGCAGCACCAATAGATTCAAGCCAATCAGGAGTTGAAGCCGCTAGGTTTAAAGCAACGATAACGTCATCACCTAGTGCTTCTGTGATGATATCACGGGCACTAATTTGCGTATCTGTATCGTTAAAGCGAACAAGAATGGAACCGTTTTCTAGAGCAACGGATTTAGTAGAAAGGTTCTCTGCTTCAAGAGCATCGGTGACAGCATCCAGCGTAGACAGATCTACAGAGGCGCCACGCGCCCCTGTAACTTGAACTGCCGGATCTTCACCGTATATATTCGGAAGTGCGTACAACGCGGCGATAGCGATGGCAAACACCACCATCAAATACTTCCATAACGGATAACGGTTTAGCACAGCGAGGATCCTCTAGCTGTTTATAGTGATTTCAGAGTACCTTTTGGTAGCACTGCTGTAACGAAGTCTTTCTTGATAACGACTTCGTTGTTTGCGTTTAGCTCGATAGCAACGTAGTCGCTGTCTTCTGCAATCTTAGTAATCTTACCGATTAGACCGCCGCTTGTTAGAACTTCATCGCCTTTGCCCATAGAAGACATAAGGCTCTTATGCTCTTTTACGCGCTTAGCTTGTGGGCGGTAGATCATGAAGTAGAAGATCACAGCGAACATACCTAGCATGATAAGCATTTCGAAACCGCCGCCTGCTGGTGCACCTTCTACTGCTGCGTGAGCTTGAGAAATAAACATTAAAAACATCCTCTATTATATTTTGGTAATTGTTTGTCTAATTGGGTCGTATCCCTTTATTTTCAAGCCCCATCTCTAGGAATAGAGATGGGGCTCGCAAAAAAGAAATACTAAGATTCTTTACCTAACGGTGGCACTTCACGCCCCATTCTTGCGTAGAACTCAGCAACGAACTCTTCAAAACGGTCTTCATCAATAGATTGACGAATGTCTGACATAATTCGTTGATAGAAACGCAAGTTATGAATCGTGTTCAGTCGAGCACCTAGGATTTCATTACAACGATCCAAATGGTGCAAGTACGACTTGCTGTAGTTCTTACAAGTGTAACAGTCACAATCTGAATCTAGTGGCGTTGTATCTGTTTTATGCTTCGCATTACGGATCTTGATCACACCTTCAGTGACAAACAGGTGGCCGTTACGTGCATTTCGCGTTGGCATTACACAGTCAAACATGTCGATACCGCGACGAACACCTTCAACCAAATCTTCAGGTTTGCCTACGCCCATTAGGTAACGTGGTTTATCTTCAGGTAGTTGAGGGCATGTGTGCTCAAGAATACGGTGCATGTCTTCTTTTGGTTCGCCTACTGCTAGGCCGCCAACAGCGTAACCGTCAAAACCAATTTCTGTTAGGCCTTTAACGGATACGTCACGAAGGTCTTCGTATACGCCACCTTGAACGATACCGAATAGTGAGTTCGGGTTTTCTTGCTTGTCAAAGTGATTGCGTGAACGCTGAGCCCAACGAAGAGACATCTCCATTGAGTCTTTAGCTTCTTTATGCGTCGCAGGGTAAGGCGTACATTCGTCAAAGATCATTACGATGTCTGAACCTAGATCCTTTTGGATTTCCATCGACTTTTCAGCGTCCATGAAGATCTTGTCACCGTTTACAGGGTTACGGAAGTGAACACCCTCTTCAGTGATTTTACGCGTCGCACCTAGGCTGAATACTTGGAAACCGCCTGAATCAGTCAAGATAGGTCCTTTCCAGTTCATGAAATCGTGCAAGTCTCCGTGCAGTTTCATGATTTCTTGACCAGGACGTAACCACAGGTGGAACGTGTTGCCTAGCAGGATTTCAGCACCGGTGTCTTTCACTTCTTCAGGAGTCATGCCTTTAACCGTACCGTAAGTACCTACTGGCATGAATGCTGGTGTTTCAACGCTACCACGTTCAAACTGAAGTTGACCACGACGTGCGCCGCTGTTTGTTTTTTTAAGTTCGTATTTTAATTTCACGAAGCCTCCAATATGCCAGAGAAACAATCTGACTGATAATTCAGAACCTTAAGCTAAACATAAGTTCAATCTAGCAAGTTCTATGAGGAGCGGTCGCGTATTCCTTGCGAGAGATTAGACAGACACCCTGCCCGACTCCTAGCTTACTGCTAGCACCCGTAAATTCTGCTTATATCGTTTATAACCAGTTTAAATTAACTGGTTTTCTTGTTGATGAACATCGCATCACCGTAGCTGAAGAAACGGTATTCGCTCTTCACTGCGTGATCGTATGCGCCCATCACATTGTCATAGCCAGCAAATGCACTCACCAACATGATCAGTGTTGATTCTGGTAAGTGGAAATTGGTAATCAAGCAGTCCACCAACTGGTATTCATAACCAGGGAAGATGAAGATCTCAGTATCACCAAAGAAAGGAACTAACTCAGTGCCATTCTTCAATGCATCTTGAGCCGCACTTTCTAATGAACGTACAGAGGTGGTCCCAACGGCAATAATACGTCCGCCACGCGCTTTCGCGGCTGCAACGGCATCAACTACTTCTTGCGGTACTTCAACGTACTCAGCATGCATATGGTGATCATTGATATTATCTACTTTTACCGGTTGGAATGTGCCCGCACCTACGTGAAGTGTCACATAAGCAAACTCGACACCTTTTGCCTTCATGTCAGCCATCAGCTTGTCATCAAAGTGAAGACCCGCAGTTGGCGCAGCAACGGCACCCGGTTTCTCATTATAGACTGTCTGGTAACGCTCTTTATCTGCATCTTCATCAGGACGATCGATGTAAGGAGGCAGTGGCATGTGACCCACACTGTTAAGAATCTCTAGAACGCTTTGATCGGAGGTGAAATGGATTTCAAATAACGCATCATGACGCGCCACCATTTCAGCTTCATATTCATCATTTTCACCAAGGAATAGCTTAGTGCCCGGCTTAGGTGATTTAGAACAACGAACATGCGCCAGAATACTTTTCTCATCGAGCATTCGCTCCACTAGCACTTCAAGCTTACCGCCTGATGCCTTGCGACCGAATACACGAGCAGGAATAACTCGAGTGTTATTGAAAACGACAAGATCGCCTGGCTCAACCAAGTCTAAAACGTCTTTAAACGAACCATCAGCTAGGTTGCCGCTGTTGCCATCTAATTTAAGCAGGCGGCTTGCTGTGCGCTCCTCTTGAGGGTAACGAGCAATGAGTTCATCTGGTAGGTCAAAGTGAAAATCTGAAACTTGCATGTGTCTAGTCTTGTCTTAGTTGATGAGATTTGTGTCGTTGACGAATCAAAAATCGCAGCCACTAATAAACCGTTACAGCAAGGAAACAGCTACCGTAAGCAGATCACTGGCGCGACTAAAAATTTCGCAGTGGGCTAGTATAGGCACACGAGCCGCAATAGCAAGGTTTACGACAACGGATTATTGTAAAGAGGCGTAAAATAATGCTACCGATTAGACTCTTTAATTTCGATAATTAGTTGCATAAAACTCGCCCAAAAATGCGTTAGCTCTCAGTTATGTTTTAGATAAAAAACTATAGTAATAGCAACAAATAAAAAATAAGGAGGTTCGTATGATCAAGGTTGAAGATATGATGACTCGCAACCCTCATACTCTATTGCGCTCACATTCACTGGCCGATGCTAAGCACATGATGGAAGCGCTTGATATCCGCCACATTCCAGTGGTTGATGCCGACAGAAATTTATTAGGCGTTGTCACACAACGAGACGTTCTTGCCGCTCAAGAATCTAGCCTACAAAACATACCACAAGCTCAATCATTTACTCTTGCTACACCACTTAATGACATCATGCACAAAAGTGTTATGTCGGTAGAGCCACGAGCTGGATTAAAAGAGTCGGCTATTTATATGCAGAAACACAAAGTGGGCTGTTTACCTGTCGTAGAAAATCATGAATTAGTGGGCATTATCACTGACAGTGATTTCGTCACGATAGCGATCAACTTACTTGAGCTACAAGAAGAGGTAGAACCTGAAGAAGTCGAACCTGAAGAAATAAAAAGTTAACTCGCTTTATTCTGCTAACTACAATCTTGAGAGCCTTTAAATCCAAGGCTCTTCACGTGTCTCAATTCTCACATATTCATTGTGTAATTAATTCAACACGTCATGCCTTATTAGAGACCAGTTCCAAAAATCGATCACCTCAGCAAACCTAACTGACTTATCGTTCTTACATATGAGAATGTAAGGATCTAATTCGATTTATTGATATATCTATCGTTTGGATAATGTAAAAATTTGTTAACAATAAAAACAAACTGCCTTTCTAGGAATGATACTTATGAGTTTAAAGAAATTGCTGTCCTTGGGTTTTGGCGTAATTCTTGCGCTAATTTTGGTTATTTCAGTTGTAGCTTCATTGCGCTTTTATCAATCTAGTGATGGATTTAATACCTACCGATCTCTCGCACTCACGAGTGTATCCACTGGACGAATCCAAGCCAACATACTGGAAGCCCGTTTATCTGCGTTAAAATACATAAAGAACCCTGTTCCATCTCATGCGTCAGAGCTAGATAAACGTATCACGACATCAATTCAATTGATCGAAGGTGTGTTGGACTCTCATATTGACGACCTACATAAAAATGAATTTTTAGCGATAGAGAAGCAGCTTAAGCAATACAGCCAAGGATTCAAAAAAGTTGTTCAACTGGTAAACACTAGGAACAACTTAGTCAAAGAAGATTTAGACCCATCAGGTTTAAACATGCGAAAAGCAGTAACTAACCTGATGAACCAAGCTTCTACTGAGGAAGATTTAGAGGTTGCTGTCAGTTCAGGACAACTTCAGCAACATGTATTGTTATCTCGACTGTATGCTTCTAAATTTCTGACTAGTAACAAAACAGAAGATGCTCAACGAGCTGAAAAAGAGTTTGCGTCAGCTGAATTACTCGCAGAAACCATTGAGTCTCAGTTAATGTCAACACAGCAAATTCAGTATTTAACTGATTTCAATAACGCCTTTAAAACCTATAGCACTACATTTTCAAAAGTCGTTAACACAATAAATGAACGAAACAGTATCGTTTCTGGGACCCTTGATATTGCTGGTAGCAATGCAGCAAAAACAATTGAAGAAATAAAACTGTCTACCAAGTCAAAACAAGACTCTGTTGGTCCAAGCATGGTTGAGCGATTTTCAAATGCTCAATTTATCTTGGGAGCGCTTTCAATCGTTGTTATCGCCATTGCCCTTGGTATTGCAATTTCGATTTACCGTAGCGTCTGGAAAGTTGTAGGGGGAGAGCCTAGCGACATTCAAGCGATTGTAGAAGAAGTCGCTTCCGGTGACCTTTCAAAGCAGATTCCAATTACAGGTAAAGAAACGGGTATATACGCAAACATTTTAGAGATGCGCCAAGAACTACGCCGTATCATCGATGGCTTCCATCAAATTTCAGATAATGTTTCAGCGGCTTCAGTCGAGCTAACGGCCGTGATGAGTCAAACAGAAGGGAACGCTCAACAAGAACTGAGTCAAATGGAGCAAATCGCAACGGCCATCAATGAGCTTTCTAGTACGGCGAATGAGGTTAGCCATAATGCAGCTAGTGCTGAGAACGCAGCAACTGGTGCAACTTCCAATGTCAAAGAAGGAGGGGTTTCACTCGATGCCTCAGATGATATATCTCGCAAGGTTGAAGATTCAATCGAAGAGACATCAAATATCGTCAATCAACTACAAGAGTACTCGGTAGAGATCGGCACGGTTATTGAAGTGATCAACTCCATCTCCGAGCAAACTAACTTGTTAGCACTCAACGCCGCCATTGAGGCCGCTAGAGCTGGTGAGCAAGGGCGAGGCTTTGCTGTCGTTGCTGATGAAGTTCGTTCTCTGGCCGCTAAAACACAGCAATCAACTGTCGACATTCAAGAGATAATCTCTCGACTTCAAGCGCAAGCGAAAGATGCCAACCAGTTCATGCAATCTAACCTTTCCCTAGCCGTCGAATCTCGTAATTATAGTGAGCAGCTTAGAACGGCATTTGCATCAATTACGGAGTCTGTTGGCTTGATTTCAGATATGAACACACAAGTAGCAACAGCATCTGAAGAACAATCTGGAGTCACACAAGACATTTCACAAAATGTTTCTTTGACCTTTGATATCGTTCACCAAAATGTCTCAGGAATTGAACAAAGCAAGCAAGCGAGTGAAGAGCTATCTTCATTAGCAGTGAAACAAAAAGACTTACTGAGCTTTTTCAAAATCTAACGCTGTAGATAAATTTCCAACGCCACAGTTTGTGGCGTTTTTCTTCTCAAATGAACAGACAAAAAGAGCGGCTAAAATGGCCGCTCTTTTTGTTTTGATGTTCTAGGTTTTTTATAACAACTCAGAAACCACATCGGCTAGTTGATGGAAGGTTTCACGGCGTGATGAGCTTGGTCGCCATACAAGGCCGATATCTCGGTACGCTTGCTGGCCAGGAGGATCAATAACCACTAGGTTTTGATTTTCCAGTAAACCATGGTCGATGGCCATCTGCGGAATAAAGGTGGTTCCTAAACCATTGGCCACCATTTGAACCAATGTATGTAGGCTTGTGGCGGTGAACGGGTTGATCTTCTCTTTGTCTGTTAACTTACAAGCTGATACCGCATGCTCGGTTAAGCAGTGTTCGTTCTCCAACAGAAATACAGACTCGTCTGGCAGGTCATCGTATTTAATCGGGACACGAATGCCATCAGCTTGATTACGACTGATCACCATTCTGAACGGGTCTTGCCCGACAACTTTACTCTCCATGTTGTCGATATCGACAGGCAGAGCCAGAATCAACACATCTAACTCACCGTGACGTAATGCTGCCAATAAGTTGGTCGTCGTATCTTCACGTAACAGTAAGTTCAATTGTGGGAAACGATGATTGGCTTCTTGAACCAAATCACACAGAAGGAATGGCGCAATGGTAGGAATACACCCTACTCGCAACTGCCCTTGCATCGCATCCCCATTACATAGGTTTCCGAGTTCAACCAAGTCTTGCCCCTTCGCCAACAACTCTCGACCATGCTTGACCACCAGCTCACCCGCTTGAGTGAAAACGAGTGGGCTCTTTTTATCTTTCTTCTCATAAAGAGGACAACCAATCAGCTCTTCAAGATTTTGAATGCCTTTACTTAGCGTGGATTGACTCACGAAACAACGATCAGCTGCATCACTAAAGTGACGAGTTTCGTGAAGAGTAACAAGATAGTGAAGCTGCTTAAGACTTGGCCATTTATTCATGAAATTACTTTGTAATATGAGTAGGATAAGTTAAGTAAAGGTCAGCAGACCTAAGGACTGGGCAAAGATTAAGCTCATCGCTTTTTTCGATTAACTTAATCTATTTAATTCGCTTTTTTCTATAGTACCGATTGTACTATAGTTTGTCCCGTAGAAACGGAGCCCAAACAAAGATGTGTTGGGCCAACTAATTTTTTAGGAGATTCCAAATGGTACTAGTAGGTCGTCAAGCCCCTGACTTTACTGCAGCAGCTGTTCTAGGTAACGGTGAGATCGTTGATAACTTCAACTTCGCAGAATTCACTAAAGGTAAGAAAGCTGTAGTTTTCTTCTACCCACTAGACTTCACTTTCGTTTGTCCTTCAGAGCTAATCGCTTTCGACAACCGTCTAGAAGATTTCCAAGCTAAAGGCGTTGAAGTAATCGGTGTTTCAATCGATTCTCAATTCTCTCACAACGCATGGCGTAACACTGCTATCGCTGATGGCGGTATCGGTCAAGTTAAGTACCCTCTAATTGCTGACGTTAAGCACGAGATCTGCAAAGCATACGATGTTGAGCACCCAGAAGCAGGCGTTGCTTTCCGTGGTTCTTTCCTAATCGACGCTGACGGCCTTGTACGTCACCAAGTAGTTAACGATCTTCCACTAGGTCGTAACATCGACGAAATGCTACGCATGGTAGACGCACTAAACTTCCACGAGAAGAACGGTGAAGTTTGTCCTGCACAATGGGAAGAAGGCAAAGCAGGTATGGACGCATCACCAACAGGTGTTGCTGCGTTCCTATCTGAGCACGCTGACGACCTAAGCAAGTAATTACCTCTTAAGCCTGAACTCAACTCAGGTTAATGGTTGGAAGACTCTCTATAAAGAGAAATAAAGCATAAGCTAATAGCGCAAAGCGCACCGCCAATCAGTTAAGAAGTAAAGTCCTATTAAAAGCCCGAAGTTAACGCTTCGGGCTTTTTTCATATCTATTCGACGGCCTTTCATTTCCCCAAAGCTCCCTCTGCAACATTTAATAGAGGTAATTACAAAAACAAACTTTACCCCTATTTTCCTCTGCGACCACCTATTCATATCCGTATCTAGATTGCTATGATTTCATCAGTATCTTTTTGAACGGATAAACATGATGAACACCGAAATTGAAGTCTGTATCGATAACTTAGAATCTCTACATAACGCACTATCTGGTGGCGCGAATCGAATTGAGCTTTGCTCTTCATTGGCACTTGGCGGGTTAACTCCAAGCTTCGGAATGATGAAGCAAGCCGCAAAAATTTCGTCTGTTCCTGTCTACGCGATGATACGACCAAGACAAGGCGACTTCATTTTCGATAATGACGATATGCTCTGTATGCTTGAAGATATTGAAGCTTGTGCAAGTGCAGGCTTGGATGGGGTCGTACTTGGTGTGTTAGCGTCGAACGGAAGTATTGATATGCCAAAAATGCAGCAACTGGCTGACAAAGCGCACTCATTGAAGCTTGGAATGACGTTTCATAGAGCTATTGATAAAAGCTCTGATTACCAAACAGCATTAGAACAGGTCATCACACTTGGATGTGAAAGAATCCTAACATCAGGGCTTGCTGTTAATGCTGAGCAAGGCATCAATGTGCTCGCAGATATGGTCAAACAAGCCGATGGCAGAATCGATATCATGGCTGGAGCTGGCGTCAATGCAACGAATGCTAAGATGATTCAAAGCACCACCCAAGTACCTGCACTTCACCTTTCAGGTAAATCGACAAGACCGAGCCTAATGGAAAGCAACTCAAGCGCTCAAATGGGCAGTGATGATATTGATGACTATCAGATACCAGTAACTGATGCTAGCAAGATATCCAGTGTGAGAGCCGCTCTCATCGCTTAGGGCAATAGTCGCTAACACAAATCCAGAGAACCTCGCTGACTAATCTAACTGACTGACGTATATTAGATTAAATAGCGCAGAAAATTTTCATGGATAGACATGGCTAAAGACTTATTCAGCTCTCTTGACTTAAACCTGTTACGAACATTTCTGATTGTTTATCAAGAACAAAACACCAGAAAGGCTGCGGAGCGTTTATTCGTTTCTCAGCCAGCGGTTAGCCAAGCCCTGCAAAAGCTAAGACACCACTTCAACGATGACCTTTTCGTTAAAGTTCATGGAGGTTTGCAGCCTACCGCTTTCTCAGAACAACTCACCAATGAAATAAAGCCGTTCATGGACGGTCTATCTGTCGCGATCAATACATCAAACACTTTTGATCCAAAAGAGATCGATTACACACTCAAAATAGCGCTATCACCTATCGTGCTATCTTGTTTATCTGGTTCTTTATTTAAAATGATAAGAGAGCAAGCACCGAATGCGAATCTAGAATTAGTCTCTTGGACCAATGCTTCTGTTTCTGACATTCAGAAAGGTGAGGTGTTGATGGGGATCAGTTACCTTGGCAGTAAAACGAGTAAAGAAGTTTATACGAAAAAGTTAATTGAACTAACAGGGCGTATTTTTGTAAGAAAAGACCACCCTTTAAAGCAAGAAATCGTTACACCTTACGATGTGGCAGGCTACGATATCGCTTCACTAGTCACACCCGGTTGGAACGACAACCATAGTTTGGCATCGGATATCCTAACTGATCTCTCCGTTGAACATAATGTTGGTTTCCGTAGTGAGCTAATTATGGCGGTCATTGATGTCATTCAACACACAGATATGTACATGCCACATTCGAATCTTTTCCTCGTTGATAATTACCCAACCCTACGCGGAATCGATGTTGTGATAGATGGCGAGCCTTCCAAAACTCCTGTTTACTGCCATTTACATACTAAAAACAGAAACTCCCCTATTACCAATTGGCTATTTGAGTTAATACAAAAAGCACTATCAACTCAGGTTAATAAGTAATGCTTATTATAGAGATACCAATATCTACTTAGCCGAAAAATAAAACACTGTTTAATATTAGCCCTATCAAAACGGATACTGAACTACGAAGGATCGTGCAGTTAAGTTAACCCTAAATAGAGACTAATATGAAAATTGCACTTACTACCCTAATTTCAGCTTCACTACTTTCTGTTCCAGTTCTTGCAAACAACTTTGACAGCCAACACCGTGTGGGTATTGGTTACAACCAAACTCAGGTAGACGATTGGCTAACCGATGACACAGTTGATTGGGGTAACGGTATCAAACTTGAATATGGTTATGAATTTAACCGTATCGTAGGTATCAATGTTTCTTACGCAACGAATAGTGACGACGAAAACGTTGAAGGTATAAAAGCCGAGATCGATGGTTACAAATTCCAAGTTGATGCTGATATCGGTTATAAATTTGAATTAGATGGCTTCTCTTTGAAACCTTATGGTGTTCTGGGCCTAGCTCGTCAAAGTGAAGATAATTCAATTAGCATCCTAGACAAGAAGTGGACTGAATCATACAACGATACCAGCTTTGTTGTTGGCCTAGGTGGTCGTGCTGAATTCGGACCACACCTATACACTGACATGCGCTTTGAATTCGCGAGCTACGATGACGTAGATTACGAAACATTCTCATGGACTGTCGGTTACCGCTTCTAATAGATTGAAAAAGCCAGTGTCTAAACTGTTTTTTTTGCGATCAGTCAATTGCTGGGTTTTAACACCTCATCAAAGTTGACTCACTTTTGAACAATTCTCGAATCAAAATTCATTGCAGCCACGGACGGCTAATTGCTTTAGGTATTTTTATGAAGATAAAAACTTCCCTGCTTTTACTTTCTGTCCTCTCCACTTCCGTTTCAGCAAGTGCTCTTCATTTATCCCCAGGACTAAAGATTGGCTCTTATCATGGCTTTGGAGTTCAGGCGGGTATTACTGATGTGGCCAGTTTAGGTGCCGTTTACCTAAGCTACTCTCATATTTGGTATGACAGCGATCGATATGATGAAACGGTTGATGCGTATCGCGTTGGTATCCAGAACATGTTTGGAAGAAACCAAAACCACGGCTTTCAGGCTGAAATTGGTGTGGCAAGCTATGACGGTACAAAAACGCGCTCAGGCGAAGTTGAAGAGAAGACAGCACATGGTTTAAGCCTAGGCGGCGCCTACGTGTACCAAGCGACACCAATGCTTGGACTACGTGCAGGTGTTGATATGAATATTTTTGATCACAATAAAACCTTTGTGCCTTACGACACGACGGTCAATTTCAACCTTGGTGCCATTATTAGCTTTTAAAGGCTCGACCTACTTCAGTGCGTCATCAAGGCTTTGATCGCCTAGGTGACGTACATCTTTACCCTTCACAAAGTAAATAATGTATTCGCAGATATTTTGGCAACGGTCTCCCACTCGCTCAATCGCACGAGCTGACCACATAACCTGTAAAATATTTGGGATGTTCTTAGGATCTTCCATCATATACGTCATTAACTGACGAATGACTGCCTCGTATTCCGCATCCAACTTATCATCAAGTTTATGAACTTCTGCCGCAGCATCGACATCCATACGAGCAAACGCATCTAATACTTGGTGAAGCATGGTGATTGCCTGACGACAAAGAGGCTCTAATGAGACATGAAATTTTTGCTCTTTGGTCGAAGGGATCTCGATCGCGCCTTGAGCAATTTTAGAGGCAACATCGCCAATACGTTCTAAGTCGGTAATGGTTTTGATGATCGCCATAATCAAACGCAGATCTTTTGCGGTCGGCTGACGCTTCGCAATAATACGAGTACATGCTTCATCGATTGAAACTTCCATCGCATTCACTTTGTGGTCATCACGAATCACTTTCTTGGCCAGTTCCGCGTCATCTTTATGCAGAGCTTGCATCGCAAAGGACAACTGCTGCTCTACCAATCCACCCATGGTTAATACGTGTGTACGGATAGATTCTAATTCGACATTAAACTGTCCTGAGATGTGGCGACCAAAATGCATGTCAGCTCCTTAAAATAAATGAATAAAGCCGTTTTTGTAGAGTGACTTAGCTCTAGATGACGCCTCTGTAGAGGTTAGCCATATCTACCAGTAATGTAGTCTTCCGTTTGATTTTTCAATGGAGACGTAAAAATTGAGTCCGTATCTGAGTACTCGATCAATTTGCCCATATGAATAAAGGCAGTATGGTCACTCACACGCGCCGCTTGTTGCATGTTATGAGTAACAATAACCACGGTGTATTGGGTCTTCAGTTCATTGATCAACTCTTCAATCGTCAAAGTAGAAATCGGATCGAGTGCCGAGGTCGGCTCATCTAATAAAAGCACTTCAGGTTCGATAGCAACCGCACGAGCGATAACCAAACGCTGCTGTTGACCACCCGACAAACCAAAGGCGTTCTCATGCAAACGGTCTTTCACTTCATCCCATAACGCAGCTGCACGCAGAGAGCGCTCAACCGCATCATCAAGGTCTCGACTGTTGCTCACGCCTTGTAGCCTCAAACCATAAACCACATTCTCATAGATAGATTTAGGAAAAGGGTTCGGTCGCTGAAATACCATGCCGACACGGCGTCTTAAGGTCGCAACATCCACTTTAGGGTGATACACGTTCTTGCCATGAAGCTTCACTTTCCCGGAAACCTTACAGCCTTCAACAAGATCGTTCATGCGATTAATACAGCGCAGCAGAGTCGACTTACCACACCCTGACGGGCCGATAAACGCGGTCACCTGCCCCTTAGGGATCTGCATTGAAATATCATCGAGTGCTTGGCTCTCTTTATAATAAAGATTCAACCCTTCAATCGAGATAGCGATTTGCTCATCCTTCAGGTTGTGTACATCAAGTGGTGCTTGGTAACCCAAGGTTTCATTAATCGAGAACATCTAATCTTGTCCTAAGGTTCGGTATTTTTCACGCAAGTTATTACGGATATTGATAGCGGTTAAGTTCAAGCCAACAATCACCGTAACCAGTAAAAATGAAGTCGCATACACTAAAGGTCGTGCTGCTTCGATATTAGAAGTTTGAAAACCAACATCATAGATATGAAAGCCTAAATGCATGAACTTTCTTTCTAAATGTAGATATGGAAACTGACCATCCACTGGCAAACTTGATGCTAATTTCACTACACCCACCAGCATAAGTGGGGCCACTTCCCCCGCAGCTCTCGCGATTGCCAATATCAAACCGGTGATAATTGCAGGGCTTGCCATCGGTAAAACAATACGCCAAAGCGTCTCAAATTGAGTAGCCCCAAGCGCTAATGAGCCGTGCCTCACCGAACTAGGAATACGCGTTAAGCCCTCTTCCGTAGTTACAATAACAACGGGTAATGTTAATACCGCTAAGGTCAGAGCAGACCATAATAGGCCCGGTGTACCAAATGTCGGAGCGGGTAATCGCTCTGCGTAAAACAAGGAATCGATTGAGCCACCGATGGTATACACAAAGAATCCTAAGCCAAATACGCCATACACAATCGACGGTACACCCGCTAAGTTAATCACGGCAATACGAATCAAACGTGTTAGTGCGTTGTTTCTTGCATATTCATGAAGATATATCGCAGCAACTACACCAAGTGGCATCACTACGATCGACATGAGAATAACCAGCAGCACAGTGCCGAAAATGGCAGGAAACACCCCACCTTCAGAGTTTGAGTCTCGTGGGTTCTCTGATAAGAACTTCCAAACTTGTTTGCCCCAATGCCCAACCTTTTCAAGATAAGACATATTATTCGGGTACCAATAATCCAAGATATGACTGAGCGAAATTTCAACCTGCTCTCCTGTCATATCTTCCACCAACAAACTTTCGACATTGAGCTGTGTTCTAAGATGCTCAAGCTTTACTTCAGCTTCCGCTAACTGGCGATTTAGTTCCAGTTTAGTTCGAGTGTAGGTTTTAAGGTATTCATCGCTCACTGACTCATTGAGTTCAAGCTTACGTTTTTCTAAGCGCAGATTTTCCAATTGCCAACTGATATTGCGGATTTCTTGGTTCACAACACGCGACGTTTCTTTACGTAACGTATCAGCGAACGCCAAGCCTTGTTCGAGCTTTTGGTCTATGTTCGAATCAAAGGTGCCAGAAGCGGTTTTAAAACCCACAGGCTTACCAAAGAAATAACCACCTCGACTTCGTTCAATCACAATCCAATCAAGCGGCGTTGTTGGTTCACGTAAGTTAACATCCAGAATGGAAACAAAGTCCGCAGGGTACAGTTCTCTGTTGGCGACTTTGATACTTAAGCGCTGAATTAGTCCCGTCGACAGATTTTGAGGCGACAACAGGTCGTGTACTTGTGGCACTTGCTCTATCGGGATGTATTTACGTTCATACAACTGACCAATCAATACATCTTGTTTTGATACGGTTTCGTCCAGATCAACCACTAACGATAAGTCTTTGGAGTCGACTTGCCATTGATACAAAGGAGCAGGCCAAAAATAGGTTAAGCCCTTCCAGCCAATCAACAACATAAGACCAAGAACAGAAAGCATACTGATGCTCACCGCCCCGCCCGTAAGCCAGATCCACGGAGATCCCGATTTAACCCAAGATAATAATGACTTCAATTTGTTCATCATGATCGACCTTGCTGTTGACGTGCTGAAACCAAGAAACAGCCAAGTTCGCGAGATACGCTAGCCAAACAACTAAAAGCCATTGAGACACATTGAGGTGAACCTTTAAAACTACAGCGCACGATATTTATCTCTCAATCTTTGTCTAACCCACTCTGCGACTGAGTTCACCGCGAACGTGAAAATAAACAGCAAGAGTGCCGCTAAGAACAGCAAGCGGAAGTGAGAACCACCCACCTCTGATTCTGGTAGCTCGACAGCAATCGTTGCGGATAGCGTCCTCATCCCTTCCAAAATATTCCAGTCAAGAATTGGTGTGTTACCTGTAGCCATCAAGACAATCATAGTTTCGCCAACGGCTCTCCCTAGTCCCATCATGACCGCTGAAAAGATACCTGGGCTAGCCGTCAATAACACCACATAAATAAGGGTCTGCCACGCCGTCGCACCCAACGCTAATGAGCCATCGGATAAATGTTTAGGCACAGAGAAAATAGCGTCTTCGGCGATAGTGAAAATCGTTGGGATGACAGCAAAACCCATAGCAAAACCAACTACCAGCGCATTGCGTTGGTCAAAGTCGATACCATAACTCGCTAAGAAAGTTCGAATATCACCACCAAACAACAAGGCTTCAATGCTGTTTCCACCAGCAAAGACAGCCACCACCGTAATCACCAGTACCGGGATCAATATTAGGGCATGCCAACCGTTAGAGAAACGACTCGTCACCATCTTCGGCAAGCAGAACCAAACAAACCCCGTCAACAATGTACTCAACGGTAATAACACCATTAATGAAAAGACAGCCGTTAAATGCGTTTCGACAATTGGAGCAAACCAAAGGCCAGCCAAGAATCCGATGATGACGGTTGGAAGCGCTTCCATCAGCTCTATCGAAGGCTTAACCACTCTTCGCATTCGTGGAGACATGAAGTATGCGGTGTAAATGGCTCCGAGCACAGCAACCGGCACGGCAAACATCATCGCAAACAGAGCGGCCTTAATGGTACCGAACGTAATGGGTACTAAACTGAATTTCTCTTCAAAGTCATCATTCGCCGAGGTTGATTGCCAAACATATTGTGGCTCAGGGTAGCTTTCATACCAGACTTTTTGCCAAAGCGATGAGAATGATATTTGCGGGTATTCATTATCGACCTTAGCCACACTGATGGTGCCATCAATCAGCGTCGCAAGATGCAGTTCATTGGCAGACATAGCCGCTAATTGTGGTGATTTATCAAATGCGCGCTCGAACAGCGACAGCTTTTCACTGGTCGTATAGTGGCTTTGTAATGTGCCGTTCTTATAGAAGCTATAAAAACCCTTTCTATAAGTATCAGGCAAAATAAATTGCACTTGTTCAGCAAGTTGGAAGTCTCGAATATGGGTCAGGCTACGCTTTTCATCTTTGAGTACATCGAACCACTGAGAAACCTGTCCGTCCTCATGCGTAACCAACAGTGAATAAGCTCCAGACAGTAAATCGATACTTTTCACCGAGTGCTTCGCATCATTCAAGCTAAGATCAATCACTTCACGAACATTGAAGCCGCTATCGGATAACTTCAAAACCACTAAATCCGATTGGGCTCGGAGATATAAGGTTTGGCCATCAGGTGTGACTAACAACTGTTGCTGCAAGCCCAACTTATCCGATAACCATTGGCTCTTCTGAAAAACATACTGACCCGTAACATCACTTTGGTACCACTTCACTAAGACTCGTTGGTCACTTAGCTGAGCGGCAACCGTGATACCACGTCCATTCTTCGAGAACGCGAATTTTTCGATTGTCGTCCCATTTGACGATTCATCATTTAAAAATGGTTCAGGGAGATCGATTTGCTCAATTTTAGGATCGGCTTCACTGCCCTTTTGCAGCACAGGCGCACTATACTCAGGATAGAAAAAAGTAAGGTTGCTTGCACTATCGGCAAAGGCAAACCAGTTTTCTGATGGGGTATTTCGAGAGAAGGCAACAGGATTGGCTAAAACATTTCGCTCAAAGTAAGAGTGTGTATTTTGAGACTCTAAATCCCAAAACTGCACCAAGCCAGATTTTTCGATAGTAAATGCATGCTGACCGTATTCATCAACAGATAAGGCGATAGGCTTTTCTACAGCAACGGTCTTTACGGCTTGGTCTGTCTCTAAACCAGTATCAGAAAACACCGGTAAAATGACCATCGCCAAGTAAACAAAGATCAATACCAGAGCAGCTAGAACACTGACGGCACCACATGTCACTGAAAAACGGACGAGACGATCTTTCAACCATCTTTTTTTGTCACGCTCTTTCAATGAAAATTGGGCTGAAGCCATCTGTTTATCTACCTTTTTTTAGCTACTGACATAATATGTACGTTAGATGACAATTATATTACAAGTTACGTTAAACAACTGAAACTAATAACAAGTTTGTTGACCATATTTCTTAAAGTAAGATCATAGATTTTGTGAATTTTGTCATTCTAAATTAAAGTAATCAGCTCTATAGACAGCACTCAAGGATTATCATCTCGATGGAAAAAGACTATGTCACAAAAGAACTTAGCTGGTTATCCTTCAACGAAAGAGTGCTCCAAGAAGCAGCCGACAAGTCAGTTCCCTTAATCGAAAGAGTTCGTTTTTTAGGTATTTACTCAAAAAACCTCGATGAGTTTTACAAGGTCCGATTTGCTGACGTGAAACGAAAGATCTTACTTCAAGATCCTCAATTACCTGCCAACTCGCAGAAAACCCTACTCACTCAAATGCAGAGTAAAGCAAGTAAGCTCGATGCTCGATTCCATGAGTTGTATAACGATCTATTGTTGGAACTGGCGCGCAATCGTATTTTTTTGGTCAACGAACAGCAAATCAGCGAAGAACAAAGTGAGTGGATCAAAAAGTACTTTAAGAAAAAAGTGCTGCCACATTTAACTCCGTTTCTCTTGAACGAAGATAGCCAGTTACTCAATATTATCAAAGATGAACAAAGCTACTTGGCGATCGACATTGAGCAAGAGACATCTTCTCAATACGTGTTACTCGAAATCCCATCTGAAGCTCTCCCTCGATTTGTTAAGTTACCAGACACTTCGGGTTCACAGCGTACGACTTTGATCTTATTAGATAATATAGTTCGATTTTGTTTAGATGACTTGCTTAAAGGATTCTTTGAGTATGACTCCGTGCGTTGCTTTGCTGTAAAAATGACGCGTGATGCCGATTATGACCTTCAAGAGAGCAATGAAAATAGTCTACTAGAATCTATGTCGTTGGGTTTAGAACAGCGCTTGACGGCACTACCGATACGCCTTATCTATGAGTCAGAAATGCCTGTTGAAATGCTCCACTTCTTACAAGTCAGACTTAAGCTGTCTGACTATGACAGTGTCATTGCGGGTGGACGCTATCATAACTTCAAGCATTTCTGCGAATTCCCAAGCCTTAATCGACGTGATTTAGTTAATCGCCCACTTCCCGCGATTAAGTGCGCACATTTTAGCCACCATCCAAACTATTTCGAAGCGATCAAAGCTCGTGACATCTTGTTGCATTACCCTTATCACACCTTTAATCACATTACCGAACTCGTGAGGCAGGCTTCCTTTGACCCGAAAGTAACCTCCATAAAAATAAACGTTTACCGTGTTGCAGAAGGCTCAAAACTCCTTAGCTCGATCATCGATGCGGCACACAATGGTAAAAAAGTAACTGTCGTCGTTGAGCTGCAAGCCCGCTTTGATGAACAAGCCAATATTCAATGGACCAAGAAACTTCAAGAAGCCGGTATAAAAGTCATCCATGGCATCCCAAGTTTGAAAATCCACTCTAAGCTGCTGCTCATTAAACGGAAAGAAGGCAAGCATACGGCGCATTACGCTCATATTGGCACTGGTAACTTTCATGAAGTAACAGCGCGCGTGTATACCGATTTTTCTCTGCTCACTGCGAATGAAGATTTGACCCAAGAGGTGAGACAAGTCTTTAAGTATATTGAAAACCCTTATCAAAAATCACAGTTCAAACAACTGATTGTGTCACCAAAGAATACAAGGAAACGCCTGTATCAGTTGATAGATAATGAAATACAAAACGCGATAGAGAACAAGCCTGCAAGCATCACTCTAAAACTCAACAATTTGGTCGACCGAGAGATCATTGAGAAGCTCTATCAGGCCAGCCAAGCCAATGTAAAAGTGAGAATGGTCATTCGTGGTATGTGCTCTCTCGTACCAGGAGTCCCCAACATCAGTGAGCAGATTGAGATTGTTAGTGTGGTCGATCGTTTTCTCGAACACCCAAGAGTGATGATCTTTGGTAACGCTGGAAATCCAAAAGTCTATATCTCCTCTGCCGACTGGATGACACGAAACTTTGATCATCGCATCGAAGTTGCAGCCCCAATTTTAGATCCAAAGATCAAGCAAACCATTATCGATATCACCGAGTTTCATTTCGATGACAGCAACAAAGCCCGAGTGCTAGAGCAATCGATGAGCAACCCTTACATACAACCACCAGCAAACCCACTTGATTACCCGACGTCACAACTCTCCACTTACCACTATATTAAACGTATGGAGAAACTTGCTCGCAAGAAGTACAAACAAGAGAAGAAATCATGCCGCTAATTGATAACAAACATTCTCGATGTATTGCCGCTATCGATTTAGGTTCGAACAGCTTTCATATGGTGGTTGCCCGAGTATTCGACCAACACCTGCAATTAGTCAGCAGACATAAACAGAAAGTGAGGTTAGGCGATGGGTTGGATGAGCGTAACTTCTTATCCAAAAGCGCTATCGAGCGGGGATTGGAGTGCCTCAAGGTATTCGCAGAACGACTAGCGGATTTTGAACTTGATGATGTCAGAGTCGTCGCGACTCATACCTTGAGAAAGGCCAAAAACACCAAAGACTTCTTAGAACAAGCCAAACCATTGTTTCCTTTTCCAATAGAGATCATCTCAGGTCAAGAAGAAGCTCGAATTATCTATAACGGCGTAGAGCACACTCAAGCCGCTTCCGAATCCAAATTAGTTATTGATATAGGTGGAGGGAGTACTGAATTAGTCGCAGGACAAGGCTTTATACCCCAAATAATGCATAGCTTACCGATGGGATGCGTCAGTTTTACTCAGCGCTTCTTTGCCGATGGAGGGCTGACATCACAGCACTTCTCCGATGCTTATGTCTCAGCTACTCGCTTGTTGATGCCATTAATTGAAGAATACAAACAAATCTCTTGGGAAGTTGCCTTTGGCTCATCAGGTACCGCCAAATCAATAAAAGAGGTACTCATTGGCTTAGGGTTCACCGATGGTCTCATTACGCCGCAACGCCTATCCTATTTGAAGAACCACTTATGTGAATTTCCATCATCTAAGGGATTAGACCTTTCAGGTTTAAGCGATGAAAGAAAGCCGGTGTTTGCCGCTGGCGTCACGATTCTTTCAGCAGCTATGGATATGCTAAACATCAATGAATTGCATTTCTCCGATAGTGCCTTAAGAGAAGGGGTGCTTTATGACATGGAAGATCGGTTTAAAGATATTGATGTTCGAACAAGAACCGCCGAAACGCTTGTCTCTCGATACCATGTTGACGTAGTTCATGGCCAGAAAGTCACAGCACTCGCCCTTTCATTACTGAAACAAGCTCAACCTCAGGTGAGTACTGCGGTAAATAATGAACTTTATGATCTGATTGGATGGGCTGCATTGCTTCATGAAGTGGGACAAAGCATCGCATTCCAAGGCTATCACCGTCATTCAGCTTATCTGCTTAAACATACGACTATGCCCGGTTTCAATACTGAGCAGCAGCGTCTGATCTCAGCATTAGTTCGCTATCAAAGAAAAGTAATTAAGCTTAGTGACTTACCGGATCTCACGCTATTCAATACAGGGCAGATAGCGTTGTTAATTCGAATACTGAGGATAGCAATCCTGCTCAATCGACAGCGAAACCAATCGCCAATACCGAATGTAAAATTAACCATTGAGCAAGATGAGAATTGGTGTTTAGAAGGAGATACCATCGACTGGTTAGCTGAAAATCAACTGCTTGATTATGAACTCAAAGAAGAACAACGACGCTGGCAAGATGTTGGATGGTCGTTGAAGCTTGAATGATGCGCCGACAAAATAAAAAACAGCCTGCGGCTAGCAAGCTGTTTATACGTTAGGTTTCTACGTTAAATTTCTACGTTCATAGTACCTAAATCAGAGTCCGATTTTTGCCAATTCTTGCTCAGCGAACTCTGACGGTATAGCTAAATAGCCATCTTTCTCTACCAGTTCTTGCCCTTGCTTTGAGAACACAAAAGTGAGGAACTCCCTCTCAACAGGAGAAAGTGGTTTATCTGGGTGCTTATTCACATACACATAAAGAAAGCGAGATAGAGGGTAATCACCGCTCAAGATATTCGTTCGAGTCGGCTCTACATAATCAGAACCATACTCTGCGATAGGAATTAACTTAACACCGGCCACTCGATAACCAATACCTGAGTACCCTATCCCGCTGATTGATGAAGCAACCGACTGTACAACCGATGCAGAACCTGGCTGCTCATTAACTCGGTTCTTAAAATCACCGCCGCACAGTGCATTTTGTTTGAAATAGCCGTAGGTTCCCGAAACGGAATTACGACCAAACAGTTGGAATCGATGTTTTGCCCACGGCTGGTCAATGCCCAAATCTTGCCAATTATTTAGCGGCTTAGTCGCGCCGCAGCGCAATGTCTCTGAGAATATACTGTCAATCTGGTGAAAGTTGAGCCCTTCAATAGGGTTATCACGATGCACAAAAAGTCCAATCGCATCGATAGCAACTCTCAGTGCTGTCGGCTTATAGCCATGCTCTCTTTCAAACGCTTCGACCTCTCGTAGGCGCATTGGACGACTCATTGGTCCAAGGTGAGCAGTGCCTTCCGTTAACGCTGGAGGGGCAGTAGAAGAACCAGAAGCTTGAACTTGGGCATTCACATTCGGGTAGTAAGACTTGAACTCTTCCATCCATAATGTCGTCATACCCGCCAAGGTATCCGAACCAACAGACAATAGGCTCCCTGAAATACCCGGAACTTTAGCGTAATCAGGAAGTGAGTCGACACCCTGCTCGGCATGAACTGGGTTAACCAAAGCAAATGTTAACAATAAGCTTACGGGTAAACGCATCCTGCGAGTCAAAAAACTCATGACACGGTCAATCGATTAGGTAGCGTGAAATGGAATCGGCTACCAACGCCAACTTCACTTTGAATTTCTAAATGTGAGTCATGATGGCTAAGAGCATGCTTCACAATCGCTAACCCAAGACCACTACCACCAGTATCGCGTGAACGCGCTTTATCAACACGGTAGAAACGCTCTGTAAGTCGATGTAAATGCTGTGGTTCAATACCGTCTCCGGTGTCTGACACGTCCAAACACGCGCCTTGACTGGTTTGGTACCAACGCACTTTAACCGTTGCGCCCGGTGGTGTGTATTTAACTGCATTATAAACCAGATTCGATATCGCACTTCTCAGCTGATCTTCATCAGCTAGAACTCGTAGACTCTTGTCGATATCAAATTCAAGCTTATGTTCTCGATCACCACTTAGGCTTGCGGCTTCTTTTTCAAGAACCTCAAGCATAGCCGGAACATTCACCACTTCATCGAGCTCATGCATCGGTGCAGCTTCGATTTTTGAAAGTGTTAAAAGCTGATTCACTAGGCTGTTCATGCGATTCAACTGCTCGGTCATCACACCATGAGCCTTAGGCCACATAGGCCCAACGACCATGTCTGGATCTTCCGTCATTTCAAGATAGCCCTGAAGTACGGTCATTGGAGTGCGTAGCTCGTGAGAAACGTTAGCGAAAAAGTTACGACGCATGCCTTCTAGCTGTTTTAGCTGAGTAACATCACGTACTACCATGAGGTGTTCGCCCTCGGTATACGGCACGATACGCAGCTCGAGCATGCGCTCCACATTAAGTGGCGACGGCATCTCTAACGGCTCTGAGAAATCTTGTTTATTAAGGTACTTGATGAAGTCCGGCGTGCGGATCAAGTTGGAGATAGGTTGCCCAGAATCGTCTGGCCAGCGAAAGCCCAGTAAATATTGAGCAAGCTTGTTACACCAAACGATGTTTCCTTCACCACGAAACACCACAACGGCATCGGGTAAGGATTCAGCACCATTTCTGAAACGGCGGATCAGGTTAGTCAGTTCTTTGCGTTTGCGACGCTGCCTCTGCTGCATACGATAAATACCGTTAAACAGAGATTCCCAGTTTCCAGAACCTGATGGTGGTGTTAAACGCTTTTCATCCCATAACCAAGCGGATAAACGCATTTGATAATGTAGATGCCAGCCGAGCTGCAATACCGTAGCAGCCAGCAGTAACCAAGGTAAGTAGCCGAATATCCAACCGACTAAAACCCAAGGTGCGTAAAAAAAAGCCAGCTCCCAAGCCAGCTTTTTCCAGGTTAACTTTTCAACCATTCAGGACTCCGTAAACTGGGTAGCGAAGCCACATTAAGCCTTTGTAGAAAAACGGTAGCCCGCGCCGCGAACCGTTTGGATTAGCTTATCGTGACCTGCAGATTCAAGTGCTTTACGCAGGCGTCTAATATGTACATCAACAGTGCGATCTTCAACGTAAACGTTGGTACCCCAAACGTTGTTCAGTAGTTGCTCTCGACTGTACACACGCTCTTGGTGAGTCATAAAGAAATGCAGCATTTTGAACTCTGTTGGTCCCATATCAACTGGACCTTCGCTTGCTGTAACACGATGAGATACTGGGTCTAGCTTAAGGCCTTGTACATCAATCACATCTTCTAGTGCAGTAGGCGTTACACGGCGGATAACCGCTTTCAGGCGAGCCACAAGCTCTTTTGGTGAAAATGGCTTGGTGATGTAATCATCAGCGCCCACTTCTAAACCACGTACCTTATCTTCTTCTTCGCCACGAGCCGTCAGCATCACCACTGGGATGTTGCGAGTTAACTCTTCACGCTTCATGTGCTTGATAAAGTTTATCCCGCTACCACCAGGTAGCATCCAATCTAGTAATACTAGATCTGGGAAAGGTTCACATAGCTTGTTTACCGCTGTATCGTAATCTTCAGCCTCTACTGCTTGGTAGCCTTTTTGTTCAAGTACAAAACACAGCATCTCACGAATAGGTGCTTCATCTTCAACGACCAGAATCCTTCTCGACATAATTGAATAGCCTTAGTATTTAATCAACGCATTGCATTATCTGGTTTAATTATGACACTTTTGTGACCTTTGAAAACAAATTTTCATATAACTGTCTCAAACATTTCACTTTTAATTTTTATTGCAGGTATAAGACAAATGGATCGAAATCTCCTATGATGAGCGTCTTCAGATAAAGGTATGAGAAATATTTATGTGGTTTAAGAATTGCCTCGTCTATCGCTTTAATCGTGATATAGACTTCAACGCAGATCAGCTAGAGAAACAACTTGAAGAGTTCCGTTTTACCCCTTGTGGTAGCCAAGACAAACAGAAGTTTGGTTGGGTAAACGCGATGGGTAGACACGGCGATATGATGACGCACGTATCAGAAAACCGCATTCTCATCTGTGCAAAGAAAGAAGAGAAAATGCTTCCAGCTTCTGTGATCAAAGATTCATTGAATGCAAAAGTAGAAACGCTTGAGGCAGAGTCTGGTACTCCTCTGAAAAAGAAAGAGAAAGACAGCCTAAAAGAAGACATCATCATCGATCTTCTTCCTCGTGCTTTCAGCCGCAGTAACTTCACTTACGCACTGATCATGCCGAAAGAAGGCTTTATTGTGGTTGATGCTAGCAGCTACAAAAAAGCAGAAGACGTACTAGCATTACTACGTAAAACGATGGGTAGCCTGCCAGTAGTACCAGCTATTCCAGAGCAAGCGATTGAAACGACTCTGACAGAGTGGGTGAAATCAGGTGATACGCCTCAAGGTATCACCATGCTCGATGAAGCAGAGCTAAAGTCTATTCAAGAAGACGGCGGTATTGTTCGAGTTAAGAAGCAAGAACTAGAAGCTGATGAGATTAAAAACCACATCGAAGCCAACAAAGTTGTGACTAAGCTTCTTATCAACTGGCAAGATCGCATTGAGTTCATTCTTGCAGAAGATGGCAGTATCAAACGCCTTAAATTCAGTGATGAACTAAAAGACGAAAACGACGACATTCCTCGCGAAGATCAAGCTGCCCGTTTTGATGCAGATTTCTCTCTACTTTGTGGTGAGTTCAGTGTTTTCCTACCAAACCTATTCGAATCATTAGGCGGGTTAACTCAACCTAACGCTTAATTGTTCCGATTTAGAGCTCAGGTGTCGACGATATCTGAGCTTGTTTTCTTCTCCACCCCGCTTATCAACACCTAACAACACTCTTCGCAATACCATTGTTATCTTTAGGGCTATCAACCAAACTCATTTTAGCGTAAAATTTGCGCCCCTTTGATATCACTTGGTGGTATCAACCTGACTTGAGATCAGATTAGAGAACGAAGCAATGACTACACAAAAACCATTTGTACCTGAACTATTATCACCGGCAGGAAGCCTTAAAAACATGCGTTACGCATTCGCCTACGGCGCAGATGCAGTTTACGCTGGCCAGCCACGTTACAGCCTTCGTGTTCGTAACAACGAGTTCAATCACGAAAACCTACAAATCGGTATCGATGAAGCTCATGCTCAAGGCAAAAAGTTATATGTTGTATGTAACATTCAGCCACACAACTCTAAATTAAAAACATTCATTCGCGACCTTAAGCCAGTTGTTGAGATGGGCCCTGACGCTCTTATCATGTCAGATCCTGGTCTTATCATGATGGTACGTGAATCGTTCCCTGAAATGCCGATCCACCTTTCAGTTCAAGCAAACGCTGTAAACTGGGCGACTGTAAAATTCTGGTCTACCCAAGGTGTTGAACGTGTAATTCTGTCTCGTGAACTATCACTTGAAGAGATCGAAGAGATTCGCGAGCACTGCCCAGAGACTGAATTAGAGATCTTTGTTCACGGTGCTCTATGCATGGCTTACTCGGGCCGTTGCCTACTTTCAGGTTACATGAATAAACGTGACCCGAACCAAGGTACTTGCACTAACGCTTGCCGTTGGGAATACAAAACCGAAGCTGCGAAAGAAGACGAAAACGGTCAGATCGTTGAAGCAAACCCAACAGGTGTTGCTATTCAAGAAGTAGAAACTCAAGGTATTGAAGTTCAAGACGAGCGCCCTGATAACACGCTAGGCCTTGGTAAACCAACTGATGAAGTCGTTTTACTTTCTGAATCACACAAACCTGAAGAAAAAATGGCAGCGTTTGAAGATGAGCATGGTACTTACATCATGAACTCAAAAGATCTTCGCGCAATTCAACACGTTGAGCGTTTAACTAAGATGGGCGTTCACTCTCTGAAAATCGAAGGTCGTACTAAGTCTTTCTACTACTGTGCACGTACAGCACAGGTTTACCGTAAAGCTATCGACGATGCTGTTGCAGGCAAACCATTTGATGAGAGCCTTATGGGTACGCTAGAGAGCCTAGCTCACCGTGGCTACACTGAAGGTTTCTTGCGTCGTCACACTCACGACACATACCAAAACTACGAGTACGGTTACTCAATCTCAGATACTCAACAATTCGTAGGCGAATTCACTGGCAACCGCCGTGGTGACTTAGCGGAAGTCGAAGTGAAGAACAAGTTCCTAGTTGGCGATAGCTTAGAAATGATGACACCAAAAGGTAACATCGTTTTCAAATTAGAAGTTATGGAGAACCGTAAATCTCAGCCAGTAGATGACGCAAAAGGTAACGGTCATTTTGTATTCATTCCAGTACCGGCTGATCTTGACCTAGAATTTGGTTTGTTAATGCGTAACTTGAGCGCAGGCCAAGATACACGTAACGCTTCAGGTAAATAACTTTACCTAGAAACTCTACTGAGAAGAAAGCAATGGCTCTGTTAATAACTGACAAGTGCATAAACTGCGATATGTGTGACCCAGAATGCCCAAATGGCGCAATCACGATGGGTGACAGTATCTTCGAAATCGATCCTGATTTATGTACTGAGTGTAAAGGTCACTATGAGAAGCCAACATGTCAGTCAGTGTGCCCTATTACAAAGTGCATAATCACTGACCCAAACCATATTGAAACTGACGACGAATTATTAGAAAAGTTTGTCATCATTCAAGGCTTGACCTAAAAGAAAAGAGGTTCAACTTAATCATCAAGTTGAACCTTTTTTTTAACCCGATTTTTCAATGGGGTATATGTTGCAGAACATCTCTTTCTCAAATTGATATTCGAGTTGTTCTCGCCAGTTTTTAGCTTGAGATACCGGTACCAAATAAAAGTGCTCCCGACTGGTATCAGTGACAAACGCCAATCCATGCTGCATCAATTCATAATGAACATCATTCACAAAGCTAGGGTCTAATCGCTGTCGACCTGTTAGGTGATTTATATCTTCTCTAGAAATTGAAATACCGACATTTTCACTACTGAATCTATGTCTTAACCATTTAGAGAATTCCCTCGCGCAAATCATAGTCATTGTCTTATCCTTGGAATTTTTATAGACGGGTATCAGACTCTGATTTTCATATACTGCACATAAGCCGCATCTTTCACCCAAGAAACACGCCATCCCTGACTAAGCATTATCAAATTGATCGTTGTTTTTGCTGTTGTCGTTATTCGTTTGTTTTGATATCAAACGATGTTCTTAATTACGTGTTTATAAACTCTAGACAAAAGTGTGACATTTCTCCAGTTTTAGAGTCGAGAAAACCAGTGGCATTACCACTGTAAAACACCTCGATAAATACATTACCTATTCGATATCAAGGCCAAACACTGACTCGGCATAACTTTAACTTTCTTTTTTTTCTTAGTTTTAACCACCTTTTTAGGTGGAGGAACTGGAATGGTCTGCGGAGCCCAACTTGCAAGTTCATCGCCACAACCATCACCTTTTGGCGGATTTGCTTGAGCGATACAGTTAGAACTGCCTTTAGGGCATTTTAAACGAACATGAAAATGGGAATGATGCCCCCACCAAGGTCTGATTTTGCCTAACCAGGTTCTATCATTGGCATCAGGATCTTCTTGTTCACAAAGGGCTTGTTTAATCACTGGATGGACAAAAATACGCACCACTTTTTCATCTTTCGCGGCATAGCGAATGACTTGGAAGTGATCATCTGTCCAATTCGATTTGCGTAATTTGTAGTTGGTAAGATCGACAACGCTGATTGGCTTAGGAACAGCGAGTTCATTTTCGGATAGCCTCTTATCAGTAAGCCTTAACCATATATCAATATCCAAGCCAGTCTGGTGACTTGAATGACCAGACGAAAAGCGCCCTCCTCGAGGTAGAGAAATATCACCAACCAATAAATTAGTGTTGAGCTGTTCGCTCGCGGTCACACCTAGCCTTTCAATAAACTGAATGGCCTCTGTATGTCCATAGTAGCGCTCTCTCTGAGGACGAATCACTTGGTAACCTTGACCGTCAATTGGCAAAGCCTGCGCACCGTCTAGACAGCCATTAGCGTAACTACCGATAGATGAGGTTGAATTTCTTGTCGGGCTCTTTTCTTTTTCCCATGGAGTTGCCGATACGTAAAACGAACAAAAGATAAGAGCTGATGTACAAAATAACCTCATAACAATTCCAAATAAATGTTCTCTATTTTCATACTAGTCGTCATTAGGAAATAGGTGCATATCGAGGATGATATTTTGAAGATAAAGAGAGGTTTTTATTTGGAGAGATGGTTAATGTCCAAATAATAGAAAACAAAAAGGCTCGAGCATTTCTGCCGGGACTCGCAGTCTAGAGCCTTTAATATGGCAGGGGGGACTGAGCCGGCACTCCGGAGATTCGACAGGGCTGGCGTTCGAACTCCCAACACGCGCTGTTTTGGTAAGTAGGAGAATCCGCTACTCTGCTAATGGCATATGTTAGATTCAGAAAGCAAAAAGGCTCTAGCATTTCTGCTAGAGCCTTAAATATGGCAGGGGTGGAGAGATTCGAACTCCCAACACGCGGATTTGGAATCCGCTGCTCTGCCAATTGGAGCTACACCCCTATTTCAGTTTTAAAGAGCTGAACCTCTGAATAAGTGGCGGAGTGGACGGGACTCGAACCCGCGACCCCCGGCGTGACAGGCCGGTATTCTAACCAACTGAACTACCACTCCGCAGTGGTCAACTCACTAAGTGAGCGTCCATATCTCCAGGTTGGTCAACCTAAAGATTTAATTTAAAGCCTGGCGATGTCCTACTCTCACATGGGGAAACCCCACACTACCATCGGCGCTATTGTGTTTCACTTCTGAGTTCGGCATGGAATCAGGTGGGTCCACAATGCTATGGTCGCCAAACAAATTTTAAAATTCGGAAAGCTTATCTAAAAGTTATTTCTCTTCAAACTCATTCAAGCGTTTGGTATTTCTTTGAGTCCACAAAACCCCTTGGGTGTTGTATGGTTAAGCCTCACGGGCAATTAGTACAGGTTAGCTCAATGCCTCGCAGCACTTACACACCCTGCCTATCAACGTCGTAGTCTACGACAACCCTTTAGGACACTTATAGTGCCAGGGAAAACTCATCTCAAGGCTCGCTTCCCGCTTAGATGCTTTCAGCGGTTATCGATTCCGAACTTAGCTACCGGGCAATGCCATTGGCATGACAACCCGAACACCAGAGGTTCGTCCACTCCGGTCCTCTCGTACTAGGAGCAGCCCCTTTCAATTTTCCAACGCCCACGGCAGATAGGGACCGAACTGTCTCACGACGTTCTAAACCCAGCTCGCGTACCACTTTAAATGGCGAACAGCCATACCCTTGGGACCGACTTCAGCCCCAGGATGTGATGAGCCGACATCGAGGTGCCAAACACCGCCGTCGATATGAACTCTTGGGCGGTATCAGCCTGTTATCCCCGGAGTACCTTTTATCCGTTGAGCGATGGCCCTTCCATTCAGAACCACCGGATCACTATGACCTGCTTTCGCACCTGCTCGAATTGTCATTCTCGCAGTCAAGCGGGCTTATGCCATTGCACTAACCACACGATGTCCAACCGTGTTTAGCCCACCTTCGTGCTCCTCCGTTACTCTTTGGGAGGAGACCGCCCCAGTCAAACTACCCACCAGGCACTGTCCGTAATCCCGATTCAGGGACCAACGTTAGAACATCAAAACTACAAGGGTGGTATTTCAAGGACGACTCCATCACATCTAGCGACGCAATTTCATAGTCTCCCACCTATCCTACACATGTAGGTTCAATGTTCAGTGCCAAGCTGTAGTAAAGGTTCACGGGGTCTTTCCGTCTAGCCGCGGGTACACTGCATCTTCACAGCGATTTCAATTTCACTGAGTCTCGGGTGGAGACAGCGTGGCCATCATTACGCCATTCGTGCAGGTCGGAACTTACCCGACAAGGAATTTCGCTACCTTAGGACCGTTATAGTTACGGCCGCCGTTTACCGGGGCTTCGATCAAGAGCTTCGACCGAAGTCTAACCCCATCAATTAACCTTCCGGCACCGGGCAGGCGTCACACCGTATACGTCATCTTACGATTTTGCACAGTGCTGTGTTTTTAATAAACAGTTGCAGCCACCTGGTATCTGCGACTCTCGTCTGCTCCATCCGCAAGGGACTTCACTGATAAGAGCGTACCTTCTCCCGAAGTTACGGTACCATTTTGCCTAGTTCCTTCACCCGAGTTCTCTCAAGCGCCTTGGTATTCTCTACCCGACCACCTGTGTCGGTTTGGGGTACGATTCCTTACAATCTGAAGCTTAGAGGCTTTTCCTGGAAGCATGGCATCAATGACTTCACTACCGTAGTAGCTCGACATCGTATCTCAGCGTTAATGAAAGTCCGGATTTACCTAAACTTTCCGCCTACGTACTTGAACCTGGACAACCGTCGCCAGGCCCACCTAGCCTTCTCCGTCCCCCCATCGCAATTGTAAGAAGTACGGGAATATTAACCCGTTTCCCATCGACTACGCCTTTCGGCCTCGCCTTAGGAGTCGACTTACCCTGCCCCGATTAACGTTGGACAGGAACCCTTGGTCTTCCGGCGAGGGAGTTTTTCACTCCCTTTATCGTTACTCATGTCAGCATTCGCACTTCTGATACCTCCAGCAGCCCTTACAGACCACCTTCAACGGCTTACAGAACGCTCCCCTACCCCACATACCCTAAGGTACGTAGCCGCAGCTTCGGTGTATAGCTTAGCCCCGTTACATCTTCCGCGCAGGCCGACTCGACCAGTGAGCTATTACGCTTTCTTTAAATGATGGCTGCTTCTAAGCCAACATCCTGGCTGTCTGAGCCTTCCCACATCGTTTCCCACTTAGCTATACTTTGGGACCTTAGCTGGCGGTCTGGGTTGTTTCCCTCTCCACGACGGACGTTAGCACCCGCCGTGTGTCTCCCGGATAGTACTTACTGGTATTCGGAGTTTGCAAAGGGTTGGTAAGTCGGGATGACCCCCTAGCCTTAACAGTGCTCTACCCCCAGTAGTATTCGTCCGAGGCGCTACCTAAATAGCTTTCGGGGAGAACCAGCTATCTCCAGGTTTGATTGGCCTTTCACCCCTAGCCACAAGTCATCCGCTAATTTTTCAACATTAGTCGGTTCGGTCCTCCAGTTGATGTTACTCAACCTTCAACCTGCCCATGGCTAGATCACCTGGTTTCGGGTCTAATCCTAGCAACTGTACGCCCAGTTAAGACTCGGTTTCCCTACGGCTCCCCTAAACGGTTAACCTTGCTACTAAAATTAAGTCGCTGACCCATTATACAAAAGGTACGCAGTCACACCACGAAGGTGCTCCTACTGCTTGTACGTACACGGTTTCAGGTTCTATTTCACTCCCCTCACAGGGGTTCTTTTCGCCTTTCCCTCACGGTACTGGTTCACTATCGGTCAGTCAGTAGTATTTAGCCTTGGAGGATGGTCCCCCCATATTCAGACAGGATATCACGTGTCCCGCCCTACTCGTTTTCACTGATTATGATGTGTCGGTTACGGGGCTATCACCCTTTGTTGCGAGACTTTCCAGACTCTTCACCTGCATCATTAAAAGCTTAAGGGCTAATCCAATTTCGCTCGCCGCTACTTTCGGAATCTCGGTTGATTTCTCTTCCTCGGGGTACTTAGATGTTTCAGTTCCCCCGGTTTGCCTCCTGTTGCTATGTATTCACAACAGGATACTTGCTTATGCAAGTGGGTTTCCCCATTCAGGAATCCCAGACTCAAAAGGTTATTACTACCTAATCTGGGCTTATCGCAAGTTATTACGCCTTTCATCGCCTCTGACTGCCAAGGCATCCACCGTGTACGCTTAGTCACTTAACCATACAACCCGAAAGGGTCTTAGCGTATGGCAACTAACCAAGGTTTTTGGTTGTCATCAAGAAGGGTTAATTCTTGATAACTGTTTGCCGGACTCAATTGTGAATCAATGTAAACATTGATTCGAATACAAGACACTTGAATGTGTTTGTTGTGTCTATCTAATGAAAGATAAACATTGAGAACTTTTAAATTTGATTGAATTACTCGTAAGTAAATCAATCAGTCAGCTTTCCAAATTGTTAAAGAGCTTGATTCAACTTCTATTAAAAGAAGGGAACCATTTTTAAAGATTCTATTTTCTATTTAAAGAAATAAGAACACTTAAAGATGGTGGAGCTATGCGGGATCGAACCGCAGACCTCCTCGCTGCCAGCGAGGCGCTCTCCCAGCTGAGCTATAGCCCCATCTGGAAAAATATTCTTTACTCTTAACTTTTTTAAACCTAATCAATCTGTGTGGACACTCATCGTGACTATCTTCGTATAAGGAGGTGATCCAGCCCCAGGTTCCCCTAGGGCTACCTTGTTACGACTTCACCCCAGTCATGAACCACAAAGTGGTGAGCGTCCTCCCCGAAAGGTTAAACTACCCACTTCTTTTGCAGCCCACTCCCATGGTGTGACGGGCGGTGTGTACAAGGCCCGGGAACGTATTCACCGTGACATTCTGATTCACGATTACTAGCGATTCCGACTTCATGGAGTCGAGTTGCAGACTCCAATCCGGACTACGACGCACTTTTTGGGATTCGCTCACTATCGCTAGCTTGCTGCCCTCTGTATGCGCCATTGTAGCACGTGTGTAGCCCTACTCGTAAGGGCCATGATGACTTGACGTCGTCCCCACCTTCCTCCGGTTTATCACCGGCAGTCTCCCTGGAGTTCCCGACATTACTCGCTGGCAAACAAGGATAAGGGTTGCGCTCGTTGCGGGACTTAACCCAACATTTCACAACACGAGCTGACGACAGCCATGCAGCACCTGTCTCAGAGCTCCCGAAGGCACACCTGCGTCTCCGCTGGCTTCTCTGGATGTCAAGAGTAGGTAAGGTTCTTCGCGTTGCATCGAATTAAACCACATGCTCCACCGCTTGTGCGGGCCCCCGTCAATTCATTTGAGTTTTAATCTTGCGACCGTACTCCCCAGGCGGTCTACTTAACGCGTTAGCTCCGAAAGCCACGGCTCAAGGCCACAACCTCCAAGTAGACATCGTTTACGGCGTGGACTACCAGGGTATCTAATCCTGTTTGCTCCCCACGCTTTCGCATCTGAGTGTCAGTGTCTGTCCAGGGGGCCGCCTTCGCCACTGGTATTCCTTCAGATCTCTACGCATTTCACCGCTACACCTGAAATTCTACCCCCCTCTACAGCACTCTAGTTCACCAGTTTCAAATGCAGTTCCGAGGTTGAGCCCCGGGCTTTCACATCTGACTTAATGAACCACCTGCATGCGCTTTACGCCCAGTAATTCCGATTAACGCTCGCACCCTCCGTATTACCGCGGCTGCTGGCACGGAGTTAGCCGGTGCTTCTTCTGTTGCTAACGTCAAGAGATAACGCTATTAACGTTACCCCCTTCCTCACAACTGAAAGTACTTTACAACCCGAAGGCCTTCTTCATACACGCGGCATGGCTGCATCAGGCTTTCGCCCATTGTGCAATATTCCCCACTGCTGCCTCCCGTAGGAGTCTGGACCGTGTCTCAGTTCCAGTGTGGCTGATCATCCTCTCAGACCAGCTAGGGATCGTCGCCTTGGTGAGCCATTACCTCACCAACTAGCTAATCCCACCTAGGCATATCTTGACGCGAGAGGTCCGAAGATCCCCCTCTTTGGCCCGTAGGCATTATGCGGTATTAGCCATCGTTTCCAATGGTTATCCCCCACATCAAGGCAATTTCCTAGGCATTACTCACCCGTCCGCCGCTCGACGCCCATTAAATCCTCCGAAGAATCAATAATGTCGTTTCCGCTCGACTTGCATGTGTTAGGCCTGCCGCCAGCGTTCAATCTGAGCCATGATCAAACTCTTCAATTTAAGATTTTGTCGGCTCAACGAATACTGACTTCAAAACTATTCTTTATAAATAAAGAGTGTAATTTTAAAGCTATTACCATTCCAACAGAATGGTAATGAATTGACTGTGCCAAATACTTTCTTTCTACAAGAGAAAGTAGTTATTCGTATTGGTCACTCAGTTCATTGAAACCAAAGTTGATTCCGAAGAATCTGTTTTACTTCTCTTAATTAAAAGGGAAGATAAAACGTTTTGATATTCATCAACGAGTGCCCACACAGATTGATAGGTTTAAATTGTTAAAGAGCTTTACTTATTGAGCGTTCCTTTTAGTAAGGAGCCTCTCTAAGTGGACGGCCATTCTAGCGAATTGGGTTCCAGTGTCAAACACTTTTTCCAGCTAATTTTTCAAAGCATCTTAAATGCTTAATGTCGTCTCGTTACTTAGTTCAAACCGCTTAGTTATCCCTGGCAACGGAGGCGCATTATAGAGAGAATCCCCCTTTGCACAAGGCCAAAAACGAAAAAAGACCGCAGCAGGCGATCGTTCGGACACTATTCACACAAAGCGTTCAAAATAGGTACGATTACGTCTTAATTTCGACTAATCGTACCTATCGTTCTTACCTTAATTATTGGTGAGCAATAATTCGGTCGTTATTCACTAATAGCTGCACTTTCTTATCCGGATTGATTTTCCCTGCAAGTATCGCTTTCGCTAATGGGTTCTCAACACTCTGCTGAATTGCTCTTTTAAGAGGCCTCGCACCATAGACAGGATCAAAACCGACTTGAGAGATCAACTTCAGTGCTTTGTCCGAAACTTCAAGCTCATAGCCATTGTCTTCCATTCGTTTCTTCAAATGCTCAAGCTGAATAGAGGCTATTGACTCGATGTGAGCTTGACCTAATGGATGGAACACGACACTTTCATCAACACGGTTCAAAAACTCAGGGCGGAAATGCTTACCTACCACTTCCATCACCTCATTCTT
Source organism: Vibrio sp. J383 (assembly GCF_023503985.1). Classification (NCBI taxonomy): domain Bacteria; kingdom Pseudomonadati; phylum Pseudomonadota; class Gammaproteobacteria; order Vibrionales; family Vibrionaceae; genus Vibrio; species Vibrio sp. J383. The sequence goes on along the minus strand of NZ_CP097293.1, from coordinate 896,306 downwards.
TATTCCTTGGTAATCGAGCGTATTGAAGTTTTCTTGAATTCTCGAAGAGCCAAGATTAGATGTCATGATCACTACAGTATTTCTGAAATCAACCGTGCGACCTTGTCCATCGGTTAATCGTCCATCATCTAAAACCTGCAATAGAATATTGAAAACATCAGGGTGCGCTTTCTCTACCTCATCAAGCAGAATCACAGAATAAGGTTTTCGACGAACAGCTTCAGTTAAGTAACCACCTTCTTCATACCCAACGTAACCTGGAGGAGCACCAACCAAACGAGCCACTGAGTGTTTCTCCATAAACTCAGACATATCGATACGAACCATGGCATCGTCACTATCAAACATGAAGTTAGCCAATGTTTTACACAGCTCGGTTTTACCTACGCCCGTTGGACCAAGAAATAAGAAAGAACCAATCGGCTTATTTGGATCGGATAAACCAGCACGACTACGACGAATCGCATTCGATACCACCTCTACCGCTTCGGCTTGCCCAATAACCCGCTTATGCAGAACACCTTCCATTTTCAGAAGCTTCTCTTTTTCTGCCTCTAGCATTTTAGAAACCGGAATGCCGGTTTGCTTTGAAAGAACATCTGCAATTTCAGCGTCAGTTACCTTATTACGTAATAAGGTCATTTCTTGCATTTCAGCTTGAGTCGCGAGGTCTAACTGCTTCTCCAACTCTGGGATTCGACCATATTGCAATTCAGACATTCGGTTAAGATCGCCAGCACGTCGTGCAAAGTCCATATCCATACGAGCTTGTTCTAACTCTGATTTGATATGTTGAGTCCCGGAAAGCGCCGCTTTTTCAGCGTTCCAAACTTCTTCAAGTTCTGCAAAATCCCGCTCCTTCTCAGAAAGTTCACTTTGCAGCGTGCGCAGGCGCTTTTCACTGGCTTCATCATTTTCATTCGTGAGAGCTTGCTGCTCGATCTTCAATTGAATGATTTTGCGCTCGAGCTTATCTAGCGACTCAGGTTTTGAATCGATCTGCATGCGAATGCTCGAAGCCGCTTCATCAATGAGATCAATCGCCTTATCTGGTAACTGACGATCTGAAACGTATCGATGAGATAGCGTTGCCGCCGCTACGATAGCTGGGTCAGTAATTTCTACATGATGGTGAAGTTCATAACGCTCTTTCAAACCACGAAGAATCGCAACTGTGTCTTCAACGGTTGGCTCATCAACTATCACTTTTTGGAATCGACGCTCTAATGCAGGATCTTTCTCTATATACTGACGATGTTCATCGAGTGTCGTTGCGCCTACACAATGCAGCTCACCACGAGCCAATGCTGGTTTCAGCATATTACCGGCGTCCATAGAGCCTTCGCCTTTACCTGCTCCGACCATGGTGTGAATTTCATCGATGAAGAGAATAATGTTGCCCTCTTCTTTCGATAATTCGTTGAGAACCGATTTCAAGCGCTCTTCAAATTCACCACGATATTTAGCACCTGCAATCAAAGAGCCCATGTCTAATGAAAGAACTCGTCGCCCTCTCAAGCCTTCCGGTACTTCATTATTGATAATGCGCTGCGCCAAACCTTCAACGATTGCCGTTTTTCCGACACCAGGCTCACCAATAATAACGGGGTTATTCTTAGTACGGCGTTGAAGTACTTGGATAGTACGACGGATTTCATCGTCTCGACCAATCACAGGATCTAGCTTGCCTTGCTCTGCTCTTTCAGTCAGATCAATGGTGAACTTCTCTAATGCTTGGCGTCTGTCTTCGGCATTCGGATCATCGACTTTTTGACCGCCACGAACTTGCTCGATAGCTTGAGATAGTTTTTGCTCAGTAAGGCCTAACTCTTTAAGTAAGTTCCCTAAAGGACCTTTGTCTTCAATTGCAGCGAGTAGGAATACTTCTGAAGATATGTAACTGTCTTGGCGCTTTTGCGCGACCTTGTCACATAGGTTGAACAACGTTCCCATGGCATTCGAAAGCTGAACATCACCACCGATACCACTTACTTTCGGCACTCGGTCTAATATTTCGCTCAATTTAGAACGCAATTGAACAACATCAATGTTCAGCATAGTAAGCAATGGACGAATCGCACTGCCATCTTGATTAAGCAAAGACACCATTAGGTGCACAGGTTCTATATATTGGTGATCACGACCTAATGCGAGCGACTGAGCATCAGATATCGCAATTTGGAATTTACTAGTGAACCGATCGAGACGCATGCCAACCTTCCTACTCTTAGATATGTTTATCTTATGGTTAGAAGATGGATACGGTAACGCGGATTTTCAAGGGATAAGAGTGAAGAATAGAGCTTATATGAAAATATAAATGAGCTGGATGAGTGGTTGTGCTAGCCAGAGATTACTCTAACCAAATAAATGTAGCCTGACGTCCAGTAATACCATCACGGCGATAAGAATAGAAAGCATCTGAATCTGCGTATGTACATAGATTCGAGTCTGTCACTGAAGTCACGCCAACTTTCATTAATCGTTGAGTCGCGAGTTGAGACATGTTTGCCAGCCATTTGCCCGGTTTAGCTTTGGCTTGAAATGCTAATTTAGCTTGAGGGTCAAAACGAACAAAAGCTTCCAACACATCGTTGCCAACCTCAAATGCATCTTTGCCAATTGCAGGGCCAAGCCAAGCCATGATCTGATTATCTGAATCTAGATTTGAAAACTTTGCGACGGCATTTTCAAGAATGCCACCAGCAAGACCACGCCAACCCGCATGAACAGCCGCGACTTGAGTGCCTTTGGTATCGGTAAGAAGTACTGGCAAGCAATCTGCCGTCATCGCTGAACACACAATACCCTTTGCAGAGGTAAATACACCATCAGCATCAAGAACATTCGTCACCGGTTCTAAAACTGTAACGATATCCGTTGAGTGAGTTTGATTTAGCCATACTGGAGCCGTGGGCATCTTAAATTGTTGCTTTAGCCATTCTCGATTGCTTTCAACAAGCGAAGTATCATCCCCAACGTGCATACCGAGGTTTAACCCTTGATAAGCACCTGTAGAACAACCATCGAAACGAGTCGAAGCAAATGCTTTCACGTTTTGAGGAGCGTTCCAGTCAGGGATGATCATTGACATGATTAAATGTCGTCTTCGTGATTTTCGCGAGCATCAACACGTAATGCTTCTGCCATCACAACCATGTCATTTGGAACAGGTGCGTGGAACTCAACTTCTTCACCAGTAATAGGGTGAACAAATTTAAGCATTACAGCATGCAGCGCTTGGCGATCAAAAGAACGAATCATTGTCGTCAGCTCTTCAGATGCACCTTTTGGAATACGTGCACGACCACCGTATGCAATATCACCTAACAGAGGGTGCTGAAGGTATGACATATGAACACGGATTTGGTGAGTACGACCTGTTTCTAGGCGTAGACGAATACGAGTATGTTCGCGGAAGTGCTCCGCAACACGGTAGTGAGTTACCGCAGGCTTACCTAATTCATTCACGTCCATTAAAGTACGTTTAGTTGCATGACGGCTAATGCCTTTCTCAACCACACCACCCGCGGTCATTTTACCAATAGCAATTGCTTCATATTCACGAGTGATACGACGTTTAGCAAGTGCACGTACAAGGCGAGTTTGAGCTGGAACCGTCTTAGCCACAACCATAAGACCGGTTGTGTCTTTATCAAGACGGTGCACAATACCCGCACGAGGTACTTCTGCAATCTGAGGATAATGGAAAAGCAATGCATTTAGTATGGTTCCATCCGGCGTACCTGCACCTGGGTGTACAACCAGATCGCGAGGCTTATTGATAACCAATAAATCATCATCTTCATAGACAATGTTTAACGGAATATCTTGTGCTTCCCAGCGCTCTTCATCTGCAAGCTCCGCTTGTAGGATGATCGCTTCACCGCCCAAAACTATGGTGCGCGGTTTAGTGATAACTTCGCCATCCACTTGGATTTTGCCGTCAAGAAGCCACTCTTTAATACGAGAGCGAGAAAAATCGGTAAATAGTTCAGCGACAGCTTGGTCTAAACGTTGACCTAACTGGCTGCTTTTTACTGTGTCTGTTAATGTTATCTGCTGAGCCATATCGAACTTTTTTAAAAACCGTGAGACTAATACCCATTAGTATGGATAAAATAGAATAATTGCATCATTGTATCTGTTACTGGTTAGAAAGTAACGGAAGCTTACGAAATATTTAATTCAAGGAATCGACGCCTGACATGAAACACCTTACTTTATCGGGTCTATTAGCCGTATCACTCTTAGTTGGCTGTTCAAGTACTGAAGAAATAGTACCGGATGTACCACCATCGGTTCTTTACTCTGACGCTCAAGAGTCCCTACAGAGCGGTAGCTGGCTTTCTGCAATCGAAAAGCTAGAAGCCTTAGACTCTCGTTACCCATTCGGCGCCTATTCGGAACAAGTACAGCTAGATCTGATTTACGCGTACTACAAAAATGATGACTTGGCGTTAGGCCTTGCCACCATTTCTCGATTCCTACGCTTAAACCCGACTCATGAAAAACAAGACTGGGTGCTTTACATGCGCGGCCTAACGCACATGGCACAAGACCGTAACTTCATGCACGACATTTTTAATATCGACCGTAGTGACCGAGATCCAGAGCCAGTGAAACTCGCGTTTGCTGACTTCAAACGACTACTGGAACGCTTCCCTAGCAGCCCTTATGCGGAAGATGCGCAAAAACGCATGTTCGCACTTAAGAACCGCCTCGCAGAGTATGACTTAGCAACCGCTGATTTCTACCTACGCCGTGAAGCTTGGATTGCAGCTGTAAACCGAACACAAGAGCTGCAGAAGACTTACCCAGACACAATTGCTGCACGTAAGTCTTTGGATATTCAGTTAGAAGCTTATAAACAACTAGGTTTAGAAGACGCAGCTTCAAGAACAGAAAAATTGATTGAGTTAAACCCACTGCCTTAATCAACGTTGTCATATTCATTCGAAAACGCGCTAATTTATTAGCGCGTTTTTTTTGAACTTAATTTCGTAAACTTGATGAATCGCATAATACACGGTATCTTCAAAAGATAACTTTTAACAAAACATCAACATGGAGTGTGGATGTGAGTAGGTTGTTATTATTTATCTGGATATCGCTATTTAGCCAATTATCCTACGCATTAGAACTGTCCCCGTTAAGCAACGAGCCTTACATGGGTGACTTAGATGTGCTCAAAACCAAAGGAACGGTTAGAGTGCTCGTGTCTGCTGATCTTGGTTTTTATTATATCGAGGATGGCAAACCAAAAGGCATCGTGGCTGAAATGCTCTACCACTTTGAGAAGAGCCTTCGTAAGAAGCATCCCTACCTTAATGTTCAAATTATCCCAGTGCAGCGAGATGATCTACTTCCCTCATTAGAATCTGGTTATGGAGACGTCGCTGTCGCGAACCTGACGATCACCGACAAGCGATTACGAATCATCGATTTTTCCGATCCAATGATTAAAGATGGAAAAGAACTGATTATCACAGGAAAGAATTCAGCCCCTATCACCGAAATCAAGCAACTGAGCGGTAAAGAGGTTTGGATCCGTGCAAGTTCGAGTTACTTCGAGAGTGTACAAAGAGTCAATAAAGAACTGAATGAATTAGACTTACCACCGCTGCATGTCCACTTTATTGAGGAGTCATTACAAGACTACGAGCTGATAGAGTTGGTCAACCAAGGCTATATACAAGGCACAATCCTAGATAGCCATAAAGCAAAGTTATGGACTGACGTAATGGAAAACATTCAGGTCCATCACGATTTACCCTTACGTGAAAATGGCCAAATAGCGTGGGCATTAAGAAAAAACAGCCCTCAACTAAAAAAAGAGATCAACAAATACGTCAAGACGGCACGAACAGGTACCCTACTTGGAAATGTTATCTATCAGAAATACATCGACAACACTCGCTGGTTAGGTAGAGCGCTCAACCCAAATAAAATAGACCGAGTGGCTAAGCTGTCAGATGTTTTTGAAAAGTATTCGAGTCAATACGAATTCGACCCTTTGATGATGTCTGCACAAGGTTTCCAAGAGTCAGGACTGGATCAAAGCCGGGTTTCTCACCGTGGAGCTATTGGTGTGATGCAGGTATTGCCAAGTACCGCCAAAGACAAAAACGTCAACATCAAAAACATACATAAGGTGGATAACAACATCCATGCGGGCGTGAAATACATGCGTTTCATTAAGGACAGGTATTTTGACGACCCTGCGATTACGCCAGATAACCAAATCTATTTCACTTTGGCTTCTTACAACGCTGGTCCTGCTAAGATCAGAAAGATGAGGCGCATTGCCAAGCAGAAAGGTTACAACCCAAACATCTGGTTTAAAAACGTAGAAATCATCACTCGTAAATACGTGAGCAAAGAACCGGTGACCTATGTCGCCAACATCAACCGTTACTTTGTAATCTATAAGCAGTTACAAGCTATCAATGCTATCCGAGAAAATGGGACAGCCAGACTACTCAAAACCAACGATTAGTTTGTCTTCAACCCTAAGAGCCAGGGGAGCTAAAGCACTAAGGCACTAAGGCACTAAGGCAAATTAAAAACACAAAAGCCGCATAAGAAAACTTATGCGGCTTTTGCTTATCAAATTCAGAGAAAGCTTATATAGCGATATATATCACGAGATCTACATCACAAAACACTATTGAGTAAATTTCAATCAAACACTTTCAATAAGCTGTAAGACGCCCCTAAAAACTGGTTTAATTTTTAGCGAAGCCTTGCCTCCAAGTTATCGTTTTTCATAGAGATAACAAGCATTTTTCGCCAAAAAGATACTAAGACTTGCGTGAGATCACATTTGATTTTAATGCTTATCCCACCCAACCAAAACAAGATCTAGATCACATTCTTTATTCCTAAAAGTCGTAATCTGAAGTTAACCCATGAGGGATACAACAGAGGAAAACTTCTATGAAAATGAACATCACTGGTAAAAACATCGACATTACCTCTGCAATCCGTGATCACATAGAAAGCAAATTTAAAAAGCTGGATAAATGGCAAGTAGACATCATTGGCTGCCAAGCGAGCTTTAGTGAAGAACCAAACAAGAAGAAAAAATTTGAAGCGGTTCTAACCGTACCAAAAGGCCAACTTGTTGCTTCATCAATCCATGACGACCTCTACGTAGCTATCAACGAAGTAGAACAAAAACTAGAGCGTCAACTCAACAAGCTACGCCATAAACCTGAAGCGCGCCGCGCTGAAAAGCCTGAAATCGAAGAGCTAGAAGCTGAAGTAGAATAAGGAAAGAGAACAGATTAAAAAATAGCGCCTCAGGGCGCTATTTTTTTGCTTGACGCTCGTAGCTCGCTTGCTTATTGTGTTTAAACATTCATAAAACAATCACTTTTTATGCACACTCAATCTTTGTTTATTTTTGACTTCTTTTTTCTTCCGTAAATCGGAGGCTGAGTCGTTTTAGAAAAACAAGTCAAAAACGAACAAGAAGCCTCCCACACTAGGGAGGCTTTTTTATAAGGACACATTTATGACTGACCGCTCAATTTCACTGGATGATATCCGCCTTCGTCTTAATGATTTAGATGACGAACTGCTGAGTTTACTTTCCGAACGTCGCAAACTCAGTATCGAAGTTGCGAAAAGCAAGGTAGAAACATCAAAGCCTGTACGCGATGCCGTTCGTGAGCAGCAGCTTCTGGTTAAGCTGATCAACAACGGTAAAGATAAATATGAGCTTGATGCGCAGTACATTACTAAACTGTTTCACACCATCATCGAAGATTCCGTTTTACTACAGCAGTCATACTTACAAAACCTAGCGAACCCGCAAAGCCGTAAACCTCTGGCTCGCGTTGCATTCTTAGGTTCTAAGGGATCATATTCTCATCTTGCTAGCCGTGAATATTTCAGCCGTAAGAATATGGAATTGATAGAGCTTAACTGCAATCATTTCAAAGAAGTGGCATCGACGGTGGAATCTGGTCATGCAGATTACGGTGTGTTGCCGATTGAGAACACCAGCTCAGGTTCAATCAACGAGGTCTACGACCTACTGCAACACACAACGCTTTATATCGTAGGTGAACTGTCTCAACCAATCGAACACTGCTTGGTTGCGAAAAATGATATTCGTTTAGAAGACATCAAAACCCTCTATTCACACCCACAACCTCACCAACAGTGCAGTGAGTTTTTGAGTCGTCTTAAAGGTGTCAGCCTTGAGTCTTGCGCAAGTACAGCTGATGCAATGAAGAAGGTTAAAGATCTGGAGGGCGATGATGTGGCAGCAATTGGCAATGCATCGAGCGGCAAGCTTTATGGGCTTCAGCCAATCCAAGGCAACATTGCAAACCAAACTGAAAACCACACTCGCTTCATCGTTGTGGCGCGTAAACCGGTAGAAGTATCAACTCAAATCCCAGCCAAAACGACACTGATCATGTCGACTTCTCAAGAGGCGGGTTCTTTGGTAGAAACTCTACTAATCCTCCAACGCTTGGGGATCAACATGACTAAGCTGGAATCTCGTCCTATCATGGGCAACCCATGGGAAGAGATGTTCTACGTTGATTTAGAAGCACATTTGGATGCAGATAATATGCAGCAAGCGATAGCGGAACTAACTGCCATTACTCGTCATCTTAAAGTGTTGGGTTGTTATCCAAGTGAGAACATCAAAGCGACGCAGGTTAAGTTGTCATAGCTTTTAACGAACATAAACTTTTAGCGAACATAAGCTCTTAACAAACATAAGTTTTCAGCGAATATAAGCTTTGGTGAACATAAGCTTTTGGCAAACATAAGTTTTTAACGAACAAACGTTTAAAGCTGGCATAAGTTTAAATCTGCTATAAGCATTTGGCCTACAGTAGGCCAAATGCTAAAACCTGCGGCTAGTGGAATAACTCGTACTCAGGAATACTCACACTACATATTCCTGAGACATGACTCGATTATTTCACTGGCTGTACATGCCTTCTAACCCACACCATTCAACACCTTCTTAACAAAAAACTCATTAGTGGCTTTTTTATCAATAAAGACAAAACCTTACCCCCTTCACAGGAAATCATCGAACTACGTGTAATTAATAGCGAGTAAGTATTAAGTAACATAAACTTACGCGCTTAAATTATAAATAGTGTTGTCATTAACTATGAAGCTAAGTACTAAAATCTTACTACTGATAACCCCTGTGATACTGATCAGTACCGCAGCTTCTAGCTATATTATTTATTCAACGCAGAAAAGCAGTTTTATCAAACGCGAAGACAACGCACTTCAGCTAAACATGGAAAAGTTGGCAGGATACTTTCGACAGTCTCGCTCGTTCCTAAATAGCTACTCTTACACCTTGACCCAAAGTGACATGGTGAAGCGTTACTTTCTCACTGAACAAAACCTATCTCGCGATCTTGAACTGGTTAGTAACCTTCGAGAAGCCATACACTTCTTGCAAGATGACGATGAAAGCTATACCGGGTTAGCGCTTCTCAATAGTCAGCGAAAATTGAGTTATTACGCTGATAATAACAGCGACTCACGCACTCAGATTGACATCAAAATATTGGATTTTGTGGATCAGTACTATCAAGACACCTTAGCAGCATCAAGTACCAACTATATTCAAAACTCTCAAGGTGAAGGGATGTTGGTTCACTACGAGAAGGTAGACAAAAAAACGATTTTCCCAACCGTAAACAATCACCCCGACGATGTGTTCTTTGTTGTTGTGTCAGTCTCTCTCGATAAATTTAATGCGCTGAGAAAACAGATAGAGTTCGACTACCAAACCAGCTTATTCTTCACATCTATAGCGGTTTCTCTGGAAAATAATGTCACCCACTCAGTTAAGCTTGCACCAGAACTATACGCCACAGTTGACCCGGCGCCATTCCTATTGGAAAACAAGCTCGAATCAATTTGGAATAAGCTGAGTTTGTCCTTTGCACTATCCGCGTTTGTGACGGTTGCTCTGCTACTCATGCTTTTGTCTCGCAGTGTGATATCCCCAATAACACGACTCGACCGACAACTGCAGCAAGTCGAGAAAAAACAACGTAAGAACATCGAACGTTTAGGCACTCGTGATGAGCTTGGCCGCCTATCACAGCGTTTTTATGACATGTACCAAGAGTTAGATAACACCTACCAACAGACCAAACTATTGGCCGAGAATGATCAATTAACCCAAATAGCCAATAGGCATCAATTTCAAACCTTCGTTCAGCAATCATTACCCAAGCCTAGCTCGAATACCGAAACCTGGGTTCTCTACTTTGACCTAGATAACTTCAAGTTTGTGAACGACAAATATGGGCATCAAATCGGCGACTCCATTCTGGTCAGTTTTGCTCAGCGTATTTCCGATATTTGTAGTCACTATAAAACAGAATTTGACGCTCATTGTATGCCAGCCCGACTTTCTGGAGACGAGTTCGTTGTGTACATTAACGCCCCTACTCGCCAAGGGAATATCGCGCATAGATTCTCTGATAGCTTACTGACGCCACTACAAAAAGGCTTTATCACAGAATCAGGGAGCTTTCCGATCACGGTCAGTATTGGTATTGCGACCTACCCCAACGATGGCCACTCCATCGAAAAGCTACTGTCGAACGCTGATACCGCGATGTACCAAGCCAAACGCGCAGGTAAAAACCAATTTGCTGACTATTCACGAGATTTAGACAAAGCGATTCAACGCCAAGCAAACATTGAACGCGCACTCAGAGACAAGAACTTTGACGATGAATTTAGGCTCGTTTATATGCCGTACATGGATTCAACAGGAACCCATGTTATTGGTGTTGAGGTGTTATTACGTTGGAATTCGGAGCAACTAGGCTTGGTTCCACCTGATGAATTCATTCCAATTGCCGAGCAAACAGGATTATTCGATCAGGTTGATCAGTGGGTCATTCAGAATGCATTTGCTTCTTTTCATCGACTTCAGGCTCAGTTTGATCACGCAATTCAGTTGTCGATTAACTTATCTTCTGCTGGGATTGAAACGACTGATCTTGCTGACTTCATCAAAGAGCACGCCGATTTAAATCGAATTCCGCCAAGTTTGATTGATTTTGAAATTACCGAAACCTTTTACTCAAACTCTGAAGGTTTTCCGCTGCTTAACGAACTCTCTGATATGGGATATCGATTAGCCATTGATGACTTTGGATCTGGCTACACCTCCATCACTCAACTGGTGCAGTATCCAACTCAAAAAATTAAGCTCGATAAAGCCTTTTTAGACACCTTAATTGAGACCGATAATCAGAACATAGTGAAACCGGTTATCGGGTTATGTCATGCTCAGGGTAAGAAGGTCACAGCCGAGGGCATCGAAACTGAAAGCATGCATCAGTGGTTGCAAGAAGCACAGTGCGATATGCTGCAAGGCTATTACTTCGGTAAACCTATGCCATTAGAAGAACTGAGTGATTGGTACCGACAACATCAACTCAATTTAATCGATAACAAAAAGAATCCAACACATGAAATCTGTAATCATCGCATCGCTGAACCCAGCTAAAATTAACGCCGTTAAAAGTGCATTCTTATCTGCTTTTCCTGATACTGAATTTGATTTCAAAGGCATCAGCGTCCCTAGCGGTGTCTCCGATCAACCGATGAGCAACGACGAGACCTATCAAGGTGCGGTAAATCGCGTTCACAACGCAACTCAAGCTCAACCTGATGCGGATTTTTATGTTGGATTAGAGTCTGGAATAGAAGGAAAGGTTACATTTGCTTGGATGGTCGTTGAAGCAAACGGTCAGCGCGGAGAATCTCGATCTGCAAGCTTGATGCTGCCACCCGTTGTGCTTGATAAACTCCAGCATGCGAATGAGCTAGGTGATGTGATGGATGAAGTCTTCGGCACCGACAACATAAAACAAAAAGGCGGTGCGATTAGCTTATTGACACATAACCAACTATCTCGCAGTTCTGTATATAGCCAGGCTTTAATCCTAGCGCTGATCCCATTTGTTAACCCTAAGCACTTCCCTGCTTAGTCTTGTTTAAGAAACACGATATTTCGCCTCTCTAGAGGTAATAACATTAAGCGGGATAAAAACAAAAAAACGCTAACCTATGGTTAGCGTTTTTATCAAGTTCTTAAGGCTTACTGTTTAAATGCTTACTTGAGTAACAGCTCTACAATTGCCGCTTTCTCTTGCTCAGATTTAGCCTTTAGCTCATTAGAGCCTCGCGTGATCGTAGCCACACCCACACCTAACATTTGGCTCACCTGTCTTTGTGACATGTCCCCTTTCATGAGTTCACAAAGAATATTGACTCGAGCGACCAAAGCATCTCGCTCATCAGGTGTCATCATCATGGTCAACAACAGTTCATGCTGATCTTTCTCAGCCGCTGTTTTTACCAAATCCATTAGTTGTTGCCAATTCTCATATTCAGGTTGTGATGCCATATCTCTACACTTACTTTTAAATTTTGGCTTGAAGTAGCCGCTTAATGATTGAAAGCGTTTAACACTTTATACCGAAACACTTGCTTTGATCCAATGTAAAAAGGCAGCAAGTGGAACTGGTTCGCACTCACTGCCTTTAATATTACTCAGTTTCAGAGAAAGTACCGAACCCCTAGTATTTCGTTTCGGCCTCATGGGGCGCTAAAAACATCCCTTTCTCGCCCAAGATATCTCGATAGTAGGTCTCAAACATCAAGATATTCTGAACATAGCCACGAGTCTCTTTGAATGGAATCATTTCGATAAAAGCAAATGCATCGAGCTTTTCATCGCTGCGTGAACGCCATTGTTTCACACGACTCGGGCCTGCATTATAAGCAGCAAATGCAAAAATACGGTTGTTATCATATTGAGCTAATAGGCCATCTAGATAGTGGCTGCCAATCTCAATGTTCTTGCCGACATCATAAAGATCATCGCTGCCCTGATATTTAATCTTATGTTTGTTCGCCGTATATTGCGCCGTCTTTGGCATAATTTGCATGATGCCACGCGCGCCAACTGGAGAGCGAGCTTCTGAATCCATCGCACTCTCTTGTCTCGCTAAAGACATTAAGGTAATCGGGTCTATATCGTGCTTTTCGGCGTAGAAGTTAAACCACCACTTATGAGCAACAGGGAAGCGTAGGTCTATGTTGTCCCACATCTTAGCAGAGATGCTCGCTGTCACTGTAAAGTGGTTCCAACGCTGCGTCGCAGCATGAGCTGCGAGCATTGATTTCTGATCTTTATCAGCATTGGTTAACAACCAACGCCATTCACTCTTCGCTGCCGCAATTTTATCTCGATCAATCAGCTCGCTGATTCGAACCAAAGAAGTCTCAAATGGCTTTACTGTTTCAGCGTTGTATTTGAGTGTCGATGTTGGGTACTGAACTGGCTTACCTAACTGCTTAGCCGCAGCCACACTGTAGAAATTACGCTGGCCCAAGATATCTGACAGTCGTTTGTTACCCTTAGCAGTATCACCGAGTGCTATCTCTGCTCTACCTTGCCAATACTGCCAGCGAAGCGAAGCCTGATGCTTATCATCTAAGCGCGCAATCCACTCTTTCAAGCCTGTCCAATCTGCATGCTGAATCGCTAAGCGAGCACGTCTTTCCAACAAGACTTGCTTTGATGAACTCGCGAGCATTTTGTCTCGCCACGCCATCAACTCTTCAGAGTCGGTATTGATCAAGCGGAACGTTAAGTAATCCGCTAGCTCTTGGGATTTTTCTTTCGAAAACTTTTGAGCTTTCACAACATCATCAAAAACCTCTTGAGCGCTGCTTGCTGATTTCCTTGCGAGCTTCTTAAAACCAAATTCGGTTTGAGCTTGGTAGAATTCATTCGCTGGGTGCTTCTTAGCAAACGCGAGTACATTTTCAGGCTTGTTGTACAACGCCTTCATCTGCTTAGCTTGAGCAATTGACTCATCATGATCCAATTGCTTGATCAGATAGGTCATTAACTTGCCGTTTCGTTTATCAAACGCCAATAGCATTCGCTGTAATATCAGCTCATCCGTTCTTAAACCCGCTTCATCCCAACTTTCGAAGAGCGGATCACAGCTATCATCGACACCACTGCCACTCAACCAAAGCTGTTTCGCACCTTTGAAGGCGAGCTCTTTGTTTCCTTGCTCATAATTCGCACGGTAGTAGATACATTGATATTTTTCACCAACAGGCTCTTTGGTTTGAAACTCAAGGATCGTCTTCCACTGTTTTTGAGCCGCCAATAAATCTAAATAAGGCGCACGCATACGGTTCGAAAATGGTAGGGCTTTATTCTCTTCAATAAAGGCATCCACTTCAGCAGGTGTGCGATCACCTAAGCCTAATAAGAAGGCGCGATAATCAGTGTAAGGCGTTAACGGATATGTTTGAATTTTGTTACGTAGCGCAGAGTAAGCTTCTAGATCACGGTTGTCTAAAACCTCTTGCGCTCTGTCATAAACATCACGCTGCATTTCAAGCTCGGAGGCATTGCTAGCCATAGCCATCGGAGCCAGTGAAAATGAAGACAAAATTGCCGATGCAGCCACAGCAATTTTCGTATTACCAATGCGGAAAAACATTCGCTCTTTCCTTAGTGCGTGTATGAATACGTGAAGTCTATTTACGCCCGACATCACATCAAATGTAAAGAGTTTGAGTGTAAATATTATTAATATTTAACACTTCGCCTCAGAAGCATATTAAATATAGTTTTAATAACTAATGTGACAATAATAAGTAAGGATTAGTTCAAGAATGGCTTTTCTGCCCTAGGAGTAACATCTTTGGGGATATTGGTATAAAATAGACGACAATTTTGAACAATAAATTAGGATCGATCGGCAATGGCTGAATACGTATATACCATGTCTCGGGTGAGCAAAACTGTTCCACCTAAGCGTCAAATTCTTAAAGACATTTCTCTTAGCTTTTTTCCTGGCGCTAAAATCGGTGTTTTGGGTCTAAATGGTTCAGGTAAATCTACCCTACTACGTATCATGGCTGGTATTGATACTGATATTGATGGTGAAGCTCGTGCACAACAAGGTCTTAAAGTCGGTTACCTACCGCAAGAGCCTGTACTAGACGAATCAAAAACAGTGCGTGAAATCGTAGAAGAAGCGGTTTCTGATGTTGCAGACGCACTTAAGCGTATCGATGCAGTATATGCAGCTTACGCTGAACCAGATGCAGATTTTGACGCTCTTGCTAAAGAACAAGGCGAGCTTGAAGCTCTGATCCAAGCGAAAGACGGCCACAACCTAGAGACAGCTCTAGAGCGCGCAGCTGACGCACTTCGTCTTCCTGAGTGGGATGCGAAAATCGAACTCCTATCCGGTGGTGAACGTCGTCGTGTTGCGATCTGTCGTCTACTTCTAGAGAAGCCAGACATGCTGCTTCTTGATGAACCAACTAACCACTTGGATGCAGAATCAGTCGCTTGGCTTGAGCACTTCCTTGTTGATTACAGCGGTACTGTTGTGGCAATTACCCACGACCGTTACTTCCTAGACAACGCTGCTGGTTGGATTCTTGAGCTTGACCGTGGTGAAGGTATTCCATGGGAAGGTAACTACACATCTTGGCTAGAGCAGAAAGATGAGCGTCTGAAGCAAGAGAAATCAGGCGAAAGCGCACGTCAAAAGACTATTGAGAAAGAACTTGAGTGGGTTCGTCAGAATCCTAAAGGCCGTCAGGCGAAGTCTAAAGCTCGTATGGCTCGTTTTGAAGAACTCACAACTGGCCAATACCAGAAGCGTAACGAAACCAACGAACTGTTCATCCCGCCAGGTGAGCGTTTAGGTGACAAGGTACTTGAAGTTAAGAACCTAACGAAGTCATTTGGTGATCGCGTTCTTATCGATGACCTATCATTCAGCATGCCTAAAGGCGCTATTGTGGGTATCGTAGGTGCCAACGGTGCAGGTAAATCAACACTATTCAAGATGCTAAGCGGCGCAGAACAGCCAGATTCAGGTTCAGTTGAATTAGGCGAAACGGTTAAGCTTGCTTCTGTTGATCAGTTCCGTGACAGCATGGACGACACCAAAACAGTATTCCAAGAGATCTCTGAAGGCGCTGATATCATTAAGATCAACAACTTCGAAATCCCTGCACGTGCTTACTGTTCTCGTTTCAACTTCAAAGGCAACGACCAACAGAAAATCATCGGTCAGCTTTCTGGTGGTGAACGTAACCGTGTTCACCTTGCGAAACTGCTGAAAGCGGGCGGCAACGTACTGCTACTCGATGAACCAACCAATGACCTTGATGTCGAAACTCTACGTGCACTTGAAGAAGCGCTGCTTGAGTTCCCTGGCTGTGCAATGGTTATCTCGCATGACCGTTGGTTCCTTGACCGTATTGCGACCCATATCTTAGACTACCGTGATGAAGGTCAAGTTAACTTCTACGAAGGTAACTATACTGAATACACAGAGTGGCTGAAAAAGACTCTGGGCGCACAAGCGGCTGAACCGCACCGTATCAAGTACAAGCGTATTGCTAAGTAAATTAGCTTGTATTTTGAACAAAGGCCGCGATAATAGCGGCCTTTGATATATCTGGCTTACTATTTACCTATTGATATAGAGAAATTACCTATGCTTGAAAGACGTCAATTTTCACGAGTTATTTATCAAGTCCCGACTGAGATCTCACAAGGACAAGTAAATGTATCAGGCTCGGTGCAAGACTTATCTCTTCATGGTTTACTCATTCAGTGTGATAAATGGCAGCAACTCAGCCACGATGCTCCTGTTCAAGTCAGCTTTAAGCTCACCAACAGTGATATCAATATTCAGTTAGAAGCAACGATAGTCTCTACCATCAATACCTCAATGCGTTTACGCATAGAGCATTTAGATATTGATAGTATTAGCCACCTTAAGCGCCTTGTTGAGCTTAATGTCGGCGACGATGAACTGCTTTACAGAGAGATTGAACACCTTACCGATTTGGGTAAGGAATAATATCTCCATTACCTTTTTCTATTAGAAGCATTTAGTTAATACAGAACCATGTCTAAAAAAATTTCCATTACTATTCCCTCTAACCAAGGGGAACAGACGTTTTACTTCGGCCGAAAAGCCGTGCTCATGTGCACCACTGCCATTTTTTCAGTGCCACTGTTAATTGGCGGAGCTGCATACATGCACTTCGAAGGTAAACAAGAGCTCGCGATGCAAGCAGGCGATGCACAACAGTTGATTGAAACGCTGATTGTTGAAAAAGAGCAAACCGAGTTTCTTTACGCTGAGCAGGTAGAAACCAACCATTCGCTATCGCAAACACTGACAGAAAAAGAAGGCACCATTCAACTGCTTGGTAAGCGTGTATTCGATGTTGAATCCGTGCTGGGTCTTGCTGATGAAGAACTGCTTACCGATGATGTCTCTTTAGAAGATCGCATTGATGCGGCTGCGGTAGATTCAGCAGTAAGAGCCACGATGTTTCGCTTGATTCCAAACGACAGTCCTATGGCTTATCAACGTATATCTTCTTCTTATGGTAGCCGCACTAACCCTATTTCAGGTAAACGCCATGTACACACTGGTATCGACCTGACGTGTAAGCGTGGTGAAGATATTGTAGCGCCCGCAGATGGAGTCATTGAAACGGTACGCCCAAGTAAAAAAGGCTTCGGTAACTTTATTACTATGCGTCACTCGTTCGGCTTCATGAGTTCTTACGCGCACCTACAAAAATTCAAAGTTCGCAGCGGTCAGTTTGTGAGTAAAGGTGATGTGATTGCGAGTTGTGGTAACTCAGGTAACTCAACCGGGCCACACTTGCATTATGAAGTACGCTTCCTTGGTCGTTCACTGAACCCTCAATACTTGATGGATTGGACACCGGAGAACTTCAACTACGTGTTCGAGAAAGAGAAAAAGGTTAAGTGGGGTCCACTGGTTCAACTGATTGATAATGTGGTTCGCTTGCAAATCAACCTGACGAATGTGCCTTACATTAGCTCGACCATCGACACCGTATCGAGTGAAGAGAGTAAAAAACCTATCACGACTAACTAGTTATTAGCTGTTGGTTATTAGCTATTGATTATTAGGGCCAGTTGGTTTGGCCTATGATGATCTAACTGCTTTTAGCCTACTGTAAGCCAAATGCTTTCATAGCGTTCAGCACAAACAAAAAGAGCGACCATCAGGTCGCTCTTTTTTATGATTTCAAATCGTAATTAGCCACGATGAATCGAGTCATGCGCTTGCTTTAAAAGATTTTGGCTCTCTTGCAAGAACTGCTGCGAGTAGTCGCCAAACCAATCACTGACTTGATTAAAGCTATCAACGAATTTGGCTTTATCTTTCCCATCCAAAATTTCTAATGCTTCACCGAAACGACTATGGAAACGTCGAATCATCTCAATGTTCTCATCTGAAGAAAGAATGATATCACCGTACAAGTTCGGGTCTTGAGCGAACAGACGACCAACCATCGCAATCTCAAGTCGGTAGATTGGCGAGCTTAGCTTCAGAAGCTGATCAATGTTCGGGTTCTCTTTACTTAGGTGCAAGCCGTAAGCAAAAGAGGTGAAGTGGCGTAGTGCTTGAATCAGAGTCATGCCATGGTCGTGTTCAGCAGCATCCATCTGGCAAAGGCTCGCGCCCCAAATACCAAATTGATTCAGTAACCATTGGTAGCTTTCAGAGCCACGCCCATCACTGTAAACAATCACTTGTTTCGCAAGGCTTGGAACATCAGGACCAAACATTGGGTGTAACCCAACCACTGGGCCTTGGTGCATGTTCATCATTGCTTGTAGAGGCTTTGATTTAATCGACGTCAAATCACAAAGAATACAATCGCTTGGTAGATTACCCAGCTTCGCAATCACACCTTCTGTCAGGTGAATTGGAACCGTTACAACTACAAGGCCAGCATTATCTAAAATCTCGTCGGCTCTATCCCAATCTTGGCTGCCAAGGATTTTAACTTCGTAACCAGAAAGCTTGAACATACGTCCAAACAGACCACCAAGCTGGCCATTACCACCAACGATAACCACTGAACGCAACTCTGGGTTAAGGCACTTAAAACCAGAATCTTTCTCACTGGCATAAGACTCACGCATAGTACGACGCAAAATATCTTCGATTAACTGTGGCGGAACCCCTATTTTCTCGGCTTCTTGACGACGAGATGCCAACATCGCGGCTTCGCGCTCTGGTACATAAATAGGTAAACCATGTTCACTTTTTACTTCTCCGACTTTCTCTACTAGAGCCAGTCGTTGAGCGAGTAAATCCAACATTTGTTTATCGACAGCATCGATTTGGTCGCGTAATTCGTTCAGTTCAACGGCCATTTTATTCCTTACTAATCTATAAGCCCGTACTAATCTATAAGCCTGCACTGATGCAGGTTCGTTAGCAACAGATCTGAAAATGCCCCATTAGATGAGGCACTTAAATTTAAACTCTGACTAACCTTTCAAGCGGTTCTCTAAGAACGGGACTAATTCCGTATGTGCATGTTTCAATAGTGCCTCAGTTGAATCCCAATTGATACACGCGTCGGTAATAGATACACCGTATTTCATCTCATTGAGAGGTATATCTGAAGATTGGTTTCCTTCGTTAATATGGCTCTCAATCATCAGGCCGATAATCGACTTATTACCTTCACGAATCTGATGGATGACATCTTCAGCCACCAGCGGTTGGCGACGGAAATCTTTACGAGAGTTCGCATGGCTACAGTCAACCATTAGTGCCGCCTCTAAGCCAGACTTACCCAGCTCTTGCTCACATTCGTGTACAGATACTGAATCGTAGTTCGTCTGCTTACCGCCACGTAAAATTACGTGACCATTTGGGTTACCTTGCGTCGTTAATAGTGCAACTTGACCCTCACGGCTGATACCCATGAAACGGTGGCTAGAAGAAGCCGCCTGCATTGCATTGATTGCAGTACCTAGATTGCCGTCTGTACCATTCTTAAAGCCGATTGGCATTGAAAGGCCACTCGCCATTTCACGGTGGGTTTGTGATTCAGTAGTACGTGCGCCAATCGCAGCCCAGCTGAATGTATCTGCTAAGTATTGTGGGCTGATTGGGTCTAGCGCTTCGGTCGCTAGTGGGATTTCCATCTCAGCTAACTCAACTAAAAGCTCACGACCAACATGCAGACCATGCTCAATATCGAACGTACCATCTAGATGTGGGTCATTGATCAAGCCTTTCCAACCAACAGTGGTACGAGGCTTCTCAAAGTAAACACGCATTACAATATACAGTTGGTCGCTAAGCTGCTCAGATAAATCTTTTAAGCGTTTCGCGTACTCTTTCGCAGCTTCAATATCATGGATAGAACATGGGCCACATACTACAAGCATGCGATGATCTTTCTTATGAATGATATTTGCTATAGTTTCACGAGACTCTTGAATGAAACGACGAGCATTATCACTCAAAGGCAGTTTTGCTTTTAACTCCTCTGGAGTAATCAGTACCTGTTCGTCGATGATATTGACATTGCTTAATTCACTTTTCTGCATAACTCAACCTGTATATTTATTTTTACACCCAACATTTACATTTGGGCTAGCAATCTTTAAAAACACAATAACAGCTACAAAAACGATTGCAAGTGTAAACAATGAAAAACATTTACTGTAAATTAAAATTTACACACTCTCTTTAATTCACTCTGATACACAAACCAGTTTAAACCGCGCCCCACACATACAAAAAAGGCGATATTTCTCATATCGCCTTCTTCAAACTTATAGAGTGTTTATTTATCACCCAGCGTTTAACATTCGCTTAATTTGCTCTGAGGCCTTTTTCCATCGACTATCCGAGTGAAGCGTCGATAAATCAAAGCTGTGCTTTTTAAGCAATGAGTTGGCTAAAGGCACCTCTTGAATCGCTAAGTGATCAAGAGCCTCAATTTGTGCATCTCGCTTATTACACATCAACACCATGTCACACCCCGCATTCAGAGCAGCCTTCGCTCTATCGGCTGGCCCACCCATAATCGCAGCACCTTCCATAGTTAGGTCATCAGAGAACACCAAGCCTTTAAATCCAAGCTGTTGCTTCAATACTTTCTGCAACCAATACTCAGAGCCACTCGCTGGCTGATCATCATAGTGCGAAAAAACCACGTGCGCAGGCATCATCGCATCTAATATTCCAGCTTCAATTTGAGCCTTGAAGATGGCCATGTCGGTTTCAAATATGTCGTCTCTAGGATCGTAAGGCGTTTCTAAGTGAGAGTCAGCAATCACGCCACCATGTCCAGGAAAGTGCTTCCCTGTTGTCGCCATGCCAACCGATTTCATGCCTTTAATAAAAGCACTGCTGTGGCGAACGATGGTATCAATATCTTCACCAAACGCTCGGCTACCAATCGCTTTACAGTCGTGACCTTTATCTAATACAGGCGCAAAGCTCAGATCGATATCATGGGCAATCAATTCCGCTGCCATCAACCAACCGGCTTGTTCTGCTAACTGCTCACCATTATTCTTAGTCGCGAATTCTTGAGCGGCAGGGATAATTGAAAATCCATCGCGGAAGCGCTGCACTCGGCCACCTTCTTGGTCAACACCAATCAAAATAGGACGTTTCGCTACCTTGCGGATCTCTTTGTTTAACGCCGAAAGCTGTTTGCTATCGTGGTAGTTTCTAGCAAATAAGATGAGACCACCAACGGTTGGATGCTCTAAAATTTCTCTGTCTTCAGCTGTTAGCTCATAGCCCGCAACATCTACCCACAACGGTCCCATACAATATCCTTCTATTGCTTAAATTCTGCTACTGCAGATTTGCTTTGTTCAATTAATTGGTCTGCTTGCTCTTCCTGCTGAGTTAACGCAATGAACAACAAGTCAGTAATAAAAAGTTGGCTATCACGAGCTGTGATAGATGAACTGCGAATATGATTTTCGTCGGCTGCTGATATCAACTTAATATCAGCGTATTTGTCTAAAGCAGAAGGCGATAACTGACTAATCACTATCACCTTGGCCTTTTTCGATCTGGCTAGCTGAGCAACCTTCACCACTTCTCTGGTGTTTCCAGAATAAGAAATCGCAATCAACACATCACTTTCAGAAAGAGAAGCGGCATTGGCAATTTGAATATGGGCGTCCTGCTCTGCATTGACAGCATGACCAATTTTCATCAGCTTATAAGCAAGGTCTTTCGCCACCAAAGATGAAGCACCTACGCCTGAGATCTGCACCTTACGCGCAAGATGCAAAACATCTGCGGCATGGTTTAGCTGCTCACCTTCGTTTAATAACACAGTGCGCTCAAGCGATTGTGTTTTGCTTGCAAGAAGTTTGTCCATCACTATGTCGGGCGGATCTTTACGCGTGATCGTGCCATGTATGCCACGTTGAGATACCGGCTGATAAGTCATGTCGCTTTGGTAGAGTTTGACCTTCATTTCTGAAAACCCTTTATAACCAAGCTTCTGACTAAACTTCACTATCGTTGACTGACTCACCCCGGCCGCTTTGGCCAACTCGGGCGAAGATAGTTGCTTCAACTGTTGTGGGTGATCAAGAACATATCGCGCCACCAGCGCATCAGATGGAGACAACTTGGGTAACAGCGCTTTTACTTTCGCAATGCCTTTCACTAAATGCCCTTCCCCTTACCTCTACCAGTTCTTCGTTATCATAACGAGTTTTGTATTTTCATTGGAATAATTATTCCTTCGAATCCTCCCATATGGAATAGCTAACACAGCCTTCTGGGAGCATGGTCAAAGAAAATCATTGGTCACTATTCCACCAAGGAATAGATTTTGAAACTCATTATTCAAACTGACATTCTGAAAAAATAATTATAAGTACCCTCTACCCTATTCATGCTACGGAGCTGCTATGAATTCACTATTTACCTCACTGGACTGGGCCGTATTTGCGATATATTTCGCCATCATTGCTTTTACAGGTTGGCACTTCAGCCGAACAAAAATAACGAGCACTAAAGACTATTTCTTAGGTGGTAATTCGATGCCAATGTGGGTCGTGGCTATCTCGGTGCTCGCGACATCACAATCTGCAGCGACGTTCTTAGGCGGGCCAGAATCTAGCTACCGTGGTGACTTAACCTACTTAGCAACCAACATTGGCGGTATTATTGGTGCCATCTTCGTTGCCTTGGTACTTATCCCTCGCTTCTACCAAAACAAAGTATCAACCGTTTATGAACTACTGAAAGTGCGCTTTGGCGAGAAAACCAAACAGCGTGCAGGCGTGATGTATTTAGTCGGCCGAGTGTTCGCTTCAGGTGCCCGCCTCTACATGGCAGCGATTGCAGTCTCGATGATTCTGTTTACCAATATTGACCCTAGCAGCGTGGTGACTTCGGTTGTCATTTTAGTAGCCATCGGCCTTGCTTATACTTACATGGGTGGCATTCGTTCGGTTATCTGGAGTGACCTAATTCAACTTGTGGTTTATGTCGGCGCAGCCATTGCTGTAATCATCTATTTACTGAGGCAAATTCCAGCCGACTTCAGCCAAATAGCTCAAGTACTAGCAAACCCTGGCGAAGGCCAATCTTCTAAGCTGACCTTACTCGATTTCACTCTCGACTTTAGCCCTGCTGGCACCTTTAGTTTCTGGGCATGTATCACTGGTTTTGTCCTGTTGAACATTGGTGCATTTGGTCTTGATCAAGACATGACTCAACGTGTGTTGACGTGTAAAGATGCCAAACAAGGTTCAAAGGCGATGATCAACTCAATCATTTTTTCGATTCCAGTTGTACTCGTATTCATGTCTATTGGCCTACTCTTGTATGTCTTCTACCAAAAACCTGAGCTAATGGGTGTGGAAGGCAAAGAAGTCGTGCAAAACTTTAATGGCGAAAACGTAACGATCTTCATGTACTACGTGCTAAATGAAATGCCAGCAGGTCTTCGAGGCTTAGTGACTGTTGGGGTCGTTGCAGCAGCGCTTTCAACGTTAAACTCGGGCTTAAACTCTATGTCTTCGGTTGCGGTGCAAGATATTTACAAGCCTTGGTTAGAAGCACGAGAAGGAGAGCAAGATGACTTCCATTACGTGAAAGCTGGACGCGTTGGTATGGCTGTAGCAGCAGTCGCTCTGGGTAGCATGGGCATCTTGTGTTACTACTGGCAGCAATACACCGACATGCCATTGTTATCATTTGCACTGAGTGTGATGGTGTTTGCTTACACTGGTTTACTGGGCGTGTACTTCACTGCAATCTTTACTGAACGTGGCAACGAAACCTCGGTTGCTCTAGCCCTTATCGCCGGTTTCTTCACGACATTGCTGATGCAGGCTTACGTGTGGGATAGCGTGATGGGCGTGATTAACGCTGACTGGGTTGGTGTTCGATTGGCTTTCCCTTATCAATTATGTATTGGTACCTTGGTCTCGTTGGTTGTCTGTCTAGCAGGTAAAAAACAGACTCAAGAAGTCAACAAGCTACAAACGGTCTAGTGGATGATTACACACACTTTGGCAGTCGATGGCGGCGGTACAAAAACCGCCGTCAGGCTTAAGAAAATAGAGCCCACATCAACACTGATTGAGGAGTTCATTTTACCGGCGACTTCATTGACCCTATACGGTGAAGCTGCGGTGACTCAACTCACTCATTATATTGATGAAATTCTAGCGACAAACCAGATAATACCGAAACAATGTTATATTGTGTTGGGTGTTGCGGGAGCGGGTAATACGCAGTTAAAGTCCAAGTTAAAGTCCGCTTTAGCGCATTGTCCTCACCTGTACATCACAACCGATGCGGAAGCATCAGTATTTGGCGCCAATGCCGGACAAGGCGTCAATTGTATCGCCGTAGGGACGGGGGCAGTTGCCATTCAATTGAACTCCCTACATGAGACCCTGCAATTTGGCGGATGGGGATTTCCAATTGGTGACCAAGGCGGTGGCGCTTGGCTTGGCTTTCGAGCGGTTCAACAGACCCTCACCGAGTTCGACAGTCAGGGGTCATCCCTGACTCGCGATTTAGTCATGAAGAAAACCGGTAGCGAACGTAGCCAAATATTAGAATGGATTAGCCAAGCGAACGCGACTGACTATGCTCAATTTGCAAGAGCTATGGTCGACATTGAATCACAATGTTCAACGGCAAAAGCGATTATAGAACAAGGTACAACTCAAATAGAGCAGCTCTCTCAGGCTTGTTCTAGTAACAACACGCTACCTATTATGTTCTTGGGTAGCTTAGGACAGTTCTATCGTGAGCGTCTCTCACCAGCGATTCAAGGTCGTAGTTTACATGTTCAAGGGAACGCTCTGGATGGCGCAGAAGTATTGGCTAACCAGAAGATTAATCAGCTCAACTTAGGAGACTCGTAATGAAGTCAGAGTTATACATTGGTGTGATGTCGGGAACGAGTATGGACGGCGTTGATACGGCCTTAGTTTCGATAGAAGACACTGGTATCACATTACTCGCTCATGATGAGTTCCCTATGCCAGATGATCTAAAAGCCCGTCTGCTTGAAGTTTGTATTGGTCAGAAAACGGATCTAATTGCCATTGGTGAACTCGACCACCAGCTTGGTCATCTATTTGCTGATGCGGTTCTGCAACTTCTCGACAAATCAGGTACACCTGCATCCTCTGTGACTGCGATAGGTAATCATGGCCAAACGGTATTCCACCAACCAACGGGTGATTCACCATTTACCATGCAGTTGGGTGATGCCAATATCATTGCCGCTAAAACACAGATTCAAACAGTCGCTGATTTCCGACGTAAAGACATGGCGCTTGGCGGGCAAGGTGCACCGTTAGTACCGGCTTTCCACCACACTATTTTTCACCCGAAAGACAGCTCGGTTGTGGTGTTGAATATTGGTGGTATCTCGAATATTTCAGTACTGCGCCCGAATCAGCCTACGCTTGGTTATGATACAGGCCCCGGCAATATGTTGATGGACGCTTGGGTAGATAAACACACGAGTGAGAAGTTTGACCGTGATGCGCAATTCGCTCTAAAAGGCCAACTAAATCAAGCTTTACTCGAACAGCTTCTAAATGAATCTTATCTATCTCAACTGCCACCGAAAAGCACTGGTAGAGAGCTGTTTAATCTACCGTGGCTAGAACAACAACTTACAGAATTTAAAGACCTTGCAGCGGAAGATGTTCAGCACACACTTTGTGAATACACCGCATTGACGATAGCCAATGAAGTAGAGGCTTATCGCTTGGGTAACCAACCTGCGCTGTACGTATGTGGTGGCGGGACGAGAAACCCATTGTTGATGAAAAGGTTGGCAGAACTGCTTCCGAGTTGGGACGTTGATTCAACGACCAGTAAAGGCGTTGATGCCGATTATATGGAAGCGATGGCCTTTGCATGGCTTGCTCAACGTCATGTTCATCAACTGCCAAGCAATTTACCAGAAGTGACTGGCGCGAGCAGAGTGGCCTCTCTAGGCGTTCTATATCGTGCCGATTAACTTGATAGCCGTGCTGACTTATTAACAATACTGACTTCGCGATGCTGTCTAAACAATTTTAGAACCATCATTTTGGAATTATCATTTAAGGATCATTATGAGTAACGACGCTCTCATATCAGCGCTCTCGCACCTCGTTTCGGAGGGGAGAAACCCTGACACTATGGATATTGATCTGCTCACCTCTCTCGAAGTGGTTGAAAAGATTAACCAACAAGATAAACAAGTGCCTTTAGCGATCGAAGCGGAACTGCCACAGATCGCGAAAGCGGTTGATAAGATCGCTCATGCCTTTCAAAACGGTGGCCGACTGATTTATATGGGTGCAGGTACCAGTGGTCGATTAGGTGTGTTAGATGCCTCAGAATGCCCACCGACTTTTGGCGTTTCAGACAAGATGGTTATCGGTCTCATTGCTGGCGGACCCGAAGCTATTTTGAAAGCCAAAGAAGGCGCTGAAGACTCGCTGACTCTCGGTATTGAAGATCTGAATGCAATTCAGTTTTCAGAAAATGATGTCGTGGTAGGTATTGCAGCCAGTGGCCGCACACCTTACGTAATTGGAGCACTCAACTACGCTAATCAAATAGGAGCAGTAACGGTTGCGCTGTCTTGTAATCCTGGATCTCCGATTGCTGAGATTGCTCAAATCGCGATAAGCCCAGTGGTTGGCCCAGAAGCCTTAACCGGTTCCACACGCCTCAAATCAGGTACTGCGCAAAAATTGGTGCTCAACATGCTGACCACTGCCAGCATGATTCGTATTGGTAAGAGCTACCAGAACTTGATGGTCGACGTAAAAGCGACCAATGAAAAATTGGTTGCCCGCGCAGCTCGTATCGTAATCCAAGCAACGGAGTGTGACAAAGCCCTTGCAGTTTCGACACTTAAAACCACCGATTATGATGTGAAGCTATCTATTTTGATGATTCTAACAGGGCTAGATTTAGAACTGGCCAAGGCTCAACTTGATCAACAAAATGGCTTCTTGAGAAAAGCAGTCGAGAATAATCAGTAATCTAGATTCTGTTGTGAGCGTTACTCTCGCTACAAAAAAAAAGACCAGTACACATGCGGCACTGGTCTTTTTATTTTCTAATCGCTAATTTGAGCTTAGTAGTCGTTAGAAAACTCATCCCAGCCACGCTGCCATTCCATACGGAAACGTTGAGCGTCTTCCGTACCTGAACAAACGCCTTCATAAACCTGGCCAGATAAGCCAATTTGATAAGCATGGTTTGGATTGCAGTATTCAGCAACACCTAGATAGTATCCTTTGCTGTAGCTTGATTGGTCTACCGTTCCAAGCTTAGTCATCTCTTGGTAAGAACGTTGAGTGTTACCTTTGATACCGTCACGATAGCCAATCTCTTGCCAATTGCCTTCGGCCGCTAAATCTTGAACATTGGCGCTGCATCCTGCAAGGCTAAATGCCACGGCGAATAGTGCTATTATTTTTTTCATTTCAATCCTTTATATTGTTACTTCACCACTTCCTGACGAAGCGCTGCCTTTGTGGCGATTCTCCGCTGAACACGTACTGATGTCCACTCATTGTATGTTGTTGCCCTCTTAAGCAAGAGAACAAACCGCTCAATCAGTTATAACACCACTTAATTAGCTATTCGACCACTCACTCTGATAGCGGAAGTTTCTTCTCATACACTCCTTTAATATACACCCTGACTTAATTAATACATTCAGGGATAACAAATTATGATGTGGTTTCTTACCTGTGTTGCAGCACTCATTGGTGGCTACTTTATTTACGGTGCCTTTATCGAGAAGATTTTCGGTATCAATGAAAAGCGTCAAACACCCGCTCACACCAAGCAAGACGGCGTGGACTTCGTTCCAATGTCGACGCCAAAGGTTTACCTAGTTCAACTGCTTAACATTGCAGGTGTAGGTCCAATCTTCGGCCCTATCATGGGTGCCCTTTACGGCCCAGCAGCAATGCTTTGGATCGTGCTAGGTTGTATCTTCGCAGGTGCCGTACACGACTACTTCTCAGGTATGTTATCTATCCGCAATGGTGGTGCTTCGGTTCCAACTATCACTGGACGTTACCTAGGCAATGGCGCAAAACACTTTATGAACATCTTTGCCATTGTTCTACTGCTTCTTGTTGGTGTGGTATTCGTTTCTGCTCCAGCAGGCATGATCACTAACCTAGTGAACGACCAAACTGATTTCGTAATGTCGACGAGCACCATGGTTGTCATCATCTTTGCTTACTACATCATCGCAACGATTGTCCCTGTCGATAAAATCATTGGTCGCTTCTACCCACTGTTCGGTGCACTGCTTATCTTTATGTCTGTTGGCCTAATCACTGCGATTGGTCTATCTGACGAGCACCAAATCATGGGTGGCTTCGAGATGAAAGACATGTTCACCAACATGAACCCTAACGATCTACCGCTTTGGCCTGCTCTATTTATTACCATCGCTTGTGGTGCTATCTCTGGCTTCCACGCAACTCAGTCTCCACTAATGGCGCGTTGCATGGAAAACGAGAAAAATGGTCGCTTCGTATTCTACGGTGCAATGATTGGTGAAGGCATCATCGCTCTAATCTGGTGTGCGCTTGCTCTGTCATTCTTCGGTTCAGTTGAGTCTTTGTCTGACGCGATTGCAAACGGCGGCCCTGGTAACGTGGTATACAGCGCTTCATTTGGCCTACTGGGTGTATTTGGCGGTATCCTTGCTTTCCTTGGCGTGGTTATCCTACCTATCACTTCTGGTGATACAGCGTTCCGTTCAAGCCGTCTTATCCTTGCTGAATACTTCAACATGGAACAGAAGACACTGCGTAACCGCCTACTGATGGCTTTACCACTGTTCGTTATCGGTGGCATCCTGACTCAAGTAGACTTCGGCATCATCTGGCGCTACTTCGGTTTTGCTAACCAATCAACAGCAGTCATGATGCTATGGACAGCTTCGGCTTACCTACTTCGTCACAATAAACTGCACTGGGTAACAACGGTTCCAGCTGTGTTCATGACATCTGTATGTATCACATTCATCCTGAACAACAGCCAGCTGGGCTTCGGTCTACCAATGCAGCTTTCAACCATCATCGGCGTAGTGAGTGCATTCGGAATTGCGGCTTACGTTATCAAAATTTCAAAAGGCAAAGGCGATATCGACCTTGCTGATGAAGAAGAAAAAGAAGCAAAAGGCGTCACCAAAACCGCCTAGTTCTTTCAGACTCTTGATAACAAGAGACACGTCTTCATAGAGAGACAAAAGAACAAGCCAAACACACTTCGCTTGCTCCCGTAATCACCCAGTGATTCGTGGAAATTAAGACTAAAGCCCGTCCTCTGTGATTAATGCCGTTCGGATAAGCATTATTGCTTGAACCTGAACGGATATTTGGCTGGGACAAAGAGGACTGAACGTGGAAACGTTCGGTCCTTTCTTTTATCTGGAAGAATGAAGTGACTCAAACTGTCTCTCATCCTTTTCAGTTTTACAGGTAGAGTTCCGTCTGGACTTAAAGCTAACCAACGTAATTGCGCATCAATAAGGTTAATTGCGGCGGTAAAACTGACCCTAGTCGCTCGAACCCCGGCTTCTGAAGCTATCTTAACCATCTCTAATCGCACTAAGTTATAGGCAAGTAATACGCCCCAAAGCTCTTGCTTCACACCGGCAGAAAAACGACTTCGTAAAGTGACGTGACTTTGCAGTTGAGTCTGTTTAATTTCACCATAACCTTCTTCTATCTCCCAGCGTTGCCAATAAATACGCAGCAGGCTTTCTAGCGAGTATCTACTAGGGTCTGTAAGTGAAGTAATAAAACCTTTTATCTCACCTTTTGGCTCTTGATATAGGACTAATCTGGCTTCCCAACGTGCGGGTAAATTCGGATTCTGCCGTTGAGCTTGAGGAGAGATGGGCATTGAGATGAGCATGTCGTTCTCCGCATATTTCTCCAACACTTCATAGCGTAGCTTACGTTTTGCAGGCATTAACCAGTGAGCATTTTCCGCACTCTCTTGCCACGACAACAAAAGGTCTGCCGAGAAATAACAACGATCAAATAAGGTCAATGAATGTGCGGGGATATCATTGAATAGACGCTTAGCTAAGGTCGTTTCACCGACATGACAGCCATCAAAAGCCGCCCCCATAATCATTCGAGTTTCTGTTGACATCAAAGCGACTAAACGAAGTTGAGGGTAAGGTTTCAATTTTTTAGAGATGAACCCAAATTCTTCAGCGTTCTCTGGGGAATCTTGGCACCTAAATGTAGTTCCATCCACAGCAAGAACATTAAGCTCTAAGTCTTTATCTTGTTGAAGGATATCTCCATTCCAAGCCTTTACCGTTGTGTGAAACAAAGCCGCTAATGGACTCTCATCTAGACGTCGGCGTGAATCAGTTAGGACACTAGGTGCAACACGAGACCAGCTATCTTCAGGTTTAGGCTGAAGCGCAATGTCTAATGAACTGCATACCTCTTTGATAGACATGTTGCGTTGCAGCCCCATCCAAATAACTAACCAGACAGCTTGCTGAGCGGGAAGCCGACGTCGTCTTATGCTCGCTTTATTGGTTTCAAGAAGAGCTTGTTCTATCCACTCAATCTGAATGGCGTCGACGACAGATTCATAATTGTCGGCATCTTCAATGGTCTCGTGTGCCATTGCTAATTCTTGTTCAAGCATAAAAAATCCCCATCAACGTTGTTGATGGGGATTATCTGCTAACTGCAAGATCGTTCAAGTCTTCTTAAACGATCGGCATTAGTCCTCTGTGATGGGCTTTACTGTATCTCAGCATTGGTACATCAACATACATTTGTACATCAATATTGGTATCTCCGCCTGACAAGCAATCGCAACTCGATATAACCAATGAAAACACAAGCAAAGCTACCGTTACCACGCAATGAGCTTTACACTTAACCAGCGTCTCAATAGGTGAAAATATGGAACTCATTCTCTCTCTGCTGCAACAAACCTGTGTCTACTTAGTGATTGCTTACATGCTCAGCAAGACTCCACTGATTCTCCCTTTGTTGAGCATCTCCTCACGCTTAAGTCATAAGATAAGCTGCTACGTTCTGTTTTCCCTGTTCTGTATTATGGGCACCTATTTTGGGCTGCAGATTAATGACGCTATCGCCAATACACGCGCGATGGGTGCGGTAATGGGTGGTCTGTTTGGCGGCCCTGTCGTTGGCTTTGCCGTCGGTTTTACTGGCGGTATCCATCGTTACTCTTTGGGTGGATTTACCGATCTAGCTTGTGCGATTTCAACCACAGCAGAAGGCTTGATTGGCGGCCTATTACACGTTTACCTAGTGAGAAAGAACAAAGCCAGCCAGCTGTTTAATCCATTGGTGGTTTTCTCGGTAACCCTGTTTGCAGAGATTATTCAGATGCTAATTCTGTTAGCGGTCGCGAAACCATTCGAGCAGTCCTATGCTCTGGTTTCTGATATTGCCGCGCCAATGATCATTGCTAACTCGGTCGGTGCGGCGCTGTTCATGAGCATCATCCAAGATCGGAAAACCATCTTCGAGAAGTATTCGGCAACTTTCTCACGCCGCGCATTAACCATCGCCGAGCGTTCAGTGGGTATTTTACATGGAGGATTCAATTCGGATAATGCGCAAAAAATCGTGCGGATCATTTACGAAGAGACCAACGTTGGTGCGGTGGCGATCACCGACCGAGAAAAAATCCTCGCGTTCATCGGCATTGGTGACGAACACCATATTCCGAACACGCCGATTTCATCGCAGAGCACGCTCACTTCGATGGAACAGAACGACATCATCTACCTTGATGGCAAAGAGAATCCGTACCAATGCTCCCTTTCGCAAGATTGTAAGCTAGGCTCCGCGCTAATTATCCCGTTAAGAGCAGGAAACGAAGTCATCGGAACCATCAAACTGTATGAGCCAAAGCTGAAACTATTCTCAACCATCAATATGTCGATGGGTGAAGGTATCGCTCAGCTATTATCGAGCCAGATCCTATTTAGCAACTATCAGCAGCAGCAAACGCTGCTGACACAAGCGGAAATCAAACTGCTGCATGCACAGGTGAACCCACACTTCTTGTTTAATGCACTTAACACCATCAGTGCCGTTACACGTCGTGACCCTGATAAAGCACGTGAGCTCATTCAACATCTGTCTCACTTCTTTAGAAGTAACCTGAAGCAGAACATCAACACGGTAAAACTCAAAGATGAACTGGCACACGTTAATGCGTATCTAACCATAGAGAAGGCACGCTTTACCGATCGATTAGAAGTAGAATGGGATATCGACCCGCAACTGTATGAGTCGCAACTGCCAAGCTTTACCCTGCAACCGTTAGTAGAAAATGCCATCAAACATGGGATTTCTAACATGCTGGAAGGTGGCAAAGTGAAGATCTATAGCGAGGCTTTCAAGGGTGGGGTTAAGTTGACCGTTGAAGACAACGCGGGCAATTATCAAAAGCCATCGAAAGATCATGTTGGACTAGGCATGGAAATTGTTGATAAACGACTCACTAATTTCTTTGGACAAGATTCAGCACTAAAAATAGAATCTCAACCACAGCAATTCACTCGAATGAGCTTTATCATACCTATACTGAAATAAGGGCATTTTCGGAGACGACTCGCTCCGATTTGAAACATTTAGAAGCAGACATTTCAAAGAAAAACGTGAACCAAGCAGGGATAGAAGCAAGATGAAGATTGTAGGATGTTAAAGGCATTAGTTGTCGATGATGAGCTTTTTGCTCGCGAAGAACTGATTGAACTACTAACCGAGACTGGAGAAGTGGAAATCATCGGCCAAGCAAGTAACGCGATCGAAGGACTTAAACAGATCAATCTGCTCAAGCCTGACGTGGTGTATTTGGATATCCAAATGCCGCAGGTTACCGGAATCGAACTGTTAAGCATGCTTGATCCAGACACCATGCCTTACGTTGTATTCGTCACTGCCTACGACCAATATGCGATTCAAGCCTTTGAAGACAATGCCTTTGATTACCTACTCAAGCCGGTCGAACCTTGTCGATTAAACAAGAGTGTTTGTCGTCTGAATAAGGTCATCAAGCAGAACCACAAAGCACCGGAACAAGACATCTCAGCGATTGCTCCGTGCCGTTTAGAGCAGATCCCGTGTATCGGCCACAACCGCATTGTGATCATGGCAAGCCAAACGGTCGAGTGCGCTTATTCAGATATCAGTGGTGTGCATGTTCGTAGCTCATCACAAACGGCGACTTCACAGTTAACCCTGAAGATCCTAGAAGAAAAAACCGATTTGATCCGTTGTCATCGACAGTATTTGATCAACATAAAATCGATCCAAGAGATCAAACTGTTGGAAAATGGATTAGCGGAGATCATCACGCTGACTGGTTTTGAAGTGCCTGTCAGTCGTCGCTACCTCAAGACACTGAAAGAGCTACTCGGTCTCCAGTAACCTGTTAGAAATTCGACGACTTGTTCCAAAGCACGATCAAAAAAGCCAACGCATCAACGTTGGCTTCCTACTGTTTACAAATCGATACTGTTTACAAATCAATAGTGTTTGCGAATCGATAGAGTTACGAATCGATAGAGTTACGAATCGATCTTGTCGCCAATCAATAGCGATTAGTCGACTTGCTTAATCTGCAGCTCTTTCGGCACTTCGAAGAACATGTTCTCTTCACGACCTTGAATCTCTTCAACCTCGGTAGCACCCAGCTCACGAATACGATCTAAGATTTGGTTTACCAACTCTTCAGGAGCAGAAGCACCGGCTGTTACACCGATTTTCTTTTTCCCTTCAACCCATTCAGTTTGAATGTCTTCAGGGCAGTCTGTTAGATAACCTGGCGTGCCTAGCTTTTCAGCTAGCTCTTTCAAACGTGTTGAGTTCGATGAGTTCTTAGAACCAACAACTATCACGACATCAACATCACCGGCCATCTCACGGATAGCATCCTGACGGTTTTGAGTCGCGTAGCAGATGTCGTCTTTACGTGGGCCTTGGATCTCAGGGAACACTCGACGTAGCTCTTCAATCACATCCGCCGTTTCATCAACTGACAAAGTGGTTTGGCTAACATAATGCAGGTTACTTGGATCATTCACCACTAGGTTCTGTACATCCTCTGGTCTTTCAACCAAGTACATACCACCAGTTTGGCTAGCGTACTGACCCATGGTGCCTTCAACCTCAGGGTGACCCGCGTGACCAATCAGTACCACTTCCATATGTTTGCGGCTCGCACGAGCAACTTCCATATGAACTTTGGTTACCAAAGGACACGTTGCATCAAATACGGTGAGTTCGCGCTCTTTTGCTTCTTTACGAACAGCTTGAGAAACACCGTGAGCAGAGAAGATCACGATGTTATCGTCTGGCACTTCACTTAACTCTTCGACAAAAATAGCACCACGTTGCTTTAGCCCTTCAACAACAAAGCGGTTGTGTACCACTTCATGACGAACATAGATCGGTGGCTGGTACATTTCGAGTGCACGCTCAACAATACTGATCGCACGATCGACACCGGCACAAAAGCCACGAGGGTTAGCTAACATTATTTTCATTTCATTGCTCATCATTTACCGCGGTACTAAGGTTGTTTCTATAGAGTTCGCTGTCAGCGAAGATCGCATTCTACAGTGAAGCGCCTAGACAGTGAAGCTCTGGGTTACATCACAGCTGTAAGGTGATGTTATTCAACCGTCAATATAGCGATTCTAACGTTAAGATAGCTATTCTAACGCTAAGATAGTTAATCCACCGCTAAAATAGTTAGTCCACTGCTAAGATGTTAACGTCAAACGTAACGTCTTGGCCTGCTAATGGATGATTAAAATCAACCGTCACTGAATCACCCGCGATCTCAGTGATAATACCTGGAATTTCCATACCATCAGGACCAGAGAAAGCCATAATAGTGCCAACTTCGACTTCAGAATCGCCAACAAATTTAGCACGATCCATATGATGAATGTGATCTGGATTTGGCATCCCAAAAGCGTCTTGCGCCTTCAATTCGATAGACTTTTCAGTCCCCGTTTCAAGACCAATCAAGCACTGTTCAAAGTTCTCACTTAGGCTGCCATCACCCATAACGAACTTCGCAGGCTTACCCATATTTTCGGTGCTATCGGCAACTGAACCATCCTTCATTTTAATCGTAAAATGTAGAGTTACTGCTGAATCATTTTTAATTGCTGCCACGTTACTTTCCTTAGATTTCTTTATTATTTGAGGATGCGCTGTGCTTTGCTTCCTTGTTGACTGAAGCATAAAAAAAAGCGCCGCCGGAATCAACCGACAGCGCTTAGGGCTATTCCATTCTGTGAGTCATAGACTGACTTTAGGGCAATCTAATTCAAAGCGATTTAGTTAATACTCATTAATACCTGAGTCGCCTATTTGCTTTCATCTTTCTTGCGGAAACCATCTAGGATGATCATCGCAGCACCGATACAGATCCCCATATCCGCTAAGTTAAACGCAGGCCAATGGTAAGTACCCCAGTAGAAATCTAAGTAATCGACAACAAAGCCGTGTACTACTCGGTCAAATACGTTACCAACAGCACCACCAATGATGATCGCATAAGCAATGTTATTCCACTTCTCTGCCGCAGGTAGTTTGCTCATCCAGTATGTCAGCATGCCCGTTACCGCAAAGGCGATACCCGTAAATAACCAACGCTGCCAGCCACTCTGATCGCTCAGAAAGCTAAATGCTGCACCATAGTTATGGACATACAAAAAGTTAAAGAATGGCAACACCTCAATACGGTTTGCCCAGCCATAACCCATATTGTCCATGACGAACAGTTTGATGCCAATATCGGCAAGGAAGACCAACAGAGCCAGCCATAACCAACGCACACCAGATTGTTTTAACGAAACTTCACTCATTTCTATTCCTAGTATTTACGAAGCCAGTACCCATTTAATCTTCCTGTTTAAGGGATGATGAGCACTCAACTCGGTTAAACACATTTCCTATAATTAAAAATAACCCCAGTTGATACTGGGGCTATGATTTTTACAAAAAGTTCAGTCTTTCTCTGAGTCGTTATGCGTATTTACGCACTTCGCCTTCACCGTCAATGTTCGACACACAACGACCACAAATTTTCTCGTGACCTTCGATTGTGCCTACATCTGGAGTGTGGTGCCAGCAACGGTCACACTTCTCAGCTTCAGTTGCTGCGACTTCAACGTATAAACCTGCAACGTCTGTCGCTTGAGCTGTATCAGACTTGTCGCTAAGCGGCTTAACAACAGCAGCAGAGGTGATAAGTACGAAACGTAGCTCATCTTCTAGCTTGTTGATTTTAGCAGCTAGTGCGTCGTCAGCGTATAGAGTCACTTCAGCCTGCAATGCACCACCGATCGTTTTCTCTTTACGAGCATCTTCAAGAAGTTTGTTCACTGCGCCACGAACAGACTGGATTTCAGTCCAGAATTCGTTACTTAGCTCTTCGTCGTCAGCAAGACCAAATAGGCCTTCGAACCACTCGCCTGTGAATACAAACGTGTCGCGTTCGCCAGGCATCTCGTTCCAGATTTCATCTGCAGTGAACGACATAATAGGCGCCATCCAACGAACTAGAGCTTCTACGATGTAGTAAAGCGCCGTTTGACAGCTACGTTGAGCATGGCTGCCCTGTTTCGCTGTGTACTGACGGTCTTTAATTACGTCTAGGTAGAAAGAACCCATTTCGATAGAACAGAACTGCATTAGACGTTGAGTCACACCGTGAGTGTTGTACTCACCGTATGCTTTAACGATCTCTTCTTGTGCAGCTTGAGCACGGCCAACAGCCCAGCGATCAAGTGCGACCATTTC
Organism: Vibrio sp. J383; assembly: GCF_023503985.1. NCBI lineage: Bacteria > Pseudomonadati > Pseudomonadota > Gammaproteobacteria > Vibrionales > Vibrionaceae > Vibrio > Vibrio sp. J383. Next base: position 859,045 of record NZ_CP097293.1, on the reverse strand, counting down.
TTCAGCAGGCACTAGGTCAGTTTCAGGGTTGAAACCGTTCAAGTTCGCTAGGAAGAAACGAGCCGTGTTACGAATACGACGGTAAGCATCAGCAGAACGCTTAAGGATCTCGTCAGAAACCGCAACTTCGTTAGTGTAATCCGTAGAAGCAACCCATAGACGTAGGATATCTGCGCCTAGCTTGTTGGTTACATCTTTAGGAGCAACAACGTTACCGATAGATTTAGACATCTTACGGCCGTTACCATCAACCACGAAACCGTGCGTTAGCACTTGCTTGTATGGTGCTTCGTCTTTCATCGCGATAGATGAAATCAAAGATGACTGGAACCAGCCACGGTGTTGGTCAGAACCTTCAAGGTACAGATCAGCACTGTGCGTTCTTTCTTCATTCGGGAAGTTGTACTCTTCACGAGAATCCACAACAGAGAAGTGCGTTACACCTGAGTCGAACCATACGTCTAACGTATCAAGTACTTTCTCGTACTTGTCAGCGTCTTCAGCACCCATCAGTTCAGCAGCATCGACATCCCACCAAGCTTGAATGCCTTTTTCTTCCACAAGCTTCGCTACTTTTTCAATAAGAGCTGGGCTATCTGGGTGAAGTTCTGATGTTTCTTTATGAACGAACAGAGCAATTGGCACACCCCAAGTACGTTGACGAGAGATACACCACTCAGGGCGACCTTCGATCATACCTTCGATACGGCTTTGACCCCATTCTGGCATCCATTCAACACTCTTCGTTGACTCTAGTGCTTTTGCACGTAGGCCAGCTTGATCCATAGAGATGAACCACTGCGGTGTTGCACGGAAGATGATTGGAGTTTTATGTCTCCAACAGTGTGGGTAGCTGTGCTCGTAAGCGTGGTGATGCAGTAGTGCACCTTTCTCTTTTAGAACTTCTAAAACAGAATCGTTCGCTTTGAATACATGCTGACCAGCAAATAGCTCAGTATCTGGCAGGTAAACGCCGTTTGAGCCTACTGGGTTAGCGATTTCTAGGTCGTACTTCTTACCAACCACGAAATCCTCTTGACCATGACCAGGCGCAGTGTGAACCACACCAGTACCTGAATCCGTTGTAACGTGGTCGCCAAGAACAGCAGGAACAGTAAAATCGTAGAACGGGTGGTTGAACTGAGAAAGCTCAAGATCAGCACCAGTCGCAAAACCAAGGTTATGGAAGTGCTCGATACCTGTACGATCCATTACGTCTTTTGCTAGTTCAGAAGCAACAACGATACGTTGAGCTGGCTGTTCGCCATTCGCTTCAACTTGGATAAGTACGTATTCAAGATCATCACGTAAACATACTGCGCGGTTAGCAGGCAGAGTCCACGGTGTTGTCGTCCAGATAACGATAGAGATTTCGCCCTGACCCGCGTGACCTTCCGCTAGAGTAAATTTCTCTAGAAGCGCCGCTTCGTCAGCTGCTGTAAATTTCACATCGATAGATGGAGAAACTTTATCTTTATATTCAACTTCAGCTTCAGCCAAAGCAGAACCACAGTCAGTACACCAGTGAACTGGTTTGAAACCTTTAAGAAGGTGACCTTTGTCTGCGATTTTGCCTAGAGAACGAATGATGTTCGCTTCAGTGCCGAAATCCATAGTGCGGTAAGGTTTATCCCACTCGCCCATGATACCAAGACGTTTGAAGCTCTCTTTCTGACCTTCAACTTGGCCCGCAGCGTACTTACGACACTCTTCGCGGAATTCAGCAGCCGAAATCTTCTGACCTGGCTTACCTTTCTTCTTCTCAACCATCAACTCGATTGGAAGACCGTGACAGTCCCAACCTGGGATGTACGGTGCATCAAAACCAGAAAGGGTCTTAGATTTGATAATAATGTCTTTAAGAATCTTATTCAGCGCGTGGCCAATGTGAATGTCGCCGTTCGCGTATGGAGGGCCGTCATGCAGCACGAAAGATTTTTTACCTTTCTTTGCCTTACGGATTTCGCCGTAAAGATCTTCTTTGTACCAACGCTTCAGCATTTCTGGTTCACGATTTGCCAGATTGCCGCGCATTGGGAACCCTGTTTCTGGTAAGTTCAGGGTATCTTTATAATCACTCATCGATTCTTAATTCCGTTATATTGGGCGAAGTTAGACATTATGTTAATCGGTGGAATCATCCGACTAATTCTTTAGCTGAAGCAGCCACACCCTTGCGGCTTCAGCATCCAATTCTATTTGATTCTTTAGTGCGTCGAACGATTCAAATTTTATCTCGTCGCGCAGTTTGTGCAAAAGTCGTACTTCTAACTGTTTACCATATAAATTGGCTTTAAAGTCAAAAAAGTGCACTTCTAATTGCTGCCTTACACCATTAACCGTTGGTCGTTGTCCAATATTAGCAACGCCACCGACAGGAACACCGTCGATATCCAATGCTTCAACAACATACACTCCCGATACAGGAGAAACACAACGTTTTAATGGAATGTTAGCGGTAGGGAAACCGATAGTTCTCCCTAGTTTTCGACCATGAGACACACGACCACTAATACTGTAGTCACGCCCTAACATGGTAGCACTTGCAGCCAAATCATCGACCGCTAGTGCATTCCGTATCTCAGTGCTGCTTACTCGTAGTTGATTTAAGCAATAGCTTTGGGTGCTTACCACCTCAAAACCATATTTTTCGCCCGCTTCTTTAAGCATCGCGAAATTACCTGTTCGACCTTTGCCAAAGCAAAAATCGTCACCAACCACCAAGAATTTCACACCAAGCTTATCAACCAAAAGATCCTTAATGAATGCTTCTGCGGATAAGCTTGCAAAATACTGATTGAAATTCACACACAACAACCGACTGATATCTAGCTTACTCAATTGCACATATTTATCTCGTAAGCGAGTTAAACGTGCTGGCGCTTTACCTCGGGCAAACAGCTCCATAGGCTGTGGTTCAAACGTCATGACAACAGAAGGGAGCCCTAATGCTGCAGCTTGTTTAGAAACCTGACTCAGAACCTCTTGATGTCCTAAATGAACACCATCGAAGTTACCTATGGTTAATACACAGCCATGATGCTGCGCTTTAATATTGTGTATACCTCGGATCAGTTCCATTATGATCAGCTAAAACCTGTTATTTGCATCATTTATTGTGTGAAACCGACGGATTATATACTAATCAGTATTAATCTGTCGCTGCTTTTAAATGTTTTACTCGGATACCTAAAATCAGTACCGAAACAATATAAACAAAGCCACCAAGTCCAATCAAGCCTGTTAATGTCAGCGCTCTCTGGCTAAAGCTCCATTCAAGCCAATGTTGCATATTATCCAACTGCCATAAAATCGCCGCGACCATCACTACGCCAGAGATAATCAATTTGGCACTGAACAACAAGGTTGTCTTAGATAATTGATACACACCTGCAAGATGCAATCCACGATACAACAAGGCCATATTCACAAAGGCAGACAATGCCGTCGCTATCGCCAAGCCAACATAACCATAGAAATACGCAAAAATCGCGTTGAACACCATGTTGGTGACCATGGCGATAATGCCGTACTTCACTGGGGTTTTAGTATCTTGGCGAGAGTAATAGCCCGGAGCTAACACTTTAATCAGCATGAAGTTAAGCAAACCCGATGCGTAAGCAACCAATGACATTGATGCCTGCTGTACATCATGCGGCGAAAACTCACCACGCATGAAGAGCACCATCAACATCGGCTTAGCTAAAACTATTAGGCCTAACATTGCAGGAATGCCAAGCAGCAACACCATACGCACCCCCCAGTCCATGGTGTGCGCAAACCCTTCACCTTGAGCTTCAACGTGTTTACGAGACAAAGCAGGAAGAATGACAGTCGCAATCGCAATACCGAATAGACCTAGTGGGAATTCAAGCAGTCGGTCTGAATAATACAACCAACTGATCGAACCGGTCGCTAGGAAGCTAGCAATAAAGGTATCAAACAATAAGTTAATTTGGCTGACAGATACACCGAACAGAGCTGGGATCATTAGCGTACGGATCTTTACAACGCCCGGATCTCTCCAGCCCCACTTCGGCTTAACCAGAACACCCGCTTTTATCAAGAAAGGCATTTGGAAAAGAAATTGGACTAAGCCACCAAGAAACACACCGATTGCCAAGCCAATTTCAGGCTGTTCTAAATTAGGAGCAAGAAACCAAGCACAAGCAATGATCATTACGTTCAAGAAAACAGGTGTAAATGACGAAACCGCAAATTTACCCATGGTATTGAGGATTGCACCAGATAAGGCGACAAAGGTAATAAACCATAAATAAGGAAAGGTAATCTTGAGCATAAAGCTCGCCAGCTCAAATTTAGGGGCTGCTGGGCCATCATTCAACCAATCGATAAACCAACCTGCACCAAACATCGCAGTGATCACACCCGAGCCCAAGACTCCGATAACAGTCACTATAGACACTAAAACCCCGAGCGTACCCGACACTTTAGCAATTAAATCTCGTGTCTTATCTTTATCACCTGCGGCGTGATATTCTGTTAATACAGGAACAAACGCTTGAGAAAACGCACCTTCTGCAAAAAGTCGACGTAAGAAATTAGGAATTTTATTAGCGAAGAAAAATACGTCGGCACTCGCTCCTGCTCCCATCAAATTTGCTACTACTACATCACGTACTAGCCCCAACACACGGGAAACAAAAGTCATTGCACTGACAATCAGGCCTGACTTTAATAGTCGTTTACTCACAGAAACCTCTGACACTGGTTGATTACTTTCAAGCAAGGATAAATACTATCCTGTCCTTAGAAGCATAATTATTAGCATTGGTCTAAAAATGCTGTTAGAATCCCCGCCATCTTAACCGCGATGACCTTTCCATACCAAAATTTGTTTTGGCTGAGATTGGTTTTTGCACAAATCATTTGACAATTAAGCGCCTATGAGGGATAGTCCTCGCCCTTAAATTGTCACCGAACTAAGTTTTTGGGAGTTAGACCTTGGCAAACAGTAAATCTGCTAAGAAGCGCGCTATCCAAGCTGAGAAACGTCGCCAGCACAATGCTAGCCGTCGTTCTATGATGCGCACTTACATGAAAAAAACTATTGCAGCTATTGAAGCTGGCAATAAAGAAGCTGCAACTGCTGCTCTTGTAGAAGTTACACCTCTTCTAGACCGCATGGCGACTAAAGGCCTTATTCATAAGAATAAAGCTGCACGTCATAAGTCTCGTTTCGCTGCTGCAATCAAAGCTCTTTAATAGAAATTTGATTACAACGCAAAACGAAAAAAACCGGCCTCGGCCGGTTTTTTTATATCTAAATTTTGAGTAACACAGCGACTTTTCTTGCTGAACATTATTTAGCTGACTTAAAAGCACGTGGTTTACCGACAGATACTTACTTACTAAAAGGCATTTGGCTAACTGACACGTATTTGCTTACTAAAAGGCATATCGCTTACTAAAGGCCTATCGCTGACTACAAGATATACCGCTGACCGATAGACAACTAAGCATATAAAAAACAGACAAGAAAATAGATAAATAGGTAGGTAAATAGATAGGCAGTAACATTCGATATGAAATACTGACACTTCCTTGTGTCATTCTATCACTGATAAGAAATCCCCCTCCCACCAGCAATAAGCTACTTGCAGTAAATACCATGCAGTAGGTTAATCATCGCTTTTACTTCTTCACTGCTCAATGTGTAATACACAGTTTGAGCTTCTTTGCGAGTTTCGACCAAACCATCTCTTCTCAACCAAGCAAGATGTTGAGATAAAGCAGACTGACTCAGTTCCAACTTGCCACACAACTCCCCAACTGACAGCTCAGTACCATGTAATAGGCACAAAATCTGTAAGCGACGCTCGTTGGCCATGGCTTTGAGTAGAATCACAGCTTGCGCTGAGTTCTTCTCCATCTCTTTTAAGTTCATAGTTTGGCTCCCTACAACCTTTACACCAACTACGGCTATTAGTATTTCCGGCATATGGTGGCGTTATGATAATCGATATCAATTCATTAACAAACCGCCTCACTCGAACAATTTGCTAAAATCTGCGTCACATACATTTTTTACTGCTGGATGTTGGATCATCCTCTCAGCAAATATGACGTAGTACTCCTCTTTTAATTCTTCAATACCAACCAATAATTGCAGTGATGAATCCTCTTCAACTTCAGACATATAAAGCGTAGGCGCTAAGAAGATAGCGTCATCGTGATAACGAGCAAAAGCCTTCATCAATGCCGCATCATCAAACTCACCCAAAATATCGGGTTTAAGTCCTTGTCTATCAAACCATTGCAGCACTTTACGCCCCATCGAGGTTCGACTTCCTGGGATCAAAAGCTTTCTTTGCTCTAATACAGCCGGGAAGCTAACACCTTCAACCTTACCCGAACTGAAAAAACTCATTCCACTCTCACCTAACTTCTTACTAAACAGGCCAGGACTTTGACTCGAATCCACCGGACAGTCAGACAAGATCATATCGAGCTTATGTTGAGACAGTTGCTCAAGTAGCATTTCATGGGTCGATTCAAAGCAGCGTAAATGAATACTGTTATCTGGGGGAATGGTCGACATCAGTATCTTGCTGACAAGCCTTTTAGACAGCGCATCTGCAACACCAACATCAAACAGAATATTGGAGTGCTGGCTATAATTCACGATATCCAGCATCTCGTAGCTCAGGCCAAACATACGGTCGGAATATTTAAAGACTAGCTGTCCAAGCTCTGTAGGCTCAACACTGCGACCATTGCGCTTGGTCAACTTGCCATCCATACGCTCTTCTAACGCTTTTATCTGACCTGTTACCGTTTGTGGTGTTAGGAATAGAGCTTCTGCTGCTTTAGTAACAGAGCCTTGCTTGCAAACCATCCAGAAGTAATAAAGGTGGTTATAGTTGAGGTGCGACATAGATGTGCCGTAATAAAAGAGTAGATACCCTTTTATATCAAATATGACACCTTCGCTCAACAAACTCGGAAAAACCTAACCAAACTAGTTATTACCACTTATTTTTTCGAAGTGTCTGATTTCATAATGTAATATTTCAGCAATTATTTTTAATTTTTCTCTAACTTTTAAGATCTATATCACCTATCAAAAACACGAATAAAACACCACAAAAACAACAAGTTAAACCACCACCATTTCAAGGCCAAATATTTAAAGGGCAAATCATCACAAAAAAGTCTCACCTAAACCAAAATGTAATATTACTGAAATATTTGTTCTCTAACATCACGCTCAGATTAAACAAACAGACCAAACACAGACTTAAACGGTCCAATGGAGAAAACATTATGAACCAAGCTACTACTGCAGCAGCGCCTATCTCGAGCACAACTCGTTGGCTACGCTGGGCTAACTTGGCATTCATGCTTTACCTACTATTACTTTCAGTTTCAATGGTTGGTACAGGCTTCAAATGGGCAACAGGCGAGCAAGCAAAGGTTCTTTTCGAATTTGCTTCACACCCAGTTGCAGGCTTAATGATTGGTTTAGTGGCAACAGCACTTATTCAATCATCAAGTACAGTTACTTCAATTATCGTTGGCCTTGTGGCAGGTGGTTTACCTGTTGAGCTAGCAATCCCTATGATCATGGGTGCGAACATTGGTACGACAGTAACCAATACGCTAGTTAGTCTTGGTCATGTTCGTTGTAAAGATGAGTTCAAACGTGCATTCGCAAGTGCGACGATTCACGACTTCTTTAACCTATTAGCCGTTGCTATTTTCCTACCACTAGAGATGGCGTTTGGTATTCTAGAGAAGATTTCTCACTGGTTAGTATCACCGATGCTAGCAACAGGTGATATGAGCATGGGTGGTCTTAACTTCATCAAGCCAATCACTAAACCAGTAGTCAGTGCGATTAAAGAGCCACTATCGACATTTGGCGACACCGTTGGCGGTATCATGCTTATCGTTCTAGGTATCGCGACTATCTTCGTAGCTATCACGGTAATGGGTAAGCTAATGAAGAGCCTGATGGTGGGTCGTGCTCGTGAGATTCTAAAGAATGCAATTGGTCGTGGTCCTATCCACGGTATCGCTTCTGGCTCTATCGTTACTATCCTTGTTCAGTCATCTTCTACGACAACAAGCTTGATGGTTCCACTAGTAGGTTCAGGTGTCCTTAAAGTACGTGACGTTTACCCATTCACTCTGGGTGCAAACATCGGTACGTGTATTACCGCTCTATTAGCAGCGACAGCAGTATCTGGTGAGTTCGCAGTATTTGCACTGCAGATTGCTCTAGTACACTTGGTGTTCAACATCATGGCAACGGTATTCATCTTTGGTATTCCGTTCCTACGTGAACTACCAGTAAAAGCCGCTGATATTATTTCTGACATGGCTGTGAAGAACAAATCTGTAGTGGCTGGTTACCTTATTGCGGTATTCCTTGTACTGCCTGGTACCGTGTTAGCACTGACGGCTTAATCGCTAAATACTTAGATAGCTTAACCGCTAACAAGACACATCGCTTATAACAAAGCCCGCAACCTCCTAGGTTGCGGGCTTTTTCTTTTTAAGAGCAGATGAGGGAAGCAAAAAGTAGATACGGGATGCGAGTGAACGAGTAACGAAGAGCTAAAAGAAGATACGAGATTCGGGTAGAGAGTGACGAAAAGCGACTTCCTCTCATTATCTGCGTTTTGATATTTAGTATCTTACGGACTCAAATCTAAACACGCTCTTCGTATCCCTTATCTCGTTTACTCGTATCTAAACAATCTCACACCTAAACACCCGTCATTCCCTACAGCGAGGAACGAGCGTGATAGGGAATCTATCTAACACACAACACTCAGAGATTCCCTACTCCTTCCTTCGTCAGTCTAGGGAATGACAGGGGCTTTTGATCTTCGCATCTCGCATCTCGTTTACTCGTATCTAGCTACCCTTCGTATCCCGCATCTAAAAAAACACTTACTTACCTTGCTCATTACGCAGATACATAATGGCAACCATGCCAAACCCGATAAATTGCCATAGATACTGCCCGTCGCTTGCGCCTGTGATGGTTTGAGTGAAAGCCATACAAGAAGTCACAAACAGAGAAGCAAAGGCTGCATAGAGTAACCACGGACGCTCCTTGCCAGACATGAACTCACCTGCAAATACCGAACGGATAACCAGTAAAAACGGCACACATTGCAAAGCAATCAGAATAGGGAACATAAAATCGAATGTTGGACTCAGTAGAGCATGACCGACTTGGCTCTTATCCCAAGTTCCTACAATATAGCCTTTCCAGCCAGCCCAAGTATCACCTGAATAAGCGGTATCTGGCGTAATAAAGCCAAGCACAACGCCCATCACTTTATCGATAAAGCCATTTTTGAACCAAAAGACGAATAAGAAGATCTGAATTGGAATGATCTGAAAAGCAAACTTCTTCAACATGTGTGTACCCCAAATAATTAATGATTTGGTTACCAGTATGTGGAAGTCGATGTTTTTACGCTTGATGCAAGGCAATCGAGCCTGAGTCCAAACAATAATCAAACATGTTGAGAAGCCTGTCGGCACAAGAAAACCTTGCGGAAGAGCCGTTACTATTAGCGGTAACTCAACGTCTTCACTTCAAAGAGAATTATGTGGTTTAGGAAAGGTTTGTTTTTTATAAAGATTCAATAAGATCAAACAGTTGGCCATTATACTCTTTTTTCACTTCGGTATAGCGCTGATAGTTGTATTGCGAACCTTCTGGGTTATCCGACAGCTTGTCAGCCACACTAAGTAGATAAAAACTGATAGGGCTCGGTGTACTTTCGGCCGCATAAAAAAGGTAAGGGAAAGCTTGATTGGCATGTTGGTTGATTAACAGTGCAAGACCCAAGGTAAGGTTGGCAATATCACAACGTGGGTTCATCTCGAAGGCTTGCTTTGCCAGTTGCAGTGCATGTTCGCGATCTTCTTGCTCATGACTTTGCAAATAAGCCAAAGATTCCGAATACGACAATAAGGCATTGACCAAATAATTGTCTCTTCCTTGCTGTTGAATCGTATCCAACTGAAGTGCGATCTCTGCAAATGGCTGTCCACCTTTGCCTTGGTAGAAAAGCGATATTCCCTCTGAAATAACCTTCCAATCATCGTAGTTATCAATAGAAGTCACTCGATGACTGACGACACCGTATTCTGAACTCATTGGGGCAATAATGGCTTTAATCTCAAGAATCACATCCCCAATGGCATCAAAAAAGTTATCTTGGCTAAAGCTCTTTTCCACTTTCTGACTTTGATTAGGCTGGCGGTTATTTTGTATCAACACGCTCAGTACATAGTCACCGCCCTTTTTCTTGAGCCAACCTTTGAGTTCGACACCATTATTGGCAAGTGATTGCTTGCTCTGTTTCGAAAGCTGAGAGAAATGGTAACCCGATAAGTTTTTTGCTGAATTCAATCCATAGAAAAGATAGTTGTATACGCTTTCCGACATCTCATATTCATTCGTAGAATCGAGCGTAATGTCATGGATATAAACGGGAATTACATCACTTTGATAAGAGGCAATACCGACAGTATCATTAGTTGGTACTTTGGTTTGCCATACCCAAGTTGCTATCAAGCCAACCGAGAATACTGCAGTTGTAATCAGGGCGATGGTTTTCTTTTTGGACTTAGCAATAAGAGCTTTAGGTTGGGAGGCGTCCCCAACGGGAGTGGGTCCGACGCTCGGCTGAGTCACTTCTATATCGAACAGGTAACCTTGCTTAGGAATAGTCTGAATGATGCTATATGGACGTGATTTATCCTGAAGCTGACAGCGCAGTAAGCTGATGACCTGTCTGACCAAGTTGTCAGACACTTGAGTTCTTTGCCAGACATCAGCAGCTATCTGCTGCGTACTAACCACTTGCCCGCGCTTCTCGATGAAATAGCTGAGCAGCCTTGCTTGTAGTGGCTCTAAATGAATCTCTTCACTATCAATCACTAACTGGTTTTTATCAGGGTAGAAAGAAATAGGAAAGTCGTGTTGCAATACAAAGCAATGCGAGCGAGTCATAGTAGTTCTGTGGTTAGAAAAGACCACTCAAGATTATTGGTTTTACGAATAGTAAGCAAGCCAAGCATCAGAAATAAAAAAGGCTGCGCAGAGGCAGCCTTTCGATCAATCTGTCAATCAGTCAATCAAAGCAGATTAGATTAAACCGAGAATGGGTACTTAATCGCTTCGTGGCATTCGTAGCCTTCAACCCAGAAGTCATCCATCGTCACCCACGTTTCCAAATCTTCTAGAGACTTAATCTCAGGATTGATATGGAATGTTGGCCCCGCTAAAGGCTCACGCTTCAACTGGATATCACGCATAGGTGCGAGTTGATCTTCGTAGATATGAGCATTAACCAGCTTGTGGTAAGCCACACCGGCTTTCTTGCCCGTGATTTGCGCCATGATTGCTAGGAACACATACACTTGAACCATGTTGAAGTTCAGACCTAATGGAACATCACAAGAGCGCTGAGTACTGTTTAGGTACAAAGTGTCACCAAGTAGAGAGAAGTGGTGGCTGTACATACACGGACGTAAACAACCCATGTGGAACTCACCTGGGTTATAAAAGTTTAAGATCTCGCCGCGGTCATCAATGCCGTTTGTTAGATCATCAACAATCTTCTTCAGTTGGTCGATATGACCGCCGTCAGGTTTTGCCCATGCACGTCCTTGAACGCCATAAACACGGCCCATGTCGTCTTCACCCTTGCGGTAAGGGTTATTTAACCATGCTTCATTCAGGTTAGAATTCGCATCCCAAGTTTTAGTCCCTAGCTTACGAAAATCTTCAGCATTGTCGTAACCACGTATATAGCCAAGCAGCTCAGCAACTGCGGCTTTCCAAAAACTTTTACGTGTTGTTACCAGTGGGAATTGGTTATTACCAACATCATATTCAAGGTCAGCATTGATTACGGTTAGGCAGCGCTTGCCCGTGCGTTCATTTTCAATCCAAGTACCGTCATTAACGATACGCTGACAGAGATCTAAATACTGTTTCACACCAATTCCTTACTTCGTTTGTTGTGGCAATTCATCTTTGTAGTGACCACGCTTGTATGCCCAAACCATCATCAGCACACCGATGATAACCATTGGCAGTGACAAAATTTGTCCCATAGAGATAAATCCACCGAACAAACCTAGCTGAGCATCAGGTTCACGTACGTATTCAACTAGGAAGCGGAATGTACCATATCCTGCTAGGAATAACCCTGATACAGAACCAAGAGGACGAGGCTTTTTGATGAACCAGTTCAAGATGAAGAACAGTACAATACCTTCAAGTGCCATTTCATAAAGCTGAGATGGGTGACGAGGGAGTGGACCACCGTTAGGGAATACAATCGCCCATGGCACATCAGTCACACGACCCCATAGCTCACTGTTCATGAAGTTGCCCATGCGGCCCATACCTAAACCAAATGGAACCAATGGTGCAATCATGTCAGCGACACCAAAAAAGGTTCGACCGTTCTTTTTGGCATACCAAAGCATCGCGGTGATCACACCAAGCAAACCACCATGGAAAGACATACCGCCAGTCCATACCTTAAATAGGTAGAGTGGATCATCAATGAAAAGGCCAAAGTTGTAGAAAAGTACGTAGCCAATACGACCACCAAGCACCACACCTAGAAAGCCAGCAAACAGTAGGTCTGATACTTGCTCTCGAGTCCAACCACTACCGGGTTGATCAGCTCGACGATTTGCTAACCAAAGAGCAAACATAAAACCGACAAGGTACATTAGGCCGTACCAACGAACTGAGATTGGTCCTAGTTCAATAAGAACAGGATCGATATTTGGGAATTCGATAAAACCCTGAGACATACTTGGCTCTCTATCTAAAATTGAATAACGGTTAACTCAACAGCTAACAGAAAAGACACTACAGCAGCATAGTGGCTGCTATAAACATTAAAAATACCGCAAAGAATTTCTTCAGCACGGGGGTTGGCAATTGAGTGGCCAGTTTAGCGCCAACTCGTGTGGTCAGAACTGAGGTACAAGATATCGCTATCAAAGCCGGTAGATAAACATAACCCAAACTATACGCCGGAAGATCATCGACAGAAGAGCCATGCCAAATAAAGCCTAGCATTCCCGAAATCGCGATAACACAACCACATACAGAGGATGAGCCTACAGCTTTACGCATTTCCACACCGTGATGGTTAAGGAAAGGCACCGATAAAGAACCACCACCAATACCAGCCAAGCTTGAAACCAAACCAATACCGCCACCACATAACATGGTCTTAGCTGAACCCGGCATCGACTTTTGACTCTTAGAGCGGATCGACAACAACATCTGCAACGCCAATACCAAGACAATCACACCAAAGACTTTTGGCAGATATTGAGCAGGAATAACGTCGGCGACAAAAGAACCTAGGAAACCACCAATCACCACACCAGGCATCAACCACTTAACGACAAAAAGCTCCACATTACCCAATTTTAAATGGTTAATCGCAGACGACCCTGAGGTAACAATAATGGTTGATAACGAGGTTGCCAATGCCATTTGCATCGCAAACTCTTGAGGAATACCCGCTTTAGGAAGCAAAAATAGCAAGGCAGGAACGACCAGCAAACCACCGCCAATGCCTAGCAAGCCCGCTAAAACACCAACAATAGCACCAAGGCCCGCTAACAAGCCTATCAGTTCATATGACACGTTAAATCCTATTTTTTACCTGCTCGAATGAAGCCTGTAAATTCACGCTCTTCGAAATAGTTCAGCATCATACTATAGATGTCACTACCATATGGTTTTGAAAGCGCTCTATTTGCCAAATCCTGTAATTCACTCAAGTTAGATTGGCGAATCAAATATTTGGTCCTCGCGACATTCGAGGTATTCATACTTAACGTCTCATACCCCAACCCAATCAGTAACAACGCGCCCATAGGATCACCGGCTAGCTCGCCACAAATACACACAGGTAATTGATGTTGCTTACAAGTATCATGAATTTGTTTTAATGCCATGATCACCGCAGGGTGCATTGATTCATAGACATCGGATACTCGTGAATTGTTCCGATCAACCGCTAATAAATATTGAGTTAAGTCGTTGGTACCGACTGAAACAAAGTCGACCTTATCAGCAATCAGCGGCAGTATGTAAAGCATTGATGGCACTTCAATCATGATACCAACGCGAGGCATACGCACTCGGTTATCAAGCTCATGCACTTCGTCATACGCTTGTTCAATAAGTTGTAGCGCGTCATCCAGTTCCTGCGCACCAGAGATCATCGGCAGCAAAATACTCAAGTTATGGCTTTCACAGCTCGCACGTAGCATGGCACGTAACTGAATAATAAAGATGTCAGGATGATCGAGCGTAAAACGAATACCACGCCAACCAAGGAATGGGTTGTCCTCTTCGATAGGGAAATAAGGTAAGGCCTTATCGCCACCGATATCGAGTGTACGCATCACCACTTGCTTCTCAGGGTAGCTTGCGAGTACAGAACGGTATTGCTTGAATTGTTCGTCTTCTGACGGAAACCTCTGCTGCAACAAGAAAGAAATTTCGGTTCGATACAGCCCTACCCCATCAACGCCTTGGTTGATAGCGATATTGGTGTCGGCACTCAAGCCCGCATTAAGCAGGATCTCGACTTGCTGGTTGTCTTGCGTTTTTGCCGGTAAGTACAGTTCTCGATTGACCATCGAAGAGAGCTCACTCTCTTCTAGAATCAGCCCTTGATATTCTTTGAGCAGGTTTTGAGTCGGCTCAATAAAGATCTCGCCACTATACCCATCAACAATCGCTTGCTTACCATTAGCTTGAGCAAGATTTAGGTTAACCCCCATAACAGAAGGAATACCCAAAGCTCGAGATAAAATCGCGGCATGTGAGTTCGCTGCCCCTTCCAAAGAAATAACAGCTAAAAGTTTTTCTTTGGGAATAGAGGCCAATACCGAAGCCGTTAACTCTCGAACCACCAAAATAATTGGCTTATCTAGCGTGCGAAGTTCATGTTCAGAATTGTGAAGGAAATACAGCAGCCTTTGACCAAGCTCTCGGATGTCTTGTGCCCTCTCACGAAGGTACACGTCTGACATACGAGCAAAGCGATTCGAGTAGCTCTCAACAACCTGCCTTAATGCCCAATCGGCCTTATCGCCTTTCTGGATTTGGCTCTTAAGATCCTTACGTAACATTGGATCGTTGAGTAAGTGAGTAAACAGGTCAAAGATCGCCAACGCGTCTTTATTGATTTCACTGTCTAGGCGCTTTCGCATTCGCTTAAAGTCATTGAGAGCATTTTCGACGGCGACTGCCAGCATTTCATGCTCTCTTTCAACATTAAGCGTCGATGCTGGATAAACATCGGTGAGTTCAGGCTGAGTGTTGTCCCACCATAAATCACCAATCGCAACGCCCGATGAAGCTGCAATACCTTTAATCTTAGGTAGCTTCTGTTGCTCTAAAAGCCAATGGCCTTGAGTTTGAGCGTGCGCCACAATGACCGCAAGTTGTGCTGAGAGAGTGACAAGGAAGGATTCTTCCATCTCACTGAATAAACGAGGAGACTTCTGTTGAATGACCAATACGCCAAGCACTTGCTTGCGATGGATAATCGGAGTGCCGAGAAAAGAGTGATAAACCTTTTCTCCAAGCTCTGGAAAAAACTTATAAGCAGGGTGAGCAGACGCTTGTGCAAGGTTGATAGGTTCAGCACTTCTTTTGACAAGGCCAACCAGACCTTCGTCAAAACCAATGTGAATACTATTGCCTTTGAAGATCAGGCCTTGAGTTGCCATCAACTCAAGACGCTGCATATCATTATTTGCCAAATACACGGTGCAACATTCCGTCTGCATCGCACTGCATGTCTCTTTAACCAAAATATCAAGAGCCGTCGACACATCTTCAACTCTTGATACGTGTTCAACTATTTCCCTTAGTTGACTGAGCATGCTTAACCTCTACGCAATTTGCGTTTTCCTTTTGTTTTTCGCTCTTTAAACGGCATTGCTAAAGATGCGAATTCTTTCATCGCTCGACGGTAAACATCTCGCTTGAAAGAAACAACTTGTCGAACTGGGTACCAGTAACTCACCCAACGCCAACCATCAAACTCAGGTGTACTTCCACGCTGCATATTGATCTGCGATTCATCGCAATCTAAGCGTAAAAGGAACCACTTCTGTTTTTGTCCAATACAGACAGGTTTAGAATCCCACCGAACCAGTCGTTTGGGCAGCTTATAGCGTAACCAATGACGACTTGTCGCGACGATCTTTACATCCTTTTTAGTAAGGCCAACCTCTTCATACAACTCGCGGTACATTGCCTGTTCCGGAGTTTCACCTTCATCTATCCCCCCTTGAGGGAATTGCCATGAATGTTGCCCGTATCGTTTAGCCCAGAAGACCTGACCATGGTTGTTACAGATTACAATACCAACATTTAATCGGTAACCATCGCCATCTATCACTGGCCAACCTCTATCTAAATTTTTAATTACTCTGATTTTTCCACATATCCCCAATCGGAGCAAACTTAGTGACGTGACAAGCGCTATATTTATGAATATTAACTAAGAATATGGATAAGTTTTGCTCAAATTCTAGTTACCCACACAATAGTGAGACATAGACCACATTTATTCACCTTTTCTGTGAATAACTATGTGAAGAATTACCCGCAATCGTTTTTTTTAATCCATAGATTCATCAACACCAAAAACACCAAGCCGAACAAATATAATTTATTCAATTAAAAATCAATAATTTAGAATTAATTTTTCATTTCCAAAAACATTAGAAAAGTAAAAGATCTTTCAAAAACAGAACATGGTTAAAGATCAACCACTCCGATGTTTATCCACACTAGTAAGTGAAAGATTCATTTTGAACCCCATTTGGCAAGCATTTAATCCACCATAAACCCCTGTTTATTTATCCACTAAATTAATATTTCAATTAATTACCTTTATGTCCTGTGGATAACCATGAGTTTGATCCCTTTCCTAACAAGGAGATCATTTCTTAACCAGTCGTCATATGGTGATAACTTCTGGTAAAATCATTTTTTTGATCATGCCTTTTATTATGAAACCAGAACCACAAACACAACAAGAGCTGCTAGACAGAGCGTATGCTATCGCCGGAATGACCTTTAAAGAGCTCGCCGATGAAGCCGAGATGGTGATGCCAAACGACCTCAAGCGCGATAAAGGCTGGGTTGGACAGCTATTGGAATGGCACTTGGGTGCGCCCGCTGGCAGCAAACCAGAACAAGATTTTGCCAAACTCGGTATCGAGCTTAAAAGCATCCCGATTGGCTACTCTGGAAAGCCACTCGAAACCACCTTTGTTTGTGTCGCTCCATTGATGGGCGTGCAAGGCATAACTTGGGAAACCAGTCACGTTCGAAACAAGCTGTCTAAAGTGTTGTGGATCCCTGTTGAGGGAGAAAGAGAGATCCCGCTGGCAGAAAGGCATGTTGGCTCCCCATTACTCTGGACACCAAGCCTAGCTGAAAACGAACTCCTGAAAAGAGATTGGGAAGAGCTGATGGAGTTGATCGTGTTGGGTAATGTTGAACAGATAACAGCAAGACACGGCGAAGCACTGCATTTGCGACCAAAAGCGGCCAACAGTCGCGTGTTAACAGAAGCTTACGGTGCAAGTGGAAAACCTATCAAGACTAAGCCACGTGGTTTCTATCTACGGACTCAATTCACCCATAAATTGCTGACAACCCATTATGCATAGAGCTTTTATCTAGCATAGATGGACCAAACTATCAGTATGTTACAAACCGCCTGTAACTAGAATCAATCTCTAGCTACGAACGCTCTCTAATGAGGTTTGAGCGCCAGTTCAATATCACAGTAGCTTTGGCTTGGCTCATTGCCAAACTCGTCATAGGCGTTGTGTAAGCGAAGATACGCCTTTTCAAAACCGAGCCGAAGCAACTCTTCTTTCACTTGATCCAAGGATCCAAAGTGAAGCGGCTCACCGTCTTGCTTTACCGGTTCTAGCTTGTGTTTATATTCCACTGCTAATAGATATTCCGAGATATCGGAACAGCCAATAACGTATACTTTCGGGGTTTGATAAGAGTCTTTGTGCTCTCCATGTAACCACATGTCTAATTGATGCTTTTGCATAGCCAGCCTCCCTTGCTCTATAAAGCGTAGTAGAACTCTTTTTCTTTACTAGATAACGACTTAAAAAAGCACACATAACGGCTTAAAAAAGCAAAAAAGAGAAGCGAGTGCTTCTCTTTTTTGGCCAGTTCTAGTTCAAAAGCTTGCACTTCCGACGCCACAACTATCGCTGATATTTATCTTAAGGGGTGAAAGGCGCTATCACCCCACAAGATTACGTCGGTATTCGCGCGCTTAAGACTCGACGAAGGTGACGAACTCGACGTTCAATCGTAACGACTTCAGGTTCAGAAAAACCAATTGGTCGACCATCGGCTTCAAGGCCAATATCTCTCAATAAATGAGTATTGTTCCATGGTAGATCGTATGAACTACGACGAACTTTTCGTTGCCATTCACGTTCTTCACGACGAAGGTCTGCACGGATAAGGACTGTTGCTAGTTTTAAGTATACTGAGTGACGCATAATAACTCTCCAGTTGTAAAATAAACTGAGGAAAAATAGCGTGTTAAATAGTATGAGGGCTTCTCACTTAGCTGCTATTTTTCCGCAGCCAAATAAGGGTACGGATCTATTAGTTAGGTTTATCTTGGGTGTTTCGATCGGCCATGGCTGATGTTTGTGACATAACAGTCACCATGTCAGTACACGGATCAAACGACGCGCAAATATGCTGTATAAAATCGAAATGTTTCATTTGCGCCTCCAAACTAACTAAAAAATCCAAAAAGAAATGAGATAATAAAAGCAAATAAGTCTTTGTTAAACCATTGCTTTCACGGTTAAAGTCTAACCAAGTGAGTATATTATTCAACCGATAATTGATTAACAATTTCAAAACAAATGATTCACCCAAAATATCAGTTGCATATCACTTTATATATAACATATTCACTATGATTATATAAAATCACAGAACATCTATCTTAAAGGCCGAGCCTCCAATAGCTCAATCTGTCAATCTGTCAATCTGTCAATCTGTCAACGATCAACGATCAACGATCAACGAGAAGTTGTAGCAATGGATATAAAAAAACCACGCATCATGCGTGGCTCTTAGATTTACACTAACTGGATAGAATCAGCTCTAAACAACACCTTCAGAAATCAGGCTATGTTTATTCAGCAATCGGTACATGGTTGCACGCGAAACTCCAAGCTCCTTAGCGGCCAACGATACTTGACCACCATAAGATTCCAGAACAATCAGCAACGCATCGCGCTCTGAACGCTCACGGATACTTTTGAGACTGCGGCGCTCATCATTCTGTTTTGGTAAATCCAGTTGTTGATCGTCAATGATCACCGCATCCGACATCAGCACGACACGCTTAATTTGATTCATCAGCTCACGCACATTGCCCGGCCAGTGATAACGATTCATCGAGCGGATAGCATCGTCTGAAAAGCTCTTCGCTTGAGCATTGAACTCTTTTGAATACTCGCGTAGAAAATGATTAGCCAGTACTGAAATATCACTCACTCGCTCTTTCAAGCTCGGTACGTGAATACGCAGAACATTGATGTAATGATAAAGCTCTTCATTGAAGTCGCCCTCGATCAATGCCTTTTCGATATCAGAAGAGTTCGCGGCCAGAATACGCACATCGACAGGCTTAGGACCATCCGCAGTTTCAATTTTACCTTCTTGTAAGAAACGCAGCAGGTTCAACTGCTGATTACGTGGCATCGCCAATACATCATTGAGTAAGATGGTTCCGCCGTCGGCTTCTTCCAACAGACAAGGTGCTGCAGCGGGCTGTGCAGAGATACCAAATACCTCGGCCTCTATTCTCATTTCAGACAAGGCACGACAATTGACCGTTAAAAATGGCTTTTGCGCTCGCGAAGAGTTTTGATGAATTGAGCGTGCAACCGTCTCTTTTCCTGCTCCACTCTCTCCGTAAATCAGGATACTGACATCAGTCGGCCCAATGCGCTTTACTTGGTCTCTCAAACGCTTCACAGCCACAGAGTCGCCAAGCAAACCCATATTGTTGTTGATGCCGTAGTTTGGCCATACTTTCTGCTCAAGCTTGAGCATACCCAATTGGTGACCAATGGTACTCAATAACTGGGCATCTGGGATTGGCGCCGTGAAAAAGTCGATACAGAAGTTCACGATAAATTGGCAAATGGTATCAGAGCTCAATTGCGATTCACGAATAAAGGCGAGCCATCTTACTTGCTTGTTGTTGCTCACGAGATTAGCGATACCGTTAAGGCTAAACTCATCATGACTAAGATCCACAATGCCAATGCATGGGCCAATGTCAGCAATCAAGGCATCGGCTTTTCGTAAATCTGCACACTGGGTACATTGCCAACCCACTTGCTCTAACACTGATAACCAGGGTTCGTACGCACCACCAACGACGATAAGAGAACCTGGTAAGGAATCCATCTTAAATTGAGTTCCCATCCTTCTTCCTTATTCTATTTTTATTTAAATCAAGCTAATACGAGTCACTGCTTCATCGTTCGACAAAATGCCACGAGATCGTATTCAGCGCAGGACGTATAGTAGTGAGACTATCTTAGATTTTATGTCTCAATAGTAAGACTATGTCAGAAATAATGGTTTTTCGAATCAAGAGTGCGGTACAGGCTAGGTTTTGCAGCCTAAAAACAGAAAAAGCCACCCGAAGGTGGCTTTTTTTTTAATTAGATGGGCTGTTACATCCCATAAGCGAATATTACGCTTGTGGACGCATTGCCGGGAACAAGATCACGTCACGGATTGTGTGCGTATTTGTAAATAGCATCGCTAGACGATCGATACCAATACCTTGACCCGCTGTTGGCGGTAAGCCGTGCTCTAGTGCAGTAATGTAGTCTGCATCGTAGTACATCGCTTCGTCATCACCCGCGTCTTTTGCGTTAACTTGCGCTTTAAAACGCTCATCTTGGTCTTGTGCATCGTTAAGCTCAGAGAAACCATTCGCTACTTCACGGCCACCGATGAAGAACTCAAAGCGGTCGGTGAAGAATGGGTTGCTGTCGCTACGACGAGCCAATGGAGAGATGTCCGCTGGGTAACCCGTGATGAATGTTGGTTGAATTAGCTGAGGCTCAGCCGTTTCACCAAAGATCTCTTCAAGAAGCTGACCACAAGTCCAGAATTTCTCAACGTACAGACCTACTTCTTCTGCAATTTTAACCATCAATTCTCTGTTCTGAAGATCGTCTTCAGTTAGAGCTTGGATGTTTGCATTTTCAGGTGTGTAGTGTTTGATTGCATCGAACATGCTCATGCGAGCGTAAGTGCCACCGAACTCAACTGTTTCGTCACCGTAAGGCATAGAAGTAGAACCAAGAACGTCCATCGCTGCTGTGCTTAGCATCTCTTCCGTTAGATCCATTAGATCTTTATAGTCAGAGTACGCTTGGTAGAATTCCATCATTGTGAATTCTGGGTTGTGACGTGGAGAAAGACCTTCGTTACGGAAGTTACGGTTGATCTCGAATACACGGTCAAAACCACCAACCACTAGACGCTTAAGGTAAAGCTCAGGTGCAACACGTAGGTACATGTCGATGTCTAATGCGTTGTGATGAGTGATGAATGGACGTGCTGTAGCACCGCCTGGGATCACGTGCATCATTGGCGTTTCAACTTCTAGGTAGCCTTTTGAGCTCATGAAGTTACGGATTGAAGACACAAGCTTAGAACGCACGATGAATGTGTTACGAGAGTCTTCGTTCACGATTAGGTCAACGTAACGCTGACGGTAACGCATCTCTTGGTCAGTTAGACCGTGGAACTTCTCTGGTAGAGGACGAAGTGCTTTAGTTAGCAGTTCAAACTCTTCCATGTTCACGTAAAGGTCACCTTTACCAGATTTGTGAAGCGCACCTTTAACACCGATGATGTCACCGATATCTAGGCCTTGGTACTTCTCTTTCAGTACTTTTTGTACGTCTTTCGCTGCGTATGCTTGGATACGACCAGAAGTTTCTTGAATCGCAAGGAATGGACCACGCTTCGCCATAACACGACCAGCGATCGCAACGATGTGGTTAAGCTCTTCTAGCTCTTCCTTAGTCTTCTCACCGAATTCCGCTTGAAGATCGCCAGCTAGGTGCTCGCGACGGAAATCATTTGGGTGACCGTTCGCTTTGCAGTTCAAGCGGATGTGATCCAGCTTGCTACGGCGTTCAGCGATTAGTTTGTTCTCTTCAGGTGAAGAAGCTTCTTGTGCGTTTTCGTTTTGAACAGCATCAGTCATTAGAGATGTACCTTGCTTTTATAATTTGGACAGCTATATTTTTGAAAATATAGGCATTTTTACCAATATTATTGGTAAAACTTAAGAGTTGGTAAAGCTTACAGACCTGATTTCAGGCTAGCTTCAATAAACTTGTCTAAGTCACCGTCAAGAACCGCTTGAGTATTGCGATTTTCGATGCCGGTGCGCAAATCTTTGATACGAGAATCATCCAGTACGTAAGAGCGGATTTGACTGCCCCAACCGATGTCTGATTTCGTTTCTTCGCTCGCTTGTTTTTCAGCATTTTGTTTTTGAATCTCAAGTTCAAAAAGCTTAGCACGTAGCTGCTTCATCGCTTGGTCTTTGTTCTTATGCTGCGAACGGTCATTCTGACATTGAACTACGGTGTTGGTTGGAACGTGAGTAATACGTACCGCCGATTCCGTGGTGTTTACGTGTTGACCACCAGCACCAGAGGCACGGTATACGTCAATACGTAAGTCAGAAGGATTAATATCGATCGTAATGTTGTCATCAATCTCTGGGTAGATAAACGCAGATGCAAATGAAGTATGACGACGGCCACTTGAATCAAATGGTGACTTACGAACTAGACGGTGAACACCTGTCTCTGTACGTAACCAACCATAAGCGTATTCACCAGAAATACGTACCGTTGCGCCTTTAAGGCCAGCAACATCACCATCAGACACTTCGATCACTTCGGTCTTGAAGCCTTTCGAATCTGCCCAACGTAAGTACATACGCAACATCATTGAAGTCCAATCTTGAGCTTCTGTACCGCCCGAGCCTGACTGTAAATCGATGTAGCAATCTGATGCGTCGTGATCGCCAGCAAACATACGACGGAATTCCAGTTTTTCTAGCTTAGCTTCTAGCTCTGCTAATTCTGGTTCGATTTCGTCAAACGTTTCTTGGTCTTCTTCTTCAACCGCAAGCTCTAATAGACCCTCAACATCCTCAACACCTTGGTCAAGTTGGTCGATCGTTTCTACTACTGCTTCCAATGCAGAACGTTCTTTACCTAGCGCTTGAGCACGCTCAGGTTCGTTCCATACATCCGGTTGTTCTAATTCTGCGTTTACTTCTTCTAGACGCTCTTTTCTAGCGTCATAGTCAAAGATACCCCCTCAGGATATTTGTGCGTTCAGACACATCCTGCAGACGGTTTTTAATAGGATTGATTTCAAACATTTTAGCTCATCATTTATGAGTAGAATTTAACCGAAGAATTGTACTCAAAAGTGTGACGGAGATACAGAATTTTTTAGAGCGGAAAGCCAAGATTCAACAACTTAATGGAATATAAAATTGACAGACAGAAAAAACACGTGAAATTTGTAAGGGAAAGAAAGAAAACAAGCCCTGTTTTTGAACAGAGCTTGTTGAATTTGGGGCTAAATGATGAACATCATTCAGTGAACGATAACGCTATTTGGCTTCAACTATTTGGCTTCAATATGGTCAACCATCAACTGCAACGATTGGTTGCCACGAAACTCGTTGATATCAAGCTTAAATGCAAGGTGAACCGTTTTCACGGACGCATCTGGCCAACGACGTAAATCAACATTGAAAGCAATACCATCAATCATCACATTGGTTGGGTGGCCTTTGTATAGAGGTTCTAGCATCAATTTAAGGTGTTTTTCACCTACCAGCTTTTGATGCAGCACTTTAAACTCACCATCAAAGATGGGTTCTGGGAAAGCTTGGCCCCACGGACCACCTGAACGCAACGTCTCAGCGGTATGCATTGAGAACTCTTCAGGTAACAGTTCACCATCAGACAAGATAATGCCCTTAAGTGCCGTCTCACCGAGTTCTTTACGCACAACGTCATCAAACATCTTACTGAATCGCTCGAAGTCTTTTTCCATAATAGTTAAGCCAGCAGCCATTGCGTGACCACCAAACTTCAAGATCAAGCCAGGGTTTTGAGTATCGATTCTGTCTAGCGCATCGCGCATGTGCAAACCTGGAATCGAACGACATGAACCCTTGATGCTGCCTTCACCACCATCAGCAAATGCGATCACTGGGCGGTGATATTTGTCTTTGATACGCGAAGCGAGAATACCGATTACGCCTTGGTGCCAATCACGTTGAAACAGCGCCAAACCAGAAGGCAAATCGTCTTTACCAAATTCAAGGCGCTCACAAAAAGCCATCGCTTCTTGTTTCATGCCCTCTTCGATCTCTTTACGTGTTTGGTTCAAGCCATCTAACTCACTGGCCATTCGACGCGCGGCATGGATGTTGTTACTCATTAGCAGCTCAACACCAAAAGACATATCATCCAATCGGCCTGCCGCATTGATACGTGGGCCAAGTGCAAAACCAAAATCAGAAGCGACCAAACGCTTAGCGTCTCGCTTAGCAATTTCAATCAAGGCTTGAATACCCGGACGAGCTTTGCCCGCACGAATGCGTTGTAGCCCTTGGTGCACCAAGATTCGGTTATTTTCATCAAGTGGAACCACATCCGCAACAGTACCCAGTGCCACTAGGTCAATCAGTTCCATCAACTTGGGTTCTGTCATACCGTGTTGAGCAAACCAACCCAACTTACGCATGTGAACACACAACGCCATCATCAGATAAAAGGCGACACCAACACCCGCTAGCGCTTTTGAAGGAAATGCA
Organism: Vibrio sp. J383; assembly: GCF_023503985.1. Classification (NCBI taxonomy): domain Bacteria; kingdom Pseudomonadati; phylum Pseudomonadota; class Gammaproteobacteria; order Vibrionales; family Vibrionaceae; genus Vibrio; species Vibrio sp. J383. The sequence continues at coordinate 834,029 of NZ_CP097293.1, read as the reverse complement.
CAGCTTTCTAGGTTCGGATTGACCATCGCATCGGCGATTGGCAGTTCATTACCCGGCAAGTGATGATCAGTAACCAGAACGTCTAGCCCTTTCTCTTTAGCGAAACGGACACCGTCAATCGAAGAGACACCGTTGTCCACGGTCATGATCACTTCAGCACCAAGTTCGATCGCCTGTTCGACAACCTCAGGGCTCAAGCCATAACCATCTTCAAAACGGTTTGGTACTAGATAATCAACGTTAGAGCTGCCCAACATACGCAGAGCAAGCACAGACAACGCCGAACTGGTTGCGCCATCGGCATCAAAGTCACCAACAATGATGATGCGCTTTTGCTGCTGAATGGCTTTGAACAACAATTCAACCGCAGCATCAATGCCGCCCAGTTTTTGATAAGAGTGCAAGCCTTTCGCTGCTGTCTCTAGTTGGTCAGCACTGTCGATTCCGCGACTCACATAAATGCGCTTTAACAAGTCAGGTAAGTGAGCAGGTAAGACTGAAGTGTCGACCTCAGGACGGCGTTGGATCTCTATCATATAAAAATGGGCCTGATATTAATCAGGCCACTCCTTAAATCAAAAACATGAGGGATAAATTGGCAATACAGAAACGATATTATTGCTCTAAACGTTGAAGAAGTTGTGCTGGCGGTAAGTAACCACTCACCAACTCACCACTTGCTAGCACGATAGCAGGTGTGCCATTGATGCCAAGCTCACGACCTAGTTGGTATTGTTTAGCGATGATCTGCTTCTGCTCTGCTAGGTCTTTACCAGACGCTGGCATTTGACGGTTTACTTTAGCATCGTGCATGGCTGTTTTTGGATCATCTGAAGCCCAGATTGCTGCCATTTGATCGGCAACTTGTCCTGTTGCACCTTGGCGTGGGTAAGCCATGTAACGAACGGTAATACCTAGATCGTTATAGCCTTGCATTTGGCTGTGCAGACGAACACAGTAACCACAGGTAATGTCAGTAAATACCGTCACAACGTACTTTTCGTTATCGGCTTTATATTCGATAACTGTATCCGACATCGCCGCGACCTTTTCAGCATTAAGTGGAGCTTGACGCTCAGCCAGAACGTCACTGAATTTGCCGTTATCATCCAGAGAGTAAAGAGTGCCGGCTAGAAAGTGATCGCCCTCTGGAGAAGAAAAGATAATGCCACTGTTAGTTTGAATTTCTAATAGGCCATCGATGTCTGAAGGAAGGATCTTCTCTACCTTGATACCGATTTTTTCAAAACGCTTAGTTAACGCTGCTGTATCAATAGCTTGAGCTGGAGCAACTTCTACGGCTGTTGATGTTTGTTCTACTTTCGCTTCTGATGCATTACATGCAGTAATCATGAGAGGAAGCACTAATAGAGGAAGACGGCGTAATACGCTCATTAAGTTCACCTTAAAAATAAATGGATTTAAGCACGTGGGTGATGCTGCGCGTGAATTTGCTTCAGCCTTTCGGTCGCCACGTGAGTATAAATTTGGGTTGTCGATAAGTCACTATGCCCAAGCAACATCTGTACGACCCTGAGATCTGCGCCATAGTTCAGTAAATGAGTCGCAAAAGCGTGTCTTAATACGTGTGGTGACAATAGCTCTGTATCTATACCAGCAACAATTGAGTAATGCTTAATACGATACCAGAACGTCTGACGGGTCATTTGCTTGGCGCGTTTACTCGGAAAAACCACATCAGAACTGTTTTCGCCGAGCAGTTGTGGCCGACCTTGTTCAATAAAAGTCTCAATCCAGTCCACGGCATTTTCGCCCATTGGCACCAAGCGCTCTTTACCGCCTTTACCAATAACACGCACCACGCCTTGTCTTAGGCTGATATTTTCCATCGTCAAACTGACTAACTCGGTAACACGAAGACCAGTTGCATATAATAACTCAAGCATCGCTTTATCGCGAAGTTCAATAGGGTCATTGGGATCAGGAGCCTCTAGCAGTGCATTAACTTGCTCTTCACTCAAATCTTTTGGCAAGCGCTGTGGCAACTTAGGGCTGATCAACAATGCACTCGGATCATCGCCTCTCACTTTCTCGCGGTGCAAGTATTGGAACAAGCGACGAATCGCCGACAACATGCGAGCACGGGAAGTCTGCTTAAAATCGGCGTCGGCTAACCAGCCTTGATAATCCTGTAACCCTGAAAGGCTAATAAAATCGAGGCGGTAGTTGTTCTTTTCCATCCACGTTAGAAGCTTGGACAAATCGGTACGATATGAGACAAGCGTATTCTCCGATAACCCTCGCTCCATCCACATAGCATCTAAAAACTGCTCAACGAGACCGTGGTCTGCGCTCTGCCCTTGAGGCGACTGCATAGTGTTACTCACAATATTGGAAACTGTTTTGAGAGTATGTCAGAGCAAATATGAATGCCATAAAAATTACGACTTGAGCGGATAATCGCTGCAATCGAAGTCGATTTATGGTTAGAATTCGCCATCTGAAATTAAAATCGAACGTTTGCTATGAAAATTGGATTATTTTACGGCTCAACCACCTGCTATACCGAAATGGCAGCAGAGAAAATTCGCGGTATTATTGGTGAAGACCTAGTTGATATCCATAACGTGAAAGAAACCCCTCTTTCTTTTATGGCGGACTACGACCTTTTATTGCTTGGCATCTCAACGTGGGATTTCGGTGAAATTCAAGAAGACTGGAATGAGTTGTGGGAAGACATCGCAACCACGCCAATGAAAGGCAAGGTTGTGGCTTTATTTGGTCTAGGCGATCAAGAAGGCTACGGTGAATGGTTCTTAGATGCTATGGGGCTATTGCATGACGAACTGAAAACCGCAGGCGCTGAGTTTGTCGGCTTCTGGCCAAACGATGACAGCTACGAATTCGAAGCATCTAAAGCCCTGACAGAAGACAAATCGCAATTCGTTGGTTTGGCTCTGGATGAAGACTCACAATACGAGCTTAGCGATGAACGTATCGCAACTTGGGTTGAGCAAGTACTGGTTGAGTACAGCGAAAAGCTATAAGCTCTGCTTCCTTAGAATTAAGCACTAAGCGAGAGTTTCTAGCTTTATGCGAAAATTTCTAGATCCAAGCAGAAAGAACATTATCGATTAGATACAAAAAGGCCTCATTACTGCGAAGTAATGAGGCCTTTTCTATTCAATTTTTTATTGAATACAGACTAACGATTTAATCTCAACGGAAGATTAAGCCGTCTCTTCTGCCATCTCTTGTTCTGTTGATTTACCAACAAAGAACATGCAGATGATTGCTGCAGCAGTTGGAAGCAACCAACCCATACCGATCTCAAATAGTGGCAGCATCTTAAGTGCAGATACATCGATACCCGCTACTTTAGCGCCATCGATAAGAGCAAACAACAGAGACACTAATACCACCACACGGTAAGCCGCTTTTGGATTAGGGAAACGGCTACGCAAGAACGTCAGTGCGACTAGAGCGATAGCGACTGGGTACAGTGCAAACAGTACTGGAACAGACAGAGAAATCAGTTGAGAAAGGCCAACGTTCGCAACGGTTGCACAAGCTACACCGTTGATGATTACCCAAGTTTTATAAGACAGAGGCGTTAGCGAGCTGAAATAATCAGAACATGCGGATACAAGGCCAATCGCCGTTGTTAGACACGCCAGTAATACGATCACTGAAAGCACTAACTGACCTGATGGGCCAAACAGTGATTGAACGTAAAGGCTTAAGATAGCACCGCCATTGTCCGCACCCGCTGCGACTGTTGCGCTTGTTGCGCCCAAGAAGAACAGAGAGATGTAAACAAACGCTAGACCAGCCGCGGCAATACAACCTGCGCTGATAAGGTACTTAGTCGTCGCCGCACGATCAGTAATGCCTTTGCTGCGAATCGCATCAACAATCAGCATGCCAAACATCAAAGAAGCGAAAGTATCCATGGTGTTGTAACCTTCAAGGAAACCTTTGGTCAGTGGTTGAGTAATGTATTCACCATGTGCCGCAAGAACGTCACCCTGAGGGTTAACAAACACAGCAATTGCAAGTACAACCAAACCAACGAATAGTACAGGCGTCAGTACCTTACCAATGACGTCAATAAGTTTACCTTGCGACCATGAGAAGAACATCGCTACCACAAAGAATGCTATAGAAAAGAGCGTAAGGTGAGCTTGAGAGGCATCGATGAAGAACGGTTTCACCGCCATCTCATAAGCAACAAGGCCTGTACGCGGTGCAGCAAATGCAGGACCAATGATAATAAAGATCAGCACAGCCATAATGGTTGCTGCTCGCTTAGGAAGATCTTTAGTTAGGTGACCCCAAGAACCACCAGCCACTGCCACAGCAATAATAGTGATTAATGGCAGACCAACGGCAGTCAGCAAGAAACCAAACATAGCGGGAAGAAAGTGATCACCAGCCAATTGGCCAGCGAGAGGTGGGAAGATAATGTTACCCGCACCTAAGAAAAACGCAAAAAGCATAAAGCCCAATGCAGTTATATCTGTTAGTTTTAGACTCTGTTTCACAGATAATCCTTAATTATATTTATGAATTTATGTTGTGCTTACATGAATGTTACAGCTCAAGGCTGCCAATCAATCTTTAAAATAGTCGCGCATAATGACGAAACACTTAGCTAGCTGCAAGTCACCATAAAAAAACACCATATAAATTTGCATATGCGAACTAAAAGCAGTGGATTACACTGGATATGGAAAAATAGACATAATTATAAACTAACCATAAGTCACAACAATAGTTACCCAGCCAGAACATTGATCCATACAACTGGTTAACATTAGAGCTAATCACTTAAAATATCTCGATACTCAGAACATTAATGACAGACAAAACAATAGAAACCAAAAGCTTCAATTTTAAAAAATTCTCTATTTACGGTGGACAAAGCGGTATGCCAGTCAGCACCGATGGCGTGCTACTCGGAGCGTGGACTAACCTTGCTCCGAAATCATCGGTACTCGACATAGGGACAGGAACAGGGTTGCTGGCCTTGATGGCTGCGCAGCGTTTTGAGGATGCTTTAATCTCTGCGATAGATATTGATCAGCACGCGATTAACGCAGCTACAGTCAACATTGAACAGTCGCCTTGGCAAGATCGTATATGTCTTCATCATGGCAGCGTATTAACCACGGAGTTCTCGCAACGATTTGATGCAATCATCTGTAATCCGCCCTACTTCAACTCTGGTGAACAGGCGCAACAAAGCCAAAGAGCCACGGCCAGACACACCGATAGCTTGGAGCATCTTGAGCTTGCTCAGCGTTGTTTCGAGATCACGTCCGAAGCCGCTACCGCGAGCTTCATACTACCGACTCCAGAAGGAGAAGGTTTCATTAAGCTTGCCCAGCAATGTGGTTGGTATCTAGCAAAACGCCTTGATGTGAAAACAACAGACAAAAAAACAGCTAGCCGAATCTTGTTTGAGTTATCTAAAGATCCTGCTTGCGAGCAAGATTTGCATTGTGAATCGCTCACGATCCACAACAATAATGGTTATAGCGAGGCATTTATTGCACTTACTAAAGATTTTTATCTCAAGATGTAGCAAATACCATGTGATCCTAATCACTAATGCTTCTATAATGTCCGACTACTCTTTTTTATCGTCTGCTCTTTGAGGCAGAAACATTTATTGCTTGTGGAGAAACAACAGTGATCAGAACCTTTGCAGAACTCGATCTAAACCAAGAGCTGCTTAAAGCAATTGACGAAATGGGCTACGAACGCCCAACACAGGTACAAGCTGAAGCAATCCCGCAAGCGTTAGATGGAAGAGACGTTTTGGCTTCTGCGCCAACAGGTACTGGTAAAACAGCATCATTTGTATTGCCAGCACTGCAATACCTACTGGATTTCCCACGTAAGAAATCTGGCCCTGCACGTATGCTTATCCTAACGCCAACGCGTGAACTAGCAATGCAGATCACCGAACAAGCACGTGAGCTTGCTAAATACACCAGCCTGAACATCTTTACGATCACGGGCGGTGTGATGTACCAAGAGCACGCTGATATCTTAAGTACAACCCAAGATATCGTGGTAGCAACACCTGGTCGTTTAATGGAGTACATCGAAGGCGAGCGTTTTGACTGTCGTGCGATTGAATGGTTAGTTCTCGATGAAGCTGACCGTATGCTAGACATGGGCTTTGGTCCTGTTGTTGACCGTCTGTCTGCAGAATGTCGCTGGCGTAAACAAACTTTACTGTTCTCAGCAACACTAGAAGGTAAAGGTATTGAAGGCTTCACTGAAGATCTACTTAAAAACCCAGCGGAGATCGATGCTAAATCATCACTGCGTGAACGTAAGAAGATCACTCAATGGTATCACCGCGCCGATTCAGCTAAGCACAAGCTTAATATCCTAAAACATATCATCACAGAGCAAGCTGAACGCAGCATCATCTTCTTGAAGACGCGTGATCGCCTAGGTGAGCTACGAGCTCAACTAGAAAGTGCACAGATCCCGTGTGTATGGATCCAAGGTGAAATGCCTCAAGATCGTCGTAACAACGCGATTTCTCGTTTCCGCGATGGTTCTATCAACGTACTGCTAGCAACTGACGTCGCAGCTCGTGGTATCGATCTTCCTGATGTGAGCCACGTTATTAACTACGACATGCCGCGTACAGCAGATGTCTACCTTCACCGTATCGGCCGTACGGCTCGTGCAGGTAAGAAAGGTAACGCGGTTTCTATCATTGAAGCGCACGATCAGCTAATGATTGAACGTGTGGCTCGTTACACTGAAGATGCGATCAAAGAACGCTTCATCGAAGGCATGCGCCCAACGCATAAGAAAGCCGCGGTAACGAAGAAGAAGAAACCGAAGAAAGAAGACAAGAAAGCGGTCGCGAAGCAAAAAATTGCTAAGAAAAAGAAAATCGCTAAGAAAAAGAAAGCCGTTAAGAACAAGTAATCTAACCGCCTTTCAATGATTCAATAAAAAGCCCCATGCAGTTCTCTGCATGGGGCTTTTCTTTGTCTGGTTTATTATTGTCTGGCTAAATGACTAAGCCTCTAATTTTAATTACAGACTCAAACCGAGAGTAACTCATTAACCAAGAGTGACTAATTAACCAAGAGCTACTAGTTTTGCTCTTCACGCTTGAAGACGAGCTCTTTCGCGTTCGACTCTTCTTCAACGAAGTAGTAACCCGCCGTATCAAATTTGGTCAGCGCTTCAACGGAATCAATTTTGTTCTCAATGATGTAGCGAGCCATCATGCCACGCGCTTTTTTCGCGTAAAAACTGATCACCTTGTATTGGCCATTCTTACAGTCTTTAAAAACTGGCGTGATGATTTGACCATCAAGGCTCTTCGGCTTCACCGCTTTAAAGTATTCGTTCGATGCAAGGTTGATCAATACATTATCGCCTTGAGCATTCAACGCTTCATTCAGCTTATCAGTGATGATATTGCCCCAGAACTGGTACAAGTTAGTGCCACGCTCATTAGCTAAGCGTGTGCCCATCTCTAGGCGGTAAGGCTGCATCAGATCTAACGGCTTAAGCAAGCCATATAAGCCAGAAAGCATGCGCAGGTGATTCTGTGCGTAGTCAAAATCATCGTCCGACAGTGTTTCAGCATCTAGGCCAGTGTACACATCGCCCTTAAAGGCTAGGATTGCTTGGCGTGCGTTGTCTTGGGTAAAGGTCTCGCTCCACTGCTCAAAGCGCGCTACGTTCAGCCCAGCAATCTTATCGCTTACCTTCATCAATGCTGATACATCAGCAGGTGTCAGCTTACGACACACTTCAATAAGCTCTGCAGAGTGTTCAACAAACTCTGGCTGGCTGAAGCGCTCAGTCGCTAATGGTGATTCGTAATCTAATGTCTTGGCTGGAGAAACGACAACTAACATAACTTTACCCTAATCGGTTATCTAACTGGATGCAGCTAGAGTATAGAAAAAACATCAACTTGTCTTTATGACTCTTCCTATTACTTTGATAGACAGATCTAGCTATAAGTCGCTTACAAAGAAAAGGTCGCTTGCAAAGAAAAATCGTTAACAAAGAAAAGATCGCAGACAAAGCAAAAATCACTCACCAAGAAAAAATCGCAGACAGATATAAATCGCAGGCAAAGAAAAAGGCTAAGGTCGAAACCTTAGCCTTTCTAATGATTTTAGGATGAGTGATGAATCACTCCAACAAGATTACTTCTTCTTGTTGTTAACCCAAATACCATCTTCCAATTGAGCTTTAAGCTCTGGGAAATCATCCGCATCAAACGTGGGTACTTTACCCGCGTCTAATTGACGGTTGTAGTCTTTCGCTAGCTTAATCACGATGCCCGATAGCAAGATGATCGCTACCAAGTTCACAATCGCCATTAGACCCATCGATACGTCAGCCAGTGCCCATACCGTTGGCAGTGTCGCGAGAGAGCCGAACATAACCATACCCAGTACAACGATACGGAACAGCACTAGGCCTTTCTTGTTGTTGTGCTCTAGGAAGATAAGGTTCGTTTCAGCGTACGAGTAGTTTGCAATGATTGAAGTGAAAGCGAAGAAGAAAATCGCTACCGCTACAAAGATGCCACCCCATTCGCCCACTTGTGCCGTTAGTGCACGTTGCGTGAGTTCGATACCCGTCACTTCACCGTGTGGTACATACTCACCAGACATCAGGATGATTGCTACTGTTGCAGAACAGATAACAATTGTGTCCATGAACACACCTAGCATTTGCACATAACCTTGCGATGCTGGGTGTGGTGGGTAAGGCGTAGCAGAAGCTGCTGCGTTTGGCGCAGAACCCATACCCGCTTCGTTCGAGAACAAACCACGTTTGATGCCGTTAATCATCGCTTGTGCGATCGCGTAACCTAGGCCACCCGCTGCAGCTTCTTGCAGACCGAATGCACTCTTGAAGATAAGAGCCAGAACTTCAGGCACTTTCTCAATGTTCATTAGCATGACGTAGATAGCGATAGCTAAGTAAGCCAGTGCCATGATTGGAACAATGATTTCTGCAGTGCGGGCAATCTTACGGATACCACCGAAGATAACGAATGCAGAGATAATTACGATACCAACACCAACGTAGCCACGCTCAAAGTCGAATGCCGTGTTCATTGCACTTGCAATCGCGTTCGCTTGAACCGCGTTGAATACTAGACCAAATGCGATGATTAGGAAGATAGAGAATAGAACCCCCATCCAACGCATACCTAGGCCTTTCTCCATGTAGTATGCAGGGCCGCCACGGTAGTTACCGTCGTTATCACGCGTTTTGTATAGCTGTGCTAGTGTGCTTTCAGCAAATGATGTTGCCATACCTAGCATGGCGATTAGCCACATCCAGAAGATAGCACCAGGGCCACCGGCGGTTAGTGCCACAGCAACACCTGCCATGTTACCTGTACCTACACGAGCAGCAAGACTAGTACAAAGAGCTTGGAAAGAAGAGATACCAGCACTGTCTGCTTTACGGCTGTTTCTAAGAACAGAGAACATGTGGCCGAAATGGCGGAATTGAATGAAGCCTAGTCGTACAGTGAAGTAGATACCCACACCAACGAGTAAGTAAACTAAGATAGATCCCCAAAGGAGATCGTTCATCAAATTGATTAAGTCTGTCACGTGAACCTCGTAATTGAGTTTAAGCACCGATCTTGCTTCCGAGCCTTCCTCTAGATCACCTATGCCAGTGTCAATAGTTGTGTCGGCATTAGATTTATATTTATTTGTTGCGATCTAGATTGTAAATGTCGCTTCATGCATCCATTTTACGTATCAGTGTATTTTTTGACGGGCGGATAATGCAGCGAGATGGCCTAAAAATCAATATGCAAATACATTTATATTAAAATGACATTTCACTAATAACACACCTTTTGTTAACACAATTTTCAACAATACAGCCCAATAAAAGTCACATTATCGGGACATAATATCAACAACAACCAAGGCACCACCAAAACAAGAACGACATCCTATAAAGATGACGTCAGCCTAGGTTTTACAAGGTATAGTGAAGATCTGTATTTTTTTCTAGGGCAATGAGAACCCGCTACCGCACGGCGCAATACGCACTTAAATGCAGTGTAGTAAAAATACCATTCCATTCGCACAATGAATTAACATTCCATAACCCCTAATTTAATCGTTTACTTAGGTTTGTTTGCTTGTTTTTTGTACATAAAAATCCCCACAATGTGTGAGCATGCATAAGAAAACAGAACAAAACCTTCATAGATTTGAAACAAATGAGAAACAAATCAAGGTTATTGTGAACCTAAATATGATATTTAATGGTTCGTAAGAACGATTCCCACGGAAGGAGATATGGCTTATGGATAGCTTTCAATTCGATGAACTATCAGAACTAGAAATGCCTCGTGCAACTCAAAAAACTCGCTCGAAACCACTCAAGCGTAAATGGCGTGAAATCGAGGCAATCAACGATCGTAGACAGCTTGAGAAAGAGCTCAGAGAGATGAATCTCGGTCTCGATTTTAGCCTTGATGATATAAAGCTTTAATCTGCACGACAAGAAATCAGATAGCAAAAGGCACCTATGTAGGTGCCTTTTTTATTGTATGAAACCACTCTTCGATTTAGAGCACAATTTGAAAGCGAACGTCTTAATAGAGAGCGCCTAATAATAGCAGCGTTTCAATACGACAACGGGCTAAACGCACTCTTGCTCATTCTGTCGAACACGAGCCGCAAGTTGGCGGTACTGATCGGCAATTGTCTCTCCAAAGACAGGGTCGTCTTCCGGTTGAAGCCATTGAGACTCTACTTCTTGCCAATCTTTGACCGTGAATGCCTTCACAATCATCGGTAACACATGCTTCTCTTCATATTCCATGTGCTTTCGTTGAGCTTTAACAAAGGCTTCAAGCTGCTCAATAAAGACTTGCTGAGGAACAACCGCATCTTGGAGGATCATATCGACCACACCTAAAAAATCCGCGGTTTTCTCAGAAAGCAATTGATGTTCCAGCTCCAAGTCTTCAATCATTTGATCGCTGCCATATTGCTTGAGGTAGTAACGATAAATAACGTCTTCTTTAGGGTGATGCACCTTATCTGAATGGTTCATGAGATAATGAACCACCTCTGCGATCAAGCTATAGTTTATTTCTCGCTCTTGTTTTAGATGCTCTAACTTATTGTTGAGTATCGCGAGCAAACGAGCCATATAGCCATGCTCTCGTCTTATCCTTTCAATCATCATAGTATTGCACTCCATTACACCTACTATTTACAAGTGTATACGAAGATGCTCATTTATGATTTGACCCTGCTCAGAAAACCACCAACCTACAGTGCCAGTGGTAATGTCCAATCGATAGGCTGTTGATTAATAGAAGAGAGTAGTTCGTTGGTCATCGAGAAATGCTGACAACCGAAGAAACCACGGCGTGCTGATAATGGCGATGGATGAGGTGCAACCAACACATGATGTTTGTCTGCATCAATGGCTTGGCCTTTCTTCTGGGCATGCGCGCCCCACAGTAAGAAGATGATCGGCTCAGAACGCTGATTCAGCTCAGCAATGATGGTATCGGTAAAGGTTTCCCAACCACACTTGGCATGTGAGTGTGCTTTTGCCTCTTCTACTGTCAGTACCGTATTCAACATTAACACCCCTTGAGATGCCCAAGTGTCGAGGTAACCATGACTCGGGATCTCAAAGCCGTCTATATCTTGTGCGAGTTCTTTGTACATATTACGTAGAGACGGTGGAATTTTAACGCCAGGTAGCACAGAGAATGCTAAACCGTGAGCTTGCTTAGCGCCGTGATAAGGGTCTTGCCCAAGGATAACCACGCGTACAGACTCAAAAGGCGTCATATCGAAAGCACTGAACACTTGCTCTTGAGGAGGGTAGACGGTTTTTCCACTATTACGTTGCTGTTCGACAAAAGCGAGAACACTCTGAAAGTACTCTTTGTCACGTTCATCATTAATAATGGATTCCCAACTCTTTGGTGCGCTCATCGTTTTACTTCCCAATCATCAAGGTTTCTAGGGGCTTTCACCAGACAAAAAAATAGCTGTATCGGCTAACTGTCCTAAATAAGGCTCTAGTTATACCTCATACAGCTATCAATAAACATGATGTGTAGGGTTCACTTGTTGATGAATCATAATAATCAGTTCAAGTTGTGTTTATCTCGATTAACCACTTTTCTGCTGTGTACGATGGTGGCCATGACTATGCACGTGACGGTTTGGTGTTGGTAAACGGCTGGCGACAGCAACAGTTGAAATTGAAGTTTGGGTGATTGAATACATAAAGGCACCTCCTCTAAGACATCGTGAACTACATATTCACTTTAATACTATGAAAGAAAGGTGCCAATTATTAGAAATAGACGGAAATAAATCTCCCCCTCTATTATTACGCTTCTTCGCTCGCTAGCGTTGCTGAGCGATGGAACATTCTAAGTTGTTGAATTTCCTCTTTCCAGATCGTCGAATCAATGGTTTCCAAGATAAGAGGAATACCATTAAAGCGAGAATCCGAGGCAATATACTCAAAACAATCCCAGCCAATTTCGCCTTTTCCTAAAGAATGATGTCGATCGACTCGGCTCGCAAACTCAGCTTTTGAATCATTGATGTGCATTGCTCTTAGATAGTGCATACCCACAATGCGCTCGAACTCAGCAAAAGTATGCTCACACGCTTCTTTTGTTCGTAAGTCATAACCGGCCGTAAACGTATGGCAAGTATCTAAACACACACCGACACGCGACTTATCTTCTACTTGGTCGATGATCTCTGCTAGGTGCTCAAATCTCCAACCCAGATTAGTCCCCTGCCCTGAGGTATTCTCAATCACTGCAATTACATCAGGCACCGCTTGGTGAGCCAAGTTGATCGATTCAGCGATCTTGGCCAAACATTCGCTTTCTGAGATTTTCTTCAAATGACTCCCAGGATGAAAATTCAAAAGCGTGAGTCCAAGTTGATTACAACGCTCCATTTCATCAATAAAAGCCGCACGTGATTTCTCTAGCTTCTCTTCTTCTGGTGCTCCTAGGTTAATAAGGTAGGAGTCATGAGGAAGAATATTCTCAGCACTAAAGCCCAACATCTTACAGTTGGCTTTAAACGCACTAATGGTTTTCGCTTCCAGCGGCTTTGCTGCCCACTGTCTTTGGTTTTTGGTAAACAGCGCAAAAGCATTGGCACCGATCTCTCTTGCGCGCATTGGCGCCTGATCAACACCACCAGCAGCAGACACATGAGCACCAATAAACTTAATATTGGTTTGAGGTTTTGAGGATGAATTATTGTTTGTCATTAAATCACTTTACACTTTCAGAATGCTTAATAAATAAAGGGTCGTATCGTTTGTAGTTCAATAAAAACACAACAAATGTAGTAAACTTACAACAAATAAGACTGTTAAATATTTTTTATACTTTAAAATATTTTGTAATTACTTTGTTTTCAAAGGTTTTATTGATTTACCTCAATATAATCACCTTTGTAAAAATATGGTTTTTGGTTGTTTTTTGACTTAAATCAATGTTAACCTTACAGATATTAGGTATATATTACCCAGCTCAACAAAAATCGAAAGTTAACACCATAATCAAACCACATTCAGTGGACTAGGAGATAGTTATGATCCAAGGTATTCAAATTACTAAAGCAGCAAACGATGACCTACTAAACTCAATCTGGCTACTAGACAACGAAAAGAATGAAGCTCGTTGTGTTGTTGCTACTGCAGGTTTCGAAGCTGACCAAGTTATCTCAGCTGCAGACCTAGGCGACTACGAAAGCCGTGAAGTTGCAATCGAAGCAGCACCACGCATCGAAGGCGGTCAACACCTAAACGTTAACGTTCTTAAGCGTGAAACGTTAGAAGATGCAGTTGCTAACCCAGAGAACTACCCACAGCTAACTATCCGTGTATCGGGTTACGCTGTACGTTTCAACTCTCTAACGACTGAACAACAACGTGACGTTATCGCACGTACGTTCACTGAGTCTCTATAATTTTTAGAGCTTGAATTAGAATACAAAAACGGCGCTCATTGAGCGCCGTTTTTATTTGTTCAACAATACAGATGTACGTTACGGTTGAACTCGACGAAGCACTACTTTTAGCGCTTCAAAATCATTATCAAGATCTTCAGATAACAACTCCATCGCCGCGTGTTTTGCTAGCGGGCCTGGCAGTTCAATATCCGTACCTAAAATATCATCAACCACTTCTTTGAATTTCGCTGGGTGTGCAGTACACAAGAACAGACCAGTTTCGTTCTCTTGCAGTTGCTCTTCCAGTAGACGGTAAGCAATCGCACCATGTGGTTCACATAGGTAACCCTGTGCTTTTAGGTCACGTACTGACTCAGCACTCTGCTCATCAGATACCTTACCTTTGCCTAGTGTATCTAAGCCCCAACCTTTCAGTTGGCAAAGCTCTTCGATACGAGGCCAGTTGTTTGGTTGGCTCACGTCCATCGCGTTTGATGTTGTTGCTACCGTTGGCTTTGGATCCCATTGTCCTGTTTCTAGGTAACGAGGAACCGTGTCATTTTCATTGGTTGCTGCGATGAAACGTTTCACAGGTAGACCTAGTGCTTTAGCGAGTAGACCTGCTGTAAGGTTACCAAAATTACCACTTGGTACAGAAATAACTAGGTTTTCACGTTGCTCTTTAGTCAGCTGAGAAGCCGCCTCAAAGTAGTAACAGATCTGAGCCATTAAACGGCTGATGTTGATAGAGTTTGCCGAGTTAAGACCGATCTCTTTACGCAGCTCAGCATCGTCAAATGCATCTTTCACTAGCGCCTGACACGCATCAAAGTCGCCATCGATCGCCACAGTATGGATGTTCTTACCTAGCGTACAAAACAGCTTCTCTTGCAGTGGGCTGATCTTGCCTTTCGGGTAAAGGATCACAACATTGATGTCTTCCATACCGTAGAAAGCGTGCGCAACCGCCGCACCAGTATCACCTGATGTTGCCGTTAAAATAGTGATTTGACCACCATCTGAAACCGCGGCTAAAGATTGAGCCATAAAGCGGCCACCAAAATCTTTAAACGCGAGTGTTGGGCCGTGGAAAAGCTCAAGTGCGTAAACACCATCTTTTACTTGCTTGATAGGTGCAGGGAACTGGAACGCCGCATCTACCAATTGAGCAACCTGTTCTTTTGGTAGCTCATCGCCGATTAAAGCAGAGAGAATCTTTGAACTACGAGGGACAAAGTCCTCTGCTAGCAGCGCATCGATGTCATCAAACTTTGGTAGTTCAGATGGGAAAAATAGACCTTGATTGCGGCCTAGACCTTGACGAACGGCTTGGCCAAAAGAGACTTGCTCGTCATTTTCTTTGATGTTGTACAGCTTCATAACTCACTTCCTGTAACGATCGAACCTTGCTTATCTAAGCGACAAACGTGGACGAATCCTTCTTCGTTTTGTACATAATTTTGTTCTAACCAGCGTGCAACACGCTCGGCGACATCTTGTTCTTTGCAAATGCTAAATAGAGTTGGGCCACTACCGGAGATCCCAGTAGCAAGCGCTCCAGCTGAGGTTGCGTATTTACGCGCATCAGCAAACCCTGGAAGCAGTTTCTCACGATATGGTTCAGCAATCACGTCTTTGATCATCTTAGCGGCTAGCTCTGGCTGACCAGAGTGGCAAGCATGGATGAAACCCGCTAAATGGCGACCATGAGCAATGACATCCTGGCGACGATATTGAGAAGGTAGAATCTCTCGCGCTTCGGCCGTTGAAACCTTAATGCCCGGATACGCCATTACCCAGTACCAGTCATCAAAACACGGTACTTCTTGACTAATGATACCTAGCTCTTCCAGCATTAATTGCACACCACCAAGGTAACAGGGTGCAACGTTATCGTAGTGGATACCGCCTGAAATTTTACCTTCCATTTCACCCATCAGAGCAAGCAATTCAGTTTCATTCAGTGGCTGACCATGAAAACGGTTTAAAGCGTCCAGTGCCGCGACAATTGAACAGGCACTTGAACCTAAACCAGAACCAATAGGCATGTTCTTTTCTAGTGTCATTTCCAAAGGCTTAACCGCAACGCCTTTTTTATCAAGCTCTCGAGAGAACACAACCCAGCAGTCGTAGACAATGTTTTCTTTGGTTTCAGTTGGCAGCTTAGAAACAAAACTGCCTGCTGTTTTTAGTGAGAATGATTCATCACCTGCTTTAACCATAACTCGGTCACCGAGCAGCGTGCCATCCACTGGAGACACAGCTGCCCCCAGCACATCAAACCCTACACTGACATTGCCGATTGATGCAGGCGCATAAACAACAACATCCATATCACTTGAACTCATTCCTAAACTCCTAATTTCCAACCAAGAGTACGCATCACATCAGAGAATACGCCTGCTGCTGTAACTTCAGTACCCGCACCGTAACCACGCAATACTAGAGGGATCGGTTGGTAGTAACGGCTGTAGAATGCTAATGCGTTCTCGCCATCTTTAATCTTGAACATTGGGTCGTCGCCATCAACAGCTGCGATACGAACTTTACACTTACCATCGGCGATTTCACCAACATAACGAAGTACTTTGCCTTCTATTGCTGCGATCGCTGACTGTTCTTGGAAGTAAGCATCCGCTTCTGGCAAGCGAGCCATAAACTCTTCAACCGTGCCTGAATCATCAAAACCCGGTGGCAATGCTTGGTCAACTTCAACATCTTCAAGCTCAAGTGCCATACCCGCTTCACGAGCAAGAATAAGCAGCTTACGCGCAACGTCCATACCAGACAGATCATCACGAGGATCCGGTTCAGTAAAGCCGTTATCTTTTGCAATATTGGTTGCTTGGCTCAGTGTCATACCTTCATCAAGCTTACCGAAGATGTAAGACAGTGAACCAGAAAGAATGCCGTTGAATTTCTCAAGTTCATCACCCGCAGAAATTAGGTTCTGTAGGTTTTCGATGACCGGTAGACCTGCGCCTACTGTTGTCTCGTACATCAACTTACGACGTGAATTACGTGCAACTTCACGAAGCTGATGGTAGTAAGCCATGCTCGCTGTATTTGCTTTCTTATTTGGTGTTACCACGTGGAAACCAGCCGCTAGGAAATCAGCGTATTGCGCCGCAATGCCTTCGCTAGACGTACAGTCAACCAATACTGGATTGATAATGTGGTTACGTTGAACAAGTGCATTTAAGCGCGCTAAGCTAAACTCTTCTGTCGCGCTCGACATGCGATCACGCCACTGCTCTAGCGGTAGACCATCGCTATCTAGCAACAAGCCTTTGCTGTTTGCTAAACCACATACGCGAATCACGATGCCTTTTTCAGCCAGTTTGCCTTGTTGACGTTGGATCTGGTCAACAAGCTCACCACCAACACCACCAACACCAACAACGAATACGTCAAGGAAGTGCTTAGAGTTGAATAGGTTTTCGTGACACGCTTTGATCGCTTCAGAGATTTTGTCTTCAGGGATAACCGCAGAGATCGCACGTTCAGAAGAACCTTGCGCGATAGCAACGATGTTGACGTTCACTTCAGCTAAAGAAGAGAAGAACTGAGAAGCAACGCCACGTGATGTACGCATACCGTCACCCACTAGCGTAACAATCGCGACATCGTCCATGAACTCAACAGGCTCTAATAGGCCATCTTTAAGTTCAAGTTCAAACGCGTCTGACAACACTTGTTTCGCTTTCACTTTGTCAGCTGATTCAATACAGAAGCTGATGCTGTACTCAGAAGAAGATTGAGTAATAAGGACAATAGAAACGCCGGCAGAAGACATCGCGCCGAATACACGACTCGCCATGCCTACCATACCCTTCATACCTGGGCCTGATACGTTAACCATCGTTAGGTCACTTAGCGTAGTGATGCCTTTGATTGCTAGGTTATCTTCGCCAGTGTCTTGGCCGATCAAAGTACCTGCACCCTGTGGGTTGAAGCTGTTTTTGATTAGGCAAGGAATATGGAATTGCGCGATCGGAGCGATAGTTTTCGGATGTAAAACCGAAGCGCCGAAGTAAGAAAGCTCCATCGCTTCTTGATAGCTTAGCGATTTAAGAAGACGAGCATCATCCACTAAACGCGGGTCACAGTTGTAAACACCATCGACATCTGTCCAGATCTCACAACAATCAGCGCGTAGACATGCCGCGAGTACCGCTGCTGAATAATCAGAGCCATTGCGACCAAGCGTTACTAACTCACCTTTTTCATTACCAGCCGTAAAGCCCGGCATGATGTTCACGTGACCTTGTGGAAGCGGTGATTGACGGAAGTTCTGAGTTGAAACATCCACATCGACCATCGCTTCAAGGTGGTCACCTTTAGCGTATAGGTATTGAACTGGGTCAATCAGGCTTGCCGGTTGGCCTTTCGCTTCAAGTACCGCTTTCATCAACTGGATTGAAATTCGCTCACCTTTACTGATGATGCGAGCATTTACGTGATTTGGGCACATACCCAGTAGGTTAATACCATTCACGAACTGCTTAAGTTGAGCAAGAGAGGTATCGACCTGCTCTTGAAATGCAGAGCCATCGACTGACGGCAATACAGCTTGAATCTCTGCAAACAATGCTGCGAATGATGATTCGATCTCGGTGATCTGTACGTCTGCTTCACCATTTTTTAGTGCTGCTTCAATAACAGCGACCAACTTATTGGTTGTTTTTCCTGGAGCCGATAGTACAACGGCTAGCTCTTCTTGCTGGGCATTATTAGCGATGATATCAGCCGCTCGTAAAAAACGATCTGCATCAGCTAATGATGAACCTCCAAACTTTAAAACGCGCATCCTTTTCTCCATAAGTCATAAAAATGGTACAAAAAAAGGCCTGTATCTTGTTGGATACAGGCCTTTTTTTTAAAATCCGTTACTTAGCAGCCTGCCCCAACAATGTGAATGTCGGTAATAATAATGGTGGTGGTCATTACTAGGTGGCTTAAGTGCTGCATATCAAATTCTCTGCTTGTGCTTTACTCTACGTGTATCAATTTTTACCACTAGACGTCAATGAAAAGTTGCGTTTTTTTTACATTCGCATCATTTTTCAGAGCAAACCGCCATTTCAGGGATAAAACAGCGGCTATAAGCCTACAATTCAAAGGTTGGGTTTGATATCAGAACAACAAAGTTAACCCATTGCATATATAGCCATAACAAAATGCTATATCGATTGTGCAGCGAACGTACAGATCTTGTGCTTTAATTGAACGATAACGTTCGAAGAACAATAATAATGACATCAGGAGTGGGAAGTGAAGAGATTACTTATTCTTTTAGCCTTTGCTATGCCTGTTGTTTGTTCAGCGAACAGCCTACCTCTGTTAAACAATTTGCCTTTGCTACCCAGTCAAATCGATCGTTCTGCCCATAAGTTTTTTATCTCCACACAAAATGCATCAAGTGAAAGCTTTGACACTTGGAAAGTCGATAGTGGCTATTCTTACAGTCTGTTTGCCGATGTAGATCTTTATGTCGGTACACGTATTAATAGTGATTCACTAAAATATGAGAGTGGATTCTTGAGTGGTGTCAGCTATCAATTCTCAGAGAGAGTCTCTTTCAACAGTTCTCTGCACACTTATAAAGATGAAACCGAGGACAGTGAAAAGTCGGTCGCCGCTGAGGTTTCAAGCCGAGTACAACTGACCGACAATCTAGATTTGCATGCCACCCTTGATTATGAAGAGTGGCAGCAAGGTGTTGAAGTGGGATTAGGATTTCGTTTCTAATCTATCTCACTTCTTGATTGTTAAGCCCGTTAAGATTCAATCAACAATTCCGTTGAAATTAACACACCATTCCAATCAGCATATATATAGTCACCAGGCTGAATCAGTTGATTGTGTACCGTGAGCGTGACATTAACTTGCCCAACACCGTGCTTCTCGGTTTTAAATGGTGATGCCCCAAGCGCTTGAATACCAAGATCCATCTGCGCCATCATCGCTACATCACGAACCGCACCATTCACAATGACGCCTTCCCAACCGTTTTCTATAGCTAGAATCGCCAATTGATCACCAAGCAGTGCTTTCTGACACGAACCATTACCGTCTACGACGAGCACTTTGCCACTGCCGTCAGTCTCTAAAACCTCGCGAACCTTGGAATTATCGTGATAACAACGAACTGTTACAATTTTTCCCCAGAACGCGCCACGTTGACCGAAGTTCTGCAATGGCATGTTCAGTTGGGTGACTTTGCTTTCAAACTCGTCACACAAATCAGGTGTTATATCGTGCATATATCCTCCGTGAGTAAGGCGTTGCCGTCTAATGCGGGTGTGCCTCTATGCTTTTATATGTTGTTAGAATTAATCCTTTGTTTTCATTGTTCTATGCTCAATTTAATATTGAATTAGAGTTGATTGCGCATATTTATCTACTAGACTCTAAGGACAGCTTTCAGCTTCCTTGGTTCAAAATCTGGTCTTTAGCAAGCGAGATGTGAGAACTATCTCGAATAATCATTCTAGTTTTGCTGCTAAATAATCACCATAACATTGGTTAAGTTGTAGCCATACTATTAAAGTTTGTTGCGATACGGCAATTGATGTAAATCAACAAAGTGAATGGAATTAACATTCTCGCGTTGTTAGCATGCTGTTAACATTATAGAATCCACTGCAATCACTAACAGAATGATTGAAAGGCGTACTGGATCTACGTTATTGGGCAATACTTCAAGGAAGGCAGATAGCTGGAAGTAAGTGTTTTTTTGAAAACTTTAAGTTATCATCAAAAATACATTACCTGTATGTTATGTTTTTGCCTAGAATTTATTCTATTAGCACAGTTTCGTCACAAATTTAGGTACCGCCAAATGCAAACCCCGCAGATTCTTATCGTTGAAGATGAGCAAGTAACTCGTAACACTCTAAAGAGTATTTTTGAAGCAGAGGGATATGCTGTTTTTGAGGCTAGCGACGGTGAAGAGATGCACCAAGTGCTATCTGACAACCAAGTTAACCTTGTAATTATGGACATCAACCTTCCTGGTAAGAATGGCCTACTACTTGCGCGTGAACTACGTGAGCAAGCAAATGTAGCGCTTATGTTCTTAACGGGTCGTGATAATGAAGTTGATAAGATCCTTGGCCTAGAGATCGGCGCTGATGACTACATCACTAAGCCTTTCAACCCTCGTGAACTGACTATCCGTGCACGCAACCTTCTGAACCGTTCAATGAGCACAAGCTCTGTTCAAGAAGAAAAGCGTAGCGTTGAGAAGTACGAGTTCAATGGTTGGGTACTAGACATCAACAGTCGTTCTCTGGTTAGCCCAGATGGCGAAGGCTACAAGCTACCTCGTTCAGAGTTCCGCGCTCTACTTCACTTCTGTGAGAACCCAGGTAAGATCCAAACACGTGCAGACCTTCTTAAGAAGATGACTGGCCGTGAGCTTAAGCCACACGATCGTACTGTAGACGTAACAATCCGTCGTATTCGTAAACACTTTGAGTCTGTTTCTGGTACGCCAGAAATCATCGCAACGATTCACGGTGAAGGCTACCGCTTTTGTGGTGACCTAGAAGACTAATTCGATTCGCGCTTCGGGCCGTTTAGTTCTTGTCATCGGTTAGCTGTTCTAAACCGATAGCACTTCTAAACCGTTAGTACTTATAAACTGATAGTACTTATAAACCAATAGTACTCCTAACAGTCGAAGCGTAATCAATAGTGATTAAAAAGGGAGAATGCCAACGCATTCTCCCTTTTTTATTGTTCATTGATCGCTAAGGTTTTAGTAAACCGTATCAACCTTAACGTCTTTCTCAACCAGCCACTTCACGGTTTCGCCGTCTTTGAGTTCAATCGCAACATCAACAGGCTTATCACTGTCGATCTCTAGCTGCCATACAAAAGCGACTTCCCACTGAGTTTCACTGTGTGTTCTTAAATCAAGATCGTCAGCTGTTACCAACAAGGTATCCGCCCCCTGTTTAACCGTCACACTCTCAACCGCAAGCGTTGCTGGTAGTTGTGAGTCAGACTCTAGGTAGATAGAACCGTGCAGAGTCTTATCTTGAGCCTCTCCAATCGTAGGCATCTTGTTGTGCCACAGGTTGCTTTTCATTGTGACTGTCGCTGCAGATATTTCTACTTGGTTATCTTGCTGCCATTCTACTTGTGGTGCAGAACAACCCGCTAATGCCACGACACATGCGGCGAATGCTAATTTTTTCATTATTCTTCTACCTTTGATTTAACCAACTCTTTAAGACTTCAATGTCATTCTGGTATTCGTTATTTATTTCATCAACCCAATCTGAAATGTTCTCCCACCACGCAGGTATATCTGGAGATTGAGCTTTCTGAGCAACTTGCTGTATGCGCTTCAGGCCAATTGAACCTGCCGCACCTTTAATCTTATGCGCTTCAGAAACGATGCTGTCTTGATCTTTCGCCACCATGTTGGAATTCAATATTTCCATATATTCCGGCATCATATCTTCAAACATCACGATGCTGTCCAAAACCGGTTTCGACCCGACAATGTCAACATAAGACTCTAGCATATCAATATCAAGCAAAGTGGTATCAATCGTTGAAAGAGCAGGCTTACTCGCTGTTACTTTCTCAGCACCGGTTACTTTCTCAATACCGGTTACTTTTTCAACATTCTTTGCTGTATCAATACCCTTGGCTTTCTCAATAGCCTCTGGCGCATCCTCGATAAGATCGCTGATGACATCCTGGATTGCACGAACCGACAGTGGTTTACTGATCGCTTCGTCCATGCCTTTCTGGAAGTACTCTTGCTTGTTGTTTAATACGTTCGCGGTTAATGCCACCAAAGGCGGCAGTTTGCTATATTTCTCGCGGTAGTATTGAGCAATATCGAAGCCCGTCATATCTGGTAACTGGATATCCAGTAATACCAAGTCATAATCTTTCGGGTTGAAAACGATTTGCGCCTCTTTACCCGTCATTACGACTGTCACTTCATGACCAAGGCTTTCAAGTAGAGAGCGAGCTACTGTGATATTAAGCTCAATATCTTCGACCATGAAGATCTTAAGATTGGACTGCTTTCTTGGCGTTTTGATCAGAGCCTGAGTATCGTGATTAACAGGCACTCGAATCGAAACCGTAAAGGTACTACCAAAGCCCTCTTCACTGGTGACTTCAATGTGACCATCCATCATATTGATCAACTGTTGAGACACGGCAAGACCAATACCAGTACCGACAGCGTGTAGATTATCTGTTCCCGACTTCACCTGGTAGTACATCGCGAAGATCTTCTCGATTTCACTTTCAGGAATACCAATCCCGGTGTCTTCTACTTCCATGGTGATGTTGGCAAAGTCGCCATCAATTTCAGCGCTGACTGTCATCACCACACCACCATCTTTGGTGAACTTCATGGCATTACTAACAAGGTTCCACAACACCTGTCTAAGACGAGTACCATCCACTTCGACCGCAGCAGGAAGATCCGATAACCTTTCAAGATCAAACCTTAACCCTTTTTGCTCTGCCATTAACGCAGAAATACTCTCGATTTCGACAACGAAATCTTCAAAGTTGAGCGGAGTTGGGAATAACTCAAGTTTACGACGATCAAATTTGTCCATATCGATAATATCGTTAAAGATATTACCCAATGTCACCGCGCTCACCTTGATGGTTTGCATCTGCTTGCGCTGCTCGGTTGTCAGTTGGCTATCCAACAACATACGACTCAAGCCGATGATGCCATTGAGCGGCGTTCTTAACTCATGGCTAATGGTTGAGATAAAGGTGGTCTTATCACGACTAGCTTTCTCCAGTGACTCTTGATGCTCTTTACGCTCAGTAATATCACGGCCAAAACCGACCAAGCCCAAGTGACGACCTTCTTTACTGTAGAAAGGCACCTTACGCAGTTCGAAGTAGCTCTTACGACCATCAGGATATTCCAACCATTGGTCATAAGTCAGTGCTTGGTTGTCAGCAAACACCTTCTTATCGGTTTCAACAACTTGTTGAGCGATCTCTTTGCTATAAACATCCCAAGGCGTTAAGCCAACGAGATCTTTTTCTGTCTTGCCAGTAAGCTCTTCAACTGCACGGTTACAACCAGAGAACACACCATCTTCATTGCGATAGTAAATAAGATCAGGAGAGGCATCGATAAACGAGCGTAGCAATGCCGTACGCTCTGCGAGTTCAAGCTGAGTTCGTTCACGCTGGAACACCTCATTTTCGAGATCATGCATTGCCTCTGCGCGCGCTTCTTCCGCTTTTTCACGCTCTTCAATTTCTTGATTAAGCTTCTCGATATTGAGTTGCAGTTTATTGTTGAGCTCTTGATCTCGCTCTCGCATGTCACCAAGCTTAGAGACCAATTTCGCCAACCTTTGACGAGACTCTTCCAGCTGGTCTACGACCACTGATAGGAAATAAACCGCCCAAGGCGTGATCACTAAACCGAAGAAAACCGAACGGACAATGTCGATATCATCAACATTACCTTTGAGTGCGAGGGTTATACCCACTTGCACAACAACTGCGAGGGCTACAAGCGCTAAGGCGAGTAAGATAGAAAAGCGGACAATCCCCAGTTTTACGAGTAGATCCACGTAATACTGAGCGAGATTTTTCATGGGTTTCATTTAACGCTCCATGCGATAAGACTAGCAATATTCTACCCTGTTTAAAGAGAGGAGGTAAGCTAGCTACATCACACGCAGCAAGAGAGCTACAGTTATATTGTTTAAAACAGATAAGTGGGATAAATAGAGGGGTAGCAAGAGATAAATGCGCTTATCGAATTGAGGAAGGATGCACCATCGAACGGTTTCGACCGTCGGATTTAGCTTGATACAACGCACTGTCAGCCAAGGCAACCGCCGAATCCATTTCATCATCAGGTGTCGGAATGTAAGAGATAATACCAATACTCACCGTGATGAATTCAGAGACATTCGATTTCTCATGCGCCAGTTCCAATTTAAGGATCCCATCATGGATACGCTGTGCCACCAGCTGAGCACCCTCAGCCGTGGTATTCGGTAGAATAAAGCCGAACTCTTCACCACCGTAACGAGCCACACAATCCGATGAACGGTTCAGCACCTGCTTAAATGCCTGAGAGACTTGGATCAGAGCATCATCACCTTGTTGATGTCCGTAAAAATCGTTGTAACCTTTAAAGAAATCGATGTCACACAGCATAATCGTCAGTGGTAATTTCTCACGCACATGATAATGCCACAGCGTCGAAAGCTGTTCATCAAAGCGACGGCGGTTGGAAACCTGAGTCAGGCTGTCCATGAAGCTCAAACGTTCAAGCTCAAGGTTGGCTTCTTCAAGTTTCTGCTCCGCAAGGTAACGTTCTGTAATATCACGCGCCATGATCAACACACCATTAGTGCTTGATGCCAGATCCCTAAACGGTGATTTCACCACATCATACCAAGTGTATTCGCCATCACTAGAGACGACCTTATCGATATAGCGTAATGACTTACCTTGATGAAGCACTTGGTGATCGGTGTCTGAAATACGCATATACATACTATTAGGCACCACATCTTGCAGGCGCTTACCGACTAAATCACTCACTTCAGAGATACCCAGCGCAGCCACAAATGGCTTATTACATGCTTGGTAAACCATATTTTCGTTGAAGATACCAATCGAGTCAGGGCTCGCTTCCAAGATGTTTTGGAGGATGGTATCACGTTGGGCAAGCGCGACTTCAGTATCTTTTCGCTTTTCCATTTCGCCGCGCAGCTTTTGCTGCATGTCGTGCCAATCGGTCACATCATGGCTAATTGAGAGCGTACCTATGGTTGATCCATCTTGCGAGAGCAAGACACTTTGGTAAGTTTCAAGCAAACAACCCTTACCGTCTTGATCCGTTGTCCACGAACGTTCACTGACTCGACCTTTTAAAGCCCCGCCAGAAACACTCAAAGTGCCCTCTTCTGAGCGACCATGCCAAAACTTTTTAAACGAGCGATTACTCGTCACCAACTCGCCCTTTTGATCTTTTACATAGATCAGCTCAGATAAAGAATCCAAAGCGGTACGCGCGACATTAAGCTCACGAACTTCTTGGGACACCTCTTCATCTGTATTTTTATACGGTGATGCGTGAATCATCCACGCTTTCTTGCTTCTAAAACGGATCCTGCGGCCAACCAAATTGATCTTAAAGGACTCAAATTCAGACAGCGCCCACAGGGAGACCTGCTCAAATGATCGAGAGTTAATGTGATTGGTTAAGTAATGACGAAAGCTATTCTCGCTTTCAACGGTAGGGAATCGAAAGTTAACGCCAATTTGGCGAATACCAAGCAGCTGCATAGCTTGGCGATTGGCATATAAGATCTCTCCACTTCGAACATCAACAAAGTAGAGTGGCGATGGAGTAGCGAGTAGAAGTTTTTCAAGATGCGACTGATAACGTGAATAAAGATGCCAGCAGATGAGAGCAATCAGCAATACAACAACGATATAAATACCGTAGCCATACGCCCTGTCCCACAACCAAGTCATTACCAGTTCCATTTACTCTCAATCTATACCATAAAATCTGTGAGGGAAATGTTACCACTATTTGTTGGTTTTATCTGCTGTTACCGACAGTCACCATTTTCTATCAATTGACCGCGTTTAAAACGGGCAGTGTGTACTCGAATGCAGAGCCAGTTTTGATGCCTTGTGCGCCAGTTCGATCAAGCGAACGGCCAATCTCAGTCATCGCCAACCAACGGTTCTCACACCACAAAGGAGAGAGTAACGTTGGGCGTCTCGCCGCAGAAGATACTCGGTGATAAACCACGTTTGCTGGAGTCCGTTGAATCACCTCAGTCGCGATATCAATGTACTCCTCAAGGCTTGGTGCTTCTAGCTTTCCGGCCTTCCACGCCTTAGCCATGGTACTGCCCTCTACTATATGGAGCCCGTGCAGCTTAATACCGTCGGTGCCAACGGCTAATACCTTATCTAAAGTTTCAAGGTTATCCGCTTTGGTTTCTTTGGGCA
This sequence comes from Vibrio sp. J383, assembly GCF_023503985.1. Classification (NCBI taxonomy): domain Bacteria; kingdom Pseudomonadati; phylum Pseudomonadota; class Gammaproteobacteria; order Vibrionales; family Vibrionaceae; genus Vibrio; species Vibrio sp. J383. Next base: position 807,063 of record NZ_CP097293.1, on the reverse strand, counting down.
GGCCCACAATAAGGTGAGTACATATCTTGATCCCCAAAGCACGAGCGCGCCGAGTGATCGTTTCATACACCGCGAAATCGTGGCCACGGTTAATTCGCTTGAGGGTTTTATCATTAGCCGTTTGTAGCCCGAGCTCTAGCCAAATCTCATAGCCTTGTTTCACGTAACCCGACAGCAGCTCCAATACAGAATCAGGCACGCAATCGGGCCTTGTACCAACGCAAAGGCCAACAATATTGGCACCCGGAGCTTTAAGGGCTTCTTCGTACATATTCTTGAGCACCTGCACTTCAGCATAAGTGCTGGTGTATGCCTGAAAATAAGCAAGATACTTCTTAGCACGAGCAACCTCACCCGCGCGGTCTTTTAATTGATCGGCAATACTTTGAATCTGAGTTTGTTCGTCGGAAAAAGACGCCACATTGCAAAAAGTGCAACCACCGCGACCAATTGTGCCGTCTCGATTTGGGCAGCTAAAACCACCATGAAGTGTCAGCTTGTGAACCTTTTCGCCATAACGACGTTGAAGGTCTTGGCCGATAGTATTAACCAACTCGTGTAATTGCATATTTTCAAAGTGCTCAAGTAAATAAAAATGAATCTCAGTCTTTTTCTGAAAAAAAATTACATCCCTGCAAAATTCGACCAATTAGTTTACGCAAGGCTTTTTGCGAGCAACCTATCAAATATCAATAAACATGCAAAAAATCGGCTCTATTTGCCTAATGTTGCACATTTGTTAGACATTAAATTCAAAATAAAACGAAAAAAATGGTCTACATGGACCAACTTTCATTGCAATTCGCCTAGACAAAATTGTAGGATACTTACACATATTGGCTATTTTTGAGTATTTACTTACATCTAAAACTTGCCAATAAGTCGGTGATACCCATATCCCACCTATATAAACCACTAGTTTGTGGCTAAAAATAAACGGATATCACTAAGGATTGTTTTTCTCGCAATACTTTTCCTGCGAGATACGGAAAGGATTCAAACCGCCAGCATAGGCAGGTTTAGACCCATAAATATAAAAGGACAAGGCTAACTTAATACAAATAAGTTGCGCCTAGATTTAACTGGAAGGATGTATCTATGGTAGATCAAGAGCAGAACTCACAGGGTCTGTATACTCCTGAATTGGAGCATGACGCTTGTGGTATCGGTTTTGTTGCGCATCTAAAGAATCGCAAATCTCATGATGTAGTAACTCAAGCACTCGATATGCTTGCACGTATGGAACACCGTGGCGGCCAAGGCTGCGATCCGTGTTCTGGTGATGGTGCAGGTATCCTGCTACAGAAGCCGCACGAATTCTTACTAGAAGAAGCCGTAAAGCTTGGAATTAAACTGCCATCTTTTGAAAAATATGGTGTTGGTGTTGTACTTTTCCCTAAAGATGAATACAAACGTGCACAGTGTCGTGACATTCTAGAACGCAATGCACAACGCCTTGAGTTAGAAGTTATCGGCTACCGTGAACTTCCAACTGACAATTCAATGATTGGTGCTGACCCATTAAGCACTGAACCTCAATTTGAACACGTATTTATTTCTGGCGGCCCTGGTATCACACCAGAAGAGCTTGAGCGTAAACTGTATGTTCTACGTAACTACACGGTTCGTGTATGCCTAGAAAGCGTTTCAAATATCGGTGATGACTTCTACATCAACTCAATGTCTTACAAGACATTGGTGTACAAAGGTCAGCTAACAACTGAACAAGTTCCTCAGTACTTCCTAGATCTGCAAAACCCAACCATGGTGACAGCTCTAGCACTTGTACACTCTCGCTTTTCTACCAATACATTCCCTCGTTGGCGTCTAGCTCAGCCTTTCCGTTACATCGCGCATAATGGCGAAATCAATACGGTTCGCGGCAACCTGAACTGGATGAAAGCACGTGAAGCAATCCTAGAATCGGATCTGTTTACACAAGCTGAAATCGACATGCTGCTTCCTATCTGTCAAGAAGGTAGCTCAGACTCATCAAACTTCGATATGGCGCTTGAGCTACTTGTTCTTTCAGGTCGTACTCTGCCACATGCGTTGATGATGATGATCCCGGAAGCATGGCAAGAAAACAAAAACATGGATCCAACTCGTCGTGCGTTCTACCAGTACCACGCGAACGTAATGGAACCATGGGATGGCCCAGCGTCAGTATGTTTCACCGATGGTGTTCAAGTTGGTGCAACTCTTGACCGTAATGGTCTGCGTCCTTCTCGCTACACAGTAACTAAAGACGACTTCCTAGTGATGGCGTCTGAGTCTGGTGTTGTTGAGATCGCACCTGAAAACGTTGAATACCGTGGTCGTCTACAACCTGGTCGTATCTTCGTTGCTGACCTTGAGCAAGGTCGCATCATTTCTGATGAAGAAGTGAAAGACGGTATCGCTAAATCGCAACCCTACGAAAAATGGGTTGAAGAGAACCTTCTGAGCTTGAAAAAGCTACCCGATGCGAGCAACGAATTTAACCAACCTTCTCCAGAGAAACTGCTTCATAAACAACAATCGTTTGGTGTGAGCTCTGAAGAAGTAAACGAAATCATTCTCCCTCTTGCAAAAACAGGCTACGAGCCACTTTCTGCAATGGGTGCTGACTGGCCGCTAGCGATTCTTTCTCATCAATCGCAGCACCTTTCAAACTACTTTAAGCAGTTGTTTGCACAAGTAACTAACCCGCCGATCGACCCGATTCGTGAGCGTATGGTTATGTCTCTGAACACTTACCTAGGTAAAGATCAGAACTTACTTGCTGAAACACCTGAACACTGTCAAAAAGTAGAACTTGAGTCTCCTGTTCTTTCTAACTCAGAGTTAGAAAAACTGCGTGCAATCGATAACGAGCACCTTCAATCGAAGACGCTGGATATCGTATTCCAAGCAAACGGAGACCAAGGTAAGTTAGAGCGCGCACTTAAACGTATCTGCCAATATGCAGAAGATGCGGTTATTGATGGCTACTCTATCATCCTACTAACTGACCGTGCGGTTAACTCTAACCATGCCGCTATTCCAGCAATGCTGGCGGTTGGCGCGGTTCACCACCACCTAATCCGTAAAGGTTTACGTGCTAAGTGTGACATCGTTGTTGAAACGGGCGATGCTCGTGAGACACACCACTTTGCAACCTTAATTGGTTACGGTGCAAACGCAGTTAACCCATACCTAGTTATCGAAACGATTGTTGAACTGCAACGTACTAAGAAGCTAGATCCAAACGTTCATCCACGTGAGTTATTCGATAACTACCGTAAGGGTGTTAACGGCGGTCTATTGAAGATCTTCTCGAAGATGGGTATCTCTACGCTGCAGTCTTACCACGGCGCTCAAATCTTTGAAGCACTTGGTGTTAGCAAATCAGTGGTTGAAAAATACTTCACTGGTACAGTTTCTCGTATCCAAGGTCTAACGATCGACGATATCGCACGAGAAGTATTAGTTCGTCACCGTGTTGGTTACCCAGCTCGTGAAATCCCAGCTCAAGTTCTTGATGTTGGCGGTGTTTACCAGTGGAAACAACGTGGTGAGAAGCACTTATTCAACCCAGAAACCATTTCTCTACTTCAAGAATCGACGCGTAACAAAGATTACGGTCAATTCAAGAAGTACGCGAACGCCGTTGATGCTCAAGGCGACAACGCAGCAACACTACGTAGCCAACTTGATTTCATCAAGAACCCAGCAGGCTCTATTCCTCTAGCTGAAGTAGAACCTATTGAGAAAATCCTTAAGCGTTTCGCAACAGGCGCAATGAGCTTCGGTTCAATCTCGCATGAGGCTCATTCAACACTGGCTGTCGCGATGAACCGCATTGGCGCGAAATCAAACTCAGGCGAGGGTGGTGAAGATCCAGCACGTTTCGAGCGTAAAGAAAATGGCGACTGGGAACGTTCAGCAATCAAACAGGTGGCTTCTGGTCGCTTTGGTGTAACGTCTTACTACCTATCTAACGCTGATGAGCTGCAAATCAAGATGGCTCAAGGTGCGAAACCTGGCGAAGGTGGTCAACTACCTGGTGATAAGGTTGATGACTGGATAGGCGCAACGCGTCACTCGACTCCGGGCGTAGGTCTTATCTCTCCACCGCCACACCACGATATCTACTCAATCGAAGATTTGGCTCAGCTGATCTACGATCTGAAAAACGCGAACCGTAACGGCCGTGTCAACGTGAAGCTAGTATCAGAAGCAGGCGTAGGTACGATTGCATCTGGTGTAGCGAAAGCGAAAGCTGACGTGGTACTTATCGCAGGTTTTGATGGTGGTACGGGTGCATCTCCGATGTCTTCTATCCGTCACACCGGTCTGCCTTGGGAACTGGGTCTAGCGGAAACGCACCAAACACTACTGAAAAACGGCCTACGTAACCGTATCGTTGTTCAGTCTGATGGTCAGATGAAAACACCACGTGACCTTGCAGTCGCAACCTTACTTGGCGCTGAAGAATGGGGCGTAGCAACAGCTGCTCTAGTTGTTGAAGGCTGTATCATGATGCGTAAGTGTCACAAGAATACATGTCCTGTTGGTATCGCAACACAGAACAAAACTCTTCGTGAGCGTTTCGACGGCCGCGTAGAAGACGTAGTCACTTTCTTCCAATACATGGCTGAAGGTCTACGTGAAGTAATGGCTGAACTTGGCTTCCGCTCTATTGATGAGATGGTTGGTCAATCGCACAAACTTAAAGTTCGTGATGACATCGGTCACTGGAAGTACAAGAACCTAGATCTAACACCGGTACTGCACATTGAGCAGGCTCGTGCAGAAGATGGTATCTACAACCAGACAACACAGAATCATAATCTTGAAGACGTTCTAGACCGTAAGTTGATTCAGGCTGCAATCCCAGCGCTTGAGAAAGGTGAAGCGGTTACCGCTCAGTTCCCTATCATCAACACGGACCGTTCAGCAGGCACGATGCTGTCGAACGAAATCTCGAAGGTTTACAAAGACCAAGGTTTACCACAGCCAATGAACGTTAAGTTCCACGGTAGTGCTGGTCAATCTTTCGGTGCGTTCCTTGCGAAAGGCGTTAAGTTCGAAGTAGAAGGCGACGCGAACGATTACTGGGGTAAAGGTCTGTCTGGCGGTACGTTGGTACTGTACCCAGATGCAAGATCTACTATCGTTGCTGAAGATAACATCGTGGTGGGTAACGTATGTTTCTACGGTGCAACCTCTGGTGAATCTTTTATTCGCGGTATGGCTGGCGAACGTTTCTGTGTTCGTAACTCTGGTGCGAAGGTTGTTGTTGAGGGTGTTGGTGACCACGGTTGTGAATACATGACTGGCGGTGCGGCAATTATCCTTGGTTCAACGGGTCGTAACTTTGCTGCAGGTATGAGTGGCGGTGTCGCTTATGTTTGGGATAAAGCAGGTGACTTCGAGACTAAGCTCAACGCAGAACTTGTAGACCTAGATCCAATTGAACAAGAAGATAAAGATCTTCTACTAGATATGCTAACTAAGCATGTTGAATTCACAGGAAGTGAAGTTGCTCAGTCTTTCCTAGACAACTTTGAAGCAAGTGTTGCATCGCTAGTTAAAGTAATGCCACGCGACTACAAAGCGGTTCTTCAAAAGCGTAAAGCTGAAGCACAACAGGCACAAACGGAAGAAGTGGAGGCAGTATAATGGGTAAGCCTACTGGATTTTTAGAACACGGTCGTGAGCTTCCAAAGAAGCTCGACCCATCAGTTCGAATTGAAGACAACAAAGAGTTCGTACTTAACGAAGAGTTTGGTGAAAAGATCAATACTCAAGCATCTCGTTGTATGGACTGTGGCGTACCTTTCTGTCACAACGGCTGTCCGATTGGTAACATCATCCCAGAATTCAATGACGCGGTTTATCGCGACAGCTGGGAAGAGGCTTGGAACATTCTTAGCTCTACCAATAACTTCCCAGAGTTTACAGGTCGTGTTTGTCCTGCTCCTTGTGAAAGTGCCTGTGTTCTTGGCATCAACCAAGACCCAATCACTATCTGTAATATCGAGAAAACGATTGTAGAAACTGCGTACCGTGAAGGGTACGCAAAGCCTAAAACACCACGCTCTCGCACAGGTAAAACTGTCGCAGTTATCGGTTCAGGCCCTGCAGGCTTAGCCGCAGCTGAGCAACTAAACAGTGCTGGTCACTCGGTAACGGTATTTGAACGTGACGAGAAAGTGGGTGGTCTACTTCGCTTCGGTATCCCAGATTTCAAACTGGGCATGGACGTGATTGATCGTAAGATCAACCTAATGGCTGAAGCTGGCGTTGAATTTAAAGTTAACCAACACATCGGTGTTGATGTTAATGCTCAACAGTTACGCCAAGAGTTTGATGTGGTACTGCTAACGGGTGGTTCTACGGTTCCACGCGACTTACCAATCCCAGGTCGTGAGCTTAAAGGCGTTCATTTTGCCATGGAATTCCTTGGTCAAAATAATCGCCGTGCCAACGACTTAGATCTTAAGACAGAAGAGCTTCACGCTAAAGATAAGCACATTGTGGTTATCGGTGGTGGTGATACGGGCTCTGACTGTGTAGGCACATCAAACCGTCATAAAGCAGCAAGCATTACTCAAGTTGAGATCATGCCGATCCCACCAGAGAAACGCCCTGCAAATATGCCTTGGCCTCAATACCCAATGATCATGAAAACCACCACTTCTCACGAAGAAGGTTGTGAACGTCATTGGAACATCTTAACCAAAGAGTTCATTAGCGACGATCAAGGTCAAGTAACGGGTCTACGTATCGCTGACATCGTTTGGCAAGACGCAAAACCAGGCGAACGTCCAGGTTTTGATGAAGTAGCGAACTCTGAACGTGTTATTCCATGTGACATGGCATTCCTTGCAATGGGCTTCTTACACCCAGAGCCTACAGGCGTGCTTGCTCAACTAGACATTAAACTGGACGAGCGCGGTAACGTCGCTTCTGAAGGTTTTGCGACGAACCAGAAAGGCGTTTTCGCTGCTGGTGATATGCGTACTGGTCAGTCTCTGGTTGTACGTTGTATTAATGAAGGTCGTGAATGTGCAATTGCCATTGATGACTTCTTAATGGGTAACTCAAACTTAGAAGCGAAAGCTGATTCACTCATGCTTTCCGCATAATATTTCTCGGGCTAACGTCGATGACGTTAGCCTAGAGGAAAAGCAACACCCTTCCTAACTTTTATGTTTGGCTAGCACTCGATGCTAGCCTTTTTTCTATCTGCCTTACGGCTCCTAGGACATTCCCTTCGTTACACATGTTAAATTCCATTAACATCTACCTTTTATATCCCTTTGATATCATTCTACTATTTTAGATTATTACGTGGTTAATCGCGTTTACGCATGATAATTAACCATGAACTTGACCTTAAACACAATTAGCTATACGTTGTAAAGCTGGTGAAAATAAAACCAATCGGTTTTGTTAACACAACCAATAACGTTTTAACTAGCTAAAGACAAACTATAAGCTTATAAAAAATAACAAGTATATGAATAGTTAGTCATTTACTGTCTGGATGACAGAGAAGCAAAAGGGAGAATTGCAATGGCTCTATATGATCCTAGTCTTGAAAAAGACAACTGTGGATTTGGTTTAATAGCGCAAATGGAAGGCCAACCGAGTCATAAGTTGGTACGAACTGCTATTTCAGCCCTCGATCGCATGACACACCGTGGTGGTATTGCTGCGGATGGTAAAACAGGAGATGGCTGTGGCTTATTGCTACAGAAGCCAGACTCTTATCTCAGAATTATTGCAGAAGAGAATAACTTCAAGCTCGGCAAGCAATACGCTGTCGGCATGATTTTCTTCAGCCAAGACCCAATCAAAGCGCAATCCGCGCAAGACATCGTCAATAAAGAGCTAGCTCAAGAAACTTTAACCGTTGCAGGTTGGCGTGTCGTGCCGACCAACACCGACGTATTAGGTCCAATCGCCAAAGATTCTGTTCCCAATATTCAGCAAGTGTTTATCTCGGCACCCGCGGGGTGGCGTGAACGCGATATTGAACGACGCCTTTATATCGCTCGTCGTCGAATTGAAAAACAGATCACCGAAGACAAAGATTTCTATATTTGTAGCCTTTCGACACAAGTCATGGTTTACAAAGGCCTGTGTATGCCGGCCGATCTTCCGCGATTTTACCTCGATCTTGCTGACTTACGTATGGAATCGGCGATATGCCTGTTCCACCAGCGCTTCTCAACCAATACTCAGCCGCGTTGGCCACTGGCTCAGCCATTCCGCTATTTGGCGCACAATGGTGAGATCAATACCATCGAAGGTAACCGTCAGTGGGCTAAAGCTCGTGCCTATAAATTCTCTTCACCACTGCTGCCCGATTTACAAACGGCCGCACCCTTTGTGAATGAGACAGGCTCAGATTCATCAAGCCTAGATAACATGCTCGACCTGTTCCTTGCCGGTGGTATGGATGTATTCCGAGCGATGCGTATGCTCGTGCCGCCCGCTTGGCAAAACCACCCAGACATGGATCCCGATCTGCGTGCATTCTACGACTTCAACTCCAAGCACATGGAACCGTGGGATGGCCCTGCAGGTATCGTCCTTTCTGACGGTCGTTACGCTGCGTGTAACCTAGATAGAAACGGCTTACGCCCTGCGCGTTATGTGATTACCAAAGACAACCTGATCACGCTGGCATCTGAAGTGGGCATCTGGAATTACGCGCCAGACGAGGTGGCAGAGAAAGGGCGTGTCGGCCCGGGTGAACTACTCGTCATAGATACGCGCCGCGGTAAACTGTGGCAATCTAACGAGATCGATAATGACCTTAAAGGTCGCCATCCCTATAAAGAGTGGATGGAAAAGAACGTTCACAAACTCACACCGTTTTCCGATCTGCCCGATGAGCAAGTCGGTAAGCGCAGCTTTGACGATGACACGCTCAAGACCTACCAAAAACAGTTTGCGATGAGCAACGAAGAGTCGGACCAAGTACTGCGTGTGCTTGGTGATATGGGACAAGAGGCCGTAGGCTCGATGGGCGATGATACGCCGATGGCTGTGCTCTCTTCGAAAGAACGTCTCGTCACTGACTATTTCCGTCAAATGTTTGCACAGGTCACCAACCCACCGATTGATCCACTGCGTGAAAAGCATGTTATGTCTTTAGCCACCAGTATCGGCCAAGAGATGAACGTGTTCTGCGAAACAGACGGTCACGCCTACCGTGTGACATTTAATTCGCCAGTTCTGGTCTACTCTGACATGCAGCAACTTCTGCAGTTAAATCAAAAACACTATAGCCACGCGATTCTTAGCATGCACTATGATCCTGCTGATAAAGATCTCGAACAAGCCATTAATGACTTGTGTGATCGTGCGGTGCAAGAGGTCCGTGATGGTGCTGTTTTGATTGTTCTTTCAGACAAGCACTTAGAGAAAGGCAAGCTCCCTGTTCCAGCAGCGATGGCTGTAGGTGCAGTGCAAACCAGACTTGCTGACAACAACCTACGTTGTGATGCCAACATCGTGGTTGAGACAGCAACCGCACGTGACCCGCACCAATTTGCAGTTCTGCTTGGCTTCGGTGCAACCGCAGTTTATCCCTATCTCGCTTATGAAGCATTGGGCAAAATGTTGGACGATGGTTCTTTAAATAAAGACTATCGCACTGCATTGCAAAATTACCAAAACGGCATCAACAAAGGTCTGTATAAGATCATGTCGAAGATGGGTATCTCGACGATTGCTTCTTATCGCTGCTCGCAGTTATTTGAGGCGGTCGGTTTGCATACCGATGTCGTTGACTTGTGTTTCCGAGGCGTAACGACTCGTATCCAAGGCGCTAGCTTTAGCGACTTCCAGCAAGATATCTATAACCTATCTCGTAAAGCATGGACTAAACGTAAACCACTGGAACATGGTGGCTTGCTCAAATACGTACATGGCGGCGAATACCACGCCTACAACCCAGACGTAGTCAGTACCTTACAAACCGCCGTAAAGACAGGCGAAACATCAGATTATCAATCTTTTGCGAAGCAAGTTAATGCTCGTCCTGCTGCCATGTTGCGTGACTTAATGAGCCTTAAAAAAGCAGCTCAACCTCTAGCATTAGAAAAAGTCGAACCGAGCAGTGATCTCTTTAAACGCTTCGACTCTGCAGCGATGTCGATTGGTGCCTTAAGCCCTGAAGCTCATGAAGCACTGGCCATGGCGATGAACCGATTAGGAGGCTACTCCAACTCTGGTGAAGGTGGTGAAGATCCACGACGCTTTGGTACTGATCGTAATTCTCGCATCAAGCAGATAGCTTCCGGTCGCTTTGGTGTGACGCCACATTACTTAACCAATGCGGATGTTCTGCAAATCAAAGTTGCACAAGGTGCGAAGCCGGGCGAAGGTGGCCAACTGCCAGGACATAAAGTCACCGCAGAAATCGCCAAACTGAGATACTCAGTTCAAGGGGTAACACTGATCTCCCCTCCTCCGCACCACGATATTTATTCTATCGAGGATCTGGCGCAACTGATTTTCGATCTAAAACAAGTGAACCCGAAAGCCTTGGTTTCAGTGAAGTTAGTATCTGAACCGGGTGTGGGCACCATTGCTACTGGTGTGGCGAAAGCCTATGCCGACCTGATTACGATTTCTGGCTACGACGGTGGTACCGCGGCAAGTCCATTGACCTCGGTAAAATACGCAGGTTGCCCTTGGGAGCTTGGCTTAGCGGAAACTCAACAAGCATTGGTAGCCAATGGCCTACGCCATAAGATCCGCTTGCAAGTCGATGGTGGTTTAAAAACCGGACTCGATGTTATCAAGGGCGCGATTTTAGGTGCAGAGAGTTTTGGTTTTGGTACTGCGCCAATGGTCGCGATGGGTTGTAAGTTCTTACGAATTTGTCACCTAAACAACTGTGCAACGGGTGTGGCGACTCAAGATGAAACACTACGCCGTGAATACTTCAAAGGCCTGCCTGACATGGTAGTGAACTACTTTACCGGCCTAGCCGACGAAGTTCGCCAGTACCTTGCAGAACTTGGCGTAGAGAAACTTACTGATCTGATTGGTCGTACTGACTTGCTTGAAGCCGTTCAAGGCCTCACTGCGAAACAGAGCAAGCTCGATCTCTCTTCGATATTGGAAGCTCCAGTATCTGCGGAAGGTCACCCACTGTTTTGGACAGAGCCAAACGCACCGTTTGATAAGGCTCAACTCAACCAACAGATCCTTGATGACGCCATTGATGCGATTGAGAAACGTCAATCCACCAGCCTTTACTACAACGTAATCAACACCGATCGCTCGATTGGCGCTCGTATCTCTGGCGAAATAGCGAAACGCTACGGTAACCAAGGCATGGCGGGCTCACCAATCAAGTTGTATCTCGATGGCACAGCAGGCCAATCCTTTGCAGTTTGGAACGCGGGTGGCGTCGAGCTATATCTGACAGGCGATGCCAATGACTATGTCGGCAAAGGCATGGCGGGCGGTAAGGTGGTTATCAAACCTCACCAAGGCACTGCATTTGTTTGTAACGAAGCGACCATCATCGGTAACACTTGTTTGTATGGTGCGACCGGAGGCAAGCTATTTGCAGCAGGTACTGCAGGCGAACGATTTGGCGTACGTAACTCAGGCACCGTTGCCGTGATTGAAGGTGCAGGTGACAATGCCTGTGAATACATGACCGGTGGTATTGTTGCCATTCTTGGCGCAACCGGAGTGAACTTCGGCGCCGGTATGACAGGTGGGTTTGCTTATGTGATGGATAAGAATGAAGACTTCCAAGGCCGTGTAAACAACGAGTCGGTCGAAGCACTTTCTTTGTCTGACCTATTTATCCACCAAGAACACCTGCGCGGCTTGATTGCGGAGCACTTAGAAGAGACTGGCTCAGTACACGCTGAAGCTATTCTGGCGAACTTTGATGAATGGATTCCAAAGTTCTACCTAGTGAAGCCGAAGACGGCGGATCTCAACACCTTGCTCGGTCACCAAAGCCGCAGCTCTGCTGAACTTCGTGTTCAAGCGCAATAATTGGAAGGAGCCAATCATGAGCCAGAATGTATACCAATTTATTGATGTGAATCGCGTAGACCCAGCGAAGAAACCAATCAAGATACGTAAGATTGAGTTTGTAGAGATCTACGAACCTTTCACGAAGCAACAAGCTAAGGCACAAGCCGACCGCTGTTTAGACTGTGGTAACCCCTACTGTGAATGGAAATGCCCAGTCCATAACTACATCCCTCAATGGCTCAAACTTGCCAATGAGGGGCGTATTATCGAAGCAGCTGAACTGTCCCACCAAACCAACAGCTTGCCTGAGGTTTGCGGCCGAGTTTGTCCTCAAGATCGTCTATGTGAAGGCTCTTGTACCCTCAACGACGATTTCGGCGCAGTAACCATCGGCAACATTGAAAAATACATCAATGACAAAGCGTTTGAGATGGGCTGGAAACCAGACATGTCTCACGTTGAATGGACCGACAAAAAGGTCGCAATCATAGGCGCAGGCCCCGCTGGTCTTGCTGCAGCTGATATCTTAGTTCGAAATGGTGTGAAGGCCGTAGTATTTGACCGCTATCCGGAGATCGGTGGCCTGCTAACGTTTGGTATCCCATCGTTCAAACTCGAGAAAGGCATCATGGAAAACCGTCGCCGTATCTTTAGTGGTATGGGCGTCGAGTTTAAGATGAATACCGAAGTCGGTAAAGACGTTCAGCTTCAACAACTTGTTGATGATTATGATGCCGTTTTCTTAGGGGTCGGTACCTATAAAAACATGCGAGCAGGGTTAGACAACGAAGAAGCGCCGGGCGTTTATGATGCCCTACCCTTCCTTGTTTCCAATACTTACAAGGTCATGGAACTGGATAACCCAACGCCATTCATCGACATGAAGGGCAAAAAAGTGGTTGTGCTTGGTGGTGGTGATACCGCGATGGACTGTGTACGAACGTCTATTCGTCAGCATGCTGCTAACGTCATCTGTGCTTATCGCCGAGATGAAGCCAACATGCCAGGCTCTCGCCGTGAGGTGAAGAATGCAAAAGAAGAAGGCGTGAAGTTCATGTTCAACCTTCAGCCATTAGCATTGGAAACCGATTCATCTGGTCATGTTACTGGCGTCAAAGTGGTGAAAACGGCGCTAGGTGAACCCGATGACGCAGGTCGCCGTCGTCCGGAACCCGTAGAAGGCAGTGAGCATGTTCTTGAAGCAGACGCCGTTATCATGGCATTTGGTTTCCAACCTCATGCAATGGAGTGGCTAGAACCATTTGGTGTAGAGATCGATCAATGGGGTCGCATCAAGGCTTCCGGTAAACAAGAATTTCAATACCAAACCACCAACAGTAAGATCTTTGCAGGTGGTGATGCGGTTCGAGGATCTGACTTAGTGGTGACCGCTATCGATGAAGGCCGTAAAGCAGCGGAAGGAATATTGGATTACCTAGAAGTGTGACTAATCTAAGGTTTCCTTTATTACTCAGGCCGTTACTATAAAAAAAGGGATCCAATGATGGATCCTTTTTTGAATTAGATACGTTTATCACAAGCATATCGAAAAATACGTAAAACAATCGCAAACAAGCCAATACCTATAACTACAATTAAAACAACGCCCTAGGAAACACTATGAAAAAAGCCGCTCTCCTTTCTCTATCTCTTTTGACCTTAACCGCTTGTAGCCAAGGAATCACGGACATGAAAGACAGAACTTCATCACCTTGTGGAGACAAACCAAACTGCGTATCAACTCAAGATGACCGTGAACAGCATACATTGGCCGCGTTTGAGTTATCAGATTCAGCAAACTTAGATGCGATTGAGCAGGTTGCGCTAACCTTACCGGGATCGAAAACCGCGAGTAAAACAGAAGATTACCTGCGCGTTGAATGTACTTCTCGCATCATGCGCTTTGTCGATGACTTAGAACTTAAGATCACTGATGGCAAACTGATCGTGCGTTCAGAGTCTCGTACTGGTCACTCTGATTTTGGCGTAAACCGAAAGCGTGCTGAACAACTTCGCGCTAGCTTAAAAAGCGAAGGCCTGATCAAATAGATAAAAGAATACGCAGATAAATCGCTGCTATTCGGATGAGAAGTGCCTCTGGGCAGTCGCTCGACACTTCTTATCCATGCTACAATTTCGCTCTACTGTTTAAATATTATTTATTAAGAGACTACACATGAAAATCGGCATCATTGGCGCAATGGAGCAAGAAGTTGCGATCCTAAAGGCAGCAATTTCAGACATTACTGAAGTTAATAAAGGCGGTTGTACCTTTTTCTCTGGTCAGATAAATGGTGTTGACGTTGTTTTGCTTCAATCAGGCATTGGTAAAGTGGCCGCTGCAGTGGGTACTTCAATCCTACTAAGCGAATACCAACCAGACGTAGTACTGAACACGGGCTCTGCTGGCGGTTTTGATTCAACACTGAACCTTGGCGATGTGGTTATCTCAACTGAAGTTCGTCACCACGATGCAGATGTTACAGCTTTCGGTTACGAAATCGGTCAAATGGCAGGTCAACCTGCAGCGTTCAAAGCGGACGACAAACTGATGGCTGTTGCTGAACAAGCACTAGCGCAAATGGAAGATAAGCACGCCGTTCGCGGTCTTATCTGTACTGGCGACGCATTTGTTTGCACAGCAGAACGCCAAGAGTTCATCCGCAAGCACTTCCCATCTGTCGTTGCTGTAGAGATGGAAGCATCTGCTATCGCTCAAGCTTGCCACCAATTCCAAGTACCATTCGTGGTTGTTCGTGCAATATCTGACGTTGCAGACAAAGAATCACCAATGAGCTTCGAAGAGTTCCTGCCACTAGCAGCTCAAAGCTCTTCAGAAATGGTTATCAAGATGGTTGCCCTACTAAAGTAAGCGACTAGACATGCAAACACTGTTTGATCAGGTATTTGCAAATGGCGTGCTCCTTGTAATGTGGGGAGCACTGCTTTTTCATTTGATTTTACCTATCCCCCATGCCGCACACCCTACGACCTTATGGCATAAGTTTGCTGAGCTTTTAGCAAGCAAGGTTAATAACAACCAAAACTATTCCCAAAGCTTAATCTCGGGCACATTAGCCTGGGGCGTAATGGTACTGCCGACTCTGATAATTCTATTGGCACTGCAACCATTGGTTTGGCAATCTCAACTGTTTGAATTAGCGCTGTTATTACTGGCGATTGATTGGCGCAATAATGAAAAGCTAGCAAATCAGCTGATCAAAGCGCTTGGTCGAGAAGATAAAGCTGCCGCTCGTCAGTTACTGGCTCCGGTTGTAAATCGTCAAACTGAATCACTGTCATCACTTGGGCTTGGCAAAGCCGCTGCTGAAACCATCATCATGGGTTACGCTCGCAATGTGGTATGCGTTTTATTCTGGTACGCCATTGGTGGTGGAATTGCGGCTTTAATGTATCGCCTTGTAGTCGAGTTAGCTCGAGCTTGGTCGCCAAGTCGCAAGCAATTTTCTCCGTTCGGCTCAACGGCTATCAAGATAGTCGCTATCCTCGAATTCATACCGATGCGTTTGTTTGCTTTGATGATCGTATGTGGTGATAAAGCAATGCACACATTTAAGATGATGCTTGCCCAAAGCCGTTCTTGGCCACTGCCTGGGCCTGCTTGGTTGATCACGGCCGTTGGCAACAAGCTGGAATTATCATTGGGTGGCCCTGCTATTTACAACAACACCAAAGCCATTCGCGCAAAATTGGGTGGAAGAATCGCCCCATCAGCTCTGCATCTATCTCAGGTTCAGAAGCTGCTGTTTGGTCGTATTGCTATCTGGATATTTTTACAAAGCCTAATCTTACTATTTGTTCACCAAGGGATTTAGAGTGAAACCTTCAGCACTTGTTACAAGCCTTACTCTTTTGTCTTCCAGCTTATGGCTGCCTTTATCATTTGCGGAAGAAACATCGCTGACTCCAGAAAAAGTACAGCCAGCTCAACGCGTAGTAAGCCTTGCTCCTCACGCCACTGAACTCGCGTACAGTGCTGGCTTAGGTGATAACCTTGTTGCGGTAAGTGAGCGGAGTGATTACCCACCACAAGCAGACCAGCTTGAAAAAGTGGCAAACTATCAAGGCATCAAGGTAGAGAAGATCATCGCACTGCAACCTGATTTGATTCTTGCGTGGCCAGCGGGAAACCCGCCCAGAGAGCTCGCGAAACTAGAGCAATTTGGGTTTAATATTTACTACTCGAGAACCAAAAGCCTAGATAGCATTGCGACCAATATTGAACAACTCAGCCAATACTCCAGTGATCCGAGTATTGGGGAAAACAATGCCAAGCAATACAAAGAAAAACTCAACGCATTGAGACTAAAATATAAAGATGCCGAACCCGTAAACTACTTTTATCAGCTAAGTGAAAAGCCGATCATCACCGTCGCTCAAGGGCACTGGCCAAGTGAGGTGTTTGAGTTTTGTGGTGGCCAGAATATTTTCGAAGACAGCGCTTCCCCTTATCCACAAGTTGGTATTGAACAAGTTGTATTAAGGAAACCGCAAGTGATCTTCACTTCTCAGCACGCAATTGAGAATGGAACCATGTGGCAAACTTGGGAGGACGAGATCCCAGCAGTCGCTCAAAATCAGATTTGGTCACTCAATTCTGACTGGATTAATCGCCCGACAACGAGAACTTTGAAAGCGATCCAACAAGTATGCGATTTCTTCGATAGAGCTAGGCAAAATCACTAACTATTTGCTGCGTTTTTTCGTACAATTCGCCACCGACCTGTCCCTACAATTTTAACTATAAGAGCACCAGTATCATGGACTCCATGCTGCTTTATATTATCGATTTATTTGGCACTGCCATTTTTGCTGTCTCAGGCGTATTCGTCGCTGGCCGTCTTAAGATGGACCCCTTTGGTGTCGCCGTTCTAGGCAGCGTGACCGCGATTGGCGGCGGCACTATCCGTGACATGGCATTGGGTGCGACTCCCGTGTTTTGGATCACCGATACCACCTACCTTTGGGTCATTATCACTACCTGTTTGCTGACCATGATTATTGTAAGACGTCCTAAACGTCTGGCTTGGTGGATATTGCCGGTATGTGATGCGATAGGCTTAGCCGTATTTGTTGGCATTGGTGTTGAGAAAGCGCTGAATTATCAAGACTCGGCATTAGTGGCTATTATCATGGGTGTTATCACAGGCTGTGGTGGCGGTATTATCCGTGACGTGCTTGCCCGTGAAGTGCCGATGATCTTAAGAAGTGAAGTCTACGCCACGGCTTGTATCATTGGTGGTGCTTTCCATACCATGGCGATTCTCATGGGGCACGATTCAGAAACCGCATTTTTGGCCGGTGTGTTCACAACACTATTGATTAGGCTTGGCGCTATTCGCTGGCACTTGTCATTGCCTACCTTCGCTATCAAGTAGATAGAACGATGACTAAGAGGCTCCGCAAAGGGGCCTTTTTAAATTCGCTTTCAAAGTACTTATACCCTCGATTTCTCCCTTTAAAGATCCCCCTTTTTTCCTGACACTCAATTTAGTTAGCTTGTTAGCTCTTAGCTTATGAGTTAGTAATGCTTTTTGTTTACTTACCTAGTTAACAGGCTATATTAGTAAACCAATATCTTTATAAATTATTTTATTTACTAATATAGTCTGCCAATAAGGAGTTCAAAATGAGTATCAATAAAGTGGGCATTGTTTTCTTCTCTAAGAATGGAGCGACTAAGCAAATCGCTGAGACAATCGCAGAAGGCATTAACACTCAACAATCTAACTCAGCACTGCTCATCGAGGTGCTCTCTTCTGAAATAGTCGAAGGAAGATTTGACAATGACGATAAGCTCAGCGCATTAGACAATTGTGATGCGATTATTTTTGGCGCGCCAACCTACATGGGCTCACCAGCGGCTCAATTTAAGAGCTTTATGGATGCAAGCAGTGATAGCTACTGTAAGAAAGCATGGCGAAATAAGCTCGCTGCAGGTTTCACCACTGGTGGTAGCCTTAACGGTGAACAACAGCAAACCCTACTGAGCTTTTTCACTCTGGCTTGTCAGCATGGCATGATTTGGGCAGGCCTTGATATCTCAAAGCATATTGATAATTTAGGTTTGAATCGCACAGGTTCAAGTATAGGTTTGGTCGCCAGTGATGATCAGACGGCTGAGAGCAACGATAATCACATCAATAGTAATGATCTTAAAACCGCTTTCTATTTTGGCCAACGCATCGCGAGTCTAGTTAAGAAAACCTAACGAGCTAATTTCCTAATTAACGAGCTAACGTCAAAACCCCTAGCTTGTCTGATATCTATGTGCTCAGACTAGAGAATGAATGGCGTTTGAGGTAACTTGGTTTAATCATTCCCAACTTTCATGAATATAACCCAATGCTACTCGAAGGAATCGAAACTCTATTGGTTTTAAGTAAAGCAAAAACCATGAGCCGCACCGGCAGTTTGCTTTATATCAGCCAATCAGCGGTCAGCAAACGGATTGCTAATTTAGAGAAGAAGTTAGGCAAGAAACTCATAGAACCGAGTGGTCGACAGATCAAACTGACGCCAGATGCGATTGCATTAATCGAGAGTATCGGCCCTGCATTCAATGAGCTTCGTGGTCTTATTTATGAGCAGCAAGAGTTGGAAGATACCACTCTCATCACCTTAGATAGCTCTAAGTCGCTGATCGCGGGTTATCTAGGTGAGATGATGGGCCAATTTATCCAGCAAGATAAATACATCACCATTACCACTAACCATACCCCAAGAATCATAGAGCGAGTGCAATCTGGCAAGGCGACCTTGGGGTTGTGTGCTGGTTTACTGCCACCGCATCATGGGTTAATGACATTCCACCTGTTTGATGAGCCGTTTTACATAGTAAGTAAGTCGCCGTTAACGGAGCTTCCTCCAATGGTCATCACTAACGATATGACCAATCCAGCAAACTCGTATCAGTTATCTGTGCTTGAAAAATTCGGCATCAAACCCTTGATGGAGATGGATGCTTACACCGCAGCAGCCCAGTTAGCGCTGGGTGGGACAGGGCCAGCGTTGATCCCGCTATCTATCGTAAAAACACTCAATATTGAGCCTCAGTACCTGTTTAGTTTTGCCGAATTGAAGGGATTGATTCGACCGATTCATATCTGTGTAAGGCCGAACAGCTATCAATCACCACGAGTTAAAATACTGATAGAATCCATTGTTGATGCTGTTCCCAAAGCAGTTTAGACGCCATTAACATCGACATCACGATCACAAGGGGGCGAATCCATTTCTGCCCTTTTGTCACCACTACTTTAGCGCCAAGCTGAGCGCCCATAAAGCCACCAACCGCCATCACTAACCCTAATTCCCAAATGGGCAAACCAGCCAAAATAAAGAAGATTAAAGCTGCGATATTCGAAGTGAAGTTAAGAACCTTAGTACGTGCCGTTGCATCCACTAAAGAGAAATGGCCGATAGCGACAAAACAGACCGTGAAAATAGAACCCGTTCCTGGGCCAAAGAAGCCATCGTAGAAACCAACACCGCCACCAATGCACAAAGCAAACACGGCTTCAGACATCTTTTGCTTACCTTCAGACGCTCTAGTTTGGGGTGCTAATAGGAAATAGAGAGAGATGGCGATAAGCAGTAAGGGGATCATGCTGGTCAGCAAACTTGCGTCGATATGCTGCACTAACTCAGCGCCAATCGCAGAACCAATAAAGGTACAGAGAATGGCAAGACGCATCTCTTTTATGTTCACGATACCGTTGCGTACGAAATACCAACTGGCGGAGAAGCTACCAAAAGAACTTTGAAGTTTGTTGGTGGCCAGTGCCTGCGTTGGTGGTACTCCTGCCGCTAGCAATGCTGGTAGAGTCAATAATCCACCGCCGCCAGCCATTGCATCAATAAAGCCTGCCGCCGTTGCAACTACAAACAAGATAGCCAATATTTCTAGAGTGATTTCCATATACCCAACGCCTTAAATTCTCGTGAAGCGACAACTTACCACCGTGAGCAAACAATCAACAACGAAACACAAGATTGTAACCTATTCCAATTTTTCATCATTTAGCCATCACCAGATTTTCACTATTTAACCGACACCAGATGACAGACATAAAAAAGCCCACTCCGAAGAGTGGGCTTTGAGCATTTATATCCGCTTAACAGCGATACACGTTAGTCAATTAAGCTAGAGAAGCTTTAACCTGTGCGTGCAGTTCTTGAACTGAAGTTACTGACGTTTTCGCGTCTGCAGTGTGCGCCATACAAGTCGCGAATGCAGCGTTTAGCGTAGTCGTGTAGTTCACTTTCTCAGCCAGTGCGCCACGACGAAGAACTTTAGAATCTTCAATCGCTTGACGGCCAGCTGCAGTGTTCACGATGTACGTGTACTCGTTGTTCTTGATACGGTCAAGAATGTGAGGACGACCTTCGTGTACCTTATTTACTAGACGTGGGTTGATACCCGCTTCGCCAAGGATAACTGCAGTACCGTGTGTTGCGTCTAGCTGGTAACCAAGCTTAGATAGCTTAGATGCTAGGTCAACAACGCGCTCTTTGTCGCCTTCGCGAACAGAAAGAAGTGCACGGCCGCCTTCTGGGTAGATGTTGCCACAACCCAATTCGGCTTTAGAGTATGCTTCAGCAAACGTTGCACCAACACCCATAACTTCACCAGTAGAGCGCATTTCTGGGCCTAATAGTGGGTCAACACCAGGGAATTTGTTGAACGGAAGAACAACTTCTTTCACTGAGTAGTATGGTGGGATAATTTCTTTCGTAAAGCCTTGAGACTCTAACGATTGACCCGCCATAACACGAGCTGCAATCTTAGCGACTGCTGCGCCTGTTGCTTTCGATACGAACGGTACTGTACGTGCTGCACGAGGGTTAACCTCGATTAGGTACACTTCGTTGTTCTTAACAGCAAACTGCGTATTCATTAGACCACGAACACCCAACTCGAACGCTAGCTTTTCAACTTGCTCACGCATTACGTCTTGGATTTCTTGGCTTAGCGTGTAAGCAGGAAGAGAACATGCTGAGTCACCAGAGTGAACACCCGCTTGTTCGATATGCTCCATGATACCCGCAATAACAACGCGCTCACCGTCACAAATCGCATCAACGTCGACTTCAATTGCATCATCTAGGAAGCTATCAAGTAGTACTGGAGATTCGTTTGAAACACTTACTGCTTCGTTGAAGTAGCGACGTAAGTCTTGCTCGTCGTATACGATTTCCATCGCACGACCACCAAGAACATAAGAAGGACGAACAACTAATGGGAAGCCGATTTCGCGAGATTTTTCTACCGCTTGCTCCATTGTTGTAACTGTCGCGTTTTCTGGTTGTAGAAGACCAAGACGGTCAACAGCAACTTGGAAACGCTCACGGTCTTCTGCACGGTCGATTGCGTCTGGGCTAGTACCAATGATTGGTACGCCAGCAGCTTCAAGCTCACGAGCCAGTTTCAGTGGTGTTTGGCCACCGTACTGAACGATAACGCCTTTTGGCTTCTCAACACGAACGATTGCTAGTACGTCTTCCAGCGTTACTGGTTCAAAATACAGACGGTCAGACGTATCGTAGTCAGTCGAAACTGTCTCAGGGTTACAGTTAACCATGATTGTTTCGTAGCCATCTTCACGTAGTGCTAAAGATGCATGTACACAACAGTAATCGAATTCAATACCTTGGCCGATACGGTTTGGACCGCCGCCTAAGATCATGATCTTCTCTTTGTCTGTTGGGTTCGATTCACATTCGTCATCGTAAGATGAGTACATGTAAGCCGTATCCGAAGAGAACTCAGCAGCACACGTATCTACACGCTTGTAGACTGGGTGAATATCGTATTGGTCACGTAGACGACGAATTTCACTTTCTGCCACACCTAGAATCTTAGACAGGCGAGCATCAGCAAAACCTTTACGCTTAAGCTTCATTAGCTCGTCTTTATTCAGACCAGCAAAGCCTTTCGCTTTAAGTTCTTGCTCAAGTTTAACGATGTCTTCGATTTGAACTAGGAACCAGCGGTCAATTTGCGTTAGGTTGAATACACCATCAACTGACATACCAGCACGGAAAGCGTCTGCGATGTACCAAATACGGTCAGAACCAGCTTCTTTAAGCTCATGGCGAATCGTCGTTAGAGCGTCAGGTGCATCTAGGTCAACCATTTCGTCAAAACCAGTTGCGCCTACTTCTAGACCGCGAAGTGCTTTCTGTAGAGATTCTTGTTGGTTACGGCCGATAGCCATAACTTCACCAACCGACTTCATTTGCGTCGTTAGACGGTCGTTAGCACCTGCAAATTTCTCGAAGTTAAAACGAGGAATCTTAGTTACTACGTAGTCGATTGTTGGTTCGAATGATGCTGGTGTTGCGCCGCCAGTGATGTCATTCATTAGCTCGTCTAGCGTAAAGCCAACAGCCAGTTTCGCTGCAATCTTAGCGATTGGGAAACCTGTTGCTTTAGAAGCAAGTGCAGATGAACGAGATACACGTGGGTTCATCTCGATGATAACCATACGGCCATCTTTCGGGTTGATACCAAACTGTACGTTTGAACCACCTGTTTCAACACCAATCTCACGCAGTACCGCTAGAGAAGCGTTACGCATTAGTTGGTATTCTTTGTCTGTTAGCGTTTGAGCCGGAGCCACTGTGATCGAGTCACCAGTGTGAATACCCATTGGGTCAAAGTTTTCAATCGCACATACGATGATGCAGTTATCGTTCTTGTCGCGAACCACTTCCATCTCGTACTCTTTCCAACCGATAAGTGATTCATCGATAAGAAGTTCGTTAGTTGGAGATAGGTCCAAACCACGGCGACAGATTTCTTCAAATTCTTCTTTGTTATAAGCGATACCGCCGCCTGTACCACCCATCGTAAACGATGGACGAATGATACAAGGGAAACCAACCATTTCTTGAACTTTGTAAGCCTCTTCCATCGTTTTCGCTGTATCAGCCGTTGGACACTCAAGACCAATCGATTTCATTGCTTTATCAAAACGAGAGCGGTCTTCAGCTTTATCGATAGCGTCAGCAGTTGCGCCAATCATCTCTACGCCGAACTCTTCAAGTACGCCGTATTTTTCTAAATCTAACGCACAGTTAAGTGCAGTTTGGCCACCCATTGTCGGTAGAACTGCATCTGGCTTCTCTTTAGCGATGATGTTACGAACCACTTCCCATTGGATAGGTTCGATGTAAGTCGCATCAGCCATGTCTGGGTCAGTCATGATTGTCGCTGGGTTCGAGTTTACAAGAATAACTCGGTAACCTTCTTCGCGAAGTGCTTTACAAGCTTGAGCACCAGAGTAATCAAACTCACATGCTTGACCGATAACAATCGGACCAGCACCCAGAATTAGAACACTTTTAATGTCAGTACGTTTTGGCATTATCTACTACTCCGAATTACACTGTGTGCTGTTTGATTAGTTCAATAAAGTGGTCGAATAACGGCGCTGCGTCTTCTGGACCTGGGCTTGCTTCTGGGTGACCTTGGAAGCTAAATGCTGGCTTATCTGTACGGTGGATACCTTGTAGAGAACCATCAAATAGAGACTTATGAGTCGCTCGTAATGTCTCTGGAAGCGTATCTTCGTCAGCAGCAAAGCCGTGGTTTTGTGAAGTAATCATCACAACATCACGATCTAAATCTTTAACCGGGTGGTTTGCACCGTGGTGACCAAACTTCATCTTCACTGTCTTAGCGCCTGACGCAAGAGCAAGAATCTGGTGACCTAGACAGATACCAAAGATTGGTAAACCTTTTTCTAGGAACACTTTTGTTGCTTCAATTGCGTAAGTACATGGTTCTGGGTCACCAGGGCCATTTGAAAGGAAAACACCATCAGGGTTCAGAGCGAGTACTTCTTCTGCTGAAGTTTCAGCAGGAACAACCGTTAGGCGGCAGCCGCGGTCAACAAGCATTCGTAAGATGTTTCGTTTTGCGCCGAAGTCATAAGCAACAACGTGGTATGGCAATTCAGAGTCTGCTTTCGCTTCAGGAAGTCCACCCGTAAGCGTCCACGAACCTTGTTTCCATTGATACGCTTCTTTTGTAGTAACTTCTTTCGCAAGGTCCATACCTTTCAGGCCAGGGAATTCTTTTGCTTTAGCTAGAGCCAAAGCTTCGTCTAAATTGTTACCCGCTACGATACAACCGTTTTGAGCACCTTTTTCACGAAGAATACGCGTCAGCTTACGAGTATCGATATCAGCGATACCAACAACGTTTTGCGACTTAAGGTAATCAGAAAGGGATTGTTCATTACGGAAATTAGAAGCGATTAGAGGGAGATCGCGAATCACAAGGCCTTGAGCATGGATTGAAGAAGATTCTTCATCTTCGGAATTGGTTCCGGTATTGCCAATGTGAGGGTAAGTAAGGGTAACGATTTGCTGAGAATAGGAAGGATCAGTGAGGATTTCTTGGTACCCCGTCATCGAGGTATTAAAAACGACTTCACCAACTGCAGAACCTACAGCGCCAATGGCTTCACCGTGAAATACTGTCCCATCTTCTAGGACGAGTAGTGCTGACTTCTTCAAGACAACCTCCAGAAATAAAAATGCATTAAAATTGATTTAATTTGCAAATCTACCTTCCTGCAACACCAAAAACTGCGTGTTTATGGAAATTAGACAAATTGGCGGTATTTTAGTGATCTGCGTGATACGTGTCAACATTTAACGCAAAAGAAATTAAACATTTGTAAGAACTAATTCAATTTCCTTTACCAAAGCTTCAAAAGTTCAACTTTCATACTCAATTAATAGGAATATTACGATTTTCTAATTTTCACCCGTCGTTTTAGCTAACCATAGAGTGCCAAAAATATCAGCGACAAAACGCAATCGATAAATACCAAGAGAAAACATGATAATTTAAAGATCTAAAACAAAAAACACACTAAAGCCTGCATAAATAGCATAAAAATAGAGGGAAAATGGCGATAAGAAGAAAGTAGAAGGAAGATCGTAGAAGAGAGATTATTAAGGAAAAGCCACCAAATAAAGAAAGCGCCGGCAATTGCCAGCGCATAAATATCTATTTACAGGTCATTCAAACCAAGGACATCCGTCATGGTATAAAAGCCTGCTGGCTTGTCATTTAGCCAAACAGCTGCCTTTATCGCACCATTAGCAAAGGTCATTCTATCCGTTGCTTTATGGGTAATTTCAACGCGCTCACCAATATCAGCAAACATTGCGGTATGCTCGCCAATGATGTCACCGGCACGAATCGTCGCAAAGCCGATCTCATCTTTGGTACGCTCGCCAGTAATACCTTCACGTGACCATACAGCGACATCGTTTAGATCATTGCCCATCGCACCAGCAATCGCTTCGCCCATACCAATCGCAGTGCCTGACGGCGCATCGACTTTATGGCGATGGTGAGCCTCAACGATCTCAACATCACAATAATCGCCCATCACTTTAGCGGCCTTTTCTAGCAGCTTGAATACTAGGTTTACACCAACGCTGTAGTTAGGAGCCATTACGATAGGCATCTCTTTTGACGCCGCATCAATCACCTGTTTCTCTTCTTCAGAGAAACCTGTCGTACCGATAATTAGCTTCTTTCCGTGACGTTTACAAAGTTCAATATTCGCTAATGTGCTCACAGGTGCGGTAAAGTCGACGATCACGTCAAACTCTTCAATCGCTTTCGAAAGGTCATCGACTAGAGCTACATCAAAACGGCCTTCACCGCATAACTCGCCAACATCAACACCGACCAAAGATGACTCTGGGCGCTCTGAACCAGCGCCAACGCTTGCTTCTGAATTTTGGTGAGCGGCTTTCACCAAGTTACGACCCATACGGCCAGCTGCTCCTGCAATTGCAATTCTTACCACTGCGAATATCTCCATTGTTTTGGTTACCATCACTGCTCATCTGTCGCAGCAACGTTCATTCGATTAATCTCTTTAAACTAACAACAATCTCAAACTCAGGCTAGCAATTACGAAAACTCTTTTATTACTCGCTCTAAAATGGGCACATTCGCTTCAGGGAATGCGTATTGACTCAATGATTCAAGATCGACCCATTCACCTTGTTGCCCTTCTTTACCATAAGGCTGTTGCTCGAAATCAGTCACAAGAATGAAATCAAACTTAAGCGACTTGTCACTGTAATCAAATTCAAGGTGCTCAAACAGAGACTGATCTGTCACCTTAATGCCAATCTCTTCATCAAGTTCACGAGCCATCGCCTGCTCAATGGTTTCGCCCGCTTCTACTTTACCACCAGGGAATTCCCAGAAACCGCCTTTGTGCTTGTCGTCTGGGCGTTTAGTGATAAAGACCTGTGACTTATCTTGGTTGAAGATAATGCCCGCGACAATATGGATTCTTTTCATATGATGATGTTCCTTAATAAAACGCTTCGCTCAAGCAGCCCCTGAATACGTCATCCTCAAGAAGGAGTAACGACTGAGTTGGGAGGCTAATACAACAACCTTAAGCCAAACTATCAAACAAGATTCCCTACTGCGCTCGTTCCTCGCTACAGGGAATGACGACTTTCCTTTCGACAAAAAGATAAGTCATGAAATTTACATACAAAAAGAGCCGCCTAAGCGACTCTTTTTAATAACAGCAAGTTTTTATGAAGCTAAGTTGTAACGTGTTAAGTGCAAGGAGGAGGCGCGGAGCTTACGTTAGTAAGTGAATACCGTTAGTAAGTAAGCACGTCCGACACTGCAATTATCCGTTACAGCGAAGATTCACCAAACTTAGTCAATTTTACCGTGACACTGTTTGTACTTCTTGCCGCTTCCACATGGGCATGGTTCGTTACGACCCACTTTACGCTCATCACGTACTACCGTTTGTGGAGATGCCGCATCCGCTTCATCGTCAGCTAGCTGGTTTTCAGCCGTTGCGTGTTGTGCTTGTGCACGACGCGCCGCTTGTTCAGCTTGAGCTTGACGTTGAGCTTCCATCTTTTCAACTTCTTCTTGTTGCTGAACGCGAACTTTAGAAAGGATGGTAACAACATCTGTTTTCAGCACATCGAGTAGGCCTTCAAACAGTTCAAACGACTCACGCTTGTACTCTTGTTTCGGGTTCTTCTGAGCATAACCACGTAAGTGGATACCTTGACGAAGGTGATCCATCGCAGCCAAGTGCTCTTTCCAAAGACCGTCTAGCGTTTGTAGCATCACAGACTTCTCGAAGTTACGCAGTACTTGAGCACCAACCACTTCTTCTTTCTGTTTGTACGAATCTACCGCCATACCAAGAATACGCTCACGCAATGCTTCTTCATAAAGCTTGTCGTCTTCGTCTAACCAACCTTGAATATCAAAGTCTAGGTCGAAGTCATTCTTCAGACGATCTTGCAGACCCGCGATATCCCACATGTCTTCAAGAGATTGAGGAGCGATGTATTCATCAATGACTGACGCCAGTACATCTTCACGGTTGTGTTCGATCATCTCGCTGATGTCATCAGAACTCATCAGTTCATCACGTAGCTCATAAACAACCTTACGTTGGTCATTGGCTACATCATCGTACTCAAGAAGCTGCTTACGGATGTCGAAGTTACGACCTTCCACTTTACGTTGAGCTTTTTCAATTGAGCGAGACAGCATCTTAGATTCAATCGCTTCGCCTTCGTCCATACCACTTTGGATAAGACCAGCCATACGATCAGACGTAAAGATACGTAGTAGAGAATCTTCCATTGATAGATAGAAACGAGAAGAACCCGCATCACCTTGACGACCAGAACGACCACGTAACTGGTTATCGATACGGCGAGATTCATGACGCTCAGTACCAATGATGTGCAGACCACCTGACTCAAGAACTGTATCGTGGACAACTCTCCAGTCAGCTTTGATCTTGTCGATCTGCTCTTTCGTTGGATTATCTAGCTTCTCAATTTGTGCTTGCCAGCTACCACCTAACACGATATCGGTACCACGACCTGCCATGTTAGTTGCGATAGTTACCGCACTCGGCATACCAGCTTGCGCAACGATCTCAGCTTCCATCTCATGGAACTTAGCATTTAGTACGTTGTGCTTAATTTTTGCTTTTTTCAGTGCGTTAGACAGCAGTTCAGATTTCTCGATAGAAACCGTACCAACCAGTGATGGCTGACCAGCCGCAACACGGTCTTTGATGTCTTCAATGATCGCATTGAACTTGTCTTCTTCAGTACGATAAACCACATCTGGCATATCGTTACGAACCATAGGCTTGTTGGTTGGGATAACCACCGTTTCTAGGCCGTAGATAGACTGGAATTCGAAAGCTTCAGTATCAGCAGTACCTGTCATGCCTGACAGTTTTTCGTACAATCGGAAGAAGTTCTGGAATGTAATCGATGCTAGCGTTTGGTTTTCATTTTGAATCTTCACACCTTCTTTAGCTTCAACAGCTTGGTGTAAACCTTCAGACCAACGACGACCTGGCATAGTACGACCAGTATGTTCATCAACGATAACCACTTCGCCTTCTTCAGTAACGATGTAGTCGACGTTTTTCTCAAACAATACGTGTGCACGAAGCGCAGCATTCACATGGTGCAATAGGCTGATATTGGTTGGAGAGTAAAGTGTGTCACCCTCTTCCATCAAGCCGTTTTTGACCATTAGTTCTTCTACAAATTCTTGACCGTTTTCAGTCAGGTGAACCTGTTTTGATTTTTCGTCCATGGTGTAGTGACCTTCACCACGGTACTCTTCTGAATCTTCTTTATCTTGACGCTCTAGAGAAGGAATTAGAGTGTTAATGCGCGTATAAAGGTCAGAACTATCTTCAGCTGGGCCAGAGATAATTAACGGAGTACGGGCTTCATCAATTAAGATTGAGTCAACCTCATCGACTACAGCGAAGAAGCGCTCACGTTGAACTCGGTCTTCAGCACGGAAAGCCATGTTGTCACGCAGGTAATCAAAACCAAACTCGTTGTTTGTTCCGTATAGGATGTCAGCTTGGTACGCTTCTTTTTTCTCTGGCGGAGCCATGTTTGCCACATTCACGCCAACAGTCATGCCAAGGAATTCAAATAATGGACGGTTTGTTTCCGCATCACGCTTCGCTAGGTAATCGTTCACCGTTATTACGTGAACACCTTTGCTTGGTAGCGCGTTTAGATAAGCTGGTAGGGTTGCGGTAAGTGTCTTACCTTCACCAGTACGCATCTCTGCAATTTGGCCAGCATTAAGAACCATGCCACCAATCATTTGCACGTCAAAGTGACGCATGCCGTAAACACGCTTAGACGCTTCACGTACCGTAGCGAAAGCTTCAGGTAGAAGTTGATCTAACGATTCACCTTTATCTAAGCGCTCACGAAACTCAACCGTTTTTGCTTTTAGCTCTTCATCAGAAAGTGCTTCAAACGTTGGTTCGTAGTTATTAATTTCTTTTACAATTTTTCTAAGGCGGCGCAGTGTTCTGTCATTGCGACTGCCAATTACCTTTGTCAGCAGCTTAGTAATCATGTGCTTGGAATCTCTTCGTTCTCAGATCGTCCGCGATCTATTTTAAATGCCGTCAGTCTCTACTAGCTATGAACTAGTCTTCAGTTACTAACCAAGGATACTGAGATAAATCTAGTATCTTTGATATTGTACTTGAGAGTAGAGTTTTCAAGGCTTGAGTTAAAATTAATGCCCTTTAGTGTAAGTAATTTTCACACTAACGACCATTTAGAACACCATTTGTTTGATGTGCTTGGAACTTTTCTTTCTAATTGCTGATGGATTAAGCAGACAGCAGCCCATTGGCCAGCAATTTCCGGAGGTTAACGACACTGTATCTGGAAAATAGATACAAAAAAACCAGGCCGATGGCCTGGTTTTTGAAATCTTATATTGTTGTAAACAACAATTACGCTAGAACCATACCCGGTTCTGCGAAAGCAACTGGAGAGCCAGCTTCTTCTTCGAATGTTGCCCACTCCCAAGCTTCTGCGTCAGCAAGAACTGCACGTAAAAGTTGGTTATTTAGGCCGTGACCTGATTTGTATGCACGGAACTCACCAATAATAGCGTGTCCACACATGTAAAGGTCACCAATCGCATCCAATACTTTATGAGTTACAAACTCATTGTCGAAACGAAGGCCTTCTTCATTAAGAATTCGGTATTCGTCCAGTACGATAGCATTATCAAAGCTACCGCCAAGTACTAGGTTTTGAGACTGAAGGTACTCAATATCGCGCATGAAACCGAAAGTACGAGCGCGAGAAATCTGCTTCACAAAACCTTGTGATGAGAAATCAAACAACAAACGTTGCTCATCGGATTCAATTGCAGGGTGGTTAAAGTCGATCTCAAAGTCCATACGGAAGCCGTTAAATGGAACAAACTCTGCCCACTTATCGCCATCTTCAAAACGGATAGGCTTTTTGATTCGAATAAAACGTTTCGCTGCATTCAGTGTTTCTACACCCGCTTGCTGTAGCAAGTATACGAATGGGCTTGCGCTACCATCCATAATTGGAATTTCTGGAGCATCGACTTCAACAATAATGTTGTCGATACCCATTCCAGCTAGAGCTGCGTTAAGGTGTTCCACTGTAGAGATACGTATGCCTTCGTCATTAACAAGAGCAGTACATAACATAGTGTCACGAACTGATGCTGGATCAGCTGGGAAATCTACAGGTGGATTGACATCTGTACGACGATAAACAATACCTGTATTTGCAGCTGCCGGGCGAAGAGTAAGTGTGACTTTACGACCAGAGTGGAGACCCACACCAGTTGTTTTCACAATTTCTTTCAGAGTACGTTGTCTGATCATCTGCTTGCCTCGTTATCAGTGCTACAAATCACGGTCAGTATTTACCAACCGCGAATTTTACCATTAATTCGACGATAGTCAAATTTTGGGTATTTGTTAATCAGCCTGACGTCGTAAAAATGCTGGAATATCTAAATATCCGCTCTCTTTCTCAGCTTTAGGTGCAGCACTCTGGCTAGCGCCTGTACCTGAAGAAACAGGTGACGTTGTTGGCTGTGGTTTAACTTGAGGTTTTACCTCAGTTTTTTCCTGCAATGGTTGTGCCACTTTCTCTTCCACTTTTGCTGCTGTTTGAACAGCAACTTGAGGTTGAGGCGTTGGCGCTACTTTTGCTTTACCACCAGCAACTAAAGTAATGTCTGGTTTTTTCTCTGTGCCGATACCTGTTGCAACAACAGTTACACGGATTTCATCCGTCATATCAGGGTCTAGAGAGGTACCAATAACAACCGTTGCGTTATCAGAAGCGAATGCCTTAACTGTATTACCCACAGTTTCGAATTCATCTAGACGCATATCTAGGCCTGCTGTGATGTTCACAAGAACGCCACGCGCGCCAGCTAGGTCGATGTCTTCTAGTAGTGGGCTAGAAATTGCTGTTTCAGCAGCTTCTTCAGCACGGTCTTCACCTTTTGCGATACCGCTACCCATCATTGCATGACCCATCTCAGACATTACGGTGCGAACATCCGCGAAATCGACGTTAATCATACCAGGGCGAGTAATTAGCTCTGCGATACCTTGTACAGCGTTTTTAAGTACATCATTTGCACTTGCGAAAGCTTCAAGCAGTGTTACACCACGGCCAAGTACTTTAAGTAGCTTTTCATTTGGAATCGTAATTAAAGAATCCACATGTTTAGAAAGCTCTTCAATACCTTGCTCAGCAAACGCTAAACGCTTTTTGCCTTCAAAGCTAAATGGCTTAGTTACAACAGCAACCGTTAGCACACCAAGCTCTTTCGCAACTTCAGCAATAACTGGAGCAGCACCAGTACCAGTACCACCGCCCATACCAGCTGCGATAAATACCATATCGGCGCCAGTTAGAACTTCTTTAATTCTTTCTCGATCTTCGAGAGCTGCATCACGGCCTACTTGTGGGTTTGCACCAGCGCCCAAACCTTTAGTGATATCACCACCAATTTGGATCACGCTGCTCACGCTTGTTTTACGAAGAGCTTGAGCATCAGTGTTAACACTGATGAATTCTACGCCTTCGATTGACTCACGTACCATGTGCTCAACAGCGTTACCGCCACCGCCACCAACTCCAACGACTTTAATTACTGCATCGTCAGACATTTCCATCATCGGTTCAAACATGTGTTATCTCCGTTTTTTCCTGCAACTCAGGTTAAAACTCTTTTTGTATCCAATTACGCAATTTACCAAACAAGCCTGACATAGAAGGTGCTGAACGCTTAGGTTCGCTGTAATCACCCTCATCACTTATCTGACAATCTCTTGCGTAATGAAGTAAACCAACCGCCGTAGAATGATACGGCTCTTTAACATAGTCAGTTAAGCCACTAACTTCTAACGGCTTACCAACTCGAACTTGATTGCGGAAAACACGTTCCGCACACTCTACCAATCCGTCAATTTGTGCCGCTCCACCAGTGAGAACGACGCCAGCTGCAAGGTGGTGTTTAATACCTTCATCTCGTAGCTGTAATTGAACCGTATCAATAGTTTGGTTAACGAGACCCATAAGTTCAGTGTAACGTGGTTCAATCACTTCCGACAAAGTTTGTCTTTGCAAACTTCTCGATGGACGGCCACCTACACTAGGGACGTTAACAGAATCATCCTTGCTTACGAGTTCACTCAGAGCGCAACCGTGGTTTACTTTTATCTCTTCAGCATCGCTCACTGGCGTGCCGAAAGCGAAGGCAATATCACTGGTTACTGCATTTCCTGCGTAGGAAAAGACTTCTGTGTGTCGCAATGCGCCGCCAGTCCAAATGGAAATATCCATCGTACCAGCACCAATATCAACAACACATACTCCAAGCTCTCTCTCGTCGTCAGTAATTACCGCATTACTTGAGGCAAGTCCTGAAAACACGATTTGTTCTACAGTGAGACCACATCGTTCAACAGCTTTAATAATGTTTCTCGCCATGTCGCTATGGCAAGAAATTAGGTGAACACTGACTTCCATTCGAACACCAGATAAACCAAGTGGATTCTTGATCCCCTCTTGATAATCGATGGTAAATTCTTGTGGGATCACGTGCAGAATTCTCTGCTCATCACCTATTTTAATTGATTTCGCGGTATGGATCGCTCGATCCATATCGTCTTGAGACACCTCTTCATCAGAAATAGTGCCCATGCCTTTTTCAATTCGGCTTGCGATATGTTTGCCCGATAGCGAGATAAACACATTGCTGATTTGGCATTCCGCCATCAACTCTGCTTGATCAATGGCTCGCTGAACTGACTTCACTACCGACTCTAGGTCGTTTACACCACCTTTATCCATACCTCTGGATGGGCTTTGCCCTGAACCAATGATATTGATTTGACCATCAGGCAATATTTCACCAACTAGAGCTGATATGGTCGCAGTGCCTATATCAAGACCAACGATTATGTTGTCATCTGCGGTCTTAGTCATCTGTGCTCTCTTCTAACTCTTGCTCTGGAAACCAGCCTACAGCGGCTCCCGTATCATACCTGAGGTCGATGTAGCTCACTTGATTCGCTTTACTACCAAGTTCGTTGTAAAGCGAAATGAAGCGTTCAACACGCTCATCTAAAGAATCTTTACCTAGTTCTAAACGGATACCGTTATCTAGGATTATTTGCCAAGCGCGACGCTCATTGAGAACGAGCGAAGTAACGGTTAACCCTAGATTGTTAATCAAAGGAGTTATTTGTCGCCACTTTTCTATCACTTTTTGGCTGGTGCCGTCTGGGCCGTAAAGCTTGACTCTATCGCCCTTCAAAAGACCGATATCACCATTAAACACCTGACCATTATCATTCAACAGCATGTTACCGTTCCAGATTGCTGCTGCATGATACTCAGTCAAAAATACTTTTATTGTGTCTGGCCACTGCTTACGAATGGACACCACTGAAACCCAAGGTAACGCTTCTAAACTGTCTTGCAAAACACCGATGTCTTGCGACATGAACGTGCCAATATGCTCTAGCTCGCCAAAGGCATGTTGAACATCACCAGCGGTTACGTAAGTTAAGTCGCCTTGAAGTACTATTTTGGAGAGAGGCAATCGCTGATCATCCCACATCCAAGTCAGTGTGGTATAGAAAAGAAATCCAATGAATAGCAGTACCATGACAAAAAAAGACCCGCCTACAGCGTGTTTCTTTAGCGATGGTAAACTGAATAGGTGGCGGTTTTCGCTAAAAGTACTTTCTACCAAAGCCCGCATTCCCTGTCGTTGGTTCGCAATTCTATTCCCTATCTTCGTAATAGAGGTAAAAGCACTTACTTTAACCTATGAATTATACTGAGCAAAATCAAACTATCAAACGTTGATAATAAGATTTTTGGTCAATTTTAGGTCAATCGCAAGAAGTGAGCGTTCAACCACAGTCTGTATACAGTATTCTGTTACGCGTTTTGCATCTTATTAATGTCTAATTGTAGCGATTCAAGTTGCTTCGCTACACGACCAACATCACCAGCACCCTGTGTTAAAACAAGGTCTCCGCCTTGAATAACGTTGGCTAAAACCGACGGCAGCGTGTTGATATCAGCAACAAAGATTGGATCAATCTTACCACGCCCACGAATAGTTCGACTTAACGAGCGTCCGTCAGCCCCTGCAATAGGTTTCTCACCTGCAGAATAAACATCTAACAGAATAAGCACATCAACCTGCTCAAGAACGTTCGCGAAGTCATCATACAGATCGCGAGTGCGGCTATAACGGTGCGGTTGGAAGATCATCACAAGACGTTTATCAGTCCAACCACTTCGTGCAGCTTGAATGGTGACATCAACTTCGGTTGGGTGATGGCCGTAATCATCGACCAGCATTGCAACACCCTTACCCGTTTCATATTCACCAAGGTGAT
Organism: Vibrio sp. J383; assembly: GCF_023503985.1. Taxonomy (NCBI): domain Bacteria; kingdom Pseudomonadati; phylum Pseudomonadota; class Gammaproteobacteria; order Vibrionales; family Vibrionaceae; genus Vibrio; species Vibrio sp. J383. Next base: position 772,240 of record NZ_CP097293.1, on the reverse strand, counting down.
CGAAACGACGGCCAGTGCCTTCCGTTCCAGCCATCGCTTTTAGAATCGCTTCATCGCTGATGTCATCTTCCGTCGCAACCGCAATCGCCGCTGATGCGTTCAGTGCGTTATGGCGACCGGGAATGTTCAACGTAATATCGAGATTGGCTTTACCTTTGCGAACAACCGTAAACTTGCCTTGCTGACCTTGTTGTACATAGTTTTCAATGCGGATATCAGCGTCTTCTGAGAAGCCATAGGTAATCACTTGACGGCTAACCTGAGGAATAAGCTCACGTACTACCGGATCATCAACACACATCACAGCCTGACCGTAGAATGGCAGATTGTGTAAGAAATCAATAAACGTCTGCTTTAGCGTTTCAAAATCGCCGCCGTAGGTATCCATATGATCCGCTTCAATGTTAGTCACAATACTAACCATTGGTTGCAGGTGTAAGAATGACGCGTCACTTTCATCGGCTTCAGCGATAAGAATACGACTCGAACCTAAGCGAGCATTGGTACCAACACTTTTTACCAAACCACCGTTTACGAAAGTTGGATCTAAACCCGCTTCCGAATATATTTGTGTCACTAGCGCGGTCGTAGTGGTTTTACCGTGCGTACCTGCCACAGCAATGCCATGACGAAAACGCATCAGCTCAGCCAGCATTTCTGCACGACGAACGATAGGTGTACGCGCTTCACGAGCAGCAATAATCTCTGGGTTTTCTTCGTTGATAGCGGTTGAAACCACCACCACACTTGCATCAGCAACGTTACTTGCTTGGTGGCCGATGTAAACGGTAGCACCCTTGCTAACTAAACGATCGGTCACTGGGTTTTGAGCAATATCAGAACCCGTGATCTGGTAGCCTTCATTAAGCAAGACTTCAGCAATCCCGCTCATTCCTGCGCCACCAATACCGATGAAGTGGATAGATTTAACACGGCGCATCTCTGGCACCATTGCACGGATTTGCGCTAAGTCTTGGGTATGTTCAATCGTCATCAATTCAATCTCATTATTTTGCTAAAGCTTTAATCGCTTCAGCGACGGTCACATCAGCATCAAGCTTGGCTGCTTGACGAGCTTTTGTTGCCATCATTTTTAATTCATTTCTATCAAGCTGAGCAATCGTGTTCGCTAGCTTATCAGCCGTTAGTTGAGGCTGTTCAATCATTAACGCTGCGCCACATTCAACTAGGTGATCGGCATTCAACGCTTGCTGTCTGTCTTTATGCATAAACGGAACGAAGATAGAACCCACACCGGCTGCAGACACTTCTGATACGGTTAATGCACCTGAGCGACACACTAATAGATCTGCCCACTCATAAGCTTGCGCCACATCATCAATAAATTCAGTCACTTGAACATTATCTACAGAATGTGATTTGTATTGTTCAATCACTTGCTGTTGATTGTTTTTACCGGCTTGGTGCATCACAGTAAAACCAGCGCCTAACTGAGCCAATGTTACAGGCAGAGTATCGTTAAGAATTTTAGCACCTTGGCTGCCGCCCATAACTAGGATACGAATATCACCGTCACGCTCTGCCATGCGTTGCTCGGGTTCAGCTAAGCCAACAACATCTTCACGCACAGGGTTACCAACAACGTCAGCCGTTGGAAAAGCACCAGGGAAAGCTTGGAATACTTTTTTAGCAATTTTAGATAGCCATTGGTTGGTTAAACCTGCCACTGCATTTTGTTCATGCAAAACTACAGGAATACCGGATAACCATGCCGCGATGCCACCGGGACCACTCACGTAACCACCCATTCCAAGCACCACATCTGGTTGCCATGCTTTGATGTGCTGTCTTGCTTGAAGTATGGCATTAATAATCTGGAATGGCGCTTTAATTAGCTTGCTAATGCCTTGACCACGCAGGCCTTTCACCTTAATGAAGTCGATCTCAATACCATGCTTTGGTACCAGATCCGCCTCCATTCTGTCCGCAGTTCCTAACCAGCGAATTTCCCAACCTTGTTGCTGAAGCTTTTTCGCCACCGCTAATCCTGGGAAAACGTGACCGCCAGTTCCACCAGCCATCACTAAAAGTTTTTTGTTTTGTTTCATAACGTTAGATTCTTATTCTACTAATTCGTTTTGATTGTCGGCTTGTTCTTTTTGTTGTATTCGGCATTCGTGATCGATACGCAGCAGCATAGAAACCGCAACTGACATCACGATAAGGCTTGAACCACCATAACTGATAAGCGGCAGGGTTAGACCTTTGGTCGGAACAATACCCGATGCAGCACCTACGTTAACAAGCGTCTGAAAAGCAAACCAAATACCAATACCAAAGGCAAGATAACCACTGAATAACTGGTCGTTCTCGAAGGCTTTTTTGCCAATTAAAATCGCTTTAAGCACCAAACTAAAAATAAGGATCAGCACTAAGGTCACGCCAACAAAGCCTAACTCTTCAGCCAATACCGCAAAAACAAAATCGGTATGTGCTTCTGGTAAATATTCTAACTTCTGAACCGAGTTTCCAAGGCCTTGCCCCATCCAATCACCACGACCAAATGCCATTAGCGATTGAGTTAACTGGTAGCCACTGCCAAACGGGTCATTCCACGGTTCCCAAAATGAGGTAACACGTCGAACACGATAAGGTTCTATAACAATCAAGCCAACGACCGCAGCAATACCCGCCACCATCAAGGCAATAAACTGTGAAAGCTTGGCTCCTGCGATAAATAGCATTCCGAACAAGGTCACCAGCATTACAACTACTGTACCTAAATCGGGCTGGCCAAGTAGTAACACAGCAAAAGCACCGAATACCATGATCGGTTTACCAAAGCCACCGAAGAAGGTTTTTCTCACTTCGTCTTGTTTACGAACTAAATAACCCGCCATAAAGATAAACAGCGACAACTTAGCGACTTCAGCGGGTTGTAAGTTAAATAATCCAAGAGGGATCCAGCGCGATGCACCGTTAACCGACTTACCGACAGCCAATACCACGACCAGCAAAAAGAAGGATAAACCCAATAAGTACATACTGTATTGAAACCAACGTTTCATTGGAATTTGCAATATGACGCTGGATACGATTAACGCCAACACAAGGAAAATGGCATGGCGGAACATAAAGTGAAACGGCTGATCAGTTAAACGAGCACTGATTGGGAACGAAGCAGACGTTACCATCACCAATCCGGTCAGCATCAGTCCAAGAGCAATCCATACCAACTGACGATCGTAGAGCGCCTCTGGTGTGGCACGGTTTAGCCATTGCCAAATGGATTGATTAATCTCTTTCACTCTTTGCACTGAATGTTAGTCCTTCAACACGTTAGGCATACTCATGGGCAAGGTCAGTGAACGCATCACCTCTCGCCATGAAGTTATTAAATTGATCGAAGCTCGCACACGCTGGAGACAACATCACCATATCACCGGCAACTAACTGCTTCGAGACACTCTCGATAATGTCACACATGGTATCAAACGTCTTAGCCGATGGATGCAATGGCATAAATTGCGCGGCATCTTCACCGAAGCAACACAGTTGAACACGCTCTAGCTGTGACAACACAGGTTCAAGCTCACTAAAATCAGCGCCCTTACCTACACCACCCACCAGAAGATACAAGGTGCCTTGATATTCTAAGCCCGACAGAGCCGCTAATGTACTGGCTACGTTGGTTGCTTTCGAGTCGTTAACCCACTTAATAGAACGCTTATCAGCCACCACTTGGCAACGATGCGTTAAACCGTTGTAGGCCTTCAGAGCTTCAAGGCTTTTGCTGTAATCAATACCGACTTGTTTAAGCAGTGCTAGCGAGACTAGCGCATTTGCCACATTGTGACGTCCAACCAATGTTAAATCTTGAGTAGGAAGTACTGGCTTGCAGTTATCCACCAGCCATTCAGTACCATCAATCGTCGCCACACCAAACTCTTGGTCGTCGAGTCCGAATGTCACTAATGGCATACGGTGATCAGGATAAGTCTCTTTGTCTTCGCGGTTTACAATCGCGTACTGAGCGTTGTTAAAAATTCTTAATTTGGCGTCACGGTAATCAGCCATGCCTTGATAGCGATCCATATGATCTTCTGACAAGTTCAAAAAGGCCGCAGCTGCAAGGTTGAGACTGGATGTTGTCTCTAGCTGAAAGCTTGAAAGCTCAAGGACATATAAATCAGCATCAAGCTCAAGAAGGTCTAAGGCAGGAATACCGATGTTGCCACCAACACCAACGTTAAGACCAGCAGCCTTTGCAAGTACACCCGTTAGATCGGTCACTGTGCTCTTGCCATTGGAACCTGTGATAGCCACAACAGGTTTGTCTACCGCCCAGCCAAACAGTTCAATATCGCCAACAACCGGAGTTCCCGCTTGAATAACATCTTGTATTTCAGGCGTCGCTAAGGCGATACCTGGGTTAGCAATCACCAAATCAGCTTCCGCTAACCATTGGCTATTCCAACTTCCAGAATGCAGTTCTACCGATTCAGGTAAAGATTCCTTTCCTGGTGGTAGCTCTCGAGTATCAATCACCTTCACATGAGTATGAGGCTGATATTTTACGAGATGTTTAACGACAGAGAGCCCGGTAATACCGAGCCCCACAACCACTACATTTTGAATATTTTGCCAACGTTCCATTTAAACAAGATGCTCTTAATAGTTTTAAAGAGCCTCTAATCAGAGGCTCACATAAGATTAACGAACTTTCAGTGTCGCTAGGCCAACCAGTACTAATACCATTGAGATGATCCAAAAGCGCACGATTACGCGCGGCTCTGGCCAACCTTTTAGTTCATAGTGGTGGTGAATCGGAGCCATGCGGAAAATACGCTGACCACGCAATTTGTAAGAGCCCACCTGCAGAATAACTGACAAGGTCTCCATTACAAACACACCGCCCATGATAACCAGTACCAACTCTTGGCGAACTAACACCGCGATCACACCCAGTGCACCACCAAGCGCTAGTGAGCCAACATCGCCCATGAATACTTGCGCTGGGTAAGTGTTGAACCATAGGAAGCCAAGTCCGGCACCGACGATAGCAGTACATACAACCACAAGCTCAGAAGTGTATGGGATGTATGGAATATGTAGATATGCTGCAAAGTTAACGTTACCTGTCGCCCAAGCAATCACAGCAAAACCAGCAGCAACCATCACCGTTGGCATAATGGCCAAGCCGTCTAGGCCGTCTGTTAGGTTCACCGCGTTACTGGTACCCACAATAACAAAATAAGTCAGTACGATGTACAATAAACCTAATTGTGGCATCACATCTTTAAAGAAAGGAACCACCAATTGAGTTGCTGCAGTATCGTGCCCGTGAGCATACAGAGCAAATGCCACAACCAGTGCAATAGCCGATTGCCAGAAGTACTTCCAGCGAGCAATCAAGCCATCGGTGTTCTTACGAACCACTTTACGGTAGTCATCAACAAAACCGACCGCGCCATAACCAGCAAGTACAACTAATACAGCCCAAACGTAAGGGTTAGAAAGATCAGCCCACATTAATACTGTAATAATAATGGCGGCTAGGATCATCACGCCGCCCATGGTTGGTGTACCACGTTTGCTAAAGTGAGATTCAGGGCCGTCATTACGAACAACTTGGCCAATTTGTAGCATTTGCAGACGCTCAATTAAACGAGGTCCCATCCACAGCGACAGACATAAAGCCGTCAAAATACTCGCGATTGCACGAAACGATAGGTATTCGAACAAACGGAAAAAAGAAAGGTGTGGCTGTAGTAGCTCTGCAAGCCAAATTATCATGAAAAGTTCTCCTTTAAAGCAGCGGCTATTTTACTCATTCCTGCACTATTCGCGCCTTTTACCAACAAGGTATGTGACGCATTTTCTGGCAAGCGTAAGTGCTGCTCTATGTGCGCGATCATCGCTTGATGCGTTGCAAAGTGGGTACCGTTACAGACCTCACTAATCACTTTGGTATCATCACCGTAAGTGAGTACATGCTCAAAAGCGAATGGGGCAGCATATTCACCGACTTGACGGTGAAGTGCAAGACTTTCGTCGCCTAATTCAGCCATATTGCCTAAAATCAACCAACGTTGACCTTTGAAGCTCGACAGCAGTTTGGCTGCCGCCTTCATCGCGGGTACGCTGGCGTTGTAACTGTCATCTATCAGCTTGATATTCTGACTTAATTGTTGAACCTCAACTCGTCCTTTAACCGAGATAAGATTCGCTAAACCACTTTTTATTTCATCAAGCGTTGCGCCAAATTGAATGCTCAACGCTGCAGCCGCCAACGCGTTCGCCACGTTATGCTGACCAATAATACCAAGTTCAACAGCCGTAGCACCTTGTGGTGTTTGCATATCAAAGCAAGCTTCGCCTTGGTCGTTGATTTCGATATTTTCAGCAAAATAATCGGCTTCACGACTACCTTCAGAAAATGTCAGCACCGCTTTATCCGCAAGTACTTCATTCCAAAAATCACCACCGTTGCTCTCTAAATTAACAATAGCAGTATCACCAGCAGCAAGCCCCTGAAAAATTTCACCTTTCGCTTGTTTCACACCATCAATCGAACCAAAGCCTTCTAAATGAGCCGCGGCTACATTATTAACTAAGGCAACTTGTGGCTTCACTAGCTGAGTGGTGTAGGCAATTTCACCAATATGGTTAGCGCCTAATTCGATCACAGCATAGTCATCATTGGGTTCACTGCGTAACAAGGTCAAAGGCACACCAATATCATTATTGAAGTTACCCGCCGTAAACAGCACCTTGCCACGCTGTTGTAGAATACTTGCCACCATCTCTTTGACGGTCGTTTTGCCACAACTTCCTGTAATCGCCATCGTTGGCACGTCACATTGTTTGTGAATCCAAGCACTTAGTTCACCTAAAGCAAGTTTAGTGTCTTCGACAACAACTTGAGTAATATTTAGGTCAAGTTTTCGTTCGACTAACAACGCGCTCGCGTTTGCTTCAACGGCTTGATGGCAAAAGTCATGCGCGTCGAAACGCTCTCCAACGATAGCGACAAACAAGGCGCCTTCTTCAACGGTACGAGTATCCGTTGAAACTGCATTGATTACGTTATTGTTCGAGTTGCCCGCTTTGATCAGCTCACCACTGACCACGGAGCAGATTTGCTCAAGTGATACATCAATCATTATGAAATACCTAAAAGTTGAAGCGCAGACTCTCGGTCTGAGTAATGTACCGTTTTATCTTTCAATACTTGGTAATCCTCATGGCCTTTACCAGCCAGAAGAATAATGTCATCGCTGCTTGCCTGCTCAAGCGCAAACTTAACGGCTTGATAGCGATCGTGTTCGACAAACGCAGCTTCAGGTTTACTTAAGCCAGCCAGCATGTCTTTGACAATCAGTGCCGGTTCTTCGCTACGAGGGTTATCATCTGAAATAATGATTTTATCGGAGAACTGCTCTGCGGTCGCAGCCATCATTGGGCGCTTACCAGTGTCGCGATCTCCACCACAACCAAAGATTGCCCACAGTTTTCCTGAGCAATGCACGCGCAGTGCTGCCAATGCTTTCTCTAGCGCATCGGGTGTATGAGCGTAATCGACAACCACCTTGGCTTTGCTCGGAACTTGGAAAAGCTCCATTCGGCCAATCACAGGTTGAAGCTGAGGCGCAGTGTCGATCAAGATTTGCTTTTCGATACCCAAAGAAAGCAAAGTAGCAAAAGCAACCAGTACGTTTGATGCGTTGAACTGACCAATCAGTGGAACAGAAAGCTTCCCTTGTCCCCAACTACCATCGAAAGAGAGCTTGATACCGGTTTCTGCATAAGCGACATCAGATGCCCACACCGACTGTTGATAGCCCGTTAGCGGTAACAGTGAGACTGCAATGGCATTGGATAAGTCCGGCATCCAAGCTTTACCCACTTCGTCATCCACATTGATCACTGCGTGCTTGCATTTGTGTTGAGTAAACAAGCTCTTCTTAGCCAGAGCGTACTCTTCCATCGTGCCATGGTAATCAAGATGATCACGACTCAAGTTAGTAAATACACCAACCTCAAAGTCCAAAGCCTTTACTCGACCTTGCACCAAACCATGAGAAGATATTTCCATTGCGGTATAAACCGCTTTTTCTGCAGCTAACTCACTCAGTGTGCGCTGTATTTCGATGGCACTGCCTGTGGTGTTCGCTGCGGTTTTTAGATTGTCTAAGAAACCATTACCTGTCGTGCCCATTACCGCTGAGCGTTGACCGACGAGATCAAGCCATTGAGCAATCAGCTGGGTGATGGTGGTTTTGCCATTGGTGCCGGTAACACCAATCAACTTAGTCGCTTGAGACGAGTAAACACGACCAGCTAACTCAGATAGCACCAAGTTAAGGTTGTTAATGTAAATAACAGGGACAGTATCCAACCATTCAATCAGACCATGAGACTTTTCAGCATCGGCCTGTGCAATAACAGCATGAGTTCCCAGTGCGACCGCTTTGTCGATAAAACGACGGCCATCAACAGAATGTCCGACTACGGCAACAAAAATATCACCTTCCTTGATGGCTCGGCTATCTAGCTCCAATTGCTCAACAGCAATCGACTCCAGTTCAGGTGAACCGAAGTCTCCCCAAGGAGAAAGTAAAGATGACAGCGTGAGGCTATTACTCATATTGAATCCTGATTAACTCTATTCTTGAAACTTATTTTCATCAGCAGGGACGTTCATTATTTGCAGTGCGCCCTTCATGATTTCAGAAAAGACGGGGGCTGCGACTGAACCACCATAGTAAAGGTCGCCTTGAGGCTCATTGACCACAACAACCAATGCCACTCTTGGATCACTAACTGGAGCAAAGCCTGCGGTAACCGCGATGTATTCATCACTGTAGCCGCCAGCTTCAGCCTTACGAGAGGTACCCGTTTTGGCTGCAACGCGGTAACCCGGAACGGCAGCTCTTGTCGCCGTACCGCCTTTTTGAGTCACCCCTTCTAGCATATTCAAAACCAGTTCAGCGTTCTCGCGCTTGATGATTTGCTTAGAAAAATCTTGGTCGTTACTCTTAATAATATGAATCGGCTCATACAAACCTTTGTTAGCTAACGTCGCATAGGCATGTGCCAACTGCATCGGCGTAACAGACAAGCCATAACCGAACGCTAAGGTGGCAATTTCAAACTTTGACCAACGACGGCGATTCGGGAAAATACCGCTCGTTTCACCAACCAAATTCAGCCCAGACATCTCGCCTAGACCAACCGAACTGTACATCCCAAGCAAGGCTTCAAGTGGCATGTTAAGCGCCAATTTAGCAACACCGATGTTACTCGACTTCTTGAGGATCAGCGCTAAGTCAGCCTTACCGACTTTAGAAGAATCTCGTACACGACTACCACCGATCTGCATAATGCCATTGCCAGTATCAATCACGATATCTGGGTCTGCAGTGCCGTTCTCTAGCGCCGCCAAAACCACAAAAGGTTTTACGGTCGAGCCAGGTTCCATTGCATCAGTCAGAACGCGGTTACGCATCTTAAAGCTTTGTAAGTCAGCGCGGTTGTTCGGATTATAAGAAGGGGCATTAACCATGGCTAACACGGCACCCGTTTTCACATCGAGTAGTACAGCAGAGCCTGAAGTCGCCTTGTGATCGGCTACGGCTTGCTTAATAGCGCGATAAGCAATGGCTTGTAATCGTTGATCGATCGTTAATTCGAGTGGTTTGCCTTCTTCACGCTCTTCTAAAGCAATGTTTTCAACAACGCGTCCATAGCGATCTTTACGAATCGTCCGCTTACCTGCTTCACCCGTGAGCCATTTGTCATAGCTGCGTTCAACGCCTTCTAAACCGTGCCCGTCAATTCCGGTAACACCGATAAGGTGTGCACTGACTTCGCCTGCGGGGTAGTAACGTCGAGATTCCGCTTTCAGGCCAACACCCACCAGCTTTAGTTCACGAATATACTTAGCCATCGCTGGGCTAACTTGTCTTTGTAGGTAAACAAATCGGCGGGATTTGTTGCTAGAGATCTTGTCGATCATCGATTGTCGTTCTAAGCCAAGTACATCAGCTAACGCATACCAACGATCAATCTGGGCCATGCCATTTTTATCGAAAATCGTTTTCGGGTCGGCCCATACCGCCTCAACTGGAACACTCACAGCAAGCGGTTCGCCATTGCGGTCTGAGATAATGCCGCGGGCGGAAGGAATAGCCTTAACACGTACAGAGCGAAGATCGCCCTGACGGATTAAGTTATCTGGTTCAATAATTTGGATGTAAGCCACACGACCAACGAGTGCAGCAAAGGCAAGAAACACGAAAGCAATAACGACGTTGAAACGCCATTTAATAAGAATTGGATCCGAATCCTTTTCGCTCTTCACTCGCTCTTTCGTTGATTTCTTAACGGGTTTGGCGGGTGCTTTTTCCTTTTTACCGGTCATTTCAGTGTGATCACAACTTCTTTGTCAGAGTCTGGACGTTTCATGTCTAGCTCTCGTTTTGCCGATGCTTGAACGCGGCTATGTTCAGCCAAAGCCGTCTCTTCAAGCATTAAATTTCGCCACTCATCATCAAGCTGTTCTCGTTCCACTAATGCCATGTCTTTCTTCGTGATCGCCTGACGTGAATTATGTGTCGTAAGAACGACCCCCATCGCACTCGCAAAGATACAGATAAGAAGTACCAATGGAACCTTGCCCACGGAGATCAAATCAAAAAATATTATCTTGGCTAAGTTAGGCTTGGAGGTCTTCATTGACTATAGCTTTTCTGCGATTCGTAGTACTGAGCTACGTGAACGAGTATTCTCATCCACTTCATCTTTAGAAGGCTTGATCGCTTTACCAATTGGTTTTAGATCGGCACTGCCTAAAGCTTTAATTTGATCTTCTGTTAGCGGTAAACCGTGAGGAACTTGTGGCCCTTGGCTCTCTTTACGGATAAAGCGCTTCACCATGCGGTCTTCAAGCGAGTGGAAGCTGATAACAGAAATACGACCTTGAGGAGCAAGAATGCTTGCTGCGCCTTTCAGTGCGGTATCAATCTCTTCAAGTTCGCTGTTGATGTAGATACGGAATGCTTGGAAAGCACGTGTCGCTGGGTGCTTTTTCTCTTTGAAGCTCTTTGGAGCGACGTCAGAGATAAGCTTAGCCAGTTGACCAGTCCGCGTTAGCGGTTCGTTCTCTTCATTCTCTTGATAAGCGATGATGCCTTTCGCGATACGACGAGCGTGTTTGTCTTCACCGAACTCACGAATAACCCATGTAATGTCATCAAGATCCGCTTCAACTAACCACTGAGAGACAGGAACACCTGTTGTTGGGTCCATGCGCATATCCAGCGGACCATCTTTCATAAAGCTAAAACCACGTTCAGCATCATCCAACTGTGGTGAAGAAACACCTAAATCCAGCAATACGCCATCCACTTGACCGACTAAGTCATAACGCTCTGCATATTCAGCCATACCCGAAAATGGACCATGGATAATCGTAAAACGAGGATCATCAATCTTCTGAGCTTCAGCAATCGCTTGTGGATCGCGGTCGATACTAAAGAGTCGTCCATTCTCGCCCAGTTTAGACAGGATTGTACGGCTGTGACCACCACGGCCAAAAGTACCATCAATGTAGGTACCGTCAGGTTTGATCGCAAGTCCGTCAATAGATTCGTTAAGCAATACTGAAATATGTTTGAATGCTTCTGTCATAGTCTTCTCAGTGAGTGGATTGAGCCATTAGTTCGGCAATAATTTGTTCTATTAACGTTTTAGTGTACTGATTTCACGCCGTATCTCCACCATATTGTGTATAGGCTTTGGGAATTTTTGACCCAAGCTCATATCAGGGTGAAGGATTCTAAGGAAATCTAAATCATTTACGTCAATATAAAGCAAAAAACCCATCACTACCGTTAAGTAATGATGGGTTCTTTATATAGGTGGAGTTGACACATACGCCGGGTTCTGTTCCGCTTGCGCGGCGGTAACCATTCGTCTAGGCCTGCAATCGCTCACAGGCTCAAGCAATCTACCCGCCCCCATACGCGAGCAGCGCAATGCGAGGGCCTATTTGATCTTGCTCCGGGTGGAGTTTACCTTGCTACGAACTGTTGCCAGTCGCACGGTGCGCTCTTACCGCACCCTTTCAGCCTTACCTGTGCCTCTTCCGAAGAAATGAGGCCATCGGCGGTCTTCTCTCTGCTGCACTTGTCGTGGGCTCGCGCCCCCCAGACGTTATCTGGCACCCTGCTCTATGGAGCCCGGACGTTCCTCCCCTCTACCAGTCTCCCGAAGGACTTCAACGTCAGTTTCCCGAAGGACCTCAACGTCAGTCTCCCGAAGGACATCAGCAAAGCAGCGATTACCCGTTCAACTCCGAGGGCGGATTGTATAGAGATTAGTGAGCAGTGTCTAGCGAGATCACAAATATGCTGCAAACCTCTAATCGAATGCATGATTTTTACACAATCTAGACAAAAAAAGAGGAATAACGGTAATACCATCATTCCTCAGAAGCTTTTTCAATAAAGGTTATCTACTCTATAAATAGGTATCTACTCTATAAATAGGTATCTAGTCTATAAAGAGGTCTCTAGTTGTCTAGATGCTCTAAGCCCCATTTGTATAAAGCGTTCTTTTTCAGATTGTAGATTTCTGCTGTCATCGCCGCCGCTTTTTTAAGGGGTAGCTCTTTGGTTAGAATGCCGAGTGTGCGAGTTGCTTCGTCTGGCAGATCGGTGCTCGCTTCTTCACGGTGACCATGGATCAGCAACACCATCTCACCACGTTTGCGGTTCGAGTCTTCTTCTATCCATTCAATCAACTCACCTAATGGTAATCCTTGAATGGTTTCGAATGTCTTGGTTAGCTCACGAGCCAACACGACCTCACGGTCGGGTCCTAAGATCTCTAGCATGTCCTGCAAAGAATCCGTAATACGGTGCGGTGATTCGTAGAAAATACATGTGCGCTCTGCTTTTGCAATCTCTAAGAACTTGTCTTTGCGACCCTTGCTCTTTGGCGGTAAGAAGCCTTCAAAGCTGAAACGATCCGACGGCAGACCTGACGCACTGAGTGCGGTAATTACAGCACAAGCACCAGGAAGTGGCACAACTCTCACACCCGCTTGACGACATTGTGAGACAAGATGGTAACCTGGATCACTGATTAAAGGAGTACCCGCATCAGAGACTAATGCGATAGACTGACCTTCTAATAACCTTTCGACTAGAACTTGTGCTTTAGTTTGTTCATTATGATCATGTAAAGCGAACGTTCTGGTGGATATATTGAAGTGAGCAAGCAGCTTACCCGTGTGGCGTGTGTCTTCGGCTGCAATAACATCGACACTTGATAAAATTTCAATTGCTCTTTGAGTGATATCTCCCAAATTTCCGATTGGGGTTGGCACAATGTAGAGAGTTGGGCTCTCTGTGAGCAAGGTTTTGTTATCTGTCATTTGTTTACCATCACTTCAACGATTAATATAGATACAAATTTATACGGAATTTAAAGAACTCATGGCAACGATGAACCATAAGAGACTCAGTGTACCACGCTTACTAACTCCAATTGCATTAGCAATTACATTGGCGGCTTGTTCTTCAGGTCCTCAAGCACCAACGCGTGTTGATATTACACTAGATCCAGCGCAATCAACTGAAAGTTACATGATGCAGGCGGATAGTAGCAAAGGAAGTCTACAAAACGACTGGTTAATCATGGCACTTAAGGCTTCTGTGCAAGCTGGAAAAACCGATCAAGCGACTCTGCTTATCAAGCGCTTAGCCAAACAAGAGCTGAGTGAAGTTCAACAAGCAGAATGGCAATTAGCTCGCGCTCAACTGCTGGTGAATAACTCGCAACCACAGCAAGCGTACAGCCAGCTGAACTTTCAGCCTTGGTGGAAGCTTCCGAACGAGCAGTGGAAAGATTATCACGAGCTACGCGCTAACATTTCTGAAATGCAAAGCGAGTATTTCGAAGCAAGCCGTGAGTTAGTCCTTTATTCAGAATACGTAGACGCTGATGACGAAAGCCAACAGATAACTGCCGACCGTATTTGGCAGAACCTGAATAGCTACTCTCAATATGAGATTCTAGAACTTAAGACTTCTCCGACAGAAGACGTTCTAGCAGGTTGGTTACAGCTGGCTATTTATATGAAGACGCTGAACTCTAACCTTCCAGACCTACAGAAAACTCTGTCTGATTGGCTGACTGAGAATCCTCGTCATCCTGCAGCAACCTACACACCTCAGGCGATCACTGACATATTGGCGCTAGAGATCAGCAAACCAACCAGCACTGCGCTATTACTGCCGCTCACGGGTAAGTACGGCAAGCAAGCACAGCTTGTGCGTGATGGTTTCATCTTTGCGATGATGAATGACAAAGAGCGCGAAGAAAACGCAACGCTAACAGTTATGGACACTAACGTACAAAGTGCAGCTGAAATTAAAGCGACACTGGAAGAGAATAAGGTAGATTTCATCGTTGGCCCGCTGATTAAGAGCAATATTACCAAGCTTCAGCAAGCGCAGAAAAACCACGAAAATTCGATTCCAGCTTTAGCTCTAAATATTCCGACGCAGCTAGAACCTGATACCAATATTTGCTATCTCGCTCTATCGCCAGAGCAAGAAGTCGCTCAGGCAGCGAAACACCTTTTTGCTCAAGGCTACAAGTACCCGCTTATTCTGGCGCCAAAAGGGCGTTTAGGTGACCGCGTTAAGCAAGCGTTTGAGAAAGAGTGGAAAAAATACAGCAACAACGAAGTCGCGATTACCTTATTCTCTGACAAGCGCCAACTTCAGCGTAATGTGAATCAGGTATTCGGCTTACAAGAGAGCCAACAACGTATTGCTCAAATGGACGGGCTACTTAACCTAGACCTAGAAACTGAACCGCGCAGCCGTCGTGATATCGACTCTGTTTACATTGTGGCGAAGAACTCAGAGCTTACGTTGATTAAGCCTTTCATTGAAGTCGCGATTAACCCAGATGCTGACCAACCAGCCTTGTTCTCAAACTCACGCAGCAACAGCGGTGACAAGCAGTACGAAGATCTAACGGGTGTGTTCTACAGTGACATCCCACTATTGGTTGAGAGCAAGAACGAGCTTAACAAAGAGCTAAACGACCTATGGCCTGCACATTCAAACGGCCAAAAACGTCTGCAAGCACTGGGGATGGATGCCTACTACCTAATGGATGCATTGCCACAGATGAAAGCCGTCCAGGGTTACAGCATTCCAGGTGAAACCGGCGTGTTAACGATCGACAACAACTGTGTTGTTCAACGTGAAATCAGCTGGGCAGAGCATGGGGCTTTTTAGCCGAAAATTCCTATCCAAACCAACAATCACCCACAAACAAGTGGGTGATAAATACGAGACCGTGGCTAAAAATTATTTAGTTGGTCACGGATTATCGTTAATTCAAGAAAACTTCATAGCTAAATGTGGCGAGATTGATCTTATAATGCGCCATAACAATACGGTTGTGTTTGCTGAGGTCAAATACCGCAAGCAAACCCGCTACGGACATGCCGCCGAAATGGTGACAGCAAAAAAGTCACAGAAGCTGCTCAAAACAGCCAATGTTTGGCTTATGCAGCAAGGCTTGTCGGTGCACTCTACAGATTTCAGGTTTGATATCGTTGCCATAGAAGGGCCGAATGACAATATCGACTGGATTCAAAACGCGATTACCCAAGGATAAACATGCTAGACAGCATTAAAGAAAGTTTTACAGAAAGTATTCAGATCCAAATTGCGGCTGCAGAAGCACTGCCAGACGCAATTACGCATGCCGCTCAAGCAATGGTTGCGACCTTGCTTAACGGAAACAAAATTCTTTGTTGTGGTAATGGTGGTTCGGCGTCGAATGCTCAGCAATTTGTATCGTGCCTACTTAATCGCTTTGAAACCGAGCGCCCTAGCCTACCAGCAATGGCTCTCACAGCAGACAACACCACGCTAACGGCAGTAGCCAACGACTATCACTACGAAGAGATTTTCTCTAAGCAGGTACGTGCGTTTGGTCAAACTGGCGATATTTTACTGGCTATTTCTACTAGCGGTAACAGCAAAAACATCATCAAAGCAATGGAAGCAGCGGTAACACGTGACATGACGATCATCGCCTTTACGGGTAAAGATGGTGGTGAAATGGCAGGCTTATTGGGCGAACACGATGTAGAAATTCGTATCCCTTCACACCGTACAGCACGCATTCATGAAGTACACATGGTGACACTGCATTGCTTATGTGACCTAATCGATCAAGTACTCTTCCCTGCTCACGAAGAGTGATATACGGAGCATCACAATGAAATCATTAACCTCTATGAGGCTGTTTAAGCTGATTAGTGTTTCGCTACTTACACTGTCCCTGTCTGGTTGTGCTGGCATTTTCATTGCTGGTGCTGCAACCACAGCGAACTTAGTCACTGACACACGAACCACCAAGCAAATCTGGAACGATAACAATATCGAATTTGAAGTCGCAGCCATCACCAACAAACAGCCATATCGTGGCAACGTTCGTATCACAGCGAGCTCTTACCGAGGTTCGGTTGTATTGATGGGGCAAGCGACCACTGACTCAGAGCGTCGCGCGTTTGAAAACCAAGCCAAAGAAGTGGCAGGCGTAGAAAGCATCCATAATCAGGTGCGAGTAAAAGAGCCATTGACCATCAGTGCTATTAGTAACGACAGCTGGATTACTACCAAGGTGAAATCAGCCCTTCTAGCAAACGCTGATCTCAACGGCATCAAGGTTAAAGTCATCACTGAAGATTCAGAGGTGTTTTTACTTGGGTTAGTATCTCGAGAGCATGCTGATATCGCGACAGAAGTTGCGCGTAATGTTTCAGGCGTAAAGCAGGTGATTCGAGCGTTTGAATATGGCGAAGAAGAGACGGCCGTTAACTAGCCTTAAGCCAGCCAATTAAATGCTATTTAGCAGAAAAGAAAAAGCAGCGACGAGTCGCTGCTTTTTTATTTGAGTCGTTATTTAGCTAACGTTATTTGATAACACGAAGGCTTGGGCGACCTTTTGCTGGACGAGGAGGCTCAGGATCTGAGTCAGGCTCTTCAGCATCTACGTCTGCCGTTGCTACGCTCAAAGATGGGCCTTTCTCTTGTTCTTCAAAAGGACTTTCTTCAATCCCTTCTTCAAAAGATTCCATGTAAGCCTCTTCAGGTTCAAACATGGTACCAGCACCATTCTCACGAGCATAAATCGCTTGTACTGCGTAAAGCGGCACGATCACAGAGTGTGGGCGACCACTAAAGCGAGCACTAAACGTCACAGCTTCGTTACCCAGTTCAAGTTGTCCAACCGCACGAGGCGCGATGTTCAGAATGATCTGACCATCTTGAACAAACTCTTCTGGAACTCTTACACCCGGTAATGTTGCTTCAACAACAAGGTGTGGAGTTAATTCGTTATCAACCAGCCACTCATAAAATGCGCGAAGCATATATGGTCGGCGTGGAGTCATATTTGAAATATCCATAAACGCTTAGCGAACGAGTCGCATCTCACGCTCAGCTTCAGTTAGAGAAGCTAGGAATGAATCACGTTCGAATACGCGGTTCATGTAAATCTTAAGCTCTTTAGAGCCAGGGCCAATTAATTCGATACCAAGCTCAGGTAAACGCCATAGTAGCGGAGCTAGGTAACAATCAATTAGGCTAAATTCTTCGCTCATGAAGTATTCATACTCAGCGAAGATAGGAGCAAGAGTTAGTAGGTCGTTGCGCAGTTTAACGCGAGCAGCTTCAGATTCTTCAGCGTTGCCTTTAACGATCTTCTCTGCAACTGAATACCAGTTACGCTCAATGCGGTACATCATTAGACGACTATTACCACGAGCAACCGGGTATACAGGCATCAACGGTGGATGAGGGAAACGCTCATCTAAGTACTCCATAATGATCTTTGAGTCATATAAAGCAAGCTCACGATCAATAAGAGTAGGTACTGATTTGTACGGGTTCAGTTCAACAAGCTCTGCTGGTAGATTTTTTTCATCAACCAACTCAACTTCAACACTTACGCCTTTTTCAGCAAGAACAATGCGCACCTGATGGCTATACATATCAGAAGCACTTGAGAAAAGAGTCATTACAGAACGTTTATTGGCAGCTACAGCCATGGAGCCCTCCAGTACACTTTAAATAAAAACAATGGAGGCCTAAAGCCTCCATTGAACATTAACATAATTTGGGAATTAGCACGGTATTATAGCACAATTAGTGCACATCACGCCAATACTCTTTCTTCAGCAAAATCACGATGATAGTGAAGATTACTAAGAAGGCCATTACCCACCAACCCATTGCATGACGCTCAAGTTGAACTGGGTCGCCCGAGTAAACCAAAAAGTTAACAAGGTCACGAACTGCTTCGTCGTATTCACCAGCACTTAATTCGCCAGAACCGTCAGTTTCAGTGCCAACAACAGTTGTCACTTCCTCGCCATCTACCATATGAATATCGTAGATTGGTGTTGGAATACCTTGCAGCTCTTCAAGAACGTGCGGCATACCAACACTTGGGAAAACAATGTTGTTCACGCCAAACGGACGAGATGGGTCTTCATAGAAGGTACGAAGGTACGTGTATAGCCAATCTGCGCCACGAACACGAGCAACCAAAGTTAGATCTGGTGGCGGAGCACCAAACCAACTTGCCGCTTGATCAGAGGGCATAGCATTAACCATCAAGCTACCGATTTTCGCTTCAGGGTCGAAAATCAGGTTTTCCTTCATTAGATCTACAGGGATCTCTAAATCATTCGCAACACGTTCATAACGCTGGTACTGCGTTGAGTGACAAGCAAAACAGTAGTTCATGAACATCTTAGCGCCATTTTGCAATGAGGCTTTATCTGTTAAATCATTGTTTGCTTTGTCTAATGGTACGCCTGCACCCGCTGCCATCGCCAGTGACGGCAACATAGCAAATAAAATTACAATCCACTTTTTCATTTGAATGTCACCCTTTCTGGTAATGGTTTCGTCGCTTCATTTTTACTGTAGAACCACAGTAGAACGAAGAACATGAAATAACCTAAGCTAAAGATCTGAGCCAGTAGCGTATACGTTGGCGTTGCTGGAAGCGCACCAAGTACACCAAGCGCAATAAAGCTTATTGTGAATTGGATGATGTTAATCAAATGCAGTTTGCTACGGTAACGGTAAGAGCGCACTTTACAACGGTCGAACCATGGCAGTAGGAATAGCACAACAATAGATGCACCCATTGCAACTACACCTATCAGCTTATCAGGAACAGCACGAAGTACAGCGTAGAACGGCGTGAAGTACCAAACTGGAGCAATATGCTCAGGTGTTTTCAGTGGGTTAGCAGCTTCGAAGTTAGGCGGCTCAAGGAAGTATCCACCCATCTCTGGGTTAAAGAACAGCACGTAACAGAACAAGAATAGGAAACCAGCAACACCGACCATATCTTTCACCGTCCCGTATGGGTGGAAAGGAACAGAGTCAATGATGTCGTATTTCTTAGTGTAATCCTTATGGAATGGGAACTGAGTTTTGTAGTCGTCGCCCATTGTGCCTTTAGGAAGCTTAGTCTCGATACCGTCTGGGTTGTTCGAACCCACTTCGTGCAGTGCTAGTACGTGAAGTACGATAAGCAGCAGAAGTACGATTGGTAGAGCGATAACGTGCAGTGCGAAGAAACGGTTCAGCGTTGCACCAGAGATGATGTAATCACCACGGATCCAAAGCGTTAGGTCATCACCAATAACAGGAATCGCACCAAACAGAGAAATGATTACCTGAGCACCCCAGTAAGACATTTGCCCCCATGGTAGTAAGTAACCCATGAAAGCCTCAGCCATAAGCACTAAGAAGATCAACATACCGAAGAGCCAAAGTAGCTCACGAGGCTTTTGGTAAGAACCGTAGATTAGACCACGGAACATATGCAGGTAGATAACCACGAAGAATGCCGAAGCACCTGTCGAGTGCATATAACGCAGTAACCAGCCGTATTCCACATCACGCATGATGTATTCAACAGATGCAAATGCGCCATCACCAGACGGAACGTAGTTCATTGTTAGCCAAATACCTGTAAGGATTTGGTTAACCAGTACCAACATTGCCAAAGAACCGAAAAGGTACCAAAAGTTAAAGTTCTTAGGCATTGGATATTCAGATAAATGCTTTTTATAAGCATTCATTGCGGGTAGACGTTTTTCTACCCAATCAAGCAATCCTTGCATTATGCGTCTCCCTCGTCCACACCGATCATGATCTTAGTGTCACTCAAATACATATGCTTTGGCACTACAAGGTTCAATGGAGCTGGTACGCCTTGGAATACTCGACCTGCCATATCAAACTTTGAACCATGACAAGGACAGAAGAAACCAGACTTAACGCCCTGAACTTGTTCTGCAAAAGAATCTGGCAGGTAAGTTGGAGAACAACCTAAGTGCGTACAGAAACCAACAGCAATGAAGAACTCCGGCTTAATAGAACGAAACTCGTTCTGTGCGTAGTCTGGTTGTTGTTCAGTTTCAGATTGAGGGTCACGAAGTTGACCACCGATCGCTTTTAGGTTCTCTAGTACCGACTCAGCACGGCGTACAACCCATACAGGTTTACCTTGCCACTCGACACGAACCATTTGTCCCGGTTCTAACTTACTGACTTCCACTTCCACCGGCGCGCCCGCAGCTTTCGCTTTGGCACTCGGGTTCCATGATTTAATAAAAGGCACGGCTACAGCAGCTGCTCCCAAACCACCAACAACGGCTGTTGTTGCGGTTAAGAAACGCCTGCGACCGTTATTTAAAGGCGCGTTGCTCATCCAAACATTCTCCCATTTGCTCCTTATGGATTGAAATAATTCCGATTAAAGAGCATGGCTAACAAAATATGTATTTAGTTCTATTTATTGACGGCAAATGATAAATAAAACCCTACTTTTTGACAAGATAAAGCTACCTTTTTGTAACAATCATGAGGCAAAGCGCACATTGGGTTACAAAAGCTTTCAAAATATAAGAATTTAGGAATAAAACGAGGAGGGGGAAGCGTTTAGCGGGGGCCAGAAAGACAAAAAGCCCGGCATATAGCCGAGCTTTGAACCACAATTCCAGTAATAAAACTGGTCGCGTGTATTTTTCGGTAAGGAAAAATTAACGCTTAGAGAATTGAGGTTTACGACGTGCTTTACGTAGACCAACTTTCTTACGTTCAACGCAACGAGCGTCACGCGTAACATAGCCAGCTGCACGTAGAGCAGGACGTAGAGTTTCATCGTATTCCATAAGAGCACGAGTGATACCGTGGCGGATTGCGCCAGCTTGACCTGAAATACCACCACCAGAAACAGTGATGTAAAGGTCAAGTTTCTCAGTTAGTTCAACTAGCTCAAGAGGTTGCTTAACAACCATACGAGAAGTTGGACGACCGAAGTAAACATCAAGGCTACGCTTGTTGATTACGATCTCACCAGAGCCTGGTTTGATGAAAACACGAGCTGCTGAGCTTTTGCGACGACCAGTGCCGTAGTATTGATTCTCTGCCATTGTCTTAATCCCCAATTAGATGTCTAGTACTTGTGGTTGTTGAGCAACATGGTTGTGCTCAGTACCAGCGTATACTTTAAGCTTACGGTACATCGCGCGGCCTAGAGGACCACGTGGAAGCATACCTTTAACTGCTAGTTCAAGAACCATTTCTGGTTTCTTAGCAATTAGCTTTTCAAAAGTGATAGTCTTAAGACCACCTGGGAACTCAGAGTGACGGTAGTAAACCTTACCCTTAGCTTTGTTACCAGTCACAGCTACTTTCTCAGCGTTAACAACGATGATGTAATCACCAGTGTCTACGTGAGGAGTGTATTCTGCTTTGTGCTTGCCGCGTAGGCGAGAAGCGATTTCACTTGCTAGACGGCCAAGAGTTTTGCCTTCAGCGTCTACAACATACCAGTCGCGTTTTACAGTTTCTGGTTTAGCAACGAAAGTTTTCATGCTAATAATTACCTATTTAAAAAATTTACACTTAAGGAATACTCGCGTATTCCCACTGTCTAAGAGTTACCATCATCACCCCTTCGAGTGTTGGAAAACTCTTGGCATAACGTGATTTTACTCATCGCTAGAGGCCCGCAGTAACGGTAGGTCGCAGGATTATAGAGAAGAGCGAAGAAAAAATCACCTCTTTTTGAACAAAATCACGATTTTTTTAATTCTCTTTCTTATTCGAGATAATCAAAGCTAACTTAAGTGTTCTTTTGCCAAATATTCATGGCTCTGCATTTCGATTAAACGCGACTGACAACGTTTAAACTCAAATTCTAACTGACCATGGGTATATAGCTTTTCTAGCTCCACTTCCGCTGAAATAATCAATTTCACGTTACGCTCATAGAACTCATCAACTAACGCAATGAAGCGTCTTGCTGCGTCATCTGAAGTCGCACCCATTTGCAACACATCAGCCAGCAGAACCGTGTGATAAACCCTAGACAGCTCAATATAGTCATTCTGGCTGCGAGCCGACTGACAAAGCTGAGCAAACGTACCATGTAGCACACCATCGCTTGCTTCGACTACATCCAGTTGACGGTGATTGACCTCAATCTGTTTGAGTTTCTCTTTATCTTCACCAACTAGCTGCGCGTAATATGTTTCGAGGTTGATGTTCGCTTGGCTATCCAGCGGGTAATGATAGATCTCAGCCTGCTCTAACGTACGAAGACGATAATCGATTCCGCTATCGACATTAAGAATATGGCAATTGCCTTGAATAAGCTTAATAGCGGGTAAGAAGCGAGCTCGCTGCAACCCGTTACGATACAAATCCGCAGGTGGAATATTAGAGGTCGCGACTAAGATAACGTTGCGAGCGAATAACTCTTGGAACAAAGTTCCTAAGATCATGGCATCCGTGATGTCTGAAACAAAGAATTCATCAAAACAGATAATATCCGCTTCTTCTTTCAACTTATCTGCGACTAAAGGCAACGGGTCGCTAACATTACCTAGCGCCCTTAGCTCATCATGGACTCGATACATAAAGCGGTGAAAGTGAACACGCATTTTTTTTGTGGTCGGTAAGGCATCGTAGAACGTATCCATTAAGTACGTTTTACCGCGCCCGACGCCACCCCAAAAATAGAGGCCTTTTGGTGGCTCTGGCAGTTCTGGCTTTTTGCCCATTAATTTCTGGAATCGAGTTAGTTGAGGAATAGGCGTATTCATGTAATCTTGGAATTGATGAAAGAGTTCATCTAAAGATTTAACGGCTTGCTCTTGTGCTGGATCTCTTTGAAATCCATGTTCTTTTATATCTTGTTCGTATTTTTTAATGGGATTCATGACGACATTTCCACAATGAAAGCGATATCAGACAGCAAATAAAAATGAGCCCAAACAGTACGAGATATGTCGCTATGCGATGAAAAATGCAGCATCAAACTGCTAACTAGCGCACACGCATTTCTCTTTATACTGCGGCTTTCTCATAGTACCATGGAGCTGTATCACGTGTAACTAAGCAGTAACAAACATGTTAAAAAACAATAATAAGGAGCTGTTATGCCTTGGATGTATGCCGTTGCCGGTTTACTAGTCGGAGTTATTTTAGGGGTCGCTATTTCTCGTCTCATGACACCTGAATACAAAAAACAAAAGAACGTACAGAAAGAATTAGATAGCGCAAAGTTTGCCCTTGAACAGCAGCGACAAGAGCTAGCTGACCACTTTGCGAAATCAGCAGAAATGTTGGACACCTTAGGTAAGGACTACACAAAACTGTACCAACACATGGAAAAAACAAGCTCAGAGCTGATCCCTAATCTGCCAGAGCAAGATAATCCATTTGTGAAAACAGCCGCAGCCCATTCGGACAAACCACAAGACAAGCCTTCAGTTAAAGAGGCGACACTTGAAGAACAACCGAAAGATTACGCTAATGGCGCAACCGGTTTATTTACAGAGCAGAAGAAAGAAATCATGGATGCTCCCGATGTTGTAACAGCAAAAGCATCGTAAACATTTAACACTTCTGTGAACTTTACAAAGGTTTTTGAGTCATAACTTTCACTCAGGTCATTTGAAACTACTCATACTTATTAAACGTATAAGAGGGTTAAGACCTAAACTAGAGAGGAGTTTATGATGAAAAAACCTTTGCTTGCTTTATCAGTACTGACTTTAAGCTTAAGTTCAATCATCACCCCCATTCAAGCAACGGCCGCACTGCCATTAAGTGTGGGTAATGAACAGTTACCAAGCCTTGCACCTATGCTTGAACAAGTGACCCCCGCAGTGGTTAGTATTGCCGTAGAAGGCAAACAGGTACAACGTCAGCAAATCCCTGAACAATTTCAATTCTTTTTTGGTCCAGAACAAACACGAGAACGCCCATTTCGCGGGCTAGGTTCAGGTGTGATCATTGATGCCAAGAAAGGCCATATTGTCACCAATTACCATGTCATCAACGGTGCCGACGATATCAAAGTAAAACTTCATGATGGTCGAGAGTACGATGCCGAGCTCATCGGCGGCGACCAGATGTCGGATATCGCGCTATTAAAACTCGAAACAGCCAAGAACCTTACCCAGATAAAAGTCGCAGACTCCGACAAGTTAAGAGTCGGTGATTTCAGTGTCGCTATAGGCAACCCATTTGGACTCGGTCAAACCGTGACATCCGGCATCGTGTCTGCACTCGGTCGTAGCGGCCTAAATCTAGAGAACTTTGAAAACTTCATTCAAACCGATGCAGCTATCAACAGTGGTAACTCTGGTGGCGCGTTAGTGAATCTCAACGGTGAGCTGATTGGTATCAACACGGCTATCCTTGGCCCCAACGGAGGCAATGTCGGTATCGGCTTTGCAATCCCATCCAATATGATGAAAAACCTGACAGAACAAATTCTCGATTTCGGTGAAGTAAAACGCGGTATGCTGGGAGTTCAAGGCGGAGAGGTCACCTCTGAATTGGCGGAAGCGCTTGGTTATGAGTCCAGCAAAGGTGCCTTTGTTAGCCAAATTGTACCCGACAGTGCTGCGGACAAAGCCGGACTGAAAGCCGGCGATGTTATTGTCTCTATTAATGGTAAGCGCATTGATACTTTTAGCGAGTTAAGAGCCAAAGTCGCAACCCTCGGCGCAGGTAAACAGATCGAACTTGGTGTCGTTCGTGACGGAAAAAATAAGACCTTTGATGTGACTCTGGGTGAATCCACCAATAGTAAGACACAAGCGGAAAAGCTCCATGAAGGACTTGCTGGTGCAGAGCTCACCAACACAACCGACAGCGACCCAGCGACAGGCGTCAAGGTATCAAGTGTCGCTCAAGGTTCGCCAGCAGAAGCCTATCAACTTCTTAAAGATGACATCATCATCGGGGTAAACCGCCAACCGGTTAAGAACCTTGCTGAATTTAGAACGATTCTTGAAAAACAACCTGGCGTGTTGGCGCTTAATATCCAAAGAGGCGACAGGACGATCTATCTAGTTATTCGATAGTCATACGTCAGCGCAATTACAGGGAGGCTCAGTAAGTTTGCTTTAAACTTACTCAGTCTCCCTTTTCTTTAGATCAATCAAAATGCTATGCTTCACTCGTAATCAAGTCAGTCATCCATTGACGGATGCTCCATACCTTACTTGTTGAAGAGGGAAACATGCTGTCCTTTCTATTTCGTTCTATTTCCCTTGGACTCGTTTCAGCGGCACTTATTCTTCTCGCATTTCCGAGCTTAAGGCCAGCTATAGTTTCAGATGTCACTAGTCCTCAAGTCGATAATATTGGCTCTCTTCAGATCTCATTTAACCAAGCGGTGCGACGTGCTGCACCCGCTGTGGTCAATATTTATAGTCGTAAATACGCAGAAAGCGATCGCAATAAGCTACTGACTCAAGGTTTGGGTTCAGGGGTCATTGTTAGCGAAAAAGGCTACATCATTACCAACTTTCACGTTGTTGCTCAAGCCGACCAAATAGTTGTGGCACTTCAAGACGGACGAGTAGCCGCCGCACAGCTTGTCGGTTCAGACAAGCGCACCGATATCGCGATACTCAGAGTCAGCGGTGACAACTTACCAGTGATTCCACTGAACCAAGATTACACTGCAAATGTCGGAGATGTGGTTCTCGCTATCGGTAACCCGTATAACCTAGGTCAAACCACAACCTTTGGTATTATCTCGGCAACCGGTCGCTCTTCAATCAGTGCAGATGGTCATCAAGCCTTTATCCAGACCGATGCGGCAATCAATGAAGGTAACTCCGGTGGTGCACTTGTCAATTCACAAGGTGAGTTAGTCGGTATCAATACCGCCTCTTTCCAACAAGCAACCGATATGGAAACCTACGGTATCTCGTTTGCTATCCCCTACCCACTTGCCAATAAGATCATGCAAAAAATCATCGCTGATGGTCGTGTGATTCGTGGTTATATTGGCATAGACGGACAAGACATCAACTCGGTGACGTCACGCTTACTCGGCAATAAGAATATCGGCGGTATTGTGGTACTCGGGATAGACCCGAATGGTCCTGCGGCTGATGCAGGCTTTGAAGCACAAGATATTATTGTCAGCATCAATAATACCCAGATTAGCGGACGACAGAGCGTAATGGACATTGTTACTGACCTGCGCCCAGGTACTGTCATTGATGTTGGTGTATTACGCAAAGGTGAAAACAAGACCCTCAAGGTGACTATCGCTGAAGATACACGCCTGTAGCCTATATACGTATGTTGATTGCTAACATGAAGTTAGCGACCCCACACTGTTAAACTTCCAGACACAAAAAACCCAGCTCTTAAGCTGGGTTTTCTTTTATCAATCAAGCGAATTATAAACTCAATGAAAACTAACTATATAACTAAGCGTCAGAGCTAAGTGTCATAGCTAAGAGTGTCATAGCTAAGCGTCGCTAGGTTCATCGATATCAATGCGCGTCACTCGTTGTAGTCCTCTAGGTAGTAAACCACCACGACGACCACGTTCACCACGGAAATTTTCAAGATCCGCAGGTTTCAAGCCAAGTTTGCGTTTACCCGCATAGATGGTCAGCGTCGCATTCTCTGGGATAGCCATTAGATGCGAGACAAACTCTTCACGCTCTTTTGCTTTCGCAGAAGGAATGTTGATGATCTTGTTACCCTTACCTTTGCTCAATTGAGGTAGGTCTTTAATCGGGAACAACAACATACGACCTTGGTTAGTAATCGCCAGAATCTGGTTAGTGTCCAAGTCAGCAATCGGGCTTGGCAACATCACTTCAGAAGCTTGTGGCAAGTTAACCAGCGCTTTACCGCTCTTGTTCTTAGACAGCAGATCGCTACCTTTACAAACAAAACCATAACCCGCATCAGAACCGACTAACCATAGCTGTTCATTCTCTCCCATCACCACTTGGCGAATAGAAGTACCAGGGCTGACATTCAAGCGGCCTGTAATTGGCTCACCTTGGCTTCGCGCCGATGGCAGTGAGTGAGATTCAAGGGAGTAGCTTCGGCCATCACTGCCGAGAAACACCGCTTGTTGGTTACTCTTACCCTTAGTGCTTGCTAAGAATTTATCACCTGATTTGTAGTTCAAACCTTCAGCGTCAACTTCATGCCCTTTAGCATGACGAATCCAACCTTTCTCAGAAAGCACGACAGTAATTGGCTCACTTGGAACTAAATCACGCTCAGTCAAAGCTTTTGCTTCAGCACGTTCAATCAACGGTGAGCGACGATCATCGCCGTATTTATCTGCATCTGCTTGGATTTCTTTTTTGATCAGCGTATTCAAGCGACGCTCTGAACCGAGTAGCTTTTCAAGCTTTTCACGTTCAGCTTCAAGCTCTTCTTGCTCAGCTCGAATTTTAAATTCTTCTAACTTAGCTAAGTTACGAAGTTTAATATCAAGAATAGCATTAGCTTGAATTTCAGAAATGTTGAAACGGTTCATCAAAACAGGACACGGCTCGTCTTCTGTTCGAATGATCTCAATCACTTCATCGATGTTGAGGTAAGCAGCGAGTAAGCCTTCTAAGATGTGCAAACGAGCCAGTACTTTATCTAAACGGTACTGTAAACGACGACGAACGGTCGTACGACGGAACTCAATCCACTCTTTCAGGATTTGAACTAAGCCTTTAACTTGAGGACGGTTATCTAAACCAATCATGTTCAAGTTAACGCGGAAGTTTTTCTCTAAATCCGTCGACGCGAATAAGTGACTCATCAGTTGGTCACAGTCGATACGGTTTGAACGAGGAACCACGACGATACGCGTTGGATTCTCGTGATCTGATTCATCACGCAAGTCGTCAACCATAGGCAGTTTCTTAGCTCGCATCTGGTTCGCAATTTGCTCAAGTAACTTCGCACCTGACACTTGATGAGGTAAAGACGTGATGACGATATCAGAGCCTTCCTTGTGCCATACCGCGCGCATCTTGATGCTGCCACGGCCTGTACGGTAGATCTTTTCGATGTCCGACTTCGGCGAAATAATTTCAGCTTCTGTCGGGTAATCTGGGCCTTGAATGAAACCCATCACATCTGGAAGTTCAGCTTTCGGCGTATCAATCAAATGAATCGCCGCGTTCGCCACTTCACGTACATTGTGAGGCGGGATGTCGGTCGCCATACCAACCGCGATACCAGTAATACCGTTAAGTAAGATATGAGGCAGACGTGCTGGCAACATCTGAGGCTCTTTCATGGTGCCATCAAAGTTGGGTTGCCAATCAACGGTGCCTTGACCTAGTTCACCTAGAAGAACCTCAGCAAACTTAGATAATTTTGCTTCGGTATAACGCATCGCAGCGAACGATTTCGGGTCGTCCGGAGCACCCCAGTTACCTTGACCATCTACCAATGGGTAGCGGTAAGAGAAAGGCTGCGCCATCAATACCATCGCTTCGTAACAAGCAGAGTCACCGTGTGGGTGATACTTACCTAATACGTCACCAACGGTACGTGCTGATTTTTTGTATTTCGATGCAGCGGATAGGCCCAGCTCAGACATCGCGTAGATAATACGACGCTGTACTGGCTTCAAGCCATCACCGATATACGGTAATGCACGATCCATGATCACGTACATTGAGTAATTTAAGTAGGCATCTTCGGTGAACTTGCGCATTGGCAGCTGTTCAACGCCATCATATGTAATTTCGTTAGACATCCATTATACCTCGGCCATATCACCGTTAGTCTGTAGCCATGTACGGCGATCATCTGCACGTTTCTTACCAAGCAGCATGTCCATCATCTCGTTGGTCGCGTCGTTGTCATCAATCGTTAATTGGACAAGACGACGAGTATTTGGATCCATAGTGGTTTCGCGTAACTGAAGTGGGTTCATTTCACCCAGACCTTTAAATCGTTGCACGTTGATTTTGGCTTTCTTCTGCGATAGTCGCTCAAGCACACCATCTTTCTCTGAGTCATCGAGTGCGTAGAACACTTCTTTACCGCAATCGATACGATACAGAGGAGGCATTGCCACATAGATATGACCCGCTTCAACCAAAGCATGGAAATGGCGAGTAAATAGTGCACATAGCAGTGTCGCGATATGAAGACCATCCGAGTCCGCATCGGCAAGGATACAGATCTTACCGTAACGCAGGCCCGACAAATCATCGTTATCTGGGTCGATACCCAGAGCAACTGAAATATCATGTACTTCTTGTGAAGCCAATACTTGGTCTGCTGACACTTCCCACGTATTTAGGATCTTACCGCGAAGTGGCATAACCGCTTGGAACTCACGATCACGTGCTTGTTTAGCAGAACCACCCGCCGAATCCCCTTCCACGAAGAAGATTTCGGTACGGCTTAAATCTTGAACCGAACAGTCGGTTAGCTTACCCGGCAGTGCTGGACCAGAAGCAATCTTTTTACGTACAACTTTTTTGCTTGCGCGCATACGACGATGTGCGTTAGCAATACAAGCTTCTGCTAGTAATTCTGCTAGTTGAGGCTTTTCATTCAGCCACAAGCTGAAAGCATCCTTCACTACACCAGAAACAAACGCAGCAGTTTGACGAGAAGATAAGCGCTCTTTTGTTTGACCCGCAAATTGTGGATCTTGCATCTTCACCGATAGAACGTAAGAACAACGGTCAAAGATGTCATCACCCGTTAGCTTAACGCCACGAGGCAACAGGTTACGGAATTCACAGAACTCACGCATCGCATCAAGCAGACCTTGGCGAAGACCGTTTACGTGAGTACCACCTTGTTTAGTTGGTACTAAGTTCACGTAACTCTCGGTGATCATATCACCGCCTTCTGGCTGCCAAATGATCGCCCAGTTCGCCATTTCAGTTTCAGCAACGAATTCGCCAACATAAGGTTCTTCAGGCAGTAAGGTGTAACCTTTCACGCCTTCGGCAAGGTAGTCTTTTAGACCGTCTTCATAGAACCATTTATGTTCTTCACCGCCAACCTTGTCGATAAAGGTGATTTCTAAACCTGGGCAAAGTACGGCTTTAGCTCGCAGGTTATTAATAAGGCGTAAAACAGAGAACTTAGAGCTATCGAAGTATTTTGGATCTGGCCAGAAATGCACGGTAGTACCGGTATTGCGGTGACCACAAGTGCCCGTAACAGTAAGGTCGGTTACGGCATGACCACCCTCAAGGGCGATTTCATGCACCTGACCGTCACGACGAACCGTTACTTCAACGCGTTTTGACAGCGCGTTTACCACCGAGATACCTACCCCGTGCAAACCACCTGAAAACTTATAGTTGTTGTTTGAGAATTTACCGCCTGAGTGGAGCTTAGTTAAAATCAGCTCAACACCCGAGATGCCTTTTTCAGGGTGGATATCAACCGGCATACCACGGCCATCATCGGTAACTTCTAACGATTGGTCAGCATGAAGCACAACTTTAATTTTCTTAGCGTGTCCCGCTAGTGCTTCATCGACCGAGTTATCAATGACTTCTTGGGCAAGGTGGTTTGGTCTTTCTGTCTCTGTATACATTCCCGGGCGGTGTCGCACGGGATCGAGACCTTCAAGTACCTCGAGGTCTTTTGCATTATATTGTTCAGTCATAATACGGAGTTTACTCAAAAAGTTTGCGTCTGTTCGCTGGCTCTAGTTTCACTAAAGCAGAATCATTACTATGAACCTTCATAGTAGAGCGAACGAGCGAAGTATTGGGGAATATAGTCTGGAAGCTGAGTAATGATGTCAAGCTAGTTCAAAAACTAAGACATCAAACTATGATATTTCACCATTGATAGATGAAATAACAGGCAAACAAGAGAAAATCACTCTGTTGATGAAACAGATTAGAGGTTTAGAAAAGTGACGATTTGTTGTGGGTAACGTTCAAAATCAACAAAGCTATGATCCCCGCCCTCTTCTACTGTCTGTGTCGCACCTTGGTACTTCTCTACCGCTTGTCGGTAATCCAGAACTTCGTCTTCCGTTTGCTGAAGTAACCAGAAGTCACTCGGCTTAGCGATAGCCGGAACCTCTAACGCCTTCAGTTCATCGATATGCTTTGTTTCCAGCACATATCGTTCATCTGTGTATGGGTTTACTTGCTCTCCTAAATAATCAGCAAGAAGCTCATACGGCTTCACGGCTGGATTTACAACCACCGCCTTGAAACCATAATGACTATTTAGCCATGTTGAAAGATAGCCACCCAACGAGCTACCGACTAACGCGATCTGATATTGATCTTTATATTGCTCCACCAGCTGCTGTAAATGCAGAGCTGCTTGCTGAGGGAAGCTCGGTAGTTGAGGCGTCACAACTTTAATATCAGCGCGATGCTTCGCACAGTAATCAGCCATTACGTTCGCTTTGTGAGAACGTGATGAACTGTTAAAACCGTGAATATAGAGAAGCAGCGATGGCTTAGCGGTTTGCTGATTAAGGTCCTGCATATTAGTAACCACCTGCATCAAAGTCTGGCGAGAACTGCCCATTAGGCAAACGGCGAACCTGCGTAGTTACCGTTCCATCTTGGTGCAATTCAATCTCTCGCCAGCCTGGAGATAAAGTATCAACCGCAAAGTCGTTCGAGTTTGGTTTGAATTGAACACAAGTCGATGGGGTTGCCATGACTTGTACACCATGATGATTGCGATTCATATCTTGATGAACATGACCACAAAGTACCGCTTTCACATTGGTGTGCTGTTGAACCACATCCCAAAACTGCTCAGCATCTTTCAGGTTATGTTGATCAAGCCACGCACTACCGACCAGTAAAGGGTGGTGGTGCAGCAAAACCAAGGTGTTACGCTCAGGGAATTCAGTCAGCTTTTGTTCTAGTAGGTCAATCTGTTGATCACTAAGGCGCCCGTGAGGTACACCCACCACTTGCGAGTCCAGCATAACCATCTGCCAGTTATCGCCTAGCAAGACATGCTCAACACACTGTATTTGTGGTGATGGTAAAACACTGCCCATATTAGGCTTGAAGTCATGGTTCCCGGGTAGCCAGTAACATGGCTTTTCCAAAGGCTTTATCCCTGACTCAAATTTCTGGTACGACTCAGCACTGTGATCTTGAGAGATATCACCGGTAGCTAGAATCGCTTGATAGTCAAAGCCCTGACTAACAATGCCATCGACTACAGCACGAAAGCTATCTTGAGTGTTGATGCTTAATAAGCTGCCATTGCTCGGCGCAAATAAATGCGTGTCCGTTAGCTGCACAAGCTTAATAGTGCTCTCATCAAATTTTGAAGTGTGTGATAATTCCAAAATAACAAATCCAGATACGTTACTGTTTAGACTTTAAAAGTGTTGTTTAAGTTGGTTCAATTAAAAGGCAATTGGGGTTCGGCTGATACCCGTTTTTAAACAAAACGTTAACCATTCCCCAAGAAATTTATTCAATTGAAATTTCTCGTCCTTTTGCAAAAGCTTAGTGTTGGGGTAGTCATATTTCGCTTTGACTCGCGAAAAATCCCCGCTAGCGCACACTTCTGCAACTCGAGCGTCGTGATATAGCCTGACAGACATTTTTGGCAAAGGAAACACTGGCATCGCGTCACTCTGACATATATCTATTAAAGTGGTGTATTTTGTGACCTCATTCACTGTCAATTGATACACCATATTAACGGCTTGGTAACAGCGAACGTCACCAACCTCATGTCCTACCGGTAACAGAGCGTTAAGTTTGGCATAGTTAGTCTCGTAAACTCGCATCAATTCAGCAAGATCAACATGATACGGTTTTTTGACTGCTATATTTGGCATGACGTTAATCTATCCACTCTGACTGTAATTCTTGGTAGTTCAATTGTAGCCACTGTAGCGCAATGATCGTGGCGCCATTTTCAAACACACCGTCTTTTACCAACTGATAAGCCGCTTCGCGACTCATAACTTGTACACGAATGTCCTCACCTTCGTAGTCCAATCCGTGTACCCCTTTGGCTGTCGTTGCATCAACACAGCCAACAAATACGTCGAGCTTTTCTGAACAACCGCCAGATGAAGGGTAATACGAAGTGATAGGCAATACAGATCCGACTTCAACGCCCGCTTCTTCCATCGCTTCACGTCGGGCGACATCTTGTGGTGATTCATCGGTATCAATAATCCCAGCAACAATTTCGTATTGCCATGGGTTCTCATGCTCTAGAGCACCAACACGGATCTGTTCAACGATCACCACTTCATCACGAATAGGATCATAAGGTAACAAAGCGGCAGCATGTCCACGTTCAAACATCTCGCGCTCTATTGGTTGGCTCCAGCCCCCCTCAAACAGCTTATGTTTAAATGTGTATTTAACCATTTTGAAAAAACCACGAAACAGCGTCTCTTTTGAGACTATTTCCACATCTTGAGGAGTAAACTCATGTCGTTGATTGTCATACTGTTGCATTTGGTACCTCACTAAGTGATCTTTATAGTTTACTCATTGTCCGAGTTAACTACCAAGGATAAGGTTCAACTTTTTATATAAAATTTATAATTAAAGTTAAGTTTTAAAAAATAAATATTGCACAAGTGGACAGTTAAATGTAAAAAAGTGCAAAGTTTCGAGTAAATTACCACCAAACTGGGTTAAACTCTTTTGAAGAAAATTCCATTAAAGGCAGGAATAGGAAAATGAAAAAACTGCTTCCACTATTTATCAGTGCAGCAATCGGCAGCCTGAGTTCATCAGCTTTTGCTGATACGCTAGCTGAAGTTTACGACCAAGCAAAACAGAACGATCCACAACTTCTTCGTTCCGCAGCGCAGCGCGATGCCGCTTTTGAAGCAGTAACGTCAAGCCGTAGTGATTTGCTACCACAAATTGATTTAAGAGCTAACTACGATATCAACCGTGGTGATTTAAGCGATAAAAACAATGACAATAACCAATGGGGAGCTGGGATTTACTTTTCTCAAGAGCTCTACCAACGCTCTTCATGGATCACGCTAGATACGGCAGAGAAAACTGCTCGCCAATCTGATTCAGCGTACGCGGCAGAGCAACAAGCTTTGATCCTACGTGTAGCAACGGCATACTTTGAAGTACTTCGAGCTCAAGATAACCTAGAATTTGTTCGTGCAGAAAAAGCCGCTGTTGCTCGTCAACTAGAACAAACAAAGCAGCGCTTTGAAGTAGGTCTTTCAGCAATCACCGATGTACATGATGCGCAAGCTCAGTACGATGGCGTTTTAGCTGATGAAGTTTTAGCAGAGAACACTCTGATTAATAACTACGAAGGTCTACGTGAGATTACAGGTCAGGAACACTCTAACCTAAGCATCCTAGACACTGATCGTTTCTCAGCAAGCAAATCTTCTGAATCTGCAGCAGCACTTGTTGAACAAGCAGAGCAAAAGAACCTGAGCCTTTTAGCATCTCGTATTTCTCAAGATGTAGCGAAAGATAACATCACACTAGCAAGTTCTGGTCACCTACCAAGCTTGACGTTAGATGGTAGTTACTCTCTTGCGGATCAATCAAATAGCTCAAATAATTACGACCAAGATAACCTAAACCTAGGTTTGAACTTAGTTGTACCTCTATATACGGGTGGTAATACAACTTCTTTGACTAAACAGGCTGAATACAACTACGTTGCAGCAAGTGAAGATCTAGAAGCCACTTATCGTAGCGTTGTAAAAGACGTTCGTGCATTCAATAACAACATCACAGCTTCGATCGGCGCTCTACGCGCTTACGAACAGTCTGTTGTCTCTGCTCAGTCTGCTCTAGAAGCAACAGAAGCAGGTTTTGATGTCGGTACTCGTACTATCGTTGACGTACTAGATTCGACTCGTCGTCTATACGATGCGAACAAAAACCTTTCAGATGCTCGTTACAACTACATCCTAAGTGTGCTTCAGCTTCGTCAAGCCGTCGGTACGCTAAGCGAACAAGACATCGTTGATGTAAACGCAGGTCTAAAAGTAGCAAGTAAGTAATTCTTAATTACTCAGTTACCGTTACAAAAATGCCGCTCATTGAGCGGCATTTTTATTATCTATTGAAAGCTAATTCTCAGCCTAACTCAAAGGTTAAGCCTTGAGACTAGAAAACGAGAAGGCTAAAAGTTAGCCTCGACCACCTTTAATCGCTTTAATGATTTCAGTCGTAGAGCAACCATCTTCAAAGTTAAGTACTTTCACTTCACCACCAGCCGCAATCACTTCTTCACCACCAGCAATCTCTTCAGGTTTGTAATCACCACCTTTCACTAGAATGCTTGGTAGAACCTCAGAGATCAAACGTTGAGGTGTATCTTCAGAAAACGGAACCACCCAATCAACAGCGCCTAAGCCAGCCAATACCGCCATACGACGATCAGTTGGGTTCACAGGGCGACCTGGACCTTTCAAACGTTTGACTGATTCATCGGTATTCACTGCAACGATCAAACGATCACCCAGCTCAGCCGCGTGGTTCATGTAAGAAACATGGCCGGCATGCAGAATATCAAAGCAGCCATTGGTCATAACCACTGTCTCGCCTTTCGCACGAGCACGCTTCACCGCTTCAACCAGTGCCGCTTCAGAGATCACGCCGTAGTCAGTGTCTTGGCTACCATGAATCGCTTCCGCTAATTCAATCGTAGACAACGTCGATGTACCAAGTTTGCCAACTACCACACCTGCAGCAGCGTTCGCTAATGCACACGCTTCATCCAGTGGCTTACCAGCAGCAACAGAAGCCGCGAGTACCGAGATCACCGTATCACCCGCACCTGTCACGTCATACACTTCTTTCGCTTGAGTCGGCAAGTGGAATGGCGCCTGATCTTTACGAAGTAGCGTCATACCATGCTCGCTGCGAGTCACTAACAAAGCTTCAAAGTCGTATTTTTCGATCAAGGCGATGCCTTTCTCGATAAGATCTTCTTCTGATTTGACCTTACCTGCAACCAGCTCGAACTCAGCCATATTTGGCGTAAGCAAAGTTGCACCACGGTATCGCTCTAAATCAGCACCTTTCGGATCGATAAATACCGGAACCTTTGCTGCGCGTGATTTTTGAATAAAACTTTGCACATGCTCCAAGGCACCTTTTGCGTAATCAGATAGGATCACCGAACGTACATTAGGAAGCGCTTGTTCCATGCGAGACAGAACTAACTCAGGATCCGTGTTCTCGAATTTGTCTTCAAAATCAAGACGGATCAGCTGTTGACCTCGGCTCATTACTCGCAGTTTAGTGATAGTTGGGTAATCGTCCAACTCAACAAAGTCGCACTTAACATTGAGCGCTCCTAAGGTGTTTTTTAACACCTCAGCGGGTTCATCTTTACCAGTTAAACCAACGACATGAGCATGACCACCAAGAGAAGCAATATTCATCGCTACGTTGGCAGCACCACCAGGGCGCTCTTCGTTATTTTCTACTTTTACAACGGGTACTGGTGCTTCTGGTGAAATACGGCCAGTTGGACCATACCAGTAACGATCAAGCATTACGTCACCGACAATAAGAACACCTGATTGACTATAGTCAGGTAGAATTGGTTTCATTATTGATCTCCAAAAATCAAATCTGGCCAGAGTCTAGCACACTGATTACAGTGGCTAAACCATAGAAAAATCAGCAAACACCTATCACGATAGGCACTGCAATCAGTAAGCATTAACTAAGGTTAAGCTTCCATCCATTGCTTCCATGCTTGAACAACATGTTCTCTTTCCATTTCAAACTTATCAATCGCCACATCCGCATCGAGGTTGAGTAGATTACGGTGGTGAATTTCATCTCTTAATGTCGTATAGGCATTGGTTAATGCCATGCCTTGCTGCTCGTCCATAATCCCCTGTGACAACAGGCTTTCAAAGATTCGCACGTTGTCGCACCAACGGGTGAGCTTAGGTTTTTCGTTGCTGTATCTCAGTACTAGATATTGAGCCAAAAACTCAATATCAGTAATACCGCCCGCATCTTGTTTCAGCATGAATCGATCGGCTTTTTTTCCACCTAAATGCCCGCGCATCTTTTCGCGCATATCCACAACGGACTTTTTGAGTGTTGCCTCATCACGAGCCAAGCACAGGACCTCATGGCGAGTTTTGTTGAATGCCGAAGCCAATAAGTCATCGCCGTAAATCATGCGAGCACGAGTTAGAGCTTGGTGCTCCCAAGTCCACGCATCATTGTGCTGATACTCGTCAAAGGCATCCGTTGGACTAACCAATAGACCAGAGGCACCAGAAGGGCGCAGACGAGTATCGACCTCATACAAAATACCGGAAGCGGTTCTCGTTGAGAAAATATGAATAATTCGCTGTGCCAATCTTAGATAAAACTGGCGTCCATCAATCTCTTTCTTACCATCAGTATAGATGTGTACCGGGCAATCGTGCATGAACACGATATCAAGATCGGAGTTGTAGCCCAGCTCCCAGCCGCCAACTTTGCCATAGCCGACAACCGCAAAACCACGGCCTTCTCGGTCTTTCACATGAGTGGGCTCACCGAACTTAGCTGACACTTGCAGCCACGCTTGGTTAATACCCGCCTCAACAATCGCTTCGGCTAAATAGGTCAGGTGATCACTGACCTTCATGACAGGCAGAGCACCTGCAATATCCGCGGCTGCAATCCTCAAGATACAAGTCTGCTTAAACTGACGCAGACCTTCCATCTGTTGCTCCATATCATCTTCAGGAATGCGAGCTAGGTAATCTCGTAGCTCAGTCTTGTAAGACTCTAAAGGTACTGGATTATAGAGTTGCTGAGGGTCAATAAGTTCATCTAATAGAATAGGATAACGGCCAAGCTGCTCCGAAATCATCGGGCTCGCAGTACATAAACGAACTAACTGAGTTAACGCGGCTGGGTGTTCATCCAATAGCTCAAGGTACGTGGTGCGCGTGACTATTTTATGGAGAAGGTGCAACACTCGAGATAAACCAAACTCTGCATCCTTGGCGGTGTACAACGCTTGGAACACTTTAGGCATCAAGCGATTTAAAACCTCCCGTCCACGTGGGCCAAGGGTTTTCTTCGCTAAATCCGCTTTAAATTGGATAATGGTTTTCGCCGCTTCCAGCGGGTTAGCAATCGCGATGTCATGCTCAAGAACCTGCTCAATCACGTCTTGTTTATGGGCCATATCCCACAGTTCACTAAAGTGGCTCGCGATTGGATTGGCATCGTCTTCATCGACACCAATCAGATCTTCGAAAACAGTATGTACATTCGCCATATGAACACGAGTTGCCGTAATCAAACTATCCCAATCAGCAAATTGCATTGCGACAGCGAGTTGCAGTTGTTCGAGCTCACCATCTGGTAAGGTTTGAGTTTGCTTGTCAGACATCGCTTGCAATAGGTTTTCAAGGCGACGTAAAAACAGGTAGGCCTCACGTAAATGACCGACTTCTTTGGTCTCTAATAAATTGAGAGATTCAATAGCACTTAACGTTTCTAGTAACCCTCGACCACGCAGGCTAGGCTCGCGCCCACCACGAATCAATTGGAAAACTTGCGCAATAAATTCAACTTCACGAATACCACCAGAACCAAGCTTGATGTTATTGGAGAGGCCACGACGGCGAACTTCACTGCTGATCATCGACTTCATTCGACGCAGAGATTGGATCGCACTGAAATCGATATAACGACGAAACACAAACGGGCGCAACATCTGGCGAAGCTCTTGATATTCAGGGTACATTTCACTACCCATCACTCGCGCCTTAACCATCGCGTAGCGTTCCCAATCTCGGCCTTGTTCTTGATAGTAATCTTCTAGCGCAGCGTAACTCATGACCAGTGGACCACTCTCACCGAATGGACGCAGACGCATGTCTACTCGATAACAGAATCCATCAAAGGTTTGCTGATCAAGCGCCTTGATAATCCGTTGCCCTAAACGCGTAAAAAATTGGGCGTTGGCGATACTTCGTCGCGCACCTTGTGTTTCACCATTTTCAGGGTAAGTAAAAATCAGATCGATATCAGAAGAGAAATTAAGCTCACCGCCACCAAGCTTGCCCATACCGATGATCAACATCGGCTGCGCTTCACCCAGATCATTACAAGGTGTGCCCCACTCTTTACAGCAAATATCGTACTGCCACTGATAGGTCTCGAAGATCATCGCCTCTGCCAACATCGATAGATGGCTTAAGCTCTGCTCTAGCTCCCACGCACCCAAAAAATCACGCCAAGCAATGTAGGTCATTTCTCGATTACGGAATTGACGCAGCACACGCTGGCCACTCATTTTATCGGCGCAACTTAAAAGTAACTCGGCTAATCGCTGACGATACCCTTCAGCACGCTCTTCACATGCCAGCATATCAGGTAAGGAGTTGGATAAAACCGTATCACGCTGTAAGCAATCAGCAACAAAACAACTTAAACCGAGTACACGTTTAAGATCTTCAATCATTGGCTCTGGCCAAGCATTGATGGCTTCACTTTGATGCTCTAATAATTGCTCAAAAGCAGACTGGGAATGCGTGGTGAGTTGAGAAGGCAATGGCATGTTTCTTCCTTGTGTAAGCTGCGCGCCGAACAATTGGTTCTGCTCTTTAGTAAATAGTTTTAACAGGCAAGTTTAACAACGAGCTTTGAGAACCCGTTTTAATATCTAAGGATAAGTTATACCAAAGTTACGCCAATAAAAAACGCCCACATTAGTAATGTGGGCGTTTTATCGGTTAACTTATCGAATCGGGCCTTTCCTAGCTATCGAATACTAGAAATACCTCTGAGGAGTGAAGGCCAAGACCCCATGATTAAACCTTAAATTGTTTAATCTTACCGTCCAGTTCTTGCGCGTTGGTTTCCATGAGCTGAGAAGTCTCTAACAGTTCACCAACGACCACTACAGAAGCTTCGACAAGCTCACGAACATTCGTTAGGTTAACACTCATCTCTTCAGCAACACTGCTCTGTTGGCCTGCAGCGGTCGCTATCTGGAAGTTCATATCATTGATTTGGTTGACTTGGCTTACGATGCCATCAAGCTCAGAACCAGCATTGGTTACCAGGTCAACGCCTTCAGCCGCTTCTACAACACTCTTCTCCATCAGCTCTACGGCAGAGTTAGCGCTGCTTTGTAGGTGACTGATCATATCTTGAATTTCTACTGTCGCTTGTTGAGTACGCTGCGCAAGGTTACGAACCTCATCGGCAACAACCGCAAAACCACGTCCCGCTTCACCTGCACGCGCGGCTTCAATCGCTGCGTTCAGTGCTAACAAGTTCGTTTGTTCTGAAATACCTTGGATAGTGCCCACAACGCTACCAATCGAGTCAACGCGTTCTTCTACTTGGTTTACCGCTGCTGCAGATGCTGCGATATCTGAAGATAACTCACTCATCTTAGACACAGAGCCTTGAACGAACTTCTGACCGGTCAAGGCTTGGCCTGATGCCTGTTCAGTCAATGAAGAAGCACTTTGCGCATGCTCAGCGACAGTTTGCACGGTAGACGTCATCTCACTCATAGCTGTCGCTAGCTGATCGATCTCGTTGAACTCTTCTTGAGCCGAATCTTTGGTTTCTGACATGCTAATAGTCATCACTTCTGTCAGAGCAAATAACTCGTCAGAAGAAGCCACTTGAGTTTTGATCATGTCGTTCAGTTGAACTCGAGTTTTTTCAAGCTCACGTGCCACATCGCCGTATTCATCTTTACAGTCCATTTCAATCGGCACTGATAGATTCTTATCGGCCATGGTTTTAATGGCGTCATTAAGGTACTGAGTTTGGCGAAGCATAACGCGCGCCGCCGCTAATAGAAGAACCACAAACACAATGATCATCAAGGCTGTTTGCCAAGCCACTTGAACTAGGTAAGTCTCATAATGCTGCTGCGCAACTTGCGCATTATTGGTTACAGCAAGCAATGAATCGTAAAACGTACTTGCGTCCCATAACTGCTTCGAAATGATCAAGATAGTGCTGAATATCATCAGCATGACCATTTTTGGAACGAGACGAACGTCAGAGATTATCCTTTCCCACGGCTTGAATGACAGTTTAGTCATTGTCAGTTCTCCATTAATTCTTATATATTGATGGCTTCTATATCCGCGAGGTGGCTATTTCAGTCAAAGTTCGCGATTTATTTTGAGCCTCGTATGAATGTTAAATAGTATCAAAGACACAACCAAGCCGATGAGCTTATTATCACTGATTCTCTCTTTCTTAGCGTTATTTGTGATCTCAGGCTTATTGTTTGCACCGATTGATAAAGAATCAAAACAAGTTCTTATCGGCCTCGATTTTATAATCTGTAGTGTTTTTCTTTTTCAGCTCACGATTGATCTATTGAGATCACAAAATAAGAAAGAATATCTAAAAGTACACTGGATCGATTTCTTAGCAAGCATCCCAATGATCGAACCACTTCGTTTCGCTCGCATTTTTCAGATCCTGCGTGTCATTCTTGTGCTCCGCTCGGGTAAACGTGTTTTTAGAGAGCTGTTTCGTAATCGCAAAGAAACCACACTCGCCTCAATTATTCTGCTACTGGTTATTCTCCTAACCATAGGAGCTGGAACAATACTTCTGTTAGAACACAAAGATCCCAATGCCAACATTACCACTGGCCAAGATGCTTTGTGGTGGGCTTTCGTTACCATCAGTACCGTAGGGTACGGCGATCATTACCCAGTGACAAACTCAGGGAAATTAGTCGCCTCTCTGGTGATCATTTGTGGTGTGGGTGTTTTCGGTATGATTTCAGGCTTGATTACTTCTCTGATCACCTCCCCAACTCACCATGAGAATCAACGAGCAGAAAACAAAGAGAAGCATCTTGAAAAGATCATTGAGCAACAACAGAAAATACTAGAGCGACTAGAAAAGCTCGAGCAACAAACAAAAAAATAGGGCCGAAGCCCTATTTTCAAATTCATACTTATACTGATGCCGGTATTGAGTTTAGTCTTGCCAGTATGGCTCAACC
The DNA here is from genome assembly GCF_023503985.1 of Vibrio sp. J383. Classification (NCBI taxonomy): domain Bacteria; kingdom Pseudomonadati; phylum Pseudomonadota; class Gammaproteobacteria; order Vibrionales; family Vibrionaceae; genus Vibrio; species Vibrio sp. J383. Next base: position 729,908 of record NZ_CP097293.1, on the reverse strand, counting down.
TCAACACTGATTTGGCGTGTCTGTTCCATCGCATGCAGAATAGACACTTCTTGGCGAGCCAACCAACGCTCTAGCTGAACCTTCTCATCGCCTTCCAATTTCTCAGTCAAAGGCTCTAACGTTTTAAGTGCCAGCAAGTCATCAATGCCTTGTACCATATCGGCCCATGGCAAGCGGAAGCTGTTTCGTTCATCGTCATCATACAAACTCGCGAAACCAACGCCAGAATACAGATTACGCATCAAACGGTATTGCTGATCAATATACGCTTGGCTGGTCATCACTCGCTCTGGCGGGAAAGCTTCCATCAAATCGGCCCATGTGCGATCGAGTTGCTGCACGGAAAACCATTCGATACCACGAGCCATTTGCTCACGTGCTTTTTCATCTAAGAAAGGTTGCCAGCCACGAGACAAGATCCAACGGCTAAGATCTAATAATAAACCGGTGTATCGAGCAGAACTCAATAAGGTCAACAGGTCTTCACGATCTGGCAGTTGCTCTTGCATCTCTTTAAGCTCAGCGACCAAGAACTTACGTGCATCTAGCTTACGCAGCACGTGGCCTTTATCTTCGAGCAAATCGTCAAAGTGATCATAACTTTTTAGCCAATCAAGTTCTTGCTCAAGCCACTTAAGTTCTTGGCGTAAAATAGCACTCGCGCGTCTTGGAACAATATCACCATAGATAGTGAAGGTTTGACGAATAAAACTTAGCGAATGGCTTATCTCATGTAACGCTTCAATCGATTGACGCTCAGTAAAAATCTGCTCGTGAGAGTGCCAATGAGCGAGAGCATGCTCTAAAGATTGAATGAAACACGATTCAACAGTATCACTTTTGTCAGTATCAACTAAGGTCAAAGGAGTGACTTCATCTCCTTGATAACCTTGAGCAAGGCGGTAACCCTTAGCGGCTTTGCTGAGATTCCCCAAACGCATGCCACCTTGTTCGCAGAATTGACGAGACAATGTAAATAGAGCATCCGTTTGACCCGATTTAAGTTCCAATTCGACTTCGCAAATCGGTTCTTGCAGATCGCCTGACTCAACGAAGCCTTGGTCGAACGCAACCTCAACCTGGCTGCCATCTGGCATACCAATCAACCACTGCTCACGCGTGAAGTTGGTAGAGAACAGAGGAGTCAGCTCAGCTTGCAACGTTGCGGTGTCTTTACCCGCTGGCCAGATATCCTCTGGATGCAGGGCTAGCTTAGGTTCATTGCTATCGTGTTCTGCATTGTATTCTGGCCTTTGATGCAGACCAGCAACCACACGACCAGCCGTCTTTACGGTTTGTACAAATACGTCATCAAAACGTCGAATACGCAAGCCAATATCGTGCTTACGTAGCCAGTTGTCAGGGGTGTCAAAGTAGATGTTACCTAGCTCGCGACAACTGTGCTGAAGTACTTTAGTTTCAGCAATTTTATTGCGTAAAGTCTCTGAAAAATCAGGAGAAACAAAAAACTTCAGTTCTATCTCGGTTTCCATAGTTATACCTTTCTGTGAAGATAGGGACAGGATATTGCCAATTTGAAAACTCAGCAAGTCAGAAATATCGCCCTTATGATGATCTAAAACAGTTTTAATGAGACATTGATTAGGTTAACATGCGCGACTTTGTAGCCATCGCTTAACATTTCACCATGAATATGGTGTATGTTGTTTTAAGGTTATTATTTATTAGGTTGGATGACCATGCCAGTAAATACAATTATGGGGTTATTTGCAAAGTCCCCAATTAAACCTTTGCAGCGTCACGTAGTATGCGTGAACGAATGTTGTTCTCACCTAGTTAATTTCTTTGAAGTTTCTTCAAAAGGTGACTGGGAGAAAGCATCAGAAATTCGAGCTCAAATTTCTCACCTTGAGAAAGAAGCTGACGTACTAAAACGTGAAATTCGCCTTAAACTTCCTCGTGGTTTGTTTATGCCAGTTGATCGCACCGATATGTTGGAGCTATTAACGCAACAAGACAAACTCGCAAACCTAGCGAAAGACATTGCTGGCCGTGTATATGGTCGTCAACTTGTCATTCCTGCTCCAATGCAAGAAAACTTCATCGCTTACGTTAAACGCTGTCTAGATGCAGCGAACCAAGCACAAAACGTAATCAATGAATTAGACGAATTACTTGAGACTGGCTTTAAGGGCCGTGAAGTAACACTCGTTGCTGAAATGATTCATCAGTTAGATGTAATTGAAGATGACACGGACGCGATGCAGATCGAATTACGCCAACAATTAATGGCGATTGAAGACGATATGAATCCAGTTGACATCATGTTCTTATACAAAATTCTTGAATGGGTTGGTGGTATTGCAGATCAAGCACAGCGTGTAGGCGCTCGTCTTGAAGTAATGCTTTCTCGATCTTAAATCATACGCTAACTATATAACGAAGAGCATTTTTTAACCAAACCACTTATGCGCTGAGTATTCCTCTCGCTGAGCGGTTTTTTGCGTCTAAATTTGTTCCGCTTGTTATCAAACAACTAGGTATTACGATGGATATCCTTGCTAACTACGGCACTGTCCTGATTATTGTTGCAGCAGCTTTCGGTTTCTTGATGGCTATTGGTATTGGTGCAAATGACGTTGCGAATGCAATGGGCACTTCAGTAGGCTCTAAAGCTCTAACCGTTAAACAAGCGATCATTATCGCAATGATCTTTGAATTCGCAGGTGCTTACCTTGCGGGCGGCGAAGTAACAGACACGATCCGTAAAGGTGTTATCGAAACGTCTCTATTCGCTCATCAACCTGATGTACTTGTGTACGGCATGATGTCAGCGCTGCTGGCTGCTGGTACATGGTTGCTTCTAGCATCATACATGGGCTGGCCAGTATCAACGACTCACTCAATTATCGGTGCCATCATCGGTTTTGCTTGTGTGTCTGTAGGTACAGAAGCTGTAGATTGGAACAGCGTTCAAGGTATTGTGGGTAGTTGGATTGTCACACCGTTGATTTCCGGCATCTTCGCCTATCTTATTTTTGTCAGTGCCCAACGACTGATATTCGATACAGAAAATCCGTTGTTTAACGCTAAGCGTTTTGTGCCTGTGTACATGTTCATTACGACAATGGTCATTGCACTTGTAACAATTAAGAAAGGTCTTAAGCACGTTGGCCTTCACCTAAGCGGCACTGAAGCCTGGTTATGGGCAGCTGGTGTTTCTGCTCTAGTCATGGTTGGCGGTTACTTATACATTCAAAAGAAATTTGCTAATCGCGAAGAAGACCATGGCTTTGCTGGCGTTGAAGGTATCTTCAGCGTACTAATGGTTATCACAGCTTGTGCGATGGCATTCGCACACGGTTCAAATGACGTTGCGAACGCGATTGGTCCACTGTCTGCTGTTGTTTCAACGGTTGAGCACATGGGTGAAATCTCAGGTAAGAGCACTATCGCATGGTGGATTCTTCCACTAGGTGGTATTGGTATCGTTGTTGGTCTTGCTACCATGGGTCATAAAGTAATGGCAACCGTGGGTACTGGTATTACAGAACTAACACCTAGCCGTGGCTTTGCTGCTCAACTAGCAACGGCATGTACGGTTGTACTTGCTTCTGGTACTGGCCTTCCGATTTCAACCACGCAAACATTGGTTGGTGCGGTTTTAGGTGTAGGTTTTGCTCGTGGTATCGCAGCACTCAACCTAGGCGTTGTGCGTAACATCGTTGCTTCGTGGATTGTAACGCTACCTGCAGGTGCTCTACTTGCTGTTGTGTTCTTCTACGCAATTCAGGCTATGTTTACTATGTAATAGCCCTGGCGTTAGTAAATATTAGCGTCAGAAAACGGTGAGCTTCGGTAATGATATGTAAATACCATGTCATTATTGACTCAAACGCACAGAAAGGGAGGCTTTGCCTCCCTTCTTTGTTGCACCGCATAAAGAAACTAAATATTATTTGCTCATTGAGGCTGACTCATACGCCTACCCAATTTGAATCGTTAAGGGATTTACTGTGAAAAAACTGATTAGCTTAGTTTTGCTCGCAATGCTTGCGGCTCCAGCTGCCTTTGCACAAGACCGTTATATTGCTGACAAACTATTTACTTATATGCATTCTGGCCCAAACAACACATTCCGTATCATCGGTAGTGTTGATGCTGGTGAAAAGATTACTTACCTACAAACTAACAAGAGCACGGGTTACACCCAGGTTCAAGACAGCCGCGGCCGTAAAGGCTGGGTAGAAAGTAAGTTTGTAAGCACTCAAGAAAGCATGGCTCTGCGTATGCCTAAGCTAGAGAAAGAGCTGACTGAAGTTAAAGGCAAGCTAGCGAATGCTCGTCAAAGTGCTGACAGCGAAAAAGCTGGCCTAGCGAGCTCTCTAGACTCTCGTAACAAGCAAATTTCTGAACTTGAGCAAAACTACAGCGAGATTAGCCAACAACTTACGAGTTCTCAAACAGAGAACCGTGAGCTACGCGCTAAGCTAGACACTCAAAAAGATGATCTACTACTGAAATACTTTATGTATGGTGGTGGTGTTGCTGGTATTGGTCTACTTCTTGGCCTTGTCCTGCCACACATTATACCTCGTCGCAGAAAGTCACCAAACGGCTGGTCGTAAGCTGATCACTTTACCTGTTTGGCTTATCTTGCGCTAAACAGGGTAAATTCAGTATCGAATATCAAAAAGGAGCACCTCGGTGCTCCTTTTTATTTGTCTGTTCTCTAGGCCTTTGGGGCTATCTAACTTTTAGCCTTTCCACTCGTACAGAGCGGGGATTTCTATTTTCTGTTGATTGAACTCGATAATCACTGATTGTGGCTTAATCTCCAGTAATTGAATGTCTTGTCCAATCCAATCTCCTTGCGCCACTTCTTGGCCATTCACTTTTACCCAACGCTTGGTTTCACTACTCGAATACATGTGAGTTTGCAGGTCTAGCTTAGGTAATACCCCAGATAAACTATTGCTGTGAGACTCTAACTCTATGACCTGAGACCCTACCTGCCCTGCTGGACGTGAGTCCATTGGCTCAGGTACGCTTTGTTGCTCACCCATCATTGATTCAAGCTTTAAGGCCAAATCAGGTGGTAACTCACTGAGATCTAGCCCTTGCAGTAAATCACTGTCCGATTGCAGAGCCGTATTCTCATTGCTTACACCTGGCTGAACCTCTTGCTGAGCTAGTGATAACTCTGACTCTTCTGATGTTCGCGCACTACTCTCTGAACTAGCCACAGGCACAATAGCTCCACCAGCGACATTCGTACTTTCAGAGCCAATCTGCGCATACACCTCTTGGCGTGGCAGTGCTTTCAAAGGTTGGCTTGCCGGCGCTGGGCGAACGGCGAATAATACTTCATCTTCTGCATCCACTGACACAGCATCCACATTGGCTATATCAACATCAGCGATTTGAGGCTCAAGGTCTGATTGAGGTTCTGATTCAGGCAGTATCACCAACGCAGCTTGGCTAGCCGAGTTTTGTTGTTGGTTATACGATTGATAAGCTAGAACACCACCCACCAACAAAGAAGGCACCAAGATAAGGAGTAGCCCTATGGCTAACGATGCGCCTCGTTTATTGCTAATCCCTTTAACAGAACTTGGCACATGATGATTTTGGTAGCCTTTGAAGCTGGGGCTATTAAAAGATGATTGTTTAAGAGACGCTTGGTTAAAAGGCGGCTGCTTAGCAGACGACTGATTAAGCTCATGCATAATGCGTGACATTAACTTGCGCCTCCATCGAGTGACATCAACTTAGGCGAATCGAGTTGAGCCAATCTTTGTAATCTTGCCAGTGTGCGTTTTCCTGCAATGCCATCGACAGACATCCCTTGCCACATTTGAAACGCTTCAATTTTCATTTTTAACTCATAGTCAAATACATCACTGCCCGATACGTCTTCACCCAAAACTTCAGACAATAGCAGATCAAGCAGTGCAATCGCCTCACCTTGATAACCCTCTTTGAGCGTATCTCTGAGTGGCTGTTTCCAAATCGCGACATAATCACCTTGCCAGATTTTCTTTAAGGTACGCTTAGGCATCACCAAGAGCTTTTCGTTAACGAGGAGCTCGACAGACTCCTCAGACGCACCATAAAGCACAGCAAACACTGGCTCTTGATCGATATCCAGATTAAGGACCACGGGTACGCCAAGCTCTAACAATGTATCCAAATTTGACTGTTGTTGCACACACACAAAGACACTTTGCGGCTCACTTAAGCACAAGCCATCACGCAGTGAAGACTGATACCCCCAGAGCGTATACAAGTCCTTGATAGCGAGAGAACGATTGGTTCCCTGCATCAAGTGCTGTTGAATATCTTGTGGCAAAGCAAACTTGGAAGGTTTTGGCTCAGCAACCAACTGAGGTTGATTCGCCAACAAAGAGCGCTGAGCCTGTGCAGACACTTCTGTTTTCATTTCACTTGAAGTCTCAGCCGACTGCCATGCATTGATATAGCTTGGAGCAAAATTAAAGGTCGCCATTGCGAGGCCGACACTTAATGTAGCAATCCCTGCGTATTGGAATAACTTAGGTACGACGAGAGAAGATCGAGGCTTTTCGACATGATACACATCGGCCTGAAACGACATAACTTGCTGACACGCTCGGTTAACCGTTTCATTGTTCGGTAATGGCTCACCATCATGAAAAGCCAATTGCAGGGCTTTGTCACACACCAAGTTAATGAGCCTTGGAATACCATGAGTATATTGGGCGATCAGCTTGATTGAACGATTCGAAAACAGCATCTGCTCGCCACCCGCCGTTTCCAAACGAAACGCGATGTACTTGCCAGTTTCTTCAGTATTAAGAGGCAGTAGGTGATAGCGACCTGTAATGCGCTGAGCTAGCTGACGTAATTGAGTGGTTTGTAAGTGCTGTTGTAATTCCGGTTGGCCGACCAACAGTACTTTTAACAGCTTGCGACTATCAGTTTCTAAGTTGGTCAGAAGGCGCAGCTGCTCCAGCACATCAGCTGCGAGATGTTGGGCTTCATCAATCACCAATAAGGTTTGAATGCCTTCAGCATGACTATCGAGCAGGAAGTGATGAATGGCCTGACTCAGCTGTTTCAACGATGCTTGTTCAGGGTACTCGACCTCAAACTCATCACAGATAGCTTCCAGTAAATCCGTATTGGAAAACGTAGGGTTGAGTATAAGGCCAGCTTGAGTCTGATTATCGAGTGATGACAACATCGCTTTGGCGACCGTTGTTTTTCCTGTACCGACCTCACCAGTAAGCATCGCAAAGCCCCCACCCTCGCCTAAACCGGCTTGTAGGTTCTGCATCGCTTCTTGATGGCGCTGACTCAAAAACAAATAGCGAGAATTTGGTACAATCGAAAATGGCATCTCAACGAAGCCAAAATATTCCTTATACATGTGCTGCCCTATAATTACGATTAATGGAAAGTACCATTGCTTGCAGTAAAGTCCAGCAGTGATAAAACATTTCGAGGTGATAAGTTGCAAATATACGATAGCCTACCAAAAGAGCGTGGGCTACAGCGCTACCTAGTCGGTGGGGCGGTACGCGATAAGCTGCTCAATATTGATAGCTATGATAGAGATTGGGTCGTGGTAGGAAGTACCCCTCAAGAAATGGAAAGCCTTGGCTTTACTGCTGTCGGGAAAGATTTCCCTGTATTCTTACACCCAAAAACCAAAGAAGAGCACGCACTGGCTCGCACCGAAAGAAAGTCAGGTTCGGGTTACACAGGTTTCGAATGTTACTTTGCACCAGATGTGAGTTTGGAAGAAGATCTCATGCGTCGAGATTTGACCATCAACGCCATTGCTCAAGACGATAAGGGCCAACTTTACGATCCTTACCATGGCCAGAAAGATCTCTCTGATCGTGTTCTAAGACACGTCTCGGATGCTTTTGTTGAAGATCCTCTGCGTGTGCTACGTGTGGCTCGCTTCGCCGCCAAACTCCATCATCTCAACTTTACGGTTGCACCAGAAACCATGGTGATGATGAGTGAGATAGTTCAATCCGGTGAACTGGCATACCTCACTGCCGAACGAGTTTGGCAAGAGTGGCATAAATCCCTTAGCACTCCGTATCCTGAAGTATTCCTTTCGATACTGAAAGAGTGTGGTGCATTGGCTGTTGTGCTGCCTGAAATTGACGCGCTGTTTGGTGTACCTCAACCTGAAAAGTGGCACCCTGAGATCGACACGGGCATTCACACTCTGATGGTTGCTCAACAAGCTGCGCGATTAAGCTCATCGTTACCCGTGCGTTTTGCCGCTCAAGTGCATGATTTAGGTAAAGGCGTCACGCCAGAAAGCGAGTGGCCAAGCCATAAAATGCATTGCCATACAGGCTTAAAAATCATTAAGAAGCTGTGTGAAAGAGTCAGAGTGCCCAATGAATTCAGAGATCTCGCACTGTTAGTTTGCGAGCAACATTCTAATATCCACCGCGCAGGCGAGCTCAAGCCAACCACCTTTCTCAAGGTTCTGAACAAGTTTGATGTTTGGCGTAAACCAGACAAGCTCAACGACATACTGCTTTGCTGCCAAGCCGATCACGCTGGCCGAAAAGGATTAGAAGATCAGCCTTACCCTCAGAAAGCGCGTTTCGAAGTGGCTTACCAAGCGGCGCTTCAAGTCGAAGTTAAAGCGATTATTGCCGATGGTTTTCAAGGCAAATATATTCGAGAAGAACAAGAGAAGCGTAGAGCTGCCGCGATTGAGAGCGCCCTATTAGAGCTCGCTGATAGTTAATCGCAATTACGCTGATTACCATGCATTAAAAAACCCGCTACTAGGCGGGTTTTTCCGTTTCAATCTTTAGGACGAAACGTTTGTCTACGTAAGTCGAGTGCTACTGCATCATCAAGAAAGCAAATAGACCAAAACCTAGAATCAGGCGGTAGATAACAAACGGTGTCATACCCATACGTGAGATCAGCTTCAAGAAGAAGTGAATACAGATATAAGCACTGATGAAAGAAACCACGATACCCGTTAGCAAGGTGCCAACATGGATAGGGTCACCACTGGTCACTAACTTCAGACCTAAGTAACCACCCGCCAGAGTGATGATTGGGATAGACATTAGGAAAGAGAATCGAGCCGCGGCTTCACGTGTGAAACCAAGATAAAGTGCTGCAGTAATCGTCGCGCCAGAACGAGACGTACCTGGAATAATCGCCATGGCTTGAGCAAGACCAATAAACAGCGCCTTTTTCCAACCCGCTTGGTATTCGTCATCACGCAGGCTTGAGTTCTTATCCACCCACCATAGCAATAAACCAAAGATAATCGTAGTCGTCGCGATCACCCATGCACTGCGCAAGTAAAGCTCAACAATATCTTTCATCAACAAACCAAAGATACACGCAGGAATCGTCGCGAGAATGATCATCCACGCGAGCTTCGCTTCTTTACTACGATCACCTTTAAACACGGAACCAAAGAATGCGCTCAAAAGAGAGACCACTTCTTTGCGGAAATAGATAACGACTGCGGCCAAAGTACCAACGTGGACAGCCACATCAAAAGCCAAGCCTTGATCTTCCCAACCTAATACAGCAGAAGGAAGGATTAAGTGTGCAGAACTGGAAATAGGTAAAAACTCAGTAAAGCCTTGCACCAACGCCAACATAAACGCTTCAAAATAACTCATTACTTACCTTAAAAATTATAGTTTTATATCTACGACAGAGAGCGAATCTAATTGCTGCATCTTCTGCCATATTTCACTGACGGTTCTTCCATCTTGCGGGATCACTCTCGCAGGACAGAGATCATAAAGTGGTTGTGTTACAAAAGGATATTTATAGATATCACTGCGTGGTAATTCTGGTTCGCTTTCAGAAACCACGTCTCCAAACAGCACAATATCAAGATCGAGCTTTCGATCTTGAAGTTTATGAGCATCTTGAGAGCGACCCCATTTAAACTCAATTTTACGCAACTGCTGTGAAAATTCAGTCAATGAGAGTGACGTGTCGAGCTCTATCACAAAGTTATAAAACGAATGGCTTTCAAACCCTACAGGCTCACAATGATAGATCTTAGAGCATTTAAGGTTAGTCCCTAACGATTGAAGCTCTGTCCATGCCACCCTTGCATGCTTGTCGCGGTCTATGTTCGTGCCAACACCAACATAGGCTATTGTCATGCTTGACCTCGTTCGATGATCACACCGACGGCTTTTGCTTGTGGCACTGCGCCAGGCTTCGCTAAACGGATTTTAATCCAAGGCACTGAGAACTGAGTCATGATTAATTCAGCGACTTCTTCTGCCACACGCTCAACCAATAGGAATCGGCCATTCGCAATATGGTCAAGTACGGCAGTGCTGACTGTCGAGTAATCCAAAGCATCGACAACATCATCACTCTTACCTGCAGGGCGGTTGTCATGAGCCATTTCAATATCAAGCACAAGTTTTTGTTTGATCTCTTGTTCCCAATCGTAAACACCGATCGTTGTAATTACTTCTAGCTGTTCAATGAAAACTTTATCCAGTGCCATGACTTGTCCTTTTAGAGGTCGGATACCCATATGGGGGAAAAAAACGTATTATTCGTGTAATTCCAGATATGATATCAATTACTCTTGGATTGAGCATTATTTTCCCATCGTTAGACTTATAACCGTTTAAGGAAAAACATGACCCCTTTGGCACTTATCATGATCATTGCAGCCTATTTGCTAGGTTCAATTTCGAGTGCGGTCTTGATATGCCGAGTCTTAAGACTTCCTGATCCAAGAACGGTAGGCTCCAACAATCCAGGGGCCACCAATGTATTGCGTGTTGGCGGCAAAGGCGCCGCTGCAGCCGTGCTACTTTGTGACATGCTTAAAGGCACCATTCCAGTCTGGCTTGGCTACTACCTCAATATCGACTCGATCATTTTAGGCGTCGTGGCGATTGCTGCATGCCTTGGTCATATGTACCCTATATTCTTCCACTTTAAAGGTGGTAAAGGCGTCGCAACAGCACTCGGAGCCATCGCCCCAATTGGATTCGATCTAACGGGCATGATCATGGCGACTTGGTTGGTTGTGGCATTTTTGTTTCGTTATTCTTCTTTAGCGGCACTGGTTACTGTGTTGCTCGCACCTTTCTACGCTTGGTTAGTCAAACCTCAATACACACTGCCTGTGGCCATGTTGTGTTGTTTGATCGTCCTACGTCATCATCAGAATATTCGTCGCCTACTCGATGGCAGTGAACCCAAACTCGGGCAAAAAAAATCGGCTTAAACTGTCATGTCTAAGCCGAATCATTTTTAAACTGGGATAAATTTAAACCGACACAAGTCTCTGTCGATCAAGACTATTCAGTATTTAAGAGCTCTTACAGTAGATGTTTATCTAAAAATGTCTTCAGCATTGTGTTCACAAACTCTGGTTGCTCAAGCGAGCTAATATGACCAGCACCAGGAATCACCACTAACTCACTGCCCGTAATGCAATCGTGCATTAGGTATGACTCAAGTGCCGGACGTGGCTTATCTTCTTGTCCAACGGCAATCAAAACAGGCAGTGCAAAGTTCTCTACCGCTTCAATCATATCGCGACGCCCAAACACCATTCGACCGATTCGTGCGACTTCTTCTGCTTTCTCACCCTCAAGTGATGATAGCTGCTGAGTAAAACCTTCCACTAAAGCTGGTGAGTTAGTTTGAGCATCATTAGCAAAGAACAGTGGAACAACCGCTTCTACAATCGGCTGAGGAACCATTTTAATTTGAGTAATGGTGTCTAACATGCTGAAGTATTTAGCATGAGCAACTTCTGGCTCTAAACCAACAAAGGTATCCATAAGTACCAGAGACTTGATTCGTGCAGGAGCTAACTCCGCCAACTCTGTTCCCCACATACCGCCAACCGATAAGCCAACCACAGAGAATTCTTCGATCTCTAAATGATCAAGCAGAGCCAAAACGTACTGAGCGTAATCTTTCAAGTTACGCATCGAAGCTGGTGCAGCTTGAGACTCACCATGAGACCAAAGCTCTGGAACAATACAGCGATACTGAGTTTTTAATGCATCGATCTGCGGTTTCCACATTGCACTATCCCAAAGGTAGCTGTGGCCTAACACAACAACAGGGCCTTGACCTTCATCTAGGTACGCCATCGACTGATTGTCTACTGTAAACTTGTTCATTTTCTTCCCTAATCTCTGTTAGCAATTATTTATCGACACATAGTCGGTAAGCTAGGATATAAAAACGGCCGCACAAGGCGACCGTTTATCGAAACACACTGGTTTATTCTGCGCTTAGCTTTTGTTGATCGACGGTTTCTCGTTGAACGATTGCTATTAGCCAAGCGATTGCTACGAGCTAAGCAATTGGCTCTAGTTGGTCAATTGGCCAACGCGGCGTGGCATGAACAGACAAATCAGCCGTTTCACCATTTTTAAGGCGTTGCATACCCGCGTAAGCAATCATCGCACCATTATCAGTACAGAACTCAGTGCGTGGGTAGTAAACCTCACCACCGATTTTCTTCGCCAGCGCTTCAAGCTCAATACGTAGCTGTTTGTTGGCACTAACACCGCCAGCAATCACGATACGTTTCATGCCCGTTTCCGCCAAGGCACGCTTACACTTGATTACCAAGGTCGCACAAACGGCTTCTTGGAACGCGTAAGCAATATCAGCACGAGTTTGGTCATCATTGTCATTAGCGCGAATGGTATTTGCCGCGAACGTTTTCAAACCAGAAAAGCTCATATCTAGCCCTGGGCGATCGGTCATTGGACGTGGGAACTTAAAACGCCCCGGAGTCCCTTTTTCTGCAAGTCGAGATAACAGCGGGCCACCCGGGTAATCTAAGCCCATCAGCTTCGCGGTTTTATCAAACGCTTCACCCGCCGCATCATCAATCGATTCACCAAGGATTCGGTATTCACCAATGCCTTTTACTTCGACCATCATGGTATGACCGCCAGAAACCAGCAGAGCAACAAATGGGAATGGTGGAGGATTGTCTTCTAGCATTGGCGCAAGAAGGTGACCTTCCATATGGTGCACTGGCACAGCAGGCACGCCCCACGCATAAGCAATACTGCGACCAATCGTTGCACCCACAAGCAATGCACCAACCAAACCGGGACCAGCTGTGTAAGCCACGCCATCAATGTCTTTCGACGTTAGGTTCGCTTCTGCCAATGCCGCTTTAATCAGTGGAATGGTTTTTTTTACGTGGTCACGCGACGCTAGCTCAGGTACCACACCACCGTAATCGGCGTGCAGTTTTACTTGGCTGTATAACTGATGAGAAAGCAGCCCTTGCTCATCATCATAAATTGCGATTCCTGTTTCATCACAAGAGGTTTCAATACCAATAATGCGCATAATTTTCTCGGCACGCTTTCGTCTAAAATGGGAAATTAGCGCAATATTACCCTGCCTAAGCTCTTCAAACAAATATTGTACAGACTATAATCGACAAAGTGCTTTACAAAGCCACTGTGATCGGATTAAAATTCCGCACCATTTTTGATCAAGCTGGTTAATGGCCAAACGCGAATAGAGAGTTAGCTCGATGGGTAACTTCTCTGATTTGGTACTGAGTAACCAGCGATAATGAATAACCCCTGAGGTGAAAGGCATATGCCAATAGTTAAAGTACGTGAAAACGAACCGTTCGACGTTGCACTACGTCGTTTCAAGCGCTCTTGTGAAAAAGCAGGTATCCTTTCTGAAGTGCGTCGTCGTGAGCATTACGAAAAGCCAACTACAGTTCGCAAACGCGCTAAAGCAGCAGCTCAAAAGCGTCACGCTAAAAAGCTAGCTCGCGAAAACGCACGTCGCGTTCGTCTGTACTAATAACTTAATCCATAAGGACTGAGTTATGGCTCTTATTGAACAACTCAAAGAAGAGCAAAAATTAGCGATGAAAGCCAAGGACAAACCGCGCCTTGGCACTATCCGCTTAGCTCTTTCAGCAATTAAGCAACGTGAAGTTGACGAACGGATCACTCTGAACGACGACGACATTATTGCTATATTAGTTAAAATGGTTAAGCAACGTCGCGATTCTGTTGCTCAATATGAATCGGCAAATCGTCAAGATCTTGCTGACGTGGAAAAAGCAGAAATTACGGTACTTGAAGGCTTTATGCCTCAACCGCTAACTGAAGAAGAAGTTATTGCACTACTTGATAGCGCAATTGCAGAAGCTCAACCTGCGGGCATGCAAGACATGGGTAAAGTAATGGCTATCTTGAAACCACAAATTCAAGGGCGTGCAGATATGGGTAAAGTTAGTGGTTTAGTTCGTTCTAAACTCGCTTAATCCCAAATCAAATTGCAACAAGCCGTGCAATCCTTCGGAACGCACGGCTTGTTTGTATCTGTAACCTATTCAAACTATTATTATCCACACTCTCAGTTAGTGCATTTTTCTAAGGTTTTATGGCAGGACACATCCCGCGTAGTTTCATCGATGATCTCCTAGCGCGTCTCGACATTGTCGATATTGTGGACGCACGCGTGAAACTTAAGAAAAAAGGCAAAAACTATGGTGCTTGTTGCCCATTTCACAACGAAAAGACCCCTTCTTTCAGCGTAAGCCAAGAAAAACAGTTTTATCACTGCTTTGGTTGTGGCGTACACGGCAATGCTATCGACTTCATTATGGAGTTCGAACGTCTCGATTTTGTTGAAGCGATTGAAGAGCTGGCCTCATTTTTAGGACTTGATGTTCCTAGAGAACAGCGCAGCGGTGAAATATCCACGGCGCCAAGAGCCAACAGCGAACAAAAACGTAACCTCTACGATTTGATGGGTGGCATCAGTAATTTTTACCGCTCTCAGCTGAAAATCTCAGCTAACAAACCTGCGATTGATTACCTAAAAAATCGCGGTCTTTCTGGTGAAATCGTACAGAAATTTGGCATTGGCTACGTCGCTGATGAATGGGACTTGGTTCGTAAGAACTTTGGCCAACAAAAAGAAGCCCAAGACATGCTCGTTACTGGCGGCATGTTGATAGAAAACGATAAAGGCAACCGATACGATCGATTCCGTGGACGCGTGATGTTCCCGATTCGTGACCGTCGAGGCCGAGTGATCGGGTTTGGTGGCCGTGTTTTAGAAGACGGCACGCCAAAGTATCTAAACTCGCCAGAAACGCCGATCTTCCATAAAGGTAAAGAGCTTTACGGCCTTTATGAAGTGTTACAAGCATACCGTGAACCGCCTCAAGTACTTGTGGTTGAAGGTTATATGGATGTTGTCGCACTAGCGCAATACGGTGTCGATTACTCAGTGGCATCACTGGGCACCTCAACAACCGGTGATCACGTTCAGATGTTGTTCCGCCAGACCAATACTGTGGTTTGTTGTTACGATGGTGATAGAGCAGGTAAAGAGGCCGCGTGGCGCGCACTAGAAAATGCGCTTGAATACCTGAAAACCGGTAACACACTCAAGTTTCTGTTCTTGCCAGACGGTGAAGACCCTGACAGCTATATTAGAGAACACGGTCAGGCAGCTTTCGAACAGCTCGTCCACAATGCGACGCCGCTTTCGACCTATTTGTTCGATAACCTGATTGAAATACACAAGCTGAATTTAGGAACAACGGAAGGAAAATCGGCACTGCGTGCACACGCGAGCGCCTTGATTAGTAAAATTCCTGACAGTTACTTCCAAGAACTGCTCGAAAAATTGCTCGATGAGCGAACTGGATTTGATAACCAATTGAGGCGTGCTCGCGTTCACACAAAGAACCCGACACCTCAACCGCATAAAGAGCTCAAGCGCACTCCAATGCGTGAAGTTATCGCTTTGCTTATCCAAAATCCGAGCTATGCTGATATGGTACCGGATTTATCAAGTGTCAAAGGCTTACAGCTGCCTGGACTAAGTTTATTCGTCGAAGTACTTGATATCTGCCGAGTGAACCCCCATATCAGCACAGGCCAATTATTAGAACATTGGCGAGAGAACAAACATGAGGCACTTCTGTCTCGTCTCGCGAGCTGGGAAATCCCCCTCGACGAAGACAATCAAGAAGACATATTTTTAGACTCATTGGACAATATCCTTGCCCAGTGCGTTGAAAAACAAATTGAAAACCTGCAGGCCAAAGCAAGAAGTGTCGGTTTATCAGCCGAAGAAAAAAGGGAGCTACTAGCTTTAATGCTAGATCTAAAAGCGTAACCCTGTTTGATTAGTCAGCATTTAATAAATTTGTTAACATAATTGGTTTGCATTTGAGAATGCAACGTCCTTCACCAGACCTGAAGTTGGATATCATCTATGGATCAAAATCCGCAGTCACAGCTAAAATTACTTGTTATTAAAGGCAAGGAACAAGGCTATCTGACCTACGCCGAAGTAAACGACCACCTACCTGCAGAAATCGTGGATTCTGAACAGGTAGAAGACATCATTCAAATGATCAATGACATGGGTATCAAGGTAGTAGAAACTGCACCTGACGCTGATGATCTAGCTCTTAATGATGACGATGCCAATATAGATGAAGATGCAGCTGAAGCTGCTGCTGCTGCGCTTTCAAGCGTAGAAAGCGAGATTGGCCGTACTACTGACCCAGTTCGTATGTACATGCGTGAAATGGGTACAGTTGAACTACTGACTCGTGAAGGCGAAATCGACATTGCGAAGCGTATTGAAGATGGTATCAATACCGTTCAATTATCTGTTGCTGAGTACCCAGGCACGATTCCATACATCTTGGAACAGTTTGACCGCGTACTCGCTGAAGAGATTCGCTTAACAGATCTAATCAATGGCTTTGTTGACCCAGACGACGATGGCACAGCTGCGCCAACGGCGACTCACATCGGTTCAGAGCTCGCTAAAACTGATCTAGAAGACGAAGACAAAGAAGAAGCAGAAGACGACGAGGAAGAAGAAGAGGAAGATACAGGTATTGATCCTGAGCTTGCTCTTGAGAAGTTCACAGCACTTCGCACTAGCTACCAGAACCGTCAACTAGCAATCAATGAATACGGCCACGAAAGCCCGAAAGCAACGCTTGCAACAACAATGATGCAAGACGTATTCAAAGAATTCCGTCTGACGCCAAAACAGTTTGATTACCTAGTAAACGAACTGCGTACTTCAATGGATCGCGTACGTACTCAAGAACGCCTAATCATGCGTCAAACGGTTGAGTACGGCAAAATGCCGAAGAAATCTTTCATTGCTCTATTTACTGGCAATGAATCTAGCGAAGCATGGTTGGACGAAGTTCTTGCTTCAGACAAGCCATACGCAGAAAAGATCAAACGTAACGAACACGACATCCGTCGCTCTATCCAAAAGCTGGATATCATCGAACGTGAAACGTCTCTTACTGTTCAAAGCATCAAAGATATCAGCCGTCGTATGTCTATCGGTGAAGCGAAAGCTCGTCGTGCGAAGAAAGAGATGGTTGAAGCGAACTTACGTCTAGTAATCTCGATTGCTAAGAAGTACACAAACCGTGGTCTACAATTCCTGGATCTAATCCAAGAAGGTAACATCGGTCTGATGAAAGCGGTAGATAAGTTTGAATACCGTCGTGGTTACAAGTTCTCTACTTATGCTACGTGGTGGATCCGTCAAGCAATCACTCGTTCGATTGCCGACCAAGCTCGTACTATCCGTATTCCGGTTCACATGATCGAAACGATCAACAAACTAAACCGTATCTCTCGTCAAATGCTACAAGAGATGGGTCGTGAACCGCTTCCGGAAGAGTTGGCTGAGCGCATGCAAATGCCTGAAGACAAGATCCGTAAAGTACTGAAAATCGCTAAAGAGCCTATCTCAATGGAGACACCAATCGGTGACGACGAAGATTCGCATCTGGGTGATTTCATCGAGGATACAACGCTAGAACTGCCTTTAGACTCTGCAACGGCAACAAGCCTACGCGGCGCAACTAAAGACGTTCTTGCAGGCCTAACGCCTCGTGAAGCGAAAGTACTGCGTATGCGTTTCGGTATCGACATGAACACTGACCACACTCTTGAAGAGGTTGGTAAGCAGTTCGACGTAACTCGTGAACGTATCCGTCAGATCGAAGCAAAAGCACTGCGTAAACTTCGTCACCCAAGCCGCTCAGAAACTCTGCGTAGCTTCCTAGACGAGTAATTACACGCTTTAGTGTGGTTAGCTTTTAAGCATAAAATAAAAAAGGTGAGCGTTGGCTCACCTTTTTTGTGCCTACGTGATTTAAGTGGCTAAGATGTAAGCGGAATTGCCCCTCATAGTGTCTAGACACCATTGATTGGTTCCCCTATAATCTATGCCCTACGGCCCCTTAGCTCAGTGGTTAGAGCGCACGACTCATAATCGTTCGGTCCCCAGTTCAAATCTGGGAGGGGCCACCAAATTAGAAAAGCCAGAACAGTTCACGCTGCTCTGGCTTTTTGCTTTTCTAGCCCTTTATCTTCTAGCTCAACGCTCTGCCCCATTCGTCCAGTTTCTTCTATGTGACTAAACATACTTTTCTTTTATAAAAAAATCGGCAATATGAGAGTACACAAATCATTCAATAGTTCAGGGAAGACTCATGAAAGACGAAACGCTCTCGATTCACTTCGGCTACGACACTGATCCAACAACCAAATCGGTTGCGACACCTATTTACCAAACCGTTGCTTACGAATTCGATGACGCACAACACGGCGCCGATCTGTTTAACCTTGCGGTGCCAGGTAATATCTACACTCGTATAATGAACCCAACCAATGATGTGTTGGAAAAACGCATGGCAGCCTTAGAAGGTGGTATTGCAGGCTTAGTGGTGAGTGCAGGCAGCGCGGCGATCAACTACGCGATTCAAACGTTGGCACAAATCGGTGACAACATCGTTTCAACACCTCAGCTTTACGGCGGTACTTACACCCTATTTGCTCATATGCTACCAAACCAAGGGATAGAAGTTCGCTTTGCCAAAGACGATAAACCAGAAAGCTTAGCGGCACTGATCGATGAAAAAACCAAGGCGGTTTACTGTGAAAGTATCGGTAACCCAGCAGGTAACATTATCGACTTAGAACGTGTTGCTGAGCTTGCTCACGCACAAGGTGTACCTGTGATTGTCGATAACACGGTGGCGACACCTGTGTTGTGTAAACCTATCGATTTTGGTGCCGATATTGTGGTGCACTCGCTAACCAAATACGTTGGTGGTCACGGAACGACGTTGGGTGGTGTTATTGTCGATTCAGGCAAATTCCCATGGGCAGAGCACAAAGATCGCTTCCCGGTCTTTAATCAACCAGAACCTTCTTACCACGGTGTGGTTTATACCGAAGCCTTTGGCGAAGCCGCATTTATTGGCCGCGCTCGAACCGTTCCATTGCGTAATACAGGCGCAGCACTGTCACCCATGAATGCCTTCATGCTAATGCAAGGCTTAGAGACGTTGTCGCTACGCATGGAGCGACACACCGAGAATGCACTGAAAGTAGCAGAATACCTTAAGCAACATGAGAACGTGAGTTGGGTAAGCTACGCGGGGTTACCAACCTCTGAGTTCTACCCATTGGCTGAGAAATACATGCAAGGTAAGCCGTCTGCCATTTTATCTTTTGGCTTGAAAGATGGTTATGAAGCCGGTGTTCGTTTCTATGATGCACTGCAAATATTCAAACGCTTGGTGAACATTGGCGATGCAAAATCTCTCGCTTGTCACCCTGCTTCTACAACACACCGTCAATTAAGCGAAGCGGAACAAAAGCAAGCAGGTGTGTCACCAGAGATGATTCGTCTCTCAGTAGGTATCGAGCACATTGACGATATCTTGGCTGACCTAGAGCAAGCACTTAACGCTTAACGCCGTTAAAGCTAGATCTAACGCTGATCGTTAGCTAACAGACACAAAAAAGCCCATCACAGGATGGGCTTCTTATTATCTAATGTTCTTAGATAGGCTAACGATTACTCAACCGTTACCGCTTTCGCAAGGTTACGAGGTTGGTCAACATCGGTACCCTTGATTAGCGCTACGTGGTAAGACAACAGCTGCATCGGTACTGTGTAGTAGATAGGTGCTGTTACTTCACTTACGTGAGGCATCTTGATGATCTTCATGTTCTCATCGCTTTCAAAGCCTGCATCTTCATCTGCGAATACGTAAAGTAGACCGCCACGAGCACGTACTTCTTCAACGTTTGATTTCAGCTTCTCTAGCAAGTCGTTGCTTGGTGCAATAACGACGACTGGCATATCTGCATCGATAAGAGCCAAAGGACCGTGCTTAAGCTCACCAGCCGCGTATGCTTCTGCGTGGATGTAAGAGATCTCTTTCAGTTTAAGAGACGCTTCCATCGCGATTGGGTAGAACTCACCACGACCCAAGAACAGTGTGTGGTGCTTATCTGCAAAATCAGGTGCTAGCGCTTCAATCTCTTTATCAAACGCTAATGCTTTCTCGATATCAGCAGGCAGTTGATGCAGTGCTTGAACGATCTCTGCTTCTTTCTCTTCATTGATGCGACCTTGTAGACGACCAATTGACGTTACCATCATCAGCATAGCCGCTAGCTGTGTTGTGAAGGCTTTAGTTGAAGCAACACCGATTTCAGTTCCTGCACGAGTCATGAAGGCAAAATCAGATTCACGAACCAGCGAAGAACCTGCAACGTTACAGATAGTCATTGCTGACATGTAACCTTTTTCTTTTGCAAGACGAAGTGCAGCAAGCGTATCCGCCGTTTCACCAGACTGAGACAAAGTCACCAATAGGCTATTCGGACGAACAACGAAATCACGGTAACGGAATTCAGAAGCAATCTCTACGTCACAGCTTACGCCTGCTAGAGATTCAAACCAGTAACGCGCAGCCATACCTGAATTGTAAGACGTACCACATGCGATGATCTGCACGTGTTCAACCTTGCTTAGGATCTCTTCCGCTTTAACACCAATCGCGTTAGTGATAACCGAAGTGTCAGAGATACGGCCTTCCATTGTGTTGATCAGCGCTGTTGGCTGCTCAAAGATCTCTTTCTGCATGAAGTGACGGTATTGACCTTTGTCACCTGCATCGTGTTCTGCGTTTGATTCAACGATTTCACGCTCTACACGCTCGCCCGCTACATCAAATACCGTAACATCACGACGAGTCACCTCAGCAACATCACCTTCTTCTAAGTACATGAAGCGACGAGTTACGCTTAATAGCGCTAGTTGGTCAGAAGCAAGGAAGTTCTCGCCCACACCAAAACCGATAACGATTGGGCTACCAGAACGAGCAACAACGATACGACTAGGATCTTTACGATCAACCGCCACAGTGCCGTATGCACCGTCTAATTGTTTCGCTGTCTTTTGCAGAGCTTCAACCAAAGAAGCTGACGTGCGAAGTTCCCACTCAACAAGATGAGCGATAACTTCTGTATCTGTTTGTGAAGTAAACACGTAGCCACGCTCTTGCAGCAGAGCGCGCAGTGTTTCGTGGTTTTCGATAATGCCATTGTGTACAACAGCAATATCGCCAGACATGTGTGGATGTGCGTTTGCTTCTGAAGGCTCACCGTGTGTTGCCCAACGTGTATGAGCAATACCAGTACCGCCAATGACATGTTGTTGATCGACTGCGTCTGCTAGCTCTTGTACTTTACCAAGGCGGCGTACACGAGTTAGGTTAGATTCGCTATCAACTACAGCGACACCCGCTGAATCGTAGCCTCGGTATTCTAGGCGGCGAAGGCCTTCTACTAAAATTTCAGCTACATCACGCTGTGCTACTGCACCAACAATTCCACACATAGTTTCACTCCATCAATTTCGTTTTATTCCTATTGGCAGCAAGCAAAGGCCAGATCTTTATTAAGATCAATTATAGGAAGGTAAATGCATAATACTTAAATTTGTTTTTACGCTGGATCGGTCAGGATAACTCGAACATCATGTGATTCGATACTTACTTTGGATTCTTCGCCTAAGTCTGTATCGGTAATTAAGATGTCAATGTGCTCCCATGCCAGCTCTAAGTTCGGGATCTTTCGTCCCACCTTTTCCGACTCAACCATCACGATCACTTCTCGTGACACTTCAGCCATTACTTTACTTAGACCAACCAATTCATTGAACGTGGTTGTGCCTCTATCAAGGTCGATACCATCAGCCCCGATAAATAGTTGATCAAAATCGTAAGCTCGAAGTACTGATTCTGCGACTTTGCCTTGAAAAGAATCCGAATGGGTATCCCAAGTGCCGCCGGTCATTAGCAGTGTTGGTTCGCTTTCCAACTCATTAAGTGCATTAGCAACGTGCAACGAGTTGGTCATCACAACCAAACCACGCTTGCTATTGAGCTGCTGAATTAGCGCCCCTGTCGTGCTACCGCTATCGATCACAATGCGATTATGGTCGCGAATTAAATCTGCAGCGGCTTTCGCTAATGAAATCTTTCGAGTCGAAACTTGTGGACCCAGTTCTTCGTTCACAACCTCTTTCGGTAATGAAATCGCACCACCATAACGGCGCAAAAGCTGACCGTTTTTCTCTAAAGACGCTAAGTCCTTTCTAATCGTGACCTCTGAGGTTTCGAATTTAGCGGATAGTTCATCAACACTAACCTCCCCCTTTTCATTAACGAGGTTAGAAATAGCATGTCTTCTGAGCTGGGTGTTTCGTTTCGACATTTAAAAAAGGCCAGTAAGTTTCGATTTGAAACATATTATAGTTACAACGAAACTATTTAGTCCATTTATTTTGATCCAAAAAATTAATAAATAGCGATAAAACCTTGTCCTAAGACAATTGTTAAGCAGTGATATTGAACTGATTAGGTGGTAGAATCCGCACCCGAAAAGAAAAAAAATTACAAAACTGACTGTTATTTTTTTGCAACTTACCTCTTATATAGTGGGGTAAGTCACATAAAACCGATATTGAATCAAAATCTTTTGGTCATAAAATGACTAAAATTGATGAAAGACTTACAACTCTGAAGGACATATTGGAAGTCCCGCGCTTTTACACAACAGGCACAAAATGTTGATGTAGCGGACCAATCTTCAGACCTTAAATAAATTTCAAATTGTAACAATACTTACCGGAGAGTACCTTCCATGAAAAAGACCAAAATCGTATGTACGATTGGCCCTAAAACTGAATCTGTAGAGAAGCTAACTGAACTAGTAGATGCTGGCATGAACGTTATGCGTCTTAACTTCTCTCACGGTGACTTCGCAGAACACGGCACTCGTATCGCGAACTTCCGTACAGTAATGGAAAACAAAGGTGAGCAACTTGCTATCCTTCTAGATACTAAAGGTCCAGAAATCCGTACTATCAAACTTGAAGATGGTAACGACGTAGATCTAGTAGCTGGTCAAGAGTTCACTTTCACAACTGACGCAACAGTTGTTGGTAACAAAGACGTAGTAGCAGTAACTTACCTAGGTTTCGCTAAAGACCTAACAGCTGGTAACACTATCCTTGTTGATGACGGCCTAATCGAAATGGAAGTTATCGCAACAACAGAAACTGAAGTTAAGTGTAAAGTTCTTAACAACGGTGCTCTAGGCGAAAACAAAGGTGTTAACCTTCCTGGCGTTTCTGTTCAACTTCCAGCTCTTTCTGAGAAAGACAAAGCTGACCTTAAGTTTGGTTGTGAGCAAGGCGTTGATTTCGTAGCTGCTTCTTTCATCCGTAAAGAAGACGACGTTAAAGAAATCCGTGAGCTTCTAAACGCTAACGGCGGCGAGAACATCCACATCATTTCTAAGATTGAAAACCAAGAAGGTGTAGATAACTTCGATTCAATCCTTGAAGCTTCTGACGGCATCATGGTTGCTCGTGGTGACCTAGGTGTTGAAATCCCAGCTGAAGAAGTAATCTTCGCTCAGAAAATGATGATCGAGAAGTGTAACCGCGCACGTAAGATGGTTATTACTGCAACTCAAATGCTTGACTCTATGATCAGCAACCCACGTCCAACTCGTGCTGAAGCGGGTGACGTTGCGAACGCAATCATGGATGGTACTGATGCAGTAATGCTTTCTGGTGAAACTGCTAAAGGTAAGTACCCAGTTGAAGCTGTAACTATCATGGCTCAAATCGCGAACCGTACTGATTCAGCTCTTAAAGCTGAGCTAGGTTCTCGTCTAGACAGCCCACGTCTACGCATCACTGAAGCAGTATGTAAAGGCGCTGTAGACACAGCAGAGAAGCTAGCTGCTCCTCTAATAGTTGTTGCAACTGAAGGCGGTAAGTCTGCACGTTCAGTACGTAAGTACTTCCCAACTGCAAACATCCTTGCTCTAACAACTAACGAAAAGACAGCTGCACAGCTAGTTCTAACTAAAGGTGTTAAGCCAGTTCTTGTTGACTCTATCGAGAACACAGACGCGTTTTACATCAACGGTAAAGAAATCGCTCTACAATCTGGCCTAGGTAACAAAGGCGACATCGTAGTTATGGTTTCTGGTGCTCTAGTAGCTTCTGGTACTACAAACACGGCATCTGTTCACGTTCTATAAGAATGAACCGATACGCATAAAATATAAAAGAGGGCTTCGGCCCTCTTTTTTTATGAAACAAATCTTGCCTAACTTTTCAGTACGCTGTATTATCAATCACAGTAGAATCACGTACTGTTAACTTCCATGGGCTCTTTCTAAGAGACGGATTAGCAGACTAGAATCAAATATGCATGAGGTTTGTAATGTCTAGTCCTACGCTCACAGACAAAGTATCAAAGATGATTCGCCAAGATATTCTTAATGGTGAGTTAACCCCTGGCCAAAAACTCGTTGTTTCTGATCTAAAAGCACGATACAACGTAGGCGCATCTCCAATTCGTGAAGCCTTAGTGCAGTTATCTTGGAGTAAATACGTAAAGCTAGAGCCACAAAAAGGCTGCTGGGTATCTCCGGTCTCAAAGAAAGAACTCAATGACCTATACGAAAGCCTTCGACTGGTCTCTTCCGTTCTGCTTAAAAAAGCGATCTCAGCTGGCGATGAAAGCTGGGAATTAGAAGTGTTGACCTCTTACCACAAGCTATCACGCCTTCAGAACGTAGAAGAAGAATTTGATTCAGTTGAATGGGAAGAACGCCACCAACAGTTCCATGTCGCGTTGCTTGAAGGTGCTGATTCAGAGAACATGTTTAAGTTCTTTGATGAACTTATTAACCAAGTTAAACGTTACCGCTTCTTAGCAATGTCAGCTGAAACAGCATCTGATGATCTGTTCAATATTGATGAGCACGAAATGATCATGAAGCTAGTACTCTCTAAGAATGCAGAACAAGCAACAGAGTTACTTGATCAACATTTACTAGGTTCAATGAAACGAATTGAAGAAGTTATCGAAGCGGCATAACGCCAAGATAGATTCTAACCAAATAAAAACGGAGCCCAACGGCTCCGTTTTTTTGTTTCCAGTATCACGACTGAACTACCACCCAAAAAACTCTTTGTGATGAGTATTGAGCAGTACAACCATAGGTAAAAAATACAGTGCACTCAGTTGAAAGCCAAGAATGACTAATGTGCCTATGGTTAACCTCACTAAAAAATCGACAAACATACCACGCCTCTTTTAACCAGACAGTATGATCCCCAAACTCTTGCTACAGCTAACCTAATTCTACTGTTATCTCTCAAGCCATTGATAAGGCGAGCTAACCAGCTGAATTAAGTTAACGGTGTCATCCCTTTTATATCGGGTAAACACTCTGTTTATTGGTTCGCTTAACACGACGCAACCTGAAGCAAGATAGTTTACTTATTGTTTATTTTAGCTCAAATTTTCATCAGCATTAGACTTTAGTCTAACTACATAAGACTTGTGACATAGGTCGCCTCAAAAGTGAGATTCCTAGTATAGATGTTGAAAGGAACGGCTGAAGACTAGCTTTAAAAGATACGAAGCGAGGAAGATGGCTTGATAGGAAAGTGGTTAGTCACTTAAAACGTAAATCTTTTTAAGGGCTAAGTCTGTTGAAGGCCAAGTGAAATATTAAAGACTAATCGAGTATAAAAGATTAAGCGACATCAGCATGACTAGGGCACATAGAGACGGTATTGCGCCCAGACGATTTAGATTCGTAGAGCCCAACATCGGCACATTTGTATGAGCGAGTGCTGTTGCTTGTCAAATCAGTGAAACCGACACTCACCGTCACTTTAGTCCCTGAGGATAGCTCTATTTCTATTCGTAATCGATCCAACACACGTTTCGCTTCCGGCAGTGAGGTGTGTGGCATCAGTAATGCAAACTCCTCCCCCCCAACGCGAGCAACAAAATCAGTATTGCGTAGGCTGTCTTGTAGAAGCCTTGCAACACTTGCAATCACTCGGTCGCCTTCATCGTGGCCAAGTTCGTCATTAATTCGTTTGAAGTTATCAATATCAACTAAAGCTAAGCAAGTGGTCGCTTCATTAGGGTAACGCTCGACCAAGCGAGAATAATACGCGAGCTGCTCTTCGAACTTTCGGCGGTTCCAAAGGTTACTCAAAGAATCTCGTTCACTTAAGATCCTCAAACGCACCTCAAGCTCCTTCCTTACAGAAATATCAACCAAAGACGTAATATAGTAACTGATCTTTCCAGAGCGATTCTTAACAGCTTGTACTCGCATGATGACGGTGAAAGGGATACGTAACTTGTTCTTACACAGAACTTCCCCCTCCCATACTTCTTCTTGCTCTAAGTGTTGCCAGATTGAATCACTCGAGAGTGCCTGCTCGGTATTTTCAAGCAACAGCTGTAATGCATTTTGACCGATAACTTGAGTTTTGCAGTACCCCGTCATGTTCTCAAACTCGTTGTTGATCATCATAGTACGATGCTGCTTATCAGAGATCATGACGGCCGACATGCCGCTCAATGCGGCACGTGCCAACTTACTTTCTAGACTTCGACGTCGGTAATGAGTCACTAAATAAGCAAACGGAAACGCAAAAACCAGTACCGTTAGCAACACAAACACTTCTTCTTGAGAGAGGTCACTTAAGCTCGGTTCAGCTCGATCCATCAGTTGTTTCTGATTAAGTTGAATCAGTAAATGGACCTTTTGATTATTCGCGAGCATCACTGTGTTAAACGCAAACAAATTGCCATCTTCAAAAACGTGTCCCACCTGATCATTAGAGATCGCTTCCCATGCCTTTGGTGCGATGTTTTTCAGGTTGTAGCCTTTTCTTTCTGGAATAGAATCGCCAAACAGCTTTCCGCTATGGTTACTCGCTATGTAATAACCCGCTTCATTAAGAACTTCTGCTCTAAGATCATTATCAGGGGAAAAGCTAAGACGCGACGATAAACCCCATACGTCGAGATTAATAACAAGGTACCCCACTCTTTTCTCAGGTGTTTCTACGGGGGTAAAGACACGAATTACCGGCATATAAGGGAAAGTGATCTCACCATGTTCCATTTCAAGTTCAATGCCCCAGCCGCCAATTTGTTCAGCTTCTAGTTTTTGGGCGTATTGAAAGTAGCTCGAGTCAGATTTATCTTGAAGCTGTTGCGGTACCGTTATGTGGCCTGAATCAGCGGAGTAGTTGACACGAACCAGCTCTTTACCCGAGATATCTAGCAGGTGGATCTGTGTATACCATTTTTGGTTCACGAGGACAGACTGCCAAACCTCTTCGAGTAGATCTTTGGTTTGGTCAGAGGGAGAAGAGGCAAAATTAACCAAGCTTTGGCTGTGGCTTAACAGGCCCATTACGGAAACTAATTGAGTCTTAAGAAGATCGTAGTCTCGCTTGGCGTACACCAATTGATGGACAGCTTGCTTGGCCGAATAGTCAAAACTCTGCTGCTTCACTTCTTTATATCGCTGCAAGTAATACAGAGCGACAGCTGAACAGAGTGTGATTGAGATGATTAGTAATGTAATTATTGATTTTTTATTTCGCATTACTAGCTCAGGAAGAAAAAGAGAGCGCAAGATTATAGCACTCTAGGAAATTAACAAAATAAAAGCCGCTTAAAAAAGCGGCTTTAAAACTATTTTTTAAATACTTCTTGTTTAGGCTTTCAACGCTCGTTCACCACGTGCGATGCCAACAACCCCACTTCGAGCCACTTCAAGTACTTCCGTTACTTCAGACAATGCCTGAATGAAAGCATCCAGCTTCTCGCTAGTGCCGGCCATTTGAACCGTATATTGCGAAGCCGTTACATCAACGATTTGGCCACGGAAGATATCCGCGGTGCGCTTCACTTCGGCGCGAGCAAAGCCGCTAGCGCGTACTTTTACCATCAATAGTTCACGCTCGATATGCTCAAGCTCAGACACTTCTTGTACCTTGAGTACGTCGATTAACTTGTGTAGCTGTTTTTGGATCTGCTCAAGCTGCATTTCGCTCGAGTTAGTGGTGACATTCAGACGAGAAAGCGTTGGATCATCCGTAGGAGATACATTCAAAGACTCAATGTTGTAGCCACGCTGAGAAAACAAGCCAACCACTCGCGAAAGTGCACCTGGTTGGTTTTCCATTAATAGTGAAAGGATGTGTCTCATACTATGTTCTCTCCGTTTTGCTTAGCCACATGTTATCCATACCCTCGCCTTTGATCTGCATTGGGTATACGTGCTCGGTGTCATCCACACTGATATCGACAAATACCAAACGGTCTTTCATCGCCAGTGCTTTTTCCAAACCTGATTCCAGTTCATCCGGAGATGAAATACGCATGCCAACGTGGCCATAAGCCTCAGCAATCGCAGCAAAATCAGGAACAGAGTCCATATATGAATTAGAGTAACGACCTTGATAAACAATGTCTTGCCACTGTTTTACCATGCCTAAGAAACGGTTGTTAAGGTTAATAATCTTAACGGGAATATTGTATTGCAGCGCAGTCGACAGCTCTTGGATATTCATTTGAATACTGCCGTCACCAGTAACAATCACAACTTCTTCATCAGGTTTCGCAAACTTAACGCCCATACCAGCAGGTAGGCCAAAGCCCATCGTGCCTAGACCACCAGAGTTAATCCAACGGCGTGGCTTGTCAAACGGGTAGTACAAAGCAGCAAACATTTGGTGTTGACCTACATCAGAAGCAACATAGGCATCGCCATTGGTTACTTTATGAAGTGTTTCAATAACTTGTTGTGGCTTAATACGACCAGACGTTTTGTCATACGCTAAGCAGTCACGCTCTTGCCACTGTTTAATTTCACTCCACCAGCTTTCCATCGCGTCTGCATCGTTAGTTCCACCTTGCTCAATAAGCAGGTTAACCATGCTCTCTAGTACTTTTTCCGCTGAACCTACAATCGGTAGATCCACTTTTACGTTTTTAGAGATAGAAGATGGGTCGATATCAATGTGCATGATCTTCGCATCAGGGCAGTACTTATCTAGGTTATTGGTGGTTCGATCATCGAAACGTACGCCAATACCAAAGATCAAGTCCGCATTGTGCATCGCCATATTGGCTTCATACAAACCATGCATGCCCAACATACCCAAAGAGTTCTTATGGGTACCAGGGAAAGCGCCAAGCCCCATTAGGGTGCTTACCACGGGTAAATTCAGTGCCTCTGCTAATTTTAACAGCGGCTTATCTGCCTCAGAAATAACCGCACCACCACCGACATAAAGTACCGGTTTCTTCGCTTCAAGAAGGGCTTTTAGCGCCTTTTTGATCTGACCTTTATGACCCGTAACCGTTGGGTTATATGAACGCATTTTGATCGTTTCTGGGTATTCATAAGGAAGCTTGATTTGTGGGTTTAAGATGTCTTTTGGCAGATCAATAACCACAGGACCAGGACGTCCTGTCGTTGAAATATAGAATGCTTTTTTAACGACTTCAGGGATATCTTCCGCTTTCTTAACGAGGAAGCTGTGTTTAACGATCGGACGGGATACACCCACGATGTCACACTCTTGGAAGGCGTCATTACCAATTAAGCTATTTGGTACGTTACCAGAAATAACTATCATTGGAATTGAGTCCATGTAGGCGGTGGCAATACCAGTAACGGTATTGGTCGCACCCGGACCAGAACACACAAGTACTACGCCCGGCTTACCGGTAGAACGAGTATAGCCATCTGCCATGTGGGTAGCGGCTTGTTCGTGTCGTACTAATACGTGTTTAATTTCAGCAGTTTTAGCATGCAGCGCATCATAGATATCAAGTACAGAACCACCTGGGTAACCAAAGATTTGTTCTACACCCTCTTCAATTAGAGACTGCACCACCATCTCAGCGCCGGATAACATGGCTGTTTCAGGTTTTGTTGTCATATTGCTCTCCTCACCAGTTTCCAACCATATTTGGTGAACATGTTGGGCTGGTTTTTCATAGTCTAGGGCTTATTCGTAGCCTAATTCGAAATACTTCCACTTTTTCGGCTATGGCTGTCTGTCGTGATAACAACAAACAGTAATGCGAAACAACTTTAACGCTTTATTATCATCTGGTCTAACACCTGTTATCCGATAATTACGTCAAAAAACCAACTATTAGCTGAAAGCATTAAATAAAACCCAAACCAAACCCAATAGTTAGATTTAAAAACCAATTAACACCTAAAAAAAAGAGTTTAATATTCAAATGAATCACGATTTATCGATTAATTACGCCCTTATTGGTGTGCGCTTTCGCACATTGTGCTGTGTCAGCAGACACAAAAAATCCCCCTAAAAATGCAATCACATTCGTAGGGGGATTTTTAAACAATTGAAAATTTATCTAAGCAGAAAACTACTTATCTTTAGGCTTTTCATTGTACATTTCTTCGATTTCGTCTTGATACTTATCGTTGATAACTTTACGACGCAATTTTTGAGTAGGTGTCAGTTCGCCATCATCCATAGAAAATGCTTTTGGCAGCAACTTGAATTTCTTCACTTGCTCAAACTTAGCTAGCTCTTGCTGTAAGTCATTCACACGCTTCTCTAGCATCTCGACAATCTGGTGATGTTTAACAAGCTCAACACGGTCGTGATACTTGATATTCAGCTCTTTGGCATACTCTTCTAGAGAGTCATAACAAGGAACGATCAGCGCAGAAACGAATTTGCGCGTATCAGCGATAACGGCAATCTGTTCGATAAAGTGATCTTTACCAATCGCGCCTTCAACCACTTGCGGTGCAATGTACTTACCGCCAGAGGTCTTCATCAATTCTTTAATACGATCAGTAATGAACAGGTTACCATTTTCATCAAAATGTCCCGCATCACCAGTCTTTAGGAAACCGTGCTCGTCAAACGTCTTAGCGGTCTCTTCTGGCATCTTGTAGTAGCCACGCATCACCATTGGACCACGAACAAGAATTTCATCCTTAGCACCAATTTTCACTTCAGCGCCCGGCATCGACATACCAATTGAATCAGGGTTAAAACAACGGTCATCCCAGCACGATACTGTTGCCGTGGTTTCTGTCATGCCGTAGCCAAGTTTTACGTTGATACCAATCGCGTGGAAGAAGCGACCAATGGTTTCATCAAGCTTCGCACCACCACATGGCATGAAGTTGATGTTACCGCCTAACAGAGCTCGCAGTTTAGATAACACAAGCTTATCGGCAAGCGCATGGCTCTTCTTCAGCATGAATGATGGTGTGCGACCTTCTTGGTGACAAACAGAAAGCTTCGCTCCCATGTTCACGGCCCAAGTAAAGAGGACTTTACGGATAAACGGTGCTTTAGATACTTTCTCGTGAATCGCTGAGAATATCTTCTCGTAGAAACGAGGAACTGCAGACATAACCGTTGGCTTAACATCACTCAGTGCATCACGCACTTGCATTGTATCTTGCAAGTAACAGTTGGTTGCGCCTTTATAAAGGACATAGAAAGTCCAAGCACGCTCAAATACATGTGATAAAGGTAAGAAACACAATGAGACGTCGTCTTTACTTAAGCTAAGGCGCTCATCATGGCCTTTTAGTTGATAGCCAACGTTCGTGTAATCAAGCATTACACCTTTTGGCTGGCCTGTTGTACCAGAGGTATAGATAAGCGTCAGTAAGTCATCCATACAAGCATCCGCAAGACGAACATCAAGTTCAGCTTGCTGATCTTCAACACCACGAGCCATGAACTCTTTCCAAGAGACAGCAAAGCGGTGTCCTTGCAGATCGATATCATCAGACATCGCCACAACAACTTCTAGCTGTTCACACTCTTCAAAAAGGCTAACCGCCGCATCAAATTGAGCTTGCTCGCCAACGAATAAGATCTTCACATCTGCATTTTGGATAATGTAAGAAGACTGCGCTGCTGTGTTGGTTGGGTAGATTGGTACCGTTACAAGACGCGCTTGTAAAGATGCAAAATCTGCCACAGTCCACTGAGGCATATTGTTCGAAAAGATACCGATCTTATCCTGAACTCTCAGTCCGTGAGCCAACAGTGCTAATGAAAGCGTATCGATTTGTTGTCCAAACTGTTCCCAGCTAATACCTTGCCATACATTGTCGACTTTATGCTTCAAAGCTGTACGGTTGCCGCCTTGGGCAATTTGGTCACGAAGTCTTTTTACGATATGAAAATCTAAATTGGCCATCTCTTTACCTTTGGCTTACACCTGTAAGCTTTTTTGAGCGCACAAGTGTACCTCTGATCATGGAAAAGGCAACTGATGAAGCTCAAAGTTATAAGTAATAGTACGTCTCACGCTAAGTTTTCTATCAACAAAAATAGCAGGTACAAAAAAGCCCCAAGCCAGACTCCCAGCTTAGGGCTTACAAATCATAGGGATTAGTGCTTAGTTAAGCGCCACGACTTCGCCACAGATCATCATTAACTGATCTCGTAACCAAATGTGTCCTTTATCCTTTTCACTTGATTCGTGCCAGCTTAGGAAGCCAGAAATTGCCGCATTATCGAATGGGAAATCTAGAATCTGAAGCTGATCTTTGTTCGCGGCATGCTCAACCATCCAACGAGGTGCAATCGTCACAAGCTCAGATTGACCAACAACGTAAAGTACGTTGCTTAAGCTCGTACCTTCGTAGAAAGGTGTGCAATCTAGGTCACGGTAAGCTTGCTCTGAGAAGCTGCGTTGACCATGGATGCGAGACAGTTTTGCGTGCTTTTCGTTAAGCAACTCTGCCGCTGAAACTTCACCGTTGATACGTGGGTGAGAAGCAGAAGCAACAACAACTAATTCGTCTTGGAAGATCTCAGTGCTTGAAAAGCCCTGCTCATCAAAACGAGCGTAATCAATAACGAAGTCGATTTCTTGGTAGCGCATACGCTCAGAAAGTTGACGATCGAATTCTGCATCCATGTGCAGTTTAACGCTCGGTGCTTGGTCGTTGATTGTCGACATGATCTTAGGTGCAAAACGCATGTCACAAGGGCTACAAATCGCAAGTTTGAACAGACGAGAAGACGACTCTGGAGAGAACACAGAACTTGGCAGTTCATTGCGAACTAACTGCAGTGCTTGGCGGATTGGACCAAACAACTGACGAGCACGTTGAGTCGGCTGAATACCACGACCTTGACGCATGAATAGTTCGTCGTTAAACATTACTTTTAGACGAGCAACAGCGTTACTTACAGCAGGCTGAGACATACCCAGATTATGAGCTGCACGTGTAATGTTTTGCTCTTGCATAACTGCATCAAATACAGTCAAAAGATTTAAGTCGACTCCACGAAGTGTGCTTTCCATTCTGTAGCTTGCAATAGCACTCATTGCGTCTTTTTTCTCTAACATTCAAGTTGCCTCTTGTCGGTTCGACAGCGTTAAATTGGTAATGGTATAGGAATAGATAACCACTAATTCTTATATTTATCAGACCGATGTTTTTCGGATTACCATTACTATTAACCAATAAATCTCGAGCTACCAACAAGATTGATAAAGAATAATTTTATTTTACCTTAATGATTAAATAACATCTAAAAATCAATTATTTATAGAGTTATAAAAAAACATAAAATGCATCACTTATGAGTTTCATTTCGACTTATTTAGCTGTTCTATCGTTTGGTTACATTTGTTACAATTTATTGAACCCATGAATTGTTTGACTGGTTGATTCAGAAACAACACTTATGAGTTAAGTGAGCGATGCATAACTAGGAAAATCTACCTTGTCCCAAAGTTGCTTTCTTAAGTCATCTTGGTTGGACCAATTGCCCGCTAACACCCACTCAACAAGTGCACTTGCCACGTCGGGATAAGTGACCACTTCAGCCTGCTTTTCACCGAGCCAACCACGCAAGGTAGCCGCGTCTAAAAAGCTCATAGTTTGAGCTAACCCGAGCGCTTCAAGCGTCGCAACATTACTCTGTTGTTCGAACTGCCCCTCAAGTGGTTTGAGAAGCAATTTCTTACCCAAGGTTAGGGCTTCAGATGGCAATTCAAAGCCGCCATTGGCCACTACACCAGAGCATTGATTGAGGTCGAATTGGAAACCGGCATGACTCAGTGGTTTGAACTCAATATTTTCGACTCGACTGTGCTCAATGACATTCGGGTGATAACAGACAAAGTTGTGCGAAATGAACTTCATCAACAGCTCTGAGATCGACTCAAGATCCTCAAACGGCAAATAGACCAACGTAAAGTCTTGTGCTGTTTTGGTTTGTTGATCACCATGCAGCGTGTGAACGATAGGCGGCAGTATCGGTTGTTCAAAGTGATACCAATGCAAACCAATCGAGTGCTCAGTTGGGGCGAAATGTTGAATCACCGAATGTTCAATCCAGTTGCCCCCTTCTTTGGGTACATCATAGCGGAACGCATTCTGGTGGCTTATGCCAATGCATGGCACACCTTGTCTCTTAGCCGCCCATGCAGTCACAGGTTCAAAGTCATTCAGCACTAAGTCATAAGGTGTCAAATCGATCTGATTAATCTCACTGAGAAATCGCCAGATGTTGTTCTTGATGAATGTCTTGCCGTATTTAACCTGCCCCTGCTCGCTGTAAAAGGTTAAGCCGCTGCGGGTCTGATAGTTACCAAACGCTTCCATCGAGAAGTACTTGCTCTCGTCTCGCCCAGAGAACAGAAAGTCGACATCGATATTTTGCTGACGAAAAGCCACAGCCATTGCCCTCGCTCGAGCAATGTGCCCATTCCCTGTGCCTTGTACGCCATATAAAATTTTCATGCATGTTCCTTTATGTTTGCCACTTAAGCTCGGCAGTGATTGTTGCCAACAAAATGATTACAGGATGAAGCTGATAGCAAGGCTAGTACAAGCGATGCCCAAGGCTGCGCCAATCAGTACGTCCGTTAAAAAGTGCACACCAAGTAGGATTCGAGAGCCAGCAATCGCTGCCGCCCAAATCAGGCTAAAGAGATATAAACTCGGATAGAAATGTCCGATTAGAGTCGCCATAACAAAAGCTGCAGCGGAATGCCCAGAAGGCAGGCTGTATTTATCAGATGGCACAATATGGGAGTAAAGCAATGAAGAGAATTCAGCGGGTCTGCGACGCTTGAGGGTATTTTTGGCAAACCAGTAAATAGGTAACTCGATTGCAAAGGCAGTTAAGCCCACCAATAGAAAATCTCGACCGGTGTAACTGTCAGCCAGTAGTGCAACCAAAGCAATCAAAACGTAAAGGTGTCCATCTCCAGTATGAGACACCGCCTTACTGAGTGTCGCCTGTTGTCCGTTATAACGGCTCTTTAAACAGAAAACAGAAAATGCCACATCCCAGCGGACAATAGGTTCGATAGTACGCATACAATCTCCTTAACAATCCTTATTCAGTTAAGGCTCAAGTTATGCCCCTGAAATGACAGTTAAGTGACGTTTTGAATGAACTAAAATGAATTTTGAGGCGAATTGACCGCTTTCGCTAGCAAGCTGATGGGGAGCCTAGAAACTGCTGATAAAAATAAAGCGACCCAAGGCCGCTTTATTCTTCTATGTTTTTACTTCTTTATATAAGCAAACGCTACTTCTATCGTGTTAATGGTTATAGCGTTCGCTAATGATAATAGCGCTAAAGGTTATAGCACTAAAAGTTATAGCGCTAATGGCTCATGCTTTTTCACTAAACCAAAGTCCGCCAGTATCGCGTAGGCCGCAGGGATCATAAACAGCACCAGTAAGGTCGAGGCAAATATGCCGAACACAATCGAAATAACCAGAGGCTGGATAACCTGAGCCTGTAAGCTGGTTTCCGTCAACAGCGGTAGCAAACCTGCAGCTGTCGTCATTGAGGTCAAAAATACCGCTCGGAAACGCTCGCGACTGGCTTTCACCACCGAGTCATGCACGCTATCTCCCTCATCGACATGGTGACGAATGTACTGGACTAACAAGATGGAATCATTAACCACAATCCCGGCAAGCGATACAAAGCCCATCATGCTTGGCATACTCAAAGAGTGCCCAAGTATCCAGTGCCCAACGACCACTCCAATAAAGGCGAGTGGAATGGCTAGCATCACGACCACAGGCTCTAAATAGCTTCTGAACTGATAGCTAAGAATCGCAAACACGCCGAATAACCCAAGCAAGAACCCTTTACCCATCGAAGCTCCAGTCTTAGCCGCATCTTTAGCTTCCCCTTCGAAATCAAAGCGTAAGCCCGGGTACTTCTGAATAAGTTTGGCTGCTTCATCTTTTTGGAACTGAGCCAAAATTGCTGACGAGCTCGCCTTCTTATTATCAATATCACCAAAGATACTGATGGTTCTTAAGCCATCGATGCGCTGGATTCGCACATAGTTACGTTGGAAATCTAATGTCGCCAATGTTGCTAGCGGGATCTGACTGCCATCTGCGGTAATGATCGGGAAGTTAGCCAGCTGCTGTATGTCGCCCGCTTGTTCTTTATCAAGGCGCACTTCGATCGAGATGTTCTCAACACCGATTTGAATCTCATCCGCAGTTTGCCCAAAGAAAGCCGCTCGTAATTGGGACGCTATCATCTGCCCATTCACATTGTAGGTTTCGGCTCCAGGGCGTAGCTTGACTAAGATCTCTTCTTTACCCATGCGCATGTCATCAAGCACACCATGCACCCCGTCAAACTGATTGAGGTATTCCTGAATCTCCAGAGAAGCAGACTTCAATTCAGCCAGATCATCATGCTTGGCACGGATCTCGATAGCACGGCCACCCGGCCCCATCGTGGGTTGTTTAAAGACTAACGAGATAGGATCAGCCAAATCGCCGATGTCTTCCCGCCATGCATCAATAAAATCATCGATAACCGTGTTACGGCTCTCTGCACCGCGTAAGTCTAAACGCACAGTGGCTAAGTGAGGGCCTGATTCATTGGCGTCTGCGTTGGCATTGAATTGGCTGGTGATATGCTCAACCAATTTATTACCGTCCTCAACCTCTTCGCTCCATTGCTCATTCAAACGCTCAGCAGACGCGACAATTTTGTCGACGACTCTCTCGGTTTGAGACAATGATGCGCCTGGTGGAAGAATAATACGCGCTTCGGCAATATCACCATCCAATTCAGGGAAAGGTTGAAACTTAACGGCACCGCCTGCAATCAAGGCAATAGAAAGTAACAACAGTGTCATTACTCCGCCCATAAAGGCATAGCGGAATGTCACCACTTTCTCAACCATGTTCATCAAAGTGGTATTACGAAAGTTCTCAAACTTCTCTAACAACACAACTTTGAAGCGCAGCGCTGGCTTGTCATTCTTTTCTTTGTGTAATGAATGAGACAAGTGATTAGGCAAAATCAGGAAGGCTTCAATCAAGCTCAACGACAGCACTAATATCAATACTTGAGGAACAGCCTTAAGCACCGCGCCCATCTCTCCATCGAGAAACAGCAAGCTACCGAAAATACACACCGTAGTTAAGAAAGAAGATAACACTCCGGGAAGCACTTTCTTAACGCCGTTGTACACCGCATCATCAACGTTTTGCCCCCGATCTAAATGGGACGCTATCGATTCAGCAATCACGATGGCGTCATCCATCATGATACCAATCGCCATTAGCAAGCCAACCAATGACATGATGTTAATCGATAAACCAAGGTTAGCCATCAAGAACAAACCACCAAGGAAGGCTACCGGCAGGCCAGCAGCTACCCAGAATGAATAACGCAAACTGAAGAACAACCACATGGTGGCAAATACCAGCACAATACCTTGCCAGCCATTGCGAACCATCATGGTAAGGCGATCCCAAAGTACCGACGAGAGATCGTTGGTCATTTGTAGTGTCACGCCATCAGGAGCAATCGCGCTTTGATCTTCAACGAATCGTGTTACGTTCTCTTTGATTCGTAACGCATCATCTTCTTTATTCTTACTGATTTTCAACAGAGCTGATGGCTTGCCATCAAACAACACCTTCTGTTCATCAAGCTCAAAGCGGTCGGTTATTTTTGCAATGTCCCTCAAACGGATCACAGAGCCATTGGGCGCAGATCCAACCACGATACTTTCAAGCTCAACCGGTGTAATTCGTCTTTCATCAAAACGAATCAAAAAATTCTTGTCTGGTGTTTCAACGTTACCGCTTGGCAGTTTTACATTCTGACGGCCAATCTGGTCTGCGATATCACCGACACTCAAACCCAGCTGGCGAATCGCTTGAGTATCCAGTTCAACGCGGTATTGATGATCAGAGAAGCCGCTCACCTCAACCAGTGAAACATCATAATCAAGCTTCATGATACGCTTGAGGTCTTCAGCGTAGGCCTTAAGCTCCGGCCACGATGTTTCTGCTGTGATGGCGATATCAACAACCGGTTCATTCCAATCCAGTTCTTGAACAACAGGCGATTCAATCTCAGTTGGGAAATCATTGATCGAGTTGATTTGAGTTTGCACATCCACCAGCATTCGACCGATATCCGCTTTCTCATTCAACTTCAGGATTAGACGTGCGCTACCTTCGATGGCTTCACACTGAGTCTCTTCAATGTTAGCTAGGCCATCGACGGCATCTTCCATTCGTACACACAAGCTTTCTTCCACTTCTTGTGGTGATGCACCGGGATAAACGATGGCAGCCATAATGTAAGGCGGATCATAAGCGGGGAAGGTTTCACGCTTGATGGTTGATAATGAGCTTATACCCATGATCAATAACCCAAGCATCAACAAGTTTGCCGCTGTTGGGTGCCTAGAAAAGAACTTGATCATGACGCACTCTCCTGAGTATCCGATTCAAGCTTGGCCTCTTCAGAGTTCGACTCTTTCAGTAACATGCCTTCAATTGCTGGCAGAACATCATTGAGAACCAGTTTATCTCCAGTTTGTAGCTCGCCACTCACAACCACTTGATTGTCTCTGCGATAAAGCACTTCAACATTGACCACTTGCAAACGCTGATTGTCATCCATTAGATAAACCTTGTCACCGTGCAATGCTCGCTCAGGAACCACCCAACTCAGATTGGCTACACCCTCAATCTCAGCTTTTACAAACATACCGTTAACCAAAGGGGTCGCATTGCTTGGCTGCAGTTGTGAATAGTCTTGAGCGATCTCGAGAATAATTCCGGCTGTCGCTTGGTTTTCATCAACCGTCTCACTGATTCTTGCCACCTTCGCAGGCCAACTCAGGTTCAGGTTGCCGCTGTTAAGTTGAATCGTCGCTTTGATTGGCGCTTCATAAGGATTAGGAATCCCTGCAGCATCGCGAGGGAATTGATTAAAGCTCGAGGCTAAAGTTTGCATATCGTGAATAGAAAGTTGCGCCTCCACTTCCATGACATTAATTCCGTGGGCAACAAACATCTCTTGCTGAAGGTTAACCACTTGGTTTTGTTCGATATCAACCTGAGCAATTCGCATCGCTCTTGGCAAAATGATGGTGGTCTTATCGAGAGAGCGCTGCGCCTCTTTCACTTTAGACACGTTGACCTTAATCACCGCTTCCGCAACACGTTTTTCATCAGGCATTAAAGCGATTTGGTTCGCGATATCCAACACTAGCTTCTGTTGAGACAGTGCACTTTGCTGTTGCAGGTCGACATCCGATTGAGAAGTCAGCCCTTTCTTACGCAGATCTTGTTTACGTTGTAGCTCTTTGTTGCTGATCACTAAGCGATTCTTTTCGATCTTAAGAGTCTGATTCAGGTTGTCTTCTTCTTGATTCAATTTCGCTAATGAGGTTTGGCTTGATTTTAGATCGGCCTCTGCTTGTATCAGTTTCAATTCGTAATCCAATGGATCAACCTTGAGCACGACCGTTCCCGCAGGGATCACCTGACCTTTCTCAAGATCCGGATGACGATAAACGATCTGTCCTGTCACCTCGGCAATCGCTTTCCATTCGACTTTCGGCACCACTTTGCCAAAACCAACCGCTAACGGTGCTATCAGTTGTTGCTCTAGGCTTACTGTGTCAACTAAGCGAGCTCTATCACCCGCAGGCTTGGTTGGAAGATCCGGCTTCAAGTTAATCGCAACCACAAGGCCAATGACACCAACCGCAAGTGCCGGGAAGAAGAGTAGTTTTTTATTTATTTTCATTATCTTTGGTCCTGCACGGAAGAAGGGCTAGGCGTGTTTATAAAGCCTTCTGTCATCAATTGAATGTTGTGTTCGATTAAACGGTTAAGAAATTCTTCATTAATCTCAATACCATGGATTGCTAATAGAGGGGGCGGTGCAATGAATGGAAATACCATCAAGCTTATATACGACACGCGACAGAGCTTGGGATCCATCTCTTTTCTCAAGACACCTTGTGCCACCAACTTTTCAAAAATGACATCTTGGGCTGGCTTCGCCACATCGAGGAAAACCTTTTCGAGCAACTCTCTTTGCACTTCCGAGGGAGGCATATTCATCACTTGGGCAATCAAGCGAGGAAACTTGGGCACCTTGACCATCTCTTTGTAGTAAGTCCGCATTAAATCGAGAAAGTTTTCATGACTGCTCTCTTCAACTAACTTCTGCATTTGTAGCTGCATCGGTCGTAGGGTTTCACGTAGCATCGCCTCAAATAACCCAGCCTTACTGCCAAAGTAATAACGGATCATCGCAATGTTCACACCCGCACGCTCGGCGATCAGGCGTGTCGAGACCTTGTCGTATGGCTGAACAACAAACAGATCGCGAGCATGCTCAATCAATAACTGTCGAACATCTAAGTTCTGTTGAGGTCGCCCCGCTTTTCGTGCCGTCATGGCAAAAATCCATCTCTATAATTAATCATCCGATTAATTATAGAGATAAACAGGCGTAACAGTAGAAGATTAATTACTCACTATTTAATCAAGTGATTAATTAATTGGGTCACGCTTGTAATTTTTTTGGTGAATCGTTCCATCAAAAAGATTTACTACAAAGTTTTAACCTACACATCGACCAAACGATAAACTAACCCGCCAATACAAAACCACCAATCAGTCGATTTATCCAACCACAGAACAAAAAACAGCACAAACCAAACCAAAACA
This sequence comes from Vibrio sp. J383, assembly GCF_023503985.1. Classification (NCBI taxonomy): domain Bacteria; kingdom Pseudomonadati; phylum Pseudomonadota; class Gammaproteobacteria; order Vibrionales; family Vibrionaceae; genus Vibrio; species Vibrio sp. J383. Next base: position 688,668 of record NZ_CP097293.1, on the reverse strand, counting down.
CTGCCAATGTACGCTGATATTGGATTTTCTTGTTTGACGCTCAGAATAAATTACGGTAAATATGGTGTTAACAGTTTATTTACGGATATTTGTGTAATGATTTTTTCTTCTTCTCTACTGCTGAAACTTCTCCTTATCGTGAACCAATCGCGCGGGTAAGTTGTGGGTCAAGAACTACACAAATATTAAAACCCGCACTGAGCGGGTTTTTTTGTAACTGGCACTTTTAAAAGAACATCATTCTTAATAATAATTTGGATAGCAATCGATTCATTATCGATATAAGGAAGCACCCATGAACGATCAAGTAATAATTTTTGATACTACCTTACGTGACGGCGAGCAAGCATTGGCTGCAAGCCTTACGGTAAAAGAGAAGTTACAGATCGCTTATGCTCTTGAGAGACTGGGTGTCGATGTTATCGAAGCTGGCTTCCCTATCTCTTCGCCAGGTGATTTTGAGTCTGTACAAACCATCGCTAAACACATCAAAGACAGCCGTATTTGTGCACTTTCTCGTGCCGTAGCGAAAGATATCGACGCCGCTGCAGAAGCGCTTAAAGTTGCTGAGCAGTTCCGTATTCATACCTTCATCTCTACATCGACGGTTCACGTACAAGACAAATTACGCCGCAGCTACGACGATGTTGTCGAGATGGCAGTGAAAGCCGTCAAGCACGCTCGTAACTACACCGATGATGTTGAATTCTCTTGTGAAGATGCCGGTCGTACCCCTATCGACAACCTATGTCGTATGGTTGAAGCCGCGATTAACGCAGGTGCTAAAACCATCAATATTCCAGACACGGTAGGTTACACCGTTCCAAACGAGTTTGGTGGCATTATCCAAATGCTATTCAATCGCGTACCAAATATTGATAAAGCCATCATCTCTGTTCACTGTCACGATGACTTAGGTATGTCGGTTGCAAACTCAATTGCTGCTGTGCAAGCGGGCGCTCGTCAAATTGAAGGCACAATCAATGGTATTGGCGAACGTGCAGGTAACTGTTCTTTAGAAGAAATCGCAATGATCATCAAAACTCGTCAAGAGCTTTTGGGGGTTCACACCGGCTTGGATCATAAAGAGATTCACCGTACCAGTAAGTTGGTTAGCCAGCTTTGCCACATGCCAATTCAAGACAACAAGGCAATCGTCGGTGCTAACGCATTCAGCCACTCTTCAGGTATTCACCAAGATGGCATGCTTAAGAACAAGAACACTTACGAGATCATGACGCCTGAGTCTATCGGTTTGAAGAACAAGGCATTGAACCTAACAAGCCGTAGTGGCCGAGCGGCTGTTAAGAGCCACATGGACGCGATGGGCTACAAAGACAACGAATACAACCTAGATTCATTGTACGAAGACTTCTTGAAGCTGGCTGACCGTAAAGGCCAAGTATTCGATTACGACTTAGAAGCATTAATGCATTTCGCGAACCTACGCGACGAAGATGACTTCTATAAACTTAACTACCTAAGCGTACAATCTGGTAGTGTTATGTCTACCACCAGCATCAAGCTACAATGTGGCGATGAAGAGAAATGCGAAGCGGCTGTCGGTAACGGCCCTGTAGATGCTTTATACCAATGTATCTACCGCTTAACGGGTTACGAAATTGCATTGGATAAATTCGACCTGACCGCGAAAGGCGAAGGCGAAGATGGCTTAGGTCAAGCCGATATTATTGCGAACTATAAAGGCCGTAAGTACCACGGTACGGGCGTTTCAACGGATATCGTTGAAGCTTCTGGTCAAGCGCTATTGCACGTTATCAATAGCATTCAACGTGCAGACACCATCGCTGAAATGAAGCAGCAAAGAATCGCGACAGTTTAAGCACCCAATAACAGAGCCCTAGAGCCGCTGTTGTTGGCTTTAGGGACAAAATTTAAAACGAGCCAACTAGCTCAGTAACAAGAATTAAAGGATTAACATGACTGATAAATCATACAAGATTGCCGTACTACCTGGTGATGGCATTGGCCCAGAAGTAATGCAACAAGCACATAAAGTGCTAGACGCGATTGAAAAGAAGCACGCGATTAGCTTTTCTCGCGAAGAGTATGATGTTGGTGGTATCGCAATTGATAATCACGGCTGTCCACTTCCAGAAGCGACAGTAACGGGTTGTGAAGAATCTGACGCGGTACTTTTCGGCTCGGTTGGCGGTCCTAAGTGGGAACACCTTCCACCAAACGATCAACCAGAACGTGGTGCCCTACTTCCTCTACGTAAGCACTTCCAACTGTTCTGTAACCTACGTCCTGCGCAAATCCACAAGGGGTTAGAGTCGTTCTCTCCTTTGCGTGCTGACATCTCAGGTAATGGTTTCGACATCGTTGTTGTTCGTGAATTAACTGGCGGCATCTACTTCGGCCAACCTAAAGGTCGTGAAGGAGAAGGCGCAACAGAGAAAGCCTTTGATACTGAGGTTTACCACCGTTACGAAATCGAACGTATTGCGAAGATTGCTTTTGAATCTGCTCGTCTACGCAACAAAAACGTTTACTCAATCGATAAAGCAAACGTTCTTCAGAGCTCTATCTTATGGCGTGAAGTGGTTGAAGAAATCTCGAAAGACTACCCAGATGTCACGCTAAACCACATGTACATCGACAACGCGACCATGCAGTTAATCAAAGATCCGTCTCAGTTTGATGTAATGCTATGTTCAAACATCTTCGGTGACATCATCTCTGATGAGTGCGCAATGATCACGGGTTCTATGGGTATGCTTCCTTCTGCAAGCTTGAACGAAAGTAACTTCGGCCTATACGAACCTGCAGGTGGCAGCGCTCCAGATATCGCAGGCAAGAACATCGCGAACCCAGTAGCGCAAATTCTTTCTGCAGCGCTAATGCTTCGTTACAGCCTAGGCGAAGAAGCCGCAGCTCAAGATATCGAAACAGCGGTATCTAAAGCACTTTCTGCAGGCGAACTAACCGCTGACCTTGCAGGCAAAAACCAAGCGCTGACTACCTCTGAAATGGGTGACAAGATCGCTGAGTACATCTTAGCTTCATAAGCGGCTACTCGAAAAATAAGTAAGTACATAAAAATAATATCAAGCCAAGTCAGCGTAAACCACATGACTTGGCTCGAAACAAACACTGGGACTGATGCTCCCAAGGAAGAAAAGCTATGTCGACAAACCAGCAAGCAAAAACCTTATACGAAAAAGTTTATGACGCTCACGTTGCAGTTGCAGCGAAAGGCGAAACGCCAATCCTTTATATCGATCGCCACTTAGTCCACGAAGTAACGTCGCCACAAGCCTTTGATGGCCTGCGTGAAAAAGGTCGTAAAGTTCGCCAAGTAGGTAAAACTTTTGCGACCATGGACCACAACGTATCGACACAAACGAAAGACATCAACGCTTCTGGCGAGATGGCTCGTATCCAAATGGAAACGCTATCGAAGAACTGTGAAGAGTTTGGTGTCACGCTTTACGACCTAAACCACAAATACCAAGGTATTGTGCACGTAATGGGCCCTGAGCTAGGTATTACGCTACCGGGCATGACCATCGTATGTGGTGACTCACACACGGCTACACACGGTGCATTTGGTTCTCTTGCATTCGGTATCGGTACTTCTGAAGTTGAGCACGTTCTAGCAACGCAAACGATAAAACAAGCTCGCGCTAAAACCATGAAGATTGAAGTCAAAGGTCAAGTAGCGGAAGGTATTACAGCAAAAGATATCGTACTGGCGATCATCGGCAAGACAACGGCGGCTGGTGGTACAGGCTACGTGGTTGAATTCTGTGGTGAGGCGATTACCGACCTTACAATGGAAGGTCGTATGACGGTATGTAACATGGCGATCGAGCTTGGCGCTAAAGCGGGTCTAATTGCTCCAGATGCAACAACATACGAATACATCAAAGGTCGTAAGTTCTCTCCACAAGGCGAAGACTTAGAAGCAGCAATTGAATACTGGAACACATTGAAAACCGATGCTGATGCAGAGTTCGATGCTGTTGTAACGCTAGAAGCGGCTGACATCAAACCACAAGTCACTTGGGGTACTAACCCAGGTCAGGTGATCTCAGTAGACACACCAATCCCAGCACCAGAAAGCTTCGCAGACCCTGTTGAAAAGGCATCGGCTGAAAAAGCTCTGGCTTACATGGGTCTTGAAGCGGGTAAATCTCTATCTGATTACAACGTCGATAAAGTGTTTGTTGGTTCTTGTACTAACTCTCGTATCGAAGACATGCGTGCGGCAGCAGCGGTAGCGAAAGGCCGTCAAGTAGCGAAACATGTTCAAGCGCTTATCGTTCCGGGTTCAGAGCAAGTAAAAGCACAAGCTGAAGCTGAAGGCCTAGATAAGATCTTCATCGAAGCAGGCTTTGAATGGCGCCTACCGGGTTGCTCTATGTGTCTTGCAATGAACAATGACCGTTTAGGTCCACAAGAGCGCTGTGCTTCTACATCAAACCGTAACTTTGAAGGTCGCCAAGGCCGTGATGGTCGTACGCACCTAGTTAGCCCAGCAATGGCAGCCGCAGCGGCAATCGCTGGTCACTTTGTCGATATTCGTGAACTTTAATTAGAGGATTTAACATGTCAGGTTTTCAACAACACACCGGATTAGTCGTTCCTCTAGATACGGCCAACATCGATACTGATGCGATCATTCCAAAGCAGTTTCTACAGAAAGTGAACCGTATCGGTTTTGGTAAGCACTTGTTCCACGATTGGCGCTTCCTAGATGACGCAGGCCAACAACCAAATCCTGAGTTTGTAATGAACGCACCACGCTATAAAGGTGCTTCAATTCTACTGGCGCGTGAAAACTTTGGTTGTGGTTCATCTCGTGAACATGCACCTTGGGCGCTTGCCGATTACGGTATTCAAGTGATGATCGCGCCAAGCTTTGCCGATATTTTCTACGGTAACTCGATCAATAACCAGATGGTTCCTGTTCGTCTTACAGAACAAGAAGTTGATGAAATCTTCCAGTTCGTAGAAGCGAATGAAGGTGCTGAAATCGACGTTGATTTAGAAGCAATGAAAGTCAGTGCGAATGGAAAAGAATACTCGTTTGAAATTGATGAGTTCCGTCGTCACTGCTTGCTGAATGGCCTAGATAACATCGGCCTAACGCTTCAACACGCAGATAAGATTTCAGAGTTTGAAGCTAAGATTCCTAGCTTCCTGAAATAGCATCACACAGTTTTGTGTACATATAAAAGGTTGGCCTAGTGCCAACCTTTTTTATTTGGCTGAGCTTTTAGCTTAACTTAATGTGCTTATTAAGCTCTGCCCTTTATTTAGAGCGATTCCGCTATTTAACTGAAGAGCTATGAAAGAAAATCGTAAAGCATAAGGTCTTAGTAGTCAGTCATCAGGAGAATGCCATGAAACAACTACTTTTTATTGTCAGCCTACTTTTCTCAACCTTAGCTTGGTCTGCGCCTAAATCTGATCTTTGGCCATACTGGAACCAAAGCAATGAAACCAATCAAGAACGGGTATCCCATCAAGACTGGCAGCAATTTATCGATAGCTACTTAGTTAAACAAGGGCAAAACACCCTAGTTCGCTATCAAGCGGTTAGCACTGCAGATAAGGCAAAGCTCAAGCAGTACATCAAGAGACTAGAACAGTTGAATCCACTCGACTATTCAAAAGCGGAACAGTATGCCTACTGGGTTAATCTATATAACGCCGTGACTGTCGATCTAATTCTCGATGCTTACCCAATAAAATCCATCACCAAGCTCGGCGGACTGTTTAGTTTTGGACCGTGGGGAGATGATGTAGTGAAGGTAAATGGGAAGTCGCTAACACTCAATGATATTGAACATCGAATCTTAAGACCGATTTGGCAAGATCCACGTACGCATTACGCAGTGAACTGTGCGAGTTTGGGATGCCCTAACTTGCAGCCTGAAGCTTTTACCTCTGACAACACTGGAGCCTTGTTAGAACAAGCTGCTAGTGATTTTGTAAATAGTGATAAGGGCGTGTTAATTGAAAACAACAAGCTTCAACTATCATCGATTTACGAATGGTTTGCTGTGGATTTTGGTACAGAGAAACAACTCATTCAACACTTAGACCAGTATCGAACAATGCCGGTGACGAACACTGAAAAAATCAGTTATGACTATGATTGGTCGCTTAACCAAGCAAACTAGTTTTAACGTTAAAGCTCATGAATGCAGCTAAACAGAAAAGAGGCGAGAGGTTTTTATTAACCGCTAGCCTCTTCTCAATTCTTTGACCGTATTTCTACGATTAAAAGCTTGAGCCCGGTTGCTGTAAGAATTCAATTTCTTCGGGAGTCGAAGCTCGCCCTAACACTTCATTACGGTGCGGATAGCGACCAAACCGCTCAATGATAACCTTGTGCTTAAACTCAAAATCCAGATTATGTGCTAATCCCGTTTGAGAAAAGAGTTCCACAGCTTGTTCATGAACCAACAAAGATTCACTGTGCATGTAAGGCATATACAGGAAACTTTTCTGTTGCTCGTTAAGCTGGTGGTCAAAACCACCCGCTACCGCTTCTTGCGCTAAAACCAACGCCATAGGATCAGCCCAAAATGCTACTGGACTGTTTCGACCCATATTTCGAGAAAACTGATCAAGCACGATAATTTCAGCCAAGCGCCCTTGTGCATTTTGTCGCCATTCAAATAGCTCACCTTGGATAGCGGCTTTGTGCAGTTTAGCAAAACGAGACTCAATCAAAGTATCGATCTCTTCACCGCCAGTAAACCAGTCTTTTGGCGTCAGTTCATCGAACCAAAACTCTAGAACATCCTGATACGTTACCGTCATATAATTCCCTTTAATAAAAAACCGAATCATTTAATATCATGACTCGGTCTATGTTCAATTACTTAAAACCTTTTACTTTCTTTATCAGATCATAAGCATTCTGAATTTCTTGCGATTTCTCTTTCGCAACATTCATCATCTCAGGAGGTAAGCCCTTCGCCATCAGTTTATCTGGGTGATGCTCATTCATCAGCTTGCGGTAAGCTTTCTTCACCTCTTTACCGTCGGCACTTTCACTCACACCGAGAACTTTAAACGCATCGGCCAGTTGGTTTTGTTGCGAAGCTTGTTGCCAACCCGATGATTGCCCATGGCCTTGATGGCCACCAAAGCTTCCACCTTGCTGTTGAAAACGAAATGCTGCTTCTTGCATCTGCAAGCGGCGCTCTAGCTGTTCTGCAGAAAATCCAAGACCTTGCGCTATCTTATGCAGAACCTGACGTTCACTCGGGTGCAAGCTTCCATCAGCAAATGCTGCGGACACTTGTAGCTCAAGAAAAAACTGCAGAAGATCAAAACGACCACCCGATGAGATTTTCACACGCTCAAGCACATCGCTTAACGGGAAGTCACTATCTTTGCCGTCACGGAAAGCATCTTGAGCCGCTTTACGTTGTTCGCCATGCAGGTTCATACGTTCCATCATTGTAGAAGCGAGCTGAATCTCTTCTGGCGTGACCTGGCCTTTGGCTTTAGCAACATGTCCCATAACCGCAAAAGCCGCTTTAAAGAACTCGTTTTGCCTTTCTGCTTGGCTTGGTCCACGGCCAAAACCAGAACTGTTGAACCCCGATTGGTTTAAACGTCGAGCCTTATCAAATTGATGCCCCAAAAACAGGCCAAAAAATAAACCGGGGATATGCCCAAATAAAAAGCCAAAAAAAGCGCCCAAAATTTTGCCAAATATTTGCATTATGTGTTCTCTATCTATGAATTTTATCTGAGTAACGCTGTCTGATGATGCTGAATGCTAATATTTCCTTTATCATAAGGAAAATGCTTTATTAATTGGATTGATACTAGATCAACCCTTCATCTAGTGACACAGGATAGTTCAACTTCATGCAATCTTTTTCCCGCACCTTGTTAGCCGCGTCTATAAGTACGGCATTATACGTGTCGACAACTCAAGCTGAAACAATCACCGATAGTAGTGTGCAGGAAATGCCCTCTATAGATCAATGCTTGATCGAGCCCGCTGCAGAAAACGAGACACAGCTACCCGCTCATGTTGAGTCAGATCGCTTAGAAGCTATCAATGGTGACAAGGCAATATATTCGGGTGACGTAAGAGTTACGCAAGGGAACAAGACCATCCTTGCCGATAATGTGACCCTACACCAACAAGAAAATATCGTTGTAGCTGAAGGCAACGTAAACTTTAGTGATGGTCAAATCAAATCAGTGTCAGACAGAGCAACCAACAATCTGACTACCGATGAAATGACGCTAGAAAATACTGACTACGAATTTCTTTGCGAACCAGGCCGAGGAAATGCTGTATATGTATCGAAGACAGGTAAAGCGGTTTATGAGATCGAAGATGGTTCGATCACCTCTTGCCCTATTGGCGACAATGCTTGGCGCCTAAGAGCATCAAGCATCAGTGTCGACCAAGACGAAGAACAAGCCACCTTTTATAATCCACGTTTTGAAATCCAAAGTATTCCCGTCTTTTACCTGCCCTACTTAACGGTACCTGTCGGCGACACACGTAAAACAGGTTTCTTGTACCCAACTGTTTCATACGGTTCAAGTGATGGCTTTGAAGCTGAAATCCCTGTTTACTGGAACTTAGCGCCAAACTACGATTTGGAAACTACCTTCAAGTACATGCAAGAGCGTGGTACACAACTTAACAGTAAATTCCGTTACTTGAGCGACTTCGGTTCGGGCAGCATCAAGTCTGAATATTTACCAGACGACAAAAAATACGAAGAGAAAGGCGACCGTTGGGGTGCACAACTAGAACACTCAGGTATATTCCAAGAGTCGTGGTTATTTGAAATAGATTACTCAAAAGTCAGTGACATCGATTACTTTACCGACGTTAGCTCAAGCAGCATTGGTAACCGTGAAGATGGCCAGTTACTTCAAGAAGGTCGAGCAACCTATCGTTCTCAAAACTGGGATGCATCAGTACTTGTCCGTGATTTCCAAGTCCTTACTACGAGCAACAATCTACCTTATCGCCTAATGCCGCAACTTGAGTATAACTATTATGCTCCTGAAGTGATGGAATATTTAGACTTTGACATGATCAGCCATGTCTCAATGTTTGATACCGACGCAAGTGGCAAACCCTCTGCGAATCGTATTCATGTAGAGCCTGGAATTACAATCCCCGTAGGCAATACATGGGGAACATGGACAACAGAAGCTCGCTTACTTGGTACATATTACCAACAAGATCTTGATGGCGTTGATACAGGGACGGGCTCTGATTATGAAGGCTTAGAAGAATCAGTAAGTCGAGTGATCCCTGAATTTAGAAGCCATGCAGGTATCGTGCTAGAACGCGACACCACTATTGTTGATAACTATACACAAACACTCGAACCGCAGGTGCAGTACCTTTACGTACCAGAACAAGATCAAAGTGACATTGGCCTTTACGATACGACACTGCTACAAACCGACTACTATGGTCTTTTTAGAAGCCGTAAATACAGTGGCGTGGATCGCATAGCAGCCGCAAACCAAGTGAGTTACGGCGCATCCTCTCGCTTCTTTGATGACGAATACAAAGAACGCCTAAATATATCATTTGGTCAAATATTCTATTTTGATAAAGATACAAAGCAAACCCTGAGCAGTGAAGGATCAGATGCTAAAACTAATTATTCTTCTTGGGCTATTGAAATGGACTTCAACTACGATGACTACCTGTTCTACCATGGTGGCGTACAATACGACATCGACACTTCGGCTATGCAGCTAGCAAACAGTACTATTGAATACCGTTTTGGTGGTGGTTACATACAAACCAATTATCGCTACGTTACAGAAGAATACATAAATGAAACGGTTGATTTTGACGTATCATCAATAACAAGAGATGGCATCTCTCAAGCAGGCTTACTTGGCGCTTACCAAATTTCACCGAAATGGAATACCAGTGCTCAATATTTCTATGATTTGACTACACAAGAAAACCTCGAGTGGTTAGCTCGGTTAAACTACAGATCGGATTGTTGGTACATCGGCTTTACCTATAGTAACCGTTTGACAAATAACATTAGTGACCCAAACACTACGCCTGAATATGAAAATAACTTCAGTGTGAACTTCGGTATTGTTGGCTTTGGTACCAATATCGGCTCTGACTCCGGCGCTATTGGTGAAAGCAGCTCTGACAACTCTCTAAGCTATGGTCGACCATTCTTCTTAAATAACTAATTTTCTTTACTGATAAAACATCAGTAAATTTAAAGGATTACACATGACATTGTGGAAACGCACATTAATTGCCATCGCAGCAGCTTGCACTGTATCAGTAAGCTACGCAGCGCCGGTCGAGCTAGACAGCGTAAAAGTTATCGTTAACGAAGGCGTGATCTTACAAAGCGACATCGATGCTTCAATGAAGACGCTGCGCGCAAATGCTAAGAAAAGCGGCCAAACACTACCATCGCAAGACGTTCTCAATGAGCAAGTGCTTGAAAAGCTGATCATCGATACCATTCAAACACAAGAAGCAGAGCGTATTGGCGTTCGTATTGATGATGCTCGACTTGATCAAGCAATCGAAGGCATCGCGAAAGACAACAGCCAGACTGTAGAACAATTAACAGCATCGGTTGCTGAAGAAGGCCTTAGTTACAATGCATTTCGCGAACAAGTAAGAAAAGAGATTGCGGCAAGTGAAGCGCGTAACGCCTTAGTGCGTCGTCGTATCAACATTCTTCCAGCTGAAGTCGATAACCTTGCGGATATCTTGGCGCAAGAGACTAACGCGACCGTTCAATACAAAATCGGACACATCCAACTTCGCTTTAATGATGACCAAACCAAAGAAGAGCTAGAAGCTCAAGCTAAAGAAGTGGTTGAGGAACTTAACTCAGGCAAAGATTTCAGCACCATGGCTTATACTTATTCAAAAGGCCCTAAAGCGCTACAAGGTGGTGACTGGGGGTGGATGCGTAAAGAAGAGATGCCTACCATTTTTGCAGACCAAATCAAAATGCAGAATAAAGGCAGCATCATCGGTCCTTTCCGAAGCGGCGTTGGTTTCCATATTCTGAAAATTGAAGATGTGAAAGGCTTGGAAACGGTAGCGGTGACGGAAGTTAATGCTCGTCATATCCTAATTAAACCGACCGTCATCTTAAGTGACGACGGTGCCAAGGAGCAACTTGAAGAAATCACGCGTCGTGTAAACGCGGGTGAAGCGAGCTTTGGTGAACTTGCGCAGCAATACAGCCAAGATCCAGGCTCTGCAGTGCAAGATGGTGAACTAGGCTACCAAACACCGGATTTGTATGTACCTGAATTTAAGCACCAAGTAGAAACGCTACCTGAAGGTAAGATCAGCGCACCATTTAAAACCGTGCATGGCTGGCACATTGTTGAAGTGCTAGACCGTCGAGAAGTAGACCGTACCGATTCAGCTTTGAAAAACAAAGCTTACCAAATTCTATTTAACCGTAAGTTCAACGAAGAAGCTGGTGCTTGGCTGCAAGAAGTAAGAGCAAGTGCCTTTGTTGAAATGGTTGAGGATGACCAAGATGACAACTAAACGCCTTGTCATTACGGCAGGTGAACCAGCGGGAATTGGGCCAGATTTGACCCTCGCCTTATCCCAAGAAAGCTGGCCACATCAGCTCGTAGTTTGTGCCGATAAAACCCTACTAGCAGAGCGAGCTGAAATGTTAGGGATCGAGGTTGAGCTGTTGGATTACGATTCAACTGCGCCCAAGCAACCTCAACGCTCCGGAACACTAGTTGTGAAACACGTTCCACTGGCTGAAACTGCCGTAGCTGGCCAACTCAATGAGGCTAACGGTCATTACGTATTAAATACTTTAGAAACCGCAGCAATTGGCTGTATGAATGATGAATTTGATGCTATTGTCACCGGCCCTGTTCACAAGGGTGTAATTAACCGAGCTGGCGTTGCTTTTAGCGGCCATACCGAGTTCTTTGCAGAGAAGTCCAATACACCGCTCGTGGTGATGATGTTGGCAACAGAAGGGCTGCGTGTTGCGCTAGTAACAACGCACATCCCACTAGCTTATGTATCTCAAGCAGTGACCGAAGACAGATTAGAGCAAATTATTGCAATTCTGAATAAAGACTTGGTTGAAAAATTTGCTATTGAGAAACCAACTATCTACGTATGTGGGTTGAATCCACATGCTGGTGAAGATGGTTGTTTGGGTCGTGAAGAAATAGAAACCATCACCCCTACGCTAGAAAAAATTCGCCAAAAAGATGGTATTAATTTAGTTGGCCCATTGCCAGCAGACACCATCTTTAATGAAAAATATTTGCAAGATGCAGATGCTGTTTTAGGTATGTATCACGACCAAGTACTCCCGGTATTGAAATACAAAGGGTTTGGTCGCTCAGTGAACATCACGCTTGGCTTACCGTTTATTCGCACATCAGTCGACCACGGTACCGCCTTAGACTTGGCAGGGAAAGGCCAAGCCGATACAGGGAGCTTTAGAACAGCGCTCACGCACGCCATTGAATTAGTAGAGAAAAAGCAATGAGAAATGATGTCCACTTAGGGCACAAAGCGCGTAAACGTTTTGGTCAAAACTTCCTTAACGATCCATACATTATTGATGGCATCGTATCGAGCATTAACCCACTACCAGGTCAAAACTTGGTAGAGATCGGTCCTGGTCTAGGCGCAATTACTGAGCCAGTGGGTAAGCTTGTCGATAAATTTACAGTTATCGAATTAGATAGAGACCTGGCTGAACGTCTTCGCAACCATCCCGATCTGGCTGATAAGCTAACGATCTATGAAGGCGATGCAATGAAGTTCGATTTCGAACAACTTGTTAAGCCAAACAACAAGCTACGTATCTTCGGTAACTTGCCATACAACATTTCTACACCATTGATGTTCCACCTTTTTGAGTTCCATAAAGACGTGCAAGACATGCACTTTATGCTTCAAAAAGAAGTGGTTAACCGATTAGCGGCCGGCCCAGGTACTAAAGCTTACGGTCGTCTTACGGTAATGGCTCAATACTACTGTAAAGTAACACCTGTGCTAGAAGTGCCACCAACGGCCTTCGTTCCGCCACCGAAGGTAGACTCTGCAGTTGTACGCCTTCAACCATATGAAGTGTTGCCTTACCCGGCAAAAGACCTGAAATGGTTGGACCGAGTATGTCGTGAAGGCTTTAACCAGCGTCGTAAAACGGTTCGTAACTGCTACAAGAGTCTAATCGACAAGGAAGTACTTGAAGAGTTGGGTGTTAATCCAGGCATGCGCCCTGAGAATTTAACGCTCGAGCAGTTTGTCGACATGGCAAACTGGTTGTACGACACTCACAGCGCTGACAAATAATTCTAAAAGGCTTCTACACTTCGGTGAGGAGCCTGTTTTTTATGTAATACTTTAAAGTATACCAACAACAAAAGGTGCGAATATGGATATATCTACGCCTTGTATCAAATGTCAGGTTCACTCTAAATACATAGAGGAACAATCTGAACCAACGAAGAACCGCTACGTCTTCGCCTACATTATTACCATCAAAAACCTCAGCAAAACAACGGTTCAACTCATGTCTCGCCGCTGGCTAATTACCGACTCCAACGGCAAACAACTCACCATAGAAGGTGATGGCGTGGTTGGCCAGCAACCCGTGATTGAAGCCAACGACGAATACACTTACACCAGTGGTACCGTCATCGAAACTCCTGTGGGTGTTATGCAAGGTCATTATGTGATGACTGATAACAAAGGCATCGACTTCATAACTGAAGTGGATCCATTTAGACTCGCGATCCCTAATATTCTTAATTAGCCGTACATCTGTATCTACAGGAAATTATTGTGTCAAATTATATTGTCGGAGACATCCAAGGGTGCTTCGACGAACTTCAATTACTGCTTAAAACCGTCAATTTTGATAAGCAGCAAGATACCTTATGGGTTGCTGGTGATTTAGTCGCCCGTGGTCCTAAATCATTGGAGACGCTACGCTTTATTCGTAGCCTAGGTAACGCTGCTAAGGTTGTGTTAGGCAACCATGACTTACATCTACTTGCCGTTTCCTTAGGGCTATTTCCAGCTAAAGCAAAAGACAAGACTCAACCCATTCTTGATGCAGAAGACCGAGAACAGCTGCTCGAATGGTTAAGACAACAGCCTTTAATTCAAGAACATCCAGAGTTCGTGATGTCTCATGCTGGCATCTCACCTCAATGGGATCTAGAGCGAGCGCGTATTGAAAGTCTGGAAATAGCTGATTTATTAAAATCCGAGCAGTGGCAATGGCTTATCGAAAAAATGTACAGCAACACGCCTGACTCATGGCGTCAAAATTTAGAAGGGATTGAGCGCTATCGCTATGCGATCAACAGCCTTACTAGAATGCGATTCTGTTTTACTGATAGTCGTCTCGATATGGCCTGTAAACTTCCACCAAACGAAATTACAATTGAGCCGCTAGTGCCTTGGTTTGACCTACCACAACGTATAAAGCTGGATAAAACAGTTATTTTTGGACACTGGGCTGCGCTAGAAGGTTACTCAGGAAAAGATGTGATTGGACTTGATACTGGGTGTGTGTGGGGGGGAGACTTGACGATACTTCGCTGGGAAGACAAACAGTTTTTCACTCAAAAAGCGCTATAGAAATACGAGATACGAGATACGAGATACGAGATACGAGATACGAGATACGAGATACGAGAAGCTTGCGCTAGCTGGGCACAGTAACGCAAGCATTTTCAGAGCCTAACTCTTAATAACCACCGTTAACGCTCGAGAACCACAAACTCCATATTGTGCTTGTTTTTCTCATCCGCTTGATAAGTATCATTAAAGCTCTGCTTCCAACCTTCTCCCCAGTCTGGGAATTGAGTATCACCATCCACATCAAAATCGATATAAGTCAGGTATAACTTGTTCGCTTTTGGTAAGCAGCTTTCATAGATTGAACCACCACCGATGATCATCACTTCATCAACATCACTAACCAGCTCTAGTGCTTTTTCAATCGAAGTTACCGTCGTTACGCCTCCGATTTCTAAACTCTCGTCGCGGCTGATTACAACGTTCAGCCTCCCCGGTAAAGGACGTCCAATTGAATCGTAAGTCTTACGTCCCATCACGACAGGTTTGCCCATAGTTGAACGTTTAAACCATGCGAAATCTGCAGGTAAATGCCAAGGCATCTGATTGTCTTTACCAATTACACGGTTGTTTGCCATTGCCGCTATCATGCTGATGATCATAAATCGAAAGTCCTGTCCTTACTTGAAAATGAAGTTGAAGCTAGACGATAGGTCTACGACGGTAGAATAACAGCCCTGGCACTGCTAAGCCAACCGCAAGCCCTGCGATAATGAACATCGATTTCAAAAAGTTCTCCATCAACAATGCCAATAGTTCTGGGTTGTATCCTGCTCGGTTAATCTCAACCATGGCAATCATCGCCTTAAAGGCAAACACACCAGGAACCATGGGAATCAAGGCTGCAACCGTAAATACTTTCGGGTGTGCTAACAATTTATGCGACCAATGCACCCCTATCATGCCTACCAATGTAGCAGCAAAGAACGTCGCCCATTCAATGGGAATGCCGAAATGCATCATTAAGTAACGGCTACCGTGGCCAATGGATCCTCCGAGAGCACAATAGATCAACGCTCGTTGCGGCACGTTAAACACCAATGCAAAACCAACCGCAGGAATCGCAGCAAAAAACATGTCGTTGAGTAACCCAACAAAAAGTTCAAAAATAGTCATTAGTTCACCCACCCCCATACGTCAGATAGGCTCATCGCTGCGACAATACCTAAGCTTGTAGCCAACGTTAATAAACTAGCCATGGTGAAGCGTGCGAGACCCATATTTATATGGCCTTTAAGCATATCTGCTACGGAGTTAATCAAAGGAAAACCGGGCACTAGCATCAATACTGACGAAGCCATCACGATAGTGGGTTGACCACCAATATTATAGAGCACTGCCTGAGCTGAAATGGTGGTGGTGACAAAAGCGGTAATAGCGAAATTTAATAACGGATTGAAATGGCGATGACCGATCTCTTGTCTCACAATCATACCGCAAGCCGAAGCTATAAACGTCATCATAAAGACATGCCAATCTCCACCAGCAAGACGGCTAAAAGAAGCACACGATAGCCCTATCATTACGACAACTAACCAACGGTTGTAGCGTTCAGGACTGATCCCTTGGATCTTCTTATAAGCTAAATCATAATCAAGAATCCCTTTCTCCATCATGATACACACGCGTTGAATCTCGGTTATCACCTGCATATTAATGCCACGATCAGCACAACTTCGAGTCGTCGTTATGCAATGATCATCCATTACTGTTGTCACAACCAACGCATTGGCTGACAGTGCAACTTCAACCTCATTCACCCCACAAGCAATACCGATACGGCGCATTATGTCACCGACCAATGTGCTCTCGGCGCCATGAGCTAATAACATTTGTCCTGATTGAGCGACTAACCTTGAGATCGCTCTTTGTTTTGATGCCATGATTTCCTTCCCATAGGCGTTAATTATCTAAAGATAAATTTTGCATAAAAAACAGCAAGACGTCATGATTTAGATACAAAAAAACCGCAATTTTCATTGCGGTTTAATAAAACTATCAGCGTATCTTAGAAAAAGCGACCAAAGTGCTTATAAGAAACTACGAGGATTATTAATCACGAACATAGATAACATGACCGTCATCTTCTTCGTCATCCCAATCATCCCAGTCGTCGTCATCTTCAGTAACGACATTCTTACCGGCCATCGCATCTTTATGGTAGTCATCCCACATAAAGTTAACTTTTTCTTCTTCTTCAATTGCTTCAACTTCACGAGGTAGGTTCTCCATGAACTCACCCAGTTTAAAGCAAAGATCTTTGGTACCGATCTTGTTTACAGCAGAGATCTTGAAGTACTCGCCTTCCCAACCCAAAGCTTCGACGATTTCTTGAATCTTTTCGTCAGCTTCTTCTTCAGGCATTAGGTCAACTTTATTGAACACTAACCAACGAGGTTTCTGTGCAACTTTCTCACTGTATTGCTCAAGCTCATCGATGATCGTCAGTGCATTCTGAATAGGATCAGAACCATCGATCGGCAAAATATCGATCATATGCAGAAGAACGCGACAACGCTCAAGGTGCTTCAAGAAACGAATACCAAGACCAGCGCCATCAGCTGCGCCTTCGATCAAGCCAGGGATATCGGCAACGACGAAACTCTTCTCAGGGACAACACTTACCACACCTAAGCTAGGAATTAGCGTCGTAAACGGGTAATCAGCCACTTTTGGTTTTGCAGCAGATACTGAGCGAATAAACGTAGATTTACCAGCGTTTGGCAAGCCAAGCATACCAACATCCGCGAGCAGAAGAAGCTCTAAACGTAGTTCGCGAACTTCACCTTTAGTACCCATTGTCTTTTGACGAGGAGCACGGTTAACAGACGACTTAAAACGCGTGTTACCAAGACCGTGCCAACCACCTTTACCAACCATGACTTTCTTGCCATGCTCAGCAACTTCAGCAACGATTTCATTGGTGTGGATATCAACAGCGCGAGTACCTACTGGTACTTTCATTGTCATATCTTTACCACGTTTACCAGTACAGTTACCACCGCGGCCATTTTCGCCACGCTCAGCATTGTAAAAACGTTGGAAACGGTAATCGATCAGTGTGTTTAAGTTTTCATCCGCTTGAATGTAAACATCACCACCATCACCGCCATCACCGCCGTCAGGACCACCTTTAGCGACGAATTTTTCGCGCCAAAAGCTTACTGTACCATTACCGCCATCACCGGCTTCTATTTTTACTGATGCTTCATCAACGAATTTCATTTTTTAACTCCGCACTTACGTTGCGTTACCACTCATCAAGGAGTGATATAAATTCTAGCAGATCCGTGTTTAGATCGATCACCTAAGATCTAGATCGATCTGCAACCAAGGAACAAATAAGGAGAGGTTCTTTGCTTTCTGTTTCTTAAAAAACAAACGGGTTCTTGAAACTAAACGGTTTCTCAAACACCAAACTGCTTCTCAAAACTAAAGCCAGAGCGTCTACTTTTTTATTCTCGCTATAAATAAAAAACCCTGCCGAATCGGCAGGGCTTTTGAATTCAGCTTGAAAGCTAGTATAAATAATCTAATAAAAGATTAAATTACTCAGCTTCGATGCTTACAAACTTACGGTTTTTAGGACCTTTTACTGCAAATTTCACTTTACCTTCAGTAAGAGCGAAAAGAGTATGGTCTTTACCGATGCCAACGTTTGTGCCAGCGTGGAACTTAGTACCACGTTGACGAACGATGATGTTACCTGCAAGAACAGATTCACCACCAAAACGCTTAACACCAAGACGTTTGCTTTCTGAATCGCGGCCGTTATTAGTAGAACCGCCAGCTTTTTTATGTGCCATTGTTAAACTCTCCTAATACTTAAGCGTTAATGCCAGTGATTTTCACTTCTGTGAACCACTGACGGTGACCAGCTTGCTTACGCGAGTGCTTACGACGACGGAACTTAACGATTTTTACTTTATCGCCACGACCGTGTTGTACTACTTCTGCAGTAACTTTGCCACCTTCAACAAGAGGTGCACCAACAGCGATTTCTTCGCCGTTAGCAACAAGAAGAACTTTATCAAATTCTACAGTTGCACCAGTTTCAACGTCTAATTTCTCTAAACGAAGTGTTTGACCTTCGCTTACTCGGTGTTGTTTGCCACCAGATTGGAAAACAGCGTACATATTTTACTCCGCTTTTTCCGCACAGCCTATGGTTGTTAATTCTACAACTCGGGTGTGCGCTAAACTAATCAATAGGGCGCAGATTCTACGGGAATCATGCCGCTATGACAAGCCATATTTTTAAAATATTGGCGAAAACATGTTCGCCAAAGAAAAGTGCGGCAATGATGCCTTTAAGTGATGTATTAATCAACGTTTTTTAGTGTATTATTCAACAATTAAATACAACGTATAAGCCTTACAGGGTCTAACTTCAGCCGGATGAACAATGGATTTTAAAGCTATCCAAACGCTTACTGCCAATGATATGGCAAAAGTGAATGAAACAATTCAAGCCCAACTTAATTCTGACGTAAGTTTAATCAACCAGCTTGGTTTTTATATCGTTAGCGGTGGTGGCAAACGCCTACGTCCTTTGCTTGCTCTTTTATCTGCTCGTGCACTTGGTTATCAAGGTGAAGCTCATATCACCTCTGCAGCTTTTATCGAGTTTATTCACACAGCTACCCTTCTCCATGATGATGTCGTCGACGAGTCGGACATGAGACGCGGTAAAGCGACAGCCAACGCAGCTTTTGGTAATGCCGCTAGCGTTTTGGTGGGTGACTTTATCTACACTCGCTCGTTCCAGATGATGACAACGCTAGGATCCTTAAAGATCCTTGAGTTAATGAGTGAAGCCGTTAACGTGATTGCCGAGGGTGAGGTTCAACAATTAATGAACTGTAATAACCCAGACACCACAGAAGAAAGTTACATGCAGGTCATCTACTCGAAGACCGCTCGCTTGTTTGAAGCTGCAACGCAAATCGGTGCAATTCTTAGCGAATCATCACCTGAAATCGAAACGGCTATGCAAAACTACGGTAAATACCTAGGCACTGCATTCCAATTGATTGATGATGTGATGGATTACACTGCTGATGGTAAAGAGATGGGTAAGAACGTTGGTGACGATCTAGCCGAAGGCAAACCAACACTGCCTCTACTTTACGCAATGCACAATGGTTCTCCTGAACAAACCAGCATGATTCGAGAAGCGATTGAAAAAGCCAACGGTATGGAGCGTCTCGACGACATTATGGTTGTTATGAAAGAGACAGGCTCTTTAGAGTACACAACAAATAAAGCCTACGAAGAAGCAGATAAAGCGATTGCTGAACTTTCTGTACTTCCTGATTCAGAATATAAGCAGGCTTTAACCACGCTCGCACACTTAGCAGTTAAACGCAGCAAGTAAGCAGGTTAATAGACAACTCGCTTCTAGCTTCTATATAAATAACAAAAAAGAGCCGGTTGGCTCTTTTTTTGATCCTATTAGATATAACTCCGGGTTTCAATATCGACTCGATTCTAATGATAAAGGTAATTGCGCTTCGATCTCTTCAAGTTCTTCCAATGGAGCCGCATATTGCTTATGACTATTGTAAGACTCAAATAAAGCGAACTGCTCTTGCTCATCGATAACCAATATCTTGCCCAAGCGACCTAGATAGTTAACATTCATTCCTTTTTGTACTCTAGTCATCGTTCAATACCCTAATTCTTCGTGGTTAGAAAAGTATTACGAGCGGGTTGAATGCAAGGATCAAAAAAGCCGATCATAATGATCGGCTCTTATTAACTATCTTTTAGCTGAGTTAAATGGTGTCCCGCTTATTTAGCGAATTCAACACCAATCTCAATATCGCCATTTAGCGTTTCTAGCATGCTGTCTAGTGCGTTGCGTTCGAAGTCGCTCAGTTCACCGTAGCTAAGGATCGCTTCTGCGCCCTCTTTGCCAAGTTTAACTGGCTGTGCAAAGAACGGTGCGTGCTCGCCTTCACCTTCAACGTATGCACATTCAATTACGTTCTCTTCGCCTTGAAGCGCTTTCACTAGAGCAAGACCGAAGCGACAAGCCGCTTGACCCATAGATAGTGTTGCACTGCCGCCGCCAGCTTTAGCTTCTACTACTTCAGTACCCGCATTTTGGATACGAGTTGTTAGCGCTGCGATTTCTTCATCAGTAAACTCTACGCCTTCAACTTGAGAAAGTAGAGGAAGGATCGTTACACCTGAGTGACCGCCGATAACAGGAACACGGATGTCGCTTGGATCTTTATCTTTCAGCTCAGCAACAAACGTTTCAGAACGAATAACATCAAGAGTAGTAATACCGAATAAACGACGCTTGTCGTAAACGCCCGCTTTCTTAAGTACTTCAGCAGCGATTGGCACTGTTGTGTTTACTGGGTTAGTGATAATACCAACACAAGCAGTAGGACAAGTAACTGCGATTTTCTCTGCAAGAGACTTAACAATGCCAGCGTTCACATTGAAAAGATCCGCACGATCCATACCAGGCTTACGAGCAACACCCGCAGAAATAAGTACAACATCCGCACCTTCTAGTGCTGGTGTTGGATCTTCACCCGCGTAACCTTTGATCGAAACAGGTGTTGGGATATGGCTAAGATCGGCAGCGACACCCGGTGTTACCGGAGCGATGTCGTAAAGTGCAAGATCTGAACCAGCAGGTAGGCGGTTCTTTAGTAGTAGGGCTAGGGCTTGACCGATGCCACCAGCGGCACCAATAACAGCTACTTTCATTGTTATTCTCCTTGAGAGATTTCTCTTATAAATTCTTGGTAGGGTAGTTCTTGAGCTAAATTATGGTTAAAAAAATATATTAATCACAAAGTGATTACAATCAATTAACGCCAGCTTTGCGACTTCGCGCAAGTCAATAAAACCGTGCTACACAGCAAGTTCGCATTATGGCGATAATCGACTGAAATCACAAAATAAGTCGATACTAATAACACATTATTCTATTAAATTTTTACAGTGATATGACTAACAAATTGCCGTGATATTTTAGCTAAAATTGAATATGTATGCGAGAATATGCAAACATCTTTGTTAATGAATAAGAATGACATATGCGCAATACAGAAAAACAAGACAACTTAGTTCGTGCTTTTAAATCATTACTAAAAGAAGAACGTTTTGGTTCGCAAGGCGAGATTGTCGATGCCCTCAAACATGAAGGTTTTGAAAGTATCAACCAATCTAAAGTTTCGCGTATGTTAACTAAGTTTGGTGCAGTTCGAACTCGTAATGCAAAAATGGAGATGGTTTACTGTCTTCCTGCTGAACTTGGTGTTCCGACAGTTTCTAGCTCTCTGAGAGAATTAGTATTAGATATCGACCACAACAATGCATTGGTGGTGATACACACCGGCCCAGGTGCGGCGCAGCTTATTGCTCGTTTATTGGACTCATTAGGTAAGTCGGAAGGTATACTAGGTGTCGTTGCAGGCGATGATACTATCTTCATCACGCCAACCTTGTCAGTTACCACGAAGCAATTGTTTGATTCTGTGTGCGAACTGTTTGAATACGCAGGATAATTGGTCACAGTTTCATAACCATAAACCTGATTAATGGATCACGAACACCGATTCGCTTCGTGATCCAAATCACATCCTAGAATATCTATCTCCCTCTCCTCAAACACCACTAAACCATTGATTTTAAAAAACTCAGTAGCAAATCAAACACAAGATCCAACCGTCATTTGTTAGATTTTTTAGCTATATCTTTTAACATTTGAGTAATTTTCTGCCAATTTTTGATATTATTCAGCCACTTTTTCATCACATGGATTGAAAAAGGTGCCGTTTCCAAATAGGAAACTCCAGAAACGACTACACTTGTTTCAGGGTTAATAATGAATAAAGGAAGGGAAATTCATGGCATTTACCAAACTTATTAAAGTTGGGGCTATTGCAGCTGCTGTAATGGGCGCTGGCGCAGTTAACGCTCAAGAGTTCATCACAATTGGTACAGGTTCAGTAACGGGTGTTTACTACCCAACTGGTGGTGCTATTTGTAAGCTTGTGAACAAAGGCCGCAAAGACCACAACATTCGTTGTTCTGTAGAATCTACTGGTGGTTCGATCTACAACGTTAACACCATCCGTGCTGGTGAACTAGATTTCGGTGTTGTTCAATCGGACTGGCAATACCACGGCTACAACGGTACAAGTAAATTCAAAGATCAGGGCGAATACAAAAAACTTCGCGCGATGTTCTCTCTACATACAGAACCGTTCAACATCATCGCTCGTACCGATGCTGGTATCAACAATGTGTCTGACCTAGCAGGTAAGCGTGTAAACATTGGGAACCCAGGCTCTGGTGACCGTGCAACGATGGGTGTTGTAATGGACGCTATGGGTTGGACTAACGATAGCTTCAAGCTTGCTTCTGAACTTAAAGGTTCTGAGCGTTCACAAGCTCTTTGTGACAACAAGATTGATGCATTCATCTACATGGTTGGTCACCCGAACGGATCAATCAAAGAAGCAACGACTTCTTGTGATGCAAAACTGGTTTCTGCAACTGGTCCACAAATCGATAAGATCGTAGCTGAAAACCCATACTACGCATACAGCACAGTTCCAGCTGGCATGTACCGTGGTACAGATGCTGACGTAAACAGCTTCGGTGTTGCTGCAACTATGGTAACAACGTCTGACGTTTCTGATGAAGTCGCATACAACGTTGCTAAAGCGGTATTTGAAAACTTCGCTACATTCAAACGCCTGCACCCAGCATTTGCGAACCTGAAGAAAGAAGACATGGTTAAAGCGGGTATCTCAATCCCTCTTCACCCTGGCGCAGTAAAATACTACAAAGAAGTAGGCCTTCTAAAGTAATTCTACTTTAAGCCTGCTCTACCAATAAGGAGGCATGTCCTCCTTATTGGCTTTTCACGTTTTATAAAAATAACCCAAGTGAAAAGAGACAAACCTTTAAGTTTCTCCAATTTGGCGAACTTACCTTCGTATCAAGCCTTAAGACAAAGACGAACAAAAAACGCATTTCCCTATCCATTCGCTACACTAGATAGGAAATAAATAACGTCTCGTTGTTCGTAAGAAAGGCAGACCATCAATAATAAGGATAAAGTACATGACGCAGACAACATCACCGTCTCCAGATGTGCAAGAAATGGTGGCACAATCAGACACTGGTGCGCGTAGCCCTCGCGGCATCCAAGGCCGTATTTTATGGTTTGTGCCTCTATGTTGGTCACTGTTCCAACTTTGGTATGCATCCCCGCTGCCGTTCATTTTTAACTTCGCAATTTTAAACGACACTGAAGCTCGAGCAATTCATCTTACGTTTGCCATCTTCCTAGCCTTTACCGCTTACCCAGCAATGAAAAATTCGCCTCGGGATAGAATTCCTGCGGTCGACTGGATATTAGCGCTGGTTGGTAGCTTTTCAGCTTCGTATATCTATATTTTCTATACTCAACTCGCTGAACGTTCAGGCGCACCAACAACATTCGATATTGTTGCTGCTGTATTTGGTATGGTTCTACTGCTTGAAGCAACACGACGCGCTTTAGGTCCACCTCTTATGGTTGTGGCTGCAGTATTCCTACTTTACACCTTTGGCGGCCCTCACATGCCGGACGTTATCGCCCATAAAGGTGCAAGCCTGAACAAGGCAATGTCGCATCTGTGGCTAACAACTGAAGGTGTATTCGGTGTTGCTCTTGGCGTCTCTACGTCATTCGTATTCTTGTTTGTACTGTTTGGTGCAATGCTAGAACGCGCGGGCGCAGGTGCTTACTTCATCAAGGTTGCGTTCTCTTTACTTGGCCACATGAAAGGCGGCCCAGCGAAAGCAGCCGTTGTTGCATCTGGCTTATCCGGTCTTGTGTCTGGTTCATCTATCGCTAACGTGGTAACCACGGGTACTTTTACGATCCCTCTCATGAAAAGAGTCGGATTCTCAGGTGAAAAAGCCGGTGCTGTAGAAGTTGCCGCTTCAACCAATGGTCAATTAACTCCACCAATCATGGGTGCTGCTGCATTCTTGATGGTTGAATATGTGGGTATCTCGTATGTAGAAGTGATTAAAGCGGCGCTATTGCCTGCTCTTATCTCTTACATCGCCCTGATTTACATTGTTCACTTAGAAGCATGTAAAGCTGGTATGACTGGCCTACCTCGTCGCCACACACCAACTATCGTACAAAGCCTACTGTCTTTCACTGGTACCATTCTTGGGCTATGTGTCATAAGTGCTGCGGTTTACTACAGTGTCGGCTGGACGAAAGATGTCTTTGGCGATGCAGCAACCCCTATTGTTACCGTTGCTCTATTGATCTCTTATGTAGCCTTGGTTCGAGTTTCAGCAAAGTATGCCGCTGAAGGTGGCATGGACATTGATGCCGAGCTAACAGAAGTACCCGATCCAGGCCCAACTATTAAATCTGGCCTGCACTTCCTACTGCCTATCGTAGTTCTTGTTTGGTGCCTGACTGTAGAGCGATTCTCTCCAGGTCTGTCTGCATTCTGGGCAACGGTATTCATGATCTTCATTTTGATCACACAGCGTCCTTTGATGACTCTGATGAACAAATCGGACGATCTTGCAGAGCAAACTAAAGCCGGTTTCGTTGACTTACTAGAGAGCTTGGTTTCAGGCGCACGTAACATGATCGGTATCGGCGTAGCGACAGCGGCTGCAGGTACGGTTGTAGGCGTGGTGACTCTGACGGGTATCGGCTTGGTAATGACGGACTTCGTTGAGTTTATCTCAGGCGGTAGCATCATTCTTATGTTGCTATTCACTGCGGTAATCAGCTTGATCCTAGGTATGGGCTTACCAACAACGGCAAACTACATCGTTGTATCAACGTTGATGGCTCCGGTAATTGTTACCTTAGGCGCGGCGCATGGCTTGATCATTCCACTGATTGCGGTTCACTTGTTCGTGTTCTACTTCGGTATCTTAGCCGATGATACGCCTCCAGTTGGTTTAGCAGCCTTTGCGGCCGCCGCGATTGCAAAATCAGACCCGATCCGTACTGGTATTCAAGGCTTTACCTATGATATCCGGACCGCGATCTTGCCATTCATGTTCATCTTCAATACCCAACTACTGTTGATGGGCATTGATTCTTGGTGGCATCTATTCCTCACTATCTTCTCTTCTGTGACGGCGGTACTTATCTTTGCCGCTGCAACGCAAGGTTGGTGGTTCACCAAGAACAAATGGTGGGAAACGATCCTATTATTGGTTCTAACTTTCTCTTTCTTCCGCCCTGGCTTCTGGTGGGACATGATTTATCCAGAGAAAGTTCTTTCACCTGGAGTTGAGATCGCTCAAATCACAGAAGGTCTATCTGTGGGACAATCTCTTGAGTTAAGAGTGGGTGGCGAAAACTTAGAAGGTGACTATTCTGAGAAGACGGTTCGCCTTCCATTTGAAGATTCTGCGACAACAAGTGAAGACCGCATTGCTTCAATGGGCTTAATGCTGACGAAATCTGAAGGCAAGATGATTGTCGACATGGTTGAATTCGGTAGCCCAGCAGAAGCGGCTGGCATTGACTTTGATTGGGAAATTAAATCAGTTATCCAAGACGCAGAAAGACCAATGAAAGAGTGGGTATTCTTACCATCCCTACTCATTTTGATTGGCTTAGCGATGAACCAAAGAAGGCGTGCTCGTAAGGATGAGATTAGCGCGTAATGGATAGAGCCAAGTAGCGCTCAACTCTATTTGGCTTTATTACATGGAAAGGATAATCACAGCGCTTGGTCAATACTAAGCGCTGATAAAAAAGAGAAAAACACATGTATAAACAAATCCTTGTTCCTGTTGATCTTAACGACAAAGGCTTTTCTGACAAAGCTGTTGAATTAGCGGTATGGCACGCAAAGCACAGTAACGCTGAAATCCATATCTTGAACGTATTGCCGGGCATTCACATGTCGATGGTGGCGTCTTACTTCCCGAAAGATGCAGCAAACCAAATGAAGCTCGATGTGAAAAATCAGCTGAAAGAGTTTGCAGACAAGTACATCGACGATGAAGTGGTTTATAAGGTTCACGTTGCCGAAGGTAAAACCTACACAACGATTCTAGATTACGCAGAAAAGCTTGGGGCAGACCTGATTGTGATGCCTAGTCATAAGCGCTCGAAAATCGACAAAGTGGTACTGGGGTCAGTGGCGAGTAAAGTCGTACAGAATTCACCAATCAATGTATTGGTCATCAAACCTCAAGGCTAATCGCTTCTGGCTTCTGGCTTCTGGCTTCTGGCTTCTGGCTTCTGGCTTCTGGCTTCTGGCTTCTGGCTTCTGGCAGATAAGCTAAGTCGAACTAAAGACAAAACATCTAAAAAGGTTGGCTCAAAGCCAACCTTTTTTATGTCTGAAGCTGAGTGTATAACCGCTTACTGCGGCTTAACTGACGAGATTCTGCGGCTTACCAGAAACAAAGGCATCAATGTTATCGATTAAGATATCAGACAGCTTTTGAATTGAGCTATCACTGCCCCACGCCACATGTGGCGTTAATAGTAAATTTGGCAAATGACTGTTAGCCAGTAATGGATTCGAGTTGTCAGCCGGTTCTTGTGTGAACACATCCATACCCGCGCCCGCAATCTCTTGATTTTTCAAAGCTTCAACTAAGGCTTGTTCATCCACGAGTCCACCGCGGCCAGCATTAACTAACACCGCATTTGGTTTCATTATTGCTAGCTCTCGCTCTGAAATCAGGTCTCGAGTCGCTTCGGTCAATGGGCAATGTAAGCTGATTGCATCTGCTTGTTGTAACACCGTATCAAAAGGCAGATACCCTTCTCGACAAGAGTCAGCCCCTTTACGCTCAGCAAATATTACGTTCATACCAATCGCTTTAGCCAATATCGCTGTTGCTTGTCCTAAGCCACCACTACCGATTAAGCCTAATGTACTGCCTGCAACATCTTGAATCGGATGAGTAAAGAAGCAGAATTGTTGGTCCTTTTGCCACTCGCCGGCTTCGATGTCTTGATGGTAACCAACGAGATTACGCTTTAACGCAAATAGCATCGCGATAACATGTTCAGGTACCGATTGAGTCGCGTAACCTTGCACGTTTGTCACTGCGATATTGTTACTCTTACAGTAGCCAACATCGACATTATTCACACCCGTTGCTGAAACGGCTATTAGCTTAAGTTGTTCTGCTTGAGCTAAATTCGATTCGTTGAGCACCACCTTATTGGTAATAACCACATCAGCGCCTTCAATTCGTTCAGACACTTGCTCCGGCGAAGTGAAATCATACTCAACCCACTGAGGTTCAAAGCTGAGAGGTTTTAAATGGATTTGAGATGGGATGGTGGCTCGGTCGAGAAAGACCACTTTCAACTTCGGCATTGTACGTCCTTGCATTGGTATTGATTTAACCATTCTAAGCTTTTAGCTTGCTGTAATCTGGAAGCTCTGGCGCAATTTCAAAGTGCTGTTCAATTTGCGGTGATGCTTGAGGGTAAAACTCACACGGAACAAAGGCTTTGAAAAGCTGATTATTAGCCGGATGATAAAAGCTCAGTTCACACGCGTGCAGAGCTAACCTGTCACTATAGTTAAACGCATCTGGCGTTGCATAAAACTCGTCGCCAACGATTGGATTCCCTAGTTCCATGCAGTGAACACGTAACTGATGAGAGCGGCCAGTGATCGGCAGCAACTTCAACAATGCCGTTTGAGCCTCTTGTTGCTCCACCACATAGCGAGTCTGTGATGGCTTGCCATCCTCGAAGCACACCTTTTGTCTTGGTCGATTTGGCCAATCACAAATGAGCGGCAGATCAATCAAACCTTCTGCTTCTTCTACTGAACCCCATACTCGGGCGTAATAGAGTTTGTGTGTCAGTCGATATTGAAATTGCTTCTTCAAATGACGCTCAGCTTGTTTGTGTTTAGCGAGCAGCATCAACCCCGATGTCGACATGTCCAGTCGATGCACCACCTGAATCTCCGCAAATTCGACAACCAACCGACTCCACATACTGTCGTAATGCTCTGGCAATCTCCCTGGCACCGAAAGCAGGCCTGCAGGCTTGTTCACCACAAGAATATCGTCATCTTGATAAACAATATCAATCCACGGTTCACGCGGTGGTGTGTACTGTTCTAACGCCATTAAAGCCTCTTAATTACTAGTGAATAAATAATTTACGGTTGATTCGTTTATTAATAAATACAATTTTCAACATTTTTGTACATAAAAGTTGACGACCTTACAAAACATGGTATTGATAGGGTAACGGATAATAAGAAGTCAGCATCAAAGGAAAAATGATGGACAGTACGGTTAAAACTACCAGCACAAAAACACCAACCTCAGCTCCCCTATCAAGTTTAATTAAGTCTCTTGGCCCAGGCATTATGATGGCCGCAGCAGCGGTAGGTGGCTCTCACTTAGTAGCCTCAACCAAGGCTGGTGCGATTTATGGTTGGCAGCTAGCCGCGCTTATTATCCTCGTAAACATATTTAAGTACCCGTTCTTCAAAGCTGGTATCCAATACACACTAGGAACGGGTCAAAGCTTGGTGGAAGGTTACTCTAACCTAGGCCGCCCATACCTTGTGATCTTTTCGATACTGAGTGCTATTTCCGCAGTCGTGAATACCGCAGCCTTGCTGTTATTCAGTGCGAGCCTACTCAGTTACTTTATTCCTTTCGATTTAGCCACCAGCACATTGTGCATGATCGTTTTAGCAACCTGTTTGATCATTCTATTCGCTGGCCATTATCGCGCGCTCGATACGCTGTCCAAAGCGATCATGGCGATCCTGACCATCACAACCTTAGCTGCTGTTGCGATTGCTATTGGCTCTCCAGTCGAATCTGATGCCGCTTTTGTGCCACCATCACCTTGGTCATTGGCAGCTATCGGATTTATCGTGGTGACTATGGGTTGGATGCCTGCGCCTATCGAGATCTCAAGCATCACTTCTATGTGGCTAAAAAGCCAAAAAGAGAAACAAGACGTGACCGCTCAATCAGCACTGTTCGATTTCAATGTAGGCTACATTGGTACGGCATTGCTTGCATTGGTATTCGTTGCTTTAGGTGCTCTGGTACTTCACGGCTCGGGAGTTGAATTGTCTCGCTCTGGCGTTGGCTTCACTCATCAATTGGTCGGTATTTACGCCTCAACAATTGGTGAATGGTCTCGTCCACTGATCGCAATCGTCGCCTTCTTCTGTATTTTTGGCAGTACCATTACCGTTATCGATGGCTACTCACGCGTACTTGCTGAATCACAGCGTCTACTGCTTAAAAAAGAGAGCAGCCCAAGAATGCTACAAGGGTGGATAATCATCGTATCTATCGCTGCGCTAGCAATCGTAATGTTCTTTAGTGCAGCCTTGATGCCAATGCTCGATTTCGCGATGATACTCGCCTTTATCACAACCCCCTTCTTCGCATTACTGAATTTCATTTTGGTGAGCAAAGCAGAGCTACCTAAAGCGCTTGCGATTGGCACTAAGCTAAAATGGTTGTCTGTAGCAGGTCTGGTTTACCTATTTGGCTTCTTAGCTCTGTTCGTGTGGTGGAAATGGTTGATGTAATCAGCTCTCCAAATTATTAGCCAAACTGCTAACCGAACTCTGAACTAAACTGTTAACTAAGTTATAGATACAAATAAGGCCTTCATGATGAAGGCCTTATTTCGTTAAAGCGTCAAGCTAGCGATATTCGAGTTCTTGGCTTAGTTGTGAGAAACCACAATCAAGCGTAACGAATCCAGCTGAACCTGAGCTTTACTGATGTAACCCGTCAGTTCATTGATTTGAGCTTCGATAACTTCTAGCTCTTCATCACGAATGTTAGGGTTTACCGCTTTAAGCGCTTGTAGACGCTCTAGCTCACCGTTCAAGTTGGTTTGCATATCTTTCTGGGCTTGCTGACGAACTTCTTCAACCTTCGGCAGCACATGCGTCTCACCGGCTTCAATCAGCTTGTGAATTTCACCCTGTACTGAATTCACCAACTTGCTTGCCAGGTGGCGGTTCACAGGGCTCAGTTGACGGTTAAAGCTATCGAACTCAACCTGAGCAGATAAATCGTTACCACGACCATCCATCATCAAACGAATCGGCGTCTTAGGTAAGAACTGGCTGATACCGCTGCGCTTTGGCGCTTGTGCATCAACAAGGTAAACCAGCTCAAGCAGGATAGTACCAACAGGTAACGCTTTGTTTTTCAATAGCGATACCGCAGACGCACCCACACCTTCGCTCAATAGCAGATCAATACCGCCCTGAATCATTGGGTGTTCCCAGCTAATGAAGTTCATGTCTTCACGAGACAGCGCAGTTTCACGATCAAACGTGATGGTTGCACCTTCATAAGGTAGGCCTGGGTAGCTTGGAACCATCATGTGCTCAGATGGCGTTACAACTAGCGCATTTTCACCCTTATCGTCTTGGTTCAAACCAATGGTATCGAACAGACTCAGTGCAAAAGACACTAGATTAGTATCACCGTCAGTCGACGCGATCTTTTCTGCAATCTCATGCGCTTTTTCGCCGCCATTTGAGTGCATTTCTAGTAGGCGATCTCGGCCTTTTTCTAGATCTGATTTCAGGCTTTGGTTTAGCTTCGCTGATTCTTCAATCACTTCATCAAGCTGCTCGGTATTACCAGATGCCAGCATTTCGATCAGTACATCAGAATACTTATCGTAAACTGTGCGACCTGTAGGGCACGTCTCTGCAAATGCGTTCAGACCCTCATCGAACCAACGCGCTAGAATCGCTTGCGATGTGCCTTTTAGGTAAGGAACGTGAATGTCGATATCACGCAACTGACCGATACGGTCCAAACGACCAATACGTTGCTCAAGCAAGTCTGGGTTGAATGGCAAATCGAACATCACTAACTGGTTAGCAAACTGGAAGTTACGACCTTCAGAGCCGATTTCACTACAGATAAGAACCTGAGCGCCACCCTCTTCTTGAGCAAAGTAAGCCGCCGCTTTATCACGCTCTAAAATCGACATGCCTTCGTGGAATACGGTTGCACGCACACCTTCACGCTCACGTAGTGCTTGCTCTAATTGAAGAGCAGTACTCGCACGAGAGGCGATCACTAGGATCTTTTCGCTGCGCTTATCTTGGATCTTTTCAATCAACCAGTTAACACGTGAGTCGAACTGCCACCAACTTGAATCTTCACCTTCAAACTCTTGGAAGATCTCTTCTGGGTACAGCATCTTCATCGCACGAGCTTCGGGGGCCATTTTGCCACCGATCATGCCTGATACACGCATAGAGGTTGTGTACTGCGTTGGGATATCCATCGGCAGTAAGTTTACATTGCGCTTAGGGAAGCCTTTGATTGCAGCACGTGTGTTTCTGAAAAGAACACGACCTGTACCATGGCGATCCATAAGATTATCAATCAGTTCTTGGCGAGCTAACGCTTGCTCTTCTTCGCTGCTATCGCCCTCGATAACGCGGAATAGAGGCTCAACATCTTGTTCAGATAGAAGCTCAGTGATCTGATTCTTCGCGCTGTTTTCAAGCTTCACGCCAGAGAACAATGCCGTTACTGCATCAGCAACAGGGGCGTATTGGTCTTCTTCTTCCACGAATGCTTCGTAATCGTAGAAGCGATCAGGATCAAGCAGACGCAGACGTGCAAAGTGACTCTCACGACCCAGCTGTTCAGGGGTTGCTGTCAATAGCAGTACGCCAGAAGTATTTTCCGCTAATCCTTCAACCACTTGGTATTCTCGGCTCGGTTTGTCTTGGCTCCACTCAAGGTGGTGCGCTTCATCGACAACCAACAAATCCCACTCACCTTCAAGTGCTTGCTCGTAGCGCTTACGGCTCTTGCGTAGGAAATCCAAAGAACACAGAACGTATTGCTGTGTATCAAATGGGTTATCTGACTCCGCGAAGGCTTCAATACAACGCTCTTCGTCAAAGATAGAGAAGTGCAGGTTGAAACGGCGCATCATCTCTACTAACCATTGGTGTTGCAGAGTTTCAGGTACCACAATCAGAATGCGTTCAGCACGGCCAGACAACACCTGTTGGTGAATGATCATGCCTGCTTCAATAGTTTTACCTAGACCCACTTCATCAGCCAGTAAAACGCGCGGAGCGTGACGACGACCCACTTCATGAGCAATGTACAACTGATGAGGAATCAAACCAGCGCGCATACCACACAAGCCACGCATCGGGCTCTTATGTTGTTGGTATTGATTGCTTAGCGCGCGGTAACGAAGCACAAAGTTATCCATACGGTCGATTTGACCTGCGTACAGCTTATCTTGTGGTTTGTTAAAGCGGATCTGATTGCTTAAGAATATTTCACGCAGAGTCACCTCTGTCTCTTGAGTGTCTTCACGAGTGCCCAAATAAGTCAGTAGCCCTTTATCTTCGATAACTTCTTCGACAGTTAGAGACCAACCTTCTTGGCATTCGATGACATCGCCAACATTAAACGTTACTCGGGTTACGGGAGCATCAGTGCGTGCATAGACACGATTCTCTTCTGATGCTGCAAACATTACTGTCACTGTTCGAGCATCCATTGCTACAACGGTACCTAAACCTAAATCGCTCTCCGTATCGCTTATCCAGCGTTGCCCCAAAGCAAATGTCATGAATCGACTACCTCAATCTTATAGTTGGAATTTGGTCATGTTAACTGCAGTTTTAAACAAGAGCGTTATCGCGCTTGAACTAAAAATATAGCTAAAGATGCCTAGTTTGCAGCCACTTTTTAAGTGCGCTCTTAATAATAAATATCTCGAGAAAATGGTGCAGAAAAAGGTCGCTAATCTTACTCGATGCTGTGATTTAGGTCACGCCTAAAGGAGATGATTTCATACTTTTTTTCTGTTTTCGCCAGTGCAATCAAACTGTCAAAAAATCATGGGTAATCTATAGGTAGCAGATTGCTGCTCTCAAACGAATACGCCATATTCATTCACAACGATATGGCGATATTTCTCTAGATGAAGTTTAGGTGAGTAGTTGACTATCACCGGAATGAGATACTAATCTTTATATGAGCTTTATCTACGTTCAATGAATGCAAGGCAAGCCGCACGTCGGCAAGGAGATGCTATGGGCGAGACCAACCGGAAGCTATTTGTTTTAGACACTAATATCCTACTTCACGAACCCTTCGCTATATTTTCTTTCCAAGAGCACGATGTCGTTATCCCCATGACCGTGCTAGAAGAACTCGACAGAATCAAAGACAGTAAAAGAGACGTTGCTCGAGATGCGAGAATTGCGATTCGAACGCTCGAAGACTTGTTCAGGGAAGCCACACCAGACCAAATATCGGAAGGCATTCCTTTTTCTAAAGACATAAACGCATCTGGCAGTATTTCAATACTCGCTGATTACGAACTTCAAGAAAGCATCAAAGCGTTCGCCGATGACAAGGCAGGCGATAACCGAATCCTCAACGCAGTCCTCTACCTTCAAAACAAACGCGCGCCACGCGAAGTGGTTCTTATCACTAAAGACATCAACATGCGCTTACGAGCCAAAGGCGCAGGGGTCCGCTTTGTTGAAGACTATCAAACCGACCAGTTGATTGATGACATCCAATACCTCACTAAAGGCTTTCAACAACTCGAAGGCTCATTCTGGGATGGCGTCGATAACGTCGAGAGTAGAAGTCTAGGCGGAAAAACGCTGCACACCCTAGCAAGAGCACCTTTCGATCCAACCTTCCTCAACCAATATGTGATTGACGAAGAAAGTGACTTTGCTGGTCGTGTAGAAGAGATTGAGGCCGAACGCATTACGCTCAGAGATCTCAGTCGAGAAAGGTTAATGAACCGCAAGACATGGGACATTACACCTAAGAATGTCTATCAAGGGATGGCGATTGATGCACTGCTCGACCCTGATATCGATCTGGTGATTCTCACCGGCGCTGCAGGTAGTGGTAAAACACTGTTAGCCATGGCTGCCGCACTTGAACAAACCATAGAGCGTAAACAATTCGATAAGATCATCGTAACCCGAAACACACCCGATATCGGTGAGTCGATTGGTTTCCTTCCCGGCACCGAGGAAGAAAAAATGCTGCCTTGGTTAGCGGCGGTGACCGATACACTGGAAGCTCTGCACAAGAACGATCACTGCACCGAAGGCTCGATGAAGTACATCTGTGACAAGGCCAATATCCAGTTCAAATCGATTAACTTCATGCGTGGCCGCTCAATTCAAAATGCCTTTGTCCTTTTGGATGAGTGTCAGAACCTCACCGCTTCACAAATCAAAACCATAATCACCCGTTGTGGTGAAGGCACCAAGATCGTCTGTTCAGGAAACCTCGCTCAGATAGATTCATCTTACTTAACCCCTGTAACTTCAGGCTTAACCTACATGGTCGAGCGTTTTAAAGACTTCGAAGGCAGTGCCAATATTCACCTCAATGGTGTGGTACGAAGTCGACTGGCCGAGTTTGCTGAAGAGAACATGTAACGGTTCTGTTTAGTCAATCGAACTCCAGAAACTGAAAAGCCCAGAGACAGAAAGCCCAGAAACAGAAAAGCGCCTCACATTGGAGGCGCTTTTAACTTTAGCTTTAACTGCAACTGAAACTGTAATTTCAACTAGCTTGCTATAATAAATCTGCTGAAGTTGGTCTGAATTACTCAGTACCACCAACCGTTAGAGAGTCTAGTTTCAATGTTGGTTGACCAACACCGACTGGTACGCTTTGGCCAGCTTTACCACACACACCAACACCACGGTCAAGGCTAAGGTCGTTACCCACCATAGACACTTGCTGCATCGCTTCGATACCCGAACCGATTAGCGTTGCACCTTTCACAGGGTGAGTAATCTTACCGTTTTCAATCATGTACGCTTCAGAAGCCGAGAACACAAACTTACCAGAAGTAATATCCACCTGACCGCCACCAAAGTTCGGCGCGTAGATGCCTCTTTCAACCGTCGAGATAATCTCTTCAGGAGTATGCTCACCTGGCAACATGTAAGTGTTGGTCATGCGCGGCATAGGAAGGTGTGCATAAGACTCACGACGACCATTACCTGTAGGCGCTACACCCATTAGACGAGCATTAAGCTTATCTTGCATGTAGCCTTTTAGGATGCCGTTTTCGATTAGCGTGTTGTACTGGCCATTAACGCCTTCATCATCGACGTTCAATGAACCACGTAGATCCGTTAATGTACCGTCATCAACAATCGTACATAGGCTTGATGTGACTTGCTCGCCCACTTTGCCAGAAAATACTGAAGACTCTTTACGGTTGAAGTCACCTTCTAAACCGTGGCCTACCGCTTCATGCAGAAGAACGCCCGGCCAACCCGAACCAAGAACGACAGTCATTGCACCAGCAGGTGCAGCAACCGCTTCAAGGTTAACTAACGCTTGGCGGATTGCTTCATCAGCAAATTGATAAGCAACCTGAGAACCGTTAGCATCACTTAAGAAGAAGTCGTAACCAAAACGACCACCGCCACCAGCACTGCCACGTTCACGACGATCGCCTTTCTGAGCAAGTACGCTAATAGACAAGCGAACCAGCGGGCGAATATCACCAGCGAAAGTACCATCAGTTGCCGCAACCAGCATCTGCTCATGTACACCACTTAAGCTTACCGATACTTCAGTTACCATCGGCTCTTTAGTACGAATGTAAGCATCAAGCGCTTTAAGCAATTCTGTCTTTTGCTGCTTTTCCCAGCTTGCTAGCGGGTTTACCGCGTCATAGTAAGCTTGGTTAGAGTTGCGCTTGAAAGCTTGTACCTTGCCGTTTTGGCCTTGCTTAGCGATACCGCGAGCCGCGATTGCACTCTGTTTAAGGCCATCCAATTGGATTTGGTCAGAGTAAGCAAAACCGGTTTTTTCACCAGAGACTGCTCGTACACCAAGACCACAATCGATGTTGAAAGAGCCGTCTTTAATAATGCTGTCTTCTAGCACTAATGATTCGTGCCAGCTTGACTGAAAGTAGATATCAGCATAATCAATTTGGCGGGTAGCAATGCTCGCCAATGTATCTGCGATATTTTGCTCCGTCAGCCCTGTTGGGTTCAGTAGCGCTTCTTCAATTTGATTAATGCTCATAAATGGCTCTTGTTTGTAATTAAAATTGATTGGTAAATCGAGAGTGTTGCGCAATTGGCATATTTTGCCTGATTGATTCGCAACTGGATGTGTCTATCTCAACCACCATACTTTTAGGATCTTGGTCTAGCTGTGCGACCACTCGTCCCCATGGATCAACCACCATTGAGTGTCCCCATGTTTCTCTTTGACAAGGATGTTTCCCCCCTTGCCCCACCGCGACAATCCACGATTGTGTTTCGATCGCGCGGCATCTTAATAATGCTTCCCAATGCGCTTGACCCGTTACCGCAGTAAACGCTGCTGGTACCACTATGATTTGTGCACCTTGCTTGCGTAACTCTGAATACAAGTGAGGAAAGCGCACATCATAACAAATACTCAAACCTAAGCGACCAAAAGGCGTTTCCGTCGTCACAACTCGCTCACCCGGCGTGAAAATATCCGACTCTCGATAGCACTTGTGCGCATCGGCGACATCCACATCAAACATGTGTAGCTTATCGTAATGAGCAACTAGGCACCCAAAGTCATCAATCACTAGGGTTGTAGTGGTCACACCTTCAGTTGTGCTTATCGGCATACTACCGACAACGATCCACATTCGGTGAAGCTTAGCTAACTCAAATAATTTCTTTTGTAGTGGGCCATCATTTAGAGGCTCAGCATACTGGTGATAGTCGGCTTTACTGCCAAAAACTAACGCGTTTTCAGGGCACACAACCCACTTAGCCCCCAACGCTTTGCACTTTGCTACTTCTTGAGCAAGGTAAGCAAGGTTCAATTCAGGGCTAGAGCCAGATGTCATTTGAATCAACCCAACACTATCCATGTGTCTCGCTCCTCTATTCATTATGATTCAGAATTCGGCATTTGACCGTATATTCACCGACTGGCTTGTTATCAACTACTCAGCTAATTTTCTCAATTTTTCGGGTAGCTGGAACTCGCCAGAGCTACGAGAGAGCTCACTCACCGTAGGTGAATCCAATGGGCCTTTTACCGAGTAATTCACTTGAGTAAAGACTTCAACCACCGGCGATATAACCGTAGTCACCGCCAATACATACAACGCCGTTTGAGGCGTTACCGCAAACGCCGTTAATACTGGAATGCCCGAGGTAATATCAGGAGTAAAGTTCACCTCAGCATCGACCAAGCGCGTGTTGAGGTTAGCGATTCCTTTGATCTTCATCTCACCAGCGACCGCATCCATATTCAGATCGTTCGTCAGGAAGATACCATTTTGAATCTTGCCCGTTCCTGTGATGCTATTGAATGCCATGCCTTTATCAAACACATCCGAGAAATCGAGCTGCATCTTACGGATAATCGAATCTAGGCTAAACAACCCCAGCAATCGAGCTGCGCCACTGACATCCGAGATTATACCTTTACCAAACTTGGTTTTAACGTTGCCATCAAGGGTATCCATTTTGATCCCCCATGGCGAACCATCCCAGTTCAGTTGGCCTTCTAACTCGAATGGCGCTTTTTGAATTCCGGATGTAATGCCGAAGCGCTCCATGAGTTCGCTATTGTTTTCACCTTCAATATCAACGGTTAGCGATGAGTGACTCTTGTCACCATTCAGTGCCCACCAGCCACTCACGTCGGCTTTATTGCTCCCGCTACGAACTTGAATCTTGTTCCACTCAAGCCGATCGTCTTGTCTAGTTAACTCAACATCGACGGTACCGACCTTATAGCCTTGTAGCCAAAAATCGTTCAGCGTTAACTTCAGGTTAGGCATCGCAGCATAGATCTCTCTATCTAGCTTAGAGACCAATGGTGCTTCTTGTTCTTTACGTTGAAGTAGTTGTTCTTGGTTTTTCTTATCGCTCCATTCAGGAACAAACAGATGCAGACGATCCAGAGAAACGGTTAAGTCGTAAGGAGGCAGATAATTAATATCTCCTTCAAGTTCTTGGCTAGACACTTCCATTTGCCACGCTTGTTTGTTCTTGCGGGCGCTAAAGTCGACATCATTCCAAGAAATACCGCCCAAGATCAGCTCTTTACTCTCAAAGGTAATACGGCTTGGCGCTGGAATGGTTGGCGTATTCATCTGGCTAAGTATCGCATCTGACGGTTGCACTGGCTCCATCACCACTGATAACCAATCATCAGCATTGAATTTATCCGTACGAATCAACGCATGATGCCCAACGACAGGGCTAATTTTATAGCCACCACGACCCAGCACTAAGTTAGTCGCCGTTAACTCAGGAACATCGCCGGTAATATCAATCTCAGCTTGGTATTTAGTGTTCGGCAGTTGCAGACGCGCGGTAATAGCTTCTTGATTACCTGATGCTTGTAGTCGAGCAGAGCCGCTCTCCAAGGATTTTTTAGCCAATGGATACGGGTAATCACTGGCTAAATATTTAAGATCTGACTGTAAGTCTAACTGGTAGCTAAAACCGATATCGTTAAGTTGAATTTCAATCTGGCTTTGCCATTGCGCATGACCTGACAAGCGACTCATCCACTGTTCACCAATATATGGTTCTAAAGGCTTAACGTCCCAATCGCCCAATACATCAATATCAACGGCATAACCAGGGCCATCATTTAAGCCCTTAAAATCGACAGAAATACCTTGCTTTAATAAATCGGCAGCGAGACCGTTGGCCGTAATCACATCATTATCAAATTCAATACGCCCAGTGGTATTTTCAAGCACTATTGGCGGCGCTTCAATCTCTACATGGTTATCTTTGAGATCAGCATAACCCCATGCTCTTGGCTCTTTTTCGGAATCAAAAGGAATATTGAGTTGGAATTCAGACGATACATCACCACTCACTTGCAGCGCTGTTAAGGCGGCACCCACAGAATCAACTAATGGTGAAGCCGTCATGTAATCACGAACCGCATTACCTGACGCCGTCGCTTTAGCTTCAATTTCGATATGGCCGCCTTCCCCTAAATAAGGAATGCGTCCTGTGATTCGGTCTGCCGTCACATCCATCAATTGAGCGGAACGAGAATCCAGATGCATCGCATCATTTTCAAACAACAGATCAAGTTGAAGATCGGTAATCAATGGCCAGGCAGTATCAAAACTGAACTTAGCGTCCTCTAAGCCAACCCAAACTTGGAAAATACCATCGTGGTTGGTGTATGGATACTGAGACAAATCGCCATGCCACAACAGTTTTACGGTATCCGCTTTACCCGCTTGAATCGCAGTAGAAAGGTAGTCGGTAAGATCTTGTCCTAGTGCTAATGTCGGTAAGTAACGCCATGTTTCGCCGACATTGTAAGCATCAGCTTCGCCGTAGAACGATAAGAATGGGCTAGCATCCTTTGGGAAGTCCAAGCGAAATGCGCCTAGTACTTGTAAATCTGGCGTGGCTGCTGTGATTTTATCTGACCAAAGCTTCCAACCGTTTTCATCTTGCTGCCAAACAATATCAACCTGACCTTGTTTGATATTCAAAGGCGCTTGAAAGACGTCACCATAAGGAAACACATCATCAATCACATGCAGACTGGCTTTCGCTTCAGATGCAGAGCCAAACACACTGCCTGAAACTTGGCTAAAGCCCGGAACCAACTCCCATTGCTCAATGGCAAGATCACTAAAACTCGCTGAATAACGTAAGCTTTCGATGCCAGAATCCATTGAGACCCGAATATCAGAAACGGAGCCACCAGGCTTCAACGAATTGATCATTTTGGTTGATTGCGCAGAATCTGGCAGCAACTTGATTAACGGAGTAATAGTTTCTACATCAAGTTCAGAAACATTAAGTTCCCACGGGCCTTTATTCCACTTGAAGGCAACATCTAACTCAGGCCAAGGCCTATCATCCGTTCTGAGATTAAGTGAGTGACCATTCACTTGCCATCCATCATCAATTGGAGACAACTTAAAGACCCCTGACTCAAGCATCAGATCATGTTGGCCATCTTCGTTCCAAGTCAATTCAGAAGGTAACACCTCAACATACGCACTCACTGGTTTGCTGTTTCTCAAGGTCAGCCAGCTATTCAAACTCACTGTACCGGTTTCAACACCAGACTCAGCCTGCATGTAACGGGTTAGCCATGGTTTAACCGAGATGTTATCTGCACTCACATAGAACTCACCGGTTACATCGGTTAATGAGCCACCATCGATAAAGTTAGCACTTACTGACAACGAGTTAAGATTGGCGTCTTTAATGCTAACAACCCCTTCAGCAAGGTGATGTTTATCTGTGTTTTGCCATTTTAAAATGTCGATATCGAGCTGACGATCTTCGCCCGAGACTGAGCGATAGAGAAGTGAAGAGTCTTTAGCGGTCACATCCACCAAAGTTTTCAATAGTAAATTATCTAGCTCTTTCATCACACGCTTCGAAGAACCGGGATCTTTAGGTTCGTCTGTACCGTTTCCAGCAAACAGATCAATTGAGCGAATATCAAGATACATTTGATTCATGACCAGATCGGCCACAACTGGACGCATCTGAACGAGCGATTGAATCAAGTCAAACTCGACTTCAACACGCTCAACAGAGAAGGTCACATCTTCTGCATTTGGGAGGCTAGCTTTAACGCCTTGTAGGGCAATAGAGGGGTGAGTGTTACGCCAAAAACCACCCACATCTTGAATAGAAAACTCAAAACCGGAATGTTGGTTTACCCAAAGCTCAATTTCAGATTGATACTTATTTAAATTGGGTAAGGCTACACGCAGTGTAGTAACAGCAATGGCTAGCGTTACTAAGAGAGTAACCACTAACCATAGACATGCACGAAGAATCAGAGTAACGCTTGAACTCACAAAATATCCATTACATCATAACAACATCAAACTGCTCTTGTATGTACAGAGGCTCAGCTTGGATTTTAACTTGTTTACCAATAAACACTTCAAGCTCCGCAAGCGCATGTGACTCATCGCCCTCTAGTGCTTCGGCAACGGCAGCTGCCGCATAGACCACAAACTTATCAGCGTCATACGCACGATTCACTCGTGTGATCTCTCGAAGGATTTCATAACAAACGGTTTCAACTGTCTTCACACTGCCACGCCCTTCACAGGCAGGACAACTCGAACACAGAATATGCTCAATACTTTCACGAGTACGTTTACGCGTCATCTCAACCAAGCCAAGCTGTGTGAAGCCATTGATATTGGTTTTCACACGATCTTTGTCTAGCGCCGCCTCTAAAGAAGTTAGTACTCGCTTACGATGTTCCTCAGACAGCATATCGATAAAGTCGATAATGATGATGCCACCTAAGTTACGCAAACGTAGCTGACGAGCAATGGCTTGCGTCGCTTCTACGTTGGTGTTGAAAATCGTCTCTTCTAGATTACGACGACCGACAAAGGCACCGGTGTTGATGTCGACGGTCGTCATCGCTTCCGTTTGGTCGATAATCAGATACCCACCAGACTTCAATTCGACTTTACGATCCAAAGAGCGTTGAACTTCGTTCTCGGTATCGTACATATCAAAGATAGGCTTGTCGCCTTCATACAACTCAAGCTTTTCAGTCAGCTCTGGCACGTACTCAGAAGTAAATTCTTTTAGGTTTTCATATTCTAAACGCGAATCGACCTGGATTCGGCTCAACTCAGTACCCACAAAGTCACGTAAGATACGCTGGCTTAGGCAAAGTTCACCGTATAGACGAGTACGAGCTTTATGTTTACCACGGCGCTCTAACACTTTTAGCCATAATCGCTTCAAGAATGCCGCATCTTGTGCCAACTCATTCGAGTCTGCGCCTTCAGCTGCAGTACGGATAATAAAGCCACCGTGTTCGTCGCAGTAACGAGACACCACTTTTTTAAGGCGGTTACGTTCAGACTCACTGTCGATACGTTGAGAAACGCCGACATGGCTTGCGCCCGGCATAAAGACCAAATAACGAGACGGTAAAGTAATATCAGTCGTTAAGCGGGCACCTTTAGTACCAAGAGGATCTTTGACGACTTGAACCACAATGTC
This sequence comes from Vibrio sp. J383, assembly GCF_023503985.1. Taxonomy (NCBI): domain Bacteria; kingdom Pseudomonadati; phylum Pseudomonadota; class Gammaproteobacteria; order Vibrionales; family Vibrionaceae; genus Vibrio; species Vibrio sp. J383. The sequence goes on along the minus strand of NZ_CP097293.1, from coordinate 646,014 downwards.
TTGTCCTTGGCGAACAAGCTCAGAGATGTCACGAACCTGAAATTGCTTCTTTTCGTTTTCAGCGACACATTCAGTGTGTGGAACAATATCAGAGGCGTGTAGAAAAGCTGCTTTCTCAAGGCCTATATCCACAAAAGCCGCCTGCATTCCCGGAAGAACACGGCTTACACGTCCTTTATAGATATTTCCTACGATACCGCGTCGAGCATCTCGTTCGACATGGATCTCTTGAAGAGCCCCCCCTTCAATCATGGCCACGCGAGTTTCACTCGGGGTCACGTTCAGCAACAATTCAGCACTCATGGTGCACCTCAGATTAGTAATTATAAGAATTCTTGCAGTAGCTGGTCCGTTTCATATAAAGGCAAGCCGACAACGGCGTAATAACTACCTTCGATTCGGGTAACAAAGCGCCCACCCAAACCTTGGATCCCATAGCTACCGGCTTTATCGCATGGCTCCCCTGTTTGCCAGTATTGTTCTATTTCTTGTTCACTGAGGGGTTTAAACCATACGTCGGTAATAATGATTTCTGTTCTTTGTTTTTCTTCTGAAACCACAGAAACCGCCGTCATCACTTGGTGACGCTCGTTTGCTAACTGAGTAAGCATGCGCTTAGAGTCGGCAAAATCGGTGGGTTTCTCGAGCACTTGCCCTTGGCTTACGACGACGGTGTCAGAACCAAGAACGACTGTTTCAGAATCAAGAGAAATAGCATCAGAGCCAACAGCTACGATGCCAGAGTCAAGAGCTACGATGCCAGAGCCAACAGCTACATTATCAACACTAGAAACTACATTATCAGAACTAGGAACGACATGCTGCTTTTCAGAAGGGTTATCTTTCAATAAAGACAACGCAGCTAAGGCTTTATCTAAAGATAGTCGCTTAACGTACTCTTCGGCGGTTTCGTGGGCGTGTTTACACTCTTCAACATCAGTTACAAGGACAGAAAACTCATAACCAAGTTGAGATAGCAGTTCTTTGCGGCGTGGTGAACCGGATGCCAAAACTAAATGCTTCTTTTCCATTGTCACTCTACCTTACATGCCAATGACGACGTACGCGTCTCATTAATAGAAACATCCAAGGCCAAAGTATACAGTTTATCAAGGCGCTCCATAACGATAATGGATTGAAAACGACATCTTGGATCAAATATTCACCAAAGAAGATCAACACCTCAAACAATACCGTTAACGCGGCAATGATCATCGCTTGTTGCCATAGCGCCATGTTACGAATGACTAGGAAATTCATCGCAATAATGTACATAACGATTGCCATCATCATGCCTCGAATACCTAACGTCGAGCCTATCAACAGATCCCACAATAAACCAAGAATCAAAGCGCTACCCACGTTAACACGGTGAGGTAGAGCCAAAACCCAGTAACAGGTAACCAGTAGCAACCAAGATGGTCTAAATAGATCCAAACTACCAGGCCAAGGAATCGTTTGCAGAATAAGGGCTACTAAAAATGAGCAGCCAATGACTACCTTGCTTCTTAAAACGCTATTGGCCATCTTCGCCCTCTAACAATGCTTGTTCTATGCTGGATTGATCCGCTTGCATCTGTTTGTTTTCATCAGGCCATACTAGCAGCAAGTATCTGAGCTTATCGAACTCAACCACAGGCTCCGCTTTGATAACGGCAAACTCACGTTTCGGGTCGTAATCAACGGCAGTAACGTAGGCGACTGGATAACCTTCTGGATATACTCCACCGAGTCCAGATGTCACCAATAGATCTTCTTCTTGTATATCGGTACTGGTTGGAATGTGCTCTAGCTGGATCTCATCAATCATGCCATTGCCCGAAGCGATCACTCGAATATCGTTACGAATAACCTGAACAGGAATTGCGTTGTTTGCGTCAGTCAGTAACAGGACACGACTATTGTGAGCAGCAACAAAAGTCACTTGGCCGACAATGCCTTTTTCGTTGATCACCGGTTGACCTTCATACACCCCATCAATCTGACCTTTGTCGATCACAACTTGATGACGATATGGCGAAGTGTCTACCGCCATAACTTCAGTGACGACTTTCTTTTCATCACGGATAAACGGAGATCCTAACAGCTTACGGAGGCGCTTGTTTTCTTCTTGGTATTGCTCAAGCAGAATGAGCTCGCTCTTCAGGCGCAAGACTTCTCGTTTAATATTATGGTTGGATTCGATTAGGCCTTTACGAGTACTAAAACGATCGTAGACACCATCGAACATAGTACGAGGTAAGTTGGCTGCATATTGAATAGGTGCAACCATGCTGTTCAATAGATAGCGGACATTTGAGAAAGCATCTAAACGACTATCAGCCAGCATAAGGCTGGCTGATAAAATTACAGCAAAAAACAGGCGCAATTGTAGAGAGGGACCTCTACCAAAAATTGGCTTCATTCTATATTTGGTCCTAGAGCTACATTTGATCCTATAGACAAGGTCCTAGGCTCTTTACATAAAACTAGATAAGAAAAGAGCCTAACACTAGATATTATTCTTCGCTGAACAGGTCGCCGCCGTGCATGTCGATCATCTCTAGGGCTTTACCGCCACCGAGAGCAACACACGTTAATGGCTCTTCTGCCACAACAACAGGGATACCCGTTTCTTCAGTAAGCAGACGATCAAGGTCTTTAAGCAGTGCACCACCACCTGTCAGTACCATACCGTTTTCTGAGATATCAGAAGCCAGCTCTGGCGGACACTGTTCTAGTGCAACCATCACTGCAGATACGATGCCAGATAGCGGCTCTTGAAGTGCTTCAAGAATTTCGTTTGAGTTCAGGCTAAAGCTACGAGGTACACCTTCAGCAAGGTTACGACCACGTACTTCGATCTCATCGACTTCATCGCCAGGGTAAGCTGAACCGATTTCGTGTTTGATCTTCTCTGCTGTCGCTTCACCGATCAAGCTACCGTAGTTACGACGAACGTAGTTGATGATCGCTTCATCAAAACGGTCACCACCGATACGTACAGAAGACGAGTAAACCACACCGTTAAGTGAGATAACCGCAACTTCAGTCGTACCACCACCGATATCAACAACCATTGAACCCGTTGGCTCAGAGACACGTAAGCCAGCACCAATCGCAGCAGCCATAGGCTCATCGATTAGGTAAACCTCACGAGCACCAGCACCTAGCGCTGATTCACGGATAGCACGACGCTCAACCTGAGTTGAACCACAAGGTACACAAACCAAAACACGAGGGCTTGGTTTAAGCACACTGTTGTCATGCACTTGCTTAATAAAGTGCTGAAGCATTTTTTCGGTTACGTAAAAGTCAGCAATTACACCGTCTTTCATTGGGCGGATCGCTGAAATGTTACCAGGCGTACGACCAAGCATTTGCTTAGCAGCGTGACCAACAGCAGCTACACTCTTTGCAGACCCCGTACGATCTTGGCGAATAGCGACAACGGAAGGCTCATCAAGAACAATGCCTTGGCCTTTTACATATATAAGGGTATTGGCTGTACCTAAATCAATCGATAGGTCGTTTGAAAACATGCCACGAAGTTTTTTAAACATATTCTTCGCTCATCCTGCAAGAATTAGAAGACAAAAATTGCACTAAATGTACCAATGCCTTGCTGTCACGGCAAGGCATTGAAGTATAAACATGGACTGAAACCCGCAATTTCTTACAGATTCCTAACTTAAGGGGCAAAAATTATATTTTTACTGACCTGTTAACCCACTTTCACCTCGGTAGATCACACGATCGTTACCGCGGTAGATACCGAATGTGACAACGGTGGAGGGATCTTGCTCTCCATTTGCCTCATCCGAAACCTTATCGCTATCCCAATCGTATCTGAGCCATGGAATATCATCCATATTTTGCCACAACTGTACTTGTTCACGGATGCTTACATCTGCACCTTGAGAAGCCGTCAGGTTACGAGACGCCCCATCAGAGACTTGGCCGCCATTAGCGAGTGATACTGTCGTAGCGACACTGCCGCCTTCTGACCAAATAACATCGCTAGTGCTCGTAGAAGCTTCGACGTTTGTAGTATTATCATCTTCATTAAGAACAAAACGGCTACCATTCCAATACTCAGTTCTTAAAGGAATAGTAATTGTTGTACCTGAATTACCACCAACATCGTCTAGATCTACTCGACCAAAGCGGATATCGGGTTGAGTGGTCAATCGTTGTGGGTCCCTACCTACTTCTTCCTCACTTTGATAAGCCACCGGATCATCACCTACAGAACCAGTATGAGTAATTGATATATCAGTAACAGTCCCTGTTGCACCATTATAAGGGCCATCTTTATAGTCATCAGCGGTTGGTGACTTTTCTAAGCATAATTTCGCGTCACAAACGACTGTTGGGTTACTTCTAGCTACGGTAAAGGTACCGATACTTCGATCACCTGAAAGAGCCCATTGCTTGCTAGGAACTGGAGAGTTAAAACGATTTCCAAAACTAGCTTCAAACAATGAAAACCCAGCAGTTAAATCAGCCGAAGGGGAATCAAATGAAGCATAGTTTTTAATCGCCCCACCTAGAGCATTTAGCGCCTCAACTTCAAATTCGACACCATCGAATGGTTGATTCATATAAGCAAAGCTTTGCTCACTTACTCCACTTCCTGGATAATCCCAAATTGGAGTACCTATCGTGGTGAAATATTTAGGGTAAAAGCGACCAATAGATTTACTTCCAGAAAATCCACCCAGAATCTTGCCGTAAAAGCTGTTTGAGTTTTCAGTCACTTCAAAGTTGATACTACCAACCTCTGAATACTTTAAGCTTTTGAATTTATAACCATTATCAGAAGAAAAAATATCAGAACTAGATTGAATCAGTTGACTACTCGGCTCTAAACTACCTAACACTGCATCACCATTACTAGGTGTATCTAATGTATGATTCGCACCTATTGCACCTGAAGAAAGCAAATAGTTTTGTGTTACCAAGTTATTGTTACATAGCTGACTAGAGTCATTCGTGAACCTAATTGGTTTAGCAAGCACGTCAAACTCTTCCCCCGCTGCAACAAATGCTGCCCCACTACTGCTGTTTCCATCAGAGTTATTATCCGTACAGATCGCAAATTGCCAAGGACGAGAATTCACCAAGAAACTACCTGAAAGTTTATCAATACCACTCTCAGGACAACCTGATATTTCACTACAGTCAAAACTATCGTCTGTTAACGTTATTTTAAACTGGCCTGCCTCTTGAATCGAAAATGCATCAGTTGTCTCTCCTTTATCGCTCACCTCAAAATCAGGTGTGTAATCGAGTAAGCTTATCGCATCATCACCGCTCACTGGTTGGACGATATTTAAACTCACAGTAGGCGTACCCACATAATCTTGTGACAACGAAGAATCTTGCGTATTACAAGAAGACACTTTTGCCGTCACTTCGTACTCCTCGCCAGCCACAACAAACTGCTCATCAACATCGAACTGATAAGGTACAAAGCTAATTTTTGATGTGGCAGTTTCTAAGTCGCCATTCCAAGTACCACTGACATCATAACTATCTAATTTAGAAGAAGATAAGTATAAAGTTTTTTGCCCATTCACAAAGTGACTTTGGTAGTCCCCCGAAGATGTAGAACAGTTACTCCCGCTCTCATCTTCACACCATTTACCAGTCGAACTTGGTGTGTGTGATGCAGTGAAGCTATCCTGAACGGTACTAATTACACTACCATTCTCATCTACGACTTTGAATTCGACTGCTGCAACCTCACAAGTCAATACATATTCAACCTTGGGTTCAACTACGAGTACCAAGTTATCATCTATTGGATCACATAAATGACGTTCACTGTAGAGTTCTTTAACTTCATCAGGACTTAAAGATCGATTAAAAACATTAATTTCATCAATGTACCCATTAAATGAACGAGTAGAAAAGTTAGCATCATTACCAATTCTTAATGGTTCATTGTTTTTTTTCAGTTTCTTATTTCCATTATCTCCGACAATATTATCTAAAGCCCCATTAATATAAAGCTTTGCTTGAGAGTTTTTCCTATTTGCTTTGTAGTCAATGACAATATGATACCATTCATTTTTTTTAATCACTATATTACTAGTCAGAGTTCTAGTTTGATTGTTTTTTTGCAACCAGTACCAATATATTTTCCCTTGACTATTAATATGAAATTCATAGTTTGTATCTTTTGCTACAATTGTATAAAGTGAACTACCTTGAGGGTAACGGTCACCTAGCTTAATCCAAACTGAAACAGAAAGTTCTTCCTCAAAGGATAATTCTGAAGAATGCTGAACTTCGACATACGAGTTGTCAGAATTACTAAACTGAGCATATCCACAAGTACCAAAGTTCTTAAAATCATTGATTAAAGCTGGTTCAAAAGGATTATGGTTCAAATTTGGTTGATTTACTGCTTTACCATTAAAACCACCAGCACTATCAGTAACATCAAAAACATTCCCCCCACCCCAAGAATTCTTATCAAAATGATACTGTGCTAGCGGTGACAACCCTCGTTGTTGGCACGCATCAATAGGGTCTGTTCTATATAAGCATTGTCCATAAACCTCACTGTTATCTTGAAAATAAACTGTTGCCCAATTATTATTCGCAGCTGTTGCGTTCCCATGAACCGTTGCATTATCTAAATTGATATCCTGCAAGAGGCTTTGAATATCACCTAAGACCTCTGAGTCTCTTAAAAACAACTCCCCTCGACCTATAATATTACCTTCAACTTTAGATGAACTCTCAATATAGACATGATTGTCACTTCTATTTGAAATATTACCTGTCACTAATGAGTCATTTACTGTAATTGATGAACCAGCATCAATGGATCCACGAATTTCAGAATCGTCACTAATATAAATATTATTATTACTTCTATTTTTAACGTCACCTTTTATAATTGAGTCATCTACTGTAATTGATGACCCGGCATCAATGGATCCACGAACCTCGGAATTATCACCAATATAAATATTATTATTACTTCTATTTTTAACGTCACCTTTTATGATTGAGTCAAGTATAGTAACAGATGTTCCAGCATTGACTTTACCATTAACACTGGATCCTTCATGGATATAGATTGAACTATTTGAATTATTTCTAACGTCACCCTTAATATCTGAACCTTCTACTGTTATATTAAACCAAGATTCAACATAACCAGCGATATGACTATCATCAGAAATAAAAATACTCATGTATACATTATTTTTAACATACCCATCAACATAAGTATCTGATAATGTTAAAGCCGTATGTAGATTCAAATTACCATGAATTATAGATTTTTCTATATTGCTATTACTATTCCACGTACTTGATTTTAGAGTTATGTTTGATCCATTAGAGCCAATATTGGTCCCGTCTAAATTATAACCACCATATGCGAGAATTGTAGACCCACTATTAGCATTCACATCATCATTTTTTGATGAAAAAACCCCATTACAATAATATATCATCGGGTAAAATGAGGATGAATAAGATACCGAACCACTACATAACTTAGAAAAATCATTTAAGTCATTCAAGTCATATTTTTTTGCATCTACATTAAATGATGTAAATAGAAAGACAATTAATAATAGTCTAGATGATAACCTTAGTTTAAGTAACATTCAGAGTTTACTCCTTAACCCAAAGCTCTTGATTACGTTGCACTTCGCTCACACCAGAACCGCAAATAACCGAAGACTCTAAAACATAGAAAACAAAGTCATCAAGCTCTCCCCGACTGGAACATTGAACTCGCTCAAGGGAGCAGTTCATCGAAGCTGTATCAACCATAGAGCTTGCGACCGTAAAAATCCCACCTCCAGGTTGGAGATCATTACTGCTACAAACACTAGCAACGGCAGAAGAAGCCTGAGGATCAGGATCCGGGTAAAACTGAGTCATAACATACTCATTAACTGAATGGCTGAGTAACCAAGCTTGTGTGCCAAGTACAACTCGAGTGTTTGAATCATTATCTGACCAACTCGTTCGACTCAAACTTGTCGCTAAAAAACCTAGCACCACTATGACAAAAATGACTATGATTAGCGCACTGCCTTTTTGGGTTGATTTACGGGACATTAATCACCTGTATATCTTGCTCAAACACTGTGGACTCATTATTTTCTGCAAACTCGAGAATCAACTCAACAACACCATTACTCTGAACATCCGCAGGCTGATAACTCAGGATACTATTCTCACTCATAACTCGAGCGCTTATTGTGACACCATTACGAGTTAGTAAATTACTATTCGCAAGGCAATATTCCACAAGGTTATTTGAGTCAAAAATGTAGTGCCTTTTGCCTACAGATTCACTGATAAGAGTGTTAGCACCATTTGGAATAGAAAAATAGGCGGCAGATGCACTAGGAGGAGTAACATTGTTAAGAGGGTATATATTGTTTAATTCGTTGATATCAGTGTGAGGACGCGTCGGGTTTATTACTAATGACATGGATTGTAATGAGCTACTTGTTGCTCCAGAATCACTAACCAAGAAGTTAATATCAGCACCAGAAATGGCATAAAAACCTGAATCAATAATTGGATAGAATGATACACAACCACTACTCGCAGAAGCTGGAAACAAATTAGGTACAGCATGCCTCATTTCACGCGAAAGCTTTTCCAATACAAACCTAGCTTCGGTTTGTAGTCGAAATCGCTCTACAGAACCCAAATAGCCTCTCATTCCAAGCTCGGTAAAATTCGCGACACCAAGCAAGACGATACTTGAAATAACAATAGCTAGAATCATCTCTATAAGCGTAAACCCTTTCCCTTTCATTAATACTCCCCTCTATAAGCAACTAAGGTGATAGGAGAATTATTGCTTGCGGTGATTGTTAAGGTAAATTTCTGCATAGATGTAGTTGGCGTATCGTTAGTAACAACCAAATCCACATCAAAATTATTGTAAGTGGTACCGAGTTCAATTGGAGTGCCTGAGCTCACCGAGCCGTAATCTCGAGCTAAAAGATCGGTCATAATACTTTGACCTAATGCTGAGGCTCGGTTGGAATAATTCACTTGCCCAGAAAGTGCGGATTGAGGCGCAAGAAAAGTTGAGAATGCGAGCATTGCAAAACCCAAAAGTACAATAACAATAATGGATTCGATGAGTGTGAAGCCACTCTTCGCAATCTTTATGTTCATGGGCATTCCTGATTACTTGGGTAAACAAAGCCTTGAGAGTTAACACAAACCCAAGCTCTGTCTGAACTATTATTGGATAAAATCGTAATTTGAACACCAGATGAGGCGGTATTTTCAGGATTACCTAAAAGGTTGAATTCGATTGGCGAAGAGTAATTAGAGGAAGGTACAGATGAGAAACTATAATCATCACTAGCGATAACATCACTTCTTGTTTCGGATGTATTTGCACAAGCAGATTGCGAACCGATACAATTGTTCGCTGCCACTAAACGTAAGCTTTCGGCACCTGACACAGACATGTCCATATTGGATTGCATTCTATTCAACTGAACTTGCCGAACAACAGAAGAAACCTGCTCTTGAAGAGCATACAATTCATAAACTTGACGACCGCCAAACCGACTAATAGCTGTCGCTGAAACAATAGCAAGTAAAAGAATCACCACGATCAATTCAACTAAAGTGAAACCTTTGTTTAGCTTTATGTCCATATAGACCCTAAGTAAGTCAATCTTAACTCTAGATTACAAGATAGAATAAAAACATTGAACATATTTGCGATGAATATTAGAGCTTTAATAATTTACTTCTAAATAAAAAAGGCCAGCAAATGCTGGCCTTAAACTAGAATTAGAAGTTAGTCATTACACTCTGTGCCATTCGCAGCAGGTGTGAAGACTGTAATATTGGCGCCATTTTCTGAATCTGTAGCTTCCACATATTGAACACACTCTGTCGTGTAGCCCGTAATACCGTAACGAATTGTGGTAGTACTTGGAGTGCCCTTAAGCTCCCACTCATCTAAGCCTTCAACAACTAAGTTTAAAGCAGTTGAGGTCGCCTCAGGGTAACCATTGACTAAATTCAATGTGCTAGTTCCTACACTGATTGCTCCAGAAACCCCATCTTGTCCATCAATTGCAGCCTTACCGAAAGTGATACCCGCAGCGCCAGCTATCGCACCTTTTAAACCTTGAATTGAAGCAGAACGAGCATCATCTTGCAGGTTTAGGAAACGTGGTGCCGCAGTTACAGCAAGAATACCTAGAATAACAATTACAACCACTAGTTCGATTAGGGTGAAACCGCCTTGTCTTTTCATAGTTAAGCTCTCTCTATGTTTAATTTTACGCAGACTTACTGCAAAGTTACGGTCACACGACCAGTTTTAATTTCGTAAACAAATTGGTGCTCGGTGTTACCTTCTAATTGAATGTAAGTACACGTTGCATCACCTGAATTCGCTTGCGCTGAATATTTGTAATTTGAGTCGCTAGCAACATCTGAAACCGCGCCGACTTTAGGGGGGTTTTGCAGTAAATTTTCCATCAACTCAGAACAGGTTTTATCTGAAATGTCTTGTGGTGCAGTGCTCGAATCGTTGTTCAGAGTCCATGGATAGCCATCTCTAAAATCGGTATCGACATTGTTACTGTTCTTTGATCTTGTTAACCAAAAATCAACACCATCATAATTTACAGTATTGTATGTTTCAACACCAATCTTCTCAGATGGTCTAGCTTCAGCTTCCCACTGTGCTCTTGCCGACAAAACGGCGGTTGCAAAACCACCAGCGACACCTTCAATGCTTGATTTTTTAGCCTCATCTGTCACGTCGAGGAAGCGGGGTAAAGCAGCTACCGCCAATAAACCAACGACCACGATCACTATGACTAATTCGACAAGGGAGAAACCCTTTTGATTCTTAAGCATTTTCTACCTACTCATCTAATTATTAACGCGCATTATACATTCGCGCACGTATAAAACCATACAAAAACTGTCAATATTTTCACAAAGCCAAAATATTGGCTTTCACACTAAACCTTTCTTTCTTGAGTAATATATCTATCTGATACTTATCACTATAATGATAACGACAATGAAACTGTATGTTATCACTTTTATCTTCAACACTCGGTGAACTGAGCCCTAAAATACTATCTTGAGGGTATAATTCCTCAAGCCAATAATGACAGTCTCGCTCATCTCCTTGAGTCGGCATTATCCAGCCTGTTCGGCTATAACTTTTAGGATGTTCCGAGTCATTGTCTTGCTCAGCACCCGATAACAAATACTGTTGTTTGAACAGATTTGCTTGCTCTAAAATTCGCTTGCTCGCGACGATCAATGCCGTATTAGTCGCTTCTTCTTCTACCGTTTTAAAGGCAGAGAGCACTCCCACAATAAGAAAAAGAATAACGACACTCCAAATAACAAAACGTGAGCGTTGTAGGTTATTTAGCATTCCCTAGCCTTTGATTGCATCCAGCATTCCCCACATCGGTAGGAAAATACCCAGAGCTAAGATCAGCACCATACCAGCCACAACCACCAATAAAATAGGTTCGATCCTTGCGGTTAAGGTCTTTAAATCATAATCGACCTCTCGATCATAAAAATCGGATACCTCAAGTAGCAGCTCATCAATACGGCCGGTTTCTTCACCCACCGAAATCATTTGTATCACCAGTGGGGTGAAAATTTCGCTATTGATCGCTGTTGAAGAAACCGTACTACCGGCTTCTATTGCGGCTTTCATCGCCTGAACTCTCAACTCAAGAAATCGATTATCCAACGCTTCCGCAGACAACGACAGTGATTGATTCAGTGGTACACCGGCTTTTAGCATCAAGGCAAAAGTACGAGAAAATCGCGAAAGTAGCGCTCGATTCACTACCCCACCAATCACGGGTATTTTTAAGCGTAACCTGTCCCACTTTTCCAATCCTTTGTCTGTCTTAACCCATGCTTTGAAAGCAAAAATAAGACCAAAGATCACCGCGAGCATTAAGCCCCAATAATTTACAAAGAACTCCGACATACCAATTAAGATACGAGTTGGGAGCGGCAGGTCGACACCAAAGCGCGCAAACATACTAGAGAACTGTGGAATAACCTTAATATTGAGAATGAACATCGCGACCAAAATAAAGCTGATCACAAAGGTTGGATAACGCATCGCTGTCTTGATTCTCTTACGAGTCTCTACTTCTTGCTCATAGTATCCAGCCAATTGCAGCAAAGCTTGATCTAGACGACCGGTATTTTCACCAACCCCTATCATAGAGACAAATAGCGGACTGAACACCTTGGGATGCATCTGCATTGAGGCTGATAATCCACGACCATTGGTTAGCTCAGCAACCACGTCTTCTAAGGCCGCTTTCAACTGCTTATTTTCACAGTTTTGGGTCAGGCCTTTCATCGACCTTAATAGTGGTACACCCGCCTTGGTTAGGCTGTATAACTGTCGACAAAATAGAACCAAGACTTCAAGCGGAACATTGGGTGAAAACAGACTCGATACATCCATATCCAGTACTGAACCACCACTTTTACCCAGCTTGATTGAGGTGGGAATAATCCCCTTACCCATCAAACTTTCTGCGGCAAGATCTTCGTTATTCGCATCTAACTGGCCAGTCACTTGGCTGCCATCAGAACTGCGACCTACATAACGATACGTTGGCATATCACTCTACCCCTACAGATAAATTGGGTCAGTGGCACCGGAAGCATCGCCTTCACCAAGGTGCATGATCTCATCGAGGCTCACGACACCTTGCAAAGCTAACTCCATCGCAGAAGCCAACAACGGTTTGTAGTTTTTAGACCGCCTTGCCGTTTGAGCAAAGCCAACCGCATCATTGGCTCTGAGTGCATCCATCATGTCTTGCTCTAGCTCCAACATTTCAAATACACCAATACGCCCGCGATAACCGGTTAGGTTACAGTTCTGGCAACCTCGACCTTTCATGAATGGCACAGCCACTTGATTAGGGAAACGTACGCTCAACCATTGCTTGCGAGGCTCATCCAATTCATCCTCAACCTTACAATCAGTACACACTTTACGAACTAATCGCTGTGCCACTACCGCTCGAACCGCACTCGCGACCAAATAACCGGGAGCACCCATGTCCATCATACGCAGCGCACTGTCTACTGCATCGTTGGTATGCAGCGTACTTAACACTAAGTGGCCAGTCAGTGCGGCTCTCAAGCCAATCTCAACAGTTTCGTGGTCACGCATCTCACCAATAAGGATGATATCGGGATCCTGACGAAGGAAAGTTCTGAGGATAGTAGAGAAATCGAGATTGATCTTAGGGTTTACCTGAACTTGGTTTACGCGAGGAAGACGGTACTCGACCGGGTCTTCCGCAGTAATGATCTTTTTGCCCGGCTCGTTTAATTCGCTTAGCGCACCATAAAGGGTGGTTGTTTTACCTGAACCCGTCGGGCCAGTGACCAAGATCATGCCATGTGGGCGGCGTAACTGTTGACGAAGTCGAACCAACAGATCACTTGGTATACCTGACGCCTCTAATTTACGCAGGCCAGCTGATTGGTTGAGAAGACGCATAACCACAGACTCCCCATGTTGCACGGGCATGGTCGACATACGAATATCAACAGACTGACCTTTGGCTCGAATATTAAAACGACCATCTTGAGGAAGACGCTTTTCTGAAATATCGAGGTTTGCCATTAACTTCAAGCGCAGTACGAGTGCTGAGGCAATATTGACTTCATTCAGCAGTGTTTCATGCAGCACGCCATCAATGCGCTGGCGAAGACGCAATACGTTTGAATCTGGCTCAATATGAATATCAGATGCACCGACTTGGATTGCATCTTCAAATAGCGAGTTGATCAGCTTAACGACCGTAACTTCGTCACTGTCTTCACCAGCAATATCAAAATCAAAGGCGTCATTGACTTGGTGTTCGGCATGAAGCTGCTCGGCGAAAGACGCTATTTCTTTGGTTCGGCGGTAATAGCGATCAAAACCATCCACTAATTGTCTTTCTTGAGCGACAACGAATTCAAGCGCGTAGTCACCTAGTTGGCCAAGCAAAGATTCCTGAGCAAACAGATCCGCAGGATCACTCATTGCGACACGTAACGTATCGCCTTGGCGTCCAATCACTAATGCACGAAGGCGACGAGCATGTACTTCAGGTAAAAGCTGCACCGCTTCAACATCAACAACAGCTCGACTTAAATCAATGAGAGGAATAGCGAGTTGCTGAGACAAAAAACTCAACATCTGTTGTTCTGATAAGAAACCAAGTTCAATCAGCGCATCACCTAGCTTACGACCGGTATTTTTTTGAGCAGCAAGAGCTTGTTCAACTTGGGCCTCAGTGATGATTCCCTCTTCGACAAGCAAATCACCTAGCCTTTTTCTTAATCTAATTTGCATCGCCACTCTCCTCTAAAGCTTTGATTATTTTTAAGCGGTCACGCACAAAGTTTTGCGATTGAGATGAGATTCCAATTCTGGTTAAGGCACCTTGGTATGACTCTTTTGCTGCAGAAAAATCAAGTTGACGCTCTTGTTGAATCGCAAGACCAAGCCACCAGCGAGCATTATCTGAATCAACCTCGACTAACTTTTGGTAACTCTCGAGCGCGATGTCTTCTTGCTGAGATTTTTGACTCAATGCCGCACGCATTGCCAAATAATCTTGAGTAGGATTTGGTGGCAGGTGGATTAACGGGCTTAAAGCCGCTTCTGCTTGGTTAGCTTTAACCAGCAGTTTAGATAACCCTAATCGCAGTTTTTCACTGTTGATGTTGAGCTTGATACCAGACTGATACAGCTCATAGGCTTTACGGGTATCGCCTTTACCAAAATAGAGAATCGCAAGTTTCTGACGGACATCTTCATTTCGTGGCGTGTAACGTAGAGCTTCAGTGTAACCTTTCAAAGCACCAGTAAGATCATTCGCATCAAGCGCTTTCTGAGCTCGCCCTTGTGCATTCACTGATAACTGCTCAGGTGTTAGCTCTACCTGCTCAATCAACATTTCGCTATTTGCCGAACTGTCAGAGGATTCTTTCTCATTAGAGATAGGAGCCGGATCTTTTTTTGCCACGCTAGCAACGTAAATCGGCTTTGGAATGTCAGTGTTACTCGCTTTAGCCGTGCTTAACGGTTTAGGCGTAACGTCGGGGGTTCTCGCTTTAGAAGTACTCGACGTTGTCGTTGGCTTAACTTGAACGTTATTTGCCGCTACTGTGCTTTCTGCAGAACGGGGCGTTAAATCTAACGTCACTAATTTCTTGGTTGGCGATGAGAGTGTTTGAGTAACAACATCCTGCATTTCTCCAGAACTCTCTACGACAGAGACCTGAACTTGTGCATCTCGAGTTGAGATTGAATGTTCAACGGTAGGCCCTTGTGATATTGCCCAACCGCCCATCGCTAAACTCAAAGTAAAGCCCGCAACAACCCAAACCAATGGGGAACGCGTTTTTACTTTAGGTACGACTGCTGCTTCAATCGAAGTCGCTGACTTTTTCTTTGCCAATTCAGACAAGGCGTTATTTATGACGCTCATAATTAATTCCAACCCCACAGTATTGGCGTTTTAAATTTAGGCTTACATACATCGTAAGTTTCATGCATGGCTGAAAACAGGTGCTGGTTGTCGATACTTTTCTTATCTTCACTGAACGAGAGCAAAAGAGCCTTATGGCATAGTTGATTTATCAATCTTGGAATACCTAACGAGGAGCGACAAATCGCCTTTTTTTGATTCAAACTGAACAATTCAGGATTGCCACCAGATTTAGCGATCCGATTATCAATATACGCCACCGTTTCATCGAGAGTCAGCGGCCTCAGTGTTGAACTAAACGTGATTCTTTGACGAAACTGCCTAAGGTGATAAGCCTTTAATCGAGCATCCAACTCAGGCTGCCCTAATAAAACAATTTGCAGCAGTTTTTTATCTTCAGTTTCAAGGTTACCGAACAACCTTAATGTTTCGAGAGCTTCATCCGATAGAGCTTGAGCCTCATCAATAATCGCTACCACTCTTAAACCTGAGTTGTGTAACTCAATGAGCTTATGCTGAATGTTATCAACTAAGGTTGCTTTATTATCGATAGTCAAACCCAGTTCTTTAGCAACGGCTTGGCGTAAATCAGCACCAGAGAGCACAGGGTTTGGCAGGTAAATAAGAGCCGTATAATCATTTAGGTGATTGACCAACATCCGACAAACCATTGTTTTTCCAGTACCAACCTCTCCGGTGACCTTAATCACGCCCTCGCCCATTTCTAACGCTGAGATCACCGTCTGAATCGCTTCGAAATGAGGCGCTAAACCATAAAATAAATCGGTATTCGGCGTTAAAGTAAATGGCAGTTGTTCAAAACCAAAGTGAGCTTGATACATAAGTGACCTAGCTTAGTTAGATGCTGCCAATCTACATTGAGAAAGTAAGCGATTACTCGTCATCAGGGAACCACTGCTGCAGCAGATCTCGAGAGCGTTCTAACTCAGTTTGCCAAGTATTCACGCCAACAATCGTTGGTTTTAGTAAGATCACTAACTCAGTTTTTTGCGTCAACTGACTGGTATTACGGAACAAATGACCGAGTGCAGGGATATCGCCAAGGAATGGTACTTTCGACGTGATATCACTGGTGTTTGATTTCATTAACCCACCAATCACCACAACATCACCATCTTGCGCACGAATCACTGAGTCAGATTCACGAATAGAGCTTTTTGCCAATGGAAGTGAAACAATGCCTGTAGTTGAACCAAGGTTAAGCTCTTTCACCTCTTCTGCAACCTCAATAACGGCAGGATGAACATGCAAAAACACACTGCCTTTATCATCGATCTGAGGGGTCACATCCAGAGAAATACCAGAGAAGAATGGGGTTAATTCAACTTCAGGTGCGACATTCGCGTTATCACCACTACCAACTGCACTTGATAAGTCAGTTACGTAGTATTCGTCGGTACCCACTTTTATCACTGCTTTTTGGTTATTAGCAGCAGTCACCCTTGGGCTAGATAGGACGTTCAAGTCACCCTGTGTACCCATGAAACTCAATACCGCCTCAAAGCTACCACCAGAGACAACAAGGTTAGATTGACCACCTAAAGCAGCGCCGATTGGGTCCATGCCTGGCAATGTACCCGGGATAATTGCACCAGCGGCATCTTTAACAATAGAGCCCATACCTATCGTATAGTTAGTACCATTCGACGAGAACATCTTGGTCCAGTTGATGCCTTGTTGATAGCCATCACTTAAGGTCACTTCCATGATTTTGGCTTCCAAGATAACTTGGCGCTGCAAACGCTTCTGAGAAATACCTAAGAACTCTCGAACCTCACGAATTTCGTCGGGGTAAGCACGAACCGTAATCACACTGGCTTGTGGGGTAACCACGACACTTTGTCCTTCACCAGAACCAATTAGGTGAGCCACAGCCGCTTCAAGCTGTGGCCAAAAATCGCTTTCAGAGATCGTTTCAATCTCAGTACCACCGTTCGAGGTCGAATTCGATGAGTTAGAAGAGTTGGATGAATTTGACGAGTTTGAGTTCGAGCTTGAAGAGCTCGATGAATTCGAATCAGAAGTCGTGATCGTTCCGGTGGTGATGGTCGTCAATGAACGACCTGAACGCTTCACTTGTAAGTAATCAACTGGGATCGTCACTGTGCGTAGACCAGCAGGGTAAATCTGAATAACTTTGCCACGTTTTTCTATATCGTAGCCATACATATCCTGAGCAACAGCCAACACTTCATCTAACGTCACATCTGTCAGGTTTAAAGTCAGCTTCCCGGCAACGCTTGGGTGAATAGCCGCGCTGTATTCAGTGCCTTTTACCAAGCTAGCAAAAAAGGTTCTCGCTTCAACACCTTTAGCTTGAATACGAAAACGCTTAACGGTTTCCATACCCGGAGACATGGCATCCGAATTAAGCTGAGGCATCAGGTCATCTTGTACCGACGAAGGAAGATCACGAAGCGCTTTGCTATTCGCTTCATTAATCGATTCGTTTAAAGACTCTTTGATCTCAACGGGATCTCTATGTCCCATCGAACAGCCGACTAAAGATGACACTAGGATTGCTACTACAAGTTTACGCATGTCTTCACTCTAACCTTAATTATTCTTAACATCTAAAGAGAACATCTCTAATTTCCACTGCTTAGAGCTTCTCTGCAGAGTGACGTATTCTGGATCTATGTTCTTAACTCGGTACCCTCTGATCGTTTCTCCTTGACCGAGAATCTGACCATTCATAATGGCATAGCAAGGTGTATCGCCTTTGCACACAATGCTTTCTAGAGAAGGTAAGCGATAACGAGTTGGCGCCTTTTTAGCGAACGTTGTTTTTTGTTGTGGCGTCAACCAGCCTAATGGTGCTGTAGGATCCTGTTCGGCCCAAGCCATTTGGCTACTAAAAAGTAATGACAACAAAAGAGTTCTAACCACCGATAAACTCCTGTCTAGTACCTAGTGTGTAAACCTCAAACACCAGTCGAGCTTTAGGGTATTCTTCGACCGAATACTGAAATGTGCGCCAGTAATAACTGACAGGAAGAGACTCAAGCGCTTGAAGATAAGCGGAAATATCAAAGTAACTGCCCGTTAATTCCATTCTTACAGGGTGAAGAAAGTAGCCTGAATATTCACTGGTCTCTTGATTATTCGAAATCGCTTCTGGTTTTAATGACTCTAGCGATTCGAGCTTAAGTCCATTTCCGGCATTAAGAACACTCTCCAATAGCTGAGACATTTGAGAAGGCGTGATCAGTCCATCGACAATCTGGGAAAGCTGAAGTGACAGATCTTGGCTCTCCACCAGCAGTTTTTTATACTCTCGATTAATGTCTTTATCTGGGTCTTTGTTTAACTTAGCTTGAAGAACGAGCAACTCACCTTGCTGTCTCTGGTTTGCCTGAGTCAGATTCATCGCCTTAGCATTTTTAGCCTGTAAATCGAGATACGCTGGCTCAACCAACAAGGTGAACAACAACATGGATAGGCCAACAAAACCACACACGAAAAGTAGCCATTTTTCTCTCTGACTTAATGCAAGAAACTTATCGCTGAGCTGGTTCCACTGCTGCATTATTTACTCTCCCTGCGAGTACTTAGCTCAAACGTCACCACATCCTGATCATTGCGCCCAATTTTTAGTTTTTCAAAAGCACGTCCAACTAAATTAAGCTCACTTTTAAACTGACCAATCCAGTTAGGAACCACATTTGCGTTACGAGCAAAGCCACTAAGATCTAAAGTATCGTGAGTCATGTAGATGTGCGAAAGAGAGATGTCATTTCGGCCTAATTTAGCTAAGGAATTCATGACGCCAGAATACCCGACTTGTTGTGATTCGTCGTATTGTCCTACCGCCTTCAAAGCCTCTTTTTTAGCCTGAGTCTCACGTTTGAGACGCGCAACTGCCGCCACTTTCTCTGGAGACGGTTTATGCTGAGTTAACTTACTATTCAATTGGTTAACTTGTTTGTTAAGCTGGTTCGAGTCATGTTGCAAAGCTGTTAGGGCTTTATCTAGATTAGAAGCTTGATACTGCATTACAAAGTAACTACCAAGTAGCAGCACACAAACAAGCCCCCAGCTCGCAATAACATTGGTCAGCGTAAAATATTCTTTCTTAGGCTTGAGATGTTCAGGGTAAAGATTGACATTAAAAGCCTCTTTTTCAGCCGCGAGCTTAACCAACAAACTCTCTGAATTATCACGTTCACCTTCAACGAGCAGAGAAACTGTCGAACTCAATGTGTTATTTAACGCGCCTTGTAACTCAGACTCATCTTCCTCATCACAGCAGATTTTCAACTGATGAAGTTGAGTACCTTTGATTTGAGAAGAAAGGTAATCAATCGAGCGTTGGAGTTCTAGAGCAAGACCATCTAACTGTAGAGCGCTTGATGCAACACCCGTTAAAGGTGGAACAACACTACGGATGGTTCTTTGAAAGCAAACAGTATTTTCAACAAACGCACCTAGCTTAAAGTGTGAATTGGCGCTGCGCTGCAAAAGGATGAAATTAGACAGTTCGCCAGCACTGTAACCCCAGATTTCATCTTCAGGAGCAACGCCTATTAATTCAACCTGAACCGAATTAGCAATATTCAAAAGCTTGTCTAACAGTTTTTTAGGCAGAACATACACTTGCAGCTTATTCGACGTCGGTAACGCGACCGCACTCGCGATAATTTCAGTCACTCTTTCAGAGACAAGATCTTTGAGTAAAAAAGGCAGGGCAACCGACCATTCACTCTCTGGAATGTCCGGTTTATCAATTTGGTAGGTTTGGTAGTAATTAGCACAGACAATCAGCTGGAGGCTATTACTGGTAAACGCCTCACTGCTAAGCGATTTTTTTAGCGCACTCTCCCAGTCCCCATTAACCACGGGAATGCTGGTTACTTGAGGTTCTTGTTCTGTCGATGAAATATAAATGGCATCGTTGCCTAACATGACAACTTGAGAGCTGCCTTTATTATTCGTTGGCTTTATCTTGTCTAAAATCGCTTTAAAATTCATTGTTAACTACTACTCTTACGCCATCGATTTCTTCGTCCAACTTTCACAACAGATTCCGCTTTCGCGACCTTTTCAGCTTGATTAGGCAAAGGGATAATTTGTTGTTCTTCGTCGAAATATCTCCCTTGATAGCCGTTAATGCCTAACTCTATCAAGGTGTTCTTTTCTTGTTTTGTCTCGACTCCAACGGCAATAACTTGAGTTGGGGAGTCACCGCATGCCCCAATTAAGCTTCGGACAAACAGTTGGTTCTCATGCCTTTGATCGATTTTCTTTATTAAGCTTCGATGAAGCTTAATGTAATTGACCTTTAAGTCTTTTATATAGTGAGTGCTAACAATGGTTCGTCCAGCTTGGCCAACCACCACTTTACACCCTAAACCTCGCAGCATCTTTGCCACCGGTCTCATATAATCAAGATGGGCAATCAAGTGCCCTTCAGGAAACTCAAACGCAAGCTGAGAGCGGTGCTGAGCAGAGAGCTGTAACAACTCACTTCTAAACCACTTAAAATGCTGTTTATTCGCAAATGGAGTAACATTCAGATTCACCGAATAGTTGAGAGGCTGAGTTGACTCTTTCAGCGATTTCAACAATACCTTTAGAACCGATTGGTCCATTTGAGCTTGATAACCCACTTGCTCTACCGCAGGCATAAATCGAGACGATTTCAATAAACCTTTATCAGGATCCTGAATTCTAGTGAATATTTCTCTATGTAATTCATTAGCTTGACCAGATTCCGGCATAAGATAACATCGCTGAGCAAAGATTACTAAATTTTCAGGAAGCAGCGCTTTATCCAATAATGTTCTCCAACGAACGCTGCCTCTATCCAACTCATTTGTATTCTGCTTAGGGTAACGGCTCCAGTTATTAATACGCTCCAGCTGGGCACTCTTTAATGCTGTTTCCGTTTCATCCATGATCTGACTGTGACGCTCACCTTCGGTATACATGGTTACGCCAATATGGCACCAATTATCAGAATCTAAAGGTTCCGGCGGGGTTAGCTTGTCTAACTGCCTTAAACATTGAGCCGCCAAGGTGCCAATATCTTTAGCCCCTTGATGCGGAATAAATACGGCAAAATCAGCATCGTAATAACGAGAAAAAATAACATCTGGATAGCGTTGAACAATATTCGACAATACTTCGCCCACTTCAATAATAAATCCGTCAGTGATTTGCTTGTCATTAGCATCACGAACTTGCTCCCATTCGTCGATACGTATCAGTAACACACCACCTCGAGCACCGCTTTCATGCAAAGCCGATTCAAGCTTGTTATCGAATAAGACTCGGTTTGCCGTGCCTGTAAGTTTGTCTAGGAAGGTATGGGTACGAATAAAGGTATCGAAGCGGCTTCTTTCTTGACGAGCATCTTGCAGCTCTTCGATCAAGACATCCAAGGCTTCACTTGCCGTGTATGGCCATTCAAGTTCATCTCCCTTTGCATGAGCCTCAACTTGCCCAGCGAGGATCATTCTTCCTCGCTCTTCCAAGATCTCAGAACCCATCAACTGTTCCTTCAACCAACGAACACCACGAGCCAGACAGAAAAGGATCAATGCAACCGCCAAAGTAATTGACCACATTGCTTCCATTGAGTAGCTATAACCAATATAGGGAGGCAATGCTTTAAACTCGATTCGATAACCTTCATTGCGCTCTAGAATGAAGCTTCTTTCATAAAGACGATTGGGATCAATTTGTGGGGAGGTATCTTTGAAGCGATAAACGATGCCAGTCTGGTTCGAGAGTTTCATCTCAACAATATTGCTCGCCTGCAACATCTTAGGCATCCAACGCTGCATCGAATACGCGGCGTCAGGATCTTCCATCTCTTTATCTACAACGTCGACAATACCAACCAAATAATGGTCTAAATATTCCTGTCCGATACGCTTAAAGGAAAGTGTGCCACCAATAAAAAGAATGAACATCGCACTGATCACTATCACAGTAACAAATGCGACCAATCGAGTGCTCAATTTTAGTGTCGGGGTATATCTCATGAATAACGAAATCCTTTTCAACTCACATTATACCGTATTGCTACTTATACTATAAATTGACGTTGTAAATAAAGAGTTAAGAATTCTAGGTAACAAAAAGCCGCGATAAACGCGGCTTTTTCCAATTTAATACTGTCTTTATAATATATTAAAAACAGGGCTTAAAATGGGATGTCATCATCAAAATCCATTGGCGGCTCATTATATTGAGGTTGAGCCTGCTGAGGAGCTTGTTGAGGTGCTTTCGGCTGCTGTTGAGCTGGAGCACTGTATTGTTGTTGTGCTTGTTGCTGCTGTTGTGGCTGCTGTGGTTGACCCCAACTACCTTGCTGTTGGTTGTTACCCATACCACCTTGAGCAGGAGCACCGCCTTGAGCACGACCGCCAAGCATTTGCATTACACCGTTGAAGCCTTGAACGACGACTTCTGTTGTGTAGCGATCTTGACCGCTTTGATCTTGCCATTTACGCGTTTGAAGTTGACCTTCAATGTAAACTTGAGAACCTTTACGTAGGTACTCACCAGCAACTTCCGCCAGCTTGCCAAACAGAGCAACACGGTGCCATTCTGTTTTTTCACGCTGTTCGCCAGTTGCTTTGTCACGCCATGACTCTGACGTTGCAATGGTAATGTTCGCTACTGCGCCGCCATTTGGCATGTAACGAATTTCAGGGTCATTACCTAGGTTACCCACTAATATAACTTTGTTAACTCCACGGCTAGCCATGATTTGCTCCGTCTAAATTCATAGTCTCAGAAAATTTTAGCGCACAAGAATAGCATGCTTTTCTGCAGTGATAAATCGCATTCCTATTCTCGCCTCACTACAAAGAATAAAAACGTAACAAATCATGATATTCAGAGCGATGTTGCTTTTTTCTCCACTTACAAACCACTCATTTACTTTGATAATTGATATTCAACGCAAGTCACTATTAAGGCGCTAGAGAAGCGAAGGCCTGCATGACAACGTGGAATCTAATTCTACTTAAACAGGACGTTTCAATGAGAAAATCTCGATACGCTCGCACTTTGCATTTTCTGTGCATCGACCCAAACGACACCTATCTACATGTAAAAGAGATAGAAAAGCACTTATCTATTATTCTCTACAAAATGACACCGGACGATTTGATGTTATTTGATCGAAAGCAGAGCAACCGAATTTTACTGGTTGATTACAAAGAGGCGCCTCGATTAATCAACCTTCATCCAAATCTACCTGTGATGTGGAAAAATCATGAGATCATTCTATTCAACGTCCCCAAAGCTCTTCCCACATCGGAGTTGATTACGTTTGGCGTATTAAAAGGTCTCTTTTACAACTCAGAAGAGAAAGCCAAAATAGCGAAGGGACTTGAAGAAGTCATTAATGGAGACAATTGGCTACCTAGAAAAGTGGCAAGCCAATTGTTGTTCTACTATCGAAATATCGTGAGCACCAATACCACCCCCACCAATGTCGACTTAACCATTAGAGAGCTACAAGTGATTCGCTGCCTTCAATCTGGCTCATCAAACACGCAAATAGCCGATGACTTGTTTATTAGCGAATTCACCGTCAAATCTCATCTTTATCAAATATTTCGTAAGTTAGCCGTTAAGAATAGAGTCCAAGCTATTGCATGGGCAAACCAGAACTTACTTGCATAATTGATCAGCCTCTTAAACTGACGATAATTTTGAGGAAAACTCTAGTGAACCATACGGATTGTTGCTGAATTTTCGACATAACTTATGCTAGAGTTGCCCTCAGAAATATCAACCATTCAGGTTGAATCCATAATTATTATAGATAAAGGGTCTTACCATGATCAAAAAGTGCCTTTTCCCGGCAGCTGGCTACGGTACACGTTTTTTACCTGCAACTAAGTCAATGCCGAAAGAAATGATGCCAGTCGTCAACAAGCCTCTGATTGAATACGGTGTTGAAGAGGCGATCGAAGCCGGTATGGACGGCATGTGCATTGTTACTGGCCGTGGTAAGCATTCATTGATGGACCACTTTGATAAGAACTACGAGCTTGAGCACCAGATCAGCGGCACCAATAAAGAAGATTTGCTGATCAATATTCGTGAGACGATTGAAGCAGCAAACTTCACGTACATTCGTCAACGCGAAATGAAAGGTCTAGGTCATGCTATCTTAACGGGTCGCGAACTTGTGGGTGATGAACCATTCGCAGTTGTGCTTGCTGATGACCTTTGTGTTAACGAACAGCAAGGCGTACTGGCTCAAATGGTTGCACTATACAAACAGTTCCGCTGTTCAATTGTGGCAGTTCAAGAAGTTCCAGAGGAAGAGACTCACAAGTACGGTGTTATCTCTGGCGAAATGATTAAAGATGATCTTTTCCGTGTTGATGACATGGTAGAAAAGCCAGAACCAGGCACTGCGCCAAGCAACCTAGCAATCATTGGCCGTTACATTCTGACTCCAGATATCTTTGAGCTTATCGAACAGACTGAACCAGGCAAAGGCGGCGAAATCCAAATCACTGATGCATTGCTAAAACAAGCAAAAGCAGGCTGTGTATTGGCTTACAAATTTAAAGGTCAACGTTTTGACTGCGGTAGTGTTGAAGGCTATATCGAAGCAACAAATTACTGCTTTGAAAACCTATACAAAAAAGATCAGCAACAAATCGAGCTAGGTAAGCACTCAACAACAAAAGAAGCTTAATCGCTAATTTTGGCTTACTCGCTGTTTAGCTATTGATCGGCTTAACTATTGATCGGCTTAACTATTGAGCGGTTTAGCTATTTAATAGCAATTAGCGGTTGGTTAACAGCACATTAAATGATTCCAGGATGACTCGAAAGAGTCGCCCTTTTTTGTTTACTGTTTTTTTATCCAGTAAAACTTTGCACAAATCTCACTCTATGTAATACTTTAGCCACTTAAAATTACATGGTCTATTGAGATGGATAAAATAGAAATTAGAGGCGCTCGTACGCATAACCTCAAAGACATTAACCTAACCATACCCCGTGATAAGCTGACGGTTATCACTGGTTTATCAGGTTCAGGAAAGTCGTCACTTGCGTTTGATACTCTCTATGCGGAAGGTCAACGTCGTTATGTTGAGTCTTTGTCGGCCTACGCCCGTCAATTTCTATCTCTTATGGAAAAACCCGATGTCGACCACATCGAAGGTTTATCTCCAGCCATCTCGATAGAACAAAAATCGACCTCTCACAATCCTCGTTCAACCGTCGGTACCATCACTGAAGTCTATGATTACCTAAGACTACTTTACGCTCGAGTCGGCGAGCCACGCTGCCCTGATCACAATATCCCCCTCGCGGCGCAAACCATCAGCCAAATGGTCGACAAGGTATTAGAACTACCTGAAGGCTCAAAGATGATGCTGATGGCACCGATCGTCAAAGAACGTAAAGGTGAGCATGTAAAGACACTGGAAAACCTCGCTGCGCAAGGCTTTATCCGAGCTCGTATTGATGGCGAGACTTGTGATTTGTCCGATCCACCCACATTGGAACTGCACAAGAAGCACACCATTGAAGTTGTGGTGGACAGATTCAAGGTTCGTCCTGATCTTCAACAACGTTTAGCCGAATCGTTCGAGACCACATTAGAGCTATCTGGTGGCATTGCAGTTGTCGGTTGGATGGATGATAAAGAACAAGAAGAGATCGTGTTCTCAGCTAACTTTGCTTGTCCAAAGTGTGGCTACAGCATGCAAGAACTTGAGCCGCGCCTATTCTCATTCAACAATCCTGCAGGTGCATGTGGTACTTGTGATGGACTTGGGGTTCAACAGTATTTCGATCCAAGTCGAGTGATTTTAGATGAGAACCTAAGCATTGCAGAAGGTGCAATAAAAGGCTGGGATCAGAAGAATTATTACTATTTTCAGATGTTAACGTCGCTATCAGACCATTATGGTTTTGATCTGTATGTGCCATTCAACTCTCTGCCTAAAAAGACTCAAGAGATCATTCTTAAAGGATCAGGGCGTACTGAAGTGGAATTCAAGTACATCAATGACCGAGGTGATATTCGAGTCAAACGCCATCCGTTTGAAGGCATCTTAAATACGCTAGAACGTCGCTACCGCGATACTGAATCTAGCGCAGTACGTGAAGACCTTGCCAAGTACATATCAACGAAGTCGTGTTCTAGCTGTGATGGTACGCGCTTAAGATTAGAAGCTCGAAATGTCTTCATTGGCGATACCACACTGCCAGAAATCGTTCAGCTCAGCATTGCTGATGCACTAGAGTTTTTCCAAAACTTATCGCTCAGCGGTCAGCGTGGTCAGATCGCTGATAAAGTAATGAAAGAGATCAATGATCGTCTGCACTTCTTGGTGAACGTTGGTTTGAATTACCTGAACCTATCACGCAGTGCAGAAACGCTGTCTGGTGGTGAAGCGCAAAGGATTCGTCTAGCAAGTCAAATTGGTGCTGGTTTAGTGGGTGTTATGTATGTACTCGATGAACCATCAATTGGCCTCCACCAGCGCGATAATGAACGTCTACTGCAAACTTTGGTTCACCTCAGAGATCTAGGAAATACCGTGCTTGTTGTTGAACATGATGAAGACGCAATCCGTTGTGCTGACCATGTTATCGATATCGGCCCAGGTGCGGGTGTGCATGGTGGACACGTGGTCGCAGAAGGCACCATGCAAGACATCATCGAAAACCCGAATTCTTTAACTGGGCAATACCTGAGCGGCGCCAAAGAAATTGCGATACCAAAACAAAGAACGCCTATCGACAAGAAAAAGGTCGTCGAGATCGTTGGCGCAACGGGGAACAACCTAAAGAATGTCACTGCGACGATCCCTGTAGGCTTGTTCAGCTGTATTACGGGGGTATCGGGGTCAGGTAAATCCACTCTAATCAATGATACCTTCTTTAAAGTTGCCCACACTCAATTAAACGGTGCAACAACCGCAGTTCCAGCGCAGCACAAAAAGATAAAAGGCTTAGAGCATTTCGATAAAGTGATCGATATTGACCAAAGCCCTATCGGTCGCACCCCTAGATCAAACCCTGCAACCTACACTGGTATTTTCACGCCAATTCGTGAGTTATTTGCCGGTACCCAAGAATCACGATCTCGTGGCTACAAGCCAGGTCGATTCAGTTTTAACGTTCGTGGTGGTCGCTGTGAAGCGTGTCAGGGAGACGGTGTCATCAAAGTAGAGATGCACTTCTTGCCAGATGTGTATGTGCCGTGTGATGTGTGTAAAGGTAAGCGTTATAACCGTGAAACTTTAGAAGTTCGCTACAAAGGCAAAACCATTGACGAAGTTCTAGAGATGACAGTGGAAGATGCTCGAGAATACTTCAACCCTGTTCCTGTTATCGCTCGTAAGCTGCAAACATTGATGGATGTTGGCCTTTCCTACATTCGCCTCGGACAAGCAGCGACGACCTTATCTGGTGGTGAAGCGCAACGCGTTAAATTAGCGCGTGAATTGTCTAAACGAGACACGGGGAAAACCTTATACATTCTTGATGAACCAACAACAGGTCTTCATTTCCACGATATTCAGCAGCTATTGACGGTATTACATAGATTGCGTGATCACGGCAATACGGTAGTGGTGATTGAACACAACCTAGATGTCGTCAAAACAGCAGACTGGATCCTAGACCTTGGTCCTGAAGGGGGTCAAGGTGGTGGTGAGATTGTTGCAGAAGGTACACCTGAAGATGTGGCGTTAGTCGAAGGTTCACACACTGCTCGCTTCCTTAAGCCTATGTTAAATTTGAAGTAGGTGTAAAATAGCGCCCTGCGAGCAGACAGAAAAATGTTAAAGTAACAGAGCTTGTTTCAGAAGGAACAAGCTCTGTTTTTATAAGGTTAGGGATTTATGGCAACAATACACACTAGCGGTACCCAACTAGAAAATCAGGTAACTCAGCTACCACTCAATAAAGCATTTTTGGCTTCTTTAGCTGTTGTATTCTTGTTAGCCATGCATTTTTTCATGCCGAATCCTGGAGGCTCAGGCCTTGCGTTATCGTTTAACCCAACCACTTGGTTAGCTCTTAGCTTTACGTTAGCAATTGGCTTCTACCAACTCGCGACTAACCAAGTACTCAAATATTCCAAGTTAACCGTTGGCTTGCTGCTCAGTTGCGTGATACTTACGCTACCCACGATCTACAGTAACGCCTTTCCTCAAGCCGCATCTGGTCGACTACTGGGATTGTGGGCGGGCTTCGCTTTATTCGTCGTACTTCAGCAATTTAAGTTCAGCAATAAACACAAGCAACGCATGTTGTGGTTCATTGTGCTTGCTGTGGTTATACAAGCACTCTTTGGTTACGTGCAATATTTCTTACTGGAACCCGGTAATCTATTTGGTTACAACACTGCGGCTAATCGACCTTACGGAATCTTCCAGCAACCCAATGTTATGGCCAGCTTCCTAGCCACTGGATTTGTACTTTCTGCTTATCTTTTGGCGAGGCAACCTGCGAAATATAACCATAAGATTAGCGAATCGATTTTACTTTATTTAACCCCAACCTTAACCGTGCCGCTATTAATTATTATTGCATCACGAACTGGCTGGTTGGCCGCCGTAATAGGGTTAATATGTATTCTTCCTTACCTATACAAATTCTCGACTAAGAAGCGATTTTACGGATGGTGCGCATCAGTGCTAGTCGGTATCGCCATCGCTTTTTCGGTGATCAGCCTCAGTGCAACAGATAGCTTCGCGAGTAAGAAGGCAAACCTAGAAAGCCCAAGAGCTTATACCTTCCCACAAGCGTTGGACATGATGATAGAAAAGCCATTTACAGGTTATGGCTACGGGAAATTCGAATCCGAGTACACGCTATACACGGCTCGCCAGCATCAACTCAACTCAAATTATCATCCCGGCCTTCCTTCAATGGATCACCCGCACAATGAATTCCTGTTTTGGGGAGTTGAAGGCGGAATAGTACCAATTATCGGGATCTTAATTGCTGCGTTTTTAGTCATGTCACGTATAGCAAGCTCAACGAAGGGAACACGTCTAGCACTGCTCGCGCTATTTATCCCCATACTCTTGCACTCTCAGCTCGAGTATCCTTTTTATCATTCTGCGATTCACTGGATAACATTCATCATATTGATTTACTGGGTAGATCAACGCTCTTCTCGGCACTATCAACAGCCGTTTAGTATCGTTAGTAAAACCCTGTTTAGAGTGTCTAGCTTGGTGGTTCCGATCTTGGTGAGTTTCTATATGTTGAGCGCGTTGCATACCAATTATGTGCTGACTCAATTTGAACTGTCTAAGCCTAAGAACCCAGATATTCTTAAGCAGGTAACGAATCCCGTAGTTTGGAAAGATCGCTATGATTGGGATGTATACAGCACATATCTAAATATTGGCCTCTACAAAGCTGATCCTAGCCTGATCCAACCTTATGTTGATTGGTCTCTGGAAATAATAAAGAGCAAACCAAGGCCTGCTTTCTACAGTAATCTTATTCTTGCTTATCAAGGATTGGGAGATCACAGCAAGGCAGAACAAATTCGTAGCGAAGCGAGCTTTTTGTTCCCAAATAGAGACTTTTCCAAGGTTCAATATAAGAAAATATCAGAAGCTGGAAACAACATCTCTTCTGCTAAATGATGCCAAGGAATCTAGAGTTAATTCACCCTATTGGCGCTTAGTCTAGACACAAAAAAGCGCACGTTCTCTCGTGCGCTTTTCTTTTTAATTTCAGTTTATTGTCGTTACTTCAAAACGTCTTGCAACGCTTTTAAGCACAATGCGACATTCTCTTTTCGAGCACCATAACCCATTAAACCAATACGCCAAGCCTTCCCTGCTAAAGAGCCAAGGCCTGCACCGATTTCAAGATTATACTCTTCTAACAGCTGTGTTCTTATTTTGGCTTCGTCAATCCCTTCAGGGAAGTAAAGCGCATTCAATTGAGGCAAGCGACTCTCTTCATCAACGACAAACTTTAACCCCAAAGCTTCTACGCCAGTTTTAAGCTCTTGGTGCATCGCGTAATGACGTGACCAAGCGTTGTCTAACCCTTCATTTTTCAGTAAAACCAATGACTCATGCAAAGCATACAGGCTGTTCACGGGGGCTGTGTGGTGGTAGCTACGCTTACCTTCTCCACTCCAATAACCGAGTACCAAGCTCTGATCTAGGAACCAGCTTTGTACTGGAGCTTGACGCGCCTTCATCTTCTCAACCGCACGTTGAGAGAAAGTCACCGGAGACAGGCCCGGAACGCAAGATAGACATTTTTGACTGCCAGAATAAACCGCATCAAGCTGCCATTCATCGACCAACAGTGGTACACCACCTAATGATGTCACCGCATCAACAATCGACAATGCATCGAATTGACGAGCTACTGCGGAAATGGCTTTAGCATCCGATAACGCTCCAGTCGACGTTTCTGCGTGTACAAATGCGACAGCTACAGCATCAGGGTTTTCTAATAACGCTTTTTCTATCTTTTCAACGGAAACGGGTTTACCCCACTCGTCATCAACAAGGATCGCTTCGCCACCACAACGCACAACATTCTCTCGCATACGTTCACCGAAAACACCGTTGCGACAAACAATCACTTTCTCACCGGGCTCAATCAGGTTAACAAAACAGGTTTCCATACCTGCACTGCCCGGAGCTGAAACGGCAATCGTAAACTCATTTTCAGTTTGAAAAGCATATTTAAGAAGTTGTTTCAGCTCATCCATCATTGCGATAAATAACGGGTCGAGGTGACCAATAGTTGGACGGCTCAAGGCCTGTAAAACTTGAGGTGAAATATCTGAAGGCCCCGGCCCCATTAACGTTCGGTGTGGCGGATAAAAGCTCTCGATAGCAGTAGTGAGTGTTAAATTAGACATGTACATCCCTTACGTTAATGGTGTGAACATTCCACCCTAAAGCAAATCGATACCGTCAGCAATTAGCCAAAAGTATTGAGGTCACACCAGTGTCACATAATTGTTAAAATTATTTTTTAAATATCTCCAGTTACGGATTGACATTGTTAACGCAAACACGTTCAATGAAATGGCTATCTAGCAGAAGAGGAGCACTGCCCAGGCAGATGTTTTGTGGAACCGCATTTCCAATACAAAACATTAATGGGGAGCAGTGCCGAGATAATAAAAGGATGCAGGACCTTTATTATCGGTTGAGCGGGCTGAATCCCGGCAACTGTCGCCATTTCTATATGGTGAAGAGCTTCTGAGGTTACTATTCTAATAATTCCTCTCTTTTTGCTCTAAATACTCTCTTCGAAAAACATCGGACGTTGGATTACCCAACCGTAATTTTATTTTAGGAAGTCGTGGGAGATATATCGTGAGTGCATCTAATGTAGCTGGTTCTTTTAATGTCGCTAAGTTTGGTGGAACAAGTGTTGCCAACTTTGAAGCAATGAGCCGTTGTGCTGCCATTATTGAAAATAACTCGAATACTAAACTGGTCGTGAGCAGCGCATGCTCAGGCGTCACTAACTTGCTTGTTGAGCTAGCGAATGGTGTCCAAGACAAAACTCGTCGTCAGGAATTAATGACACAGTTGGCTGACATTCATAACGCGATTCTTGATCAACTAGCTGACCCAATCAGCATTGAAAAAGACGTGCATTGTATTCTCGACGACATTGCGAGCGCTGCAGAAGCGGCATCATTCCAAACAAGTACCAAACTCACCGATCACCTAGTGGCATGTGGTGAGTTAATGTCGACACATATTCTGGCGCAGATCATTCGTGAACGTGGGACACCCGCTGTTCGTTTTGATATCAGAGAAGTGATGCGCACTAATGATGACTTCGGTAAAGCAGAACCACAGCTAGAAGATATTGCAGCTCTAGCGCAAGAAAAACTCATCCCACTTTGCCAAAAACAAGTTGTCGTGACTCAAGGCTTTATCGGTGCCGATAGCGAAGGTAACACCACAACGTTAGGTCGTGGCGGCAGTGATTATTCAGCCGCACTGATTGCCGAATCGGTACAAGCTATTGGTTTAGAGATCTGGACTGATGTTCCGGGCATCTACACCACGGATCCACGTATCGCATCGAAAGCATCTCCTATCCCAGAGATCAGCTTCAGCGAAGCATCGGAAATGGCAAACTTTGGCGCGAAGATCTTACACCCATCGACTCTAGTCCCGGCACTACGCCACCAAATTCCGGTATTTGTCGGCTCATCAAAAGCACCAGAGCTCGGAGGCACATGGATTCGTCAACAAGTTGAAAGCTCCCCTCTGTTCAGAGCGCTTGCCCTACGCTGCAACCAAACCATGGTTACGCTACGCAGCGCCAATATGTTCCATGCTTATGGCTTCCTCGCAAAAGTGTTCGAGATCCTCGCTAAGCATAAGATCTCTGTCGATCTTATCACTACCTCAGAGATCAGTGTCTCACTCACTCTCGATCAAACAGATACATCGGGTGGTGCTCCTCTGTTACCAGAAGCCGCTCGAATTGAACTTGAAGAGCTGTGTTCTGTAGATATTGAACACGACCTATGCCTTGTTGCTCTTATTGGCAACAACATGAGTGAAAGCAAAGGCTATGCGAAGCAAGTATTCGGCACGCTTGAAGACTTCAACCTACGTATGATTTGTTACGGAGCGAGCCCACACAACCTGTGCTTCTTGCTTGATGAATCTGTCTCCAAGTTAGCGATTCAAAAGCTGCATCAAGAGCTGTTTGAATAAAACGACGGTTGCTCGATTAGTTTAAAATCACCAAACGACAGATACAAAAAGGGTTGCTCTTAAGCAACCCTTTTATTTTACGAATCAAAGCCCGTCATAGATTCAAGCTAGTTAATGTTTGGACCTAACCACTTCTCAGCTTCCAACATATCCCAACCTTTACGGTCGGCATAGCTATCCACTTGATCCTGTTGTATCTGTGCAATAGCAAAGTATCGGGCATCAGGATGAGAGAAGTACATACCAGACACTGAGGCACCTGGCCACATTGCGTAACTCGTGGTTAGCGACATGTCGATTGCTTTTTCAACGTCCATCAACTCCCACAACGTGCCTTTCTCTGTATGCTCTGGGCAAGCAGGGTAACCCGGGGCTGGACGAATACCTTGGTACTTCTCTCGAATCAAATCGTCGTTAGACAAATTCTCATCAGGTGAGTAGCCCCAAATGTCCTTTCTCACTTCTTTATGCAAGTATTCAGCGAACGCTTCAGCCAATCGGTCTGCAACCGCCTGAATCATAATCGCGTTGTAGTCATCACCATTGGCTTTGTATTCATCAGCCAGCTCTCGCTCACCAATACCACCCGTTACTGCAAAACCACCAATCCAATCCGCTTTACCGCTGTCTTTTGGCGCAATGTAATCTGACAAACAGTAGTTAAATCCTTTGGGCTTTTCGGTTTGCTGACGAAGGTTGTGCAGAACCTTTAATACTTCAGTACGCGATTCATCGGTATACACTTCAATATCATCGCCAACACTGTTTGCTGGGAACATCGCACACATACCACGAGCTTCAAGCAATTTCTCTCTTTGTACTCGATCTAATAAATCATTGGCGTCTTTAAATAAGCGCTTCGCCTCTTCGCCTACTTCTTCATGATCAAAAATTGCCGGGTACTTACCAACCAAAGACCACGTCATAAAGAACGGAGTCCAGTCGATATACTGACGTAAAGTAGCCACATCAAAGTCCTTGAAGATGTGTACTCCCGGTTTAGCGGGTGCAGGGGGAGTATACGCATTCCAATCGATAGCAACTTTATTAGCACGCGCTCTCTCTAGCGAGACTGGCTTAGTACGCGGCTTTTTGCGGTTGTGTTGATCGCGAACGCGATCGTAATCAATATCCAACTTCTCAACAAATGCAGGCTTCAGTTCGTTAGATAGTAGAGAAGTACACACACCAACAGCACGTGAGGCATTGTTTACGTAGACCACAGGTTCAGAGTAGTTCTGTTCAATCTTAACGGCTGTATGCGCTTTAGATGTGGTTGCTCCGCCAATCAGAAGAGGCAGTTTAAAGCCTTGTCTCTCCATCTCTTTAGCCACATGAACCATCTCATCCAATGAAGGAGTGATCAAACCCGAAAGGCCAATGATATCGACGTTCTCTTCTTTAGCTACCTTAAGGATTTTTTCACATGAAACCATCACGCCCAGATCGATAATTTCATAGTTATTACACTGCAAGACAACGCCCACAATGTTTTTACCAATATCGTGAACATCGCCTTTTACGGTCGCCAGTAAGATTTTTCCGTTAGTTGCACCAACGTCTTTTGTTGCATTAATAAATGGCTCTAGATGGGCTACCGCCTGCTTCATAACACGGGCAGATTTCACCACTTGAGGAAGGAACATCTTACCTTCACCAAAAAGGTCACCAACTACGTTCATGCCATCCATTAATGGACCTTCAATCACCTCGATAGGGCGAGAGGCATTAACACGAGCTTCCTCGGTATCTTCAACGATGAAATCAGTAATGCCTTTCACCAAAGAGTGCTCTAAGCGCTTTTCTACTGGCCAGGTACGCCACTCTAAAGCCGATTTATCTTCAACTTTCCCCACTGCACGCTCTAGATACTCAGTCGCAATATCGAGTAATCGCTCTGTTGAGTCGTCTCGGCGGTTTAGAACCACATCTTCAACGGCTTCACGTAAATCCTCAGGCACATTATCGTAAATCTCTAATTGCCCCGCATTTACAATGCCCATATCCATACCGTTTTTAAAACAGTGGTATAGGAATACCGCGTGAATAGCCTCACGAACGTAGTTATTACCGCGGAAAGAGAATGAAACATTCGACACACCACCCGAGATCATCGCATGCGGAAGATCGCGTTTGATGTCCCCTACCGCTTCAATGAAGTCGACCGCATAGTTGTTATGCTCATCAATACCAGTAGCCACTGCGAAAATGTTTGGGTCAAAAATAATATCTTCTGGCGGGAAACCTACTTCATCAACAAGAATATTGTAGGCATTAGTACAAATCTCGACTTTACGCTCTCGAGTATCAGCCTGTCCTAGTTCATCGAACGCCATCACAATGACAGCTGCGCCATAACGACGAACCAGTTTAGCTTGCTCGACAAACTTCTCTTTCCCTTCCTTCAATGAGATAGAGTTAACGATGCCTTTACCCTGAATACATTTCAGGCCAGCTTCGATAACTTCCCATTTTGAAGAGTCGACCATGACTGGTACTTTCGAGATCTCTGGCTCAGACGCACATAGATTAAGGAATTTAACCATACACGCCTCAGCGTCTAGCATCCCTTCATCCATGTTGATATCGATGATCTGAGCGCCGTTCTCAACTTGCTCACGAGCAACACTCAAAGCTTCGTCGTAGAGCTCTTCTTTAATCAATCGCTTAAATCGAGCAGAGCCAGTAACGTTAGTACGCTCACCGACGTTCACAAATAGAGATTCTTTGGCAATCGTTAATGGTTCTAAGCCAGATAAACGACAAGACACAAGCAAATCAGGTAATTGACGTGGAGTTATGCTTTCAACGGCCTCAGCCATGTGACGTATATGTTCTGGCGTCGTACCACAACAACCACCAATTAGGTTCAAGAAGCCACTCTCGGCCCATTCCTTAACGTGTTCAGCCATATCTTCAGGAGAAAGGTCATACTCACCGAACGCATTAGGTAAACCCGCGTTAGGGTGGGCGGAAACGTTACATTCTGAGATACGAGACATCTCACCAACGTACTCTCGCAGTTCGTCAGGGCCTAATGCACAGTTCAATCCAAATGAGATAGGTTTAACATGACGAAGGGCATTGTAGAAGGCTTCTGTTGTTTGCCCTGAAAGCGTACGACCTGATGCATCAGTAATGGTACCGGAGATCATAACTGGAAGAGTAATACCCACTTCTTCAAAAACAGATTCAACCGCAAAAGAACATGCTTTTGCATTTAACGTATCGAAGATAGTTTCGATAAGAATAAGATCTGAGCCGCCTTTGATAAGTGCTCGTGTCGATTCGGAGTAAGCTTCAACAAGCTCATCAAAGCTAACATTACGATAGCCCGGATCATTAACGTCTGGAGAGATAGAACAAGTTCGGTTAGTTGGACCTAACACACCCGCCACGAAACGGGGTTTGTCTGGGGTCTTTGCCGTCCATTCGTCTGCCGCTTCACGAGCTAATTTTGCAGCTGTAAAGTTAATTTCTTCGCTAAGGCTTTCCATACCGTAGTCGGCCATAGCGATGGTTGTAGAGTTAAAGGTATTGGTCTCGAGGATATCAGCACCGGCTTCCAAATACTCCATATGGATATCTTTGATAAGCTTAGGTTGTGTAAGTACCAAAAGGTCGTTGTTACCTTTTAAATCACTATGCCAATCAGCAAAGCGCTCACCACGATAGTCTTGCTCTTCCAATTTATAATCCTGAATCATGGTACCCATGCCACCATCAATCAGTAAAATTCGTTGCTTCAACAGAGCGTCAATCTTTTGCCTTACATTACTTCCCACGGTACAACCTCATTCCTTTAATTATCTCTCCATCCTACCACACATTAAAAAGGAGTCTAGACGTCTAAAAGATGAAATTGATTACCAAGTCATGACAAAAAAATGTTTGCTATTTGAGCATGAGACAACGAAAATTCATATTCATACTTTGTTACATGTTGGGATCCCAATGTCGGTCTATTACACCTTATGCTTCTTGTCCGCAGCTGCCATGCTTATTGCTTTCGTGAATACCAAAATTGGTAAAATGCAGACAACCATCGCCATTACAGCTGGCTCAATGATGTTATCTCTATTAATTATCATTGCGGGACAAAACAATTGGTTCCAATTGGCTGACATCGCCTCAGAAACCGTTGCCAGTATCAACTTTGAAGATTTCCTCCTGAAAGGAATACTGGGATTCTTACTCTTTGCAGGTGGTTTGGGGATTAAGTTACCTAATCTAAAAGATCAGAAATGGGAAATAACGGTACTCGCTCTTGGCGCTACACTGTTTTCGACATTCTTTATTGGCTTTGTGCTGTATGGGTTCTGTCAGTTTATCGGTATTCAATTTGACCTAATTTATTGCTTACTTTTTGGCTCTCTAATATCTCCAACCGATCCAATCGCTGTATTAGCAATAGTGAAAAAGCTCGATGCTCCCAGACGAATCTCTACTCAAATCGAGGGAGAATCTCTATTCAACGATGGTTTTGGCCTAGTGATCTTCGTTACCCTATTTACCATTGCGTTCGGTACAGAAGCACCGACTGTGGGTAGCGTGACCATGTTATTCGTCCAAGAGGCTATCGGTGGTATCGTCTATGGCTTTGTTCTAGGTTTAATATTCCATTACCTAATCAGCAACACCGATGACCACTCGATGGAGTTGCTATTAACCATAGGTATTCCGACAGCTGGTTATGCCTTTGCTGAAGTCCTACATGTATCAGGACCGTTAGCAATGGTAGTATCAGGTATCATGATTGGTAACTGGACGCGCTTTATTGGATTCTCGAAAGAGAGTGAGGATCACCTAGACCACTTCTGGGAATTGATAGATGAATTCTTAAATGGCGTATTGTTCTTATTGATCGGTATGTCGATGTTGTTATTCAAATTCCACCAAGAAGACTGGATCTTAATGGCGTTCGCAGTACCTCTAGTACTAAGCGCACGCTACCTAAGTGTTTTCTTGTCTTATATCGGATTCAAACGCTTTAGAACTTACAACCCTTGGTCAATCAAGATCTTAACTTGGGGTGGTTTGCGTGGTGGACTAGCTCTAGCCATGGCACTTTCAATCCCTTCAGGTATCTGGGTGATTGAAGACAAGGCAATAGATGTTAAAGAGATAATCCTCGTCATGACATACGCTGTTGTTGTGTTCTCAATCTTAGTTCAAGGTTCAACAATTACTCCGATGATAGAGAAAGCGAAACAAGCTGAGAAAGAGCTGGATTAGCATCTAAAAATATTAACGAGGCTGCCTAATTTAGGTGGCCTTTTTTGTGCCTGATGAAAGTCAGATTCACCAATTTCCTAACTGAAGCTCTAGCTGAAAGGTATACATGAACAATAGAACTTACCTCAGCGTTTACTGCACTGTTATTGGGGTAATCAAAAGCCTTTATGTTGGGTGAATATTAGATTTAACCAGGACTAAAGCGAAGACGGTTGATGTTTAATCATCCTGCCGACGACATGATAAAAATGCTCTTAGTCAGCAATTTTTCTGAAAGTGAGGCTATGCAAAGAACTCGTTCTTTTGCAGCGCTAGCGAGTCTACACACTCTAGAACAGACTTCAGTTGTGTAAGCATTCCTTCCGGAAAAATAGTGAAACTCAAGGCCTAGCAGGTATAGCTTTAATCACTACCAGAAACTACGGAGTGAGATGAATGCTGAACAGAAAGCTCTAGTGTTCGACTAAGCCTTTAAATACGGCAAGGTTGTATTTAGTAGGTATTAAGCGATTCAATTAAATAGGGGGAGCTAAAGGAGCACTTAATATATCTAGCGTTACGTTAAAGGTGACAGGCATAAAAAGGCTCCAGCATTTCTGCCGGGACGCGCAGTCTAGAGTCTTAACTATCGCAGGGGTGGACTGAGCCGGCACTCCGGAGATTAGACCGGGCTGGCGATCCAGCTCCCAACATTTTCGTAGAAGCAACAGATGCAAAAAAGCCTCAGCATTTCTGCTGAGGTTTTGTATATGGCAGAGGTGGACTGAGCCGGCACTCCGGAGATTCGAACTCCCAACACGCGCTATTTTGGTAAGTCGGGGAATCCGCGGCTCTGTTAATGCCGTATTATTAGATTCAGAAAGTAAAAAGGCCCTAGCATTTCTGCTAGAGCCTTGAATATGGCAGGGGTGGAGAGATTCGAACTCCCAACACGCGGATTTGGAATCCGCTGCTCTGCCAATTGGAGCTACACCCCTAAAACTTTTTATTACTTCAGATTCGAAAAAACCTCGCACTAGGCGAGGTTATCGAATAAGTGGCGGAGTGGACGGGACTCGAACCCGCGACCCCCGGCGTGACAGGCCGGTATTCTAACCAACTGAACTACCACTCCGCAGTGGTCAACTCACTAAGTGAGCGTCCATATCTCAAGGTCGGTCAACCTAAAGATTTAATTTAAAGCCTGGCGATGTCCTACTCTCACATGGGGAAACCCCACACTACCATCGGCGCTATTGTGTTTCACTTCTGAGTTCGGCATGGAATCAGGTGGGTCCACAATGCTATGGTCGCCAAGCAAATTTTAAAATTCGGAAAGCTAATCTAAAAGTTATTTCTCTTCAAACGCATTCAAGGTCTGGTACATCTGAGTCCACAAAACCCCTTGGGTGTTGTATGGTTAAGCCTCACGGGCAATTAGTACAGGTTAGCTCAATGCCTCGCAGCACTTACACACCCTGCCTATCAACGTCGTAGTCTACGACAACCCTTTAGGACACTTATAGTGCCAGGGAAAACTCATCTCAAGGCTCGCTTCCCGCTTAGATGCTTTCAGCGGTTATCGATTCCGAACTTAGCTACCGGGCAATGCCATTGGCATGACAACCCGAACACCAGAGGTTCGTCCACTCCGGTCCTCTCGTACTAGGAGCAGCCCCTTTCAATTTTCCAACGCCCACGGCAGATAGGGACCGAACTGTCTCACGACGTTCTAAACCCAGCTCGCGTACCACTTTAAATGGCGAACAGCCATACCCTTGGGACCGACTTCAGCCCCAGGATGTGATGAGCCGACATCGAGGTGCCAAACACCGCCGTCGATATGAACTCTTGGGCGGTATCAGCCTGTTATCCCCGGAGTACCTTTTATCCGTTGAGCGATGGCCCTTCCATTCAGAACCACCGGATCACTATGACCTGCTTTCGCACCTGCTCGAATTGTCATTCTCGCAGTCAAGCGGGCTTATGCCATTGCACTAACCACACGATGTCCAACCGTGTTTAGCCCACCTTCGTGCTCCTCCGTTACTCTTTGGGAGGAGACCGCCCCAGTCAAACTACCCACCAGGCACTGTCCGTAATCCCGATTCAGGGACCAACGTTAG
Organism: Vibrio sp. J383; assembly: GCF_023503985.1. NCBI lineage: Bacteria > Pseudomonadati > Pseudomonadota > Gammaproteobacteria > Vibrionales > Vibrionaceae > Vibrio > Vibrio sp. J383. The sequence goes on along the minus strand of NZ_CP097293.1, from coordinate 605,463 downwards.
AACATCAAAACTACAAGGGTGGTATTTCAAGGACGACTCCATCACATCTAGCGACGCAATTTCATAGTCTCCCACCTATCCTACACATGTAGGTTCAATGTTCAGTGCCAAGCTGTAGTAAAGGTTCACGGGGTCTTTCCGTCTAGCCGCGGGTACACTGCATCTTCACAGCGATTTCAATTTCACTGAGTCTCGGGTGGAGACAGCGTGGCCATCATTACGCCATTCGTGCAGGTCGGAACTTACCCGACAAGGAATTTCGCTACCTTAGGACCGTTATAGTTACGGCCGCCGTTTACCGGGGCTTCGATCAAGAGCTTCGACCGAAGTCTAACCCCATCAATTAACCTTCCGGCACCGGGCAGGCGTCACACCGTATACGTCATCTTACGATTTTGCACAGTGCTGTGTTTTTAATAAACAGTTGCAGCCACCTGGTATCTGCGACTCTCGTCTGCTCCATCCGCAAGGGACTTCACTGATAAGAGCGTACCTTCTCCCGAAGTTACGGTACCATTTTGCCTAGTTCCTTCACCCGAGTTCTCTCAAGCGCCTTGGTATTCTCTACCCGACCACCTGTGTCGGTTTGGGGTACGATTCCTTACAATCTGAAGCTTAGAGGCTTTTCCTGGAAGCATGGCATCAATGACTTCACTACCGTAGTAGCTCGACATCGTATCTCAGCGTTAATGAAAGTCCGGATTTACCTAAACTTTCCGCCTACGTACTTGAACCTGGACAACCGTCGCCAGGCCCACCTAGCCTTCTCCGTCCCCCCATCGCAATTGTAAGAAGTACGGGAATATTAACCCGTTTCCCATCGACTACGCCTTTCGGCCTCGCCTTAGGAGTCGACTTACCCTGCCCCGATTAACGTTGGACAGGAACCCTTGGTCTTCCGGCGAGGGAGTTTTTCACTCCCTTTATCGTTACTCATGTCAGCATTCGCACTTCTGATACCTCCAGCATGCCTTACAGCACACCTTCAACGGCTTACAGAACGCTCCCCTACCCCACATACCCTAAGGTACGTAGCCGCAGCTTCGGTGTATAGCTTAGCCCCGTTACATCTTCCGCGCAGGCCGACTCGACCAGTGAGCTATTACGCTTTCTTTAAATGATGGCTGCTTCTAAGCCAACATCCTGGCTGTCTGAGCCTTCCCACATCGTTTCCCACTTAGCTATACTTTGGGACCTTAGCTGGCGGTCTGGGTTGTTTCCCTCTCCACGACGGACGTTAGCACCCGCCGTGTGTCTCCCGGATAGTACTTACTGGTATTCGGAGTTTGCAAAGGGTTGGTAAGTCGGGATGACCCCCTAGCCTTAACAGTGCTCTACCCCCAGTAGTATTCGTCCGAGGCGCTACCTAAATAGCTTTCGGGGAGAACCAGCTATCTCCAGGTTTGATTGGCCTTTCACCCCTAGCCACAAGTCATCCGCTAATTTTTCAACATTAGTCGGTTCGGTCCTCCAGTTGATGTTACTCAACCTTCAACCTGCCCATGGCTAGATCACCTGGTTTCGGGTCTAATCCTAGCAACTGTACGCCCAGTTAAGACTCGGTTTCCCTACGGCTCCCCTAAACGGTTAACCTTGCTACTAAAATTAAGTCGCTGACCCATTATACAAAAGGTACGCAGTCACACCACGAAGGTGCTCCTACTGCTTGTACGTACACGGTTTCAGGTTCTATTTCACTCCCCTCACAGGGGTTCTTTTCGCCTTTCCCTCACGGTACTGGTTCACTATCGGTCAGTCAGTAGTATTTAGCCTTGGAGGATGGTCCCCCCATATTCAGACAGGATATCACGTGTCCCGCCCTACTCGTTTTCACTGATTATGAGATGTCGATTACGGGGCTATCACCCTTTGTTGCGGCACTTTCCAGAGCCTTCATCTGTCTCATTAAAAGCTTAAGGGCTAATCCAATTTCGCTCGCCGCTACTTTCGGAATCTCGGTTGATTTCTCTTCCTCGGGGTACTTAGATGTTTCAGTTCCCCCGGTTTGCCTCCTGTTGCTATGTATTCACAACAGGATACTTGCTTATGCAAGTGGGTTTCCCCATTCAGGAATCCCAGACTCAAAAGGTTATTACTACCTAATCTGGGCTTATCGCAAGTTATTACGCCTTTCATCGCCTCTGACTGCCAAGGCATCCACCGTGTACGCTTAGTCACTTAACCATACAACCCGAAAGGGTTTCTATTTACTTTCACTTTAAAAAGTGAAGACAAATAAGCGTATGGCAACTAACCAAGGTTTTTGGTTGTCATCAAGAAGGGTTAATTCCTGATAACTGTTTGCCGGACTCAATTGTGAATCAAACTAAAGTTTGATTCGAATACAAGACACTTGAATGTGTTTGTTGTGTTTATCTAATGAAAGATAAACATTGAGAACTTTTAAATTTGATTGAATTACTCGTAAGTAATCAATCAGTCAGCTTTCCAAATTGTTAAAGAGCTAGATTTCTTTCGAAACCATTTTTAAATATTTTCAAACAAAAACACTTAAAGATGGTGGAGCTATGCGGGATCGAACCGCAGACCTCCTGCGTGCAAGGCAGGCGCTCTCCCAGCTGAGCTATAGCCCCATCTTTGTTTCTAGTCGATATTGGTGGGTCTGAGTGGACTCGAACCACCGACCTCCCGCTTATCAGGCGAGCGCTCTAACCAGCTGAGCTACAGACCCAATATCGTCTCTTTTACTTTCTAAACCTAATCAATCTGTGTGGACACTCATCGTAAGTATCTTCGTATAAGGAGGTGATCCAGCCCCAGGTTCCCCTAGGGCTACCTTGTTACGACTTCACCCCAGTCATGAACCACAAAGTGGTGAGCGTCCTCCCCGAAAGGTTAAACTACCCACTTCTTTTGCAGCCCACTCCCATGGTGTGACGGGCGGTGTGTACAAGGCCCGGGAACGTATTCACCGTGACATTCTGATTCACGATTACTAGCGATTCCGACTTCATGGAGTCGAGTTGCAGACTCCAATCCGGACTACGACGCACTTTTTGGGATTCGCTCACTATCGCTAGCTTGCTGCCCTCTGTATGCGCCATTGTAGCACGTGTGTAGCCCTACTCGTAAGGGCCATGATGACTTGACGTCGTCCCCACCTTCCTCCGGTTTATCACCGGCAGTCTCCCTGGAGTTCCCGTCATTACTCGCTGGCAAACAAGGATAAGGGTTGCGCTCGTTGCGGGACTTAACCCAACATTTCACAACACGAGCTGACGACAGCCATGCAGCACCTGTCTCAGAGCTCCCGAAGGCACACCTGCGTCTCCGCTGGCTTCTCTGGATGTCAAGAGTAGGTAAGGTTCTTCGCGTTGCATCGAATTAAACCACATGCTCCACCGCTTGTGCGGGCCCCCGTCAATTCATTTGAGTTTTAATCTTGCGACCGTACTCCCCAGGCGGTCTACTTAACGCGTTAGCTCCGAAAGCCACGGCTCAAGGCCACAACCTCCAAGTAGACATCGTTTACGGCGTGGACTACCAGGGTATCTAATCCTGTTTGCTCCCCACGCTTTCGCATCTGAGTGTCAGTGTCTGTCCAGGGCGCCGCCTTCGCCACTGGTATTCCTTCAGATCTCTACGCATTTCACCGCTACACCTGAAATTCTACCCCCCTCTACAGCACTCTAGTTCACCAGTTTCAAATGCAGTTCCGAGGTTGAGCCCCGGGCTTTCACATCTGACTTAATGAACCACCTGCATGCGCTTTACGCCCAGTAATTCCGATTAACGCTCGCACCCTCCGTATTACCGCGGCTGCTGGCACGGAGTTAGCCGGTGCTTCTTCTGTTGCTAACGTCAAGATGCGCAGCTATTAACTACACACCCTTCCTCACAACTGAAAGTACTTTACAACCCGAAGGCCTTCTTCATACACGCGGCATGGCTGCATCAGGCTTTCGCCCATTGTGCAATATTCCCCACTGCTGCCTCCCGTAGGAGTCTGGACCGTGTCTCAGTTCCAGTGTGGCTGATCATCCTCTCAGACCAGCTAGGGATCGTCGCCTTGGTGAGCCATTACCTCACCAACTAGCTAATCCCACCTAGGCATATCTTGACGCGAGAGGTCCGAAGATCCCCCTCTTTGGCCCGTAGGCATTATGCGGTATTAGCCATCGTTTCCAATGGTTATCCCCCACATCAAGGCAATTTCCTAGGCATTACTCACCCGTCCGCCGCTCGACGCCCATTAACGCACCCGAAGGATTGTTACTGTCGTTTCCGCTCGACTTGCATGTGTTAGGCCTGCCGCCAGCGTTCAATCTGAGCCATGATCAAACTCTTCAATTTAAGATTTTGTGACTCAACGAATACTGACTTCAAAACTAATATTCATGTAAATATGAACATGTAATTCTAAAGCTATTACCATTCCAACAGAATGGTAATGAATTGACTGTGCCAAATAACCGAAGTTATTCGTATTGGTCACTCAGTTCATTGAAATCAATTTTGTTACCGAAGTAACTGTTTTATCCAAAGGATAAAACGTTTTGATATTCATCAACGAGTGCCCACACAGATTGATAGGTTTAAATTGTTAAAGAGCGTGTTCTCTAAAAAGAGAACGCTTTCAGTGCCTTAGCACTTAAGCAGGACGCGTATAATACGCTTTCCACTTTGAAAGTCAACATAAAACTCTAAGAAAACTTAGAACTCTATGGTGACTTGTCTATTAAATAGACAAAGTCGAAATTAAAGCCTGGCGATGTCCTACTCTCACATGGGGAAACCCCACACTACCATCGGCGCTATTGTGTTTCACTTCTGAGTTCGGCATGGAATCAGGTGGGTCCACAATGCTATGGTCGCCAAGCAAATTTTAAAATTCGGAAAGCTAATCTAAAAGTTATTTCTCTTCAAACGCATTCAAGGTCTGGTACATCTGAGTCCACAAAACCCCTTGGGTGTTGTATGGTTAAGCCTCACGGGCAATTAGTACAGGTTAGCTCAATGCCTCGCAGCACTTACACACCCTGCCTATCAACGTCGTAGTCTACGACAACCCTTTAGGACACTTATAGTGCCAGGGAAAACTCATCTCAAGGCTCGCTTCCCGCTTAGATGCTTTCAGCGGTTATCGATTCCGAACTTAGCTACCGGGCAATGCCATTGGCATGACAACCCGAACACCAGAGGTTCGTCCACTCCGGTCCTCTCGTACTAGGAGCAGCCCCTTTCAATTTTCCAACGCCCACGGCAGATAGGGACCGAACTGTCTCACGACGTTCTAAACCCAGCTCGCGTACCACTTTAAATGGCGAACAGCCATACCCTTGGGACCGACTTCAGCCCCAGGATGTGATGAGCCGACATCGAGGTGCCAAACACCGCCGTCGATATGAACTCTTGGGCGGTATCAGCCTGTTATCCCCGGAGTACCTTTTATCCGTTGAGCGATGGCCCTTCCATTCAGAACCACCGGATCACTATGACCTGCTTTCGCACCTGCTCGAATTGTCATTCTCGCAGTCAAGCGGGCTTATGCCATTGCACTAACCACACGATGTCCAACCGTGTTTAGCCCACCTTCGTGCTCCTCCGTTACTCTTTGGGAGGAGACCGCCCCAGTCAAACTACCCACCAGGCACTGTCCGTAATCCCGATTCAGGGACCAACGTTAGAACATCAAAACTACAAGGGTGGTATTTCAAGGACGACTCCATCACATCTAGCGACGCAATTTCATAGTCTCCCACCTATCCTACACATGTAGGTTCAATGTTCAGTGCCAAGCTGTAGTAAAGGTTCACGGGGTCTTTCCGTCTAGCCGCGGGTACACTGCATCTTCACAGCGATTTCAATTTCACTGAGTCTCGGGTGGAGACAGCGTGGCCATCATTACGCCATTCGTGCAGGTCGGAACTTACCCGACAAGGAATTTCGCTACCTTAGGACCGTTATAGTTACGGCCGCCGTTTACCGGGGCTTCGATCAAGAGCTTCGACCGAAGTCTAACCCCATCAATTAACCTTCCGGCACCGGGCAGGCGTCACACCGTATACGTCATCTTACGATTTTGCACAGTGCTGTGTTTTTAATAAACAGTTGCAGCCACCTGGTATCTGCGACTCTCGTCTGCTCCATCCGCAAGGGACTTCACTGATAAGAGCGTACCTTCTCCCGAAGTTACGGTACCATTTTGCCTAGTTCCTTCACCCGAGTTCTCTCAAGCGCCTTGGTATTCTCTACCCGACCACCTGTGTCGGTTTGGGGTACGATTCCTTACAATCTGAAGCTTAGAGGCTTTTCCTGGAAGCATGGCATCAATGACTTCACTACCGTAGTAGCTCGACATCGTATCTCAGCGTTAATGAAAGTCCGGATTTACCTAAACTTTCCGCCTACGTACTTGAACCTGGACAACCGTCGCCAGGCCCACCTAGCCTTCTCCGTCCCCCCATCGCAATTGTAAGAAGTACGGGAATATTAACCCGTTTCCCATCGACTACGCCTTTCGGCCTCGCCTTAGGAGTCGACTTACCCTGCCCCGATTAACGTTGGACAGGAACCCTTGGTCTTCCGGCGAGGGAGTTTTTCACTCCCTTTATCGTTACTCATGTCAGCATTCGCACTTCTGATACCTCCAGCAGCCCTTACAGACCACCTTCAACGGCTTACAGAACGCTCCCCTACCCCACATACCCTAAGGTACGTAGCCGCAGCTTCGGTGTATAGCTTAGCCCCGTTACATCTTCCGCGCAGGCCGACTCGACCAGTGAGCTATTACGCTTTCTTTAAATGATGGCTGCTTCTAAGCCAACATCCTGGCTGTCTGAGCCTTCCCACATCGTTTCCCACTTAGCTATACTTTGGGACCTTAGCTGGCGGTCTGGGTTGTTTCCCTCTCCACGACGGACGTTAGCACCCGCCGTGTGTCTCCCGGATAGTACTTACTGGTATTCGGAGTTTGCAAAGGGTTGGTAAGTCGGGATGACCCCCTAGCCTTAACAGTGCTCTACCCCCAGTAGTATTCGTCCGAGGCGCTACCTAAATAGCTTTCGGGGAGAACCAGCTATCTCCAGGTTTGATTGGCCTTTCACCCCTAGCCACAAGTCATCCGCTAATTTTTCAACATTAGTCGGTTCGGTCCTCCAGTTGATGTTACTCAACCTTCAACCTGCCCATGGCTAGATCACCTGGTTTCGGGTCTAATCCTAGCAACTGTACGCCCAGTTAAGACTCGGTTTCCCTACGGCTCCCCTAAACGGTTAACCTTGCTACTAAAATTAAGTCGCTGACCCATTATACAAAAGGTACGCAGTCACACCACGAAGGTGCTCCTACTGCTTGTACGTACACGGTTTCAGGTTCTATTTCACTCCCCTCACAGGGGTTCTTTTCGCCTTTCCCTCACGGTACTGGTTCACTATCGGTCAGTCAGTAGTATTTAGCCTTGGAGGATGGTCCCCCCATATTCAGACAGGATATCACGTGTCCCGCCCTACTCGTTTTCACTGATTATGATGTGTCGGTTACGGGGCTATCACCCTTTATTGCGAGACTTTCCAGACTCTTCACCTGCATCATTAAAAGCTTAAGGGCTAATCCAATTTCGCTCGCCGCTACTTTCGGAATCTCGGTTGATTTCTCTTCCTCGGGGTACTTAGATGTTTCAGTTCCCCCGGTTTGCCTCCTGTTGCTATGTATTCACAACAGGATACTTGCTTATGCAAGTGGGTTTCCCCATTCAGGAATCCCAGACTCAAAAGGTTATTACTACCTAATCTGGGCTTATCGCAAGTTATTACGCCTTTCATCGCCTCTGACTGCCAAGGCATCCACCGTGTACGCTTAGTCACTTAACCATACAACCCGAAAGGGTTTCTATTTACTTTCACTTTAAAAAGTGAAGACAAATAAGCGTATGGCAACTAACCAAGGTTTTTGGTTGTCATCAAGAAGGGTTAATTCTTGATAACTGTTTGCCGGACTCAATTTACTTTTTGTTTCCACTTTTTAATAAAAAGTAGAATCAAAAAATGAACAATCATTTCTGATCATTCGAATACAAGACACTTGAATGTGTTTGTTGTGTTTATCTAATGAAAGATAAACATTGAGAACTTTTAAATTTGATTGAATTACTCGTAAGTAATCAATCAGTCAGCTTTCCAAATTGTTAAAGAGCTTGATTCAAACTAATGAACCATTTTTAAATACTCTGATAGAAGAGAATACTTAAAGATGGTATCCCGTAGGGGAGTCGAACCCCTGTTACCGCCGTGAAAGGGCGGTGTCCTAGGCCTCTAGACGAACGGGACACTAGTATCTCTTTTACTTTCTAAACCTAATCAATCTGTGTGGACACTCATCGTAAGTATCTTCGTATAAGGAGGTGATCCAGCCCCAGGTTCCCCTAGGGCTACCTTGTTACGACTTCACCCCAGTCATGAACCACAAAGTGGTGAGCGTCCTCCCCGAAAGGTTAAACTACCCACTTCTTTTGCAGCCCACTCCCATGGTGTGACGGGCGGTGTGTACAAGGCCCGGGAACGTATTCACCGTGACATTCTGATTCACGATTACTAGCGATTCCGACTTCATGGAGTCGAGTTGCAGACTCCAATCCGGACTACGACGCACTTTTTGGGATTCGCTCACTATCGCTAGCTTGCTGCCCTCTGTATGCGCCATTGTAGCACGTGTGTAGCCCTACTCGTAAGGGCCATGATGACTTGACGTCGTCCCCACCTTCCTCCGGTTTATCACCGGCAGTCTCCCTGGAGTTCCCGACATTACTCGCTGGCAAACAAGGATAAGGGTTGCGCTCGTTGCGGGACTTAACCCAACATTTCACAACACGAGCTGACGACAGCCATGCAGCACCTGTCTCAGAGCTCCCGAAGGCACACCTGCGTCTCCGCTGGCTTCTCTGGATGTCAAGAGTAGGTAAGGTTCTTCGCGTTGCATCGAATTAAACCACATGCTCCACCGCTTGTGCGGGCCCCCGTCAATTCATTTGAGTTTTAATCTTGCGACCGTACTCCCCAGGCGGTCTACTTAACGCGTTAGCTCCGAAAGCCACGGCTCAAGGCCACAACCTCCAAGTAGACATCGTTTACGGCGTGGACTACCAGGGTATCTAATCCTGTTTGCTCCCCACGCTTTCGCATCTGAGTGTCAGTGTCTGTCCAGGGGGCCGCCTTCGCCACTGGTATTCCTTCAGATCTCTACGCATTTCACCGCTACACCTGAAATTCTACCCCCCTCTACAGCACTCTAGTTCACCAGTTTCAAATGCAGTTCCGAGGTTGAGCCCCGGGCTTTCACATCTGACTTAATGAACCACCTGCATGCGCTTTACGCCCAGTAATTCCGATTAACGCTCGCACCCTCCGTATTACCGCGGCTGCTGGCACGGAGTTAGCCGGTGCTTCTTCTGTTGCTAACGTCAAGATGCGCAGCTATTAACTACACACCCTTCCTCACAACTGAAAGTACTTTACAACCCGAAGGCCTTCTTCATACACGCGGCATGGCTGCATCAGGCTTTCGCCCATTGTGCAATATTCCCCACTGCTGCCTCCCGTAGGAGTCTGGACCGTGTCTCAGTTCCAGTGTGGCTGATCATCCTCTCAGACCAGCTAGGGATCGTCGCCTTGGTGAGCCATTACCTCACCAACTAGCTAATCCCACCTAGGCATATCTTGACGCGAGAGGTCCGAAGATCCCCCTCTTTGGCCCGTAGGCATTATGCGGTATTAGCCATCGTTTCCAATGGTTATCCCCCACATCAAGGCAATTTCCTAGGCATTACTCACCCGTCCGCCGCTCGACGCCCATTAAATCCTCCGAAGAATCAATAATGTCGTTTCCGCTCGACTTGCATGTGTTAGGCCTGCCGCCAGCGTTCAATCTGAGCCATGATCAAACTCTTCAATTTAAGATTTTGTGACTCAACGAATACTGACTTCAAAACTAATATTTACCGCTCTTTCGAAAAAGAACAGAAACATGTAATTCTAAAGCTATTACCATTCCAACAGAATGGTAATGAATTGACTGTGCCAAAATTAAGTAAACTTAATTTTGTATTGGTCACTCAGTTCATTGAAATCAATTTTGATTCCGAAGAATCTGTTTTATCTAACGATAAAACGTTTTGATATTCATCAACGAGTGCCCACACAGATTGATAGGTTTAAATTGTTAAAGAGCGTGTTCTCTAAAAAGAGAACGCTTTCAGTGCCTTAGCACTTAAGCAGGACGCGTATAATACGCTTTCCACTTTGAAAGTCAACATAAAACTCTAAGAAACTTAGAACTCTATGGTGACTTGTCTATTAAATAGACAAAGTCGAAATTAAAGCCTGGCGATGTCCTACTCTCACATGGGGAAACCCCACACTACCATCGGCGCTATTGTGTTTCACTTCTGAGTTCGGCATGGAATCAGGTGGGTCCACAATGCTATGGTCGCCAAGCAAATTTTAAAATTCGGAAAGCTTATCTAAAAGTATTTCTCTTCAAACGCATTCAAGGTCTGGTACATCTGAGTCCACAAAACCCCTTGGGTGTTGTATGGTTAAGCCTCACGGGCAATTAGTACAGGTTAGCTCAATGCCTCGCAGCACTTACACACCCTGCCTATCAACGTCGTAGTCTACGACAACCCTTTAGGACACTTATAGTGCCAGGGAAAACTCATCTCAAGGCTCGCTTCCCGCTTAGATGCTTTCAGCGGTTATCGATTCCGAACTTAGCTACCGGGCAATGCCATTGGCATGACAACCCGAACACCAGAGGTTCGTCCACTCCGGTCCTCTCGTACTAGGAGCAGCCCCTTTCAATTTTCCAACGCCCACGGCAGATAGGGACCGAACTGTCTCACGACGTTCTAAACCCAGCTCGCGTACCACTTTAAATGGCGAACAGCCATACCCTTGGGACCGACTTCAGCCCCAGGATGTGATGAGCCGACATCGAGGTGCCAAACACCGCCGTCGATATGAACTCTTGGGCGGTATCAGCCTGTTATCCCCGGAGTACCTTTTATCCGTTGAGCGATGGCCCTTCCATTCAGAACCACCGGATCACTATGACCTGCTTTCGCACCTGCTCGAATTGTCATTCTCGCAGTCAAGCGGGCTTATGCCATTGCACTAACCACACGATGTCCAACCGTGTTTAGCCCACCTTCGTGCTCCTCCGTTACTCTTTGGGAGGAGACCGCCCCAGTCAAACTACCCACCAGGCACTGTCCGTAATCCCGATTCAGGGACCAACGTTAGAACATCAAAACTACAAGGGTGGTATTTCAAGGACGACTCCATCACATCTAGCGACGCAATTTCATAGTCTCCCACCTATCCTACACATGTAGGTTCAATGTTCAGTGCCAAGCTGTAGTAAAGGTTCACGGGGTCTTTCCGTCTAGCCGCGGGTACACTGCATCTTCACAGCGATTTCAATTTCACTGAGTCTCGGGTGGAGACAGCGTGGCCATCATTACGCCATTCGTGCAGGTCGGAACTTACCCGACAAGGAATTTCGCTACCTTAGGACCGTTATAGTTACGGCCGCCGTTTACCGGGGCTTCGATCAAGAGCTTCGTCCGAAGACTAACCCCATCAATTAACCTTCCGGCACCGGGCAGGCGTCACACCGTATACGTCATCTTACGATTTTGCACAGTGCTGTGTTTTTAATAAACAGTTGCAGCCACCTGGTATCTGCGACTCTCGTCTGCTCCATCCGCAAGGGACTTCACTGATAAGAGCGTACCTTCTCCCGAAGTTACGGTACCATTTTGCCTAGTTCCTTCACCCGAGTTCTCTCAAGCGCCTTGGTATTCTCTACCCGACCACCTGTGTCGGTTTGGGGTACGATTCCTTACAATCTGAAGCTTAGAGGCTTTTCCTGGAAGCATGGCATCAATGACTTCACTACCGTAGTAGCTCGACATCGTATCTCAGCGTTAATGAAAGTCCGGATTTACCTAAACTTTCCGCCTACGTACTTGAACCTGGACAACCGTCGCCAGGCCCACCTAGCCTTCTCCGTCCCCCCATCGCAATTGTAAGAAGTACGGGAATATTAACCCGTTTCCCATCGACTACGCCTTTCGGCCTCGCCTTAGGAGTCGACTTACCCTGCCCCGATTAACGTTGGACAGGAACCCTTGGTCTTCCGGCGAGGGAGTTTTTCACTCCCTTTATCGTTACTCATGTCAGCATTCGCACTTCTGATACCTCCAGCAGCCCTTACAGACCACCTTCAACGGCTTACAGAACGCTCCCCTACCCCACATACCCTAAGGTACGTAGCCGCAGCTTCGGTGTATAGCTTAGCCCCGTTACATCTTCCGCGCAGGCCGACTCGACCAGTGAGCTATTACGCTTTCTTTAAATGATGGCTGCTTCTAAGCCAACATCCTGGCTGTCTGAGCCTTCCCACATCGTTTCCCACTTAGCTATACTTTGGGACCTTAGCTGGCGGTCTGGGTTGTTTCCCTCTCCACGACGGACGTTAGCACCCGCCGTGTGTCTCCCGGATAGTACTTACTGGTATTCGGAGTTTGCAAAGGGTTGGTAAGTCGGGATGACCCCCTAGCCTTAACAGTGCTCTACCCCCAGTAGTATTCGTCCGAGGCGCTACCTAAATAGCTTTCGGGGAGAACCAGCTATCTCCAGGTTTGATTGGCCTTTCACCCCTAGCCACAAGTCATCCGCTAATTTTTCAACATTAGTCGGTTCGGTCCTCCAGTTGATGTTACTCAACCTTCAACCTGCCCATGGCTAGATCACCTGGTTTCGGGTCTAATCCTAGCAACTGTACGCCCAGTTAAGACTCGGTTTCCCTACGGCTCCCCTAAACGGTTAACCTTGCTACTAAAATTAAGTCGCTGACCCATTATACAAAAGGTACGCAGTCACACCACGAAGGTGCTCCTACTGCTTGTACGTACACGGTTTCAGGTTCTATTTCACTCCCCTCACAGGGGTTCTTTTCGCCTTTCCCTCACGGTACTGGTTCACTATCGGTCAGTCAGTAGTATTTAGCCTTGGAGGATGGTCCCCCCATATTCAGACAGGATATCACGTGTCCCGCCCTACTCGATTTCACTGATTATGATGTGTCGGTTACGGGGCTATCACCCTTTATTGCGAGACTTTCCAGACTCTTCACCTGCATCATTAAAAGCTTAAGGGCTAATCCAATTTCGCTCGCCGCTACTTTCGGAATCTCGGTTGATTTCTCTTCCTCGGGGTACTTAGATGTTTCAGTTCCCCCGGTTTGCCTCCTGTTGCTATGTATTCACAACAGGATACTTGCTTATGCAAGTGGGTTTCCCCATTCAGGAATCCCAGACTCAAAAGGTTATTACTACCTAATCTGGGCTTATCGCAAGTTATTACGCCTTTCATCGCCTCTGACTGCCAAGGCATCCACCGTGTACGCTTAGTCACTTAACCATACAACCCGAAAGGGTTTCTATTTGCTTTCACTTTAAAAAGTGAAGACAAATAAGCGTATGGCAACTAACCAAGGTTTTTGGTTGTCATCAAGAAGGGTTAATTCTTGATGACTGTTTGCCGGACTCAATTTACTTTTTGTTTCCACTTTTTAATAAAAAGTAAAATCAAAAAATGAACAATCATTTCTGATCATTCGAATACAAGACACTTGAATGTGTTTGTTGTGTTTATACCGTTCTTATTAACTAAGAGCAGATAAACATTGAGAACTTTTAAATTTGATTGAATTACTCGTAAGTAATCAATCAGTCAGCTTTCCAAATTGTTAAAGAGCATAAAGCAAAAAGCTTTAATCAATAACTTACGTTATTAATTAAAGCTCTGGCTTTAACTAAATCTAAACCATCAATCTGTGTGGACACTCATCGTAAGTATCTTCGTATAAGGAGGTGATCCAGCCCCAGGTTCCCCTAGGGCTACCTTGTTACGACTTCACCCCAGTCATGAACCACAAAGTGGTGAGCGTCCTCCCCGAAAGGTTAAACTACCCACTTCTTTTGCAGCCCACTCCCATGGTGTGACGGGCGGTGTGTACAAGGCCCGGGAACGTATTCACCGTGACATTCTGATTCACGATTACTAGCGATTCCGACTTCATGGAGTCGAGTTGCAGACTCCAATCCGGACTACGACGCACTTTTTGGGATTCGCTCACTATCGCTAGCTTGCTGCCCTCTGTATGCGCCATTGTAGCACGTGTGTAGCCCTACTCGTAAGGGCCATGATGACTTGACGTCGTCCCCACCTTCCTCCGGTTTATCACCGGCAGTCTCCCTGGAGTTCCCGACATTACTCGCTGGCAAACAAGGATAAGGGTTGCGCTCGTTGCGGGACTTAACCCAACATTTCACAACACGAGCTGACGACAGCCATGCAGCACCTGTCTCAGAGCTCCCGAAGGCACACCTGCGTCTCCGCTGGCTTCTCTGGATGTCAAGAGTAGGTAAGGTTCTTCGCGTTGCATCGAATTAAACCACATGCTCCACCGCTTGTGCGGGCCCCCGTCAATTCATTTGAGTTTTAATCTTGCGACCGTACTCCCCAGGCGGTCTACTTAACGCGTTAGCTCCGAAAGCCACGGCTCAAGGCCACAACCTCCAAGTAGACATCGTTTACGGCGTGGACTACCAGGGTATCTAATCCTGTTTGCTCCCCACGCTTTCGCATCTGAGTGTCAGTGTCTGTCCAGGGGGCCGCCTTCGCCACTGGTATTCCTTCAGATCTCTACGCATTTCACCGCTACACCTGAAATTCTACCCCCCTCTACAGCACTCTAGTTCACCAGTTTCAAATGCAGTTCCGAGGTTGAGCCCCGGGCTTTCACATCTGACTTAATGAACCACCTGCATGCGCTTTACGCCCAGTAATTCCGATTAACGCTCGCACCCTCCGTATTACCGCGGCTGCTGGCACGGAGTTAGCCGGTGCTTCTTCTGTTGCTAACGTCAAGATGCGCAGCTATTAACTACACACCCTTCCTCACAACTGAAAGTACTTTACAACCCGAAGGCCTTCTTCATACACGCGGCATGGCTGCATCAGGCTTTCGCCCATTGTGCAATATTCCCCACTGCTGCCTCCCGTAGGAGTCTGGACCGTGTCTCAGTTCCAGTGTGGCTGATCATCCTCTCAGACCAGCTAGGGATCGTCGCCTTGGTGAGCCATTACCTCACCAACTAGCTAATCCCACCTAGGCATATCTTGACGCGAGAGGCCCGAAGGTCCCCCTCTTTGGCCCGTAGGCATTATGCGGTATTAGCCATCGTTTCCAATGGTTATCCCCCACATCAAGGCAATTTCCTAGGCATTACTCACCCGTCCGCCGCTCGACGCCCATTAACGCACCCGAAGGATTGTTAGTGTCGTTTCCGCTCGACTTGCATGTGTTAGGCCTGCCGCCAGCGTTCAATCTGAGCCATGATCAAACTCTTCAATTTAAGATTTTGTCGGCTCAATGAATACTGACTTCAAAACTAATATTCATGTAAACATGAACATGTAATTCTAAAGCTATTATCTTTCCAACAGAAAGATAATGAATTGACTGTGCCAAATACTTTCTTTCTACAAGAGAAAGTAGTTATTCGTATTGGTCACTCAGTTCATTGAAACCAAAGTTGATTCCGAGGAATCTGTTTTACTTCTCTTAATAAAAAGGGAAGATAAAACGTTTTGATATTCATCAACGAGTGCCCACACAGATTGATAGGTTTAAATTGTTAAAGAGCTTTTCTTCGTTGTGACTTACATCACTTCGGAAGAGGCGGCCATTCTAGCGTTTTAATTCTCAGTGTCAAACACTTTTGAAAATTAATTTCTACTTTTAAAAAGTAGAAGCGAATAATCGCTTAAAGCTAGTTGCCTTACTAACATTCTTCGCTGAAGCCTTGTGGCGTCTACCGTGTCAGTGAGGCGGCATTATAGAGATGTTCCTCACATTGGCAAGTGTTTATTACCGAAAAATGTAAAAATAACGGTTAGATGACGAATAAACACTCAAAGCCTTATTTATGCAAGTTTAACTACAAAGTACTTACAGAATAACCACAGACTTATCCACAATTGCTCTAATTTTCATCCTAGAAACTAAAAAAGCTGCCTTGAGGCAGCTTTTTAAATGGCAATGAGTCTAAATCCCAGAGCCATATTGCTCTCCATCGTCTTCATGGAGACCACATTCTCGTTTTAGACCATTAAAACGGGTTTCTTCTTCAGTCATACCCGGTTCCCATTTCTTAGTCGTATGAGTATCTCCAACAGAAAGGTACCCCTGTTCGCGAAGTGGGTGGTAACTGAGACCATGCTCTTCTAAGTAATAATGAACATCTTTATTTGTCCAATCAATTACTGGCAAGAACTTAAACACACCATTTTGGATAGATAAGATAGGCAAGTTTGCACGCGATTGAGATTGCTCTCTTCTCAACCCAGAAAACCAAGTGCCAGCCTCGAGTTCATCCAGCGCTCTTCTCATCGGTTCAACTTTATTAAGCTTGTTGTACTTCTCTATCCCTTCTATACCTTGCTCCCAAAGTTTGCCATATTGCGCTTCTTGCCAATTAGGGCTCTGCTGAGAACGAAAAACTTGAAGGTTTAGAGTCAACTTCTGACTTAACTCATCGATAAATTGATACGTTTCCGGGAATAGATACCCAGTGTCCGTAAGAATAACCGGAATATCTGGTTTTGCTTGAGTCACTAAGTGCAGCATCAACGCCGCTTGGATTCCGAAACTAGAAGACACAACATGTGTCCCTTCTAAATGTTCGAGTGCCCACTTAACTCTTTCTAATGCGGTTAGCTGCTCTAACTCAGCATTGATTTGTCCAAGACGAAGTATTTGCTCCGTCTTAGTCAATGCGAGTAGCTCTGCTAACTTCAGTTTTGAAGCGACAGAATTATGCATGCAGATCCCTCTTTGAAATGATCACCTCTTCGATGATGCCAGCTCGGATTGTAAAATCACCGAACCCTTCATTGTCGTTACGTTCCGTAGCCCAACGTCCCACCAGCGAATCAATCTCTTCTAAGATCTGAGCTGAAGTGATGTTCTCTTTATACATCTTCGGGATACGAGTTCCGGCTTTGTTGCCACCTAAGTGCATGTTGTAACGCCCCGGAGCCTTACCGACTAACCCCAGTTCAGCCAACATTGCACGACCACAACCGTTTGGACAACCCGTGATACGAAGGATGATGTTATCTTCTTCTGGTAATCCATGTTTCTTCAGAATGTCTTCAACATCCGTTACAAACTCAGGAAGAAAACGCTCAGCTTCTGCCATTGCTAAAGGACATGTTGGGAATGCCACACAAGCCATTGAGTTTTTACGCTGCTCGGAAACGGCATCATCCATCAGACCGTATTGACGTGCCAGCTTTTCAATTTTTGTCTTTTGGCTCTTAGGTACACCAGCAACAATGAGGTTTTGGTTCGCTGTCATACGGAAGTCACCTTTGTGGATCTTCGCTATTTCAGCAACACCTGTTTTCAGAGCTTTACCCGGGAAATCAAGTAAACGACCATTTTCGATGAATAACGCTAAGTGGTGCTTACCATCAATGCCTTCCGCCCAACCGATACGATCGCCACGGCCAGTAAACTCATAAGGACGGCTTTCAGAAAACTCAACGCCTGCACGTTTTTCTACTTCTGCTTTGAATACATCAATACCAACACGGTCTAGTGTGTATTTGGTTTTGGCGTTCTTACGGTTCGAACGGTTACCCCAATCACGCTGAGTCGTTACCACCGCCGCTGCTACATCTAACGTTTTCTCTAACGGCACAAAACCAAAGTCGTCAGCTTTACGTGCATAAGTAGAAGTATCGCCGTGCGTCATTGCAAGACCACCGCCCACTAATACGTTAAAGCCCACCAGCTTTCCGTCTTTAGCAATCGCGATAAAGTTAAGATCGTTAGCATGAACATCTACGTCATTTTGTGGAGGAATTACAACCGTCGTCTTGAACTTACGTGGTAAGTAGTTGCTACCTAAGATAGGTTCTTCGTCCGTTGTTGCTAGCTTTTCACCATCTAACCAGATTTCTGCATAAGCACGAGTCTTAGGTAATAGATGTTCACTGATCTTTTTCGCCCACTCGTAGGCTTCTTGATGGAGCTCAGACTCAACCGGGTTTGTGGTACACAAAACATTGCGGTTTACGTCACCCGCAGTTGCAATGGAATCAATACCAATACTGTTTAGTGTTTGGTGCATTAACTTAATGTTCGGCTTCAACACACCGTGAAACTGGAAAGTTTGACGAGTTGTGAGACGGATAGAACCATAAGAGGTACTTTCATCTGCGAATTTATCAATCGCGAGCCACTGCTTCGGAGTGATGATCCCGCCAGGCATACGCGCACGCAGCATGACATTATGTAAAGGTTCTAGCTTTTGCTTGGTACGTTCGTTACGAATATCACGGTCGTCTTGTTGATACATACCGTGAAAGCGGATCAACTGAAAGTTATCAGCAGTAAAGCCACCCGTAATTCTATCTTGGAGATCTTGTTCAATCGTACCGCGAAGATTTTTACTTTCACGCTTAAGACGTTCATTGTCAGCCAAAGGTCCCAGTACTTGACCTAGCACTTCTTGCTCTATTACTTGCTTGCTCATTAGTACACATCCCTTTGGTAACGTTTCGCTTTACGTAAATCATTAATATATTGTTCAGCTTGCTCGCGGCTCTGATTGCCATGTTTTTCTGCAATTGTAACTAACGCTTCATGAACATCTTTCGCCATTCGAGTCGCATCGCCACATACATAGAGGTACGCGCCCTCTTGAAGCCATTGCCAAACCCGAGCTGCTTGTTCGATTAAGCGATCTTGAACATAAACCTTTTCTTTTTGATCTCGACTAAAGGCAACATCAAGCTTGGTTAGCGCACCAGACTTAAGGTACTTCTGCCATTCAACTTGATATAAGAAATCTTGAGTGAAAGTTCGGTCACCAAAGAACAGCCAGCTTTTGCCTTCAGCATCATTGTTTTCACGCTCTTGAACAAAACTGCGGAACGGTGCGATACCAGTACCAGGGCCAACCATGATGATTGGTGTATTGTCGTCTTGTGGTAGTTTGAAGTTATTGTTGTTCTCAACAAACACCTTCACTTCACCACCTTCCTCAAGACGTTGAGCTAAGAAGCTAGAAGCTCCGCCTAAACGAGACTCTTCGCCTTTTTGATATTCAACCAAACCAACCGTCAAGTGAACTTCTTCATCCACTTCAGCTTGGCTTGATGCAATAGAATAGAGGCGCGGTGTCAGCTTACGCAGTAGACCAATCAATTCATCAGCCGATAGCTTAGTTTTCTTCTCAGCTAAAACATCGACAACTTGAGTATTACCCGCGTATTCACGAAGCTTGTCTTTATCTTCCACCAGCTTGATTAACTTCTTGCTGCCCGAAAGCTCAGCAAACTTAGTCACAAGTTGAGGGTTTGAAGATGTAATCTCGAATTTACTGACGAGTGCGCTGTGGACAGATAAGTTGTCACCATCGACATCAACACTTTCGATACCAGATAACCCAACCTTAGAAAGGATCTGATTTGCGAGTTCTGAACTGTTTTCAAACCATACGCCTAGCGCATCACCCGGTTGGTAAGTTATACCCGACTCATCAAGATCAATCTCGATATGACGAACATCTTTGCCCGAATCACGGCCGGTGATCTTTTGGCTCGTCAATAGTGTCGCGGTGTATGGATTTTGTTTAGTGTATTGCGAATGACCGGCAGCCGCTTGACCTACTGGTAATTGAACCACATCGGCTTCAGTACCTGTCGATAGCGTCTCTTTTACTTGCTCTAATGCTTTAGCGCGCCATTCCGTTGCTGATTCTTCGTAATCAACATCACAATCAAGACGGTCGACAAACGATTTAGCACCAAGCTTAGCGAGGAAGTTATCGAAGTCTTTAGCCGTTTGGCAGAAGAACTCATAGCTTGAGTCACCTAAACCAATCACACCGTATTGTAGGTTTGATAATTTTGGCGCTTTCTTCGATTGTAGGAATTCATGCAACTCAATAGCGTTATCAGGGGCTTCGCCCTCGCCATTGGTTGAAGCCACAAAAATGACGTGTGTCTCTTTGGCTAGGTTCTTACCTTTATAATCACTTGCATCGAAAAGCTCGACAGCAATACCCAAGGCTTTAGCTTCTGCCTCAAGCGATTCAGCAACGCCTTTAGCATTACCTGTTTGAGATGCGAAGATAATGCTGAGCTTACCCGCAGGTTTAGCCGCTACTGCAGCAGCCGCTTGAGCGATTGGCGCAGCTGCACCGACAGGCTGAGCTTGGCTCACTCCCCAAAGGTAACCACTGACCCATGCCAGTTGTTGTGAAGATAACTCAGAAACAGTGTGTTGCAGATGACCCAATTGTTGGTCATTAAGTGGTGCTGCTAGCCCAGGTAGCTCATTAGCCCCAGACTGTGCATTATTATTTTGTGAAGACTCTTTCTTATTTAAAGACATGGTCACGACATCCCTAATCATTGCGTGACGATAGATTAACCACTCCTTTTAATAACAAGAAAGAATAGAAAAGTATGTTTTATAACTTTTTGGAAGTAAAAACCGATTGAAACGCAAATTGACTTACTGGTTTTCAATACGCACTTGCTGAAAGCCAACCGCCATTGCCGACTTAGATGCTAGGTCTAAATCCGCGTAATGGCACTCTTCACCATGAACATCAGTAAGCAGAACAAAGCCACCTCCCATATGGCGAAACTCCACAACCCAAGACCCTTCTTGAATTGAGGGCTCTATGATCGCTTCAACTAACAGATTTTCTCTATATAAATTTCGTAATTCATTGAGTGTCATATTCCATCCCTTGCTTTGACCTCACAACATAGACCTTATAAGAATAGACGCTAATTAGCTCTCTGTATAAAGGATGGTCGAAAGTGATGAATGTGCTAACTAATTCCAGAAGGATATAACCAATAGATATAAAAAAACGCCACTTAATAAAGTGGCGTTCTCAAAATTCGTTCTAAATTTGCTTTATATGGCCTAGAAGCGCACTTCAGCGCCAGCAAACCAGCCATCAACCATGACAAACTCTTTGCCAACCTCTGAAGAGAAGAACTCTTCCGAATCAAGGTCGATCACGCGGTAACCACCACGCAGTGCTATCTCAGTTTCTGCTACAGGAATTCGGTACTGAACACCCGCCATCAAATCCGTGCTCTTAATACCACTGCTATCACCGAACTCCATCGTACCAATGATATCGAAATTGGTGTCAGGAACGTTGATCTCTGCGTTGCCGTAGAAGCTCCAAGTGAATTCATCAAAGCTTGTTTGAGCGCCACCCGTTTTTGGCTCGATGTAATTCGAGTTGGAATACTGAGTAAACGTCACACCCGCATCGAAGTTCATCAGCTTGTGATCTAACAACGTGTAGTAGAAGGTGTAATCGTACTTATCGAAGGCCAATGAGTCCGCATCGACAGAAGTATAGCGAAAACTAGCGTTTGGTAGCATTGGGGCATTATGCTCAAATGCGAAATACAACGAAGGAGAGTTAGAGTCATCATCTTGTCTAACTTCGTTTAGCTTTGTACTTCCCCACCACATATCGGCACCGACTTTAGCCGTGTAAGAAAACTCTTCTTCAGCAGATACTGCCGAGCTTAAAGATAGCATTCCCACTAAAGCAATTAATGGCATTTTATTCATTTGAGATAGCTCCAATTCCATATCGTTGTGCTAATTGTATGCACATTCATAGATTATTGGGGAAAATTCTATCACACATCTTAAATTCTCAAACGATAAACCGCTGACGATCAAAGATTTGACGACACCATGACCTTAGTAACGTCTTTGGTTAGAACTGTGTACAAAGTTTTTGAAAAACCAGATACCCAATGCAATCACAATTAACCAAGGCAGCAACTTAAACACAACCCCCATCATACCCAAGACCAACATGACGGCTAACGCGATTCCGGTTGCAGCCAATACCGTCATAAACGTGATACCAGTGACAAGCAGAGTTGCGACGAAAATAAGAACAAAGATTAATTCAAACATAATGGTTTCCCTAATGAGTTAATGACCTATCTTTCCTACTTTCTAACATTGCAGCTTCCATACCAAGTTAGTAAAAACAATAAAACCCTTAGTTATCAAGCAAATAAAAAGCCACACATCTAAATGCGTGGCTTTTAAAGAAACTATCAATGGTAAATTTAGCCTCTAGTGGCGAATTTAGCCTTAGGTTTTTAAGCTCAAGTTTTTAAGCTTGGGTTTTTAACCTTAAGTTTCTAACCTTGGGCTTTTAAGCTCGAACTTTTAACCTCGAGGGAGGTTATACGTTTAGCTCTTTAGGGATTTTAGCCAATGCTGTCTGCATCACTTCGATACCTGCACCTTTCTTATGTGCGTTTTCACTGATGTAACGACGCCATTGTCTTGCACCCGGCATACTTTGGAACAAACCAAGCATATGACGAGAGATGTGTCCTAAGCTTGCACCATTTGAAAGCTCACGCTCAATGTACGGGTACATTTCTTCAACCACTTGTGAGCGCTTCTTAATTGGCGTGTCTAAACCAAAGATCTGCTGATCGACTTCAGCCAAGATAAACGGGCTATGGTAAGCCTCACGACCGATCATCACTCCATCAAGGTGTTGCAAGTGCTCTTTAGTTTGCTCAAGAGTAGTCACGCCACCATTCACGGCAATCACAAGATCAGAGAAATCTTTCTTGATTTGGTATGCACGATCGTAATCTAGCGGTGGGATCTCACGGTTTTCTTTAGGGCTAAGACCACTCAACCACGCTTTACGCGCGTGAATAGTAAATTGCTCACAGCCGCCTTTTTCAGAAACCGTCGAAACAAACTTAGTTAAGAACTCATAAGAGTCTTGGTCGTCGATACCAATACGCGTTTTCACGGTAATTGGAATATCAGTAACCTCTTTCATCGCCGACACACAATCTGCCACCAGCTCAGGCTCAGCCATCAGGCAAGCACCAAAGCGACCATTCTGAACTCGGTCGGAAGGGCAACCGACATTAAGGTTGATTTCATCATAGCCACGCTCACCAGCAAGCTTGGCACACGCCGCCAAATCAACTGGGTTTGAACCACCGAGTTGAAGTGCAAGAGGATGTTCTTGCTCGTTATATTCTAGAAAGTCGCCCTTACCATGTAAGATCGCACCCGTTGTTATCATTTCCGTGTACAGAAGCGTCTGCTGAGAAAGCAAACGGTGAAAGTAACGACAGTGGCGGTCAGTCCAATCGAGCATTGGAGCGACGGATAAGCGGTTAGCCGCGTATTTACTGGTATTGTCAGGTTTCATAAAGCGTTACTCAAAATCTATACACTGCATATATATACAGAAACTCGCTAGTTCTGCCGCAAGCTCACCCACTCAGTACGCCTATAGTACGTATTGATGAAGCGAAACGAAGGCATCATTTAGCATTAAAAAAAAAACACTTCAAAGCGGTGAATCACGCTTCACAGTGGACATTGTAGTCAAAAATAATTGGGCGATTATACACAGGGAATCGAAAACATTCAGGAACAAAGACGAACTTATTTTCCCGTACAACTCACGAAGTGTTAATGCAGGCTTTCAGCGAGTACGAAACGAATTAGGTATTGAGGATTTGAGGTATCACGACTTACGAAGAGAGGGAGCTAGCGGGTTATTTGAAAAGGGCTACTCAATCGAAGAGGTCGCCCAAGTTACAGGTCATAGGAACTTAAACATTCTATGGCAGGTTTATACACAATTGTTTCCGCATAAACTGCATAATAAGGCTCTGTAGCGAGCCTTTTACTTTTACTAATATTTCCCCCAAGTAACCAACCTACGATGTCTGCCTACACAACTCTCATTTTGTTAAGGTTCGCGTAAAAGCTAATACCTTCACCAGTGATACGGTACTTGCCTGCTTGGTCAGTCTTCTGAACCAATTTATGAAGTAATAGTTGAACCATTGCCGAATCAAATACATCGCTTTTTAATCCAAAATCGCTCTTATGCCTGTCTTCTAGATACAATCCTTCGAGAATTCTTTTGTATCGATTCTGTGTGTATCCATCCGCTTCGAAATAGAAACTCACATCATGATTATGATCTTCATCTTTATTAGGTTCAGCATCTTTGTCTTCAATAATTGACTCGGAAATTTCATCGGGGTTGAGTACTAGTACATTGTCATCATTTTCGAGTTCTTCTACTTTTTTCTCCAAACTCCGAATGGTATTGAAGAGCTCTTGTTGAGAATCATCTGCACCATCTCTTTCACTTATTTTGTCTTTCAATGCTTTATCAACCTGCCCTTGAAGCTCTTCAACTTCCATACGATGTTTTACGATAAGCTCTCGGTTTTCCAACCTCAGCTGCTCATTCATCAGCATGATTTTTTCTTTATCGTCAGCATCGATCAGTTCAGACTTTTGAAGCGTTTTCTTTTTGTTGTTTAAATCTATTTGCTTGTTATAACTGTACTCAAACACCTTATGAGAAAACCAAGGAAAAACATAAATATAGAAAACAGTTGTCAGCACTGGTAGTACGTATAGACAGACCCAGTAGTTTGTAAGCCACGAAAAACCATCAGCCAAAAAGTACGGTTGAGAGTAAAAATAATCTATCTCCCAGACTTTCTCCGCATAGTTAGTATTCGAAAAAAACAACATTAGTATTTTAAAATTCCACAGAGCTAAGGACACTGCTAATGAACCAAGTAATGGACTTGCAGTCCTGTCATATAGGTAAGCTTTTATAGAAGTGTAAATGTCTGAAACCAATGTTCAATCCAACCATGAGCAATTAATAGAATAACCAATCAAAACAATACAGATAATCAGCAGATTAATGAATCAAAAGATTTGCATTCATTGCTATGAATCAAAAAAGCCCTCTCAATGAGGGCTTTTGCTTTCCAACCGAGTCAAACGCTCATCCATCTTTTCCATCATTAAGCGCAACCACTTCACATCTGTTTTCAGTGTAATGCCTACCCCCACACCACTAGACAAGGCACTAACAACGGCAACTATTATTGTTTGATACTCTGCCATTTACTTAAACTCATTGCGTAGGGTTTCCCATAGGCCAAATACTATTGGAGCACTTGCGCCAATAATGCCACCGAATTGAACACAGTCTGCCGATACGCTTGCGGTGATAAGCTCAGGGTGACCAGCTACCAAAGCAGCTCCCGCGCCAAGTAACGCTAAACCCTTTTTAGTGGATGACAAGCTAATGTCGATTGAGAGCTTTTTATTAAAAGCACCTTATTGCACATTTTTTTATAAACATATTCACCAGATCTCTAATTCAGCCTCATTAATCAGTTATGCCTTGAGTCACACTGTCATTTTGAGTTACCTTGTCTTATTCAAAGTCGTGGGTCACAATACGCTCTGTACCTGACTTTAATAGAAATCATTGGCTCCCAAAACGTAGTAACCTAGAAATAGGGTTTGAATAGGGATGTCCGATTGAATGGTGAAAAATTTGGACCACACATTAATAGAGCAAGTTGAAGGGATATGCGCATCTCGAGGCGTTAGATTAACACCTCAGAGAAAGCGAGTGTTTGAGCTCATTTTCTCTAATAAAAAAGCCTCTAGCGCTTATGAATTATTAGAGCAGTTGAAAGTCAGTGAACCGCAAGCCAAGCCTCCTACAGTTTATCGTGCTTTGGATTTCTTGTTGGAACAAGGTTTCATTCACCGAGTTGAATCAACCAATAGCTTCATATGTTGCTGTTCTTGCAATGCAAACAAACATTTCTCCCAACTACTGATCTGCGATAAATGTGGCACTGTGATAGAATTGCAAGACGATGCGCTTGTCACTCTACTCGCTAGTAACGCTGAGAAGCATGGCTTTCAATTGACCAATCATGTCATTGAATCGCATGGCATTTGCCAATCTTGCTCCTCCGAAATGAAAGAATAAGATTATAGAAGAACATTATGCGCGCTGAATTTGTAAACCCGTTTTTAGCTTCTTTGATGAATGTACTAAAAACGATGGCTTCTCTTGAATTGAAGCCACAAAAACCAAGAGTTAAGAAAGATGAGATCGCTCGTGGTGATGTATCCGGCCTAATTGGTATGGTTGGCACACAATCTCGTGGCTCAATGTCGATCACTTTTGATGAAGGTCTTGCCCTAGAAATCATGGAAAACATGTTGGGTGAACGACCAAATGGCTTGAACGAAGAAGTGACCGATATGGTGGGTGAAATCACTAATATGGTGACTGGTGGTGCAAAACGTATTCTTGCAGAAAGCGGCTTTGATTTCGACATGGCAACGCCAATCGTCGTATCAGGTAAAGGCCACACCATTCGTCATAAGTGTGAAGGTGCTATTATCATCATGCCTTTCACATCTCAGTGGGGTAACGCCTTCATCGAGATCTGTTTCGAATAGAGACAACCGCAGTAAATAAAAAATGAAAGGCTGACGTACATACGTCAGCCTTTTTTATTGCCGTAAAATCAACGGACATAAAAAACGCCAACCGAAAGGTTTAATGCCGATCGTTTAAGAAGACTTGAACGATCTTGCAGTTAGCCGATAATCCCCATCAACAACGTTGATGGGGATTTTTTATGCTTGAACAAGAATTAGCAATGGCACACGAGACCATTGAAGATGCCGACAATTATGAATCTGTCGTCGACGCCATTCAGATTGAGTGGATAGAACAAGCTCTTCTTGAAACCAATAAAGCGAGCATAAGACGACGCCGACTTCCCGCTCAGCAAGCTGTCTGGTTAGTTATTTGGATGGGGCTGCAACGCAACATGTCTATCAAAGAGGTATGCAGTTCATTAGACATTGCGCTTCAGCCTAAACCTGAAGATAGCTGGTCTCGTGTTGCACCTAGTGTCCTAACTGATTCACGCCGACGTCTAGATGAGAGTCCATTAGCGGCTCTGTTTCACACAACGGTAAAGGCTTGGAACGGAGATATCCTTCAACAAGATAAAGACTTAGAGCTTAATGTTCTTGCTGTGGATGGAACAACATTTAGGTGCCAAGATTCCCCAGAGAACGCTGAAGAATTTGGGTTCATCTCTAAAAAATTGAAACCTTACCCTCAACTTCGTTTAGTCGCTTTGATGTCAACAGAAACTCGAATGATTATGGGGGCGGCTTTTGATGGCTGTCATGTCGGTGAAACGACCTTAGCTAAGCGTCTATTCAATGATATCCCCGCACATTCATTGACCTTATTTGATCGTTGTTATTTCTCGGCAGACCTCTTGTTGTCGTGGCAAGAGAGTGCGGAAAATGCTCACTGGTTAATGCCTGCAAAACGTAAGCTACGCTATGAAGTGTTGGAGAAATATGCGGAGAACGACATGCTCATCTCAATGCCCATCTCTCCTCAAGCTCAACGGCAGAATCCGAATTTACCCGCACGTTGGGAA
The DNA here is from genome assembly GCF_023503985.1 of Vibrio sp. J383. Taxonomy (NCBI): domain Bacteria; kingdom Pseudomonadati; phylum Pseudomonadota; class Gammaproteobacteria; order Vibrionales; family Vibrionaceae; genus Vibrio; species Vibrio sp. J383. Next base: position 578,008 of record NZ_CP097293.1, on the reverse strand, counting down.
GCCAGGTTAGTCCTATATCAAGAGCCAAAAGGTGAGATAAAAGGTTTTATTACTTCACTTACAGACCCTAGTAGATACTCGCTAGAAAGCCTGCTGCGTATTTATTGGCAACGCTGGGAGATAGAAGAAGGTTATGGTGAAATTAAACAGACTCAACTGCAAAGTCACGTCACTTTACGAAGTCGTTTTTCTGCCGGTGTGAAGCAAGAGCTTTGGGGCGTATTACTTGCCTATAACTTAGTGCGATTAGAGATGGTTAAGATAGCTTCAGAAGCCGGGGTTCGAGCGACTAGGGTCAGTTTTACAGCCGCAATTAACCTTATTGATGCGCAATTACGTTGGTTAGCTTTAAGTCCAAACGGAACTCTACCTGTAAAACTGAAAAGGATGAGAGACAGTTTGAGTCACTTCATTCTTCCAGATAAAAGAAAGGACCGAACGTTTCCACGTTCAGTCCTCTTTGTCCCAGCTAAATATCCGTTCAGGTTCAAGCAATAATGCTTATCCGAACGGCATTAAACCGAAAGGTTGGCGTTTACAGTTATTACTTGGTGTTACTTAAACAGTCTTAAGCTTTCAGCGCTTTAAATGCGTTGATTAGACCGTTAGTTGAGCTGTCGTGAGAGGTTACTTGAGCATCGTCAGCTAGCTCAGGAAGAATTTGGTTTGCTAGTTGCTTACCAAGTTCTACACCCCACTGGTCGAAGCTGAAGATGTTCCAGATAACGCCTTGAACGAAGATCTTGTGCTCGTACATCGCGATTAGGTTACCTAAAGAGCGAGGGTTGATTTGCTTAACAAGAATAGAGTTCGTTGGACGGTTACCTTCAAATACTTTGAAAGGTACAAGTTCAGCCACTTCTTCAGCTGTTTTGCCAGCCGCTAGGAATTCAGCTTCCACTGTCTCTTTTGTCTTACCGAATGCTAGTGCTTCAGTTTGAGCAAAGAAGTTAGACATTAGCTTCTGGTGGTGATCAGATGCTGGGTTGTGGCTGATAGCAGGAGCAATAAAGTCTGATGGGATCAGCTTAGTGCCTTGGTGAATCAGTTGGTAGAAAGCGTGTTGGCCGTTAGTACCCGGCTCACCCCAGATGATAGGACCTGTTTGGTATTCTACTGGGTTGCCTTCACGGTCAACAAACTTACCGTTTGATTCCATGTTACCTTGCTGGAAGTAAGCAGCAAAACGGTGCATGTACTGATCGTAAGGTAGAATCGCTTCTGACTCAGCGCCATGGAAGTTGTTGTACCAAACACCAATAAGAGCAAGAATCACTGGAATGTTGCTTTCAAACTCAGTTGAAGCAAAGTGGTTATCCATCTCGTGTGCGCCATCTAGTAGCTCAGCGAAGTTATCGAAGCCGATAGAAAGAGAGATAGAAAGGCCGATTGCAGACCATAGTGAGTAACGACCACCAACCCAGTCCCAGAATTCGAACATGTTGTCAGTATCAATACCAAACTCAGCAACTGAAGTTGCGTTAGTTGATAGCGCTGCGAAGTGCTTAGCTACGTGTGCGTCATCACCTGCTTCAGCTAGGAACCAATCACGAGCAGAGTGTGCATTCGTCATTGTTTCTTGAGTCGTAAATGTCTTAGATGCTACTAGGAACAACGTTGTTTCTGGGTTAAGAGGCTTAAGTGTCTCAACAATGTGAGTGCCATCTACGTTAGAAACAAAGTGCATGTTCAGGCGAGTTTTGTATGGCGTAAGTGCTTCAGTCACCATGTATGGACCAAGGTCCGAACCGCCGATACCGATGTTAACTACATCAGTGATCTCTTTACCTGTGTAACCTTTCCACTCACCAGAAACGATGCGGTGCGTGAACAGTTCCATTTTTGCTAGTACTGCGTTCACTGCTGGCATTACGTCTTTGCCATCAACCATTACTGGGTTGTCGCTACGGTTACGTAGAGCAGTGTGAAGTACTGAACGACCTTCAGTCTTGTTGATTGCATCACCACCGAACATTGCTTCGATTGCAGACTTAACTTCAGTCTCGTTCGCAAGAGCAAATAGGTGCTGCATCGTTTCAGCATCGATAAGGTTCTTAGAGTAATCCACTAAGATGTCAGAACCGAAACGAGTAGAAAAGCTCTCGAAACGCTTTGCATCTTGAGCAAACAGCTCTTTCATATCCATATCTTGAGCAGACTCAAAATGTGCAGTTAGAGCTTTCCACGCTTGTGTTTGCGTTGGGTTGATATTTTTCAACATGGTATCTATCCCGATGTTACTGTAGGTTTTATTCTAAACGTCACCTGGGTGATGAATAGAACCCCCGATTAGGCGAAAGTTTATATTTTTCTGTGATGACCAAACCGCGTCACCACTGAAAGATTCTTTGTAATTTTTTTTTCACGACGTATTATGCCGCATATGAAGAGCTGTACCTTGAGATAAATCAGGATTCGATTTCCTGATACAAGAATCGGTACAGACTCTAGCTCTAACATAATTAAATGTGAGCGATACCTGATAAATTCAAGTTCAAAAGATAGCGTTAAACCACTTTTTTTCCAAATACATTATAAAGGATGGCGTATGTGGATTCAGAAGACTATACACCTAAATGCACGAAAGCGTGGATTTCATCTCATTACTGATGAAATTGAACAACAGATACACGATATCAATTCTCTATCTGTTGGTTTATTACATCTTTTTATCCAACATACCTCTGCCAGCCTCACGCTAAACGAGAACGCAGATCCTACCGTCCGTACCGATATGGAATCACACTTTAATAAGTTTGTACCTGAGCGAGCACCCTACTACAGACACACCTATGAAGGCGATGATGACATGCCAGCCCACATTAAAGCATCGACACTTGGCACCAGTGTGACAATACCCATCACTAATGGTCGTTTAGCTTTAGGAACATGGCAGGGCATTTACTTAGGAGAGCACCGCGATTGTGGTGGAAGCCGTACGGTTATTGCGACCATTCAAGGTGAATAACCTTAAGTAACCAGCTATAAAACATTATTAAAAACATGATGATAAAAAACAAAAAAGGGTGACACAGTTATGTATCACCCTTTAAAAACATGAGATATTCGAGTTAGTAAAACCAGATTAGAAAGGCTGGTTTATCATGACCCTAAAGGTCCCTTCATCACCACCTCGAGCTAACTCAGCACGAACAACAATACCCTCTACTTGGAAACGAACCGCGCCGCCTAGGCTCCATTTCATATCCGAGTGCAGTGTTTTTATATCGTACTCATCCGCAACGCGCCCGACTTCGGCAAACGCCACCCATTGCCACCAAGGCAAATCGTAGTAGTTAATCAGTGGGATATCACCCAAAGGTTGCCAGTCAGGAATCACTCGGTACTCAGCAGAGTAATGAACCGCAGAACGTCCGTGGTAGCGACCTCCGGTATAGCCTCGTAAGCGATATAAACCACCCAATCGAGCTTGTTCCGTTTCCGGTGGACGAGCACAATCTTGCCCTGAGCAGTTATCCCAGGTTGGTGTATCAGCAGTATAGAAATCGAGTGCCACGACTTGTTGGTCGAACAGGTCACCTAAAGGGCCTAATGCGAAGTACTGACTGTTTTGGAATGTCCACTTCAACCATAAATCATCGTTAGACCAGCTTTCTGCGCCAGTCGTGAATTCAAGGTTAGTATGAGAGCCCGTGGTTGGGTTACGTGTGCTATCACGGTTATCCCAATCCAATGCCAGACTAAAGCCTGTCGCCTCTTCAGTATTATTTAAACCTTCTAGCTCACGAGCCGTATAAAAAGGCGTGAAGATAATCGAACTGACACCCGACTCGACGGGCGAAGCAAAGCTCACATCTTTGATTGGCTGAAAAGCCCCTAACAAGCCATGTTCTGCAACATTGCCCCAAGGTAGCAAATACTTAAATTCAAACTGATAGTTTTGCTCTAAGCCATCGGCAATGGTTTTATCATCAATAGATGAATCGTTATCGCCTTGAGAGCCAATGTAATAAGGATTGTCGTTGAAGCGCGCTTGGTACATCTGAGTACTGAATAAAACATTCTCAGACAAAGCGTAGTTAAAGGCAGATAGAAAACCGACGTAACTGTCTTTGTCTGAATAGAGTGCCATACCAAACAGAGCGGCTTGAGGTTGCCAAACACCCTTTGCGACACCCGCAACCCCAAAGGTATTGCCCAAAGTTTCAGTACTAAAATAGAAAGGGACAAAGGCTGAATCTTTTTCTTCGCTCAAGGCAGAAGAAGAAAAGCTGACACTGGCTAACGCCAAGACTGACGTTAACCAATGTCGAGTAGTTCGCTTGAACATCATTTAGTTTACAAAATCCATAGCTACTTCACATACTCCATCGCAACACGTGAAGTCAGCTTAGTGACTAACTCGTACGCGATAGTGCCGATATGATCTGCTACTTCTTCTGAAGGTAAGTCTTTACCCCACAGAGTCGCTTCATCGCCCACTTGATCTGCAGCATCAGGGCCAAGGTCGACCGTTAGCATGTCCATTGACACACGTCCTGCGATCGGTACTTTTCGTCCATTAACGAACACTGGAGTGCCGTTAGGAGCCATGCGTGGATAACCATCACCGTAACCAATCGCGATCACGCCAACCTTGGTATCACGTTCACTGGTCCAGTTAGCGCCATAGCCAACGCTTTCACCCGCTTTAACATCACGAACCGCAATCAGATGTGAGGTCAGAGTCATCACTGGCTTAAAGCCAAGCTCTTGCGCTGATTTATCAGCAAAAGGCGAAACACCGTAAGAGATGATTCCCGGACGAACCCAATCAAGGTGGCTGTTAGGCCAAGCCAATAGACCCGCAGAGGCAGCAAGTGAACGCTCACCTTCACAACCGTCAGTGAGAGATAAGAAAAGCTCAGTCTGTTCAACGGTGGTCGCTCTATCAAGTTCATCAGCACAACCGAAGTGGCTCATGTAACGTAGAGGTTTGGCAACATTCGCACATTGATGCAAACGCTCAACAAAGTTTTGGTATTGCTCAGGGCGAACACCTAATCGGTGCATGCCACTGTCGACTTTAAGCCATACCACAACGGGTGTTTCCAAATCTGCATTCTCAAGCGCGCTTAATTGCTCTTCACAATGCACCACGGTTTGAATGTTATTGGTCACCAAGATTGGCAAATCGCCCGAAGAGTAAAACCCTTCCAGCAACAAAATAGGTTTAACAATGCCACCAGCACGCAGTTGTAAGGCTTCTTCAATACGCGCCACACCAAAAGCATCTGAGTTCTTAGAGTGCTTGGCGATATGCAGTAAGCCGTGCCCGTAGCCATTCGCTTTCACAACCGACATAACTTTACACTGTGGAGCCTTCGACTTTATCTGGTTCAAGTTATGTTCGAGCGCGTTTAAGTCAATGCTTGCCGTCGCTGCTTTCATGTAAGTCATTAGCGATTACTCATCATCAAATGCAGGGCCTGCATAGTTATCAAATCGGGAGTGTTGGCCTTGGAACGTAAGACGAACCGAACCGATCGGACCGTTACGTTGCTTACCAAGGATGATCTCTGCGATGCCTTTCAATGAACTGTCTGGGTTATAAACCTCATCACGATAGATGAACATGATCAAATCGGCATCTTGCTCGATCGAACCTGATTCACGCAAATCCGAGTTTACTGGGCGCTTATCAGCACGTTGCTCTAGGGAACGGTTAAGCTGAGAAAGTGCCACAACCGGAACGTTGAGCTCTTTTGCTAGCGCTTTTAGGGAACGCGAAATTTCGGCGATCTCTAACGTACGGTTTTCAGACAATGACGGTACACGCATTAATTGAAGGTAATCTATCATGATCATAGAGATACCATCATGTTCACGAGCGATACGTCGAGCACGCGAACGCACCTCTGTTGGTGTTAAGCCCGAGCTATCATCGATATACATATTCTTCTTATCCATAAGAATACCCATACTCGACGAAATACGCGCCCAATCTTCATCGTCTAATTGACCGGTACGAATCTTGGTTTGGTCGACACGAGAAAGTGACGCTAACATACGCATCATCAGCTGTTCAGCTGGCATCTCTAGAGAGAAGATTAACACTGGCTTATCTTGCTTCATCGCCGCGTTTTCACACAAGTTCATCGCAAAGGTGGTTTTACCCATCGATGGACGCGCAGCAACAATGATTAAGTCAGAACCCTGTAGGCCAGCTGTCTTCTTGTTGAGGTCGTTAAAGCCAGTATCGACACCTGTCACACCATCTTGTGGCGATTTATATAAGATTTCGATACGTTCTAGCGTCTTCTCGAGAATGCTATCAACGTTTTGTGGGCCTTCGTTTTCACTTGCTCGGCCTTCTGCAATCGCGAAGACTTTACTTTCAGCAAGATCAACCAGCTCTTCCGATGTACGACCTTGAGGGTCATAACCAGAATCGGCGATCTCATTCGCCACACCGATCAAGCTACGAACCAGTGCTCGCTGTGCCACGATATCTGCATACGCATTAATGTTAGCGGCACTGGGTGTGTTTTTGGCTAAGTCAGCAAGGTAAGCAAAGCCACCTACGTCTTCTAGCTGCTCACGAAGCTCTAAATGTTCAGAGAGTGTAATCAGGTCCAGAGGAGAACTTTCTTCAAGGATATCCTTTACCGCTTCAAAGATCAGACGGTGAGGACGGCTATAAAAGTCTTTGGCCACAACCTTTTCAGCAACTGTATCCCAGCGTTCGTTATCCAATAACAAACCGCCAATAACAGATTGCTCAGCTTCTAATGAATGTGGTGGGACTTTGATGGCGTCCACCTGATCGTTGGCTGATTTCTGACTTTTGGTATCCACTATGACTACACTCAATAACTAATAATGATCGTTCATTATACCCAAGAACACTCATTTGTAATCCGTTCCTAAGCGTTTGTTTTATTCTTCAGGAAGAATTTACCTATTGCTGACGGAATTAACCAAGGGTAGCATTACGATCCTGCCATTCACTCACTGTATAACTAGAGGTATGCGTGTCCAAATTATTGGCTCTGAGCACTGGTCTTCTAAGCTCTGGTCTTCTAAGCACCAGCCTTCTGAGCTCTCCGTTGGCCTTAGCTGATGATGATGCTAAAGCCTCTGTCGATGCAATCCTCGACTCTATAGTAGTTTCAGAACCTACTGTTGAGCCGATCGTCGTTGCACCGATACCTGAAAAAGATATGGATATCGCACCAAGTGATACGAGTGACACAGAACTGCCGAACCCACTCAAGACGGAAGTCGAATTTGGGTATCAGTCGCATACTGGTAATTCTGATTCACGATCGCTAAATGCCCGCCTAAACGGTGAGTATACGGCTGGCCGTCATAGAACCAGTGGCGAATGGAAATACTACAACCTCTACAAAGACGGTGAAGAAGATAAAAGGCAATCGACTTACTCGGCTCAGAGTGACTACAAGTTAAGCCCTAAAACCTACCTTTACGGCAGCTTCAAAGGTGTCGATTCACGATACAGTGCTTACTTTAAAGACTACACAATCTCTAGTGGTTTGGGTTATCAGTTCTCGAACACTGAAGAGTTTGTGTTGGAAGTCGAGGTCGGACCGGGTTTTCGTTACCAAGAACCTAATCTCGATGAATTGGACGACGATGACATCATCTTCCCAGAGATTGTTGAAGAGGCGATTTTCCGTGGCAATGTGAATACATCATGGCAGGTGTTGAAGAATTTGCAGCTCAAGGCTGATGTGACGTTAGTGTCTGGCCACAGTAACCTGAAATTTGATACTGAATTAGAAGCGATCAACGATATTACTGACAATATCGCACTGAAGATTGCTCACTCTCGTCAATACCACGATAAAGTGCCTCACGGATTAAGCAAAGAAGACTCTGTGCTGTCGATTAACCTGCTCTTTCAGTTCTAATCTCAAGAGCAGCTCTAGTTTCAAGAACTATTCTAATCTCAAGAGTAGTTCTAGTCTCAAGAGTAGTTCTAGTCTCAAGAACTATTCTAATCTCAAGAGCAGTTCTAGTCTCAAGAGCAGTTCTAATCTTAAGGCCACTTCTAACCTTGAGAACAGACTGTTCAGCAATAACAGCTTTTGGATCACTGTAAGCTTTTTACTTACCATAACCCCTTCGCTATGTTTTCCTATATTTCAGACATAAAAAAACACCAGCCGAAGCTGGTGTTTAAAACTTTCAAAAGAAAGAATTCGTCTTGGTACTGAAATTACTCAGCTGCAACGATAGCGATTTTCGCAGTAGCAAAAACTTCAGAGTGAAGTTGGATGCTTACTTCGAATTCGCCGATGTTACGTAGAGCGCCTTCAGGTAGGCGTACTTCGCTCTTAACTACTGCAACACCAGCTGCTGTAATAGCATCTGCGATGTCACGAGTACCGATAGAACCGAATAGTTTGCCTTCGTCACCAGCTTTAGAAGCGATTGTAACGCCTTCTAGAGTGTTAACTGTCTCTGCGCGAGCTTCTGCAGCAGCTAGTTGCTCAGCAACTTTAGCTTCTAGTTCAGCACGGCGAGTTTCGAACATAGCAACGTTGTCTTTAGTTGCCATAACTACTTTACCCTGTGGGATAAGGAAGTTACGAGCGTAACCAGATTTAACGTTTACTTGGTCGCCAAGGCCACCTAGGTTACCGATTTTATCAAGTAGAATAACTTGCATTATCTTAGTCCTCTTAAACTATTGTTAACTATTACCGATTACTGATGCTTGTCAGTGTACGGTAGTAGAGCTAGGTAACGAGAACGCTTGATAGCGCGAGCTAGCTGACGTTGGTATTTAGCACTTGTACCAGTGATACGGCTAGGTACAATTTTACCAGCTTCAGTGATGTAGTTTTTTAGAGTTGCTACGTCTTTGTAGTCAATCTCTTGTACGCCTTCTGCAGTAAAACGGCAGAATTTACGACGACGGAAGAAACGAGCCATGGGCTATCTCCTGATCTAAATTTAATAATGCGGTATTAACACAGGCTTATAAATAAGCGTAAGCAAATGCTTGTAGTGAAAATACCTAAACGAGTTGAATAAAATTTAATGACCTAAAAGGCCAAAAAAGAATTACTCAGCAGCAGCTTCTGGCTTAGCTTCTTCTTCACGACGTGGTGCACGTTCTTCACGGTCATCACGACGAGGAGCACGCTCTGCACGCTCTTCTTTTTGCTTAAGCATGATAGATTGCTCAGTCACAGCGCCTTTAGTGCGCATGATCATGTTACGTAGAACTGCATCGTTAAAACGGAAAGCAGTTTCTAGCTCGTCCATCACTTCTTGGCCAGCTTCAACGTTCATAAGAACGTAGTGAGCTTTGTGAAGTTTGTTGATTGGGTAAGCCATTTGACGGCGGCCCCAGTCTTCTAGACGGTGGATAGTACCACCAGCTTCAGTGATTGAACCAGTGTAACGCTCGATCATGCCAGCAACTTGCTCGCTTTGATCAGGGTGAACCATGAATACGATTTCATAATGACGCATTTGGTTGCTCCTTACGGATTATTAGCTTCCACGAAAGGCTCGGTCGTCCAAGGGAAGCAAGGAACTAAAGAAAAATGACCGAGTTTTAAGGACGGCAAATATTATAGAAAGAACTCGGTATTGGCAAGCGGTATTTGGCTAATAATGAAACAGTTTTCCTTTCGCCATCTAGCCATCTGACAAACCAAACGATTCCGTCATAACAGCCTAAAAAGAAACGCCCACCAGCAAGTGGTGAGCGTTAATAAATTCATAGACTTAGAGTCGTTTTGCCTTTTAACTCAGCTTAACGCTATTGAGCTAGGCGCTGACGTACCGCTTCGAACAAGCAGATGCCCGATGCTACCGAAACGTTTAGGCTCGACACGCTGCCTGACATTGGAATCTTAATTAGGTCATCACAGGTTTCGCGCGTTAAACGACGCATACCGTCACCTTCTGCGCCCATCACAACAGCAAGAGGACCCGTTAGCTTCGCTTGATAGATATCATGCGTCGCTTCACCTGCGGTACCCACGAACCATACACCCTGCTCTTGCAGTGCACGCATTGTACGAGCTAGGTTGGTTACGCGTACTAGAGGAACGGTTTCAGCTGCGCCACAAGCAACCTTACTTACGGTTGCCGTTAGCGGCGAAGAGCGATCTTTAGGTACGATAACAGCCGCCACACCCGCAGCATCCGCGTTACGTAGACAAGCACCTAGATTATGAGGGTCTGTTACGCCATCTAGAACCAACAGCAGAGGCTGTTCGTGCTGCGCTAGGATATCGTCTAGGTGAGTTTCATTAAGCTGCTTAGCAGGCTTCACCTTAGCAATAAGACCTTGGTGATTTGCACCCTGTGCTTTTTCATCAAGCGGCTTACGGCCCATTTGTTGAATCGACACACCAAATTGCTGCAGTTGATTCAGTAATGGAAGAAGACGATCGTCTTGACGACCTTTAAGCACGTACGCTTCAATAAAGCGCGCTGGATCTTTTTCTAGTACGGCTTTCACCGCGTGAATACCGTAAATAAATTCGTTACTCATTGTCTCTGGTTACTCTTATTGCTCAGAGATGAATGACATCAAACCCGATGCACCCACCCCTGTGTTGTTTATTTCGAGAGTATGCGTCTTGCGCCTGATACTCTCGCATTAAAATCTTTTCGCGTTAAAGTCATGTCGCATTAAATTAGCGCTGTGCTAAACCTAACTAGCAAAGCGCCTTATTAAGCTTAAGACTTATTAACCTTAAGGCTTATAAACTTAAGACTTATCAGCCTTTGGCTTACGGCTTGCGGTACGCTTTTTCTTAGCTCGCGCCTTTGCAGCACCGGTTTTATTCGCTGACTTCTTCTTAGCTGAACTTTCAGAGCTACCGTCTGGTCGCTTAGTCGGTTCAACTAAAGGCGTCGCTGGTACACCCGGCTTATTACTCTTCACCGCTGAACGCTTCTTGCTTTTCGCCTTTTTCATCGCTTCAGCTGCACGCTTCTTGGCCGTTTTACCTTTACCACGAGGCTGACGATCGGTGTCTTCTAAATCAAAGTCGATTTGGCGAGTTTCTAGATTAACCGCAGAAACCTTCACTTTAACCGAATCACCCAAGCGGTAGATGTTACCTGAGCTTTCACCGACTAAACGCTGACCAACAGCATCAAATTGGTAGTAATCATTCGCTAGCGCTGAGATATGTACCAAGCCATCAATGTGCAGTTCAGTGAGACGAACAAAGAAGCCGAAGCCAGTCACGTTAGCAATTACGCCATCCATCACTTCGCCGACATGGTCTTGCATGTACTCACACTTCAGCCAGTCGTTCACTTCACGCGTTGCATCATCAGCACGACGCTCAGTCATTGAACACTGCTCGCCGTAGAAGTCCATATCATCGAAAGTGTAGTGGTAACCACCGGTTGGCGTCCAACGCTCACTCTGACGGCCTTCTTCCTTCGCAATAAGGTACTTAATCGCGCGGTGCAATAGCAAATCTGGGTAACGACGAATTGGCGAGGTAAAGTGAGCATAGCGTTTAAGAGCTAAACCAAAGTGACCTGCGTTGTCCGCGTTGTATACCGCTTGCTTCATCGAGCGCAGTAGCATGGTTTGGATTAACTCACGATCTTCACGCTCATTAATCTGTTGCATCAGTTGTGCATAGTCTACTGGTGATGGCGACAGGCCACCTTCCAGCGTTAAGCCTAGCTCACTAAGGAAGCTCTTAAAGCCAGTTAAGCGCTCTTCTCCCGGAGTATCGTGAACACGGTACAATGCAGGTTCTTTCGCTTTTTCTACGTAAGACGCCGATGCGATATTCGCAAGAATCATACACTCTTCGATGATCTTGTGTGCATCGTTACGGATGACGGGTTCAATACGGTCAATCTTACGATCCGCATTGAAGATAAACTTAGTTTCTACCGTTTCAAACTCAATCGCACCACGTTCATCACGCGTTTTCTTAAGTACCTTGTACATCTTATGAAGCTCTTCAAGATGTGGTACTTCAGGCTCGTAACGCTCACGAAGTTCTTCATTGCCATCTAAGATAGCGCCAACTTTGTTGTAAGTCAGACGGGCATGAGAGTTCATTACCGCTTCGTAGTGCTTGTAACCCGACAGTTTACCTTTGTCTGAGATAGTCATCTCACACACCATACATAAACGGTCGACTTGAGGGTTCAATGAACATAGGCCATTAGAAAGGACTTCTGGCAGCATTGGCACAACTTGTGACGGGAAGTATACCGAGTTACCACGGTTAATCGCTTCTTTGTCTAGCGCGGTATCTGGGCGAACGTAGTAACTTACGTCAGCAATCGCTACCCACAGGCGCCAGCCTCCGCCTTTCTTCGCTTCACAGTAAACCGCATCATCGAAGTCACGCGCATCTTCACCATCAATGGTAACCAATGGCAGTTTGCGTAGATCAACACGTCCTTCTTTTGCTTCTTCAGGAACATGCTCACCGAGGTTTACGATTTGCTTATCTACCGCTTCAGGCCACTCTTGTGGGATCTGGTGAGTACGGATCGCGATCTGCGTTTCCATACCCGGAGCCATGTTTTCACCAAGAACTTCGGTCACTTTACCCATCATGTTACGAGAACGACCACCACGATCCGTAATTTCAATCACAACCACATTACCCATTCGAGCACCGCCTTTATGCTCGGTAGGGATCTGGATGTCGTGACTAATACGCGAATCATCAGCAACCACGTAAGAATGGCCATATTCTAGGAAGAAGCGACCAACAAGTGGCGTTTTGCGCTCTTCAAGAACACGAACCAAACGACCTTCACGACGACCACGTTTACTGTTGTCAGTAGGCTGAGCCAGTACGTAATCACCGTGCATGATGGTTTTCATCTGGTGATGCGGCAACACGATATCATTGTCTTTACCCACACTGCCGTCTGGGCGAACCCAACCATGACCGTCTTTATGACCAATCACATAGCCTTTAATCAATTCCATCTTCTCAGGCAATGCGTAGCACTGACGACGGGTAAAGATAAGCTGTCCATCACGTTCCATTGCACGTAAACGACGACGCAGCCCTTCATATTGTTCCTCTCCAGCCAAACCCAAAGCTTCGAATAGATCGTTACGGTTCATTGGGATATTCGCGTCTGTTAGAAACGAAATAATGAACTCTCGGCTTGGTACTGGGTTTTCGTAATTTTTCGACTCTCGGTCGGCAAAAGGATCAACAGTGGTTGTCGCTGTCGTGTTTTCTGACATTGGTGTGTTTTTTGACATAGGCGGGCCTGCTTAAGCAAGGAATGTATATACCCCTAGTATATCTGATGCTAGGGGTAAGCTACAGATATGCTTTGGAAAAGCCTAAAATAACCTAAGATTGATACATATCTTCACTTTGTGAAACATCGCTTCATAGAGGCGGACTATCATCAAAATTTCAAGCAAACGATAAAACAAACGTTTGCGCCATGAATGAAATACACTATTATCCTGACACTTTACCAACTCCTGTTCTGAGTATTGATATGAAACTAAAACGCACCCTATTGGCTTCAGCAATGGCAAGCCTCGCTCTATTTCCATTTGCGAGTTCAGCAATGGAAAAAGCTGACTTGATGATTACCGATGCGATGGTTCTAACCATGAACCAAGACAAAACGGTTTATGAGAGCGGTACTGTTGTCGTAAAAGACAACAAAATCATTGCCGTTGGTGATGCTTCACTAGAGAAGCAGTACCAAGCGAAACAAGTGTTAGACGTGGATGGCGATATCGTGATGCCGGGTCTCATCAATACTCATACTCACGTATCGATGACGGTTTTCCGCTCGCTGGCCGATGATGTGCCTGACCGTCTTCACCGTTATATCTTCCCTCTAGAGAAGAAACTGGTATCGCGAGACATGGTACGTATTGGCGCTAACCTCGGTAACGTTGAAATGGTAAAAGGCGGTGTCACGACTTACGCCGACATGTACTACTTCGAAGATGAAGTTGCGAAAACTGTCGATAAGATCGGTATGCGTGCCATTCTTGGTGAAACCGTGATTAAGTTCCCAGTCGCTGATGCGGCTAATGCTGAAGAAGGTATCCAATACGCGCTGAATTTCATTGAAGAATACAAAGACCACCCGCGTATCACACCCGCGTTTGCACCACACGCACCTTACACCAACACCACAGAGATACTGCAGAAGATCTCTAAGCTCTCTCTAGAGCTCGATGTACCAGTAATGATTCACCTTGCAGAATCACACCGTGAAGAAGAGAAAATCGCCGAGCGTTCAGATGGGCTATCACCGGTTCAATACATGGACAGCATTGGCGCACTCAACAAAAACTTGGTGGGTGCACACATGATCTTGGTTGATGACCATGATATCGAATTGGTGAAAAAGTCAGATATGGGTGTGGCTCACAACATGAGTGCCAACATCAAATCAGCAAAAGGCGTATCACCCGCGCTTAAGATGTATGACGAGAACGTACGTATCGGTTTAGGTACTGATGGCCCAATGTCTGGTAACACACTGAGCACCATTGATGAATTCAACCAAGTCGCTAAAGTTCACAAGCTGGTTAATAAAGATCGTGCCGCAATGCCGCCGATCAAAGTGATCGACATGGCAACAATGGGCGCAGCAAAAGCGCTACACATGGAAGATAAGATCGGTTCTCTTGAAGCCGGTAAACTCGCCGACATCATAGTGATCGATACGAAAGCGCCAAACATGGTTCCAGTCTACAACCCATACTCGGCATTAGTTTACTCAGCTAACTCGGGTAACGTTCGCCACACCATCGTTGACGGTAAGATCATCATGCAAGACCGCGACATGCTAACGGTCGATGAAGATAAGATTCGCCAAGAAGCGCTCGATTTCACTAAAGTCGTTCGTAAGACGGTGATTGAATCTGGTGAAGTTGTTCAATAACGCCACCGAGTAAGATAAACGGTTTACCGTTAAGATCAAAAAAGGCCTCATAGGTATTTACCTACGAGGCCTTTTTAATACGATATCTTTCTATATCAAGATAGATGGTTAACGAGTGCAGTCGTTCACCATCTAACCTTAATTAATATTCGTAATTACCAGAACACATCTCGACGTTTTGCTCGAGCAATAATATTGTCTGGCATTCTCTGTTCCAGACCGCTACGAAGCACGGTGATGCGTTTATGTTGCCTATCATCCGCAGTCACCGAGTTGTATAACCAGCGGTAAGCATCTTCATAATCTAACGGGCTACCGTAATCACGCAGCAAGAGTTCCGCTAAGTGAATACTCGCACTTAGATTACCCATAGAGGCCGCTTCACGTAAATACGGAATCGCGCGCTCTTTGTCTTGTTGAACCAAGGTTCCACGAGAATAATAACGACCTAGCTGCTCTAGTGCAGCCGGTAAACCTTGATGCGCCGCGTTTTCCATATAGTAAATGCCAAGCTCTACATCTTGTGGAACACACACGCCCCAAGCCAACATATCACCGTATAAAAACTCATAAGAAGGCAAGCTAATACGCGTTGCACGAGCAACGATATCTTCAACTAACTGGCACTTATCAGCTTTCACTCGCTCTAGGTGTTGATTATTCTCGATTAAATTAATCAGTTCAGCTTCTGTATATATTGGAACGGGCTCTCCCACGTCAGTCAAATTTGCATGACTCAAGGGTGAGCTCAGCGCCATTATCAATGAAGCTGCTACAATTCGTAGCTTCATACCTGCACTCTATTATCTGTCGCTAAAGTTATCTATTGAGGGCCGCAGAGGATTTCTACACGCACAAAACAGGGTGAACTTCACTTTCCATGATATCTGTATCGGCAATAACCCTGACGGCTTTAGACAAAACTTGCCGCTAATGGGCAATATTTTGCCTGATGGCGCTTAAAAGATCACCATCAAAGAGTGCGTGGCTAAATTGCAGGTATTAAAAAGCCGACTTAATAAAGTCGGCTTTTAGAAAACTATTTCATTATCAGAGCACTTTAATTATCAAAGCACTTTAATTACCACAGTACGGTTCGTGCTGTGGTGATCACTCAGCGGGCATTATGCGCCGTATGGGTGAACCTTGATGATAGTTTCGTTACGATCTGGGCCAGTTGATACGATATCAATTGGAACGCCAGTTAGGTCTTCGATACGCTTAATGTAATCTAGAGCAGCTTGTGGAAGCGCGTCGATAGATTTAGCACCAAATGTGTTTTCAGACCAACCAGGCATTGTTTCGTAGATTGGCGTCGCTTCTTCGAATGACTCAGCAGCCATTGGAGAAACTTCTAGGATAGAACCATCTTTCATCTTGTAACCAGTACAGATTTTTAGTTCTTCTAGGCCATCTAGAACGTCTAGTTTAGTTAGACAGATACCAGATAGAGAGTTGATTTGGATTGCACGACGCATAGCAACAGCATCGAACCAACCAGTACGGCGTAGACGACCAGTCGTTGCGCCAAACTCGTGACCAACATCGCCTAGGTGCTTACCAACTGGGTCTTGTTTTTCAAGGCCATCGTATAGCTCAGTTGGGAATGGACCTGAACCAACACGAGTACAGTAAGCCTTAGTAATACCAAGGATGTAACCGATGTGACGAGGACCAAAACCAGAACCTGCAGCAACACCACCAGCAGTCGTGTTAGAAGACGTTACGTATGGGTAAGTACCGTGGTCGATATCTAGTAGCGTACCTTGAGCACCTTCGAACATGATCTTGTCGCCGCGCTTACGTGCTGCGTCTAGTTCGTCAGTTACGTCGATAACCATCGCAGTTAACATGTCTGCGTAGCTCATCGCTTGCTCAAGAACTTCTTCGTAGCTTACTGTTTCAGCTTTGTAGAAGTGCTCTAGTTGGAAGTTGTGGAATTCCATAACTTCTTTTAGCTTCTCAGCAAATGCTTCTTTATCGAAAAGGTCGCCAACGCGTAGACCGCGACGAGCAACTTTATCTTCGTAAGCAGGACCGATACCACGACCCGTTGTACCGATAGCTTTAGCGCCACGAGCGATTTCACGCGCGTTGTCGATTGCAATGTGGTACGGAAGAATTAGAGGACAAGCTTCAGAGATGAAAAGACGCTCACGTACTGGGATACCGCGATCTTCAAGAGGTTTCATTTCTTTAAGAAGTGCGTCAGGCGATAATACTACACCGTTGCCAATAACACATTTAACGTTATTGCGTAGGATACCTGATGGAATTAAGTGAAGAACGGTTTTTTCACCGTCAATTACAAGTGTGTGACCTGCATTGTGACCGCCTTGGTAGCGAACCACGTATTTTGCATCTTCAGTTAAAAGGTCAACGATTTTACCTTTACCTTCATCACCCCATTGGGTGCCTAGAACGACTACGTTATTTCCCATCTTTCCAATTTCTGTTGCTAATTAAAAATGGATTCTAGCACCGAATCACATTTCTTGCAGTCATTTTTTGTTCATAATTGTTAAAGCTAACGACAAGCAAATTTGCAATGACACCGCGAAGATCCGTAAAGATGCTGATATTATTATCTTTTTACAGGCAAAAGGCAGCAACATGTCTAATTCTATCTGGCTCGCAATCGGGCTTGTTCTTATCGTTGAAGGGCTGGGGCCCTTGATTGCACCCAATGGCTGGAGAAACATGGTTGCTCAATTAAGCCAACAGCCAGACACGCAACTGCGCCGAATTGGCGGTTGCCTTGTGGTTGCCGGCGTCGTTATCGCTTTCATGACCTACCGCTAGGCTTTCTCAAAGCACGGCTCTGTCGCTCGATTTCCCTCGAGGACCTAATGGCCAATATTCAGTCTTTAGTCCTTAGTCCTTAGTCCTTAGTCTTCAGTCTTCAGTCTTCAAAGAATAGAAAACAAAAAGGCTCCCATAATGGGAGCCTTTTAAGTTTTAACGTATTTTGCTTATTGAGCTAAGCATCCGCTAACGCATCAGCTTATTTTGCTGGAGCGCCGCTCGCTTGATTCATGTATTGGAAGAAGTCAGTCTTCGGATCCAGTACTAGAATGTCGCTCTTATCGCTAAACGATGTCTCATAAGCTTGCAATGAACGCATGAAGCCATAGAACTCAGGATCTTTACTGTACACATCAGAGTAGATCTTCGCTGCTTCTGCATCTGCATCACCACGAGTGATTCGAGCTGTACGGTCAGCTTCTGCAAGAACTGTTGCAACTTCTAGCTCAGCTTGAGCACGGATAACTTCTGCTTTCTCACGACCTTGAGAACGGTGTCTACGAGCAACCGATTCACGTTCTGCACGCATACGGCGGTAGATAGATTCACTGATTTCGTCAGGAAGGTTAATCTTCTTCATTCGGAAATCAACAACTTCAACACCTAAATCAGCCATCGCGCTTTCTGACGTTCCAGACAAAACGTTTTCCATGATCTTATCGCGTTCGCCATCAACTTCTAGAGCTTCTGCAGCCGCTACCGTTGTAACGACTTCGCTATCAGCAGAGTCTGGCAGGATGTCCTTATTACGAGGGCCTGACACGATCTGCTTAATTTCACGAGCACCAATTTCAGAACGAAGAACATCTGTCACTTTACGCTCAAGAAGTGCTTCTGCCGTCATGATATTACCGCCGCCAGTACTCAGATAAAAACGTCCAAAATCAGCAATACGCCATTTTGCGTAGGTATCAATTAGAACATCTTTTTTCTCTGATGTTACGAAACGGTCAGAACGACCATCCATCGTTTGAATACGAGCATCAAGTACTTTTACGCGATCAAACATAGGCAGTTTAAAGTGCAAGCCTGGTTCATAGATTCGTGATACGCCGTTGTCATCGAGAACTCGACCAAAACGAATTACCATGCCACGCTCGCCTTCTTGAATCACAAATAGTGACATCAATAGAAGGGCAATCGTCACAACTAATACAGGGATCATTAATTTACGCATTATTAGTATCTCCCTTGACGTGAACTGTCTGAACGAGTTTGAGTGCTAGACTTTGGATCCGCTTGAGTTTCTAACTCAATTTGATCGTAAGTTGATGATGCTTTTGCAGGGCGAGTGCCCGACTGAGAACCACCTTGTGCGCCTAGCTTATCAATTGGTAGGTATAGCAAGTTACCGCTTGATTCAGAATCAATCAGGACTTTCGATGTGCTTGAGTACACTTTTTCCATTGTATCAAGGTACATACGGTTACGTGTTACTTCAGGAGCAGCTTGGTATTCAGGTAAAAGCTTCTCGAACTGAGCAACTTGACCTAGAGCACCATTAACTGTGCGCTCTGAGTAACCGACCGCTTCTTTCTTCAAACGCTCAGCTCGACCTGTTGCTTTTGGAAGAATGTCATTTCGGTAAGCTTCAGCTTCACGTTCAAAACGCTCTTCATCCTCACGAGCCGCGATAGCATCATCAAATGCATCTTTCACTTGCTCAGGTGGACGTGCTGACTGGAAGTTCACGTCAACAATCAAAATACCCATGTCGTAGCTATCAATAATACGGTTCAACGTTTCTTGAGTGCTTTGACGAATCTGCTGACGACCACTTGTTAGGATACTATCCATTAGTGAGTCACCAATTACCGCACGAAGCGCAGAATCAGTTGCTTGACGTAAGCTGTCGTCCGCATCCGTTACACGATACAAGTACTTGTATGGGTCAGAAACACGGTATTGAACGCCCATTTCAACCGTCACAACGTTTTCATCTTTCGTTAGCATGGTGCCAGAAGCACGTAGAGAACGAATCGCTTGAACGTTAACCAGTTGCTCATCTTTAATTTCATCGATGAAGCGTGGGTGCCAGTTAAGACCCGGTTCTTCGATACGGTCGAATTGACCCAGTCGAAGTACAACGGCTCTTTCTGCTTCGCCAACGGTGTAGAAACCAGCGAAGAACCAGATAGCAATCGCAATGACAGCAATGACACCAAAGCCAATCGCACCGCCACCACCAATAGATGGCCCGTTACCGTTGCCACCTTTTTTACCAAACTTGCCACCTAACTTTTGACTTAGTTTACTAAACACTTCGTCTAAGTCTGGCGGTCCTTGATCTCGGCCGCCGCGATTATTGTTCTTACCCCAAGGGTCATTATCGCGGCCGTTATTATCGCCGTTGTTATTATTTCCAGGCTCATTCCACGCCATTAGAAAGCTCCATCATTTGATATGACGTTATACTGTAGCAGTCTCTTTGGTAACGATAAAGTCACCTAAGAGCGCCCCTTCTCTTTTTTCAAGTTTAGACCAATCTATTTGTTGCATTCGGATATCTATCAACAAGTTACCATTTTCATCATACTCTTCCTGTTGAATACATTTCATCTCGAAGAATAAGCTGCGAATACGGCCTTGATGTTGATGTGGAATACACAACCGGAATTGAACCATTTGACTCGCTAAACGCTCAGTTAAAGCCTCAAACAGCAGTTCAATCCCTTCTCCTTCCATTGCAGAAACCCAAACAGCGCGTGGTGCGCCCTCTTCGTCTCTTTCAATTCGAGGTTTTTGGTCTTCCATGCAGTCAATTTTGTTCATGACTACAAGGGTTGGCACTTCATGAGCATCGATTTCTTCTAATACTTCATGAACAGCCTGAATGTTCTCACGAAAGCGGTCATCACTGGCATCAACAACATGTAACAAAATGTCAGCTTCCTGCGTCTCTTGTAACGTAGCCTTGAACGCAGCGACCAAGTCGTGTGGTAGATGACGGATAAAACCTACGGTATCTGCGAGAATTGCAGGCCCGACATCTGCCAATTCAATCTTACGTAGTGTTGGGTCTAGAGTTGCAAACAGTTGGTCTGCCGCATAAACACCTGCACTAGTGATTTGATTGAAAAGTGTTGATTTCCCTGCGTTGGTATAACCAACCAAAGAAATTGTTGGGATTTCAGCTCGATTACGAGCACGTCGTCCTTGTTCACGCTGCTTAGCCACTTTCGCTAAACGACGTAATATCGCTTTTATACGGTCACGCAACAAACGTCGATCGGTTTCCAGTTGAGTTTCACCTGGACCACGAAGACCAATACCACCTTTCTGCCTTTCAAGGTGAGTCCAACCACGAATCAATCGGGTAGAGATATGACGAAGCTGAGCGAGCTCAACTTGTAGCTTACCTTCATGAGTTCGCGCACGTTGTGCAAAGATATCTAAGATTAAACCCGTGCGATCAATCACACGACATTTACACAATTGCTCGAGGTTTCGCTCTTGGGCAGGAGAGAGGGAGTGGTTAAAAATCACAATTTCAGCACCGGTCAGCTGAACGGCTTGAGCGATTTCTAGGGCTTTACCTTCTCCAACGTAGTATTTAGGGAGTGGGGATTGTCGGCTACCAGTAATCACTTGTAGCGTTTCTACCCCCGCTGAGGAGACCAGCATTTCACATTCGCTTAGGTCTTCCCATTCTCCCTCTTGCGTGAAGTTGATATGAACAAGTACGGCTCGCTCGCCGGATTCATAACGGTCAAACAAGCAACCAACTCCTTATTACAGCGCAAGCTGTATCAATTGAACGATTAATCTTCAGTCTTCTCTGGACGATCAGATGGCGCACGCTGTTGCTCGCCGCTGTGGTGACTAACTGCACGAGCAGGAACCACAGTAGAAATCGCATGCTTGTAAACCATTTGGTTTACTGTGTTCTTCAATAAGATCACGAATTGATCGAAAGACTCGATCTGACCTTGCAGCTTGATGCCGTTAACAAGATAGATAGAGACTGGAATGCGCTCACGACGGAGTGCATTTAGGAATGGGTCTTGTAGCGATTGCCCCTTAGCCATTTTATTTTCCTTATTTATATTTTGTTGTAATTATTTAGCTAGTGGTGCACAAAAAGGTGCGGCCTTTGCATCTGAGCTAAACGAATAAAAAAACTCCGTTGTTATTGAAAGGCTGTGATTTTTAAAAGCCTCAATAACTGATCCTTTTCAGAGTATATTCACGCAAAAGCGATCACATTATACACAGCAATACTAATCAGATGCTATTGCATCTGAAAGAGTTTCTAACGCCTGTTCAATGTTTTCGCTATCCAACCAAGTTAAATCATCCCAACTGCGTAACCAGGTGATTTGTCGCTTGGCCAATTGACGGGTTGCGCAGACACCACGGAAAACCGCTTCGTCTAAATCGCAATTCCCATCTAAATAATCCCACATCTGCCTATAACCAACGCATCGGATCGATGGCAGTTCAGGGTGAAGATCGTCTCTGGCATATAACGCCTTCATCTCATCTTCAAACCCCGCCTCTATCATCTTCTCAAAGCGAAGTTCAATGCGGCGATGGAGCTCTTTCCTTTCCTTGGGAGCTATTGCAAATTGTTTTACACGAAATGGCAGGCTATCGCCTTTCGTTTGAGTTAGCTCTGTTAATGTTTTACCCGAAATTCGGTAAACTTCCAATGCCCTTGAAAGCCTTTGTGGATCATTTGGGTGTATTCTTTCAGCGGATACGGGATCTATCTCTCTTAATTGATCATGCAATGCCTGCCAACCCTGTTCAATAGACTCCGCTTCAATCTGCTTACGAATCTCTTGATCCGCGGCCGGTAAGGGCGATAAGCCTTCCAACAATGCCTTGTAGTACAGCATTGTGCCACCAACCAGTAACGGGATTTTTCCTTCCGCTACAATCTTATTCATTTCATTGATCGCATCACGACGAAAATCTGCCGCAGAATACGCTTCGCTTGGATCGAGAATATCAATCAAACGATGGGGCGCGAGCGCGAGCTCTCCTGCATCCGGTTTAGCGGTGCCGATATCCATGTCTTTGTAGATCAATGCTGAGTCGACACTGATGATCTCTACTGGGTACTTCTGACGTAAGCGGATAGCTAAATCTGTTTTTCCTGATGCCGTAGGGCCCATTAAAAACAACGCTAAAGGTAATTTTTCAGTCATGATATTTTGTATTTGTTTCTCTGTTAGAGCGCTTTATAAAAAAGGGCTTCGTATCGCGATACATTCAGTTGCAAAGATAAATGCCATCGCGAAAAAGTTAAACCGTAAACGCGGCTATGGTCGCTGAAAAGTCGATAGGATTTACAAACTCTGGATCATCTAATGGAAGTAGACCATGCCAAAGCTGTTCAAGTTCCCCAACTAGTTGAACCGCTTCAGATAAAGTGTAGTCGCTTTTTACTTGTGCCGTTTGAATCCCGATCCAGTTGACCAATGATGGCAACATATCGTTAAAAACATTAGCAGCGTTAGAACCATTATCTGCGTTAAAAACAGTAGCAGCGTGATTATCGACAATCTGAGCGTTTAATGAAGCCGCGTAAGATAACAGATCTGGGATCAAAATTTGTAAGTTTTGCTGCCTCAAAGGAGAAGGCACGCCCATCACCATTACCGCTTCACTGTTTCGCGCCTTAAGCTCAATCCCCAATAACGCCAGTGTTTGGCTCAACGCCTTAGCAACCTCGACAAGTTCACTACCAAGCTTAATCGATAAAGGCACCAATAGCGGTTGGCTTTTTAACGCCCCTTCTCGAGTATCAAGTTGGCCAATCACACGTAGCAATTCAGCTTTGGCTAGAGACACCAATACGCTGCCGTTTTTGTTTCCCATTACCAAATATTGGCGTTCCACTACCGAGACGGCTTTGCCTAAGTCCGTCACAGGAGCTCTTGGTTTTGAATGAACAGGATTCTGTTGACCAGGCTTAGCTTCTTTATTTTCGATATTTTCTATGTTGTCTTTGGTTTCTACTGGTGCCACATGCTCTTGAGGAGATGATGGAACTACAACTTGACCATCAAAATCTGGCGTTTTTAGAAGCTCTTTATAGGCTTTCACTTCTCGCTTAGAGGGCGCGGGTTCACCATGATGTTGGTGCTGCTCTTTTTCTTTTTTAGGTTCAGGTCGAGACTCGATCCACTCTTGACGAGGGGACCCGGTAAAACTGGTTTCGCGAGCCGACGAGCCTGTGTTAGCTGAGCTAATGTTAGTTGACGAATCTAAGTTGGTTGAAGAGCCCCTGCTAGGCGATGCACCAATGCTAGACGATGAACCTCGGTTGGCTGTTGAGCCATAATGTTGCCCACCATCATTAACGCTGTGTTGAGGTTGATCATAAGCGCGCTCAGACTCTGCTTTTCTCGGGTAGGCTGGCGTTTGCTCAATAGCATGTCGCGCCCTTTCAGATGGAGGGCTTTGATCAGATACTGGGTTTTGATCCGAATAAGCAGGGACAGTGCTTTCTTGCGTTGGGTAACTCGTCGCATCACTAGATTCAGGAATTGCATTATCTTGCTGATAATTCGTTGCTTCTGATTGATGAAACGCAGACTGCTTGATTGGTACCGCATTAATCTGTTTACTTTGGGCTAGTCCATCACTCAGTGCTTGGTAAATGAAATCATGTACAAGGCGAGCTTGATGGAAGCGCACTTCGTGTTTTGCAGGGTGAACATTCACGTCCACCTGATGTGGGTCTAGCTCAATGAACAACACATACGTCGCAAATTGGTCTGGGCGCAGGCTGGTTTCGTAGCTTTGACGAATCGCATGATTGATCAGCTTGTCACGCATCATACGACCATTCACATAGCAGTATTGCAGATCGCTTTGTTGTCTTGCTCCTTCTGGCGTGGTGATCCAGCCATGAAGTTTTAGGCCTTGATGCTCAAGTTCGATCTTAAGCATATGACGAACAAAAGGATTGCCACATACCGCAGCGATGCGTTTTTCTGCTTGAACTTGTGTTTTGGCAGCGCGGTACTGACGAATCATTTTACCGTTATGGCGAAGGTTAATCGTCACATCAAAGCGACTCAATGCGATGCGTTTAAGCAGCTCATCGATATGCGTGAACTCGGTTTTCTCGGTGCGTAAGAACTTGCGGCGTGCTGGAGTATTGAAGAACAGGTCTAACACCTCAACCGAGGTACCAATGGGATGCGCTGCAGGCTGCAGTTTCACCTGCATATCACGGCCTTCACTGTGTGCTGCCCAAGCTTGATCTTGAGTGGCAGGGCGTGAAGTCATGGTTAAGCGCGCAACAGAGCTGATACTCGCGAGCGCCTCACCACGAAAACCAAGGCTGACGATCGCCTCAAGGTCATCAAGGGTATGAATCTTAGAGGTAGCATGACGGCTCAGCGCCAACGCAAGCTCATCTTTAACGATGCCCTTACCGTTGTCACGAACGCGGATCATCTTAGCGCCGCCTTTCTCGATATCAATATCGATACGTGTGGCACCTGAATCCAAACTGTTCTCAACCAACTCTTTCACAACTGAAGCTGGTCTTTCTACCACTTCACCCGCTGCGATTTGGTTAGCTAACCGAGCTGGCAGTATTTTGATCGTCATATTTATAGCCTTACTGCCATTGATGGAAACATGTCTGCGTTAAAAAGCTTACTTGTGCGGAATAATCAACACCTGCCCCACCGCTAGGCTGTCAGATCGTAGCTTATTCGCTTGGCGAATACTGTTAACACTCACGCCGTACTTAGAAGCAATCTTGCCAAGGTAATCACCTCTTGCGACTTTATGTTTACGCAGAGGGACATCTTTCACTTCAACCGTAATACGTAGCTTCTGGCCTACTCTAACGGTTTCAGATTTCAAGCGGTTCTCACGTTTGATATCTGCCACCCGTACTTTGTAACGGCTGGCTATCTTGCCTAGGTACTCTCCAGACTTAACCGTGTGGGTTATGGTCTTGGTTTTCACTGCGCTGCTTGATGATGAGCCTGAAGCACTGCTTGGGATCTTAAGCACTTGGCCGATCGCTAGGCTGCTCGATTTCAGATTGTTGAATTTCATCAACGTCTGTGTCGAGGTGCCATATTTACTCGCAATCACCGATAAAGACTCACCACGAGACACTTTATGTTGGCTCACGCTACCCGTTGACGACGTTGCGTTAGACAAGATAATCCCTTCAGGTGGGTTAGCCTTCAAATACTTAACGACCGCTTTGGTCACTGCTCGTGCCAATTTATCTTGGTGCGAACGTTGGAAGAGCAGCTTCTCTTCGGTCGGATTCGAAATAAAGCCCGTCTCGACCAAGACCGATGGTATCTGTGGTGAACGTAATACCGCCAAACTGGTATTGATTGGTTTACTGTTATGAAGCTTAGCAACCTTACCCATCTCAGACAGAATCGTGGTTGCAAGCTTATAGCCCTCTTTCTGTGAGTGGCTGAACTGCAAATCAAGCAGAGTTTGGTTTACGTTCTTATCATCAATATTGCCAGTGAAAGCCGCACCGCTACCACCGAGTAATTCAGACTGCTTCTCTTTGTTCTCGATCCATCGAGAGATCTCGGTATTTGCGCGTCGAGTATTCAACACAAACACCGAACCACCTCTTGGTTGAGGGGTCGTAAAAGCATCCGCGTGAATAGAGATAAACAGATGAGCTTCGTTTTCACGAGCAATCGCAACACGTCGGTTAAGGTTTACAAAGTAGTCGGCGTTACGGGTCATGCGAGTTTTGATCCCAGGAACCGCATTCAACTGTGCAGCAAGCTTACGAGAAATACTCAGAGTCGCATTCTTTTCATACTTACGACTTGGACCAATAGAGCCTGGGTCCTCACCACCGTGACCAGGGTCAATAACGATCAGAATGTCTTTCTGACGTTTAACCTGATTAATATTTTTGCTCACCGTTGGTTTACTCGGCTTCGACGTCGTTGCCCCCTTGCTTGCCGCACCATGAGGCAGATCGATCACCAGACGATGTCCGTACTGACCACCAGGAGTCGGGCTGAGTTTAAACAACTCCGCTGTAGAGGATTTCTTCAACTCAAAAACCAAGCGATAGGTATTTTTGTCTGGCGGTGAACTCTTACGAATCTTAGATAGAACGGGGCTATCTTTCACCACGACCGGTAACTTAGTTGCAAGGTTGGTATGTTTTAAATCGACCACTAAACGACTCGGACTACTCAAGGTGAAATAGCTAAAGTCCGCTTCTGATTTTAAGTCGATAACCACACGAGTTTCTTCTGGAGAAGGCCAAACCCTTAAACTTTTCAGTGAGTTTGCAGAAACAAGTGAAGAAAACAGTATAGAAAAAACAGCAGCCATCATGGCTACTGCTGAAATAAGGCGTCTAGAAATCAACATAACTCCAACTGACTAAGTAAGCGCTGTCCGTATTCACTATTAGCGGTTAAAGAAACAATACGGTGATCGTCTTGGTAACGAATATCAATGTCCAAATCGGCTTCTGGTAGCATCCCATAGCCTTTCTCAGGCCATTCAACCAAGCAGATAGCATCTGGTGTGAAGTAATCACGAATCCCCATGAACTCCAATTCTTCAGGATCGGCTAAGCGATAAAGATCGAAGTGATATACCTGCCAATCGGCAAGTTGATAAGGTTCAACTAGAGTATACGTTGGGCTCTTTACATTTCCTTGATGGCCAAGTGCTTTTACAAAGCCACGACTGAAGGTCGTTTTACCTGCGCCAAGATCACCATGCAGATAAATAGTCGTCTGCTGTGAGCAAAGATTAGAAAGCTCCGTCCCTAATTGAATCGTTGCTTGTTCATCTTTCAAAGTAAATTGTTTCGTGCTCATGAATACGTTCTCTAAAAATCGATCGTTGACTATATAAAAATCAAAAGAACAAGAATAGTAAACCGTGATGCTTTTAGTAGACAAGCACTCAAGTGTAAGTTCTATGAAAAATACTGATCAAAACACGTCAGTTCTGGTCAATATCACTAAGATCCGTTAAGATCCGCCCCCATTTTTGCCGAACCTAATTTTAATTAGCCTTATCTCTAATTGTAAAACAGAGAAAATAAGAATTAAGAATGAAGCCATGAATCTAGACCATCTTGCTGAAAAAATTAAAATCTGGGGAAAAGAGCTCGGCTTTCAAAAAGTTGGCATCTGCGATGTTGATTTAAGTGAACACGAAGCCCCTCTTCAAGCATGGCTAGATGCTGGCAACCACGGCGAAATGGATTGGATGGCTCGACATGGAATGATGCGCGCACGTCCTGATGAACTTCACCCAGGCACCATTCGAGTGATCAGCGCCCGAATGAACTACCTACCACCAGAAGCTCAGTTTGCTTCTAATCTAAGCGATACCACTCAAGGCTATATCAGCCGTTATTCTTTAGGCCGCGATTATCACAAATTGTTCCGTAACCAGTTGAAAAAGCTGGGACAAAGAATCGAAAAAGAGGTCGAAGGTTTAGACTCACGTCCTTTCGTGGATTCAGCGCCTATTTTAGAAAGACCGCTCGCTCAAAAAGCGGGGTTGGGTTGGACAGGTAAACACTCGTTAATTCTCGATAAAGACGCGGGCTCTTGGTTCTTCCTAGGCGAGCTGTTGGTTAATATCCCGCTTCCTGTTGATGAACCCAGTGTTGATGAGTGCGGCAAATGCACCGCATGTATCACTTCTTGCCCAACGGGTGCCATTATTGCTGATGGCGTAGTGGATGCTCGAAAATGTATCTCATACTTAACCATTGAATACGATGGTGTGATCCCGGAAGAATTTAGAGACGCCATTGGTAACCGTATTTATGGTTGTGATGACTGTCAGTTAGTTTGCCCGTGGAACCGTCATGCCGAACTCACAGAGCAAACAGACTTTCATCGTAGAGAAGATTTCCAAGAAGCCGATCTGGTTTCACTTTCAAGTTGGGACGAAGCCACCTTCCTAAAGAAAATGGAAGGCTCAGCAATAAGACGTATCGGCCACACCCAGTGGTTGCGCAATATCTTTGTTGCTATGGGCAATGCGCCATTTCAACAACGCATTGTTGAAACACTAGAATCTCATCAAGGCAAAAACGAAATGCTAGATGTGCATATTGAGTGGGCTTTGAATAAACAACTACAACAGTTACCCAACGCTAGCGGTGTGCAAAGAAGTAGCAGTAAAATCTCCACCAAAAAACACAGACTGATACGTATTGTTGAGAAAGGACTGCCAAGAGACGCCTAGCCCTTTAGGCATCAACGATTGGCTAGCTAACCTACCTAAATAGTCCAACATTTAAGACAACCCGTTGCACATAATTTTAGAACAATGTTTGACCTTGTTCTCAATTTTAGCAATGTGGAAAAAATTCAGAACTCTCGTAAACTTCCGACACTCTCACAAAGTTAAACACAGTACCGATAAATGATTAAGATCAAAAAACAACAAGTTAACGATCTTTTATCAAATTCAAGATAAACACTCAAACTGATAAAAAACAACAAGTTACGATCGCCACAATTCAGCTAATATATTGAAAACAAGAAAGATCTTTTGGGGGTATGTAAAGAATTAAGTCTGAAATAACTTTATCAACCAAGTTATCCACACCTAACATTTTGTGGATAAGTCTGTTTATAGATGTGAAAAACCTCAAGTATCTGCTTCAGAGACCTGATGTTTACTAGCATTCCAGTTGCTAAGAAAAATTTAAGACAAAAAAATATCCACCATGATGGAGGATTATTTGCTTTTTGGGGGGATTATGCTTCGCAGCATTAAAGAAAGAGCGTGACCTTTAAGGTCCTCTTTAAACTCTGTGATCTAAAGAAAAACACGGTGGCTTAAAGAATCTTAATAGCTTTTTAGAAGAAAGCTGGAGCGATACATCGGGTTCGAACCGATGACCTCAACCTTGGCAAGGTTGCGCTCTACCAACTGAGCTAGTATCGCATTAGTTAACCGTTAATACTGTCTGCTAAGAAGCTAAGTGCTTACTGCAAAGCAGTGACCAACGTGTAACTGTAATGTGGTTGCGGGAGCCGGATTTGAACCGACGACCTTCGGGTTATGAGCCCGACGAGCTACCAAACTGCTCCATCCCGCGTCCGGATGCATTATTTGAGTTAATGACTCTATATTTCCAACATCAATCCTAAGAAAGAATTTGGAGCGATACATCGGGTTCGAACCGATGACCTCAACCTTGGCAAGGTTGCGCTCTACCAACTGAGCTAGTATCGCATAAGCTAACCGTTCATCTTTTCTGCTAAGAAGCTAAGTTCTTACTGCAAGAAAGTAATCAACGTGTAACTGTAATGTGGTTGCGGGAGCCGGATTTGAACCGACGACCTTCGGGTTATGAGCCCGACGAGCTACCAAACTGCTCCATCCCGCGTCCGGATGTTTCTCTTTTCGCATCATTACCGTTTAAGACAATGAGACTAAACCATTTTCATTCTGAGTACTTTCTCTAGGAGATGACTTCTAAGAACTGAATTTGGAGCGATACATCGGGTTCGAACCGATGACCTCAACCTTGGCAAGGTTGCGCTCTACCAACTGAGCTAGTATCGCATAAGCTAACCGTTCATCTTTTCTGCTAAGAAGCTAAGTTCTTACTGCAAGTAAAGTAATCAACGTTCAACTGTAATGTGGTTGCGGGAGCCGGATTTGAACCGACGACCTTCGGGTTATGAGCCCGACGAGCTACCAAACTGCTCCATCCCGCGTCCGGATGCATTGTTTAAGTCAATGAGTCTATTTCCCAACATCAATCCTAAGAAAGAAATTGGAGCGATACATCGGGTTCGAACCGATGACCTCAACCTTGGCAAGGTTGCGCTCTACCAACTGAGCTAGTATCGCATAAGCTAACCGTTCATCTTTTCTGCTAAGAAGCTAAGTTCTTACTGCAAGTAAAGTAATCAACGTTCAACTGTAATGTGGTTGCGGGAGCCGGATTTGAACCGACGACCTTCGGGTTATGAGCCCGACGAGCTACCAAACTGCTCCATCCCGCGTCCGGATGCATTGTTTAAGTCAATGAGTCTATTTCCCAACATCAATCCTAAGAAAGAAATTGGAGCGATACATCGGGTTCGAACCGATGACCTCAACCTTGGCAAGGTTGCGCTCTACCAGCTGAGCTAGTATCGCTTAGTTAACCGTTAAACTTGTCTGCTAGAAGCTAAGTGCTTACTGCAAAGAAGCTATCAACGTTTAGCTGTAATGTGGTTGCGGGAGCCGGATTTGAACCGACGACCTTCGGGTTATGAGCCCGACGAGCTACCAAACTGCTCCATCCCGCGTCCGGATGCATTGTTTAAGTCAATGAGTCTATTTCCCAACATCAATCCTAAGAAAGAAATTGGAGCGATACATCGGGTTCGAACCGATGACCTCAACCTTGGCAAGGTTGCGCTCTACCAGCTGAGCTAGTATCGCTTAGTTAACCGTTAATCCTGTCTGCTAAGAAGCTAAGTGCTTACTGCAAAGAAGTGATCAACGTTTAGCTGTAATGTGGTTGCGGGAGCCGGATTTGAACCGACGACCTTCGGGTTATGAGCCCGACGAGCTACCAAACTGCTCCATCCCGCGTCCGGATGCATTATTTGAGTTAATGACTCTATATTCCCAATATCATTCCTAAGAAAGAAATTGGAGCGATACATCGGGTTCGAACCGATGACCTCAACCTTGGCAAGGTTGCGCTCTACCAGCTGAGCTAGTATCGCTTAGTTAACCGTTAAACTTATCTGCTAGAAACTAAGTTCTTACTGCAAAGAAGCTACCAACGTTTAGCTGTAATGTGGTTGCGGGAGCCGGATTTGAACCGACGACCTTCGGGTTATGAGCCCGACGAGCTACCAAACTGCTCCATCCCGCGTCCGGATGTTTCTCTTTTCGCATCATTACCGTTTAAGGACAATGAGACTAAACCATTTTCATTCTGAGCACATTCTCAAAGAGACAGCTTCTAAGAATAGAATTTGGAGCGATACATCGGGTTCGAACCGATGACCTCAACCTTGGCAAGGTTGCGCTCTACCAACTGAGCTAGTATCGCATTAGCTAATCGCTGCTCTTACTGCCTTGGCAATAAATGGCGCTTAACTGTAATGTGGTTGCGGGAGCCGGATTTGAACCGACGACCTTCGGGTTATGAGCCCGACGAGCTACCAAACTGCTCCATCCCGCGTCCGGATGCATTGTTTAAGTCAATGAGTCTATTTCCCAACATCAATCCTAAGAAAGAAATTGGAGCGATACATCGGGTTCGAACCGATGACCTCAACCTTGGCAAGGTTGCGCTCTACCAACTGAGCTAGTATCGCAATCTGAAACGTCTTTCGTCGTTCAGGGCTGCGAATTATAAGAGCATTTTTTTGTGATGCAAGTCCTTAATGCAAAATTACGAAAGTTTTTACTCAACTGCTGTAAAAGCACGCAGATTTGCAAAAAAATCAGCTCTTATGTCCCTGAAAAGTTAGATAAACGTGATCATTTGATCTGATTAGATGTTAATAATCGTTTTTCGGTAGTACTGCAGTTCAGCGATCGACTCACGAATATCATCCAATGCAAGGTGACTTCCCGACTTTGAAAAACCATCGAGTACTTCGGGTTTCCAACGACGAGTCAGCTCTTTCAGGGTACTTACATCGACATAACGGTAATGGAAGTACTCTTCCAGCTCTGGCATGTGTTTGTATAAGAAACGGCGATCTTGGCCAATGCTGTTACCACAAATCGGTGATTTGCCTTTTGGTACCCACTTCTCAAGAAACTCAATCGTTTGTTGAATAGCCTCTTGCTCTGAAACCGTGCTTTCTTGAATTCGTTTCACTAGGCCGCTGCCGGTGTGGGTGGTTGTACACCACTCGTCCATCTTGTCCAATTCACTCTGAGGTTGGTGAATAGCCAAAACAGGTCCTTCAGCCAGGATGTTAAGCTCACTATCAGTAACGATAGTAGCAATTTCAATGATTTTATGAGTTTCAGGATCAAGTCCTGTCATCTCTAGATCAACCCAAATAAGGTTCTGATCGCTAAAGGACATAAGGCGTCGCCTATTTGTTTATGTATAAAAGAGGTACTATACCCAAATAACTATACTCAAACTAGCTTTAGGGCCATCGAAATCAATGGTACCAACTACATTCCGTTTGAGTCCTCAATCATCAAGTTAGATGTGTTAAGTGAAAAATTGTGGCTAAAAAAAAGAAGTTAACCAAAGGTCAAGTGCGTCGTGTACGTAGCAACCAGAACAAGCGACTCAAGAAAGAAGATTCTATCCAGTGGGATGAGAACATGCTTGGCGGAACAAAAAGCGGACTCGTAATTACGCGCTTTGGCCAACATGCCGATATCGAAGATCTTGAAACCAACGAAGTTCACCGTTGTAACTTACGCCGCAGTATTGAAACGTTAGTTTCTGGAGACAAAGTCATTTGGCGCGCAGGGCTTGAATCAATGGCCGGCATCTCTGGTGTTGTAGAAGCCGTTGAGCCAAGAACGTCAATGCTAACTCGCCCTGATTACTATGACGGCCTAAAACCGGTTGCCGCAAACGTAGACCAAATGGTTATCGTTTCAGCTGTACTGCCGGAGCTATCACTTAATATCATCGACCGTTACTTGATCGCCTCTGAAACGGTGAATATTGCCCCTTTAGTTGTGCTCAATAAAGTCGACTTGCTGACAGAACAACAAATTAGCGAATACCGCGAAACGCTGAAAATATACGAGAAAATCGGCTATAAAGTCATGTTCGTCAGTAAAGAGTCGGGTTACGGCATCAAAGAGTTGGAAGCCGAACTGAAAGATCGTATCAACATTTTCGTTGGTCAATCTGGCGTAGGTAAATCCAGCGTCGTCAATGCACTCATGCCAACATTAGACATTGAAGAAGGCGCGGTTTCTGAAAACTCAGGACTGGGTCAACACACGACGACTGCAGCGCGTTTGTATCACTTCCCTTCTGGTGGTGATCTTATCGATTCCCCAGGGGTACGTGAATTCGGCCTATGGCATTTAGAACCCGATGAAGTCACTGATGCTTTCATTGAATTCAAGCCATACCTAGGTGGTTGTAAATTCCGTGACTGTAAACACAATGACGATCCTGGATGCCTGCTACGTGAAGCCGTTGAAGACGGTAAAATTAGCCGCTTACGTTTTGCTAGCTACCATCGCATTATTGAAACAATGGCTGACAACAAAGATAACCGTCAGTACTCACGAAGCAAGAAAGCCGATCTCTAATCGCGTTTTTGTGAACAAATGTGTGCATTTACTGACAATTGGCGCGAATTTAAGTAACATCTCGCGCCCTAAACCGTCATCGACAGATTTAATTGAAAAACAATTAGCATTGGAAAATTAATACAATGGATAAGATTAAAGTTGGATTGCAGTACTGGATCCCACAGCATGGGCTAACTCGCCTAGTCGGTAAACTGGCATCTGCTAAAGCGGGTGGCTTAACGACAGCGATCATCAACTGGTTCATCAAGCAATACAAAGTAAACATGGATGAAGCTCAGCATAGCGATCCAAAACACTTTAAAACATTCAATGAATTCTTCGTACGTGAATTGAAAGAAGGCATGCGCCCTATCGCAGAAGGTGACTCTGTTATTGTTCACCCTGCTGATGCACGTGTAAGTCAGTTTGGCCCAATTACTGACGGTCAACTGATTCAAGCTAAAAACCATAACTACTCAGCTCGTGAGCTATTGGGTGGTGATGCTGCTCTAGCGGATGAATTTAAAGACGGCGAATTCGCAACGCTTTACTTGTCGCCAAGTGATTACCATCGCGTGCACATGCCATGTGACGGCACACTGCGTCAGATGATCTACGTTCCGGGTGACCTTTTCTCTGTAAACCCGTTAACGGCAGAGAACGTTCCAAACCTATTCGCACGTAACGAGCGTGTGGTTTGTATCTTTGATACTGAGTTTGGCGCAATGGCACAAGTGCTGGTTGGCGCAACTATCGTTGGCAGCATCGAGCAAGTATGGGCTGGTACCATTACTCCACCTCGTGGTAACTCAGTTTACAAATGGGATTACCCTGCACAAGGTGATACAGCCGTCGTCTTGAAGAAAGGCGAAGAGATGGGCCGCTTTAAGCTTGGTTCAACGGTTATCAACCTGTTCGCTAAAGACGCAATCAAGTTTGACGAAACGATGCAAAATGGTGAGAAAACCGTTCTAGGCACCCCTTTCGCACATATTGCGGGCAAAGACGCTGAAGTAAATGAAGAGACTGCTGAAACTGTTGAGAACACAGACCAAGCATAACTTCCTGAGTTAACCTGTCGATATTACTTGTCGATGCAAGTTCACTCATAGGCATATTAAAGGCGCGTTACTTTTTCTATTTCTATATCAGAGAAGAACGCGCCTTTTTCTTATCTAGTTCGAGACATTTCCCTTCAAGGTTTCAACAAATCTAACTACCGATAACCTTATTCTCAACGAGCAGTACGTCGAATTACCCCATAAAAAGATTGACCAAAAACAAAACAATTGTCGAAACCTTAAACAACTTTCCGATTTTACAACCCGTCTCCAAGTACCAAAAATCCAGATAACTTACTCTATTTGAAGATATTTTATTCATAGGGTCTTTGTACATGCCTAAACTCAATGTTGGCGTTCTGGTCAAGCTGTTGATTTGTTTTGCGATTCCCTTAGGCGTGTTATTCATGCCGATAGATTCAATACCAATCGATGATCTCACGCTGATTCAACATCGCTTGTTGGCAATATTCTTGTTGGCCGCTCTACTGTGGGTGCTTGAACCTGTTCCGGTATTCGCCACTTCCATTTTGATCATTGCGCTTGAACTGGTGATGATTTCCGACAAAGGCTTACACCTATTTAGAAATCCACCAGCGGGACACGATCTCGGTGAGTTAATCAAATATACCGACATATTCGGTGCATTTTCATCACCAATCATCATCCTCTTCATGGGTGGTTTCGCTCTCGCAATATCGGCATCTAAGTACGAACTCGACAACAACTTAGCGCGAGTATTGCTCAAACCATTTGGTACAGAACCGCGCTTCATTATGCTCGGCTTAATGCTGATCACCGCCGTGTTCTCAATGTTCATGTCAAATACCGCAACAACGGTAATGATGCTCGCACTGCTAGGTCCAATCGTGGCGTCAGCACCAAAAGGTGACATGGGGATCAAGGCGTTAGTGTTGTGTATTCCAATTGCTGCTAACACCGGTGGTATCGCGACACCAATCGGTACACCGCCCAATGCCATCGCACTGCAATACCTGACGGGTGAGAACAGTATCGACTTCCTAAGCTGGATGATGATGGGCTTGCCCTTCGTAATCATTCAACTGACCATCGCTTGGTTCCTTCTTCAGAAATTTTTTCCGTCCAAGGAAAGAAACATGGTGCTCAAGCTTGATGGGCAATTTAGAAAAAGCTGGCGTGCGATTGTGGTTTACGTCACCTTCGCCGCCACCATCCTATTGTGGATGACCACCAAACTGCACGGCATGAACACTTATGTGGTCTCGATTATTCCATTGGCGGTGTTCACTCTCACCGGCATCATGGGCAAAGAAGAGCTCAAGCTGATTAACTGGGATGTATTGTGGCTAGTAGCCGGTGGTATTGCGATTGGTATAGGACTAGATAAAACAGGCTTAGCCGTGGCACTCGCACACGCGATTGATTATGAGTCGCTCTCACCAACGGCGGTAGTGCTAACGTTATCAATCGTATGTTGGTTAATGGCGAACTTCATGTCAAACACCGCAACGGCCAACTTACTGATGCCGATCGCCGCTGCGATTGGTGCATCAATGGAAAGCTTGGTTGCGATAGGAGGCCTGCAAGGACTACTGGTTGTGGTCGCCTTCTCTG
The DNA here is from genome assembly GCF_023503985.1 of Vibrio sp. J383. Lineage (NCBI taxonomy): Bacteria > Pseudomonadati > Pseudomonadota > Gammaproteobacteria > Vibrionales > Vibrionaceae > Vibrio > Vibrio sp. J383. Next base: position 541,496 of record NZ_CP097293.1, on the reverse strand, counting down.
CATCGCTAGGTATGATTTTACCCGTATCGACACCACCAAACTCGTTGGCCTACTCGACCGGGCTTATCGAAAGTAAAGACATGGCGAAGATGGGTATCATCTTAGGGATCGTCGGCTTGCTGATGGTCTACCTCGCACTGTTTATTATCACCTAGCACGTTAACTTTTCACTACAACCCTCCAGATAGCAATCGTGATTTCGCTATCTGGAGGGTTTAGCAGTTTTTAATCGATAGATAATTGTGATTCTACTTCACGGTTTATTAAAAATAACGATAAGTCATTTTAAATTTTTGATTTTAAACACATTTACTAACATCAAGACAACGGCACTATACACGCATCAGAGACACACCAATTCACCATCAAGTACGTAATTAGGTTTTTGTCTAATAGAGAGGAATAGACCTTGAGACATACCATTAAGTTTAAAATTCAGATCGCGATTGCGGTCATTATCGCCGTCGTGAGTGGCGCTCAAGCCTGGATATCAGTTAATCAGCTCACTCAAGAAACCGAGGTCGCGATTAACCAAGAAATGAAAAATGTCAGTGTTGGCACCACCAATTACATTGCCGATTGGCTCTCAATCCGCAGTGATATGATGCTTGCCAATGAATCGACTATTTCAAGTAGTAGCAACTCTGATCGCGAGTTATTGATCACCAAGCAAGCCGGACAATTCTTGTCTGTTTATGCAGGGTTCAGCGATGGCACGATCGCTTATGGCGACAAAGGTGAAGATTGGCCAGCAGGCTATGACCCGCGCACTCGCCCTTGGTATAAAGATGCCAACGCAACATCAGACCTCATCATTACCGAACCTTATCAGGACTTTGACGGCAGCATTGTCATCAGCTTTGCGAAAGCATTCAGTGGCGATAGACAAGGTGTTCTCGCGGCCGATCTAACCGTAACCAGCATTATCGATACGGTTCTCAATGTAAAACTGGATAACGATGGCTTTGCGTTTTTAGTCGACGGCAATAACAACATTGTGGCCTACAGTGATGAAGAACTGAGTCAAAAACCACTGACCAGTTTGAATCCAGAACTAACAACCAACAAGGTATCACAACTGCTTCAAGACCAAATGATCACCACTCTCACTTGGCCGGGTCAAGGCGATAAGCTGGTCTATATTGCCAATGTCCCGAATACTGATTGGTCGTTAGGTATCGTTATCGATAAAGACATGGCGTTTTCTGCAGTATCCGATGCCATTCAATTCATCACGCTGACCTCTTTGGTTTTATACATCATCATTTCAATTGCGAGCACAATGGTGATCAACCGCCTACTGTCTCCATTACAAACCTTGTCTGAAGCCTTAACTCAGCTCGCTCAAGGCAGAGGCGATCTCACTCAGCGCATTGATATCACACGTATGGATGAGATTGGCAAACTTGCCGAGCTTGTGAACCAGTTCTTAAGCCAGATGCAAAGCATGTTGAAGGGCGTAATAGAGCACAGCCATGATCTCAACAACCATGCAGAGAAAGCCAACCAACTGGCGACCCAATCTTCGATTAGTGTTGAGAATCAACAAAACGACATCAACCAAATTGCGACTGCGATTCATGAAATGTCGGCTACCGCAGCCGAAGTGGCTAGCCATGCCGAATTAACGGCATCCGCTTCTCAGGCATCCGCCACCGCTTGTAACGAAGGCCAAGAGGTCATCCAACAAAACCGTGATGCGATTACTGGCTTGGCGACTCAAGTTGAAGATGCCGCCAATGTGATTCGTGAATTAGAGAGCAATGCTCAAAGCATCAACCAGATCCTCTCCACCATTCAAGGCATTGCCGAACAGACCAACCTGTTGGCATTGAATGCGGCGATTGAAGCCGCTCGAGCGGGTGAACAAGGTCGTGGGTTTGCCGTTGTGGCTGATGAGGTCCGAGTGCTAAGTCAGAGAACGCATGGGTCAACGGAAGAGATCCGCGTGATGATTGATACGCTACAGAAGAATACCGAACATGCCGTTCAAAGCATGACCACCAGCACTCAACTGGCCGAAAACAGTGTTGGCTTCGCCGAGCAAGCCCATGGCAGCCTGACTAAAATCACGCAAGCAATCACGGAAATCAACGACATGGCGCTGCAAATAGCCAGTGCTGCAGAAGAGCAACGCGCGGTAAGCGAGGACATCAGCCGTAATACGCAAGGAATCAAAGACGCCTCTGACGATCTAGCACAACAAGCGGAAAGCAGCCGCAATAGCTCAAATGAAATGAGCAGCGCTGCAGAGTCAATGCGCCAAGACGTAGAGCGCTTTAAGGTATAGCGCTTTGAGGTATAGCGCGCCTCAAGCAAAGTAAGTTGAACCACACCAGCAAGCGACAGCTGACATAAACTAATAACTGAAACAAAGTCGTTCTTTCATAAGAATCACTTTGTTCTCAGTTCGGTTTGATGCATATTGATGAGCTAATTTATCCCAGACACAAGGATGTTATTCAGATGGGATTCGAATGGTTAGCTCTAGCTGCCGCTTTTCTTTGGGCGATTGCGAGCCTAATGTCAGTAAAGCCTGCTCAACACTTAGGATCTTTTGCCTATAGTCGTTGGCGAATGGGTTGTACCGCGATCATCTTATCGAGCATGGCTTGGTTTACCGGTGGGTGGGCAAGTGTCGAAGCCGACCTAGTCACACCGATGATGCTATCTGGCCTAATTGGCATCTTCATTGGTGATACCGCCCTATTTGCCTGTTTGAACCGCATGGGACCGCGCCAAGCGGGTTTGCTGTTCTCTTGTCATGCCGTGTTCTCGGCGATTCTCGGTTACTTCCTGTTTAGCGAAAGCATGACTTCAGTAGAGCTGATTGGCTCGGCATTGGTGTTTAGCGGTGTGTTAACCGCGATATTTTTTGGTCGTCGTGGACAAGCGAACAACCAACTCGAAACCATTAAGGGCACGGTGTGGATTGGTGTTGCGTTGGGAATCACCGCCGCGATCTGCCAAGCATTGGGTGGCATTATTGCCAAACCCGTGATGCAAACTAGCATTGACCCAATAGCAGCCTCTGCCATTCGAATGATCACCGCCTTTGTGGCTCACTCACTGTTTCGTTTAACAGGCGCCAAGCTTTCGCGCGCGATCAATCCAATGAATAAACAGATATTCGCAATTACTGCGGTTAATGGCTTTTTAGCGATGGCTGTAGGAATGACGCTGATCTTGTACGCGTTGCAGGAAGGCAATGTCGGTATGGTCGCACTGTTATCTTCAACCACGCCCATCATGTTGTTACCAATACTCTGGCTTTACACCAAGCAGAGACCAAATGCCTACGCTTGGATAGGTGCCATTGTTGCCGTAGTGGGCACTGGTATTCTGGTTAGCTAGTGGCACCGGTATTTTGGTCAGATAGAGCACAGGTATTCTGGTTAGCTAGCGAAGCGGATTGAAAGCTGAGAGTTAATAGTTAACCGTTACTAGCTAAGGACTATTGACTCTCAGTAAAAACAAAAGCAAAAAGTTAAGAACGTGGGAAAGGAAAAGCCGTCACGTCATCGATGTGGTCGTAGCCGAGCGCCAGCATGATCAGCCTGTCGATACCTAAAGCAACACCGGCACAGTCTGGTAAGCCCGCTTTTAATGCCTCAATCAAGTGATGGTCAATCGGTTGAGGCGATAAGCCCATCTCAATACGTTTGGCATTATCACCTTCAAAGCGCTGAAGTTGTTCTTGTGGTTTATCGAGTTCATGGAAGCCGTTTGCCAATTCAATCCCTTTGAAGTACACCTCAAAGCGCTCAGCCACTCGTGGATCATTCGGGTTAATCTTGGCTAACGCCGCTTGTGATGCTGGGAAGTCATAAACAAACGCAGGTACTTGTTGCCCTATCTTAGCTTCAACCCCAATACTAAACAGCAGCTGCAACAAGGTGTCACGATCGTCTTCTGGATCTGCAATGTCGCTGAGCCCTAGTTTCGCTGCAGCTTGCTTTAGCGTATCCATCGAATCTTCCAGTGGACACACACCCAACACATCAATAAAGGCTTGTTGGTAAGTCATTCGCTGTGCTGAGCCTGATTTAAGTACCTGCTGTAACAACAGATCCATTTCATCCATCAAGTCATGATGATCAAAACCAACACGATACCACTCCAACATAGTGAACTCAGGGTTGTGATAACGGCCATTTTCTTCGTTACGGAAAGACTTACAAATTTGGTAGATACAGCCACTGCCCGCTGCTAACAGTCGTTTCATATGAAACTCTGGGCTCGTCATAAAGAACAGTGGCTGGCCGTGCGCATAACCCGGCCCTACGAATTCAGTTTTGAACGTATGCAAATGCACATCCGTCACCGTGGCGTGACTCATCGCAGGCGTATCCACTTCCATCACGTTTCGTTCTGTAAAGAACTGGCGAATTTGATTAAGGATATCAGCACGTTGCTTTAACTGCTTAATGGTTGCGGCCGGTTGCCATGTAGAGTGCATTATTAAGTTCCATATCACTGAATTCTAGGCGACGAAAATTACCACCTTTCGTCTCTTTTGTAAGCTTCTATCTGTCTATTGATGAAAGCAAAATGTTGTTTTAATGAAGCCAGAAAATTACGTTCTACAATACAATTATCAATACAGCTTCCACATCAACATTGATAACGAAAATCATACTCAACAAGCCGTTAACACCAGTCCTGTGGGTTAATCGTTATCAACAATTCATTGCCGTGATTGCAGTCACATAACCTATAATTTCTATGCCTCCATATGCATTACCGACCTAAAAACCCAAATACATCAACTTTTCAAATACCTTCCTCTCGTACACTGAACCTACCACTTAAGGCTTAGGGGTGATGATCGGTTGATGCCGTTTACGTACTATTAATTAGTAAGTGCCACCAATAAGCTTTTTTATAATAACAAGCGGAATACTCCGCATCACACTGGAGAATAACTGTGAAGACAATTACCACAGATATCGCAGTCATCGGCGCAGGCGGCGCTGGTCTTCGTACAGCTATCGCTGCGGCTGAAGCTAATCCTGAATTGGAAGTAGCACTGATTTCTAAAGTTTACCCAATGCGTTCGCACACGGTAGCGGCAGAAGGCGGTTCAGCAGCAGTAATTAAAGACGAAGATAGTCTAGATAACCACTTCAACGATACTGTTGGCGGTGGCGACTGGCTATGTGAACAGGATGTTGTTGAATACTTTGTTGAAAACTCGACTCGCGAAATGATCCAAATGGAACAATGGGGCTGCCCATGGAGTCGTAAAGAAAACGGTGAAGTAAACGTACGCCGATTCGGCGGTATGAAAGTAGAAAGAACGTGGTTCGCAGCGGATAAAACCGGCTTCCACATGCTTCATACTCTGTTCCAGACTTCGATGAAGTACGACACAATCAAACGATTTGATGAGTACTTTGTGGTGGATTTGATCGTTGAAGATGGCGAAGTACAAGGCCTAATCGCGATTCATATGTCTGAAGGTGAGCTTGTTACGATCAAAGCGAAATCTGTTGTATTAGCAACGGGTGGCGCAGGTCGTGTTTACCACTGCAATACCAACGGCGGCATCGTAACTGGCGACGGTATGGCAATGGCTTATCGCCACGGTGTTCCACTGCGTGATATGGAGTTCGTTCAATACCACCCAACAGGCCTACCGGGTACTGGCATCTTGATGACCGAAGGTTGTCGTGGTGAAGGCGGTATCATCGTCAACAAGAACGGCTACCGTTACCTGCAAGATTACGGCATGGGCCCTGAAACTCCAGTGGGCGAGCCGAAAAACAAATACATGGAACTGGGTCCTCGTGACAAAGTTTCTCAAGCATTCTGGCACGAGCAACAGAAAGGCAACACTATCAAGCACCCGCTTGGTGATGTCGTACACCTTGACCTTCGCCACCTTGGTGAAGAGTACCTGCAAGAGCGTCTTCCGTTCATCTGTGAGCTTGCAAAAGCGTACGTAAACGTAGACCCAGCAAAAGAGCCAATCCCAATTCGCCCTACCGTTCACTACACCATGGGTGGTATTGAAACTAACGGTACGTGTGAGACTCGCATTAAAGGCCTATTCGCCGTTGGTGAATGTGCTTCAGTTGGCCTACACGGTGCAAACCGCCTAGGTTCTAACTCTCTGGCTGAGTTCGTCGTATTTGGCCGCGTAGCCGGTGAACAAGCCGTGAAACGTGCAGCTGAATTCAAAGGCTGGAATGAAGAAGCCATCACTAAGCAAATTAAAGCGGTTGAAGATCGCATCGCAGGTATCTTAGCTCAAGAAGGCGATGAGAACTGGGCTGATATCCGTACTGAAATGGGTCACACCATGGAAGCGGGTTGTGGTATCTACCGTCAAGAAGACTTGATGCAAGAAACCATCGACAAAATCACTGAACTGAAAGCGCGCTACAAGAAGATCAGCATTAAAGACAAAGGCAAAGTGTTCAACACTGACCTACTTTACGCTATCGAAGTGGGCTACGGTCTTGAAGTTGCTGAAGCAATGGTTCACTCAGCGATCCTTCGTAAAGAGTCTCGCGGTGCACACCAACGTCTAGACGACAACTGCACAGAACGTGATGACGTGAACTTCCTGAAACACTCTCTGTCTTTCTACAACGAAGATGCAGCACCAACTATCGACTACAGCGGCGTTAAGATTACTAAATCTCAACCTAAAGCTCGTCTATACGGTGAAGCAGCCGAGAAAGCCGCTGCTGCTGAAAAAGCGGCAGAAGAGAATGCTAAGAAGAGCGAAGAGGAGCAAGCATAATGTCAGCGAATCGAATCCAAAAAATTGAAATCCTGCGTTATGACCCTGAGCACGATGCAGAACCTCACTTTCAAACCTTTGAAGTTCCGTTTGATGAAACCATGTCAGTACTTGATGCGATTGGTTACATCAAAGATAACCTAGATAAAGACCTGTCTTACCGTTGGTCTTGTCGTATGGCGATTTGTGGTTCTTGCGGCATCATGGTTGATGGCGTGCCAAAACTGGCATGTAAAAGCTTCTTACGTGACTACCCGAATGGCTTCAAGATTGAGCCTTTGGCTAACTTCCCAATCGAGAAAGATTTGATTGTCGACATGACGCCGTTCATCGAGCGCCTTGAAGCAATCAAGCCTTACATCATTGGTAACGACCGCAAGCCAGAAGACGGCACTAACATCCAAACTCCAGAGCAAATGGCGAAGTACAAACAGTTCGCTGGCTGCATCAACTGTGGTTTGTGTTACGCAGCGTGTCCTCAGTTTGGTCTAAACCCTGAGTTCATCGGCCCTGCAGCACTTGCTCTTGCTCACCGCTACAACCTAGATAGCCGTGACAATGGTAAGGCTGAACGTATGAAGCTTATCAATGGCGACAATGGCGCTTGGGGCTGTACGTTTGTAGGTTACTGTTCTGACGTATGTCCGAAGAAAGTAGACCCAGCAGCGGCAGTAAACCAAGGTAAAGTTGAGTCTTCAATGGACTTCGTTATCTCGATGTTCAAACCTGATGGCGAGCCGGTTAAAGCGACGGAGGAAGCGTAATATGAGCAATCGTAAACCTTATGTTCGTGAAATGAAGAGAACGTGGTGGAGCAACCATCCGTTCTACCGTTTCTACATGCTACGTGAAGCGACTGTACTGCCTTTGATTCTATTCACTCTGTTCCTAACCTTCGGTTTGGGTTCGCTAGTGAAAGGTCCTGAAGCGTGGGAAGGTTGGTTAAGCTTTATGGCTAACCCTATCGTTATCGGTATTAATATCGTGGCACTGCTAGGCAGCTTACTGCACGCTCAGACCTTCTTCAGCATGATGCCTCAAGTAATGCCAATCCGTCTTAAAGGCAAATTGGTAGATAAAAGAATCATCGTACTGACCCAGTGGGCAGCGGTGGCATTTATTTCTTTAATCGTTCTTATGGTGGTGTAAGGAGCTTCGTTATGAACACAAATTACAATGTTAACCACAATCCGAAACGCTCTGATGAACCAATCTGGTGGGGCCTATTCGGCGCTGGCGGTACTTGGTTCGCGATGATCACACCAATCACGATTCTAGTGCTGGGTATCTTAGTGCCGATGGGCATTATCGATACGGATGCAATGAGCTACGAACGTGTCTCTGAGTTCGCCACCAGCATTATCGGTGCGCTATTCATCATCGGTACACTAGCACTACCAATGTGGCACGCAATGCACCGTCTTCACCACGGCATGCACGACCTTAAGTTCCACGTCGGCGTTGCAGGTAAAGTTGGCTGCTACTTCGTTGCAGGCCTAATCAGCGCGCTATCTGTTATCTTCATCTTCATGATTTAAGAGCAGATACGAGATTCGAGTAAACGAGATGCGAAGAGCTTAAAAGCAGATGCGGGATTCGAGTAAACGAGATTCGAAGAGCTTAAAAGCAGATGCGGGATTCGGGTAAACGAGATTCGAAGAGCTTAAAAGCAGAAAAGCGAAAGCAGAGCTAGGTTATCCAGCTCTGCTTTTTTATTGCTTGTCGAATCTCTTACCCTCTAACTCGCTCTTGCTCTTCAAGCTCTTCGCATCCCGCATCTCGATTACTCGCATCTGCCCTTCTGCTCTTCTGCTTTCCTGATCGCCAGATACAAAAAAGGCCGCTCATAAGCGACCTTTTCTATTTCACTGAGCCACCCTAAACAAGATGGGCACAATCAAACTATTTTACACGACCAACGTATTCGCCAGTACGAGTATCAACTTTAACAACTTCACCGATAGCGATGAATAGAGGTACACGAACGACCGCGCCTGTTGCTAGAGTTGCAGGTTTACCACCCGTACCCTGTGTATCGCCTTTCAGGCCAGGATCAGTTTCAGTTACTGGGATCTCAACAAAGTTTGGCGGAGTAACAGTGATAGGGTTATCATTCCACAACGTTAGAGTACAAACGTCATTTTCAACTAACCATTTTGCTGAATCAGCGACTGCTTTTACGTCTGCTGCGATTTGCTCAAATGTTTCGTTGTTCATGAAGTGGTAGAATTCGCCATCGTTGTATAGGTAGCCTAATTCAACGTCAACAACATCTGCAAGCTCAAAGCTTTCGCCTGACTTGAATGTTTTCTCTAACACTTTGCCTGACAGCAGTTTACGAAGTTTTACACGGTTAAACGCTTGGCCTTTACCTGGCTTAACGTATTCATTGTCGATAATTGCGCAAGGCTCATTATCTAACATGAATTTTAAACCGCCTTTGAATTCATTGGTGCTTACTGACGCCATGATTTTCTCTTCCACATCTTTGAGTTAATTTCAATGCCGCATATCATAACCCGAAAAGTCGAATCTGTTGAGCAAAACTGGCTCAAACAACTATCGAATGCGATCTCTGACCCGACAAAACTGCTTCAAGCATTGGAAATAGACCCAACACCGTGGCAAAAAGGATTCGCAGCACGTGAGTTGTTTTCACTTCGAGTTCCTCTTAGCTTTGTTGAGCGAATGGAAAAAGGCAACCCACACGACCCTCTATTGCGTCAGGTGTTACCACTCAACGAAGAATTCGAGGTTCATCAAGGCTATTCAGCCGATCCACTAGAAGAGCAAGAAAATGCGATTCCAGGACTGCTGCATAAATACAAGAACCGCGCATTGATGATTGTAAAAGGGGGCTGTGCCATAAACTGCCGCTACTGCTTCCGTCGTCATTTCCCTTACCAAGACAACAAGGGCTCGAAGTCTGTGTGGCAAACTAGCCTCGACTATGTGGCCGCTCATCCAGAGATCAACGAGGTTATCTTATCCGGTGGTGACCCTTTGATGGCCAAAGACAGCGAACTCGAATGGCTGATCCATGCCATCGAACAGATTCCGCATGTAAAAACCGTTCGAATTCATAGCCGATTACCGGTTGTAATCCCTGCTCGAGTGACAGATGAACTGTGCCAATTATTAGCTCAAACTCGCCTCAATGTGGTGATGGTCAGTCATATCAATCACGCCAATGAAATCAATTTAGAACTCAAACAAGCTTTCCATAAGTTGAAGCTAACTGGGGCGACTCTGCTTAATCAGGGTGTAATGCTAAAAGGCGTTAACAATAGCGCTAACTCTTTGAAAGAATTAAGCGAAAAGCTATTCGATGCCGGTGTTTTACCTTACTATATGCATGTACTTGATAAAGTTCAGGGCGCCGCTCACTTCTATATCTCCGATGAAGAAGCAAAAATGCACTTTAAGGGTTTGATCTCTGAGGTTTCTGGCTACCTAGTGCCTAAGTTAACTCGCGAGATTGGCGGCCGCAGCAGCAAGACGCCACTCGACTTACATATTGAATAAAGAAGTTACCAAAATGAAGACGCATCCGAACAATAACTGGTCCTCTAACCGAGGCTTTACCATGATCGAATTGGTCATCGTAATTGTTATTTTAGGCATTATTTCAGTGACTGCGGCGTCGAAATTTCTCAATCTACAGAGTGATGCTCGAATTTCAGCCCTTCAAGGTTTGAGAGGCGGTATGCAAAGTGCTGCTGACATGGTTTACCCGATTGCAATTCAGCAAGGTTTAGAAAAGTTAAGCGCTGCTAAAATTACAATCGAAGGTGACAACATAGAACTTGCATATGGGTACCCAGCGGCAGACTCAGCAAATGCTTGGAGTCTGTTGATTGAAAGTACTTTCGCAGATTCCATATTTAATGCGAATGATCCTGCTGAATGGTATTTCCATAATACTTCTAAAGAAATACCATGGATTCGTTTCATGACCAAAAGTAAGAAGAAATCTTCGGAAGACTGCTTCTTACTGTACAACGAAGCAACCTCTTCTTCTGCGCCTAGCTTTGAATTAACGACAAGCGGCTGCTAGCTTTTAAGTCACCTCTATCAGTCGTTAAGACAAAAATTTTTTGTTCGATCGTCCGGTCTATTATTAGCATACTCGGCTCTATTCTAAATTTTTAGGAGGGGTGATATGTCACAATTTATAGAACAAACTCTCAACCTTGCCCCCTTTAGCTGGGCAGGCCTCGCAGCATGCATGTTATGTGGTTCTTTAATCGGAATCGAAAGGCAAACACGCGGTAAACCCGTCGGAATCCGAACGTCGATTCTGATCATCAGTGGTACCTACTTCTTCCTCACCATGGCGATTAGCCTATCTCCTAACACGCTCGATCAGGCCCGTGTGCTTGGTCAGATAATTACGGGTGTTGGATTCCTTGGTGCAGGGGTCATGATGACATTGGATGGCAAGATTCATGGCGTGACTTCAGCTGCGATTATCTGGGTACTCGCTGCATTAGGGATGATGATTGCCTTAGGGCACCTTTCTCAGTCTGTCATCATCACGCTAATGGCGCTGGTTATCCTGCTTGGTGTCGATAAAGTGGAAAACAGCTTCCAGAGCCTGCGTCGTGGTGTGCATCAGAAGTGGATGAGAAAAGGCCGCGTGAAGAAGTAACCTCAACCTGAGACAGACATTAAAAAGGCCTAGTCACACGACTAGGCCTTTGTGTATCCAACTAATTAATACACCTGAATACACACCTGGTTCTTACCTGCAGCCTTGGCCTTATAGAGCTGCTCATCCGACGAACGAATACTCTGGTTTTCCCACAAGTGCCCGACACTGTCGAACTTATACAGAGAGTAGAGCGTCGCGCCACCAGACACTGAGATATTCACCTTGTCACCCGTAGGACATCGATAACTTTGCAGGCTAATATCGTTTTTAATTCGCTCAAAGATCGACGAAAGCAACTCAGAAGATTCACCAGTGATCGCGACAACAAACTCTTCGCCACCAAACCGCGCCACGATATCTTGCTGCCTAACGCTGTTCAGCATCAACTGAGCAACATGGCAAATCACCTCGTCCCCCGTTTTGTGGCCATACTGATCATTAACCACTTTAAAATCATCGATATCAAACACACCAACACCAATAATCGGCTGTTCATCCTGAGCCAGTAATCGAGCTTCAAAGCCACGTCGATTCAGTAAGCCCGTTAATGGATCGCGCATTGCTAGGTCATTCAAACGCTGGTGTTCTTGTCTTGTATAAAAACGCCATAGCCATAAAACCGAGAGCAAATACAAAACCAACAATATCGAAAGCTGAATCTTCTCCATCGCCAATACATGCAGAAAGTGCTCGATCTTATCTTCTTCAATACTCAGATATAACTGGGTGTTAATGTCATCAACATACAGAGGCTTGGAGTAGGTAAAGTCCATAAAACCGTACTTGTTTGCGCCTCGAGTACTGGTGACTTTATAACCATGGGTAGGGTTCGATACGAGGTTAGAGACATAGCCATCGACACCCAATACCCCTTTGAACTCACCATCAACATATATCCCTTTGGTCAGGGTCACTACTTTTTTACCCGTCAGATAGTCATCATATTGGCCGGTATACACTACCTGATCTTGCCCCTGAGCTAAGCCAAAGCGAATCGTATTGATCCAATATGGTCGGCTATTTACGACAGAGTCAAACTTATCGCCTTTCATATATTGGGCAATATCGGAGGGGGAAGAGATAATAAACTTCTCTTTCGAAATGAAGTAGATCGCAGAGATGGTCTCTATGGTATTGGCAAAATAAGCCATGGTCGGCGCGATAAACAGGCGCTTCCCCGCCTCGGTATAAAGATCCGATTTCGGGTCGCACATCTCACGAGGGCCAGAGAACATAAAGTCAAAGCGAGGGGCATGCTGCTCTTCACTGGTGAAATAGCACGTTTCATCTTCGATCTTTTTCTCATGCGAGAATACGTAGGTGTCACCATGCAGTGGGTAGAGCGCAGTGATGTTGTACTCAAGCGCATTAATGACCTGTGTGAGCTCCGCTAAAGAGCGTGTCACGCCTTGGTTTTCGATTCCATACTGTTTATCTGATTCTTCCGCTGAATCAACGAGCAACAAGCTCAAAACTACTAAAAAACTGGCGGTTAGACTTAAAAAAGCCTTTTTAAAATCGACGGTATGGGGATTAATCAAAGCATATAAATCATCGTTGGGAATTTATCGCACATTGTACTTATAAGTAAAAATACTGCAATAGCAAATATAAAACAGAATGCTTATTGAGTCATTTGAGATATGTGAGTTAGGAATGGAATGGAAAGCAATGACGCCTAAGCTCAAGGGCTTAGGCGTTAATAGGTTTAAACATTGAAAGCTTTAAGCCTTACTAAAAAAAGCAACTCGCCAATAGGGAGTTGAAAGGCTCACTACAATTTACTTAGCAAAGTTCACAATCGGGAAGCACGGGAAGAAACCGTTATCAGCACAGTTGATCAGACCAATCTGTACGCCTTCGATTTTGTTGGTTTTGTTGAAGATACCAACCTGAACCGTCGACACTTCTGAAAGGTTCGCCGCACCAACATCAACCATAGTGTTGCCTTCAGAGTAGTTGACGAAGCTCACGTTCGCGCCTTTCACATCATTAGTGATGTTCACTGCACCTAGGTTAAGACCCGTTGTTTTACCGGTATTCCAGTTGAAGAAACCAAGCGATGCACCTGTCATTTCTTGGTTCACTTTTGATGCACCGAAGATACCCAGGTTCACACCCGTCGTGGTTTGTGTTTCTGACATACCCACAACCGCAAGATCGACACCTTTAAGGTCGTTTACTTGTCCGTGAAGCAAAGCCAAACGTACACCACCAACCGCATCTGAATCCGGAGCATTGAAGCCGTTGATCGTTGAAAACATAACAGGCGAAGAAGCAAATGCTGCCGGTGCCATTACTGCTGCAGACACAGCAAGTACTGAAAGTAATTTTTTCATTGGGGAGTCTCCACTGACTTATTGTTGACTTGATTAATCCATTTTCAATCAAGCATTTATTATCCTTTATTCAACAGCTATCCATGTTAGATCAATGTCATAACTGTACTGTTGAATATAAGACGCTAAATCATAAAGAGCAATGGTTAAGAGCAGATACGGGATGCGAGTAAACGAGATGAGAAAAGCAAAGAGCAGAAGTAAAAGCAGATGCGGGATTCGAGTGGCGAAAGCGAAGTGGTTTACTGTTCTAGTGACTTGATTAAAGCTCCTAACATGCGTGAGATTTGAAGTGCTTCCGATTGCCATTGCTCACCAACGTTCTTGGAAATAAACCCAACTTCAGAGCCTATATCAGCTTGAGTTGCAAATTCACCTATAGACCCCTTAGCGATAGCGAAGAAATGCCGACGTTCTTTGAGAGACTTTCGTTCACAACCTTCAGCTATATTACTAGGTACAGATAAAGCACTGCGAGTAATCTGGTCTTTGAAACCAAAGTCTCTACACATAGACATTCCCCGATAAACATTTATCGATAATTGCCGGCTTCGTTGCCAAACATCAAGTTTTCTATAAAGCACAATTTCTACCTAAAAACCGAAAACCTAATCATCTCAAAAGAACATCGTAGAAAAGTATTAATAAAGAACCAAGTTAGAGATAGTTCAGGTCTTATACTTTTATCTTCTCGAATTTAGCTTACTCGCATCTCCATCGGCCTTTCAAGCTCTTCGTATCTCAATTATCCGCATCCCTCACCTGCTTTTCAAGCTCCTCGTATCCCGATCACCCACATCTCTCATCTGCTTTTCAAGCTCTTCGTATCCCGATTACCCACATCTCCATCTGCCTTTCAAGCTCTTCGTATCTCGATTACCCGCATCCCTTATCTACTTTTCAAGCTCTTCGCATCCCTCATCTGCTTTTCAAGCTCTTCGCATCCCTCATCTGCTTTTCAAGCTCTTCGCATCCCGATTACTCGCATCTCGTATCTGCTCTTAAGTATTTGCTCTTCAAAAACAAAAACGGAGACCGAGGTCTCCGTTTTCAAAGCTTATGTATGGCTTTCTCTGTTACGAGAAAGGGGGATGATTACATCATGCCGCCCATGCCACCCATACCGCCCATGCCACCCATATCAGGCATTGCAGGGCCAGAGTCTTGTGGCTTATCAGTGATCATCGCTTCTGTTGTGATCATAAGACCAGCAACGGATGCTGCGAACTGAAGTGCAGAACGAGTTACCTTAGTTGGATCTAGGATACCCATAGCAATCATGTCGCCGTATTCGCCAGTAGCTGCGTTGTAACCGTAGTTACCTTCGCCAGCGCGAACGTTGTTAGCAACAACAGATTCTTCATCACCAGCATTCGTCGTGATTTGACGGATAGGCGCTTCCATTGCACGTAGTGCAACGCGGATACCTACGTTTTGCTCTTCGTTGTCGCCTTCAAGGCCAGCAACTTTAGACGCAGCGCGGATAAGTGCAACACCACCACCAGCAACCACACCTTCTTCAACAGCAGCGCGAGTTGCGTGAAGTGCATCTTCAACGCGGTCTTTCTTCTCTTTCATCTCAACTTCAGTTGCTGCGCCAACTTTGATTACTGCAACACCGCCAGCTAGCTTAGCTACGCGCTCTTGAAGTTTTTCTTTATCGTAGTCAGAAGTTGCATCTTCGATTTGTTGACGAATTTGAGAAACACGACCTTTGATCATCTCTTCATTACCCGCGCCATCGATGATGGTTGAGTTTTCTTTAGTGATCGTAATGCGCTTAGCTTGACCTAGGTCTTCTAGCGTTACTTTCTCAAGGTCTAAGCCGATCTCTTCAGAGATCACCGTGCCGCCCGTTAGGATTGCGATGTCTTGCAGCATAGATTTACGACGGTCGCCGAAACCAGGTGCTTTAACAGCCGCTACTTTCACGATGCCACGCATGTTGTTCACAACAAGAGTTGCTAGCGCTTCGCCTTCTACATCTTCAGCGATGATAAGAAGTGGACGAGATGCCTTAGCAACCGCTTCTAGAGTCGGAAGAAGTTCACGGATGTTCGACACTTTCTTGTCGATTAGAAGAATGAACGGGCTATCTAGATCAACAGAACCGGCTTCTTGGTTGTTGATGAAGTAAGGAGATAGGTAACCGCGGTCGAACTGCATACCTTCAACTACGTCTAGCTCGTCTTGCAGAGCCTGACCTTCTTCAACCGTGATTACACCATCACGACCTACTTTTTCCATCGCTTCAGCAATGATGTTACCTACTGTCGAATCAGAGTTCGCAGAGATAGTACCTACTTGCGCGATAGCTTTCGTGTCTGAACAAGGAACAGAAAGGTTCTTCAGCTCTTCAACAGCCGCGATAACCGCTTTGTCGATGCCGCGCTTAAGATCCATTGGGTTCATACCAGCAGCAACGGCTTTTAGGCCTTCAGCGATAATAGACTGAGCCAATACTGTTGCTGTTGTTGTTCCGTCGCCCGCCGCGTCATTCGCTTGCGAAGCCACTTCTTTAACCATTTGTGCGCCCATGTTTTGGAACTTGTCTTCAAGTTCGATTTCACGTGCAACTGAAACACCATCTTTAGTGATCGTTGGTGCGCCAAATGATTTGTCTAGAACAACGTTACGGCCTTTAGGACCTAGCGTTACTTTTACTGCGTCAGCCAGAACGTTTACACCTTCTAGCATTTTAATACGTGCGTCGTTACCAAATTTAACGTCTTTAGCAGCCATCTTAATTTCCTTTAAAATTCTTTATTAAATCAGTTCAATGTGTGGCGCGGATTACTCAACGATCGCCATGATGTCGTTTTCAGACATGATCAGAACTTCTTTGCCGTCGATCTTTTCAGTTTTAGTGCCGTAGCCTTCAGAAAAGATAACAGTATCGCCAACTTTAACGTCCAATGGTTGTACTGAACCATTTTCTAAAATGCGGCCTTTGCCAACAGCTAGAATAGTACCGCGCGTTGATTTTTCAGCGGCAGAACCAGTTAGAACGATGCCACCAGCAGATTTAGATTCAACTTCTTGGCGCTCAACGATAACTCGGTCGTGTAGAGGACGGATATTCATCGGTCGGATCTCCTGATAATTTCCATTTAATTTGATAGTTGCCACGATTGGCATGGGGTTACCCAATATGTTGGGGCGATGTGGAAGAACCCAAGGGGGAAGTAGGACTTTTGTGAGGAAACTCAAACTACACATCTGTAGAAAGCAGAATGGCCAGTGGGTCACACTGACCATTTAAACTTAATCTTCTTTTCTAAACGCAAAACGTATTAATACTATCGCAACACCTAGTATTCCACCGAGCAATGTACCAAGAACAACAATCAAAGCTCGCTTGGGTTTATCTCGAGTAATTGGCTGTTCAACATTTTCTAGATAACGAAACGTTTGAAAATCAACGGTGCGGTCAATTTTAAGGTTATTGAGCATATCCAACTTTGCGTTAATCTGTTGCAAGCGAGGCTCTATTACGCTTAAATTTTTAACTGACTTTAGAGCTTTAACTTTCGCATCTAAGCCTTTAGACCCCAAGTCAATGCTAAACAGTTCTTTTTCATTACCAGTTTGGACCGGTTTTTCTACGCCAGCAGACTTGGCAATTTGGGCTGCGTATTTTGCTCGCTCAGTTTCAACTAATAGCTTATTGCTTGCTTGACGTTCTAAAATCTTTTTTTGTTGAACCAACTCGTTTCGCTTACTATTCACCACTGCTCGTAAGTTATTAAATGCATCTCCATGAACTTTAGATTCAGTCATCGATATGTAAGCAGTTAACAAATCAAAACTACGTTGTTTATCCATTGTTTGAAAACTGATGGAGTATGAGGAGTTCGCTTTTTTTTCATCTACTACAGATGCAGCGATCCGACTAAACCACTGCATATATAAAACACGAACAGCGTTATCTGAAATTTCAGAACCATCTGCATCAACCAAAGCAGAGTATTTAAACTTACTAAATTCAGGGCTTTTATCTAAAAATTCCCTTTTATTATTAGTTGAATTAAAAGTATTAATGAAACGCCTAAACAGTATTGTTGAGTCAACCAAACTGTCTAATTCTTTATTTACCAAAACAGTGCCATCATCTTGGTAAATATTAAAGACTGGTTGGAACTGTTTTACTTGTTGTTGGTACGAAGAGGTATCTTGAGGCTGAGCTTCTGCAATTTTCGCGCTAGAAGACCACCACTCTTGAGTCAACAATGCGAAACCAATACTACTAGCCGTAAATAAAGCAGTAACCAATATGACGATTAACTTGCCATTCCACAATGCCTTTAAAAGCACTCTCAGATCAATCTCATCGCTTGTTGTATACATTGGTGGATTTTGCGGGGAGTACGGCTGTGGTTGTGTCTGCTGCTTCACTGTAAATCTCTCAAAACATCTAAATTAATAACGGCAGAATGCTATCAAACCGTATGCTGTTAGTATTGTACGATTTGTAAACTTTATGAAAGTGATCTTCAGAGAGCTAACAATTCACTGTATTCTACTCCTACTATTCTAGTTCAATCGGCGTTTTACATGCAAGATAAGCACGGGCTATTAACCGCCCCAATTGAGAGTACATTACGTACCATGACCATACCGACCATATTCGGCATGGTGGCGATCTTGATGTTTAACCTCGTCGATACCTTCTTTATCTCATTACTGGGTACACAAGCCCTTGCAGCGGTGAGCTTTACCTTCCCAATCACCTTTGCGATTAACTGCATCACCATGGGAATTGGTATCGGCCTTTCGACGTGTATTGGGCGGTTGCTTGGCCAAGGCTGCGCGCAAAATGCGGCGAGATTTACCTGCCATGGGTTATTGCTCGCACTACTTCTGGTCTGTTGCGCTTCCGCCGTTGGCATTATCTCACTCGAACCCCTATTTACTTTGTTGGGTGCCGAAGCGGAGTTACTGCCTCTGATATCCGAGTACATGCTGATCTGGTATGTCACCATTCCCCTATTAGTGATCCCAATGGCAGGCAACAGTGCCATTCGTGCCAGTGGCGATACCAAAACGCCCGCTAAAATTATGATGCTGGCAGGGTTAATCAACGGCGTTCTCGACCCTTTGCTCATTTTTGGATACGGCCCCTTTCCTGAATTAGGCATTCAAGGTGCTGCAATTGCCAGTGGATTCAGTTGGTTTGGCGCTTTGTGTTGCTCGCTGTACATCTTGATTAAACGAGAGAAGCTTCTGGCTTTACCGAATATCAAAAGCATCCTTAGCGATTGGCATCAAATACTGACCATCGGCACTCCTGCTGCGCTGTCGAACGCGCTCAATCCATTAGCAGGTGCCATCATAATGATGATGTTGGCCAAACAGGGAACCGAAGCCGTTGCTGCTTATGGTGCTGCCCAGCGTATTGAATCCATTCTTATCATTGTGTTGATGTCTCTGACCTCTGCCCTTACGCCTTTCATGGCGCAGAACTTTGGTGCAAACAACCCTCAACGCAGCTTTAAGGCATTGTTTCTCAGTATGCGTTTTGCTGTGATGTTCCAAGGTTTGATTTTTTTAATGATGGTGCCGTTGAGCATCCCCTTAGCTGACCTGTTCTCTCAAGAAGAATCTGTACGAGGCATTTTGTGGCATTACTTGTTGGTCGTCCCCTTTAGCTATGGGTTCCAAGGTATTGTGATGATGCTGATCAGTGGAATGAATGCCATGCACCAACCACTCAAAGCCTTTCAATGGAGCTTCATGCGTTTGTTTGTGTTTACCTTGCCCTTTGCGTGGATAGGCAGCCAAATTGATGGTGTCGAAGGGTTGTTTATTGGTTTAGCCTTGGGGAACATCATGGGTGGTATTTCAGGGTATTGCTTTGCACTTCGTGTGAGAGCTAAAGCAGATGCGGGATGCGAGTAACCGTGATACGAAAAGATATAAGAGCGTAAGAGCAGATGTAAGACTCTAGTGGCGTTCTAATTAAACTCCGTCATTCCTTATAGCGAGGTACGAGCACAGTAGGGAATCTATTGTCCATAACTAATGGTTCGTTGTTTGAGATTCCAGACACTTCGTCCCTCAGTTCTGGAATGACGGTTTATGGTATCGAGATTCGAAGAGCTTGAGAGCAGAAAAAACTAAAAGAAGGAAGATGACATGGAAGACACTATTTACAAAATGCTTTATGACGCACCGATAGGCAAGATGATCATTGTGAGTAATGGTGTGTCGCTTATTGAAATTGACCATGTAAATCATGAAGAGCGAATGACTAGCAATCCAGATGACCTTTGCCAACTGGCGACGAAACAGTTAGATGAATACTTTGCCGGAAAACGTACAAACTTTGATTTGCCTTTAAAGCCACAAGGTACTGATTTTCAGCTCAAAGCTTGGGTAGCTTTAACGACCATTCCTTATGGCGAAACCATCAGTTACGGTGAGCAAGCAAAGAGAATGGACAACCCAAAAGCCGTAAGAGCAGTGGGTGGCGCAAATGGCAAGAATCCATTTAGTATTGTTGTTCCCTGCCACCGAGTGATTGGTGCGAATGGCACATTAACCGGCTACACCGGCGGCATGAACCGCAAAGAATGGTTACTGGATTTTGAGCTAAAAATACTAAACAACGAGTAATAAGAGAAAACGAGCTAAAAATCTTAAAAAAACAGATAGCCGAATAAACCAAGATACGTGTTTAAATGCTCTTTAAATCTTCGCGACAGCCCTTTAAATTTTCGCAACAGCCATAGCGGAACGTTGTTTTTTCGCCACCCATAACCCACCAACGATAAGAACAAAAAACAGAATATGCAGCCATAACTTTGGCCCGACATCGGTGTTCAGTGCAGACAACGAACTGATAGACGGAAACTGTTTTGTCGTCACGAGTTTCACCACCCATTCATTGGCTGGCGTTGCAATAAGCGTGGTTATCCAACCCAATACGGAGATTTGGATGAGGTTAACGGAAAGCGATGAATTGAAGATAAAAATAAGATTTCAAAGAAAGGCATAACACAATGAAACGCCAACATGCACAACCCACGACAACACCAGTGCACTCGTTGGATCATAACCACCTAACGTCACGTACGCAGAGGCGTGTCGAGATGTCAGTGTCGACATACCAAACAAAGGCTGAATCAAGATAAAAGCAATACTAGCCATCAAGCCGACAAAAAATGTCATGATAAGCGTCTTTGTATTCATATTTTTAACTTCCATTAGAGAAATAGAACAACTTGAATAGAAAAACACTCCAAGCGTTTATCGTATTTATCTTCATCAAATCAAATATTGAACGATCGTTCAATATTTGAAAATTTAGCACTAACAAAATAGATGTGCAAGGTTTTGTTTATTTGATAAACCATGAGGAAATGAATCCATTTCTCTTCGATGCTTATGCTCATGCTCATGCTCATGCTCATGCTCATGCTTAGAATCAGACTCATTAAGAGCGGATGTCGGCCATATTGGCTACAAAATAGAAGCAGGATGAAAGATAGGTAGACAGGTAAACAGATAGACACTGGTTTTACTGGCTTGACATTGAGTCCAGAAAAATCAAAAAAAAAAACGGCCACACTCGCGTGCGGCCGTTCTAGTTTTCGATGAAAAGTAAGTCGCTATTTATCTAAAAAATATCTACTTAACTTAAACAGTCACTGCTTATCTTAAACAGTACTACTTAACTAAAATATCACCTGACATTTCTGCTGGGATATCAACACCAGACAGAGAAAGCATCGTTGGTGCTAGGTCAGACAGCTTACCGCCTTCTTTGAACTCAACGTCTTTGCTGCCTACATAGATAAGTGGAACAGGTAGGTTAGTGTGCGCCGTGTGGATGCCGCCCGTTTCTGGGTTTACCATCATTTCCGCGTTACCGTGGTCAGCGGTGATAAGCAGTTGGCCATCGGCTTCTTTGATTGCTTCAACCACTTTGCCAAGACATTCGTCTAGCGACTCTACCGCTTTAACCGCTGCATCGTAAACGCCAGTGTGGCCAACCATGTCACAGTTAGGGAAGTTACAAACGATAGCGTCGTATTTGCCGCCTTTGATTGCTGCAACCAACTTGTCAGTTAGCTCTGGCGCGCTCATTTCTGGCTGAAGGTCATACGTTGCTACTTTTGGAGACGCAACAAGCTGACGCTCTTCGCCTTCAAACTCGTCTTCTTTACCGCCATTGAAGAAGAATGTCACGTGCGCGTATTTCTCCGTTTCAGAGATACGTAGCTGCGTTTTGCCTTCTTTCGATAGCCATTCACCGTAGGTGTTCTCTAGAGAGGCTGGTGGGAATGCACATAGAAGTGGGATGTCTGCCGCGTATTGAGTCAGCATCACGAAATCGATAGCTGGGAATACGTTACGCTCAAAACCGTCGAAGCTAGGCACAAATGCACGTGTGATTTCACGTGCACGGTCAGCACGGTAGTTCATGAAGATAACCGCATCGCCATCAACGATAGCTGCAGATTCTTCGCCTTCCGCTTTGATTTCAGTCGCTTTAACGAACTCATCGTTTTCTTCACGAGCATAAGCCGCTTCTAGGCCAGCTACTGCAGTGTCGAATGTGAACTCTGCTTTTGCTTCAGTCAGCAGGTCGTAAGATTCTTGAACGCGATCCCAGTTGTTATCACGGTCCATTGCGTAGTAACGACCAATAAGCGAAGCCACACGGCCTTTGCCTAGCTTAGCGAATAGCTCTTGGAAACGTACAAGTGTGTTTTCTGCGCTACGTGGCGGCGTATCACGACCGTCTAGGAATGCGTGTAGGTAGATTTTCTCTGCGCCACGCTCTGCTGCCATTTCAACAGCTGAATAGATGTGATCTTCATGAGAGTGAACGCCACCTGGAGACATAAGACCCATGATGTGCACTGCTTTGTCTGCTTTAACCGCTTTATCAACAGCGTTAACCAGCGCTTCCGTTTGAGCGAACTCGCCGTCTGCGATTGATTTAGTAATGCGCGTTAAATCTTGGTATACCACACGACCCGCACCGATGTTGGTATGACCCACTTCAGAGTTACCCATTTGGCCATCAGGTAGGCCTACATCTAAGCCAGAAGCCGAGATTAGCGTGTTAGGTTGGTTAGCAATAAGACCGTCTAATACGGGTGTATTAGCGTTCGCGATAGCGTTGTCTTGGTTGTCTTCACGGTAACCGTAACCGTCAAGGATCACTAGAGCCATTGGCTTCTTAGCTGACATAGGACTGACCTCGTTCAATTCAAAATAAATCGGTATAAAAACAAATTAGCGTAATTTTACTACAGTTTACAGTCAAAACTGTAGCGGAAGATCAAGAAAGGGCGCAGGTAGGCGGATCGGATGTGAAAAAAAATGTCACTTTGGGTTTAATTAGGTTTACATTCCTTAGACTAAAACATGGCTCGTACTTAAAAACGCGTCTCTATAAATAGTCTAATATACAGCCAACCAAATATACATCTGTATGCTTTTAGCGTATCATCAACTATCCAAATAATTAATAAAAATCAGCTAGAGACTATCATGTTATTAGAGCTATCTTTCGTTGGCTTCTTTTCATTTTCTTCATTATTCCTGATGCGAAAAATCGCAAAGAGCATAGGCTTAGTAGACAAACCAAATGCCAGAAAACTTCACAACGGGGCTATACCTCTTGTCGGTGGTATTTCTATTTGCTTATCCATAGGGCAATTTATCGCGTCCAATCCAGATGTGATAGCTCATAGCTATTTATTTTTAGGTTGTATATCAATACTTGTACTCGTTGGAGCACTCGATGATAAATTTGATCTTAGCTTCAAACTCCGCTTATTTATCCAAGCGTTATTATCTATAAGTATGATGTACTTTGCAGATTTACGTCTACAAAACATTGGAGACATTTTAGGTATTGGAGCTATACAATTAGGTGTGCTAAGCCCATTTATTACGATAATAGCAGTAATTGGGGCTATAAATGCATTTAACATGGTTGATGGAATCGATGGACTACTAGGTGGTCTATCTATTGTAACTTTTGCTGGAATTGCCGTTTTATTACAAGTAGAAAGCCAGCACGGGCTCGCCTACTTGTGCGTTGTATTCATCGTTGCCATAATCCCTTATATTTTAATGAATCTTGGAATTCTAGGACGAAAAAGAAAGGTTTTTATGGGAGACGCCGGTAGTATGATGATTGGTTTCACTGTTATCTGGTTGCTACTAGGGGCTAGCCAAGAAGAGAACTCATTTTTAATGCGGCCCATTACCGCTCTATGGCTGATTGCAATACCTTTAATGGATATGGCGGCCATTATGTTCAGAAGGATCAGACGTGGTGATTCACCATTTAAACCAGACAGAGAACATTTACACCATATTTTTCAACGATTAGGTTTTAGTCCACGTCAAACCCTTGCAGTTATTTGTATTATATCAAGTGCTTTTGCAGGATTTGGGATTTATGGCGAACTATTTAAAGTCAAAGAGTCAATTATGTTTCTGTCATTTATATTTTGTTTTTCTATTTATGCAATAGCAATGAGCTACATATGGAAAATAACTAGTTGGATAAGAAATTATTTTGGCCTACCAGAAAAAAATTACTAGTATTTAAAGGTATCTAAATACTAGTTAATTAAAATGGGAGGTTTCAAAAGCAATTAGTAATGCTAAAAGAGAAAAGCCTCCCGACTAGACAGGGCATTTAATCGTGAACTTTTTCTCTTAATAAGATTAAGAAAAATTGTTCGAAATAAATGGTATTTACTGATAGATAAAGCTATTCACTAAAAGAGTCGTATATTTCAAAATGCTTGAGAACTACATGCTCTATTGAGAACTCCTTCTCTACAAGTTCCCGTCCATTTATTCCCATACTTACACATAACTCATGATCTAATAACAAAGTTTTAATTGCCTCGGAAAGTTCATTTATTGATTTACTTTTAACAACCAATGCAGTTTTCCCATCAATTACAGCATCTCTACAACCAGGAACATCAGTTGTAACAACAGCTCTCCCTATTGCTCCTGCTTCCAAGAGTACTTTAGGAAGTCCTTCACGGTATGAAGGTAAAACAACTATATCCGCATCCTTTATCACATATTCAGGGTGATCTACGTGACCAATCCATTCTATGATCCCTTCTTGGTTCCAAGATTCCAGTGTCTTTTCATCAAGGGATGATGGATTCTCGTGGATCCCTCCGGCTAAAATAAACTTTGTATTTGAAAAGCTAGGTTTTAATATTTTTACTGCTTCATAAAATTCTAATATCCCTTTATCTTTTAGCATCCTAGACAATAAAATGACCTTCCTTTCATTCTTATGTTCATATGGAGCATACTTTAGTGCAACTAAGTCCACACCTGAACCTTTAATTATTCTAAAATTCAGCTTTGATGAACATACCAATTTTTTTAGGGTTTCTTTATCGTCAGTATTCTGACAGATAATTACAGAGTTTTTACCACCTAAGGCAACTTTGTATAACTTCGATATTAAATACTTCTTGACTCGCGCTCGAACACCCTCATCAATAAATATAACACCTAGTCCAGATATCGCTTGGACGACACCTTTGACACTCGCAACTCTCGATGCAATACCACCGTAAATAACTGGCTTTATTGTTACATGATGGACAATATCAGGCTTAACTTTGAAATATAATCGACATAAATCGACCAGCATAAAAAGATCAGAAACAGGGCTAACTTTCCCTCTTGCTATCCTAAAGGTATGATGAACGAATCCGTACTCTTTAAAGATTGAATCCCCTTCATATTGGCCAGTAGCAATATGTACCTCATAACCGAGTTGCTTTGCACGCAACGCTATTGGGAGCCTATGAGACTTGAAGAACCAGTCATCATTAACAACAAAAATTATTTTTTTCATAATTAGTCTTTAAATAAATCCAACATTCTTTCTTGATTCAATCTTTTTTCGGCAAAACTCGCACCAGCGTACGAAATGTGTTTTGTATCTACAAAAAAAGACCAATCTTCATCATGAAGTTTACAGGCCCCACTCTCACCGCACCATATATCATATGGGTATAAGATAGAAGTTTTATCGTTAACAAATGATTGAAAAAAAACCTTTGAGTCTATCAAATAATTAATATTTACCACTTCTAAACTCTGTACCTCCGATAAATACTTCGACTTAGTCAACAGTATATTGGGCTCAATAGCTTGTGCTCCAGCAACAAAAGGATGTGCGCCTATAATCACCACCTTATCTGCTTTATTATTAAAATATTCAACGGTATCCGATAGCAGTTTATTCCATTTGTTTAAAAAATAGCGTTCGCTACCATCATCTATAGTGTTCAGAATATTTTTATCGTATAGAGACCAGCTTTGCGATATAACTACTAAGTTATAATGTTTGTCGCTAGAATACAACTTATCACGAATGTCATCACATGACACATCGGAAAAACTATCAAGGAATGAAACTCCTTTAAGTAATACGCACCCTCCCCGACTTGCTACATCCACTTGATCATATTGCTCGATACCTAAAGCATTAACAATTGGAACCACGTAATTTTGTAATACAGAATCACCAACGAATAACACCCTACCCTTAGATTCCGGCCGCACAGAATATCCGCGCTGAAAATTATCATGAAAGCTACTAACGTTGTTTTGACTCACTTCATATGCAAATGAGTTCAAAAAGCTAAACCTCCAAGGGACACCATGTGTTCTATTAATAAAAACACCTATAGAAACAAAAATTGGAATAGTAAATATAACCAAAGTTAATGAACTTGGCCATTTTCCTTTATGGAAGCTAGACGATTGCCTCAATGGCTTCTCTATATATCTATAAGTCAGCCAAGCTAAGGGACTACAAACCAATAACGTAGAAATTGCTAAATTTACAGGGTTCATATCAATATTGAAAAAATACAATACAGATAAAAATGGTTGGTGATATAGATATAATGGATAAGATATTAAACCAATAAAGACAAAAAGTTTATTACCTAATATGTCACCCATTTTTGTCGACTTTGAGCAAAACAGAAAAATGCCGGTAGCAATACAAGGATAAAGGGCATTGAACCCTGGAAATAGGGTGTTTTCATCAAATACGAAACTAAAATAAACTATAGCAAAAAAACTAAAAAATGAAAGTAACTCATTAATTACGGAATTAGAATTCAAATAAGAAAAACGCCTATCTGAAGCTAGAATAGCAAAAATAGCACCTACCAATAACTCAAAGAATCTATAATGTGGGTAATAATAAGACTTTATAGGGTCCATCTCAGTTGCAATTTCTGAAAAATATAAAGATGAACAGATGAACAGCAATGTTATAACAAATAGAAAGCGAAAGTTATAGCGTCCTAAAATGAATAATATCAATGGCCAAACAAAATAAAATTGTTCTTCTACACCCAGTGACCAAAGGTGGATTAATGGATTGAAAACACTATCATTAACAAAATAGTTACTCCCCTGAGCGAACAATATATTCGCCAAACCAACAGAGGAGAATATTATTTCTTTTCCTAAATTACTAAACTCAGCATTATTAAGAAAAACAAAACCAAAGAGAGAAACAAAAAATAGCGTAATACTAAGAGCAGGAAGTAATCTTAACGCTCTTCTCTTATAAAATGATATAAAGCTAAACTCTCCCTTCTTAATGTCGTTATAAACTAGAGTTGTTATCAGATAACCACTTATAACAAAAAATACATCAACTCCAACAAAACCACCAGAAAATGCAATCACGCCAGAATGAAAAAAGATGACCGATAGAACAGCCACAGCTCTTAAGCCATCAATATCTTTTCTATACTTCACTATATACCTCTAAAGAAATAAGTATAACTTCAATTATTAAAATTAAAGAAACTATTTATTCAACCTGTGCTTTCATAAACTGAATAAATTTATCATGAGGAACTGCGAAATTCCCAGATACGACGCTGTCAGATTCGACACTTTTAGTAACAACAGAGCCAATAGAAACCCTTGCATTAGAGCCTATATGGACTCTACTACTAACTGAACTTGATGGACCAATAAAGGCATTTTCACAAATACGAACATGTCCCATAATTCTAGCACCTGCGCAGACCAACACGTTATCTTCGATAATCGTGCCGTGCCCAACATATACCTGAGCATCCAATTTACAGTGATTGCCAATAACAGTATTTCGGTAACTAAAACCACGACTCAAAGTAGAGTTAGCTCCGATTTCACACCCTGAATTTACGTGTAAAATACCGTCATGTTTTGGACTAATAATTCCTTTAGACGTCTTTTGGTGTTGAAATGTATCTAAACCAATTACACAACCACTTCTTAAAATAACATTATTTTCTATTACAACTCCGGAATGTATTGTTACGTTTGGTTCAATAATAACGTTTTCACCAATTTGTACATTTTTGTTACTAATCGTTATATTAGAATACTCAATTGGAGATCTGATAACACTGTCAAAGTCTCCTACATTACTATTACCGAAATAATCAACAATAGAGAAAAAAGCATAGTTTGGATCATCATGAATAACCTTAATAATTCTATCCGGTAACAAACTCGCTACTTCTTGGGTACATATGACACCCCGAATAAATTTATTATTTAATACAACTTCAATGTATTTCTTCTCTTTCAAATAGGTCAACAAATTATTTGAATGATTTGAATGAATGTCGCCGATAGCAGAAAAAGAAGCAGGGGATACATCAACACCCAATATTTTCTTTAATAAATCTGAATCGATAGTCCTATTTGACATCATTAATACCTTAATTAAATTAATTTCATACACTCACACAAATATAACAAGTATGTTTGTGTGAGCTTTTAAAGATTTTCTCAACGAGAAGTTTTCAACTTATCTCATTATGTTCTAACCATTGCTGAAACATAAGAACCGGCCATAATTGAGAATGTTTGTCGCTACGGCCAGATAAATGTTCTAGCCAGAGTTCTCTAATAACGGAAGAGTCAAGATATCCTTGAGTCTTCATTTTATCACAATCTAATAGCTCTTCAGCCCAAGGTTTGAGCGGACCACGTAACCACTCCGCCAAAGGAATACTAAACCCCATTTTAGGGCGCTCAATTAATTCTTTGGGAACGTATTTATACAGTATTTTTTTAAGACACCACTTGGCTACACCATCTCTAATTTTTTGGTTTAAAGGTAAAGACCAAGCGAATCTAACAAGATCACGATCGAGGAAAGGAACTCTAGTTTCCAAAGATACTCCCATTGCAGCACGATCAACCTTAGCTAATATATCGTCAGGTAAATAACAGAGCGTGTCTAAGAGCATCATATGTTCAATATCGCTTGACAAGCGCCTACTTGCACCTTCTTTAATGGAGGAAACATGTCTCTTGTCTACTCCTAAAACGACACTTTCTGGCTCGCGCCAATTCGAAACCAAGTTCGTATAAAGATCATTGAGAGAATTAGAGGTTAATACCGCAGCACCTTTGTGCATTTTTTCACCAAATCGGGACATTTGGTGCTTAAAAGGCAAAGCCTTGTTAAGTGCATCCCAATATTTCATAGGTAAAAGTGTTATCAATTTAGACAATATTGCCCTTACACTTAAAGGTAATCTAGCAAGCGACCTCCAAGTTTTGTCAGTCACAATATAACGATTATAACCACAAAATACTTCATCTCCTGCATCTCCAGACAACGCAACAGTTACGTGTTGGCTGGCAATTTTTGATACCAGATAGGTTGGTATTTGAGAAGAATCAGCAAAAGGCTCATCGAATAGCTGAGGTAAAAGTGAAATAACATTTAATGCATCTTCTGGCTTTACATACACCTCCGTATGTTCTGTACCTAGATGCTCAGCAATCTTTTTCGCATAAACAGCCTCATCATAAGCCTCATTTTGAAACCCTATTGAAAAAGTCTTTATCGGAGTCTCTGACTGAGATTGCATCAAGGAAACCACCAAAGAAGAGTCAACCCCTCCAGAAAGAAATGCTCCGATTGAAACATCTGAGAGCATTTGACTTTTTACTGCTTTTTTCAAGAGACCTTCTAGCTTCTCTAGAGCTTCTTGTTCAGTACCATTAAATGAGTTATGCTTCCCTGAAAGAATTAGGTCTTCAGCGTTTTCATATTTATACTCGTTGCATGTGTTTTTTTCTAAATCTACCTCTAAATAATGTCCTGGACTTAATTTAGATATACCTAGATAGATTGAATTTGGCGATGGAATATAAGAATAACGAAGTAAAAGTGCTAAAGACCTTCTATCGATTTCACCGACAAACTTTGGGTGAGCCTTAAGTGCTTTAAGCTCTGAGCCAAACAAAAACTCATCTTGTTGCCAGCCATAGTAAAGAGGTTTCTCTCCCATACGGTCTCTACATAAAGTTAACTTTCTTAAATCTTCATCCCAGACAGCGAAAGCAAACATACCAACCAACTTACTAAGAGTCCTTGTTACACCCCACACGTCCAGACAAGCTAAAATTGTTTCTGTATCAGAGAAACCTATCCACTCAAAATTTTTACGCTCTTTTTCCACTAAAGCCCTTAACTCTAGATGGTTATATATTTCACCGTTAAATACAATAGTGAAATTTTTTGACTGAGAAGTCATTGGTTGTGACCCAGACTCACTTATATCTAAAATAGCCAGTCTTCTATGAGCGAAACCAACTTTTTCTTCTGAATTTAGCCATTCTCCTGAACTATCTGGGCCTCTTGATTCTATTTGATTACCCATCTTACGTAAAACATCATAACTGGATGTTGAAGGGATATTCTTACTATAAAAACCTGCTATACCGCACATACTTTATCTCTCGATGATAAGAAAACTTAATGTCTTTTTTCACTATTATTAATTTTCCTTTGGTTTAAATAAAAAATAAAAACCGGAATTGTAAAGATATAATAACGCCAATGAAATATATCGTTAAACATAATTGGAAGTGGGGAAAATATCGCCATCATTAGGTATGGGTATGAGTCACTCTTTTTGTTATGTACTTTAAAAACAACCAAAATTAAAACCAATATTGTATACAATGAAAACAGAAACCCTAATAAATTAGCTTTAGCATCTGCATGGATTCCCGACACAATAACAGTCCAAAACCTCGACAATATCAACATAATATACTTAGGTATGTATGCCACAAAGTACATATAGTTTCTAATCAAATTTGAAAATGTTAAAGAAACAAAACCACTATCACCAACAGCTGCATCACTAGAGTAGGACATTAAGGCCCCTCCGGTTAAAACAAAGGGCGAGAGCAATGAAACTAAAAATAAAGTCAATAACAAAAAAACCCAACGAACTTTACCAGTTCCGGGAGGGAAAATAAATAAACAAAAAACAAACACAAACAGCATGTAATAACGAGCAAAAAACAGGAAAAAAAAGCAATATAATAAATATTTAATATTATTACTTTTATAGTACGTCAAAAAAAATAGAGTTGACGACACTACAAATATCTCTTTATTTAAAGCAAAAAATCCTAATGCAACATATGGAATCAGAACAATCCCAAAGAAAAATAAAATCCTATTTCTTTCTAAATATTTCATAGATGAATAAAGAGAAAAAAAGAAGATCATACAAGAAAAAATAAGAATAGGTGAAACTTGACCATCAGTTAGCAGTAGCATTAAAACCGGCACACCAACCATAAATGAGTAAATTAATGACTCAGTTGTCATGGTTGAACCATCACGCAGTAAAAATATTTTATAATAAACACCAGGGTCACTAGCAAACCAATAGGCACTTCCATAATCAGCAGCATGCATCGCTTGAATCGATTCTGAAAAAAACACTATAATCGAGCTAACAATAAAAAAAGAAATGACACACAGGATCAATGAATTTGATTTACCAACATTCACCTTATTTACCGCCTAGTAATGTATAGAAGTAACTGATATATTGACTCGAACTAAATGAGCATCGGGCTTCATTTTTTATA
This sequence comes from Vibrio sp. J383, assembly GCF_023503985.1. NCBI lineage: Bacteria > Pseudomonadati > Pseudomonadota > Gammaproteobacteria > Vibrionales > Vibrionaceae > Vibrio > Vibrio sp. J383. Next base: position 509,809 of record NZ_CP097293.1, on the reverse strand, counting down.
ACATTGACAATGTCAATATTATTATAAGTAGATCTTTCGATAATATTGTTAACAATTTCTTCTATGTTCTCTAATTTTTCATCCAAATAACTTATTCCTTTTTTGTCACCAAACCTTCGACTATCACCAGTATCTAAAATAATAACCTCGCACCCTTCTAATAGCGACTCTGCTACAACTCTTGAGGGGTAGTTCGTCACTTCTTGTAAAGAAAAAACAACCCAAGCAGTTGGAAGAACTTTCTTAGGGTCACCATAACCCAAATAGTCTATATTTATTCCCTTAAGCCTCAGTATCTCTACTTGCTCCGTTACAAAATCAGATAGACTCCCTAAGCCATAAATTTCAAATCGCACTGAAGCCTCCAAGCTCAATTGCTCATTAATTTTAGGCAATAATGAGAATAGCACCTCAACTCCTTTATTAGGCTCCAATCTAGATAGAAAAACTAACTTTCGTTCTTTTTCTTCATTTCTATTTTCAGTTGGATAAATATATGTCCCCCCAGGAGTCAGTGATATTTTTTCTTTAAGATAAGGATTCTTATCTTTTACAAGAGAAAAAACATCTGGACTCAAAATGTCAATTTTACTTGAGAAAAAACTGGCAATATATTGTAGTGTCGAATTTTTATTATTAGTACTTAATTTAGGAGGCTTGTAACAATCACAATATGAAATTGTGAATTTTTTACCTCCGAAAAGGTGTAGAAAAAAAAGAGGGCTTAAAGGATAGTGGAAAACATCTTCGTTCTTAGCTACTTTAAGAACATCGTTATAAAATCTCCAGGCAAAGCGTATTGGAGACCACGCAGGCATGTCCACTATTACAATATTGCAAAGATAAGGCTGGACATCTTCGCTTTCCGATATCAAGTTAAACAGGCAACTTGGTAGGACTAGATATATTTCTTTATCATATGTAACTAACCCTTTAAAAATATCAAAAAATCGTTTCTCGGCTCCTCCAATTCCACCTGAAACCATGACTATATATTTTTTCATTTACTTTAACCTTAAGGCTTGTTTTAATCTTTATTTTCTATTAAATCAAAATAAAATGCTTTCAATGAGTTTCGAACTTCTTCTACATTGTAAATATCTTTTGAAGCTTGTTTACACGATATATTAACCCACTTCTGTATATACTTTTTATTCAACTCACCAAAGGTAACATACCCTTCAGACTCAAGCTCTCTAAAAAGTCCATAGTTTTCATTTCCGAGCTTTAAAGATGGACATAGTAAAAGAGAAGGAACTTTTGCTATCGCAGCTTCACCTACACAACTGCTAGACATAGTCAAATGTACATCAACGTCATCAAGTATATAATGCAGTGGTAAATCACTTGACATTTCAAATTCAACATTTTTATGTTTTTTTGCTAATGCTCGGACATGTTCCACATGGTGTCTATACCAAGGTCTTAATATCTGAATTGGATGTAGACGAATTAAAAATAAAGTATCCTTATTAGATTCTTGAATTAGATCTTCAATAGCAGGATGAACTATACCGTTGGGTATTATATTTGATAACCGGTCTCTTTCACCATCATAGCCCCACTGAAGCGATACTAGAATAACTTTGTCAAAATCGTCGATTATCGACTTTAATTCATTTTTATCTTTATCTTTATCTTTATCTTTATTAAACATCAAATGATTATACCAAGCATCTTCAGTTTGATAAGATATTATATCACGACCTTCACACAGACCCGAAACAGTCTTATAACTACATTGATCAAAACTCAGAATAACATTGGGTAATAACTCATCAGGAAGAGAGAAATGCTTTGTAAAGATATCATCATGTGAACTTATATTATTAAAGTGCATTAGTTCAACCACTTTTATTCCTCTCAAACGCGCAGCTTTACACAGTCCAAGTGGCGGTTGAATCGAAATTATCATCAATGGGTTTATTTTTTCCAGTAAATCACTATATATTTGGAGTTCTAATTCCGTTCGATAATAATCATAATTCTTCAAACCTAATATAGAGCTAAAAAACAATTTAACTCGCATAGCTAAGAACTTATAGTTTAAAGTTATGCTTCCTCCCTTTACTTTACCGCTCGATAGTATAGCAAACGGATGTGATATATTTACAAAATCATACTTACCAATTAGTAATGATTTAACCCCCTCTAAAATTGGAGAATAAAAATTTCCATTTTCTTTCATAGAACGGTTAACATCATGACAGCCGAACAGGATTGAATTTTCTGATATATAATCTGGTTTTTCATCTTTTACAAGAATAGCACTACGAATCGTCTTTATTGCGTTTATAAATTTCTTCATACTCTGTAACTTATGCGAAGTATTGCCCGTTTTTACCAGTAACAATTAGATCACTAGGAATAGTATCAATATCAATGTATTTATTAGAATTTAAGTGTGACCAAGCACATCCCAATAGTAACTGTTGTCCATGCAAGATATCATTAGGCGATATTTTGTCGATAAACTCTTCTTCTGATATATTCCCCTGTACAACCTTTGCTAATTCTTCGAAAGCAACTTTAGTTGCCCCTTTAGGCGCTTGAGGTGTTATAAACTTTTGATCATGAAAATATGGAGAATGAGATTCTGATTTAGTAGACATTTGGATACACGCACCATCACCATGGATGATCATTGTACCATTAGAGCCTAGCAATCGAACAACACCTCCTTCACCACAACTTATTGAACCTCGTACCCCACCCTCAAATACAATTTGAGCACTTAGGATTAATGGATCAGAGTCTACGATGTTATCACTAATAAGGTTAAAAGTGTTTGAGTCTAAATCAGCTCTAACACTAATAGGAGTTCCACCGAAGTACGTAAGCATGTCCATACTATGAGGGTGAGTCCAAAGCAATGGTGAACATCCAAATTCAACGCTAACTTCTATTAACTTACCGATAGCATCCTCAGCCAACAACTCTTTTGCTTTTCTGTATACGTAATGAAATCTTCGATTTACGCCATATGATAAAAAACACCTATGGCTATCTGCAAGCTCTAAAAGCTCAACCGTCTTTCTCAAACTGTTTGAAAGTGGTTTCTCAACATAGATCCCCCTTACACCTTTTAAAATTGAACTTTTAATAATATCAAACTTCATCGGCGTTCTAGTTGCAACTGTAACAATATCTAGCTGAACGTCTTTTAACAGTTTTTCATAGTCTAGATATTTTTCATCTACATCATAGTCACTTGAAACTTCAGTAAGTCTATTTTCATCATTATCAGAAAGCGCAACCAAGCTCATAATATCAGTTTGTTCTATTGATTCCGCATGTGATATTGGTAACCACCCAGAAGGAACAATGCCTTCTAGTCGCTCAGATTTTTGAGCCCCCATTCTTCCACAACCAATCACTGCGCACTTTGCTACCACTTTAAAATTCCCCCTAGAGATGGGACAGTTCTATTATTTAAATGAGTATATACTTGTTCTAATTCCGTCCAATTCTCTACATAAGAATCAAGAGCTGCTGTTTCAATTCTATTACTCAAAATCATATCCGATATATATTCCATATTCCTCTTCAGCGTAAACCTGACATCTATAGGAAGACAATCACTTTCACAAACATGACCTGCATACTTTATATTCAACTGCTTATCGTAAAGGTAGCGAGAATCTAAAGGGTTAAAGCTTGGTAGATGCTCACCTCGACCAGGGAAGCCTAATAGCACACAAACTCCACCTAACCGTAGCAGCTTTAATCCAATTAAATAATCGTCCCAACTATCGGATGTATTGATAATTATATCGAACGAATCTTGTTCATCATTACTTCGTGCTCTTTCTTTTGACAATGCAGAAACACATGAGTCATTAAATATAGATACACGTTTAGGATCGCTAGTGATTAAAACTGGCGCCCCACCAAATGCAGCAACCAAAGCAGCCGTTGTATAGCCTAAAGCACCAAAACCAATAATTCCCACCTTGTGTCCTGGGAAAAATTTTGCTTTAAGTAATGAAGAGTAGCCTAAGTGATACAAATAAGTGTTTACAACTTTTTTTGCTTCAACATCCGTTAAGTTATCAAATGAAACTAGTATCTCACTCTCAGAAATACAGAATTTAGTTCGGTGAGACTGATGAGTAAGAATCCAGTCGCCTATTTTAGTATTTTTAACCTGATTACCAATAGAAACAACTCGAGCCAAATTACAGTAGCCTTGCACTCGTGGGTATATCTTACCTGGACGCAAAGGAGGCTTTCCCACCCATGCTGACAGCTCTGTACCTGGAGATACAGCGCTATAAATACTTTCAGCTAACACTTGATCGCCACTTTCGATCGAGAGTTCCCTATCTATAACTTTTAGCTCTTTAGGGGCTTCAAGTTGATAAATCTGCGATTTTCTAATTTTCATTCACACATCCCAAACTGCAATTAAAACATTCAATATCAGATAGATATACCTTTCCCAAAAACAACATGGTGCTCTCGTGCTGTTTTTGTCGGTAATAATAAATCTCTCACAGCTCTTGGCAACTTCACTATAATGTCAACGTCACAGCGACTTTCAGTAACAAGCGCTTGAACTGGTTTGAGGCGATGCATCTTAAACCAGTCGTAGCCACTCTTACTGACACCCAACCAATCAAAAAATGGCTTCACATGAACCGGGGCTTGATTATACCCTTCCAACACTGTGCGACCTTCCTCACTCGTTAAACGACCGTGACGAATCTCCCTTGCCACATGATCATTCACCTTACGATAACCCACTCTCTTCAATTTAAGTAAGTCATGCAGGTGATAGTACACCGAGCTGCCCGCTCGCTCATACACATCAAATGAAGATGAGTTTACTTCTGGCACGAACCCGTGCTGAGTCATCGCTTGGTTTTGAGCAAGTGGGTCCCAGCGCATGTAGTTACTTAGATATAACCCTTGTCCCCCTCGACGCGATAAAGCCTGAGTATTTGGGTATCGATAGTAGTTAAGCTCACGCTCATCAACTTGAGCACCATTACCTATTAAATGCTCAACCTCGACATTAAATAAGTCATGCTCTCGACGGCTCCAACGACTCATTTCAGCTGCATCATGGTGTGAGAACTTACCCACTTGCTCCACCGCTTGATTTTGCCCCCAGACAATAAGTGGGATCTTTCTTTCATACGCAACGTGTACGGGGAAAGATGTATGCAATTGAAGAAAAGGTAGCATCATATGATCATACTTTCGCAATGAGGTTCTCACCAGATCTTTGTATACCCGCATATCTGGGTTAAATACAAATGAGTCCACATCAAAGTGTGTGATCAAGTTATGTAGGTTATGCCAACCAATATCGTTCTTAAAGTAGTCATTCACACACACGACAAGTGGAGACAGTCCTAACTCTAATACCTTACTCAAGGTGTAGTAATCTTCCGCATCACCAACAACTGGGACAACACAATCGTATTGTCTGCTCTGTTTTTTAAATCGATTCAGAGTCAGTTCAAGCTCACCAGCTTTGACACCCCAATCTATTTGATCTTTTTCTTTATGGGTGAAGCAACCCGAGCACTCTTGCTCAGAAACAATCAAACCAAATGGATGCTTTGTTGGATAATGACATTTAGGACATCTTGACAGCATGTTTATAACTCGTAATTGAATATTCTTTATGTAGGACTTTGTTATCAACCAACACAGAAGCAAGCTCTTGCTTGTGTGCTGACTTGACGGATTCAAACCCAACTCCACCACTGACAATCAATTTGCGATGGCTCAGTGGAACGTGTTTCAGCAGTTCAAAATCAAATTGGTTATTCGCCCCTTCATTCATCACATCCAACAAGATGACCTCGTTGGCGTACGCCTGAATGAAGTCGAAATCAACGTCACTCAATGGAATAAACATCGCCTTTTCAGAACAATAGACTTGCATACTTCCCTCACTATTCTGAATCGGGAGTAAGCATTGAATAGCTTGGTGACCAAAGAGGTCTTTAGCCGTTTCAAGCAATTCACGCTCTTTCGACAGGAATGCAGAGGAAAACACCAACCGCTCAACCGGCAAGTCATTCAACAACGCTAAATGCTCCACCGTTCGTATCCCCCCTCCAAAACTGATAGGCGTCATGGTTTTCAAGCGGTGTAACACCTGAATGTCTTCTTCAAATTTCGCCAACGTATCGCACGCTCTCACGGGGCGAATAATAGCGACTTCGTCACATTGGTACTCTTCTAGTGAGTCCAATACTCCTTGTAAGTCACCTAAAGGGCGTAGGGTAGTCCATTGATAAGACTGCACACATTGTTGGTTGTGCAATAAAACTGTAGAGCCGACTCGCATCGTATCTCCCTAAAGAATCATATTGATTAAGTCCGTTCCTGACACCTGACTTTTCTCAGGATGGAACTGAATACCGATGATGTTATCTTTCACCAACAGTCCGCTATATTGTTCCAGAGCATGACTCACTGGAAGAGCAAAGACGGCATCGTCTTGACTGAAAACACCGTACTCATGATTATAAAAAACGCGTCCATCAAAAATACGCTTCTGAGTCAACTGATGGCGGCTTCCAAAACGTTGACCGTTCATCTCATGTCGATGAAAAGAGAGCGACTCCCAACCATTATGAGAGATTGCACTAGGCAGGCGCTCGACATGCCCGCTTAGCAAGCCCAGCCCTTCAACATGACCATCCTCTTCAGAGTGCTCCATCATTAACTGAAAACCAAGACAGATCCCCATCAAACGACGACCTTGCTTGACATGCTCTTTCACCGCTTTATCAAAATGCCCCGCTTTCATACGTTGCATGTATGAGCCCGCCGAGCCGACGCCAGGTAAAACAAGCATCTCGGATTGAATGTCTTCAGGGCAAGTCACAATTCGAGTAGATACATGAGATTTCTCTATCCAGTTTCTTACCGAGCGAATGTTACCACTACCGATATCAAGAATATCAACCTTCATAATCCACTCCCACACTGAATTTTCTCACTGGACGCTGACCCGGTCTAATCTCAAAAATGGTGAGATTTATCCAATGATTCGCAATGTTCCAGAACTCATCCACTGTTATACCCACATAATCTGAGTAACTTTGAATGATGCGGTCTGAACAAAGGCCATCGTACTTTTCTGCGATTTCAATCCCTTGCTCTCGAGTGAGTTTACCCGCGCGAATTTGTTCATTCACCGCATCGGTTGCTCTGCCAAAACCAAATTTATAGTATTTCAACATCATATTGATGTTCGTAAACTCTTCATCCAACATGGACGCGTTTGACAGGTCCCCTGTCTCCAGCTCCTCACCCGGTCGAAGTGTTAAACCTTGCAGCGATGCATAAGCAGAGTTGTCATCATTACTCCAATCATCCCATGCAGGACCAAGATAGAAAATGTTGATTTGCTTACGCTCAAACTCTATCTCATTAGGGTATAAATAATGCTCAGCCAGATACGGAGAGGCGACCGCGGCTTTCAGCCAATCGGTACCACCCGCCGTCAAAGTATTCAATCGACGCAAATTATTACCATCAAACTCATCAAAGCCTTCAACCGCCGCATCACCAACTTGCAGCGCAGGGTTTTCACCCCAAAAAATGGTATTCACCCCAAGCTCTATCGCCAAACGTGGCACTGTAGAAAACAATGACATCTCTGTCGACTTACAAACATTACCGAACTGCTTAAACGACTCCAAAGCTAACTGCGCTGCAGTCTGCGGTGCAGGCGTAGCGGCTATGACATCGAACCCCATCTCAATTAAGTTAGTCAGGTTGCGAGCGCCGATTTCGGACATCTGCTTAGGCGGGTAAGCACAGCACACCAGTAACGGTCGTAGCCCTAAGCGGTCGCGAACCCAGTGAGCTTGACGAGTACTGTCTTTGCCACCACTCACACCAACGATGCAGTCATAGGCACCTTTATTTCTCTGCTTCTGACGACTTTGTTGAATCTTATCCTTGAGCAGTTTCAGCTTCAAGCTGACATTATCGTCACTCTCTGATTCAGAATAACGACACGCGATACACACGCCATCCGACAAGGAAGCGTTAGGACGAAGGTCCGTCGTTAAACACTTTTTGCAGTATTTCATTATCAATCTATCTCTATCATACCAAACGCCAGTGCCGTACCACGGGAAAGGTCTTGCGTCACCTTTTTACCCATTACGGCCTCGTAATGCTTCGGCGCCAAACCAAAACCAGGACGAATACTACGAACGTTAACTGCAGTTAACTCCTCGCCAGCTTTTATATCTTCTACTACATATAAAGACCGACGGAACTTCACATTACCTTTTTCCGCTTCTGTTCTTTCGTAGTTAACATTACCTAGTGCTTGCCATGCTGTTTTAGTGTCTTGGCAAAGAGCTTTTAACTCTGCGGGTTCAAGAGAGAAGCTATCATCAGCTCCTCCACCATTTCTGTCCATAGTCACATGCTTCTCTATCAAGCAAGAGCCCAAGGCAATCGATGCCACTGCCGTAGCATTATCTATTGTGTGATCAGAAAGACCAGAGAGCACATCAAAGCGCTGTGCAATATCAGTAATAGTTCTTAAGTTGTATTGTTCAGCAGGTGCCGGATAACCACTAACACAGTGCAAAACAACTAACTCTTGGCAACCGTTATCTTTCGCAGTCTTAATGGCTTCTGCAATTTCTTTTTCATTCGCCATCCCTGTAGAGATAATCATTGGCTTACCGGTCTGTGCTACACGTTTAATCAGCGGTAAGTCAATCACCTCAAACGATGCAATCTTGTAAGCAGGAGCATCTAACTCTTCCAGTAAATCCACAGCTGTAAAGTCGAAAGGTGAACTAAATATCGTAATACCGAGCTCTTGAGCTTTTTCAAACAACGGTTTGTGCCACTCCCAAGGCATATGGGCACCTTTATAGAGTTCATATAAGGTTTGACCATCCCATAAGCCACCATGAATTTGAAATTCTTCAGAATCACATTCCATTGTAATCGTTTCATGTGTGTAGGTTTGAAGCTTGATCGCATCTGCACCGGCTTTTTTCGCCTCTTCCATTATTTGAAAGGCGCGGTTGATATCACCATTATGATTAGCAGACAATTCAGCAATGATATATGGTGGAAAATCTGAGCCGATCTGACGGCCGTCAATGGTTATAAATGGTTTCATTTTGCCTCAATAAATAGGTTGTCGAACGTAAGTCTCATCATCGACTTGTTGGTAACCTGCTCTTTGGAATAATCGTTGAGAAGCACAGTTTGCTTTCAAAACCGTTGCATGCAAAGTAACGTCAGGGTGTATCGCATCAACCATTTCAAGAGCCTGCGATGCAACGCCTTGACCATAACTCCCAGGTTCAACAAAGATAGACACAAGGTAATGTCCGACCTTTATTCTGTCTAAGCGCACAACGCCCAACTTACGATGGCCCAAGCGATTCGTTACCATATAAAAATAATCAGACGTTTCGGTAAGTTTTTTTGACATCCAAGCTTGATGTTCTGCCCAAGAGGGAGGCGCAGACTTTAATGCATACTTTCTCGTGCTCGGGCTACACTGCCACTCATAAACTAGCTTGATGTCGTCTTGCGAAGCCAATACTAACGACAAAGCCGTCTTATCCAATGTGAGTAACTCATTAATGGTGAGCGCGACTCTGCGAACACCACGGCCATCACATAATGCTAAATTGGCTTGTTTCATCTCATGCCAACACTCCATCAATTCAGTGTAAGCACTCACTAGTCTGGTGGAGATACCTTCAACTTCCACCTTAATGGTAGCCTGGCAATCAATTAACTGCTGACTAATCAACTTCTGATTGTCCGCCAGAGGAACAATTAAGTTTGGTAACCCCAAACAAGCTCTCTCCCAGCTGGTTGTGCCAGGAGCACCGATCGCAACATCGTGCTCCAACATTAAACTCGCCATGTCGGAGACAAAGTCCAGATGAGTAATAGAGGGTTGTTCAGCACACCAATGTGCAACCTCGTTATAATGAGGGGCTCGTGGAGAAAGCAGAACGGTAAAATTGGCATGAACGTAAGGCACTAAAGACTCTAGCACCTTGAGAGTAGCATTGGGAGCGTCAACTCCTCCCATCGATATCAATACCTTTGGGGGCTCCGAAGTAAGCTTTCGGGATAATGCCAATTCGCGCTTCTTAGCAAAAGCAGGTTGCAGCATAGCATATTCACTTCCTGCCAACACGACTGAAGCACTTCCACGATAATCAGACTCGGCGCGCCCTAAAGTTTGATCAAGCACGACATCAGCACAGTGACCGCGGGCAAGGTCGTCAATGGCCAACAGTCGACAGTTCATTGTCTGCTTGACTGAGCGCTGCCATTTTTCATCGATTGCATAATGGTCAGTAACTACCAGATCCGCAGAGCCTACCGCCCCAACAAAGTCGCTTGCATCTTGATCAATGCTTTTTTGAAGCCAAGCTACATAATCGGCATCGTGTTGAGGAGCAACCACTTGTTGAGGAGCAGGGAGTGTGATAACACCAAACCCTCTTTGTTGAATAAACGACCGCATATCCCCTTCTAAAGGAGTGCATGCAAAGACGACGTCATACGCTTTTTGCTTCAACTGGTCAGCAAGTACTAAACACCGCATGACATGGCCACTTCCAATCAATAAGGAAGCATCTACTCGAAAAACAACTTTCATAGCAATTCTAACTTTATTTTTCAGTCAATTTAAAAGCAGAGTAAAGTGCTTCTGCCAGTTCCCAATCTTCTTGCGTATCAATATCTTGAACACGAGAGCGAGGTAGTTGCACCGCTTTAGAGTGAGGCGAGAAGATTGAAAGCTTGTTTAAGAAGGCATTTGTCTGCCCCCAATAAAACTGACCTGCATCATGATAAGCTTCCTCCAGATCTTGAGATCTGGTTTGTTCATGCTCTGGATCAAACATGGTAACCGAGTCATGCTCATCAAGTTTAATTGCGCGTTGGATTGGAAATGGGAAAGACGTCGCGCTAAACGCAAACTGCACCTGTTGGTCGTTTTCCAATAGGCGATATCCGCGTTGCAAATCACTCGGCAAAACAAAAGGCGCTGTCGCATACAAACAGCATACAGCTTCTACATACCACCCTTCGCTTTCACACCAACGAATGGCATGGGCCATCACGTCCATGGTGGTCGCATAGTCATCGGATATTTCAGCAGGACGTAAAAACGGTACTTCTGCACCGTACCCTTTCGCAACATTGGCTATTTCAACGTCATCAGTAGAAACAATGACCTTATCAAAACATCCCGATGCTGTTGCAGCTTCAATCGAATACGCAATCATAGGCTTGCCATGAAACGCCTTGATGTTCTTACGTGGGATCCGCTTACTGCCACCACGCGCAGGAATGATTGCAATTTTCATTAACGTCCCTGCAAGATATCTGTCAAAGTTTGGACTACCGTATCTTGCTGCTCTTTCGTCATACCATGGAACATCGGTAAAGAAATCGCCTCGCGGTAATATTGCTCTGACGCAGGAAAATCCCCATCAGCAAACCCCATATCTTGATAATAAGGCTGAGTATGAACCGGAATGTAATGAAGATTGACCCCAATACCTCGTTCACGCAGCGCATCAAACACTTGGTTATGCGTTAACTCAATCTCATCCAAACGCAAACGAATCACGAAAAGATGAAGCCCAGAATAGGTATCCGGTAGCTGATAAGGTAACACTAAAGGTAGGTCAGCGAGCTTTTCGTTATACCCATTAGCAAGTTTATGGCGAGCCATCACAAACTCATCAAGACGTTGCATTTGGCTTACACCTAGTGCCGCTTGAAGCTCCGTCATACGGTAGTTAAAGCCGAGGTCGACTTGCTGATAATACCAACCACCATGAGACCCCCCACGCATAAACTCAGGATCGCGAGTCACACCATGACTGCGCAATAGCGCCATCTTGTCAGCCAGCTCTTTACTATTTGTAAGAGCAGCACCACCTTCAGCAGTTGTCACGATTTTTACTGGGTGGAAACTAAACACCGTAATATCTGAATATTTGCAATTCCCAATTGGCTGGTCTTGATATCGGCCGCCAATCGCATGTGACGCATCTTCAATGACTTTAAAGCCATACTCTTTTGACAGCTTACCAATGGCAGCCATATCACAAGGTTGACCACATAAATGCACAGGGACAACGACCTTAGGAAGCTTATTCGCGGCTTTGGCCTCAATCAACTTCGCTTCAAGACGCTTTGGACACATATTGTACGTGTCTGGGTCTATGTCGACAAAATCAACTTTTGCGCCGCAATACAAACCACAGTTTGCTGATGCTACAAAGGTCACAGGTGAAGTCCATAGCCAATCGTCCTCACCAAGGCCTAAAGCCAGACAAGCGATATGAAGAGCTGATGTAGCACTGTTCACAGCTAAAGCGTAATTGGCACCAGTATGACCGATTAATGCTTGCTCAAAAGCTGGGACCTGAGGCCCCTGCGTTAAAAAATCTGATTTCAAAACATCCAAAACACTGTCGATGTCTTGCTGACTAATATCTTGTTTACCGTAAGGAATCACGACATTTCTCACAATGTAAAGTTTGGATCAACATGCTCTTTAATTAGCATACGCAGGCCTTCAATGGTTTCCCACTCGGTATTGGTGCCGGAGTTGTATTTAAAACCAAAAGGCACTTTCTCCGCTTTGTGGTGACCCATATATTCTTGTTCGCTATAAATAAGTGATACTGATGGCAAGATCGCATAATACCGACCTAAATCAATAGTATTCAACGAATCTGTGTCGGTAATCATCTCTTCATGCAACTTTTCACCAGGACGAATACCAACGACCTTTGTCGCGATGCCTGGCGCTACCGCTTCTGCTATGTCAAGGATTTTGTATGATGGGATCTTAGGGATAAAGATTTCACCACCGAGGTGGTTTTCCAACGCATACATAACCATGTTTACACCGTCTTGTAGAGAGATATTAAAGCGTGTCATCTCTTCATGAGTGATCGGCAAAAGACCCTCTTCTTTCTTTTTCATAAAGAATGGGATAACAGAACCACGAGAACCCATCACATTACCATAGCGAACAACACTGAAACGGATATCTTTAGAGCCCCTAATGTTATTAGCTGCAGCAAATAATTTATCCGATGCTAATTTAGTTGCACCATATAAATTAATAGGCGCACAGGCTTTGTCAGTAGAAAGAGCAACAACATCTTTTACTCCACACTGTAAAGCCGCATTGATTACATTTTCAGCACCATCGACATTAGTACGGATGCATTCAGTTGGGTTATATTCTGCAGTATCAACCTGTTTAATTGCAGCAGCGTGGATTATGACATCAACGCCTTCACAAGCTTGTATGAGACGGTTTTGGTCGCGAACATCACCGATAAAAAAACGAAGTTGAGGATAATCTTTACTAGGATACTGCAACTTTATTTCAGATTGCTTTAACTCATCACGAGAGTAAATGATTATTTTCTTAACATCATCATACTGCTCCAGAATACTTTTTATAAACTGCTTACCAAATGAACCAGTACCGCCAGTTATCAATACGCTCTTATTATTTAGCATGAAACACCTTTATATTTTAAAAAATCGTAATATCGTCTCAGAAAAACCACTAACTAGCCATATCTGGTAGCTACTTACCAAAATGTAAAAATAGTATGGCATTCTCATCTAGATACTTCATCAGCCTTTACTATTATATAACAAATACATATGCACTTCCATAATGACACGCCCTTGAAAGGTGTATCATTACAAATAAAACACAACACTAACCGCTATGATATTTCTCATCTTTTTATTATATTAACTTTAAAAAAAACAAACATAGAGTAATATTTACACCAAGGAAGCTTTATAATAAAAGACGATACAAAAAGAGCAGATAAAAACATAAATGCGTTACTAATTGCAAACGAAATCGCCCCTCCTATGATCCCCCACCGTAAAACCATATAGTAGGTTAATAATATAGACAGGGTTCCAGAAAACAAAGTAACCATGGATAACAAACCAGTTCTTCCAGTAAAGAAATATAAGCCTGCAATAGCATGATACATACCCGTGAATGCATTACCTATAACAAACCAAATAATTAGCTCATCAGCTGAATAAAATTCAGAGCCTACTATATAAGGAAGTAGAAACTTCAAAACAAAATATACTGGGAAAATCATCATAGAAAAAAACAAACATATAATATAAGTAGAACTTGTAATCATAAGGTATGCTAATTCAGTTTTCTCTTTTAACTTTTCGTACAACCAAGGTGAATAAACTTTTGAAAATGCATCAGATAATATAGCCATCACCATTGCTACTTGCAGACCTACCATATAAACCCCCACAGACTTATCACCTAAAATATTGGCAACAATAAGCCTATCCACCATTGAAATCGCAAATGCACCAACAGCATGAGGAAGTAAAGGCACTCCAAACCTTAAGATTTCCAATAAGTGTTTTTGTTTTATTCTAATAGTTAAATTACCATTAAGGTAAAGGTATAATAACGCGATAATAGAAAACAATGAAATGGATACTGAAATACCTAGGGTACGACTTTCCCAACTTTTCAATAAAAAGAACAAGAAGAAAACTGATAAAGTCGCGTTTAATAATGTTAATGATATCTTAAATAGTGCAAATTTAATTGCTTCTTTCTTAACTTGCCATAATGCCAATTTAATATTTACAATAAACTGTGACATTGCAGTAAAACAGGCTATTATCAACCAAGTTTTTGGTAATAGTGTATAGTCACTAACGAAGTCGACATTCCAAACTATAAATAAGACTAACAAACAACTAACAATAAGTATCAGCAGTGATGATGCTACATATTCAGACAGTTCCTCCTCAGATATTTGAAAATATTTCACACTTATTGCACCATGTACACTAAGCCCAATAAATGTTCCTAATATTGATACTGACAACGTAAACATCGTGACTAAACCATAATCTTCAGGAGTTAGAACTCTTGTCAATATCGGAAGAAGAAGAAATGGTATTGCCGCGTTAAATATATTTGTAAACAAATATATAAATCCGTTGCCAATTAGTTTTTTGCTCATAGTATGAACTTACAAGAGAATATCATTGAAGCACAACACAATTAATCACACCCCTTGCTTGAGTGTTTTGACATACCAAGACATCGCTTCTTTAATCCCATCGGTTATATTGTACTGTGGCTCATACCCTAATAAGACTTTAGCTTTTGATACATCAGCTTGCGAATGACGCACATCTCCAGCCCTAAACCCTTGATAGAAAGGGGATTTTTCAGTAGAAATACCATTATTGTTTAATTGAACTTTAATTTCTTCATATAAATCATTTAATGTAGTTCGATCTCCAACCGCGACGTTATATACATTATTTTTAGCAGCTTCATTGCAAGTCGCTGCTAATATATTAATTTGGACTGTATTAGCTATATAGCAAAAATCCCTACTCGTCTCACCATCCCCATTAATATATACATCTTCATCTTCAATAATTGAAGATGTCCATTTGGGGATGACCGCCGCATAAGCACCATTTGGAGTCTGTCTTTTACCGAAGACATTGAAGTAACGTAAGCCTACAGATTTAAAGCCATATGTTCTTGCATAAACCTCTGCATAAAGCTCATTTACAAGCTTAGTTACGGCATAAGGAGATAACGGCTTGCCTATGTTATCTTCAATCTTTGGCAAGGCAGGATGATCGCCATACGTAGAACTGCTAGCAGCATAAGTAAAGCTACTTACCTGCTCTTCTTTCGCCGCAGTCAACATATTGATAAAGCCAGAGATATTTGATGAATTCGTAGTAAGAGGATCAGCAATAGAACGAGGAACACTCCCTAATGCGGCTTGGTGCAACACGTAATCAACCCCCTTAACAGCTAATTGACAATCAGAATAACTGCGAATGTCTCCTTCGATAAAGGTGAATTGTTTCCATTGACTATCAGAAACAAGCCCTTGGACTTCATCCAGATTTTGTTGAAAGCCAGTTGCAAAGTTATCTAAACCTACTACTGTTTGATTAAGTTTTAAGAGTGTCTCTAACAAGTTTGATCCAATGAAGCCAGCAACGCCTGTTACTAGCCAAGTTTTGGGCTCAGCAAGCAGTTCACGCTTGATTTGTTCAAATTTAGTCATGATTTACCTGTAACTAGGTATCAGAACTCACATTATGTGATTTACCTGATACCTATTGAATTGTAATTATAAGCGCATATCTACATCTGATTTATCTAAGATGTATTTCAAGTCGTAGAGTACGTGAGTCTCTTTGCCTAAGCTGTGAATAGCTTCCGCACCTAGGTTTTTGAACTCGTTATGCCCTACAGCCATAATAATTGCGTCGTACTGGCCTTTCGCTGGTTCATTGGTCAAACACAAACCGTATTCAGATTGAGCCTCTGCATTTGAGCACCATGGATCTGTTATATCAACATTAATGTTATAGTCTTTTAGCTCAGAGACAATATCAACAACCTTAGTATTACGCAAATCTGGGCAATTTTCTTTGAAAGTAAGGCCCATCACTAACACATTAGCCCCCTCAACATGAATTCTTTTTTTCAGCATACTTTTTACCAATTCTGAAACAACATATTTAGCCATGTTGTCATTCAAACGACGCCCGGCAAGTATCATTTCAGGGTGGTATCCGACAGCTTGAGCCTTGTGTGTTAGATAATATGGATCAACACCAATACAGTGACCGCCAACTAAGCCAGGACGGAACGGTAAGAAGTTCCATTTTGTCCCTGCAGCTTCTAGAACTTCTAAGGTATCAATCCCTAACTTACCAAAAATGATAGATAGCTCATTGATAAGAGCAATGTTCACATCTCGCTGAGTGTTTTCAATCACTTTAGCGGCTTCAGCTACTTTGATGCTTGACGCTTTATGCGTACCAGCCTCTATGATTGACTTGTACAACAAGTCAACAAAGTCTGCTACTTCTTCATTCGAGCCACTAGTCACCTTGAGGATATTTGTAACACGATGCTCTTTATCTCCAGGATTGATACGCTCTGGAGAATATCCCGCAAAAAAATCTTTGTTAAAGGCTAAACCTGAAGCAGCTTCTACAACAGGAATACAAGTTTCTTCAGTCGCACCAGGATAAACCGTTGACTCATAAACAATCACATCACCTTTATCTATAACTGCCCCAAGCGCTTCAGACGCTTTTATTAATGGAGTTAAATCAGGCTGTTTATGCTCATCAATCGGAGTTGGAACTGTAACAATAAACACATTACAGTGTTGTAGGTCATCGATAGAGGATGTATAAGTTAAGTTTCTAGACTCCGCTAGTTCTTGCTCGCTACACTCTAGAGTACTATCACTCCCCAAAGATAGCTCTTGAATCCGAGTTTCGTTTATATCGAAGCCTACCGTTGCAAATTTCTTTCCAAACTCTACAGCAAGTGGAAGCCCAACATAACCTAAACCAATGATTGCAATTCTTGCATTTTCTACTGACAAATTCATAAGTCATTAAACCTAATTATTAATAATCTTTTGACCGATACGTCTTTCATAAAGCTTTTATAGCCTGTACGTTCACTTCACTAGGACATAACATAATCCGCTGTACAATACTCTACTTTCTAGCATGCTGTCACCCAGTAGTAAGAGTCGGTACAGTTCTATTTGTTATCGCTTGAATACGCATAGTTGTAATAACCATAACCATAAGAACTTGAAGCTTTCTTTTCAACGGCATTAAAAATAACACCTTTCACTTCAATACCTGACTGCTCAAAGCGGTTACGAGCAACTTCTATTTCTTTAGTAGTGTTTAGAGCAAAACGAGCTACCATTAATGTAGTACCTGCAAAAGCACCAACAATACTGGGGTCAGTTACTGCTAGTACAGGTGGGGTGTCGACAATAATCAGGTCATATTCACTCGATGCCCACTCCATCAATTCAGCAAAGCGTGTATGCATCAGTAACTCTGATGGGTTAGGGGGCACTTGACCGCGAGTGATTATATCAAGATTTTCTACTGCCGTTTTTTTTATTGATTCAGGAAAGCCTAACTTGCCACTTAAAACATCAGAAAGCCCATTTTTCCAGCCAATACCAAAACTTTGTTGTAAATAACCTTTACGCATATCAGCGTCAATCAGAAGAACCTTTTGACCCGTTTTAGCAGCAACAGCCGCAAAATTAGTTGAAACGAAAGATTTACCGATACCAGGTGCTGGACCAGAAATCATCAATATATTATTTTTCGCTTCAAGCATCGCAAAATGTAAGCTAGTACGAAGTGAACGTAATGCTTCTACAGAAAGATCCGCAGGATTAGACTCAGCAAGCAGTGCTTGAGTCCCTTGAAAAGTTTTTTTCTTCGACTGGAAACGGTTAGTTAATTCGAGCTGTAAATCAGATTTTGGGACAACGGCGTAAACAGGAAGGCCAATTCGTTCAATATCTTCCGCTCGCTCTATACCACGATGCAATAAAGATCTAATGAATACAAAAATGATGCTGCTAAAACAGCCCAAAAAAGTGGCAATTAATACTATCACAGGTTTCTTCGGTTTAACTGCACTAGCATACACTTGAGCATCGTCTAAAATTCTGACATTTCCAACCGTGCCGGCTTTAACAATGCTCAATTCTTGAACTTTATTTAACAGTTGGATATAAATCTGTTGACTAACTTCGACATCTCGAGTCATACGCAGTACTTCACGCTGGGTTTTTGGTAGCTTTTGTACTTGCTTGTTTAAACGTTCTTTTTCATTCAACAGTGTTTTACGTTTATCAAGCAGGGATTTATACGCTGGATGATCTTTCGTAAATCGTTGGCTAATCTCGCTTTCTTTAAAGGTAAGCTCATTTAGCTGCGCTTCAAGCTCTACCATTACTTTTAAAGTAGATTGTGCTTCTAAGCCTAAGTCAATAGATTCATTTTCTTGACGGTAATTGTTCAGCGAGTCTTCGTAGCCTGTTAGTTCATGCTTAATACCTGGAAGATGGCTTTCTAAGAATGATAGGCTCTTCTCTGCTTCCGCTGAATTACGCTTCACATTTTGTAAGAAGTAGATCTGGCTAATGTGGTTAAGTATTTCAGAAATCTGTTGTTTGTTTTCACCTTCAAAGCTCAACTTCAAAATACCAGTTTGCTTACCTTGCTCTGATAGAGACAAGGAAGATTTCAACCATTCGATCGCTTCTAGTCGGCTGCGTTGACCAATCGAGAATTCAAAACCGTTATGGGATTCAAAACCTGCTACAAATAAGCTGTAGTCATCGGAGGTTGCTAGTTCACCCACTTTACCTTTCAAGATAACGCGCTCATCGTCACGTACCAATTGGTAAGTGCCTTGTTCGGCATCGACGATCTGAATCGTGTGTGCATATACGCTCGCATAGCTTGGCAAGGTAAAACGGCTCACCACAATGTGGTTGATGTCGCCAATTAAGCGAGCAAACCCTTTGCCGACAATAGGTGCATAATTCGGTGCGGTTACGGTGGTCAAATTAAATTTATCAACCGTTTCGCCCAAGATCATACGCGATTTGATGATCTCAACTTCCGTCGTCGCAGAAGATTCCTGAGAAAACAACTCCCCCATGTCACCGACCATCGATGAAATGCCGCCAGAGCTCTTCTCTTCAATTTGGATCAGAGCATCGGCTTTGTATATCGGTGTTGAAAGCAGGGCAAACGCAATACCAAACACAGCAAAAGCAAATGTGGTGAGCATGATTAGCCATTTAGCATCTAATAATATGCCAAGCAGTTTTCCTAAATCTATCTCATCAGAGTTATCTGTGTGTGATTGCTGAGATGGTTTTGTTGTCATCAGATTACTACTTCCTAAATTATTGCTATTTAAGAGACGATATATACGCTCCGCGTATTTCTCTTTTATATGATTCTGTTGGTGGCTTAGCCACGCCTACATTTAGAGCATGACATTTAAAAAGCTGTCTATTTAAATCTACTGTATTCTAAAACCTACAGTTTTTTTACCCAAGCTTGCGCAGCTTCGTCAATCAGCTTATAAGCATATTCAAACGCTTCACGGCTTTGACGGTGCGGATCTGGAATGTCTTTCTGGCCAATCCACTGACCAAACAGCATGGTTTTACCACGCGCTTCCGGTGATATTTGAGTGAGCGCCTCCATATGGCCCTTCTCCATCACCAATATCAAATCATACTGGGCACAAAGCTGTGGTGTAACTTGTTGCGACTGATGATTTTCAACATCGATTCCATTTTCAGCGGCAATTAAAATCGCCGTGTCGTCTGCTGGTTTACCGATTAAACGACTTTTCTCGGTAGCAATGCCGGCAGAGGCCACTTCTTTGTAGGGAAGCAATTTTTGTAAAACTCGCTCTCCAGTCGGGGAACGACAAATGTTACCTACACAGACCACTAAAATTTTATTAAACATAATTGTCTCTAATTGTATTGGGTCTACAGGCATAAAAATCAGGTTACATGCAACATGCAACCTGATTATCAATATGATCTAATTACCAATTACGAACGCGCAACATGCCTTCGGTTAGGTCGTTGAAACCAGAAATGGTCGGTACAAGCTGACCTATGACACGGTTCCAACGGCTGATTGGCGCAGCGGTAACGTAAACAATGTCGTAAGGTTTTAAATCAAACTCGGTACCGATGACTAAGGCTGAGGCGTCTTCCATATTGAGTTGGTAGATATCAGCCATGCGTTCGGATTTATCATCAGAAGTGCGAATCACAAACACACCGGTCGCATCTGCAGTCAGTTGGTTTATGCCACCTACGTTGCTGAGCGCTTCGGTTAGGCTCATCCCCACCCTATCAATCTTCAATAGTTGTGGGTCATTCACTTCACCCATCACGAACACTTTCTGGTTGTCGTTACGAGGTACGTGAACAATGTCACCGGCTTGCAATAAGCGGTTTTGGGTTAGGTCACCACGTTGCATCAAGCCGTAAAGTGAAAGGTTCTCTTCTACACCATTTCGGGTTAATGAAACATTACGCCAATCAGCATCTTCTGAAAGGCCGCCAGAACGGTTCACGGCATCCAATAAGGTTAAAGGAATATTGGTGATGGCTTGCTGGCCAGGGTTTGACACCTCACCAGTAATGTAGGTTTTCTTAGAGCGAAAAGCGGCGACGTTAACATCAACCTGAGGGCTTTCGATGTACTTCGCTAAGCGACTAGCAATATCAGCACGCACTTCACGAACGGTTTTTCCTGCTACTTCTACAGTACCAATGTATGGGTAGAAGATAGTGCCGTCTGCATGAACCCAGTTACCCGCTTCAGTACTACTACGGTAAGAGCCCGCAGGAATCGTCAGTTCAGGGTGATCCCAAATGGTGATATTTAGGATATCACCGACACCCACTTGGTATTCATACTTTGCAATATCAATATCTAATGTCGGGTTAGCTTGGGAAACCGATAAAAATTCATTTCGGTAACTCGATACTGATTGAGCGGTCAGTGGGTAAAGGTTAACCACATCAGAGATATCAGATTCTTGTTGTTCCTCTGAAGGATGAATCACATTCTTGTTGCCAGTAGAAAGGTGGGTTCCTGGCGTTGTACACCCTGCAAGTAATGCAGGAAGGAGCGCTAAAAGGAGACGATTTTTATTAATCTTCATGTTAACCAAGTCATAGAAACGGAATGTGTCGTGATATCCCAAAGGACACCCAAAGAAGTTAGAGAAATAATTTTATCAGCTACGAAGTATTTAGGAGAGTTAAGGAGAGCTATTACCGTGACCTCGCTCCCACTTAATATCAAAGATAGAAACGCTACCGCCCCTTGATATTCCGCGACATCACACTGCGTAGTTATGTTGCTCCTATCAGGATAAGGGTTGATTAGGAGTATTTTGTATAAAATGTAGCAAAAAAGTATACTTGCACACAGTTAGTTTAATCCGTAAGCATTATCCACAAATTGTGGTTATTATCAACCTAGTTGAATGGTTTAAGGTTAAAGAGCTTAAGAGTTTAAGAGCAGATACGGGATGCGGGTAAACGAAGAGCTAAAAGCAGGTAAAGCCGTAACGGGATGCTTTTAGCTCCTCCCCTTTATCGCTGTTGTTGCTTGGCAGACAATACCAAAATAAGGGGAGGCTGGGAGGGGTTGGTAACAACTAGGTTAACATCCCCCTCTAACTCCCCCTTTGATGAACATCAACGTTCATAAACGAACGGCGTTCAAGGGGAAGAACCAAAAACTAGACCCAATTAATATCACGAGCTCTTAAGCTATTCGTTACTCGATTACCCGAATCTCGTTGCTGCCCTTTCCCTACTCTTCGTATCCCGCTTACTCGTTACCCGCATCTGCTTTCGATCTACTTAACGCTACTTGGTCTTTGGAACCAAGGTGAGCGAGCATCGGTTTTATCGAACAAGTTGTATTGCTTATTCAGCACTTGCCCGCCATCACGCGTGATCGGTAACCAGGTGAAACCCGCACGGCTTGAGCTTGGTTTTACGGTGACTAAATCAAACGGAATCGATACGTAGAAGCCTTTGGTGTAGCTACCTTCACCGTATTCTTCGGTTGTCATGTCGGTTAGGCTGACAAACGCGCCGGCAATCACGCCACTCTTGAACTGCTTAGAGAAGTCGACACGTGTACCGATATCACCCGCCAGGAATTTACCCACACCCACTTTAAGCAAGGTATCGCTCAAGAAATCCCATTGTGGGGTGTAGTAACCAGTAATAAAGCCAGTGGTGCCTTTATCAATCACTTTGTACGTTCGGCTGCTGTCGTCTGGGTTGACTTGGATCTCTTCATCAAACGTACCGAACCAGCTTTCTGGATCGCGCTGGCTTATTGCGGTCATGTCTGCGCCAATCGCCCAGTTTTGGTTGAATGGACGATAAAGGATTTCGCCCCCCACACCCGCGAACATGCTCTCAAGGTAACCACCGTAAGCTTGGGTGTAGACACCGCTGCCGTAATCTTCAAACCACGTCAGTTGTAAACGGTCTAAACGAACCGGATCATCAACATAAGACCGGAACAAGGTTCTTACTCTTGGCGTTTGGTCAGTGCCGTCTGATGGGATTTCGTAATTAAACTTGTCATAGTTGTCGACTAAGTTAACGTAAAGAGAGCCCGACAGTTCGACATTGTTTAACGCCCAGAACGAAGCATTGGTGTATAAACCCAAACTGTATAAGTAGAAGTTTTCGGCTGAACCGAACGATTGAGCTAGGTTTGGTGAAATCGACACATCGAATCGTTCACGCCCATCATGATAAATCACGGATTTCTTACGCTCTAAATCGTGAGTATCCGTTGCGTCACTGGTTTGAGCATTGAGATAACTATTGTTAGCTGTCGCTTTGAACACTTGGGCATCTACCGTTGTCTCGGTGAGTTCCAATGATTTGTCGTTTTCAATGATTTTGTAGGTGTCGATGTAACTCGGTACCGCGTTGGCAATCACTGTCGCACCGCGCTCAAGGGCGATGTCTCTGTCTCGGTATTTAACCTGAGTACCCTTGACCACAATACTGTTATCGTCGACTAAGATTTGAGCTTGTTCATAGCCAGCGATCGTTTCAAGCTCTTCCGCAAGGGCCGCCATGTCAATATCGTCAACCGTCTCGACACCGCTTGGGCGCAATTCTGCGGTTTCGGTATCTCGCCACACAGAATACATTTCATTGAAGTTAGTCGAGAGATCAAAGCCAAAGGTTAAAGTATCGCCTCGCTCATAGCTGACTTTCGCTGAACCCCAATCAGTGAAACGGTACACAGCACCCACGTTCCATGGCGTGTGCTGTGTCATGTCGACACCACCACGTACTACTGGGAAATCTTGAGAGTAATCGTTGCCATCATATTCAAGCTTTAAGGTTAGCGGCTTATAAGGAGTTTGATACTCAAAACCACCATAAATAGCCGCATCGCCTTTAAACCAACGCTCAAAATCGACACTTCCGCCATTACCTTTGGTGTCAGATGGACGTTCACAATATTTGTCACTGGCTTTGCACAATGGGTTAGTGAAGTTACCACTGGTGCCCATGTATCCCCAAGCCATGCCCAAAGTAAAATCAACAGGGCCAAAGCGCTTAGTGGCCGCGACAAATTCGCCATCAAACAAGCCTGTACCACCGAAATCACGTACGCCTACCGACACTTCCGGTAAGTAATATCCTTCTTCGATTAAACGCAGTTTAAAGTCGATGCCTTTATCTGTGTATTTGGTACAGCCACTGAATGAGTTTTGTGAGCAGTCTTGGTCTGCGCCTCCGCTATAAAGCAGATCTTGTACTTGTGTATAACGAATGGTGGTTTCAAGCCAAGGCATCACCTGCAGGCTTACGTTATAAAAGTAGTATTCGTTATTAAACGAAGCACTAAAGTTGAACTCACCTTCTGGTGCCATTCGGCCTGTTGGCATTTGCATTAGGCCAACACCACCAAAGTTCATTTGCGACGTTCTGTATTCTGTGTCGTCGAATGATGATTTCTCTGCTCTTATCGAAGAGGAATCAATGGCTGTTTCGGCAAAAACCGACACACTACTGGTCATTAACAAGGCGCAGGTGACCGATGTGCACACTGCCGATAGAGGGAATGATTTCTGTTTCAACATTACAGGCCAACCTTATGACGTAACAAATCGACGATATCTTGGTTCAACGTTGAGTATTCCGATGGCAAAGAGTAAAACGTCATAAATACGATGGCACCTGGTGCTAGGTAAACCGGCTGTTCGTTCCAGTAAGCGTATTGAATGGTTTGTACCACGCCATCTGGCTGAACAACATAAGCCACGCTTTTATCTGCTGATTCACCCATAAAACCGTTCGGTAATGCATCGAGATAATCATTCAAGGTTCCATGCTCAATAAGATTCATTGTTACCGACTCTTTCATTGCTCCCATCAAATGAATGGAAGTTGGTCGTTGTGGTAAGTACAAAGAAAAGGCTTGAGTTTGGCTAGTCGATGCTCTTTTGATAGCAGCAGACGACGGCTTGTTAGTATTAGAGCTTGAAACAAGTAACGGGTTCTTATCTGATTGCGAGATAACCGCATTGCGGTCTAACTCAATAAAAACTCGATTGAGATACTGGAAAGAAGCTAATTGTTGCTTTACTAATTTTGCTTCTGGTTCTTCTACAGAGAAAGCATCAAGTTGGTTAAATACATTGCGCTTTTTGGCTTCGATAGCTTTATTAGATTTGTTAGCTTCAGTATTGGTTTTATCAAACAGTTGAGCAGAAAGGGGGAAGTAACCAATACTGCCGCTAGCATTTTCGTTAGAGCTAGCATTCGCGTTAAAGCTAGCGTTCGCGTCGTCTAACACCTGAAGCAATCGAACGTTAGCTTTATACTCAAGCGTCACACCTTGAAGAGGAAGCTCAATTGTAGTTTTAACCGAAGGCGTAACAACGTTAGATGCCGCAGAAACGTAGCTAAAAGTACACAGAGATAACAACGCACTCAACGTCAACAGAGCTCTCATCGTTAACGTAGATCTCACCGTTAATAGAGCTCTCACCAATGGCAACCGACGCCCCGTCATTTTTGATGCGTGACTAATATAATTCATCATTTTAGTTCATAACCCTGTTCGTTAATTGCTTTGATAATGCTTAAGGACGGTTAACTCAAGCCTTGTCATATCAGGACCTAAATACTGTATGGTTTTGACCACTTTGCCTTTACTGTCGACCCAATACTCGTTGGTTATCTCTTGCTCTAACATTGGGAAGTTAATTTTTTCTTGGAACTTCTTAGTATCGATAGACGCTAACGGTGTTTCTACCGTTTGATTCCCTGCATACGTTCGGGTGATATTTGCTTTATAGCCAAATCGATAGTTAGGTTGCCAGTCGTAAACCGCTTGCCACTTTTGGGCGCCGGGGTTAACTGACACATCAAACGCAGAAGAAGAATCTGGTGACGAGCTGTTTGCAGAAGAGAATGCACCCAACGGTTGGAATGCTAAGCCAGAAAGGTTTTCATAAGGAAGCAATAGCGTTTGTACGATGCGTCCATTTTCAGTGACGATCATCGCTTTGTCAGAAGACATCCACTTTAACTGCTCTGCACCCGTTTGAGGGTTTTCACCTACGTAAGCCAAAACCATGAAGATTTTGCCTTGATCGTTTACTTCCGCATAAATACTGGAATAAGGTAAGTTTTGAATGTATTCCTTGGATAGCTCAACATCGGAGCTTCCAAAAAAGGCTTCATCAAAAGTGGAATTAACGTCTTGAAACTGCTGAGAACAACCAGCAAGAAAAAGACCAAGAGATATGATTAGAGGTTTAAGCATGGCGAGTTCTGCTTCCTAGCAATCTGGTTGCTGCTGTCCAATATGGAAATTAATCAATTAGATATAAAAAAACCACTTTATGCTTTCACATAAAATGGTTTTAAACGCCTACTCAAAAATTATCGAGTAGTTGTTGTAGTTGTTGCACCGCTTTCGTTAGAAGCAACCGCTACAGCTGCTGCTGCCGCTACTGCTGCTGTCGCTACTGCAACTGTTGTTGCTGTGCCAGCTGCTGCTGCAGATGCACCAGCGCCTGCTGCTGCGCCTGAGCTTGCGCCAGTACCAGTGCCAGCTGCCGCTGTAGTTTCAGCTGCAAACGCAGCACCTGAGAAGCTAACTGCTAATGCAGCTGCTAGAGCCATCTTTTTCATAATGATTTCCATTGATATAAACGTTTATATTTAGAGGATGATTTTCACACCCTCAATCAGTTGCTCAGCTTAAACAACTGATTGATCATGATAGATAATAACCACAATCAAGTAAATGAGTAAATCATAAGCAATACCTTATAAATCCTTCTTGAGATAACGCTTTTTGCGCCACAGCGCCCTTCCTCTGTATTCTCCTATCCTTTCTCGCTATACTCCTGACCTATAGTTTTTCGCCCAATAACGAATAAGAGTTCAAGATATGCAAGAGTTAGTTCCATTTGTTCAAGAGAATATGATTTTAGCCATCGTATGGATCGGCTTGATTGTTGCCATCATTGCGAACGTTATCAAAACATCAAACGCTGCCTACAAAGAGATCACGGCAGCACAAACCACACATCTGATTAACCGTGAAAACGGCGTTGTGGTGGATATTCGTACAAAGGATGAATTCAAAAAAGGCCACATTACTGACGCACTTCACATTTTGCCGTCAGATATCAAAGCAAATAGCTTTGGTAGCCTTGAAAGTCATAAAGCAGACCCAATCATCGTAGTATGCAAGACAGGTCAGACAGCTCAAGAAAGCGCTAACCTACTGGTTAAAGCAGGCTTCGAAAACGTAAGCGTACTGAAAAGTGGCTTAGTGGCTTGGAGCGAAGCTAACCTTCCTTTGGTTAAAGGAAAGAAGTAGTTAAAGGCAATAAACCATTAACGACAAGCAGTTAGCTGATCTGATTACACGAATATGACTTTAAGGCTCTGTTCGATAAATACAATGAACAGAGTCTAATTTAAAATTTTTAAGGACAAGAAAATGGCTGAAGCAGCACAACAAGACGCACAACAAAACTTCGCAATCCAACGTATCTTCCTAAAAGACGTCTCTTTCGAAGCGCCAAACTCTCCAGACATGTTTCAAAAAGAGTGGAACCCAGATGTAAAACTGGACCTAGACACTCAAAGCCGTGAGCTTGGCGAAGGCGTTTACGAAGTTATCCTACGTCTAACGGTTACGGTTAAGAACGCAGAAGACACTGCATTCCTTTGTGAAGTTCAACAAGGCGGCATCTTCTCAGCAAGCGAAATGGAAGCTGGCCAACTAGCACATTGCCTAGGTGCATTCTGCCCGAACATCCTGTTCCCTTACGCTCGTGAAACGATTTCTAGCCTAGTGGTTAAAGGTACGTTCCCACAACTAAACCTAGCACCAGTAAACTTTGATGCATTGTTCATGAACTACCTACAAAACCAAGCTCAACAAGCAGAACAAACTGAAGGCGAGCAAGCTTAGGTTTTCAAATAGAGCTTAAGTTTCGAAATAGAACTACTCTGACTAATGCTCAAATCGCTTATTTTTAAGAAGCTGGGCTTTTATTAGATAGCTAGTTTTCGTTAAATAGTTAGCTTTTAAATGCACATCGCAGCTTCTGCGATGTGCATTTTTTATTTACACTGTACTTTGATAGAGATATTTTTTCTTAGTAGAGCTCTTTCCCTTCTTAGTAAAGAGTTTCTCCCGAACTCTTCGATTTCCCTCATTATTTTTAGGTGGAAGCATGACAGAAACAACTCGCCCGACTCACGCGAAAGCCGCTTACGGTAAAGATAGCGCTTACGGTAAAGACAGCGCTTACGGTAAAGACATCGCCATGACAGTGATAGGCGCAGGTTCTTATGGGACATCTTTAGCGATCTCTCTAGCGCGTAACGGTGCCAATGTTGTTCTTTGGGGACATGACCCTGTTCATATGGCTCGCCTTGAATCTGAGCGTGCGAACAATGAGTTTCTACCAAATATCGCTTTCCCAGACAGCTTAATTATTGAGTCAGATATAGAAAAAGCCGTGACTTCAAGTCGAGACCTTTTGGTTGTCGTTCCAAGCCACGTGTTTGGTCTCGTTTTAAATAGCCTTAAGCCTCACTTAACAGAGAACTCTCGCATCTGTTGGGCGACCAAAGGCCTAGAGCCAGAAACAGGCCGCCTACTTAAAGATGTCGCGCACGATGTGCTTGGTGATGGCTACTCGCTTGCCGTTCTTTCAGGTCCTACTTTTGCCAAAGAGTTAGCGATGGGTATGCCAACGGCTATCTCTGTCGCTTCACCTGATGAAGTTTTCTTAGAAGAGCTGCAAGAAAAAATCCACTGCGGTAAAACATTCCGCGTGTACGCAAACTCAGATTTCATTGGTATGCAACTTGGCGGCGCGGTTAAAAATGTTATCGCAATTGGCGCAGGCATGTCGGATGGTATTGGCTTTGGTGCTAATGCACGTACCGCACTTATCACTCGCGGTTTAGCTGAGATGAGCCGCTTAGGTGCTGCTCTTGGTGCGCAACCAGAAACCTTCATGGGTATGGCAGGATTAGGTGACTTAGTACTAACCTGTACTGATAACCAATCACGTAACCGTCGCTTTGGTTTGGCACTTGGCGCTGGCAAAGACGTCGATACCGCACAAGAAGAAATTGGCCAAGTCGTTGAAGGTTATCGCAACACCAAAGAAGTTTGGTTATTATCAGAACGCATGGGCGTTGAGATGCCAATTGTTGAACAAATTTATCAAGTGTTGTATCAAGGGAAAGATGCACACCTGGCGGCGCAAGACTTACTTGCTCGAGATAAAAAATCAGAAAGATAATAAGAGCAGATACGAGATTCGAGTAAACGAGATGCGAAAAGAGTAAAAGCAGATTGAGCGCTTAAAGAAGGCTGCTTTTCGTTACTCGCATCTCGCTACTCTAATCTGTTCTTGTCGCTCTTCGCATCTCTCATCTCGCTACACGTATCTGGTTTAAAAGAATGGATGGTAAAATGAAACACTGTGAACAACAAAAAGTTTGGCAATGCATTGTGAAGGAAGCTCGACAGCAGTCGGAGCAAGAACCTATGCTTGCGAGTTTTTATCATGCCACGATCATCAACCATGAAAGTTTAGGCGCAGCCCTTAGCTATATCCTAGCAAACAAGCTAAAGACGGCTTCAATGCCAGCAATGGCAGTACGTGAAGTGGTTGAACAAGCATTTAAGCAGGACCAATCGATTATTGATGCTGCCGCTTGTGATATCTGCGCGACGGTAAATCGAGATCCTGCGGTCGAGATGTACTCGATGCCTCTGCTTTATCTGAAAGGCTACCACGCTCTGCAAGGCTACCGAGTGGCTAACTGGTTGTGGAAGCAAGGCCGTATCGCACTTGCCACTTACCTACAAAACCAAATTTCTGTTGCATGCCAAGTGGATATTCACCCGGCAGCTCGTATCGGTAAAGCGATCATGCTCGACCACGCGACAGGCATTGTAATTGGTGAAACAGCCGTCGTTGAAAATGATGTATCTATCCTTCAAGACGTGACCCTTGGTGGTACAGGTAAAGAAGGTGGCGATCGTCACCCTAAAATCCGAGAAGGTGTAATGATCGGTGCCGGTGCTAAAATACTTGGCAACATCGAGGTCGGTGAAGGCGCGAAGATTGGCTCTTGCTCTGTGGTTCTTCAGGCAGTTCCACCTCATACGACAGTCGCTGGTGTTCCTGCAAAAATTGTTGGAAAGCCGAAAACTGACAAGCCGTCTTTGGATATGGATCAGGGGTTTAACGGTCGCTCTCAGAACTTCATCCATGGTGATGGGATTTAAGAGCAGATACGGGATGCGAGTAACCGAGATGCGAAGAGCTTAAAAGCAGATGTGGATTCGATTAAGCGAAATTCGAAAAATTAAGAGCAGATGAATACAACTAAATGACGATAATGATGAAAAAAATTCGAGCCATTAGCCGGACTCTTCTGATATCTACCAGCCTTTGCGCTGCTCTGTTATCTACATCGTCATTTTCCGCCTCTCAGGGGGAACTGAAAGGCGTATCGAGCGAAATATCTCGCCAACAAAAAAACCTTTCCTCACAGCAGAAAAAACTCGATAGCCTACAGGCAAACCTCAAGAAACAAGAGCTGTCGATTGTGTCGCTTGAAAAGGCGATTCTAGACAGTAAAAAGCAACTCAATACGGCCAATGCAAATCTTTCCAACTTAGACACCAAGATTAAAGCGCTTACGGCTCAGAAAAAAATCCATACCGACAAGTTAGAACAACTGATTCAGACTTACTACATGACAAGTCGAGCTAAAGCGTCTTCTCACATCCTCAACACAGGTGTGGAAGAAGATCGTATCAGTCACTACTACCAACACCTTGCCAAAGCGCGCTCCGCAACAATCAAAACGATTGAACAGACGCAACTAGAATTAGAAGAGAGCCATAAGCAGCGTCAACTTGAGCAAGAACAGATAGCAACATTGTTAAAACAGCAAACCACCAAGCGCGACAAGCTATCTAAGACTCAAACGCAGCGTAAGAAAACGGTTGGCAGCATCAAGAAAAACATCTCGGGTGACAAGAATTACTTGGCAGAGCTTCAGCGAAATGAAACTCGTCTTAAAGCTGAAATAGCGAAAGCGGAGAAAGCGGCTCGCGAGAGACGTAATGCAATCCCTATGGATGGGTTAGCCAAACGTAAAGGCAAACTGCCTTGGCCAATCAAAGACAAAGTTCTGCATAACTACGGCTCACGCCAAACGGGTCAAATAAACTGGAAAGGCATGGTGATCAACGCCAAGTACGGTCAGCAGGTTAAGTCTGTTTACTCAGGCACGGTGGTTTTTGCAGAGTATCTACGTGGTTATGGATTAGTGGTGCTACTTGACCACGGTAAAGGCGATATGACGCTCTATGGCTTTAACCAAGCACTTTTAAAGAAAGAAGG
Organism: Vibrio sp. J383; assembly: GCF_023503985.1. Taxonomy (NCBI): domain Bacteria; kingdom Pseudomonadati; phylum Pseudomonadota; class Gammaproteobacteria; order Vibrionales; family Vibrionaceae; genus Vibrio; species Vibrio sp. J383. The sequence goes on along the minus strand of NZ_CP097293.1, from coordinate 478,398 downwards.
TGACAAAGTTAAAGCGGGCGAAGCCATCGCGCTTGCTGGTGACACTGGCGGCCAAACGCGCCCATCATTGTACTTTGAAATTCGCAGAAACAGCCAAGCTCAGAACCCGAAAAATTGGTTGGTTAGGTAAGAGCAGATGAGGGATGCGAGTAACCGAGATACGAAAAGCTTAAAAGCAGATGTTGAATGTTCCAGATACAGAAGGGTTAAAGTAGGTACGAGGAAAAGGTACTAATAGTCTAGAGCAACCCCAAATAGTTGAGAGGCCTTGAACTAGTCACTTACAAAACCTCGTCATTCCAGAATTGAGGAACGAAATATCTGGAATCTCAGTCTCATATATGATTTGTCATGTTTAATTCACCACAACACAAAGATTCCCTATCACGCTCGTACCTCGCTGTAGGGAATGACGTCGTTATTTACAATGCGTGATGAAGAAATCGATACGAATAACATGTTAACCAAGAGCTTAAAGCAGACACGGGTGCGAATGTTCCGGATACAAAAAGGTTAAGAGTAGGCTCGAGGAAAAGGTGCTAATTAATCTTGAGCAACCCAAAAGAGTTAAGAAGCCTTGGACTAGTCACTTACAAAACCTCGTCATTCCAGTATTGAGGAACGAAATATCTGGAATCTCGGTTACTCACATCTACTTTTAAACTTTTCGTTACTCGAATCTGCTCTTTCCCGATCTCCATTACTCGTCTCTTTCTACTTAGAGTTCAACGCCTTCACACCATCTTCCAGCAATGTCAGCTGCTCAAAGCCTTGAGCTGTCGCAATCGGTTTAACGGTCGCGATCATCTGCAGCATTCCTTGGTGAACGACTTGCTCTGTAATTTGGGCTTTTGGAGACATCGCAGACTGATACGCCAACCAACCCGATGCGATCAAGTGAAGAGAAGTGACCATCGACTTCATTTCCGTATCCGTTGCTTTGAGCAAGTTCAACTCAACGAAGGCTCTCATAATATCCACAAGATTCGTTTGCAGCTTTTCTTGTACGGCCATGTAATCAAGGTGGAGTTTTTCATCACGTGACAATATTTCAGGTAGGTTCGCATAGAAGAATCGGTACTTCCACATCAACGTGAAGATAGAATCTAAGTAGCGCTTTAGTAGCGTCAGGCTTTCTTGTTGCCCTTGAATCGGTGTGAACCTTTCAAGCAACTCTGTTGAATAGAGCGTAAAGATGTCACGTACAATTTCTTGTTTGTTACGGAAGTGGTAGTAGAGGTTACCAGGGCTAATCTCGATATGCTCAGCAATATGATTGGTCGTAATACTACGCTCACCGTGCTCATTAAAAAGCTCTAGAGCAGCGTAAACAATCTTGTCACGTGTTTTCATTAGTTATTAGTATCCCTATCCGTTTAGTGGTTCAGTATATCGCCACTAAGCGGATAGATCGAGCTGATAACATCTGGTCGAATTAGCAAGCGCTAAAATTCACCTTCAATCCATATACCTTTGATCAATCATAGCTGGAATCAATTGCTGCTGGAATCAATCACTGCCAAACAGGTCTCGTGTGTACACCTTATCTGCAACGTCTGATATTTCATCGACCATTCTGTTGGATACAATCACATCTGATACGGCTTTGAACTCTTCTAGGTCAGAATAAACCTTCGAGTTAAAGAAATGCTCTTCTTCCAACACAGGTTCGAACACGACCACTTCAATACCTTTAGCTTTCAAACGCTTCATGATGCCTTGAATCGACGACGCACGGAAGTTGTCCGAGCCGGACTTCATGATCAAGCGATAGATACCAACGATTTTAGGCGAGCGCTTAATAATTGAATCCGCAATGAAGTCCTTACGAGTGCGGTTAGCATCGACAATGGCACCCACAATGTTGTTAGGTACATCTTGGTAATTCGCCAACAGTTGCTTGGTGTCTTTCGGTAAGCAGTAACCACCGTACCCAAATGAAGGGTTGTTGTAATGATTGCCAATTCGAGGGTCTAAACCCACACCTTCGATGATCTGACGAGAATCCAAGCCATGCGCTTCCGCGTAAGAATCGAGCTCATTGAAATAAGAAACACGCATCGCCAGGTAGGTATTTGAGAAGAGCTTTACTGCTTCCGCTTCTGTGGAGTGAGTAAATAGTACTTCGATATTCTCTTTTTCTGCGCCTTCAACCAGCAGATTCGCAAACACTTTAGCGCGTTCAGAGCACTCACCAACGATAATACGTGATGGGTGTAGGTTATCGTACAGGGCTTTGCCTTCGCGTAAAAACTCAGGTGAGAACATAACGTTTTCACAGTTCAGTTCTTGCTTAACGCGCTCAGTATAACCAACAGGCACCGTTGATTTGATCACCATGACAGCATTTGGATTGATATCCATGACATCTTTAATGACCGATTCTACAGAGCTGGTATCAAAATAATTATTTTTTGGATCATAATCGGTTGGAGTTGCAATGATGACAAATTCAGCATCTTTGTAAGCCGCTTTATCTGTTGTCGCCCTGAAATTCAGAACCTTACTTGATAGAAAGTACTCAATCTCATTATCTACAATCGGTGACTGCTTATTATTCAGCATTGTCACTTTTTCATCGATGATATCTACCGCGACCACTTCATGATGTTGTGCTAACAGCATTGCGTTTGATAGACCCACATACCCAGTACCGGCTACTGCAATCTTCATGATAATACCTATAGTTTTGAGTAATTAACTCAACATAATTTATAACTTAGCTTGCCGTATCATACTCTGGTTGGGGAATTATTCCACTAGCCCGCTTTATCCATTCCTTGCTATACTCGTGACAGTTTTGTATTCAAAAGAGTTAGAAATTATGATTATCGTAACGGGTGGTGCAGGCATGATTGGCAGCAATATTGTTAAGGCGCTAAATGAAGCGGGCCACAACGATATTCTGGTCGTCGACAACTTAAAAGATGGTAAGAAATTTAAGAACCTTGTAGACCTAGACATCACGGATTACATGGATCGTGATGACTTTCTAACTCAGGTTATGGCTGGTGATGATTTCGGTCATATTGAAGCGGTTTTCCATGAAGGTGCATGCTCTGCGACCACTGAGTGGGATGGCAAATACATGATGCTCAACAACTATGAGTACTCAAAAGAGCTACTTCATTACTGTGTGGAGCGTGAAATCCCCTTCCTATATGCCTCTTCTGCTGCCACTTATGGCGAAACCGATACTTTTATCGAGGAGAGAGAGTACGAAGGTGCATTGAATGTCTACGGTTACTCTAAACAGCAGTTTGATAACTATGTTCGTCGCCTAACTGCGGATGCCGTAGCGCATAACGAAACGCTTCCACAAATCGTTGGCTTCCGTTACTTCAATGTTTATGGTCCACGCGAGCAACACAAAGGCAGCATGGCCTCTGTCGCTTTCCACCTAAACAACCAAATGAATGCTGGTGAAAACCCGAAGTTGTTCGCAGGTAGCGAAACCTTCAAGCGTGATTTTGTGTATGTGGGTGATGTCGCAGCGGTAAACCTGTGGTTCTTAGAAAACGGTGTTTCAGGTATTTTCAACCTAGGTACAGGCAACGCAGAGTCTTTTGAAGAAGTCGCAAAAGCAGTAATCACGCACCATGGTAAAGGCGAGATTGAAACGATTCCTTTCCCTGAGCATTTGAAAGGCGCTTACCAAGAGTTCACACAAGCTGACTTAACTAAGCTTCGCAATACCGGTTGCGACATCGAGTTTAAAACAGTGGCAGATGGCGTCGCTGAGTACATGAAGCTCGTAAACGCATAGCTGTCAGCTTTATATTTCAGATTAAGACTAATAGTGCCCCCTTCTTTTGGGGGTGCATTGTTGGGCAATCTAGTAAACATAATCATTCCCTGAGTGACCGATATAAAGTTAACTCTCTGATTTAAATAATGTAGTGAACGAATGACCACACAACGCAATGATTTTGATCCAAAAGCTTATAACCCTAAGTTTGAATGGGGGTTTCTTGCACCTAAATACTGGGGAACTTGGATTGCTGTTCTGTTATCGTCTTTAGTCTGCTTCTTACCTAATAGCATGCGTTTAGCACTCGCTAAGTTTATGGCTAAACAAGCTGTAAAAATCAAGAATAAGGCTAACCGCCGAGCTCGCGTAAACCTTGAGATGTGTTTCCCTGAGCAATCTATCGAACAGCGCGAAGAAACTCTCTATCAGTCATACGTTACATCTATATCGTTTTTGATGGGTTTTGCTTCTTTAACACTAAAGGGTAAAACTTGGCTAGAGAACAACACCTCGATAAACGGCCTGAGTAACCTAACCGATATTACGGACAGCGGCGAGAATGTGATCTTGCTGGTACCACACACATGGGCTATCGATATCCCAGCGGTATTATTAGCATCACGCGACCTTCCGGTATCTGCGATGGCGAAAGCTCAGAAAAACAAACTCAGTGACTGGTTGATGCACAGACAGAGAGTGCAATATGGTGGTCGTGTTTATGATCGCAGTGGTGGTATCAAACCTTTCATCAAGTCAGTACGTGATGGGTACTTGGGTTACTACCTCCCTGATGAAGATCTTGGTCGTGAGCACAGTGTCTTCGTTGACTTTTTCGCGACTCAAAAAGCAACTATCTCAGGCCTTGGTCGCCTATCAAAACTAAGTAAAGCTAAAATTGTGCCCTTGTTTGCTCAATACGATAGCAGTACAGGCCAATATACCCTGGACTTCTACCCTGCTCTACCTTTCCCAACAGGAAGCGAAGAGGAGGATGCACGTATGATGAATAAATGTATTGAAGATTACGTGAGTAAGAACCCAGAACAATATATGTGGATCTTAAGGTTGCTTAAGACTCGTCCAGAAAACAACATAAACCCTTATAGATAATGATTAAATTGAAATATTTTCAGGAAAATGAAACGACTTTTAGCTTGGTATTACTTTCATGCATAACGGGCTATTTTATGTTCAAAACATCCTACCGTTATGTTGGGGATGTTTTCCAAACCATCATCTATTTAGGTACCTTGAGTGCATTATACATACACCGTGTTAATATAATTAATTTTAGAGTTATCCAACTATTTATTGCTTCTATCATCATACAGACTATAAGTTGGTATAGTTTATATTTATTGGATCCAGAATATATTAACGTTCTATCATTGACTTGGCTTGGCTATTTTTTTGTATTTTTCGTTATAGCATATTGGCTAAAAGGTGATAATAATAAAATAAATATAACCCTGTTTGCTTTCTCCATTGGTGTAATACTCACATGCCTACTACATTCGAATGATATCTACTCTGATTACTCCAAAATAACTAAAGGGATTAGAGTTGACTATAACTTCATGAACGCAAACCATTCGGGTGCACTTCTTGCTGCTTCTTTGATAATTATTACATATATCGCTTCTAAGGCTAAACTAAGTATTGGAAAACTAATACCATTATTGGTATTAGTTTCTACCACTATTTTTCTTTTAATGGGAACACAATCTCGCTCTGCTTATGTTGCACTCGCAATCCCATTTATCATTTTATTTTTTTCCAGTTTGAAAAAAAATAAAGGCAACCTTGTTGTTGTTTTTATGGTTTTATTAGCCACCCTAGTTAGCTTTATTTACTCGTCTCTTCCACGAGTAAACTATGAAGCGAAAGAATTTCAAGAGAAATACGATCAAAGTGTTGAAAATAACGTAAGACAAACTGAAGTTTTAATTGACAAAAACTCTCCGATCAAAGAAGTTGCAATTAAGGAAAAACCTCAAACTAACGAAGCTACAACACCTTTTTATTCAACAAAAAATCCGGTTAACAAATTAACATCTCGAGAAAAAATAATTCACAAGTTGGATGGCTTTTCTGAGAATATACCTTACACCTCCGTTGGTATTAGGGTCCATTCCTGGATCGATACAATTAAGCAATTCCTCTTTAACCCTATCTTAGGGTTAGGGAATAATGCAAATACGTATATTTTAGACCATTCAAGTCATACTGAAATGTATGAAAAATACAAAATCAGGCACCTACATAGTAGTTACATGGAGTTAATCGCTTCCTATGGTCTAGTTGGCATCATACTGTTGGTATATTTATATACTCATGTTTTTAAAATTGCTAGAAATAGAGGCTCTCGTGATATATTAGTTTTTGCCGTTTGCCTATATTCATTCTTAGGAGTTCTGAATTTATTTGAGTCATACCTCTTTGTTAAAAGCGGCGTATTAATTCACACTTTAGTTCTTGGTGTGTTATACAGCTATAATTTTAAAGGTGATATTGAAAATGAAGCAAAATAAAACAATTCACGCAATCTGGTTAGGAGGCACTCCAAACAGTTTCTCTAATGCATGCATCGATGATTGGGAAAAGCAGGGGTTTACTTATAAACTTTGGTTAGATGATAACCCTGTCGTAATCGACTTGATAAATGGCTGTGAATTTGCTCGAGAATGCTATAAAAGAGAACTCTATGCTTTCGTCACCGATTACTTACGCCTAAAAATATTGTCTTTAGAAGGTGGGCTTTATTTAGATACAGACGTAACAATTACCAAAGATCCCTTCCCACTATTTGATGAGTTGTCTTTTTCTGCTGGGTGGGAAAGTGACAAATTCCTAGGAAATGCAATAATTTACGCCGATAAAAACTCAAAAATATTAGCGAAGCTTGTTCATTTCTATGAAAACGAAATAATGTCATCTTCGCTATATATGGGGCCTAAGGTTTTATCCTACAAGTTAACTCACGATGGTTTCCAAGAATTAGAACCATGTCGGTTATATGAACAAGCTTATTTTTATGCATATGATGGAAAGAAACTATTAGATATAAATAGTCTTACACCTCGCTATATGACTCACTGGTATCAACACTCTTGGAAAAGTAATAAAGGTATAGTGTTCCTAAAATCTAAGCATAAAAACTTCTGGGGAAAACTCTATACTCACCAAAAGTATCTATTCAAACTTAAAGGGAAATTCTTTTAAAGAATTAAAATTCTATAAACTTAAGGGGAAATGGTTTTAATTCCCCTTGTTCTTTACCGATTTTAATTTTTTCAATAAAATCTTTAATATCGCAGTTAGATTTAACTAACTTACCAATATCTCCCAAATTTAAATCCCACCAACATAGGCTTTCAAGCTGTGCAATCTGACTATCGCCAAAACGTTTACGGATAACCTTTCCCGGAACGCCACCTACAATAGCGTAACAAGGGACATCTTTTGTTATTACTGAATTAGAAGCAATAATAGAACCATTTCCAATTTTAATACCACGTTTCATTACAACATTAGCCCCAATCCAAACATCATGACCAATAACTATAGGCTGCTTATCTTGTGCAAAATCAACTATATCTATTGGTGGTAATGGCAGATTGAATTGTTCATTACCATAGGTTATTGTACTTGTCGTAAAGCGGTCGATAGGGTGATTATCTCCCATGACTGTCACATTAAATGATATTGAACAATACCGACCAACAATTGTATCTCTAGGCAGTGAACTCATAGAGTAAGAATAACTCCCCATCGCCCATAATTTTTTACCACAAAAAAAACCTGTATTTTCTTCTATTCTTATCGATTTATTGTATGAAAAACGACTAAATAGCATAGTGTTATTAGCTACCTTAATATTCATCTTCTTCAATCGAAGTTTAAAAGCTGGAGTTAATAATTTTTTAGACATTATACGCTCACTCAGGAAAATGAAGTTTATGGTAACTTTCTGATATACATTTCGCTGAAAATTTATCATCAAATGGTACGGTATAGTACTGACCGTTAACTAGAATTTCATCGATATTTTCGGGTAGGTCATTTTCTGCCGAAATTACAAATTGGTTATCACCAACGATTTCATAGATTCCACCCGAGAAATTTGTAGTAAGTAACGGCTTTTCAAGGGCTATTGCCTCTATCAATACCGTAGGTAAACCCTCGAAATCAGAGGTCAGTACTAAGCCTTTAGAGTACTTTAAATAAGGGTATGGATTCGCTAAAAAACCTTTAAAAATGACACGGTCTTCAAGGTCTAGGGCTTTAACTTGTTGCTGAGCTTTCTCTAACAGGCCACCATTTCCAAGTAAGACAAGCTTGACTGATGTGTTAGTCATTTTTGAGAACGCATCAATCAAACGGTCATGTCGCTTAGCTCGATTGAATCGTCCAATATGTACAAGATAGTCACCTAGACCATCCACATCAACAGCTTCATCAGCTAAATTTTCAAGCTCTTCTAACTCTGTTGGGTTATAAATAACAGTATTTGAGAATTTAGATTCAAATGACGATTCATACTCATATTTTGAAGCTTCAGAGACAAAAATCAGAGGGTGATTTTTATAAATAGCGTTTATTTTTCGTTTTATTTGTTTTTTCTTAAGCCAACCTTTCCCTAGTAAAAATGCCGAATGGTATGAACTATGAATTACGTGATTTACTCTCAAGGTGCTTTCAGACATGATTTTATCAGCCAGCAACATGTTACTCAGTACAAGTGCATCTTTTGATATGTTTTGGCTTATATATTTATCTATAGATTTAGCTACGTTCTTTTTATATGAAAGACGTCTTAACCCTTTTTTTGAAACGTTACAAAAATCACTAACAAAGTGCACACGGCATCCATCGATATCATGCTCAACGGCTTTTTCTATAGCGACAATATGGCACTCATAGCCTTGATATTTTTCCATTGCCTTATAAAGGTTAAGCACAAACTTCTCAGCTCCACCTCCTCGTAAAGCTGATATTACAAAAACCATTTTTTTTATCAAAACATTGCCTCTAAGCGTTTATTTAAGTCTAAAATACTTTCTTTCCATTGATTATAGATCTCAGCCTGCACCTCAGCTTCATCATCCGTTATTAAAGTCATTCTACGGCAAAAACCTTCAAATCCCATACCAGCACTAGAGTATACTGATAAGACTACCGGTGAGTTTGAAGAGGCGAACACCAACAACTCCAGTGGAATTTTGCTTTGTATAAATTTTGAAGCCGGAAATGCACTTTTATACTTACCTTCATTTTCTCTAGGGTGGACCTTAAAGGCATACACGAATTTTTTAGATTCAAGGTGTTCCACCATTTCACGATAAATGTCTATATCTTTTCCTGAACTATTCATACCAGCAATAGAAATAGGCTGTGTAGCAATTATCACATCTGGGATCACCACATTTGAATTATCCAATTTAAAAATTGAATACAAGAATCTATTGACGTTATTAGGGTCGATGAAGTCTATACCTTTTACTTTGTTTATAATTTGACTAGGGGCCAATTCAGGAGTTAGTAAATGGATAAACTTACAACGTCGATCATCTCCAATATAACGCCGATTTTTTTTATTAGAAAGAAAACGATCAGTAAAACTTAGCTCAGTACCTGTATAATTCGACAACCCATCCTCTATAACTTCATAAAAGGGGAAAGCTAAACGCATTAGCCTTGAAAGACGGTTACGATCATTAAATAAAAATAAACGAGTTTTTTCGTCTGTGATTTTCTCACTTAATATTTCACTTTCATATAGCTTATTAACTGTTCTTTTTTTGAAGAACTCATTCTGATAATTAGTAACGGCAAAGCATTTATGAATAATACCTACACCGCCACTATATATTTCTTCAAGAAGTTTTTTTCTACCTATAAACTTCACCGTGATAGTACTGGGTAAGATAGATAAATCGAAACTCTCAGACTCAAGACCCTGCTGATCCGTAACAACTATTATTTTACTTTCCTGCTCTACCTCTTTTAAAGACTTTAATAAAGCAAAGAGAAAATGCCGTAATGTAGAGCATAAGTACAAATTCATAACTAGTGACTCAATAATCTATCAAAAAATTCCAAATGCTTCTTAACTGTCACTCGTGAACTGAAGCTTTCATCTAAGCGCTTCTTAGCCGCTTCACTCATTGTTGTGCACTTGGCCTTGTCTTGCGCTAGCTTGTCCATAGCTTCACCTAAGGCTTTAGCATCACCGGTTGGGACAATATACCCAGTCTCGCCATCTACAACGAGTTCAGGAGCGCCACCGGTAGTTGTAACTACTGAGGTTGTGCCATTTGCCATCGCTTCGACAATCGTGCGTGGTAGCCCTTCTCCGCTAATCGATGGCTGAACTTGAAAATCAGCCATACACATAATTGAAGGGATGTCAGTACGATGGCCAATGTAGTGAATTCGCTCACTCATAGGGCTCGCTTTCATCTCATCAAAATGAGGCTCATAGCCGCTGCCCGCTAAGATCAAATGGAAGTTCGGTGCAGTAATGTATTTGGTCGCCTCAAGTAAAACAGAGATGCCCTTACTTGGCCTTACGTGCGCTGCAGTGATCGCGACGACATCATCTTCATTCAAACCAAACTCAGAGCGCTCGGTTGGTGGTACTTTATACCAATCCAATTCATGCCCTTTGTATATGGTAACAACGTTATCTTTGTTCTTCCAAACACGCTTCAGCACATCTTGTCGAACCGCTTCAGAAACACAGACAATGCCATCTACACGAGGATGTAGCTGTGTTAGATAAGCACTTGGGTCATGTCGATATAAACCTCCAGTAGTGCCTCGATAAACAACTAATTTAACCTTGAAACCAATACAGGCAAACGCCGCATTAGGTATCGTTTTGGAATTAAAAGCATAGCAGATGTCGTAATCATGCGTTTTCAGCTCGTGGCGAATTTTTTTTATGGTATCAAAACAAATTTTACGCTTTGGATAACCATCAACGACTCGAATGCCATACTCTTCTAACTTTGATACATGCTCAGACTCACCTTGGGTCATGATAGTGACTTGGTGACCTTGACGCGCAAGCTCAATAAAGATGGCGGCTTCAGGGCGTAAACTGTTCCATGCATGTAAGTAAGATGCACAAACTAAAATCTTCATCTCTCAGTTCCTATTTGGCTTGGTCTTTTGAGCTGGCTTCTGAACGATTTTCAAGAATCCACAAACCGACGTATTTATTGAAATTCACTTGAGCGTAGGTCATCGCCATAATGAAGCCGACACTGCCATCCATAAAGCCGCGGCGAATGATATACACAAGGAAAAACGTCCATATGGCACGTAATAAAGCTAAGAATAAGCCGTGTGATTTCTTGCCTTTACGATGGTACTTTTGCGAGCCGAGCCAGGCGTACTGCGCTGCTTTATCTAAACCATGGCCATAATCGCGATGGGTGTAATGAAGAAGAAACCCCTTCAATATCCCTATCGAGCCTTGCTCTGGAACAACCGTCTCATGAACCTCATCAAGCGTATATCGAGAACCGTCTCTCTTGAACAACCTTAATACTGCACGAGCGCTACGGCCATATTTAAGTGTTGTGCCATACAGGGTCACACCCCAAGGCAATTTATACGCTGTGTGTTTAATTTGATCTTGTTTCAATAGTTCAACAAGAGCCTTACTCATCTCTTCATCTAACGCTTCGTCAGCGTCAATTGATAACACCCAGTCACATGTCGCCTTATCTAACGCTCGCTGCTTCTGCTTACCAAAGCCTGGCCAATCAGTGATTGTCACGTTATCTGTGTATTTTTGGCATATTTCAACTGTTGTATCTGTTGAGCCACTGTCTAAAACAATCAGTTCATCAGCAATATCAACAACAGATTTAAGGCACGTTTCAATTCGGTCTTCTTCATTCTTGGTAATAACAATGACAGACAGGGTATGTTTTCTCATTATTCAGCCCTAGAATTTCCAATAGTTTAATGATTTACGGATCTTAAAATTACGAATCCAATTTTTTGGCTTTCTATCTTGCCAGCCACTTTCCAACACATCGGTAATAGCGTTCAGAACCCTAGCCGACGATTGCCCATCTAAATGCGGTGTAATTGACGGGCCGTAATTAACGATAGCGTTATCTCTAGCTTCATCAGCTAGCATGGCTTGCTTAATAGCTGATTCTAATTGCTCGGCTTGAGTAATGTTAATAAAGCTTGCTTGAGGTTCACGATTATTCACCGTAACAACAGGTTTATTGAGCAACAAAAATTCCTGAAATATCGATGAGTTATCACACACCATAACATCGGCGCGATGCTGCATTTCAATCACTCGGTCATTATCAAAAAATAGAAGATTATCTCCTTCTAACGCCTGATATTTTGCTCGTGTCTCTTGCTTCATTTTAGGGTGTAATGTCACTAACCATTGCCATTGACTCAGTTGACTTAGTCGCTTTAACTCTTCATAAACCAGTTCAGCACACGATAAGCTTGGCGAAAACGTCGAAGCAAACAGAATTTGAGGTCTCTCATGACGGTTCTCACTAGTTTGATAATTAAACAAGCTATCGAGCTTCAGCCACCCGGTCTCTTTTACTTGAAAATAGCCGCGTTGCTTGGCTAACGGCTCAAGCGAACTTGTTCTTTCATGGCCTTCAGTGCAATACAAATCAAATAGACCACGCTCAGGGTATAAGTTCCCTCGTTTGCTCTCGTTCAAGCCATGAAATACTTGCACCTTCAATCCTGGAATAAACGCAGGAACGCGATCACCTGGTACTAAAACAGCTGAAGGGTTAAAAGAGACAGCTTCAGCTAAAGAGACGTTCTGTTCATGCTCTAGTAAAAGATGTTCAGAAGCCTCGTCACCAACAAGCAACCACTTAACATCGTGGCCGAGCTGCTTCGCGTAATCATAAAAGGGACGAAGGATAGCAAATGAGTAATTTTGCTCGACGTAGAGCAAGAAACGATAGGTTTGATCGGTTTGCATAAGCGATGAGATAAAATTCACCATTTCCGTTTGAAAGTGCAACTAAGCATTTAATTATAACGCTCTTTACTTTCGAGATTGAAGAAAATACTCTTCTCAATACTGATTTTACCTTCTGGTGTCACTGTTCTTATGCTTATACGACTTTTCTACACTCTCATATTGTCACTAGCCTCTCCGCTACTGCTGTATGGGCTTTATAAGAGTAAACCTGGGAAGCCAAGTTTCGGTCAGCGTTGGAGAGAACATTTCGGGATCACGCCACAAACTCAAGATAAGAATCCTATCTGGATTCATGCAGTATCAGTTGGTGAGTCCATTGCCGCCGTACCGATCATCAAGCAACTGAAGCGACGAAATCCAAACCAAGCCATTATCGTTACCACGACAACCAGCACAGGTGCAGAGCAGATAGAAAAACTCGGTGATTTAGTCGAGCATCGCTATATGCCGATTGATTTTTCTTGGTGTATTCGAGGTTTTTTGAAGACAGTTCAGCCTAAACAGATGTTAATCATGGAAACCGAGTTATGGCCAAACACACTGCACTGCGTCGCGAAAGCTGGAATCCCCATTTCGGTACTCAACGCTCGCCTATCTGAACGCTCGTGCCAGCGTTATGCTAAATTCCAAGCCGTTTTTGATCTCTTAGCCAAAAATCTCTCTCAAGTACTTTGCCAATACCCAAGTGATGCTGAGCGTTTTATACGATTAGGGTTAGATAAAGCATCTGTGCATGTGACTGGATCGATCAAGTTTGATATTGAAGTTTCAGCTGAACAAGTATCAAAAGGCAAAGCGTTACGTGAACAAATTGGCTTTGAACGCTGTGTGTGGATAGCAGCCAGCACTCATCAAGGCGAAGATGAAATTGTCTTAGACGCTCATAAACAGCTCCTTAAAGACAATCCGAATACCTTACTGATGATTGTGCCTCGTCATCCAGAGCGATTTAATCAAGTGACGGAACTGGCTAAACAACACCAATTCAACACCATCACTCGAACGAGTCAGCAACCAATCACCTCTAATGTTGAAGTGTATATTGCGGATACGATGGGAGAAATGTTGGTATTACTCGGCGGATCTGATGTGTGCTTTATGGGAGGAAGCCTTGTGGGCGATAAGGTAGGTGGCCACAATCTTCTAGAACCGGCAGCACTACAGTTACCTTTACTCAATGGCCCTAGCTATTTTAACTTCAGCGAGATCACAGACAAACTGCTTGAAGCTCAAGCCGTCACTATTTGTCAAAACAGTAATAAAATTGCAGGCCAGCTAAGAGAGCTATTCACTCAACCTGACTTGCGTAAAAACAGAGGCTTAGCGGCTTATCAAGTGGTTGAGCAGAACCGAGGGGCATTGAGTAAAACCTTGGAATACATTCTTAGCTAACAACTATTTGACCTAATTAACCTTGGTAGCCTTGCAATAACAGTTCCCAATCCGACTCTTGCCATTGAATCTGGCGCTTGTTTACTTCTTTTAAGAACGAGCGCTTTAAGCGATTCAAGTTGCCTTCTTTCCAGTCATCACCCGCTTGCTGACCACACTTATCAAAGTCAATAATCCACACCCTTTGCGAGTCATCAAGCAGGATATTATGAATGTTGAGATCGGTATGATTAACCCCAGCATCGTGCATCTTGCGTACCTCTTGGCCAATTCGACGATAAACATCCGCATCTATCGGGCCATTGACCAAGACATCAACCAGATCTTTGGCATTGGGAATTCGTTCAGACATTAAGTCAGCTCGATAAAGTAGTCCGCTTTTAATTGCTCTAGCAGCAATAGGCTTCGGTACATTCACACCTGCGTTTGCCAATATCTTTAGGACATTAAGCTCCATCGCGCAGCGCGTGCTTTCCCAATCAGAGAAACGATATTGGTCTTCGACTAGCTTCCCAAACAATCCGCCACGACGATAATGGCGCAATGCAGCCTGTATTCCATCAAGCTGAATGAACCATGTGGTACCGCGACCTTGAGCACTCCCTGAAATGGCTTCACGTTTTCGCCAGTATTCAGCCTCGAAGATCTGAGCGATATCGTCCTCTGGTACCTGAGCCAGAAGTTCAGGGTCGTACCAAATTGTTTGGTTCTTGGTGCTAATCGTTTCCATCTATGAGGCCTTTGGGTCGCTTTTCGTCATTGCTATTTTACAACTAATGCGAGTATCTGCATAATTCTGATGTTATTCACTTTTTTCGGGCACTTTATGTCACTGTTCTCAACTGCACCTCAATCTCTTTGCATACTTCGCCTCTCCGCGATTGGCGATGTTTGTCATGCTATTTCTGTGGTTCAAGCCATCCAGAAGCAGTGGCCTGAAACGAAAATTACTTGGATAACGGGCAAAATAGAAGCCATGCTGATCGGCGATCTACCCGGTATTGAGGTTATTGTTTTCGATAAGAAACAAGGCTTCAAAGGAATGCGTGAATTATGGCGTCAGCTATCTGATCGTAAATTTGATGCACTTCTGCATATGCAAGCTGCACTCAGAGCCAGCGTGCTATCTTGGGGGATAAAGGCAAAATGCAAGGTAGGATTTGGTAAAAACCGTACTCGTGAAGCTCAATCACTCTTTACCAACCGCCATCTACCTATCTCGGACAAGTTTCATGTACTGGATAACTTTGCCGAATTTGCTCGCTACATTGGTGTGCCTTTTGATAAACCTCAATGGGATATCCCTTTAACACCTGAAGATGAACAGTTAGCAATCAGTACTATGGCAGACAAACCGACCTTGGTTATCTCCCCTGCTGCTAGCAAAGATTCTCGCAACTGGCTAACAGAGCGATACGCTGCTATTGCTGACTATGCTGTAGAACAAGGCATGCAAGTGGTGTTATGTGGTTCTCCGGCACCAAGAGAAGTTAACCTGGGTAACGACATAGAAAAATTATGCCAGTCGCCAATCACTAACTTGATTGGCAAAACGAACTTGAAGCAACTGACTGCCGTACTGAAACATGCAACGGTAGTATTGGCACCTGATACTGGCCCAGCCCACTTGGCAACCACGCAGTCAACGCCTGTAATCGGCTTGTACGCACACAGCGATCCTCGTAGAACAGGCCCTTACAACGATCTCGATATCGTAGTGAGTGTTTATCAACAGCATGTAGAAACACAACAAGGTAAACCAGTCACAGGCCTTCCATGGGGAACCCGTGCTAAAGGCGATGACCTGATGAAAGACATCACACTCGATATGGTAAAGCAGCAACTCGATAAGGCCTTAAACTCTAGTAAAGCACCGAATTCGAACACTACATTAAGCAAGGACAGCTAAAATGAGCACACACGTTATTTACCCAGGGACTTTTGATCCTGTGACCAATGGCCACCTTGATATCATTGTTCGTGCCGCTAGCATGTTTGACCATATCACCGTTGGGGTGGCAGCGAGCCCAAGTAAAAAGACCATGTTTGAATTAGATGAACGAGTTGAGCTACTACGTGATGCGGTGGCTCACCTGTCTAATGTATCTGTTGAAGGGTTTTCTGGATTACTTGTAGATTTTGCCAAACAACAGAAAGCAAACGTGTTGGTGCGTGGTTTGAGAACAACAATGGATTTCGAGTATGAGTTTGGGCTAACTAGCATGTATCGTAAGTTATTGCCGGGGCTTGAGAGTGTATTTCTAACCCCTTCAGAAGAGTATGCATTTCTCTCTTCGACAATAGTTCGAGAAGTCGCTATTCATGGCGGGGATATTCGTCAATTTGTACCACAAAAAGTAGCCCACGAAATCAAAATAAAAACAGCGAAGTAGTATTCTCATCCACTAAAACATAACGATCATTGAGCGCTATGTTTTAGTGGATGTAATACCAACCCTAAAAACTTATCAGGACAAGGTTATGGTCTCAACAAATGTTCCGAACTCAAGATCAAGGAGATTGAAAAGTCGAGTATCAAAGCTACTTCGTGGTAGTCCTTCATTCAAATGAATCCGTTTTTCTCTAACGTTAGAGTGAAGTACTCTTTCTACAGTTAGAATCTCTTAGAAAAAAGAACAACCATTACAAAAAATCTAAGTGAGTGATAACATATCTCTCTTATATATGAATACATACAATTTATGAAAGCATACTGCATTACCTTAAAAGGCAACGATAGCCGACAAATAGCAACAGCTAATGCTCTCAAAAGTGTTCAGGTTGATTTTGAGTTTTTTATTGGAGTAGATGCGCGAACCGATGAGCACCCTCTACTAAAAAAAATTAGAGGTAAAGCATTTTTATACAATATGGGAAGATCGCACGCTATCGGTGAAGTCGGGTGCTATGCAAGTCATTACCTTATTTGGCAAAAGTGCGTGGAACTTAACGAGCCAATTTTTGTATTTGAAGACCATCTCGATATTGAATCAAGTACCTTTCAAAAAACGCTCTCTATTGCAGAAAAAAATATAGAACAATGCGGCTATATTCGCTTACAAAACAGTAAGAACAAATTACATTATCCTGTATGCCGCTACAAAAGCCAGAAACTTGTAAAGTACTTAAAAGTTCCTCAAGGTACTGCTGCCTATGCTTTATCTCCTAATGCAGCAAGATCTTTTATTGAGCATAGCCAAGTTTTTAGTTACCCCATAGATGTCTTTTTGAGAAACACTTGGGTCCATAAACGCCCCATGTTCGGCGTTTCTATTGCGGGCTTACAACGTAGTAAACAGCCTTCCATTATTGGCAACCGTAAACATAAAGGTAAAAAAAATTATTTTGTAGCCTTTATGAAGATTGTTAACAAAATAAAAAGCATGACGTTCAATCTGACAACCAATCTTTATCACCTTGTTGCCTTAGGTAAAGAATACAGACCAAAGTTATAAAGGTAGAAAAACGAAACACTGGCTCTCTCCTTACCATAAACCAATTCCTTACTAAGATAATTGTCCGTGAAGTCGCTATTCATGGCGGAGATATTCGTCAGTTTGTGCCACAAAAAGTGGCAGCCGAAATAAAGCTAAAAACAGCAAAGTAATTCCCTTTACCTACCCAGAAAACAAAAATAGCGCTCATTGAGCCGCTATTTTTAATTCAAAGCTATCAATTACTACAGCGAGTAATAGGCTTTATACCAATCCGCGAAAGCTTTTGCTCCTTCTTGGATCTTCACTTGAGGCTTATAGCCAACTGCTTCAAACAGATCGTCAGTATCAGCGTAAGTTGCGTACACATCACCTGGCTGCATTGGCATGAAGTTCTTTTTCGCTTCAATACCTAGAGCGCCTTCTAATGCTTCGATGTAGTCCATTAGTTTAACTGGGCTACCATGACCAATATTAAACACGCGATATGGCGCGGAACTGGTTGCAGGTGAGCCTTGCTCAACCGTCCAGTCTGGTTGCTTGGCTGGAATACGATCTTGTACACGAATAATACCTTCAACAATATCATCGATATAAGTGAAGTCGCGCATCATGTCACCGTTGTTATAGATGTCGATTTCTTTGCCTGCTACGATTAGATTCGCAAACTTGAACATCGCCATATCAGGGCGACTCCAAGGGCCGTATACCGTAAAGAAACGTAGACCGGTCGTCGGTACGTCATATAAATGAGAATAGGTATGCGCCATCAACTCATTCGACTTCTTGGTCGCGGCGTATAGTGAGATCGGGTGATCAACACTGTCTGCTGTATGGAATGGCATTTTTTGATTCAAGCCATAAACAGAGCTCGATGAAGCGTAAACGAGGTGTTCAACTTTGTTATGACGACAACCCTCTAGAATAGCCAAGTGTCCAACAAGGTTGCTGTCAGCATACGCCATTGGGTTATCAATTGAGTAACGAACGCCAGCTTGCGCTGCTAAATGAATCACACGGTCAAACTTTTGCTCAGCAAACAGCGAAGCCATTCCTTCTCTATCAGCAAGATCTAACTCGATAAAGGTCAGGTTTTCATGTTCAATGCGTTTTAGTCGGTCATGTTTTAAAGAGACTTGGTAGTAATCATTTAAGTTATCAATACCGATAACCTCATGTCCTGCCGCACATAGTCGCTCTGACACTGCGGAGCCGATAAAACCGGCAACGCCAGTTACTAAATATTTCATTCTACTATTCTCAATTCGTATCATTAATGTAATTGTAGCGACTAGCCCGCATATCTACTAGCAGTAAAAAGTGAACGTAAGTTCAGTTTTTTTAAACTTGGCACTCTTCACAAAAGAACGTATTCCGCTGCCCTATTTTTAACTCTTGGATTAGAGCTTTACAGGTAGGGCACTTTTCACCGGCTTTCCCATAAACTTGCAGTTCTTGAGCGAAATACCCCGGCTTGCCATCTGCTTGCGCGAAATCTTTTAAAGTGGTACCACCTTGTTTGATAGCAGTCGCAAGCACCTCTTTAATCTCTTGAGTTAACAAGACCCACTCGGCTTGACTTATCTTGTTAGCAGGGCGAAGTGGATGAATTCGTGAAGAAAATAGCGCTTCATTGGCGTAGATGTTTCCCACACCTACCACTACTTTGTTGTCCATAATGAACTGTTTGACGGCCACTTTACGCTTTTCTGCTTTCTCAGCAATGTAATCAGCGTTGAAGTCATCGGTTAGTGGCTCAGGACCAGATCCCAGTAATACAGTATGTATCTCATCAGGCGCCGACCAGAGCCACGCACCAAAGCGGCGCGGATCGTTATAACGCAGTACCTTGCCATTGGTGAGCTTAAGATCCACGTGATCGTGTTTTGCTGGCGGAAAATCGGCATCTAACACGCGCAGTGAGCCAGACATACCGAGGTGAACTATAGCTGTGCCCATATCGGTTTCAATCAATAGGTACTTTGCGCGACGCGAGATTGAACGAATCACCTGCCCTTCTAATCGCTTAAGTTCTTGAGGGATATCCCAACGCAGTTTGGGCGTGCGAAAAGTCAGGGATTTAATCTTCTCACCAACTAAATGAGGCGAGATCCCCATACGGCTTACTTCAACTTCGGGTAATTCAGGCATAGTTAGTCGTCCGATTTAGGTGGTTTGTCTGATATAGATCGCTTGTCTGACTTAAATGACTGGTCTGATTTAAAGGACTGGTCTGAGCCAAAACTTGGAAACAAGTAGATCTCTTCAATAGACACCGCCAACCACTGATCATTCCAGTTTTTTAGCAGCCAGAACTGAGGCAGTTGATAATAGGTAATGCGTTGTGGTTCTTCTTGATCTTGATACCACACCTCGATGGTGTGCGGGGTATTCAGTTGTGGTGAGAGGTCGGTATAGGTTTGAGAATCGACTTCGGTGCCCACAAGCTCTTTCCATCGCTGCGACAACTCTTGTGCACTGGTAGTTTGAGGAAGTGTTGTCTCTTTAAATTGATAAACCCAATGATCGTCTTCTAGCACAACTGACCAATGAGCAAAGTGCAAAGCTTGAAGCTCAGCTGCTGGATTTAAAAGAGAAGGATAAGGGCTGCTGACCGTAACTTCAGGTTCGGGCTCGATCAAATAAGCTTTGATCAATGTTGGAAGGTTTAACACCCCAATAAAAGCAATCACACTGAACATGAGTATGTTGTTCCATCGGCGTCCACGATATCTCATCTGATTCTGCTCATCTAACCTATTGAGTGTTCAGTATATCGTGAAAAAG
Organism: Vibrio sp. J383; assembly: GCF_023503985.1. NCBI lineage: Bacteria > Pseudomonadati > Pseudomonadota > Gammaproteobacteria > Vibrionales > Vibrionaceae > Vibrio > Vibrio sp. J383. Next base: position 458,039 of record NZ_CP097293.1, on the reverse strand, counting down.
TCTATACTTTCTATGTTGCGCTATTTTCTATCACATAAGCCCATCGGCAAGTGTCACGTCTGTGCGGTAGGTGCCAAATTGAGCCAATGAAACTACCGCCAATCAAAAACACTTAGTCTTCTCGAAAAACCTTAGACCTCTCAAACAATGGGGCTTCCCAAATTTTGGGCATAAAAAAACCCAGCTATAAGCTGGGTTTTTAATTTATTCTTCTATAAAAGAAGATACAAAGGGGCTATCAATTACTTGATTTTAGCTTCTTTGTACATAACGTGCTGGCGAACTACTGGATCAAATTTTTTGATCTCAAATTTGCCTGGCATGTTACGCTTGTTCTTGTCAGTTGTGTAGAAGTGACCAGTTCCAGCAGAAGATACTAGACGGATTTTCTCACGAATGCCTTTAGCCATTGCTTAATTCCTCTTAAACGTTTTCGCCACGTGCACGGATATCAACAAGAACAGCATCGATGCCTTTCTTATCAATAATACGCATGCCTTTAGCAGTTAGACGTAGTTTAACAAAACGTTTTTCGCTCTCTACCCAGAAACGGTGAGTTTGTAGGTTCGGCAGAAAACGACGCTTGGTAGCATTGCGTGCGTGTGAACGGTTATTACCCGTTACTGGACGCTTACCAGTTACTTGACATACTCGGGACATGAATGTCTCTCCAAATCGTTTCAGCTCGATATCAACCTTGGTGGCCGAACCTCTCTATCAATTCTGAAAATAGAGGTAAAAACCATAATGGAAAATCCATTCAAGGCTATCAAAGGTCGCGTATTATACTAACTTGACATGCATTGCTCAAGACCCGAACAGATCCTTTTTAAGGATTTCGTGATCTTTTTTTGAACAGGGCAGCTATTTGAGTAATCAGAGCTGATTTAAGGTTCTAAAATGTGGGCGGAATGATAGCAGATTTAACGCAACTAACAACCTAAAATGTGATTCAAATCCATCCGCGTTCTGCAAAAGAGATAACTTCGCCATCTCCAACCACAAAATGGTCGAGAATTCGGATGTCCACCAGCGCCAACGCGTCGGTTAATCTGCGTGTAATTCGCCTATCTGCTTGGCTTGGCTCCGCGACACCAGAAGGATGGTTGTGCGCTAACATTAATGCAGCTGCATTATGATGAAGTGCCCGTTTCACTACTTCTCTAGGGTAAACTGATGCGGCATCGATGGTTCCTTCAAACATCACTTCATCCTTTATTACCCTGTTTTGATTATCTAGGAACAAGATATAGAAGGCTTCTCGCTGGCGATCGCGCAATATACTCGAAAGATACAACTTGGTATGGCTTGGGCTAGTGAGTGCATCGCCTCGAGATAAAGTTTCGGCCAAATAACGTTGCGTCATCTCTAAAACGGCCTGCAACTGGACATATTTCGCCTGCCCCATCCCTTTATGAGCACAAAACTCAGTCTCGGTTGCAGAAAAAAGTTGGCGCAACGAACCAAAATCTTTGATCAACTTGTCAGAAAGCTCTAAAACGTTCATTCCTTGTGTGCCCGTTCGAAGAAATATCGCTAACAACTCCGCATCACTTAAAGAGTCTGGCCCTCGACTCAGTAGTTTTTCTCTTGGCATCGACTCAACAGGCATCTTACTTATAGGCATATAAAGGCTATTTAGGGTCATGAATACGACCCGTCAGCTTAATGAGCTTGCCACCAGAGATCCTTTGATAAAGAGAAAAGGAAACGAGTCGCTAGCAAAACTGTGTAATTGATAAGTTTGATAACACCAATTTGATGAGCATCAAGTCTGTTCGAATTCTGCTTCTAGGCACTAATCCTTTGTTCTGATATCGTAAGTCCCAGAGAAATTAAGGAACAGAATCATGCAAACATTGGTTAATCAACTGGATAACGCTGACCTACAAGGCCTAGCTGGGAAAAAAATCCTACTTGGCATTAGTGGTGGTATCGCTGCGTATAAATGTGCCGAACTGACTCGACGCTTAATTGAACGTGGGGCGCAAGTACAAGTCGTGATGACGAATGCAGCCAAGGAGTTCATCACTCCTCTCACCATGCAAGCCGTCTCTGGAAGGCCAGTGTCTGATAGTTTGCTTGATCCTGCTGCTGAGGCTTCCATGGGGCATATTGAGCTCGCAAAATGGGCTGACTTGGTATTACTAGCGCCAGCAACCGCAGATCTTATTGCTCGCATGACGGCGGGTATGGGCAACGACCTGCTGACCACGCTACTTTTAGCAACCGATGCGCCAGTTGCGGTATCTCCGGCAATGAACCAACAGATGTACAGCCACCCAGCGACTCAAGAGAACATCGCGACGCTAAAACGTCGAGGCTGTGAAATCTGGGGCCCTGCCGCAGGCGAACAAGCGTGTGGTGATGTCGGCATGGGTCGCATGCTAGAACCAATGCAGCTCGTGCACCGTTGCGAAGACTTCTTCCAACCTAAACCACTTGCTGGCCGCTCTGTGTTAATCACTGCAGGCCCAACTCGTGAAGCCATCGACCCGGTGCGTTACATTACTAACCACAGCTCAGGCAAGATGGGCTATGCACTGGCTGAAGCGGCCGCGAAACAAGGCGCAACAGTGACTCTAATCAGTGGCCCTGTTTCATTAGCGACGCCAAGCAAGGTTAATCGTATTGATGTCGACAGCGCACAACAGATGTTTGATGCCGTTAGTGCCAACGCGGCTCAACACGATATTTTCATCAGCTGCGCCGCAGTTGCCGATTACCGCCCTGAGACCATTGCAGACCAAAAGCTTAAAAAGGTCGATGGTAAAGATGACATGACCATTCAAATGGTTAAGAACCCGGACATTGTCGCTTCTGTTGCCTCAATGACGGAAGGCCGTCCATTTACCGTAGGCTTCGCAGCAGAAACTCAAGATGTTGAGAAGTACGCGCGCGGCAAACTGGAAAGAAAGAACCTCGATATGATTTGTGCTAATGATGTCTCTGTCGAAGGCCAAGGCTTCAATAGCAGCAGCAATGAATTGCACCTTTATTGGAAAGACGGTGATAAATCTCTGCCACTGGATAGCAAAGACACCCTTGGTTTCCAGATCCTCGATCAGATCCAACAGCTTATTGGTGCATAAACGCACAAATTTGCTCTGACAATCTGCTGACACCTCTCGATTCTGTTGACCTAGGGCTCACAAAACTAGGAAACAGAATTGAATGGTGTTTATAATCCTGCTTCACTCAATCCTCATCTTTAGGAAAGGAAGTAAATAGATGGCTGGTACTCGAAAATCAAACCGTCGTGAAGAAATCCTACAAGCTCTCGCACAAATGTTGGAATCGACCGAAGGTGCTTCTCGTATCACAACGGTAAAGTTGGCCAAGCAAGTCGGCGTATCTGAAGCTGCGCTCTACCGCCACTTCCCAAGCAAAGCTCGCATGTTTGAAGGCCTGATCGAGTTCATTGAAGAAGCGTTGATGTCTCGAATCAACCGTATTCTCGATGAAGAAAAAGACACTCTTGAGCGTATCCGCCTCGTGATGCAACTTATCTTAGTCTTTTCTGAGCGCAACCCTGGTTTGACTCGTATTTTGTCGGGCCATGCCCTAATGTTTGAGAATGAGCGCCTGCGTGAACGCATCAATCAGCTTTTTGAGCGTATTGAAACTCAACTTCGCCAGATCTTGCGTGAAAGGAAGCTTCGTGAAGGGAAATCGTTCCCGGTTGATGAGAAGATCTTAGCGGCTCAACTGCTCGGTCAGGTTGAAGGCAGCTTGAATCGATTTGTACGTTCTGACTTCAAATATCAACCGACAGAAAACTTTGATGCTTATTGGGCACTGCTGAGCGCTCAGATTAAGTAGCAATCAAATTAAGTAGCAATCAAATCTTAAGTGATGGTTATGACGACGAAAACTTCTCCGACAAACAGTACGGCACAACACGTTATTACTAAGCCACCTTTTACTCTGGCACTACTCCACCCTAAATACTGGGGAGTGTGGTTCGGTTTTGGGCTATTGGCGCTTATCGTTAATGTTCTCCCTTACCGTATATTATTACTGCTAGGTCGTTCATTGGGCTCTCTTGGGGCTCGCTATGGTAAAAAGCGCGTAGCGGTCGCAATACGTAACTTGGAACTCGCCTTCCCAGATAAGCCAGCAGACGAAGTCGCTGCCATGGTCAGTGAAAACTTTAAAAATACCGGTATGGCGCTGATCGAAACGGGCATTACCTGGTTCTGGCCAACGTGGCGTTTCAAAAGAATCCTAGTGGATAAAGACACCCAAACATTGCGCACTCACAAAGCCAACGGTAAAGGTGTTTTGTTGTGCTGTGTACATGCCTTGAACCTAGAGATCACTGCGCGAGCAATGGCCGTTCTTGGTATTTCTGGTTTAGGTGTTTACCGCCCGCACAACAACCCAGCTTATGAATTCATTCAATACCGTGGTCGTACTCAGAACGGCAACCGTCTTATCCACCGTAAAGACGTGAAGCGTATGATTCGAATCCTGCGTCAAGGTGAGATCCTTTTCTATCTGCCGGATCATGACTACGGCCGTAACAAGTCTGTGTTTGTGCCTTTCTTCGCTGTAGAAGATGCATGTACTACAACAGGCACCAGTATTCTGGCTTACACTAGCCGATGTGCACTCGTTCCGGGGTCTGGTTTTAGAAATGCCGATGGTAAGTATGAAATCATGGCGGATGAGTCAATCGAAGATGACTATCCACGCAAAGATGAAAAAGCCGCGGCCGCTTATCTAAACCGCTATCTTGAGAAAATTATCTTACGATCTCCAGAGCAATGGATGTGGCTACACAAGCGCTTCAAAACCATGGAAGACTCAGAAATTGAGCGCGGTATTCGTTATAAATAGATAAGAAAGCTGCTCATCTCAATAGAAAAGTAAAAGGCCCGAAAGAGTTATCTCTCTCGGGCCTTTTTGCTTTTTCGATTCTTAACCTAGAGCGCTAAACCATCAGGTTCAACTTCTTCAGTTTACGAATTAGATACCATATTGAGCGCGGTATGCTTTTACTGATTCTAGATGTGCTGCGTCTGTGCCTTTCTCTTCAAGGAAAGTCACAAGGTCAGTCAGGCTAACGATTGAGATAATTGCACAACCGAAGTCACGCTCTACTTCTTGAATCGCAGACAATTCGCCTTTGCCTTTCTCTTGACGGTCAATCGCAACAAGCACGCCCGCTAAGTCAGCACCGTTTGCTTGGATGATTTCCATCGACTCACGAATCGCAGTACCTGCAGTGATCACGTCATCCACTAGCATGATGCGACCTTCAAGTTCGCTACCCACTAGGTTGCCACCTTCACCGTGGTTCTTCGCTTCTTTACGGTTGAAACAGTAAGGCGTGTCCACATCGTGGTGATCAGCAAGTGCAACCGCTGTTGTCGTTGCGATAGGAATACCTTTGTACGCAGGGCCAAATAGTACGTCGAACTCAATGCCTGAATCTGCCAATGCTGCTGCGTAGAAGCGACCTAAACGCGCTAAGTCACGACCTGTATTAAACAATCCAGCATTGAAGAAGTAAGGGCTCTTACGGCCAGACTTTAAAGTAAACTCACCAAACTTAAGTACTTCTTTCTCTAGTGCAAATTCAATAAATTCACGTTGATATGCTTTCATGTTTTTCCTCTACGTTTATCCAATAAAACTTAATTAACTTAAACTCTTCTTAGTATCTTCTAAGTAGTCGTGTTTTCCGCTAGGCAACAAGCTTACGAAACCCGTGAGCTTACGAGTAGTAAGTGATTCGGGTGAGTAAGCACAGTTAACAACGCGGAGGGCGCGAATACGAAGAAGATAAAAAAATAGCCCCCAATGTGGGAGCTATCTAGAAACTAGTCGGCCAACGCAGCTTTCTGCGCTTCGACGATATCGGTAATACCCTTATTCGCCAGGGCTAAAAGCTGCATCAGCTCTTCGTGGCTGAACGGTTCGCCTTCTGCGGTGCCTTGAATCTCAATCATCTTACCGTCTTCCGTCATTACAACGTTCATGTCGGTATCAGCTGCTGAGTCTTCAACGTACTCAAGGTCACACAGTGCTTGTGCACCAACGATGCCCACTGAAACTGCCGCTACGTGGCCTTTCATTGGGTTCTTTTTCAGTTTGCCGCTTGCTAGTAGGCTGTTGATAGCATCAGCCATTGCAACGCTTGCACCTGAGATAGAAGCAGTACGAGTACCGCCGTCTGCTTGGATAACATCACAATCGACAGTGATCATGATTTCACCCATTACTTTCAGGTCAACAACAGCACGTAGGCTACGCGCGATCAGACGTTGGATTTCCATCGTACGACCACCTTGCTTACCGCTCGCCGCTTCACGACGGTTACGAGTGTGCGTTGCACGTGGCAGCATGCCGTATTCAGCCGTTACCCAACCCTTTCCTTGGCCTTTTAACCAACGCGGTACGTTTTCTTCTACCGTCGCATTACATAGAACTTTAGTGTTGCCGAACTCAACTAATACAGAACCTTCAGCATAAGCCGTGTAGTTACGAGTAATTTTAATTGGACGAATTTGATCTACAGCGCGGTCATTTGGACGCATTGGTATCTACCTTATTAACAGTCTGAAGTGATTTACTATCGAAAGAGTGCATCACCTAAGAAAGGGGTGAGACAGTTTTGATTGGGGCAAGATTATATAGCAGTTTATCTTTCAAATCTATTTACCATTCAAAGCGACTTACGACTTAAAGCGACTTACGACTCAAAGATACTTACCGTGAAAGGCTATTTATCGCCGAAAAGCGACAGGCTTCGGGTGCACCCCGTATCGTGATACTATGCGTGCGCGTTATTTTCAGAATGATAAAAGACAGGAAAATTCGATGATTTATAGTATGACCGCGTATGCACGCAAAGAAGTAAAAGGCGATTGGGGTACAGCAGTATGGGAAATCCGTAGTGTAAACCAACGCTACCTTGAAACTTACTTCCGTATGCCTGAACAGTTCCGTGGTTTAGAGCCAATCCTACGTGAGCGTTTCCGTAAGCGTCTAGCTCGCGGCAAGGTTGAATGTAACCTACGTTTTGAAGCAAACCCAGCAGCGAAAGGCGAGCTAAGCATTAACGAAGGTTTGGCTCAACAAGTAATCAATGCTGCGAACCAAGTAATGACGATGACAGGTGAAGACAGCCGTTTGAACCCATTCCAAGTCATGAATTGGCCTGGTGTGATGGAAACGCCAGAGCAAGACATGGATGCCATCAACAAAGACCTGCTAGAAGCATTCAACGATGCCATCGCAGAGTTCATTGATGCTCGTGCTCGTGAAGGCGAGAACATGAAAGCGCTCATCGTACAGCGCTTAGATGCAATCACTGAAGAAGTTGTTAAAGTTCGTGCGCGTATGCCTGAGATCCTAGAATGGCAACGTGAGCGCCTTCTTACCAAATTTGAAGATGCTAAAATTGAACTTGAAGGTTCTCGTGTTGAGCAAGAACTTATCCTACTTGCGCAGAAGTCAGACGTAGCAGAAGAGCTAGACCGTTTAGACTCTCACGTGAAAGAAGCAAATGTAGTACTGAAGAAAGGTGGCGCTTGTGGCCGTAAGCTTGACTTCATGATGCAAGAGTTCAACCGTGAGTCAAACACGCTAGCGTCTAAGTCTATCAGCACAGACATCACAGCATCAGGCGTAGAGCTTAAGGTTCTTATCGAACAGATGCGTGAGCAGATCCAGAACATTGAATAACAGTTTGTCAGTAACACGCTGTGAATAGCCATTAGCTGAATCAGTGTTGATTATATCAAGATAAGCTCCTAGTTTTAGGGGCTTTTTTATGGATACAATAATGCCAATCAGGATGAGTAAGTGAGCAGGTTGTTACGCAGGAGATTTGTTTGGACCAAGAGATAGATACAGCTATAGATAAAACAGAGAAGCGGATGTAACAAAGGATTTTAGAATATTTTGAGGGGGATATTACAGGTGGAACTAGAGGGGAAAGATTTAAGGGAGAAAGTGACGCAAGTTGCTAATGCAACTTGCGTCGACTTAAAATCTTATAGAGCTACAACGTTTGCAGCTTGAAGACCTTTTTGGCCTTGCTCTACTTCGAAAGACACTTGTTGGCCTTCTTTAAGAGTCTTGAAACCTTCAGAAGCGATAGCACGGAAGTGAACGAATACGTCAGCGCCGCCGTTGTCTTGAGTTAGGAAACCGAAACCTTTCTCTTCGTTAAACCATTTTACTACGCCGTTTGTTTTGTTAGACATGATGTGTCCCTTATATAAAAATAAAAAATTAATCGCCAAAAGTGCGATGCGCTGAAAGCTTGAATTATTTAATGTATCTATGAAGCCAAGGGAAACACTGAGAATAACAATGAAGCAATACTAAGGGTTTTACTTTACAACTGATGTTTCATTTAATAACTCTGAAAACAGAGCGAGGCCATTCTTGGTGATCTGGGTCGGGTTGTAAAGCTTTATTTGAAAATAATTGATGTTTTTTTGTTCGGTTGGCTTAAATTACAGCCCTACTACGCCATTAAGCTCATTTATAACGCTTTGATCTTAAGAAATTTACTCATAGTACGACTCTCTAAGCACTCCCCCTCAGGTAAGTCCGTATTTCTAGTATGCATAGAAAAGCTCAACCCCACCCCGGGTTTGAACCAGTAATTAAGACGACCTTATTTTCTGGTTGTTGAGCTTTATTTGTCATAATTATGTCTTTTTGATGATTAGCACTGATGATCGGGTAAGTCTTGGGTTTTATAGAGATCGGCAATGTCGTGATTCTTATCTCTATGTTTAGCTTCATCTTCCCTTATGCAGAAAAGCACATCCAAAAACGTAGCATTCTCGGGTAAGCGATAATATTTAATCGCAATTTCAGGAGCGGGATGATTGGGCAACGTGCCATCTTGAATTTTCGAGATATATTCGGAGTAACTATTACAAGCTTCCTCTTCAAAATACCCAACGATCCTATGCGCGGTTTTAGATGAGACTAAGTAGATCACGCCATAGATGAGTAGAAAGATGAACTGTAATAGCATCACTAAGATGCGTTCTATAATAGACGGGTTGGTAACGGTAAGGAAAATCATCAAATGCATCCGTTCATTATCCGCTTCGTCCAGTAGCTCTTTGATCCAACCACCGTCGTCTTTCATGCGGCGCAGAGCTTTGAGGTGGTTGAACACTCCCGCCACCATGCCCGGCACCGCCGCTATGGTTTCCAACAACATGGCTCGTTTGGCTAAGTGTTTTCCATAAAACAAGTTAAGTGTCTTTTTGAGAAGTCGAGTAACAAGAAGTGCAACCTTTTCGGAGAATATTTCAGGTTTATAATGAGTGCTTTCAAAATGCATAGCGTGTTCCTTATATGAGTCTAATACTTACCAATCAACATTCATGCCAAGACACAAAGCCTTGTACATCAAGGCAAAAATAACAATTAGAGTCATATAGACAGCATGATTAAGATAATTAAAAAGACACTATTGAGTCTTTTGGACACATCAAGAGCAATAAAAAACCCAGCAACATGGCTGGGCTCTTATTAACTTATAACCTGATTTATTTACTCATCCGGTTGCTTGGTTCTTAGATCGACATATGGCCAATAATGGTGTCCCACACGAATCAAGAGTGTTGCTGCGGCCAAGATAAATACCGCTAAAGATAACCAAACGATCAATACCGCATCGAGTTCTTTCATGCCCAAAGTGATGTAACGAGCAATTGCCATCATCGCGATGTAGATTGGGTATCGCACTGGGATCTTACCGTTCATCACAAACTGCTGAACCATTGCCAACACTTCTAAATAGATAAACATCAGCAGAATGTCGGTCAATTGCACTCGGCGTTCAGCGAAGACATGCATGAACTCTTCGACCATCGCAAACAAGGTCGCCAGTGTGATCGCCACCAGCAATACCGCTTCCATAATGTGGAATACTTTTAAAAACGGCTTACTAAAAGATTTAGGTAAGTTAGAAGGCATAGTCACTCTTCAAAAAATAATTAATCCAGTCTCTACAATAGCATGCATCAATATAAGTCGCGTACTGTCAAAGCATCGACTTGGGGATAACGCTATCAATTCATCGGTAACCACCAGGAAGAAGCAAAGGTAATAAACAACAGATACAAAAATGGCCCCACATTCACTGCAGAGCCATCTGTTTGTCTTTTACTTAGCGACTTTTATAGTGGCTAATTGGTGGTGGTTAATTAGCCTTAAAGGAGAATCAGGTAAGTTAAGAACACCACACACAGGCCGTAGATAAGCGGGTGTACTTCTTTGCGCTTACCTACCACAACCATTGTGAATGCGTAGCTGATAAAGCCCATCGCCATACCGTTTGCTGGAGAGAAGCTTAGAACGGTGAACATGATGGTGAAGAAGGCTGCAATGCGTGACTCTTTCTTTTCCCAGTTTATCTGACCAAGGCGACCCACCATGTAGATGCCTACCACTACCATCGCAGGCGCGACCATTGCCGCTGAGAAGATAGAGAAGATTGGGTATAGGAATAGCGACACTAGGAATAAGCCAGCCACCATGACTGCCGCTAAACCTGTTTTCGCACCTTGAGAAGAAGCAATACCCGATTCAGAGAACGCAGTGATCGATGTGGTACCGAGAATCGAACCAATCACCGTACCGCCTGCATCTGCCACTAGCGCCGATTTCGCGTTTGGCACCTTACCGTCTTTGTCGATGATACCTGCATCGCGGCCCACACCAACAATCGTGCTTAAGCCATCGAAGAAATCGACAATCAGGAAAATGAGGACGATGAACAATAGGTCGAACATTTTCTCAGGGGTGAAAGCTGAGAAATCAAAGATCGCGCCGAAGCTGCCCGCCATGCTTGGTGGCATAGAAATGAATTGGTCTGGGATTGGTGCGTTTGATGTACCTAAGAACACATCAGCCAGAATCGTCAATGCAATCGCTGAAACAAACGAGATAAACGTTGCCAGCTTAATGTCACGAACCATACAGCCCAGAGCGATGAAGATACTCACATAAGCGATAACCACTTGTGGGTCTGAGATGTCACCTAAGCCAACCAGTACAAACGGGTTAGACACGATGATTCCTGCATTCTTAAGGCCTAAGAAAGCAATGAACAAGCCGAGAGATACGGTAATCGCCAACTTCAAATCTTCAGGAATCGATTCAATCATCGACTTACGGATATTGGTCAACGAGAAAGCGAGATAAAGGATACCGGATAGAAAGATACCAAATAGCGCTTCATTCCAAAGTACCGCCACAGAACCGCTTAACAGTAGACCTTTGAAGAATCCGTTCATACTCATGCCCGGAGCCAGCATGACTGGGTAGTTGCCCCAAATACCCATGATAAGCGTTGCGATAGCAGCAGAAAGAGCGGTAGCCGTAAAGACTGCCCCTTTGTCCATCCCCGGGATGCCCCCCAGAATTGCTGGGTTAACCGCCAAGATATAACTCATCGCTAAGAAGGTAATAAAACCTGCGTAGAGCTCAGTGCTGATCGTGGTCTTTCTCTCTGAGAGTTTGAACAGGGTGTCAAGCGAGCCAGACGTTTTCTGGGCTTTCAGGGTGGAGTCGGTATTCACAACAAAACCTATGTAATAAATTAAGAAATTTGAGATTCAAATGCTGTGAGAATAGAGGGGTCTCTACACTAAAAACTGTAGTCACCAAGGTAGGCTCGGTAGTAGAAACATCTAGTCCATATCACTAGATATATACAGCATTTAATCGTTTGCGCGGATTGTAAGGATTGAGATTAAAACTTCAACAAATTTTGTCCAGATCACATAAAAAAGTGAAGATGACGAGCCATTGCAGTTATACAAAGATCCTTGAAAAGATCATTCGCTGATAAATAACGATCAAGCCAGTTGTTCTCAATCATCTAAATATGCTACTCTTCGCCTCCATTTTTCTGACCTAATTTTCACCAGTTGCACCTATTAGTTTTACTAGTTATTCCTTTATAGACGTAACCACCGGAACAAAAATTAGGGTCAGTGCTATCTTTTATAGTGTCGGTTTATCGCCTTCACTCAATCCAACCAACAGTGGAAATATACAGATGGGCATAGGTACTCTTTACATCGTATCTGCACCTAGTGGCGCAGGTAAATCGAGCTTGATCTCAGCAATGCTGGAAACCAATCCAACCTACGCAATGAAGGTATCTGTTTCACACACCACTCGCGGTATGCGCCCTGGTGAAGAAAATGGTGTTCACTACCACTTTGTAGAGAAACATCACTTTGAAGATCTCATCAAGAAGAGTGAGTTCCTAGAGTACGCTGAAGTATTCGGCAACTACTACGGTACGTCACGTGTTTGGATTGAAGAAAACCTAAACCGCGGTATCGATGTATTCCTAGATATCGACTGGCAAGGTGCTCGTCAGATCCGTGAACAAATGCCTCAAGCGAAGAGTGTCTTCATTCTTCCACCATCAAATGGTGAGCTAGAGCGTCGTTTAAATGTTCGCGGTCAAGATAGCGACGAAGTTATTGCGAAACGCATGAGCGAAGCAAAATCAGAGATTTCTCACTATGCAGAATACGATTATGTGATCGTGAATGATGACTTTGATGCAGCCTTAATGGACTTCAGAGCAATCATTCGTGCGGAACGTTTGAAAGAAGATAAGCAAGCAGCTAAATACAGCGGCATGCTTACAGCACTACTAGCGGAATAATCTCTGATACCAATCGTAGTAAAAAGCTGGTCATTCTAGCTTGTGAAAAAGCCTGATAACGTCGTTAGAATTTTTGATTGTAGGGTCACTACTTATCGGAACTCTTTGTCGAGTAAAGCTGCCTTGTTATCAAACTTTTTTCCTATGCTATCTCTGAGCACTTATTCACTGTGATTGGTATAACTGGATTTTCCATTGAGATAAGTATACGGTGAGCTAGAAAGTCTCTAGTTAAACTTGTATACTTTCTCGTCATATAAAATTTATTAGTTAATTACTATTTGGAGTCCTCATGGCACGCGTAACTGTTCAAGACGCTGTTGAAAAAGTTGGCAACCGTTTCGACCTAGTTCTTATTTCGGCTCGCCGCGCACGTCAAATGCAAACTGGCGGCAAAGATTCACTAGTGCCTGAAGAAAACGATAAGCCGACGGTTATCGCTCTTCGCGAAATCGAAGAAGGTCTTATCACTAAAGACGTACTAGATGCTCGTGAGCGTCAAGAGCAACAAGAGCAAGAAGCGGCTGAACTTGCAGCAGTAAGCAGCATCGCTCACACTCGCTGATAGAATCAACGTCATTCGAACTAATTAACCTTCCGGGCCTTTAATTTGTATCTATTCGATAGCCTCAAAGACGTTGCCCAAGAATACCTAACAGAGCCTCAAATTGAGGCTCTGCGTCAATCTTATGTGGTAGCGAGAAATGCCCATGAAGGGCAAACCCGTTCAACGGGTGAACCATACATAATCCACCCTGTTGCTGTTTCAAGAATCCTGGCAGAAATGCGTCTGGATATCGAAACTCTGCAAGCCGCACTACTCCACGATGTAATTGAAGATACTGAAGTTACAAAAGAGGAGCTAGAAGCTCAATTCGGCAATACCGTTGCTGAACTGGTTGATGGTGTATCTAAGCTGGATAAGCTTAAATTTCGTGATCGCAAAGAAGCGCAAGCAGAGAACTTCCGTAAGATGGTTCTCGCCATGGTGCAAGACATCCGCGTTATCTTGATCAAATTAGCTGACCGTACTCACAACATGCGTACGCTTGGGGCACTTCGTCCTGACAAAAAGCGTCGTATTGCTCGTGAAACTTTAGAGATCTATTCTCCGCTAGCTCACCGTCTTGGTATTCATAACATCAAGACCGAACTAGAAGAGTTGGGCTTCGAAGCCCTCTACCCTAACCGTTATCGCGTACTCAGAAATGTAGTGAAAGCTGCGCGTGGTAACCGTAAGGAAATGATCCAACGTATCCATAGCGAAATTGAAGGCCGTCTTGAAGAAGTCGGTTTGTCTGCTCGCGTCGTAGGTCGTGAAAAGAACTTGTTCTCCATCTATAACAAGATGAAAACCAAAGAACAGCGCTTTCACACCATTATGGACATCTACGCTTTCCGCGTAGTGGTTGATACCCCAGATACTTGTTATCGCGCACTTGGCCAGGCTCACAGCTTGTACAAGCCACGTCCGGGCCGCATGAAAGATTACATTGCGGTACCAAAAGCCAACGGCTACCAATCTCTTCATACGTCAATGATCGGCCCTCACGGGGTACCTGTAGAGGTTCAGATCCGTACCGAAGATATGGAGCAAATGGCCGATAAAGGCGTCGCGGCGCACTGGTCTTACAAAGGCAGTGGCTCACGCAGTAGCAATGGGACAACCGCACAGGTTAAAGCACAGCGTTGGATGCAGAGCTTACTTGAGCTGCAACAAAGCGCAGGTAACTCATTCGAATTCATTGAAAACGTTAAATCTGATCTGTTCCCAGATGAGATCTTCGTGTTCACGCCGAAAGGTCGCATCGTCGAACTTCCTGCGGGTGCAACAGCGGTCGATTTTGCTTACGCGGTACATACCGACGTCGGCAATATGTGTGTAGGGGCTCGTGTCGACATGAACCCTTACCCACTCAGCAAATCGCTGAAGAATGGTCAAACTATTGAGATCATCAGTGCTCCGGGCGCACGCCCAAATGCAGCATGGCTCAACTACGTGGTGACCTCACGCGCTCGTACTAAGATCCGCCAGGTTCTGAAGACCATGCGCCGTGAAGAGTCGATTACCCTAGGTCGTCGTCTACTGAATCACGCACTTGGTGAGCACTCTATTGCCGATATCGGCCAAGAGAACCTCGAGCATGTATTGTCTGACTTACGCCTAGAAAGCGTTGAAGACTTGCTAGCATCGATTGGTCTTGGCGAGCTGATGAGTATCGTCATTGCTCGTCGCCTACTGGGTGATGCTGACGAACTGACTGAAGTGAAAAACAACAGCGATGCGCCTAGGAAGAAACTAGCTATCCGCGGAGCTGAAGGTCTACTACTGACTTTTGCAAATTGTTGTCACCCGATCCCAGGCGATCACATCATTGCTCATGTATCTCCAGGTCGTGGTCTTGTGGTTCACCGCGAAACGTGTCCAAACGTTCGTGGCTACCAAAAAGAACCAGACAAATACATGGCGGTAGAATGGTCTGACGATTACGATCAAGAGTTCACAGCTGAACTTCAGATCGACATCCAGAACCACCAAGGTGCACTGGCAGAGTTAACGAACGTTATCTCGAAAACGGGCTCAAACATTCACGGTATTTCAACCGAAGAACGTGATGGACGCCTGTACACAGTGACTATCTTGCTGACGACCAAAGATCGTGTTCATCTTGCAAGTATTATGAAAAAGCTACGTGTGATGCCACACGCGCTGAAAGTAAAACGCCGTAAGAACTGATCTAAAAGCAGATAAATAAAGCAGATGAGAGATACGAGTCTCGAGATGCGAAGAGCAAAAACTTTTCACCACCTCAACTCTTCGTATTTCGAGTCTGCTTTAATTTTTTGTACTGCCCTGTTTTCTGTATCCTCGTATCCCGCATCTACTCTTATCTCTTCGTATCTCGTTTACCCAAATCCCGTATCCGCTCTTAATCTCTTCGTATCTCGTTTACTCGCATCCCGAATCTACTCTTATCTCTTCGTATCTCGTTTACCCGCATCCCGTATCTGCTCTTATTCCCTTCGCATCTAGCTTACTAGCAACCCGAACCTGCCCTTCATCCTTTCGTATTTCGTTTACCCGTATCCCGCATCTGCTCTTATTCCCTTCGAATCTCGTTCACTCTCATCCCTCATCTGCTTCTAAGCTTTACCCTGTACAAAAATCCAGTAAAATGCTTGAATAGATTATCTCTCTTACGTTTATGAGCCTTGTTATGTCACAGCTTTTATCTGCTATCCCTCTCAACTCTTTATCTGGAGTCGGCGCTAAAGTCGCAGAGAAACTAGAGAAGGTTGGGCTTAACAATGTACAAGACCTGCTATTTCACCTGCCTTTGCGCTATGAAGATCGAACGCGTATCTATCCCATCGTAAAACTGCATGCTGGTTTATGGGCAGCAGTGCAAGGCAAGGTAATGCACGTCGATACCATTTTCGGTAAACGTAAGATGCTCGCAGTAAAGATCAGTGATGGCAATGGCACTATTACCCTACGTTTTTTCAACTTCACTGCAGGCATGAAGAATAACTTTGCTGAAGGCAAACAAGTGCATGCTTATGGTGAGATCAAGCGCGGTAATATGGGGCTTGAGATCGTCCATCCTGACTACAAATTCTTTGCGCCGAGGCAACAGCCAGACGTTGAAGCCAACCTAACTCCGGTGTACCCAACCACCGAAGGGCTAAGACAAGTCACGCTGCGTAATCTTACCGATCAAGCTTTAGAGTTAATCGATAAGGCCGCAGTTAACGAGCTTCTCCCATCCGGTTTATACGACCACCAAATAACACTCGCGCAAGCACTGCATACCATTCACAGGCCTCCTCCAGGCATTGACCTAGAGCTGTTTGATGAAGGTAAACACCCTGCGCAGCTGCGCCTGATTATGGAAGAGCTACTGGCGCAAAACCTATCGATGCTGTCTGTTCGTAGTAAAGGGCAGCAAGACAAAGCGATGCCTTTCCCTCCGGTAAACACCCTCAAAGATAAGTTGTTAGCTCAACTTCCGTTTTCACCAACCAATGCTCAAGTAAGGGTGACTAAAGAGATCGAAGCCGACCTTGAAAAGCCACACCCTATGATGCGTTTAGTACAGGGTGATGTAGGTTCAGGTAAAACCTTAGTCGCCGCACTGGCAGCCGTTCGCGCACTCGAACATGGTCAGCAAGTGGCACTGATGGCACCAACCGAGCTATTGGCAGAACAGCACGCGATTAACTTTGCTAACTGGTTTGAGGCGATGGGCATTCGAGTCGGTTGGCTGGCAGGTAAACTCAAAGGTAAGGCTCGTGAAACGGAACTAACACGTATTGCCAGCGGCGAAGCGCAAATGGTGGTGGGAACTCATGCGCTATTCCAAGAGCATGTCGAGTTCAAAAACCTTGGTTTAGTGATCATTGATGAGCAACACCGATTTGGCGTCCACCAGCGATTAGAACTACGTGAGAAAGGCGCAAAACAAGGCTACTACCCCCATCAGTTGGTCATGACCGCCACTCCAATCCCACGAACGTTAGCAATGACGGCCTATGCCGACCTCGAAACTTCAATTATTGATGAGCTGCCACCGGGACGAACCCCAATTCAAACCGTAGCGATTCCTGATACCAAGCGCGATGACATTGTTGAACGTGTGAAAAATGCGTGTCTCAATGAAGGCAAGCAAGCCTACTGGGTGTGTACGCTGATTGATGAATCGGAAGTACTGGAAGCTCAAGCTGCAGCTGATACCGCAGAAGAGCTACAACGCAAACTGCCTGACGTAAAAATTGGTTTAGTCCATGGCCGTATGAAACCCGCCGAGAAACAAGCGGTGATGCGAGAGTTCAAAGAGAACAAGCTGCATCTATTGGTTGCGACAACCGTG
Source organism: Vibrio sp. J383 (assembly GCF_023503985.1). Classification (NCBI taxonomy): domain Bacteria; kingdom Pseudomonadati; phylum Pseudomonadota; class Gammaproteobacteria; order Vibrionales; family Vibrionaceae; genus Vibrio; species Vibrio sp. J383. The sequence continues at coordinate 440,495 of NZ_CP097293.1, read as the reverse complement.
ATTGAAGTTGGTGTGGATGTTCCGAATTCGAGCTTAATGATCATCGAGAACCCAGAACGTCTTGGCCTAGCGCAACTGCACCAACTGCGTGGCCGTGTCGGCCGAGGTTCGGTCGCAAGCCATTGTGTACTGTTGTATCACTCACCGCTGTCTAAAACCGCTCAGAAACGCTTAGGTGTGCTACGTGAAAGTAACGATGGCTTTGTGATTGCACAGCGCGACTTAGAAATCCGTGGCCCCGGTGAATTGCTCGGTACCAAACAAACTGGCTTGGCTGATTTCAAGATCGCCGATCTAATTCGTGACCAACGTTTGATACCTGAAGTGCAGCGTATTGCGCGTCATATTCACGATAGCTACCCAGACAACGCCAAGGCGATCATCAACCGCTGGCTAGGCGAGCGCGATGTTTACTCTAAGGCGTAGTTAACATTAAGTCATAGTTAACACTGAGACCGCATTCAAACGTAAAAAAGGCTTCCTCAAGGAAGCCTTTTTAGTGTGCGTTACTTTCATCAAGCAAGAGCGAGATTCCCTATTCGCTCGTTCCTCACGATAGGGAAGAATGACCGAGTCGGGGATCTCTTCACAGCTTCCCGAACCGAACCCGTCACCATAATACAGACCGATGATATTTAAGGCTTCACAGGGAAACTGATCTGCGCTTTTAAGCCACCTTCACTGCGGTTATTAACCACTACGGCACCTTGGTGTTGGCTGACGATACGTTTGACGATCGCCAAGCCTAAGCCGGTACCTTCACTGCCACGAGCGGTATCACCACGCGTGAACGGTTCAAACAACTTGCCGACTTGGTCTTGCGGGATCCCAGGGCCATTATCTTCAACGGTCACCCAAGCCAGTTTATTATCGGCCGTCATGCCAGTCGATACCTTGACCCAACCATTGCCATAGCGCAGCGCATTCACCACCAAGTTACTCACGGCACGCTTCATCGCGATCGGGTTACCTAGCGCAGGCTTCATCGACTCTGGAATATCGGTTTCAATTTGTACCTCGTAGCCACCTTCTGAGCTAGAAACTTCTCGGGCAATATCATCGACAAATACCTCTTGGAATGAATCTCGGTCAACGGGCTTTAGGTAATCCATAAACTGGCTGATGATCTCATTACACTCTTCGGTATCACTGATGATCCCTTCCGCTAAATAGCTGTCTTCTGGCGACATCATCTCGGTCGCTAAGCGAATACGCGTTAACGGAGTACGCAAATCATGACTGATACCTGCCATCAACAAAGCGCGGTCTTCTTCGAGTTCTTGGATACCTTTCGACATCTGATTAAAGGCTCGAGTTACCGAGCGGATCTCTTGCGCACCTTGCACTGGCAATGGTGGTGGAATATCACCACGCCCCACACCTTGGGCGGCTTTCTCTAGCGCTATTAAAGGCCGGTTTTGCAAGCGAATGAACAGCCAGCCACCCGCAACAATCAACATCGCCATGATCAGGCTGTTACGGAACAGAGGCGCAAAGTCTTCTTCTTGCAGCTCAGACAGAGGAATACGAATCAAGGAGTTAGGCAGCTGCGCGATGTCCATCCACAACACGTAGCTCTCTTTACCCAAGATCAATCGCACTTCGGTTTCAGAGCCCAACTCTTTGGTCATCTCCTCACTCATCAGGTCGATTGCTACCGCATGGTAATACTCACCTGCAGCTTCGCTGTCCTTGGCGTGAACCGTCACTCCGAGTTGCTCAAGCACACGTTGACGCAGTGGCGCATCAATCTCGATATCACTGCCTTGATCCAAGACGAGGTTTAACTCGTGAGCCAGAATCTTATTAAACTGCTGCAAACTCGGCATCAATGCATAGTTAAACACCGCGTAATAAGAAAAAATTTGGCTAGCAACCAACAGGGTTAAAAAGAGCACTATCGACTGAGTAAAGGAGCTACGTATGCGCATAGAAGACCTAAAGTGAGGGATGATAAAGGGATATAGTGGGAACTATAGCTGTAAACCCTTGTGCTGAATACAAAACGGGCCATCGCATATTAATGAGATGACCCGTAAATAAAGAATTCTGAATCACAGAACGAGCAAAGCTAGATTACACAGCTTTGCCATCTGGAACGAATACATAACCCAAGCCCCACACCGTTTGGATGTAACGAGGTTTACTTGGATCTTCTTCAACTAGACGACGCAGACGTGAAATCTGAACATCGATAGAACGTTCCATCGCTGAATACTCACGGCCACGAGCCATGTTCATCAGCTTATCGCGAGACATTGGCTCACGAGCGTTAGTGACCAGTGACTTAAGTACCGCAAATTCACCTGAGGTCAGAGGCATTGGCTCTTCACCACGGAACATTTCACGTGTACCTAAGTTCAAGCGGAACTCACCAAAGGCAACCACAGATTCTTCTGTGCTCGGCGCTCCCGGAGCTTCAATCACTTGGCGGCGCATTACCGCTTTGATACGAGCAAGCAGTTCACGCGGGTTAAATGGTTTTGGCAGGTAATCATCAGCACCCACTTCCAAGCCCACAATGCGATCCACTTCATCACCCTTTGCCGTCAACATAAGGATAGGCAGCGAGTTGTTTGCGTTTCTTAGACGACGACAGATCGATAGACCGTCTTCGCCCGGCAACATTAAATCCAATACCATCAAGTGAAAATTTTCACGGGTTAACAGGCGGTCCATCTGCTCACTGTTTGCCACGCTACGCACTTGAAAGCCTTGCTCTGACAGATAGCGTTCTAACAGTGCACGTAAACGAGCATCGTCATCGACCACTAAAATTTTGTAGTTTTCTTGCATGTAATGGTTCCACCTATTAAAGCTCAAACCTAAGGTTAAGCATTCTTGGTAAATTGTATATTGGTATAAGACATTAAAAATGTAACATTATTGGAGAAAAAGTCGCCTAAATAATTGTTAACGTATGTTGCCTTTCTATATATTCTATCTTAGAACATCATTTCATTAAGTCAGATTTATGAAAACCAAACTGATCACCCGAGAAGGTTATAACAAGCTCAAAGCGGAACATGACCACTTATGGCACGAGAAACGTCCGGAAGTCACCAAAATAGTCACTTGGGCTGCAAGCCTTGGAGATCGCTCGGAGAACGCAGATTACACTTTCAACAAGCGTTTACTTCGTCAAATAGATCGCCGAGTACGTTTCTTACGTAAGTTCCTACCTGATGTCACTATCGTGGATTACTCTCCGCAACAAGAAGGTAAGGTATTTTTCGGTGCTTGGGTGGAAATTGAGAATGATGATGGGGAAATTAAGAAGTTTCGTATTGTCGGCCCAGAAGAGATCTACGGCGATGCTAAAGGTTATATCTCTATCGACTCACCAATGGCTAGAGCTCTACTGAAGAAAGAAGTGGATGATGATTTTACGGTAACCACACCGGAAGGCGATAAAGAGTGGTTCATTAACTCGATTCGCTACGCAGACAACGCATAACCAGACCGAATAAACATTGAGCGACAAGCCAAGTGTTTATGCAAAACCCAAATTCCAGATAAAAGAAAACCCCGCTAGGCTTGCGCCTGGCGGGGTTAAGTCTCTATCGCAGCAATCCGGCTACTGTTTATCTCTTCGAGATAAGGTGCTCCCTGCATCTGTCCTTGATAGTGGCTAAATCCTTTAACCAATTTCCTTTTTGTTCATCGCCATCCTAGCGGTGTCCATTCTAGCCTGTCATCCTGACTGGCGAATCTCATCCAGAGATTATTACTTCCTTGCTGACCACTCATCCTAAGTAATCAAATCTTCATCCTGAAGATACCTAGTCCATTAGGCTTTTTCCTGTTCCTGCCAACTCCCTGTCGACAAGTTAAATATTACGGTATTTGGGCGAGTTTCCTAGGTAGTCCAAAAAAACATTTCGAGTGAGAAATACGCCCCAGAACATCACGCCATTAAAAATCAACAACTTACATTTGAATTAAGACATATTTACAGGTTTAAGGCGACTTAGGCTTACATCACGTGTAAGAGATCTCGCACAAAGCGGATATCACAAACGGAAATTCGACTTCTGACACGATAATTACACAGCCAAAGCTAGAAAAAGCGTACGCTCACCCCCATGTATTTGTCATGATATTAAATAAGAGATTCATCGGATGAGCCAAGCTATCTGTCGACTGATTGCTGAAGAACTGAATGTTCGTTCAGAGCAAGTCACCGCCGCAGTAAACCTAATTGACGACGGTAACACCGTTCCCTTTATTGCTCGCTACCGTAAAGAAGTCACGGGTGGCTTAGACGATACCCAACTACGTAACCTTGATAGTCGCCTTTCATACCTTCGCGAACTTGACGATCGCCGCCAAACGATTCTTAAGTCGATTCAAGACCAAGGCAAACTCACGCCAGAATTAGAGCGTGATATCACTCAAGCCGACAGCAAAACGCGCCTAGAAGATCTATACCTGCCATACAAACCAAAGCGTCGTACCAAAGGTCAGATCGCAATCGAAGCAGGCTTAGAGCCACTTGCCGATACACTTTGGAATGAACCACAGCACGATCCTGAAACCGAAGCCGCTAACTTCATCAGCAGCGATAAAGGCATTGCTGATACCAAAGCGGCACTGGATGGTGCACGTGCAATCGTGATGGAGCGTATTGCAGAAGACGCCAACCTACTTGAAAAGATTCGCCAACATCTCACGCGTAACTCAGAACTCGTTTCACGTGTCGTGACGGGAAAAGAGCAAGCCGGCGAGAAATTCAAAGATTACTTCGAACACAACGAAACACTCAACAAAGTACCTTCACACCGTGCACTTGCGATGTTGCGAGGCCGAAATGAAGGTTTCCTAACGCTGGCGATGAATGCTGACCCTGAGCAAGAAGAAGGTGTACGTGGTTCTTACTGCGAGAGCATCATCTCTGATCACTACGGTATTACCCTGAGCAGCGCTCCTGCGGATGCATGGCGCAAGCAAGTGATTAGCTGGGCATGGCGCATCAAGGTTTCTATGCACATGGAAACTGAGCTGATGGGCGCGATGAAAGAACGCGGTGAAATCGAAGCGATTGAAGTGTTCGCAACCAACCTTAAAGACTTGTTGATGGCGGCGCCTGCTGGCCCTCGAGCAACTTTGGGCTTGGATCCGGGTTTACGTACCGGTTCAAAAATCGCCGTTGTAGATTCAACCGGTAAGGTTCTGGCAACAGAGACCATTTACCCTCACCCACCACAGAAGCAATACGACAAATCTGCACACGTGGTTGAGCAGATGGTTCGCCAATACAATGTTGATTTGATTGCGATTGGTAACGGTACGGCTTCACGCGAAACAGACAGCTTTGTTGCTGATGTGATTAAACGCGGCAACCTAACAGCACAAAAGATTATTGTCAGCGAAGCGGGCGCATCGGTTTATTCCGCGTCTGAGTTAGCGGCGAAAGAATTCCCGAACATGGATGTATCGATTCGTGGTGCGGTGTCCATTGCTCGTCGTCTGCAAGATCCACTGGCAGAGCTAGTGAAGATTGACCCTAAATCGATCGGTGTGGGCCAATACCAACACGACGTGAGCCAAACTATGCTCGCTAAGCGCCTAGATGCGATTGTCGAAGACTGTGTAAACGCGGTTGGTGTTGATGTGAATACGGCCTCTGCCGCACTGTTAACTCGTGTTGCTGGCCTTTCTAACACCATCGCCCAGAACATCGTGGACTTCCGTGATGAAAACGGTCGCTTCGAAGCGCGTACAACACTGAAAAAGGTCGCTCGTTTAGGGCCAAAAGCGTTTGAACAGTGTGCGGGTTTCCTAAGAATCATGGATGGTAAGAATCCACTAGACGCATCTTCAGTTCACCCAGAAGCTTACCCATTGGTGAAAGCCATCGCCGAGAAAAACCACAAAGACATCAAGTCTCTGGTAGGTAATACAGACTTCTTACGTGGTTTACATGCGGTTGATTACACCAATGAGAACTTCGGTGTACCTACGGTAACCGACATCATTAAAGAGCTGGATAAGCCGGGTCGAGATCCTCGTCCTGAATTCAAGACAGCAACCTTCGCCGATGGCGTAAATAGCATGTCTGACCTAGAACCCGGCATGATCTTAGAAGGTGTGGTTTCAAACGTAGCTAACTTTGGCGCCTTCGTTGACATTGGTGTTCACCAAGACGGTTTAGTGCATATATCAGCGCTAACCGATCGTTTTGTCTCTGATCCTCATGAAGTCGTGAAAACGGGGGAAATCGTCAAAGTGAAGGTGATGGAAGTGGATGTTCAACGCAAACGTATTGCGCTAAGCATGCGTATGAAAGATGAACCCGGCCAAGACAACCGCGCACAACGTTCAAGTGCACCTCGCACGCAAAACCGCCCGAATCAAAATTCGCAAGGTGGACAACGCCGCCGTGAGGAACCGCAACAAAACGCGGCGATGGGTGGTGCTTTTGCCGCTGCTTTTGCTAAAGCGAAGAAATAATAGGTCAATGAAACGACTGCGTGTCGTGAAATAAATAGCCTGTAAAAACAGAAAACCTGCATCCCTTAGGGTATGCAGGTTTTTTTATTATGTGTTCAAAAAAGACATCGAAGCTTAGCTGTATTCTGCGTGTTCTAAACACAACACGATCATGCTACAAAACAACCAGCATTCCTGATGGAGCATGAGGCGCAACAGCATGACCATAATGATATTTTATGACCTTACGTCGCTTCTCCATCTGTCCCTCTTGAATCGCCGCATCTAAAACATGCTTTGGCAGGCGGAAACGCATGGTATAGCCCTTTCCTTGATCAGCACTGTATGTTCTCAGTGCCAATAAGCTGAACAACCTATCAAAAGGATCTTGTGGCTCTTCTTGGCTAATCGAATTGGCCTCTGACTCGTTCTCCATTTCATAACCTGGATGGTCTGAAGGATCCCAAGCCGACTGCTGCCTTCGCTTATCGTCCGGTTTTACCTTTCGCTCTGCATTGGTTTTCGCCAATGCTACGGCGGGAGCGACAGGTTCTCGAACTCTATTATCACGCGCAACTTGCTCTGTTTGCACATTAACGGATGGGGCGATCAGTGGCACACTCACTGCAGTTGCAGGTGACACAATCATCGCGAACTCCTCAAGAATCGCCCATCGTTATTGCTATAACGCTGTTGCACTGTGAGTCAGCACAACAGGCATAGCCCAACTTACCGCAATCAGCTCAGGAGAGAGTTAGGTCTGAGTATCATGCTGTGCATTGGTGTTATACCAATCGTAGTAAATAACTGCTCATCCTAGCTTGTTAAAATGCTCGATAACGGCGTTAGAATTTTTGATTGTAGAATAACTACTTATCAAAAAGCTCTGCCTTGTTCTCAAGCCTTTTCCCTACGCTATTTTTGAACACTTACTTACTGTGATTGGTATTAGGTTATATATCGACCAAGCCAGCGATAAATTTAGCGATTATTTTTGGGCGAAGCTGACCAGTTCACTGCAAAAGGCACCCGCTTCCGTCATAAATGGCGCATGCGAAGACTGCGTAAAGATATATTGCTCGGTATGAGGTAAGGCTTTATCCAAATCTTTTGCAACCTTGATTGGCACAAGCCCATCTAATCGACCGTATAAACGCAGCATAGGCACAGAGATCTGCGGCAGTTGTTCACGGAGGTCGACATCAGACAGCATCTTTAAACCAGCCAATAATGAATCAGGATTTGGTAATGGGCGCGACAACACCGCTTGTTTGAGCTGTTTGACATCTTGTCTTGCTGAAGGGCTACCCATGGCCTGCAGTGCCATAAAACGTTCGATGGTGGTTTGGAAATCTTCAACCAACTGTTCAGTGAATGCGCTTAATACGTTTGGCTGAATGCCTCGCCATAACACCGGTTCTTTTGCGGCGGCGAATTTAGGAGAACTGGCGACAGTCACCAATTTACTGACATAATCTGAGTGATGGAGAGCCATGTGCGTCGCGACTAAGCCACCGAGTGACCAACCCACCCAAATCGCTTGCTTGGGCGCGTCGACCAATAGTTGCTGAGCAATCTCTTCCAGATCTTGAGCGTGGCAGTGCGCGCTGTGTCCATACCCAGGAAGGTCAACAACATGCACTCGGAAGTCAGTTTCTAAAGCAGTAACCGTTTGCTGCCATACGGCACCATTCATACCCCAACCGTGAACCAGAACTAAATCAGGCCCTTGCCCAGAAACATGCCAATACAACGCGTCACTCATTCTCAATATTCCCTACTTTTTTCATCGGCGATTATCTGTGCTTTTCAGTATGGTGAGTAAAAGGAACACCATAACCCAAAAGCATCACGAGCTATGTTATCTGATTGGCTACAAAAACACACACCACGTCTGGTCACACCTCAATGCCACCTGTGCAAGCTAGATAAATCGCACAGCGATACTCACCCTCGATGGTGTGATTCTTGTCTTAATCTCTTTGAGTCAATTCCTCGCTGCCAACGATGTGGTTTAAAAACACTGCTCACAGTAGAACAGTGCGGACAGTGTTTATCTCAACCTCCACCTTGGCATCGTCTCTATTGCGTAGGCGACTATACCTTCCCAACGGCACGTTATATCCAACAGATGAAATACGCCGATAAGTTCTGGTTTGCTCGTGATCTGGCGAAGCTGCTAGCGTCACGTATTCAACACCCAGCACCGTTGATTACCAGTGTTCCTTTACATTGGACTCGATACATTCATCGAGGCTTCAATCAAAGCCAGTTATTGGCACATTACACAGCTCAGGAGCTGAACGTTAAAAACACGGTGTTATTTCGACGTTCTCACTCAACACCTTCACAACAAGGATTAACCAAATCAGCAAGACAGAGCAATCTCAAAGATGCTTTCACGCTGCGTAATACGAATTTCTCAGCGATTGATTACCCTCACGTCGCGATAATTGATGATGTTGTAACCACAGGCAGTACAGTGTATCAATTATGCCAATTACTACTTGAAGTGGGCGTGAAAAGAATTGATATTTACTGCATCTGCCGCACTCCTGAGCCCTCTGGATAATTGCTGTGAATCGCTACTTGTACAGCAATCCAACAAAAAAGGGCTGAATTACAAATCTGACAGGAGTAGAATGGCGCTAATAACCTACAAATCTACTCAGGTATTCGTCGTGTCAAATATTACTATTACAGAAACAGCTCAAACTCACTTTGCCAATCTGCTGTCACAGCAGCCTGAAGGTACAAACATTCGTGTGTTCGTGGTAAACCCAGGCACACAAAACGCTGAGTGTGGTGTTTCTTACTGCCCAACAGATGCTATCGAAGCATCTGACACTAAGCTTTCTTTCGACGCTTTCTCGGCATACGTTGATGAGCTAAGCCTACCATTCCTAGACGAAGCTGAGATTGACTTCGTAACTGACAAAATGGGCTCTCAACTCACGCTAAAAGCACCAAACGCTAAAATGCGTAAAGTATCAGACGACGCAACTCTGATAGAGCGTGTTGAGTATGCAATCCAAACACAAGTGAACCCACAGCTTGCTGGCCACGGCGGTCACGTTAGCCTAGTAGAGATCACTGAAGAAGGCGCAGCTATCGTTGCATTCGGCGGCGGTTGTAACGGTTGTTCTATGGTTGATGTAACACTAAAAGAAGGCATCGAAAAAGAACTTCTTCAACAATTTGAAGGTGAACTGACTGCGGTTCGCGATGCAACTGAGCACGATCGCGGTGAGCACTCTTACTACTAAGCACTTTACGACCAAGCACCTTACAACTAGGTACGTCATGATTAGCTACTTCACGACTAAGTACCTTACAACTAAGTGCTACTACGACTAAGTACTCATGCAGTCTGAGCCAGTAGAAAGTTAAAGATTCAATCAAAAGGTTGATGCGCAAGCATCAACCTTTTTTTATGTTTAAAACAGCAGAGCACTTCCGAACCGTCTATTTCTCGTTCAATGCCAATAATGACGGGCGCGTTACCATTTGGAGTAAGGTATTCAAGTGATCGCAATCGGTTCCTGATCCAATAATTCCAGGATATGAAAACTAGGATCTAGGAACTCAACTCTATTTCCCCTATATTAGAATGACTTTATAAGAAAGAATTCCAATGAGCTAAGGAGCGAGCGCAATGACAAAAAGGACCAAGCCAGAAATTTTGGCTCAACAAACTGTCGCTCAATCAAAACTATTCTCTATCGAGTCTCTCGATTTACGCTTTTCAAACGGTGTAGAGCGCACTTACGAACGCATGAAGCCCAGCGGTCGCAACGCAGTAATGATGGTTCCGATTACTGAACAAGGCGATATTCTGTTAGTGCGTGAATACGCAGCAGGCACTGAACGCTATGAATTGGGCTTTCCAAAAGGGCTCATTGATCCAGGTGAGCAGCCCAATCAAGCAGCCGTTCGTGAACTAAAAGAAGAGATTGGCTTTGGTGCCAACAAGCTCACCCCTCTAAAAGAAGTGATCCTTGCACCCTCTTATTTCTCTAGCAAAATGACGCTGTTTATCGCAGAAGAACTCTACCCAGAGAAACTAGAAGGCGATGAGCCAGAGCCACTAGACATTGTGCGCTGGCCACTTGCTCAAGCCGAAGAACTGTTAACGCATCTCGACTTCTGTGAGGCTCGCAGTATTACTGCCCTGCTATTAGCCCTTCGTGTATTAAACAATAATTAGAACATTCAGGCTCACTCGAAGAGTAAGAGAATATTTATGCCAATAACAAAAGATTTGTCTCACCTCCTACCCTCTATCATTGAGATTGCTCGCTCTGCAGGCCAACTCATCTTAGAGATTTACGAGAAAAAGGATTACGAAGAGTTCATCAAGAGTGATGACACTCCAGTAACTAGTGCCGATCTTGCAGCACATAAGCTAATATTAAAAAAACTCACTGAACTCACGCCTGATATTCCCGTATTATCAGAAGAAGACGCCGACATCAGCCTAGAGCAACGCTCTCAATGGGATCGCTACTGGTTGGTTGACCCATTAGATGGCACACAAGAGTTCATCGCTAGAAGTGGCGATTTCGCGACAATTATCGCCCTAATTGAACATAACAAACCGGTTATGGGTGTGGTGTATGCGCCAGTTTCGGGTGTGAGCTATTACGCTTACAGTGGTAAAGGCGCTTGGAAGATCCCAGACCTCAATGACAGTGTAAAAATCAAAACGCATCGTCACGAGCTGCCAAACCAATCGATCGCGATGGCAATCAGCCGTCGCCAAGACATCAATCGCATCACTAACCGTATGAGCTCTGCTTGGAACTATGATTTGGTTCCTTTAGGCTCTGCTGCGCTGAAGGCATGCTTGGTTGCCGAAGGCGCTGTCGATTGTTATCTACGTATTGGACCAACCGGAGAGTGGGATACCGCGGCAACCCAGTGCATTGTTGAAGAAGCCGGAGGCCGAATCCTAAGCACTCAATTAGAGCCGCTCTCGTACAATGAAAGAGAGACGCTTGAGAACCCGAATTTCATTGTATTAGGTGATGCTGACTTGCCTTGGTCAGAAATATTACAGGGTAAAGACTAAACCGCTTGTTCTCTGCAACGACCGATATATTCAAACAAAATGGGCACCTCACTGAGGTGCCCATTTTTTATATCTCATTATTTAATTGCCAGATTGGTTAACCAACAGATACTAGCTTAGAAGTAGATACCGGCCTAAAAACGTCCTTGGTAGGTAAATTGATACTTACCTTGGCTATCAGGATTGCCCAACCACTTAAGCTGACTCTGCATCGCCGGTGGGAATTCTGCACCCGGTTTAAACCATGCCGCCGACGTGTAGCGTTGGTTAGGTGTTACGCTCGCTGAGAACTCACTGTCCACCTGCTCGCTCTTCTGAGTACCTTTGGCTGCAATTGTGTTGTCTTCACAGGTAATATCCGCAATCACAGGACCAAGATCTAACGAACCAACCGGAGAGTCGATCGCCGCACCAGACCAAGCAAGCGTACCTTCGCCTAATTGACACCAAGGCTGAGCATGAACCGCATGCTTAATCGTTAGTTCAACTTGTCCTGCAATGGAGACTGGCACTGGGATAGCAGGCGCATACTTCATCACGTTGCTAGCTGGCATGGAGGCCACTAAGTTTTCCGCGTAAGCACCGCTCATGCTGTACCCAACGCGTCCTTTACCTGATAAATTCATGTCGCTGTTACGGCCAAAGCGAACCGCGAGTTCTGCTTTGGCTTGGAATAGTTTCGAGAACTGGAAGTCCCACTGCACTGAGCCGTAATTGACACGCTGCCACGCGATATTGTTAGCTCGACCTTGCCAAACTGTGCCCTCTACGCCTTCAATGCTTAAACCACGCACAACGGGTGCATGCTTGAGAGCAAAAGCGGCAGGCAAATGCAGCAACAAGCTTACCGAGAAAAAAACGATAAAAATGACGCTGAATAACAGGCCATATTTGAAAGATAAACCGCGTTTCACATTAACCTCGTTTAAACTGTAGTCGGTTGATCTCAATAACCCCAGGGCTATCAGAGCGATCAATATCCATAAACTCAACCTCAACACCCTGCTTTGCTTTCAGGTATGTCAGCCAGTCAACGAACTTATTAAATGGCACAGGCTTAATCCAAACTTGCAGCATCTCACCGCGTGGTTGTACGCGTATCAGCTCGATGTTAAAACGGCGCATAGAAGCAGGCACAGATTGGTTCAAAGGCTGACTCGCACTGATGCCACCACTGCCTCGTAGTTCAACCACTTGATTGGCTTTGTCGGTTACCCAAGCCAGAAGTTGCTTCTCACTTTGAATGCGGCTTTGTGCAAGCTCGGCTCGTTGGCTAAGTGGTTGTATTAATCCCCAATAGACAACACCCAGTATCAATAAAATAGAACAACCAATGACTAATCGTTGCTCTCTTTGACTTATTGAAGTCCACCACGCCTGGAGTGGTTCAATCATATTTCTCATCACTGATCTCCTTACGCAGGTTATTGATGGGGTTTAAGAGTAAAACTGCCAAATACGGCATCGCCATTACGGTTCAATGGCCCTTGCTCAACGACAAACTTCTCTTCGAGTTTCACCCTTGCGGTCTCAAAGTGTTGGAAGTCAGAACTTTTAGCCTGCAGTCGAACCTCAGAACGGTTGCCATCGTAGCGAATGCTTTCAACTTCGATCGTCTTCACTTGCCCTAAGGTTTCAGGCAGCAAAGCTAACCAACCAAGTAAGGAATCACCCTCGCCTGAACCACCGTACTTCTTAGCTTCGTCGTTCATCTGACGCTTGAGGTAACTCACCGTCGGAATCCGTTGCTTGCCAGGTAGTACGGCTCTAAAGATACGCTCACTCTCCATTCGATAGGCTTGGGCTTGCGCTTCGTATTGCTGAACCTTCAACACTTGTTGAGTCACAATCACCGCTACCAGCAAGCAAGCAGCAACCGCCACTTTTTGCCAAACACGCCAATATTTACTGAATGAAGATTTGGTTTTAAAAGTGCCAGTCAGTAAATTCACGCCGCTTGTGATCGCTTGTTGGCTCAATAAAGCCATCACCAACTCTGCAGGTTTAGCATGCCATTCCATACCACTGTTCTGCTGAACGTCATCGCTCGGCAATGAGGTATAGCTAAAAATTTTAGTGGGTTCTTCCTGCTCATCAGCGACAATCCAGTCACTTTTCAGGAACATCGGTAACCATGCTTCACTGATCGATACGGCTTGATAGTTACCTTGACGTTGAGAGTGACCTTGACGCAATAGCCAATGTTGGTCGATCTGTAGTGCACTGACGCCTTGCTCTTCCAAAGGCACGGCTAGCGTATCTGGCAATACCTTACGAAAGATTATATTGGCTTCGCGAAACAGGTCTAAAGCTTGTTTTAACCATTCACGATCCACACCACACACGGTAGCGTGAGTGGCATCTTTATCTAAAATGGTTAGGTGTAAGTCTTCGATATCTTGTGCGACTTCGTCTTCTAATAAGAACGGCAGCATAGAATCAAACTGGCGAGCAGCACCTTTCGGGATCTCAACACGCTTAATTAAGCATTCACTTCCCGGCAATAAAGCGATACAGCTGCGCTTTTCAGCGTAAGGCGTTAACTCATCAAGCTGCTCCCAGCTAGACAGTTCACCGCTTGCTATCACTTCTTGTTGGCTTGTCGACCAAACTAACCACTGCACAGGGCTTTGTGGTTCGCTACTCAGTCGAACGGTCAGAAACTCGCTCACTGATTCCTCCAAAACGACGGCGTACTACCGTCACTGTTTCTCGATTACTACTATAGAAAAGCGTCCGTATACGTACCCGAGACTGCTCAACTAATACCTCTGCATCTAGCTCAAAATAGGCGCTATCTACAGTTAAATATGCTTTCGCTTTCTTGCTGACTTCGGCACTTACACCAACAATGGCAGGTTCAGCCATAAAAGCATCCACCGTATCCCAGCCATCAAATGGGCGTTTATCTATCAGCTGTTTGGCATCCGATTCACTTAAGCCTGGCGCAAACATCGCTTCCAATAACGGTGCTTGTTTTTCCGTGAGAGTATTCACATTCAAGCGGAAATCATCGGTTGGCAGCGCGCAAACAAAGGGGCGAACCTTATTCATCACTTCACCAGTGACTTGATAAACCGCTCGTAGCTCGGATTCATCGGCCATTAAGCCATTCGCCGCCAAATAAGAGGGCTTCATCGCTTCATACGTGCTGTCTTCTACACCAGACGAAGAGGTGGTTCGTGTATCCGCATCAACAAATTCCCACGTTGAATTTGCGATAACCTCAGCCTGATAAGGCTCAACGTCTTGGTTTTCCAATAAGGTTTGCCAAACCGTGATTAAATAAGGAGTCTGGTTACTTGAAGTGGTAGCCACTCCGGCTAAGGCATTAAGATTAAAACATGCCTGAGCATCAACAATGCGGCCCTTAACTTGGCCATAATCCAATGGGTATACCTGCTCTTCTAACGCCCATGGTTGGCTTAGGTTCACGGTATCACTGTCTTTGTAACTTTGCCTAATACCGTCTTGCACCAGCGCTTCCACACCAATGCTGTACCAGTAAGCCTGTTGGTAATTTAACTGGTTACCAACGCGCTTGAATTGCGTAAACAAACGCTCGGACATGCTGCCAGCAATGGTTGCCATGATCGCCAATAGCATCAAAATAATGATCAGCGCGACACCACGCTGCCTGCGCCCTAGAACAGGTATGTTCGCTGCACGCTTGTTAGTTCGATGAGTCATTATTCCCCTCATTACTACCTGAAGAGTCACTGTTTGAAGAATCATCGGCCTGATCTAGAGTGCCGCTTGGTGTGAGATAAACACGCTCTATCTCACCATAGTCTTTTAGTGTCAGCTTGAGCCTCACCGCTTTCGGCAGGGACTTATCGGTTTGCCACTCTTTACCCCAGCGACTCCCGTCATAAAACTCGAATTCCAAGCTTTCAACATCATCAAGCAGAGGGGTAATCACACCTTCTTGGCCTGAAGGTGTATCGGGATAACGCCACCATACACGCTCAAGTGTTTCTTCTTTAATACGGTAGCCAACCTTCGTGACTTCACCGCGAGGAAACTGCTGTTGTGGGTTGTGCCAACCTAGACGAGTAAACATGATGCCTACACTGTCGGAGTCCAATAAATACTCTTTCATTAAGATCAGCTTAGATGATGCTTCTTCACCGTTGGTACGAAATTTTCGCACCGCCATCTGGCGAAAATCATTATCTAAAATGACTAAACTGCGTTGCAGTTGGTTCAAACGAGCACTGCGCTCAATCGAGATCTCGTTGCTTCGCTGTACCTGATTAACCACCTGATAAGCCGCCATACTTAACGTGGCAAAGATAGCAATCGAGACCAAGACTTCAATTAGGGTAAAGCCTCTCCCTTTGGAAGATAGACCTTGTTTACGCGGCGTACGCTTATTTGCCGACATGCTCTGACTTAGCAACTTGCTCTTACTTAGCGACACGCTTTTAGTTGACCACACGCTTTTAATTGACCACATAACTGCGCACCGTAACGACTGGAGACGCTTTTTTACTGGTTGCCGCACTCACATCAAACGCCTTTAATAAATCATCGCTGGTATCGATAGGGGTAATCTTCCAGAACCACTCTCTTCCCGCTAACTCTTGCGTGCCCTGTGCTTTTTTAAGCTTCTCAGGATGTAGCATGACTAGGGCCATTTGATTATCAACGACCATCGCCGCGAAGGTTTTTTCTTCGAGATAACTGAGCGTATTGATGTGCTGGGTGACAGCACGAATCACACTGATCGCCGCCGTAGCGAAGATAGCCAGCGCAACCAATACTTCAAGCAGAGTCATTCCTCGTGAACCAAGAGGCATACCACGAGAACGATAAGGAGAACGGTTATTCTTCTTCATCTTCTTCTCCCGGCTCGAGTAATCGAATCACACCATTATCCAATACTCGAATGCGCCAACCATCTTGTATTGTGTCACCGGTATTTGGGTAAAACGACAGTACAAATGGCGTCATTTCAGCACTCGACAAGATGTAGATCTGTGGTGGCTTGGGCTTCTTTTCCTCTTCCAGATCCGCAAACATGTCTTCATCAAATAAGCTTCCTGGATTAAAAAGACGATCATCGTCTTCCCACGCGCCACCACCTAATGTCAGCGACAGTGCCAGTTCTTCCGGTAATTCAGTTGAAGAAGGGATCTTTTCGAACTCCGTTTCTTGCCAGCCATCAGACTTCAAAGTCATCAGAACGTAAGTCGATTTTTTTTCATCAACACGAACACCAAAATCTAAGCCACTCAAAATAGCCTCTTCATTGAGTAGCTGAATTCGCTGATAAAAGCTTTGAGCGTATTTTTTGGCAACATCTTTGCTATTGGTAGGGATGGTCGAGATCACCGCGACCGCCGATACTGACAGTAATACCAACACCAGAAGAATCTCAATCAAGGTGAAACCTGGCTGTGTTTGCTTAGTTTTCACCTTGTAGACTCCATTTTTTGCGTACTACCATCAATAACGTATCAAGCGACAATGACGTATCAAGCAACAATAACGAATCAAACAACAGGAACGTATCAACCGACAACAAGCCGAAGCTTATTGGAAGTCCTGCATGTTCCAGTTGCCGATATCTGCAGCAATACCTTCACCACCTTCTTGACCATCTGCGCCAAGAGTAAAGATATCAATTGTGCCGTTATCACCAGGACTTAGGTATTGGTACTCATTGCCCCATGGGTCGTTAGGTAGACGCTTGATGTAACCGCCGTCTCGGTAGTTACGAGGCTCTGGACTGCTTGGCTTTGTCACCAACCCGTCAAGGCCTTGATCCGTTGTTGGGTAAACGCTGTTATCCAGCTTGTACATGTCGAGCGCGTTCTCTAGCGCCACGATATCAGTGATGGCTTTTTGTTGATCCGCCTTCTCTTTGTTGCCCAACAGGTTAGGTACAACAAAACTTGCTAGAACACCAAGGATAACGACAACAACCATGACTTCTAATAGGGTAAAGCCTGACTGTTTTTTCATTTTATTTTTCATTATTTTCTCCAAATTACAGATAGCGAGTTAAGGGGAATGATGTCCTTCTTCTCGATAATCCAAAAACTAACGTCTGATGAGCAGCAGGTTAACCACTCATTAAATTGTTCATTTCAAGCATTGGCATCAGCGTCGCCATCACGATAAACAGCACTAAGCCAGCCATCAACGCAATAAGCGCTGGGGTAAAAATGCCTAACGCGATATTAACGGTCGATTCAAAGCTTTGATCCTGGTTATCTGCCGCTCTTGTCAGCATCTGTTCCAATTGGCCACTCTGCTCACCACTGGCGATCATATGCAGCATCATCGGGGGAAAGAGTTTGGTTTGATCAAGCGCTTTACGCAGGCTTGCCCCTTCTCTAACGCTATCTGATGCCTGTAATACTTGTTGTTTCACGTGATGATTCGACATCACATCTACCGCGACCTTCATCCCTTCAAGGATAGGAATCGCACTAGAGGTACAGATAGAAAGTGTTCGTGCAAAGCGAGAGGTGTTGATCCCTTTCGCTATCTTGCCGATCAGCGGGATGCTCAATAATTTGCGATCCCAGCTCATGCGAACGCCCGGCTTTTTCAGCGCAGTCTTAACCAACGCAATCACACCAATGGTCAACACCAGTAATTGGATGCCCCAATTCTGGATAAATTCACTCGATGCTAATAAAAATTGTGTCGACTGAGGAAGCTCTTGTCCCATTTGGATAATAGGCTCAACGATCTTAGGCACTACCGTTGCCAGTAGGAACGACACAATCGTCACCGCAAACACCACCAGCACTATTGGGTAGATCATCGCTTGCAGCAACTTAGAACGCATCTTCTGACGGTTTTCTGCGTAGTCAGCCAATCGTTCTAATACCGCATCCAAGTGCCCTGACTTCTCACCAGCAGCAACCATGGCTCTGAATAGCTCATCGAAGATATGGGGATAATCAGACAAGCTGTCTGCTAACGAATAACCTTCAGTCACCTTAGATCTTACCGCGAGTAGCATGGTGCGAATACGAGGTTTTTCAGACTGTTCGGCAACCGCTTTCAAGCACTCTTCCAATGGCATACCAGATTGAACGAGCGTGGATATTTGACGAGTAATAAGCGCGAGATCAGGCGTACTGATGCCGCGTTTAAAGCTGGTCGATGGCTGAGCACCTTTTGCTATCTTTGCTTTAGCCTCGGTCATCTCAACCGGCATCAAGCCAAGTTCTTTGATTCTTTGGCGAGCCTGACGAGCATTATCTGCTTCAATTGAGCCTTTTTTACTTTTGCCTTTGGCATCCAGTGCTTTGTATTCAAATGCCGCCATACTAGACTTCCTTGGTCACGCGCATCACTTCTTCTAGGGAAGTTACCCCTTTCAGAACTTTGCTCAAGCCATCATCTCGAATACTTGGTGTTGTGCCACGAATTGCTTTATCAATCGCCTGCTCACCCGCTTCACTGTGAATCAGCTCTTGTACTGAGTCATCAATCATCAGCAGCTCATGAATACCAGTACGACCTCGATAACCCTTATGGCCACACTCTTCACAACCTTTGGCATGGTAAAGCGTCAGGCTTTCTTTCTTCTTCAACCCAAACAGTTTCTTCTGCTCTTTATCGGCTTCATAAGGTTCTTTACATTCGTTACATAAGGTACGAACCAAGCGCTGAGCCAAAACACCCAGCAGTGAAGAAGAGATCAAGAAAGGTTCAATGCCCATATCACGCAGACGTGTAATCGCACCGACGGCAGTATTGGTATGCAGAGTCGACATAACTAAGTGACCCGTTAAAGAAGCTTGAACAGCGATCTCAGCGGTCTCCAAATCACGGATCTCACCAATCATAACCACATCAGGATCTTGACGAAGAATGGCACGTAAGCCTCGCGCAAAGGTCATATCAACCTTAGGGTTCACTTGTGTTTGACCAATGCCATCAATATCGAATTCGATCGGGTCTTCAACGGTTAAAATGTTTCGTTCATTGCTGTTGAGTTCTTGCAGACCAGCGTACAAGGTCGTCGATTTACCTGAACCTGTCGGGCCGGTCACCAAGATAATGCCGTGTGGGCGCTGAATCAGCTTACGGAAGTTTTCATGGTTTTCTGCTGTCATACCTAAACTGTGCAAGTCTAGACGAGTGGCGTTTTTGTCCAACAGACGCATTACCACACGCTCACCGTGCGAAGAAGGCATGGTTGAAACACGAACATCAACCGCTCGGCCACCAATACGCAAAGAGATACGGCCATCTTGTGGCACGCGTTTTTCTGCAATATCCAGTTTAGCCATAACCTTGACACGTGAAACCAATAGCGGAGCCAGTTTACGGCTTGGCGCTAGAACATCACGCAGCACACCATCAACTCGGAAACGGATACAAAGTGACTTTTCAAAGGTTTCGATATGAATATCCGAAGCACCTTCCTTGATCGCCTCACCCAGCATCGCATTGATTAACTTGATGATTGGCGCGTCGTCTTCTGATTCAAGTAAGTCTTCGTCTTGAGGCAGTTCTTCCGCTAGTGAGAAGAAATCATCACTATCAGCACCAATGTCTTCCATTAGCTGACGAGCTTCCGACGAGTCACGCTGATAAGCATCGGTCAGTTTTTTATCAAACTCATCGAGAGTAATCGCTTGTGGCGTGAAACCATTTTTCACAACACGACTCACTTCAATGATCGCCGCCGATTTCAGTGGCTCAACATAATAAAGTATCGGTGCGCGCTCTGGATGTTGGTATTCCAACACCATCTTATAGCGATTCGCAAAGCTAAACGGCAAGCGCTGATAAGTACGTGCCGCCCCTACCAATTCAGCCATTATTCTTGTTCCATTTGATCGATGAAGGCTTGAATTTCAGCCGGGTGATTCATGTCGGCACCAAATTTAGGCAATACCGGGATGTTATCGTCTGCCATTAATTTCAGTCCTTGCTCAGCCTTGTACAACTGCTCAGCACGGATGAAGTTGTATTTACGCTGCGTGATACCATCGGCTGTCATACCATCACGAATAATGGTTGGTTTGATGAAGACCATTAGGTTCTTTTTCTCAACCTGAGTACTGGTTGATTTGAACAGGTGTCCTAGAACAGGGATATCACCCAAGAACGGCACCTTAGATTCACTTTCCAGTGCTCGCTCGTCAATCAAACCACCAAGCACCAGCATTTGACCATCTTGAACAATCACTGACGTGTTTAGCTGACGCTTAGCAAAACGAACATCTACTGCCCCGTTGGCACCTAATACGTTCGATACTTCTTGTTCTATTTGTAGCTGAACCGAGTCGCCTTCATTGATTTGTGGCACGACCTTCAGCTTGATACCCACTTCTTTACGTTCAACCGTTTGGAATGGATTATCGTTGCTTGAACCTGCTGTAGAACCGGTTAGAACAGGCACCTCTTCACCCACAATGAATGAAGCCTCGCCGTTATCCATCACGGTAATACTCGGAGAAGATAGGATGTTAGAGTTTGAATCGGTTGCTACCGCACTGATCAACGCTGTCCAGTCACCCATAACGACACTCATCGCGGCACCGTTTACGCCAGAAAGTGCAGAAGCTAGAGTTGAATAGTCACCCTTTTCGGTAGTGGTCTCATTACGCTGGAAGTTACCATCAGAGTCATATACCGCGGTGGTCGTTTCAGTATCTTTGGCTTCTTCCAAACCAACCATCACACCACCAATCGATGCACCTGTATTGCCGTACTGAATCACAGCACCAGTATCAAGGTTACCCCATTGCACACCAAGGTTGATGCCGTCACCCTCTGCCATCTCGACAATTAGGGCTTCAATCAAGACTTGAGCACGACGAATATCTAACTGTGCGATCACATCTTGTAGCGCGTTCATGATGTCTGGCTGGGCAGTGATCACCAAAGAGTTGGTATCACTGTGAGCGGAGATCATCACTTGGTTGCGTTGCGATGAACTGCCTTTGGTTGATGTCTGCTTTTCTGATTGCAGGTTATCCGACACGCCTTTCAGCACATCGACTAAATCTTCAGCTTTTGCGTACTTAAGGTAAATTACTTGGTTGTTGCCCTTGGTTGCCATTTCAACATCAAGCTGTTCAATCAGCCTTCTTAAACGGCTACGTACCTTAGGGTCACCTGAGATAAGAATCGCATTGGTACGCTCATCGGCAACTAATTTAGGCTGTAGAAATGCAGGTGTGTTTTTCGCATCAGTGGTTTTGCTTAATGCATCGACAATACGCACCATTTCTGCCGCAGAAGCGTTCTTTAGCTCAACGACTTCGATCTCTTTATCACCCGCTTGGTCAACACGCTTGATGATTTCGGCTAAACGATTAACAACAGCTGCACGGCCAGTAATCAGAATGATATTTGCAGGGTCGTAATGCACCACGTTACCCGCACCCGCATTGTCATTCAGCTGGCGAAGCAAAGGAGAAAGTTCACGTACTGAAACATTGCGAACGGTCACGACACGTGTGACAACATTGTCACCTTTGATCATGTCACTGTCGCCAACAACTGGAATTGCCGATGTTTTAGAATCTTTGGCTTTGATGATCTTAAGAACACCCGAGTCCATTTCGACAACCGCGTAGCCGTAAACCTCTAATACGTTTAAGAAGAAGCTGTAATATTGCTCTTCATTGAGCACATCGTAACTACGAACATCAATTTTCCCGCGCACCGAAGGGTCAACGATGATCGTCTTCTCTAAGTTGCGGCCAACAATATTAATAAACTCTTGAATGTCAGTGCCCTTAAAGCTGGCACTAAAATCACTCGCGATGGCTGCGGGTGTGCAGATTAAGCTTCCTGCCAATAACCATGCACTTTTCTTAAACCAATGCTTCACGTACTTCTCCTACACTTTCGTCCTTCGTTAGACGCAAAGTTTTAAAATTCAATAAACACTTCATGTTGTTGACCATCTCTCTCGACCACCAGATTTAGCTCTGTCAGTTCTGAGATGGAACGGAATATGTTGCCCATAGCAGCAGGGTCTGTCAGGTCTTGTCCATTTAACTGAGTGGCAATATCTCCGTTTTGGAGCCCAACAGAGTTAAAAAGTTCTGAATCTTTGCCAGGGCTCACACGATAACCAATCACTTTATCGTCGCGCTTCACCTGAGACAGTCGAACATATTGGAAGATTTGTTGCGGATCTTTCATTATCTTCGCTTTAATTTCATCAAGCTTCTCTTCTGCAGAAGCGGGGTTGTTGCCACGCACAGAAGAAGAGGCGCGAGGTGGCGCAGGTTCTGAAACGGCCAAACGCTTGTACTCAATGCCTTCAAGCATCAAGGTTTCATCTCGACCTGAGTTATCAATAATCACGCGATCGACTAATACCGCTTTTAACTTAGCTCGTGTGCCTTCGATCTCTTCATTAATGCCGTAGGTTGCTTGAGTGCCGCGATTCGCAATCACAGCTAAGCTTAATTTGGGGTTAGAACTGGCAACCGCACCCACCAAAACCAGATTCAATCGTGTCTTTGGTGCGTCTTGGATAACTTGCTGCTCAACCACAGCAGGCGTGGTTGGGTTATAGGCACCAAACAGGTTGCTCTGCTGCAAAGAAGAGATATCAAGAGTCGATTGAGGAGCAGAAGACGATGAAGCAGTTGCTTTCCAAGGCACGACGGTTTGCTCGGCAGGTTCGATAAACCATGCAAGCTGTCCTAAAATCCATGCGGAAGCTGCGATTAACACACAACAAAGAACAAGGCTCAGTTTCTGCTGGAGTAAAAATCCATTCTCTAAAAATCGGCTCAGCACCGGAGAGTTATCCATGCGAAGTTTGAGCTCTAAAAAGTTCACGTTCCCTAACCCTTTCTATAACGAATAAAGCTGTAACCTACTAAACTATCAGCTTTTTTGTTCATAAATTCTGTTCCTGCTTATTAAAAGCATAAGATCCTGAACTATATCATAGCAAATCTATAAATCGGCATTACCTGAGCTATTTTGTAATCTTCCTTGAAAAAAAAGCCAATCGCCTCCACATAAGCTTCTACTAAATGTGATAAGCGTCATCAAATAAAATAAGTTGCATACTGTGAATAACAGTTAAACCGCATTCATTTCTAACTGAAAAGGCACTGTCCTATATGAAAACGACTAATGAAGCTGTCAGACTCGATAAATGGTTGTGGGCAGCACGCTTTTATAAAACTCGTTCAATTGCTCGCAACATGGTCGATGGTGGCAAAGTCCACTATAATGGTCAGCGCAGCAAACCCAGCAAAATCGTAGAACTTGGGGCAGTGATTACCCTGCGCCAAGGGAATGAAGAAAAGACGGTCACCATAGAGAAAATATCCGCACACCGTGGCGGGGCGCCAGTCGCTCAAACCCTCTATGAAGAAACCACCGAAAGCTTGGCAAAAAGAGAAGAGTTTGCACAACAACGCAAGCTAAATGCTCATAGCCCAGCACCAGAACGTCGCCCAGATAAAAAGCAACGTCGTGACATCATCAAGTTCAAGACTCAATAAGCTAGAAGGAATAGCCAAATGGCAGACCCAATGTCTACAAGTAATGTTTTAAATCGCTACCTATTTGAAGACCTATCAGTACGTGGTGAATTGGTACAGATGGACGAAGCGTACCAACAGATTATTTCTAGCAAGGAATACCCAGCTCCAGTACAAAAGCTGTTGGGTGAGCTACTGGTTTCAACGACGCTACTAACGGCGACGCTAAAGTTTGAAGGTTCTATCACGATGCAACTGCAAGGTGATGGTCCAGTATCTCTCGCTGTTATTAATGGCGATAACGATCAGAAGATTCGTGGTGTTGCGCGCTTTGACGGTGATATTGCTGACGACGCTGGCCTGCACGACCTTATAGGTAAAGGCCACCTAGTGATCACTATCGATCCTAAAAAAGGTGAGCGTTACCAAGGCATCGTTGGTCTTGAAGGCGAAACACTTGCTGACGTTCTTGAAGGTTACTTTGCTAACTCAGAACAGCTTAAGACTCGTCTGTGGCTACGTACGGGTGAACATGAAGGCAAAGCACACGCTGCGGGTATGTTGCTGCAGGTTATGCCAGACGGCACTGGTTCGCCAGATGACTTCGAGCACCTAGAGCAGTTAACTGACACGGTTAAAAACGAAGAACTATTCTCTCTAGAAGCGAATGATTTGTTGTACCGCCTATATAACCAAGAGAAGGTTCAGGTATTTACCCCTCAACCTGTCGAGTTCTTCTGTGGTTGTTCTCGTGAACGCAGTGGTGCCGCTATCATTACCGTTGCTCAAGAGGAGATCTACGACATCCTGAGTACGGAAGGTAGTGTTGCTCTTCACTGTGATTACTGTGGCACAAACTACTCGTTCGATAAGGGCGACGTTGATGCACTGTACGCAGAAGCAGCAGATAAAGGCGACAATACGGTTCATTAATTTACAGCGTACCAAAAACACGTAATTTACCCCAAAAAGGTCAGCACTAAGCTGGCCTTTTTTGTGATCAAAATAGCGCAAAGCCCGTAACATCTCGTAATAAAATCACCGCTTAATTTTAATCAATTAATAATGTTCTCGCCCCTAGCGCAAAGGTTTGCGTACAGGATAGACTAGTCGGGCCAATATGTGACGAGACGCTTAAAACCTCACGGTTAATATGGATATTTTTTGAGCTGTATCCCTGTTTCCCCCGAGCCTCGTTGCTAGCATGGTGAGCAGATAACAATAAAAAATTAATACAAAATCCCTACAAAATATCCTACAAGGAGCACCTATGACCGTTATGGAACATACTAAGGCTGCACAAATTGATCTAACTAAGCACGGACTGACTGGCGTTACTGAAGTTCTTCGTAATCCTAGCTACGAGCAGTTATTCGTTGAAGAAACACTGCCAGGTTTGGAAGGCTACGAAAAAGGCGTAGTAACGGAACTAGGCTCTGTTGCGGTTGACACTGGTATCTTTACTGGCCGCTCACCAAAAGATAAGTACATTGTTAAAGATGACACTACGCGCGATACCATGTGGTGGTCAGATCAAGGCAAAAATGACAACAAACCGATTACAACTGAAGTATGGAGTGAGCTGAAAGAGCTTGTGACAACTCAGCTATCTGGCAAGCGCCTGTTTGTCATCGACGGTTATTGTGGTGCTAATCCAGATACGCGTTTAAGTGTGCGTATTATCACTGAAGTAGCGTGGCAAGCGCACTTCGTTAAGAACATGTTCATTCGTCCAACTGACGAAGAGCTAGCAACGTTCGAACCTGATTTCGTGGTAATGAACGGTGCTAAAACAACGAACCCTAACTGGGAAAAGCAGGGTCTAAACTCTGAAAACTTCGTTGCTTTCAACCTAACAGAGCGCGTTCAAATCATCGGTGGTACTTGGTACGGCGGTGAGATGAAGAAAGGCATGTTCGCAATGATGAACTACCTACTTCCTCTGCAAGGCATTGCTTCAATGCACTGTAGTGCAAACGTTGGCGAAGAAGGCGACGTAGCTGTATTCTTCGGCCTATCAGGTACCGGTAAAACAACCCTATCAACCGATCCTAAGCGTGAGCTAATCGGTGATGATGAGCACGGTTGGGATGACGATGGTATCTTCAACTTCGAAGGTGGTTGTTACGCGAAGACGATTCGTCTATCTAAAGAAGCAGAACCAGAAATCTACAATGCAATCCGTCGCGATGCACTGCTAGAAAACGTAACGGTTCGTGGTGATGGTTCTATCGATTTCGATGACGGTTCAAAAACAGAGAACACTCGTGTTTCTTACCCGATTCACCACATCGACAACATTGTTAAGCCAGTATCAAAAGCCGGTCACGCTCAAAAAGTTATCTTCCTAACAGCAGATGCGTTTGGTGTGCTACCACCAGTATCTAAGCTGACTCCGGAGCAAACTAAGTACCACTTCCTATCTGGCTTCACAGCTAAGCTAGCAGGTACAGAGCGCGGTATTACTGAACCAACACCAACGTTCTCTGCGGCATTTGGTGCGGCATTCTTAACTCTTCACCCAACTCAGTACGCTGAAGTGCTTGTGAAGCGTATGGAAGCGGCTGGCGCTGAAGCTTACCTAGTGAACACAGGTTGGAATGGCACAGGCAAACGTATCTCAATCCAAGATACTCGCGGCATCATCGACGCTATCCTAGATGGCTCAATCGACCAAGCTGAAACTAAGGTTATCCCTATGTTTAACCTAGAAGTACCGCTAGCGTTGCACGATGTTGACCCAGCGATTCTTGACCCACGAGATACTTACACTGACCCACTACAATGGGAAAGCAAAGCGAAAGATCTAGCAGAGCGCTTCATCAACAACTTTGATAAGTACACCGACAACGCTGAAGGTAAATCACTGGTTGCGGCTGGCCCTCAACTAGACTAACCCAACCATCTGCTCGGGCTTAGCCAAAAGCGAACGCCCAATTTAAAATGATATTTTTGTAGCAAGCCCCTCTTTTGAGGGGCTTTTTTGTTGCTGCTTGCCCCTTTTTGTTCCACTCTGTTTTGAGACTATTGAAATTTAAGGCTTTCAGGGAATGAAAAAGGTATTCATGGTGATTGGCATTGTGGTGGCCATCATCGTTGCGACTATCGCAGCGTTGTTATTAAGCCTACAAACTCAATACCGATCGGATGTTGCTAACTTTTTTATCAAGCATACGCTTGAACAACCTGTACTCATTGAAGACGTTGAGTATCAGGCGCCTTATCACATCACCTTGATGGGCATTACCCAAAGCCAACCTGATAAACAAAAACCTCTCTATATCGACAAGATCGATCTTTGGTTCAGTCCCAGCTCGATTACAGAAGCTAAACTGGTCTTGGACTCCGCCTTGATCAGTGGCCTACAGTTGGAAATAAGCGATCTAGAGGCATTCACGCCGTTATTCACCCAACCAAACATCAAGCTCCACCAGCTAGCCATCAATAATCTCGACTTTTCGACCCCAGACTTTAATGCGCGAGGCATCGACCTCCAGATCTCCGAGCCAACGTGGGATGACAACAACGCATTGCTGCCTTATGGCAAAATCCAACTCTCAGCCACGCAGCTGTATTGGCAAGGAGAAGCCTTCGATAACCTGTTGTTTGACCTAGATTTAAAACCTAGCGATAGCACGCTTTATGGCGCTTCATTTGACTGGCGCGGTGCCAAGATTTCAGGACAAGCAGAGCAGTATCAGCAAGATTGGTCGTTGGTGAATGTGACCGTCGATGGCTTACGACTCAATCAGAAACAGACCCAAAGCCTACTAAGCAAAGAGTGGGATGTAGCCGGTATTCAGATCAATCACATCAATAGCTTAGATATTCTGCGCAGCGACGTGGAATGGCAAGATGGTCACCTCGCAGCTTTTGATGCCTCACTAGAAAATATCCAACTGCCTTTTGAGCTGTGGAAGCAACAGAAAGCCATTTTCTCTCTGCAAGCAGAGGGGGTGACCATTGATGATGACATCTTCATAGAGCCAAGTATCAAGCTCAATTTAGATCCGAACCAGATTCTGATTGAAGACTTCTATACTCAATTCTTACAAGGCAGTATTCAGCTTAATGGCGAAGTAACCCCTAGCAGCATTCAATTAGCGCAGCTCGACCTGCAAGGCATAAAGTGGATTACGGAAAGCCAAGATAAAGTTCTACCATCCGCTCGCCTATTGCCTTGGCTGACACAGCTTCAGCAAGCCTCTATTGACCGACTTAATATAGAACGTAGCCAACTTATCCAACTCGCAAACAAACCTTACTGGCAGGTCTCAGGGCTGCATGTTGAAGGACATCAAGTTCAACTGCTGCAACAGAGAAAGTTAGGACTGTGGCAAGGCAAGTTGATGGTTAGCGCCAACGATGCAAGCTATCAAAATATTGTCAGTGTTCAACCCGTGGTTGAAATGAATAGCGAACAAGGGAAATGGACGCTGACACGCCTGTTTATGCCACTAAAGCACGGCTACATTGAAGCCAACGCGACACTCGACTTCAACCAAATCAGTAAGCCATGGAGCTTAGATATCTCTGCCGATGGGCTACCCATAGCACCCATGCTGCAGCAACTCGAATTACCGCTCGATGCAACCGGCTATGGTGAGTTTGAACTTCAAGCCGCAGGCTTGTATGGCGATTCGTTGATGCTCGGTTATTCAACCACAGGGCAACTCACTGGCAGTGTTCGCCAAGGTGTGATGACCTTTGACGATAAGCTTTCTGAAACATCGACCGATAACGTGTTTGAAATCCCAGAGCTTAATGCGAATTTTGACCGTGGTCGCTTCACTCTCGAACCAATGCACATTATTGGTGCATCCTCAGCAGAGCAAGGTACACAAAGAGTTCAAACGCTCAACGGTGAGGTCTCTGGAGAGCTCGATTTGCTAGAAACTAGCAAACACACTCTATCCATTTCGTTATCGGACCAATGCCATCAAATCTCAGGAAAGCTCACCCAAGCTGAGTATTCCGAGATTAACGACTGCCAACAAAAAAGCGCCACTCCATAGGAGTAGCGCCTTGTATCTTTATCTGTATCTTTATCTGTATCTTTATCTGTATCTGTATCTGTATCTGTATCTGTATCTGTATCTGTTAGCCAGTGTCAGCTATACGCTTACGTTGGAGTCTGTTGATAATCGCTTTTTGTAGTCAGGGATCAGCATATAGGTTCCCGTAAACTCAACCGCTTCCACATCGCCACTGTTAATGGTCACATGAATGATGATGCGAGCTTTTCTGCCCGACGCGAGGCGATCCAAATCGCCACTGATCCCATCCAATGACGTAGATGCGACTGGGTTTTGCTCGACTGGGTGACGATAACGAATATTACTGTCTGCCAGTACGATATCACCGGTCAGCCCACGTTCTTTCATCAGTAACCAAGTCATTCCCCAACCCGTTAGAGTCGCCAAGGTAAAAGCTGAGCCAGCAAACATGGTGTTATGAGGGTTAAGGTTGGGATTCAACTGAGCGCTACACTCAAACTGATAACCCGTGTATTGGTTGATCTTGATGCCCATTTTGTCACTGATCGGGATCTGATTTTCCCAACGCTGCTGAAGCTCATTACACCATTCTGGTTTGCGCAGTACATCAGCCATTGGATCAAGAGGTTTCACCATCTGTTGGTGACGCACAGGGCCGCGTTGATCGTTAATTTCACCACGACGTTCAAACTCATTCTTCTCATAGAATGAGATCGCATCTTCACGTGCATTACACACCAAACGCTTCGCCCCTTCTTGACGTGCCAGTGACTCTAGCGCAACCAAGATAAGTGAGCCCATACCTTTACTTTGGCGAGATTTCTTCACCGCCATATAGCGAATCTGCCCCTCTAGATCTGGGGTGATATAGAGACGACCAATCGCCATCGGGCGACCTCGACCATCGACAATCATGCGATGGTGACTCATGGCATCGTATTCATCGCGCTCTGAACCTACCGGCATGCGCCAAGGTTCACGGAGCATCTGCCAGCGAAAATGGTAATACTTGTTCAGTTGATTTTCGGTGGTCGGTGTTATGAGTTTAAACATGCTTATTCCTTTAAGCCTAAACCTGCAGCCAGAATGTTACTGGGCCATCATTAACCAAAGACACTTTCATGTCGGCTGCGAATCGGCCACGTTCCGTTGGCAACACTGATTCACACTGGTCAGAGAAATAGTTGTAAAGACGCTCGGCATCTTCTGGGGGAGCGCCACGAGAAAATCCTGCTCGTGTGCCTTTCTTGGTATCGGCTGGCAGAGTGAATTGAGAAACCACAAGCACCTTGCCTTCCACCTGCTTCACATTGAGATTCATTTTATCGTCTTCATCTCCAAAGACACGATAAGTGGTCACTCGTTCCATCAAACGTTTGGCTTTGGCTTCGTCATCACCTTTTTCTACGCCTAACAAAACCAATAAGCCTTGCTCAATCTCACCCACTACTTCGCCATCAACACGGACGGCAGCTTCACTTACTCTCTGGATCAGTGCTATCACTGTTGTTTCCTTGCTCTGTGATTTTTTCTTTATCCGACGAGTGTACCATTTCTTGAGAGTCACTCCACTGTTCCTGCTCGCCCAATGCAGCAGTCACCTCAGCACCCACCAACACAATCAACCAGCACAAATACACCCAGACAAAAAGAATGGGAATCGCCGCTAATGCGCCATAAATCAATTGGTAAGAAGGGAATTGAGTAATGTAAGCCGCGAAGCCTTTCTTACTGAGTTCGAACAACAGAGCCGCAACCAGAGAGCCCGCCGCCGCATGAGAAAAGTGTATCTTTTTGTTGGGAACTAACAGATACAGACCGAAAAACGCAAAGAATGAGGTAATCAAAGGGAGCTTGCGAATCACGGTATTAAAAGCACTCGACACGACTTCGTTTTGTAACAAGTTCAATGATGTCACATACGACGTTGCAGCAATGCTCGCCCCAATCAAAATAGGTCCAAGCGTTAGCACCATCCAATACATTGAAAAGGACAACACAGCCCGACGCTTTTCTGTTACTCGCCAGATGTAGTTAAGGTTCTTATCGATGTTGGAGATCAGCATCAATGCTGCAATGAATAAGAACACACTGCCCACCGCCGTCATTTTGCCGGTATTGGCAACGAACTCGAGTAGAGCACCATGCACCGCATCTCCAGATGCTGGAACAAAGTTGGTAATAACGAAGTTTTGAATCACTAGGCCAACATCAGCAAAGACTGAAAATGACGATAAGATAGAGAGCAAAACCGTCAACATCGGTACGATCGAGAGCAAAGTAATGTACGCCAAGTAACCCGCATTCACATTGACCCTATCGTGCGTCATTCGCGCCAAAAGATAGCGGGAAAACTGAATGCTCCCTGTGACTGCGTTTTTTATCTTCAACTTGTAACTCCCTGGTAACTCGTTCATAGTCCTAATTAATATTCCGTTGTATTAATCACAGTAAGTAAGGGTTCAAAAATAGCGTAGGAAAAAGGCTTGAGAACAAGGCAGAGTTTTTTGATAAGTAGTTATTCTACAATCAAAAATTCTAACGCTGTTATCGAGCATTTTAACAAGCTAGGTTGAGCAGTTATTTACTACGATTGATATTATTTAACTATAGGAAACTAGGATGCCTTATTTAATAGTTATAGTCCTCTCTATTTTTACTCTTACTGGATGCCAATCAGCTTATTACTCCGCCATGGAGCAAGTGGGTTACCACAAGCGTGACATTATGGTCGATAGAGTGGAAGACGCTAAAGAGTCGCAGCAGGATGCTCAGGAAGAGTTTACTAGCGCACTTGAAGCCTTGAGTAGCCTGACGAACTTCAGTGGCGGCGACCTTGAAGAGATGTACAACCAAATCAACGATAAATACCAAGACAGCGAGAAAGCCGCACAAAATGTCAGTGATCGCATTGCTGCGATTGAAGACGTGTCAGATGCGCTGTTTGCAGAGTGGCAGAGCGAGTTAGACCTCTACACCAGTGCTTCACTGCGCCGTTCGAGTGAACAAAAACTGCGAGAAACCCAATCGTCTTACAAGACCATGCTTTCAGCAATGAAACGCGCCGAGAAGAAAATGGACCCGGTACTCAACACCCTTCGCGACAATACGCTTTATCTAAAGCATAACCTCAATGCGAGTGCTGTCGGTTCGTTGCAGGGCGAATTTATGAGCTTAGAAAAAGACATCGCCTACGCGATAGAACAGATGAATGCTGCAATAGCAGAATCAGATAAGTTCCTAGCGCAGCTGAACCAGAAGTAGCGCTACAGATAAAGAACACGATGCAACCTATCATTATTACTGGCGGCCCCGGAGCCGGGAAGACAACACTGATCAATACCTTGGGTGACATGGGTTACCCAACCTTCGCTGAGTCCTCTCGTCAGTTAATAGAACAGCAGAGCCAACTTGAGAACGGTATCTTACCTTGGTTCGACCTACCGGGCTTTGCTCGCCTGTGTCTCACTGTCATGAATGAGCAAAAGGAACAGGCCAACCAGCATCCGGTTGCGTTTCTCGATCGCGCCATTCCAGATATCTGCGGTTACTTAACTCAGGCAAACCTTGAGATTGACGAAATCTACCGAGAAGCTAGCCAAGGCTATCACTCACAAGCCTTGTTCTGTCGCCCTGAGGCATCGATTTATATTCAAGATGAAGTGCGCCCTTACCCCTTGAAGAAGCATTAGAGATTCACCACGCGTTGGTCAGAGTCTATCAAGAGCTTGGGTATGAGGTTGTCGAGGTGCCATTTATGTCAGTCGAAGAGCGGGCTCTATTTGTTAAAAGCCACCTAGGTATCAAAAGCTAGATCCCCACTCGGTCGTCCCTCCCTCTTGAGGATGACGAATACTTAAACGCTCTTCGTATCTCTCATCTCGTTTACCCGTATCTGAACAAACTTACCGTCATTCCCTACAGTGAAGAACGAGCGTGATAGGGAACCTCTTGGATGCCTTAAAAGAAAGATTCCAGATATCTCGTCCCTCAATTCTGGAATGACGATTAAATGAATTGGTATGGAGCATGCTCTTCGTATCTCGCCTCTCGTTTACCCGTATCTACTCCAACACCACATAAAACAAAAGCCCCGAGCAGCTAGGCTACTCGGGGCTTTCTTACTTATTCTAAAACGTATTGCTTGATAGCTAGAAGCTAGTCAGCTGGCAATTAAGCCTTAGCTGGACGTGCTGCACGCTTACGGTCGTTTTCAGTAAGAAGTTTCTTACGGATACGTACGTTTAGTGGCGTTACTTCTACTAGTTCATCTTCATCGATAAACTCAAGAGCTTGCTCTAGAGTGTGCTTGATCGGTGGAGAAAGAACTTGTGCTTCATCAGTACCAGATGCACGAACGTTCGTTAGTTGCTTACCTTTCAGACAGTTTACTGTCAGGTCGTTTGAACGGTTGTGAATACCGATTACTTGACCTTCATAAACTTCATCAGCGTGCTCTGTGAATAGACGACCACGAGCTTGAAGGAAGAACAATGCGTAAGTCAGTGCTTTACCCGTTGCGTTCGAAATTAGAACACCGTTGTTACGCTGACCAATGATACCGCCTTTGTAAGGACCGTAGTGATCGAACGAGTGGTAAATAAGACCAGAACCAGACGTCATTGTAAGGAATTCAGTTTGGAAACCGATAAGACCACGAGAAGGCATCATGAAGTCCATGCGAACACGGCCTTTACCATCTGGTGCCATATCTGTTAGCTCACCCTTACGTAGACCGATGCTTTCCATGATCGCACCTTGGTGCTCTTCAACTACATCGATAGTAACCGTTTCGAACGGTTCCATTTTCTGACCATCTTCTTCTTTGATGATTACTTCTGGACGAGATACTGCTAGCTCGAAACCTTCACGACGCATGTTTTCGATCAGGATAGAAAGGTGAAGCTCACCACGGCCTGATACGCGGAAACGGTCTGGACTTTCAGTTTCTTCAACACGTAGTGCAACGTTATGAACCAATTCTTTTTCAAGACGCTCAAGGATGTTACGTGAAGTTACAAACTTACCTTCTTTACCCGCGAACGGAGAAGTGTTTACTTGGAAAGTCATTGTTACTGTTGGTTCATCAACAGACAGTGGTTCCATTGCTTCAACATTGTTTACGTCACAGATAGTGTCTGAAATTTTCAGTTCACCAAGACCTGTGATTGCAATGATGTCGCCAGCGTTAGCTTGTTCTACTTCGTGACGCTCAAGACCTAGGTAACCAAGTACAGTACCTACTTTACCGTTACGTTTTTTGCCTTCAGCATTCACGATAGTTACTTGTTGGTTTGGCTTAACAGAACCACGAGTAACACGAGCAACACCGATAACACCTACGTAAGAGCTGTAATCAAGTTGCGAAATTTGCATTTGTAGTGGACCTTCAAGGTCAACTGCAGGTGCTTCTACTGTATCAACAACAGCTTGGAACAATGGTTCCATGTCTGTGCCAACTTCGCCTTCTTCCATTGTTGCCCAACCGTTTAGAGCTGAAGCGTAAACAACAGTAAAGTCTAGTTGCTCATCAGTCGCGCCTAGGTTGTCGAACAAGTCAAATACTTGGTCCATAACCCAATCAGGACGAGCACCAGGACGGTCAATCTTGTTGATAACAACGATTGGCTTAAGGCCGTGTGCGAAAGCTTTTTGCGTTACGAAACGAGTTTGAGGCATTGGGCCATCAACTGCATCAACGATCAGAAGAACTGAATCAACCATAGACATGATACGTTCAACTTCACCACCGAAGTCCGCGTGTCCAGGGGTATCTACGATGTTGATACGGTAATCATTCCAGTCAATTGCTGTGTTCTTAGCAAGGATTGTAATGCCACGCTCTTTTTCGATGTCATTCGAATCCATGACACGCTCTTCAGCTTCACCACGAGACTCAAGAGTGCCTGACTGTTGTAGTAGTTTATCAACCAAAGTCGTTTTACCGTGGTCAACGTGCGCGATGATCGCGATATTTCTTAACTTATCAATCTGTGGAGTAGACATGGATTCTCGATTCACTCATAAAAGGTAGCCGTCAATTATCTCAAAAGTTTGGATAATAACCGCTAGCTTGATTTAAAAAACGGTCAATAATATACCAGATTTTAGACAAAAACCCAGAAATATGTGATCTCAACCAAGGCTTTTTTCTTTATTAGCGATTCATATCCGCTTAACTTTGATTCAATACAGTATCTAACAGTCTAATTCGTAGGATTCTAAAAAAGCATCAGCCGCAAGATGGACAGCCAAATCTCCGGCAAAATAACAAAAGTGGATTGACAACTTAGGCAATTCATTGCTGAATGGTGCTCGCTTATGTTTCATATTGGTGCACAGACAAGCAGCTGCACCAACAAGGTGCACTGGAAGATCATTTTGGTGCAAAAACCAAAGTGAACGAAACAAGAAAACAAGTAAATCATTGAAATTAATGGAATAATTTTATTGGCACGTTTTTGGCTATAGATAAATCAGCATCGATTAATGCACTTATAGACATTAATCAATGCTAGTTTCAACCGAATCGAGCTAATACCGAATTAATAACACTGGAGGTTATCCAAGATGTCAGTAGAAAATGTACTATCCCTGATCCAAGAGAACGAAGTTAAATTTATCGACTTACGTTTTACTGATACAAAAGGTAAAGAGCAGCACATCTCTATTCCTTCTCACCAAGTTGATGCAGACTTCTTCGAAGAAGGTAAAATGTTTGACGGCTCTTCAGTAGCTGGTTGGAAAGGCATTAACGAATCTGACATGGTAATGATGCCAGACGCAGCTTCAGCTGTACTGGACCCATTCACAGAAGATGCAACGCTAAACATCCGTTGTGACATCCTTGAGCCTGCAACAATGCAAGGCTACGACCGTGACCCACGCTCTATCGCTAAGCGTTCTGAAGAATACCTACGTTCTACGGGTATCGCAGACACAGTACTAGTTGGTCCAGAGCCAGAATTCTTCCTATTCGATGACGTTAAGTTCTCAAACGACATGTCTGGTTCTTTCTTCAAGATTGATGATGTAGAAGCAGCTTGGAACACAGGTTCTGACATCGAAGGCGGTAACAAAGGTCACCGTCCTGGCGTTAAAGGCGGTTACTTCCCAGTAGCTCCTGTAGATTCATCTCAAGACATCCGTTCAGCAATGTGTCTAGTAATGGAAGAGATGGGCCTAGTAGTTGAAGCTCACCACCACGAAGTAGCAACTGCGGGTCAAAACGAAATCGCAACTCGCTTCAACACGCTAACAACAAAAGCGGATGAGACTCAAATCTACAAGTACGTTGTACACAACGTTGCTCACGCATTTGGTAAAACAGCGACATTCATGCCTAAGCCACTGGTTGGTGACAACGGTTCTGGTATGCACGTTCACCAATCTCTAGCAAAAGACGGCGTTAACCTGTTTGCTGGTGATAAGTACGGCGGCCTATCTGAAATGGCGCTTTACTACATCGGTGGTGTAATCAAGCACGCTCGTGCAATCAACGCATTTGCTAACCCATCAACGAACTCGTACAAGCGTCTTGTACCTGGTTTTGAAGCTCCGGTAATGCTTGCTTACTCAGCACGTAACCGTTCTGCTTCTATCCGTATCCCAGTAGTACCAAGCCCGAAAGCACGTCGTATCGAGCTACGTTTTGGTGACCCAGCAGCGAACCCATACCTATGTTACTCAGCAATGCTGATGGCTGGCCTTGACGGTATCAAGAACAAGATCCACCCAGGCGAAGCTATGGATAAAGATCTATACGACCTTCCAGCAGAAGAAGCGGCTGAAATCCCAACCGTTGCTGAATCTCTAGAAGTAGCACTTAAAGCGCTAGACGACGATCGTGAGTTCCTAACAGCTGGCGGCGTATTCTCTGACGATTTCATTGATTCTTACATCACACTGAAATCTGACGACGTACAACGCGTGAACATGGCAACACACCCACTTGAGTTTGAACTGTACTACTCAGTTTAATCTCCTGTAGAGATAAGCCATTTCTTACTGCAACCTTGTAAGAATCGCTGACTAAATATTAGGCTCGCCTCGCAGGCGGGCCTTTTTTATATACTCCCTCCCCCTGCTTCCTCGTACCATACCTTAAACAAAAGCCTTCAGAGGCTGCTGCTATAAATACAATAAAATCAATAACAAAACCAACGCCAAACGTGAAATCACCTAGCGGTGAAAAGAGGCTAAAGATATGAAAAATATACTGTTCCTGATCGGGTTAACAGTCGCACTCTCGTGCTCTGCTCAAACGGTGTATACCTGGGTGGATGAGGATGGTGTTCTCCACTTTAGTGATACCCCTACCGACCAAGATGCCAAATCTCTTCGCCTACCGGATGTGCAAGCTTCTGCACCGGCTCCTAAATTTGAAGCCTCGACTCCCGTTGACGCTGCTGCTTCATCTACAACTAAAACGGTAATGCCAGCTCAGGCTCAGGAAGAAACAAAAACCACGAAACGCGAGGCGCCAGCTCAACTAACACTTATTATGCTGACTCCCATTCATGATCAAACCATCCGTAGCAACCGTGGCTTCATCCCCATTCAAATCGAACTCAACCGAAAGTTAGGTATTGGTGAGCAGTTACAATTAATGCTCGATGGCCGTCGCTATGGTGCCCCACAAACCCAACCTAATTGGGAACTGAAAGGTATCGATCGAGGCACTCACACCATTGCAATTCAAGCACATAGAAGCGGCAAGCTTATTGCATCTACTAGTCCAGTCACTGTGTATTTACACCGAGCGACGATCAAGTAGGCCAATGTGTTAAAAGAGACTGAATTACCTAGATTTTTCACCTAATCTCAGCCGCTTTTAGCACCTTTAATGAATTATCTTTAGCTTCTGATTGATATGCGCCATACTTGAACTTAGCTACGCACCAATTTGGTGCAGTGAGAAAAACACCAGTTCAAGGACGAAATAGTGAATCGATCAGCCAAAAGCGACAGCATAGATACACATCATCTTTCCAGCGCCATTCTCGACAACATGGTGACCTCAACATTGATGCTCGATGAGCAACTGTATGTCCGATACGCCAACCCGGCGGCTGAACAACTCTTTTCACAAAGCGCGCGACGCATCGTCGATCACCCATTGAGCCAACTCATCCAACACGCCTCACTGGATTTGGCGCTTCTGACGCAACCGCTACAAAGTGGCCAGAGCATTACCGACAGTGACGTTACCTTCGTTGTTGATAACCGCCCACTGATGCTTGAAGTCACGGTTAGCCCAATCTCTTGGCAACGAGAGACGCTGTTATTGGTTGAGATGCGCAAGATAGACCAGCAAAGACGCCTCAGCCAAGAGCTCAACCAACACGCACAACAACAAGCAGCTAAGCTGTTGGTGCGCGGGTTAGCACATGAGATTAAGAACCCACTCGGTGGCTTAAGAGGTGCGGCGCAGTTACTTGGTAAAATGCTTCCTGATCAGTCTCTTAATGAATATACGCAGATCATTATTGAGCAAGCCGACCGCCTAAGAGCCTTAGTTGATCGCCTTCTTGGTCCACAAAAGCCAGGAACAAAGTCGGAAGAAAATCTCCACCAAATACTCGAAAAAGTAAGACAGCTCGTCGAGCTCGAATCGGGTTCAACACTCGTCATCGAACGAGATTACGACCCGAGCTTACCGGACATTCTGATGGATTCAGCTCAGGTTGAACAAGCGATGCTCAATATCGTCAGCAATGCTGCACAGATTTTAAAAACTCAGGAATTAGGGAAAATCACCATCCGCACCAGAACGGTGCATCAAGCCAACATTCATGGCCAACGACACAAGCTCGCCGCTCGTATAGAGATCAGCGATAACGGCCCCGGCATCCCTGATGAATTAAAAGACACGCTGTTTTACCCAATGGTCAGCGGACGAGAGGGTGGCACAGGGCTGGGACTATCGATTTCTCAAAACCTGATCGATCAGCACAATGGAAAAATTGATGTTGAGAGCTGGCCGGGTAACACCACATTCACGATTTACCTACCCATTTAGGCCAACAGAACCTCGCGATTGGACAGCGAGACGAAAGGCTTAACTCGGTAACACAAAGATTAAAGACATCATAAAAACAACAATGATTATCACAATAGATTTGGCTGCAAAGGAATTGAATTATGAGTAAGGGATACGTTTGGGTCGTCGATGACGACAGCTCTATCCGCTGGGTAGTAGAAAAAACACTGTCATCGGCAGATATAAAGTGCGAAACATTTGCGGACGCAGAGAGCGTCTTGCTTGCTCTTGAGCGCGAAACACCCGATGTTTTGGTGTCCGACATTCGCATGCCTGGCATTGACGGGATTGAGCTGTTACACCAAGTTCACCAGCGCTCTCCCGACCTGCCAGTGATCATTATGACCGCGCACTCAGACCTAGATGCAGCGGTGAACGCTTATCAAAAAGGGGCTTTTGAGTATCTGCCTAAGCCGTTTGATATTGATGAGACACTGACTCTAGTAGAGCGAGCCATCGCACACAGCCAAGAGCAAAAGCGAGAACAAGCCAGCGAAGTAGCCGAAGAAACCAACGCACCAGAAATCATTGGTGAAGCACCGGCAATGCAGGAAGTTTTCCGAGCTATTGGTCGTTTGTCTCGTTCATCCATTTCGGTTCTTATTAATGGTGAATCGGGGACTGGTAAAGAATTAGTCGCGCACGCACTGCATCGCCACAGCCCAAGAGCTAAAAAGCCATTCATTGCGTTAAACATGGCGGCAATCCCTAAAGACTTGATCGAATCAGAGCTGTTTGGCCACGAGAAAGGCGCCTTTACTGGCGCTAACAGTGTTCGCCAAGGGCGATTCGAACAAGCCAACGGCGGTACTCTGTTTCTTGATGAAATAGGCGATATGCCACTCGATATTCAGACTCGACTACTGCGCGTGCTTTCTGATGGTCAATTTTATCGCGTCGGTGGACATTCTGCGGTTAAGGTTGATGTTCGTATCGTTGCAGCAACCCACCAAGATCTTGAGCGCTTGGTGCATGACGGTGGTTTCCGTGAAGACCTTTTCCATCGACTGAACGTTATCCGAATCCATATTCCGGCACTGCGCGAACGTAAACAGGACATTGAAAAGCTGACTCACCACTTCCTAGCATCCGCCGCTGAAGAGCTTGGTGTAGAAGTGAAGACACTGCACTCAGAGACCATCATGAAGCTCAATCAGCTAAATTGGCCGGGTAACGTACGTCAGCTTGAGAATATCTGTCGTTGGCTCACAGTCATGGCGAGCGGCAGTGAAATACTCCCTTCAGACTTGCCTCCAGAACTGTTGGAAGAAAAAGTGGTGACGACCTCAGGGACTGGAGACAACTGGCAACAACTGCTCGCTAATTGGGCAAAATGTGCGCTTGATTCAGGAGAAAAAGAGCTACTAACTTATGCGCTGCCAGAGTTTGAACGTATACTGCTAGAGGCTGCACTCAACCATACCAATGGTCATAAACAGGATGCAGCCAAGGTTTTAGGTTGGGGAAGAAACACCCTAACCCGTAAACTAAAAGAACTGTACTAGACCTTATATGACTCTCGATGCAGCTACTTTTTTAACCAAAAAAGTGTCGCTTGGTTTGAATAGTGTCGGTACAATTAAGGTATGCCATTCACTAAAGTTGTAGCTAAAGATGTCTTTGAAAACACAAATTACCTTGAGAACTGCTGTGGTTCTGCCATTCGTGATGATTTTTCTGTTCACTATGAGCGTAATGGTTTTCACTCAAAAGCAAAGCTACAAAGAGATGGTGAGTGATGTTAGTGCACGCCAACTAACATCACTTACTGACCATGTTCATCAAAGCCTGTCCAACTTTTTAGAAAAGCCATTTCACGCGAACCTCTCGCTCAGCCATAACATCGGCTACCACCACCTTTACCAAGCGGGAAACCTTAGCAAGGTCCAAGACTACATTCTTTATACGTTTTCAGACCATTTCACTGCTATACCTCAACTCGATGTGATCGGCTTTGGTTCTGAAGATGGTAACTATGTCGGTTTTCGTAAAGAAGCTAACAACGGCTATACCTTGATGGTACAAGACGAGCGTACTAGCGATCAGCTGGTCATTTACCGTGGCAGCAAGATCAGCGAAGACATTCGATCTGTGATTTCAGGTTACGACCCGAGAGTCCGCCCTTGGTACACACCCGTTGCGACGCAAAAAAAGGCTGTATGGTCGCCAATTTATGCCAATGCAGATGAACGCCAAGAGATCACCTTATCTGCCCTCGCCCCTATCTATGATGACAACGAATTCAAAGCCGTCGTCGTTAGCGACATTAAGATCAATACCTTCAATGCATTTCTCAAAGAACTCAAAGATAAAACGGATGCCTCTGTTTATATCATTGATAAGCAGCAACGCTTGGTCGCTCACTCGGGCGGAGGTAGCGTGGTCTCTTGGGGAACAGGGAAAACCAATAAGGGCCAACGCTTACTGGCATCAGAGAGTGCTAACCCGGTAATACGTGAAAGTGCTAGCTACGTAGACCAATTTCACCTAATCGATAATTTGGGCGTGCAGCGCTTTAGCTTTCGCCTAGACAACGAACGATACTTCAACCAGATCACCCCTTATGAAGATGAGCACGGCATCACTTGGTTTATTGGTATGTCGATCCCTGAAAGCAACCTACTCGGTGAATTACCTGAAAACCAAAGAAACAGTTGGTTGCTCGGGCTAGCGCTGAGTTGCATTGGTGTCATTGCTGGGTTAATTGCCTTTAATCGCGTAACCCAACCCATCACCTCAACAGCGGATGCGGCAAAGCGTCTTGCTAAAGGCGATTGGGACACGAGCATGCCAAAGACAGGGCATATCTATGAAACCAGCATGTTGGTGGAGTCATTCAATGAAATGGCCAACAACTTAAAGGCTTCCTTTCAAGCATTACAGTCTCAGCTTACCTATGACTCATTAACCAAGCTATA
The DNA here is from genome assembly GCF_023503985.1 of Vibrio sp. J383. NCBI lineage: Bacteria > Pseudomonadati > Pseudomonadota > Gammaproteobacteria > Vibrionales > Vibrionaceae > Vibrio > Vibrio sp. J383. The sequence continues at coordinate 398,595 of NZ_CP097293.1, read as the reverse complement.
CAGCCGCGAAGGCTTTATCGACGCTGCCAAGAAAAACCCTGCAAACGAAAAAGGCACACTTTATTTAGTGGGTATTGATCGCTTCCGAGACATCAATGACAGCCTTGGTCATTACAATGGTGACCAATTGCTTATCATTGCGGCCGCTCGTTTAAGAGGCACATTGCCATCCGAGTACCTATTAGCTCGCACTGGCGGTGATGAATTCGCCATTTACGCCCCGAACGTCATCCAAAGCGAGGAAGCTCAACTACTGACTAATCGCTTGCTTCAAACCTTTGCTTCCCCATTTTCAATGGAATCAGAAAGTGTCGTCATTAAGGTATCGATGGGCGTCGTCGGTGTATCTAACGTCCACGACATTGCGCTATTGCTGCGTAGTAGTAGCATTGCTTTGAGCAACGCAAAACAAGACAAAGCTAGTGTCAGCATTTACAGCCCTGAGATGGGTAAAGCATCAAGACATCGCACTAAGATGCTGGCGCGGATGAACCGAGCGATTGAGCTTCAACAGTTCGAACCCTTCTATCAACCTATTATTGATCTAGAATCCGGATCGACCATTGGAGCTGAAGCTCTAGCACGCTGGATAGCCGATGAAGGCGTAATTTCACCACTTGAATTCATTCCTCTCGCTGAGGAGAGCGGGCTGATTTACGATATCGGCAAGCAAATTCTACATAAGTCGTGTCGAGATACTGCCATCGCGATTGAGTCAGGAAAATGGAGCAAGGACTTCTCTATTCACGTCAACCTGTCGGTCGATCAACTGAGTGAAAGTGGCTTTGTTGAACAAGTAAAAGGCACGCTACGTGACACCAAGCTACCAGCAAGCAACCTAACACTTGAGATCACTGAGTCACGCATCGTCGACAATGACCCAGCCATCATCGATAATATGCTGACGCTAAAAGCATTAGGCATCTCGATTGCAATTGATGACTTTGGTACCGGCTATTCGTCACTGGCTTATTTACACAAACTGCCATTTGATTGCTTAAAGATCGATCGTAGCTTCGTCAGCAAGCTCGAAAAAGAGAACCTAGACAGCTCAATCGTCGCGGCCATCGTTAACATCACCAAAGGTTTCAAAGTGAGCTTAGTGGCAGAAGGCGTTGAAACACAGCAACAGGCAGAACTCCTCAAGCAATTAAAATGCCCACTGGCTCAAGGGTTCTTATACAGTCGTCCTGTTCCGTTTGATCAGTGGCCAACCGACCTGACTAACACCAAACAAAGCACCAAAAAGGGTGTCACCTAGTACGGTAGAAAGTCTTCTGTTAGCAAGACACAGATACAAAAATGCCAGCATGATGCTGGCATTTTTTATGTTTCTATTCTCAATCGAGCGATTAGATCACGCGAGAGAACTGCTGTTGACGAGCCTTAGCACGTAGGTATTTATCGAAACACATACAGATGTTACGAATCAACAAACGGCCACGCAAAGTCACGCGGATTTCTTTGTCGTCGACTTCAACTAACTCATCGTTGATGAAGGTTTGCAGTAGCCCTAAATCTTCTTTGAAGTAACGATTAAAGTTAACCGAGAACTCAGATTCGATCATGGTTTTATCAAGCTTAAAGTTACAGATAAGCTGTTTGATCACTTCACGACGTAGAAGGTCGTCACTGTCTAGAGCAACACCTTTCCAAAGCGCGTGGCGCAGGTCATTCACTTGAGCGTAGTACTTCTTCAGCTCTTTCTGGTTTTGAGCGTAAGCATCACCGACCATTGAGATAGCAGAAACACCGAAACCAATTAGGTCAGCTTCACCTTGGGTCGTGTAGCCTTGGAAGTTACGATGCAGAATACCTTCACGCTGTGCTACTGCTAGCTCGTCTTCAGGCAGAGCAAAGTGATCCATACCAATAAACTGGTAGCCCGCGCCCGTTAAAGTCTCAATGGTATCTTGGAGGATTGCCATTTTCTCTTTTGGTTCAGGTAGGTCTTCATCTTTAATCTTACGCTGCGCGGCAAACAGTTGCGGCATGTGTGCGTAGTTAAATACCGATAAACGACCCGGTTTCATTTCTAACACTTGCTTCAATGTTTCCGCGAACAAAGCTTGAGTCTGCTTTGGTAGGCCGTAGATCAAGTCAAGGTTGGTAGAACGGAAGCCTAGCTCTTTCGCGCGTTTAACCATCGCAATGATGAACTCTTCATCTTGCTCGCGGTTAACCAGTTTCTGCACTTCTTTATTGAAGTCTTGTACACCAATGCTCAGGCGGTTGAAACCTTCGTTACGCAGGTGGTCAAGTACGTCTAGCTCAATCTCACGCGGGTCAACTTCAATACTGATTTCAGCGTCAGCAGTGAAATTAAATTCCTCACGCAGAATCATCATCAAGCGAGTAATTTGTGTTTTGGTCAAGAACGTTGGCGTACCACCACCGAAGTGCAATTGCGTCACTTCACGGCCATTCAACAAAGAGGCGCGCTGGCGGATTTCATGTTCAATCACATCTAAGTACTCATCCGCTTTATGCGAGTGACGAGTAATGACTTTATTACAACCACAGTAGTAACAAAGCTTATGACAGAACGGGATATGCACGTAAAGAGAGAGTGGACGCTCAGGGTACTGAGTACACGCCATGTCGTAATCAGCGACGGTAAACGCTTCATGAAACTCCAACGCTGTTGGATATGAAGTGTAACGAGGTCCCGAATAGTTGTACTTGTTTAAGATCTCTTGATCCCAAACGATTTGCTGATTCGTTGTTACTGGCTTGCTCGACATAGCGGTAATTCCAATTTAGATCCGCGAGAACCTAAGGTCTCTCAAATCATTTTACATACATTAAAATATAGACGGGTTATTTTGCCACACGACCAGTAAGGTCGTTCCAAGACAAAATCAATTTTTCAGACAAAAACTCAGAACTGCTAGCTTGATCACTAACAAAGCGTCGGGATTAACGAGACGCAAAAGGTAAGAAGGCTCATTTAACATCGTCTATTAAAAGACAAGGCGACTTAAAAACAAGATGCATTTAGGAAAAAAAATCTTAAATGCATAGGTATTAAAAGCAGCGCATCTTAAAACGGAATGTTAAACAAGCCTCTATATTTAAAAGTCTTAGTGACTAGATCATCTGAATGTTGATTTGGTTGTTGAGAGGCTTAACCTTCTCCTGCAACCTTTTCAAATCTTCAATGACCGCATCATTCAAGCGAGTCTCCGCCTTATGGCGTGTGAGATTCTGCTGCATGCGCTCTCTCTTCGTCAGTTCCTGCCTTCCGTCTCCGCGAGCCATATCTTTTACGATATGGTACAGCTCAGAAAGAGCAGGATACTCAGAATCAAAATCGACACGCTCATCACCCTGAACGTTATCCATAATGATACACACTCGGATACTGATCTCAGGTAAGTCACACTGGCCTTGAATACCCGCTAAGCACAAAGTATTTACGTTTTCGTAAATCGTCGCGTTACGTTTTTCAATGGCAAGTGCTTGATGCTGCTTTTGCAACTCCGTCTGCTTCTTCACTTGAAGTAGAAGGTAACCTGCGTAAGAGCCCAAGCCGAGAATGATAATTCCACCAGCAATTGCTAATAAGGTTACGTTCATTGGCTATTAACCTTTAAAGCTGTCTAAGTCGAAATCTTCGAATTGAGATAGCAAGTCTTCGTCAGAGCTTGCTTTCTTCTTAGATGCAACCGGTGCTTCTTCGAAGATCTCTTCTTCATCGTCTTCTGGTTCTAGCAGACCTAAGCGGCCCATTAGGTGTTCGATACGATCAAGTTTCTCATCAACAAACTTCTGCAGACCAGCACCTAGGTTTTCACCATTTTCGATACGATCTAGCAATGTGTTCAGTTGAGCATCATTCTCAAGCATCTCTAACTCTTGTTCGTTAGATAGCTTGCGTTCTTGTTTCGTCGACTTCTTCGCTGGTTCAACAATCAGCGGGATTTTTTTCTTGCTGCCTAAACGAGGGTCGCGAGCTAGTGCAGCTTTACGCTGTTTTGCTTCGCTACCATCTGAGTGACGGCTGCCCGACTTAAGGCCTTTACGCTTTTTAACACGCTTACGTTCACGACCTTCAACATCAGATTCACTACGGTTACGAGTAACCATAGGTTCCGGAGCGCCAAGTGCTCCCGGTTTTCTTGATTTCTTACTACGACCCATTACTGCACTTTCCTCAGTAAAATTACATCATTTCCAAAAAATTCTAGTTCGAGCTTATCCCGCTCTGCCAAAAACTGGAATGTTTGACGACTAAAGAAGACGACATGTGTCGGGTCATTCTTGTAGTGCCAACCAGCAAACGCGTCTACGTCTATTACTAGTTTAGTCATAAGACCAATCCAGCCCTTGGGTTTAACTAAATTCAACCATTGCTGCCACACTTTGTCTGGGTGATAAAGATGCTCTATCACCTCCGTGGCAGTCATAAAGTCATACGTTTTTTCCAACACAGAAGCTTCTGGGTGGTAATAGATATCGTACAACTCCATGGTGTGTCCGGCTTCTTCTAACATAATAGATAGCGTAGGGCCTGGGCCACAACCAAAATCCAACCCGTGTGAGTTAGATGAAATTTTGTCTGTTAGTGGATCCGCGATGCGAGATAGAAAACGGCGATAGCCTGCATCACTAGGATCGTTCTCATGGAGATCATAGTGTGCTTTCTCTTCTTTTGCTTCTAACCTTTGTTCAGGTTTAACAAATACCAGTTCACATTGCTGACATTGCAGATAGGCTCTGCGTTTGTCTTCAAAATAGTGATTCACGCCTTGGTGATGGCATAAGGGACAAGTATACATAGCACATCCTTAAACAGGGATGCGAAACATACCAGAAACTGAGTTTATAGTGGAGAGGTATTGGGTGTTTTTTCATCAAATCAATAAAAAAAGCGATAGGAAAACCTATCGCTCTCTAAATCTGCCTATATCGGCCAAAATTTGCATACTCAACTTGGTACACAAATCTCCATTTGTTATTGGTGCTTTCCATGCCAAATTTGTTTGTTGTTCATCGTCCTGATGAGTTTTGGCTATCCTTTTCTAACACCTTGTTGCTGGGCTGTCCTAGCCTGATCCGTTTCTGTCTATACCGTTAGACTAGATGACCATCCGTATCTAAGTCAGCTCCTAGCTGATGGCCGTTACTTTACCGTGTTACAAAAAGACTACAAGAGTTCAAGCTCACACTTTTGTACACAAATCGATCACACATTGATAAATCAGACATCAACGCAAAACATATTAATAAAACCAATACAAAAGAAAACGCCCCGACCATTACTGATCGGGGCGTCTCTTCAATCTCGCTCGAGCGTACATTTCTTTACTCTGGCTAAGAGCAAGAAACCGACATATTAGTGTAAACCACCAACGTACTTCGATAAGGTATCAATATCTGCGTCTGTTAACTTTTTAGCTACATCACGCATCATCGCATTCATGTCGTTATTACGGCTACCATCGCGGAATTTCTCAAGTTGAGCCTTGATGTAATCTGCGTGCTGGCCTGAAATCTTAGGGAAACCAGAAAGTTCGGTACCGTTACCACGTGGACCGTGACAAGCAATACACGCCGTTACGCCGCGTTCTGCGTTACCCGCGGTGTAAAGAACCTTACCTTCATCTACTACGTTCTCAGGAGTAGAGTTACTAGAGATAGGTAGCGATGCGTAGTACGCCGCTAGGTCAGCCATATCTTCTTCAGATAAAGACATCGCCATTGCACCCATTACAGGTTCATTACGACCTTGCTTACCACCACTAGTCATACCGAGCTTAAGCTCTTTTAACTGCTTCTCTAGGTACTTCTCATGTTGACCAGCCAGCTTAGGGTACTGAGTGATCAGACTGTTGCCGTCAGCACCGTGGCAGGCAACACATGTTTGTGATTTGGCTTTACCAGCTTCAATACTACCTTGAGCCCATACTGAGCAGCTGGCTAAAAGACTCAAAATTAGCGCTAATTTCTTCATGACATTCCATTATAATTATCAAGCTTCCAGTACCACTCTATGTTGCCACTCATGGTACAATAGGCGACCTTATGCCGAGCACGGTTATTTTACACAAATTCACAAAAAAGTAATCAATCGACTACACAAAGTCGAGATGGAGTTAACAGTGAGCGTAAAAATTCATTATCAAAACACGCATTTCATTACCAGTGCACCTGATATTCGTCATTTACCAGAAGACGAAGGGATCGAAATTGCGTTTGCAGGACGCTCCAATGCTGGTAAATCTAGCGCGCTAAATCGCGTTACAAACCAAAAAGGCTTGGCGAAAACCAGTAAAACACCCGGTCGAACTCAGCTAATTAACCTATTTAAGGTAACGGACGGTTGTCATATCGTCGATTTACCAGGATATGGCTTTGCTCAAGTCCCGCTTGAGATGAAGAAAAAATGGCAGAAGTCGCTAGGCGAATACCTACAACGACGTGAAAGCCTGAAAGGTTTAGTGGTATTGATGGATATCCGTCACCCAATGAAAGACCTTGACCAACAAATGATCTACTGGGCTATCGATAGCCGCATCCCAGTACAAGTTTTGTTAACAAAAGCAGACAAACTGAAAAGTGGTGCGCGTAAAGCACAGCTACTGAAAATCCGTAATGATGCGAAATCTTTCGGTGGTGATGTTGCGGTTGATGTCTTCTCTTCAATGAAGGGTATCGGCGTTGATCAACTGCGTGCCAAGATGGATGAGTGGTTTGCCCCAGTGTTTGCTGATCAGATCATTGATGAGCTAGCGGACGAAGAGCACAACGACTCAGAGTAGTTCTTCTATCTATAGCTTTATCTATAATTAGAAGTTAAAGCACTTACAGCAAGTGATTTAGCCTTATTAATACCCTTCCTTATATAGGTGGGGTATTTTTTTGCCCAAAAATTAGTGAGTTAAACCTAAGTCTTGAGAATTAAAGACAAGATTAATCGGTTAGAAACGAGAGAAGTGAACCATACTAAAAGACACATCTAAATAAACAGAACAATGAGAAAGGAATACTCATGTGGAAAACACCGTTGGCCATCATTGTACTAATGCTGGTCTCATTGACAGGGTTCGCCTCTGAAGCAGAACAAGAACAAGCCCCACTGATCAATGTTGATATGACCTTGGACTTGGATGGTATGGAAAAATACGCTCAAGATGCGAGTGAGTCTCTTGAGGTGATATCGCAATCTTTGCAGGCGATCGTCAACAACCCCAACCTTAGTGAAGACCAACAACAAGCTCTGAACCAAACCGTTGAAAGCATCAACAAGCTTGCGAGCTCTACCAAAACATCACTCAATCAACTCCCACAAGCCTTAGACCAATCTCGACTCGCCTTTAAAAAGACCAGTCAAATGCTGTTGGATGATATTCAGACCAAGATCATCATTGCGTTAGCAGCCGTTATCGCTGTCATTGTTATCGCTTTGACTGCTATCTACCTACTCATCCTAAAACCCATGCAGCAAACCTTGGTGAAAGCGACCAACAATATCTCTTCTATGGCGCAATCCATCCAAATCACCGCCGAAGCGCTGAAATACAGTACTGAGAAACAACAAGAAATCATGGATTACATTGAGCATTCACCCACTCAATACACTGATAAATAAGGTGTGAATGATCAATCCTTTATCGGCAACTTGTAAAATAAAAGTTATTTTAAATGATAAAACAATCAAATTAGAGACGGATTTAAATTACCAAATGCTGATCGAGTTCCAGCTCTAAGGCAAATCAGGTGTTTATCACTGTGCTTGAGAAAGCGTAAGAAAAGACACTAAAAAGGGCGGGTTTACGGGAGTAATAGTAGGTTAGAAATATTTTTATTTCGCACAAGAAAAAACGCCCCAGTCAAATACTGACTGGGGCGGCTGAATCAGCCTAATCCAATAACGTGAAACAAAAGGTCTGAAAGATAGAACATCTTACCTCTGTACCCTACAAGATTTAATGTACAACAATTGCTCAGAAATGAAAACAATTTTTGTAGTTTTTTTTCATGAATGTTTTATTAAAACACCTAAATTCCTCTTACAGCTCAACTTTATTCGAGACAAAAAAAAGCCAGTGTTTGTGCACTGGCTCATACTAATTCACTCAATAAGGTCAAAAACTGATTAGTGGGCTTGATCCCAGTTGTCACCGTGGCCTGCTTCCGCGACTAACGGTACTTCTAGATCAGCGGCTGACTCCATCAATTGTTGTACTTTACTTTCAATTTCGGCTAAAGCTGACTCTTGAACTTCAAATACCAATTCATCGTGTACTTGCATCAATAGCTTCACACGACCATCGCCTTCCGCTTGAATCCATTCATCCACTAACAGCATCGCTTTCTTAATGATGTCTGCTGCCGTACCTTGCATTGGCGCATTGATCGCCGCACGTTCAGCGGCTTTACGACGCATGCCATTACGAGATTGGATTTCCGGCAGGTGCAAACGACGACCGTAAATGGTTTCAACGAAGCCTTGCTCTGAAGCCGCGCTGCGTGTGTCTTCCATGTACTGCATTACACCAGGGTAGCGTTCAAAGTAAGTGTCCATGTAGTGCTGTGCTTCACCACGAGGAATACCCAGTTGCTTAGCCAAGCCAAAGGCACTCATGCCGTAGATAAGGCCGAAGTTAACGGCTTTAGCACGACGACGCTGTTCAGTGGTAACTTGATCAATAGCCACGCCGATAATCTCAGCAGCCGTTGCCGCGTGAATATCTTTGCCTTGTTGGAACGCTTCCAGCAGCGCTTTATCACCCGATAGGTGCGCCATGATACGCAATTCAATTTGAGAGTAATCGACCGCTAGAATCTTCCAACCATGTTGTGCAACGAATGCTTGGCGAATACGACGACCCTCTTCATTACGAATTGGGATATTTTGTAGGTTTGGATCAGTCGAAGACAAACGACCGGTTGCCGTTACCGCTTGGTGGTAAGAAGTATGAACGCGACCCGTTTCAGCGTTGATCATCTTCGGCAGTTTATCCGTGTAAGTAGACTTCAGTTTCGCAAGACCACGATACTCAATGATCAGCTTAGGCAACGGGTAATCAAGGGCCAGCTCTTGCAACACTTCTTCGTTAGTTGAAGGCGCACCTGATGGCGTTTTCTTGATAACCGGTAGACCCATTTTTTCAAACAGGATCGCTTGCAGCTGTTTTGGCGAGTTCATGTTGAACTCTTGCTCTGCAATCTCGTAAGCTTTCTGCTCTAACTCATCCAGACGAACCGCAATCTCTTGTGATTGAGCCCCTAGCAGCATGTCATCGATGAATACGCCAGTACGCTCAATGCGAGACATCACAGGAATCAGTGGTACTTCGATTTCTTCATAGATGGTTTTAAGCTTTTCATCTTGCTCGATGTTTTCCATCAGGCGGTTATGCAGACGTAGTGTCACGTCAGCATCTTCTGCGGCGTATGGAGACGCTTCACCCAGCTCAATCTGGTTGAAAGTAAGTTGTTTCTTACCTTTACCTGCGATTTGCTCAAATGAGATGCAGCTATGCTGTAGGAAGCGTAGCGCTAGGCTGTCCATGTCGTGCTTGCCACCTACGCTATTGAAAACGTAAGAAGCCAACATAGTGTCGTGTTTGATGCCCTTCATCTCGATACCGTAGCGCGCTAGCACACTCATATCATACTTCAGGTTTTGACCCACTTTTGCTTGAGCATCATCTTCAAGAATCGGCTTAAGCTGTTCAAGTACCCAATCACGGTCCAGCTGCTGCGGTGCATCTAGGTAATCATGAGCAACCGGCACGTAAGCGGCAACGCCTTCTTCGGTTGCGAATGACAAGCCAACGAGGTTCGCAACCATGTAATCTAAGCTGTCTGTTTCAGTGTCGAAAGCAAACAATTCAGCTGCTTTAAGCTTTTCTAGCCAAACATTGAATGACGCTTCATCTAGAATCGTTTCGTAGTCACTGCGATCAATTGTCACGGCAGACGTATTCATCTCCACGGTAGACGTTGCTGCAGAAGCACTGCTGCGTACCGCACCAGATCCCGTTGCTGCAGATCTTTCATCCGCCTCAACCACACCACTGCCACCTTCAAGCAGCTCGTTCAACCAAGATTTGAAAACCAGTTGGCCGTATAGTTTGATCAGCTCGTCGATATTTGGCTGAGCTTTAACAAGTGACTCTGGTGTCTCTTCAAGTTCAACATCTAACTTAATCGTCGCAAGCTGGTAAGACATATCAGCATTGTCTTTATTATCAGCTAGCTTCTTAGCCATGGTTTTCGAACCACGGAAACCAAGCGCCGCAATATCATCAAGATTTTGATACAACTTTTCGATACTACCGATACCTTGCAACAATGCCGTCGCAGTCTTATCGCCAACACCTGGAATGCCCGGAATGTTATCCACTTTATCGCCCATCAACGCGAGATAATCGATAATAAGCTCAGGCGGAATACCAAACTTCTCAATAACACCTTCACGATCCATTACCACGTTGGTCATGGTGTTGATCAGGGTAACGTTGTCATCGACCAACTGCGCCATATCTTTATCACCGGTACTAATAAGCACAGGCATACCCATCGCAGAAGCTTGAGAAGCCAACGTACCAATCACGTCATCTGCTTCAACGCCAGGAATAGAGATAAGTGGCAAACCCATCGCACGAATCACATTGTGCAATGGTTCTATCTGGCAACGAAGATCGTCAGGCATAGGTGGGCGGTTTGCTTTGTACTCTGGGTACATATCATCACGGAACGTTTTCCCTTTCGCATCAAAAATAACCGCAATACGATCAGAAGCAAATTGACGCATCATGCTGCGTAGCATGTTAACCACACCATAAACAGCATTCGTTGGGATATCACCATTGCTCATGGTGCCAGGGTAAGCATGGAACGCGCGATATAGGTAAGAAGAGCCATCGATCAGAATCAATGGATTATCAGGAATACGAGCCATAATGTTTGTGAATCCAGTAAGTACAGAAATTATCTGTTAAGAATGCCACGTCTGTTGGTTGGATTCTACGTTGTCGATCTGTATCCGTTCACTCGGTTGTGTTCGTAATAATCGATTTGTTGTTATTTTTTGTTCTTAGACACAAGCGTTCTGTGGATAACTCTGTTTATATTATTTACCCACCCTGTTGAGAACTAAGGTAAACCACCAAAAAAACGCAAATAAACTATTGAAAATAAAGGATAAAATTACAGATCGAACATATGATCAACGATCTTTTCTCGATCTTGCATTGTGGAAAAGAATGCTGATGGCGTTTTATTCATAAAAAAACGTGCCACTAAATATGCATCTTGTTGAAATGGAGGTATAAAAAAAGCGACACCCGAAGATGTCGCCTAGCAAAAACCGGTAAAGCCATTCAAATTGAATACCACAGCTTTACCTAAAAGCTATAAATTACACTGGAAGCAATGTGAGCAATGTCGTGTCAAAAAGAACTTAGTACAAGTTCGCGAGAATTCTGTTGGGTAACCAAGTAAATACTTGAGTACTTAACATCCTTGTGAACATTTCCTCATTCCCTAAGACGAAGTTAATAATAATGATTCTCATTTAATAGTCAACACTTAAATGATAATAAATCTCATTTAATTATAAACCGTTAGCCACAGTGCTCAAATTTGCTTCAGAAAATGAATTCTATGGGCATTAATGTCTTCTTTTTCTTCTAATTTTTCGATTAGGTAACCGTTTTTCAATAACAGACGCAGCATCGCGGGAAACAGGTTACGAGATTTCACTTTCAGCTGTTGGTAGCCCTGTTGCTTCACCCACTGTTCTTGAATATCTAATTGCGCCTGTGCAACGCCTTTATTCCTTGCGATCGGTAACACGCCCCCAAACCAGCTGTAAAACGTGTTTTCATCCAATTCATAACCGATCTTAAAACCCAGTAACACACCCGCCTCTTCAGCAACGAGGATCAGGCTTGTTTTACCCGCTAGTCGCTCCGATAAAGACGCTACACTCTCTTTTCTGGCGAACTCGGCAATCTGTTCAACAACAGAAACAACCTCTTCTAATGAGCCTTCACGCACAATGACAGACATCTTGTTTCATCCTCATAAAACAAAAGGGCTGGCACAACGGCCAACCCTTTGGTGATCATATGGTTTGCTTGATCGTACTTACTTGCCTTGCAAGTGCTCAGCAGCTTGTGCGTTATCTTCAGCAAGCCACTCTGCGACATCTTTAGCGAAATACGTCAGGATGCCATCAGCGCCAGCACGCTTAAAGCACAACAGTGATTCCATTACGGTTTCGCGCTCTTTCAGCCAGCCGTTTTGAATCGCCGCTTTGTGCATCGCGTATTCACCAGATACTTGGTAAGCAAACGTAGGCGCTTGCAGTTCGTGCTTAACACGACGAACAATATCAAGGTAAGGCATGCCTGGTTTCACCATCACCATGTCCGCACCTTCATTAAGATCCATCGCGACTTCATGAATCGCTTCATCGCTGTTGGCTGGATCCATCTGGTAGTTCTTCTTGTTACCACCTTTCAGGTTCGAAGCACTGCCAACTGCATCACGGAATGGGCCGTAGTAGCACGATGCATATTTTGCAGAGTACGCCATGATTTGAGTATGAATGTAGCCAGCTTCTTCTAACGCTTCACGGATCTTACCAATACGACCGTCCATCATATCTGATGGTGCAACCACATCAGCACCCGCTTCAGCGTGTGATAGTGCCTGCTTGATTAAGACTTCAGTCGTCTCGTCATTCATCACGTAACCATCTTCATCGATGATGCCGTCTTGACCATGAGTAGTGAACGGATCCAGTGCTACGTCAGTAATCACACCCATATTTGGCACGTGCTCTTTGAGTAAGCGTACTGCTCGTTGTACCAAACCTTCTGAGTTATGAGCTTCAGCCGCGCATAAACTTTTAGCATCTTGGTTCACTACTGGAAACAGAGCAATCGCAGGAACACCCAATTTTGACAGGTAATCCGCTTCCTCAAGCATAAGATCGATAGACAGGCGTTCAACACCTGGCATTGACTCGACAGGTTCACGACGCTCTTTACCCATAAGAATAAACATTGGGTAAATGAGGTCATCCACAGACAATTGATTTTCTGCCATTAGGCGGCGGCTAAAGTCGTGCTTACGCATACGGCGCATACGACGACCTGGGAATTGACCTTGAATTGAAACAGACACTAGATTCTCCTTGCCTAGTCTAAGCACCAAAATGCTCAGATATGAAAGTGCTAAATACAGGCAAAAGCATATCACTGATGGCTCAGGACGCTAACAGTAAAATATAAAACCCACTCAAAATCAGGGATAAATGGCAAAAAATGACCTTCTCCTCACACTGCCGTATACTCATGACAACTCAGAAAAGACCGCTTTCAGGACACAACAATGATCGACACCCATGCCCATATTTACGCGAGCGAATTCGATGAAGACCGCGAACAAGTCGTGCAACGCGCGCTTGCTCAAGGTATTGATACCATTCTGCTGCCGAACATCGATTTAGAATCTATCGAGCCAATGCTCGCGACGGAAGCTCAGTTTCCTGAGGTGTGTCGTTCAATGATGGGCTTACACCCTTGTTATGTGGATGCGAATATCGAGCAAACCCTCAAAACCATTCGAGCTTGGTTTGATAAACAGGACTTTATCGCCGTGGGTGAGATTGGTATCGACTTGTACTGGGATAAAACCTTTAAAGCCGAACAAGAGATGGCCTTCGTGACTCAACTGCAGTGGGCAAAAGAGCTCGATCTACCTGTGGTGATCCACACTCGTGATTCCATTGAAGAGACACTTGCTCTGCTTCGTAAAGAGCAAGATGGCAGCTTACGCGGCGTATTCCACTGTTTTGGCAGTAGCTTAGAGGAAGCTCAAGCGATCAACGAGCTAGGCTTTCATTTAGGTTTAGGCGGCGTATCGACCTTTAAGAACTCGGGGATGGATAAGGTGATTCCGCATCTTGATATGAATTACGTCATCCTAGAGACAGATTGCCCATACTTAGCACCAACACCGAATCGCGGTAAACGCAACGAGCCCGCGTACACCGAACTGGTGGCAAAACGCATCGCTGAATTACGCGGAATTACCCTTGAAGAAGTCGAAAATATAACCACCATCAATGCTAAATCATTGTTTAATCTATGATGAATCTATTAATAAGTAATTATTACGGATTTATCCTCAATTTATTTGAGAAAACAAGGTGATATGTATACTATCAACCGCCTGCATATGGAGGTAGTTGATTATGTGTGATCATTCACAACACTTACAACGTCAACATCGAACTCTATGGCATAAAATTGGGGGCATCAAAGAGCTCTATATATGTCAGAACTGTGGTTATCAGTTAAAGATTCGATAAACAGACATAATAAAAAAGCGGCCTAGGGCCGCTTTTTTATTATGTGATTTTTACTGAAGAACTCTAACGATCATGCTCATCCGTAATGACTACTGCTTTTATAGCATCTGCGAACATGGCATCTGCGAATTAAGACTCCGCTTCTTCCTCTTCATCAGCATCTGGTTTTCGCACATAGAAACGCGCAAAGAACAGACCAATCTCAAACAGAATACACATTGGAATAGCCAACAGTGTTTGCGAGATCATATCGGGTGGCGTCAGCATCATACCAATGATGAAAGCGACAACAACGATGTATGGACGCTTTTCAGACAGTTGTTTCGGTGTCGTCGCGCCAGTCCAACATAGTAAGATAATCGCGACAGGCACTTCAAAAGCGATACCAAAAGCAAAGAATAGCGCGAGTACAAAATCAAGGTAACTCGATATATCTGTTGCGAATTCTACTCCACCCAATGATATGGCAGTAAAAAAGCCAAAGACTAATGGGAATACAATGAAGTAGGCAAACGCCACACCACAGTAAAAAAGCAGTGAGCTTGATGCCAACAATGGCATGATCAAGCGCTTCTCATGCTTATATAAACCCGGCGCAACAAAAGCCCACACCTGATACAAAATAAACGGTACCGCGACAAAAATAGACGCGATTAAAGTTAACTTCAACGGTGTGAAAAATGGTGACGCTACATCTGTTGCGATCATCGTCGCGCCTTCAGGTAAGCGATCTACCAAAGGTGCAGAGACGAACTCATAAATATCATTAGCGAAATAAATTAGCCCAACAAACACCACTAGAACCGCAACAATCGCGCGCAATAGGCGATTACGCAGTTCTAGAAGATGGCTAATTAAAGGCTGTGTCTGCTCAGTCGAAGACATGTCAAACCTCTTAAACAGGAAGATCGAAAAGGAGCCGCGTGCATACTTATCTACTTAAATATTTAGCTACTGAAACACCTAGCTACTTAAACATCTAGCGACATAAGTATCTGACGACTCCTCCTAGCGAGACTATTCGGCTTTCTTATCTGACGGTGCTGAAGCTTCACTATTGACCTGAATGGTTTCAGATTCAACAGTTTCCGTGACACTAGGTTCAGTATCACTTGGCTTATCAGACTCAGGCTTAGCATACGGACGTTGAACTTGAGCAGCGGCCTGCTTAAGCTCATCAACTGATGCTTTTAGGTCTGGAGATAAATCTTCCATACCCATTTTTTCCGCCTTACGCAGGTTTTCTTGAAGTTCTTGTACCTTAAGCTCATGAGAAAGTTCATCTTTCACACTATTTGCCATGCTTTTCGCTTGCCCAATAAACTTGGAGACACTACGAATCGCAACGGGCAAACGCTCAGGTCCTAAAACCACTAACCCAACGACAGATATTAATACCAGTTCCCAAAAACCGATATCAAACACGATTTACGCCTGCTCTTTGTCTTTCTTTGTTTCAGCAGTTGTTTCAGCGCTAGCTTCTTTCTTCTGCTGTTCAATATTCTTTGGTTCAAAGTCTGCATCTTTCTTATCTGCAGGCTTGTCTTCATCGCTCATCGCTTTTTTGAAGCCTTTCACCGCTGAACCTAAGTCACCACCCATGCCGCGCAGTTTCTTTGTTCCGAATAGCAAAATTACAATTACAGCAATGATTAGAAGTTGCCAAATACTGATACCACCCATTGTCATTGTCCTCGGGTCTGTCTACACATAAAAAAATATTAAGAGAGTCTACTGTCTAACGACGGTAAGCTCGCCAACTAAGCAACCAAAATGTGACACCTGCGATGCCACAGCCCATGGATAGCTGCTCATAAGGGCTTGAAACTAATATTGCGGAGCATACGACTAAAGTGGCTCCAACACCAAACAAAAACTTTCCAGTCGCTTGTTGGCGTTTAGTATCTCGGTAGCCTTGGTAAAGCTGATCCATTCTCTGGTTCATCGCTTTACCCTGGCGAAGGCTGTCATAAAGTAACTCTGGCAGCTCTGGCAGTTTCTCTGCCCAGAATGGCGCACGCTCTTTTACTGCGTTGATCACAGCTTGCGGCCCCACCTGATTCATCATCCAGGTTTCAAGGAAAGGCTTCGCCGTTGCCCACAAATCAAGTTGCGGATACAGCTGACGGCCTAGACCTTCGACATACAACAAGGTCTTCTGCAGAAGTACCAACTGAGGTTGAACCTCCATGTTGAAACGTCTTGCTGTATTAAATAAGTTTAGCAACACATGGCCAAATGAGATCTCGCCAAGTGGTTTTGCAAAAATTGGCTCACACACCATACGAATCGCGAATTCGAAATCGTTGACGTTGGTGTCGTGTGGCACCCACCCTGAATCGACATGTAGCTCTGCAACTTTACGATAATCTCGATTAAAGAAAGCCAGTAAATTCTCGGCTAAGTAGCGCTTATCTTCACTGTTTAGCGTGCCGACAATGCCACAATCTAAGCCAATCCACTGAGGATTTTCTGGATTTTCAGGGTTAACGAATACGTTGCCTGGGTGCATGTCCGCATGGAAAAAGCTGTCTCGGAAAACTTGGGTAAAGAATACCGTCACGCCACGTTCAGCCAGCAATTTCATGTTGGTGCCGTTAGCTTCTAATGTCGCGATATCCGATACTTGAATACCGTAGATTCGCTCTGACACCATCAAGCTTTCACTGCTTAAATCAGAGATAACCTCTGGAACATAGAGCTCTTCGCTGCCTTCAAAATTACGTCGTAGCTGAATGGCATTTGCCGCCTCACGGCGCAGGTCCAGTTCATCGATTAGCGTTTTTTCGTACTCATGAACGACTTCAACAGGTTTCAAACGACGTGCTTCAGGAAGAGACTTAGCGACTATACGCGCCATCCGGTGCATCAGTTTTAGATCTGCGTCAATCACCGGGCGAATATCAGGTCGAATTACCTTCAGAACAATCTCGCGGCCACTCTCTTTAAGCTTTGCAGTATGCACCTGAGCGATAGAAGCCGAGGCCAATGGCTCGATATCAAAGTCGGTAAACCAGTTATCTAAACTGCCACCCAGTGCCTTTTCCATGTCTTGCTTGGCCAATGCGCCATCAAATGGAGCGACTTGGTCTTGCAATAAAGCCAATTGATCAGCGATATGAGGAGGAAATAGGTCACGACGCGTTGACATCATTTGACCAAACTTGATCCACACAGGCCCTAACTCTTGCAAAGCGAGACGCAAGCGCTGACCCAACTCTTTATCTTGATGCTTGTTCTTGAGCCAAAACAGAGACTTTCTCGCCAGTAAAGGAGCTTTAGTCAAATGGTGCTCAGGCATCAATTCATCAAGGCCGTACTCTAACTGTACCTTGATAATATGATAAAGACGTTTCAGTTCTGTTGGGGTCATGCTTTCTCCAACAGAGCGTTCAATTTAGCTTCAAGGCGGGCAACTGAGCTTTTTATGTCATCAACCTGATCGCAAAAATGCACCACTTCTAGCGGAGCCGGTGCAATCTTCCACTCTTCAGTCAAAACCTGAGCAACATGGTTTTGATGCTTAGTTGCTTGCTTCGCCACAAGGCTACCGACGTTTTTAACGCCTTGTACCAAGGTGTGAGCAACCACATCGCCAGTCACACGTGATAGCCACTCTTCCAAATCAGGCTTGCAGTCTGTCATTAGTTGAGCAAACTTCTGCGCGAGCTGAATATCACCTTCTAAAATCAACTTATCTTGCTTGATCAACTTAGTGATGTTCGATTGCTCACGCAATTCAGGCAGCACCGATAGATTCAAAGATAGGTAACAATCCGGTTGCCCTTCATATTCCGACAACACATCAATCTGCTGGCTGAAAACGAAGGTGAGTGTTTTATTCAACTCTTTCAAATTGACTTGAATGATCTGCCCCTTTAAACGAGACAAACGACGAACCAAGGCTGGATCATCGTTCACGAAAGTATTTAAAGAGGTTTCAATAACCGCGGTGACCAATGGATCAAATGGCATGACTGTCCTTACCTTTGAAAACGGATAAGCGTTAACCTATCCGTTCTGTCTTTATTCTTATTGTTTAGCACGCCCTACGAGCCTGCTACCAAGTTCGACTAGAACTTGTAACCACGGTGCAGCGCAACAATGCCGCCCGTTAGGTTGAAGTATTTTGTATTTTCAAAACCCGCTTCTTGCATCATGCCTTCCAAGGTTTCTTGGTTCGGGTGCATACGGATTGATTCTGCAAGGTAACGATAGCTGTCTGCGTCGTTGGCAATCAGCTCACCCATTTTTGGCAACAGGTGGAAAGAGTAGGCATCGTAAACCTTTGATAGAGGTTCAAGTACTGGCTTAGAAAACTCAAGAACCAACAGGCGACCGCCCGGCTTCAGCACACGGTACATTGAACGCAGCGCTTGGTCTTTGTCGGTAACATTACGCAGACAAAAGCTGATGGTAATACAATCGAAGTAGTTATCTGGGAAAGGCAGCTCTTCAGCATTGGCTTGAACGTAATGTACGTTGCCAACAATACCGCTATCACGCAGTTTATCACGGCCAACATTCAGCATTGAGTTGTTGATATCAGCAAGAACCACGTGGCCTTTTTCGCCAACGATACGCGAGAATTTCGCAGTCAGGTCGCCAGTACCACCACCAAGATCTAGGATGCGTTGACCAGGGCGAACGCCACTGCAATCAATCGTGAATCGCTTCCACAAGCGGTGAACACCACCCGACATTAAGTCATTCATGATGTCGTATTTAGCGGCTACAGAGTGAAATACCTCTGCTACTTTCGCGACTTTTTCGTCTTTTGCGACTGTTTCGAAACCAAAGTGTGTGGTTTCTGACTCTACTGCTGAATTTGTCTGCACGCTTGTGTCCATAATGCTGTTATCTACCATGGTAAGTTCTCATCGACAGTACACTCTCTATTTAGAGGCGCTGCGGCCGATTAGTTTACTTTATCCTCAGTAGGTTGTCTTTCTACTAAAGAGACATTTTCTGAAAAAGCCTCATTTTGCGCCATTTCAGCCAAGCCTACCGAAATCGGTTTCTTCACCTCAACACCGAGTTGCTTGAAGCTTTCTGCCTGACGAATCACGTTGCCACGCCCAGTCACCAGCTTATTCATGGCCCCTTGGTAGCTTTGGTTGGCTCTATCTAATGAGCTTCCAAGACCTTCCATATCATCAACGAACAGGCGTAATTTGTCGTAAAGCTTGCTCGCACGTTCCGCGATAACTTGCGCGTTCTGATTCTGTCTATCGTTGCGCCACAAGTTATCAATGGTACGCAGTGCCACCAGCAAGGTGGTTGGGCTAACCAAGATAATGTTTTGCTCCATCGCATCTTTAACTAAGCTAGGGTCGGCTTGAATCGCCACCTGAAACGCAGGCTCTACCGGAATAAACATCAACACATAATCAAGGCTCTGTATGCCTTTGAGCTGATGATAATCCTTCTGGCTTAAGCCTTTAATGTGCGCGCGCAATGAAGCCAAGTGATCACGTAATGCAGCATCACGTTGTTGATCAGTTTCAGCATTGAAGTAACGCTCAAACGCCACCAAAGCCATTTTTGAATCCACCACCACTTGCTTGTCTTGTGGCAGATGCACAATCACATCTGGCTGGTAACGCTTGCCCGCATCGTTTTGCAGGTTCACTTGAGTTTGGTATTCATGACCTTCGCGCAGCCCTGATTCTGCCAGCACCCGTGCCAGTACCACTTCGCCCCAGTTACCCTGCTGTTTATTATCGCCCTTTAGTGCTTGGGTCAGATTAACCGCTTCGCGTGTCATGCTCTCATTAAGACGTTGCAGGTTTTTAAGCTCATGAACTAAGGTATGACGCTCTTTGGCTTCTTGGCTAAAGCTGTCGTTCACTTGTTTCTTGAAGCCTTCTAGTTGCTCTTTCAGCGGCGACAACAAAACCTCTAAGCTTTGCTTGTTTTGTTGATCGACCTTAGCGGTTTTGCTCTCAAACAGTTGATTCGCTAACAGTTCAAACTGCTGCTTAAGTCGAGATTCTGCTTGTTCTAGCAGTTGCAGCTTTTCACTGTTAGCGAGGTTTTCTTGGTCGTGCCTCGCTTCTTGCTCTCGAAGTTCAGCCTCCAACTCAGATTTATGGTCTTTCAGTACATTGATCTCATCAGCGTACTGCTGACGCTCTTGCTTCACGGCTTCAAAGTAGCGAAGCTTTTCCATCGCAGCCATCACCTTGCCGTGCGCTTGCTTGAGCTCAAATGCGGCTTTATCTCGGTCGTCATCCAACTCATTAAGCTCTTGTTGTGCCTCTGCGAGTGATGATTTGAGCTGTGACTGTTGAGATTCATGCAACAAACGATCGGACTCGAGTTGTTGTTCGAGAAGTCGATTCTGAAAAAAGAACTTCTGTTTAATCCACCAACCCACCACACCGCCACTGACGAGCGCGCCAGAAATTGCAGCAATAAGCGTTGCTTGATGTTCGATAATCCATTGCATGATAATGATTTAGCCTAATTGGAAATAACTCATTAAATGGTATTTTGATACTGGATAAATGTCCAGTTTGCCGTATTAAAATTCGACAGATAGACTAGGCGCTTCGTATTCTGTCCCATCAAATTAGAATGAGTTGCTATGAACGAACGTCGTGCCTTGGGCTTTGGCCTTTCCGCGGTATTGCTGTGGTCAACAGTCGCTACGGCTTTTAAGCTGACCCTTGCTGAGTTTTCACCGATTCAAATGCTGACCATCGCCAGCATTGTGTCGTCGATTGCGCTGATCGCGGTTTGCGCGTTTCAAGGCAAACTCTCTCAACTGAGTACCACGTTTCTTTCAAACCCTTGGTATTACTTACTGCTCGGTTTGGTTAACCCTCTAGCCTACTACCTGATTCTATTCAAAGCTTACGACCTACTGCCCGCTTCTCAAGCGCAAGCCATCAACTACAGTTGGGCGATCACGCTGACTTTAATGGCAGCGGTGTTTCTAGGGCAAAAGATTCGTAAACAAGATTGGGTGGCGTGTACCTTCAGCTATGCGGGTGTGGTAGTTATTGCCACCAAAGGCGATGTGCTAGGCATGCAATTCGATAGCCCACTCGGTGTGGCACTTGCTCTGCTTTCAACATTGCTTTGGGCAGGGTACTGGATTCTCAATACCAAAAATAAAGCTGACCCTGTGGTAGGTGTATTACTTGGGTTCTTAGTGGCATTGCCATTCGCGATTGGTTTAACCCTTTACGAAGGCGAAAGCTTTAGCCAAATCACAGCGAAAGGTTGGATGGCCGTGACTTACGTAGGCCTATTCGAGATGGGTATTACCTTTGTGCTGTGGCTCTCAGCGCTAAAACTGACCAACAATACAGCGCGTATCAGCAATCTAATTTTTGCCTCACCATTTATCTCATTGATGCTGCTTTCGACCATTATTGGCGAAGAAATCCACCCTGCGACACTATTTGGATTGATGTTAATAATCGCTGGTCTTGTTATTCAACAGATCAAATGGGGAAAGAAGAGAAACAAACTCACCAAAAATCACTCATAACAAAATCAAAAAAGGCTAGCACTCGCTAGCCTTTACCAAAAACCCAAAAAACCACACCCATACATCGCTCATCCTTTATTCATTAACACGACTCAATTAGCCTCTTTACTCACAAAGTCATCAATATGTGAAGGTGGCGATGTTTTACACATTTAATACAAACTCATAACATCAGTATTGATTTCGATCAACTTCATACAAGTTCGATTCTCTACCCTAACCATTCACGAGTGAGTATGGATGGAATACTGCATGGAAAGCCTACTGAGTAAATACACACGCTTCACACAGTTATGTCTAACACTCTTCCTGCTGCTCGTCTCATTTACCGCTCAAGCTTTATTTGTCAGCCCCCCAAAAGACCCAATTCCACTCATTCATGTTGTTTTCCCTTCGCTAACGTCTATCTCAGATAAAAGCGGCGAACCTTTACTCAGAGTGATCAAAGAGCAAGATACAACTCTTGGCTATGCTTTTGAAACGAACGATATCGCAAGAATCCCCGCCTATTCTGGCGAGCCAGTAAATATGTTAGTGATCATTGATCCCCAAGGTAACTACCTCGCATCCAAAGTCCTTGAGCATCATGAACCCATTATTCTGGCTGGTATTCCCGAACAAAAACTGTGGGACTTTAGCGATCAATATGTAGGTTTATCGGTAAAAGATCGCATCAAAGTGGGGGGCAAGCCCAATAAAGACTACGTGCCAATTGATGGATTATCTGGAGCAACGGTCACGGTAATGGTCATGAACGTGGCTATCACAAAAGCGGCAAAAAAAGCCGCTGAATCACTGGGAATTATTGAAAAAACCAACGGTATCATCCAGCCGATTTCGACTATAAAACACAACATCTATCAACAACATAATTGGTTAGAACTTACAGGTGATGGCTCAATTCGAAAGATATACCTGACCAATCAAGCCGTACAAGAAGCCTTTGATGATACTGAAGGTGAAAATATTGACCGAGTGGCACCTAGTCAAAACAACGATATGTTTGCTGAGATCTACTATGCTCTTGCGGATATTCCCACCATAGGTAAAAACCTCTTGGGCGAGGATGAATACCGATGGCAAATCAACAAACTTCAGCCTGGTGAGCACTTGATAGCTGTATTGGGCAATGGCTATTCTTACAAAGGCTCTGGCTATGTTCGTGGCGGGATTTTCGATCGCCTTCAAGTACATCAAAATGACAATGAGATCTCTTTTCGAGATTTGGACCATGACCGAATAAACGATCTGTTTGCAACTGGCGCACCGAAATTCAAAGAGATGTCTCTTTTTAAAATACAGGCTCATCATGAGTTTGATCCAGGAGCGAGCTGGCAAATAGAGTTACTAGTGAGGCGCCAAACAGGGCCTGTTGATAGTGTCTTTAGCAGCTTCAAAGGCAGTTATGATGTACTGGAAAAATACGTCGATACACCACCTGCTATTATTCCGCCAAAAGAGCCCTCGCTCGCTGAGCAAGTATGGCATGAGCGTCAAGTCGAAGTGTGGATCCTCATTGGTCTGTTAACCGTGCTACTTCTTATTTTGTTCTTCCAAGATATTTTAGTGAAGCATCCAACCTTTATGCATCGACTGCGCCACAGCTTTCTTGCCGTCACCGTCATATTCATTGGGTGGAGTTGGGGTGGCCAACTCTCTGTGGTCAACGTCTTTACCTTCTTACAAGCATTAGTCAGAGACTTCTCCTGGGACTTATTTTTGCTCGACCCTATCATCTTTATTTTATGGTGCGCAGCAGCGGTCACCATGCTGCTCTGGGGCCGAGCAGTCTATTGTGGTTGGCTTTGCCCGTTTGGCGCACTACAAGAGCTTATCAACCAATTTGCTCGTTATATAAAGCTGCCACAATATGAACTTCCTTGGGCAGTACATGAACGCCTATGGGCCATAAAATACCTAATTCTACTTGGTCTATTTGGTATTTCTCTCGACTCTTTAGCTCTTGCTGAACAGTTCGCCGAGATTGAACCATTTAAAACGACCTTCTTACTTAAGTTTGATCGCGAATGGCCTTTCATTTTATGGGCAGTACTGATTCTGGCCGTCAATTTATTCAATCGAAAAACATTCTGTCGCTATTTATGTCCTCTTGGCGCAGCGCTTTCGGTCTCTAACAGTGTGCGCCTATTTGACTGGCTCAAGCGTCGTCCAGAGTGTGGTTCACCATGCAAAACCTGCGAGAAAGAGTGTGAGATACAGGCAATACAACCCAATGGCGAAATTAACATGCGCGAATGCCATTACTGCTTAGATTGCCAAATTACCTACTCAAATGATGGAAAATGCCCTCCATTGAAAAAAATGGCATACAAAAAAAAACGCACATACAAAGCTGATATTCCAGTGACGCAACAGTAAAAATGAGGTCGCATTTTTATTATTACCAAGCTACATCAGCATCTACCCAATAACATGGAGATACACCATGAGTAATGACAAGACACAACTCGATGAAGACCGCTTGCCAGTCAATAGTGAACGTCGTAAGTTTTTTGGTAAAAGTGCTGCTGTTGGCTTAGGGGTTGCAGTTGCACCCATGTCCGCAGCAATGTTTGCTTCCATGGCAAAAGCTCAGGCTGCAGAAGCCGGCAATAGTGCGGTGGTTCTTCCTAGTGAGCTAGATGAGTATTATGGTTTCTGGAGTGGTGGTCACTCGGGTGAAGTCCGTATTATGGGTATCCCTTCAATGCGTGAGTTAATGCGAATTCCTGTATTTAATATCGACAGTGCTACTGGTTGGGGTTTGACCGACGAAAGTAAACGCATTAAAGGCGACAGCGCTCACCTCCTATGTGGCGATTCACACCACCCTCACATGAGCATGACGGATGGTCGTTATAACGGTAAATACGTATTTATTAATGACAAAGCAAACTCTCGAGTTGCTCGTATCCGCTGCAATGTCATGAAAGTGGATAAAATGATTACCATCCCTAACGTACAAGCTATTCATGGCTTGCGTGTACAGAAAGTACCGCATACAAAGTACGTAATTTGTAATAGTGAATTCGAAATTCCGATGGATAATAACGGAACAACTACACTCGAAGACATCAGCACCTACCGATCTCTGTTTAATGTTATTGATGCTGAAAAAATGGAGGTGGTATTCCAAGTCATGGTGGATGGTAACCTTGATAACACCGATGCTGACTACGATGGTAAGTACTTCGCATCCACTTGTTACAACTCAGAAATGGGGATGAACCTTGGCGAAATGATCACAGCAGAGCGTGATCATGTGGTGGTGTTCAACTTAGCACGCTGTGAAGCTGCAGTTAAAGCCGGCAAGTTCAAAACTTACAATGGTAATAGCGTACCCGTACTCGATGGTCGTAAAGGCTCTGATTTAACTCGCTATATCCCAGTTCCTAAATCTCCTCACGGCATGAACACCTCACCAGACGGTAAGTATTTCATGGCCAATGGTAAGCTTTCCCCGACAGTATCAGTCATCGCAATTGATAAACTAGACGCACTCTTTGATGACACAATTAAACCTCGAGACACCATTGTGGCAGAACCAGAGCTAGGCTTGGGTCCATTGCATACCGCTTTTGATGCCAAAGGGTTTGCCTACACCACCTTATTCCTCGATAGCCAAATTGCCAAATGGAACATTGAAGAAGCGATCCGAGCCTACAACGGCGAAAAAATTAACTATATTCGTCAAAAACTCGATGTTCACTACCAACCAGGACATAACAGTACCTCCTCAGGAGAAACTCGAGATGCTGATGGCAAGTGGTTAGTATCACTCTGTAAATTCTCTAAAGACCGCTTCTTACCTGTTGGCCCACTAAAACCCGAAAATGACCAACTCATCGATATTTCTGGCGATGAGATGAAGTTAGTACACGATGGTCCTACTTTTGCCGAACCGCATGATGGCACCATTATTCATCGCAGCAAAGTGAAGCCAGACAAAGTGTGGTCGCGTGATGATCCTATCTTCGCTGAAACGCTAGAAATTGCGAAAAAAGATGGGGTTGATGTAATGACTCAAAATAAAATCATTCGCGATGGCAACAAAGTTCGTGTGTACTTAACCTCTATCGCTCCAACATTTGGCATGAACGAGTTCAAAGTGAAACTAGGCAATGAAGTGACGGTTATCGTCACCAACCTAGATTTAGTGGAAGATGTAACACATGGATTCTGTATGACCAACCATGGCGTACAAATGGAAATAAGCCCACAACAAACCTCTTCCATTACCTTTATTGCCGATAAACCTGGGGTGCAGTGGTACTACTGTAACTGGTTCTGTCATGCTCTGCATATGGAAATGCGCGGACGCATGTTAGTGGAAGCTTAAGTGAGCTCAGTACCAAAAAGTACTTAACTTAATCACTTTCACTCCTCACCGAATACGGCTCTTATCCGTTTAGAGCCGTAATTCGACCCCGTTTCACCCAAATGGATATGATGGATTGAAAATAACTCGATGGCTTTGTGCTGTTTTAGTCAGCCTATTTCACTCTTCACTGCTCGCTGCCATTATCACAGTGATCCCTAGTGAAGATGTCCAGTTTGCTCTCGATTCGAGCCAAGATGGTGATACCATCATTTTAGAATCAGGGTTATATAAGGGGAACTTCCGCGTTCGTAATCAGATCACACTGCAAGGCCTACCTAATAGCGTTATAGATGCTCAAGGTATTGATAATGGACTGACTCTTTACAATTCCAATATCACCATTGAAAACTTAACCATTCGCAACTGGGGCGATGACCTCACCGAACAAAACGCTGCGATTTACTCCGATCAATCCAGTGAAAATCTTGTCATTCGAAATAATCATCTACAAGGTGATGGCTTCGGCATGTGGCTACAAAAAGCCAACCATCTCTTAGTCGAAAAAAATACCGTTATTGGGAACCCTGATCTTCGCTCCGCCGACCGTGGAAACGGCATTCAACTCTCTGTGGTTAAACATGCACTAGTCCAACACAATACTGTAAGTCATACCCGTGACGGCTTGTACGTAATCTCCAGCCAAGAAAGCGAACTACGCAATAATACGATGCATGATCTTCGCTACGGCATCCATTACATGTATTCCCACAACAACCGAGTGTTAGGTAATACTGCCTACAAAACCCGAGCTGGCTTTGCTCTAATGAGCTCACGAGATTTAGTCGTGCATGGCAACCAAAGCCATGACAGCGAAGACTACGGTATGTTGATGAACTTTATTACTCAGTCAGACATCAGCTACAACCAATTTAAAAATGTTTGGACGAAACCAGAGAACAAAGTTATTGGCAGAGAAGGAAAAGGCTTATTTGTCTATAACTCTGGCTACAACACCATCAGTTACAACACTATCGATACTGCAGAGATTGGCATTCATCTCACCGCAGGTTCAGAGAACGGTAAAATATTTGGCAACAGCTTTATCAATAACCCAATACAAGTGAAATACGTTTCCAATAGAAAACAGGAGTGGAGCCAGCAAGGCGTTGGCAATTATTGGAGCAACTACTTAGGGTGGGATTTGGACAATGACAACATTGGTGATACACCTTTTGAGCCCAACGACGGCATTGATAAAATGGTTTGGAAATACCCAGAATCAAAAGTGCTACTCGATAGTCCTTCGGTACTAATGCTGCGCTGGGTGCAAAAGCAATTTCCGGTCTTAAAGCCTGCGGGAGTGAAAGATTCCCATCCGTTAATATCGCCACCAGCCAATGAGTATCAGTTACCTCCTCTTACTGCTGAAATAGGAAATCAATCATGAGTCAGTCGATTGTATTATTAGAAAATGTTACCAAGCAGTACAAGAAAATCAATGTGTTGGATTGCATTAACCTCACGTTAAACAGCGGTGAGGTGCTCGGACTTTTCGGCCACAATGGAGCCGGAAAAACAACCATGATGAAGCTAATTTTAGGGGTCATTTCAGCAACGTCAGGTAAGTTATCTGTTTTTGGTACTAACCCAACGGATAGGCAAGCATGGCATAGCCGCAAACAAATTGGCTACTTACCCGAAAATGTCAGCTTTTACGATCAACTGACGGGGCTAGAAGTACTCACCTATTTTGCTCGTTTGAAATCGGTACCAAAAGCGCAAGTCCACTCTTTATTAGAACAAGTAGGACTAGAACGTGCGATCCATCACCAAGTAAAAACGTATTCAAAAGGCATGCGCCAACGCCTTGGTTTGGCACAAGCTTTCTTGGGTGAGCCCAAGCTGTTATTGCTTGATGAGCCAACGGTTGGTTTAGACCCAATAGCAACTCAAGAATTCTATACAAGCGTCGACAACCTAAAAAAAAGCGGGGCAAGTGTACTTTTGTGCTCACACGTCCTACCCGGTGTTGAACAACATATCGATCGCGCTCTGATCTTATCAAAAGGAAAAAGTATCGCCGCCGGAAGCCTAAGTGAGTTACGCCAACAAGCACAACTTCCTGTCGTCATCAAAGCTCATGGGCTCAATGGCGCGCTAGCAAAAAACCAAAGCTTGTCTGGTTTCATGGTTGAACCTAATCAACTTCATATCCCTGAAGAATTGAAATTATCCACCATTCGAGAACTTCTTAGCTACGAAACCCTCAGTGATATTCAAGTTGAGGTCGCCAACTTAGAACAGATTTATCAGCATTTCCTTAGCACATCGATCACTACTCCGGAGGTGAACCAATGAACCCCGTTATCGCTGTCGCACTAAAAGAATTCCAAGATGGTATTCGTAACCGCTGGTTAGTATCCATTACCTGTATTTTTGCTTTACTTTCGATTGGCTTGAGTTATTACGGCACAGTCGCATCAGGGCATATTGGCTCACCATCACTTTCCTCAACCATCGCTAGCTTATCGAGCCTGTCAGTATTCATCATCCCTTTGATCGCCCTACTACTGTGTTACGACAGCTTTGTAGGCGAACAAGAGTCAGGCACTTTATTACTACTGATGACCTACCCAATCAGCCATTCTCAACTGCTGATCGGTAAGTTTCTTGGGCAGGGAAGCATTATCGCGTTAGCCACAACGCTCGGCTTTGGCAGCGCTGCTGTTATGTTAAGTCTTATCTCTAACATGCCGGGAGTATTCGTATCTTTCGGGCTGTTTATTATTACTTCGATCCTGCTAGGGCTATGTTTTGTTTCCCTTGCTTATCTTATTAGCTTATTGGTTAACGAAAAATCCAAAGCAGCCGGTATTTCACTGATTTTATGGTTGTTCTTCGTGATCGTTTTTGACCTAGCCTTGCTCGCTGTATTGGTTGGAGGTAATGAACTACTCACTCAACATAGCTTAGTTCAACTCATGATGCTTAACCCCGCTGACCTATTTCGCTTAGTGAACTTATCATCGCTTAGTACCAGTGATGTAAACGGGGTACTAGCAATTGCTATCAGCAGTAGTTATTCAACCTCAACACTGCTGTTGGTAATGATGGCTTGGGTAATTAGCCCACTGTTATTAGCACTGATTATTTTTAGAAAAAAGACACTATAAAAGAGGCCTCACATGCGTATACCTGTAAGCAGTTCTTGGATTGGATTAGTTCTATCGTCTGTATTTTTATTCGGCTGTAACGAAGCACCACAAGAGAAAATGTTAAAGCAAGCCGTCGCCATTGAGAATGCTGATGAGTGTCACTTATGCGGTATGATTATCGCAAACTTTCCGGGCCCGAAAGGCGAGGCTTACCAAAAAGGCAATGAAGAGATCATGAAGTTCTGCTCGACCAGAGATCTCTTTAGCTATGTACTTCAGCCAGAGAATGAGCGCCAGATACAACAAATTTTCGTCCACGACATGAGTAAAACGCCATGGCAAAAGCCAGAAAATGAATACTTCATTGATGCAAAAGCTGCGTGGTTTGTCATTGGTTCAAGTAAAACGGGCGCGATGGGCAGTACGTTAGGCAGTTTTAGCACACAAGATGATGCGATAGCCTTCAGTGAAAAGTTTGGAGGAAAAGTGTATCAGTTCGACGACATTCGCATCGATTTACTCTAACTGACTACTCTTTATCAAAAACAATAATGCCTGATGAGCGCATCAGGCATTATTAATGGAAATTACAACTATTTAGAGCGTCGTGATTGTTTTTGCACAACAGTTTTAGTGTTTAGGCACAATAAAGTTTGTACACTAAATCAAGATTGGAATAATAAAGTTTGTACACTATTTGTAACAAACTTCGTTTAGCTGAAACTCTATCTTCTCAAAGGCTTTACTATCAGCAATTTCTGGAGAAACATCGATAACTCCCCAGATCGAGTCCTTACTAGTTCTAATAGGCCTACCCTGCATAGATATTCTTGCAAGAGTGTAAGAACTTTCAAATAAGTTCTTAAGATTCAATTCTGTTGCATCTACACTGAAAGTGCCTTGATGTGCTTTCATGATGCAAGACTTTTCTACACAAGCGGTACAATCACTCACTGAGTGCTTTGCAAAGATTTCTCGGAGAACTCCTTGCTTTCTTGGTCCCAACTCTAAGCCAATAAGACTAACTTCATTAACTATGAATGAATGTAATAACTCTGGCTCATACTCTGCGCACATCATCAAAATACCCGCAAAATCTCGCCTATAATCAAATTCATAAAGAGAATAATGATTAAAATACTGCCCTGTAACCTTTTGTGCAAAGTCTCGTAATTTCATATTTTCGAACTTTGAGTATTTGCTATTAACCCACTGAGCAAAAACGGGCATCAAACACCCTGGAGCAAATTTAATAGGGAATACATACCTTCCCGTTTCATCCCATGTAATTTTCGGAGAATATTTAGCAGTTACTTCAGGCTTTTTTGCTAAGCTTATCGCTTGTCTACAATCTTTTGCATTAAACAGCCGCTTTACGGCTTTTAGAGTTTTAGCAAACCCTAATTCGGGTAGTTCTTTAAGTGGTTGCCCATGAATAAGACATAAATTTGAACTATCCCAAAAGTGCCGAAAATACCCATAGCCGACACTTGCAATACTCTCTTCTATACAAGATAAACAATACCTTATCTTCGTTGCAGACGAGGCTCGATCTCTAGTTCTTCTCCCACTAAAAAAAGTAGACTCAATTCGATATGTGTAAGAGACAGGGTTATCAAAAAGGCAGTTATACTTACCGTTCACAGACAAACCCATATCTATAGTTTCTAATAACACATGGTCAGGATAGCGATAGAAAAGGAACTGATACTGCTTTTGAACAAAAGGAGCATCGATCCAACAGCCTGAATTACCTATCACGCCGATAGGCTTTATATTTGGATCATACGTTAATAATGTTCTAAGCAAAGTACTGTGTATCGACTCATCATGAGGTACTTGCTTTCGCAGCAATTCCGCTAGTTCAAAATCAAAATTATCACTCATTCAAGTACAACTCCGCCATACCATCCAGCTTACTTTTCACTTCTTTCCAATGCGGCATCACGCTTGTCAGCAGCCGCCAAAACTTCTCACTGTGGTTGTGCTCGGCGATGTGGCAAAGCTCGTGCAGAATAACGTAGTCAATGCACTCTTTAGGCGCTTTAATGAGGTGTGGGTTCAGCATCAAGTTTCCTTTAGCCGAGCAGCTTCCCCATTGTTTACTCATGGGAAGAACACGAAAGCTTGGGATACCATCAACCCAAGTGGCTTGCGGCAGCAATTCAGATAAACGCTCATGGAAAATACGCTCCGCACGTACCTTGTACCAGTTGCGCACCAATGCTCGGACCATGGCCGTTTTGTCATCGTTAAACCGAGTTAAGGTGACCAGTAATTTACCGCGAGTCATTTTTACTGTTGGTAGTGCTTTGGCATCTTCCACGATCTTCAATACGTAACGACGACCAAGGTAGAACTGCATTTCACCGCTGACGTAGTGTTTAGGTTGGACGTATTCCAGATGGCTACGAAACTCTTTCAACGCATCGTAAATCCACGAAGCACGCTTCATCACAGCTTGGTGAATGTCATTACGCTCTGCATCTTCTGGAGCAGTAATCACTACCTCACAATTAGGATGAACCTTGATGGTGATTTTACGTTTCTTACCGTCTAAATGCGGTTTGCGGACGACTTCGTAACACAAAGCTTCGTCGCCATAGACGAAGCTGTACTCTTCTTTGTTGCCTTCACTGGAGCTTACCGACGTCATTAATGATGTCCTGATACGCCAAGGCG
Organism: Vibrio sp. J383; assembly: GCF_023503985.1. NCBI lineage: Bacteria > Pseudomonadati > Pseudomonadota > Gammaproteobacteria > Vibrionales > Vibrionaceae > Vibrio > Vibrio sp. J383. Next base: position 366,598 of record NZ_CP097293.1, on the reverse strand, counting down.
GGTAATTTTGATGGCATCAGTAATGACCGCTTGGGTTTTATCCATGCCTATCGCTTTGAACAACACAGGGATTAACTTGCGTCGGATCTGATTCTCTATTTCTTGAGGGTTAATTGAAAACTCAGCAACAGCGGCGGTAACGATCTCATCGATTTGTAACGCATAATTGAAGCACTCATCTTCTGGCAAAACATTATCCCCTAAATGATGAGGGAATAGACCATAGAATGCCTGTACGTGTCGTTTTATTTTAGGGTCAAGTTCTGCGAATCGATCCGTCGGCATGCCTTTCACATCGCGTTCTTTTACCTGCTCTTCAAAATCAGCAAATAGCAGATATTGCTTTACAGGTGCATCGAACATCTCTTTTGCCTGCTGAATCGCTTGCTTAAGCAGTTTCGAGAAATACTCTTGAGCATACGGGTCATCGGCAAGGTCTTGTTCGATCATTTTAGTGACACGACCAGTGATCTTATCTTTTTGGTTGCGAGCTTCATCGTCGGTGAGTTGCTCTGGCTTAATATCCTTACCCATGTTTCCGACTAGGTAAACGCCTTTCGATTCTTCAATTTCAACACCTGCAATATGCTTATCCAACATGGTACGGATATTTTCAGCATACTCATCGTAATCAATGGTTTCTTCGGCATCTTCACGAACTTGCTTACGTAATTCAGCCATGGACTTGAGCGTTTTCTTATAGAGGTCGCGCTTATCGTCAAAGCTTTTATCTTCAAAGTAAGTTGCGGATTGCAGTGCCACTTTTAAACAATTTGAAAAAGCTGTGAGCGTAGAGTAGAAGTCATCACGTTTTTTCTGGTTGGTATCGGTAAGCTGTCCATCAATGGTATCAATTTTCGGAGCGAGCACTTGACGCAGTGCTGGGCCATCTTGTTTGTTGGGTACCTCAGCAAAAATCGCCCACAGCTCATTGTATAAACCGGGTAGTTTTTTGTATTCCGTATCCATACGATTGTAGAGACCTTTTAAGTCTTCAATATCAAAACCACCTTGGGTTCGCTCGGCAAGATCTTGATAGTCGGCAATAGTGGCATCCAATTCTTTTAAAATGCCACGATAATCGATGAGATAACCGAACTCTTTCTTCTGATGCAGACGATTTACCCGAGCAATGGCTTGGATCAGGTTGTGTTGTTTAAGTGGTTTGTCGATGTAAAGCACGGTGTTCTTTGGCTCATCAAAGCCTGTCAGTAGCTTATCAACCACGATCATGATGTCTGGGCCATCATCCTTACCGAACTCTTCTATAATATGTTTGGTATAAGCTTTCTCATCTTGACCAAAACCAGAGCTGAGGACATTCTCTTTCCACCAATTCTGAACGATATCCGTGCTTTCCCCATCAACTGTATCGTGCCCCTCACGCGTATCAGGCGAAGACATAGCAACAACCGAGGTTGCCTTACCTATTTTATCGAGAAGCTTCTTATATTGGATTGCAGAGGCTTTAGAGTCACAAGCAAGCTGACCTTTTAAGCCCTGACGCTTAAAGTTTTGGAAATGATCCGAAATATCATGAGCAATAAGCTCGATTCGCCCCTCGGTTTGATAGATCTGACCTTTCTGAGCGAACTTCCTCTTCAAGTCGGTGCGCTGTTTTTCGGTGAGCTTATCGGTGATTCGATCAAACCACGCATCTAACGCTTTATCGTTGGTGCTCAGATCTGGTACGCGCTCTTCATACAACAACGGAGTGACTGTTTTGTCTTCCACAGCTTGCTGCATTGTGTAGGAGTGGATGATTTTGCCAAACTTGTTTTCAGTCTTGTCATCTTGCAACAGCGGTGTACCTGTAAAGCCAATATAAGCGGCTTTCGGTAGAGCTTGCTGCATACGAATATTGTTCTCACCGTTTTGGCTACGGTGGCCTTCATCAACTAGCACAATCATGTCAGGACTGTCGTTGTAGCATTCTTCCAACTCAATCGCAGTACCAAATTTATTGATGATGGAGAAGATAATACGCTCATTACCTTTACCGATTTGCTCGGCAAGACGTCTCCCTGTTGTTGCCATCGAGGCTTTACGATCTTTTTCTGATAGCGCACCACCTGAGGCAAAGGTACTCGCTAGTTGGTCTTCTAAATCAACACGGTCGGTTACGACCACTACTCGGCATTTAGCCAGTTCTTTAATCCATATGAGTGCCTTCGATAAGAACACCATGGTGAACGACTTACCAGAACCTGTGGTATGCCATATCACACCGCCATTACGTGCGCCTTTCTCATCAAAAGAGGTCACACGTTCAATCAAGGCTTTGATGCCGAATACTTGCTGATAACGGGCAACAATCTTGCCCGCTTTTTTATCAAACAGGGTGAATATCTGAGTCATTTCCAGTAGTCGGTCATGACGCAGTAGTGAAACCAATAAGCGGTCTTGGTCTGTCACCACTAACTCACCGCCAACAATCAGCGATAAATATTCATCACGTACTTTAGCTGGGCGATGACCAAAGATTCTATCTAGGCTGTTTTGCTCAAGAGGTTTGTTCTTTAAGCGCTCAAAAGTGGCTTCGGTGATCTCTTCTTCTTTCCACTTTGCCCAGAACTTACTTGGCGTACCACACGTTCCGTATAAGCCCTCGTGACCATTAACCGACAGTAATAGTTGGCTATAAGCAAACAGATGAGGGATCTCATCGACCTTCTGATTGCGAATGTTTTGAGAAATACCCTCAGCGACGGTCGGCTTACCTCCGTGAGACGAATCAGGACGTTTAGCTTCAATCACCACCCAAGGTAAGCCATTTACAAAGCAAACAATGTCTGGGATTCGGTTAGCAGTACCATGCGCATTTTCAACGACGAGTTCTTCAGTAAAGTGAAACTGGTTATTCTTAGGAGCTTGCCAGTCAATTACATTAATGGTTGGGTTGGCTTTCTTACCATCAACAAACTCGGTCACTCCAATACCGTAGGTCAGAGCGTTATAGAGTTTTTCATTAGCTGCTTTCACCCCTTCATTCATCGCTGGGTTCGCTAACTCGTGGACAATCTTGTCGATAGCCGCTTCTGATAACGGGTGATCCTTCCCCATGAATGAGTAGGTTTTGTGTTTCAGCACATCACGTAAAACGTCAGGCAAAATAACCGTTGATAGGTTGCCACGCTTAACAACGCATTCGCTCGGAGGAATGAATTGATAACCAAGGTTGGTAAGTAAAGTCAACGCTGGAATTTTTGCGCTTTGCTCTTCACGGAAGTTGGGTAGAGGGTTGCTCATAGCTGTTATTCTTCTTTATTCTCTTCGTTTGGAAATGACACTACATTAACGATACTTATCTAACACAACGACATTGCTCATATCTAAAGCATTTTCTTCCAGTGCCCACTCTCGCCATTCACGTAGAAACTCATCATTAGGGAAAAAGTGGCTCTTTTTATATTTACTATTGCGAGGGAACTGACTTGCGAAGGTGTTAAAACCGAGTAGGTCGAGATCTTCTAGTAACATGCCATCTTCGTAGCAATGACGCTCAAGGTGCCAGTGCACATCATTGATATGGGTTTGTACACTGCGGTCACTTCGTGGGTGGAACGCACAGTCGTTTACTTCTCTATCATAATGATCAATGCAATTTTCAATCTCCACCATATCGACACCGCTTTCATGGGCGATGCTGTGGAAATAGGCTTTTAGCATTGGGTCAAAAGTATTGAGGAACTGATAGACATCACCTTTTTTACCCGCAAGCACCGTAATACAAACACGAGTGTTGTAGTCCATCGCTATTAGGTACTTTTTGCGCTTGATGGATACACAATGAAGCACCCAGTGCCATTGAAAACCGCCATATTGATTAGTCTCTACACCATCAGGGAAAACAGGACTCTCAATCGATTCGGCAATGGTTTTATGTGGTGCAGACTCAAGGCTCGAGACTTTCTTACCTTGGCGAGTCACTGTAAAAAATTCTGCCGCTGCTTTGGTGCAATTAAATACTAACATTCTGCATTACCGAGTTTTGATGATAGTAATCCTATGTGAGGCAGTGCATCACATAGGATTAGATTGGTGTCTTAGGCCTCTTCGGTTTCAGCAACTTTTACGCGGCGCTTACCCGTCAATAATTGCTGCATCAATGCCTTTTTCTCTTGTTTGATGTGAGATAGTTTTGCTTCCAGAATATCGACTTCCTTATCAACGCAGCTCAATACTGAAGCAATCTTTTTCTGTTCATCTAAAGATGGCAGTGGTACGAAGCATTTAGCTATATGTGATGGCCCAAAGTTCAATTGAGCAGAACCTGTAATCTGCCTTCTTATTTGGTTCTTGAATAAGTCTGACATCATAAAATAACGCATGAATGTCAGACAGGCTCTAGTCTCAGATTTAACTTTAAATCTCATCGTGCTTGTATTCATACATAGAGGTAAATGTGCTTCTTTTATAAATGCAATTTTCTCGTCAAATCGTTCTACAGAAATCCCAGAGCACGCAATTACCAGATCTCCACTATCAGCTAGGAAGTGGCTATATGCCCCATATGCTTCCTCACTTGAGATGTAAGTCGATGTATTCGAGATGTCTATTCGAGATTGCTGGATATTCGTACCATTAAATAGCTTAACACCGTTTTCTGTAAATTGATGTTTCCTTACTCCGGGTCCCTCTTGATACCAGTAATGCTTAGAAATTAGCTCAACTTCCCAATCATCTGGAATATCCCCAATTTTACTTAAAGCAAAGCCCTCTCGAACAGATCTTGAGGCATTACTTTTTACTAAACGCTTCTTACCCGTCAAAAGCTGCTGCATCAGTGCTTTTTTCTGCTGTTTACTGGTGTCAATCAGCTTTTCTGTGGTAGCAATCGCTTTATCCCATGTTGTTAGGATGTTGGCGATTTTACGTTGTTCTGGGAGTGGGGGGAGAGGCAGTTTAACTTTACGCAACTCTTCTAATGAAATCTCTTTAAATGTAGATCCTTTACTTAAAGAGTTAATACGATTCATTATAGGGGTGCAAGCAAGCTTATAATAAACGAACTTCGTATCATTTTTTTCATCCACAGAGATACGAGCAGTTCCTTGAGTTAGGTTTGCTTCTGGCAAGTCTAAAGGCACAATGCTTGTCCTAGCGATGTTTCCTCGCAATGAAAAAACTATATCATTTGGATGCACTGCTGAACGTCTATATTTGTGATGGATCTCCGCCGCTGTTTTTTGAAGCTTTTGTGTATCAATTTCTCCACCAACATCAGCACTTTTTATATATGGAACGCCATCATCGACATGCGGTCCAGCCTGAACGATCCCATAAGAGATTTTTTCTTTGGTTATTTCAGATAGTGAGAGAACTCTCCAACCATTAGGCACCATAACCCAACTCCTCTAGGTAACCTGCCATTTCTGCTTCAAGGTCAGTCAGTTCACTTTGTAGCGCCAAACGTTCACTTCGTACCGCTACTAGATCAATCTCTTCTTCTTCCTCAAAGGTATCGACATAACGAGGAATATTGAGGTTGTAGTCGTTCTCGGCAAGCTCTTCTAGGGTCGCTAGGTATGAGTATTTGTCTGTGGTTTCACGGGCTTTGTAGGTATCAATAATCTTTTGAATGTTCTCTGGCGTAAGTTGGTTTTGGTTCTTACCAGACTTAAACTCACGAGAGGCATCAATAAATAGTACCTTGTTGTCGTCTTTCTGCTTTTTGAACAGTAGAATCGCGGCTGGAATACTAGTACCAAAGAATAATTTTTCAGGGAGACCAATAACAGTATCTAGCAGGTTTTCATCGATGAGTTGCTTACGGATTTTGCCTTCACTTGAAGCGCGGAATAGTACGCCATGAGGTACAACCACCCCCATACGGCCAGTCTGAGGTTTCAAAGTTTCAATCATGTGCGAGATAAACGCGTAATCACCTTTAGTCTTAGGTGGAATACCACGACGGAAGCGGCCAAAGTGATCGTTACCAGCATCTTCAAAGCCCCATTTGTCTAGAGAGAACGGTGGGTTTGCTGTTACTACATCAAAATGCAATAGGCCGCCTTCTTTATCCTGAAGCTTAGGGTTACGAATGGTATCGCCCCATTCAATGCGATGGTTATCTTCACCGTGCAGGAACATGTTCATCTTCGCCAGTGACCAAGTAGAGCCTATCGCTTCTTGACCAAACAGAGCGTACTGCTTAGAGCCTGCAAAGTTGTTTTGAACTTGTTTACCACACTTCATCAATAGTGAGCCTGATCCACACGCAGGATCACAAATGCTGTCGCCTTGTTGTGGCTCTAGAATGATAGATAAAAGGTCAGAAACTTCTGGTGGGGTATAGAACTCACCCGCCGATTTACCGCTACCCGCTGCGAAATGTTTAATCAAGTATTCGTAAGCGTTGCCTATAACATCTAATGTACCAACGCGGCTTGGGCGAAGGTTAAGCGTCTCTTTACCAAAGTCTTCCAGTAGGTGACGCAGGATGTCGTTCTTCTGCTTTTCGTCACCCAGTTTATCGGTGTTGAAGCTGATGTCTTGGAATACGTTCTTTAGCTTAGTACCGTTCGCTTCTTCAATCGCGTGCAGTGCTTGGTCTATACGAGAGCCGTTACCTGCCTCATGGCGAGCTTCATACAGATCCCAGAAAGTTGAACCTGTTGGGATCTTGAAAGACTGAGTTTCCATCATTGCTGCAATCAATTCAGGCTCGTCACCGTACTCTTTCGCCAGATCATCCACTTTGTCTTGATGCACATCAGAAATGTATTTAAGGAACAGCATCGTTAAGATGAAGTCTTTGTAGATGGATGGATCTACGGTGCCACGGAACGTATCGCAAGCTGACCATACGGCTTTGTTGATTTGATCTTGGTTGATTGGGGTATTCATCGTTATTTATTCTCATTAAGTAATTGTTGAAACATGCCTTGAAGCATTGTTTTTCGATTCATTAGCAGTGCTTGGGTTAATGCCTGCTCTTTTTCCCATAATTGATTGAGGTGAAGTATCTTCTTCTGTGTCTCGATAGGTGGGATATTGAGCTTTATCTCATTGCCAATAGATGTTTTAAGCATGACAGCCATAGATGATCCCTGACTGCCCGCACCTTCAGATAATAAAAATTGAATTGAAGGTTGGTTTAATGACCAACACAAGAATTCGGGTAGTACCTCAACCGTTGGTGTAATCACTAAGAACTGACTCGTTACCACCAAAGGTAATGAATCTTCCGCATTATCAACAACACAGGATGCTTGGAAGTAACCGCCCCTCGAACCTCTTGAAGGCAGTATTACAGTTCCAGACTCGACTAACGCTTTATCTTTACCCTGCCAGTCAATAGCTGGCAGTTTGCTTGGATCAAGCAAGAAGGAATTTGAAGTTTCGGCTATCTCACGCACATCTTTAATCTGAGCAATACGAGCACTGCCAGTTTCTGCCTCAACTTCTTCCACCTTTTCTCTAAATGTGTACCCAGTTCGAATATCGGCTACTTCACTGAGTAATCGAAGATTAGTGTTTTGAATCATAAGAACTCTCCGAATCGGCTTCCTTCACTAGAAAACAGGCTTTTTTAGTCGAACCATCACATTTGTAAAACTTTGCATCAGCCCATCCATACCGCTTTGCTTCGTCCAAAAACCACTGCTCCATTGTTACTGTGAGCTTCTTTCGTGTGCCATAGTGATGCTTGTTATAAATATTCATCACACGATCATATTCACAAATAATCGAGTCGTTTTCTTCTGCCGATATTGGGAACTGATATTTCGCACGCTTTTGAGCTTTTCCACTAATAGGAACAACGGTTTCTTGAATGTTTTGAGGGTAACTATCTTCATTCAGAAGTTTTTTCTGAATGAAAGTGGTTGTAATTTCTTGCACACGCGCAGTTATTTGGTAATCTTGATGCATAAATAAATCTCCTATATGTCTAATCGTCGTATTGAGGTTTAGATAAGGTTCAGGTGGCCGCCTGAACCTTGCCAATCACGCTAAATAAATGCAGTAGAGCGTCTACAGATAACGTAATGAAGCCATATTAATATGGAGTCATACCTACGTCAATGATTTATACACTTTTCTTCTACTGTATTTTTATCAGAAAACAAAACTTCTGCCTAAAGCTTGCGGAATCTATCAAGTCAGATTCCGCATTGAGTTATTTCTGCTTAACCCGAGGATAGCGATGTGGGTGGGATGGCTTAGGTAATACGGATTCAAGCCATTCAGGTTCATGATGATATAGCCAGTAAAACGCTGCATTGCAATCTCGCTTTATCTCTTTTCTAATCTTTAACGGGTCATTGTGTCGGTATCGAAGTATCTGAGATTTGTAGCGTCGCCGTTTCGATTCATGCTTACACTGCCGTCTCCACTTAACCAACCCATTTACGCTAGAAATCAACATTTCGACACTTCCTGTTGATACAGATACACATTTGGCGATCACAGAACGATGGAAACCTTTCCATGCAAGAGCAATAACTTGCTCTCTGACGGATGCTTTTAACTTAATAGGCTCAAACAAATCTTCCATATCCGACGAGTAAGCGACTGACTTCACATAAGTTCTACTCTTGCCAGTTTGCTTACTTATTGAAGAAATTGGTAATCCTTCTTTTAACAACGACAAACATTCTTGCTCTACGCTAGAGATACTAACGACACAACCTTCACTGCGTACTTCTGGTGTTGTTTTAGCCCTTACCTTCTGCTTTGATAACCAGTATTCAAATATCAAATACTTAAAAATATGCTGTGAATATTGGTTATACAGCAAATTGGTAATGTACTTATAATCCGATTCGGATGATGGTAGAACGTCTGAAGATAGAAAATGCAATCGGCTTGTAAAAGAATAAAAGTCAGAGAATAACTTTACCCTGCGAATTCGACCACCCTTGGTCACATAGCCAAGATTCGATAATTTGTCTGAGTAACTAGCCGACCTAAATGTAGAAATATTGTTTGATTGTTCTCGAAGTACTTGCCGAGAAAACTGCGCCAAACGAAAGCTTTCATCGCTACTTTCGTGATACTCGGCTTCAAAAGAAGAAGGATACCCAACTGCTAACTTTAATCGTTTAGGAAGGCGAACATGCACTAGTTGCTGCTGATGATCACAACAAGATTCGATAGCAGGTATTTGATGAACTCGATGCCAATAAGCCACTCCAAATTGTCTGATATCTTCTTGAATGCAGACTGGGCACAGTTTGAGAGTTAATTCGCTATGTTCTCTCACGCACGAGAGCTGGCTTAAACGAATCGCCGAATAATTATCCGTTGAGAATATAGCTTCTGATAATTTGGCTTTGTATTGCGGGTAATAATGCATAAACAATGGAGCAAGAGTTTGCCCCATTAGCAGGTCATTCTTGTTCTCATTGTACAGACTTGAAAGCGAACTTAAACCAGCAGTAAGTATTGGGTTAATACTTGCTCTATGGTCTCCGTATACGCTTTTGAGAAATTCAGATATGGGAACCGCACCTACATTGCAATATCTAATCATTCGACTAAACAGTAGCTCATCGGGTAATGCATCAGGTAAACGCATATCACCTCCGATAGGTTCGCCATACAGCTAAATTCTAACTAAACGTCTCCAATGGGTCGTCACACAAAACACCCGAAGCCCTTAGGCTTTCAAGTGGATCACTATCCTGAGAAGCCCTCTGGATCAGATTAGTATCCAATATCCGATCACTCAAACTCTCTGAAAAAATAAGTTCCGTTAGTTCGCCAATGAACTCAGGATGATGTGGACGAGTCAAGTCTCCTGGTATCGTTACCGCTTTAGATTTGGTATTGATGACTTCTTTCGTTGAAACATCTTCACGTCGATGGCTGTTCGGTTCAGTATGACCATCTTTTCGATTTCTTTTTAGGATAGAAATCGCGTGTTTCTTTCTCATTTCTTCTGTGAGATTTTTCGTTGCCCGTATAGCAATACTGGCTCCAAGATCAAGAACCTCTTCAGTAATCCTCTCGTCTGAAGAACCAATAATTGCCTTTTGAGCTGAATAATAAACTCGAACAGCCAAATCCATATTACCAGCAGACAGTGAGTATAGTTTATTGTTCAAACTTGGGGTCAACGGCGTTTCAACATTCGTCCACTGTAAACACCAAAGTTCATCCACGAACAATTCCCACTCTTCATCATTCGTCATTAGTTCTACATCGAAATAGCCACTACTTTCCGCACGTCGCGCTGATTTAAAACTCTTACTGAGAAGTTCATCGAACGGAGGATTTGCACAGAAAAGTATCGGAATACCTAAATTGTTAACTAAGTTATGCAAAAAGCCTAAAAGTCGATCAGCACCGCCTGCTTTAGCAAGGTTTAGGTTTTGCATTTCATCAATAACCAAAATCCCGAGGAAATTTGATTTCATTTTCGATTCAATTTGTTGAAGTAAAAGAGCTATCGTTCCCGCAGGTTTTGTTGGAGGGCGTCCTAGTTTTTGATCTATTTGCTCTAAGATGCGATGGCAGAGTCCCTTCACACTTGAGTCATCGGGACAATCTACTTTAATCCAAACAACTTGCGGAATTGCTAATACTTTATTTTGGTAATATCGGTGTTCGATGACATCTGGAAAGCAGTTGAGTACCTGTTCAAGCATGCAGGTTTTACCTACTCCGCTTTCACCAATTATTGTTATTCCACTGCCTTTAGGTTCAAAAAAGCCTGTTCGGGGTTCAACATCAGGTCGATTATCTAAAGAATAATGTAGATAGTTCATTGTTGTGGGAGATAAAGGATTTTTTGCTGAATATCCCTCTTTGATCGCTATTTCGATGGCCCTAAATACATCAAAATAGAGAGGTAGTGGCTGCCTCAACGCTTTTAATCGGGTGAGATAGTCCAACCTTTCAATTGCCTCTAACTTTGTTTCCTCAACGAACCTCTCAGGATAATTACTCAGCTTAATAACTAACTCATCATCCTCAACCTTAGGTGGCAAAGCTTCAATCAAAGGATTACCACGATGCTCGGGTAATATCGCTTCATGATAAATGGCTTCTTCACATCTCATTATCGTTGGCCCTTTTTCGCTTGAGCATTGAAATTACTTTTTTCTTCTTGTCATCTAGGTGTTCACTGGGTATATCTGATTCCATATCAGGCTTAGCTTGATGAGGTTGAGATTCTCCGTCCTCAATCCTCTGTGCAAGAATAGCTTCCCTTCTCCTTGCTTTCATGCCCTTTGTTCTCTCAGATTTTGAACTCAACGATGGAGCCAATGCCGCTTCTTCTTTTGCAGTTTCGATAACCTGATTTCTTCTCTGGTGACGCTCTATCGATTTCGATGTTGGCTTAGCTTTGTTTTTTTCCAACTTAATCCAATCTTCAAAATACAGGATGTCTGCTTGATGCCTATGAGCAAAATTAGCCGACTCCTTCATCAAGTAACATCGGGTAAAACCACTAACTTCCTCAAGCCTGACAAATATGAAGCTTGAATTATCATGATCAACTAAAGCATCTAGTTGCCATGAACCATTATTTCTCGCGATTACTTTCCAAGTATCAAAATCAGCATGATCTGACTCATAATACATTTGATCGTTCAGCCGAATTCCTTTGCCTGTCATGGTCACTTTTACTGTTGGTAATAGGCGAGAACGAATATGAGCCTCGTCTGCTCGACTTAAAGCATGACGCTGTGCTTTAACATGTAGATTCCAATAGTTTAGAGGGGTTGGAGAAAACCCTGACTCAATAAGTAATGTACTTTGCTTAGCTAAATCTTTAAAAATTGAACTGTTGTGCTCTAAAACTTCATCAATAAGGAGCTTGGTTATTTCTCTGAGCGTAAAAGTAGCATCTAACCTTGGGTCTCTATCACTTCTGATGTAATGCCGTCCTTTCGTAGTCCCTAGCAGCTCATGGACTAGTTTCTCGTTCAAGATATTGAAACGATGTTCGACTATGCCTTTCAATTCCGCCCTGTATGGGGGAGCAATACTCAAGTGGCCAATCAATGGCACAGCGAGACTTTCGGCATCCTGACAAATAAACTCTCCTCGATCACAAAGCAATCGTTGAGGTATGTGGTTACAAGGCCAATCAGCTTCTTCTATTTCAATACCAAATTCTGCGCAATACTCTTTCTTAGAGGTAAAGCTGTTAATTAAAGCCTGCCGACCAGCCCTCCAAGAAGCATATTCCATGGAGACATGCAGCCCGACAATCATTCGACTTTCTTTATCAACTACACAATAAACGGTTGGTCTCCCCAATACATGGTGTCTCTGAAAGTCAGATACGATATGTACATCCAAAACTGTTGCATCCAATTCAAAGCAACTGCCAGGAACTTCTGTATGATCGGTAGCAGAACCTTTTAAACCTCGCTTATTGCGGTCAAAGTCACCCTGATTTGTTTGTTTACGTATTAGAATTTGTGCTGGAACTAGTTTTTTGGCCCAATAAACAAACGCTCGGTAATTAGGTACTAACGCTTCTCGTGACTCAAATCCAGCAGCAATTAGCTCCTCTGCATAATATTCTTTGAGCATTTTGTCATATACACGACTGAACTTAACTTTTTCACCTTTGAGTCCAAACTTCTTCATCGCCTTAAGAAACAAAGTTTTATCGTGCTCAGTAGTATTAACACCTTCAGGAACTTCAATACTTGGACTGGAGAGTTGTATCGGAGAACCACGCTTTGTTACACCAGCTACTCTTGATTTACCTCTACCCCCAGAGTTCTTATAGCTCGGTAAAAGTGCATTTCGCTCTTGACCATATTTCCAATAAAGATTTAGTGCTCGATAGATATTCTGGATATATGTGTTGCGGGCTTTCGCGTGTGTCGAAACAGCTTTACTACGAGGTTGCTCAACCAAATTTAGCAAAAAATATGGATCAGATGCTAATTCACTAATAAGTCGATATTTTTCATCTCTTTTTACAAGATAACTCTCTGAAATATCGTCTTCTGACTGCAATTGATAATACGGAAGCTCATATGAACTCAATTCGGAATTACCCGTTTTAATGGCCTCATTAAAAAAGTCAAAATCAAGCTTAAGTGGTCGTTGCAAAGCCTTTGATTCGAGCAAAGGAAAAAGAATGACGATATGTTCCTTTGTATATAGTTGCAAAACCCTGTAAAGACCATCCTCAAGACCATCTAAGTTATGAACTCGCCAAACACTATTTAATTCAACTTGCATATTGCTGTGATTTCCCATCAATCTTAACTTGAACAATTTCTATCATCCCAGATAGAACTATGGGCCGCGCCAAATCTACAATAACTTCTTTATCAGCTATTAAATACTTTAACAAAATCAATGCATCATCATTCGACATGCCGACTTGATTAGAAAACATGTCACAAACGTCGCTTAATTGCATTGTTCCCACCGTCAACATACGCTTGGCTTCTTCTCTAACTTTATTCGAAGGTGATGAGTAACTCTTACGTTTAGGATCGGTAATCCATTGAATATTCTTTGACTTAATCTGATTCAGTTCTGACAGGCAAAATATGTGAAATGGAATACCTAATAACTCCCACCAAACTCTTTCAATATCGAGCTTTTCTGCCGTCCTTTTATCTGAAAGCTTTTCACTAGGCTTCACAGAAACAGCTTCATACCAAATCCGCTTTCCATCACTACAGGTTAAAAGGAAATCAGTGGTCATGATGATTGGGGCTTTGGTTATTGGGTGCTTAGGATGCTCAACATCAAGCAGCTTAGATATTTTTAATGAGAGAGTGAGAGGAAGCAGAGGAAACTGCTCTCGAATATCGGTAACTGAATCGGAAAACTCAGCTAAATAGAAAAAACATGTCTCTTGCTCAGATAAGGTATGGTGAGTTCGTCCCGATTTTATTCCGTCAATCTTACCGCTGTGACCATGAGACTTAACATCCTGAACTCTTATCCAAGGAGTGTAATTAGCTCCTTCACCTAAGCCATATTTTTGTTTTAAAGCCCGCTTGAAATCAGCGAGCTTTTCAAGTTTTCTTCGTCCAGCCACAACGCATACTCTATCTAATTCGATAAAATATATTATAGCCTAGTGTACAAACTTTATTATTCCAAATAACATGTATGTACAAACTTTTTCAACAGTGTACAAACTTTATTGTTCCAAAACATTTAGGCGTATTGCCCTGCAACAAAGCCAGAGCTCCAACACCATTGGAAGTTGTAGCCACCTAACCAACCTGTTACGTCCATTACTTCGCCAATGAAGTACAAGCCTTTGATGTCCTTACATTCCATGGTTTTTGAAGATAGATGGTTGGTGTCCACACCGCCTAGAGTCACTTCGGCCGTTCGGTAACCTTCCGTGCCGTTTGGCGCAATTTTCCAGTTCTCTAAATGCTCTACAATGTCATTCAGCTGTTTTGCATTGAACTGCTTGAGCGGCTTGTCTTCCAGCTCTTTACGATCAATCAACACTTCCACAAAACGCTTTGGTAATGCTTTCGCCAAGGTGTTTTTCAGGCTCTGATTTGGGTGTTTCTCACGAGCGTTTTCAAGTAGTTCAGCAACGTCGACTTCTGGTACTAGATTAATCGAAACCGATTGACCCGCTTTCCAGAAAGAAGAAATTTGCAATACCGAAGGGCCAGATAAGCCGCGGTGGGTAAACAGCAACGCTTCTTTGAATAAGGTACCATCTTGCGCGGTGATCTCGGCAGGAATCGCGATTCCTGAAAGCTCAGCAAAGGCTTCTTTGTCTTCTTTATGCAGAGTAAATGGCACCAAACCCGCTGTAGTCGGCATGACAGACAAACCAAACTGCTCAGCAATCTTATAGCCAAATGGCGTCGCGCCTAGTTTCGGCATCGATAAACCGCCCGTCGCCACGACAAGTGAGTCACACTCAACTTCGTTGGTATTAAGATGCATCTTGAAGCCAGCGTCTGTTTTTTCGATGGAGTGAACATCACAGCGGTAGCGCTGTTCAACTTTCGCCTGCTTATACTCTTCAAGCAACATGCTCACGATGTCTTTTGCAGTGTGGTCATTCACACAGAACAATTGGCCGTGGTCTCGCTCTTCGAACTCAATACCGTACTTGCTCACCATCGAGATAAAATCCCAGTTGGTGTATTGAGATAAGGCTGACTTCACGAAGTGAGGGTTGTTACATAGGAAGTTGTTGGCTGAAACATCATAGTTAGTGAAGTTACAACGGCCGCCACCTGAGATTAAAATTTTTCTGCCTGGTTTCTTTGCATGATCAACCACCAGCACTCGTCGGCCACGTTTACCCGCTTCCGCAGCACACATTAAGCCCGCGGCGCCCGCACCAATTACGATTACATCAAACTTTTCACTCATTGGGGTTCTGCTTTCTTCACTTTTGCACCTCGAGTACGCCCTGTTCTCGAAATGCCATCAATAAAAAAGGATGTGCATAAACAGCACATCCTTACTAATTGCTCGCTATTCTAGCGGCAATTTTAAACTTTGCAATTGATGTTCAATTGTACAATTTGCAGACAGCAGCAAAACCACTACTTGGCTTAGCAAACCAACAACCGAAGCTTTACACCAAAACCTGAATTCTACTTCACACGTACTAAATAACTTAGACGATGAAAGAAGACAGCAACGTTACACCCAGCAGAGCGGAAGAAAGTATAAACAACTGTCTTACGCGATCACACTTCGACATAAACACTTCGTCGTGATGATGGTGATACTCTTTGCTTTTGATGTAACTAAACAAGCGAACCTGTTTGGTCATATTGCCATGAGTTGTGAAGAATCCACCTCCGTCTACTTGTTGATAAAGTAGAGGATGTGCTTCTCGCATTATATAAATGAGTGTTCTTAGCGCAGTAAAATATCGCGCCCAGTTCACGCAAGTCACAACCATTAGTGCAAATAGAATAGTGTCGCCGCTGATCATCCTTTCCTCCCTACATCTTCATAAGAAAACTCAAAAGAAAAAGATAATCAGTGTCTTTCCCGTACTACCTAAACGGCAGGAGCTTCCATAATTGAAGATGAACCATCTTTTGCCAATTGCGCTAGGTCTTTATCAATAAAGAACAGTGCTTTACCGTCTTCACCAACAAGCTCTAGCTTATCCAATACACCTTTAAACAACTTCTCTTCTTCGTGTTGCTCTGCAACGTACCATTGCAGGAAGTTAAAGGTTGAGTAATCTTGTGTGCTGAAAGCAACGTGAGCCAATTTGTTGATCTTTTGAGTAATCATTTGCTCATGTTCGTAAGTTTCACGGAACACTGCACCAAGGCTATCAAATTCATGTTTTGGCGCTTCAATCGCACCAAGAATTGGCATTGCACCTGTTTCACTTACGTAGGTGAAAAGACGCTGCATATGTTCCATTTCTTCTACCGCATGAACACGCAGAAACTCTGCTGCACCTTCAAATCCTTTGTCTTCACACCAAGCACTCATTTGTAAGTATAGATTGGATGAGAAAAATTCTAGGTTAATTTGATCATTCAGTTGCTCAACCATAGTTTTTGACAGCATTTAAGACTCCTAATTACATCCTCAATTTTCTCTACTATATCACTATTTAATGAATATCTCGCAGGCCATTAGTTAACCAATATTTCGAGCTGTCATTACGCAAGACAGTGGATATGAGATCACTTCAGCAAAAAAAGCCATCGCATAGTGCTAATCTTAAATCAGACAATGAATAAAGGAGGTAGCGATATGAGTTACAAACATATTTTGGTCGCGGTCGATTTATCAGAAGACAGCAAATTAATTGTGGATAAAGCGGTAGCATTGGCTAAGCCATTGGAAGCCAAAGTCTCTTTTATCCATATCGATATTAACTACGCAGAGCTGTATACCGGCCTGATTGATATCAACATGGCAGAAACCCAACATAACGCGATGGAAGCATCTCGAGTTCAGCTGCAAAATTTTGCTGAGCATGCTCAATACCCAATCACCCATACCTTAGTGGGCAGTGGCGATTTGAGTCATGAGCTGTGTGACACCATCAACGAGTTCAATGTTGATTTGGTGGTTTGTGGTCACCATCAAGACTTCTGGAGCAAGCTACTTTCTTCAACACGACAACTGATCAACGCCTCTCCGGTTGATATGCTGGTCGTGCCTCTAAGAGATTCAGAAGACTAATGAATTAAGGTTAGGTAACATACAGCTCATATCTTATTAACGAAGTTTTACTATGAGCTATTTAGCTGGTGTTACCCTCCTATGGGCCTTCTCCTTTAGCCTGATCGGCGTTTACCTTGCTGGTCAGGTTGATGCTTGGTTCTCTGTACTGATGCGTGTTGCCCTTGCAGGTATCGTGTTTCTTCCTTTCCTTAAGTTCCGTGGCGTCTCGCGTAAGCTGATCGCTAAATTGATGGCCATTGGTGGCATCCAGCTTGGCTTAATGTACTGCTTCTACTATCAGTCTTTCTTGCTGCTATCCGTCCCTGAAGTCCTTTTGTTTACCGTTTTTACCCCAATTTACGTCACGCTTATTTATGACTTCCTCAAAGGGCAATTCTCTCCGTGGTACTTAGTGACTGCGGCAATTGCGGTATTGGGCGCGGTATTCATTAAATTTGCGGGCATCAATGAGAACTTTTTAGTTGGCTTCCTCGTCGTGCAAGGCGCGAACCTGTGCTTTGCTATCGGTCAGGTGAGTTACAAGGTGGTGATGGAGAAGGAATCGACTGAATTACCTCAGCGAACCGTATTTGGTTACTTCTACTTGGGGGCGTTATGCGTCGCTTCCGTTGCTTTCATGCTACTGGGCAATCCAGAGAAGCTGCCAACCACCACTCTTCAATGGGGAATCCTTATCTACCTTGGCTTGATTGCTTCGGGGCTGGGTTACTTTATGTGGAATAAAGGCGCGTGCATGGTCAATGCTGGCGCACTGGCTGTGATGAACAATGTCTTAGTTCCAGCTGGCCTTGTGGTGAACATCCTGATTTGGAACAGAGATGTCGATTTGGTTCGATTGTCTATTGGTGGTGCCGTTATCTTGTTCTCTTTGTTCGTCAATGAGACGTGGGTGAAGAAGCGTGTTGCGAGAGATGCTAGCAATGCCTAGCGCGTTAAGCTAACAAGCTGTATTTAACTAATAAGCTTTGTTTGACTAGCAAGATTCTTATTTAAAATAATACCCAGAAAGCAAAAGAGCGACCGTAGGTCGCTCTTTTTAAATCATCTGTGTAGCAATAATTAACTTCAGTGGATGTGATTGTGGCTCACCACCTGAGTCTTGCTTTCAGTGAAGGCAACGTCATCAAGTTGTAGGTTGATGCGTTCAAGGTCACTTTCCAATTTTTGGCTTTTCTTGAACAGCTTTTGCTGCTTCTTAATCATCTTCGCTAGCTTTTTATTGTACTTCTCTTGTTTCTTCGCCGCTTTCTTCGCTTGTTTGAGTTCAGCTTTCTCATCGCCGCTCGCCTTCGCCATCAATTTTTTCAGCTTGGCTTTTTTCAACGCGACTTTATCCGCTTTTTCTACGATAGCAGGATCAAAGATTTGTACCGTTGGCTCAACGCTGTCCATTACCTCGATAAGAGAAACTTCTGGAGTTGGCAATGTTTCAGCAAGTAGACCACACGCGACTTTTTCTTCAGCGGGTTTATTCTGACAATCAATCGGTGGGATGGCTGTTGGTTTGCATAGATTCGCTTGATCCGACGATGAGCGCGCACAAGAGCGGCACACGAACTTTGGTTCAGTGACCAAGCTGTGGATTTCTCCCAAGTGTTCGGTGATATCTCGACGGTTTAACTTACAAAAGCGTTTAGCCATGCTACAACTCCAGCTAAGAATAATAATGATTCTTAGTTAGATATACATCCGTAACGCGACTATCGCAAGTGTTAAATGGCAATTTATCGTATTTATGACGGGAAATTTTCTTAGCGTGTAGCTAAGTTATTGATGCTTTCACTAAGTCATTGATGCTTTCACATAGACGTCAAAACGGTTCTTTTTGGTTTCGATCGCCATGCTCGGTTTTTGCTCGTCTAACCACGCTGCGTAATCCGGTCTTTTAACCACAACTCGCTTCGATGCCAACTTCATCGCAGGCTCAAACAAACCATCAGCATCCAGATCGGCGCCAACCAAAGATTGGAATACGCGCATCTCTTTTTTGACCAAAGCCGATTTCTTTTTGTTCTCTGGGTGTGGGTACATTGGGTCTAGGTACACCACGTCAGGTTGTTCGAAGTCAGGATCGTTGCTGAGCTTATCTAACGCATCGTGACTGGATGCGTGAATCAACTTCATACGTTCACTCACCCAACCGCCGATGTCTGGATCTTGTTGCGCTCGCTGCAAGCCATCATCAAGCAGTGCAGCCACAACTGGGTGACGCTCGACCATTTGCACCTTACAACCCAAAGAAGCCAACACAAACGCATCGCGCCCTAAGCCTGCAGTGCCATCTAAGATAGTTGGTGTTGCGCCTTTGTTTAGACCTGCTGCCTTAGCAATTGCCTGACCTTTACCACCACCAAACTTACGTCTGTGACCGACAGCGCCTCCCACTAAGTCAACAAAGATAGCGCCAAGCTTAGGCTCATCGACTTTACGTAGCTCAAGTCGCTCACTGGTCAGTACCAAAGCAAAATCGCTGCTTTCATCATGAGATAAGTTCCAGCGGGTCGCTAAGTCATTTAAATGATCGATTTGGGTAGCATCTTCGCAAATCAGTTGTAGTTGCAAGGTCGTCTCCAACAGACAGTAGTATTCAAAACAAAAGAGGCAACCAGTTTACCTGATTGCCTCAACAATACATATTAGCGGTGAAAAGTATTCCCGGCTAAAGTCGGCTTACCTAAACCAATGGCTCTGTCTCTCGTTCTTGTCTTAACTCTTCAACGAGCTCCGCGAGTGGCTTAGGTCGGCCTATGATGTAGCCCTGCGCGTAGTTCACACCCAGTTCGATCAGCTTATCGATGATCTGGGTATTTTCAACGAACTCAGCCACGGTGTGCTTGCCCATCTGCTTGGCGAGATCATTGATCGAGCGAACCATCACATGGTCCATCTCGTTGACCGCAATATCACGCACAAACAAGCCATCGATCTTCACAATGTCGACCGGCAGTTTCTTCAGGTAGCCAAACGACGATAATCCAGAGCCAAAATCATCCAGTGCAATCATACAGCCAAGCTCTTTGATGCGAGTGAAGAACTTGATCGCCTGCTTCATGTTACTCATCGCAGCCGTTTCGGTGATCTCTAAACAGATTTTATGGCACGGTATCGACGAGTCTCTCAAGCTCTCAATCAAGAATTCGACAAATTCTCGATTACCCATCGAGTGGCCAGAAAGGTTGATTGAACACATCCCCAAGTCATCGATAATATCGGGGCGTTGCTCCAACCAACTCAAGGTTTGACTCACCACTTGTCGGTCAATCAAATGCGCTATGTTATAGCGTTCTGAGGCAGGCATGAAGATCCCTGGGGAGATGTATTCACCGTGGATATTCTTGATGCGAACCAAGATTTCGAAGTGCATTTTCTCGCTGTTTTTATCTAGGCCAAGAATGCGCTGAGCAAACAACTCTAAGCGATCGTTAGCCAAAGCCTCATGCACTAGATTGACGCATTCCATCTCTAGGTGACGACGACGCAGGTCTTCATCATCTTGATGGTACAGGTTGTAACGGTTACGCCCTTCCTCTTTAGCAGCATGGCAAGCTGCATCGGCCTGAGCATGTACCATCTGTGGTGAGGCCGCAGTATGGTCAATCAATCGGATACCAATAGAGCTGGTAAGATTAAGGCGAATATCACCCCATAAGAATGGGTTCTCGCTCATCGTCGAGATAATACTGCGACACACATTCACCGCATCTCGCTCAGTGCAATCTTTCATTAATACTGCAAACTCATCGCCCCCCATACGCGCTAACACGGCATTGTATGGCAATACCTCTTCCAGCAGCTTGGCACTAAACATGATTGCAGCATCTCCCGCTTCATGCCCCGCAGTATCGTTCAACACCTTCAGTTGGTCTAAATCTAAGAACAACATCGCATGAGTTCGCATGTGGCTTTCAACTTCTTTCAGCGCCTTTTGCAGCTCTTGTTCAAAGTGGTTGCGGTTGAAGGTATCAGTCAATAAATCGTAACGCGCTTGATACTCTAACTTTTCAGAAAGCTCGTGGGTTTCGGTGATGTCCTCACCAACAATCAACAGTTGATCCGATTCCACCAGCGGACGGATATTTTCACGAATCCAAATGGTGCTGCCATCGGCATGACGATATTCAATATCACGACGCCACACGCCTCGAATTTTATGCTGTGGTTGCAGTAAGATATGACGTGGGATCATCGCGTTTTCATCGACATAAAACTCTCGTGGTCGATGTCCCAGTAGCTGATCAAGTGGGTACCCCAGTAGTTCTTCAGCAAACTGGTTCACTTGTTGAATACGATTATTGCCATCGAGCATTATCATCATTACTGGTTGTTTGTCGTAATACAGCTTTAGATTGGCTTCACGTTGGAACAGTTTGTTTTCCGCGAGTTTACGTGAGGTAACATCACGCGCTTCAAACAAGAATTGATTATCATCTCCTTCACTGCCCGGCATTGGCTTTAATGAAACATCCAACACCATTGCCCCGCGATCACGACACCACACTTCAGCTTCAAATCGTAAAACCTGATGTTCCTCTCGATAGATGAAATACTCCTTCAACACCTGCCTAGCCGAGTCTTCCCAGTGTTGGTGATGTTGAAGAGGTGTTCCCAATTTATAGCCTTGGTTATACAAAAGTTCATGCAACTTGCTGTTGCTCGACAGTAACACTCCGTCCTTATCGATAATTCCCATAAATTGCAGACTTTGATCGAATATCGACTCAAGAAGTAGTTGGCTCTGACGGCTTGTACGTTCACTTTTTTGAAGGCGATTAAGGTAGTACATCAAGGTGACGATCACACATAACATGCTTAAGAAAAGCAGGCCGATCGTACGAATTTCATCGTGATAACGAACCCAAAATGGCTTGGGTTTGTTTAAGAAAGTCACCGATGCTTCATTTTCTGCGCCTAGGTTCCAGCGAGAGATTTGTTGATAGTCGAGTTTAATTTCAGCAGCACCTGGAACCACGGCGCGCAATGGCGCTGATGGGTTATCAAGTACTTCTAAAAGTATGCTTCCAGCCTCTCGACCTTGAATCATCCCTCCTTGAATCACACCGCCAATAGCGCCATGCCCCAAGCCTAAATCGTTAACCATATAGATAGGTATTTGGCTTTTTTTGTTTAATTCACGCCAGTCTTCATTGCTAGTCACACGGCCGTTAATATCTCGAAAATAAACCCAGAACAACAGGCAATTACCCGGCTTTGCCTTTTGAGTGAATGCAATCAATTCTTGGTAAGTGTCTGGCGTGTAATGCTTCACAACACCTGACATCTCAGGGTTGTTTTCAAGGAAGGCATCAATTTGGTTACGAACAGCCTCGCCAGTGACCGAGTGATCGGTTACCACATGAATTCTTTTTACCGACGTTTGAAGGCGCTTAATCAGTTCGATGTTGCTCGCCATATCGGTGTCTTCGGTTACGCCTGTCGCATTCAATCCTTCAATCATGTCTGGTGAAAAGTTGTTAATTCCCCCAAAAATCACTGGCGTACCCTTTAATTGCGGAGCCAATCGCTTCATTAGGTTTAAAGCGTTGTTATCACTCACGACAACGGCTGCAAAGTCTTCGTGCATCAATTTAGTTCTATAGAGTTGATACACGCGCTCCAAATATTCAGAATTTTGTGTGCGTTTACTATCGAGATATACGACTCGATAAGACAAGCGGGTTCGATCCAGTTCTTCAGCCAGCCCTTTATGGAAATCATCCGTCCAAAAAAAGCCTTGATGATAAGAGTGAATAACCAACACATCTTTTGCCTGAGCTGAAGCAAAAACGCTCCAACACATCACAATAAAAAATAACGAAAATCGCACTGAATTCACCCTAACCCTATAGTTACTGCTAATATTATCACCCTTGGCTATGATGTGTACTCAAGCCGGTATGTTTTTCATTCAATCTAAGGATTATGCATGTCCACAACTACAGCTCGTCTAGATGATCTAGACCGTGCCATTCTCAAAACTTTGATGGAAGATGCACGTACTCCTTATGCTGAAATGGCAAAGCAGTTCGATGTCAGCCCTGCGACGATTCACGTTCGCATCGAAAAGATGAGATCAGCAGACATTATTGAGCGAACAGAAGTTGTGGTAAACACCAAAAAGCTAGGTTACGACGTGTGCTGCTTTATTGGTATTAACCTTAACGCAGCCCGCGACTATCACTCGGCCATTGCGAAGCTGAATGCTTTAGATGAAGTGGTCGAGGCGTACTACACCACCGGTGCTTACAATATTTTTGTAAAGCTGATGTGTAAGTCGATAGAAGAATTGCAGTTCGTGCTGATTGATAAATTGCAGGCGATTGACGAGGTTCAGTCGACAGAGACACTAATTTCGCTGCAAAACCCTATCAATCGCAATGTGAATCCCTAGCTCACATACGAACTAGATTCTTTGGGGTGTCCAAAAAAGAAAAGGCTGAACGCAATGTTCAGCCTTTAATCTATCTAGCTTATGTCGTCTCGAATCTAAGCTCTGTTATCTAATATAGACCATGCAGCTAGCAATATAAGGTAATCACAAACCTAAGCTTGAATACCAGCATGACGTAGCATCGCGTCGATTTGTGGCTCACGACCACGGAAGCGTTTGAACAGCTCCATCGGCTCTTCACTACCACCCATCTCAAGGATATTGTTCAGGAAGCGATTACCAGTTTCAGTGTTGAAGATACCCTCTTCTTCAAATGCAGAGAACGCATCTGCAGACAATACTTCTGCCCACAGGTAGCTGTAGTAACCTGCACTGTAGCCACCAGCAAAGATGTGACCAAAGCTGTGCGAGAAGCGGTTCCAATCTAGGCTTGGCAGTACCGATACCTTAGACTTAACATCCGCTAGTGTTTCTAGTACGCGAGCACCCACTTCTGGATCGTATTCTGTGTGTAGCGTGAAATCGAACAAGCCAAGCTCTAGCTGACGTAGGATAAACATCGCAGATTGGAAGTTCTTCGCCGCTAGCATCTTTTCTAGCATCTCTTTTGGTAGTGCTTCACCGGTTTCGAAGTGACCAGAGATGAACGACAGCGCCTCCTCTTCCCAACACCAGTTCTCTAGGAACTGACTTGGCAATTCAACCGCGTCCCAAGGCACGCCATTGATTCCTGACACAGCACCCGCATCAACTTGCGTTAACATATGGTGAATACCGTGGCCGAATTCGTGGAATAAGGTAACCACTTCATCGTGAGTAAATAGCGCAGGCTTATCACCGACTGGCTTGTTGAAGTTACACGTTAGGTAAGCAACAGGCGTTTGTAGATCACCAGATTGAGTAATGCGACGACCGCGACAGTCATCCATCCAAGCGCCGCCACGTTTGTGTTCACGTGCGTATAGATCTAGGTAGAAGCTACCGCGCAATGTTCCTGTCGCATCAAAGATGTCGAAGAAGCGCACTGAATCATGCCATGTATCCACGCCTTCACGCTCTGTTACCGACATACCAAACACACGGTTTAGTACTGCGAACAAACCAGAAACTGCGTTCGACTCAGGGAAGTATGGACGAAGCTCTTCATCAGAGATCTCGAACAAGTTCTGTTTTTGTTTCTCGCTGTAGTAAGCGATGTCCCACAAGTTTAGCTCCGAGACACCAAACTCTTTCTCAGCAAACTGACGTAGCTCTTCTACTTCGCGCTCACCTTGCGGTTTGGCTTTTACTGCTAGGTCGTTAAGGAAACCAAGTACTTGGTCTGGCGTTTCTGCCATCTTAGTCGACAAAGATTTTTCGCTGTAAGTGCTAAAGCCAAGCATGCGTGCGATCTCGTGACGCAGCTTAAGTTGTTCAGTGATGATCTCAGTGTTGTCCCACTTGCCAGCATTTGGACCGCGATCTGAAGCGCGAGTTACGTAAGCTTCGTACAGCTCTTTACGTAGTTCTTGGTTATCACAGTACGTCATCACCGGTAGGTATGATGGGATATCTAGAGTCAGTAGGTAACCTTCCTGCTCTTTAGCTTCTGCCGCGGCTTGTGCTGCCGCCAGTGCTGATTCAGGCATACCGGCCAGTTCAGCGACGTCTGTGATCTGCTTGCTCCAACCCATGGTTGCATCAAGCACGTTATTTGAGAATTGAGAACCTAGCTCAGACTGGCGCTTGCTGATCTCGCCATAACGATGCTGTTCGTCTGCGGGTAAGCCAATGCCTGATAATTCAAAATCACGCAGTGCGTCAGTGATGGTTTTTTGTTGAGCTTGGTTTAATGCCGAGAATGCTTCGCTCGCCTTGATCGCTTTATACGCTTCGAACAAACCTTTGTGTTGGCCGACCCACGTGCCGTACTCAGAAAGTACAGGCAGGCAGCTCTCATAAGCGTCACGCAGTTCGTCGCTGTTCATCACAGAATTCATATGGCTTACAGGTGACCAAATACGGCCTAAACGATCATCCACTTCATCAATTGGAGCAACGAGGTTGTCCCAGCTTGGTGAAGTATTACCTTCAAGTACTTGTTCTATCTTGTTGCGACACTCTTCAATCACTTGCTCAACCGCTGGCTTAACGTGCTCAGGTTTGATCTGTGAAAACGGAGGTAAGTCCGTGAAGGTTAATAGCGGATTAGACATATAAACATTCCTTTGGCTTTGGAGACTTTCGTCTTTCTATAATGAGGTCGTCTTACAGTCATCAGGCTCAGGAGCGCCCTAAAAAATCACCTGCGAATAGTTATTAAATAGTGCCCATGAAGGCAAATTTCAATAGTAGAACCAATAACTAACTGCATATAGCTGTCGACTGCTCCTGAATTGTTCGAGAATTTATAGCTCATTGAGGGTTATAATGGTCAGATTAACCCTACCTACACTAACCACACTCTAAAACGAGAGTGTTACGAGAGTTTAATTTGTTAAGTTATCGCCACAGCTTCCACGCGGGCAACCATGCCGACGTAGTAAAGCATATCGTACAGAGCCTTATTCTTAATTCTTTGAAACAGAAGGATAAGCCTTTTGTTTATCATGACACTCACTCTGGTGTAGGTCGTTACGACTTAACGCATGAATGGTCTGAAAAAACGGGCGAATACAAGCAAGGTATTGCACGTCTATGGTCTGCAAGTGAAGCGGGTCAACAAGATCTTCCTGAAGACATTCAAAGCTACCTTGAGTCTATCTCAGCACTCAACAATGGCGAGAAACTGCGTTTCTACCCAGGTTCACCACGTGTTGCACGTGCGCATCTGCGTGACCAAGACCGAATGGTATTAACCGAGCTTCACCCAGCAGACCACCCTCTGCTTGAGCAAGAGTTCCACCGCGATCGTCAGGTGTCTATCTACAAAGAAGATGGCTTCCAACGCCTAAAAGGCAGCCTGCCACCGAAAGAACGTCGTGGTTTGGTGCTTATCGACCCGCCTTACGAGCTGGCAAAAGAGTATCGTGATGTTGTGACTGCGATTGCTCAGAGCCATAAACGCTGGGCAACTGGTATCTACGCAATTTGGTACCCAGTGGTAAACCGCTGTGACATCGAAGACATGATCGAAGGGCTAGAAAGCTTAGGCATCAACAAGATTCTACAAATCGAACTTGGCGTATCACCAGACACCAACGAGCGTGGCATGACAGCATCAGGCATGATTGTTATCAACCCACCTTGGAAGCTAGAAAGCCAAATGAATGAAATTCTTCCATTCTTGAAGGAAGCAATTGCGCCGGCAACCGGTCACTTCAAAGTAGAGTGGATCGTACCCGAGTAATCTCAAACTCGATGGCATAGTTTGAAGAATCTTCAATAGACTGTGACATACACGAATAAATTTTAAACAGGGAGATTGAGTTCAACCAATCTGCCCTCAATATAATAATTAGACAATTTAAGAATCTATAGGACGTAGGTGTTCAGTGCGCTCACTGTACCCACAACCTTCAATAAATGGAGAAAGTAATGGCGACTCATTTTGATTACATCTGTATCGGCGGCGGTTCAGGCGGCATCGCATCAGCTAACCGCGCAGCAATGCACGGTGCAAAAGTTGCACTTATCGAAGCTCAAGACCTTGGTGGTACTTGTGTAAACGTTGGTTGTGTTCCTAAAAAGGTTATGTGGCACGGTGCTCAAGTTGCTGAAGCAATCAACCTATATTCAAAAGACTACGGCTTCGACGTTGACGTAAAAGGCTTCAACTGGGGCAAACTGGTTGAAAACCGTCAAGCGTACATTGGTCGTATCCACCAATCTTACGATCGCGTTTTGGGTAACAACAAAATAAACGTAATCAAAGGTTTTGCTAAGTTTGTAGATGAAAAAACCGTTGAAGTTAACGGTGAACACTACACAGCTGATCACATCCTGATCGCAGTGGGTGGTCGTCCAACCATTCCAAACATCCCTGGCGCAGAGCACGGTATCGACTCAAACGGTTTCTTCGATCTGATGGAGCAACCTAAACGTGTTGCTGTAATCGGCGCAGGCTACATCGCAGTAGAAATCGCAGGCGTACTAAGTGCACTTGGCACAGAGACACACTTGTTCTGTCGTAAAGAGTCACCACTTCGCAGCTTCGACCCAATGATCGTTGAAACACTGGTTGAAGTAATGGAAGCGGAAGGTCCAACACTTCACACGCACTCTGTTCCTAAAGAAGTAGTGAAAGAAGCAGATGGCACGCTGACTCTGCACCTAGAGAACGGCAACACTCAAAACGTTGACCACCTAATTTGGGCTATCGGCCGCCACCCAGCGACTGACGCTATCAACCTAGCATCAACGGGTGTTGCAACTAACGACCGTGGCTACATCAAAGTAGACGAGTTCCAAGCAACCAACGTTCCTGGCATCTACTGTGTTGGCGACATCATGGAAGGCAGTATCGAGCTAACTCCTGTTGCTGTTAAAGCCGGTCGTCAGCTTTCTGAGCGTCTATTCAACGGTCAAACAAACGCAAAAATGGACTACACGCTGGTTCCTACTGTTGTATTCAGCCACCCACCTATCGGCACCATTGGTCTAACGACTCAAGAAGCTGAAGAGCAATACGGCAAAGACAACATCAAGGTATACACGTCTGGTTTTACTGCAATGTACACTGCAGTCACTCAGCACCGTCAACCTTGTAAGATGAAGCTAGTATGTGCTGGCGAAGAAGAGACTGTAGTCGGCCTACACGGCATCGGTTTTACTGTTGACGAAATGATTCAAGGCTTCGGCGTTGCAATGAAAATGGGCGCAACCAAAGCAGATTTCGACTCTGTTGTGGCGATTCACCCAACTGGCTCAGAAGAGTTTGTTACCATGAGATAATCAACGCCTTTTGTTGATAACTCTTAAAAAGCAGGCCTTGTGCCTGCTTTTTTTATGCCCCCTCTTGAACCTTACTTCCCAACTCCACGTAACACAGGTACTGACCTATCTAGAACAACAATGGAGTTTGTGATGAATCTACTAATTGAATCATTTGAAGGCGGGATCTACTTGGCTTACCAAGTTATTGACGAGCAAAAGCAATTAATCAAAGATAACCACCAGCACCCAATGAAGTTTTTGAGTGTAAACCAAGCACGCGATCACTTTAGTGACCAAGGTGTAGCATCGGCGACACTTATCCATAACAGCGCTTATGATGAAATGTGCGGTGAGCATTGTGACAACACACAGCCGTTCGAGATTGATTTGAAGTGGAGTTAAATCAACTTCAAATCAATCGCGGCAAAAATTGAAACGCTTGCATCAATGCAAGCCTTTCTTATGGGCGTCAATTTTCCTCTTCTACGCTTACATCAACGCAATGTCCGTTTCAGTCTGCGTTTGATATTTTGCTCTTTGACGATAAAGTCGAACAGTGGTGCGAACAAGTTGGCGAACAGAATGGCCAACATGATGCCCTCTGGATAAGCAGGGTTGAGCACTCGAATACCAACCGTCATCACGCCGATAAGAATCCCGTAAGCCCATTTACTGTTATTGGTAAAGGCTGCTGATACTGGGTCGGTCGCCATAAAGAACGTACCAAAGGCGACCCCGCCCAACACAAAGTGCCAATAGAACGGCATCGAAAACATAGAATTGGTTTCGGATCCGATCCAGTTCATCAAACTAGAAGTCACCACAAGGCCAATAATGACTCCAGCAACAATTCGCCAAGAAGCTATATTCATAAAAATCAGAATCAAACCGGTCAGCATAATCAACAGTGAAGAAACCTCACCCATCGAGCCCGGAATATTACCGATAAACGCATCCATCCAAGTTATCGCTTCGCCAGTCATATTGTTGATTAACGAAGTACTACCACCTTCATACCATTGACTGAGCGGCGTCGCGCCCGAATAGCCGTCAGCCGCGACCCAAACTAAGCCACCCGACATATTGACTGGATATGCGAAGTAGAGAAATGCACGGCCTGCTAGTGCAGGGTTAAGAAAGTTTCGTCCTGTACCACCGAACAGCTCTTTGGCGACAACGATACCAAAAGTGATACCTAATGCGGCTTGCCAGAGCGGAATGGTTGGCGGGAGGATTAGTGCAAACAGCACCGAACTAACAAAGAAGCCTTCATTAACTTCGTGCTTACGAACGACTGCAAACAAGACCTCCCAGAAGCCACCCACAACAAACACCGTGGCATAAACAGGTAGAAAATAGAGTGCACCAAGTAACATCTGACTTGCCCAGCCACTTGCTATCAATGACTGCACATCGCCAAATGCCCACGACAAGCGCCAACTACTTTCGATAACCGAGGTAAGCTCATTGAGTTGATAACTGGATGTTAATGCGAGGAAGCTTTGGTGTCCGACGTTATACATCCCCCAAAACATCGCGGGAAAGGTCGCTAGCCACACCAGAATCATGATTCGTTTGAGATCAATACTGTCTCTAACATGGGTCTGGCCTCGGTTTACGTTGCCGGGCGTATAAAATATGGTGGCGAACGCTTCATACACAGGGTAAAGCTTTTCGTACTTCCCTCCAGCTTCGAAGCGTGGAGCCACGTCTTCTAATCGTTTTTTTAAACTCATAATCTCAATCACCTTATTGCTTGAGTTATGGTTTTCTACGCATCAACTACTCTATTTGAACAATTTATAGCGATTTTTAGTCAAATTCGTATGAAGAAAGGGTGTCCAGAAGTCGAACCGATGTTGAAAAAAGAAGGTGTAGAAGGTGCATAAACAACAAAGCCCCAGCAATGGCTGAGGCTTATTTGGTATTACAACGGGTGTTCGTTATTTCACGCACATCACATTAAGCAGTGAAGAACCTTTCAATTGGTTTACGTTTCCGTTGGTAAACAGACCTTTCTTATCTGCGCCCCAATAAGGGAGATGCATTGGCCAGTTCTGTTTTTCCATAACCTTTGAGCTCAAGATGCTCTGCCATTGCTTTTCAGTCATCAGCTTCATGTTAACCTGATTACACACTAATTCAGCGCTATCGTAATCTAGACGACTCCAAGGCTTGCCTTGTTCCATATAGAACTGCTGCTGATGGTCTAGAAGGTAAGGAATCGCATATTGGCTACCCGCAACATTGGCTGTCACACGGATTTCGATTTCCAAATCGTTGTCTGAATTCGCGTTACCGCTTGGTAGCGCCTGAATAGCTGCAGCACTCGTTACCGCTGCCGCTTGCTTCGCAGCCACAGGTTTCGGAGCTGGTTTTGGTTTTACAGGGGCCTTAGGCTTTACAGATTTTGACTCTGCCGGTTTTGCAACGATAGGCTGTGATGAGGTTTTCGACTTATCGACCATGCGAATAAAGGCTTCACCATAACCGGGAACCTTGCGCACCTGAGCTAGGTCTTTTCTCGCATCAGAGAAGGTAGAATAAGGTCCGATTAAGCAACGATAGTCTCCGCCTTCAGGCTTCATCCAAACGTTGGTCGAGATTTTTTCATATAGGGGCTTTGCTCGGTTCAGTGACAAAGGCTTATTCAGCAGACCACATTGAACCCAAAACAGCTCGTTATCTGAATGACGTTTAGGCGCCTTACTCCCCCAAACACCCTTGCCGATAGGACATGATTGCTCTAGCTGTGGTAATTGGTTAGTGCTTGCCTGAGTTGCATCACATAGAACCGACTCTGCACTCACTTGGCTCGAGACCAAAAGGGATGCAGCGATAAGCCCCATACGATAATTTCTCGTCACAGCACGACATACAGCATTCATTGTCAATTTCATAACCACCACTTAAACCCTTACGGGCTAATTATTACCGAATCTATGTCGATAAAACATGAATTCCATTTTAAGTATTATTGACACTATCAATGATACTAAGTTCCAGATCCATTAAGCAAAAAAAGAGCCGTAATTGCTTACGGCTCTTAATTTAGTGACTTTTTTATCTAAAAATCAATCAGAGCTATCACCCTTTATAAATTTTAGGGTTAAACACGTCACGTAACCAGTCGCCTAATAGGTTAATAACTAGAACCAATGTTATCAAAAGCACACCTGGGAATGCTGTGATCCACCATGCTCCTGAGAAAATGTAGTTAAAACCTGTACTGATCAGAGCACCCAGTGATGGTTGGTCTACCGGAAGACCTAAACCTAGGAAAGAAAGTGCCGCTTCTGACATGATGGCATTTGCCACCTGTACCGTAGAGATAACCAAAATTGGAGATAAACAGTTAGGCAGAATATGACGGAACATGATGCGAGGCGCTCTAAAGCCCATCACACGCGCCGCTTCCACGTATTCTTTCTTCTTCTCAGCTAATACCGATGCACGAATCGTACGAGCATACTGCGGCCATTCAGCAATACCGATGATCACCACCAGCATAACAACGGCATATTGCGCATAGAAGTCACTGCCGAAGCTAGCCTTAAAGATGGCCGAGACAATGATCGCAACCATCATGGTTGAGAACGAAAGCTGAACATCAGCGAAACGCATCAAGAAACTATCAATACGGCCACCGAAATAACCCGCAGACAAGCCAATGATGATACCAAGCGTCAGTTGTAGGCCTACCGCTAAGAAACCAATGGTCAGTGATAAACGCGAACCGTAAAGCATAGTCGATAAAATATCACGGCCTTGCTCATCCGTTCCGAGCAAGAAACGTTCTTCGCCATCTTCCATCCATGATGGTGGAAGCTCTGAATCCATGATATCAATCGATGTCACGTCGTACGGGTCTGTTGGCGCTAGAATAGGTGCTGCTAATGCCATCACTAAAAAGATTGAGAAAATGGCGAAACTCACCATTGCCACTTTGTCGCGTAAGAAGTAATACACAATGTCTGATTGCTTAAAACGTTCCCAGCGAGACGGCACTGTCGATGTCTGTTCCATGATTATGCTCCTTTCCCTGTGATGTTAACGGTTGGGTTGATAACACCGTAAAGCAAATCAACAATCGTGTTAGTCACTACGAAAATAAGACCAACAAAAATAACGTATGCGGTAATCAGTGGTGTATCTACACGGTTGATCGCTTCTAAAAATAAGAAACCTGTACCGGGCCACTGGAAAACCGTTTCAGTAAGAATGGTGTATGCCACCATAGTACCAATCTGAACACCACCAACAGTAAGAACCGGTAGCATGGTGTTTTTCAATGCGTGTTGGTAATAGATTTTGTTTAGCGCTAGGCCTTTCGCTTTACCAAACTTAATGTATTCAGAACTTAGAACTTCTAGCATTTCAGAACGAACTAGACGAATAAACAGAGGCAGCATGATAGATGCTAGAGCAATACTCGGCAGTACTAAGTGTGCAAGGCCATCGAGCGTTAAGAAGCCAGACTCCCAACCAAACCAGTTTGCAGTATCACCACGACCAAAGGACGGTAGCCAGCCTAACTCGATAGAGAAGACATACATCAGCATGATTGCAGTTAAGAAAACAGGTACCGAGATGCCGATACTACTGCCCGCCATGACCAATTTAGTGAAGAAACTTTTTGGGTGTATTGCAGAATAAACGCCTAATGGAATCGACAGACAAACAATAATCAGAGAAGCACCAAACACAAGTTCAAGCGTCGCGACCAATTTGTCTAAAATTACGTCCACAGCAGGGCGTTTAAAGAAATATGAAGTACCAAGATCACCTTGTAGGGCTGCGCCTATAAAGCGAGTATATTTTGTAACGAAGGGATCATTTAAGCCGAGTTCATCGCGTAGCGCTTGACGCTCCGCCTCTGAAACAGATTGACCGACTAACTCACGTAACGGGTCGCCCAGGTTATCCTGAATGGCAAACGCCACCAAACTGATCACAAACATCACTATCAGTGCCTGAAACAGG
This sequence comes from Vibrio sp. J383, assembly GCF_023503985.1. Taxonomy (NCBI): domain Bacteria; kingdom Pseudomonadati; phylum Pseudomonadota; class Gammaproteobacteria; order Vibrionales; family Vibrionaceae; genus Vibrio; species Vibrio sp. J383. The sequence continues at coordinate 333,288 of NZ_CP097293.1, read as the reverse complement.
CGCTTGACCAGAAACGTAACCATTCCTTGCCCCTTATCTATCCATGACTGTCTAATCGAAATCCGCGACTAGACAACAAAAAATTCAGTCTTAAAAAAGGTATTTAGCCAGACTGAAGGAAGACCAAATACCGAAACTTAAATCTATATCTTAATAATATTGAGAGCCTGAAAGCTTCAGGCTCTCGATTCTAGCAAGCTAGATTATTTTACAACTAGGTCGCCGAAGTAAGGCATAACCATTGGGTTTACTACGTCTGCTGCACCTACGTTAGATTTCGCGCCCCACGCTTCACTTTGCCAGTGTAGAGGTACGAATACTGCATCGTTGTAAAGTGTTGCTTCAACGCCTTTCAGCATCTTAGAACGCTTCACAGGGTCAGTTTCAGTGTTAGAAGCTTCTACAATCGCATCCATTTCTGGGTTTGAGTAACCAGAACAGTTGTATTGACCACGGCCCGTTTCTTCGTTACGAGTCATTGTTAGGAACTCGTTGAAGTTAGCTGAATCTTCTGTATCTGAGTGCCAGCCGATCATCATCATGTCTGCTGAACATAGGTCAAACTCAGGCCAGTACTGTGCTTTAGGCATCGTCTTAAGATCAACTTTGATACCAATCTTAGACAGCATTGCCGCAGACGCTTGCGCTACTTTCGCATCGTTCACGTAACGGTTGTTAGGCGCTGCCATAGTTAGTGTAAAGCCATCTTCGTAGCCCGCTTCTTTCATCAGCTCTTTCGCTTTTTTCAGATCGTAACGAGGAACTAGATCTTCGTTGTGACCCGCGTAGCCTGTTGGGCTTTGCTGACCAGCAGCTGTCGCGAAACCTTTCATGATTTTCTTAACAATACCTTCATTGTTAATCGCATGAACGATTGCTTGACGAACGCGCACATCTTTCAGTGCTTCGTTGCTGTTTTGGTTCATTTGGAACGTAATAATACGAGTACCAGGTAGCGTTACTAGATCGATGTTCTTAGCGTTTTTAACACGCTTGTGATCGTTTGGTGCTACAGGGTGAATCATATCCACATCACCAGAAAGAAGTGCTGCTACACGCGTTGCATCTTCTTTGATTGGCACAAGTGTTAGCTTGTCTACGTTGCCTTCAGTTTCTGTGTCCCAGTAATCGTTGAAACGTTCGAACGTTACTTTAACGCCTTGCTCACGTTGAGTTACGATGAATGGGCCAGTACCTGAAACGTTAGTCGAAGCGAACGAGTTACCGTGCTTAACTAGCTCAGATTTATCATTACCTTCCGCTGTTTGACCAGAGTAGAACTTGCTGTCCATTGGGAAGATGTAAGTTGCTGTTTGTAGTACTAGTGGGTAAGCCGCTTTTGATATTAGCTCAACTGTGTAGTCATCCACTTTTACCATTTTTTCGTATGGCGTGAAGATAGACTTAAAGTCTGGAGAAGCTTGTAGACGTTCAAAAGTCCACACAACATCATCAGCAGTCAGTTCGTTACCAGAGTGGAATTTCACACCTTTACGTAGATTAAAACGGAAAGTCGTATCATCAACACGCTCCCAGCTAGATGCTAGGCGGCCTTCAAAATCCATCTCTTGAGTGAAACGTACTAGAGGGTCAAACACCATGTGAGACATTTGCAGTGTGCCACCAGACAGCTGCTCGTGCGGGTCAAGTGATACTGGGTCAGCTGCGTAGCCAACGGTAATATCTGCTGCTGCTGCACTAAAGCTTAGGCCAGCTGCCATTAAAGCTACTGCTAATTTGCTTTTCATGGTTTTCATTGCATAACTCCTTCATGCGGGAATCCAGATCCCTAGTTGTTGTATTTGCGTCTGTTTATTGTTTTTAGCAAGCCAAACTCCAGCCTGCTGATTTTTATATCGCGGCTTTTGCCACTGCTTTTTCTTCTCTTAAACCCGTAAATTCAGGCATTAAAGAAATTAGGTGTTTGCTGTATTCATGCTGAGGCGATTGGAACAGCTGCTCTGTTGGCGCTACTTCCAATAGTTCTCCCATTTGCATCACACCAACACGATCACACATTTGACGAATAACCGGTAAATCGTGACTGATGAACAGCATGGTTAGGTTGAGCTCGTCTTGTAAGTCTTTTAATAGATTAAGAATCTGAGCCTGTACCGACACATCCAACGCCGACGTAGGTTCATCACAAATCAGAAGACGTGGGCGAGTTGCCAAGGCGCGAGCGATAGAAATACGCTGACGTTGGCCACCTGAGAATTCGTGTGGGTATTTAACTCCAGCCATCTTGCCTAAACCAACGTGCTCTAGCAGGTCGTGAACGATCTGACGAGTTTCATTCTCGTTGCGCGTAAGCTTATGGAATCGAATAGGTTCAGCAATGATGTCGAAGATCTTCATTCGAGGGTTCATTGATGTGTATGGGTTTTGGAACACCATCTGCATTTGGCGACGCATTGGGCGACGCTCTTTCTCAGACTTAAGCCCAGTAAGGTCAATGCCTTCAAAGGTCACTTTGCCTGAGTTGGGTGCGTACAAGCCAGCAATCACACGAGCAATCGTTGATTTACCCGAACCAGATTCACCCACAAGACCAAAAGTTTCACCTTCGTGTACTTCAAAGCTCACATTGTTTGACGCCTGAACGTACTCACGACGACTCTCAAAGAAAGAATCCTTGGTGGTAAAGCGTAAGTTGACGTTTTCAACATTCAACAGCGGGCCAGTGTAATCACGGTGATCTTGGCTTTGACCTAACCAGTGGTTTTTCACATCAAGTGGTTCCATCTCGTGCGCTTCTTCGATGTAACTCACAAGAGGGAAACGATCGAGTTTACGATCTGAACGCGGAACCGCTGAGATAAGACTGTGCGTGTAAGGGTGTTCAGGAGTACCAAGGACTTTCGCCGTCGGGCCAAACTCAACTAAATCACCACGGTACATAACCGCAACACGGTCAGTCACGTTAGACACAACACCCATATCGTGGGTTACCAACATACAACCTACGTTTTTCTTAATACATAGATCGCGAATCAGGCCTAAGATTTGGTCTTGGATAGATACGTCTAGAGCGGTTGTTGGTTCATCGGCGATGATCAGGTCAGGTTCACCGGCCAATGCGATCGCGATAACAACACGCTGACGCATACCGCCAGAGAATTGGTGTGGGTACTGCTTTAAACGGTTTTCTGGTTGCGGAATACCAACTTGGTTCATCAAGTCTAATGAGCGTTGGTAAGCTTCTTGATCCGAAACCTTCATGTTGGCATGAATCGTTTCTTTTAACTGCTGCTCTACTGTGAATAGAGGGTTAAGAGAAGTCATTGGGTCTTGGAAGATAAAACCAATCTTTGAGCCGCGAACAGAACGCATCTGTTCAGGAGATAGGCCAGAGACTTTTTCGCCATCCAAAAATACCTCGCCGCTAGCAATGCGACCAGGAGGGCTCAGTAGATCGATCACAGCATTGCCTACTGTTGATTTACCGGCACCAGACTCCCCTACAACGCCAACAATCTCACCACGTTCAATGTTGAACGAAAGCGATTTTACTGCTGCGTGAACTCCATGACGAGATGGGTATTCGATACGAAGATTTTTTACTTCTAAAAGTGACATTACCAGACCTCTACTGCTTTGGCAGCTCTCTGCCCTGTCTGCAAAATTGAATCCATTCTTACCAGAATATTGTTCTGATATTTTATACGGTTGACAATTTGGCAAATAATTCACAGAAAAGCAACAAAAATAGGATAAAAAGTCGACATTAAACGCTTAACAAGCAAAAGCACCACATAACTATTCACCCAGAGAGCATATAGTAATAAAAATCAACATTCTATTGTCGATAATAAATACTCACAAATCCCTTACTACCACTTACTTGTAGAGTTAAAACTATGGTTAAAAGCAGATCTCACTACCAGTCACTAAAAACAAATAATTATTCCAAAAAACAATTAACACTATAGAAACAAACGCTAATTTTTGTCATTTAAGCAAACAAAACAACCAGATAGAAGCATATTAACCATATATATTACCCCTAACATCATTTCAGCGAATACCAACCAGTGAAACGAAAGACTTACTAAAATGGAGACGATTTTGAGCGACTTGATGTAAAGAAAACTGTCAAATACAGGCCTTAGAGAACATATTTAACGTCAAATTTCACTTTTCATAGAAATCTTTAGACCAAACCTATTAATTTGTCGAATGATTGGCGGTGAATTTTATATAAAATCAGATATCGATCAGCTCATTTAATAAAGCCGACACCTCTAGAAAGGCGCGATAATCTAGAAAGAAGGTAAGAGTTCTCCTGATACAAAGGATGGATTTTATGAAGGCCACATCAAGCAAGACGTTGAAATATTTAGGGTATCAGTATTCAAAATCAAGAATAACTTCAACGACAGATGTCAAAAATCTCAACCTTTCGACTGAAGCCTCTATTGTGGTAAATAAAGAGAGATTCGGCACGGAAGCGCTTCCTGTGGCTTGACGAACCGCCGAGCTGGCGATTCAAGTCGCAGCTCTCTGAACCCAAACCACCTAAACTCCAAACGTAAAAAGCCCCAGTCCTTTCGACTGAGGCTTCGGCTTCTTAATATAGTCGGTTAAGAGAGGCGCGGCAGGGCTCCCTGCGGACTGGCGATCCAGCCCACGGCCCTCTTGGCACCAAATTATCTAAATTCCAGACGTAAAAAAGCCCCGTCATTTCTGACGGGGCTTCTTAAGGTGGTCGGTGAAGAGGGATTCGAACCCCCGACCCTCTGGTCCCAAACCAGATGCGCTACCAAGCTGCGCTATTCACCGAGACGTTTCGTTTGATTTCTCAAACTGGGAACTTCAAAGAAGCTACCAAAATTAATGGGGTGGCTAACGAGATTCGAACTCGCGACCACCGGAATCACAATCCAGGGCTCTACCAACTGAGCTATAGCCACCACTAATTTTTTATATAACCGCTTAACAAGCGATTATTGAAATAGTGGTCGGTGAAGAGGGATTCGAACCCCCGACCCTCTGGTCCCAAACCAGATGCGCTACCAAGCTGCGCTATTCACCGACTAATTTTGTATCGACTCTTGGGAATAATGAATCAACACTGGAAGCCGAAGCTACCGATATTTTGTAAAGAAAGAATGGGGTGGCTAACGAGATTCGAACTCGCGACCACCGGAATCACAATCCAGGGCTCTACCAACTGAGCTATAGCCACCATTATTTCTTTTTTGCCAATTTCTCACTTACCGAAGTAAGAGACCGGATGGCGCGCCTGAAAGGATTCGAACCTTCGGCCTTTGGCTCCGGAGGCCAACGCTCTATCCAGCTGAGCTACAGGCGCATGCCCTGTCGGCGGAGTGGAATAATACGTATATCACCCAATGCCGTCTAGTACTTTTTTAACTTTTTTTTCTGTTTGGTCTCTTTTTCGACAGTTAATATGTGATAAACCCCTTATTTGAGTACTACAACCCGCCACAGCTTATAAGTTGTTGTTTATTGCAACAACTTATCGGGATATAATCACCCATTATTTACATTGGTTTAACAGTTGCTCTTTGCTGGTGAAGCCAAAACACCCTCCAACACTATAAATTGGTAAGCACGTACTTACCTTGGGAATGTAAAGTGAGTTTAATGGATATGTCTCGTCGAATTTTAAGCGTTGTCATCGCAGTTTTAACCTTTTCAACTGGCGCAATGGCTTCAGGCCTTAGCGAAGCAGAGCAAGATGCAATTGCTGAACGCATCAAACCAGTTGGTCAAGTTTACCTAGTCGGCAGCGAACCAGTAGTCGCAGAACCAACAGGCCCTCGTGATGGCGCAACAGTTTATGGTACCTTTTGTATCGCTTGTCACGCATCTGGCGTAAGTGGCGCACCTAAAACAGGTGATGCTGGTGATTGGGGACCTCGTATTGCTCAAGGTCGCGATATCCTAGCTAACCACGCAATCAACGGCTTTAATGCAATGCCAGCGAAAGGTTCATGTATGGACTGTTCAGACGACGAAATCAAAGATGCTATCGAGCACATGATTGCTGGTCTGTAATTAAAAATGCCAGATTCAAAAAAGGTGACCTCATGGTCACCTTTTTTATTGGCTTCTATACATAGTGCTATAAAAGCAGAGCATTACTTCTTATTGAACATCGCACGAATATTAGCAATGTGTGCCTGTCCTTTTTCCATTCTTTCTTCAGCGGATTGTGGTTTCTTAACGCTTTCCCACTCCACATCATCATGCGGCAACTCGTCAAGGAAGCGGCTTTGTGTTGGCTTAATCAATTCACCATACTGACGACGTTCACGACACTTAGTAAAAGTCAGCTCTTTCTGCGCTCGCGTAATCCCTACATACATAAGACGACGCTCTTCTTCTACATTACCTTCATCAACACTGGTTTGGTGTGGCAAGATGCCCTCTTCGGCCCCCATCAAGAATACATACGGAAACTCTAGGCCTTTCGAAGCGTGCAATGTCATTAGTTGAACTTGGTCTGCATCGTCATTATCTTCCCCGCGCTCCATCATGTCGCGTAAAGTTAAACGTTGAACAACCTCTCGTAGCGTCTTCTCTTCTTTATCATAGTTGTCACCTTCGAGGTCGGCCACAATCCAGCTATAGAGATCAGACACGTTTTTCATTCGCATTTCAGCGGCTTTCGGGCTTGGAGAGGTTTCGTAGAGCCAATCTTCGTAATTAATGTCACGAACCAAAGAGCGAACCGCCTCAACTGTATTACCACGCTCTGCATTATCCGAGATACGAACAATCCAATCGCTGAAACGACGCAGGTTTTCCAAACCCCGGCCCGTCAGAGTTTGCTCTAAGCCCATTTCGAAGCTGGCTTCAAACAGGCTTTTACCGCGCATGTTGGCGTAGCTGCCTAATTTTTCAAGCGTAACTGGGCCGATCTCACGACGTGGTGTGTTTACAATACGCAAAAAGGCGTTGTCATCATCAGGATTCACCAACACACGTAGGTAAGCCATGATGTCTTTAATTTCTGCTCTGGCGAAAAAGGATGTACCGCCTGAGATTTTGTAAGGCACACGGTTCTGCATCAAGGCTTTTTCAATCAAGCGAGATTGGTGGTTACCTCGGTAAAGCACTGCGTAATCTTTGTATTCTGTGCGATTCAAAAACTTGTGGGCGATGATCTCACCGGTAATACGCTCTGCTTCATGCTCTTCATTCTTAGCATTTAATACCTTGAGCTTTTCACCATCTGGGATCTCAGAGAACAGTGACTTCTCATAGACGTGCGGATTGTTGGCGATCAAGATGTTCGCTGCTCGCAAAATTCGACTGGTCGAGCGGTAGTTTTGCTCTAGTTTGATCAAGCGTAGGTTCGGGTAATCCTCACCTAGCAAAACCAAGTTTTGTGGTTTTGCGCCACGCCATGAGTAAATAGATTGATCATCATCACCTACGACCGTCAAACGACCACGTTCTCCCACCAGTAAACGAACCAACTCATATTGGCTAGTGTTGGTATCTTGATATTCATCGACCAGCAAATAACGAATACGAGACTGCCAGCGTTCACGCACTTCTTGATTGGTTTTCAGTAACAATACTGGCATCGCAATCAGATCATCAAAATCGAGTGCGTTATAGGCTTTCATCTGTTTCTGATACATCTCAAAACAGAATGCAAACAACTGTTCTTGTTCACCTTGAGCTCTTGCTTTCGCTTGATCTGGCGTCAGCATGTCATTCTTCCAATTTGAGATGGTACTCATCAAAGAACGCAGCAGATCCTTATCACCATCGATCTGTGTTTCAGTTAGTTCTTTAAGTAGAGCTAACTGATCTTGGTCATCAAATAACGAGAAGCCCGCTTTCAAACCCAGCGCTTTGTATTCTCGGCGAATGATAGTTAAACCCATGGTATGGAACGTTGAAACGATTAGACCTTTAGATTCACCTTTACCCAGAGTTTGACCCACACGCTCTTTCATCTCGCGTGCCGCTTTATTGGTAAAGGTTACCGCTGCAATATTACGAGCCTTGTAGCCACACTCTTGAACCAAGTAAGCAATCTTGTTGGTGATAACACGTGTTTTACCCGATCCAGCGCCCGCTAATACTAAGCAGGGACCAGAAACATACTTCACGGCTTCATCTTGTCTTGGGTTCAGTCTCATTTGATTCTCAATTTGGTCTAGAGGGGCGAATTCAATTGCGCGCCTATAATAATGCTGCAACACCACGAATGCTACGTTCTCTTATACAAGATTTTTACGCGACTTGTGTAAAACTTTGTTGCACATGTGTATGGTTCTTGGGCTATAATGAATGAACGTTCATTCACTGGTGATGGAATAATGACAACTCATGCACCTCAGGATAAACGCCAACAAATACTTTCTGCCGCTGAAAAGCTCATTGCGGAGGTCGGCTTTCAAGGCCTTTCAATGCAAAAATTAGCCAAAGAGGCGGGAGTTGCTGCAGGCACTATCTACCGCTACTTCGACGATAAAGACCACTTGATAGATGATGTTCGAGTGCTCGTGACTCAACGAGTAGCAGATGCTGTTCAAGAAGGGGTTGATGATTCGGATCCAATTAAACAACGCTACCGTACTATGTGGTTGAACATATGGAACTTAGCGGGAACGAACTTAGCCGCGATAAAAAATCGGGTTCAATATGACTCACTGCCCATCACAAATAGCCTAAACTTCAGGGAACTAGAACGTAAAATGTTTGCCCAAGTTGAGCTGCTATTTAATGAGGGTAAAGAGCAAGGACTGTTTAAACCACTTGATAATGAAGTATTAAGCGGCTTGAGCTTAGCGGCTAGTGTATCTCTAGCGCGAAAGCATTCTTTAGGATTTTACCAACTCGACGAGGCAGAACTAGAATCTGCAATAGAAGCCAGTTGGGATGCAATAATTAAACACTAGATCGGAGTTTTGACCATAATGAAAAAGTGGACTTTCTTCATGTTACTCATCGCTGTACTTCTTTTCGGCAGCGTTATTGGGTTCAACATGTTCAAACAACAAAAAATTGCTGAGTATATGGCCAACCGCCCTGAACCAGAGTTTCCAGTAACGGTTACTGAAGTTCAGCCGATCGACTGGGTTCCAGTAATTGAAGCTATCGGCTTCATCGAACCTAACCAAGGTGTCACGCTAGCAAATGAAACCAGCGGTGTTATTGACCAAATCTCTTTTGGTTCTGGTACTGATGTTAAAAATGACCAACTTCTTGTTCGTCTTGATTCTGGCGTAGAAAAGGCAAATCTAAAGAGTTCTGAAGCTCGCCTGCCTGCGGCAAAAGCAAAATACAAACGCTACCAAGGCCTGTATAAGAAAGGTTCTATTTCAAAAGAAGCATACGATGAAGCAGAAGCAAATTACTACTCTCTGTCTGCTGATATTGAAAGCCTAAAAGCATCTATCGAACGCCGTGAAATTCGTGCTCCTTTCGATGGCAAAGTGGGTATTCGTAACGTGTACCTTGGTCAATACCTGCAATCAGGTACAGATATCGTTCGTTTAGAAGATACCAGCGTGATGCGCCTACGCTTTACTGTATCTCAAACAGATATCTCTCGTATCAATGTTGGTCAGGCTATCGACATCTTTGTTGATGCTTACCCAGAGAAACCGTTTGAAGGCTCTATCAGTGCCATTGAACCCGCAGTAAGTATCCAAAGTGGTCTTATTCAAGTTCAAGCAGACATTCCAAACAATGATGGCAAGCTTCGTAGCGGCATGTTTGCGCGTGCTAACATCATTCTGCCTAAGCTAGAGAACCAAGTAACGTTGCCTCAAACAGCGATTACTTTCACTCTATATGGTGACAATGTTTACATCCTGACGGAAGAAGACGGCGTTCAACGTGTTGCTCAACATGTTGTAAAAGTAGGTGAGCGTACCGCTGAGATTGCACACATCCTTGAAGGCGTTAAAGCCGGCGATACGGTTGTAACTTCTGGCCAAGTACGTCTAAGTAACGGTGCCAAAGTTAAGGTTGTTGAAAGTGATGCAATCACTCCACCATCTGAAACACCTAAGCTGTAACTGGAGGCACAATGCGCTTTACTGATGTTTTTATTAAACGTCCAGTTCTAGCGGTATCCATCAGCTTTTTGATTGCTCTGCTTGGCTTACAAGCAATCTTCAAAATGCAGGTGCGTGAATACCCTGAAATGACGAATACCGTCGTAACCGTAACCACGAGTTACTACGGTGCAAGTGCCGATCTTATCCAAGGCTTTATCACCCAGCCCCTCGAACAAGCTGTGGCTCAAGCGGATAATATCGACTATATGACTTCTTCTTCTGTACTTGGTAGTTCTACTATTACCGTAAACATGAAGTTGAACACCGACCCGAATGCGGCACTGTCTGACATACTGGCCAAGACAAACTCGGTGCGTTCTCAGCTTCCAAAAGAAGCCGAAGATCCAACCGTAACTATGTCGACCGGTTCAACGACCGCGGTACTTTATATTGGTTTTACCAGTGATGAGCTCGTATCAAGCCAAATTACCGATTATCTAGAGCGTGTAATCAACCCGCAGCTATTTACGGTAAATGGTGTATCTAAAGTCGACCTATATGGTGGTATGAAATACGCACTGCGCGTATGGCTAGATCCATCAAAAATGGCAGCTGTTAACCTCACCGCTACTGATGTTATGTCGGTATTGGATGCCAACAACTACCAATCAGCGACAGGTCAAGCTACTGGCGAATTCGTTCTTTATAACGGCAGTGCCGATACGCAAGTATCAAACACTGAAGAGCTAGAGAACTTAGTCGTTAAAAGTGGTGAGGGTGAAATTATTCGCCTGTCTGACATCGCTAAGGTTTCTTTAGAAAAAAGCCACGATATTTACCGAGCGAGTGCAAACGGTAAGGAAGCGGTTGTTGCAGCAATTAACGCGGCACCAAGTGCGAACCCTATCAACATTGCCGCTGATGTCCTTGAGCTTCTACCTCAATTAGAGAAGAACCTTCCAAGTAACATCTCGATGAATATCATGTATGACTCGACTATTGCGATTAATGAATCCATTCAAGAGGTTATTAAAACCATTCTTGAAGCGGCATTAATTGTACTGGTCGTAATTACTTTGTTCTTAGGTTCATTCCGTGCGGTTCTTATCCCGATCGTTACTATCCCACTGTCTCTAATTGGTGTGGCTATGGTAATGCAGGCGATGGGCTTCTCTTGGAACCTAATGACGCTACTGGCAATGGTACTGGCTATCGGCTTAGTAGTTGATGATGCCATCGTTGTATTGGAAAACGTCGACCGGCATATAAAATTAGGGGAGTCTCCTTTCCGAGCTGCCATCATCGGTACTCGTGAAATTGCAGTACCCGTTATCGCAATGACGCTAACGCTAGGCGCGGTTTACGCACCGATCGCAATGATGGGTGGTATCACAGGCTCACTATTTAAAGAGTTTGCGTTAACTCTGGCCGGTGCTGTTTTTGTATCGGGCATTGTGGCATTGACGTTATCACCAATGATGTGTTCAAAAATGCTCAAAGCTCACGCTGAGCCGAGCAAGTTTGAAAAGAAAGTACATAGTGTACTGGATGGTATGACTAACCGTTATGAGCGTATGCTTGGCGCGGTAATGCAACATCGTCCAGTATTCATTGGCTTTGCTGTTATCGTATTTGCAAGCTTGCCGTTGTTGTTCAAGTTCATCCCTAGTGAGTTAGCGCCTTCAGAAGATAAAGGTGTAATCATGTTGATGGGTACAGCACCTTCGAATGCGAACTTGGACTACATGCAAAACACCATGAATGACGTAAACAGCCTTCTGTCTGATCAGCCAGAAGTAGCGTATGCGCAGGTGTTTACAGGTGTTCCTAATGCAAACCAAGCTTTTGGTATCGCATCAATGGTTCCATGGAGTGAGCGTGAAGCAAGCCAGTCTGAAGTAGCAAACCGTGTTGGTAACTTGGTGAAAGATGTTCCTGGTATGGCCGTAACAGCCTTCCAAATGCCAGAACTTCCAGGTGCAGGTTCAGGCCTTCCTGTTCAGTTTGTTATTACAACACCGAACAGCTTCGAGAGCCTATTCCAAATCACGACAGAGATCTTAGCCGAAGTATCGACAAACCCGCTGTTCGTTTATTCAGATCTTGATTTGAATTACGACTCAGCAACGATGAAGATCCATATCGACAAAGACAAAGCGGGTGCTTACGGCGTGACGATGCAAGATATCGGTATCACTCTAGGTACTATGATGTCTGATGGTTACGTAAACCGTATCGACTTGAATGGTCGTTCTTACGAGGTTATCCCTCAAGTTGAACGTAAGTTCCGTCTAAACCCTGAATCGATGAACAACTACTATGTTCGTGGCGCAGATGGTAAAGCAATTCCTCTAGGCAGTTTAATCACGATTGATGTTGTGGCTGAGCCTCGCTCTCTTCCTCACTTCAACCAATTGAACTCGGCTACGATTGGTGCGGTACCGGCTCCAGGCGCTGCAATGGGTGATGCAATTGCGTGGTTTGAAGACACAGCTGCCAATAAGCTTCCAAGTGGCTATAACCATGACTACATGGGTGAAGCACGCCAATACGTAACAGAAGGTAGCGCACTTTACGCGACCTTTGGTTTAGCGTTGGCTATCATCTTCTTGGTATTGGCGATTCAGTTTGAATCTCTAAAAGATCCACTGGTTATCATGGTATCTGTACCACTGGCGATTTGTGGTGCCCTAATAGCTCTGGCTTGGGGTGCGGCGACGATGAACATCTACTCGCAAGTTGGTTTGATCACCTTGGTCGGCTTGATTACCAAGCACGGTATCTTGATCTGTGAGGTAGCGAAAGAAGAACAGCTACACAATCACAAGACTCGTATTGAAGCGGTAATGGAAGCGGCGAAGGTTCGTCTTCGTCCAATCCTGATGACAACGGCTGCGATGATCGCGGGTCTAATCCCACTGATGTACGCAAGTGGTGCGGGTGCAGCTCAGCGTTTCAGTATTGGTATCGTAATCGTTGCAGGTCTAGCGATTGGTACTATCTTCACGCTATTTGTACTGCCTGTGATTTACAGCTACTTGGCTGAAAAACACAAACCTCTACCTGTATTTGTGGAAGACAAAGACCTAGAAAAGCTAGCTCGCGTCGATGAAGCAAAAGCGGCGCACAGAGAATTAGCTGATAATAAGTAATCGCTAAGTCGTATTAACAATAAAAAGGCTACTTCGGTGGCCTTTTTTTATACGCCATAGGCGACATCTCAAGTGTGATTAAATAGAATAGTGGTAAATATTCAGGAGTTTTAATTGATATGTTTGATCCAAAAAAACTAGAGCAGATTGCTAAGCAGATCCACGATTCTATGCCTCAACCAGTAAAAGAGCTTGGTTCAGACGTAGATCAAAAAGTTCGTCAGGTTATCCAAGGCCAACTGAACAAGCTAGACGTTGTAAGCCGTGAAGAATTTGATGTTCAAACACAAGTACTACTGCGCACTCGCCAAAAGCTGACTGAAATGGAACAAAAGCTAACGGACTTAGAAGCAAAGATTGCCGACAAGTAAGCGTAAAGCAAGAAAACTGAAAGGGTTGGTGTGAAAGCACCAACCCTTTTGCATTTCTGAAGATCAATCAAGAACTGAAAGTCGACGAAGACTGATCAAACAATGTTCATTTGATTGATTTTTAAGACTTTGTTACTAAAAGCAAAAAGGCTTGGTCAACGGCGACCAAGCCTTTTCATTAGATGTTGTGTTGCTTATTTATAACTCCAACCTGTAAGGAGTTAGTGATACTGCTTCGCTTTTTCTGCAAATTTATCAGTATCTAAGCGACTAATTAACCGCCTACAGCGATACGCTTCATGTCGCTCATGTAGCTACGTAGCTCTTCACCAATGTACTCTACAGGGTGGTTACGGATAGCTTCGTTTACTTCAATTAGCTTAGCGTTATCAACTTGGTTAGATGTTTCACCTAGACCGCGGCCGATTACGTCAGTTGCTACTGAAGGCATAAACTTCTCACGTAGTAGCGGTGTGGCTACGTTAGCGAATAGGTAGTTACCGTACTCAGCAGTATCTGAGATTACAACGTTCATTTCGTAAAGACGCTTACGAGCAACTGTGTTTGCGATTAGTGGAAGCTCATGTAGAGATTCGTAGTAAGCAGACTCATCGATGATACCAGATGCAGTCATAGCTTCGAATGCTAGCTCAACACCGGCACGAACCATAGCAACCATTAGGATACCGTTATCGAAGTACTCTTGCTCTGAGATTTCTACGTCAGAAGTTGGGTAGTTTTCGAATGCAGTTTCACCTGTCTCTTCACGCCAGCCTAGTAGGTTCACGTCATCGTTCGCCCAGTCAGCCATCATAGTGCTAGAGAAGTGACCAGAGATGATGTCATCCATGTGCTTGTTGTAAAGCGGACGCATTAGGTCTTTAAGCTCTTCAGAAAGCTCAAACGCTTTAACTTTAGCTGGGTTAGATAGACGGTCCATCATGTGAGTTACGCCACCGAACTTAAGTGCTTCAGTAATCGTTTCCCAACCGTATTGTAGAAGTTTACCTGCGTAGCCAGGTTCGATGCCATCAGCAATCATCTTCTCGTAAGATACGATAGAGCCGGCTTGTAGCATGCCACATAGAATTGTTTGCTCACCCATAAGGTCAGATTTAACTTCAGCTACGAATGAAGACTCTAGGCAACCTGCACGGTGACCACCAGTACCTGCAGCCCAAGCTTTAGCGATATCCCAGCCTTCGCCTTTAGGGTCATTTTCTGGGTGAACAGCGATCAGTGTTGGAACACCGAAGCCACGCTTGTACTCTTCGCGAACTTCAGAACCTGGACACTTAGGTGCAACCATTACTACAGTAAGGTCAGCACGTAATTGCATGCCTTCTTCAACAACGTTAAAGCCGTGAGAGTAACCAAGAGCAGCGCCTTGCTTCATTAGAGGCATTACTGTTTCAACAACGTTTGTATGTTGCTTGTCTGGAGTAAGGTTGATAACTAGATCTGCTTGAGGGATTAGCGTTTCGTAGCTACCCACAACAAAGCCGTTTTCATCAGCGTTTTTGAATGATTGACGCTTTTCATCAATTGCCGCTTGGCGTAGAGCGTAAGATACGTCTAGGCCAGAATCACGCATGTTCAGACCTTGGTTTAGGCCTTGAGCACCACAACCAACAATTACGATTTTCTTACCTTCAAGATATTCAGCTTCTGTCGTGAATTCTTCACGATCCATGAAACGGCAACGACCTAATTGGTCTAGTTGTTCACGAAGGTTTAATGTATTGAAATAGTTAGCCATTCTAGGGCACTCCTTTAAAAATAAGTCCGTAAGGTCGATATCTCTCTATCGAATGACTTCATACTAAAACAGACACTCCGTTGCTGAAAGTGATATATTCACAATTAGTTATTGCAATAAATGCAACATGGAAACGATCGCAAAACATGAACATAAAATCTCTACAATTATTTATACATTTATGTGACAGCAAGAGTTTCAGCAAAACCGCTGCTGCTATGCACGTCAGTCCTTCAGCACTTAGTCGTCAGGTACAAAAGCTTGAAGAAGAAACGGGGCAAGAATTGCTTATCAGAGATAACCGCAGTGTTGATCTCACTCCAGCAGGAAAGCACCTATTGCCAGTAGCATTAAGCATCGTTGGAGAGTGGCAGCAATACAATCTTCACCTGAAAGGTGGTGAGCAAGAACTTAAAGGTGAAATTCGCATATTTTGTTCGGTAACGGCTAGTTACAGCCACCTACCTGAGCTCATAACCGAATTCAGAGCTATTCATCCGTACATTGAATTTAAGCTCTCTACAGGCGATCCGGCTCAATCCATCGACAAGATTTTAAATGATGAAGCAGATATTGCTATCTCAGCGAAGCCAGACATTCTCCCTTCAAGGTTAGAATTTGAAACCATCAGCGATATACCACTGTCAGTCATCATCCCATCCGGTGTGAGTAGTTTTAGCCAGCAGCTGCAATCAGATAAACCAAACTGGAATGAAGTGCCTTTTATCATCCCAGAAGCTGGTACTGCACGAGAACGTGCGAACGCGTGGTTCAAAAAGATGAAGATAAAGCCCAACATTTACGCTCAGGTATCAGGTCATGAAGCGATCGTAAGTATGGTTGCTCTTGGTTGTGGGGTTGGTATCGCGCCAGACGTTGTAATCAACAACAGCCCTGTGAGAGATAAAGTCGACCGCTTAAAAATAGAGCCAATCAAGCCGTTTGAATTGGGAGTGTGCTGTAAGCGATCACAGTTAGAAAATCCGTTAATTAGAGCATTTTGGCAGGTAGCTGAAGGTAAATACCTTCAAGACTAGTTATCTATAAGTGATAACAAGCAAGTGTGGAGTCACAGATAAAGAGCACGTTAGTGCTCTTTTTTGTTTTTCTAAACGACAAATATGAAAAAAGCCCGCTGATTTCTCAGCGGGCTTTTCAATGGTGGTGGAGGGATAGGGATTTGAACCCTAGAACCGCTATTAACGGTTGCCGGTTTTCAAGACCGGTGCTTTCGACCACTCAGCCATCCCTCCAACAAATTGTCATCAATAGATTAGTACACTAATGATGTTGTTAATTGCTAATGCAAGTAACGATATTTAAAGCCTGGCGATGTCCTACTCTCACATGGGGAAACCCCACACTACCATCGGCGCTATTGTGTTTCACTTCTGAGTTCGGCATGGAATCAGGTGGGTCCACAATGCTATGGTCGCCAAGCAAATTTTAAAATTCGGAAAGCTTATCTAAAAGTATTTCTCTTCAAACGCATTCAAGGTCTGGTACATCTGAGTCCACAAAACCCCTTGGGTGTTGTATGGTTAAGCCTCACGGGCAATTAGTACAGGTTAGCTCAATGCCTCGCAGCACTTACACACCCTGCCTATCAACGTCGTAGTCTACGACAACCCTTTAGGACACTTATAGTGCCAGGGAAAACTCATCTCAAGGCTCGCTTCCCGCTTAGATGCTTTCAGCGGTTATCGATTCCGAACTTAGCTACCGGGCAATGCCATTGGCATGACAACCCGAACACCAGAGGTTCGTCCACTCCGGTCCTCTCGTACTAGGAGCAGCCCCTTTCAATTTTCCAACGCCCACGGCAGATAGGGACCGAACTGTCTCACGACGTTCTAAACCCAGCTCGCGTACCACTTTAAATGGCGAACAGCCATACCCTTGGGACCGACTTCAGCCCCAGGATGTGATGAGCCGACATCGAGGTGCCAAACACCGCCGTCGATATGAACTCTTGGGCGGTATCAGCCTGTTATCCCCGGAGTACCTTTTATCCGTTGAGCGATGGCCCTTCCATTCAGAACCACCGGATCACTATGACCTGCTTTCGCACCTGCTCGAATTGTCATTCTCGCAGTCAAGCGGGCTTATGCCATTGCACTAACCACACGATGTCCAACCGTGTTTAGCCCACCTTCGTGCTCCTCCGTTACTCTTTGGGAGGAGACCGCCCCAGTCAAACTACCCACCAGGCACTGTCCGTAATCCCGATTCAGGGACCAACGTTAGAACATCAAAACTACAAGGGTGGTATTTCAAGGACGACTCCATCACATCTAGCGACGCAATTTCATAGTCTCCCACCTATCCTACACATGTAGGTTCAATGTTCAGTGCCAAGCTGTAGTAAAGGTTCACGGGGTCTTTCCGTCTAGCCGCGGGTACACTGCATCTTCACAGCGATTTCAATTTCACTGAGTCTCGGGTGGAGACAGCGTGGCCATCATTACGCCATTCGTGCAGGTCGGAACTTACCCGACAAGGAATTTCGCTACCTTAGGACCGTTATAGTTACGGCCGCCGTTTACCGGGGCTTCGATCAAGAGCTTCGTCCGAAGACTAACCCCATCAATTAACCTTCCGGCACCGGGCAGGCGTCACACCGTATACGTCATCTTACGATTTTGCACAGTGCTGTGTTTTTAATAAACAGTTGCAGCCACCTGGTATCTGCGACTCTCGTCTGCTCCATCCGCAAGGGACTTCACTGATAAGAGCGTACCTTCTCCCGAAGTTACGGTACCATTTTGCCTAGTTCCTTCACCCGAGTTCTCTCAAGCGCCTTGGTATTCTCTACCCGACCACCTGTGTCGGTTTGGGGTACGATTCCTTACAATCTGAAGCTTAGAGGCTTTTCCTGGAAGCATGGCATCAATGACTTCACTACCGTAGTAGCTCGACATCGTATCTCAGCGTTAATGAAAGTCCGGATTTACCTAAACTTTCCGCCTACGTACTTGAACCTGGACAACCGTCGCCAGGCCCACCTAGCCTTCTCCGTCCCCCCATCGCAATTGTAAGAAGTACGGGAATATTAACCCGTTTCCCATCGACTACGCCTTTCGGCCTCGCCTTAGGAGTCGACTTACCCTGCCCCGATTAACGTTGGACAGGAACCCTTGGTCTTCCGGCGAGGGAGTTTTTCACTCCCTTTATCGTTACTCATGTCAGCATTCGCACTTCTGATACCTCCAGCAGCCCTTACAGACCACCTTCAACGGCTTACAGAACGCTCCCCTACCCCACATACCCTAAGGTACGTAGCCGCAGCTTCGGTGTATAGCTTAGCCCCGTTACATCTTCCGCGCAGGCCGACTCGACCAGTGAGCTATTACGCTTTCTTTAAATGATGGCTGCTTCTAAGCCAACATCCTGGCTGTCTGAGCCTTCCCACATCGTTTCCCACTTAGCTATACTTTGGGACCTTAGCTGGCGGTCTGGGTTGTTTCCCTCTCCACGACGGACGTTAGCACCCGCCGTGTGTCTCCCGGATAGTACTTACTGGTATTCGGAGTTTGCAAAGGGTTGGTAAGTCGGGATGACCCCCTAGCCTTAACAGTGCTCTACCCCCAGTAGTATTCGTCCGAGGCGCTACCTAAATAGCTTTCGGGGAGAACCAGCTATCTCCAGGTTTGATTGGCCTTTCACCCCTAGCCACAAGTCATCCGCTAATTTTTCAACATTAGTCGGTTCGGTCCTCCAGTTGATGTTACTCAACCTTCAACCTGCCCATGGCTAGATCACCTGGTTTCGGGTCTAATCCTAGCAACTGTACGCCCAGTTAAGACTCGGTTTCCCTACGGCTCCCCTAAACGGTTAACCTTGCTACTAAAATTAAGTCGCTGACCCATTATACAAAAGGTACGCAGTCACACCACGAAGGTGCTCCTACTGCTTGTACGTACACGGTTTCAGGTTCTATTTCACTCCCCTCACAGGGGTTCTTTTCGCCTTTCCCTCACGGTACTGGTTCACTATCGGTCAGTCAGTAGTATTTAGCCTTGGAGGATGGTCCCCCCATATTCAGACAGGATATCACGTGTCCCGCCCTACTCGTTTTCACTGATTATGAGATGTCGATTACGGGGCTATCACCCTTTATTGCGGCACTTTCCAGAGCCTTCATCTGTCTCATTAAAAGCTTAAGGGCTAATCCAATTTCGCTCGCCGCTACTTTCGGAATCTCGGTTGATTTCTCTTCCTCGGGGTACTTAGATGTTTCAGTTCCCCCGGTTTGCCTCCTGTTGCTATGTATTCACAACAGGATACTTACTTATGTAAGTGGGTTTCCCCATTCAGGAATCCCAGACTCAAAAGGTTATTACTACCTAATCTGGGCTTATCGCAAGTTATTACGCCTTTCATCGCCTCTGACTGCCAAGGCATCCACCGTGTACGCTTAGTCACTTAACCATACAACCCGAAAGGGTCTTAGCGTATGGCAACTAACCAAGGTTTTTGGTTGTCATCAAGAAGGGTTAATTCTTGATAACTGTTTGCCGGACTCAATTGTGAATCAATGTAAACATTGATTCGAATACAAGACACTTGAATGTGTTTGTTGTGTTTATCTAATGAAAGATAAACATTGAGAACTTTTAAATTTGATTGAATTACTCGTAAGTAATCAAATCAGTCAGCTTTCCAAATTGTTAAAGAGCAAGAGTTTTTCAAGTTTTAAACTTTCAAAACCATTTTTAAATACTCTCTTACGAGAATGCTTAAAGATGGTGGGCGATACCGGGCTCGAACCAGTGACCCCCTGCTTGTAAGGCAGGTGCTCTCCCAACTGAGCTAATCGCCCATGATAGTTTTAATTCCTTCATGGAGAAAGAATGGTGGAGCTATGCGGGATCGAACCGCAGACCTCCTGCGTGCAAGGCAGGCGCTCTCCCAGCTGAGCTATAGCCCCATATTTTTATTTCCTTGGGAGGAAATGGTGGGTCGTGCAGGATTCGAACCTGCGACCAATTGATTAAAAGTCAACTGCTCTACCAACTGAGCTAACGACCCAATGGTATCCCGTAGGGGAGTCGAACCCCTGTTACCGCCGTGAAAGGGCGGTGTCCTAGGCCTCTAGACGAACGGGACACTGCAATTTATCTCCACTTTAAAAGTAGAAACAAACTTCGAAGAACTTGGGAGTTCTTCATCTCTTTGCTTTTCTAAACCTAATCAATCTGTGTGGACACTCATCGTGGTATCTTCGTATAAGGAGGTGATCCAGCCCCAGGTTCCCCTAGGGCTACCTTGTTACGACTTCACCCCAGTCATGAACCACAAAGTGGTGAGCGTCCTCCCCGAAAGGTTAAACTACCCACTTCTTTTGCAGCCCACTCCCATGGTGTGACGGGCGGTGTGTACAAGGCCCGGGAACGTATTCACCGTGACATTCTGATTCACGATTACTAGCGATTCCGACTTCATGGAGTCGAGTTGCAGACTCCAATCCGGACTACGACGCACTTTTTGGGATTCGCTCACTATCGCTAGCTTGCTGCCCTCTGTATGCGCCATTGTAGCACGTGTGTAGCCCTACTCGTAAGGGCCATGATGACTTGACGTCGTCCCCACCTTCCTCCGGTTTATCACCGGCAGTCTCCCTGGAGTTCCCGACATTACTCGCTGGCAAACAAGGATAAGGGTTGCGCTCGTTGCGGGACTTAACCCAACATTTCACAACACGAGCTGACGACAGCCATGCAGCACCTGTCTCAGAGTTCCCGAAGGCACACCTGCGTCTCCGCTGGCTTCTCTGGATGTCAAGAGTAGGTAAGGTTCTTCGCGTTGCATCGAATTAAACCACATGCTCCACCGCTTGTGCGGGCCCCCGTCAATTCATTTGAGTTTTAATCTTGCGACCGTACTCCCCAGGCGGTCTACTTAACGCGTTAGCTCCGAAAGCCACGGCTCAAGGCCACAACCTCCAAGTAGACATCGTTTACGGCGTGGACTACCAGGGTATCTAATCCTGTTTGCTCCCCACGCTTTCGCATCTGAGTGTCAGTGTCTGTCCAGGGGGCCGCCTTCGCCACTGGTATTCCTTCAGATCTCTACGCATTTCACCGCTACACCTGAAATTCTACCCCCCTCTACAGCACTCTAGTTCACCAGTTTCAAATGCAGTTCCGAGGTTGAGCCCCGGGCTTTCACATCTGACTTAATGAACCACCTGCATGCGCTTTACGCCCAGTAATTCCGATTAACGCTCGCACCCTCCGTATTACCGCGGCTGCTGGCACGGAGTTAGCCGGTGCTTCTTCTGTTGCTAACGTCAAGAGATAACGCTATTAACGTTACCCCCTTCCTCACAACTGAAAGTACTTTACAACCCGAAGGCCTTCTTCATACACGCGGCATGGCTGCATCAGGCTTTCGCCCATTGTGCAATATTCCCCACTGCTGCCTCCCGTAGGAGTCTGGACCGTGTCTCAGTTCCAGTGTGGCTGATCATCCTCTCAGACCAGCTAGGGATCGTCGCCTTGGTGAGCCATTACCTCACCAACTAGCTAATCCCACCTAGGCATATCTTGACGCGAGAGGTCCGAAGATCCCCCTCTTTGGCCCGTAGGCATTATGCGGTATTAGCCATCGTTTCCAATGGTTATCCCCCACATCAAGGCAATTTCCTAGGCATTACTCACCCGTCCGCCGCTCGACGCCCATTAACGCACCCGAAGGATTGTTAGTGTCGTTTCCGCTCGACTTGCATGTGTTAGGCCTGCCGCCAGCGTTCAATCTGAGCCATGATCAAACTCTTCAATTTAAGATTTTGTGACTCAACGAATACTGACTTCAAAACTAATATTCATGTAAACATGAACATGTAATTCTAAAGCTATTACCATTCCAACAGAATGGTAATGAATTGACTGTGCCAAAATTAAGTAAACTTAATTTTGTATTGGTCACTCAGTTCATTGAAATCAAGTTTGTTACCGAAGTAACTGTTACTACCTAAGTAATAACGTTTTGATATTCATCAACGAGTGCCCACACAGATTGATAGGTTTAAATTGTTAAAGAGCTTTTCCTTTTTGAGCTTCGCTCAAATCGGACGGCCATTTTAGCGATTTAAGTTTTAGTGTCAACCACTATTTTCAAAACTTTTTTCAAGCGCTTAGCTTGGCTAATTTGACCTGCTGATTCGTTTTGGTTTCTTACGAAGCCTTCCCGTTTCAACGAGGTCGCATTATAGAGATTTCGATCACACTGGCAAGCCCTTTTTGAAGTTTTTCTCGTTTTTTTATTCGTTCGATTAAAAAGAGCACAAAACGCCTCAAAAGTAGGCTTTTCTCTTACATCTCTTGCAATTTCTTAGAGAATAAAGAGACTTTTTCCCAGTTCGTATACTCAACTTCCTTGGTTGTGTCCGTTTCTCCGCCTGTCATATTCATAATGAAGCGAATCATGGTTTTATCGAACCAGTTATAACGAGGGTAATAGAGAGCACCCGCGAATACACCGATTAGAGTCGGCTGCCATGGTGACTTAAGAAGAAACTTCTTAATATAGGCACTACCTTCAGGGGTGTCTTTACCTTGGTCTTCTTTACGAGCCGTTAAGTTAACGCAGAAGAAGGCAACCTTATTGGATTGCAACTGAGCAAGGTTGGCATCAATGAACTTATATAGCTTCTTATTAAGGTGACCATAACGAATAGATGCACCAATCAACACTCTGTCGTATTGAGCAAAGTCGACATTACTAACAGTGTGCAGATCTTGAAGCTCACATTCGAACTCATTCATTTCTTCTTTTATATAGTTCAAGATCTTCTTGGTTTGCCCTTCACGGCTTGAATACAAAAATAGAGCTTTTGCCACAATGTTGTCCTTAGCTACGCCAAAACGTAGGGGTCAATAAAATTAATAAGGTGAATATCTCTAAACGACCAAACAGCATAGATACTATCAACACCCATTTAGCCTTATCATTCACATCGCCGAAGTGCATTGCCACTTCACCTAAGCCCGGGCCAAGGTTATTCAATGTTGCCGCTACGGCAGAGAAAGCACTCAGCTCATCCATCCCAGTAGCAATAAGAGCCAACATACAAACCACAAAAACCAATGCGTATGCAGAGAAGAAGCCCCAAACCGCATCAACAACACGTTGTGGTAACGCAGAACCGCCAACCTTGATGGTATAGACAGCGCGCGGGTGAACAAGACGCTTCATTTCACGAGCACCTTGCAAAGTAAGCAATAAGATTCGAATGACTTTCATACCACCGCCCGTTGAACCTGCACAGCCACCTATAAAAGAAGAGAACAGAAGCAGCACAGGTAAGAATAACGGCCACTCAGAAAAACCAGTGGTAGTGAAGCCTGCGGTCGTCGATATAGATACCGTTTGGAACAAGGCTTGATCAAAGGCATCGTAATACGAGTCATAAGAGTGGTGATTAAGCAGTAATAAGAAACAAACTAAGAACAAGACTGCTTGAATAAAGATAAAGGCGCGGAACTCAGGATCTTTCCAGTAATACTTAGGATGCACACCACCCGAAGCAAAGGCCGCAAAGTGAAGCGAATAGTTACACGCAGAGATAAGAAGGAACACGACCGTAATCATGTTGATAGCCGGACTGTTGAAATAGCCCATACTCGCGTCGTGAGTCGAGAAGCCACCAATCGCAATAGTAGAGAAGCTATGACTTATAGCATCAAAGAAGCTCATGCCGGCAAGCCAAAACGCCACCGCACAAGCAATCGTTAGACTCAGATAGATGTACCAAAGCGCTTTTGCCGTTTCAGCAATACGCGGAGTCATCTTACTGTCTTTTACAGGGCCCGGGATTTCTGCACGATATAGCTGCATACCACCGATGCCGAGAACAGGAAGGATGGCTACCGCCAATACGATGATACCCATACCACCAAACCATTGCAGGAACTGGCGGTAAAACAGAATCGCCTTAGGCAGATCATCGAGGCCGACAATAACGGTCGCGCCCGTGGTTGTTAATGCAGAGAAGGATTCGAAGAAAGCATCGGTTACCGACACATTGGGGTTATCGGCGATCAAAAACGGCAGCGCACCAGCACTACCGATTACCGTCCAGAATAAAACAACAATCAAGAAGCCATCACGCGCTTTCAATTCATGCTTATAACGTCGGTTTGGAAACCAGCAGGTTGCTCCACAGAATAAGAGAACAAAAAAGGTCGTCACAAATGGCACACCCGCACCATCTCGATAGATCAGAGCGACGAGCGCAGGTGCGAGCATTGATACACTAAAAAGTGCTAATAATAATCCGACGATTCGAATAATTGAGCGAAATTGCATGAGCTATTGAACGAAGCGAAATGCTTCACACTTCCTAGTTGTCTTTGACTTTCGTTACCAGTGCCTTAGCACCGCTTTTATTGATCATGGTTTGGGTAAACGAATCTACCTGAAGGAGCTCTATTTCAATAATAAGCTCAACTTGAACACCATAATCCGCTTGGACTTCAACAGCCTGATGCTGAGCCATGATGGATTGTGCAATCGGCACAAAGCCATAGTCTAACTCTAGCCGTAATTTTGTGGTTATTTTTTTCTCGATAGTTTGAAGCAGCTTGAGAGCTTGTTGTACTCCACCACCATAAGCCTTAACTAAACCACCAGTACCGAGCTTGATTCCGCCTGAATAGCGAGTGACTACAGCCGTTAACTCGCCAACACCTGAACCAGACAGTTGCGCCAAGATAGGCTTTCCAGCAGTACCCGAGGGTTCGCCATCATCACTAAAGCCCCACTTCATCGAGTCTTCAGGTCGCCCTGCAGCAAAGCCCCAACAGTTATGTCGCGCTGAAGAATGCTCTTTTTTTACCTGTTCAACGAACTGCTTAGCAGCTTCTACACTTGGAGTATGAGCAAGATGAGTAATAAAAACGCTCTTTTTTATCTCTTCTTCAAATAAAGCCGACGCTGACGGTATTAAATAGGGCTGTTCATTCATATCGTTAACTTAATTATTAAGAGCGGCGAAGTGTATCACGCGTGAATAATAAGGGTTAGAGGATCTGTGCTGTCGCACAATGTTAAACAATTGTTTAAAAAATGTATTGAAATTAATCAAGCAGAGGTACAGACTAGAATAACTGGTCTTACCAGGTGCTCTACAATAATAGAAAGATAACAAGATTCTCTCAAACAATCGTGGATTGTATGTCATGGAGATAGACAATGATTTACCAAGCTAACACCCTACAGGTAAAGGAATTACAAGATGGTATTGCAGAATTAAGCTTCTGTGCACCGGCATCTGTAAACAAACTCGACCTTGCAACTTTAGAATCACTAGATAAAGCGTTAGATGCTCTTAATGCTCACGCAGGATTACGTGGTTTAATCTTAACTTCAAACAAAGACGCGTTCATTGTGGGCGCAGACATCACTGAATTTCTTGGCCTATTTGCTAAGCCAGAAGCAGAACTTGATGAATGGTTAAGATTCGCTAATTCAATCTTCAGCAAGCTCGAAGACCTTCCTGTCCCAACTCTTTCAATGATGCGTGGCCATGCCCTTGGCGGCGGCTGTGAATGTGTACTCGCTACCGATTTCCGTATCGGTGACAAGACCACCAGCATAGGTCTACCAGAAACCAAACTTGGCATCATGCCTGGTTTTGGTGGTTGTGTGCGCCTACCTCGTGTTATCGGTGCTGACAGCGCGATGGAAATTATCACTCAAGGCAAAGCATGCCGTGCAGATGAAGCGCTTAAAGTTGGCTTGTTAGATGCGATTGTTGAAACAGACCAACTACTAGAATCAGCGATCAACACGGTTTCTTTGGCAGCCAATGAGAAACTTGATTGGCAGCTACGTCGCAAACAAAAAACATCAGCGCTTTCACTAAGCAAACTCGAAGCGATGATGAGCTTTACCATGGCGAAAGGCTTAGTTGCTCAAAAAGCAGGTCCTCACTACCCAGCTCCGATTACTTCTGTGATTGCAATTGAAGAAGCAGCGCGCAGCGATCGCGATGCGGCGTTAGACATTGAACGCAAACACTTCGTTAAGCTAGCAAAATCTGAAGAAGCAAAAGCACTTGTCGGTTTATTCTTGAATGATCAATACATTAAAGGCTTAGCAAAACAAGCTGGTAAGTCTGCGAATAAAGCAACTGAACGCGCAGCAGTACTTGGCGCTGGCATCATGGGCGGCGGTATTGCTTACCAGTCAGCATTGAAAGGCGTGCCAGTGATGATGAAAGACATCGCACAAGCGTCTCTTGATCTTGGTATGAACGAAGCTTCTAAGCTGTTGAATAAACGCTTATCACGCGGTCGCCTAGATGGATTCAAGATGGCAGGTATTCTGTCTTCTATTACTCCAAGTCTACATTATGCAGGTGTTGAGCAATCGGATGTGATTGTGGAAGCAGTTGTAGAAAACCCGAAAGTAAAAGCGGCAGTTTTGAGCGAAGTGGAAGGTTTGGTTGGTGAAGACACGGTTCTTACATCAAATACCTCAACGATTCCAATCAACCTGTTAGCGAAATCTTTAAAGCGCCCAGAAAACTTCTGTGGCATGCACTTCTTTAATCCAGTACACCGCATGCCTTTGGTTGAGATCATCCGTGGTGAGCATACTTCAGAAGAAACAATTAATCGCGTAGTCGCTTACGCAGCGAAAATGGGCAAATCCCCTATCGTTGTTAATGACTGCCCTGGCTTCTTCGTAAACCGTGTACTTTTCCCTTACTTTGGCGGTTTCAGCATGTTGCTACGTGACGGCGCTGACTTCACTAAAATCGATAAAGTCATGGAGCGTAAGTTCGGTTGGCCAATGGGCCCAGCATACCTACTAGACGTTGTTGGTTTAGACACAGCACACCATGCCCAAGCAGTAATGGCGCAAGGTTTCCCTGAGCGTATGGGTAAAGAAGAGCGTGATGCGATTGACGCACTTTATGTCGCTGAAAAATACGGCCAGAAGAACGGCAGCGGTTTCTACACATACAGCGTAGACAAACGTGGTCGCCCGAAGAAAACCTTCTCTGAAGACATTCTTCCTATCCTGGCTGACGTATGCCAACAGCCACAAGACTTCGATGACCAGACCATTATCCAACGTGTGATGATTCCTATGATCAACGAAGTGGTGCTTTGTTTAGAAGAAGGCATCATCGCGACACCGCAAGAAGCGGATATGGCACTGGTTTACGGTTTAGGCTTCCCTCCATTCAGAGGCGGCGTATTCCGCTACTTAGACAGTGTGGGTATTGGTAACTTCGTTGAAATGGCGAAGAGCTACCAAGACTTAGGTGCAATGTACCAAGTTCCTCAACTATTGCTTGATATGGCAGCGAAAGGCGAAAGCTTTTACGACGGCCAACAAGCCAGTTCTCTGTAACCCACATTTGGAAAAGGAATAGCAAAATGAATAATGTAGTTGTTGTTGATTGCCTTCGTACCCCAATGGGACGTTCCAAAGGTGGAGCTTTCCGTCACACTCGTGCTGAAGATCTGTCTGCACATTTGATGAAAGGCATTTTAGAGCGCAACCCAGAAGTAAACCCTGTCGAGATTGAAGACATTTACTGGGGTTGTGTACAACAAACGCTAGAGCAAGGCTTCAACGTTGCACGTAACGCTGCTTTGCTTGCTGGTCTACCGATTGAGATTGGTGCGGTAACGGTCAACCGTTTATGTGGTTCATCTATGCAAGCTCTGCATGATGCAACCCGCTCTATCATGGTTGGCGATGCTGAAATCTGCCTGATCGGTGGTGTCGAACACATGGGTCATGTACCAATGAACCATGGTGTTGATTTTCACCCAGGCATGTCTAAACACGTAGCGAAAGCGGCGGGTATGATGGGCCTAACGGCTGAGATGCTAGGTAAAATGCACGGTATTAGCCGTGAAGACCAAGATGCATTCGCAGCACGCTCACATGCTCGAGCTCAAGCAGCAACAGTTGAAGGTCGTTTCAAAAACGAAATCCTGCCAACAGAAGCTCACGCAGCCGACGGTTCACTGTTCACTCTAGATTACGATGAAGTCATTCGCCCAGAAACTACGGTTGAAGGCTTATCTCAGCTTCGCCCGGTATTTGACCCAGCAAACGGTACGGTAACAGCAGGTACTTCATCAGCACTGTCTGATGGTGCATCGGCAATGCTTATCATGAGCGAAGAGAAAGCCAACGCACTTGGCCTGAAGATTCGCGCTCGCGTGAAGTCGATGGCTATCGCTGGCTGCGATCCTTCAATCATGGGTTACGGCCCAGTACCAGCGACGAAAAAAGCACTTAAACGTGCAGGCCTAACCATCGAAGATATGGGTGTGATTGAGCTAAACGAAGCGTTTGCTGCTCAATCTCTTCCATGTGCGAAAGACCTAGGTCTACTGGATGTAGTTGACGAGAAAGTAAACCTTAACGGCGGTGCGATTGCTCTTGGTCACCCACTAGGTTGTTCTGGTTCTCGTATCTCGACGACCCTAATCAACCTGATGGAAGCACAAGACGTGAAATACGGTTTAGCAACCATGTGTATTGGTTTAGGCCAAGGTATTGCAACGGTATTTGAACGCCCATAACGGTCGTGGTTGTAATACTTGTAGGGTAATCTTTTGTGCAGCTATATTTATATAGCTGCACTTTTTATTGCTCGGCGTCCAATAATGTATCGATTCGTTCAGCGAACTTAGCGAGAGAAAAAGCACTACTCACATCTATGCACAAAACGCATAGATTCAATGTTGATGTTTCATTATTTTTTCTTCGATGATTCAACTAAAGTTACTTCAGTTTCCTAATATTCCTCCCACGGAGCAGATCATGTTTAAAGCACTTGTACTAAACCAAGAAGACAAAAAAACTATCGCATCAGTATCTCAAATTGATGAATCTCAATTACCAGAAGGTAACGTGAAGGTTGATGTGAGCTACTCTTCTTTGAACTACAAAGATGGTTTGGCGATTACAGGTAAAGGGCGCATTGTTCGTAACTTCCCTATGGTTCCTGGTATCGACCTTTCAGGTGTGGTTTCACAATCTGATGACCCACGCTACAAAGCGGGTGACGAAGTTGTTCTAACGGGTTGGGGTGTTGGTGAAGGTCATTGGGGTGGCATGGCTGAAAAAGCGAGCCTAAACGGTGATTGGTTAGTGCCAATGCCAGCGGGTCTAGACGCTAAGAAAGTAATGGCGATCGGTACAGCAGGTTTCACAGCAATGCTTTGTGTGCAAGCTATCGTAGATGCAGGCATCAAACCAGAAGACGGTGAAATCTTAGTAACAGGTGCAAGTGGCGGCGTAGGCAGCGTGTCTATTACGCTACTAAACCAACTAGGCTACAAAGTAGCAGCGGTTACTGGCCGTGCTTCTGCAAACGGTGAACTACTTAAATCACTAGGCGCGACACGCATTGTAGAGCGTGCTGAACTTGAAGAACCAGCTAAACCACTAGAAAAACAACTGTGGGCTGGTGCTATCGATACGGTAGGCAGCAAAGTACTTGCGAAAGTATTGGCACAAATTGATTACAACGGCGCGGTTGCAATGTGTGGTCTAGCAGGCGGTTTTGACTTACCAACCACAGTAATGCCATTCATTCTGCGTAACGTTCGCCTACAGGGTGTTGATTCTGTAATGTGCCCTCGAGAGAAACGTATTAAAGCGTGGGAACAACTTGCTGAGCTGCTACCTGAGTCTTTCTACGGCCAAGCGACTAAAGAAGTGTCTTTAGATGGCGCTATTCAAGCAGCAGAAAACATCACTAACGGTCAAATCACTGGTCGCGTAGTTATAAAGCTTTAGTAATCAACTAAAGCTCAAATATCTCAGAACAACAAAGGGCTGATTTTTATCAGCCCTTTTGCGTTTTGGTCATTTGGTTCGAGTAAACCAAAACTAGATCTAAGTTAACCCAAACCTACATCCGCAATACGCTTCTGAATCAACTCACCACACTCTTCTTTTACTACTCTTCTTAACCATTGTTGCGAGGCAGAAGAATCGCAGCGCGAGTGCCAGATCAGCGAGTAATCAAACGGCATAAACTCAAATGGTAATGGCTTAACAACCAAGTCATAGCGCTCTGCCACCAAATAAGCCAGATCGGCTGGTACAGTGATCACCAACGGCATTCTATCGACAATCGCCAATGCAGCTTCAAGGTGATAAGCACGCAGCACCATTTTACGTGGGTTTTGATTGGCTAAAGCATTATCTAATAACGCTTTAACACCATCACTAATCGCAATCATCGCGTGCGGGAGTGATACATAGTCTTCAAGGCTTAAAGGCTGATCCGCCAATGGGTGGTTTTTAGATAACAGACACGACACACCAACCGGCCCCAAGACCTCTTGATGAAGTGGTGCAACGCTGCCACTCGGACGACAGATCGCCATATCAACACGTTCGGTACTGAGCTGTTTAAACAAATGCTCATGCTGCAGCGGTGCAAACTCCAAAGAGATGTTCGGCGCTTGTTCATAAATCTTAGGCAATGCATAAGGCAAGATGGTTTGCATCGCGTAGTCAGTAGTCGCAATCAGAAAGCGTTCACTGCAATAGTAAGGATCGAAATCACTCGGGCTCAGCAGTTGGCGGAATGACTCTAAAGGCTGATCAATGCGCTGACTGATTTCGAGTGCTTTTTTGGTGGGAATAAGGTGCTGACCTTGGCGCGTAAACAGCGGATCGTTAAGTAGTTCTCTTAAGCGCCCTAACACTCGACTGGTTGCCGATTGACTTAAGTTAAGACGAAGCGCAGCCTGGCTAACACTGCCCTCTTCAATCAATACTTTTAAGGCGACCAATAAATTAAGGTCTCTACGATAGATGTCTTCTAATTCCACGCCACTTACCTAGTTGTATACAACTGTCATTAGTTACTAAGTTGTTTATAGCATGCTTTAGATAAAAAAAATCCCGCAATTATGCGGGGAAGCCCAAGAAAATCTGGGGATAGTGTCGGAATGTTGTCGTATCGGAATTTGCTTGTTGTATTCGGGTTAGTGCTCTTGCTCTTCGGCTATACCTTGCCAACGGCGCATCTCTACCCAAATACCAATAATCGTTGCTACTATGCCAAAGATAGGCATCAGTGAGGTCTCTGTAGATGAGCGTAAAACTAACGCACAGAAAGAAATAAAACAGAGAACTGAATAAATTGTTAATCTATCTAATCCTGTCAACATCGCCACTCCTTAGCTAGTTGCCTTTGTTTCAAGTTGTTATCAACTTGTTAACTAAGTTATAGGAAATGATTCTGTTTGCCAAGCACTTATTGCATATTTTTTCTGCAGACGTATTATTCACTCGTTAGATAGAAATAGAGATACAAACCATGACATTCAAACCTGAACTGGCAACCCATACTTTAGAAGCTGAAGGCCTACGTTGCCCGGAACCAGTAATGATGGTCAGGAAGACAATTAGAAACATGCAGGATGGCGATGTGTTACTGGTAAAAGCTGACGATCCTTCGACAACTCGAGATATCCCGAGCTTTTGTCGATTCATGGATCACCAGTTGGTAGGTCAAGCGACAGAAACGTTGCCTTACCAGTATTTGATCAGAAAAGGATTGGAGGCATAACGCCCCACCGAGCATCAAGCATCAAAAAAGCCGCTCGTACCTTATGTTCTTCAACAGAACTCAGAGTACGAGCGGCTTTTTGTTTATTCGTTTCTAGATTTATTTTGCAGATGCTCAAGCTGATGCTGAATTTCTCGGATATCTTTGCGCATAGGAATAATATGCGCCACTCGAATCCAGGCCTCTACCGCAAGCCCAGTCATGATCATCGAACCAGCCACCATTGGTAGCCACATGTCCGTCAACACCATGCCTAATAGTGTAAGTGCAAGACCAAAGGTAAATAGATAACTTTGGCTTTGTGGAGTAATACCCATATAACGCGTCAACATAATCATGCCCTCGTGTTCTTAACTCACAAGATTAAATTATCATGACAAGTATGACAGTTATATGTCCATTCGCTCGATAAACCCGACAATACTGTAAGAGTATGACCTACAACACATTACTCTACTGGTTGAGTATAATAAGACTCAATACTACCGCTTAATAGAAAGCCGCTGCGATAGCCAAACCCACGAATAACAAGGCGGTGATCTTGCGAATCAGATCAAGAGGCATCTTATCTGCCGATAACTTACCAATGATCACCACTGGCACATTCGCCAACAACATACCAATGGTAGTACCCAGAATTACCCACGTTAATGCATCAGAATATTGAGCCCCTAGAATGGAGGTCGCAATCTGAGTCTTATCGCCAATCTCAGCAATAAAGAAAGCGATAAAGCTGGCGACAAATGGGCCTCGATTCGAGATCTGCTCATCGTCATCCAACTTATCTGGAATCAGAATCCAGCCCGCCATCGCAATGAAACTGACCACCAGCACCCATTTTAAGATTTCAGGAGATAAGTAATCTGCGATAACGACACCGAGCCATGCAGCAAGAGCATGATTGGCAATGGTGGCAAAGAAGATAGCCGCTATTATAGGTATCGGCTTGCGATATCGACTGGCTAATAAAAGGGATAGCAACTGAGTCTTATCACCGATCTCGGCTAAGGCGACAGTTGTAATTGAAATTGCTAAAACGCTCACGACATGCTCATTTGGGACGGAGATTATTATATTTAACCAAAGACAAACCTCGCGCCCCATCCCGGTTCACGATGCTTGTCTAAGGTCTTGCTAAGCGCCACCAAGGTGGTGGTTGCCTCGAACGCCATGATGATTTTGCATCAATTATGTTGACGGACGAACTCATTCAATA
Source organism: Vibrio sp. J383 (assembly GCF_023503985.1). NCBI lineage: Bacteria > Pseudomonadati > Pseudomonadota > Gammaproteobacteria > Vibrionales > Vibrionaceae > Vibrio > Vibrio sp. J383. Next base: position 300,225 of record NZ_CP097293.1, on the reverse strand, counting down.
GGATATGAATAAGTAAGCTACTCCCCAAAGACCGCGAGATTTTAATCACCCACGCTTTCAAACACAAGTGTCAAAGTTATCAAAATATCCACTTGTGCCGAAAAACAAACATTAAAGGCAAAAAAATCCACTAAACGACATTTTAGACCACTAATTAAACAAGATTACCCCTACTCGCTTTACCAATATCTCGGTATACTCAGAGGTTATTTTTCTCATTCATTTAAAAGAATCGCGCGAACCTGACTATGCAAAAATACGATATCAAAACCTTCCAGGGAATGATCCTCGCGCTGCAGGATTACTGGGCACAAAACGGTTGTACCATTGTTCAACCACTAGATATGGAAGTAGGTGCTGGCACCTCTCACCCAATGACATGTCTACGTGCACTTGGCCCAGAGCCAATGTCTACGGCATACGTTCAACCTTCTCGTCGTCCGACCGATGGTCGTTACGGTGAAAACCCGAACCGCCTGCAGCACTACTATCAATTCCAAGTAGCTCTAAAACCTTCTCCAGATAACATCCAGGAGTTGTACTTAGGCTCTCTTGAAGTTCTTGGTGTCGACCCGCTTGTTCACGATATTCGCTTCGTAGAAGACAACTGGGAAAACCCAACGCTAGGCGCATGGGGTCTTGGTTGGGAAGTATGGCTAAACGGTATGGAAGTGACTCAATTCACTTACTTCCAACAAGTTGGCGGCCTTGAGTGTAAGCCTGTAACGGGTGAGATCACTTACGGTATCGAGCGTCTAGCAATGTACATCCAAGAAGTAGACTCTGTTTACGACCTTGTATGGAACGTAGCACCAGACGGTTCTAACGTGACTTACGGTGATATCTTCCACCAAAACGAAGTTGAGCAATCAACGTACAACTTCGAGCACGCAGACGTAGATTTCCTATTCACTTTCTTCGACCAGTGCGAAAAAGAGTGTAAAGAGCTACTTGAGCTTGAGAAGCCACTGCCGCTTCCAGCTTACGAGCGCATTCTAAAAGCAGGTCACGCATTCAACATCCTTGATGCGCGTAAAGCTATCTCTGTAACAGAGCGTCAACGTTACATCCTTCGTATCCGCAACCTGACTAAAGCTGTTGCAGAAGCGTACTACGCGTCACGTGAAGCACTTGGCTTCCCAATGTGCCGATCTGTAGAAGAAAAGGAAGGTAAATAATCATGGCGAAGAATTTTCTAATTGAACTGGGTACGGAAGAGCTTCCACCAACGGCACTTCGTTCTCTAGCAGAAGCCTTTGCTTCTAACTTTGAAGCAGGTCTTAAAACGGCTGAGCTTTCTCACGAAGGCATCAAGTGGTACGCAGCACCTCGTCGTCTAGCACTTAAAGTGACCGCCCTGGCTGAAGGCCAAGCAGACAAAGTCGTTGAGAAGCGCGGCCCTGCAATTTCTGTAGCATTCGATGCTGAAGGCAACGCGACTAAAGCTGCACAAGGTTGGGCTCGTGGTAACGGTATTACTGTTGAGCAAGCTGACCGTCTGAAAACAGACAAAGGTGAGTGGCTTCTTTTCAAACAAGAAGTGGCTGGCAAACCAGTTCAAAAATTGGTAATGGACATCGCTGCGAAAGCACTGGCTGGCCTACCCATTCCTAAAGCAATGCGCTGGGGTAACTCAGACATCCAATTTATCCGTCCAGTGAAAACACTGACAGTACTACTAGGTGATGAGCTTGTTGAAGGCAAAATCCTAGGTGTAGCTTCTGCTCGTACTATCCGTGGCCACCGTTTCATGGGCGAACAAGAGTTCACTATCGACTCTGCTGACCAATACCCTGCGATCTTAGAAGAGCGCGGTAAAGTAATGGCAGATTACGATGCGCGTAAAGCGATCATTCTTGCTGATGCTAAAAAAGCAGCAGATGCGGTTGGCGGTATTGCTGACCTAGAAGATGACCTTGTTGAAGAAGTTACCTCTTTGGTTGAATGGCCAGTAGTGCTTACTGCTAAGTTTGAGCAAGAGTTCCTAAAAGTGCCTTCTGAAGCTTTGGTTTACACCATGAAAGGCGACCAGAAGTACTTCCCTGTATACGATTCAGAGAAAAACCTACTACCGAACTTTATCTTCGTTTCGAACATCGAGTCTAAAGAGCCTCGTCACGTTATCGAAGGTAACGAGAAAGTTGTACGTCCACGTCTTGCTGATGCTGAATTCTTCTTCAACACCGACCGTAAGCGCCCGCTTATCGACCGTCTTGCTGAACTAGATCAAGCTATCTTCCAGAAGCAACTGGGCACTATCAAAGACAAAACAGACCGCATCACAGAACTTGCAGGCTACATTGCTGAGCAAATCGATGCTGACGTTGAAAAGTCTAAGCGCGCAGGCCTACTGGCTAAGTGTGACCTAATGACATCAATGGTATTCGAATTTACGGATACTCAAGGTGTGATGGGCATGCACTACGCAACGCACGATGGTGAAGACGAGCAAGTAGCACTGGCACTTTACGAGCAGTACATGCCTCGTTTCGCAGGTGACACACTACCAAGCACTGGCATATCTTCTGCTGTAGCAATGGCAGACAAGCTAGACACTATCGTAGGTATCTTCGGTATTGGCCAAGCACCAAAAGGTTCTGACCCATTCGCTCTACGTCGTGCATCACTAGGTGTGCTACGTATCATCGTTGAAAACGGCTACAACCTAGACCTAACTGATCTAATCGGTAAAGCGAAAGAGCTACTAGGCGACAAGCTAACTAACGACAACGTAGAAGCTGACGTTATCGACTTCATGCTAGGTCGTTTCCGCGCATGGTACCAAGATGCTGGTTTCAGCGTTGATATCATCCAAGCGGTACTAGCACGTCGTCCAACCAAGCCAGCTGACTTTGACCAACGTGTTAAAGCGGTTTCTCACTTCCGTGAACTGGAAGCAGCAGAAGCACTAGCAGCAGCGAACAAGCGTGTAGGTAACATCCTTGCGAAATTCGATGGCGAACTACCAGCAGAAATCGATCTAGCTCTTCTTCAAGAAGACGCAGAGAAAGCGCTGGCTGAAAACGTTGAAGTAATGACAGAAGCACTAGAACCAGCATTCGCGACAGGCAACTACCAAGAAGCCCTAAGCAAGCTTGCTGATCTACGTGAACCAGTAGATGCATTCTTCGATAACGTGATGGTTATGGCTGATGACGAAGCGCTTAAGAAAAACCGTCTAACGCTACTGAACAACCTACGTAACCTGTTCCTACAGATTGCTGACATCTCTCTACTGCAAAAATAAGCACGAGTGAGACAGTTGCTCTAAGTCATACTCTGAGTAACTAACGGTAAACACCCAAAGGGAAGCGAAAGCTTCCCTTTTTGTTTTTGTGAACCAAGCATTTGTTTGTAGGCGTATTATTGATTAACTGAATGAAACAGCACTCAGACTGTAGAGGGCATTGTTTGCTATAAATAACCTGTTTATTCAGGGGAAGGGAACAATGAAAAAAACAGTACTCGCGCTTTCAATGCTCGCACTCAGCGCATGCAGCCAAACCAGTGACAATAAGCTATTACTGACAATTGATAACGACACTGTCGTATTTGAATCATCAGGTAAAGGCACCGTAATTGCAGAACAGGAACTCGCCAAAGGTAGCTATACCTTCTCTATCAGCGACGCTCAAAAGACCTGTGGTACTAACTATGCTTTGGCTGAAGAGAGTCGCATCAAATTCAATAAACCCCTTCGTCTAGACGACTGTGCCGAGAATTCTGAAATCGCCATCAAGGTCTTTCGCGCTAACACCTACCAGTTTACGCTGAACCCTCAGACCAATGAACTCACGGTTCAGATAAAGCCAAAGCAGCAACAAGTTCAAAGCTTTGCCTGCCCAGTACCTAGTGACCAGCCAACCACCATCAACGTTGCTCAAACCTTTGATGATGGCACCTTGGTAAGAGACGCCCTTTCAGGAAAACAAGTCACAGTTACCAACGGCAGCGTCACCATGCAGTCTGCAGAAAACAGCCAAGGTGTTCTGCTACTAGAGAAAGTAGAACCAGAAACCAAAGCTGATTTTAGTTGGGACAACGCCACGGTTTACTTCGTGATGACCGATCGCTTCCACAACGGTAACCCTGACAACGACAATAGCTATGGTCGCAGTCAAGATGGACAAGATGAAATCGGCACCTTCCACGGTGGTGACCTAGCAGGCTTAACCGAAAAGCTCGACTACATTGAATCGCTCGGGGCCAATGCTATCTGGATTACCTCTCCACTAGAGCAAATCCACGGCTGGGTTGGCGGTGGTGATCGCGGTGACTTCAAACATTACGGCTATCATGGCTACTACCATCAAGATTGGACTAAGCTCGATGACAACATGGGTACCGAAGACGAGCTGAAAACCTTCATCGATACAGCACACAGCAAAGGCATTCGTGTCGTTTGGGATGTGGTAATGAACCACACGGGTTACGCAACACTTGCCGACATGCAAGAGTTCGATTTTGGTAAACTCAACCTGACCGATGACCAAGCTAAACAAACGCTTGGTGAGAACTGGACCGACTGGCAACCAAAGGCAAGTCAAAACTGGCACTACTTCAATAACTTCATATCCTACAGCGACCAAGACGCTTGGGAAAAGTGGTGGGGTAAAGCGTGGTTGCGCAGTGATATCGGCGCTTATGACTCACCGGGGTACAACAACCTCACCATGTCTTTGGCTCATCTACCCGATTTCAAAACAGAATCGACAGAGACAACCGGGCTGCCTAATTTCTATCGCAACAAGTCCACCAGCGCCACGGATGAACTCAAAACACCTCGAGAGCATCTCATCACTTGGTTGTCTGACTGGGTACGTGAATATGGCGTTGATGGTTTTAGAGTCGATACCGCCAAGCACGTTGAGTTAGATGCATGGGCAGAGCTTAAAGAGAGCACTAACCAAGCGCTTGCAGAATGGAAGCAAAACAACCCAGACAAAGCCCTGGATGACCTACCTTTTTGGATGACAGGCGAAGTATGGGCACACAGCGTAGTCAAATCAGACTATTTTGCTAACGGCTTTGATTCGATCATAAACTTTGAATTCCAGAGTGATATCGCACCAAAGGCGCTCAAGTGCCTATCCGATCTTGATGCTGATTACCTTCGTTACGCAGAGAAGATCAACAACGATAGTGAGTTCAACGTGTTGAGTTACCTTTCGTCTCACGACACCTCGCTATTCTGGACACAACATGGCAGTGACTTTGCCAAACAAACCAAAGCTGCAAACGCGTTGATGCTGACTCCCGGTGCAGTGCAGATCTATTACGGTGATGAAATCGCTCGTGATTTCGGCCCAACAGGCTCCGACCCAATGCAAGGCACTCGCTCTAATATGCCTTGGGATGAAATCACAGGTGAACGAGCAGAGTTGCTGGAACACTGGCAAGCGCTTGGCCAATTCCGCCAACGCCACCCAGCGGTAGCCCAAGGTAAGCACATCACTCGTAACAGCAAGGGCTACTATGCGTTCGAACGCCAATACCAAGATGACAAGGTATTAATCGTTTATACCGGCTCAAAGTAAGCGCTGATTGAAATAACCCACAGGAATTAAAAGGAGAAGCTTCGGCTTCTCCTTTTTTGATCACGAAATACTCGTTCAATAAGAAAGCAGACACTCATTAGTTAAACTTTATAGAAGTTTTTTTCACGTTAGAGCATTTGGCGCTATGCGTCGCAAAAACATTGCGGTATGTTCAAGGAACACACTGATGGTAGACATAAGGTCTGCCTTAATGACACATAACAAGCAATCACAATGAATTAGGTAAAATAAGTAATGCAGTTCTCTAAGTTTGGTGAAAAATTTAATCGATACTCTGGAATCACTCGTTTAATGGATGATTTGAATGATGGCCTGCGCACTCCTGGCGCAATCATGCTCGGTGGTGGTAACCCAGCCGCTATCCCAGCCATGCTCGATTACTTTAACCAAGCCAGTGCCGACATGCTCGCCAGTGGAGAACTCATTGCCGCCCTCGCCAACTACGATGGTCCGCAGGGCAAAGACAGCTTCATCAAATCGTTAGCGGCGATGCTGAAAGAGACTTATGGTTGGGACATCAGCGAAAAGAACATCAGCCTGACCAACGGCAGTCAAAGTGGCTTCTTTTACCTATTCAATCTTTTAGCAGGCCAACAGCCAGACGGATCACACAAGAAAATCTTGCTACCGATCGCGCCGGAATACATCGGCTACGGCGATGCGGGCATTGATGATGATATTTTTATCTCTTACCACCCAGAGATCGAGCTGCTTGAAAACAGACAGTTCAAATACCACGTTGATTTTGAGAAGCTCAAGGTGGATGACTCGGTTGCCGCTATCTGTGCTTCTCGCCCAACCAACCCAACCGGTAACGTGCTGACCGACGAAGAAGTACGTAAACTGGATAAACTGGCGCGTGAAAACAACATCCCGCTACTGATCGATAATGCCTATGGCCTGCCGTTTCCAAACATCATCTTTGAAGATGTCGAGCCGTTCTGGAATGAAAATACCATTCTGTGCATGAGCTTATCTAAACTTGGTTTGCCTGGTGTGCGCTGCGGTATCGTGATTGCGAGCGAAGAAGTAACACAAGCTCTGACCAACATGAATGGCATCATCAGCCTAGCACCCAATAGTGTTGGTCCTGCGATTGCTAACCACATGATTGAAAAAGGCGATTTACTGCGCTTAAGCAGCGAGGTAATCAAACCTTTCTATAAAGATAAATCTCTACGTGCAGTTGAGCTTTTACAAGAAGCGATCGATGACCCTCGCTTCCGTATCCACAAGCCTGAAGGCGCGATTTTCTTATGGCTATGGTTTGATGAACTGCCGATTACCACCATGGAGCTGTACGACCGCCTCAAAGCTCGTGGCGTATTGATTGTTCCGGGTGAATACTTCTTTATCGGCCAAGAAGACGAGTGGGATCATGCCCATCAATGTCTACGCATGAACTATGTGCAAGATGATGAGGCGATGCAGAAAGGCATTTCAATCATTGCTGAGGAAGTGAAAAAGGCTTACTCAGAACAGTAATCTGAGCTTTTAGCTTACTGTAACCCAAATACAAAAAGAGCACCGACCTTCTTCAAGGTACTGGTGCTCTTTCACTTCTACTTCCCGATAATGTTTGTCACTTGAATACCCTAAATAATTGGGGGTTCAGCTAGGCGACTAGAAAATTCAGCCCTATGAGCATAGGGAACCTATGTAATTAGGGGGAATTTACGACGTCAACAACGCTGTAGCTTCAAGTATGACGGGTATTAGCCTTCTAGTAGGCTATTACCGTTGATAGCAATCTTACGCGGTTGCATCGCTTCTGGAATTTCGCGTTCTAGGTCGATGTGAAGAAGACCATTTTCCATACTTGCACCTACCACTTTTACGTAGTCAGCCAGTTGGAATTTACGTTCGAAATCGCGCTCTGCAATACCTTGATATACGAAGGTTTTCTCTGCTTCAGCTTTACGCTCACCTTTCACAATTAACATGTTCTCTTTTTGAGTAAGATCTAATTGGTCATCTGCAAAACCAGCGACTGCCATAGTAATACGGTAGTTATTCTCGTCTTTTTGCTCGATGTTATACGGAGGGTAACCGCCAGAAGTATTTTTCGATGTGTTCGCTTCCATCATATTGAAAAGACGATCGAAGCCGATTGCGTTGCGGTAAAGTGGTGTGAAATCTACAGTTCTCATAATGCTATCCTTTTAATAAGCAATAGTCTTAGCTGTGATTTTTACTGAGATCGAACCTGTGAGTGATCCAGTAAACAGCTAAGGGATTCAGTTCGCATTCCTCGGGTTTCACCTCTATTGGCGACAACGCTGGGACATGGCAATGAATCAATTTTTAAATTGTGAGCTGCCAAAGTTATCCTCTATTGAGCGATACTTCGTTAGCGGTAATGAAGGTTCTGTTTCTTCTCTTGTAGAGCAAGACAGTCATCCTCTTCACAACTAGATATGTGGATTGAGCAAATCAGTTTCAAGCGTCTATTTTCAATTATTTTTCCAATCCAATATTTTTCAATCACTTAAAAACAAAAAAGACCGTCATTTCTGACAGTCTTTTCAATAAGATATTGAGTTTTTTGAGACGAAGCTATTTCGTTTTAGTTCAAGGAAGAGGCGCGGAGCATACGAATGTATGTGAGCACCTCTGACACAGAAATTAAGCGAAAGAGCGAAGTATCAAAGGTACTAAACGTCTAGGTTTGCTACTTTCAATGCATTCTCTTCGATGAAGTTACGACGCGGTTCTACTTGGTCGCCCATCAACGTTGTAAACAACAGGTCAGCACCAACAGCATCTTCAATCGTTACTTGCATCATACGACGAGTTTCAGGATCCATCGTTGTTTCCCAAAGCTGATCAGGGTTCATCTCACCTAGACCTTTGTATCGTTGTAGGCTCAGGCCACGACGAGACTCTTTCACTAACCAGTTCAGAGCTTCAACAAAGCTAGAAACCGCTTGAGTACGCTCACCACGCTTGATGTAAGCGCCTTCTTCAATCAAGCCGTCAAGCGCTTCAGAAAGGTCTGCTAGCTTACCAAACTCTTTCGAGTTGATAAGGTCAATGCTGAGTACATGTTCGTGAGTAACACCGTGTGTACGCACTACAATCTTAGGAACGCTTAAACCTAGCTCTTCGTGTTTTTCAACTTCAAGAGAATATTGGCTCGCACCCGCTTCTTTGCCGTTTAGCTGCTCTACAAGCTGCTTACCCCAAGCTTCAACTGCCGCTTCATCATGACACTGCTCAGCGGTTAGGCGAGGTACATAAATCAGTTCGTGAATCAGTGCTCGTGGGTAACGACGGCTCATACGATCAACCAGCTTAATACCTGCATTGTATTGATGAACAAGCTTCTCTAAGCCTTCACCAGTAAACGCAGGTGCTTCAGGGTTTACGTGCAATTCTGCATTATCCAAAGCCAAAGATACTTGATATTGGTTCATCGCATCTTCATCTTTGATGTACTGCTCTTGCTTACCCTTCTTCACTTTGTAAAGCGGTGGCTGAGCAATGTAGATGTAACCACGTTCAATCAACTCTGGCATTTGACGGTAGAAGAACGTCAGTAGCAGGGTACGGATGTGAGAACCATCGACATCGGCATCGGTCATGATGATGATGTTGTGGTAACGCAGTTTATCTGGGTTGTATTCGTCACGACCAATACCACAACCAAGTGCTGTGATGAGCGTTGCAACTTCTTGAGAAGAAAGCATTTTATCGAAACGTGCTTTCTCTACGTTAAGGATTTTACCTTTAAGCGGTAGGATTGCTTGGTTCTTACGGTTACGCCCCTGCTTAGCTGATCCGCCAGCAGAGTCTCCTTCCACAATATATAGTTCAGACAGTGCAGGATCTTTTTCCTGACAGTCAGCTAGTTTACCTGGAAGACCCGCTAAATCTAATGCGCCTTTACGACGTGTCATCTCACGAGCTTTACGCGCTGCATCACGAGCACGTGCTGCATCGATAATTTTCGAACAAACGATTTTCGCTTCACCTGGGTTCTCAATTAAGAACTCAGACAGTTTCTCACCCATTGTAGACTCAACCGCAGACTTCACTTCCGAAGAAACCAGCTTGTCTTTAGTTTGGCTTGAGAACTTAGGATCTGGCACTTTCACCGAAACAATCGCTGTCAAACCTTCACGAGCATCATCACCTGATGTTGAAGTCTTCGCTTTCTTCGAGAAGCCTTCTTTGTCCATGAAGCTGTTCAATGTACGTGTTAGTGCACCACGGAATCCCGCTAAGTGAGCACCACCATCACGCTGAGGGATGTTGTTGGTGAAACAATAAATATTTTCTTGGTAACCGTCATTCCATTGCATCGCAACTTCAACGGTAATACCGTCTTCACGCTCATGATCGAAATGGAATATTTTCTGGATAATTGGTGTTTTGTTGGTGTTTAAGTGCTCAACAAACGCTTGGATACCGCCTTCGTATTCGAAGTGATCCATTTTGTCTTCTTCGCGCTTATCAATTAGCTTAATTGATACACCTGAGTTCAAGAATGATAGCTCGCGTAGACGCTTAGCTAAAATATCGTAATGGAACTCGATGTTAGTGAAGGTTTCTTCACTCGGCCAGAAACGAATCTCTGTACCTGTTTTGTCCGTGTCACCTACAACCGCTAGTGGCGCTTGAGGCTCACCGTGGCAGTATGTTTGAGTGTGGATTTTGCCACCACGATGGATAGTAAGAGTAACTTGCTTAGAAAGTGCGTTAACTACTGAAACACCAACACCGTGCAGACCACCAGATACTTTGTACGAGTTATCATCGAACTTACCACCAGCGTGAAGAACCGTCATGATTACTTCTGCTGCTGATACTTTTTCTTCTGGGTGCAATTCAGTTGGAATACCACGGCCGTCATCGCTTACTGACACAGAACTATCTTCATGGATAGTTACGATGATGTCATTACAGTGACCAGCGAGTGCTTCATCAATAGAGTTATCTACCACCTCAAAAACCATGTGGTGCAGACCGGTACCATCATCCGTGTCGCCAATGTACATTCCAGGACGCTTACGTACCGCATCCAGACCCTTCAGTACTTTAATACTCGATGAATCGTAATTATCTGACATAGTTACTCTCTGACTAATTATCCTTGCTCTATTTTGCCATGTTCCACATGAAACATCCTGCTATTTTCGTCATGCATATCTGCAATCTGATCAACGGTAATAGAGCTTACAAAAACTTGAGCCTTGGTCGCCTTTAAACACTCAGCAAGACGTGCTCGGCGTTGGCTATCTAATTCGGAAGCAAAGTCATCTATCAAGTAGATGCACTGCTTACCTGTCATTTGAGTGAGGTGTTGCCCTTGTGCTACTCGTAGCGCGCACACCATCAACTTCAACTGACCTCGTGACAAGACATCTTCCACTGGAGTGCCGTTCACTTTTATCTTTAGATCCGCTTTGTTTGGCCCACTAAAGGTGTAACCAAGCTGCTGATCCCTTTCAAAATTCTTTTCTAATATCTCGGCGTATGGGGTGTCTTTATCCCAGCCTCGATAGTAGTTAATATTTATCTCAAACTCAGGTAAGAAGGTTGCACAGATTTCTTCGGCGACTTCTTTAAGCTGTTCAACGTACGTGGCACGCCACTGGCTGATGCTTTCAGCTAAACGGGCTAATTCTTGATCCCAATAGCTCAGTTCTCGATAGTTCGTCGCCGTTTTCAATAATGCATTACGCTGTTTATTGAGGCGCTTTACCCTGCCCCAAGCATCATAAAAACCCGACTCACTGTGGAAGACTCCCCAATCAATGAATGCGCGGCGATGCTTAGGTCCATCGGTTAGTAAATCAAACCCTTCGGGGTGAATCAACTGCAAAGGTAAGACTTGAGCTAACTGAGCCAATTTTTGCCCAGTTTGACCGCTTATTTTAACCTCTGTGGTGCCATCGCGCTGCTTATTAATGCCAATTGGCAGCTCAAATTGATCCGAGGTCATAAAACGGCCATGGACAAACAGTTCGCTACACTCATTTTGAATGATACGACCGGTTAAGGAGCTTTTGAACGAGCGACCATGTCCGAGCAGATACACCGCTTCAAGGACGCTGGTTTTGCCGCTTCCGTTAGCCCCTATAAGAAAGTTAAAGCCTGATGACGGTTGAATGTCACAGGCTTCAATATTTCTAAACTGCTTTACGATTAAGCGCGATAAAGGCATAACGTCTTCATATTAATCTTCAATCACGGCTCGATAGACAAACGTTGTTGATAAGCAAACATAATGTATAAATAAACACAGTTACAAACGAATCGGCATAACAACGTACATCGCGCTGTCATCTTGTGCGTTTTCAATCAACGCACTCGCATTCGCGTCTGACATTGAGATTCGAACCTGTTCACAACGCAGTGTGTTCAATACATCCAATACGTAGCTTACGTTGAAGCCAATCTCTAGCGCGTCACCGTCGAAGGTGACGTCTAGCACTTCTTCCGCTTCTTCTTGTTCTGGGTTGTTCGCCGTAATACGCATCTCGGTATCGACAAGATTAACGCGAACACCACGGAATTTTTCATTCGACAGAATCGCAGCACGAGAAAACGCTGAACGTAACTCATCGCAGCCGGCTTCTAATGTCTTAGTGGTATTTTGTGGCATTACGCGGCGATAATCAGGAAAACGACCATCAACCAGCTTAGAAGTGAAGACATAGTTGTTCACTTCAGCACGCACGTTAGAGTTACCAATCTGCAGCGTTACTGGCTGTTCAGGAGCATCGAGTAGCTTCACCAACTCTTGCACACCTTTACGAGGAACAATGATCTGCTTCTGAGCAAAATCAGCACCCAGTTGCGCTTGAGATACCGCCATACGGTGACCATCAGTTGCAACACTACGTAAGATAGAACCTTCAATCTCAAACAACATACCGTTGAGGTAGTAACGAACGTCTTGGTTCGCCATTGAGAATTGTGTTTTCTCGATAAGACCGCGCAATTCAGCTTGTGTCACTGACACTTCAACTTCACTGCTCCAATCTTCAATATTTGGAAAATCTGCCGCAGGTAATGTTGCCAATGAGAAACGGCTACGACCAGAACGAACCTGAACACGGTCACCATCCAATACCACAGTGATCACTGAGCTATCTGGCAAACCGCGACAGATATCTAGGAACTTACGTGAAGGTACGGTAATGCTGCCCGCTTCGAAATCACCTTCAAGCGTTACACGGCTGATCAATTCAACTTCTAGATCCGTCGCTGTCATCGACAACACGTTATCTTCTACTTTAATCAGTAGGTTTCCTAGAATTGGAAGCGTTGGCCTGCCACCGAGTGCGCCAGATACTTGTTGTAATGGCTTTATCAGGTGACTACGTTCAATGGTAAATTTCATATCTTGCTCTTACGGTCTAAATGGCACTGCGTAATAGTACGTGGCCAAGATTCTGCTTATTAAGGTTAAGAATACTGTGTATTAAGGTTAAGAATACTGTGTATTAAGAAGAAAGGGTACGAATCAAGTTCGAATAATCTTCTTTAATGTCGTGGCTCTCTTCACGCAGCTGAGCAATCTTACGACAAGCGTGCAGCACAGTCGTGTGGTCACGGCCACCGAATGCATCACCAATCTCAGGCAAGCTGTGGTTAGTCAGCTCTTTAGCCAGTGCCATCGCCAATTGGCGCGGACGAGCAACAGAACGAGAACGACGTTTAGATAATAGATCAGCGACTTTGATTTTGTAGTATTCAGCGACTGTCTTTTGAATGTTATCAATGGTGACCAGTTTTTCTTGCAGGGCAAGTAAGTCACGCAGTGCCTCACGCACGAAATCGATCGTGATCGGACGGCCAGTGAAGTTTGCATTCGCAATAACACGGTTCAATGCGCCTTCTAGCTCACGAACGTTAGAGCGTAAACGCTTCGCAATAAAGAACGCCACTTCATCCGCAAGATGAATTTGGTGGTCTTCTGCTTTCTTCATCAAGATCGCCACACGAGTCTCAAGCTCAGGTGGCTCAATCGCAACCGTCAAACCCCAACCGAAGCGGGATTTAAGACGATCCTCTACCCCGTTGATCTCTTTTGGATAACGGTCAGACGTTAGGATGATCTGTTGATTGCCTTCAAGCAGCGCATTAAAGGTATGGAAGAACTCTTCTTGAGAGCGCTCTTTGTTAGCAAAAAATTGGATATCATCGATAAGCAATGCATCAACACTACGGTAGTAGCGCTTAAATTCTTCAATCGCATTGTTTTGGAGCGCTTTCACCATGTCTTGAACAAAGCGCTCTGAGTGCATGTAAACCACTTTAGCATTCGGCTTATTATCAACAATGGCGTTACCCACCGCATGCAACAAGTGCGTTTTACCTAAACCAGTACCGCCATACAAAAACAACGGGTTGTAAGCGGTTCCTGGGTTATCAGAAACCTGACGTGCCGCAGCCAAACCCAGTTGGTTCGACTTACCTTCAACAAAGTTATTGAACTTATGTTTTGGGTTCACGTTTGAACGGTGATTAAGGTCAACCGCTACAGGTTCTTCATCACGCCAGATATTGTGTACTGGTTTACGTGCTTGTAGCTGCGCAGGTGCTGACGACTCAGCAGCTACATCAGCAGCAGTACGAGTACGAGCAGGGGCGATAGACTCAGACCTTGGAGCAATGACTCGTTTACTTCCAATCTCAAAATGAAGATGCGGGATATCATTACCACAATATTCTTGTAGCAAACGGTTAATGCTATTTAGGTACTTATCGCGCACCCAATCGAGTACAAATCGGTTTGGTGCAAATAGAGTTAGAGTATTACCATTGAGCTCCGCTTGTAACGGACGTACCCACATACTGAATTCTGTAGCTGGTAACTCTTCTTGAAGCTGTTGCAAGCATTGCAACCAAAGCGAAGATGACACGGTGCCCCACTCTATTTAAGTTATATGAAATGACCGCTAATTTTACCTGTTGATAAGTCAGATCACCAGCAATTGATCACAGATCCAGTGAATAAGATCCAAGTTATTCACAATAAATAGTGCAAAATTGGATGGATCCACACATCTTGCCCCTACTTTACTCACACAACGATCCACTTATGCCCGGATCCTTGCTAGTTATCCCCAAGTCGAGAATGCAATCTGGTTATGGTTAATAACATCTGGTTATTTATTCTATTGAGCAATTTCCCAGTAACATCCAACCCTATAAATATAAGGAGTTACCAAATGAATAACTGGATTAAGGCTGCAATTGCGGCTATCGCACTCTCTGCTGCTACTGTTCAAGCCGCGACTGAAGTTAAAGTCGGCATGTCTGGTCGCTACTTCCCATTTACGTTCGTTAAACAAGACCAACTACAAGGTTTTGAAGTGGATTTATGGGATGAGATCGGTAAACGTAACGATTACAAGGTTGAATACGTAACGGCAAACTTCTCTGGTCTGTTTGGTCTTCTTGAAACGGGTCGAATCGATACCATTTCAAACCAAATTACAATAACGGATGCACGTAAAGCGAAATACCTATTCGCAGACCCTTACGTAGTAGACGGCGCACAAATTACCGTTCGTAAAGGTAATGACAGCATTAAAGGCATCGAAGACCTAGATGGTAAGACGGTTGCGGTAAACCTTGGCTCAAACTTTGAACAACTGCTGCGCAGCTACGACAAAGATGGCAAAATCAATGTCAAAACCTACGATACCGGTATTGAGCATGATGTCGCTCTTGGTCGTGCCGACGCGTTCGTAATGGATCGCCTATCAGCACTAGAGCTTATCAAGAAGACTGGTCTACCATTACAGCTAGCAGGACAACCATTCGAGACAATCGAAAATGCTTGGCCTTTCGTTAACAACGACAACGGTCAAAAACTGCAAGCAGAAGTAAACGAAGCATTAGCAGCAATGCGCGCAGATGGTACGCTAGAAAGTATCTCTCAGAAATGGTTTGGTGCGGACATTACTCAGAAGTAACGACTCACTTTCCCATTTGAGGCCCACTGCTTTACACAGCGGTGGGCTTTTTGCTTTTGTGCACTGATTAAAAAGCCTGATATAACAGTATTTCCAAACAATACTTCCAATAAAAATATGAGATAGATTATGGGATTTGACTTTAATTACATGCTAGGTCTGTTGCCAATACTGCTGAAGTATTTAGGCACCACTATGGAGATGGCAATCTGGGGCTTATTTTTCGCCCTAATTCTATCTTTGATACTGGCGAACATTCGTGTATTCAAAATCCCAGTACTCGACCAGCTTAGCCAGCTGTATATTAGCTTCTTCCGAGGCACGCCACTGCTGGTGCAACTGTTCCTTCTATACTATGGCCTACCACAAGTGTTTCCGTGGATGGTTGGACTTGATGCGTTTGGCGCCGCGGTTATCGGCTTAACCTTACACTTTGCTGCTTACATGGCTGAAAGTATTCGTGCCGCGATTATCGGTATCGATCGTAGTCAAATGGAAGCAAGCCTGTCAGTCGGTATGACAACCAGCCAAGCCATGCGTCGAGTGATCTTGCCGCAAGCGACACGTGTGGCACTGCCTTCTTTGATGAACTATTTCATCGACATGATTAAGTCGACTTCACTTGCATTCACCCTAGGTGTAGCCGAAATCATGGCTAAAGCTCAGATGGAAGCTTCTTCAAGTTTCCGCTTCTTCGAAGCTTTTTTAGCAGTCGCGCTGATTTACTGGGGCGTGGTGGTTATCCTCACTCGTATTCAAATTTGGGCCGAAGTGAAACTGAATAAGGCGTATGTACGATGATCAAATTACAAAATATCCACAAGCAGTTTGGTGACACCGAAGTATTGAAAGGGATCGACCTCGAAATCAAGCAAGGTGAGATAATTGTCATCATAGGTTCAAGTGGTACGGGTAAGTCTACCCTGCTGCGTTGTGTGAATTTTCTAGAGCAAGCCGATCAAGGTACGATTTCGATTGATGATATCAAGGTTGATACTCAGAAATACACTAAAGCAGAGGTGCTTGCACTGCGCCGTAAGACCGGTTTTGTGTTCCAAAACTATGCACTGTTCGCTCACCAAACAGCAAGGCAGAATATTGCGGAAGGTTTGATTACCGTTCGTGGTTGGAAAAAGCAGCAAGCTCATGAAAAAGCACAACAAATACTCGATGATATTGGCCTAGGAGAGAAAACAGATAGCTATCCAGCAGCGCTCTCTGGTGGCCAGCAGCAACGTGTTGGTATTGGCCGTGCGATGGCTCTACAACCAGAGCTTTTATTGTTTGATGAGCCTACTTCAGCGCTCGATCCTGAGTGGGTTGGCGAAGTGCTTAACTTAATGAAAAAACTGGCAAATCAGCATCAAACCATGCTGGTGGTTACCCATGAAATGCAGTTCGCTAGAGAGGTCGCAGACCGAGTGATCTTCATGGCTGATGGTCACATTGTCGAACAGGGATCTCCACAGGATATTTTTGGTAATCCACAGGATCCTAAATTAAAGAAATTCTTAAATAAGGTCGGGATCGAATAAGGATCCTTGTGATTTGAGTTATTCTACGTATAATCCCCCGACCGGAATTTTAGTTAACCCAATCATTGACACTTTTTGTGACAGTGATTACAATTCCGCCTCTTTGTTGAGAGGCGTCGGTTTTCCTTTCTTATATAAAGAAGAGAAAAAATGCCCACGCCGGGTTTAACAAAAACCTAAAACTACTGATCAGTAAGGTAATTACAATGAAACGCACTTTTCAACCTACAGTTCTAAAGCGTAAGCGTACTCACGGTTTCCGTGCTCGCATGGCTACTAAGAACGGTCGCGCAACAATCAATGCACGTCGTGCAAAAGGCCGTAAGCGTCTTTCTAAGTAATCTTTGATTATTTTGAATAAGCTAGCCTTCGGTCGGGAGTTACGCTTGTTAACTCCCGAACATTATCAGAATGTCTTCAAGCAAGCTCATCGAGCAGGCTCCCCTCATTTCACCATCATTGCCCGAAATAACTCTCTTTCAAATCCTCGCCTTGGATTAGCTGTTCCGAAAAAGCAGATTAAAACCGCCGTGGGTCGTAACCGATTCAAGCGTCTTACTCGTGAAAGCTTTCGTAACACTCAACACAAACTTCCTAACAAAGATTTTGTTGTAATCGCTAAGAAGAGCGCGCAAGATTTAAGCAATGAAGAAATGTTCAAGCTACTCGACAAATTATGGCTTCGCCTGTCTCGCCCTTCGCGTGGATAGCGCTAATACCCATCTATTTTTATAGATGGTTTATTAGTCCACTCATCGGCCCACGCTGCCGATTTACTCCAACCTGCTCTTTATATGCGATAGAAGCGTTGAAAGCTCACGGTTTTGTAAAAGGGTGTTGGTTATCAGGCAAACGTCTATTAAAATGCCATCCTTTGAACGAAGGGGGCTTTGACCCCGTTCCACCAGTCCAAAAACAAGACAGAGATAAATAACGATGGATTCTCAACGTAATATCCTGTTAATCGCATTGGCTTTGGTTTCTTTCCTACTGTTCCAACAATGGAACGTAGCTCAGAACCCAGCTCCACAGGCGATTGAGCAGGCACAATCTGGCAGCACCCTACCAGCGCCATCTTATGCAGATGACTTAGACCCAGCTCCGGGCCAACAAGTCGCTTCTGCAAAAACTATCACAGTAACAACTGATGTACTGACTCTGTCAATTGATACGGTTGGTGGTGATGTCGTTCAAGCAAACCTAAATGATTACTCTGCTGAGTTTGATTCTGAAGATACATTTGTTCTTCTTAAGAACGAACCTGGTCACCAATTTATCGCACAAAGCGGTCTAGTTGGCCCTCAAGGTATCGATTTAAGCAGCACTAACCGCCCTAGCTACACGGTTTCAGCAGACAGCTTCACGCTTGCTGATGGTCAGGATGAACTACGCATCCCGATGACTTACCAAGCGAACGGCCTTGATTACACGAAAACATTCGTCCTTAAGCGTGGCAGCTACGCAATGGATGTTGAATACGATGTAGTCAACAACTCTGGTACTAACGCGACATTCGGCATGTACGCTCACCTACGTCAAAACGTTATGGATGACGGCGGTAGCTTAACAATGCCAACTTACCGTGGTGGTGCTTACTCTACGGAAGATACGCGTTACAAAAAATACAGCTTCGACGACATGCAAGATCGCAACCTGTCTCTTAACCTAGCCAATGGTCAAGGTTGGGCAGCGATGATTCAGCACTACTTTGCAAGTGCTTGGATCCCACGCGACGAAGCAGGCAGCAACCTTTACACTCGTGTCATTGGTAACCTTGGCGACATTGGTGTTCGCATGCCGAACAAAACCATCGCTACTGGCGACGAAGCAAGCTTTAAAGCAACGCTTTGGGTTGGTCCTAAACTTCAAGACCAAATGGCTGCTGTTGCACCGAACCTAGACCTAGTAGTTGACTACGGTTGGTTATGGTTCATTGCTAAACCACTTCATACTCTGCTTTCGTTCATTCAAGGCATCGTTGTGAACTGGGGTCTGGCAATCATCTGTCTAACGTTTATCGTTCGTGGTGCTATGTACCCACTAACGAAAGCTCAGTACACGTCTATGGCGAAAATGCGTATGCTTCAGCCTAAGCTGACTGCAATGCGTGAGCGTATTGGCGACGATCGTCAACGCATGAGCCAAGAAATGATGGAGCTGTACAAGAAAGAGAAAGTAAACCCACTTGGTGGCTGTTTACCTATCATCTTGCAAATGCCTATCTTCATTTCGCTATACTGGGCACTAATGGAGTCTGTTGAACTGCGTCACTCACCGTTCTTCGGTTGGATTACTGACCTTTCAGCACAAGACCCATACTACATCTTGCCACTTCTGATGGGTGCTTCAATGTTCCTAATCCAGAAGATGAGCCCGACAACTGTAACGGATCCAATGCAGCAGAAGATCATGACCTTTATGCCGGTTATGTTTACATTCTTCTTCCTGTTCTTCCCTTCAGGTCTGGTTCTTTACTGGCTAGTATCGAACATCGTAACTCTGATTCAGCAAACGCTTATCTACCGCGCGCTGGAAAAGAAAGGCTTACATTCTAAGTAAGTTCGATAATAGAAAGAGATAAAGAAAGGCGACCAAAAGGTCGCCTTTTTGTTTTTAGCTGATTACAATTCAGCTAATTGATTAATCGTGAACGCCCCTTTTTGGCTCTCACATGCTAGCAGGCACAACTATGACTACAGATACGATTGTTGCTCAAGCGACCGCGCCCGGCCGTGGTGGCGTCGGTATTATCCGCGTTTCCGGCCCATTGGCGACTCAGGTTGCCCTAGAAGTAACAGGAAAAACACTCAAGCCTCGCTACGCTGAGTACCTACCGTTTAAATCTGACGATGGCATCGAACTCGACCAAGGCATCGCGCTTTACTTCCCTAACCCGCACTCGTTTACCGGCGAAGACGTATTAGAGTTGCAAGGCCACGGCGGCCCAGTGGTTATGGATATGCTAATCAAACGCATCCTAGCCATTTCAGGCGTGCGTGCAGCGCGTCCAGGTGAGTTTTCAGAACGTGCCTTCTTGAACGATAAGATGGATTTAACTCAAGCCGAAGCGATTGCTGACTTAATTGATGCCAGCTCAGAAGAAGCGGCTAAATCGGCGCTTCAATCGCTACAAGGCGAATTCTCTAAACGCATTAA
Source organism: Vibrio sp. J383 (assembly GCF_023503985.1). Lineage (NCBI taxonomy): Bacteria > Pseudomonadati > Pseudomonadota > Gammaproteobacteria > Vibrionales > Vibrionaceae > Vibrio > Vibrio sp. J383. The sequence continues at coordinate 280,041 of NZ_CP097293.1, read as the reverse complement.
TACGCTTGTAGATTCTCTTATTTACTTAAGAATATACGTTGAGGCAGCGATCGATTTTCCAGAAGAAGAAATTGATTTTCTTGCTGACGGTAAAGTCAGTACTGACTTACAGGCTATCATCGATAACCTCGAAGCTGTACGCCAAGAAGCGAATCAAGGTGCCATCATGCGTGAAGGCATGAAGGTCGTGATTGCAGGTCGCCCAAATGCCGGTAAATCGAGCCTATTGAATGCGCTGTCTGGCAAAGAATCTGCGATTGTGACCGATATTGCCGGCACCACACGTGATGTATTGCGTGAACATATCCATATTGACGGTATGCCACTGCACATTATCGATACCGCAGGCCTGCGTGATGCCTCTGATGAAGTAGAAAAAATCGGTATTGAACGCGCTTGGGAAGAAATAGCTCAGGCAGACCGAGTTTTATTTATGGTTGATGGCACGACAACAGACGCAACAGACCCGAAAGATATCTGGCCAGATTTCGTTGATCGTTTACCAGACAACATCGGAATGACGGTAATTCGTAATAAAGCGGATCAAACCAGTGAAGAGTTAGGCATTTGTCATGTTAACGATCCAACCCTGATTCGCTTATCAGCAAAAACAGGCCAAGGTGTCGACGCTCTGCGTAGCCATCTCAAGGATTGCATGGGCTTTGCTGGTGGTCATGAAGGTGGCTTTATGGCGCGCCGCCGCCACTTGGATGCACTAGAACGCGCATCGGAACACCTTGATATTGGGCAACAGCAGCTTGAAGGCTACATGGCCGGAGAGATATTAGCGGAAGAGCTTCGTATCACCCAACAGCACCTCAATGAGATCACTGGCGAGTTCAGTTCCGATGATCTTTTAGGTCGAATCTTCTCTTCATTCTGTATCGGTAAATAACCATAAAGGCTGGCTTACGCTGGCCTTTTCTTTTGTAAGGACAGCTTAATGATCCACATTATTACAGGCAGCACCTTAGGTGGCGCTGAATACGTTGGCGATCACCTTAACGATCTTCTAGAGGCTCAAGGGCACGAGATAGAACTTCATAATCAGCCTGAATACAATAATATTCCTCAGCAAGGTACTTGGTTAGTAGTGACATCAACACATGGAGCGGGTGATTTTCCCGATAATATCCAACCGTTGATCAACGCATTGACCCAAGAGTCTCCAGATTTAAGTGCTCTTCGTTATGCTGTTATCGCACTTGGTGATTCAAGTTACGATACCTTCTGTTCTGCGGGAAAATCAGTCCACAGCCAACTGAAAAAACTCGGTGCACAGCCTATTTCAGACTGCTTTACCATCGATGTATTGGAAACCCCGGTACCTGAGGATGCAGCTGAAGAGTGGTTTAACGATCATAGCGACCAGTTCTAGTCCCTCAATTTCCCAAAAAAGCGGCTTATGCCGCTTTTTTTGTCTCTGAATATCGTGATTGTGAATAACTTTTTTGAAAAAAATTCGAAAATTAAAGCAAAAATCTCAATTTTCTCTGTGGATAAGATCATACATATACGGTGATTAACCTATAGTTATCCAAATAACAACTTTCTAGCCAATTCTCCCCTGTGAATAAGTAGCCATTTTGATCCCAGCTAATCCTCATCATGATCAAAGTTAGATCACATACTTTGATCCAAAAAAGATCCATGATCTTGTTGATCATTTTTGACTTATCCACAGATACCCTCGATCCTAATAATAGATATAATAAAAGATCTCTATAAAGATCTTATCTATATTAATTAAAAACAGCTTTATCGAAAAATCCCAAAAACGTTTTCTCAAGCTATGAAAACAGGTAGAATATCGCTCCTTTTTATCAATCTAGAAAACGTTTGAATACCCGAGGTCGGTTCATGCTTTATCACGAAAAATTTGACGTCATCGTTGTTGGTGGTGGCCATGCAGGAACGGAAGCCGCACTCGCATCTGCACGTACTGGTCAAAGTACGTTACTACTCACTCATAATATCGATACGTTGGGACAAATGTCTTGCAACCCTGCTATTGGCGGGATCGGTAAGGGCCACTTGGTAAAAGAGGTCGATGCAATGGGTGGATTAATGGCGCAAGCTATTGATCATGCAGGTATTCAGTTCAGAACGTTAAACGCATCAAAAGGTCCTGCGGTACGTGCAACTCGTGCACAAGCTGACCGCGCGCTTTACAAAGCCTTTGTTCGAAATGTTCTTGAAAACACGCCAAACCTAACTCTGTTTCAACAATCGGTTGATGACTTGATCGTTGAACAGGATCAAGTGGTGGGTGTTGTTACACAGATGGGCCTTAAGTTCCGCGCTAACGCTGTGGTACTGACGGTCGGTACATTTCTAGGTGGAAAGATCCATATTGGTATGGAAAGTTCTTCAGGTGGTCGTGCTGGTGATCCACCATCGATCGCACTGGCTGACCGTCTTCGTGATCTTCCATTCCGAGTTGATCGCCTGAAAACGGGTACACCTCCTCGTATCGATGCACGTAGCGTTGATTTTTCAGAGTTAGAGGTGCAGCACGGTGATAACCCAACACCTGTATTCTCGTTCATGGGTAGCCGAGCTCAACAGCCTCGCCAAATTCCATGCTACATCACGCACACTAACGAAAATACGCATGACGTTATTCGCGCCAATCTCGATCGCAGCCCAATGTATGCGGGCGTGATTGAAGGTATTGGCCCGCGTTACTGTCCATCGATTGAAGACAAAGTGATGCGTTTTGCTGACAAGAACAGTCACCAGATTTTCATTGAACCTGAAGGTCTAACGACACATGAGCTATACCCGAATGGTATCTCGACAAGTCTGCCATTTGATGTTCAGGTAAAAATCGTTCACTCAATGAAAGGTTTTGAAAACGCTCATATCGTCCGCCCTGGCTATGCGATCGAGTATGATTTCTTTGATCCTCGTGACCTTAAGCTGACTTACGAAACTAAGTTTATTAAGGGGCTATTCTTTGCAGGTCAAATCAACGGTACCACTGGCTACGAAGAAGCGGCAGCACAAGGCTTAATGGCCGGTCTGAATGCAAGTTTGTTTACACAAGGCAAAGAAGGCTGGAGCCCGCGTCGTGACCAAGCTTACATGGGCGTTCTTATTGATGATCTATCGACGATGGGTACCAAAGAACCTTACCGTATGTTCACGTCTCGTGCGGAATACCGCTTGTTGCTTCGTGAAGACAACGCTGATATCCGCTTGACTGAGAAGTCGCGTGAACTTGGCTTGGTGGATGATGCTCGTTGGGCTCGATTCAACGAGAAAGTAGAAAATATGGAGAAGGAACGTCAACGTCTAAAAGAAACGTGGATTAATCCAAAGTCTGAAGATGTTGATCAACTGAACCAAATTCTAAAAACACCTATGTCTCGTGAAGCAAGCGGTGAAGATCTTCTTCGTCGCCCTGAAATGACTTATTCACAGCTAACGGCATTGGATCGTTTTGGCCCTGCATTGGAAGATCAACAAGCATCCGAGCAAGTTGAGATCCAAGTGAAGTACGATGGTTATATCCAGCGTCAACAAGACGAAATTGAAAAATCACTGCGTCATGAAAATACCAAATTGCCTGCTGATATCGATTACAGCAAGGTGAAAGGACTTTCTAACGAAGTGGTTCTTAAACTAACGACTGCTAAGCCTGACTCAATTGGTATTGCTTCTCGAATTTCAGGTATTACGCCTGCAGCAATCTCAATTCTGTTGGTTTATTTGAAAAAACACGGCCTGCTGAAAAAAGGTGAGGAAGCATAATGAGCGCATTACGCGAAAAACTGGATCACCTGATTGGCCAGACTGAACTTGAAGTATCTGAAAAGCAACGTGGCCAATTGGTTGGCTACGTTGAGTTACTGAACAAGTGGAACAAGGCTTACAACCTAACGTCAGTTCGTGACCCGCAAGAAATGATGGTGAAACATATCTTAGATAGCATCATTGTTAGCACTCACTTACAAGGCAAGCGCTTTATTGATGTAGGAACAGGCCCTGGTCTTCCTGGGATTCCGCTCTCAATCATGAATCCTGACTGCGAGTTTTACTTGCTCGATAGCCTAGGTAAGCGTATTCGTTTTATTAAACAAGTGATTCATGAATTGGGCATCGACAACGTGGTACCGGTTCAAAGTCGTGTTGAAGAATTTCAACCCGAAGAAAAGTTTGATGCCGTGCTCAGTCGCGCATTTGCGTCAATGACAGACATGGTAGAGTGGTGTCACCATTTACCTAAAGAGCAATCCGGTGTATTTTTGGCTCTTAAGGGACAACATCCTAGAGACGAAATCGACCTGTTACCTGAATGGTGTTCAGTGACAGACATTAAAGCTTTGCAAGTGCCAGAGCTTGATGGAGAGCGTCATCTAGTTACTTTATCGCGTCAGGGATAATCAGCGAGGCCATAGTGGGTAAAATCGTAGCAATTGCCAACCAGAAGGGCGGCGTAGGAAAAACAACAACTTGCATTAATTTGGCAGCATCAATGGCGGCAACAAAACGCAAGATATTGGTTGTTGACCTCGATCCTCAAGGTAATGCCACTATGGCGAGCGGTGTCGACAAGTATCAAGTTGAAGCAACTGCTTACGATTTGCTGGTTGAAGACACCCCATTTGATGAGGTAGTTTGCCGAAGTACATCTGGCAACTATGACCTCATCGCCGCAAACGGTGATGTTACTGCGGCAGAAATCAAGTTAATGGAAGTATTTGCTCGTGAAGTTCGTTTAAAAAACGCACTCGAATCCATTCGCGACAACTATGATTTCATCTTTATTGATTGCCCACCTTCATTAAACCTTCTTACAATCAACGCGATGGCTGCGGCCGATTCCGTATTGGTTCCTATGCAATGTGAATATTTTGCTTTGGAAGGTTTGACTGCGTTGATGGATACCATCAGTAAGCTGGCTGCAGTAGTAAACGAGAATCTGAAGATCGAAGGTCTTCTTCGTACAATGTATGATCCTCGTAACCGCTTATCGAATGAAGTCTCTGATCAACTCAAAAAACACTTCGGTAGCAAAGTTTACCGAACTGTGATCCCTCGAAATGTACGTTTGGCAGAAGCGCCGAGTCATGGCAAGCCAGCAATGTACTACGACAAGTATTCCGCAGGTGCTAAGGCATATCTTGCTCTTGCAGGCGAAATGTTGCGTCGTGAAGAAGTCCCAGTATAGGTCTAACCAAAGGAATTCGCTCAATGTCTAAGCGTGGTTTAGGAAAAGGGTTAGATGCATTACTTGCAACTAGCTCATTGGCTCGTGAAAAACAACAAGTTGCTTCTCATAGTCAGGCTTTGTCTGCAGAAGGCGAGTTCACAGAGATTGCTATCGGTAGTTTGAAGCCAGGCGTATATCAACCGCGTAAGGATATGGCGCCAGAAGCGCTAGAAGAGCTGGCCGCATCTATTCAATCTCAAGGTATTATCCAACCTATCGTCGTGCGTCCTTTAGCGTATGGTCAATATGAGATTATCGCTGGTGAGCGCCGTTGGAGAGCTGCGCGTCAAGCTGGCTTAAAACAGGTGCCGTGCTTGGTCAAGAAGGTTGAAGACAAAGCTGCGATTGCGATGGCATTGATTGAAAACATTCAGCGTGAAGACTTGAATGTTATCGAAGAAGCACAAGCGCTAGAGCGCTTACAGAACGAATTTGAGCTGACACATCAACAAGTCGCCGAAGTGATCGGTAAATCGAGAGCAACGGTTAGTAACTTATTACGTCTAAATCAGCTAGAAAATGAAGTAAAAGGTTTAGTTTCCAATAAACTACTGGAAATGGGTCATGCTCGAGCATTGCTTGCGCTTGAAGGTGATACCCAGATTGAAGCAGCAAACACTGCGGCAACAAAAAAAATGACCGTGCGTCAAACTGAGCAGCTTGTCAAAAAGTGCTTAAAACCCGACGTTGAACTAGAATCGAAGCCTGAAGACACAGAAGCTATCGAACTTTCACGAAGACTCACGGAAAAATTGCAAGCAAACGTTTCAGTTACTCGTTCTGTTAGCGGTAAGTCAAAAGTGACGATTACTATTGATGAGCCTCACAAATTAGAGCAACTTATTGCTAAACTAGAGTACTAAATGAGATAATTGATTTAGGTCAATTATGTAATAAACAAGCAATTGCGTACAAAAGTTGTCGGTTTGTATGCAAAAATGTAAATGATTGCTGCATTGTGATTGCAATCAATTTGGCTGAACGTATAATTTTCGCCAATTTCTCAGCACGCTTTGAAGCGAGTGGTAAAGTGGGCTTAAAGAGGAACGAATACATGGTAGCGGCGTTAGCAAGACCAGGACGAGTGCTTGCAAAGCAAATGTTATTGATCGAGCTTAGCGCGGTTATATTAGTGGCGATAGGGTTAGGTTTAGCTGTTAATCCTGATTGGGGTTTTGCTGCATTAATCGGTGGCGGTATTTTTGTCATCGCGAATGTAGTTTTTTGTGTGTGTGCTTTCCTATTTTGTGGAGCTCGTGCAACTAAGTTAGTTGCGGCGTCGTTCTATGCTGGCGAAGTGCTCAAAATCTTAATCACAGTTTTACTATTCTCTATTGTCTACATGTATATGCAGGTGGAATTAATTCCCCTCAAACTGACCTATTTACTGGTTCTAGGTATTAATATCTTTGCGCCAGTGCTTTTCATTAACAATAAAAAATAGGATGAGTTATGGCTGCGCCAACAGCATCCGGATACATTGAACACCATTTACAAAACCTTTCTTTAGCTAAGTTTGGTCTTGTAGAGGAAACAAGTTTCTGGAACGTACATATAGACAGTCTGTTTTTTTCTGTGCTGACAGGGGTGTTATTCCTTTGGGTTTTTCGCTCAGTCGCTAAGAAAGCAACAGTAGGTGTACCTGGTAAGCTTCAGTGTTTTGTTGAAATGGTAGTGGAATTCGTTGGCGACAACGTTAAAGAAACTTTCCATGGCCGCAATCCTCTGGTAGCTCCATTAGCACTGACTATATTCTGCTGGATTATCATAATGAACTTGATGGACTTAGTGCCTATCGATTTCTTACCGTATCCTGCAGAGCATTGGCTAGGTATCCCTTACTTGAAAGTGGTTCCTACAGCTGATGTAAATATAACAATGGCAATGGCTTTAGGTGTTTTTGCTCTGATGATCTACTACAGCATCAAAGTAAAAGGCTTAGGCGGATTTGCTAAAGAATTGGCACTGCATCCATTTAATCACCCAATCATGATTCCATTTAACTTGGTACTTGAGGTAATTTCGTTATTAGCGAAGCCACTATCTCTAGGTATGCGTTTATTTGGTAATATGTTTGCGGGTGAGGTGGTGTTTATTCTTATCGCGGCAATGCTACCGTGGTACTTACAATGGGTAGGTGCACTACCTTGGGCTATCTTCCATATCTTGGTTATTTTGATTCAAGCGTTTGTTTTCATGATGTTGACAATCGTTTACCTATCAATGGCCCATGAAGATAGTGATCACTAAAAAATTTTTAAGCTTTATTCTAACTATTAATGTTAATCGGAGAACGTAAATGGAAACTGTACTAAGTTTTTCAGCAATCGCTGTTGCTATCATTGTTGGTCTTTGTGCCGTAGGTACTGCAATTGGTTTTGCTATTCTTGGTGGTAAATTCCTAGAAGGCGCTGCGCGTCAACCTGAAATGGCTCCAATGCTACAAGTTAAGATGTTCATCATCGCTGGTCTACTGGATGCTGTTCCAATGATCGGTATCGTAATCGCACTACTATTCACGTTTGCTAACCCATTTGTAAGTCAGCTAGCAGGCTAATTAACTCTTAATAGTTAATTAAATTTTTGTAGTTGATTCTTAACGAGGAGTAGCTGTTGTGAATATGAACGCAACTCTGTTAGGTCAAGCAATTGCTTTTTCGCTGTTTGTTTGGTTCTGCATGAAATATGTATGGCCACCAATCATGCAAGCAATTGAAGAACGTCAGAAGAAAATTGCTGACGGTCTTGTAGCCGCTGAACGCGCTGCTAAAGACTTGAACCTGGCACAAGCCAACGCTTCTGAGCAAATGAAGGAAGCGAAGCGCACTGCAACTGAGGTTATTGATCAGGCAAACAAACGTAAAGCTCAAATTATTGATGAAGCTCGCGAAGAGGCTCAGGCAGAACGCCAGAAGATCTTAACGCAAGCTGAAGCTGAAATTGAAGCTGAACGCACACGTGCCCGTGATGACCTGCGCAAACAAGTCGCAACTCTGGCTATAGCTGGTGCTGAGAAAATCCTTGAGCGTACAATCGATAAAGATGTACACAATGATCTTCTTAACAACATTACTGCAAAACTTTAAAGCAAGGGGCTGTATATGTCTGATTTGACTACAATCGCACGCCCCTATGCTAAAGCAGCGTTTGACTTTGCGGTAGATAAAGGTGAGCTAGACCAATGGGGTCAAATGCTTACTTTTGCTGCCGAAGTGGCACAAAATGATGATGTTCATAATTTATTAAGCAGTTCAATGACTGCTGAAAAGTTAGCTGAAATATTCATTGTAATTTGTGGCGAACAATTTGATGAATTCGGCCAGAACTTAATTAAAGTGATGGCAGAGAATGGTCGTTTAATGGCCTTTCCTGATGTTTGTAAACAGTTCTTATTGCTTAAACAAGAGCACGAGAAAGAAATCGACGTTGATGTTACTTCAGCGGTTGAACTTTCTGAAGAACAGCGCACAAGCATCATCAGCAAATTGGAACTGCGCCTAGCGCGCAAAGTTCAGCTGAATTGCAGTATAGATGAGACTCTACTTAGTGGAGTTATTATTCGAGCCGGAGACCTAGTCATCGATAACTCAGCGCGCAGTCGTTTAGACCGCCTGAGCGATGCATTGCAGTCTTAATGGGGATTGGAGCATGCAACTTAATTCCACTGAAATTAGCGATCTAATTAAACAACGTATTGAATCTTTCGACGTTGTTAGTGAAGCTCGCAATGAAGGTACTATCGTTTCTGTAAGCGATGGCATCCTTAGCATCCACGGCCTAGCGGACGTGATGCAAGGTGAAATGATCGAACTACCGGGTGGCCGTTACGCGCTAGCACTAAACTTGAACCGTGATTCGGTTGGTGCTGTTGTAATGGGCCCGTATGCTGACCTACAGGAAGGCATGAAAGTTACAGGTACTGGTCGTATTCTTGAAGTACCAGTAGGTCCTGAAATGCTTGGTCGTGTTGTAAACACGCTAGGTGAGCCAATTGATGGTAAAGGTCCTATCGAAGCGAAACTAACTTCGCCTGTAGAAATTATCGCACCAGGTGTAATCGACCGTAAATCGGTAGATCAACCTGTTCAAACTGGTTACAAGTCAGTTGACTCAATGATCCCTATCGGTCGTGGTCAACGTGAACTAGTAATCGGTGACCGTCAGACTGGTAAAACAGCAATGGCGATCGATGCGATTATCAACCAGAAAGACTCTGGTATTTTCTCTATCTACGTAGCTATCGGCCAAAAAGCGTCGACTATTGCTAACGTAGTTCGCAAACTAGAAGAGCACGGCGCACTGGCTAACACTGTTGTTGTTGTTGCATCTGCTTCTGAATCTGCTGCGCTGCAATACCTTGCACCGTATGCTGGTTGTGCGATGGGGGAATACTTCCGTGATCGCGGCGAAGATGCACTGATTGTTTATGATGATCTATCTAAGCAAGCGGTAGCTTACCGTCAAATTTCACTACTACTTAAGCGTCCACCTGGCCGTGAAGCGTTCCCTGGTGATGTTTTCTACCTTCACTCTCGTCTACTAGAGCGTGCTGCTCGTGTAAGCGAAGCATACGTAGAAAAGTTCACTAACGGTGAAGTGACAGGCAAGACTGGTTCTTTAACTGCTCTTCCTATCATCGAAACGCAAGCTGGTGACGTATCTGCATTCGTACCAACGAACGTAATCTCGATTACTGATGGTCAGATCTTCCTACAAACTGAACTATTCAACGCGGGCGTACGTCCAGCTGTTGACCCTGGTATCTCAGTTTCTCGTGTAGGTGGTTCGGCGCAGACTAAAATCATCAAGAAGCTATCTGGCGGTATCCGTACTGCTCTAGCTCAATACCGTGAACTAGCAGCATTTGCACAGTTCTCATCGGATCTTGATGAAGCGACCAAAAAGCAACTAGACCACGGTCAAAAAGTTACAGAACTGATGAAGCAGAAACAATATGCTCCTATGTCTGTATTTGACCAAGCTCTAGTAATCTTCGCTGCAGAGCGTGGATACCTTCAAGACGTAGAACTGTCAAAAGTTCTAGATTTTGAAGCTGCTTTACTGTCGTTTGCTCGTGGTCAATACGCTGATCTAGCAACACAGATCGACGCAACGGGTGCTTTCAACAAAGAAATCGAAGCTGAGCTGAAGAAGCTTGTTGACGATTTCAAGGCAACCCAGACCTGGTAATTGGTAGGTGGTCTTAGGGCCACCTCATACCATTAACGGAGAGTAACGATGGCCGGCGCAAAAGAGATACGTAATAAAATCGGTAGTGTTAAAAGCACACAGAAGATTACGAAAGCAATGGAAATGGTAGCAGCTTCGAAAATGCGTCGTTCTCAAGACGCAATGGAAGCTACTCGTCCATATGCAGAAACAATGCGTAAAGTGATCGGTCATTTGGCTAATGGTAGCCTCGAGTATAAGCATCCTTATCTTGAGGAACGTGAAGCCAAACGTGTTGGTTACATCATCGTTTCTACAGACCGTGGTCTTTGTGGTGGTTTGAACATTAACTTGTTCAAAAAAGCTATGAACGACATGAAAGATTGGTCTGAGAAAGGTGCTGATGTAGAACTTGCAATTGTAGGTACTAAAGCAACAGCATTTTTCAATAACAGCGGCGCGAAAGTAGCAGCTCAAGTTTCTGGTCTGGGCGATCGTCCAAGCCTTGAAGACTTGATTGGCTCTGTAAGCGTTATGCTGAAGAAATATGATGAAGGTGAATTGGATCGCCTGTTCGTAGTGTTTAACAGATTTGAAAACACTATGGTTCAAGAACCAACGATCGATCAATTACTTCCTTTGCCTAAATCAGACAGCGAAGAAATGAAACGCAGTCATTCTTGGGACTACATTTATGAGCCCGAGCCAAAACCACTACTAGATGCACTATTAGTTCGATACGTCGAATCTCAAGTGTATCAAGGTGTGGTCGAGAATCTTGCTTGTGAGCAAGCAGCTCGAATGATTGCAATGAAATCAGCAACAGATAACGCTGGTGACATTATTGATGACTTAGAACTTGTGTATAACAAAGCCCGTCAATCGGCGATTACACAAGAACTTTCTGAGATCGTTTCAGGCGCAGCTGCGGTTTAAGCTTAGGTAAAACTAAATAGTTAGAGGATTAACGATGGCTACAGGTAAGATCGTACAGATCATTGGTGCGGTAGTCGACGTAGAGTTCCCACAGGGCGAAGTACCTCGTGTATACGATGCTCTGAATGTTAATGAAGTGACAGAACGTCTAGTTCTTGAAGTTCAGCAACAACTTGGCGGTGGCGTAGTACGCGCAATCGTAATGGGTAGCTCTGATGGTTTACGTCGTGGTTTGACAGTTGAAAATACTGGCGCTCCAATCTCGGTACCAGTAGGTACTAAGACACTTGGTCGTATCATGAACGTCCTAGGTGACGCAATTGATGAGTGTGGTGAAATCGGTGCTGAAGAGCATTACGCAATTCACCGCGAAGCTCCAAGCTACGAAGAGCAGTCTAACGAGACTTCTCTTCTAGAAACTGGTGTTAAAGTAATCGACTTGATTTGTCCATTCGCTAAGGGTGGTAAAATCGGTCTATTCGGTGGTGCTGGTGTAGGTAAGACCGTTAACATGATGGAACTTATCAACAACATCGCACTTCAACACTCAGGCCTATCTGTATTTGCAGGTGTAGGTGAGCGTACTCGTGAAGGTAACGATTTCTACTTTGAGATGCAGGAAGCTGGTGTTGTAAACATCGAAAACCCTGAAGAATCAAAAGTAGCGATGGTTTACGGTCAGATGAACGAGCCACCAGGTAACCGTCTACGTGTTGCACTGACTGGTCTAACAATGGCTGAACGCTTCCGTGACGAAGGTCGTGACGTTCTACTGTTTGTTGATAACATCTACCGTTACACACTAGCAGGTACTGAAGTATCAGCACTTCTAGGTCGTATGCCTTCTGCGGTAGGTTACCAACCTACACTAGCTGAAGAAATGGGTGTTCTACAAGAGCGTATCACGTCAACTAAAGCTGGTTCTATCACGTCTGTACAGGCGGTATATGTACCTGCGGATGACTTGACTGACCCGTCTCCAGCAACAACGTTCGCTCACTTAGATGCAACGGTAGTACTTAACCGTAATATCGCATCTATGGGTCTATACCCAGCGATCGACCCGCTAGATTCTACTTCACGTCAACTGGATCCATTGGTAGTTGGACAAGAGCACTACGACATTGCTCGTGGCGTTCAGTCTACTCTTCAGCGCTATAAAGAGCTGAAAGATATCATTGCTATCCTAGGTATGGATGAGCTATCTGAAACAGATAAGCAAGTTGTATCTCGTGCTCGTAAGATTGAGAAGTTCCTAACTCAGCCTTACCACGTAGCGGAAGTATTTACAGGTGACCCAGGCGTTTACGTACCTCTTAAAGAGACTCTACGTGGCTTCCAAGGTCTTCTATCTGGTGAATACGATGACATTCCAGAGCAAGCGTTCATGTACTGTGGTGCAATTGACGAAGCTATTGAGAATGCTAAGAAGCTATAAGGCTAACTAGGAGGCGATATGGCAGCAATAACCTTTCACCTAGACGTTGTAAGTGCAGAGAAACAAATTTTCTCAGGCCTTGTTGAGACGTTTCAGGTGACCGGTAGTGAGGGTGAGCTTGGTATTTTCCATGGTCACACTCCACTGCTGACCGCTATCAAGCCTGGTATGGTGCGTATTGTTAAGCAGCACGGCCACGAAGAAATTATTTATGTTTCTGGTGGTATGGTAGAAGTTCAACCTGGTACAGCGACTGTACTGGCTGATACGGCTATCCGTGGTGAAGAACTAGACGCAGCAAAGGCGGAAGAAGCTAAACGCAAGGCTGTGGAGAATATCCAAAATCAGCATGGCGATATAGACTTCGCACAAGCGGCCGGTGAACTGGCTAAAGCCATTGCTCAGTTACGAGTTATCGAACTGACAAAACAGCGTCGTTAATCTTTTATAAGATTACTGACTCTGAGATAAAGGCGACCTAAGGGTCGCCTTTTTGCATTTTTGGATTCTCAAAAATGCTTATTTTACGTATCACTACTGGTTAAATGGTTATTGCGATTTAATTTTTTTGCCAAAAACGGTTACAATATCGGCTTAATAAAAATAATGTTGGATAGGTTTACAATGAAGTTTAGCGCGGTAATTCTCGCAGCGGGTAAAGGCACTCGCATGTATTCAAACACACCAAAGGTTCTGCACACGCTTGCGGGTAAGCCGATGGTTAAACATGTTATTGATACTTGTAACGGCTTAGGCGCTCAAAACATCAACTTGGTTTACGGTCACGGTGGTGATCAGATGAAGGCTACTTTAGCTGAAGAATCGGTAAATTGGGCACTGCAAGCTGAGCAGTTGGGTACTGGCCACGCTGTGGATCAGGCATCTGCACATTTCGCTGATGATGAAAAAGTACTGGTGCTATACGGTGATGTTCCATTGATTTCACCTCAAACCATTGAAAACCTATTAGACGCTCAACCAAACGGTGGCATCGCGCTACTTACGGTCGTGTTAGACAACCCAATGGGCTACGGTCGTATTATTCGTCGTAATGGCCCTGTTGTGGCTATCGTTGAGCAGAAAGATGCAACGGATGAGCAGAAGCTTATCAAAGAGATCAACACTGGCGTTATGGTTGCGACTGGTGGCGATCTGAAGCGTTGGTTGTCTGGCTTAAGCAACGATAACGCACAAGGTGAATACTACCTGACTGACGTTATTGCAGCGGCTCACGATGAAGGTCGTGCTGTAGAAGCTGTACACCCAGTAAGCCCTATTGAAGTTGAAGGCGTGAACGACCGCTCTCAACTGGCTCGTTTAGAACGCGCTTATCAAGCTGAGCAAGCCGACAAACTATTGAAGCAAGGCGTTATGCTACGTGACCCAAGCCGCTTTGATCTACGCGGTGAATTGCAGTGCGGTATGGATGTTGAGATTGATACTAACGTTATCATCGAAGGCAGCGTAAGCATTGGCGACAACGTGGTTATCGGTACCGGTTGTGTATTGAAAGACTGTGAGATCGATGACAACACCATCGTGCGTCCATACAGTGTAATTGAAGGTGCAACGGTCGGTGAAGACTGTACGGTTGGTCCTTTCACTCGTCTACGTCCTGGTGCTGACATGCGTAATAACTCGCACGTTGGTAACTTCGTTGAAGTGAAGAACACTCGCCTTGGTGAGGGCTCTAAAGCGAATCACCTAACGTACTTAGGCGATGCTGAAATTGGTCAGCGCGTAAACGTGGGTGCAGGTGCTATCACTTGTAACTATGATGGCGCAAACAAGTTTAAGACCATCATCGGCGATGACGTATTCGTTGGCTCAGATAGTCAATTAATTGCTCCAGTTACTATTGGTAATGGCGCTACCGTTGGTGCTGGCTCTACAGTAACTCGTGATGTTGCTGAAAATGAGTTAGTTATCAGTCGTGCTAAAGAACGTAAGATTGCTGATTGGAAACGTCCAACTAAGAAGTAAGTACTAACGTCCAAAAGATATTCTGATACAAGCCAGTAGCAATGCTACTGGCTGCTTTCTAAATAACTTTAGATATAAAAAAAGAGCGAGATTACTCGCTCTTTTTTTGTTTTCGTTAAACGATAAACTAGTCTTGCTTATCGTCAGCAACCACTCGAGAGTTATCCGGTGTTGCGAAGTGTTCAGAAAGCTCTTTGTTCGAAACAATATAGCCAACCCACAATGCACCTAAACAAATCACTACCGCTATTCCTGTTGCGCTTAGTGCTTGGCTTGCCATTGCTGCAACCAATGCACTTGCTAGGCCACTAATACTGATTTGCAGGCTGTTTTGTAAGCCAGCCGCTGTCGCAGGGCTCTGTTTCGCGCTTGATAGGGCACGGTTTACTACGATTGGGTAAAGTGCGCCATTCGCTACGGCAATTAGACAGAAAGGTGCGAGTAGAGGCCAGATTGAAGTCAGTTCCCATTGTGATGCAATGAAAATTAGTAATGCGGCAACACTAAACAAACCAATAAGATTTCTTAGTACGACACCATCGCCATACTTCTTCACAGCCTGCTTACCGAAGTAACCACCCGCCATGAATGCGATTGTCTGTGGGATAAAGCTCAAGCCGATGTCTTTTGCTTCATAACCCAGCTGAGCCATGATCTCTGGCATACCGGTTAGGTAAGCGAAGAACGCTGCTGACGCTGAAGCAAACATCAACACATTACCCATGTAAGGCTTTGAATGAAGCAGTGCTTTGATATCGGTTTTGATCGACGTTTGTTTTACTTCTGGCGCTTCTTTTGGTTGAGCCATGGTCGTTGCGATCAACAATGCGCCCATTAGCGTCAGTGTGATAAAGATACTGTGCCAACCAAAGCTGTCTGCTAGTAACACACCCAGTTGCGGTGCTAATGCTGGAGATAGCGCTACTAGAGGCATGATAGTCGCAAAAATTTGCTGGCTGCTGCTTTGAGAGTAACGCTTAATCACCATTGCTTGCCAGATTACCGCAGGCGCACACACACCGATCGCTTGAATGAAGCGCAGCGTTAGTAGGTGCCATACTTCGGTACTGAATGCTAAGCCGAATGAAGCTGCAGTAAAGATAACAAGACCAACCGCTAGCGTATTACGGTGACCATACTTGTCACTCGCCAGACCCCAAAGAAGCTGACCCATTGCCATACCACCAAGGAATACGGTTAGAGACAGAGCAATCTGCTCTGGACCAGTTGCAAAATCGACTTCCATTGCCTTAAATGCAGGAAGGTACATATCGGTCGCAATAAAGCCAAGCATGGAAAGAACTGCAAGGTAGACCAATTGAAATTTAGAAATATTCATAAGATGCCATTAAGCTAAAGGTAGTGATGTTTTTATCATCAAAAAAATTGTTAGATACTCAGGAGTAAGAACCCCTGTTTATTTATGCTGACATTCTATTTTTCAGAGCTGATAAAATAAAACGCTAAAATATGTAGTTATCAATCAAAAAATTTGAAGGCTTATGTTCTCTAAATCCTCGTTAGAAATGCTTGATACCGTTGCTCGCTTGGGCAGCTTCACTGCGGCTGCAGAGCAATTGCACAAAGTACCATCGGCGATCAGCTATGGGGTTAGGCAGGTAGAGCAAGAGCTTGATGTTCTACTTTTCAGACGCTTACCAAGAAAAGTAGAGCTGACGCCTGCTGGGGAGTTGTTTATTGAAGAGGCTCGTCAACTGCTGAGACAGATGGAAGAACTCAGTGCGCAAACTCGCCGAGCTGCGCGTGGTTGGAAGAAAACCTTACGTCTAACCCTTGATAACGTGGTTAAGCTCGACAAGATGAAGCCGATGATTGAAGAGTTTTATCAAACCTTTGAGTTCGCTGAGCTGCAGATCAACATGGAAGTGTTTAATGGTTCTTGGGAAGCCATTGCACAGGGTAGGGCCGATGTCGTCATTGGAGCCACTTCGGCGATTCCGGTTGGCGGTGACTTTGAAGTTAAGGATATGGGACGGTTAGATTGGGCATTTGTGATGTCACCCAGTCACCCGTGTGTGCGAGAGCAAAACCTTAATGAAGCCTTTGTTAGCCAGTATCCCGCGATCTGTTTGGATGATACCTCTAGCGTACTGCCAAAGCGTCACACTGGCCATTATGCGAGTCAGAGACGTCTTCTATTACCTAATTGGTACAGTGCGATAGAGTGCCTCAAGAATGGTGTTGGGGTGGGCTACATGCCAAGGCATATTGCCGCACCTATTATCGAACAAGGCTTGCTGGTGGAAAAAATATTACCAGAGCCTAGCCCACAGAGTCACTGTTGTTTGGTGTGGAGAAAAGATGACAACCATAAATTGATCGAATGGATGGTCAAATATCTAGGATCAAGTGAACAGCTTCACCAAGATTGGTTAGATCATCGTAAAGCACTTTAATGATCTATTTGAAATAAGATCGTGTGAGGTTTATCTGAAACGCTCAAATAAAAAGAGCGAGTTAATACTCGCTCTTTTTGGTTCGATAGCTTAACTCTTAAGACAAGAAGAACTTGTAGGAAGGGTTGTCTGTTTCATCTTTGCACTGGTAGCCAAGTTCTTCTAAGTGTGTAGAGAACTGAGCTAAATCGTCATCACCGAGCTCGAAGCCACACAGCACACGACCGTAGTCGGCACCGTGGTTACGATAGTTGAACAGGCTGATATTCCAGTGAGTACCTAAGGTATCAAGGAATTTAATCAATGCACCTGGGTATTCTGGGAACTCAAAGCTGTATAGGCGTTCTTTCAGAGGTTTCGATGGTTTACCGCCAATCATGTAGCGAATGTGCAGTTTTGCCATCTCATCATCTGAGAGATCGACAACCGGGTAGCCGCCTTCACGTAGGTCATTGATGATGTGTTCGAGTTCTTCTTGTCCACCTTGTAGACGTACACCAACGAAGATATTCGCCAGGCTTTCGTCGTTGTGGCGGTAGTTAAACTCAGTCACCGCTCGACCACCAATAATGTTACAGAACTCTAGGAACGCACCTTGTCGCTCTGGAATCGTCACCGCAAGTAGACCTTCTCGCTTCTCACCCAATTCACAACGTTCAGAGACATAACGCAGCCCGTGGAAGTTGGTGTTCGCACCAGACAGTACCGTTGCTAGTTGCTTATTTTGCAGTTGGTTTTGTTCTGCAAACTTCTTCAAGCCAGCCAGAGCAAGTGCTCCTGAAGGCTCAGCAATCGCACGGGTATCTTCAAAGATGTCCTTTACCGCAGAGCATATTTCATCGCTGGAGACGGTAATATGACCATCAATGTACTGTTGGCAAAGACGGAAGGTTTCTTCACCAATGCGTTTAACCGCAACACCATCAGCAAACATGCTGACCTGATCCAGTACCACTGGTTCACCCGCATCCAGTGCTGCTTTCAAGCAAGCCGAGTCTTCAGGCTCTACCGCAATCACTTTAATCTCTGGCATCAGTTGTTTGATTAGCACTGCAACACCAGCGGCTAAGCCACCACCACCAACCGGTACAAAGATATAATCCATGTGACCGTTTTGCTGCAGCATCTCCATGCCCATCGTACCTTGCCCTGCAATCACGAGTGGGTGATCAAAAGGAGGAACAAAGGTGAAGCCATGTTCAGCCGACAGACGTTCCGCTTCCGCTTTCGCTTCATCGAAATTACTGCCGTGCAGAACCACTTTGCCACCAAATCCGCGTACTGCATCAACCTTGATATCCGGTGTCGTTTTTGGCATCACGATCGTGGTTTGAATGCCCAACTTAGAGCCAGATAACGCCATTCCTTGTGCGTGATTCCCTGCGGATGCTGCAATCACACCGGCTGCTTTCTGTTGTTCAGAAAGGCTTGAAACCATGTTGTAAGCACCGCGCAGCTTAAACGAGTGTACCGGCTGACGGTCTTCTCGTTTTAGCTGAACCTGATTACCGATACGCGCGCTTAAGCGTGGCATATCTTGCAGAGGTGTCACGATTGCCGCTTCGTAAACCGGAGCTCTCAGGATCTGGCGCAGATAATCTGCGCCACTTTGTTTTTTGGGACTGGAGGTGTCATCACTCATAGTTAGCCCTCAAGCTTAGACTTATCACGCACAGCGCCTTTGTCGGCACTGGTCGCCATGCTTGCGTAAGCTTTCAGTGCGAAAGACACTTCACGTTGACGGTTTTCTGGTTTCCAGCCTAATGCATCTTGTTTTTCACGACGTGCTGCTAGTTCATCTTCAGCCACATCAAGCGTGATTGAGCGGTTAGGGATATCGATAGTGATGATATCGCCTGTGTTCACTAGACCAATTACGCCGCCGCTTGCTGCTTCTGGAGAAGCGTGACCGATAGACAGACCTGATGTACCACCAGAGAAACGACCATCGGTTAGAAGAGCACAAGACTTGCCTAGACCCATCGATTTTAGATAAGTCGTTGGGTAGAGCATTTCTTGCATACCCGGGCCGCCTTTAGGACCTTCGTAACGAATGACAACCACTTCGCCAGCTTTTACTTTACCCGCTAAGATGCCTTCTACTGCCGTATCTTGGCTTTCGAATACGATTGCAGGGCCTTGGAATTTAAGGTTTTCTTCATCAACACCCGCAGTCTTAACGATACAACCATCAACGGCGATGTTACCTGAAAGTACCGCTAGGCCACCTTCTTGGCTGAATGCATTCTCTTTGGTACGAATACAACCTTCTTTGCGGTCGTCATCTAGACGATCCCAACGGCAATCTTGTGAGAAAGCTTTGGTGGTACGGATGCCTGCAGGACCTGCACGGAAGAACTTAAGCACGGCTTCGTCTTCTGTTTGCATGATGTCGTATTGAGCGAGCTGCTCTTGCATGCTTAGGCCAAGTACGGTGCGAGTTTGATTATTCAGTAGGCCAGCACGATCAAGCTCACCTAGGATAGCCATTACGCCACCAGCACGGTGAACGTCTTCCATGTGGTATTTCGGTGTTGAAGGAGCAACCTTACAAAGGTGCGGAACACGGCGAGACATCTCATCGATATCATCCATATCAAAATCAATGTCACCTTCTTGAGCTGCGGCTAAAAGGTGAAGTACTGTGTTACTTGAGCCACCCATTGCGATATCAAGCGCCATCGCATTATCAAAGGCTGCGCGATTTGCGATGTTGCGAGGCAGTGCTGACTCGTCATCTTGCTCGTAGTAACGCTTAGTTAGATCAACGATGCGTTTACCGGCGTTGATGAATAGCTCTTCACGGTCTGCGTGCGTCGCCAGCATAGAACCGTTACCCGGTTGAGATAGACCTAGAGCTTCTGTTAGACAGTTCATTGAGTTTGCTGTGAACATACCTGAACATGAACCACAGGTTGGACATGCAGAACGTTCTACTTGCTCACTTTGCTCATCAGAAATAGTTGGATCGGCACCTTGGATCATTGCATCAACAAGGTCGAGCTTGATGATCTGATCTGAAAGCTTGGTTTTACCCGCTTCCATCGGGCCGCCTGATACAAAGATCACTGGGATGTTAAGGCGCATTGCTGCCATCATCATTCCCGGAGTGATTTTGTCACAGTTAGAGATACACACCATTGCATCCGCACAGTGTGCATTGACCATGTATTCCACTGAGTCTGCGATAAGCTCACGTGATGGCAGTGAGTACAGCATGCCGCCGTGACCCATTGCGATACCATCATCGACCGCGATGGTGTTGAATTCTTTTGCGATACCACCCGCTTTCTCGATTTCACCCGCAACCAGCTGACCCATATCTTTAAGGTGAACGTGGCCTGGAACAAATTGAGTGAAAGAGTTTACAACCGCGATGATCGGCTTACCGAAGTCATCATCTTTAACGCCAGTTGCACGCCATAAAGCGCGCGCACCAGCCATGTTGCGTCCGTGGGTTGTCGTTGCTGAACGATAGATTGGCATTGTTTAAATCCTTATAAAATATTTGGCTGTTGCTTACTTATTTGTTTGTGTTTGGTTTTCTGACGCATGGTCTGCTGGATAAACGTAGTCTAACCAGCCCCACTTATCTTCAGTGGTTCCATTGAATAAACCAAAGTAAGCTGCTTGAACTTTTTCAGTGATAGGACCGCGTTTGCCTTCACCTACTGTAATTTTGTCTACACTGCGAACCGGAACGATCTCTGCAGCTGTGCCTGTCATGAATACTTCATCGGCAAGGTATAGCGCTTCACGAGCAATGTTTTCTTCACGGATTTCGTAACCCATGTCTTTTGCTAGTGTCATGATTGAATCACGGGTGATGCCCGGTAGAATCGCGCTGGTTGCTGGTGGCGTTGATAACACACCGTTACGAATCACAAATATGTTCTCGCCAGCACCTTCTGAAAGGTAACCATCGACGCTCAGTGCGATACCTTCATCGTAACCATGACGACGAGCTTCACCACCAACCAGTAATGAAGATAGGTAGTTACCACCAGCTTTCGCAGCGGTAGGGATAGTATTTGGAGCGGCACGATTCCAGCTTGAAATCATCGCATCTACACCATTCTCTAGCGCTTCTTCACCTAGGTAAGAACCCCAAGGGAACGCAGCGATGATCAGATCCATCTCAGTATTTTCTGGCGGACACACACCCAAACCAACATTACCTACAAAGCCCAGTGGACGTATGTACGCAGACTGTAGCTTATTTTGGCGTAGCGTTTCGCGAGTCGCTTCCATAATTTCTTCCTCAGTAAAAGGAATAGGAAAGCGGTAGATTTTTGCTGAGTCTTTTAGGCGTCTTGCATGCTCTGGGTGACGGAAGATTACCGGCCCTTTTGGCGTGTTGTAACAACGAACGCCTTCAAACACAGAAGTACCGTAGTGCATTGCGTGAGTCAGGACGTGAACGTTCGCCTCTGCCCAAGGAACCATTTCACCGTTAAACCAAATATAGTCTGCTGTTTTAGCTGTCATGTTTGCGGTTCCTTATGCGTTTATCTTTTGCTGTAAGTTGTTATTTGGCAATTCATTACGACTGATAGAGATAACGTCAACGGAACGTACATCCCACAGCTTTTCGATTTGGTTTACCAAAAAAGAGATCGGACGGTCACTGTCGACAATGATCTCTACACTCGCCACTTTGCTTTCGTGGTTTTGAGTGCCCGCGACTTGCTTAACAATGAAGCCACGGTGACGAATAACACGAAGAACACGCTCTAGTAGTACTGGCTTATCATCGGCTTTGATGTCTAATAGGTATCTTTTCATGTTATGTGTTCTCCAACATCTCACTGTTTGAAGCACCTGGCGGTACTAGTGGCCATACGTTTTCTTCTTCATCGATAAGAACATGAAGTAGGTAAGCGGTTTTGCTTTCTAGCATCTCTTTCAATGCTGGCTCTACTTCTTCTTTACGCGTGATGGTTTTGCCCGGGATATCAAATGCTTTCGCGAGCATGACGAAATCAGGGTTGTCATCCAAGATGGTTTCACTGTGTCGGCCATCAAAGAACAGAGATTGCCATTGGCGAACCATGCCCAAGCGAGAGTTATTCAGAAGCACCATCTTCACTGGGATCTGACGACGCTTTAGCGTGCCAAGCTCTTGTATGTTCATCATGAATGAACCATCACCAGAGATAAGAATCGATTGGTCATCAGGACGGCCAACCGATGCACCCATAGCGGCTGGTAAACCAAAGCCCATAGTGCCTAAACCGGCTGAGGTGATGAAGTTTTGTGGATCGCGAGGCTGAATGTGCTGAGCGGCCCACATCTGATGTTGGCCAACATCCGTCGAAATGATAGAGCTTGCTGGCATCATGTCTGATAGCTGCTTTAGTAGTAGTGGAGCAAAGATCAGATCGCCAGGGTGGTCGTAGCGCCACTTGAATGAGCTACGAAGGCCTTCTGAGTGGTGAACCCAAGATGAGATGTCTTGGCTCAGTTCTAGTTGAGGCAGGATCTTGTTGATGTCACCGCGAATTGGCGCATCAGCAAGGCGCAGTTTACTGAACTCTGCCGCATCGATATCGATATGGATAACTTTTGCGTGAGGAGCAAAAGTATCAAGCTTGCCTGTTACTCGGTCATCAAAACGAGCGCCAACAACAATCAATAGGTCACTTTCTTGAACCACTAGGTTAGCAGCTTTAGTGCCGTGCATACCAAGCATGCCAAGGTAGTGCGGGTCGTCACGTTCGATAGTGCCTAAGCCTTTAAGTGTGCTTACGGCCGGCATTGGGTTTAGGCGTAAAAACTCGCGAACTGCATCGGTTGCTTTCGCCAGTTGAACGCCACCACCTACGTATAAAACAGGGCGAGTAGCTTGAGACAAGAAGTACTGAGCTTGTTCAATAGCATCCGTTGTCACAACAGGAATGGCTGGTGGTGTAAATTCAGGAAGAATTTTTACAGGGGATTCGGCTAGTTGAACATCTTTAGCGATGTCGACAATAACCGGACCGGGACGCCCTGCTTTTGCAACGATAAATGCTTCAGCCAATGTTGGCGCAAGATCTTCAATATCGGTAACGAGGTAGCTGTGTTTAGTACATGATAGAGACATACCAATCACATCCATTTCTTGGAATGCATCGGTACCGATGTGGGAGCTAGCAACTTGACCAGTGATAGCGACGAGTGGGATGGAGTCCATAAAGGCATCAGCAAGACCTGTTACTAGGTTAGTCGCGCCTGGGCCTGAGGTTGCCATACAAACAGCCACGTCTTGTGTTGCACGCGCCATACCAATGGCAGCCATTGCAGCACCTTGTTCATGGCGACAAAGGATGTGTTCAACACCGCCGTCATAAAGTGCATCATAGATTGGCATGATGGCACCACCTGGGTAACCAAATACGGTCTCAATGCCTTGTTGCTTGAGTGCGGATACGACTAGTTCTGCGCCTTTCATCGTAATCCCTCCGTATTACCTTTATTTTGGTCATTGTTTCCGTTGTCTTTGCACATCTTGTGCTCCCATTCTTCCTGTAAATCGGCAAGGCCGAAAATAATAAAAATTATAAAAATCGAATCGCTAAATTAGAAAAAACCCCCGGACTTTTCAGTGCGGGGGTTTTTTCTAATTCGTGGTTACTTTCTTCCCACTCGCCCCCGCGCAGTCTTAATAATGACTACGATAATCAGGTTAATCAGTGCGTAAATGCGAGCGTTAAAAATCATAATATTCGAGTTTTCTCGTTTATTGTCTTCAGTAAAAGTCTACATCTCTAGTGTTATCACACAAATCTGCAGTATGACAAGGAAAATGTCATTCTTTTTTCACATTAAAACACCATTCCACCAAGCTATATAACAACCTTATCGCTTTGGTGAGCAACGAATACCCAGAGCGAATACTTTTAAATCAAAGACAAAGGAAAGTTATGGGACTCGCGATAATTCACAGCCGGGCTAGTGTGGGAGTAGAGGCACCAGAAGTGACCGTTGAAGTGCATATAAGCAACGGTATGCCTGGGTTTACATTGGTGGGGCTACCTGAAACGACGGTCAAGGAATCTAAAGATCGAGTCAGGAGTGCCATCATCAATTCTCGCTTTGAATTTCCATCGAAAAGGATCACGGTCAACCTCGCGCCTGCTGATTTACCTAAGGAGGGAGGACGTTTCGACCTGCCAATCGCGCTTGGGATTTTGGTGGCGTCAGATCAGCTTCCGACATCAAAAATAGCTCAACATGAATTTATCGGTGAGTTGGCATTGTCAGGAGAACTTCGCTCGGTAAAGGGCGTTCTGCCTGCGACGTTAGCCGCCGATAGTGTCGAACGATGCTTAGTGGTTCCACACCACAATGGTGATCAGGCGGCCTTAGTCGGCAAGGGGGCCCATAAATCCGCGCAAACCTTGCTAGAGGTTTGTGCGGATATGTGTGGCCAGGCTCAGCTTGGTTTATATCGAACCGAGCATCATCATGTCGATGTGTCTGATAATCGTGACTTACAAGATATTATTGGCCAGCAGCAAGGTAAGCGAGCACTGGAGATCGCCGCAGCGGGCAACCATAACCTACTTTTTCTCGGCCCGCCTGGAACTGGGAAAACCATGTTGGCTTCTCGATTGCGCGATTTGTTGCCTGAGATGAGTGATGACGAGGCGATGGAAACCGCTTCGGTGGCTTCTTTAACGCAACAAGAGATCAATCAATACAACTGGAAACAACGACCTTTCCGTTCTCCACACCATTCGAGTTCGATGGCAGCATTGGTCGGTGGTGGCTCGATACCTCGCCCCGGTGAGATATCTTTGGCGCATAATGGCTTATTGTTTCTTGATGAGATGCCAGAGTTTGAGCGTAAGGTGCTTGATTCACTGCGAGAGCCGCTAGAGTCGGGTGAAATCATTATCTCCCGTGTCGCGGGTAAGACTCGTTTTCCGGCTCGCTTTCAATTAGTCGGTGCACTTAACCCAAGCCCAACAGGTTATTACGAGGGCAATCAAGCTCGAGCGAACCCGCAAATTATCCTGCGTTACCTCAACCGCTTATCTGGGCCATTGTTGGATAGATTCGATATATCATTGGAGATCCCTCTATTGCCCAAAGGGATGTTAGCCGAAGGAGGCGATCGTGGAGAAACCACTCAAGTCGTGAAGCAACGAGTTAAACAAGCGCGTCAGTTGATGTTATCTCGAAACCATAAGTCGAATGCACTGTTAGGTAGCCGAGAAATTGAAAAGTATTGCCCATTGCGACGCGAAGATGCGGAGTTTCTCGAGACCGCACTACATCGATTGGGTTTATCGATTCGTGCCTATCATCGAATCATCAAGGTAGCGCGAACTATTGCAGACTTAGAGGGTAACGAGCAGATTGAAAAGAAGCATTTATCGGAGGCGCTTGGCTATCGAGCGATGGATCGCTTGCTGAAACAACTTTCAGCTCAAGCTGTGTAGTCATACCAATCGTAGTAAACAACGGGTCATTTATTTACTGTGATTGGTATAAAAACAAGAAAGCCTGCTTTTTACGCAGGCTTTCGTTGTTATGAACCAATTGTTATGAACTAATGGTTATTAGCGAGCAGTGATGCCTAACTAGAACTTGTAGTTCAGGCCGACTGAGACGATGTATTGTGATTCATCGTAGAAGGTTATATTCGAGTCGCTGGTACCGTAGCCTGCAAGAGAAACAAACGACCAGTTGTCCCAGTTCATGAATTGCTCATATTCATACGCGGCGAAAAGGTTAATGTTGTCATCGCTGCGAGTTTTGTCGTAAATCGAGTTGTTAGCATCGTAAGAACGTTGGTTGTAGCCTGCGGTTAATGCGTACTGATGACGGCCCATGCCACCAAACAAACTCACTTCACCACCAAACTGGTCGTAAGACTCAGCGTTACCGTCGGCATCTCTGGTTTGATAAATGATCGATGGGATAAGCATCATGGTGCGGCTCAATGGAACGCGGTATTGGCCTTTCAGGTAGAGAGTATTGGCATCTCGTTTGAGCTCTTGTTCTTGAATCTCATCATTGTCGACATCTTTAGTCGCGTAAGCCATGTCTAGCGAGAATGCAGAACCTGCGATACTACTTAATTTCAAACGAAAGGCATTGCCGGTTTCATCGGTTTTGCTTCGAGCAACGCCTTCTGCGTAAGGATTTGCCCAAGTCTCACCTGACATGATGGTTGGCAGAAGTGACGCGTCGATAGTCATGCCTGACTCTAGTTGGTATTTATAGCCAACCTCCAGCACAACAGTACCGGTTGCCACATCATCACGAGCGGTACCTGTGTACACCTGGTGATTTAGCTTCTCACCAAAGGTGTAAGCGACACTGCCTAAAGGTGCGACAAGAAATGAGCTCTCAGATGAGGCTTTCTGTGTATTTGACGAAATGGTGCTATCAGTATCGGTATTAAAGTTTGAGGTGGAAGAGGCAACCCCGGTATTGATAGATATTTCACCACTGAAACCTTGTTCGTCTGCAAGCTTGGCAAAAGCAGGAGAGGCTGCAACGCTCAATGCGAGAAGAGTTATTTTTATTTTCATTCAAGGGCTCCTTGCCCACCGGTTCTTAGGACGGGTTATTAATAGCAGTAAAGCTTTAAATTTCCAGGTTAATTATTTATCAATGATGATTTTTGAACAAGCAAAAAAAAGGAAGCCGAAGCTTCCTTTAATCATTACCTTACTTCTTTAATAAGAAGTTAACCAGCTCGAAGTACTCATCGAGAGAGTTAATGCCTTGAGCGTCAATCAGGTAGCGGTTGTTTACTACAACAGCTGGAACGCCTGACAAGCCGCTGTCTTTGAATGCTTTGTCGAAACGACGAACCATAGAATCTACTGCAAAGCCGTTGTATGCCGCATCGAATTTCTTAGCATCAACGCCTTCATCAAGGAAGATTTGACGCAGTTCTGCTTCATCGCGTGGTGGCTTGTTCATGGTGTGGATGCGGTTAAACATCACTGGCACCATTTTATCTTCAACTTTCAGTGCAATCATGGTCGCGTAAGCTTTGCTCATTGGCAGACCCATGTTGCCACCCATGAATGAAACATGGTTCTTCTGTAGCTTAGCGTCTTTAGGTAGCTGTTGTTTTAGCTGCTGGATGATTGGCTCAAAGCTATTACAGTGTGGGCAGTAAAAAGAGAAGAACTCTGTCACCATTGGTTTTTTTGATGCTTCTAGATCGAGAACTTTGTAGTGTTCACCTTCGTTAAATTTCGCAGCGTGAGCTGAAAGGCTCAACATGATCAATGAGAAAAATGCGAATAGCTTTTTCATTTATCCAATCTCCATTATGTTTGAATTTTTATCTAGTTGTATGTTGCGATTGCTGTTACCACTGAGGCATTAACGAAAGTGGTGGCTCTTGCAGGGTAGCAATTTGCTCTTTACAAGCAAGTACTTGTTGCTCCCAATATTTCGGATCATTAAACCACGGGAAGGCCAGAGGAAACGCCGGGTCGTGCCATCGTTTCGCCAACCATGCCATGTAATGCACCATACGTAGACCGCGCAGAGGTTCGATTAGTTTCAGTTGCGCGGTATTAAAATCGCAAAACTCTTGATAACTCTCTAGCAGAATATCCAGTTGCATCATTTTATCTTGGCGTTCGCCGTTAAGCAGCATCCACAGATCTTGAACAGCAGGACCATTACGCGCGTCATCAAGATCGACGAACATTGGCCCGTCGCGCCACAATATATTGCCCGGGTGGCAGTCGCCATGGAGACGAATGTTGTCAATGTTACTTGGCCACTGGCTCTCTAGCTCTTTGATCAGAAGGTCGACGTCATTGAAGAACGCGTTTTCTAGGTGCGTTGGGATAAACTGAGAGTTCTCTAGAATCTTACGTGGCTGATAAAGGTATTCATCTAAGCTGATGGTCGGGCGATGCTGAAATGTTCTTCCAGCACTGGCTTTATGAATACGACCAAGGAAGCGTCCAACGCCTTCCAATTGATCTAGATTGTCGACTTCATATTGCCTGCCACCGACGCTTTCAAACAGTGCAAATAGATAGCCTTGATATTCATGCAAGGTTGCGCCGTTGATTCGCATAGGTGGAGCAACCGGTAACTCTTGTTCGATCAGCTCTAACGCGAAGTCGTGCTCTTCTTGGATCTGTGCTGTGTTCCAACGCTGCGGACGATAAAACTTAACGACGTAGCGTTTACGGTCTTCATCGGTGAATTGATACACCCGGTTTTCGTAGCTGTTGAGAGCGAGAAGCCCGGATTCAGCGCGAACCCCAATGCTCTCCAGTGCGTACCACATGAAGTCAGGGGTTAGGTTATCAAAGTTAAAGGCTTGCATCGTCATATAATAAAAAAGGCTCATTACTGAGCCTTTTTCCATTTATTTGGGTGTTATACCAACCGTTAAGGTGATTGGTATCAGAGCTTCTTGATAAAGCGGCTTTCGACTTCCATCGTAAACTCTTCATTATCCGAGAGTATAAACTGAATTGTCGAAACTGGTGAGCTCAGTTTTTCTGGATCGACGCCTAAGCTGATAGGAAGGTTTAAAACCTCACCTGGGTCTACGGTGATCGTTTGTTTACCGTACCAGATAGAATCTGGTAGCCCGCTGACATCAAGCTTGTACTCTTGCTCTTGCTGAGTTTTGTTGATTACTTTCAAGTTGTAAGTATTTTCGACAAGCCCTTGGCTATTGATTCTAAATAGCTGGTTTCTATCTCGTAGAACACTTAAGCCTGCAGGATCAACACTCGCTATCTGTGCGAAGAACAAACCCAGCATGACGATCAATATAGCGCCATAACCTAGCAGCTTAGGACGCATCACCTTGGTTGTGTGACCATCGAGCCTGTGTTCGGTGGTGTAGTTGATTAGGCCTTTGTCATAACCCATACGTTCCATGGTGTTGTCGCAGGCATCAATACACGCGCCACAGTTAATGCACTCGTATTGTAGGCCGTCACGGATATCGATACCCGTTGGGCACACTTGAACGCATAAATTACAATCAATACAGTCGCCTAGGCCAAGTTCTTTTGGATCGGCTTTACGAGAGCGAGGGCCGCGGCTTTCACCTCGTTCAGTGTCGTAACCCACGATGAAGGTATCTTTATCGAACATTGCCGATTGGAAACGCGCGTAAGGACACATGTGCAGACAAACAATAGAACGCATCCATCCCGCATTCGCATAAGTACACCCAGCAAAGAACAATACCCAAAACACCGGCCAGAAAGTCGAGTTAAAGGTAAAGAAGCCAACCACCAGCTCTTTGATTGGGATGAAATAACCGACAAAGGTTAAGCCCGTCGCAATCGCAATCGCCCACCACGCGATGTGTTTGATGGTTTTTCTGAGAATTAAATTGCTCGTCAGTTTGCCCGAGTCTTGTTTTCTTCGCTTATTGGCAGCACCTTCCAGTTTCTCTTCGAACCAGATGTACATGAAGGTCCAGACGGTTTGCGGGCATAAATAACCACACCAGACTCGCCCTAAGAAGGTGGTTATGAAGAATAAGCCAAACGCAGCAATCATAAATAGGATGGCGAGTAGGGTCAGATCTTGTGGGTATAACGTGGTGCCAAAGAAGTTGAACTGCTGGCTACCGATATCGAGCAAGATCGCTTGTCGTTCACCAAATGGAATCCATGGGATAAGCGCAAAAAGTAAAAGTAAGAACCAACCGCCGTAACGACGAAGTTGTTGGAATTTACCTTTGCTTTCTCGAACATAGATTCGGTTACTTGGGTTAAATCGATCTCCATTACCTTTATGTGTTTTTGGGTTAAAGGTTTTAGGAGTCACATCTTTGATGTCGATTTTATCCTGACTCATGGACTATCCTTTTTGTGGCTTGTTTGCCCGGTTAAGTCGGGCATGACGACATTACTTGAAAGTATGGTTTAGAGAACCTGTAGAAATTGAGCTTGGTGCATTTGTTGGTATCGCACTCACTCTTATTATTTTAGAAGATTCTTATGGATGGCGATTATAACGACAATCTTGTTCTCATTTCTTTAACGCTATCAACCTTTAACAACAAAAGTCATAACAGTTGTGACGAAAAAATAGCGAACAGAAACAAAAAAGCGACCGAGTGGTCGCTTTTCGAAATTGATTGTTTTATTTATACGGCAATTGAGTTCTAACCAAATAGGCGATTAAAGAAGGCCACGCGCTTTTAGAATTGCCGTTTTGAAATCATCTTCTTGGTCTTTTTTAAGACCTGGGATCATTTCATCTTTTTCGCTGTTACGCATTTTTAGATGGTAGATAAGAACATCGTCAGTCAGCTCTTCTAGTTTGCCTTGGTAGCCTGCTTCGTTTGATAGCTTAATGATGAACTCTAATAGGTTAAGCTCTTGATCTTTCTGCCACTCAGGCTCCATCAGTTCAAGCAGTTCCTCAATGCGGTGACACTTCATACTTTACTTCTCCACAAATTTTATAATGATTTGTGGTTAAGGTATCAAATCGGGTAGGGAATACCAATGTGTAAAGGCATTTCAAGACGGGACTGGGCAAGAAAAAAGCGCAGTAAAAACTGCGCTTTTCGTTAAGCGGCTTTAATTACTTTTGTTGCAGTCGGTGCTAATAAAGCAGTCTTCTGAACGAGAGTCATTGTAGGAGCCAATTTCTTAGCCGTTGGAGCAGCAACAAAGCCACTACGACGACGCATCGC
This sequence comes from Vibrio sp. J383, assembly GCF_023503985.1. Lineage (NCBI taxonomy): Bacteria > Pseudomonadati > Pseudomonadota > Gammaproteobacteria > Vibrionales > Vibrionaceae > Vibrio > Vibrio sp. J383. The sequence continues at coordinate 249,232 of NZ_CP097293.1, read as the reverse complement.
ACTACGGTTGGTGTGCGAGAACCTGACAGCTGTTGGGCGCATTAATTTACCTAACGGTCAGGCATATCCATTGCCAATCTAATGGCCTGACTTATCATGAGCTTCGCTTCAATTACTTGAAGAGTCACTCGTCTGGCTTTCGCCAATCCGAAAAATAAATCAGGATAATGATATGCATGCATATCAAGGCTTAGATTATCACTATCTAAGTTATCGATCGACGCCTGAGTGATAATTAAACGATATTAGAGCTAAAATAGTGTGAGCAGTATATTTGAGTTTGAACCTCTTTCAGGCTTAAGATGATGCTTTAAAGGAGGTGCATATGTCGTTCTTAAAGAAAACGTTAGCTAGTTTTGGTATTGGATCTGCCAAAGTGGATTCTGTATTGCAACAGGAAGTGCTTTACCCAGGCAATAAGGCGAGCATTATTGTGCATGTCTATGGTGGCGCTCAGCCACAAGAAATCGACAACATTGATCTCAACTTGTGCTGTCGTTACGTCAAAGAAGTCACCATGAACTCGCAAAGGCAAGAGGGCGGTCATAAGCGCCGAATGCATCAGACGTACTCGTTGGCAAAATGGAGCTTACCGTATGCTTTTGTTATTCAGCCGGGAGAAACCCGTGACTTTGAATGTGAGTTTGATGTACCGCTGAATACACCAGTCACGATTGGTGATTCAAAGGTGTGGCTGGAAACCGGGTTGGACATTGCGATGGCGATTGACCCATCGGATAAAGACACCTTAACGGTTCGTCCTGATGCACTCCTCGATGGCATCTTTAACGAACTTGAAGCTCAAGGGCTGCGGATACGCCAAGTGGAATGTGAAGCAGTCGATGGCTTTGAACTGCCGTTTGTCCAAGAGTTTGAGTTTGTGCCGACTACTGGCCCTTATCATGGTCGCTGGCGTGAGCTTGAGGTTGTTGCTCATCGTGGTGAGACAGAACTTAAGTTGTGGTTTGAGATAGACCGCAATCGCGATGGCGCAAAAGGTATGTTGGCGAGTTTGCTGGGAATGGGGCAACTACAGCGTCAATTGAGTGTCCCGCTTGATACCTCACCAGAAGACGCCGGTAAGATGGTGGTCGAGTATTTAGAAAGCGCATCTTAGCTGAATCGCACATTTTATAAGTCATTTTGTCATAAAAATTTAAGCTTACACGTGTAAGCTTAATATGTAATACTGGGTCAATCGAACATTTACTCTAGTAGGATACTCATGTCTGCATCATCAGCCAGCGAATACAGTGACATCGAAGAGCGCGCTAATGCGATAACCCATGGTTTGGGCGTCGTACTTGGCGTAGTGGGCCTGATCCTGTTACTGATTCGTGCGTTTGATTACCAAGCCGACATGCTTACTGTTGCCAGTATGGCGGTGTATGGCAGCAGTATTATTCTGCTCTTTCTTGCTTCCACGTTGTACCACTCGATTACCACTGAGAAAACCAAGCGCTTACTCAAAACGCTCGATCACTGTGCGATTTATTTATTGATCGCGGGCAGTTACACGCCGTTTCTCTTGGTGGGCTTAAGAACCCCATTAGCGATGGACTTGATGGCGGTGATCTGGGGGATTGCGCTGGTGGGCATCATTATGAAGATTGCCTTCGTGTACCGATTCAAGCGTTTATCGTTGTTCATTTATTTAGCGATGGGTTGGCTATCTTTGATTGTTGTTTATCAATTAGCGATGAATATCGATATCGGTGGTTTGGTGTTGCTGGCCGTTGGCGGAGTGATTTACTCGCTGGGTGTGATTTTCTATGTGGCAAAACGCATCCCTTATAACCATGCCATCTGGCACCTGTTTGTGTTGGCGGGCTGCGCTTGCCATTTCTTCGCTATCTATCTGTTCGTGACGCCGGTTTAGCGGGCAACGACCTCGATAATCTCGGCTTTAATCTGATATTCAGGGTGCTCTGCTAGGTCGAGTTCTATCAACTTACCTTCTTCAGCTGTCTTTGGTCGCAGGTAAGTGTCGGCCATTCGTTTGATTGATTTCCAGACTGCGACTTCTTGTTGTGCCAGTAACTCACCTTCTACGGTAAATACGCTGATGTTCAGTGATACCAAAATGACAGCTTGAGTGCCTTGGTTGGTGATGGCCGTCGGAATGATAAGCTCACCACCTTCATAGCGGCTCGCACCTAATACGACATCCACTCCTGATTGAGACAGTTGTAAGCTTGGCTTTTTACTATTAACCACAATCGTAGTACCACGCGTACTCGTTGCAACTGGGACAGCGACTACGGGTACTGCTGCGACTGGCGTCGTCGCTACCGCTGAAGTTATCTCTGTCGTTGTTGTTTCTTCTGTTTTATTTTCTGCCATATACTGCCAAGTAAAATCGTCTTTTAGTAACACTTGCTTGCCATCAGGCAATGTGACCATTTGATCAGCAAAGGCAGAACTTACGAATACTGAATTTGCGAGTAGTGCGCCAGCGAGAAGTACGTATGATTTCATCTGTGTTTCCTTAAATATTCGCGGAATTAGCGTCGCCAAAAGGCTGGGAAAAATAGAACAATGAGTGTCAGTATCTCGAGTCGTCCCATTAGCATGCCTAAACTTAGCAACCATTTAGCGGCGTCTGGCAGTGGAGCAAAGTTCCCGGTTGGACCGATCACGCTGCCCATACCAGGACCAACGTTGGCAACGGCAGTGATAGCGCCAGATATACTGGTCACAGGGTCAAGTCCCATCGCGCTCAAGCCGCCTGCAATTAAGATAATTGTGATAAAGAACATTAAACCAAATGCCACTAGTGAACGCACAATATCGTCATTTACGGGGCGCTGATTGTAACGTTGAACAAACACACCCGATGGGTGAATTAACTTCATCATTTGTTTGTGGAGCATGGTCATCGCGATCTGGAAACGGAAGATTTTAATACCGCCAGAGGTTGACCCCGAGCAAGCTCCCGCCATCATTAGGAATGCAAATAAGGTCGTTGGTAGTGCACCCCACGCGGTGAAGTCTTCTAAGCCAAAACCAGTTGTGGTGACGACTGATACGATGTTGAACATCGAAACACGCATCGCATCCAAGACAGTGTAGCCATCTCTAACCACCAACCATGTTGATATTACGGCGCTGGTGACCAAGAACAGGTATGTAAAACCTCTCACTTGCGCGTCTTTGTAGAGGATTGAGAGTTTTCGGCCTCGCAGTGCGCTAACAAACAGTAAGAACGGCAGACCGCCAAGGAACATGAACAGTGTTCCTACCCAGTGAGCACTGTTGGAGAAGTGGTTCATCGATCCATCTGAGGTTGAGTAACCACCCGTCGATAGTGTTGTGAACGCGTGGTTGATCGCATCAAAGATCCCCATGCCTGCAAACAGATAACTAATGATGCATAAACCAGTCAGAACCAGATAAACCGCCACGATGTTTTTCGCGACCGTTTTTGCTCGTGGGCTGCTTTTATCTGACCAATCGGAGGATTCAGTTTGGAACAGGCGCATACCACCGACGTTGAGCATTGGTAGAACCGCTACCGCCATAACGATGAAGCCGATGCCACCTAACCATTGCAGTATTGAACGCCACAACAGAATGCTTGGTGACATGCTGTCTAAGCCGCTTAATACGGTTGAGCCTGTCGTGGTGATACCTGACATGGTTTCGAAGTAGGCGTCCGTAAAGCTGATGTGGTTAATGAAGACAAATGGCAGGGCGGCAAAGGCGCTGGCAATTGTCCAAACCAAAGAGGTGATAAGGAACATATCCCGCACCCCTAATCGAAACTTAGCGGAGCGGCCCAAGCTCAAGCAGATGAACGCCACAATGTGCGTGATCACTACTGATTGACCAAACTCGAGGAAGCCACCGGTGCCAGTAAAAAAGGCAACCAATGTGGGGATGTACATGAAAAGGGCGAGTTTTGATAACACTAACCCTATCACTAATAATATCGGACGAAAGTTGACCATCGCTTAATAAACCATAGCTTTAATAGATTACAGCTTTGTGCCGGAGCACCGTTCTCACAAAAGAAAGTTGCGAGAAGAAGCTCACGAGAACAAGGCTATAAGAAGAACGGGCTCGGTTGGAATAGAGACTCAACATCAGGTACGTATTTCTTGTCTACTAGGAACATCACTACGTGGTCATCTTGTTCGATTACGGTTCTATCGTGCGCGATAAGTACTTCTTCTCCGCGAACAATCGCACCAATGGTGGTGCCCGGTGGCAGTTTGATGTCTCCAATCGCTCGGCCAACAACCTTAGAGGTGGTTTCGTCACCGTGAGCAATCGCTTCGATCGCCTCTGCAGCGCCGCGACGTAGAGAGGATACGTTTACGATATCAGCACGACGAACGTGAGTAAGCAGAGCAGAAATGGTCGCTTGCTGTGGAGAGATCGCAATATCAATCACACCGCCCTGAACAAGATCGACGTAAGCACCACGCTGAATCAGTACCATTACTTTCTTGGCACCCATTCGCTTCGCCAGCATTGCTGACATGATGTTGGTTTCATCTTCATTGGTTAGGGCAATGAACACGTCCACCTGATCGATGTTCTCTTCGGTTAGAAGCTCTTGGTCGGCTGCATCGCCACAGAATACGATGGTGTTTTCTAATTCTTCAGATAGCTTCTCGGCGCGAGTGTAGCTGCGCTCGATAAGCTTGATGCTGTAGCTCTGCTCAAGGCGTTTAGCCAAGCTTGCACCAATGTTACCACCGCCAACAATCATGATGCGTCGGTACGGTTTCTCTAGGCGTTGCAGTTCACTCATTACTGAGCGGATATGGTTACTCGCTGCCACAAAGAAAACCTCATCATCGGCTTCAATGATGGTAGTGCCTTGTGGGCGAATAGGGCGACCTTGACGGAAGATAGCGGCTACACGAGTATCAATGTGCGGCATGTGCTCACGCAAAGCAGACAGTGCGTTACCAACCAATGGTCCACCGTAGTAAGCTTTTACTGCTACTAGGCTAACCTTCTGTTCAGCAAAACTCACAACTTGCAGTGCACCCGGGTATTGAATCAGGCGCTCGATGTAGCTGGTGACGAGTTCTTCGGGGGCAATTAAATGATCGACCGGAATCGCACCTGATTTGAAGAGTGCTTCTTTCTCTTCTAAATACTGTGGAGAGCGGATACGGGCGATACGGTTCGGTGTGTTAAACAGAGAGAAGGCAACCTGACATGCGGCCATGTTGGTTTCATCCATATTGGTTACGGCAACCAACATGTCGGCATCTTGCGCGCCCGCTTCACGTAGTGTGTTCGGGTGGCTGGCATAACCGTTTACAACCCTAAGGTCGTATTTGTCCTGAAGTTCACGCAGTCGGTCGGCATTACGGTCGACGATCGTGATGTCATTGTTTTCACCCACTAGGTTTTCAGCAAGGGTACCGCCAACTTGTCCAGCACCTAGAATAATGATCTTCATAGCCTTTCTCTTATTTTTTGCCGTTGTAATTCTAGTGATCTCTTTTCGCTTTGATAATGCACTAGAAAGAAACAGCGGCTAAGAAATAAATTCTTAGCCGCTGTTAGTTGTTATGCCTGTTTTACTAGAACTGCGTAGTAGAAGCCATCCATATCTTCTTCACCTGGCAGTATTTGACGACCCGGTTTTTCGATATCAGACCCAACTAGCGTTGCGTTCTCGGTGCGCTCTAAGAATGCTTTCACTTGCAGCACGTTTTCTTGCGGCGTGATAGAACATGTCGCATAAACCATGGTGCCGCCTTCTTTTAGCTGGCGCCACATTGCATCCAAAATCTCACTTTGCAGCTCTGCTAGTGCATCAATATCAGATGCACGGCGTAGCCACTTAATGTCAGGGTGACGGCGGATTACACCCGTCGCTGAACACGGAGCATCAAGTAGGATGCGGTCAAACTGACTGCCTGTCCACCACTCTTCAGGGTAGCGAGCATCACCACAGATTACGTCGGCACGCAGTTGTAGGCGTTCAAGGTTATCGTAAACGCGGTCTAGGCGTTTAATATCACTGTCGATTGCAACCACTTCAGTGTCTTGAGTATGTTCAAGAATGTGTGCAGTTTTACCACCAGGTGCTGCGCAGCAATCTAGGATTAGCTCACCATCTTTTGGTGTTAGGAAATCAACGGAAAGCTGAGCTGCAGCATCTTGCACCGATACCCAGCCTCTGTCGAAGCCAGGAAGCAAAGTAACGTCACAAGGTGAGGCTAATTTTATGGCATCAGCTGCTTCAGGGTGCAGTGTGTATTCAATGTTTTCGTTTTTAAGCAGTTCAACATACTCGTCACGAGTGTGGTGTTGGCGGTTTACGCGCAGCCACATTGGTGCCTTGTTATTGTTTGCTTCAACCAATTGCTCCCACTGATCTGGGTAGCTCTCTTGAAGCATTTTTAGAATCCAGCTTGGATGGCTGTATTTGCCCGCATTGTGGCTAACGGCTTTCTCGTCTAGTTCTTCTTGATCGCGCAGATAGCTGCGAAGTACGGCATTGATCAAACCACTGAGGCTTGGGCCACGCAGTGTTTTGGTTGCTTCAACTGTTTCAGCAACGGCTGCATGCGAAGGAATTCGCATAAAGCCCAACTGATAAATGCCTACTAAGATCAGGTGATGGAAGACGCGCTTTTTACCTTTAAGCGAGTTTTCCATCAGTTCGTTAGCGATTGACTCTAAGCGAGGCAGGTAACGAAGTGCGCCGTAGCAAATCTCTTGCAGTAGAGCATGGTCTCGCGGACGGATCGTTTTTTGAGCCGCAGGGAGAGCGTGTGAAAGAGAGTGGCCTTTATCGACAACTTGGAATAGGACATTTGCAGCAGCAGCGCGAACATTCATGAGGGGTACCGAATATTTATTTGAATACATGAGGGCATCTCTGCCCTCGTAAAGGTTTTCTAAACTGTGTTTTTATAAGCTACACATTTCTAAGTTCATATTGAGTAGCTTTAAAGCGGTTAAGAAAGTTGAGTACCAACTTCAAACCAGCTTGCACGTGAGTTCAAGATGTCTTGAACTGACATGGCTTTTTTACCTGGAACTTGCAGTTGTTCCAAAACCAGTACTTTGTCGCCAGTCGCAACATAGATACCCGTTTTATCTGCTTTGATGATTGAACCAGTTGGCGCAGACGTTGATTCTTGGTCAACACGTGTCTGCCAAACTTTAATGCTTTTTTCATCATTAGAGCTGCTATCAACAACCGCAAAGTGGCTCATTGGCCATGGATTGAAAGCGCGCACACAACGTTCGATGTGTTCTGCACTGTCATTCCAATCAATTTTAGCTTCGTCTTTGCTCAGCTTCTTCGCGTAGTTAGCAAGCTCGTCATCTTGCTTTTCAGCAACGGCTTTACCAGAAGCGATGTCAGCTAAACATTCAACAAGAGCATCAGGGCCAAGGCCAGCTAACTTCTCGTACATTGACGCACTAGTATCTGTCGCTTCGATTGGCAGCGTTGCGATGCTTAGCATATCACCGGTATCTAGGCCGATATCCATCTGCATGATCGTCACACCTGTCTCTTTATCACCCGCCCAGATAGAGCGTTGAATCGGAGCAGCACCACGCCAGCGTGGCAGGATTGAACCATGCACGTTGATACAACCTAAGCGAGGTGTATCTAATACAGCTTGTGGAAGAAGCAAGCCGTAAGCGACAACAACCATGATGTCAGCATTCAAATCTGCTAGCTCTTGCTTAGCTTCATCTGACTTGAAATTTTCTGGTTGGTAAACCGGAATATTGTTTTCAAGTGCGATGTTTTTTACTGGGCTCGCTGTCAGTTTTTTACCGCGGCCTGCTGGACGATCTGGCTGTGTGTAAACAGCAATAACTTCATGCTCCGAAGACAACAACGCCGCCAAATGACGGGCGGCGAAATCCGGAGTACCTGCGAAGACAATTCTTAAAGATTGACTCAAGGTAGACTTCCTTCTTAATTTAGTAATAGCAGCGGTTATTAACCTTGTTTCTCGTTGAAACGTTTAATCTTCGCTAGCTTATCTTGAATACGTTTGCGCTTTAGTGGCGATAGGTAATCAACAAACAACTTGCCTTCTAGGTGGTCAAGTTCGTGCTGAACACAGATAGCCAGAAGGTCGTCAGCGTCGAATGTGAATTCGTTGCCTTCACGGTCTAATGCTTTAACCGTTACTTCTGCAGCGCGAGGGACTAGAGCTCGAGCGCCTGGTACAGATAGACAGCCTTCTTCGATACCATCTTCGCCACGTTTGTCGGTAATTTCAGGGTTGATCAGAACCATAGGCTCGTCACGTGTTTCTGAAATATCGATAACAACGATGCGCTGGTGGAAATCTACTTGCGTTGCAGCAAGGCCGATACCTTCTTCGTCGTACATGGTTTCAATCATGTCATCAACGAACTTTTGAATCTCTGGGGTAACTTCTTTTACCGGTTTCGCCACGGTACGTAGACGATCATCTGGTAATGTTAATACTTGTAATACAGACATATACACTCGAAATATTGAACTGTGCCGAAACAGCTTAAACCTTGTTGGCTCAATTCTAGACATTTTAGAGGTCAAATGACAGCATCCTGAAGTTAATTCTCTAATCAGATGTCATATATTCAGACCAAGGAACCTAGGTCATGCGTCATTTTTCTCCCACTTTTTCTCTTATTTGTGCCTCGCTTTCGTTCGCCGTTATGGCTGAAAATAGTGAGCAACCTTTAACCATTAAACAAGGCGCACCCGAGGCGTATGTGGTGGTTAAGGGGGATACCTTATGGGATATCTCCGCGATGTATCTCGATAGCCCTTGGTTGTGGCCAAGGCTATGGCAGGTAAACCCTGAAATAGAAAACCCTCACCTTATTTACCCCGGAGATAAATTGTCTCTGGTTTGGATTAATGGCGAGCCTGTGTTGAGCCTTAAGCCTGTAATTAAACTGAGCCCTAAGATTCGCGTCTCTGAGAAAAAAGCGGTGCCTACCGTTAATGAGGGGTTGGTTCTGCCGTATCTGCAATCTGACCGTTTGGTTGAGCAGCAAGATATTCAGTCAGCGCAACGAGTGTTGGGGACAAGTGATGGCAAACGCTTCTTATCGGGTGAAGACCGATTGTTTATTTCGGGAAACCAGCAGCATCAAAAATGGGGTATCTACCGTGCCGTCGAGACTTATCAACGACAACAACATCAAGCGAGTATTACCTCTTTGCGTTTGGTCGCCACGGCGCGTTTGAAAGAGGTGGATGCTGAGTTCAGTAGTTTACAGATAGAGACTCAACTGCAAGAGGTGTTACTTAATGACCTCGTGTTACCAGAACTTGGCATTGCTCAGGTGAAGCTCTCAACCACATTTTATCCAGCGCCTAGTGCTGCGGGGCAGTTTGCTAATATCTTGGGTTCATTAGATGGCAGCCAATACAGTGCAAAGAATCAAGTGGTCGTTATTAATAAAGGCTCACGGGACAATCTTCGCCAAGGCTCTATGTTTACCCTGAGCGAAAGCGGCGCTGTGGTGTTTGGTAAGCAAGGCGAATACAGCTACAAAGAGTCTGCGGCGAGCGATAAGGTGCAATTGCCAAGTACCTCACTCGGTAGCTTGATGGTCATTCGTCCTTACGAATATTTTAGCCTCGCGTTGATTACTCAGAGTTCAAAACCGGTTAGCAATGATATTCTGGCGGTATCGCCTTTGGCTCTGGCTTTGAAGGAAGAAGCTAAGGGCACCGAGTGAATGAACAACAACTGAGTGCTTGGCTAACTCTAAGTTTTGTTCCGCAATTGGGTGGCAAGCGCCTTTCTCGACTGCTGAGCATTGATTCCCCTTCGAATATTGTTGATTACTCAAGTCAGCAACTGCAAGCGCTTGGTTTGTCTGCCAAGCAAATTACCTATCTAAGAGAGCAAGCCCCAAGAGAAGTGGAGGCTTGCCTAGAGTGGCAAGCAAGACAACCCAACCATCACATCATTACCCCGAATTGCTCGCATTATCCCAAACTGCTGAATGAGACCGCCTCCGCGCCAAGCGTGCTTTTCGTTAAAGGTCACGTTGAAAAACTGATTGAGCCTCAAATCGCTATGGTCGGCAGTCGTAATGCCAGTCTCGAAGGGTTGCAAACCGCGAAGTCCTTCGCCAAAGAGTTCGTCCAAAACGGTTTGATTGTCACCAGTGGCTTAGCGCTCGGTATCGATGGCTATGCTCATGATGGTGCTCTAGATAAAGGAGGGGAAACTTTTGCTGTATTGGGTTCGGGTTTGGATTCAATTTATCCTGCGCGACACAGAAATTTAGCCGATAGGATCTGTGAAAATGGCGCATTGATTTCAGAGTTTCGCCCAAGTGCCAAACCACGACCTGAACATTTCCCTCGCCGTAACCGTATAATAAGTGGGTTATCGCTCGGAACCTTGGTGGTTGAAGCGGCTGAGAAAAGTGGTTCTTTGATTACAGCTCGTTATGCCATGGAGCAAGGCCGAGAGGTGTTTGCGCTTCCTGGCTCTATTCATAACCCAACCAGTCGAGGAGGTAATAGCTTAATCAAAGCTGGAGCATGTTTGGTACAGAGTGCACAAGATGTTCTGATTGAAATAAAGAGTCTGTTAGACTGGTCTATCGATCAGCAACCCAGCTTGTTCGAACCTACGCCCAGTATGGGGGAAAATGAACAATTGCCATTTCCACAGCTGTTAGCTAACGTAGGGTTAGAGGCGACACCCGTTGATATTTTGGCACAGAGAACCCATATACCTGTGCATGAGGTCATGATGCAGCTTTTAGAGCTTGAGCTCTCAGGGCATGTTGTTGCAGTTTCCGGTGGCTATATTCGAAAGGGGAGAGGCTAAGCTATGATGATGGACATACTGATGTACTTGTTTGAAACCTACATCCATAGCGATTCTGAATTGCAGGTGGATCAAGATGAGCTGGAAGATGAGCTTCTTCGAGCAGGGTTTCACCAAGATGATATTTATAAGGCCCTCCATTGGTTAGAAGATCTTGCGGCATTGCAAGATACTGAGAATCAAGCGGCGATTACTATGTGTTCCAATACCTCGATGCGTATTTATACCAGTCGAGAGATTTCACGTATTAATATGGAGTGCCGAGGTTTCTTATTGTTCCTTGAACAGATCAACGTACTCACGACAGAGATTCGTGAAATGGTGATTGATCGTGTGATGGGGCTTGAGACGAGCGAATTTGAATTGGATGATCTGAAATGGATTATCTTAATGGTGCTGTTTAATGTGCCGGGTAATGAAAGTGCTTACACGCAAATGGAAGAGCTGTTGTACACCAAAGAGCAAGGTATCTTGCATTAATACAGGCTTGTCATGAGTAGTAAGATTGATCATCAGCTTTTTTCAGCACATGAACATGCATTAGAGCATGAACCATGTCCACAGTGTGGTGGAGAGCTTCAGCTTCGCCATGGTAAGCACGGCCCATTTTTAGGCTGTAAGCAGTATCCGAGCTGTGATTACATCAAGCCTCTACATCAAAACGATGGTCACGTAGTGAAAGAGCTGGGTGTACCGTGTCCTAAATGCCAAAACGAACTGGTATTAAGGCAAGGTCGCTTTGGTATGTTCATTGGTTGTAGTAGCTACCCAGCGTGTAATCACATCGAATCTTTGGACCAACCAAAAGAACAACCTGAAGAGCAGCCACTTGTTGCTTGTCCTGAGTGTGGCAGAGGTCATTTGGTTGAGCGTAAATCTCGCTATGGCAAAACCTTCTATGCGTGCGATAACTATCCTAAGTGTAAGTTCGCCGTTAATCAGCCACCTGTTATTGGTCGTTGTGAACAGTGTCAATTCCCACTGTTGCTGGAGAAGAAAACGGCCAATGGTACTAAGAAGCAATGTGCTGATCGCAAGTGTCATCACATTCAATCTCAATAACTCGATATTATAGACACAAAAAAACGGCGCTCACTGAGCGCCGTTTTTATATCCAATGAACTTTTTATATCAATAAGCCAATGTAGGCTTACTGCATTTGCTCAGCAAACTCATGCACAGCAGGGTAGGCTTGCTTATCAAGAATGTCTGCCAGTGAGCACAACGCTCTTTGCAGCTCTGCGTTGTAGTCAGCGCTCACGTTAATGTGGCCCATCTTACGACCTGCACGCTTCTCTTTGCCATACCAATGAACATGACAGCCACCTTGAGCCAGAATAGCCTCAGGTAGGGTATCTTCACCAAGAATGTTGATCATTGCGGTTGGGCGAATCAGTTTAGTACTGCCTAGTGGCATACCGCACACAGCACGTAGGTGGTTCTCAAACTGACAAGTTTCAGCGCCTTGCTGTGTCCAGTGGCCAGAGTTATGAACACGTGGTGCAATTTCGTTAACCAGCAGTGAACCTTTAACATCAAAGAACTCTAACGCTAGCACGCCAACGTAATCCAAACGTTCTGCAACAGCGGTGAACATGGTTTTCGCTTGCTCTTGCAGTTCAATGTCATCAATCGCTGTCGATAAGCTCAACACGCCGTCGGTGTGAACATTTTCAGCCAGTGGGTACACTTGAATCTCGCCATTAGCGCCACGAGCACCAACCAGTGATACTTCGCGATCAAACGGAACGAACTCTTCAGCCACAATAGCTTGGTTGTCTGTTGCGGCGATGCACTCGGCCATTTCTGCCCAAGTCGCGTCAACATTGTCTAATGTTTTTAAGCGCCATTGACCTTTGCCATCGTAGCCGCCAAGTGTGCTCTTCAATACCATTGGTAAGCCAACGTGAGCGATCGCAGCGTCAAAGTCTTCGCGAGAGTTAATCTCGTAGTACTTAGCATTTTTCACGCTTGCTTCGTCTAACAGGGCTTTTTCAAGGCGACGGTCACCGCCAGCTTTGATTGCTTCTGTTGTCGGTAAAAACTTACCGCTGCGCTCACATACCTCAAGAACATCGTGAGGGATATGTTCGAATTCAGCAGTAATGACGTCCGCACGCTCAATCGCATTGTCTAAGCCGTTGCCTAGAATCGCTTGCGTTAATGGGTGAACAATATTTTTGCTGCCAACATCAAAAGCAGAAATTTCAATATTCAGCGGCGCCCCAGCTAGGGACATCATGCGAGCAAGTTGGCCCGCGCCTAACACAAGAACATGCATGGGAATTAGTCCTCAGCAGGGTTTGGATTAGCCAGAACCGTTTCTGTTTGCTCAGAGCGGAACGCTTCTACTTTTGCCATCACTTCTTCATTGTGAGTACCAATGATTTGAGCTGCTAAGATACCAGCATTGGCAGCGCCAGCTTCACCGATAGCCAAAGTACCTACCGCAATGCCTTTTGGCATCTGTACGATAGAAAGCAGAGAATCCATGCCCTTCAGTGCTTTAGACTGAACAGGAACACCTAAAACAGGTACGCTTGTGAAAGCTGCAGCCATGCCCGGAAGATGCGCAGCACCGCCAGCACCAGCAATAATCACTTTAATACCGCGCTCTTTCGCACTGGTTGCGTAATCAGCAAGCAACTGAGGTGTGCGGTGAGCAGAAACCACTTTTGTTTCGTACGCCACGCCAAACTGATTCAACATTTCTGCAGCTAGCTTCATTGTTGGCCAATCAGATTTAGAACCCATGATAATACCGACAGTCATCTCAAACTCCTTCAGGTACGATTTAATTAGTGATTAGATATTTTGCGCGCATTATACGGGTAAAATTGCTTAAGGAAAACGTTTGCGTCAGTCTAAGTTGTTAATTGATACATTTTATAAACAAATAGCTTTAGTCACAGTGAATGATAATTTGTACACTTAGCGAGTTCGATAACAGAATTAATGAGGCAACCCTTGGATAACTTTCAACATACTTTGCAGGCATTACAACAAGGTGAAGTCATTGCTTACCCGACTGAAGGCGTTTTTGGGGTCGGTTGTGATCCCGATAATCCACAAGCCGTTAAGAAATTGCTCGATTTAAAACAGCGGCCGATGGAGAAAGGGTTGATCCTAATTGCAGCGAGTTACGAGCAGTTGCTGCCCTATATTGACGAAAGCCAGTTGACGGAAGCGCAGTTAGCGACCGTAAAAGCAACATGGCCGGGACCAGTGACTTGGATAATGCCAACCAGCAGTAAAGTAACTGACTGGGTCAGTGGCCAATTTGAATCCATCGCGGTGCGAGTGACGGATCACCCTTTAGTTCAAAGAATGTGTAATGAATTCGGTAAGCCGTTAACCTCGACCAGTGCTAACCTGACAGGTGAACCGCCTTGTATGACGACTGAAGAAGTTCAACAGCAACTGGGTCAACATTTGGTGGCTATTTTAGAAGGTCAAACGGGTGGTCGTGAGAAGCCAAGCGAAATTAGAGATGCAAAAACGTCGAAAATATTAAGACAGGGTTAAACCCTGCAAAGGAAGTAAGATGTCAGCAATTGATAAAGAAGCAGTAAAGCAGTTTTTACTGAGCCTACAAGATTCGATTTGCCAACAGCTTGAACAAGCTGATGGTGCAGCACTGTTTGAAGAAGATGCATGGCAGCGTGAACCTGGCGAGCGCCTTGGTGGCGGTGGTCGAACTCGTGTGATGACCAACGGTGCGATATTTGAGCAAGGCGGTGTTAACTTTTCTCATGTCACTGGTAAGGCTATGCCTGCCTCTGCAACCGCTCACCGTCCTGAATTAGCCGGACGTAAGTTTGAAGCGATGGGTGTCTCATTAGTTATCCACCCTAAAAACCCATACATCCCAACCTCACACGCGAACGTACGATTCTTTATTGCCGAAAAGGAAGGGGAAGATCCTATCTGGTGGTTCGGTGGTGGTTTTGATTTAACGCCATTCTATCCTGTCGATGAAGATTGCCAATCTTGGCATCAAACTGCTAAAGACCTGTGTGCACCATTTGGTGATGACGTTTACCAAGAACACAAAGAGTGGTGTGATAAGTACTTCTATCTACCTCACCGTGATGAAACACGTGGTGTTGGAGGTCTGTTCTTTGATGACTTAAACGAGTGGGGCTTTGAAAAGAGTTTCGCTTATATGCAGGCGGTCGGTGAAGGTTTTGCAGCCGCATATTTACCAATTGTAGAACGACGCAAAGAGACACCTTATGGTGAACGTGAGCGTGATTTCCAGCTTTATCGTCGTGGTCGCTATGTTGAATTTAACTTAGTCTATGACCGTGGCACCCTATTTGGTCTACAAAGTGGTGGTCGCACAGAATCAATATTAATGTCGATGCCGCCATTGGCTCGTTGGGAATATCGCTATGAACCACAAGCAGGCTCACCAGAAGCTCTGCTTTATAGTGACTACCTAAAACCTCGAGTTTGGTAGTTCTTCCTTCCTTATAGTGATAGGGTCATCTATATAGATGACCTTTTTATTATTTCTGTTAGGTAAGGATATGACACAGCAAGTAGATCGTTATGCCGTTTTCGGTAACCCTATTGGGCAAAGCAAATCGCCATTCATTCACACATTATTTGCTCGCCAAACCAGCCAACAACTTACCTATACAGCACTCCAGCCAGAACAAGGTGAATTCATCACTGCTGCTCAAGCTTTTTTTAGTGAAGGTGGTAGAGGGTGTAATGTCACTGCGCCATTTAAAGAAGATGCTTATCAGTTCGCTAGTCGCCTGACTGAAAGAGCTGAACTAGCAGGTGCTGTAAACACACTTAAGAAGCTCGATGATGGAGAGATCATTGGTGATAACACCGATGGTGAGGGTTTAGTTCAAGACCTTCTTCAACATCAAGTTGTGCTCGAAGGGGCTCGCGTTCTTCTGCTTGGTGCTGGTGGTGCTGCTCGAGGAGTGATTCAACCTCTACTCGACCAAAAGCCACAACAGTTGGTCGTCGCTAATCGAACCAGTTCAAAGGCTGAACTTCTGGCTGAGATGTTTTCTTTGCATGGCAATATCAAGGGGGTGGGGCTAAGTGATGTTAATGAGGGCTTTGATGTCATTATTAACTCTACTTCGTCTGGTCTAAGCGGGCAGCTTCCTGAAGTGTCTGATGCTATTTTCAATTCTAATAGCGCCGTTTATGACATGGTTTACGGATCTGGAACCACAGTATTTAATCAATGGGCATTAGATAACGGTGTTCATGCTGCTTATGATGGTTTGGGTATGCTAGTGGGGCAGGCAGCAGAGAGCTTTATGCTGTGGCGTGGCCTTCGCCCAGGAACAAAACAGATTTTAAGAGAATTACGTAGAAATTTAGAGATGTAACAAGGTAATTATAAAAAATGAATCAATCAATTCTATTTCCGGATATCCAAGATTGGGATGAAGCAAGTCAATCTATCACCTTCCCAGCACAACAGTCGGGTGCATTGATCGAATGTGTCTTATCTATTGAAGAATTATCACGATTGGCAGGTAAAGAGATAGAAGAGGGCGATCAAGCTTTAGTTATCTTTTCAGAGTTACGTTTCGATATTGAAGAGCTAGCGGAAGAGTTAATAGAAGAAGAGGAGTATGACTCCTCTAATCGGATTCAGATCAAAGCGCTTTAAACTGGAAGCACAGAGTCTAGATAGTCGTTTTTATTCTGAACATAGTTGTCAGCTGACTTCTGTAAAAAGGCACGCTCCTTAATATTTAATGGGCGTGCTTGTTTTACCGGGCTTCCTACATAGAGATAACCGCTCTCAAGTACCTTGTTCGGTGGCACTAAGCTACCAGCACCAATCATCACATCTTCTTTAATAACCACGCCATCCAACACGATAGCTCCCATACCAACAAGTACACGATCTTCAATCGTGCAGCCATGCAGCATTACTTTATGGCCGATAGTGACATCATTACCTATTAATAGCGGGTAACCCTCAGGGTTTTCTGCATTCTTATGGGTGACGTGCAAAACGCTGCCGTCTTGGATATTCGTTCTATCTCCAATATGAATGTGGTTCACATCTCCTCGAGCTGCAACCAAAGGCCACACGCTAGAGTCGTCACCGATTTTGATATCCCCGACCAGCACCGAACTTGTATCTATATAGACACCTTGTCCAATCTGAGGGGATATTCCTTTATAACTGCGCATTGAACTCATAAATCCTCCTTTATATAGGCACCTTAAGCCCTTAATTAAGGGGAATACTAGTGAAAATGGGGTGCTTTGAACAAAAAACGCTCGAACAATCAAAAAAGTAAGAAAAACTTCAAAAAGGGCTTGCCAGTGTGATCGAAATCTCTATAATGCGACCTCGTTGAAACGGGAAGGCTTCGTAAGAAACCAAAACGAATCAGCAGGTCAAATTAGCCAAGCTAAGCGCTTGAAAAAAGTTTTGAAAATAGTGGTTGACACTAAAACTTAAATCGCTAAAATGGCCGTCCGATTTGAGCGAAGCTCAAAAAGGAAAAGCTCTTTAACAATTTAAACCTATCAATCTGTGTGGGCACTCGTTGATGAATATCAAAACGTTTTATCGTTAGATAAAACAGATTCTTCGGAATCAAAATTGATTTCAATGAACTGAGTGACCAATACAAATAACTTCGGTTATTTGGCACAGTCAATTCATTACCATTCTGTTGGAATGGTAATAGCTTTAGAATTACATGTTCATCAATCTTTTTCGAAAGAGCGAATGAATATTAGTTTTGAAGTCAGTATTCGTTGAGTCACAAAATCTTAAATTGAAGAGTTTGATCATGGCTCAGATTGAACGCTGGCGGCAGGCCTAACACATGCAAGTCGAGCGGAAACGACAACATTGAATCTTCGGAGGATTTGTTGGGCGTCGAGCGGCGGACGGGTGAGTAATGCCTAGGAAATTGCCTTGATGTGGGGGATAACCATTGGAAACGATGGCTAATACCGCATAATGCCTACGGGCCAAAGAGGGGGATCTTCGGACCTCTCGCGTCAAGATATGCCTAGGTGGGATTAGCTAGTTGGTGAGGTAATGGCTCACCAAGGCAACGATCCCTAGCTGGTCTGAGAGGATGATCAGCCACACTGGAACTGAGACACGGTCCAGACTCCTACGGGAGGCAGCAGTGGGGAATATTGCACAATGGGCGAAAGCCTGATGCAGCCATGCCGCGTGTATGAAGAAGGCCTTCGGGTTGTAAAGTACTTTCAGTTGTGAGGAAGGGGGTAACGTTAATAGCGTTATCTCTTGACGTTAGCAACAGAAGAAGCACCGGCTAACTCCGTGCCAGCAGCCGCGGTAATACGGAGGGTGCGAGCGTTAATCGGAATTACTGGGCGTAAAGCGCATGCAGGTGGTTCATTAAGTCAGATGTGAAAGCCCGGGGCTCAACCTCGGAACTGCATTTGAAACTGGTGAACTAGAGTGCTGTAGAGGGGGGTAGAATTTCAGGTGTAGCGGTGAAATGCGTAGAGATCTGAAGGAATACCAGTGGCGAAGGCGGCCCCCTGGACAGACACTGACACTCAGATGCGAAAGCGTGGGGAGCAAACAGGATTAGATACCCTGGTAGTCCACGCCGTAAACGATGTCTACTTGGAGGTTGTGGCCTTGAGCCGTGGCTTTCGGAGCTAACGCGTTAAGTAGACCGCCTGGGGAGTACGGTCGCAAGATTAAAACTCAAATGAATTGACGGGGGCCCGCACAAGCGGTGGAGCATGTGGTTTAATTCGATGCAACGCGAAGAACCTTACCTACTCTTGACATCCAGAGAAGCCAGCGGAGACGCAGGTGTGCCTTCGGGAGCTCTGAGACAGGTGCTGCATGGCTGTCGTCAGCTCGTGTTGTGAAATGTTGGGTTAAGTCCCGCAACGAGCGCAACCCTTATCCTTGTTTGCCAGCGAGTAATGTCGGGAACTCCAGGGAGACTGCCGGTGATAAACCGGAGGAAGGTGGGGACGACGTCAAGTCATCATGGCCCTTACGAGTAGGGCTACACACGTGCTACAATGGCGCATACAGAGGGCAGCAAGCTAGCGATAGTGAGCGAATCCCAAAAAGTGCGTCGTAGTCCGGATTGGAGTCTGCAACTCGACTCCATGAAGTCGGAATCGCTAGTAATCGTGAATCAGAATGTCACGGTGAATACGTTCCCGGGCCTTGTACACACCGCCCGTCACACCATGGGAGTGGGCTGCAAAAGAAGTGGGTAGTTTAACCTTTCGGGGAGGACGCTCACCACTTTGTGGTTCATGACTGGGGTGAAGTCGTAACAAGGTAGCCCTAGGGGAACCTGGGGCTGGATCACCTCCTTATACGAAGATACTTACGATGAGTGTCCACACAGATTGATTAGGTTTAGAAAAGCAAAGAGATGAAGAACTCCCAAGTTCTTCGAAGTTTGTTTCTACTTTTTAAAGTGGAGATAAATTGCAGTGTCCCGTTCGTCTAGAGGCCTAGGACACCGCCCTTTCACGGCGGTAACAGGGGTTCGACTCCCCTACGGGATACCATTGGGTCGTTAGCTCAGTTGGTAGAGCAGTTGACTTTTAATCAATTGGTCGCAGGTTCGAATCCTGCACGACCCACCATTCTTTCTCCGCGAAGGAATTAAAACTATCGTGGGCGATTAGCTCAGTTGGGAGAGCACCTGCCTTACAAGCAGGGGGTCACTGGTTCGAGCCCGGTATCGCCCACCATTCTCTAAAAATTCTTGGTTATCTTCATATCCAAACCACTTCTTTTGTCGTTGGTTGGTATGTTTGACCCTGAGAGTCTTTAGAAAATGAACTTCACAAGAAGTCTCATTGCTCTTTAACAATTTGGAAAGCTGACTGATTGATTACTTACGAGTAATTCAATCAAATTTAAAAGTTCTCAATGTTTATCTTTCATTAGATAAACACAACAAACACATTCAAGTGTCTTGTATTCGAATCAATGTTTACATTGATTCACAATTGAGTCCGGCAAACAGTCATTGAGAATTAACCCTTCTTAATGACAACCAAAAACCTTGGTTAGTTGCCATACGCTTATTTGTCTTCACTTTTTAAAGTGAAAGCAAATAGAAACCCTTTCGGGTTGTATGGTTAAGTGACTAAGCGTACACGGTGGATGCCTTGGCAGTCAGAGGCGATGAAAGGCGTAATAACTTGCGATAAGCCCAGATTAGGTAGTAATAACCTTTTGAGTCTGGGATTCCTGAATGGGGAAACCCACTTACATAAGTAAGTATCCTGTTGTGAATACATAGCAACAGGAGGCAAACCGGGGGAACTGAAACATCTAAGTACCCCGAGGAAGAGAAATCAACCGAGATTCCGAAAGTAGCGGCGAGCGAAATTGGATTAGCCCTTAAGCTTTTAATGATGCAGGTGAAGAGTCTGGAAAGTCTCGCAATAAAGGGTGATAGCCCCGTAACCGACACATCATAATCAGTGAAATCGAGTAGGGCGGGACACGTGATATCCTGTCTGAATATGGGGGGACCATCCTCCAAGGCTAAATACTACTGACTGACCGATAGTGAACCAGTACCGTGAGGGAAAGGCGAAAAGAACCCCTGTGAGGGGAGTGAAATAGAACCTGAAACCGTGTACGTACAAGCAGTAGGAGCACCTTCGTGGTGTGACTGCGTACCTTTTGTATAATGGGTCAGCGACTTAATTTTAGTAGCAAGGTTAACCGTTTAGGGGAGCCGTAGGGAAACCGAGTCTTAACTGGGCGTACAGTTGCTAGGATTAGACCCGAAACCAGGTGATCTAGCCATGGGCAGGTTGAAGGTTGAGTAACATCAACTGGAGGACCGAACCGACTAATGTTGAAAAATTAGCGGATGACTTGTGGCTAGGGGTGAAAGGCCAATCAAACCTGGAGATAGCTGGTTCTCCCCGAAAGCTATTTAGGTAGCGCCTCGGACGAATACTACTGGGGGTAGAGCACTGTTAAGGCTAGGGGGTCATCCCGACTTACCAACCCTTTGCAAACTCCGAATACCAGTAAGTACTATCCGGGAGACACACGGCGGGTGCTAACGTCCGTCGTGGAGAGGGAAACAACCCAGACCGCCAGCTAAGGTCCCAAAGTATAGCTAAGTGGGAAACGATGTGGGAAGGCTCAGACAGCCAGGATGTTGGCTTAGAAGCAGCCATCATTTAAAGAAAGCGTAATAGCTCACTGGTCGAGTCGGCCTGCGCGGAAGATGTAACGGGGCTAAGCTATACACCGAAGCTGCGGCTACGTACCTTAGGGTATGTGGGGTAGGGGAGCGTTCTGTAAGCCGTTGAAGGTGGTCTGTAAGGGCTGCTGGAGGTATCAGAAGTGCGAATGCTGACATGAGTAACGATAAAGGGAGTGAAAAACTCCCTCGCCGGAAGACCAAGGGTTCCTGTCCAACGTTAATCGGGGCAGGGTAAGTCGACTCCTAAGGCGAGGCCGAAAGGCGTAGTCGATGGGAAACGGGTTAATATTCCCGTACTTCTTACAATTGCGATGGGGGGACGGAGAAGGCTAGGTGGGCCTGGCGACGGTTGTCCAGGTTCAAGTACGTAGGCGGAAAGTTTAGGTAAATCCGGACTTTCATTAACGCTGAGATACGATGTCGAGCTACTACGGTAGTGAAGTCATTGATGCCATGCTTCCAGGAAAAGCCTCTAAGCTTCAGATTGTAAGGAATCGTACCCCAAACCGACACAGGTGGTCGGGTAGAGAATACCAAGGCGCTTGAGAGAACTCGGGTGAAGGAACTAGGCAAAATGGTACCGTAACTTCGGGAGAAGGTACGCTCTTATCAGTGAAGTCCCTTGCGGATGGAGCAGACGAGAGTCGCAGATACCAGGTGGCTGCAACTGTTTATTAAAAACACAGCACTGTGCAAAATCGTAAGATGACGTATACGGTGTGACGCCTGCCCGGTGCCGGAAGGTTAATTGATGGGGTTAGTCTTCGGACGAAGCTCTTGATCGAAGCCCCGGTAAACGGCGGCCGTAACTATAACGGTCCTAAGGTAGCGAAATTCCTTGTCGGGTAAGTTCCGACCTGCACGAATGGCGTAATGATGGCCACGCTGTCTCCACCCGAGACTCAGTGAAATTGAAATCGCTGTGAAGATGCAGTGTACCCGCGGCTAGACGGAAAGACCCCGTGAACCTTTACTACAGCTTGGCACTGAACATTGAACCTACATGTGTAGGATAGGTGGGAGACTATGAAATTGCGTCGCTAGATGTGATGGAGTCGTCCTTGAAATACCACCCTTGTAGTTTTGATGTTCTAACGTTGGTCCCTGAATCGGGATTACGGACAGTGCCTGGTGGGTAGTTTGACTGGGGCGGTCTCCTCCCAAAGAGTAACGGAGGAGCACGAAGGTGGGCTAAACACGGTTGGACATCGTGTGGTTAGTGCAATGGCATAAGCCCGCTTGACTGCGAGAATGACAATTCGAGCAGGTGCGAAAGCAGGTCATAGTGATCCGGTGGTTCTGAATGGAAGGGCCATCGCTCAACGGATAAAAGGTACTCCGGGGATAACAGGCTGATACCGCCCAAGAGTTCATATCGACGGCGGTGTTTGGCACCTCGATGTCGGCTCATCACATCCTGGGGCTGAAGTCGGTCCCAAGGGTATGGCTGTTCGCCATTTAAAGTGGTACGCGAGCTGGGTTTAGAACGTCGTGAGACAGTTCGGTCCCTATCTGCCGTGGGCGTTGGAAAATTGAAAGGGGCTGCTCCTAGTACGAGAGGACCGGAGTGGACGAACCTCTGGTGTTCGGGTTGTCATGCCAATGGCATTGCCCGGTAGCTAAGTTCGGAATCGATAACCGCTGAAAGCATCTAAGCGGGAAGCGAGCCTTGAGATGAGTTTTCCCTGGCACTATAAGTGTCCTAAAGGGTTGTCGTAGACTACGACGTTGATAGGCAGGGTGTGTAAGTGCTGCGAGGCATTGAGCTAACCTGTACTAATTGCCCGTGAGGCTTAACCATACAACACCCAAGGGGTTTTGTGGACTCAGATGTACCAGACCTTGAATGCGTTTGAAGAGAAATACTTTTAGATAAGCTTTCCGAATTTTAAAATTTGCTTGGCGACCATAGCATTGTGGACCCACCTGATTCCATGCCGAACTCAGAAGTGAAACACAATAGCGCCGATGGTAGTGTGGGGTTTCCCCATGTGAGAGTAGGACATCGCCAGGCTTTAAATTAAATCTTTAGGTTGACCGACCTGGAGATATGGACGCTCACTTAGTGAGTTGACCACTGCGGAGTGGTAGTTCAGTTGGTTAGAATACCGGCCTGTCACGCCGGGGGTCGCGGGTTCGAGTCCCGTCCACTCCGCCACTTATTCGATAACCTCGCCTAGTGCGAGGTTTTTTCGAATCTGAAGTAATAAAAAGTTTTAGGGGTGTAGCTCCAATTGGCAGAGCAGCGGATTCCAAATCCGCGTGTTGGGAGTTCGAATCTCTCCACCCCTGCCATATACGAAGCCTCAGCAGAAATGCTGAGGCTTTTTTGTATCTATTGCTTCTACGAAACAATGTCGTGAGCTGGAATGCCAGCCTGCCGGCTCAGTCCACCCCTGTCATATATAAGGCTCCAGACTACGCGTCCCGGCAGAAATGTTGGAGCCTTTTTACTAGCTTCTACTTATTAATGGTTTCACTTAATTCTTCTAGTTTGGATATGCTGATATTAGAACCATAACGCTTCCTTAATATCTGAATAGCTAGTCGAAGGGGGAGGTCTTTTAGCTTTCTATATGTGGAATATTTAAGCTGTCACTTCTTGCCTTGGATGATATTTGACCATAGAAGGGTTAGTGCTTACTTATCCCAGCCTCTTTTATAAATAATCAACAGCACAATCCCCACTTCTTTATGAGAATTATTCTCAATATTTTGTTACATTTTGGTCGTTATTACTAAAAGGCAACAAATATGGATATCTCCCGTCGTAAGTTTATTCAATCATCTCTCGCTATATCAGTACTCACTGTTCTACCCGCTTGCTCAATTAACCGGTCAGTTGATGAGCAAGGAAAGTATGTTTATGACTTAACTGCAGAACCTTCAACAGCTGAGTTGGTGACGGGATTTAATACCAATGTTTTAGCCTTTAATGGGCAGATCCCTGCTCCGACAATTCGATGTCGACAGGGTGAAAAGGTCACGATCCGCTTTACGAATAAGCTATCAGAGCCGACGACTATTCATTGGCATGGTTTAAGAATTCCTATCGAAATGGATGGGGTCCCCTTCTTAAGTCAGCCACCGATCATGCCAGGTGAAACATTCATTTATGAGTTTACGCCGCCAGATGCTGGCACATTTTGGTATCACCCACATATGAATAGTGTCAAGCAGCTTGGTATGGGCTTAGTTGGTCTTATTATCGTAGAAGAGAATATTCCAGTGCAGTTTGATGAAGAGTATGCACTGATGCTTAAGCATTGGCACATCGATAAACAGGGTCAATGGAAAGACTTAATGATTCCACGACTTAGTGCTCGTATGGGTACTCCAGGAGAGTGGAGTAGCGTCAATGGTGTTCATGAACCTGTATACCAATTAAAGCAGCACGCAACGACTCGACTGCGTATCGCGAATGTCGATAATACGATCACTTATCCTATTGCTGTCGAAGGGGCTGAGGCATGGGTGATTGCCATTGATGGTAATCCTGTAAAGACGCCATATAAACTGACTCAACATAAAATCGGCCCAGGGATGCGCGTGGATATTGGACTGATAGCGCCCAAAGTAGGCGAGCGAGTTAATGTTCTTCAAATGAAGGGCCGCTTTCCTTTCTCTTTATGTGAGTTCGAGGTAGTAGATTCCCCCCTTACTGAAGGGCGTTTATTGCCATTGTTGCCTCTTAACCCTGTACCTAATCTAGATCTTGCTAATGCTGAAGAGATCGATTTTGTGTTCGAGTGGGAAGGTGCGGTATCACCAGTTTCTAAAGATGGGAAATCGATGCCTAAGTTTTGGCTTACTAATAAAAGAGCATGGGAAGGAATGAGCAAAGACAATATTCCTGAACCGTTGACGACTTTAGAGTTAGGTAAGACTTACATATTCGATCTAAAGAACGTCACCCAATACCATCACCCGATCCATATTCACGGTCATACATTCACTGTATTGGAACTTGATGGGAAGAAAGTTGAAGAGCCTTTCCATACCGATACAGTGTTACTTGGAAAAAACGGCCGAGCTAAAGCTGCATTTGTTGCGGATAACCCTGGCCGCTGGATGTACCACTGTCATGTTATAGAACACATGAAAACCGGTTTAATGGGATATATTGAAGTTAAGTGACACCTGTAACTTTTAATATTTGCGCATGCATTCTTAGTTTCTACCCTCGCTTTTATCGGCGGTAAAGCTAGAATATAGAGACTATTGTTTGGGAGGATTCATGGGTCAGTTATCTATTTTAGGTTTTATTGCCATTGGTGGCGCATTTGGTGCTTGTTCGCGTTATTTGATTTCAGAGTTATGTGTGGTGATGCTAGGGCGTGGTTTTCCTTATGGTACGCTGACTGTTAACGTAATTGGTTCTTTGATTATGGGATTGCTCATCGCCGCGTTTGAAAACGAGATGGTCGCGACGGAACCGTGGAGACAAATTATCGGTCTTGGTTTCCTAGGAGCACTGACTACATTTTCTACGTTTTCTATGGATAACGTACTTCTTATGCAGCAGGGCGCTTTCTTTAAGATGGGACTCAATGTGCTACTCAACGTGGTACTCAGTATTTCAGCCGCATGGATCGGCTTCCAACTTTTGATAAAGTCTTAAAACTTTCTTACGATTTGTTAACAACTCGGCTTGGTTTATCCAAGCCGTTTTTATATACTCGATCGAACTTGTCGGAGTGCCATATGGCTGAGACCGTTAACTCGGGATCCGTTGAACCTGATCAGGCTAATACCTGCGAAGGGAACAAGAGTAGATATCTAACTAGAATCCTTCTAGAGATCTATCTCCAGATCACAACTGTATTTCTTACCGTGATCCCTCTTGTAGCATCTAATCCGTCAAGCATTTTTATCCCTATAAATAATGGCTAAAAGCCAAGGAAAAATGCTATGTCGACTCGTAAACAAGCAAGACTGGAAGCGAAGAATTTCATTGATTCTTTATCCGTACAACCCTATCCAAACTCAAAGAAAGCTTACATCCAAGGATCTCGAGAGGACATTCAAGTCCCTGTCCGAGAAATATCACTCGCTGATAGCCTTGTTGGTGGTAGCAAAAAAGAGCCTGTATTCGAACCTAATGTACCCATTCAAGTTTACGATACCTCAGGTGTTTACACAGACCCTACACATCAAATAGACCTGTATAGCGGTCTTCCTAAGTTGCGAGAGCAATGGATTGAAGAGCGTGGTGATACGGAACTGTTAGACGACGTAAGCTCTGTTTACACCAAAGAACGTTTAGAAGATGAAACTCTAGACGACCTTCGCTACGGCAACCTGCCTAGAATTCGTCGCGCGACAGACAACCAATGTGTTACTCAGCTGCACTATGCTCGTCAGGGTATTATCACACCTGAAATGGAGTACATTGCCATACGTGAGAACATGGGACGTCAGAAGTTCGCTGATGAGCAGCTTAACCATCAACACCCTGGCCATAACTTTGGTGCAAACCTGCCGAAAGAAATCACTCCTGAGTTCGTGCGTAAAGAGGTTGCTGAAGGTCGAGCTATTATCCCTTCAAACATCAATCACCCAGAATCAGAACCGATGATTATTGGTCGAAACTTCTTAGTGAAGGTGAACGCTAATATCGGTAACTCTTCAGTAAGCTCTTCGATTGAAGAAGAAGTTGAGAAGCTAGTATGGTCGACTCGCTGGGGTGGCGATACCGTGATGGACCTTTCTACTGGTCGTAATATTCACGAGACTCGCGAATGGATCCTACGTAATAGCCCAGTACCAATTGGTACGGTTCCTATGTATCAAGCGCTTGAAAAAGTGAATGGCGTTGCGGAAGCCCTTAACTGGGAAGTGATGCGCGATACCTTGATTGAACAAGCAGAGCAGGGTGTTGATTACTTTACTATCCACGCAGGCTTATTGCTTCGCTACGTTCCTATGACCGCTAAACGTGTGACTGGTATTGTCTCTCGTGGCGGCTCCATCATCGCGAAATGGTGTCTTGCTCATCACCAAGAAAGTTTCCTTTATACCCACTTCCGTGAGATCTGTGAGATCTGTGCGAAGTACGATGTTGCTCTGTCATTAGGTGACGGTTTACGCCCGGGCTCAATTGCAGATGCCAATGATGAGGCTCAATTCTCGGAGTTACGTACTCTAGGTGAGTTGACTAAAGTGGCTTGGGAATACGACGTTCAGGTGATCATTGAAGGCCCTGGACATGTGCCAATGCACCTAATTAAAGAGAACATGGACGAGCAGTTAGAGCACTGCCATGAAGCGCCTTTCTATACTTTAGGCCCATTGACGACAGACATTGCCCCTGGTTACGACCATATTACCTCTGGTATTGGCGCGGCCATGATTGGTTGGTACGGTTGTGCGATGCTGTGTTATGTAACCCCTAAAGAGCACCTAGGCTTACCAAATAAAGAAGATGTGAAGACTGGCTTGATTACTTACAAGCTAGCAGCACACGCAGCGGACCTCGCTAAAGGACATCCGGGCGCACAAATCCGAGATAATGCATTATCAAAAGCACGTTTTGAATTCCGTTGGGAAGACCAATTTAATCTAGCTTTAGATCCTGAAACCGCGCGCTCTTTCCATGATGAAACTCTGCCACAAGAGTCGGGCAAGGTTGCTCACTTCTGCTCAATGTGTGGACCTAAATTCTGTTCGATGAAGATTTCTCAAGAAGTTCGAGAGTATGCGAAAGACACCGAACAAGTAGCCGCGGATCAGGCTATCGAGATTAAGATGCTAGATAACCCGTTGGAAGGGATGCGTCAAAAATCACAAGAGTTCCGTGATACTGGCTCTGAACTTTACCACCCTGCAGTCGGTGCAAAAGAAGCTCAATTAGAGGAATAATGACAGTGAAGATTCTCATCCCATCTCAAAATATTGAGTTAACGGGAGAGGTGCAGAACTGTCTATTGGTTGCTAAGCGACAAGGCTTAGCAACTGATGCGGTTGAGTTGGGTGTAAGCCCAACTCAATACTTCTCTATCGTTGATTCTCAGCAGGCGTTATCTATTGGCTTCGCTCATGATGTTGATTCATTGGCAGAGTGTAAGTTAGCGGAACTGAATCATGTTGTTGATTACAGTAATTCAGTCGCGTTAACTGACGTTTGTGATGCCTTCACAGAAACTCCGGATACCATCTATATCGGTGTCTCAGATGATTTAGCTGTACTGGATATTTGGTCATACCTAGATGCTAGCCGTGCTATCAAGAGTGACACTACAGCTCATCAGGAGCTAGATAATCGCGGCCACTTTGCTTGGTTACTTACTTTGTTGGCGCTGGAATTCCCATTAGAAGACGCACTAGTTTTAGCTCGCGCAGCGTCCAATGTTTCACGTGGAACATGGCCTGCACATTACCAAAACTTTCCTATCCCTGTTCTTGAAGATCAACGATTGGACATAAGCGTAGGTTGGGTTAACCAAGGGACATCACTTTCTTTTCCTGAGTTGAGTAAGAGTAGCCTCGGTTTATACCCAGTAGTTGATGATGTTGAGTGGATCGAAAGATTGCTCAAGCTTGGAATCAACACTGTCCAACTACGTATTAAGAATCCACAGCAAGCGGATTTAGAACAACAAGTCGCACGATCTATCGATCTTGGTCGTGAGTATAACGCTCAAGTTTTTATCAATGATTACTGGCAGCTTGCACTCAAGCATGACGCTTTTGGTGTTCATTTGGGGCAAGAGGATATTGAAGAATCAAACCTCTCACAGTTGAGCTTTGCGGGCATAAAGATTGGGTTATCGACTCATGGCTATTACGAGTTGCTACGCATTGTTCAAATTAACCCAAGCTATATTGCGCTCGGCCACATCTTCCCAACCACAACTAAACAGATGCCATCAAAGCCTCAGGGCTTAGTTCGTCTATCTCTGTATCAACAGCTGATTGATACTATCCCATACACAGAACAACTCACCGGTTATCCGACGGTTGCTATTGGTGGTATTGACCATTCGACAGCTGAGCAGGTGTGGGATTGTGGGGTGTCGAGTTTGGCGGTTGTTCGTGCGATTACATTAGCGGAAGACCCCAAAAAGGTGATCGAGTTTTTTGAAAAACTGATGACGCCTAAACCTTCAAATATTGGTGAAGAGGTTGCGCAGGAGCCTAGCTATGCTGAGTGATTTTGAGTTTATTCGTTATCAACGACAAATTGCGTTACCTGAAGTCGGTGAGCAAGGGCAACGAAACCTATTAAACAGCCATGTGTTAGTGATTGGTTGTGGTGGCTTAGGCAATGCTGCCGCTCTTTACCTTGCGGCTTCGGGTGTCGGAAAGATCGTATTGGTGGATGATGACTGTGTGGATTCGTCTAACCTGCAACGACAGGTCGCGTTCAAAGAAAGTCAGTTAGGTTCGCCTAAAGTCGAAGCTATGAAGCAACAACTGACTGAGCTCAATAGTCGCAGTCAAGTTAGAACCATCAATCAGCGAATGAGTGACAGTCAGCTTGAACTTGAAGTGATGCTCGCTGATTTGGTGTTGGATTGTACTGACAACTTTGCGTCACGCCAGCAGGTTAACCAAGCGTGTTTCGGCAGCAATACACCTTTGATTTCTGGATCTGCAATCGGTTGGAAAGGCCAGTTTATTGTATTTGATTATCAGAATCAGAAAGGGTGCTATCACTGTTTGTTCCCGTTCAGTCATCATCCACACGACTCGTTGTAGTGATAGCGGCATCATAGGCCCGGTTGTTGGCACCATAGGTAACCTTCAAGCTTTGGCTGCTATTCAACGTTTAACTTGTGGTGAGTTTCAGGTAGCAACACACCAGCTCAAACTGTTCGATGGCCAAACGATGAACTGGCAAAACTTAATGGTCACTCAAGATAGTGAATGTTCCGTGTGCAGTGCGTCTGCAGTTAAGCATTTAGAAGAAGAAATCCAATGAGTCATATAACGATCTCTATAAACGAGCAGCCAGAACAGGTCGCGCACTTGTCGTCTCTAGCGGACATTATCCAGGCTCTATCACTCCCTGACCTGGGTTGCGTATTTGCAATCAATAATGCGGTTGTCCCGCGCAGCCAGTGGCAACAAACTGTCGTCAATGAAGGCGATGCTATTTCTCTTTTCCAAGCCATTGCAGGAGGCTAACCATGTTAACTATCGCTGATAAAACGTTTCAATCACGACTCTTCACTGGAACCGGCAAGTTCGCAAACAAGCATTTGATGGCGAGTGCTATTGAAGCTTCAGGTTCGCAACTGGCAACCATGGCGTTGAAGAGAGTCGATATTCGCTCTGAGCAAGACGACATTTTACAACCAATCATTGATGCTGGCGTAAACTTGCTACCGAATACCTCTGGGGCGAAGAATGCAAAAGATGCCGTCTTTGCTGCGCATTTGGCTCGTGAAGCGCTAGGTACAAACTGGCTTAAACTGGAAATTCATCCAGATCCAAAGTACTTGATGCCAGACCCAATTGAGACGCTTAAAGCCGCTGAGCAACTGGTTAAAGATGGTTTTGTTGTGTTGCCTTACTGCCATGCCGATCCAGTTTTGTGTAAGCGCTTGGAAGAGGTGGGTTGCGCTGCGGTTATGCCGTTAGGTGCGCCTATTGGTTCAAACAAAGGTATCGCTTCGGCAGACTTCTTAGAGATCATTATCGACCAAGCGAATGTCCCTGTGATTGTGGATGCAGGCATAGGCGCGCCATCGCATGCTGCTCGTGCAATGGAAATGGGCGCAGACGCTGTGTTAGTGAATACGGCGATTGCGGCTTCTCAACAACCCGTTGATATGGCGATTGCTTTTAAGCTGGCAGTTGAAGCGGGGCGTATGGCTTACCTTGCTGGGCTTGCAGGAAAAGTATCTCACGCGGTTGCTTCGAGCCCGTTAACTTCATTTCTAGACGAGTAGTGTACCTATGACGTTTGTTGATCGATTTAAACAGCTCAACTGGGATGACATTGGTATGTCTATCTTCAGTAAAACGGCAGCGGATGTTGAACGTGCTCTGAGTAAACCCAAACGTGACCTGGAAGACTTTAAGGCTCTGATCTCTCCGGCGGCAGAACCTTACTTAGAGCAGATGGCACAACAGTCGTTGGCGCTAACTCGTAAGCGATTTGGCAATACGATGTCGCTTTACATTCCTTTGTACCTCTCGAACCTATGTGCGAATGCGTGCACGTATTGTGGCTTCTCAATGGAGAACCGTATCAAACGTCGCACGCTTACTTTGGATGAAATTGATGCCGAAAGTGCGGCTATCAAAAAGATGAAGTTCGATAGCGTTTTGTTAGTCACCGGTGAACATGAAACTAAGGTCGGGATGAATTACTTTCGACAGGTGTTGCCGAATATCAAAAAGCAATTCAACTACCTAGCGATGGAAGTGCAGCCGCTTGATCAACATGATTACGCAGAGCTTAAAACTCTCGGCCTAGATGCTGTTATGGTTTACCAAGAGACTTATCAGCCAAGAACTTACGCTGAGCATCATCTACGTGGCAATAAAATGGATTTTGAATACCGTCTTGAAACCCCAGATCGCTTGGCAAAAGCGGGGATCGATAAGATAGGTATTGGTGCCTTGATTGGTTTGGAAGATTGGCGAACCGACTGTTTTTTTGTTGCTGCTCACTTAGATTACTTAGAGCGTACTTATTGGCAAACACGTTACTCAATTTCATTCCCACGTCTTCGTCCGTGTGAGGGTGGAGACTCTGGTGGTGGATTACAGCCTAAATCAATCATGAACGATAAACAGCTGGTTCAGCTTATCTGCGCATATCGACTCTTGAATCCTGAGGTCGAGTTATCCCTTTCGACCCGTGAATCGGCAACTTTCCGCGATAACGTGTTGCCTTTGGGTATCACCAGTATGTCGGCAGCTTCGAAAACCCAACCCGGAGGTTATGCTTCGGGTGAGGAAGAACTCGAGCAGTTTGAGATCAGTGACGAGAGAAGTGCTGCTGATGTTGAGTCTATGATTCGTCAGCGTGGTTTCGACCCAGTGTGGCGAGACTGGCACAGTGCCTATTCTGGTTAATCAACATATTGGTTGATGTTCCACGTGAAACATCGATGTAATGATACAGGCAAATAAAAACGGCTACCTTTGGGTAGCCGTTTTGCTATTTGCTATTTAACTTATTAACCTAGCAAGTTCGTTTTGGTTCAGCTAACAGCTTAGTGAAGCGTTAAGCGTGAGCCAATGGAGTGGTTGATTGGCGTAACCATTCCAATGTATCACCTTCAACTAATGGGCTAACGTCGTTCCAAACTTTCTGATGGTAGTCGTTCAGCCATGCCAGTTCAGGTCGTGTTAGCAAATCAACATTGATGTTGCGCTTATCTATAGGGCAACGTGTTAGTGACTCAAAGGTTAGTACTGAGAAATCACCTTGAGTTGGCAGTTCAACCACGAGCTCTAGGTTTTCGATGCGGATACCAAATTCATCAGCACGGTAGTAACCCGGCTCGTTCGATAACACCATACCTTCAACTAGAGGTACGTCGATCAGCTTCTTAGAGATGCTTTGCGGTCCTTCATGAACACTTAGGAAATGACCAACACCGTGACCAGTACCGTGGTCGTAGTCGAAGCCTTCTGCCCATAAGTGCTGACGCGCTAGGATATCCAGTTGGAAACCACGAGTACCCTGAGGGAAACGTGCACGTGCAATGCCAATGTGACCTTTAAGTGCGAGAGTGAATTGTTGAATCATTTCGTCACTTGGTTGGCCAATCGCGATAGTACGAGTAATGTCCGTTGTGCCATCTAAGTACTGACCGCCTGAATCGACTAGGTACAGAGTATTCATCTCTAACTGACCCGGTTCAGGTTGGTTCTCGTGGTTGTAGTGACACATTGCTGCGTTACCGCCTGCAGCTGAAATCGTGTCAAAACTTAGATCCATCAGTGTTGGGTCTTGTTCACGGAATGATTGTACTTTGTCAGCCAATACCGCTTCGTTGTGTAGGTTACCTTGCGCGACTTCTGCATCAATCCAAGATAGGAATTTCGCCATCGCAACACCATCACGAATGTGACACGCCTTCATACCCGCAATTTCAGTTTCGTTTTTAGCGGCTTTTGGCATTAGACATGGGTCTGCTGCTTCAATGATGTGAGCGCCAGCGTTTTGTAGAACAAGCGTGTACCAAGCATTGCTCGTGCCTGAATCGACAGACACATTGTTACCTTCTAGAGACTGAAGACGCGCTTCAAGCTCTGATGGGTGAGAAACTCGAATGCCATTACCAACGTGAGCTTCAAAGCCTGCCGGGATGCGTGCTGGGTCTAGGAAGAAATCGACGCTTTCATCGGCGTGAATGATCGCGTTGGATAACACAACAGGTAGGCGAGATACGTCCAAGCCACGAATGTTAAGCAACCAACATATTGAGTCAAGCTCGGTAAGGATAGCGGCGTTCGCACCTTTTGCTTTTAGTAAGCCAGCAATCTCCGCGCGCTTACTCTCGCTTGATTGACCAACGGCGTTTGTTGCCATTAAGCGCACATCAGACACGACAGGCTCAGGGCGATCAGACCAAAGCTCATCAATTGGGTTTGCTGGGAGCGTTGTTAGCTCAACTTTCTCTGCTAGTTTTGCTTGTGCGCCTTTCAGCCAAGCTGCTGTGTGCATGCGTGGGTCGAATGCAACCTTACTACCTTGTGGCAATGAATTGATGATCCAATCTAAAGCCGGTTCTTCAATAAGGTGGCGATACTCAAATAACTCTGCTGGCACTTGCTTACGAATCTGAACGGTGTAGCGACCATCAACAAAAATAGCAGCAGTTTCACGAGTGATAACAGCGGCACCTGCAGATCCAGTGAAACCTGTTAACCAGTGAAGTCGCTCGTTATGAGCGGGAACGTATTCACCTAGATATTCGTCCTCGTGTGGAATGATAACGGCATCTAGGTTGTTTGTTTCAAGCCAAGCTCGAACCGCAGCAACGCGTTCAGCAGTGATATTGTGCATCTGTGTTTATCCTTATTGTTAGGGTCCTTGTTAACACTCACAGTCGATATACATGCGAGGGGACTTATTAGGTCAATAAGCTAGCGCTTTTGTTCGTTTGCTGCAAACGCTGTACGCCATTTTTATCTAAGGTGCAGAGTTTTTTCTTTGATGATATCTCGCAACCAAGTTAAGGCTGGGTCATTTTCTTTGTCACGATGCCAAAACAGAGTGTATGCCATCGGTGGGAATTCCATTGGTAAAGGAACAACCACTAAGTCGAGTTGTTTAGCGACGAGGTAAGTAAAGTGGCTTGGTGCGGTAAACACAAAGTCGGTGTAGGTACACAGGCTTGCAGCGCTATTGAAGTCTGGAACAGAAATAGCGATATCACGTTGGTGACCAAGGTCGGCAAGTTTGTAGTCGAGCAGCCATCGATCGTTCCCATCACATCTTACTTGTACATGACGCTGTGCAAGGTAGGTTTCCAGATCCCACTTACCACTCAGTGCAGGGTGGTTGCGCCTTAATACACACATCTGTGCATCACGGTAGATCTCTTGTTCGCAGATGTCGTCTGGCGGCAGCATGGTTAAGCGCGCATCGTTGATGTCGATGTCTTTGCCTGTGAGTCCGATATCTAACTCACCAAGCTGCAGCTTCTTAAAGGTTTGTTCGGTCCACGCATGGGTGTTGATATTAACCTTAGGTGCTTGTCGAAATATCGCCGGTAAGAAGTGCGGAAGAATCAGCGGGTAAACACTCTCAACGGCAGCAATGTGAAAGCTGTGGTCGCTATTGTTGGGAATGAATGTCTCAGGTTGAGTGAGAACATCAAGTTGGTTGATCAACGTTTCTAACCGAGGCTTAAGGAAAACAGCTTTCGGTGTTGGTCGTAGGCCATGAGCACTTCGTGTGAAAAGGGGGTCATTAAATTGTTCACGAAGCTTGGCTAGCGACTTACTCACAGCCGATTGGCTCAAGCATAATCGATGTGCGGTGCGAGTGACACTCAGCTCTTCCATCAGCACCTGCAAGCAAACCAATAGATTGAGGTCGAGGCGTGATAGTTTCTCGATATTCATGTGAGTTTCCTATTTGGAATAATGCTAATGAGTATATGCCATTTTTGTTCATATCTTTAGTTGGTTATTATGCACCTAAATTAACTCATTCGGAGAATCTTGTGCCTTCTAACGCGCTTCCAACCCCTAGTAAACTGCAGGTTGCTTTATTGGCAATGCTGGTTCTATTTAGCCCTTTGGCTATAGATATTTATCTTCCAGCTCTGCCACAAATTTCAACAGCGTTTCACGTGGAACACGCACTAGCACAAGATACGATTACTTGGTTTTTATTCGCCATGGGTGTCGGGCAATTATTTGCAGGCCCTTTGGCTGATAAGTTAGGACGTCGAACCGTTGCATTGGGAGGTGTTAGTATCTATGCATTGAGTGCTTGCTTGGCGTGGGCAGCTCAATCGATTGATATGATGCTAATAGCTCGGCTGCTACAAGGCTTAGGAGCTTGTGCGACTTCTGTAGCAGCCTTTGCGACGGTTCGCGATCTATTTGGCCCGGAGAAAAGTGGCCGTATGATCAGTTACCTCAATGGTGCAATTTGCTTTATTCCTGCACTAGCACCGATTCTGGGTGCTTGGTTAACGCAACAGTTTGGCTGGCGCTCGAACTTTAGCTTTATGGCTGTGTTCGCTGTCGTGGTTGGCACCATTCTGTTTTTCCAAATGAAAGAGTCTAATCCGGCGACAGAAAAGGTCGCAGTGTTCAAACTTGAGCGTTACTGGTCGGTATTGAAAACACCATCGTTCATCTTCCACGCGACATTGTGCTTAATGGCGATGGCAGTAATCCTTGCTTACGTTACCTCTGCACCTGTTGTGCTGATGGAAAACCTAGGTTTGACGATGAACGAATTTACCTTCTGGTTTGGTATTAACGCGGTTATCAACATCACGGCTGCATTCACGGCACCGAAGTTCATGGACCGTTTTGGCACCTACAAAGCATTGGTTGTCGGTATTTCAACGCTTGGCTTAGCGGGTGTGGTTATGTTGGTGCTTGCTGAGCATGCTAGCGCGATCGCATTCATGCTGCCGATTTTCCTATCTTCAGTTGGCTTCGCTTGGATTCTTGGTGCCGCAGCCGGTAAGGCACTTGAACCTTTTGGTGACCGTGCGGGTACCGCAGCTGCGTTGCTTGGCTTGTTCCAAATGAGCGGTTCTGGACTGCTTGTTGGTACGATGCAACGTCTTGATTTAACGTCTCAAGTGATGATTGCTCTGCAAATGTTCCTTATTGTTCCTGCATTGTTAGTGCTTGCGAGCAAAGCGGGTAAGTCGTGGCACACGACGTTTGCTAAGGCATAAGTCTCAAGGGTGACAAAATATACAAATGGCGGTTTGCGAAACGTTAAAACATGGTATATTTGTCACTCATTGAAACGTTAGTCCCCAACGGAAAATACTGTAATGTCATTAACAACCTACGAAATGGCGCGCATCTTAGAACAAATGGAAGATGCACCTGAAAAGGTCATGTTTGGTAAATTGCTTAAAGAGCTAGGAAACCAAAGTGAAGAGCGTATTCGCAGTGCGGCAAAACAAGTTCCAATTGATACTTTGCGAGATATCATTTACCAATTTCAACGCGTGGTTGAATCTCGTAAAGGTGAACAAGTTCAGCTACTAGCAAAAGAGCTAGCCGAGCAAGGTATCTCTGCTGAAGAGCTACAAGCTTTTCTAAACAAGTAGTTTATTCCAGATAAAAAGAAACCACTCAATTGAGTGGTT
Source organism: Vibrio sp. J383 (assembly GCF_023503985.1). Lineage (NCBI taxonomy): Bacteria > Pseudomonadati > Pseudomonadota > Gammaproteobacteria > Vibrionales > Vibrionaceae > Vibrio > Vibrio sp. J383. The sequence continues at coordinate 212,482 of NZ_CP097293.1, read as the reverse complement.
TTTTGCGTTTTGGACCTATGTAAATTTAGAGACCATGGAAAAGAGGTTTAGCTTTTGAATTGCGCTTTTAAGATTCTATCAAGTGAAAATGGTCCAGCTCCCCATACCACGACGATAAGAATCATTAATCCCCAAAGCTGATGATCATAGAAGCCTTGTGCCCACAATACAGGGTATGACACGACGGCCATGATATTGAAAACGAACAGCACTGCAGCCATTGGTCGGGTTAACAAGCCAAGCGCTAAGAATACCGGCAGAATCAATTCAGCTGCGGTACCCATGTAAGCGGCCAATTCCCAAGGCAAAAGAGGCACTTGGTATTCCAATTCAAACAAGTAAAGGGTGCTATCCCAAGTGGCTATTTTGGTGAGTCCTGAATTAAAGAAGACCCATGCCACCCATAGGCGACAAAACAGAAGTAGTACGGGAACAAAAAGTGCCTGTGATTTCTCAATCAAACTGTCGTATTGAGCCATCATGTTCGTGACTGTGTTGTTATCCATATTATGTCTCCAATTCGGCATTGATTGAAAAGCCTGAGATGACGTTAAGTGCCATGACAGTATTCAGATGTTGTAGTAGTAAAGGGTCTATCGCTGAGAGCGTTTGACCCGATTGCAATTCAGTTAATAGTTGGTGGCTTTCTTGCGTCAAACGATGGCTCTCAACCTGTGAATTTTCCGCTCGGATTAACACCCCAAATTCAGGTTGCTTGATGTCTAACCCATCGAGTTGTTGCTGGTAGATAGCCTGCTCAAGCGCGATAATCGTATAGCTAGAATTAACTAGAGTTATTGAATCTTTGAGATGAAAGACTAAAGCGCCTTGTTGTTCTTGTGGTACATCAGCTAAACGAGAAAGAGGACGTTGGTCGACATGTGATTCTGAAACGCATCTCACCAAGCTATCTTTTTGCCATTCATACAAAGCTACTTCACCGAGATAAGGTGCAGCCTCGATAACCGCAGGAAAGGCTTGGATAGTTTGTTCAAAGTGTTCACCGTAACCACTGACATCACCAGAGGTTGATGGATAACTTAAGACATGTTGACGAGCCATTTGTTGGAAGCACTCTTCACCAACCAGCATTTCAGTGAGTGGGTAGGTTGCTGCCAGTACTTCGCTCAAGCTAATCACAAAGTTATTTCGGTAGATCTGTATGCGCTGTTCATCGGTAAAGTGGTCGCTCACTATGTCGCAGTGCTCACCATTGTTTTGATAGCGTAGGGCGTTAGCAAACTCCGATTGCACATTAGCTAAAGAGTGGCTCATGATGCGCGACTCCTTTGGTTAAACTTGTCGTGTTGATACAAAATATCACTGGCTTTGGCCGCTTCAGCCAATAAAATTGGTGGCTCAGGAATATCTAAGTCCCATTCTATTAAGGTATGGCGCAAACCATGTTGTGCTATCCAGTCAGTGTAGAGTTGCCATACTTCATCACAGACTGGTTTACTGTGGGTGTCTATCCAGATCTCACCTTGTTCAAGCTTCTTTTTGGTAAAACCTGCCAAGTGAATCTCTTCCACTTTGTCTGCAGGAATTCCGCTTAAGTACTCTTCACAGCTGAAGCCATGATTAAAAGATGAGACAAAAATATTATTGAAATCAAGTAATAGTCGACACTCGGTGCGCTTCTGTACCTCGGCCAAAAATTCCCACTCTGGGATAGTTGAATGCTTGAAGGCAAGGTAGCTTGATGGGTTCTCAATTAGCATAGGGCGTTGTAGGCTATCTTGAACCTCTAATACGTTACGGCAAAAGACTTCTAACGCCTCTTCGGTATAAGGCAGCGGTAATAAGTCATTGAAGTAATGACCGCCAGTTTGGCTCCAGCTTAGGTGGTCAGAAACCAAGAACGGTTCGATGTCATCGATGAGTTCTTTCAACTGCAGCAAGTGATTGGGGTTGATGCGATCAACTGAACCTAGAGACAATCCAACACCGTGACAACTTATGCTGTGGGCGTTACGTATTTCTCTGAGTTGTTGGCGTTGCGGTGATTGAGCTAAAAAGTAGTTCTCGCTGTGAACTTCTAACCAACTCACTAAAGTTGGATTTTGGCTAAAGAAGTCCAAGTGAGGTGTTCTAAGGCCAACCCCTGCATTGGGATGAAGAGTGTCAGTCACAACGGTTCTCCTAATAGGAAGTGGAGGTGAGCCGAATCTCAGCTCACCATACTTAGCAGCTCAATTATGATGATTGAGTGTCACCACCTGATAATTTGCCACATAGTCCTTTAGGAACGACCACGAATGCATCGGATTGGTTGTCTTCTTTGGCTGTACCCGCACATGAACTTGTTTTGGTAGCACAATCATTTTGGCCAGCTTTTGCCACGCCGTAGCATTTCTCTTTTGCTGCTGCTTCCGCAGGTGCTGATGTAAGAACTGCACCGCCGAACGCTAGTACACTTGTGATTGCAGCTGTAACAGCAAGATTAGAATTTTTCATAGTCATTCCCTCTAGGACTTAATAGTATTTTTATGTCGCAGGTTAATAAGTTGTTAACTTGCTTACTAAAAAGGATAGGAAGAACTCGGAAATAATTTCACTGCATTTTAAAAAACATCAATATTAATGATGTATTGGCTGTTAAGTTACTGATTGTATGATGTTATTTTTTGATTATTTTTTCTTCTTATTATCCTAAACGCAGCCTAGTGTTTAGGTTATAATCAGCTTTTATGTATAAATACCCAGTAGTGAGCATGTCCAATGATAGATCCTTCGCTTTTACTCGATGGCCTAAACGACAAACAACGTGAGGCGGTCGCGGCACCTTTAGAAAACCTACTTATTCTGGCAGGTGCTGGTAGTGGTAAAACGCGAGTGTTGGTGCATCGCATCGCTTGGCTGCAAAGCGTAGAGCAAGCATCACCATTCTCTATCATGTCGGTTACCTTCACCAACAAAGCGGCAGCAGAGATGCGTGGTCGTATTGAAGAGTTGATGATGGGCAGCTCGTCAGGCATGTGGAACGGCACCTTCCACGGTATTTGTCACCGGATCCTTCGTGCTCACTACCTAGATGCAAAACTACCAGAAGACTTCCAGATCATTGATTCAGATGATCAGATTCGTTTGCTGCGTCGCTTAATCAAGGCGCAAAACCTTGATGAAAAGCAGTGGCCTGCCAAGCAAGCTTCTTGGTGGATCAATGGCAAGAAAGACGAGGGATTACGCCCAAATCACATCGACGCCTACCATGATCCAATAACTCAAACGTGGCTAAAAATTTACTCTGCTTACCAAGAAGCATGTGATCGTGCTGGCTTGGTCGACTTTGCGGAAATCTTGTTGCGATCGCATGAACTATTACGCGATAAGAAGCACATCCGAGAGCACTACCAAGCTCGCTTCAAGCACATTCTTGTCGACGAATTTCAAGATACCAACAACATCCAGTACGCTTGGCTGCGCATGATGGCTGGCCCGGATTGTCGCGTGATGATCGTAGGCGATGATGACCAATCTATTTATGGTTGGCGTGGTGCTAAAATTGAAAATATTCAGAAGTTCTTGGATGAATTCCCAGGTGCTTCAACGGTTCGACTCGAACAAAACTATCGTTCAACCAAAACCATTCTTCAGGCGTCGAATGAGCTTATCTCGAACAACACTGAGCGTATGGGTAAAGAGCTGTGGACTGATGGCAACGATGGCGAGCCAATCTCAGTTTACTCAGCTTATAACGAGTTAGATGAAGCGCGTTTCACTGTTAGCAAAATCAAAGAGTGGCAAGAGAAAGGCGGTGCGTTAGAAGATACCGCGATGCTTTATCGTAATAACGCCCAATCTCGTGTGCTTGAAGAAGCGCTTATCCAAGGTGGTCTGCCTTACCGAATCTACGGTGGCATGCGATTCTTCGAGCGTCAGGAAATCAGAGATGCTTTGAGCTACCTGCGTTTAATGAGTAACCGCAGCAATGATGCGGCATTCGAACGTGTCGTTAATACGCCGACTCGTGGTTTGGGTGATAAAACGTTAGAAACGATTCGTCTTGCAGCGCGTGATCGTGGTGCAACCATGTGGGAAGCCAGTGTTGCTCTGATAGAAGAACAAGTGTTACCAGGCCGTGCTGCGGGTGCTTTGAGCCGCTTTATTGAACTTATCAATGCGCTTGAAGATGACACCATAGAACTGAGGCTTCATGAGCAAACCGACCACGTGATCAAATCGTCGGGCTTGTTTGCGATGTACGAGCAAGAGAAGGGCGAGAAGTCGAAGGCACGTATTGAGAACTTGGAAGAATTAGTAACGGCAACGCGTCAGTTTGAAAAACCAGAAGAAGCGGATGAAATGAGCATGCTAACAGCATTCTTAACTCATGCGGCTTTGGAAGCGGGTGAAGGCCAAGCTGATGAGTTTGATGATGCGGTTCAGCTCATGACCCTGCACAGTGCCAAAGGCCTAGAGTTCCCAATGGTATTCATGGTGGGCGTGGAAGAAGGTATGTTCCCAAGCCAGATGTCAGCAGAAGAAGCAGGGCGCTTAGAAGAAGAGCGTCGCCTGTGTTACGTAGGCATGACGCGTGCGATGGAGAAGCTTTACATCACTTACGCAGAGATGCGTCGCTTGTACGGGCAAGACAAGTACCACAAACCGTCACGCTTTATTCGTGAACTACCAGAAACCTGTCTGGATGAGGTTCGTATGAAAGCGCAAGTGAGCCGTCCTGCTAGCAGTGGCCGCTTTAGCCAAACCGCCGTGAAAGAGAACTTTAACGAAACAGGATTTAGTTTGGGTTCTCGCGTTAAGCACCCTAAGTTTGGTGAAGGCACCATCATCAACTTCGAGGGAAGTGGCCCGCAGAGCCGAGTTCAAGTCGCGTTTAACGGTGAAGGCATCAAGTGGTTAGTAACGGCTTATGCTCGTTTAGAACAGTTGTAATCTGCTACTTCAGCATTGAAAAGTAATCCGTATAAAAACAGAAAGAGCAGCCAATGGCTGCTCTTTTTATTGCTCGGAACCAGTCTAAATAGGCTGAATCGAGCTTAAGGCATTCCTGCCTAGAAAGGATACTTACAGTGCTGCAAGTGCCGCTTCGTAGTTTGGTTCTTCAGTGATCTCAGCAACCAACTCGCTGTGTGTTACCACACCTTTTTCATCAACAACGACAACCGCACGTGTTGTTAGGCCTGATAGTGGGCCTTCAGCGATCGCTACGCCGTAATCTGATGCAAACGCAGGAGAACGGAAAGTTGAAGCGTGTTGAACGCCTTCAATACCTTCAAGTTCGCAGAAGCGACCCGCAGCAAATGGAAGGTCAGCAGAAATACAAACAACAACCGTGTTCTCAAGTTCTGCTGCTTTTGCGTTGAACGTACGTACGCTCGTTGCACAAGTTGCTGTGTCGATGCTTGGGAAGATGTTTAGAACCACTTTCTTGCCTTCAAGAGAAGCAAGAGTCAGTTCAGAAAGGTCGCCTGCAGTCAGTGCAAAGCTTGGTGCTTGTTCGCCAGTTTGTGGGAATGTGCCTGTTAGTGGTACAGCAGCGCCTTTGAAGGTAACGTGTGACATGAATTTGTCCTTAGTTTAATTATGGTTATGAAACTAGTTGAGCCTAGTAAGACTTACGTTACTCGGAAGTGGTTAAGAAGTGAATGCTTTAAATGTCAGAATTGTAATTAAAGGTCTTTGATTTATTTGTTTGAGAGAAGAATAAGTGAAACGACAGATAAAGAAAAACCCCGAGAGCTTGCGCTCATCGGGGTCTATAGTCTTACTCGCAGCAATCCGGCTACTAAGTGTGCTCCATGCATCAAATCCATGATAGTGTGCTGTTATCCTTCAGCGTATTCCTTTCGTCGCCTTCCTAGCGGTGTCCTTGATCTTATCCTGATCTGCCAACAATCCTCGTTAGCGCGCGTCACTTGTTCCTTGAGCGGTGTCCTTTACATCATCCTGATGTTCAGTCCTTTCCTCGTCCAGAGGTGTCCATTGTCTTTCCTTAGTAGCAACCATCCTAGTTACTATTGCGTCCATTCAATGTCCATTTCGCTATCCATGCCGATTATTCATCCTGAGTAATCGAATCTTCATCCTGAAGATAACCAAGTCCTTGGCGTTTCCTGTTCCGTGTCAGCATCCTTCCGACACCATTCATATTACCGATTCCTTATTTATCAGCAATGGTGCATAAGCGAATTTCTATATAATTATTTGAATGATAAATGTACGTATCTTTTTATTTCAATTGGTTACGATATCTAGGTGACTAATTTCGCCATCAAATATCGATATTTACTCACTGCCTTGTGAGAGATCTCGCACAAGGCCGCGAGTAAAAAGGGAGGATTATTCCCTACTGACCAATGGCTGCACCTTCACGACGAGGGTCTGCAGCGCCTTCTAAACCATCTTTTGTGATGCGTATCGCGTGTAAACCAGAGTTAAGATCGCGAACGTTGACCTCAAATCCCATCTTTTCTAGCTCAGGTTTGAAGTTTTCCGCTGATGTTCCTTTTTCTAAATCTAAGGTACCGAAGCGGTTTAGGAAGTGTGGTTGATTGATGGCTTGCTGAATATCCATGTCCCATTGGGTATGAGCAATGATCGCTTGTGCCACATAACCTATGATACGGCTGCCGCCCGGAGAGCCAATTGCCATGTAAGGTTTATCGTCTTGCATGATGATGGTCGGTGCCATTGAAGAGCGCGGACGCTTACCCGGTTCAAGTCGGTTGGCGATAGGCTTACCATCGTTATGGGTCTTGAATGAGAAATCCGTCAGTTCGTTGTTGAGTAGGAAGCCTCTTACCATCAAGCGTGAGCCAAAGGCATTCTCAATGGTGGTGGTCATCGACACGACATTGCCATCGCTATCTACAATATTGAAGTGGCTGGTGGACGGTAATTCAATAGAAACATCTTGGCTTCTCTGCATCGCGTGATCCCACGGCGGTGTGCCTGAAGATGCGCTTGCCAATGCCTTACCTGCGGTAATTAACTGAGCACGTTCTTGCAAATAGTCAGTATTCACTAACCCTTGGGTTGGCATCGGCACATAATCTTGATCCGCCATGTACATACCACGGTCTGCAAAGGCTAGGCGAGAAGCGTCTGCTAACACTTGCCAAGATTTCGCGTCGTTTGGTCCCCATGATTTAAGATCAAACTGCTCGGTCATCGCTAAGATCTGCCCAACCGTTAATGCACCTGAACTTGGTGGACCCATTCCGCACACTTGGTAGCTCTCATAAGCAGAACAAACCGGCTCGCGCTGCTTGATCGAATAAGCGTCGAAGTCTTTCTGTGCTAATACGCCTGGGTTACCTTTCGCTGTTTGCACGGTATTGATGATGTCGGCAGAGATCTCACCTTGGTAAAAGGCCTTAGCACCGTTCTTAGAAATAGCGTTTAACGTTGCCGCGTACTCTGGGTTCTTAAGTTGCGTGCCAGCTGTTTTCGGGCTGCCATCGGCATTGAAGAAGTAGGCTTTGGTAGTGGCAAAGCGGCTTAGTCGCTGTTGGTCATTTTCAATCAAGGTGGCTAAACGTGGACTAATAGTAAAACCTTCTTCAGCCAGCTGAGCGATAGGTTTAATCAGTGATGCCCATTCGAGCTTGCCGTATTTCTGGTGAGTGTCCCACAGTAATTGCACCGTGCCTGGCGTGCCAACGGAGCGACCGCCAACCACGGCATCATAGAATTTAAGCGGTTGGCCGCTTTCGTCTTGGAATAGACGTGGTGTGGCATCAAGTGGTGCAGTTTCACGGCCATCGTAGGTTTTGAGTTGCTTGTCCTTGCCATCAAAATAAACAAGGAACGCGCCGCCACCAATACCTGAAGACTGAGGTTCCACTAAGCCAAGCATAAGCTGCACAGCAACCATGGCGTCAATCGCGTTACCACCACGAGCAAGTACATCAGCACCGACTTGTGTGGCAAGAGGGTTGGCCGCGGTGACCATCCAATCGTTGGCTTTAATGAGCTGTTTGGTTTCTAAACCACTACTTTGTTCGGGTGCGACGGAATCGGCAGCTTGATTTGCCCAACTGACGTGAGAGGCAAAAAGTAGGGTAGAAGTGGCGAGGGTTGTTAGTTTTGTTTTCCACTGCATGATCTTCTCCTTTTAATATGCAGAGCTAGATTGGCAGTGGAAAGATGAGATAGCCAGAGCGTTGTTAACGAATTGTAATCTTGATTCGAATTTAAGCGATTAAACCGGACAGTGACTGCCAAAGAATACTCGCGCCAATAAGGCTGAATAACACGCCACACAAGCCATCGATGTAAACGGTCGCTTCGCTGAGTTTCTTCTGCAGTGTTTTGGTTGAAAGCATCCACGCCAGCAGTGAGAACCAAAACAGTGAGAGGCCAAATAGGATGATCAGAGCAAAGCCTTTGCCTGACAGCGACATATCTGCAGGGACTAAGCTCGACATTAAACTAATAAAGAACACCAAAGCCTTTGGGTTGAGAATGTTGGTCATAAACCCTTTAGAAAATGCATCTCGCTTGTTGGTCAGAATCAGATCTTTAGAATTGACGGTATCGGCGTCATCATCGTGGTTCTGAATGATTTGCCAGGTTGCTTTAAGTGCACCGTAACCTAAGTACAGTAAGTAGCTACCGCCGGCCAATTGGATAATGGCAAATAGTGTGGGTTGCTGGTGGACTAGGTAACTGATTCCCGTCAGGCTCAGTAATGAGTGCAGCAAGATCCCGCAAGATAAGCCAAGCGCAATGTACAAGCCTGTCTGGCGTCCGTGACGCGTCGCATTTTGCACGACTAACGCAAAGTCAGGGCCGGGGCTCATCAAAGCGATGAAGTGGATAGAGGCTAGGGTGATCAGTATGGTGACTTCGTTCATCATCAGTTCTCAATAACGTTACCGCTATTTTTAAATAAGTAATCGTATTGAGCGTAGCTTACCGTGATTTGAAATCGAGCAATTGTAAATTATCAACACTTAGTTGATTTGTGAGGGTGGTACGCCGAACGTGGTTTTGAAAGCCTTAGAGAAGTGTGCCTGATCATAGAAGCCTACTTGGTGCGCAACCTTAGTACCACATATCCCAGACTTAATCAGGCGCATGCTTTGTTCCATGCGTAAACGGCTCAGCCATGCATAAGGCGTAATGCCCATTTTGTTTTTAAAATGACGTTGGAATTGAGTCGTGGTTAAACCACACAATTTAGACAGTTGTTCTAATCGCACTGGTTGATCCAAATTCGCCATCAAATAGTCTTTTAGCGTATCAATCGATTGATTACCCAGTTTGATGTCGCTTTTCGATCCAAATTTCGCATAACGATCGACAATCGTCGAGAACCCTTCGAAAGGTAAGCAATCTTGAGCGAGCTGGCTGATGTTTTGATGGATTAGTAGGCCGTGTAAGTTGCGTAATTGTGAAAATGCAGCTTGATCGGAGAGGATCAACTCAGAAAAGCCTAATGTGTGACCATTCTTCTTGGGATCGGCAAGATCTTGAAACCATTGGGGAGAAACTGCAAACACACTGACTTGATAACCCGAATCGAGTTTGGAGTGCCCATCATGCAGCTCATCGGGTGGCATGATAACAACTTGGCCTGCACCAACATTATGGCTCGTCCCTTTATAGACGAATTTCTGCTGTCCTTGGGTAATTAAACCAATGTGAAAGTCCAAATGATAGTGGCGCTGAAAAGCAAACTCTTGGTATTGAGCTTGGATCAGGCTGATATCTTCTGTTGGGGTAGAGTAATAGTGGACTTTATCCATGGTACAAAAAAGCTTGGTCAAATAGTCATCAATTCAACCAAGCTTATCTTCGTATTAAGGGATTGTCTTGTAAAAAACGATCAGTGTTACTGCTTAGCGCGTTTGTTCTTTCTGTTGTTACGCAGACCGTCAAAGCTGAATATCACCAACGCTCCCCAAATAAAGGCGAAGGTAATCGCTTTGTCACTGGTAAACGCTTCGCCATAAATCAGCACCGCTAACAAGAACATTAAGCTTGGTCCAATGTACTGGAAGAAGCCGAGGGTCGATAGCTTCAAGCGTGTTGCAGCGCCAGTAAAGCACAGCAGTGGAATGGTGGTAATAACACCAGCAGCAACCAGTAATAGATTGAGTTGCATCAGGTTCATTGAGAAGTCCGAGGTTGGGCTATCAGCAATAAACAGTAGGTAGGTTGCTGCGAGAGGTAACATAACCAGAGTCTCAATGAACAAACCGGTTTGCGCTTCTAAGCTCACCTTTTTACGCAGTAAGCCATAAAAACCGAAGCTAAAGGCTAGGGCAATGGCGACGATCGGCACTGAACCGAAGGCAATTAATTGGATTAATACGCCAATCGCAGCAAGAGCCACTGCAAACCATTGCAACTTACGTAAGCGTTCGCCGAGGAAGAGCATCCCGAGCAACACGTTAATCAGTGGGTTGATGTAATACCCCAAGCTGGCATCAAGCATGTGATTGGAATTCACCGCCCAAATAAAAATAAGCCAGTTAGCGCCCACCAAAATAGACGTCGCCACCAAATAGAGCATTTTTGGTTTCGAGGTCAGGGTGTCGCGGACTTTACGCCAGCTGCGGCCAATGTGCAGTAAGAAAGCGAGTAGGAAAAAGGACCATACTACACGGTGGCTAAGGATCTCTAACGGGGAAACATCACTTAAAGATTTGAAATATATAGGGGCGATCCCCCACATGGTGTAGGCGCCGACGGCAAGCAAAACTCCCTGGCGCGTACGTTGTTGTTCTTCCTGTGTCATGCATCTTTCTCTAGCACTGAGTGCTTATTAATAAGATTTATAAGAGAGTTGGTCAGTATAGGAGCGATAACCCTTTTCACCTAACAATTTGCGGTTTAATTCGCCAGCGTTCCCCTCTACAATGTGCGACTTGCTTGCCGAAGATGCTTGCTGATTTCATACCTCGATTAGGAACCACAATGACCGCCACTCTGATTGCTGAGCAAATACCAACTCCCGCGAATGATGCGCAAACCATCTTGCAAGATGTGTTCGGCTATCAAAGCTTTCGCGATGGTCAGCAAGAGGTCATTGATTTGGCCGTTGAGGGCAAAGACAGCTTGGTGATTATGCCAACCGGTGGCGGTAAATCTCTGTGTTACCAAATCCCGGCTTTGGTTCGTGAAGGGCTGACTCTGGTTATCTCACCGCTGATTTCGTTGATGAAAGACCAGGTTGATCAGCTGAAAGCTAACGGCGTCGCGGCAGAGTGCATTAACTCGTCGATGCCGCGTGAGAATCTGATCTCGGTCTTTAATCGTATGAACTCAGGTCAGTTGAAAATGGTGTATGTCTCGCCAGAGCGCGTGTTGATGCGTGACTTTATCGAGCGTCTACAAGGCTTACCGCTTTCGATGATTGCGGTCGATGAAGCGCACTGTATCTCTCAGTGGGGACACGATTTCCGACCTGAATATGCTTCGCTAGGCCAGCTTAAACAGTATTTTCCGCATGTGCCTTATATGGCGCTAACGGCAACCGCTGATGATGCGACGCGCAAAGATATTATCTCGCGTTTGCAGTTGGTGGATCCGCATACGCATTTAGGCAGCTTCGATCGCCCTAATATTCGTTACAACTTGGTTGAGAAGCACAAGCCTGTGTCACAGGTGGTTCGCTACCTAGAAACACAGAAAGGCAATTGCGGTATCATCTACTGTGGTAGCCGTAAGAAAGTGGAGATGGTGACCGAGAAGCTGTGCAATAACGGTATTCGCGCTGCGGGTTACCATGCTGGCATGGATACCGACGAACGTGCTTACGTTCAAGAAGCTTTCCAACGTGATGATATTCAGATCGTGGTAGCGACTGTGGCGTTTGGTATGGGTATCAATAAACCCAACGTGCGCTTTGTGGTGCACTTTGATATTCCACGCAATATCGAATCTTACTATCAAGAGACTGGCCGTGCGGGTCGTGATGGCTTACCTGCTGAAGCGATGATGCTGTTTGACCCGGCTGATATGGGTTGGCTGCGTCGCATGCTGGATGAGAAAGAAGAAGGCCCACAGAAACAAGTTGAGATGCACAAGCTGAACGCGATGAGTGCCTTTGCCGAAGCGCAAACCTGTCGTCGTCAGGTTCTATTGAACTATTTTGGCGAATATCGCGAGAAGCAATGTGGCAACTGCGATATCTGCCTCGATCCACCTAAGCATTTTGATGCGACTAAAGAAGCGCAGAAGGCATTGTCTTGTGTGTACCGTGTCAATCAGTCGTTTGGTATGGGCTACGTGGTCGAAGTGATGCGTGGTATGCAGAATATTCGTGTCCGTGATAATGGCCACGATAAACTGTCTACCTACGGTATTGGCCGTGACCATAGCCACGATTACTGGATCAGTATCTTCCGTCAGCTGATTCACAAGGGCTTGTTGTTCCAGAACATCACTCGTAACTCGACGTTACAGTTAACCGAAGAAGCACGTCCGTTACTGCGTGGTGAGATGTCTTTGGAGTTGGCTGTACCTCGTTTAGATACCGCGGTGCGTAATGCGAAGTCCGATAAACTGAGCAGTAAGAACTACGATAAGAAGCTGTTTGCGAAACTGCGAAAGCTGCGTAAGTCGATTGCAGATGAAGATGGCTTACCACCTTATGTGGTATTCAGTGACGCGACGCTGATTGATATGGCTGAAATCCTACCCACATCTTATGGCGAGATGCTGGCAGTGAATGGTGTCGGTCAACGCAAACTCGATAAGTACGCTGATCCATTTTTAGATTTGATTCAAGAACACATCACCACACACGGCTAATTGGCTGATTGCTAGTTTTCAGAAGCGTTTAGCTTATAAGAACGGTTAGTTCATAGAAAGAGAATAAGGTTGATAGGGACATGACAACACCAACAGAATTTGGCTTAAGAGAGTATTTGGCTGAGGAAGGACGTTTATTGATTACGTCTCCAAGTTTTGACTTTGATTCTTACGAAGTGTTAGGTAAAAAGCTGGTGGCATTGCTGTCCGCGTCTGTTGTTGAAAAACAATGGGACGCCGATATGCACTCTTGGTTGATTGATTTTGAAGATTGTCGAATGTTTTTAAAGTCTGAGCATTACAGTGAATCAATTTGGTTTGAGTCGTTAAACGCTGAAGAAAGCCGAGAAGAGTTCGATTATCTCGCGACGCTTTTCAAGCGCGGCTTCTAACTTTTGGCATGGTTTCTAACTTTTGGCATGGTTTCTAACTTCAAGCGTGGTTTCTAACGTTTAGCATAGCTTTTAAAAACATAGCTTCTAGCGTCATTCATCAATAAAAGTGAGGATAAACGTTTGCGTTTGTTCTCACCGTTGCAGCCAGTATTGATTAATGTATAATCGCCCGCCGCTCAATAGAGCAAATTATAGAAACATTTTTAATTCACATTATTGGTAAGAGCTTTCTTAGTTTATTCGAAGAAATGACTCGATTTGGGTTCCCTCACCCCCAAACCAAACTAAAAAGGTACAGCATGAGTAACTTTACCCCTGCGCAACAGCGCAAAGCCCTAGCACTATTAGTTTTGTTCCATTTGGTGATTATTGCGTCAAGCAACTATTTGGTTCAGCTACCTTTTACCGTCTTCGGTATGCACACCACTTGGGGTGCTTTCACTTTCCCGTTTATCTTCCTAGCGACCGATCTCACAGTACGCATTTTTGGTGCGCAGCTTGCTCGTAAAATCATTTTCTTAGTGATGTTGCCTGCACTGGCCGTTTCTTATTTATTGTCTGTGGTATTCTTTGAAGGTTCCTTCCAAGGCTTTAGCCAACTAGGCGAGTTCAACTTGTTTGTTGCACGTATCGCAGCGGCAAGCTTCATGGCTTATTTGCTCGGTCAGATCTTGGATGTGCATGTGTTCAACCGCTTACGCCAAATGAAGCAATGGTGGGTTGCGCCAACGTGTTCGACACTTTTTGGTAATGCCATTGATACCATCGCGTTCTTTGCGATTGCTTTCTACCAAAGCCCAGATCCATTTATGGCTGAGCACTGGACTGAGATTGCGTTGGTTGATTACGGATTCAAACTCATCATTAGCTTAGGTTTGTTCGTGCCTATGTACGGTGTGCTTCTTAATTACGTGGTTAAGAAGTTAACCGCAGTGAACCCTGACTTTAAAGCGACAGGTGTTAACGCTTAAGTTTGAGACTTGTAACGCAAAGCATTAATGCAGCGATAAGAAAAAGCCCAAGTTAGTCTACTAACTTGGGCTTTTTTAATTTCTAGCGTCAGATATTAATATCAGAGGCATTCAATATTCAATGGCCAGCCAATATCGGTTTGTCTATTCGACTCGATCTCTAGCTCAGCAGCGGTCAGCGGGTTGTCTGCTAGCCATTGCTTAGAAAGCGTTAAGGTCAGGTTGTTACCATCGGTTGCAAGCTTAAACTCAGGCTCTAGCGCTGGATTGCGACGGTGGGTCAGCAAAATAGCTAAACGCAGAATTCGTAAAATACGCTTGCTGCTGGTGCCTGAGATTGCATGTTGCTCTGGCAATGAGGTTAACTGTTCACGGTAGCGACGTGTTAACTCACCCAAGTAGTGCTTTTGCGCTCGAGTAAAGCCAGGCAGGTCTAAGTTCTGCAGTAGGTAAGCGCTGTGCTCGCCACCTTTTTTGAAATCGATGGTTAAACCAATCTCATGAAGCTTAGCTGCGGTTTGCAATAGCACGCCAGCTTGTGGTTCTGAAACCCATGTTTCGGCGCCTGCTTGCTCTAACAGAGTTTGTGCGACGACAGCAACTTGTTCACCGTAGCTTACGTCCATTTGATAGCGTGATTGCACGCTCTTGACGGTACGCGCACGAATATCTTCTTGGCGAAGTTCATCCACCATCTCGTAGGCTAGGCCTTCACGGAGTGCACCGCCTGCGAGTGTCATTGAATCAATTTCAAGTAGCTCAAAAATAGCGATAAGAATAGAAAGGCCACTTGGGAACACTAATGCACGCTCTAGGGTCAATCCTTCTATTTCTAGCTCTTCCAAGCGCTCGGTAATCATGGCTTGTTTCTGTAGACGCTTAAGTTTGGCATGAGTAATGACTTCATCCATGCCTTGCGCCAACATGATTTCTTGCAGTGCTTGAACGGTACCACTGGCGCCAACACACACGTCCCATCCGATATCAGTGTAGCTATCTAGAATAGGAGCCAACGTAGACTTAGCCGCTTCAATGGCATTGTTAAAGTTGGTTGCGGTTAATTGGCGATCTTTAAAGTGGCGCTCAAGCCAGGTAACACAGCCCATCTTCAGGCTAGTTAGTGCTTTCGCTGAGAAGCCTTCACCTATGATCATTTCGGTGCTTGCGCCACCAATATCAACGACCAGTCGGCGGCCGCTGCCACCAGAAGTGTGTGCTACGCCTTTATAGATAGTCGCAGCTTCTTCTTCACCAGAGATAACATTGATGTCGTAACCAAGGATCTGGTTCGCTTTCTCTAGAAATATATCCACATTGATAGCGGTACGTAGGGTCGCTGTACCCACAATGCGGATATTTTCTTTCGGAATATCTTGCAGTCGCTCTGCAAAGAGACTCAAACAGTCCCAACCGCGCTGCATAGCTTCTGTACTAAGCGCATTATTTTCATTTAAGCCTGCTGCTAAACGCACTTTACGCTTAATCTTGGCCATAGTTTGTACGCTGCCATCGATGTGACGCACAACGAGCATATGAAAACTGTTCGACCCGAGGTCGATTGCAGCATAAAGCGGGGGTGACACTGTTTGACTCATAAGCGACTAAGCTTCCTTGTTATGACGCGGTTGGCGTGGGCGACGGTTCTGGTTTGGTTTACGATTACCGTTGCGTGGGCCATTGTTGTTTGAGCGGCGTTGTTGCGGGTTACGTGTACGTAAGCGCATCGGTGCTGGCAGATCTTCTAGTAGTGCAGAAGCATCGTAGTCAGACATTGGGATAGCATGCTCAATGTATTCTTCGATTGGTGGCAAGTTGATTGCGTAATCTTCACAAGCAAAGCTGATCGAGTGACCGCTTTCACCAGCACGACCTGTACGACCGATACGGTGAACGTAATCTTCGCAATCATCAGGTAGGTCGAAGTTGAATACGTGTGTTACTTGAGGAATGTGTAGGCCACGAGCTGCAACATCAGTTGCGACAAGAAGGTCAACATCACCTTTGGTGAACTGCTCAAGAATTTTTTCACGTTTCTTCTGAGGAACATCGCCAGTTAGCAGGCCTACACGGTGACCATCGGCAGCCAAGTGGCCCCAAACTGATTCACATTTGTGCTTCGTGTTAGCGAAGATGATTGCGCGATCTGGCCATTCTTCTTCGATTAACGTTTGTAGAAGAGCCATCTTATGTTCGTTAGAAGGGTAGAACAGTTCTTCTTGAATGCGGTGACCTGTTTTACGCTCAGGCTCAACAACCACGTGCTCTGGGTTGTGCATGTGCTCGAACGCTAGCTCTTGTACGCGGTAAGACAGCGTCGCAGAGAACAGCATGTTCAGGCGATCTTTTGGCTCAGGCATACGGCGGAACAAGAAGCGAATGTCTTTAATAAAGCCCAGATCAAACATACGATCGGCTTCATCAAGCACAACAGCTTGAATGTGGTTAAGGTTAAATACCTTTTGCTTGTAGAAATCGATGATACGGCCAGTAGTACCAATTAAGATATCTGCGCCTTCTTCGATTTTACCTAGCTGCTTGTCGTAGCTTTCGCCACCGTAAGCGAGTGCTGCTTTGATACCCGTGCTTTCAACCAGAGAGTCAGCATCGTTGTAGATCTGAATCGCGAGTTCACGCGTTGGTGCCATAATAATTGCACGTGGCTGGTTAGGCTTACGCCCTTCATGCTCAGGTGTTTTTAGCAGGTGGTTAAAAGTAGCAGTTAGAAACGCAAGCGTTTTACCAGTACCCGTTTGGGCCTGGCCTGCAATGTCTTGGCCGGTGAGCAGTACCGGGAGCGCCAAGGCTTGGATAGGGGTACAATAATCGAACCCTTTTTTCTCCAATCCTTCAATGACTTGAGGAAGTAAATCCAAGTCGGCGAACTTTTGCTCTGTGATATGCGTCTTTTTCATTGCTATAGAATATCAGCTTAAGCTTGCAATACGAAAGTAAATACATTCCAATAGGGCATCTATTTACTGGTTATCATCCAACCAGTTCTAAAAAATACATTGGAGTGGAAGATGAGTGATAAGATTTTGCAGCTAACTGATGACGGTTTTGATAACGATGTAATCAATGCTGCAGGCCCTGTTCTTGTTGATTTTTGGGCAGAATGGTGTGGTCCATGTAAAATGATTGCGCCGATTCTTGATGAAATCGCAAACGAGTACGAAGGCAAGCTCACAATCGGTAAATTAAATATCGACCAAAATGCTGGAACTCCACCAAAATTCGGTATTCGTGGCATTCCAACGCTGCTTCTTTTCAAAGATGGCGGCGTAGCAGCAACTAAAGTTGGTGCATTGTCTAAAACTCAACTTAAAGAGTTCCTAGACGCTAACCTTTAATCAGGTCAGCATTTGAAAAGAAACCGCGCAGTTAACAAATGCGCGGTTTTGTTTTTTCTAAGCTATGGACTAGTCTTAGTTTTAGTGCTAATTTATCGCACGTTAATTGAACGAATTTCTCTTCTTGGTCGATCCTGTGACCAACTCCTTCTTAACTTAAGAAAACAGATCCTATTTTGACTAAACAAACTTCCACCACTATGAATCTTACTGAACTGAAGAACAGACCTGTGTCTGAACTTGTTAAACTTAGCGAAAGCCTAGGTCTTGAAAATCAAGCTCGCCTAAGAAAACAAGACATTATCTTCTCCATCCTTAAAGCGCATGCAAAAAGTGGTGAAGACATCTTTGGTGATGGTGTTCTAGAAATTCTTCAAGACGGTTTTGGTTTCCTGCGTAGCGGCGACAGTTCGTACCTTGCTGGGCCAGATGATATTTACGTATCACCAAGCCAGATTCGTCGTTTTAACCTTCGCACCGGTGACTCGATTGGCGGTAAAATCCGTCCACCTAAAGATGGCGAACGTTACTTTGCACTGCTTAAAGTAAACACGGTTAACTACGACAAGCCAGACAACGCTCGTAACAAAATCCTTTTTGAAAACCTGACTCCTCTTCACGCCAACGAACGTATGGTGATGGAAGCGGGTAATGGTGCGACTGAAGATATCACAGCTCGAATTCTTGACCTTGCTTCACCAATTGGTAAAGGTCAGCGTGGTCTGATTGTTGCTCCGCCTAAAGCAGGTAAGACAATGCTTCTGCAAAATATTGCACAAAGCATTGCACGCAACCATCCTGAGTGTGAACTAATGGTTCTACTTATCGATGAGCGTCCAGAAGAAGTAACAGAAATGCAGCGCCTAGTTAAAGGCGAAGTAATCGCATCGACTTTCGATGAACCAGCATCTCGCCACGTGCAAGTTGCAGAAATGGTAATCGAGAAGGCGAAGCGTCTTGTTGAACACAAAAAAGACGTGGTTATCCTACTGGACTCAATCACTCGTCTAGCTCGTGCTTACAACACTGTGATTCCTTCATCAGGTAAAGTTCTTACTGGTGGTGTTGATGCGAATGCTCTACATCGTCCAAAGCGTTTCTTCGGTGCGGCACGTAACGTAGAAGAAGGCGGTAGCTTAACTATCATCGCAACTGCACTGGTTGATACTGGTTCTAAGATGGATGAAGTAATCTACGAAGAATTCAAAGGTACAGGTAACATGGAACTGCACCTTAACCGTAAGATTGCTGAAAAGCGCGTATTCCCAGCGATTGATTTCAACCGCTCTGGTACTCGTCGTGAAGAGCTTCTTACTAAGCCTGATGAGCTACAGAAGATGTGGATCCTGCGTAAGATTGTTCACCCTATGGGCGAAACTGATGCAATGGAATTCCTTATCGACAAGTTAGCAATGACTAAAACGAACGATGAGTTCTTTGACGCAATGCGTCGTCAGTAGTCTTGATTAGCTGATAGTTATTAAAAAGCGCTGCCTTCGGGTGGCGCTTTTTATTTGCATTTTATAGCGACAGCTTGCAGAATGAGCAAAAGTGTTAAAAGGAAGTTAAAATGCAACATGGACTGTTGTCATCATTACTCCTGTCTACTTCACTGTTACTTTCCCCGGTCGGTATGAGCTATGCCACCGAGATGTCTCCAATTACAGTAGAGTCTTGGCTTGAGAATGATCAAGTAAAACTGAAAACTGCTGAATTATTCGAATTTGTCGTACGTGACGAAGTTAATTCGCTGCGCTTCGCGCTTGAGCGTCTGACATTTCCCCAACAAGAAGTGGCTCGTTACCAACTCTTGAAGAAGCTCGAACAGCAAAAAATTGTCCTCACCCCCAAGATGTCTATCTTCATTGAGCAGCAACTCGCTATCACGCCAACTTACCAAGTTTTAGAGCGTGGAGATGGTTATGAGTTTACGGTACCTGCCTTTAATTACCCTTCGATTGCCAACCGGCTCATCAAACAGTGGCGCCAAGACCAGAAGACGCTGGTGTTTGTGTTAGATGCAGAGAAACAAGAACTCGACCTAAAAGAGTGGTTATCTGGATCTGAGCATCAAGTTCAAACACGAGAAGCATTGTTAATCAGAGAGCTAGACAGTTTGTCTCCTGAAGCGGTTGATTATCTGACTAAGCAACTCACGGCCTCCTCGATTGTTAGCTGGCTACCTTCTACTGAGGTGGTGGTTCGATTAGCGCAAGTGAGCGAAGACCCAGAGGTCTACAAGATTCTATGGCGAATGAAGGCCGATTATCATAGCCAAGCTGAGCTAGTCCGCCTTGCTGAAACCAAACAAGCGTTCGCACTTGAACAAGTAATGGCTGCGACTAAGAACCCTCGTTTGAAAGATGAAGCGATTACTTTGCTTACCAAGGTTAACCCGCTATCAGAAGAGGTGAAGGAGTTTCTTGTCTCTAGGATGGCGATTGCCGATGAAGCGCCATTAGTCGCCCGTGAATTAGCCAAACAAGGTCATACGCGATGGTTGCAAGATCTTGTAAATGATAACCCTCAGGTGAAGAGCTCTTTGATCGAGCAAGCATTACCGTAAAGTGGATTTTGCCTCTCAATAACCACACTAAAAAGGGGGATCTCAGCGTCACCCTTTTTGATATACTGAGCGCAGAATAATCAGCATGTAGAAGTCCTATGAGTTTTAAAGATTTACGTGATTTTATCGACCATCTTGAAAGTATTGGTCAGTTGAAACGCATTTCTCACCCAGTCGATCCAGACTATGAAATGACCGAGATTAGCGACCGTACTCTACGTGCTGGTGGCCCGGCTCTTTTATTTGAAAATCCAATAGGCTATGACATGCCTGTTTTAACCAATCTATTTGGTACACCTAATCGTGTGGCTATTGGTATGGGTCGTCAGGAAGTGAAAGAACTGCGTGAAGTGGGTAAGTTGTTAGCTTATCTAAAGGAACCTGAGCCACCAAAAGGCTTTAAAGATGCTCTTGATAAACTGCCGGTGTTTAAGCAAGTCTTAAATATGCCAGCTAAACGTCTTCGTAAAGCTGCATGCCAACAAGTGATATGGCAGGGTGATGACGTCGACCTAGATAAAATCCCCGTGATGAGCTGTTGGGCCGACGATGTCGCGCCATTGCTAACATGGGGATTAACGGTTACTCGCGGTCCTAATAAAAAACGCCAAAACTTAGGCATCTATCGCCAGCAAAAAATCGGCAAGAATAAAGTCATTATGCGTTGGTTAGCCCACCGTGGCGGAGCGCTTGATCTGCGTGATTGGATGGAAACTAACCCAGGTAAACCATTCCCAGTTTCTGTAGCGTTTGGAGCAGACCCTGCCACCATTCTTGGTGCGGTTACGCCAGTGCCGGATACTTTATCGGAATACGCGTTTGCAGGCTTACTACGCGGTAGTAAAACTGAGGTTGTTAAATCAATCAGCAATGATTTAGACGTTCCTGCAAGTGCGGAAATCGTGATGGAAGGTTACATCGACCCGAATGAGTTCGCGGACGAAGGGCCTTACGGAGATCATACTGGTTACTACAACGAGAAAGAAAAGCACCATGTGTTCACTGTTACTCATGTAACCATGCGCGAAAACCCTATCTATCACAGCACCTATACTGGCCGTCCACCTGATGAGCCTGCGGTATTGGGTGTTGCGTTAAATGAAGTGTTTGTTCCTATTCTTCAAAAGCAGTTCCCAGAGATTGAAGATTTCTATCTACCGCCTGAAGGTTGTTCATACCGAATGGCAGTAGTAACCATGAAGAAGCAATACCCAGGTCACGCTAAGCGAGTGATGATGGGTGTATGGTCTTTCTTACGCCAATTCATGTACACCAAGTTTGTATTGGTGTGCGATGAAGATGTGAATGCACGAGACTGGTCTCAAGTGACCGCTGCTATGTGTGAACATATGGATCCGTCACGCGATAGCTTGATGATAGAGCACACGCCAATCGATTCATTGGATTTTGCATCACCTGTGGTTGGGTTAGGCTCTAAGATGGGCTTAGACATCACTAAGAAGTGGGATGCCGAGTTAGCACTATCGCCAGATATCGAATCAGCACCTGTAAATAGTGAACATATAGAGGGCAGCTTAGCTGAGTTAACCAAGACTCAACCTGAAATTATTGATATTCACCTGCAAAACGATAATGCCAACATGGTTGTGGTGTCTATTGATAAGCAAGCTGCAGGTAATGGTAAGAAAATCATGGAAGCGGTTTGGTCTCAATTTGATGAGAACAAGTTTGTTATCGTGTGTGACGGCGATGTCAACGTGAGTGATTGGAATGACATTATTTGGGCGGTGACCACAAGAATGGATCCGGCCAGAGATACGTTGTTCCTACAGAATGAAACAGGACACTCAAAAATGGGTCTAGATGCGACCAATAAGTGGGAAGGCGAATGCCTACGTGAGTGGGGTGTTCCAATCACAAAAGATCCTGATGTCATTAAAAAGATTGATAGCATCTGGGAACAGCTAGGAATTTCATGAGCTACCAAGTAGTCTTATACCCAGAAAACATCAGTTTTACCGTAGAAAAAGGGCAAACGGTCTTGGATGCTGCGCTCAACAGCGATATCTATTTCCCAAACCGTTGCCAAGTCGGCGCATGCGCGATGTGTATGTGCAGAAAATTAGAAGGGCAAGTGAGTTACCATCTTGAACCCATGCTCACAGAGAAAGAGCAGCAACAAGGTTGGATTTTTGCTTGTCAAGCATTTGCAGAAAGTAATTTAGTTCTAACCTTTGCCGATTAAGGGTTAGTAAGAGGAAGAACATGACTATTAAATGTAAAGTGAAGTCTATCGAGCCTTTGGCTTGTAATACTTACCAAATCCTACTTCACCCAGAAACACCGGTCGCTTTTAAAGCGGGCCAATATCTGATGGTTGAAATGGGCGAGAAAGATAAGCGTCCATTTTCGATTGCAAGCAGCCCTTGTCGCCATGAAGGCGAGCTTGAGTTACACATTGGTGCAGCTGAGCACAATGCTTACGCTTCAGAAGTCGTTGAGGCAATGAAGAAAGCGCAAGCTGAAGATGGCGATATAGCTATTGATGCTCCGCACGGTGATGCGTGGGTTAAAGAAGAAAGCGATCGTCCTCTGTTACTAATTGCTGGTGGTACTGGCTTTAGCTACGTGCGCTCTATTCTCGATCACTGCATCGCGCAGAACAGTAAAAAAGAGATTCATCTATACTGGGGTGCAAAAGATGAGTGTCAGCTGTATGCGAAAGAAGAGCTTGTCGACATTGCAGCAAAACACAGCAATGTGCATTTTGTACCAGTAGTAGAAGAAGCACCTGAAGTTTGGAACGGTCAAACGGGTAATGTATTAGAAGCAATCACGCAAAGTTTCGAATCATTAGCTGATTTCGATATCTACATTGCGGGTCGTTTCGAAATGGCAGGCGCTGCAAGAGACTTGTTTACTCAGAATAAAGAAGCAAAGCGAGACCATATGTACGCAGATGCTTACGCATTTATCTAAGAATTCTTTTGGATTTTGAGCGAAAAGAGAGCAGAAATATTCTCTTTTTTCTGTTTAGGTGAACTATTAGGCAGTTAACCCCTATTTATTCATTTTTTATGAAAAAGTAGTTGCTAAGCTGAGTGGGTTCCCTATAATGCGACACCACTGAGACGGCAGACGCCACAAGGCTTCAGCAACAATCAGTCAGGCGGAAAGCGACAAAAAATTAATTTTCAAAAAGTGTTTGACACTGAATGTTAATTCGCTAGAATGGCCGTCCACTTAGAGAGGCTCCTTACTTAAAAGGAACGCTCAGCAAGTGAAGCTCTTTAACAATTTAAACCTATCAATCTGTGTGGGCACTCGTTGATGAATATCAAAACGTTATTACTTAGGTAGTAACAGTTACTTCGGTAACAAACTTGATTTCAATGAACTGAGTGACCAATACGTTTAACTACTTGTAGTTATTCGGCACAGTCAATTCATTACCATTCTGTTGGAATGGTAATAGCTTTAGAATTACATGTTCATGTTTACATGAACATTAGTTTTGAAGTCAGTATTCGTTGAGTCACAAAATCTTAAATTGAAGAGTTTGATCATGGCTCAGATTGAACGCTGGCGGCAGGCCTAACACATGCAAGTCGAGCGGAAACGACATTATTGATTCTTCGGAGGATTTAATGGGCGTCGAGCGGCGGACGGGTGAGTAATGCCTAGGAAATTGCCTTGATGTGGGGGATAACCATTGGAAACGATGGCTAATACCGCATAATGCCTACGGGCCAAAGAGGGGGATCTTCGGACCTCTCGCGTCAAGATATGCCTAGGTGGGATTAGCTAGTTGGTGAGGTAATGGCTCACCAAGGCGACGATCCCTAGCTGGTCTGAGAGGATGATCAGCCACACTGGAACTGAGACACGGTCCAGACTCCTACGGGAGGCAGCAGTGGGGAATATTGCACAATGGGCGAAAGCCTGATGCAGCCATGCCGCGTGTATGAAGAAGGCCTTCGGGTTGTAAAGTACTTTCAGTTGTGAGGAAGGGTGTGTAGTTAATAGCTGCGCATCTTGACGTTAGCAACAGAAGAAGCACCGGCTAACTCCGTGCCAGCAGCCGCGGTAATACGGAGGGTGCGAGCGTTAATCGGAATTACTGGGCGTAAAGCGCATGCAGGTGGTTCATTAAGTCAGATGTGAAAGCCCGGGGCTCAACCTCGGAACTGCATTTGAAACTGGTGAACTAGAGTGCTGTAGAGGGGGGTAGAATTTCAGGTGTAGCGGTGAAATGCGTAGAGATCTGAAGGAATACCAGGGGCGAAGGCGGCCCCCTGGACAGACACTGACACTCAGATGCGAAAGCGTGGGGAGCAAACAGGATTAGATACCCTGGTAGTCCACGCCGTAAACGATGTCTACTTGGAGGTTGTGGCCTTGAGCCGTGGCTTTCGGAGCTAACGCGTTAAGTAGACCGCCTGGGGAGTACGGTCGCAAGATTAAAACTCAAATGAATTGACGGGGGCCCGCACAAGCGGTGGAGCATGTGGTTTAATTCGATGCAACGCGAAGAACCTTACCTACTCTTGACATCCAGAGAAGCCAGCGGAGACGCAGGTGTGCCTTCGGGAGCTCTGAGACAGGTGCTGCATGGCTGTCGTCAGCTCGTGTTGTGAAATGTTGGGTTAAGTCCCGCAACGAGCGCAACCCTTATCCTTGTTTGCCAGCGAGTAATGTCGGGAACTCCAGGGAGACTGCCGGTGATAAACCGGAGGAAGGTGGGGACGACGTCAAGTCATCATGGCCCTTACGAGTAGGGCTACACACGTGCTACAATGGCGCATACAGAGGGCAGCAAGCTAGCGATAGTGAGCGAATCCCAAAAAGTGCGTCGTAGTCCGGATTGGAGTCTGCAACTCGACTCCATGAAGTCGGAATCGCTAGTAATCGTGAATCAGAATGTCACGGTGAATACGTTCCCGGGCCTTGTACACACCGCCCGTCACACCATGGGAGTGGGCTGCAAAAGAAGTGGGTAGTTTAACCTTTCGGGGAGGACGCTCACCACTTTGTGGTTCATGACTGGGGTGAAGTCGTAACAAGGTAGCCCTAGGGGAACCTGGGGCTGGATCACCTCCTTATACGAAGATACTTACGATGAGTGTCCACACAGATTGATGGTTTAGATTTAGTTAAAGCCAGAGCTTTAATTAATAACGTAAGTTATTGATTAAAGCTTTTTGCTTTATGCTCTTTAATAATTTGGAAAGCTGATTGATTGATTACTTACGAGTAATTCAATCAAATTTAAAAGTTCTCAATGTTTATCTTTCATTAGATAAACACAACAAACACATTCAAGTGTCTTGTATTCGAATCAATGTTTACATTGATTCACAATTGAGTCCGGCAAACAGTCATCAAGAATTAACCCTTCTTAATGACAACCAAAAACCTTGGTTAGTTGCCATACGCTTATTTGTCTTCACTTTTTAAAGTGAAAGCAAATAGAAACCCTTTCGGGTTGTATGGTTAAGTGACTAAGCGTACACGGTGGATGCCTTGGCAGTCAGAGGCGATGAAAGGCGTAATAACTTGCGATAAGCCCAGATTAGGTAGTAATAACCTTTTGAGTCTGGGATTCCTGAATGGGGAAACCCACTTGCATAAGCAAGTATCCTGTTGTGAATACATAGCAACAGGAGGCAAACCGGGGGAACTGAAACATCTAAGTACCCCGAGGAAGAGAAATCAACCGAGATTCCGAAAGTAGCGGCGAGCGAAATTGGATTAGCCCTTAAGCTTTTAATGATGCAGGTGAAGAGTCTGGAAAGTCTCGCAATAAAGGGTGATAGCCCCGTAACCGACACATCATAATCAGTGAAAACGAGTAGGGCGGGACACGTGATATCCTGTCTGAATATGGGGGGACCATCCTCCAAGGCTAAATACTACTGACTGACCGATAGTGAACCAGTACCGTGAGGGAAAGGCGAAAAGAACCCCTGTGAGGGGAGTGAAATAGAACCTGAAACCGTGTACGTACAAGCAGTAGGAGCACCTTCGTGGTGTGACTGCGTACCTTTTGTATAATGGGTCAGCGACTTAATTTTAGTAGCAAGGTTAACCGTTTAGGGGAGCCGTAGGGAAACCGAGTCTTAACTGGGCGTACAGTTGCTAGGATTAGACCCGAAACCAGGTGATCTAGCCATGGGCAGGTTGAAGGTTGAGTAACATCAACTGGAGGACCGAACCGACTAATGTTGAAAAATTAGCGGATGACTTGTGGCTAGGGGTGAAAGGCCAATCAAACCTGGAGATAGCTGGTTCTCCCCGAAAGCTATTTAGGTAGCGCCTCGGACGAATACTACTGGGGGTAGAGCACTGTTAAGGCTAGGGGGTCATCCCGACTTACCAACCCTTTGCAAACTCCGAATACCAGTAAGTACTATCCGGGAGACACACGGCGGGTGCTAACGTCCGTCGTGGAGAGGGAAACAACCCAGACCGCCAGCTAAGGTCCCAAAGTATAGCTAAGTGGGAAACGATGTGGGAAGGCTCAGACAGCCAGGATGTTGGCTTAGAAGCAGCCATCATTTAAAGAAAGCGTAATAGCTCACTGGTCGAGTCGGCCTGCGCGGAAGATGTAACGGGGCTAAGCTATACACCGAAGCTGCGGCTACGTACCTTAGGGTATGTGGGGTAGGGGAGCGTTCTGTAAGCCGTTGAAGGTGGTCTGTAAGGGCTGCTGGAGGTATCAGAAGTGCGAATGCTGACATGAGTAACGATAAAGGGAGTGAAAAACTCCCTCGCCGGAAGACCAAGGGTTCCTGTCCAACGTTAATCGGGGCAGGGTAAGTCGACTCCTAAGGCGAGGCCGAAAGGCGTAGTCGATGGGAAACGGGTTAATATTCCCGTACTTCTTACAATTGCGATGGGGGGACGGAGAAGGCTAGGTGGGCCTGGCGACGGTTGTCCAGGTTCAAGTACGTAGGCGGAAAGTTTAGGTAAATCCGGACTTTCATTAACGCTGAGATACGATGTCGAGCTACTACGGTAGTGAAGTCATTGATGCCATGCTTCCAGGAAAAGCCTCTAAGCTTCAGATTGTAAGGAATCGTACCCCAAACCGACACAGGTGGTCGGGTAGAGAATACCAAGGCGCTTGAGAGAACTCGGGTGAAGGAACTAGGCAAAATGGTACCGTAACTTCGGGAGAAGGTACGCTCTTATCAGTGAAGTCCCTTGCGGATGGAGCAGACGAGAGTCGCAGATACCAGGTGGCTGCAACTGTTTATTAAAAACACAGCACTGTGCAAAATCGTAAGATGACGTATACGGTGTGACGCCTGCCCGGTGCCGGAAGGTTAATTGATGGGGTTAGACTTCGGTCGAAGCTCTTGATCGAAGCCCCGGTAAACGGCGGCCGTAACTATAACGGTCCTAAGGTAGCGAAATTCCTTGTCGGGTAAGTTCCGACCTGCACGAATGGCGTAATGATGGCCACGCTGTCTCCACCCGAGACTCAGTGAAATTGAAATCGCTGTGAAGATGCAGTGTACCCGCGGCTAGACGGAAAGACCCCGTGAACCTTTACTACAGCTTGGCACTGAACATTGAACCTACATGTGTAGGATAGGTGGGAGACTATGAAATTGCGTCGCTAGATGTGATGGAGTCGTCCTTGAAATACCACCCTTGTAGTTTTGATGTTCTAACGTTGGTCCCTGAATCGGGATTACGGACAGTGCCTGGTGGGTAGTTTGACTGGGGCGGTCTCCTCCCAAAGAGTAACGGAGGAGCACGAAGGTGGGCTAAACACGGTTGGACATCGTGTGGTTAGTGCAATGGCATAAGCCCGCTTGACTGCGAGAATGACAATTCGAGCAGGTGCGAAAGCAGGTCATAGTGATCCGGTGGTTCTGAATGGAAGGGCCATCGCTCAACGGATAAAAGGTACTCCGGGGATAACAGGCTGATACCGCCCAAGAGTTCATATCGACGGCGGTGTTTGGCACCTCGATGTCGGCTCATCACATCCTGGGGCTGAAGTCGGTCCCAAGGGTATGGCTGTTCGCCATTTAAAGTGGTACGCGAGCTGGGTTTAGAACGTCGTGAGACAGTTCGGTCCCTATCTGCCGTGGGCGTTGGAAAATTGAAAGGGGCTGCTCCTAGTACGAGAGGACCGGAGTGGACGAACCTCTGGTGTTCGGGTTGTCATGCCAATGGCATTGCCCGGTAGCTAAGTTCGGAATCGATAACCGCTGAAAGCATCTAAGCGGGAAGCGAGCCTTGAGATGAGTTTTCCCTGGCACTATAAGTGTCCTAAAGGGTTGTCGTAGACTACGACGTTGATAGGCAGGGTGTGTAAGTGCTGCGAGGCATTGAGCTAACCTGTACTAATTGCCCGTGAGGCTTAACCATACAACACCCAAGGGGTTTTGTGGACTCAGATGTACCAGACCTTGAATGCGTTTGAAGAGAAATACTTTTAGATAAGCTTTCCGAATTTTAAAATTTGCTTGGCGACCATAGCATTGTGGACCCACCTGATTCCATGCCGAACTCAGAAGTGAAACACAATAGCGCCGATGGTAGTGTGGGGTTTCCCCATGTGAGAGTAGGACATCGCCAGGCTTTAATTTCGACTTTGTCTATTTAATAGACAAGTCACCATAGAGTTCTAAGTTTCTTAGAGTTTTATGTTGACTTTCAAAGTGGAAAGCGTATTATACGCGTCCTGCTTAAGTGCTAAGGCACTGAAAGCGTTCTCTTTTTAGAGAACACGCTCTTTAACAATTTCAACCTATCAATCTGTGTGGGCACTCGTTGATGAATATCAAAACGTTTTATCGTTAGATAAAACAGATTCTTCGGAATCAAAATTGATTTCAATGAACTGAGTGACCAATACAAAATTAAGTTTACTTAATTTTGGCACAGTCAATTCATTACCATTCTGTTGGAATGGTAATAGCTTTAGAATTACATGTTTCTGTTCTTTTTCGAAAGAGCGGTAAATATTAGTTTTGAAGTCAGTATTCGTTGAGTCACAAAATCTTAAATTGAAGAGTTTGATCATGGCTCAGATTGAACGCTGGCGGCAGGCCTAACACATGCAAGTCGAGCGGAAACGACATTATTGATTCTTCGGAGGATTTAATGGGCGTCGAGCGGCGGACGGGTGAGTAATGCCTAGGAAATTGCCTTGATGTGGGGGATAACCATTGGAAACGATGGCTAATACCGCATAATGCCTACGGGCCAAAGAGGGGGATCTTCGGACCTCTCGCGTCAAGATATGCCTAGGTGGGATTAGTTAGTTGGTGAGGTAATGGCTCACCAAGGCGACGATCCCTAGCTGGTCTGAGAGGATGATCAGCCACACTGGAACTGAGACACGGTCCAGACTCCTACGGGAGGCAGCAGTGGGGAATATTGCACAATGGGCGAAAGCCTGATGCAGCCATGCCGCGTGTATGAAGAAGGCCTTCGGGTTGTAAAGTACTTTCAGTTGTGAGGAAGGGTGTGTAGTTAATAGCTGCGCATCTTGACGTTAGCAACAGAAGAAGCACCGGCTAACTCCGTGCCAGCAGCCGCGGTAATACGGAGGGTGCGAGCGTTAATCGGAATTACTGGGCGTAAAGCGCATGCAGGTGGTTCATTAAGTCAGATGTGAAAGCCCGGGGCTCAACCTCGGAACTGCATTTGAAACTGGTGAACTAGAGTGCTGTAGAGGGGGGTAGAATTTCAGGTGTAGCGGTGAAATGCGTAGAGATCTGAAGGAATACCAGTGGCGAAGGCGGCCCCCTGGACAGACACTGACACTCAGATGCGAAAGCGTGGGGAGCAAACAGGATTAGATACCCTGGTAGTCCACGCCGTAAACGATGTCTACTTGGAGGTTGTGGCCTTGAGCCGTGGCTTTCGGAGCTAACGCGTTAAGTAGACCGCCTGGGGAGTACGGTCGCAAGATTAAAACTCAAATGAATTGACGGGGGCCCGCACAAGCGGTGGAGCATGTGGTTTAATTCGATGCAACGCGAAGAACCTTACCTACTCTTGACATCCAGAGAAGCCAGCGGAGACGCAGGTGTGCCTTCGGGAGCTCTGAGACAGGTGCTGCATGGCTGTCGTCAGCTCGTGTTGTGAAATGTTGGGTTAAGTCCCGCAACGAGCGCAACCCTTATCCTTGTTTGCCAGCGAGTAATGTCGGGAACTCCAGGGAGACTGCCGGTGATAAACCGGAGGAAGGTGGGGACGACGTCAAGTCATCATGGCCCTTACGAGTAGGGCTACACACGTGCTACAATGGCGCATACAGAGGGCAGCAAGCTAGCGATAGTGAGCGAATCCCAAAAAGTGCGTCGTAGTCCGGATTGGAGTCTGCAACTCGACTCCATGAAGTCGGAATCGCTAGTAATCGTGAATCAGAATGTCACGGTGAATACGTTCCCGGGCCTTGTACACACCGCCCGTCACACCATGGGAGTGGGCTGCAAAAGAAGTGGGTAGTTTAACCTTTCGGGGAGG
This sequence comes from Vibrio sp. J383, assembly GCF_023503985.1. Classification (NCBI taxonomy): domain Bacteria; kingdom Pseudomonadati; phylum Pseudomonadota; class Gammaproteobacteria; order Vibrionales; family Vibrionaceae; genus Vibrio; species Vibrio sp. J383. The sequence goes on along the minus strand of NZ_CP097293.1, from coordinate 182,016 downwards.
ACGCTCACCACTTTGTGGTTCATGACTGGGGTGAAGTCGTAACAAGGTAGCCCTAGGGGAACCTGGGGCTGGATCACCTCCTTATACGAAGATACTTACGATGAGTGTCCACACAGATTGATTAGGTTTAGAAAGTAAAAGAGACGATATTGGGTCTGTAGCTCAGCTGGTTAGAGCGCTCGCCTGATAAGCGGGAGGTCGGTGGTTCGAGTCCACTCAGACCCACCAATATCGACTAGAAACAAAGATGGGGCTATAGCTCAGCTGGGAGAGCGCCTGCCTTGCACGCAGGAGGTCTGCGGTTCGATCCCGCATAGCTCCACCATCTTTAAGTGTTTTTGTTTGAAAATATTTAAAAATGGTTTCGAAAGAAATCTAGCTCTTTAACAATTTGGAAAGCTGACTGATTGATTACTTACGAGTAATTCAATCAAATTTAAAAGTTCTCAATGTTTATCTTTCATTAGATAAACACAACAAACACATTCAAGTGTCTTGTATTCGAATCAAACTTTAGTTTGATTCACAATTGAGTCCGGCAAACAGTCATTGAGAATTAACCCTTCTTGATGACAACCAAAAACCTTGGTTAGTTGCCATACGCTTATTTGTCTTCACTTTTTAAAGTGAAAGTAAATAGAAACCCTTTCGGGTTGTATGGTTAAGTGACTAAGCGTACACGGTGGATGCCTTGGCAGTCAGAGGCGATGAAAGGCGTAATAACTTGCGATAAGCCCAGATTAGGTAGTAATAACCTTTTGAGTCTGGGATTCCTGAATGGGGAAACCCACTTGCATAAGCAAGTATCCTGTTGTGAATACATAGCAACAGGAGGCAAACCGGGGGAACTGAAACATCTAAGTACCCCGAGGAAGAGAAATCAACCGAGATTCCGAAAGTAGCGGCGAGCGAAATTGGATTAGCCCTTAAGCTTTTAATGATGCAGGTGAAGAGTCTGGAAAGTCTCGCAATAAAGGGTGATAGCCCCGTAACCGACACATCATAATCAGTGAAAACGAGTAGGGCGGGACACGTGATATCCTGTCTGAATATGGGGGGACCATCCTCCAAGGCTAAATACTACTGACTGACCGATAGTGAACCAGTACCGTGAGGGAAAGGCGAAAAGAACCCCTGTGAGGGGAGTGAAATAGAACCTGAAACCGTGTACGTACAAGCAGTAGGAGCACCTTCGTGGTGTGACTGCGTACCTTTTGTATAATGGGTCAGCGACTTAATTTTAGTAGCAAGGTTAACCGTTTAGGGGAGCCGTAGGGAAACCGAGTCTTAACTGGGCGTACAGTTGCTAGGATTAGACCCGAAACCAGGTGATCTAGCCATGGGCAGGTTGAAGGTTGAGTAACATCAACTGGAGGACCGAACCGACTAATGTTGAAAAATTAGCGGATGACTTGTGGCTAGGGGTGAAAGGCCAATCAAACCTGGAGATAGCTGGTTCTCCCCGAAAGCTATTTAGGTAGCGCCTCGGACGAATACTACTGGGGGTAGAGCACTGTTAAGGCTAGGGGGTCATCCCGACTTACCAACCCTTTGCAAACTCCGAATACCAGTAAGTACTATCCGGGAGACACACGGCGGGTGCTAACGTCCGTCGTGGAGAGGGAAACAACCCAGACCGCCAGCTAAGGTCCCAAAGTATAGCTAAGTGGGAAACGATGTGGGAAGGCTCAGACAGCCAGGATGTTGGCTTAGAAGCAGCCATCATTTAAAGAAAGCGTAATAGCTCACTGGTCGAGTCGGCCTGCGCGGAAGATGTAACGGGGCTAAGCTATACACCGAAGCTGCGGCTACGTACCTTAGGGTATGTGGGGTAGGGGAGCGTTCTGTAAGCCGTTGAAGGTGGTCTGTAAGGGCTGCTGGAGGTATCAGAAGTGCGAATGCTGACATGAGTAACGATAAAGGGAGTGAAAAACTCCCTCGCCGGAAGACCAAGGGTTCCTGTCCAACGTTAATCGGGGCAGGGTAAGTCGACTCCTAAGGCGAGGCCGAAAGGCGTAGTCGATGGGAAACGGGTTAATATTCCCGTACTTCTTACAATTGCGATGGGGGGACGGAGAAGGCTAGGTGGGCCTGGCGACGGTTGTCCAGGTTCAAGTACGTAGGCGGAAAGTTTAGGTAAATCCGGACTTTCATTAACGCTGAGATACGATGTCGAGCTACTACGGTAGTGAAGTCATTGATGCCATGCTTCCAGGAAAAGCCTCTAAGCTTCAGATTGTAAGGAATCGTACCCCAAACCGACACAGGTGGTCGGGTAGAGAATACCAAGGCGCTTGAGAGAACTCGGGTGAAGGAACTAGGCAAAATGGTACCGTAACTTCGGGAGAAGGTACGCTCTTATCAGTGAAGTCCCTTGCGGATGGAGCAGACGAGAGTCGCAGATACCAGGTGGCTGCAACTGTTTATTAAAAACACAGCACTGTGCAAAATCGTAAGATGACGTATACGGTGTGACGCCTGCCCGGTGCCGGAAGGTTAATTGATGGGGTTAGTCTTCGGACGAAGCTCTTGATCGAAGCCCCGGTAAACGGCGGCCGTAACTATAACGGTCCTAAGGTAGCGAAATTCCTTGTCGGGTAAGTTCCGACCTGCACGAATGGCGTAATGATGGCCACGCTGTCTCCACCCGAGACTCAGTGAAATTGAAATCGCTGTGAAGATGCAGTGTACCCGCGGCTAGACGGAAAGACCCCGTGAACCTTTACTACAGCTTGGCACTGAACATTGAACCTACATGTGTAGGATAGGTGGGAGACTATGAAATTGCGTCGCTAGATGTGATGGAGTCGTCCTTGAAATACCACCCTTGTAGTTTTGATGTTCTAACGTTGGTCCCTGAATCGGGATTACGGACAGTGCCTGGTGGGTAGTTTGACTGGGGCGGTCTCCTCCCAAAGAGTAACGGAGGAGCACGAAGGTGGGCTAAACACGGTTGGACATCGTGTGGTTAGTGCAATGGCATAAGCCCGCTTGACTGCGAGAATGACAATTCGAGCAGGTGCGAAAGCAGGTCATAGTGATCCGGTGGTTCTGAATGGAAGGGCCATCGCTCAACGGATAAAAGGTACTCCGGGGATAACAGGCTGATACCGCCCAAGAGTTCATATCGACGGCGGTGTTTGGCACCTCGATGTCGGCTCATCACATCCTGGGGCTGAAGTCGGTCCCAAGGGTATGGCTGTTCGCCATTTAAAGTGGTACGCGAGCTGGGTTTAGAACGTCGTGAGACAGTTCGGTCCCTATCTGCCGTGGGCGTTGGAAAATTGAAAGGGGCTGCTCCTAGTACGAGAGGACCGGAGTGGACGAACCTCTGGTGTTCGGGTTGTCATGCCAATGGCATTGCCCGGTAGCTAAGTTCGGAATCGATAACCGCTGAAAGCATCTAAGCGGGAAGCGAGCCTTGAGATGAGTTTTCCCTGGCACTATAAGTGTCCTAAAGGGTTGTCGTAGACTACGACGTTGATAGGCAGGGTGTGTAAGTGCTGCGAGGCATTGAGCTAACCTGTACTAATTGCCCGTGAGGCTTAACCATACAACACCCAAGGGGTTTTGTGGACTCAGATGTACCAGACCTTGAATGCGTTTGAAGAGAAATACTTTTAGATAAGCTTTCCGAATTTTAAAATTTGCTTGGCGACCATAGCATTGTGGACCCACCTGATTCCATGCCGAACTCAGAAGTGAAACACAATAGCGCCGATGGTAGTGTGGGGTTTCCCCATGTGAGAGTAGGACATCGCCAGGCTTTAAATTAAATCTTTAGGTTGACCGACCTGGAGATATGGACGCTCACTTAGTGAGTTGACCACTGCGGAGTGGTAGTTCAGTTGGTTAGAATACCGGCCTGTCACGCCGGGGGTCGCGGGTTCGAGTCCCGTCCACTCCGCCACTTATTAGAAAAGCCCTGCTAGAAATAGCAGGGCTTTTTTACATCTCAAGAAAAGTGTTTTGTCCTTCGGCCGAATGAGTCCCACAAAGGGTTTGCCTGAAGTCCACAACCCCGTCCATTCCGCTACTTATTAGAAAGCCTAGTCTGACGACTTAATGCCGTTCGGATAAGCATTATTGCTTGAACCTGAACGGATATTTGGCTGGGACAAAGAGGACTGAACGTGGAAACGTTCGGTCCTTTCTTTTATCTGGAAGAATGAAGTGACTCAAACTGTCTCTCATCCTTTTCAGTTTTACAGGTAGAGTTCCGTCTGGACTTAAAGCTAACCAACGTAATTGCGCATCAATAAGGTTAATTGCGGCGGTAAAACTGACCCTAGTCGCTCGAACCCCGGCTTCTGAAGCTATCTTAACCATCTCTAATCGCACTAAGTTATAGGCAAGTAATACGCCCCAAAGCTCTTGCTTCACACCGGCAGAAAAACGACTTCGTAAAGTGACGTGACTTTGCAGTTGAGTCTGTTTAATTTCACCATAACCTTCTTCTATCTCCCAGCGTTGCCAATAAATACGCAGCAGGCTTTCTAGCGAGTATCTACTAGGGTCTGTAAGTGAAGTAATAAAACCTTTTATCTCACCTTTTGGCTCTTGATATAGGACTAATCTGGCTTCCCAACGTGCGGGTAAATTCGGATTCTGCCGTTGAGCTTGAGGAGAGATGGGCATTGAGATGAGCATGTCGTTCTCCGCATATTTCTCCAACACTTCATAGCGTAGCTTACGTTTTGCAGGCATTAACCAGTGAGCATTTTCCGCACTCTCTTGCCACGACAACAAAAGGTCTGCCGAGAAATAACAACGATCAAATAAGGTCAATGAATGTGCGGGGATATCATTGAATAGACGCTTAGCTAAGGTCGTTTCACCGACATGACAGCCATCAAAAGCCGCCCCCATAATCATTCGAGTTTCTGTTGACATCAAAGCGACTAAACGAAGTTGAGGGTAAGGTTTCAATTTTTTAGAGATGAACCCAAATTCTTCAGCGTTCTCTGGGGAATCTTGGCACCTAAATGTAGTTCCATCCACAGCAAGAACATTAAGCTCTAAGTCTTTATCTTGTTGAAGGATATCTCCATTCCAAGCCTTTACCGTTGTGTGAAACAAAGCCGCTAATGGACTCTCATCTAGACGTCGGCGTGAATCAGTTAGGACACTAGGTGCAACACGAGACCAGCTATCTTCAGGTTTAGGCTGAAGCGCAATGTCTAATGAACTGCATACCTCTTTGATAGACATGTTGCGTTGCAGCCCCATCCAAATAACTAACCAGACAGCTTGCTGAGCGGGAAGCCGACGTCGTCTTATGCTCGCTTTATTGGTTTCAAGAAGAGCTTGTTCTATCCACTCAATCTGAATGGCGTCGACGACAGATTCATAATTGTCGGCATCTTCAATGGTCTCGTGTGCCATTGCTAATTCTTGTTCAAGCATAAAAAATCCCCATCAACGTTGTTGATGGGGATTATCTGCTAACTGCAAGATCGTTCAAGTCTTCTTAAACGATCGGCATTAAGTCTGACGACTAGGCTTTCGTCGTTTCTGGGGTATGAGTTTTAACTCTTGGTTTTGGATTCCGTAAAAGGTTGTTTTAGCTAGTAATCGTTGAATCAACGATTGATTAGAAAGCTGTGCTAGCAATAGCAGGGCTTTGTGTTTATGGGCTCTAACATGACAAATTGATTTTAATAAATAAGTTAGCAGGAGTTTTCTAAGTGGCTGCGGCTTCTTAATTACTTTTGTGAGTGATGGTTAAACCTCATTTTAAACTTCGGAGTTTTGCTGTGTCTCAGAATTGATTTCGTCTAGAGTCTGAAACTCCGCTGCTATACATTCACTTCTTCAATCTTAAACCAATAGGTTGGTTACGGAGGTGTGTCGGATTTACGATCTCCAACTCTTTGAGGTACATTACTGAAATGTAATTTTCATCTAATGATTCCAGTTGCTAAGCCCACTGTAATCTAGAGCTAATCTCTATCAAATGACAACTACTGCGAAACGTCTTTTCTTTCTTTCGGTACAAATCCAACCAAGCTATCTGATCGTTATTCCTTCAAAAATCTATATAAAGGTTGTCAGTCAGCTCAAATGGATTCTAAACAGCTTGTTTTATAATTGGCTAAAACTACATACGGATAGCTCTAAAGTATCCCTCAGTGTTTTTTAGGAAACCTTGCGGGTGATTTCATGAGGATTTAACCTCATGACTTAAAATCAGTACTTATAAAGCATTAATAGCATTTGAAATCCAATGATCAAGATGTGTGACTTATGGATTGTTCCGAGCTAGGCAAGCCTTATTAAAAATGGACGGTGCTTCGGTCAGCAATAAGCTGGGTGTGGAGAAGGGATCTGGATGGAAGACTTTTACTACCATCTCTAGTTTTTGCTTATTGGTACTGAGGAAGTTATCTAAGGTAAACAGTAGATACAAAAAAGCCGATGCTTGGCATCGGCTTCATGTTAGTTGTATCAGTTTAAGCTGGTTGAACGAGAGCGAGTGCCTTGCGAGAAACTTCGTGAGCAGCCTTCGTTAAGTTTTGCTTTTCTAGTGCATCAGATAAGTATCCGTAATCTGATACGTTTGAGCGAAGTGCTAGTGCTTTCTCGAAGTGGATTTGTGCTTCTGACCACTTCTGTTCTCTTAGGTAGAACTGAGCCAATGCGCTGTGTGCTTCGGCATTGCCACCATCTTTACTGATGGCGCGCTCTAGCATCACAACGACTGGGTGGTGATCGGCAAGGTTAAGCTCTGGAAGCAACATGTAGAGCTCATTTGAACCACTCTTCGCAATGTTCTCTTTGATCACAGTGAAGGCTTCTGAGTCAGCTTTACGAGCGATCAGTTGCTTCACAAAGCAGGAAACAAGGTGAGAGCTTTGTTTCTGCTTTCTTGAAAGCTTGTTCCAATGGCTGATTAAACCTTCGCTACCTTGCTGCTGTGCCACATCGTGAAGCAAGCCGCATTGTGCTTTTTGTTCTAACTCAACTTGCTCATCAGCCGTAAGAAGCTTGTTTTTAGCTAGCTTAGGCGTTAACTCTAGTAATGGTTGCCAGAGTTTAAGCTGCATGTAGGTGGCTTTTAATAGGCCAAGTACAGCGGTGTTATTAGGATATGTACCTTTTAAGGTCGAAAGTGTATCGAATGCGGCTTCGTAGTTCGACTCACTGATCTGTTGTTTTGCTTTAGTTAGCTCAACGGCCAGTAGAGAGTCCTCTTGTTGGCTAGCAAGTTCGATGTACTTATCACGCTCACTCGTATTACCTTGTTCATGAGCAGCTTGAGAAGCGACTAAATAGCAAAGTAGAGGCATGTCGTGATGATTAGCCCAACGAGTTACTTTCCTCTCTGCGCCTTTCCAATCACCTTCAAGAAGCTTGATGATGCCTTCATTGGTATAACGACGAGAGCGTTTTAGTTTACGAACACTGAACCAGTTCCAAGTCGTTGAGCTTGCGTACATAAGCTTTTTGAATAGGTACTCCAAGCCGAATAGAGCAGCTAGAAGAGCAATGACAAATATAACCAGTGTTGTCACACTCATCTCAATGGTCTTATTTGCTATCGAGATCAGGACATAACCTTGTTGACCTGAGAACTGGGTACCGACAACTAATCCGGCACCTAGAACGAGAAAAAGAAAAATCCAGCGAATCATTATTTCTCCTCCGTGGTCATAACTGTCACTTCACGACGTAGGCGCTCGCGTATAACATCTGACAACTCATTTTGAGACTCAAGTTTTACAGGGTATTTCACTGAGATATTCTGCTCACTTAACTGTTTAATCGCCTTCTCAAATTCAATCACTGAGTTGTTATCTTGGTTTAGGTACGCTTTCGACCACTCACTAGCGGTATTAAGTGCTGCACTGTAGACATCACCTTGCTCTTTGTAGACAGCGCGAATTGCGGTCTCTAATTTGCCCTTAATATTCTCACGTAGGTAGAAGTGTTGCTCAGGAGAGAGTAGAGGGATGACTTCACCATCACGACTACGGAAGGTGATGAAGTTTTCTGAGAAGTCTTTCATCGACGTCATCAGGTTGTTCTGCCAATCATTAATATCTTTCGATACCGCTTTTTTCTCAACAACTGCAGCTTCTGGAAGAATTGCATTGGCAAGCGGTAGCGTATCGACTTGCTGTTGTAGGCTTGTGATGCGTAAAACTAAGCCATCGCGGTCGATAAGAGGGATAGTGCGAAGCTTAGTAATGTCATTGGTCATTGATTGGCGCAGTGATACTAAGCTTGGGTCATTTAGTGCGGCGATACGTTGATCGGCGCTTTCCATTAGTTTGGTTGCGCTAACGGCATCATGCTCAAGGAACAATTTACGACCTGCTAGTTTTACTAGGTAATCGGCTTCAGCAAGCAACCAGTCATTTGGTCGACGGCCTTTAACGTCAGCTACTGCTAACTGCAGGCTTTGAATACTCTTTTGTTGCTGGGATTGTACGACCTGAGTTTTCTCCACTGCGTGAGAAGCTTCTTGGATAGTCTCTTGCTTGATGGTTTGCAGGTCTTTATTTACTGCAGATTGGGTATTTTGCAGTTGTGTTTGAAGAGCAGCGATTTGAGTTGAGTACTCAGCGCTCTTTTGCTGCATTTGAAATGCGATGCCGCCACTGAAAATAATAGAAATAGCGATCGCAATAGCGCCTAGTTTGACACCGCGCTTACCTTGCTTTTCTGCTTTCTCGATTTGTTCTTTATGCTCAGCTTGAGGCTGTTCACTTTGAACCGTATTTGACGCAGAGGCATCAAGTTTTTTTTCAGGCTGTTTTGTCTCTGTAGATTCAGCTTTTTCGTTTTCAACAACTACTGGCTGAGTGTCTTGTTTCTTTTCAGGTTCAATATGCTCATTATTTTTTTTGCTTGTCATGCTTATTTCCTGTTTCTAGCTAGGGCCGGAGAGCAGCCAGTAATATTTGGTTCGTAGCACTGTGAGTATTGGTCACGTTCGAGAAACCGAGTTGTTGTGCTCGTTCTACTATGCGCTGGCTTGGGACAAATAGTTGTCTCGTTGAAAGCCAAGCCAAATACTCATCAGGGGTAATTGAGCAGAGATACTCCAATTGTTCCTGACTAGTGATGACAACTTTGGACGTTTTTTTGTTTATCCATGTTTGATAGATATTGTGATCGTTAATGGGAATATATTCTCTACGGTAGGTCTCACAATAGGAGACTTGTGCACCTCGATTGAGTAAAGAATCTCTAATGAGCTCACGCCCACCATTTCCACGCAGTATCAAAATGGATTTATTATCTACGCCATTAAGTTCAGTAAGTTTGAGAAGATGTTCACTATCACTCACTTGGGGATAGTTTACTTTTTGTTTACTAACTTTGCTTAAAACGTGCGCAGTTTTTTGACCAACGCCAAGATAAAGCGGCGAAGTTGGCCAAATAGATGAAGTTTTCGAAAGGATGTTTTGGGCAGCGGTCACAGCGTGGTGACTGACTGCAATAATGATATCGCTGTTATTAAGCTGGGTGCTTAAATCCGATGAGTGTGGATTATCAACGATACGAATAAGCGGATGATGGATTGCTTGAATCCCTTCATCCGCTAGTTGTTGGCAAAGCGATTGTCCCTCTGAGCCGGGACGTGTCACCAACACTGTCATAATTATTATTGGTCAGCGTAGAGCTTGGTTAAGATTTCTCTCGCGCCATCATCCAGCAATTGATTTGCCAGAGTAACGCCAAGCGCTTCTGCATCTTTGCGAAGGCCAGAGATCTCACCACGAACCATTTTAGAACCATCTGGTTCGCCTACTAATGCACGTAGCCAGATATTATCGCCATCTAATAATGAGTAGCTGCCGATAGGAACTTGACAACCACCTTCTAGGGTAAGGTTCATTGCACGTTCGCACAGTACACGATCAGCCGTGTCTTTATGATTCAGTGGTTCAAGAAGTTTAATCAGACGCTCGTCATCAAGGCGACACTCAATACCAACAGCACCTTGGCCAACAGCAGGGAGAGACTGCTCTGGTTCGATGAAGCTACGAATACGCTCTTCTAGCTCTAGACGTTTAAGACCCGCAGCAGCCAGTACGATCGCATCGTATTGACCATCATCGAGTTTACCTAGACGAGTACCAACATTGCCGCGAAGTTCTTTGATGATGAGATCTGGGCGGTATTCTAGCAACTGACATTGACGACGCAGGCTACATGTACCCACGACAGCACCTTGTGGTAGCTCGTCGATGTTGTTGTAAGTGTTTGAAACGAAAGCATCGCGAGGGTCTTCACGTTCACAGATAGTTACTAGACCTAGACCTTCAGGGAAGTCGACCGGTACATCTTTCATTGAGTGAACGGCTAGATCAGCACGACCTTCTAGCATGGCGACTTCGAGTTCTTTAACGAACAGCCCTTTACCACCCACTTTAGCCAGCGGGGTATCTAGGATGATGTCACCTTTGGTCACCATAGTTACCAACTCAACCTCTAAACCAGGGTGAGCAGCTTGCAGTGCATCCCTTACAAAGTATGCCTGCCAAAGGGCAAGAGGGCTTTTTCTGGTCGCGATACGGATTGGTGCTGAATTTGTCATGGTGTTTCCGATATAGGTTCTGTAATAGGCTAATCCTACCATTGTGAGGCGAAAATTCTTACTGTTTGATCATTCCATGCTTTGATAGCTGAGGGATTTTCATGAGTTCACCAAAATAGTGTGATTGGTATCTCATTTGAAACATGGGCTATTATTAGAAATAGGTAATAAAGAGGACACTACGGCGCCGTGAGTTTAACTTTTTGTCATCAAGGCATTGGCCAGTATGACAGGTTCCTTTGCTTTACCATTAAGGGTAAAAGTGTTAAATTGATCACGTTTTGTTGCTCCTTTCGTTCAGTAACTAAACAGAAGTGCATTTAATCTCAAACCAAGGACTTACCTTGCAGGCTTACACTCAGACTTTGATTCAACGATTAGACAACCTTAATCAGCAGCGCATTGATCGTGCGTTGGCGTTGATGAATGTCCAAGGCCAGCGAGTTTTCAACCTTATTCCTGCACTACTTCACTTCAATCATCCCATGATGCCTGGTTATTATGACCAACAAGTTCCTTTTGGAATTCGTAGCTTCACGCCTAATGAATTCCAAAAGCAATTTGTCTCTGATACCGAATTAACGCTGGGTGGAAAACTCACCGAGGCTGCTGAACCGGCAATCCTGGGCTTGTACACCATGGGCAGTACTTCTTCTATTGGCCAAAGTACTTCAAGTGATCTCGATATATGGGTGTGTGTTTCTCCGGATATGGATGGCGCATCTCGCGACAGCCTGACCAACAAATGTCTGTTGATTACCGACTGGGCTGAAACCTTAGGGGTTGAAGCTAACTTCTTCTTGATGGATGAACAGCGTTTCCGCTCAAACCATTCTGAAGAGATGACCGGTGATAACTGTGGTTCTTCACAGCACTTATTGCTGCTTGATGAGTTCTATCGCTCTGCCGTTCGTTTGGCTGGCCAGCGTTTGTTGTGGCAAATAATTCCGCCAGAAATGGAAGAGTGTTACGACGAGTATGTCCAAGGCCTGTGTCAGGATGGTTATCTTGATTGCTCGCAGTGGATCGATTTCGGCAAGCTGAACCGCATCCCTGCTGAAGAGTACTTTGGTTCAAACCTATGGCAGCTCTATAAGAGTATCGACTCACCGTATAAATCGGTTTTGAAGGCGATCCTGTTAGAAGCTTACTCATGGGAATACCCAAATACCCAGCTACTTAGTATTGATACTAAGCGTCGCTTCTTCGCGGATGAACCTGATCTGTATGGCATGGATAGCTATTATTTGATGCTAGAAAAGGTAACGCGCTACCTAGAACGCATTAACGACCACACTCGTTTGGACTTGGTGAGACGTTGTTTCTACCTTAAGACCCACGAGAAATTGTCACGAGATGCGGGCATTGGCTCTGTCGAATGGCGTCGTGAAGCCTTAACTCAGATGACAAAGTCCTGGAACTGGGGACAGGAAACCATAGCTGAGCTCGACAACCGCCGTAACTGGAAGGTTGAGCAGGTTAAAGTGGTGCACCATGCACTGCTTGATGCCTTGATGCTGAGCTATCGTAACCTGATTCAATTTGCGCGTCGCAACGACATCACTTCTGCAATTAGCCCACAAGATATCAGTATCTTGGCTCGTAAGCTTTACGCTGCGTTTGAGGTATTGCCAGGAAAAGTGACGTTACTGAACCCGCAAATTTCACCGGATCTACATGAACCAGACTTGAGCTTTATTGAAGTTCGTCAGGGTCAGTCCAACAAAGCTGGTTGGTATCTATATAAACAGCCGCTGGTAGCGCATCGTATTCTTGGTCAGCCCTCACTTGAGCACCATGAGTACTTGAGTAAACTGGTTGCTTGGTCATTCTTTAATGGCTTGATTACGGAGTCTACGCGTTTGCACTCTGTGGTGCGTGATGCTCACATTGATATCGATAAGTTCTATCAAATGGTGAGCGATCTACGCAATACTTTTTCTTTACGTAAGCGCCGCCCGAGTATGCAAGCACTGGCAAGCCCTTGTGAAATAAGCCAACTGGCGATGTTTATCAATTTTGAAAGTGACCCAACTTCTGAATTGAGTGGTCGTGCATTGAAGGTTGATCTTAAGAATGCCGACATTTTCAGTTTTGGCGAAGAGGGTAAGAGTTTAGTCGGAAGTGTTGATCTGGTTTATCGTAACTCTTGGCATGAAGTACGTACGCTTCATTTCCAAGGTGATACTGCAATGCTAGACGCGCTGAAGACGGTACTTGGCAAAATGCACCAGGATGCGTTGCCGCCAGAATCGGTCGATGTGTTCTGTTACAGCAAAAACCTCCGTGGTGTGATGCGTAACATGGTGTACCAACTGCTTGCTGAGTGTATCGACTTGCGATTAAAACCGATTGAGCCAGAGAAGCGTCGCCGCTTCAAGGCTATTCGTTTGGCAAACAAGATGTTTGGTCTGTTCTTTGAACGTCGTGGTGTTTCGGTGCAGATGCTCGAAAACTCAGTTGATTTCTATCGTAGTATCTCGACAAATAAGTTGAAAGGCTCACCTTTACTGATGCTCGATAAAGAGCAAGAGTATCAACTACCAGAGGTGGTTGATGGCTTTGCGAGTGAAGGTTTAATTCAATTTTTCTTTGAGGATACCGACAAAGGCTTCAATATTTATGTATTAGACGAGTCGAATCAAGTTGAGGTATATCACCAATACAGCGGTGAAAAAGATGAGATGATCGCGAGCGTGAATTCTTTCTACACTTCAGTAAAAGATGAGTCGAAGGTGTCGTCTAAGTTGATTAATTTCAATTTACCTCAGTACTACCAAATCGTTCATCCAGAAGAAGGTAATTCTTACGTGGTGCCTTACCGTAACGATGCGACTTTAGCTTCTCGAAGCTCAAAGATAGTTAACATCTAGGCTTATTCTCGATAATTGATATTAAAAAAGGAGTGATTGATTCACTCCTTTTTGTTTTTTACCAATGATTAGACCCAATTGATCTCTTCATCTGCGTGCTTCACGCATTCTTCTTTGACCATCTCAAACAATTCCATACCCGTCTTTGAACATGTCCATTTGTCATCAACTAGCTTGAAGTGAAAGCCACCAGATTTAGACGCTAACCAGATTTCTTTCATTGGTTCTTGGCGGTTGATGATAATTTGGCTGCGGTTCTCAAACTCCAGCGTCATTACGTTACCAGTCACTTCGTAATCAATATCTGCCTCTGATTCATCGATAGCTTCTTCGATGTTTTGCATCTGTATATCGACCAGTTGATGAAATTCAGTCTCGTTCATCCTTTCTATCCTATTGCTTTTCCTGAGTGTGGTGCGATTATAGGGGGCATTGAGTCAATAATCACGATATGCAAAATGAAAAAATTAATTACCGCTCTGTTTATAGTGTCCGTTATAGGACTTTCTGGTTGTGGTCAAACAGGTCCGTTGTACGATCCTGATGCAGTACAGCAAACTGAACAATCAGAATAAGTGAAAACACGCAGAAATCGTTATTTATAAGGGATAAGAACTTTGGATTACTTCAACTATCAGGAAGATGGCCAGCTTTGGGCTGAGGACGTCGCACTTTCACAACTAGCAGAGCAATATGGTACACCGCTGTATGTATATTCTCGTGCAACATTAGAACGCCATTGGAATGCGTTTGATTCGTCGGTTGGCGAGCACCCACACCTAGTGTGTTATGCCGTTAAAGCTAACTCGAACCTTGGCGTGTTGAATACTTTGGCTCGTTTGGGCTCTGGCTTCGACATCGTTTCTGGTGGTGAACTAGAGCGTGTGGTTGCTGCAGGTGGCGACCCGGCTAAAGTTGTGTTCTCTGGTGTCGGAAAAACAGCGGCTGAAATGAAGCGTGCGCTTGAGTTGAACATTAAATGTTTCAACGTAGAGTCGGAGCCAGAACTGGAGCGACTGAATAAAGTTGCTGGTGAGCTTGGTGTTAAAGCGCCGATTTCACTGCGTATCAACCCAGATGTTGATGCAAACACTCACCCTTACATTTCTACGGGTCTGCGTGATAATAAGTTTGGCATCGCCTTCGACCGTGCTCCTGCTGTTTATGCGTTTGCAAAAACACTCGATAACTTGTCTATCCATGGTATTGATTGCCACATCGGTTCCCAATTAACGAATATTGAACCTTTTATCGATGCCACTGATCGTTTGCTTGCACTGATCGACCAACTACGTGCCAACGATATCAACATCAAACACCTTGATGTCGGTGGTGGTTTGGGCGTGGTTTACCGTGATGAATTACCACCACAACCATCAGATTACGCGAAGGCCTTGTTGGCTCGCCTAGACAATCATTCTGATCTAGAGCTGATTTTCGAGCCTGGAAGAGCGATCGCTGCTAACGCTGGTGTATTATTAACGAAAGTCGAGTTCCTGAAGCCAACAGAGTATAAGAACTTTGCCATCATCGATGCGGCAATGAACGATCTGATGCGTCCGGCACTTTACCAAGCTTGGCAAGATATTGTGCCAGTGAGTCCGCGTCAGGGCGAGGCGGTAACTTACGACTTGGTTGGCCCTATCTGTGAGACGGGTGACTTCCTTGGTAAAGATCGTGACCTTGTTCTCGAAGAAGGCGATCTACTGGCCGTTCGTTCTGCAGGTGCTTATGGCTTTGCTATGTCATCTAACTACAACACTCGTTCGCGTGCGGCTGAAGTGATGGTTGATGGCGATAAAACTCACTTGGTTCGTCAGCGTGAAGAGCTTACGAGTCTGTGGGAACTTGAAAACATTCTTCCGGAGTAATTTTAAGCGTTATGCACTTCCACTTTTCTAAAATGCATGGTTTGGGCAATGATTTCATGGTCGTGGACTGCATTACTCAAAATATTTTCTTTTCTCCAGATTTGATCCGTCGTTTGGCGGATCGTCACACTGGTGTGGGCTTTGATCAGCTACTTGTGGTTGAGGCTCCCTATGATCCAGAAACTGACTTCCATTACCGCATATTTAATGCGGATGGCAGTGAGGTGGAGCAGTGTGGTAATGGTGCGCGTTGTTTTGCTCGATTCGTTCGTATGAAAGGCTTAACGAATAAGTACAGCATCAACGTGAGCACCAAGAAAGGTAAAATGGTTCTCAAGATTGAAGACAATGATCAGATCACTGTCAATATGGGCATTCCTGAGTTTGAACCTGGCAAAATTCCATTCAAGGCAAAGCAGCCTGAGAAGACGTATATCTTAAGAACGGATGTACATACCTTGTTCTGTGGTGCCGTAAGCATGGGTAACCCACATGTGGTTACCGTTGTTGATGATGTCGATACTGCAGACGTAGAGACCTTAGGTCCGCTTCTTGAATCACATGAACGTTTCCCTGAGCGTGTTAATGCTGGCTTTATGCAAGTGATTAACCGTGAAGAAGTTCGCTTGCGTGTTTATGAACGCGGTGCGGGTGAAACTCAGGCGTGTGGCAGCGGTGCATGTGGCGCAGTTGCGGTTGGTATCAATCAAGGCTTGCTGGCTGAGAACGTGAAAGTTCGTCTACCTGGTGGTGATTTGCAGATTAGTTGGCAAGGTCCGGGTAAACCTCTGTTTATGACTGGGCCTGCTACCCATGTGTTTGATGGTCAACTTTCTTGCTAATAAGCATACATAACCAATAGATTCATAAAAATAAAGGATAGGTTTTGTCTTACGTTGAAGCCGATGCACTCACCGCAGAAGTGGTCGCGGAATATTTACGTGATACCCCAGATTTTTTCCAAGACAGGAAAGGTTTGGTTGATCACCTTGCTATCAATAATGTTGAGCAGGGCGCTGTTTCTCTGGTGGAGGTTCAGCTTAAACGCCAACGCCATCGAATCGAAGAGCTAGAGGAAGAAATCACTGGCTTGATGTCGTTGGCAGCGAATAACGATAAAACCTTCTATGAATTTATGGATCTGCAAGCTCACGTGCTGAAATGCAGTGACTTTGTGCAGGTTATTAAAGCGGTTGAACAAAAAGCGTTAGATTTAGGGTTGAAGGCTCATATACGAATTCTCTCGCAACCTGGCTTTTATAAGCTGAGTGAAGAGCGCTATTCGAAGTTTTCGCTCAACCATTTCAATGGTAAAGATGCTTATCTAGGACGCTTGAGAAAAGCCGACAGACACGATTTGTTTGGTGATTTCCAAGTTCCAGAGCTAGGCTCTTATGTAGTACTACCACTTGCTAAGCAGTCTCCATTGGGTTTACTTGCCTTTTCTAGTGAAGATGGCGGACATTTCCAACCTCATATGGATACGCTCTTTTTACGCCATTTAGCACTTGTTGTGTCTCATTTGGCGGACACCTTACCTTGGCAGATAAATAATGAGCCTAGAGCCCAAAATACCTCTTCCTAACAGCCTTCAAAAGCCACTTTCTCGCTTCTATGAATATCTCAGAAGCGAGAAGGGGCTTAGCTTACACACCCAACGTAATTACAAACAACAACTTGAAACTATGGCCGCTCATTTGGTCACACTTGGACTGAAAGATTGGGGACAAGTAGACGCGGCGTGGGTAAGACAACTTGCCAGTAAAGGCATGCGTGAAGGAATGAAAGCGAGCAGTATCGCGACGCGCTTATCTTCACTACGCAGCTTCTTTGATTTCCTTGTATTACGTGGCGAAATGACTGCAAACCCAGCCAAAGGGGTTTCTGCACCTCGCAAACAGCGTCCTTTACCTAAAAATCTCGATGTCGATGAAGTCGGACAGTTGCTTGACGTGAATGAAGACGACCCATTATCGATTCGTGATCGGGCGATGATGGAGGTGATGTATGGTGCAGGTTTACGTCTCGCTGAACTGGTTGGCATCAATCTTAAAGATGTGTTGGGCCGGCAAGGCGAAATCCGAGTGATTGGTAAGGGCGACAAAGAACGCAAAGCGCCGTTTTCCGGTTTGGCGAAAGAGTGGGTCGATAAATGGCTCAAAGTGCGTGGTGATCTTGCTTCTTCGGGAGAAAAAGCCCTGTTTGTGTCCAAGTTAGGGACCCGGATCTCTCATCGCAGTGTGCAAAAGCGCATGGAAGAGTGGGGTAAGAAGCAATCCGTCGCGAGTCATATCAGCCCGCATAAACTGCGTCACTCCTTTGCAACTCATGTGCTTGAGTCGAGCCAGAATCTTCGTGCTGTCCAAGAGTTGCTGGGGCATGAGAATATTTCGACAACCCAAATTTATACTCACTTGGACTTTCAACACTTAGCTCAAGCGTACGATGAGGCTCACCCTAGAGCACGTAAAAAGAATAAAGATTAGATTAAAGGTTTTACTATGCGAATTTATCGAGGGTTGAAGCCCATCAAAGCCATGACCTTTGACTTGGATGACACACTGTATGACAACTGGCCTGTGATCATGAAAGTAGAAAAAGAGATGGCGCAGTGGCTTTACCAAAAGCACCCAGTTTCTGCTTCCTTATCGCTCGAAGAGTGGCAGGGTATTAAGCAGCAAGTAGCCTCTGAAAACCCAAATTTAAAGCATGATGTTACCGTTTGGCGTGAAACACAGATTAAGAGAGGCTTGTTACAGTTGGGCTATTCTCAGCAGCAAGCTGAACAAGCGGCTCGTGAGGGGATCGAACATGCTTTGTGGTTACGCAATCAAGTCGATGTTCCTCAAGAAACGCATCGAGTGATGGCAGAACTTAGTCAACGGATTCCTTTGGTTGCGATTACCAATGGCAATGTCGATCCATATAAAATTGGTTTAGGACAGTATTTTCAACTAATCCTTAAAGCTGGCCCAAACGGCAGAGCAAAACCCTACCCAGATATGTTTGATAAAGCGCAGCAATACTTAGGTGTTGATGCTATCAACATTCTCCATGTTGGCGATCATCTTAGAACGGATGTTTACGGATCTAAGCAAAATGGCTTCCAAGCATGCTGGTTTAATGACATTGGTTCCAATTTATACCTCTCTTCGAAGGCGAGTGTGCTGCCTGATGTTGAAATAGAGCAACTTAGCGATCTTATGCGACTAATTTAAAGACCTCTGTAAGCTTATTGTGTCGCATTTATGATATTGAATTGTTACATTAGTCGCAATTAAATGCCTGTTTAGGCTAGGATAATTGGCGACTACTTTTTAGCGATTCATTTCAGTCATAGCAGTGGTTGCGGGTTCTTCACTTCACTCTATTTCGATCAAGGGTTGGCATGCAAACATTTACATTTCTCGCAAATACTGAGGAGCTATTTAAATCTCAATTTGATCAGCGAGAGTGGTGTGACAGCAAGCAATATCTTATTCAACTTTTCTCAGCCCAATCTTCTGATGCTGCTCGTCGAATCGCGAGTGTTGCTCTCAATCGCCTAAGCAATGCCACCTTAATTGGCCAGAGTGCTCGCCATGTTATCTGTGACAATTGTCTTGAGAGTAGTTGTACCTTAATCATTATCAGTGAGTTTAATGAAACCCGTTTAACCTCCGCAGTTCAGCCTTTTACAGGCAACCCAAACCAAGACAGTCAAGAGCTCGTCTCTCAACTAGACCTCTCGAAAGATGCTAAAACAGTCATCAGCCTTTGCGATCAGGTTGAGGGTCGTGATTACCCTATCTATAGCGCCTTTGAAAGCCTACCTTATACAACGCCTGTTGCTGGTGGCTTGTGTCATGAGAATGAATACGGGCGTTGGGTTATGCTTAACGAACAGACTTACCAACACGCTTGCGTGGCGGTGGCTCTGACTAACCCAAGATTGAAGGTTTGGTCGGACGCGTACTCTGAGTGGAACCCGATCGGGATGAAGCTGCGAGTGACTCATGCCGTGGGTAATCGTTTGTATGCGTTGAATGATAAGCCTGCTATCGATGTATTCAAACACTACCTTGCTGACGGTAAAGATCTTCCTTTCAGCCAGTTGATGAGCTTTCCGCTTTATCGAGAACTTGGCAGAAAGAAGGGCATATCAACACCGCTGCGCATTAATGATGATGGAAGTATCGAGTTTGATAGTCCTTGGCATGTCGGCGAAGAGGCTCAGTTTTGTTATAACCATCCTTCTTTGACCGCAGAAAAAGTGCGTCACGGCGCTGAGATGCTTGCCATGCATCAGCCGGAATCGGTGATCATCTATAACTGCGTCTCTCGACTTGAATTCATCGACAGTAAACTTGAACTTAAGCCATTTGAGGGGATAGTAAATGCGTGCGGCGCATACTGCATGGGTGAGCTATACCGCAACGACGATCGCCAAGAGATACTGCATCACAGCCTCACCTATATTGCGATGAGAGAGTCGGACGAGATCAATGAGTTTCGTTGTGAAAATTTCCAGCGTGACTCAACGGTATCGCCACTGCTTAACCTCGTCAGAAATGCGGTGGCTGATCTCGACAGTATGAACACGCAGATGGAGAAAAAACTTCATCAACAGGCGCGTCGTTTAACCGAAAGCTACCGCATTGATTCCCGTACCGGGCTCCCCAACCGTATCGTGTTAAAAGAGCGCCTCAATACGATTCTCTTCAGTGAGCACTTACTGACGTTAAAGTTGACTAATTTCCATCAAGTTAACGAGAAGTATGGTTACCAAGTGGGTGACCAGTTGTTACTTGATCTGTCTAATCATTTTGTCGAGCGATTACACCTTAGTGTGGCTAAGGAATCTCAGGTGAAAGTAGAGCTGTTCAGTATTGGTGTCGGTGAATGGGCGATCATTTTTAATGCCAATGTTGGCTGCGATAAGATAGAACAACGTTTCGTAGAGTTTGCTGACGATATTGAGCACATCAATTTTGAGCCGTATGGCTTGGCTGATATTGATTATCTGTCAGTTTCTCTGTGTGGCGGCTTCGCTAGTCGTTGCGATTTCCTAACCGATAGTGGTGATGAGATCTTATTGAAAGCGATCGAAGCTCGACGTTATGGGGTCAGGAATAACACTCACATCACCAATGCTAAAGACATTCAGGTGAGTGAAGAAGATCGCAAAGAGCAACTAGGCTGGCTGAGCTGTGTAAGTCGTGCGATTTTAGATCAGAACATCATCACTTATTCCCAGCCAATTGTGGCGTCCGGTACTCACGAAATGATTGGCCAAGAGTGCTTGGTCAGAATCATGGAGTCAGACGGTACCATTGTGCCACCAGGTAAGTTCTTACCTATCATTGCCGACACGCACCTTTACACTCGCCTCAGCCGACACATGATTAAGAACACCATAGGTTATATGGCGGATAAACAAAGCCCATTTTCTATCAACCTATCCCCACAAGATTTGTTGAGCGACAAGACGCTTGAGGTACTCGAGACCGCCATCAGTGCTATGAACGATCCCACTCGACTTGGCCTAGAGGTTCTCGAGTCTGAGCAGATTAAAGATTATGGTCGCATGATTGAGGTGTGTGATCACTTCCGTGCTCTCGGGGCGAGAATCATTGTTGATGACTTTGGGTCTGGCTATTCCAATATTGATGAGATCATTAAGCTTGAGCCGCAGATTATCAAACTCGACGGTAGTCTGATTCGCAACATCGACAAAGACCAAAAGCAAAGAAATATCGCCTCTCAGTTGGTTCGCTTATGTCAGGTGTTTAATGCGCAAACCGTCGCTGAATTTGTCCATAACCAACAGGTTTGTGAGATAGCAGAGCAAATGGGTGTCGATTATCTGCAAGGTTATTACTTTGGTGAGCCTAAGCGACTGTTTTAGTTGTTAAAGCTTTCCGTATCCTATTGTGACTTGCTTTAAAAAGTGTTCTGCCGCTATTGGTGACTGTTTTGGGTGGAATCAATGATGTCTAACTAACGTCACATTATTTATAAGACGATCGTAAGTATTCCGTGCAAGCCTTATCTATAATAAGCACAATAACCAATCATTAACGTAACGATTAATGTGAATATGCAATCGACCTCTCTCCTGATACAAGACATAGAGCAAACCCAGCGTGAATTGCAAAAGATAGATTTTCATCAACATGAAGACCTACTGATTCAGGTGTTTTCTTCTTTCGAGAAAGGTTCGGTTTTGGCTGCCTGCCAAGTGATTCAAGCGACTTTCCCTAATGCTAGGCTGATTGGCTGTAGTGCAAACCATTACATCAGCCAAGGCGTCATCCTGCATCAAGGTCTCTATCTTATTGTCACTCGCTTCGATGCGACCTCTTACACTTGTGGCGTTGTCGAATACAGCAAGCAACCACTATTAGATAGTCAATCGATGTGGCAGCAGCTTGAGTGCAATACCAATACTCAAAGTATCATCTGTTTCGCCGATCGCTTGCAGATAAACAACCGCGACTTATTTTCAGCGTTTGAACAATCGAGATATTCATTACCGATCTGCGGAGGTGCATCGACCATCACAGATAATGGGCGATGGGTAATGCTAGATGGCATTTGCTATGAGAACGCCTATGTGATGTTGGCGTTGCACAGCGTTGAGCTCGCAACCACCAAGGGTTATTACACCGAGTGGAACCCTATTGGCCGCACCTTCCGTGTCACTGGTGCTCAAGATAACCGGTTAGCTGAATTGGATGGTATGCCTGTTCGCGATCTTTATAATCGCTACCTTGCTGATGGCCTCGAAGTGCCTTTCGAGCAACTGCATAATTTCCCCTTGATGGTCGGTGACCCGAAAGAACAAAACATTCACTTGCCACTCAAGGTGAGAGATTGTGGAGAGATAGAATTTAGTGGTCATTTTCAGATTGGTGATGAGGTCAGGTTTTGTTACGACCATCCTTCACTGACCTTGGAGCAGATCCGACTCGGTGTTCAACAGATTGCCTCCCATAAACCGGAGCAGTTTTTTATCTACAACTGCACCTCTCGTATCGATTTTATTGATGGTAACCAAGAAGTAGAAGTCTTCCAGAAGCTCGCAGACACCTATGGTGTGTACTGCATGGGAGAACTCTATCAAGAGCGTGGCCAACAACGAATCCTGCATCATAGCCTCACTTATCTCGCGCTTAGAGAAGGTGAAGGCAAGGCTGTACAGCCATTAGAGACACAACCCGCGACCAATATATCACCTCTGTTTTCATTGATTCGAAATGCACTGCTTGATGTTGATGACATGAACAACAGCATGGCGAGTAAGATTCAGCAACAAGCGACCGCATTGACGGCGAGCTACCGAATTGATCGTCGCACTGGGTTACCCAATAGAAGTGTACTGCGTGAGAAGCTGTCACAAATGAGCTCTGACAGTCATTTGTTGGCTTTGAAGGTCACCACATTTGGTCAAATCAATGAGAAGTATGGTTATCGAGTAGGTGACAAACTTCTGCATGATCTGAGTGATTACTTTCAGAAAGCGCTGTGGCAGTTTTTTGATGAGGGTTGCCAGCTCTACAGTATTGGTATTGGTGAGTGGGCGGCGGTGTTTGATAGTTGGGCCAGCCAAGAACACATTCATCAGCGTTTCTCTGAATTTTCAGACCAAACCGAGCATGTCAATTTTGAGCCGATGGGGCTACCCGATATCGATTATCTTTCGGTTTCAATCTGTGCGGGTGTCGCGAGTCGTCGAGATTTTCCAGCGACCTCGATTGATGACTTGTTACTGAAAGCGATTGAAGCTCGACGCAGTGCGGTGAGCCAGAATAAACATCTGGTGAGTGCCAAGACGTTAATTCAACTAGAGAAGCATCGCCAAGAGCAACTCGGTTGGCTATCGTGTGTGAGCCGCGCAGTGCTCAATCAAAATATTGTTGCGTGCTCTCAACCTATTGTATCGGCGCATAGCCATCAGGTAGAAAGCTATGAGTGCTTAGTTCGAATTGAAGAGGACGGTCAGTTGATTGCGCCGGGTAAGTTCTTGCCAATCATTGAAGGAACCCATCTCTATACGCGTTTAAGTCGCCAGATGATAACGCGCACCTTTGATTTTATGAGCCAGAGAACCGATTCGTTCTCAATTAACTTGGCGCCACAAGATTTCAGCAATGAGAAAACCATTCTTCACCTTGAGCAAGCCATCAAAAAAATCAGTCACCCACAGCGTATTGGTTTAGAGGTGTTAGAAACGGAACAAATTCAGGATTACGGCCGCTTGATCGAGGTGTGTAATCACTTCCGCGATCTTGGTGTGAATATTATTGTCGATGACTTTGGTTCGGGCTACTCGAACATTGATGAGATATTGAAACTGGAACCACAAGTGATAAAGCTTGATGGCAGTTTAATTCGCAATATCGATAAGGATAAAAAGCAACGCAAGATAGCGCAACAGCTGGTGAGCTTATGCCAGATTCTGAATGCTAAGACGGTGGCTGAGTTTGTTCATAACGAGCAGGTGTGTCGTATTGCTGAAGACATGGGGGTCGATTACCTGCAAGGGTATTACTTTGGTCAACCGCAGCGCTTATTCTGATAGGGTAAATTAAGTGTGGGTTTCACATAAAACACTGGTTGGTTAAATAACGAAAGTACGATGTAACAAGGGTGAGCTTATGGCTCACCCTTTTTGTTTTTAGTATCTGTCCCGCCCTGAAATGTGCTTATTGCCTTCTCGCGCGCCTGCTTGATCTATTTGAGAGCGTGGCCACATTTGTCGGCGTGGAATACTTTTAGATACTGTTGGTAGTAGTCATCAATGAGCTTGGCAGGTTCGCTTTCACCTAAAGATTTGAGTAACTCAATACCCACTTCGCAAGTACACAGATGGCCACTGTCTTGATTGCGGCGCAAGGTGTAAGAGGATTCGCTGGTGATGTCGAGGTGAACTTGTGGGACAGCTTGTAACCACGAGCTCTTGTTAAGCATCTTCTTCGCTTCTTGCCAGGTGCCATCCAAGATAATGAATAGCGGTTTTCGACTCATGGCTTGGGTCATCACTGCTTGCTGACACTCGATGCTTTGATCACTCGGGAATAAAAGAAACGGTTGTCGTGTTTCATCTTCAAGCAGCGCCATTAGCTCAGCTGGTGGTGTTTTCCTTTGCCACACAATGGACTGACACTGCTCAAGGGATTGCTGAAGCAACTTTCCGGTGTTGGTGTCTCGCGACAGTTCATTCTCATGAGTCAGTAGGACAAGATCGGTTTGGCTTTCAACCGTCGGTATTAGATGACAAACGCACTGGTGAGTGAAGCCACAACCATGGCAAGCTTGTTGGTTACTCATCTTTACAGCTTCACTCCACTTTGTGCAGGTGATACACCATCAGCAAACAAAACCACATCGCTGATATCAGCATCATCTGCAATTGGAGCAACACTTGGGTTGAGTGGGTAGCTCACACCAGAGTATGACAATGTGTGTTTCGCTGGTGTTGCACCGCCGCCGCTGACATTGAAGATCAGATCCTGCCAGCCGTGGTTTTGTGATTTACCTAAGCGTATGTCGCCCTTAACCAATGTCACTCGACTATTGAAGCGCCAGTTATCTTGATGATTTTCAAAAATAAGCAGTGTACAGCCACCAGAGCCACACCAATCGAGCTGGGCAAACAGTTCTTCCTTACCATCGCCATTTAA
The DNA here is from genome assembly GCF_023503985.1 of Vibrio sp. J383. Lineage (NCBI taxonomy): Bacteria > Pseudomonadati > Pseudomonadota > Gammaproteobacteria > Vibrionales > Vibrionaceae > Vibrio > Vibrio sp. J383. The sequence continues at coordinate 157,058 of NZ_CP097293.1, read as the reverse complement.
GTCGTAGGTTAACCAGCGGTACTTGGTATCGTCAGGTGAGCTGTTGTTGATCTTAAAATACTCACGGATCGCTTGGTCGACTTTTTGATCAAGTTGATCGCTGGAGTTCACCTGCTTTGCGGTTAGATCAACGTTAGCGGTGGTGTTTACTTGCGCTTGTGCATTCTTAGCTTCGAATAGCACCAGACCGCCATTGGCAATCGGGTAGACAACGTTGCCCACTTTTTCTTTTTCAGCGACCAGCTTGCCGTTATCGAGCGTGAAGATGCGCTCAGAGATCAAATACTGTTGCTGGTGGCGAGTCATAACCACTTGTACCTGATTTTGGTTCAGTTGCTGCCAGAAGCCTTGCTCAACAATAGAAGGGTCTCCATTGCTGTACGAGTATGTCGTAATGGCGCTGTGGTCATCGTTGAGCTCAAGGTTGATAGAGAATCCCGTGTTCTGCGTTGAGCTAGCGAAGTAGAGTCCGCTCCAGTCCAATGTTGGATCTTGGTTAGAGACCGTTGCACAGCCATTATAGTTACTGTCATTGAGGCTAAGCTTGGCATGCCATCCATAGATAGAATCGCTCATGCCGTCGCTGCAACTCTCTTTTGTAAGGTTGAGTTTGCCTTGCGCTGCTTTACCTTCTAATTGGTAATCACGACTGCTTGGTGTGGTGCGGCTTGATTCAATATCGAGGATCTGTGGCTGTTTGCCCATCTTAGTGTATTTGAGCTGGTCTTTATCGAAGCTTGCTGACCAGAAAGGTTCATTGCCGAATACACGTGTTGAACGCAGGGGTTGGTCACAACGATCAGGGTTTTCTGCGGTGAGGATATTCACTTGATCAACCACGAAACGTGCCGTGAAATCTGCGTTATACCCTGTTTGGCTCGGTACGGTTAGATGACCAATCAGCTCGCCGTATAAGGCTTGGTAAGGTCTCGTTGAGAGCCCTTGCGCTTCTAATGCGAGTTCTGGTGTTAAATCTAACCAGTATTGTTGTTGGCTACCGCAAGGGGTGAAGGTTCGGCTTTCGTGGCCAACCACCACCTGACCACGCATGATGAAGGTTTGCGGTTGAATGCTCAGTGGCTCATCCAAGGTTGCAGGTGGTAGTTCTGGCTTTTGGGGGGAATCTGGCGCTGTGACACAGCCTTGCAGAGCGAATGCGACTAGCCATGTCACTGGGTTTTTCATTACCTTCATGTTATATCTTCCTCGGAGCAACCGTTAATTGGATTTATTATGGCATATTGGTTATTTAAAACAGAACCTGACACCTTCTCTATTCAGACTCTGAGAGTACAAAAAACCTCTTGTTGGGAGGGTGTACGCAACTATCAGGCTCGAAACATGATGCGCGATGACGTTAAGCTTGGAGATCTGGTGATGATATACCATTCATCATGTAAGAAAGTTGGCGTAGCGGGGATCGCTAAAGTAACCAGAGAATCCTACCCAGACCATTTTCAATTCGATCCAGAAAGTGATTACTACGATGCCAAGTCTTCGCAAGACAACCCGCGCTGGATAATGGTGGATGTCGAGTTTGTGCGAGTGACTGAGCGCTTAATTCCTTTGGCAACGCTTAAAGCGATGCCTGAGCTAGCAGAAATGCCGTTGGTTAAACGGGGCAATCGCTTATCCATCATGCCGGTTACAGAGCAAGAGTGGCTGGCGATCTTAAGCAAAGAAGTGCTAGGTTCTCGTTAGCGTTAGAGAGAGCTTTTTACGTAAGGTTCAAAAAAGGCAGCCATTGGCTGCCTTTTTATTTATTCAGATCTCTTCGACGAGATGAGGTTAGAGCAGGTGCTTTTCTAGGTAGTGAGCAACGGCGTCGTCTGCGCTGCTGCCAATCACTTCATTGTCTGGCAAAGCTTTAAATACTTTCTCATGCGATGTACCCATCACTAAGCCTTTGCCTGCCATAGCCAGCATCTCGGCATCGTTCATTCCGTCACCAAAGGCAACACAGTTATCCAGTGTCAGGTTCAGTGATTTCGCAACAGCGTCTAGGGCGTGGCCTTTAGAGACTTCAGCGGCCATCACTTCCAGACACCAAGGTGTAGAGAAGGCGATGTTCAGTTTGTCGCCAAAAGCATCTCTTAGCTTTTGTTCAAACGTGACGAGATATTCGTGGTCTTGTTCTGGATGTGTGAAGAAGACTTTCGCGATGCCTTTGCTTGGTGCATTTTCTGCTTCAAAGCGCTTGTAGCTAAAGCCAGACTCACTGTGGAATTTTGCCAGCATTTCATCTTCACGGTCTAGTAACCAATCTTCATTCTGGTACATGTGAATAAAGAGGTTTGGATCTTGGCGAACAATATCGATAACAGGTTGAACGAGTTCCTGAGGCACGTTCTGGCTATACATCAGTTGATCGTTCTGGTCATGCACGCGTGCACCGTTTGAAGTGATCATGTACGCCGGAATACCTGCGATCTGACGAATACCCGCCACATCGACGTGGTGACGACCCGTAGCGAAGATAAAGGTATAACCTTGGTCGTGTAATTTCTTAAGTGTTAGCTTGGTAAAGTCGCTTAGCTGATGGTTGGGAGCCAAAAGCGTACCATCTAAATCAGAAGCAACAATTTTCACGGAATCTTTTAGTGCAGGAATACTCATTTAACCCTCATTGCAAAAATGCTTAACCAATATCGACGCTAGCCAACGCTAGAATCGTTTTAACTACAATATCTCTAGGTAGAAATTGTATGCCAATTTCATGCAAGAAAAGAGGGCAAAGCTCACTTACTTCTCTTCCTCTTTAGCGCTTATGTTCTTGGTCGGTTACTCAGCTTATTCGCTTATTAGCTCTAGGCAAAAAACTGATTGATAGCATTCAGTGTTTGATTGCGATATTCGTCTTTCTCAAACAACACCTCATGCTTAGACCCTTCAATGGCCTTAAACTGGCAGGCTGAGTTGGTTTTCTTCAGTTTATTGATGAACTTCACTTGAGCGCTGTTGCTGACAATCTTCTCCTCTCCAGCTTGAATCAATAGCAGTGGGATCTTGATTTGACGAGTTTGTTGTATCGCCTGCTTGGCTGCCATTAACCCTTGCCATACCCAGCGAGTGCTTGGTCCACCAACCTGCAAAGAAGGGGAGCCGTCATACAAGCAACGGAACCAGTGATAGCGTACCTTGCTGTGGCTGAGTAAGTTATTTTCGAAGGGCTTAGAGTAGTACGCTTGCTGCCCTGGGGCATAAGTCGGCTTAGCATAGAAAGCGGTGAGTACTTGTCCAACAACCATCGCGATGGGCTTGAAGTACCATTCAGTCTTAATCCCAAACATCGGAGCGCACAGAGTAACTTTGTCAAACGGGTGATCGGGATGAGTTTGTAGATAGCGAGTGGCTATGGTGCTGCCCATTGAGTGTGCCAGTAGGTAGCGATTGGAGTATCGGCTTAGGTCAAAACTGGCAATGACGTCAGACATATCTGAGGCGTAATCATCAAACTCATGAATGTGACCAATGTCAGAGTCTGTGACCATACGTTCCGACTGGCCTTGACCTTGGTGGTCAAATGAATAAACGTCATAGCCTTGCTGATAAAAATCATAAAAGAGTTCTTGGTATTTCAAGCAACATTCAATGCGGCCATTTGAAATAACAATGGCTTTGGTGTGCGTTGGTGAGGTTAGGCTACACCAGTACAGCTTTTTTTTACCTGATGATGTGACATACCCATCTTTACGTTGTTGCCAAAGGGCAGGGATCGGGTGTTTAATCGCTTGCTCGAACTCAGGTTCTTGCGTGTACGAAAATGGGGCGGCACTGTGGTTTTCCATGGGAAATTACCTGAACTGATGCATGTGAGAGCTTTATCGCTACTAATGTTGTTAGATTAAAGAACTAGTAAGGAAATGCAAATGGATACTCATGTTTGGCTTGCTTATGTCGTCACGGCGATATTGTTTAGTTTGGCTCCGGGCTCAGGTACCGTTAACTCAATCAGCAATGGGCTAAGTTATGGCACCAAGAAGTCACTTGCGTCGATCGCCGGCTTACAGCTCGGTCTTGCATTCCACATCATGCTGGTGGGTGCAGGTATTGGTGCTCTGGTGGCTCAATCTGCGTTGGCGTTCACCATCATCAAATGGGTAGGCGTGGTTTACCTTGTTTGGTTGGGTATTCAAAAATGGCGTGATAATTCTAGCTTGGTGGCTTCAGAAGAAAGCTCAACGCTATCGAGTGGTAAGCTGCTTAGAAATGCCGTGCTTATCAATCTAACTAACCCAAAATCTATCGTGTTTTTGGTGGCTTTGTTTCCTCAATTTATCGATCCTACACAACCGCAAGCACCGCAGTTATTAGTGCTAGGAGTTACAACAGTATTCATTGATAGTGTTGTTATGTTGGGTTACACCTCATTAGCTTCACAAATGGGACGTTTTATTCGTTCTGATCGTATAATGAGTAAGATAAATAAAATATTTGGTGGTATGTTCATGGGTTGCGGTGCCTTGCTTGCTGCCGCTAAAGCTTAGTAAAGCAATACAGTTATAGATAAATCAATAGAGTTATAGATAAATGACCGCTACCTACGTTGCTCGACAACCTATCTTAAACCGTAACAAGAACACGCTTGGTTATGAGCTGTTGTTTCGCGACGGAGAAAGGAATGCCTACCCAGCGCATATTGAGTCTAATCGAGCAACGTATCGTCTGATTGTTGAGAACTTCTTATCGGTTGGGCATAACCCTTCGATTCCATCTTCGCGCTGTTTTATTAATTTCCCTCATCAAAGCTTGATTCGTCGACTTCCTTTAGGCTTGCCGAAAGACAAGGTGGTGGTCGAGATTCTTGAAACCTGCCAACCGACGGATGAGCTGTTAGAAGCGGTCAAAGAGCTCTATCAAGCGGGGTACATGATTGCCCTAGATGATTTTACCTCTACGCCAGAATGGGAACGATTCCTTAAATACACGCATATTGTTAAGCTCGATATCATGCAAATGGGCTTGAATGAAGCGTGTGATTTGGTAAGAGCTCATCAAGGGAAGAAGTTTAGCTTTCTGGCTGAAAGAGTCGAAACTGAGCAAGAGTTTAAGCAAGCGAAAGAGGCGGGTTTTAAGTTCTTCCAAGGGTACTTCTTCAGCAAACCTGAAATCATCAAGACCAAGTACATTAGCCCTGAGCAAGTAATTGCTATGGAGCTGTTCCAAGAAGTGTGTAAGCCGGAAGTCAATTTCCAACGTGTCGAAAGCATCGTCGCGAAAGATGTTGCCTTGTCGTATAAGTTACTGCGTTTTGTGAATACCATGTCACCTCGTCTTGAGGTCACCATCTCTTCGTTCCGCCAGGCTTTGGTTTATCTGGGGCAAGAGAAGCTGAAAATGTTTGTCTCGTTGGCGGTGGCGTCTTATGTCTCTGATAAAAAGCCAAAAGAGCTATATGGTTTATCGCTTCAGCGAGCTCAGTTCTGCCAACGTATGTCTCGTTATCAGGCATTTGAAGGGCATGCCGAGCAAGCCTTTATGATTGGTTTGTTCTCGTTGCTTGATGCACTGCTCGATTTGTCGTTAGAGAACTTAGTCGATCAGCTGCCTTTGTGTAAAAGCATCAAGGTTGCTTTACTGCGTAGAGAAGGGCCATATGGCATATTATTGGCTCTTGAAGAGAGCTTTGAACATGCTGATTGGCAACAGATTGATGAGTATTGCGCTGAACTTGGACTGAACGTGGAACAAGTTAAAACGGAGCTCATTGAAGCTAGACGCTGGAGCCATACCGTCACCAATCAGCTTTGATTTATCTTAGTTAAACTTTTATGACAATTGAAACGCACGCCTTGACGTGCGTTTTTTTACAACTAAGATATATGCATATCCATATATGAGTATGTAGTTATGCTTCCTCACCAATTTTTTAAATTACTGTCTGATGAAACGCGAGTGCGTTGCTTAATGCTGATTGTGCGCAATGAATGCCTTTCTGTTGGTGAGTTGACTCAAGCATTACAAGAAAGTCAGCCAAAGATTTCCCGTCATCTAGCGCAGTTGCGCTCAAATGGTATTTTGACGGATGTTCGCCAAGGGCAGTGGGTGTTTTATCGTCTGTCACAAGATTTACCCGGTTGGATGCTCAAGTTAATTGATGACCTTATCGCATCGAACTGTTTGAAAACGGAATACCAGCAAGATATTGAGCGTTTAGAAGCAATAACTTCACGCCCTCAATGTTGCGTTTAATTGAATATTTTTAGATTCACCACTGACTGAGAGAACACACAATGACAGTTAAAGTAGGTATTAATGGTTTTGGCCGTATCGGCCGTCTAGCACTTCGTGCAGCATTCGATTGGGCTGAGCTAGAGTTTGTTCAGATTAACGATGTTGCTGGCGATACCGCGACACTGGCTCACTTGCTTGAGTTCGATTCTGTTCAAGGTCGCTGGAATCACGCTGTGAATGTGGAAGGTGATGAGATGATCGTCAACGGACAGCGTATCAAGACGACTCAAGAACGCGATATTGATGCTGTTGATTGGTCAGGTTGTGATGTTGTTCTTGAAGCGACCGGTGTTCACCGTAAAACCTCTTTCCTTAATAAATACCTAGAGCAAGGCGTGAAGCGTGTTGTGGTATCGGCTCCAGTGAAAGAAGACGGTGTCGCCAACATCGTAGTTGGTGTGAATGACGCTATCTTCGATCCAGCGGTACATAAGATTGTGACTGCGGCATCTTGTACTACTAACTGTCTTGCGCCTGTTGTGAAGGTGATTAACGAGAAGTTAGGCATCGAGAACGCAGCCTTTACCACTATTCACGATCTAACCAATACACAAACTATATTAGATGCGCCGCACAAAGATCTACGTCGTGCTCGTGCATGTGGTATGAGTCTTATCCCGACAACGACAGGCAGCGCTAAAGCGATTGTTGAGATCTTCCCAGAGCTTGAAAACCGGATCAACGGCCACGCGGTTCGTGTACCACTAGCGAATGCTTCTCTGACAGACATCATCTTTGAAGTGAAGCAAGACACCACAGTGGAAGAAGTTAACGCGATGCTGAAAGAAGCGTCTGAGAATGAACTTAAAGGCATTCTTGGTTTTGAAGAGCGTCCATTGGTTTCTATTGATTACAAAGGTGACCAACGCTCAACCATCGTGGATGCACTATCAACGATGTTGGTAGGTAAGCGCATGGTTAAGATCTACGCTTGGTACGACAACGAGATGGGTTACGCGACACGTACAGCAGAACTAGTACGTACAGTCGGCTTGGCTTAATTTACGAGAATTTTAAGAGATTGATGACGATGACAAACTCTCAAGTACACCCTACATGGCAACTAGATCTAGAAACTGGTGCATTAGTACTTACTCCGTGCCCAGGCACCAAAGATGCTGACTTAGGTGCATCTCTAGCACAACTTAAAGCACAAGGCGTAGAAGCGATTGTGACGGCTCTAGACAGTGAAGAACTGGCGAGCAAGAACGTATCTGAGCTAGGCGAGAAAGCGCAAGCACTAGGCATGCAATGGTTCCAAATCGAGATTGAAGACGACTGTGCACCGGGTGCTGATTTTTCTGCGAAATGGCGGGCGGCGAGCCCAGCGCTACACCAAGTGGTGGATAACGGCGGCAAGGTAGCGATGCACTGCATGGGCGGTTCTGGCCGTACTGGTTTGCTGGCTGCACACCTGCTGTTAGAGAAGAGTTGGGATCTGAGTAAGATTGTTCAAGAAGTACAATCACTTCGTCCGGGCGCGTTTACTAAGTCAATTCAGGTTGACTACATTCAAGGTGTTGCTGCTCAGTAACATCTCACTTAGCAGTTACAAGAGCTTTTGGAACATCATGATCCAAAAGCTCTATCTACTCTTCTTACTTCGCTTTTCTCCGTTTTTATAGGTGTGATGTTATGTTCGCAAACCTAAGCAAAAGCGTTCGCCAATATATGTTGGTGACTTTCAACTACTGGAACTTCACCATTACTGATGGTGCACTTCGCATGCTGGTGGTTCTGTATTTTTACGACCTTGGCTACAGTTCACTAGAAATCGCCTCACTGTTCCTTTTCTATGAATTCTTTGGTGTGGTGACCAACCTAATCGGTGGCTGGTTAGGGGCGCGTCTTGGACTCAATAAGACCATGAACATCGGCTTAGGGATGCAAGTCGTCGCCTTGGGTATGCTCGCGGTGCCATCAGCCATGTTGACCATTCCTTGGGTAATGGCGGCGCAGGCTTTGTCTGGTATCGCCAAAGATCTTAATAAGATGAGTGCCAAGAGCTCAATCAAAACCTTAGTCCCTGATGAACAGCAAGGTGCGCTTTATAAGTGGATTGCGATTCTAACCGGCTCTAAGAATGCATTGAAAGGTGCAGGATTCTTTATTGGTGGTTTGCTGCTTTCGACGATTGGTTTCCAATACGCAGTGCTTGCGATGTCTGCTGTGCTGACATTGGTGTTCATCGGAAGTTTGATGAGCTTGGAAGCGGACATGGGTAAAGCGAAAACCAAGCCCAAGTTTAAGCAGATTTTCTCTAAATCTGAATCCATCAACATCTTGTCTGCGGCTCGTATGTTCCTATTCGGTGCCCGTGACGTGTGGTTTGTGATTGCTCTGCCGATCTATCTAGGTAGCGTGTTTGGCTGGGACCACTCATGGGTAGGTGGCTTCTTAGCGGCTTGGACCATCGCTTATGGCTTTGTACAGGGCATCGCACCTAAGATTACTGGTAAAGCTCAAGGCAAGGTGCCAGATGGGCATGCGGCGCTATTATGGGCGGGTGCGTTGGCTATCGTGACTGCCGGTATTGCTTACGCGGTACAGATCGGTTGGCAACCAGAGTTAGTCATCATCGGTGGTTTGATGGTGTTTGGTGCCATCTTCGCGGTGAATTCATCATTGCACTCATACTTAATTGTGAGTTATGCGAAAGGTGATGGTGTGTCTCTTGATGTCGGTTTCTATTACATGGCGAATGCAATGGGCCGTTTGATTGGTACAATTCTATCAGGGTTAGTATTTCAAATGGCCGGTTTGTCTGCGTGTTTGTGGGTATCCTTCGCGTTTTTAGCGATAACTACGGTGATCTCTCTTTGCTTGCCTAAGGTGACACAAGTTTCTGCCGCATAGGCTCATTCGCAATAGCTAAATTCGCGATAAGCCTCTCCTTTAACACTAAGCTGACTTGGTATTTATTCCGGTCAGCTTTTTTATTGCTATAGTAGAATGATTGAATATTAATCAGGCATTTACATGAAGCAGCGAATTCTCTTTTTTGATTTAGCACGATGTGTCGCGGCCATAGCAGTTATCGCGATTCATGTTTTGGCGCCTTATCGGAATGAATTAGGCACCATTCCTTTCGGTGAATGGCTGACCGCCATTACGGTGAACGGTTTTAGTCGTTGGGCGGTGCCGGTGTTCATATTGATTACTGGTGCTCTGATGCTGAGTGATCAGCGCCCGTTTGACGCCAAGTACTACCTCAAGCGTCGTCTGGGTAAGGTGCTGATCCCTTTCATTGTCTGGTCGCTTTTCTATACCTACCTATCGGGTTGGTCTGCGATGGGCTTTGATGCTGACGTTAGTTGGGATGTGCTACTCAATAGCTATCATCACTATACCTACTATCACCTTGGCTTCTTTTATTACTTTATCCCACTCTACTTTGTTATTCCGTTCTTGCAGATCATGGTCAGAAAGTACGGTGATAAATCGGTCTATGCCTTTACGGCGGTATGGTTGTTCACAACATTACTGTTCTTACTGAAAATCGATGGCCCTTGGAGCCACGAATTGTGGTTGTACACCGGGTACTTACCATTGGGTTACTTGCTGTATAAGATTGTGCCACTTAACAAGATGACAGTTGGCGTGAGTGTGTTACTTGGTGGGTTAGCGTTACTGACTACGGTTTACATGGTGGTTGATGCAAGCTTGGTAGCAGAAGAGTACACAGTAGGGCGTTGGTTATCTTACAAGACGTTGAATACCGTATTAGCGGCGAGCATGGTGTTCATGGTGTGCCGTTACTATGGTGAAGGGTTGTCTGAGAAGAGCAATCAAGTGGTTGGTTTTATCAGTAAACACAGCTTAGGTATTTATCTGCTGCACCCGATTTTCTTATGGCCAATGAAAGAATTCGGTTGGTACCAAGGACACCCTGCTTGGGTTATTCCCCTATGGATCGTGATCAGCGGAGCTGGTGCGTTATGGATGAGCTGGTTGGTCGCTAAGTCAGAGAAAACAAGTTGGTTATTGCCTTAGCGGTGAGTGCTAAGGCTGTCTGATCGATTACTTAGGGGAGGCAGTTGAAGCGGCTGACGTTTAGCGCTTCAACGCAAAGTGTAAGAACTTATCGCCTTGGTAGGTTAAGGTTCCTTTGTCGCCAGGGTTAAGGGCGTGGAAGTAGTGGATGCCGACTTGGAATTCTCGTTTTGGACCAACGACACCACGTTGAACGTAAATCCAGTACTCTTGATCTTCTTGGCCAGGTTCTGCGTCAGGAAGGTCGATGGATTGTTTGTCTAACACCGTGACATTCACTTTCTTTTCTGGCGCATTTTCACCTTGCGAGTGTTTTCGATAGAAACCAATAAATACCCAAGCCGCTAGACCAGCAAGTGCAAAGATGGCAAAAAAGAGTGAATTAGGCATATAACCTCCATGTAGTCGTGATGGTTATTCTAGTCTTTCAAACAATAGGGATATGTGTTTAAAGCTGTTATTCGTGAACTGTTGTAAGCCAAGCTGATTATTTTTCGGCAGACATCACATTTAGTGGCTTGTTTGGGATAAAGCATTGTTATTTATTGTCTCTTTCTCACGTAAATATCAGTAAATTTGTATAAAAATAAGGGAATGCTCGACTAGAATTATAGTGTGGAGTGGGAGGGCCAAGATGACCGATATTGAAAAAGTGGTGACAAGAACTCGCAATATAGAGAAGTTATTGAGGCTTCAATATCATGCCGAAGGCGAAGGATTGCATGAGCTTATAACAAGCTGTGAAGAAAGGCTACCGCACGATATGGTGAGCAAGCTGCGTTATATCGCAACGTGTCGTAATAAGGTAGTCAATGAACATGAGGCTAAGTTGGAAGACCAACATAAGTTCATCATGATGTGTAACGACTGTGAGAAGGAGCTGACTCCACGTAGTGGTCGTTTTATCTGGCGAGTTGCGATCTTACTGATGATGGCAATGACTTTAGCAGCCGCGGGTTTCTATTATGCGAACTGGGATGTGCTAACACTGCATCTGTTTTCGAAGTGAAAAAATTGAACAAAAAAAGGGACGCTCATGGCGTCCCTTTTTTTATTTGTAACTTGCTTAGTACATCATCGGTAGTGTCATTAGACCTACAACTACCGCGATCATTACAAGTCCTTGTCTTTGCGAAGATGAAATCATAACACTACTCCTAAATTTGGTTGTCTCTCGCTATGTTTTAAAGAATAGCACTACTTATAGGTTTAGATCAAGAATTACTTTCGAAAGCTTTAAAAGTAGTAGAAAACTATTGGTTTTTGGCTTGTTTGGGTGTGTTTAACTGTGTTTTTTGGTGTGTTCTTATTTTATACGTTGTGCTTCATGTTTATACTTTTTTGATCTAAGTTGTTGTTTTATAATGGTCATTTTGTGTAATTTATATTGTTAAAGGTTGTTAAACTGTATTAATAGGGGTTGGTGGTTTCTGGCTTTGATTTTGTTCTATTTTTTATTTTTCGGGTTGTTTTTTGTGGGGGGTTTTACAGAGGACTTGAAAAAACCTGACAAAGTTGGGTTTTAAGAAAGCAAGCCACTTACTTTATAAGTCTAGAGTGATGTGGTGTTTTCGTTTCCCTGTTAACTCTGGATTTGTTTGTTTAAGTTGTTGTTATAATTAACCTTAAATACGATATTTTTTAAATTTCAAGTGCGGTATTTGATGATATATGGGGGTTTTATAAGGAGTCCATAGGTTAGAAGTGACTAAAATTCAAGTCTGGACGCTCTAATGCCAATTTAAATAAGTTTGTCGATGAATCGCTCTAGTTTTAAAAGAATAGCCATAGTCATCATAGTCATCATAGTAATTGTTACGACTTCAATCTAAAGAGGCTCTTTTTAGTGGAAGCGTAATCAAGATCCAATTTTGAGGGGCTGAGGCTTTACATCAACACTCGTGTGCCTAGACTGGCGACGATTTAAAGCAATGGGGCAAATGGTATGTGGAGTTGGTTGGCGGTTTCCTTATCTGGTATCGGAGCAATAGCAGGAACGAAACATGGACATATCGGTCAGGCCTTGTCGTATAAGGTATTTACCTTTGTATTATTGGCGACCATTGCTTTAACTCAATCTGTCGTTTCTGACTTTACCTATTGGATAGTCGCTGGGTTGGCGATCTCTGCAATCGCAGATGTCCTTCATACGGTTACTCAAAAGCGTCCTTTGCATTTTGTGTGCTTCTTATTGGCTCAGCTCTGTTACAGCAAAGCATTTTGGTTACAGCTATCAGGAGAAATGGTCTGGTGGTTGTTCGCGCTCCTATTAGCGGCTTGTGTCGTTGCTTTCTTCTTACTTCTGCCTCGCTTAGACAAACTCGTCTTTCCTGTGGTTATCATGGGTATCGTGCTTATTCAGCTTGCATGGGCTTCTGGTGAGCTCTGGTTGCTTGATCCTCAATTGTCACATGCGGTTGGTTTTGCTGGCTGTAGCGTGTTACTACTTTCGGCACTGGCGTATGCGCTAAATTTCTATCGTAGCCCAATCAAAGGTGCCTATTTTTGGGTGACGGGCAGTTACTTTCTCGCGCACGCTCTCATTGTTGCTTCCCTTACCATTTAGGGTAGAGCTAGCTTAATTCTGAGCTACATCAAGGCAGTTAAGATGAAAGTAGGTACTCTACGTCTACTTCATTAAACATGAGATAGAGTTATGACTACCGAAATTCATGCACACAACGTTTTAAACCTACTGAGTGAAAAGCCCCTGACTCGTGAAGAGTTGACGCAAGAGCTCGCTCAGACTTACGGCGCAGAAGCTCGCTTCCATACGTGTAAGCTAAATGGTCTGGATTTGGATGGCTTGCTGAAATTTTTCCTGAAGATGGAAAAGGTCGTGGTTATTGATGACAAACTTTGCACCAATCGCGAACGTGTGTGTAACCACTAATCTCGAGTAACAACTGGTTTTTGAGCCTTTTGGCTTTTATAGATAAGAAGAGTGGGTGCGACGTTTCGGCTTCACTCTTAAATTATCTTTTTACTTTTCTCCTTTCTATTTGCTCTCGAAAAATTCCCCTCTAATTACATAGGTTAATCCTTTTATTACTGCGTTCGAAAATCAATGTTGAGACTGCTATACTCCGCGCACTTACGCTTTTCGAGACAAACTTATGGAAATTTTATCTGCAGCGACCATGCTGTTTCTTATTATGGATCCGCTCGGCAATCTACCAATCGTGCTCTCTATCCTTAAGCATATTGATCCGAAGCGTCGCCGTATTGTTCTTGTTCGTGAACTGATGTTTGCACTGATTATCCTGCTGTTGTTCTTGTTTGCTGGCCAAAGCATTATGAACTTCCTGCACGTGCAGCCTGAAACCTTGAGTATCTCTGGCGGTATTATTCTGTTCATCATCGCGATTAAGATGATTTTCCCAAGTGCGGGCAGTATTACCGGCCTAGCGGCGGGTGAAGAACCGTTTATCGTGCCGATGGCGATCCCTATGATTGCTGGCCCTTCAGTGATTGCGGCATTGATTCTGTTGTCGACACAGCACCCTGACAACATGTTAGAGCTTTCAGGCGCAGTGATGCTGGCTTGGGGCGCGACCTTCTTTATTCTGATGTTTAATGGTTTCTTCCTGCGAGTACTGGGTGAGCGAGGCCTTAAAGCCATCGAACGCTTGATGGGCTTGTTGCTGGTTATGTTGTCGACGCAAATGTTCCTAGATGGTGTGAAAGGCTACATGGGCTAACATCATTATCATTGCTGAATAAAAAAACGCCGCTCAAATGAGCGGCGTTTTTGTCTCTACTGTTTCTGTCATGATGTTTTCTGTAGCTAAGCGTTTTATATCTGAGCTTAAGCTTGATTACATCATGTGCTTGCGTCGGATATCGAGGAGGGCAAAGACTCCGAAAATCAATATTGACCACTTCTCCCAACGTGACATTTCGATCTTATCGCCGAATGCACCGATAAAAATCAGCATCTGCAGGCCGTGCATGAAGAACAAGAACGCTGTCATGATATAAAGCGCAATCGCAGCATTACCCGGGAATGGATAGAAAATATTTACGATTAAGATAAACCAAACAAAGGCGATGGCTACTTTTGCTAGTGGAAGTAAGAACTTCATTCAATAACTCCTATTCTTCAGTGGTTCGATTAAACAGTCGGTAGCTAGACTGGCCAGTGGTCTTATCGCGATGCAATTCCCAGTTCTCTGGCATAGCCTCAAGCTGCAGCTCTTTTTCTGTCTCGACGTAAATGATGGCGTTATCTGCCAACCAGCCATTGCTCTCAAGCAGTTGTACAGTTTCTGCAAGTAAGCCTTTACGAAATGGTGGATCAAGGAAAACCATATCGTAAGGAGTACCTGGCTTCTTAAGGAAAGAGATAGCATCAGTATTCACGACACTGATGTTGTCTGCCTTGAGCTCTTTCGCGTTATCAGAAAGCTGTTTGGCTGCCTTTTGATTCATTTCGAGCAGTGTCACCATTTTTGCTTGGCGAGAAGCTGCTTCAAAACCTAGACCGCCAGAACCGGCAAATACATCCAAGCAAGTTGAATGTGGGATATCTTGAGCCACCCAGTTAAAGAGTGTCTCTTTTACTCGGTCAATGGTTGGGCGTAATCCTTCTAAATCATGAACAGGTAGCTTTCTACCTCTCCATGAGCCACTAATAATTCGAACAAAGCCTCCGGATGGCTTTTTTTGTGATGTGTTTTGCTGGCGACGTCTTACCATAGATTTTTTGACCGCTAATAAAGTGATACTATACCGAGCCCAATTTAAGTGGGTTCGAGTATTAAATAAATTTGCAATGACAAAGTGTATCAAGCTAAAAGCAAACTTATCACTGCTTTGTCATTTTTCTTTACTATTCGTTTGTACAAGCTTGTATTGTATAACAATAGCAAAGAGTCGACGTGTATTAAGTCAATACAGCTAATTAGTAGATCTAGGAAACTCCTCTGATGACGGAAAAAAAGAAGCGCGGATTATTATCGTGGCTTGGTTTTGGTGACGAAGAACAAAGCCCAAAAACTCAGAATGAAGCGAACGTAGAAAACGTTGAAGATCAAACTGAAGTTGAATCACAAGTCGAGGCTGAAGCTGAAGTAGCTAAGCCAACTGAACCTCAGTCAGTTGAATCTGAGCTTGCTGAATCAGATCAAGCGCTTGAAGAGACTCAAGAAGAGCAGCAACCTGTCCTAGCAGAAGCAGAAGCAGAAGCAGAAGCAGAAGCAGAAGCAGAAGCAGAAGCAGAAGCAGAACAGGAAGAAGTTGCTGTTCCTCAAGCTCAGGTTGAAGAAGTTCAAGATAAGCCGACAGAAAGCTTCTTTGCGCGCCTTAAGCGTAGCCTTAGCCGCACTAAAGCAAACATCGGTGCTGGCTTCTTTGGCTTGTTCAAGGGTAAACAAATCGATGAAGATCTGTTTGAAGAACTAGAAGAGCAACTTCTGATTGCAGACGTGGGTATGAATACCACGGTTAAGATCATTGAAAATCTGACAGAAAAAGCATCTCGTAATGACCTAAAAGACGGTGAAGCTCTATATGGTCTGCTCAAAGAAGAGATGGCAGATATCTTAAGCCAAGTGGAACAGCCACTGGTTGTTGATACGACTAAAACACCTTACGTTATTTTAATGGTTGGTGTGAACGGTGTCGGTAAGACAACCACCATCGGTAAGCTGGCTAAACAATTCCAAAGTGAAGGCAAGAAAGTGATGTTGGCGGCGGGTGATACCTTCCGTGCGGCAGCGGTTGAACAACTTCAGGTTTGGGGTCAACGTAATAATGTTCCTGTGATCGCTCAGCACACAGGTGCCGATAGCGCGTCTGTTATCTACGATGCCATTGAAGCCGCGAAAGCGCGTGGTGTTGATGTCGTGATTGCCGATACTGCAGGTCGTTTGCAGAACAAGAGCAACTTGATGGAAGAGCTGCGTAAGATTGTTCGTGTAATGAAGAAGATTGATGACTCTGCACCGCACGAAATCATGTTAACGCTAGATGCAGGTACCGGTCAGAATGCTATCAGCCAAGCGAAGCTGTTCAGTGACGTGGCACCAGTAACGGGTATTACGCTCACTAAGCTAGATGGTACGGCGAAAGGCGGCGTGATTTTCTCAATTGCTGACCAGTTCCAGATTCCAATCCGCTACATTGGTGTGGGTGAAGGCATTGATGACCTGCGTCCATTTGAGTCTAAAGACTTTATTGAAGCACTATTTAGCCGCGAAGAGTAACGCGAGTAGCAAAGTGGTTTATCCTTAACCTGCTACCGTTTTAAATTTGATATGAGTGATCGTAAGAGGAATTTTCGGTGATCAAATTTCAGCAAGTGAGCAAAGCCTACCGAGGCGGACGACAAGCGCTCCAAAAAGTGGACTTTCACCTTAAACGTGGAGAGATGGCTTTTTTGGGTGGGCACTCTGGAGCTGGTAAAAGTACCTTGCTGAAGTTGATCTGCGCCATCGAGCGTCCAACTGACGGACGTGTTTGGTTTAACGATCACGATATCACTCGTATTCCAGCTAAAGACATCCCCTTCTTACGTCGTAACATCGGGATTGTCTTTCAAGACCATCGCCTACTGATGGATCGCTCGATTTTTGATAACGTCGCACTGCCTATGCGTATTGAATCTATTTCTGAAAATGAAATAAAACGCCGAGTCAGTGCTGCGTTGGATAAAACCGGCTTACTAGACAAAGCCCGTTGTTTGCCAAGCCAGCTTTCTGGTGGTGAGCAGCAACGCGTGGGTATCGCTCGCGCTGTGGTTAACCGTCCAACTCTGCTTTTAGCGGATGAGCCGACCGGCAACCTCGATCCTGAATTATCTAACCGTGTATTACGTTTGTTTGAAGAGTTCAACCGCGCAGGTGTCACGATCATCCTAGCGACGCACGATATCGGGTTAGTGAACACTCGCCCTCAGTACCGTCATCTTGAGTTAAACCAAGGCTTTTTGAGTGAGGTTGAAGACTATGGCCGCGAATAAGCGCATTAAGAAACCTCAATCCAATCGAGCAGCAAACCGCGCTTCAAGCGACGGCTTCTTTGTTGTTCATTGGAAACAAGCTAAGTCATCGTTCTCGCAAATGTGGCAACGTCCGTTGGGCAACTTGTTGACCCTTGCGGTGATCTCAATGGCTTTAGCGATGCCAGCTTGTTTGTACCTACTGGGCAAGAACGTTGGTGAAGTGGCTCAAGATGTCACCAGCCCGTCACAAATAAGTGCTTATGTAGAGGATGGTATTCCTGAGCCGAGAGTAATGGTGCTTAAGGATGAAATTGAAAGTTGGGATCAAGTCGAGCTGGTGGAATATATTTCACCGCAACAAGGGCTTGCGGATCTAAGCCAGTATTCTGGTTTTGAAGATGCCCTGACTATCCTAGATGATTATTCATTGCCAGGTGTGTTGGTGATTACGCCAAGCGTGCACAGTGATGTCTTAATCAAAGAATTAGCAAGCAACGTTAAAAAACAAGAGCTAGTGACTGATGTTCGTTTAGACGAAGATTGGTTAGCTCGATTAGATGCGATCAAAGCATTAGCAGCGGTCATCGTTATTACCCTAACGGTATTGATGTTGGGCGCGGTATTTTTGATTATTGGCAATACATTACGCTTTAATGTGTTGGCGCATAAAGACGAGATTCAAACCATGAAGCTGATTGGTGCTACCGACAGCTACATTCTTCGACCATACCTTTATGCTGGGATGTGGTTTGGCGTTTTAGGTTCGATTAGTGCTTGGGTAATGACGGCATTGATTACCGTATTGCTCAATAGTGCAGTGGATGATTTGGCTCAGCTTTATGATAGCCATTTCCGCTTAATTGGCCTGAGTTGGGATGAGTCTTTATTACTTTTGATCGTCGGAACCCTGCTTGGTAGTGTGGCTGCGAAGCTTTCTGCACAGCGTCACCTAAAAGAAATTGAACCAGTTTAGGTGAATAGAGTCATATTTATACGAAAAATAGGCAGTTCTTAACCAGTTTTTGCCTTGTATAGACGAATTGATTATGCATAATTACTTCCCCCTCCTTGAAACCTGTTCATTTTAGGTTCAAGATTGTCGGGTTTTAATAGATGTATTACTCCAGATCAGAGATTGATGAGGAACCGAATGGCAAACCAAGCGTATCAAATGGCTTTAGTCACACAAGATAGTTTAGATAGCTATATCCGCTCAGCGAACAGCTACCCTATGCTGACTCCTGATGAGGAACGTGGACTTGCAGAGCGATTACATTACAAAGGTGAGATCGACGCTGCGAAAGGCTTGATCCTTTCCCACCTAAGATTCGTGGTGCACGTTGCAAGAGGCTACTCTGGCTACGGGCTACCAATGGCTGATCTCGTCCAAGAAGGTAACATCGGCTTGATGAAGGCTGTTAAGCGCTTCAATCCAGAAGTTGGTGTTCGTCTAGTCTCTTTTGCTGTTCACTGGATCAAAGCTGAGATTCATGAGTACGTTTTGCGTAACTGGCGTATCGTTAAGATCGCAACAACGAAAGCACAACGTAAATTGTTCTTTAACCTTCGTAAGTCTAAAAAGCGTTTAGGTTGGTTCAATAACGGCGAAGTTGAGACGGTTGCACGTGAGTTGGGTGTTGAGCCTTCAGAAGTTCGTGAGATGGAATCTCGCTTAGCGGCACAAGATGCTACGTTTGAAGCTCCGATGGATGACGATGACGGTGGTTCTGCTTACACGGCTCCAGTTTACTACCTAGAAGACAAAGCATCAGACGTTGCTGAAACGGTTGAAGCGGCGAACTGGGAATCACACACCAACAATCGCCTAGGACTCGCATTGAAGAGCTTAGACGAACGCAGCCAGCACATTGTGCGCTCACGTTGGTTAGATGATAATAAGTCGACACTGCAAGACTTAGCGGATACCTACAGCATTTCTGCAGAGCGTGTTCGCCAGTTAGAAAAGAATGCGATGAAGAAATTGAAACAAGCCGTTGGCGATTTCTAATAGCATCTAGCATCTAGCTTCTACTTTCTAGTAGAGCTAACAAATAGCTGAATTTTGAAAAGGCCGAGATCGAGAGATCTCGGCCTTTTTGTTTTGGATCGATTTCTCAATTTTTGCGATCGAAATTTGCAAAGTGATTTTGTGGATAACTCTGTGAGAAGTTTATTCGTCAGCTGTCTAAAAGCAGGGTGTAGTAAGGCTTTGAAGGGGTTTTTCGAGTGGGGATATGTTTCAGTTAACCCACAGCTAGATCAGGATCATTACTACATGTTGTGGATCTATTTTAAAAAAAGCACTTTATTCACGCAATTCACAGGTTTATCCACAAATGGTGTAAAAGTGATCGCTGGTGGATAACCTTATTAAGTGGATGTGATTGTTAGCCTTGGGATAGGTTACAATGGCAGCAAAGTAAATCAGTATAAAAGAGAAAGTCATGGACCAGTTTAAACATATCGATGTTAAAGGTGCTCAAGCCCTTATTGAACAAGGCGAAGCTCGACTTGTCGATATACGTGACCCGCAGTCTTTTGCGGTAGCTCACTCAAAAACCGCTTACCATCTTACTAACGATACCATGGTGTCGTTCATGGATGAGGTTGAGTTCGAACAGCCAATCTTAGTGATGTGTTATCACGGTATTAGTAGCCAAGGTGCGGCACAATATTTAGTGAACCAAGGCTTTGAAGAGGTATATAGTGTTGATGGTGGATTTGAAGCTTGGCATCGTGCTGAACTTCCAGTGATCGCGGGTTAATAGCCTTTATCACTTGAACCGCTTCAAGCATCTCTCATAGCATGAATAGGAAGTAACAATGATTAGATTGATGGTGTTAGACAATCCACGTCTTGCTCAAGCGTTTATTGATTATATGGCCTCTCGTCAGATCCCTATTCAGATGTCACCTGAGGGAGAAGGGCGTTTTGCTCTTTGGCTTCTTGATGGTCAATATCAAGTTGAAACCGAGGCCGAGCTCAATCGTTTCCTGTCGGAACCTAATCATAAGCGCTATCAAGCAGCATCTTGGGACATGGCAGAGACCAGAAAGAGCAACTTTCATTATCACACGCCAAGTTTTATGGGCATGATAAAAGCCAAAGCGGGCCCAGTGACACTCAGCCTGATGTTGGTGTGTGTGGTGATTTTTGCACTGCAGCAAGTCGGTTTTGGTCAAGCTATTTTCAACGCCCTACATTTCCCTGCGGTTGACGGACAACAATGGCAATTGTGGCGTTGGTTAAGCCATGCTGTTCTGCACTTCTCTGTTATGCATATCGCATTTAATATTTTGTGGTGGTGGCAGTTAGGTGGGGACATTGAGAAAAAACTAGGTAGCCTCAAGCTACTTCAGATCTTTGCTGTCTCTTCTGCGCTTTCAGGGGCTGGGCAGTACTGGGTTGAAGGGGCGAATTTCGGTGGTTTGTCTGGTGTTGTGTATGCCTTGGTTGGCTATCTATGGGTGGTGGGTGCAAAAGCCCCTCAGCTTGGTTTAGGCATTCCAAGACAGATCGTCGGCTTTATGTTGGTGTGGCTAGTGCTTGGGTACATGCAACCGTTCATGGCCATTGCAAACACCGCTCATTTGGCTGGCCTAGCCGCTGGTGTCATTATTGGTTGGATTGATGCTATGAAAGCACCGAGTTCAGCACGAAGTGAGTAGATGCTTTTTGGCAGCAGCTAAATAATAGAGACAAAAAAAAGCGGCCAGATGAGCCGCTTTTTTATTTGGATTCGTTTTTACATCATTATTACTGATAAAGGTATTTGGTAAACAGTAGGTCAGCAATGAGGGTTTTGCCTGTTTCAGGAAGCAATACCTTGTTGAGATGTTCAACTAAGGTTTTTCTTAAATCTTCACGACCAGATAGAGACTTAATGGTTTCTTCGTTTTGTTTACCGAGCAATTCAATCACAGCATCACGAATCAGTGGTTGGTGGTGCTCAATGGCTGCCAAGTCGTTACTATTCGCAACCATAATATCGAGGCGAACCTGAATGTAGCCCAGTTTTTTACCTTTAGTGTAAAAATTGGTGGTCAGGTCAGGCTCTAGCGTGAAGTAGGCTAGTTTGGGTGCCGATTCCTCTTCAGCGAAACTTGATGCTGAAAAGAGTAGGGTAATCGCAAGAAATATTTGGGCTACATAACGTTTGTGCATATTTGTGACTTTTCTTTAGTTTATTCGCGATATTCGAAACGCATTAGTCTTGTTACAATGAGCGGTCTAAATCTAAATACGTTTACAATTCGAAGAACGCTTTAATTTTGTTCGAAAGTTGAAGCTTTATTGTACGTGTAAAGTCACCTATTGAATACTAGTATGAATCAGCCAATATCGCTGTATCTTAATTCGTTAATGAATGTAGATTGGCAAAGTACAGAAACATTTGATTTTCCTAATAAAATCACCAGAGAGTGGCTTTTGGAGCAAGGTTCTCTTTCCCGCAAGTTGGGCAAGAGCTGTCAGCACCTGTCTGTTGAGTTGCTTCATAATCAAGTTGTAGAACGCTCAATGCTACAACAGGACGAGGAACTTCTTTTATCATCGTTTGATTGCTTACTGCGTAAAGTGATTTTGAAGGGTGATGATGAGCCGTGGGTGTTAGGGCGAACCTTGATTCCTCGAGTCACATTAGAAGATCATCAGCACTCTGACCTTTCTCAACAAGGTAATGTCCCACTTGGTTTAACCGTGTTCAGCGCTGAGAACGTGGAGCGAGATGCGCTGCAAGTCGGTTGGGTTATCGCAGGCGATGAGCGACTGCTCGCGCGTCGTTCTCGATTATGGATGAACCATAAACCGATGCTTGTGGCAGAACTGTTTTTGCCAACATCACCCATTTACTCTAAGGAGAGTGTGTAAATGTTTGCCACCAAAGCGAAGGCGTATTGGCAGTTAACGCGAATGAATCGCCCGATTGGTACCCTGTTACTCCTTTGGCCGACCTTATGGTCGCTGATTATCGCCGCGCAAGGCATGCCTGATTTTGATGTCTTGGTTGTTTTCGTACTTGGCGTGGTATTGATGCGTTCAGCTGGCTGTGTGATCAATGATTTTGCTGACCGTAAAGTGGATGGTCATGTAAAACGCACCAAGCAGCGTCCATTACCTTCCGGTTTGGTTTCCAGTAAGGAAGCTATTCTGCTCTTTTTAGTGCTAGCCATGGTTTCGTTCTTACTGGTGCTAACCATGAATCCGCTGACGATTAAACTTTCTGTTATCGGTGTTGGCTTAGCCTTCATTTATCCTTTTATGAAGCGTTTTACGCACCTTCCACAGTTGTTCCTCGGCTTAGCGTTTAGTTGGGCTATCCCAATGGCTTGGGCGGCGCAAACTAATGAGCTACCTAGTGTGGTCTGGTTTATTTTCATTATCAATGCGTTGTGGACGATTGCCTACGACACACAATATGCAATGGTTGACCGAGATGACGACTTAAAAATTGGTATCAAATCGACCGCCATTTTATTTGGTCGTTTCGACAAGCTTATCGTTGGCTTCTTACAGCTAGTGACACTGGCGATGTTAATAGCGTTAGGCATGCATTACCAATTAGGAGATACCTTTTATTGGGCACTGCTGGTTGCGGGGGGCTTGTTTGTGTATCAACAACATCTGATGCGCCACCGTGATCGAGACTTATGTTTCCAAGCTTTCCTAAACAACAATTATGTTGGAATGGCAGTGACAGCAGGCTTATTCATTACCTTCTGGTAAGTATGAGTTTTTTGCTAAACGAACGCTCAATAAAAAGGCACCCAATGGGTGCCTTTTTTGATCGTGTTCAGTCTAGTGATTAAAGCAATTGCTAACCAAGCGATTACTCTGCTTGGTGGATACTCTCTTGAATCGTCAGACGGACCTCTGGGTAAAGCATTGAGTAAAGAAGCTTAGCGAATTGCTGAGTCTTTTCTAAATCGCAGTTACCATCGTTATCCAAATATTGCTGCTGTTTCAAGGTTGCGAACATCGACGCAAACACGCCTTTATCGAAGAACTCTGGTGCATTAATGCCTTGTAGACGCCCCAGTCGTTGTGCGATGTCTTGGCTCTTCTGCTCAAGATCAGATTTATCCAGATCTGGGTTTTCTGCCAATAGGTTCAAAGCAATAGAGTAGCGCTGTAGCGTTTCTGAAATCGTACGGCCTAACAGCATCAGTGCTTGGCTGTTTGATTGGTTGATGGTGACTTGGTTGTCCGACACCACAAGCATACCTTGGCCAACAAGCTCTTCAATGATGTTCGCCACCACGCTTTCAAGCTGATCTTCGTCGTAGCTTAAGAACAACTCTTTCTTCAAGAACGGGTAGATAGCAGCAACGTTCTCTTGAATCGTGTCAATGGTTAGGCCGTGCTGACGAATGGTCATCTGAGCAATTAATGATGGTAGAGCAAACAAATGAATGATGTTATTACGGTAGTAGGTCATCAGAATTGACTGGTGACGGTCTAGCGAAATGATGTCGCCCATTGAGTCTGATTCAATTAGGAACTTGTTCAGCGATTCAGCGTGTTTTACCAGATCTTCAGCGCTGTCTTTTGGTACCGTAAATGTATCAGAGTAAGGTACGTTCTTAAGCAGAGACAGGTAACAGTTGATCTGAGAAACCAAAGAATCACGAGACAATGCACGCTGTCTTGAAGCCAGTAACGCCGTTGCACAAAGTGTCAGTGCATTGGTCGCTGCTGCATCGTTAATGTGCGTCATCATCTTAGTCGCCAGATCGTTAACCACAGGGTTCATCCATTGTGGTTTGCTGGTGCCCATAGGATCGATGTCTTTTGTCCACTCCGGTGCGTGCTCGTTCAGGTATTGGTTTAGTTGGATCGGCTCACCGAAGTTCACATAACCTTTACCAAAGTTGCGCAGCTTACGCAGAGTACGAATCACAAGGCTCGCATTTTCTTTCTCTTTGCGCTTACCACGCAGCTCTTTGGCGTAAGTAGCTACTTCCATTACGTGTTCATAACCGATGTACACAGGAACCAAAGTTACAGGACGGTTCATACCACGCAGCATTGCTTGAATGGTCATCGCTAGCATGCCCGTTTTTGCTTGCAGTAGACGACCCGTACGAGAACGACCACCTTCACTGAAGTACTCAACTGAGTAACCTTTAGCGAACAGTTCGGCTAGGTATTCACGGAAAATCGTAGAGTACAGTTTGTTACCTTTGAAGCTACGACGAATAAAGAACGCACCGCCGTGACGGAAAATAGGACCGGCAGGGAAGAAGTTGAGGTTGATACCCGCAGCGATGTGCGGAGGCACCATGCCTTCATGATAAAGCACATAAGAAAGCAGTAAGTAATCCATGTGGCTACGGTGACAAGGCACGTAAACAATCTCGTGACCGTCTTGAGCTAGCTTACGAACCGTTGAAGCGTTGCTGATATGCAGGCCTTGGTACAACTTATTCCACAACCAACCAAGAATCTTCTCACCGCGCTTGATTAGTGAGTAAGAGAAGTTCGCAGCGATCTCGTCCATGATGTCTTGAGCTTCTTTGCTCGCTTTCTCGATCGAGATGTTCTTTGCTTGTGCTTCGTCTTCAATCGCTTTTTTGATCGCTTCAGATTTTAGTAGGCGGTCAAACAGAGCTTGGCGGCTTGGCAGGTTAGGGCCTGATGCTGCAAGTTTTTGGCGAGAAAAGTGAATACGTGCCACGCGCGCCAGTTTGTGTGCGATGGTGTTGTCGGTGCCGTGTGAGTTAGCCATGTAACGTAGAGAAACCACAGGACTAAAGCGAACCAAGCAGTCACGACCTGCCAGTAATACCGCTTTTGATTTCTCTAAGCCGTTCATTGCTTGTAGGTAAGGTTTCTGGTTATTCTCTTTACCTGGTTTACGACCCCACAATACAGTGGCAGGGATAACTTGGACGTCGAGATCAGAGTCTTCAGCATGCAGTGAAAGCAGCTCAGAGAAGACTTCAATTGATGAGCTTGGTACATAATCATCGTCTTGCAGTAGAGTTTTGCGAGAAGAGATAAAAACGTAGCGTTGCAGTGATTTGCCATTGATTTCAAGCTTGCTCAACGGATCAGGTAACCCTAATTCAAGTGCATGTTTTTGCAATGTAAGAATGTCTACACTTGAGCGAAACGGTAAGGCGTATACAATCGGTTTGCTCAAATCAATGTTCAAATCCTCAACAGGGTTTGAAGGAATTGATGTGCCCTTTACCAATACGGATAAAGGTAGCTTCATTAATGAACGTGAAAAAGATTGTCCAGAAGACATATAGGTTCACTGCCTCAATAGTTATTTCAATGTGCTCAAGCGTATCTCTATTTCTATGATGAAAAGGATAAATCCTGTGAGTGAAATAGGGATAAGCCTAGGCGTAAATTTAATCGATGCAAGAATACCAGAAACTGGTCTAACCTTTTAATGGAAATAGTCATATTGCCGTTAAGTTTGTGGAAAATCATTCATCGACTGATTGAGTATAGGGTTAAAAATGACCAAAAAATCAAACACCGGATTCAAACGTATCGTGAAAGCGGCGGGCTTCTCATGGCAAGGCATCACGAGCTCGTTTAAAAACGAGGCGGCATTTCGACAAGAAGTATTCATGGCCGCAGTGCTTATTCCGTTGGCGTTTTACTTAGATGTAAGCCAAGTTGAGAGAATCTTGATGATTTCAGCAGTCGTGTTGGTGATGGTTGTCGAGTTGATCAATACCGCGATTGAAGCGGTCGTTGACCGAATCGGTAGTGAACATCATGAGCTTTCTGGGATGGCGAAAGATGTTGGCTCAGCTGCAGTTTTTATCTGTTTAGTATTAGCGGGTTACGTGTGGCTAGAGATCTTGTTTTTGTAATTCGCTAAAAATGAACTAAAAACAACCAATTGCTTTGCTTTTGTTCAGTTACTGGATATACTCACAGTCAACTGTATAAAAAGACAGGTGAATCATGAAGCCGTTAACGCCCCGCCAGCAACAAGTTTTTGACCTTATCAAAAGTAAGATCGAAGATTTCGGTATGCCACCGACACGTGCAGAAATCGCGCGCGAACTTGGCTTCCGTTCTGCTAATGCTGCAGAAGAACATTTAAAAGCTCTTGCTCGTAAAGAAGCGATTGAGATTATCCCGGGTGCGTCTCGTGGTATTCGTATTTTGCTTGAAGATGCAGCGAATGAAGAGCAAGGTTTACCACTAATCGGTCAGGTTGCCGCTGGTGAGCCTATTTTGGCTCAAGAGCATGTAGAAATGCATTATCAAGTTGATCCAGGCATGTTTAAACCACAAGCTGACTTCTTACTTCGTGTAAATGGCGAAAGTATGAAAGACATCGGCATTATGGACGGTGATCTATTAGCTGTTCATAAAACACAAGATGTCCGCGATGGTCAGGTTGTCGTGGCTCGTGTCGATGATGATGTAACGGTAAAACGCCTAGAACGTAAAGGTTCAACGGTGCTGTTACACGCTGAAAATGAAGAGTTTTCTCCAATCCATGTCGATCTAGAATCCCAACACTTGTCTATTGAAGGGCTTGCGGTTGGTATTATTCGTAACACGGACTGGATGTAGTCATTACAAGCAGCTTATTGATATTTATTCTCAATAACTTGTTATTGTAATTGATATTCATTATCATCTTCTTTGTCGAGATACAAGGAAGATGATGATGCCAAATCCAACCAAACTTCAAATGAAGCCGCTTATTCCTAAGCCGCGCTCTTCTGTTCAAAAGGCTCCTTTTGATCAAGGGTCTGCACATCAGGAATTCCAAGTTCCGACGGATCTCGTTCAACATCTTTGGTTTCGCAGCCGCGAAAGCCTTGCCGATGATGGCTTAGTTTATGACCCTATTGCAGCTCAAGCCTGCAAGCGTTGCCAACTAGCTCCGGAATGTCTTACCGGTGAACTCGACCAACAACAACTTCTCTACGCAACATTGACTCAGCTTTGCGATTCTCAGGTACAGCAGTTTTTATCTCATAACCCAGATGCTTGGATCATTAATGTTGGAGCGGGGCTCGATACGCGTTTCTACCGTTTAGATAATGGCCGCTGTCATTGGGTTGAATTGGATGTAACTGAAAATCTAGTTTGGCGCCAACGCCTGTTTCACAAGAATGAGCGCTACCGTTTGGAGTGTGGTTCGGTTGACGATCTGACTTGGTTAGATGAGCTCAACATCCCAGAACAAGCCTCGGTGATGGTGGTGTGTGAACATGCTTTGCTCGATTGCAATGAACAACAAACCGCATATTTTATTCAGTCATTGAGTCGTTACTTTACTCATGCACACGCGTGTTTAGTGTTAGCTGGAGACAAAAGCTCTAGTGCTCTGGGGCAAAAGCTTGGTTCAGGGAAATATGCACATGGCTTATCTTCCCCAGTAGACAGTGTTCTTAATTGGCTGCCATGGGCGCAATGGGTAAAAGCGTTTTCTCCACTTGATCAACAATGCAATCGTTGGAAATTGTGGCAGCGATTACTGTGTAAGATTTCTCAGGTCAAAAAGCGCTTAACGCCACAGTTAGTGCTTGTTAAGTGGTAGTGCTAGCGACTTTGTTTGCAGGTAGCTGAATAGAAGTATCAAGATAAGTAAAACCCCACAACATAGTGAAAGCCCACCCACTAGGTTAAACTATCGCCTCTAATCAAAGAGGTGATCGTGAAGCTATTTAATCCCCAAACTATTTTTCAAACGCTATCCAATCAGGCGATGCACAAAAAAGTGCTATTGCTCGCGATCCCGATGGTTCTCTCTAATATTACGGTTCCACTGCTGGGCTTAGTTGATGCTGCAGTTATCGGTCACCTAGAGCATTCTTGGTATTTAGGTGGTGTGGCCTTAGGCGGCACCATGATCAGTGTGACCTTCTGGTTGCTTGGTTTCCTGCGTATGTCGACGACTGGATTGGCCGCGCAATCTTATGGTGCGAATGATGGTAAGCAGCTTGGTTTAGTCTTTGTGCAAGGCGTGACTATGGCCTTAGGGTTTGCTGGTGTCTTTTTGCTTTTACACAGCTTTGTTTCGGATGCGGTTTTCTCATTGAGCAGTGCCAGCGAGCAAGTCAAACATTATGGCCTGCAGTACTTCTCTATCCGTGCCTGGAGTGCGCCTGCTGCGCTAACTAACTTTGTAATTTTAGGTTGGTTGCTCGGAACCCAAAATGCTAAAGCGCCAATGTGGATGGTGATTATCACTAATATCACCAACATTGTTTTAGATATCGTATTTGTGATTGGCCTCGGCTGGCAAGTTGAAGGTGCGGCATTGGCATCGGTGATAGCGGACTATGCGGGTCTAACGTTTGGCTTAATTTGTGTTTATCGAATCTGGATGAAGAGGCAACTGCCATCTCCATGGGAGCTGCTTAAGAAAACCAGCCAAGGTTTGAGTCGTTTCGTAAAACTGAATCGCGATATCTTTCTGCGCTCGCTTTGTCTGCAAGCGACTTTCACTTTTATGACCTTCCAAGGTGCAAGTTTTGGTGATGATGTGGTGGCGGCTAATGCGGTATTGATGAGCTTCTTGATGATCATCTCTTATGGGATGGATGGTTTTGCTTATGCAATGGAAGCTATGGTCGGAAAGGCGATTGGCGCGAAAGATAAAGAAGAATTAAATCAGTCTTTGATTGGCACTTTCTTCTGGAGCTTCAATATTTGTTTGGTACTGACCATAGCGTTCGCGATTGCTGGGTCTAGTTTGATTAATATGATTACTACAATTCCAGAGGTTAAGAGTCAGGCTGAGGTGTATCTGCCATGGCTGATTGCGATGCCGCTCATTTCTATGTGGTGCTTCTTGCTAGACGGGATTTTCGTGGGCGCTACCAAAGGCAAAGATATGCGTAACAGTATGTTTGTGGCCACCTGCAGTTTCTTTGCGATTTTCTACTTAGCATCAGGTTTAGAGAACCATGCGCTGTGGCTAGCAATGTTGAGCTTTATGGCAATGCGCGGCATTGGTCTTGGTGTTCTATTTATCTCTCAGTGGAAGAAAGGGGAGTTTCTCGCTTAGCTTAGATAGATTAGATAGATTAGTTCAGGGAGCGAAAAAGAGAAGCTGTGCAGGTAAAGTGGCATTTGGAACATCATGATCTAATTGCTAGCATGACTATATAATTCAGTAGTTTAAATAAAAACAGCAAGCTCATGGCTTGCTGTTTATGTATTTGGCCTACAGGTGGTCAAATAGTCCTATTGGTTCTTTGTTTAGAACAAACGGTTAAGTCCGTTCAGCGCTGCGACGCGATAAGCTTCGGCCATTGTTGGATAGTTGAAGGTCGTATTCACAAAGTACTCGATGGTATTTGCTTCGCCTTTCTGTTCCATGATTGCCTGACCGATGTGGATGATCTCAGCAGCACGCTCACCAAACACGTGGATACCTAAAATCTCTTTAGTTTCACGATGGAAAAGTATCTTCAAGCTACCAATATCTTTACCTGCGATTTGAGCACGAGCTAAGTGTTTGAATGAAGATCGTCCCACTTCATAAGGTACTTTAGCCGCAGTAAGCTCTTGTTCTGTTTTACCGACAGAGCTGATCTCAGGAATGGTATAGATACCTGTTGGGATGTCTTCGATAAGGTGTCGTTCTGCTTCACCTTTCACCACGGCTTGGGCCACGAATCGACCTTGGTCATAAGCAGCACTTGCTAGGCTAGGATACCCAATCACATCACCAACAGCGTAAACATGTTCAACACTGGTTTGGTAGTTGCTGTTGACTGATACTTGTCCTCGAGAGTCCGCTTCTAAGCCAACGGCACCAAGATTCAGCTTGTCAGTATTACCCGTTCGGCCATTGGCATACAGTAGACAGTCGGCACGCATTTTCTTACCAGACTCTAAGTGAATGATTACACCGTCGTCAGTACCTTCAATTTTCTCAAAGGTTTCATCGTTACGAATAACAACGCCGCTGTTCCAGAAGTGATAAGACAGAGCATCCGAGGTTTCATTGTCTAAGAATGACAACAGGCGATCGCGAGTATTAATAAGATCGGTTTTAACGCCCAAACCACGGAAGATCGACGCGTACTCACAACCAATAACGCCAGCACCATAGATGATGATGTGTTGAGGGTCGTGTTTAAGAGAAAGGATCGAGTCGCTGTCGTAGATACGTTCATGCAGAAAGTCGACGTTGTCTGGCTGATAAGGGCGAGAACCTGTTGCGATAACAAATTTGTCTGCACTGTAATGTTCTTCAGTACCATCGCTCTGCATGACAGAGATAGTGTTAGTATCGATAAAACGCGCAGTACCAAACACCAATGTGCACTGGTTACGGTCGTAGAAGCCTTGACGCAATCGAGTCTGTTTGTCGATGACTGATTTAGCATGACCCAGAATGTTGGAGAAGGTTGAGTGAATGCTTTTATTGTTCTGACAAAACAGCGGGTTGCTATTGAATTCAATGATGCGGCTTACTGCATGACGCAGTGCTTTTGAAGGAATCGTTCCCCAGTGGGTGCAACCACCACCAACGCTGCTCTCTTTTTCAATGATTGCAACGTTCAACCCGGCTTTGGTTAATCCCATCGCTGCCCCTTCTCCTCCGGGGCCACTACCAATTACGATTACATCAAAGTGGTTGGAGTGCGGCATAGATATCTTCCTTGTTATATTTGATTAACATTGCTTTAGCGAGATTTTAACTGATTCTGTTCTTGGGTACATGAAAAGGGCATCAGAGAGTCGGTGGGATCACGCAGTGTTATCGAAAAAATAATATTTGGTATGTTGTATGTCTCCAAATGACAGTGTGGATATTGAAATTTTTTCTTCGAACGTATTTACTTCGGTACGTGAACAAAGAGGTGTGTTTAGTGTCTTATATAACCAGAGTGCCTTATATAAATATGTGATTCGCGTTATATTGAACAGAGTATTAGGCATGCCTGTTTTGGCTGTAAAAGAAGAGTTTGATAAAGTATGAAACCAATGGGCATTCGCGCGCAGCAAAAAGAAAAAACTCGTCGTAGCTTAATCGACGCAGCATTTAGCCAGCTCAGTGCCGATCGTAGCTTTTCCAACCTAAGCTTGAGAGAAGTTGCTCGTGAGGCTGGAATAGCGCCGACTTCCTTTTATCGTCATTTCAAAGACATGGATGAGCTAGGCTTAACCATGGTTGATGAAGGTGGCTTACTGTTGCGTCAGCTAATGCGTCAAGCTAGGCAACGCATAGTAAAAGAAGGCAGTGTGATTCGTACCTCGGTTGAAACCTTTATGGAATTCATTGAAAGCAGCCCAAACGTATTCAGACTGTTATTGCGAGAGCGCTCAGGAACCTCTTTTGAGTTTCGTGCTGCGGTAGCTCGTGAGATACAGCACTTCTCTGCTGAGTTAACCGAATATTTGATAACGACTGGCATGACACGAGATGAAGCTTTTACTCAAGCTGAAGCCTCCGTCATTTTGGTCTTCAACTCAGGGGCAGAAGCATTAGATTTAGATCGACGTCAGCGAGATGAATTGGCTGATCGCTTGATCATGCAATTGCGAATGATGGCCAAAGGTGCTTTTTGGTATCGTAAAGAACGTGAACGTAACCGATTAAAAGGCGGGATTGAATAATGTCGAATGAAAATAATACTGTAAACCGTGGTTCTGAAAGAAAGACACTCGTACTTGCTGTTGTTGCAGGTGTGTGTGGTGATGCACTGTTATCTTGGGTAACAATGAGCGAAGTGGGCTTCTCTATTTTCCCATTGATTGCTTTAGTTTTGGCTGTACAAGCGCTTTACCAAGAATACCTAACGAATCCAGTATCTGAAGATATTCCATTAGTGGGTTTAGCTTGTTTCTTTGTAGGTGCATTTGGCCATTCGGCTTTTGTGAAAGCACAACACCCTGATGCAGGATCAAACTTCTTTGCGATTATTGTCGCGATGCTGCTACTCGCTTGGGTAGGTAAGAAGCTAGGCTTTATCGGTAAAACCGCTTAAACCAACGTCAACGTATAAATAAAAAAACGAGCCAATTGGCTCGTTTTTTTGTATCTGCTGTTTAGCTTCGACTTCGACCTAGATAGCGAGACTTACGCTTTACGCTCTAGGAATACACCGGCTTCCATGTGGTGCGTATAAGGGAACTGATCAAATAGAGCAAAACGAGTGATGTCGTGTGTTTCGCTTAGAATGTCTAGGTTCTCTTTCAATGTCTCAGGGTTACAAGAGATGTACATGATGCGCTCGTAGCCTTGAACCATCTTACAAGTATCAACGTCCATACCTGAACGCGGTGGATCAACAAAGATAGTGTTGCAGTTGTAGCTCTTCAGATCGATGTTTGCTTGTTGTAGGCGGCGGAATTCACGCTTACCTTCCATTGCTACGGTAAAATCTTCCGCAGACATACGGATAATCTGAACATTATCAATCTTGTTCGCCGCAATGTTGTATTGAGCAGACTCAACAGATGGCTTCGCTAGCTCAGTTGCAAGTACACGCTCAAAGTTTTGTGCCAGAGCTAATGAGAAGTTACCGTTGCCACAGTAAAGCTCTAATAAGTCCCCTTTGCTGTCTTGAGTGCAGTCGACAGCCCATTCCAGCATTTTCTCTGCTACTTTGCCGTTTGGTTGAGTAAAGCTGTTCTCTACTTGCTGGTATATATAGCTATCACCATTCACATCTAGCTTTTCAATTACGTAGTCGCGATCAAGGACGATTTTCATCTTACGCGCACGACCAATCAGGTTTAGGTTAAAACCTTCATCATTCAATTGCTGCTTCAGTGCTTTAGCATCTTGAATCCATTGCTCACCCAATTGACGGTGGTAAAGCAGTGATACCAAAATCTCACCACTCAACGTAGAAAGAAAATCTACTTGGAATAGCTTATGGCGTAGAGAGTGGTTGTCTTTCATTGCATCTGTTAGTAGAGGCATTAAGTCGTTGATAAGACGACTAGCCGCTGGGAACTGGTCTACACGGTATTTTTCTTTGGTCTCTTGATTGAACATGACGTAATACATATCGTCACCTTCATGCCACACGCGAAATTCAGCACGCATGCGGTAGTGTTGTTCTGGAGATTCATACACTTCCAACTCAGGCACATCGTATTGTGAGAACATTTCAGTAAGACGCTCAGTCTTTTCTGCTAGTTGTTCTTGGTAGCGTTGCGGGTTTACATCTAAATTCGCCATTGTTATGCCTTTTTGCTGTCGTGCTTTTAAATCAAGAGCGCAGATTTTATTCAATCACAGGCGCTTGTCCAGTGTTGAGAGCTATTCAATGTAAATCGAGCATGAAAACTATAGCTTATAACTATCTTAGACTAGACAAATGATTCATAGGTTAATACTATCTCCCGCAAGCTGGTGCCATTTGGATGTATAGATGGCTGAAGAGGGAATCTGGTGTAAATCCAGAACTGACGCGCAGCGGTAAGAGAGAACGAGTATTCAAAGACACTGCAAATAGCTTTTTGTGGGAAGTCGAATATGAGGTAAACCATAAGGTTGTGCTCTTGAGTCCGAATACCTGCCAGCGGCTAAGCCATACAATGTGGCTTGGTAGGACTTTACGCGATTTAGGATCACAACATGAACAAATCCCTTTTAGCGGTTGCTGTAGCATCGCTACTTTCACCTATCTCCAATTTACACGCACAAGAAGTATCTACTGACGAAACCATGGTGGTTACGGCTAACCGTTTTGAGCAGCCTTTAAGTGATGTTATTGCATCAACAACGGTTGTTTCTAAACAAGAAATCGAAGAAACCCAAGCTAAATCTCTAGTGGATGTATTGAAACGAGTGCCTGGCGTTGAAGTTTCTCAAAGTGGCGGACGTGGACATAGCGCATCTGTTTTTATGCGCGGCTATAATAGTGATCAAGTATTGTTTCTAGTTGATGGTGTCCGTATTGACTCTGCTGCTGGCGGTATTAATTTTAATCATATCCCAGTAGGCATTATTGAGAGAGTTGAAGTGATTCGTGGTTCTGGCGGAGCTCTTTATGGTTCTGATGCTGTAGCGGGTGTAATTAATGTTATTACAGCCTCTGGTAGTTCAACTGAATCGACAATGATTTCCGTTGGAGCTGGTAGCGACGCTCAAAAGGAAGCTAATTTTTCAACGACCCGTAATTTGTCTAATGGTGGAACATTAAAGCTCGCTGGTGGTTTTGATGAGACTGAAGGTTACGATATCAAAGATCCTGCTACTGGACTTAATTATGGGTATGAAAGCCAAAATCTTTTTGCATCGTATTCTCAACCTATTAATGAGGCCTTTTCAGGTAGTGCTTCAGTTCGCTGGTTCGATAGTTTAACTGAGTACGATTCTGGTGGTAAGAACTATGGCTACTCTGAGAATCTGAGTGTTACAGCTGCTCTTGATTATAAAGGTGATAACTTAAGCTCGACTCTTAGGGCTAATCAACAAGCGATCGAGAACCTAGACTATTCTCAAGCTCAGGGTAAAGATAATGCTGGTACTAAAAAGAAAATAGACCTAACGAACTTACAGTTCTTAAATCAGTATTACATCAACGAGAACGTTTCTGTTGGTGCTGGCGCAGATTGGCGTAGAGAAAAGCTTGATGATGATGCTTTGTCATATGGATCTCCTGATGCTCTAGCTGGTGAGTCTCGCGATACGACGGGTGTTTACGCTTCTTCTGAACTTAGATTTGGTGATGTTCAAATCGTAGGTAGTGTGCGTAACGATAAACACGATACATACGATAATCATACGACTTGGTCTTTAGGGACTCGCTATTACCTAACGGAGAAACACTCGTTAAGAGCTGCCGCAGGTACATCATTTAAAGCTCCGAGCTATTCTGATCTAACAACAAACTCAGACCTAAAGCCTGAAGAGGCCGAAAATCGCGAAATTGGATACACCGGTGAATTCGATTTATTCAAGCTGGATGTGACTGCATACGATAATGAAGTCGATAACTTAATTATTTGGTATGAAGGTAGCCCATTTTGGTATCCTCAAAACGTAGATGCAAAACTTAAAGGTTTAGAAATCACAGGTAATTTTGACACGTGGTTTATCCATCACACGGTTGTTGCTGAGTTTAAAGATCATAAAGACTCTGCGGGCAACAAATTAGCGAAGCGTGCTGATGAAAACTACAAGTGGTTGATGGATGCTTCATATGAAGATTTTGATGTGAACCTTACTTATACATACACGGGTGATAGAGCGGGTAATCCAAAAGAAACAACCGATCCAGATAATATTTTGCCATCAGTGAGCTTGTGGGATGTTTCTGTGGGGTATTGGATTTCCCCTGAGCTAGTTGTTCGTGGTCGAGTTGATAACTTAACTAACGAGAAATACCAAACAACGCTAGGATATAACGCTCCTGAACGCAGGTACTTTGCTAATCTAGCTTACCAATTCTAATTTACATCTAAACCGCCTTCGGGCGGTTTTTTCTTATTAGGTATATCAATGAAAAAGAAAGTCATCATAAGTTGGTCGTCAGGTAAAGACTCGACATTAACCCTGGAGCGTCTACTTGAAAGCTCCGAATATGAAGTTGTAGCTCTCTATACGACGTATGTTGGAGATGAAGTTCCTTTCCAAGTGACTCCGATTGATGTGGTTGCTATGCAAGCTAAGTTAGTCGGGTTGCCATTAGTTACGATTGAGCTTCCAGAAGTGTTCCCTAGTAATGAGATTTATCAAAGTACTATTGTCTCCGCACTTAAAGGTTCTGGCTTATCAATTGATGCGGTCGCGTTTGGAGACATGTTCTGTAATGGCATTGCCGATTACCGAAGAAGCTATATAGAACCAGCGGGTTGGGAGTGTGTGTTTCCCCTAATGGGAGAGAGCAGTCAGGTACTTGCGAGTGAAATAATAGACAGAGGAATCGAAACCTTTCTCGTCACAGTCGATAGCGATGCATTGGACATGAGCTATTGCGGGAAAGAATACACGCTTGGGCTAATAGACAGCTTACCGAGTCATGTCGATCCATGTGGCGAAGATGGCGAGTTCCATACCTTAGTGACGTCAGCGCCATGTTTTAGAGGTAAGCTCAAGATAGACCTAGAAAATGTAGAGCAAGGTGAGCGTTTTGTTCATCAACGTTATCAAGCTTGCATTATATAGAGTGAGGATTGGCGAACACTAAGCGAAGGAGTATCATTGCAGCGAAACTTATTATAGGTAATCGTTGTGTCGGATAGTCTACAAAAAAACATATTGGTCTTTGATTCTGGGGTGGGTGGTCTATCCGTATATAAAGAGATAAGCCAGTTACTACCGAATCATAACTATACTTATGTATTCGATAACGAGGCTTACCCATACGGTGAGCTCGACCAGCAAGTCCTTATCCACAGAGTTCAAAGCATCGTCACCAGTTTTGTGGCTAGCCACGCTATTGATATTGTGGTGATAGCCTGCAATACAGCAAGTACAATTGTGTTACCTACTCTTCGGGCTAATAACTCAATCCCAATTGTCGGGGTTGTTCCGGCAATCAAGCCTGCATCCCTACTTGCCAATAAAGCCGTTGGTCTTATTGCAACACCTGCAACGATTACTCGTGAATACACACACGAGCTCATCAAAAACTTCTCGAGTAATAAAAGAGTCGAGCTTTTAGGTTCTACTCGGCTGGTGGATATGGCCGAAGATAAACTCAGAGGTGAGGCGATTGACCTTGAAGAATTGCAGCAAATCCTTCAACCGATGATCAATACAATCGATGTGGCCGTTTTAGGATGCACACATTTCCCACTGATCAAATCAGAGATTCAACAAGTCTTAGGTAAGAGTGTTTTATTGGTTGATTCCGGTAAAGCGATTGCGAAGCGAGTTCAAGATTTATTGGATTTGGAAAGTGGTAATAAAGAAAGGGGAGTGCGCGAGGTTTTTTGTAGTGCACTTCCTAAGAAAGAAAGTGCACTAAATAGCATGTTAAAGCAGTTAGGATTTAGCTCAGTTCAGCTTCGTCCGTTTCTGGATGTTTAGGATCATTTGCAACTCGCACTTTTAAAGTTCGTTGCATGTAATCTTTATCGTTAAGTTCTGAAATAGCATGATTCACATCATTGCTAGCCATTACGACAAATCCAAAGCCTCTTCTTTTACCAGTACGTTTGTCTTTCATTAAGCGTACTGCAAATACTTCACCATACCCTGAGAATAATTCACGTACGTGTGATTCATTCGCTTTGTATGGAAGGTTACCTACATAAAGTGTTTTTGTTGATGCCTTAGGTTCTGAATCTGATTTTGAGTCGGTGCTTGAAAAGTTAACAACAAAAGCGGAAGCCAAGACACCAAGGATAAAGGTAATTGCAGGCGATATATCTACCTGAGAGAAAACAATGCCACCTAGAACAGCTAGTGCGACAATTAACAACATCGATTTTTTTGAGTTCATATCGGAATACTACATATTAATAAACGAAATAGACGCATCTACTCTTAACAAAATAGATACATGAATCTTACGTTCATGGTTTCCATTTTGCCAATGTATTGCTGTGATACGTCTCAAATGTTTAGTTTTTATTCGAAAAATGCGGATCTGGTGGCTTTTTAGGCGAACAAAACTTTTATTCAAAAAAGCCCTTGTGCTCTATGTCGATCTCTCTATAATGCCGCCTCACCGACACGGAGTGAGACGAAAGTCACACGGCGAAATCGGTAGAGAAAAAGGAGTTGAAAATAACCCTTGACTCTCTAAGTGGTGCAGGTATAGTACGCACCCCTAGCGACTGAGATGTGAATCACAAAACGCTAGCGCTCTTTAACAATTTAAACCTATCAATCTGTGTGGGCACTCGTTGATGAATATCAAAACGTTTTATCGTTAGATAAAACAGATTCTTCGGAATCAAAATTGATTTCAATGAACTGAGTGACCAATACAAAATTAAGTTTACTTAATTTTGGCACAGTCAATTCATTACCATTCTGTTGGAATGGTAATAGCTTTAGAATTACATGTTTCTGTTCTTTTTCGAAAGAGCGGTAAATATTAGTTTTGAAGTCAGTATTCGTTGAGTCACAAAATCTTAAATTGAAGAGTTTGATCATGGCTCAGATTGAACGCTGGCGGCAGGCCTAACACATGCAAGTCGAGCGGAAACGACATTATTGATTCTTCGGAGGATTTAATGGGCGTCGAGCGGCGGACGGGTGAGTAATGCCTAGGAAATTGCCTTGATGTGGGGGATAACCATTGGAAACGATGGCTAATACCGCATAATGCCTACGGGCCAAAGAGGGGGATCTTCGGACCTCTCGCGTCAAGATATGCCTAGGTGGGATTAGCTAGTTGGTGAGGTAATGGCTCACCAAGGCGACGATCCCTAGCTGGTCTGAGAGGATGATCAGCCACACTGGAACTGAGACACGGTCCAGACTCCTACGGGAGGCAGCAGTGGGGAATATTGCACAATGGGCGAAAGCCTGATGCAGCCATGCCGCGTGTATGAAGAAGGCCTTCGGGTTGTAAAGTACTTTCAGTTGTGAGGAAGGGGGTAACGTTAATAGCGTTATCTCTTGACGTTAGCAACAGAAGAAGCACCGGCTAACTCCGTGCCAGCAGCCGCGGTAATACGGAGGGTGCGAGCGTTAATCGGAATTACTGGGCGTAAAGCGCATGCAGGTGGTTCATTAAGTCAGATGTGAAAGCCCGGGGCTCAACCTCGGAACTGCATTTGAAACTGGTGAACTAGAGTGCTGTAGAGGGGGGTAGAATTTCAGGTGTAGCGGTGAAATGCGTAGAGATCTGAAGGAATACCAGTGGCGAAGGCGGCCCCCTGGACAGACACTGACACTCAGATGCGAAAGCGTGGGGAGCAAACAGGATTAGATACCCTGGTAGTCCACGCCGTAAACGATGTCTACTTGGAGGTTGTGGCCTTGAGCCGTGGCTTTCGGAGCTAACGCGTTAAGTAGACCGCCTGGGGAGTACGGTCGCAAGATTAAAACTCAAATGAATTGACGGGGGCCCGCACAAGCGGTGGAGCATGTGGTTTAATTCGATGCAACGCGAAGAACCTTACCTACTCTTGACATCCAGAGAAGCCAGCGGAGACGCAGGTGTGCCTTCGGGAGCTCTGAGACAGGTGCTGCATGGCTGTCGTCAGCTCGTGTTGTGAAATGTTGGGTTAAGTCCCGCAACGAGCGCAACCCTTATCCTTGTTTGCCAGCGAGTAATGTCGGGAACTCCAGGGAGACTGCCGGTGATAAACCGGAGGAAGGTGGGGACGACGTCAAGTCATCATGGCCCTTACGAGTAGGGCTACACACGTGCTACAATGGCGCATACAGAGGGCAGCAAGCTAGCGATAGTGAGCGAATCCCAAAAAGTGCGTCGTAGTCCGGATTGGAGTCTGCAACTCGACTCCATGAAGTCGGAATCGCTAGTAATCGTGAATCAGAATGTCACGGTGAATACGTTCCCGGGCCTTGTACACACCGCCCGTCACACCATGGGAGTGGGCTGCAAAAGAAGTGGGTAGTTTAACCTTTCGGGGAGGACGCTCACCACTTTGTGGTTCATGACTGGGGTGAAGTCGTAACAAGGTAGCCCTAGGGGAACCTGGGGCTGGATCACCTCCTTATACGAAGATACTTACGATGAGTGTCCACACAGATTGATGGTTTAGATTTAGTTAAAGCCAGAGCTTTAATTAATAACGTAAGTTATTGATTAAAGCTTTTTGCTTTATGCTCTTTAACAATTTGGAAAGCTGACTGATTGATTACTTACGAGTAATTCAATCAAATTTAAAAGTTCTCAATGTTTATCTTTCATTAGATAAACACAACAAACACATTCAAGTGTCTTGTATTCGAATCAAACTTTAGTTTGATTCACAATTGAGTCCGGCAAACAGTCATCAAGAATTAACCCTTCTTGATGACAACCAAAAACCTTGGTTAGTTGCCATACGCTAAGACCCTTTCGGGTTGTATGGTTAAGTGACTAAGCGTACACGGTGGATGCCTTGGCAGTCAGAGGCGATGAAAGGCGTAATAACTTGCGATAAGCCCAGATTAGGTAGTAATAACCTTTTGAGTCTGGGATTCCTGAATGGGGAAACCCACTTGCATAAGCAAGTATCCTGTTGTGAATACATAGCAACAGGAGGCAAACCGGGGGAACTGAAACATCTAAGTACCCCGAGGAAGAGAAATCAACCGAGATTCCGAAAGTAGCGGCGAGCGAAATTGGATTAGCCCTTAAGCTTTTAATGATGCAGGTGAAGAGTCTGGAAAGTCTCGCAATAAAGGGTGATAGCCCCGTAACCGACACATCATAATCAGTGAAATCGAGTAGGGCGGGACACGTGATATCCTGTCTGAATATGGGGGGACCATCCTCCAAGGCTAAATACTACTGACTGACCGATAGTGAACCAGTACCGTGAGGGAAAGGCGAAAAGAACCCCTGTGAGGGGAGTGAAATAGAACCTGAAACCGTGTACGTACAAGCAGTAGGAGCACCTTCGTGGTGTGACTGCGTACCTTTTGTATAATGGGTCAGCGACTTA
Organism: Vibrio sp. J383; assembly: GCF_023503985.1. Taxonomy (NCBI): domain Bacteria; kingdom Pseudomonadati; phylum Pseudomonadota; class Gammaproteobacteria; order Vibrionales; family Vibrionaceae; genus Vibrio; species Vibrio sp. J383. The sequence continues at coordinate 116,409 of NZ_CP097293.1, read as the reverse complement.
ATTTTAGTAGCAAGGTTAACCGTTTAGGGGAGCCGTAGGGAAACCGAGTCTTAACTGGGCGTACAGTTGCTAGGATTAGACCCGAAACCAGGTGATCTAGCCATGGGCAGGTTGAAGGTTGAGTAACATCAACTGGAGGACCGAACCGACTAATGTTGAAAAATTAGCGGATGACTTGTGGCTAGGGGTGAAAGGCCAATCAAACCTGGAGATAGCTGGTTCTCCCCGAAAGCTATTTAGGTAGCGCCTCGGACGAATACTACTGGGGGTAGAGCACTGTTAAGGCTAGGGGGTCATCCCGACTTACCAACCCTTTGCAAACTCCGAATACCAGTAAGTACTATCCGGGAGACACACGGCGGGTGCTAACGTCCGTCGTGGAGAGGGAAACAACCCAGACCGCCAGCTAAGGTCCCAAAGTATAGCTAAGTGGGAAACGATGTGGGAAGGCTCAGACAGCCAGGATGTTGGCTTAGAAGCAGCCATCATTTAAAGAAAGCGTAATAGCTCACTGGTCGAGTCGGCCTGCGCGGAAGATGTAACGGGGCTAAGCTATACACCGAAGCTGCGGCTACGTACCTTAGGGTATGTGGGGTAGGGGAGCGTTCTGTAAGCCGTTGAAGGTGGTCTGTAAGGGCTGCTGGAGGTATCAGAAGTGCGAATGCTGACATGAGTAACGATAAAGGGAGTGAAAAACTCCCTCGCCGGAAGACCAAGGGTTCCTGTCCAACGTTAATCGGGGCAGGGTAAGTCGACTCCTAAGGCGAGGCCGAAAGGCGTAGTCGATGGGAAACGGGTTAATATTCCCGTACTTCTTACAATTGCGATGGGGGGACGGAGAAGGCTAGGTGGGCCTGGCGACGGTTGTCCAGGTTCAAGTACGTAGGCGGAAAGTTTAGGTAAATCCGGACTTTCATTAACGCTGAGATACGATGTCGAGCTACTACGGTAGTGAAGTCATTGATGCCATGCTTCCAGGAAAAGCCTCTAAGCTTCAGATTGTAAGGAATCGTACCCCAAACCGACACAGGTGGTCGGGTAGAGAATACCAAGGCGCTTGAGAGAACTCGGGTGAAGGAACTAGGCAAAATGGTACCGTAACTTCGGGAGAAGGTACGCTCTTATCAGTGAAGTCCCTTGCGGATGGAGCAGACGAGAGTCGCAGATACCAGGTGGCTGCAACTGTTTATTAAAAACACAGCACTGTGCAAAATCGTAAGATGACGTATACGGTGTGACGCCTGCCCGGTGCCGGAAGGTTAATTGATGGGGTTAGACTTCGGTCGAAGCTCTTGATCGAAGCCCCGGTAAACGGCGGCCGTAACTATAACGGTCCTAAGGTAGCGAAATTCCTTGTCGGGTAAGTTCCGACCTGCACGAATGGCGTAATGATGGCCACGCTGTCTCCACCCGAGACTCAGTGAAATTGAAATCGCTGTGAAGATGCAGTGTACCCGCGGCTAGACGGAAAGACCCCGTGAACCTTTACTACAGCTTGGCACTGAACATTGAACCTACATGTGTAGGATAGGTGGGAGACTATGAAATTGCGTCGCTAGATGTGATGGAGTCGTCCTTGAAATACCACCCTTGTAGTTTTGATGTTCTAACGTTGGTCCCTGAATCGGGATTACGGACAGTGCCTGGTGGGTAGTTTGACTGGGGCGGTCTCCTCCCAAAGAGTAACGGAGGAGCACGAAGGTGGGCTAAACACGGTTGGACATCGTGTGGTTAGTGCAATGGCATAAGCCCGCTTGACTGCGAGAATGACAATTCGAGCAGGTGCGAAAGCAGGTCATAGTGATCCGGTGGTTCTGAATGGAAGGGCCATCGCTCAACGGATAAAAGGTACTCCGGGGATAACAGGCTGATACCGCCCAAGAGTTCATATCGACGGCGGTGTTTGGCACCTCGATGTCGGCTCATCACATCCTGGGGCTGAAGTCGGTCCCAAGGGTATGGCTGTTCGCCATTTAAAGTGGTACGCGAGCTGGGTTTAGAACGTCGTGAGACAGTTCGGTCCCTATCTGCCGTGGGCGTTGGAAAATTGAAAGGGGCTGCTCCTAGTACGAGAGGACCGGAGTGGACGAACCTCTGGTGTTCGGGTTGTCATGCCAATGGCATTGCCCGGTAGCTAAGTTCGGAATCGATAACCGCTGAAAGCATCTAAGCGGGAAGCGAGCCTTGAGATGAGTTTTCCCTGGCACTATAAGTGTCCTAAAGGGTTGTCGTAGACTACGACGTTGATAGGCAGGGTGTGTAAGTGCTGCGAGGCATTGAGCTAACCTGTACTAATTGCCCGTGAGGCTTAACCATACAACACCCAAGGGGTTTTGTGGACTCAGATGTACCAGACCTTGAATGCGTTTGAAGAGAAATACTTTTAGATAAGCTTTCCGAATTTTAAAATTTGCTTGGCGACCATAGCATTGTGGACCCACCTGATTCCATGCCGAACTCAGAAGTGAAACACAATAGCGCCGATGGTAGTGTGGGGCTTCCCCATGTGAGAGTAGGACATCGCCAGGCTTTAATTTCGACTTTGTCTATTTAATAGACAAGTCACCATAGAGTTCTAAGTTTCTTAGAGTTTTATGTTGACTTTCAAAGTGGAAAGCGTATTATACGCGTCCTGCTTAAGTGCTAAGGCACTGAAAGCGTTCTCTTTTTAGAGAACACGCTCTTTAACAATTTAAACCTATCAATCTGTGTGGGCACTCGTTGATGAATATCAAAACGTTATTACTTAGGTAGTAACAGTTACTTCGGTAACAAACTTGATTTCAATGAACTGAGTGACCAAGACGTTTAACTACTTGTAGTTATTCGGCACAGTCAATTCATTACCATTCTGTTGGAATGGTAATAGCTTTAGAATTACATGTTCATGTTTACATGAACATTAGTTTTGAAGTCAGTATTCGTTGAGTCACAAAATCTTAAATTGAAGAGTTTGATCATGGCTCAGATTGAACGCTGGCGGCAGGCCTAACACATGCAAGTCGAGCGGAAACGACATTATTGATTCTTCGGAGGATTTAATGGGCGTCGAGCGGCGGACGGGTGAGTAATGCCTAGGAAATTGCCTTGATGTGGGGGATAACCATTGGAAACGATGGCTAATACCGCATAATGCCTACGGGCCAAAGAGGGGGATCTTCGGACCTCTCGCGTCAAGATATGCCTAGGTGGGATTAGCTAGTTGGTGAGGTAATGGCTCACCAAGGCGACGATCCCTAGCTGGTCTGAGAGGATGATCAGCCACACTGGAACTGAGACACGGTCCAGACTCCTACGGGAGGCAGCAGTGGGGAATATTGCACAATGGGCGAAAGCCTGATGCAGCCATGCCGCGTGTATGAAGAAGGCCTTCGGGTTGTAAAGTACTTTCAGTTGTGAGGAAGGGTGTGTAGTTAATAGCTGCGCATCTTGACGTTAGCAACAGAAGAAGCACCGGCTAACTCCGTGCCAGCAGCCGCGGTAATACGGAGGGTGCGAGCGTTAATCGGAATTACTGGGCGTAAAGCGCATGCAGGTGGTTCATTAAGTCAGATGTGAAAGCCCGGGGCTCAACCTCGGAACTGCATTTGAAACTGGTGAACTAGAGTGCTGTAGAGGGGGGTAGAATTTCAGGTGTAGCGGTGAAATGCGTAGAGATCTGAAGGAATACCAGTGGCGAAGGCGGCCCCCTGGACAGACACTGACACTCAGATGCGAAAGCGTGGGGAGCAAACAGGATTAGATACCCTGGTAGTCCACGCCGTAAACGATGTCTACTTGGAGGTTGTGGCCTTGAGCCGTGGCTTTCGGAGCTAACGCGTTAAGTAGACCGCCTGGGGAGTACGGTCGCAAGATTAAAACTCAAATGAATTGACGGGGGCCCGCACAAGCGGTGGAGCATGTGGTTTAATTCGATGCAACGCGAAGAACCTTACCTACTCTTGACATCCAGAGAAGCCAGCGGAGACGCAGGTGTGCCTTCGGGAGCTCTGAGACAGGTGCTGCATGGCTGTCGTCAGCTCGTGTTGTGAAATGTTGGGTTAAGTCCCGCAACGAGCGCAACCCTTATCCTTGTTTGCCAGCGAGTAATGTCGGGAACTCCAGGGAGACTGCCGGTGATAAACCGGAGGAAGGTGGGGACGACGTCAAGTCATCATGGCCCTTACGAGTAGGGCTACACACGTGCTACAATGGCGCATACAGAGGGCAGCAAGCTAGCGATAGTGAGCGAATCCCAAAAAGTGCGTCGTAGTCCGGATTGGAGTCTGCAACTCGACTCCATGAAGTCGGAATCGCTAGTAATCGTGAATCAGAATGTCACGGTGAATACGTTCCCGGGCCTTGTACACACCGCCCGTCACACCATGGGAGTGGGCTGCAAAAGAAGTGGGTAGTTTAACCTTTCGGGGAGGACGCTCACCACTTTGTGGTTCATGACTGGGGTGAAGTCGTAACAAGGTAGCCCTAGGGGAACCTGGGGCTGGATCACCTCCTTATACGAAGATACTTACGATGAGTGTCCACACAGATTGATGGTTTAGATTTAGTTAAAGCCAGAGCTTTAATTAATAACGTAAGTTATTGATTAAAGCTTTTTGCTTTATGCTCTTTAATAATTTGGAAAGCTGACTGATTGATTACTTACGAGTAATTCAATCAAATTTAAAAGTTCTCAATGTTTATCTTTCATTAGATAAACACAACAAACACATTCAAGTGTCTTGTATTCGAATCAAACTTTAGTTTGATTCACAATTGAGTCCGGCAAACAGTTATCAGGAATTAACCCTTCTTGATGACAACCAAAAACCTTGGTTAGTTGCCATACGCTTATTTGTCTTCATTTTTTAAAGTGAAAGCAAATAGAAACCCTTTCGGGTTGTATGGTTAAGTGACTAAGCGTACACGGTGGATGCCTTGGCAGTCAGAGGCGATGAAAGGCGTAATAACTTGCGATAAGCCCAGATTAGGTAGTAATAACCTTTTGAGTCTGGGATTCCTGAATGGGGAAACCCACTTACATAAGTAAGTATCCTGTTGTGAATACATAGCAACAGGAGGCAAACCGGGGGAACTGAAACATCTAAGTACCCCGAGGAAGAGAAATCAACCGAGATTCCGAAAGTAGCGGCGAGCGAAATTGGATTAGCCCTTAAGCTTTTAATGAGACAGATGAAGGCTCTGGAAAGTGCCGCAATAAAGGGTGATAGCCCCGTAATCGACATCTCATAATCAGTGAAAACGAGTAGGGCGGGACACGTGATATCCTGTCTGAATATGGGGGGACCATCCTCCAAGGCTAAATACTACTGACTGACCGATAGTGAACCAGTACCGTGAGGGAAAGGCGAAAAGAACCCCTGTGAGGGGAGTGAAATAGAACCTGAAACCGTGTACGTACAAGCAGTAGGAGCACCTTCGTGGTGTGACTGCGTACCTTTTGTATAATGGGTCAGCGACTTAATTTTAGTAGCAAGGTTAACCGTTTAGGGGAGCCGTAGGGAAACCGAGTCTTAACTGGGCGTACAGTTGCTAGGATTAGACCCGAAACCAGGTGATCTAGCCATGGGCAGGTTGAAGGTTGAGTAACATCAACTGGAGGACCGAACCGACTAATGTTGAAAAATTAGCGGATGACTTGTGGCTAGGGGTGAAAGGCCAATCAAACCTGGAGATAGCTGGTTCTCCCCGAAAGCTATTTAGGTAGCGCCTCGGACGAATACTACTGGGGGTAGAGCACTGTTAAGGCTAGGGGGTCATCCCGACTTACCAACCCTTTGCAAACTCCGAATACCAGTAAGTACTATCCGGGAGACACACGGCGGGTGCTAACGTCCGTCGTGGAGAGGGAAACAACCCAGACCGCCAGCTAAGGTCCCAAAGTATAGCTAAGTGGGAAACGATGTGGGAAGGCTCAGACAGCCAGGATGTTGGCTTAGAAGCAGCCATCATTTAAAGAAAGCGTAATAGCTCACTGGTCGAGTCGGCCTGCGCGGAAGATGTAACGGGGCTAAGCTATACACCGAAGCTGCGGCTACGTACCTTAGGGTATGTGGGGTAGGGGAGCGTTCTGTAAGCCGTTGAAGGTGTGCTGTAAGGCATGCTGGAGGTATCAGAAGTGCGAATGCTGACATGAGTAACGATAAAGGGAGTGAAAAACTCCCTCGCCGGAAGACCAAGGGTTCCTGTCCAACGTTAATCGGGGCAGGGTAAGTCGACTCCTAAGGCGAGGCCGAAAGGCGTAGTCGATGGGAAACGGGTTAATATTCCCGTACTTCTTACAATTGCGATGGGGGGACGGAGAAGGCTAGGTGGGCCTGGCGACGGTTGTCCAGGTTCAAGTACGTAGGCGGAAAGTTTAGGTAAATCCGGACTTTCTTAACGCTGAGATACGATGTCGAGCTACTACGGTAGTGAAGTCATTGATGCCATGCTTCCAGGAAAAGCCTCTAAGCTTCAGATTGTAAGGAATCGTACCCCAAACCGACACAGGTGGTCGGGTAGAGAATACCAAGGCGCTTGAGAGAACTCGGGTGAAGGAACTAGGCAAAATGGTACCGTAACTTCGGGAGAAGGTACGCTCTTATCAGTGAAGTCCCTTGCGGATGGAGCAGACGAGAGTCGCAGATACCAGGTGGCTGCAACTGTTTATTAAAAACACAGCACTGTGCAAAATCGTAAGATGACGTATACGGTGTGACGCCTGCCCGGTGCCGGAAGGTTAATTGATGGGGTTAGTCTTCGGACGAAGCTCTTGATCGAAGCCCCGGTAAACGGCGGCCGTAACTATAACGGTCCTAAGGTAGCGAAATTCCTTGTCGGGTAAGTTCCGACCTGCACGAATGGCGTAATGATGGCCACGCTGTCTCCACCCGAGACTCAGTGAAATTGAAATCGCTGTGAAGATGCAGTGTACCCGCGGCTAGACGGAAAGACCCCGTGAACCTTTACTACAGCTTGGCACTGAACATTGAACCTACATGTGTAGGATAGGTGGGAGACTATGAAATTGCGTCGCTAGATGTGATGGAGTCGTCCTTGAAATACCACCCTTGTAGTTTTGATGTTCTAACGTTGGTCCCTGAATCGGGATTACGGACAGTGCCTGGTGGGTAGTTTGACTGGGGCGGTCTCCTCCCAAAGAGTAACGGAGGAGCACGAAGGTGGGCTAAACACGGTTGGACATCGTGTGGTTAGTGCAATGGCATAAGCCCGCTTGACTGCGAGAATGACAATTCGAGCAGGTGCGAAAGCAGGTCATAGTGATCCGGTGGTTCTGAATGGAAGGGCCATCGCTCAACGGATAAAAGGTACTCCGGGGATAACAGGCTGATACCGCCCAAGAGTTCATATCGACGGCGGTGTTTGGCACCTCGATGTCGGCTCATCACATCCTGGGGCTGAAGTCGGTCCCAAGGGTATGGCTGTTCGCCATTTAAAGTGGTACGCGAGCTGGGTTTAGAACGTCGTGAGACAGTTCGGTCCCTATCTGCCGTGGGCGTTGGAAAATTGAAAGGGGCTGCTCCTAGTACGAGAGGACCGGAGTGGACGAACCTCTGGTGTTCGGGTTGTCATGCCAATGGCATTGCCCGGTAGCTAAGTTCGGAATCGATAACCGCTGAAAGCATCTAAGCGGGAAGCGAGCCTTGAGATGAGTTTTCCCTGGCACTATAAGTGTCCTAAAGGGTTGTCGTAGACTACGACGTTGATAGGCAGGGTGTGTAAGTGCTGCGAGGCATTGAGCTAACCTGTACTAATTGCCCGTGAGGCTTAACCATACAACACCCAAGGGGTTTTGTGGACTCAGATGTACCAGACCTTGAATGCGTTTGAAGAGAAATACTTTTAGATAAGCTTTCCGAATTTTAAAATTTGCTTGGCGACCATAGCATTGTGGACCCACCTGATTCCATGCCGAACTCAGAAGTGAAACACAATAGCGCCGATGGTAGTGTGGGGCTTCCCCATGTGAGAGTAGGACATCGCCAGGCTTTAATTTCGACTTTGTCTATTTAATAGACAAGTCACCATAGAGTTCTAAGTTTCTTAGAGTTTTATGTTGACTTTCAAAGTGGAAAGCGTATTATACGCGTCCTGCTTAAGTGCTAAGGCACTGAAAGCGTTCTCTTTTTAGAGAACACGCTCTTTAACAATTTAAACCTATCAATCTGTGTGGGCACTCGTTGATGAATATCAAAACGTTTTATCGTTAGATAAAACAGATTCTTCGGAATCAAAATTGATTTCAATGAACTGAGTGACCAATACAAAATTAAGTTTACTTAATTTTGGCACAGTCAATTCATTACCATTCTGTTGGAATGGTAATAGCTTTAGAATTACATGTTCATTTTCGAATGAATATTAGTTTTGAAGTCAGTATTCGTTGAGTCACACCTATTAATTTAGGTAATCAAAACTTTAAATTGAAGAGTTTGATCATGGCTCAGATTGAACGCTGGCGGCAGGCCTAACACATGCAAGTCGAGCGGAAACGACACTAACAATCCTTCGGGTGCGTTAATGGGCGTCGAGCGGCGGACGGGTGAGTAATGCCTAGGAAATTGCCTTGATGTGGGGGATAACCATTGGAAACGATGGCTAATACCGCATAATGCCTACGGGCCAAAGAGGGGGATCTTCGGACCTCTCGCGTCAAGATATGCCTAGGTGGGATTAGCTAGTTGGTGAGGTAATGGCTCACCAAGGCGACGATCCCTAGCTGGTCTGAGAGGATGATCAGCCACACTGGAACTGAGACACGGTCCAGACTCCTACGGGAGGCAGCAGTGGGGAATATTGCACAATGGGCGAAAGCCTGATGCAGCCATGCCGCGTGTATGAAGAAGGCCTTCGGGTTGTAAAGTACTTTCAGTTGTGAGGAAGGGTGTGTAGTTAATAGCTGCGCATCTTGACGTTAGCAACAGAAGAAGCACCGGCTAACTCCGTGCCAGCAGCCGCGGTAATACGGAGGGTGCGAGCGTTAATCGGAATTACTGGGCGTAAAGCGCATGCAGGTGGTTCATTAAGTCAGATGTGAAAGCCCGGGGCTCAACCTCGGAACTGCATTTGAAACTGGTGAACTAGAGTGCTGTAGAGGGGGGTAGAATTTCAGGTGTAGCGGTGAAATGCGTAGAGATCTGAAGGAATACCAGTGGCGAAGGCGGCCCCCTGGACAGACACTGACACTCAGATGCGAAAGCGTGGGGAGCAAACAGGATTAGATACCCTGGTAGTCCACGCCGTAAACGATGTCTACTTGGAGGTTGTGGCCTTGAGCCGTGGCTTTCGGAGCTAACGCGTTAAGTAGACCGCCTGGGGAGTACGGTCGCAAGATTAAAACTCAAATGAATTGACGGGGGCCCGCACAAGCGGTGGAGCATGTGGTTTAATTCGATGCAACGCGAAGAACCTTACCTACTCTTGACATCCAGAGAAGCCAGCGGAGACGCAGGTGTGCCTTCGGGAGCTCTGAGACAGGTGCTGCATGGCTGTCGTCAGCTCGTGTTGTGAAATGTTGGGTTAAGTCCCGCAACGAGCGCAACCCTTATCCTTGTTTGCCAGCGAGTAATGTCGGGAACTCCAGGGAGACTGCCGGTGATAAACCGGAGGAAGGTGGGGACGACGTCAAGTCATCATGGCCCTTACGAGTAGGGCTACACACGTGCTACAATGGCGCATACAGAGGGCAGCAAGCTAGCGATAGTGAGCGAATCCCAAAAAGTGCGTCGTAGTCCGGATTGGAGTCTGCAACTCGACTCCATGAAGTCGGAATCGCTAGTAATCGTGAATCAGAATGTCACGGTGAATACGTTCCCGGGCCTTGTACACACCGCCCGTCACACCATGGGAGTGGGCTGCAAAAGAAGTGGGTAGTTTAACCTTTCGGGGAGGACGCTCACCACTTTGTGGTTCATGACTGGGGTGAAGTCGTAACAAGGTAGCCCTAGGGGAACCTGGGGCTGGATCACCTCCTTATACGAAGATACTTACGATGAGTGTCCACACAGATTGATTAGGTTTAGAAAGTAAAAGAGACGATATTGGGTCTGTAGCTCAGCTGGTTAGAGCGCTCGCCTGATAAGCGGGAGGTCGGTGGTTCGAGTCCACTCAGACCCACCAATATCGACTAGAAACAAAGATGGGGCTATAGCTCAGCTGGGAGAGCGCCTGCCTTGCACGCAGGAGGTCTGCGGTTCGATCCCGCATAGCTCCACCATCTTTAAGTGTTTTTGTTTGAAAATATTTAAAAATGGTTTCGAAAGAAATCTAGCTCTTTAACAATTTGGAAAGCTGACTGATTGATTACTTACGAGTAATTCAATCAAATTTAAAAGTTCTCAATGTTTATCTTTCATTAGATAAACACAACAAACACATTCAAGTGTCTTGTATTCGAATCAAACTTTAGTTTGATTCACAATTGAGTCCGGCAAACAGTCATCAAGAATTAACCCTTCTTGATGACAACCAAAAACCTTGGTTAGTTGCCATACGCTAAGACCCTTTCGGGTTGTATGGTTAAGTGACTAAGCGTACACGGTGGATGCCTTGGCAGTCAGAGGCGATGAAAGGCGTAATAACTTGCGATAAGCCCAGATTAGGTAGTAATAACCTTTTGAGTCTGGGATTCCTGAATGGGGAAACCCACTTGCATAAGCAAGTATCCTGTTGTGAATACATAGCAACAGGAGGCAAACCGGGGGAACTGAAACATCTAAGTACCCCGAGGAAGAGAAATCAACCGAGATTCCGAAAGTAGCGGCGAGCGAAATTGGATTAGCCCTTAAGCTTTTAATGAGATAGATGAAGGCTCTGGAAAGTGCCGCAACAAAGGGTGATAGCCCCGTAATCGACATCTCATAATCAGTGAAAACGAGTAGGGCGGGACACGTGATATCCTGTCTGAATATGGGGGGACCATCCTCCAAGGCTAAATACTACTGACTGACCGATAGTGAACCAGTACCGTGAGGGAAAGGCGAAAAGAACCCCTGTGAGGGGAGTGAAATAGAACCTGAAACCGTGTACGTACAAGCAGTAGGAGCACCTTCGTGGTGTGACTGCGTACCTTTTGTATAATGGGTCAGCGACTTAATTTTAGTAGCAAGGTTAACCGTTTAGGGGAGCCGTAGGGAAACCGAGTCTTAACTGGGCGTACAGTTGCTAGGATTAGACCCGAAACCAGGTGATCTAGCCATGGGCAGGTTGAAGGTTGAGTAACATCAACTGGAGGACCGAACCGACTAATGTTGAAAAATTAGCGGATGACTTGTGGCTAGGGGTGAAAGGCCAATCAAACCTGGAGATAGCTGGTTCTCCCCGAAAGCTATTTAGGTAGCGCCTCGGACGAATACTACTGGGGGTAGAGCACTGTTAAGGCTAGGGGGTCATCCCGACTTACCAACCCTTTGCAAACTCCGAATACCAGTAAGTACTATCCGGGAGACACACGGCGGGTGCTAACGTCCGTCGTGGAGAGGGAAACAACCCAGACCGCCAGCTAAGGTCCCAAAGTATAGCTAAGTGGGAAACGATGTGGGAAGGCTCAGACAGCCAGGATGTTGGCTTAGAAGCAGCCATCATTTAAAGAAAGCGTAATAGCTCACTGGTCGAGTCGGCCTGCGCGGAAGATGTAACGGGGCTAAGCTATACACCGAAGCTGCGGCTACGTACCTTAGGGTATGTGGGGTAGGGGAGCGTTCTGTAAGCCGTTGAAGGTGGTCTGTAAGGGCTGCTGGAGGTATCAGAAGTGCGAATGCTGACATGAGTAACGATAAAGGGAGTGAAAAACTCCCTCGCCGGAAGACCAAGGGTTCCTGTCCAACGTTAATCGGGGCAGGGTAAGTCGACTCCTAAGGCGAGGCCGAAAGGCGTAGTCGATGGGAAACGGGTTAATATTCCCGTACTTCTTACAATTGCGATGGGGGGACGGAGAAGGCTAGGTGGGCCTGGCGACGGTTGTCCAGGTTCAAGTACGTAGGCGGAAAGTTTAGGTAAATCCGGACTTTCATTAACGCTGAGATACGATGTCGAGCTACTACGGTAGTGAAGTCATTGATGCCATGCTTCCAGGAAAAGCCTCTAAGCTTCAGATTGTAAGGAATCGTACCCCAAACCGACACAGGTGGTCGGGTAGAGAATACCAAGGCGCTTGAGAGAACTCGGGTGAAGGAACTAGGCAAAATGGTACCGTAACTTCGGGAGAAGGTACGCTCTTATCAGTGAAGTCCCTTGCGGATGGAGCAGACGAGAGTCGCAGATACCAGGTGGCTGCAACTGTTTATTAAAAACACAGCACTGTGCAAAATCGTAAGATGACGTATACGGTGTGACGCCTGCCCGGTGCCGGAAGGTTAATTGATGGGGTTAGTCTTCGGACGAAGCTCTTGATCGAAGCCCCGGTAAACGGCGGCCGTAACTATAACGGTCCTAAGGTAGCGAAATTCCTTGTCGGGTAAGTTCCGACCTGCACGAATGGCGTAATGATGGCCACGCTGTCTCCACCCGAGACTCAGTGAAATTGAAATCGCTGTGAAGATGCAGTGTACCCGCGGCTAGACGGAAAGACCCCGTGAACCTTTACTACAGCTTGGCACTGAACATTGAACCTACATGTGTAGGATAGGTGGGAGACTATGAAATTGCGTCGCTAGATGTGATGGAGTCGTCCTTGAAATACCACCCTTGTAGTTTTGATGTTCTAACGTTGGTCCCTGAATCGGGATTACGGACAGTGCCTGGTGGGTAGTTTGACTGGGGCGGTCTCCTCCCAAAGAGTAACGGAGGAGCACGAAGGTGGGCTAAACACGGTTGGACATCGTGTGGTTAGTGCAATGGCATAAGCCCGCTTGACTGCGAGAATGACAATTCGAGCAGGTGCGAAAGCAGGTCATAGTGATCCGGTGGTTCTGAATGGAAGGGCCATCGCTCAACGGATAAAAGGTACTCCGGGGATAACAGGCTGATACCGCCCAAGAGTTCATATCGACGGCGGTGTTTGGCACCTCGATGTCGGCTCATCACATCCTGGGGCTGAAGTCGGTCCCAAGGGTATGGCTGTTCGCCATTTAAAGTGGTACGCGAGCTGGGTTTAGAACGTCGTGAGACAGTTCGGTCCCTATCTGCCGTGGGCGTTGGAAAATTGAAAGGGGCTGCTCCTAGTACGAGAGGACCGGAGTGGACGAACCTCTGGTGTTCGGGTTGTCATGCCAATGGCATTGCCCGGTAGCTAAGTTCGGAATCGATAACCGCTGAAAGCATCTAAGCGGGAAGCGAGCCTTGAGATGAGTTTTCCCTGGCACTATAAGTGTCCTAAAGGGTTGTCGTAGACTACGACGTTGATAGGCAGGGTGTGTAAGTGCTGCGAGGCATTGAGCTAACCTGTACTAATTGCCCGTGAGGCTTAACCATACAACACCCAAGGGGTTTTGTGGACTCAGATGTACCAGACCTTGAATGCGTTTGAAGAGAAATACTTTTAGATAAGCTTTCCGAATTTTAAAATTTGCTTGGCGACCATAGCATTGTGGACCCACCTGATTCCATGCCGAACTCAGAAGTGAAACACAATAGCGCCGATGGTAGTGTGGGGTTTCCCCATGTGAGAGTAGGACATCGCCAGGCTTTAATTTCGACTTTGTCTATTTAATAGACAAGTCACCATAGAGTTCTAAGTTTCTTAGAGTTTTATGTTGACTTTCAAAGTGGAAAGCGTATTATACGCGTCCTGCTTAAGTGCTAAGGCACTGAAAGCGTTCTCTTTTTAGAGAACACGCTCTTTAACAATTTAAACCTATCAATCTGTGTGGGCACTCGTTGATGAATATCAAAACGTTTTATCGTTAGATAAAACAGATTCTTCGGAATCAAAATTGATTTCAATGAACTGAGTGACCAATACAAAATTAAGTTTACTTAATTTTGGCACAGTCAATTCATTACCATTCTGTTGGAATGGTAATAGCTTTAGAATTACATGTTTCTGTTCTTTTTCGAAAGAGCGGTAAATATTAGTTTTGAAGTCAGTATTCGTTGAGTCACAAAATCTTAAATTGAAGAGTTTGATCATGGCTCAGATTGAACGCTGGCGGCAGGCCTAACACATGCAAGTCGAGCGGAAACGACATTATTGATTCTTCGGAGGATTTAATGGGCGTCGAGCGGCGGACGGGTGAGTAATGCCTAGGAAATTGCCTTGATGTGGGGGATAACCATTGGAAACGATGGCTAATACCGCATAATGCCTACGGGCCAAAGAGGGGGATCTTCGGACCTCTCGCGTCAAGATATGCCTAGGTGGGATTAGCTAGTTGGTGAGGTAATGGCTCACCAAGGCGACGATCCCTAGCTGGTCTGAGAGGATGATCAGCCACACTGGAACTGAGACACGGTCCAGACTCCTACGGGAGGCAGCAGTGGGGAATATTGCACAATGGGCGAAAGCCTGATGCAGCCATGCCGCGTGTATGAAGAAGGCCTTCGGGTTGTAAAGTACTTTCAGTTGTGAGGAAGGGTGTGTAGTTAATAGCTGCGCATCTTGACGTTAGCAACAGAAGAAGCACCGGCTAACTCCGTGCCAGCAGCCGCGGTAATACGGAGGGTGCGAGCGTTAATCGGAATTACTGGGCGTAAAGCGCATGCAGGTGGTTCATTAAGTCAGATGTGAAAGCCCGGGGCTCAACCTCGGAACTGCATTTGAAACTGGTGAACTAGAGTGCTGTAGAGGGGGGTAGAATTTCAGGTGTAGCGGTGAAATGCGTAGAGATCTGAAGGAATACCAGTGGCGAAGGCGGCCCCCTGGACAGACACTGACACTCAGATGCGAAAGCGTGGGGAGCAAACAGGATTAGATACCCTGGTAGTCCACGCCGTAAACGATGTCTACTTGGAGGTTGTGGCCTTGAGCCGTGGCTTTCGGAGCTAACGCGTTAAGTAGACCGCCTGGGGAGTACGGTCGCAAGATTAAAACTCAAATGAATTGACGGGGGCCCGCACAAGCGGTGGAGCATGTGGTTTAATTCGATGCAACGCGAAGAACCTTACCTACTCTTGACATCCAGAGAAGCCAGCGGAGACGCAGGTGTGCCTTCGGGAGCTCTGAGACAGGTGCTGCATGGCTGTCGTCAGCTCGTGTTGTGAAATGTTGGGTTAAGTCCCGCAACGAGCGCAACCCTTATCCTTGTTTGCCAGCGAGTAATGTCGGGAACTCCAGGGAGACTGCCGGTGATAAACCGGAGGAAGGTGGGGACGACGTCAAGTCATCATGGCCCTTACGAGTAGGGCTACACACGTGCTACAATGGCGCATACAGAGGGCAGCAAGCTAGCGATAGTGAGCGAATCCCAAAAAGTGCGTCGTAGTCCGGATTGGAGTCTGCAACTCGACTCCATGAAGTCGGAATCGCTAGTAATCGTGAATCAGAATGTCACGGTGAATACGTTCCCGGGCCTTGTACACACCGCCCGTCACACCATGGGAGTGGGCTGCAAAAGAAGTGGGTAGTTTAACCTTTCGGGGAGGACGCTCACCACTTTGTGGTTCATGACTGGGGTGAAGTCGTAACAAGGTAGCCCTAGGGGAACCTGGGGCTGGATCACCTCCTTATACGAAGATACTTACGATGAGTGTCCACACAGATTGATTAGGTTTAGAAAAGCAAAGAGATGAAGAACTCCCAAGTTCTTCGAAGTTTGTTTCTACTTTTTAAAGTGGAGATAAATTGCAGTGTCCCGTTCGTCTAGAGGCCTAGGACACCGCCCTTTCACGGCGGTAACAGGGGTTCGACTCCCCTACGGGATACCATTGGGTCGTTAGCTCAGTTGGTAGAGCAGTTGACTTTTAATCAATTGGTCGCAGGTTCGAATCCTGCACGACCCACCATTCTTTCTCCGCGAAGGAATTAAAACTATCGTGGGCGATTAGCTCAGTTGGGAGAGCACCTGCCTTACAAGCAGGGGGTCACTGGTTCGAGCCCGGTATCGCCCACCATTCTCTAAAAATTCTTGGTTATCTTCATATCCAAACCACTTCTTTTGTCGTTGGTTGGTATGTTTGACCCTGAGAGTCTTTAGAAAATGAACTTCACAAGAAGTCTCATTGCTCTTTAACAATTTGGAAAGCTGACTGATTGATTACTTACGAGTAATTCAATCAAATTTAAAAGTTCTCAATGTTTATCTTTCATTAGATAAACACAACAAACACATTCAAGTGTCTTGTATTCGAATCAATGTTTACATTGATTCACAATTGAGTCCGGCAAACAGTCATTGAGAATTAACCCTTCTTAATGACAACCAAAAACCTTGGTTAGTTGCCATACGCTTATTTGTCTTCACTTTTTAAAGTGAAAGCAAATAGAAACCCTTTCGGGTTGTATGGTTAAGTGACTAAGCGTACACGGTGGATGCCTTGGCAGTCAGAGGCGATGAAAGGCGTAATAACTTGCGATAAGCCCAGATTAGGTAGTAATAACCTTTTGAGTCTGGGATTCCTGAATGGGGAAACCCACTTGCATAAGCAAGTATCCTGTTGTGAATACATAGCAACAGGAGGCAAACCGGGGGAACTGAAACATCTAAGTACCCCGAGGAAGAGAAATCAACCGAGATTCCGAAAGTAGCGGCGAGCGAAATTGGATTAGCCCTTAAGCTTTTAATGAGATAGATGAAGGCTCTGGAAAGTGCCGCAACAAAGGGTGATAGCCCCGTAATCGACATCTCATAATCAGTGAAAACGAGTAGGGCGGGACACGTGATATCCTGTCTGAATATGGGGGGACCATCCTCCAAGGCTAAATACTACTGACTGACCGATAGTGAACCAGTACCGTGAGGGAAAGGCGAAAAGAACCCCTGTGAGGGGAGTGAAATAGAACCTGAAACCGTGTACGTACAAGCAGTAGGAGCACCTTCGTGGTGTGACTGCGTACCTTTTGTATAATGGGTCAGCGACTTAATTTTAGTAGCAAGGTTAACCGTTTAGGGGAGCCGTAGGGAAACCGAGTCTTAACTGGGCGTACAGTTGCTAGGATTAGACCCGAAACCAGGTGATCTAGCCATGGGCAGGTTGAAGGTTGAGTAACATCAACTGGAGGACCGAACCGACTAATGTTGAAAAATTAGCGGATGACTTGTGGCTAGGGGTGAAAGGCCAATCAAACCTGGAGATAGCTGGTTCTCCCCGAAAGCTATTTAGGTAGCGCCTCGGACGAATACTACTGGGGGTAGAGCACTGTTAAGGCTAGGGGGTCATCCCGACTTACCAACCCTTTGCAAACTCCGAATACCAGTAAGTACTATCCGGGAGACACACGGCGGGTGCTAACGTCCGTCGTGGAGAGGGAAACAACCCAGACCGCCAGCTAAGGTCCCAAAGTATAGCTAAGTGGGAAACGATGTGGGAAGGCTCAGACAGCCAGGATGTTGGCTTAGAAGCAGCCATCATTTAAAGAAAGCGTAATAGCTCACTGGTCGAGTCGGCCTGCGCGGAAGATGTAACGGGGCTAAGCTATACACCGAAGCTGCGGCTACGTACCTTAGGGTATGTGGGGTAGGGGAGCGTTCTGTAAGCCGTTGAAGGTGGTCTGTAAGGGCTGCTGGAGGTATCAGAAGTGCGAATGCTGACATGAGTAACGATAAAGGGAGTGAAAAACTCCCTCGCCGGAAGACCAAGGGTTCCTGTCCAACGTTAATCGGGGCAGGGTAAGTCGACTCCTAAGGCGAGGCCGAAAGGCGTAGTCGATGGGAAACGGGTTAATATTCCCGTACTTCTTACAATTGCGATGGGGGGACGGAGAAGGCTAGGTGGGCCTGGCGACGGTTGTCCAGGTTCAAGTACGTAGGCGGAAAGTTTAGGTAAATCCGGACTTTCATTAACGCTGAGATACGATGTCGAGCTACTACGGTAGTGAAGTCATTGATGCCATGCTTCCAGGAAAAGCCTCTAAGCTTCAGATTGTAAGGAATCGTACCCCAAACCGACACAGGTGGTCGGGTAGAGAATACCAAGGCGCTTGAGAGAACTCGGGTGAAGGAACTAGGCAAAATGGTACCGTAACTTCGGGAGAAGGTACGCTCTTATCAGTGAAGTCCCTTGCGGATGGAGCAGACGAGAGTCGCAGATACCAGGTGGCTGCAACTGTTTATTAAAAACACAGCACTGTGCAAAATCGTAAGATGACGTATACGGTGTGACGCCTGCCCGGTGCCGGAAGGTTAATTGATGGGGTTAGTCTTCGGACGAAGCTCTTGATCGAAGCCCCGGTAAACGGCGGCCGTAACTATAACGGTCCTAAGGTAGCGAAATTCCTTGTCGGGTAAGTTCCGACCTGCACGAATGGCGTAATGATGGCCACGCTGTCTCCACCCGAGACTCAGTGAAATTGAAATCGCTGTGAAGATGCAGTGTACCCGCGGCTAGACGGAAAGACCCCGTGAACCTTTACTACAGCTTGGCACTGAACATTGAACCTACATGTGTAGGATAGGTGGGAGACTATGAAATTGCGTCGCTAGATGTGATGGAGTCGTCCTTGAAATACCACCCTTGTAGTTTTGATGTTCTAACGTTGGTCCCTGAATCGGGATTACGGACAGTGCCTGGTGGGTAGTTTGACTGGGGCGGTCTCCTCCCAAAGAGTAACGGAGGAGCACGAAGGTGGGCTAAACACGGTTGGACATCGTGTGGTTAGTGCAATGGCATAAGCCCGCTTGACTGCGAGAATGACAATTCGAGCAGGTGCGAAAGCAGGTCATAGTGATCCGGTGGTTCTGAATGGAAGGGCCATCGCTCAACGGATAAAAGGTACTCCGGGGATAACAGGCTGATACCGCCCAAGAGTTCATATCGACGGCGGTGTTTGGCACCTCGATGTCGGCTCATCACATCCTGGGGCTGAAGTCGGTCCCAAGGGTATGGCTGTTCGCCATTTAAAGTGGTACGCGAGCTGGGTTTAGAACGTCGTGAGACAGTTCGGTCCCTATCTGCCGTGGGCGTTGGAAAATTGAAAGGGGCTGCTCCTAGTACGAGAGGACCGGAGTGGACGAACCTCTGGTGTTCGGGTTGTCATGCCAATGGCATTGCCCGGTAGCTAAGTTCGGAATCGATAACCGCTGAAAGCATCTAAGCGGGAAGCGAGCCTTGAGATGAGTTTTCCCTGGCACTATAAGTGTCCTAAAGGGTTGTCGTAGACTACGACGTTGATAGGCAGGGTGTGTAAGTGCTGCGAGGCATTGAGCTAACCTGTACTAATTGCCCGTGAGGCTTAACCATACAACACCCAAGGGGTTTTGTGGACTCAGATGTACCAGACCTTGAATGCGTTTGAAGAGAAATACTTTTAGATAAGCTTTCCGAATTTTAAAATTTGCTTGGCGACCATAGCATTGTGGACCCACCTGATTCCATGCCGAACTCAGAAGTGAAACACAATAGCGCCGATGGTAGTGTGGGGTTTCCCCATGTGAGAGTAGGACATCGCCAGGCTTTAAATTAAATCTTTAGGTTGACCAACCTGGGGATATGGACGCTCACTTAGTGAGTTGACCACTGCGGAGTGGTAGTTCAGTTGGTTAGAATACCGGCCTGTCACGCCGGGGGTCGCGGGTTCGAGTCCCGTCCACTCCGCCACTTATTAGAAAAGCCCTGCTAGAAATAGCAGGGCTTTTTTACATTTCAAGAAAAGTGTTTTGCCCTTCGCTCGAATGACTCCCACATAGAGGTTGCCTGAAGTCCGCAACCCCGTCCATTCCGGTACTTATTAGAAAGCCTAGTCTGACGACTAGGCTTTCGTCGTTTCTGGGGTATGAGTTTTTGGATTTTGGTTACAGACCTTATCGCTACATATTGAGGTGGTTACTTCTAACTCTTTTTGCTACAGCCCCTAAAGATAACGGAGTCTCAAATTAGACTAATCTAAGCACAACTGAGCATAAGGGGGGGATCTATCACGCTAGTTCCTCGCTGTAGTGAGTGGCGTAGGATATAGAAAGTAATTGTCGATTGAGTTGGTATCTGACTTGGTTGTTATTTGTATCTGATAGCCGCATCTTAATTATTAGGCTGACTAATAAAGGTAGATACTTGGAGATTTAGGTGTTGGTACTAGTATTGAGTAAATAGCGAAATTACATCAGACAAACTTATCTCGCAGATACAAAAACGCCTAGCGTTTGCTAGGCGTTGATAATTAGTACTTTAATACATCTACTACAGTATTTGCTTAAGGACTCTATCGGCTTTGACACGAGTGATCTTACGAATCAACTTCTGAACCTCCATCGGATAGCTCTCAACCTTGTCCAATTGCTTATAAGTGCAGATTAGCTGAGTATGTTGAAGAATATTATCTACTTCAGCCTGGAACTTGTCTGTTAGATGATGGTAGTTATCTTGGATAAAGATACCGTTTTCTAGATCCAGTTTCCATGCTCGAGGATTTAGGTTATTACCTGTTAGAAGCATGTAGCGCTTATCGACCCAAATACCCTTTAGATGGAAGCTATTTGAATCGTGTTGCCAAAGTCGAATCGAAAGGTTACGACTAGCAATATGAGCTTCGTTGGCTTTAGCGAAACGACGTAGGTTCAGCTCATAAAGGTATGGTAAACCACCAATCGTTTTAAACTCTTCTTCTGGGGAGATAAAGAAGTCATTGGCTGTCTTATCACCAACAACAATGCTGACCTTTACACCACGCTTAAGTGCTTTCTTCACTTCTTTAGCTAGGCTAGGTGGGAAGTTGAAGTAAGGTGTGCAGATGAAGATCTCGTCTTTAGCCTGAGCGACAAGTTGATTGATTCCCTGATTCAGACGGTTACGTCTCTTGCCGATACCTACCAATGGTGTCACAGCGACTTGTTCGGGAGAAACATCTTGACCATCGAATTGATATTGAGATCTTGCTAACGATGCTCGGAACTGACGAATTGCAGGTTTCAGTTCTTTGGTAGCTGGTTTGTTCTTATCAGCCAAATCATAAACAGCAATGTCTGAAACCATCTGTTCGTGTACGTATGTAAACATCGTATCAGCAAGCGTTGCGTTGTTTAAAACGTGGTAACGATCAAAGCGATAGCGGTCATGGTAGTTCAGGTAGATATTGTTAAGGCTTGCACCGCTGTATATCACGCTGTCATCGACGATAAAGCCTTTTAAGTGCAATACGCCAAAGACTTCTTTGCCGCGAACTGGAATGCCATAGACGGGTACAGAGTGCTGATATTTTACCGCAAACTCTTTATACATGGCTGCATTGCCTTCAGAAGACTCTGCGCCAATCAATCCACGTTGAGCTCTGTGCCAATCGACACACACACTCACATCTAATTCTGGATTCTTTTGCTTTGCTTCATATAAGGCAGTTAGGATCTCACGGCCAGCCTCATCATCTTCAAGATACAAAGCGACTAAACTAATACGAGTTGTTGCGCGAGATATCTCATCAAGTAAGCGAGCTCTAAACTCTTGCGCTGATAGTAGTGCTTCAAACTTGTCAGGATTCTGCGCTATGGTTGGCAACTGTATGAATGGATTCCTACTGGCAATCATATTGACTGTTTTACCTTAAAAATATGCAAAATTACGAACCTTTAATTTTACCAAAGGGATAGCATCAAATACTAGATAATCGAGGCATTCTCTAACAATTTTGCTGATAATGCATAGGAATGAGATCTTTTCCGCTATTTGAATAGCGCTCGTACAAAACTCTTAGGCCATTAGGAAGATCTTTTGGGTCTACTTGCATGAACTTGTGTCGAGAGTAAAAGTTGGTGAGATGAGCATAAGCAAAGCAATAATCGCTTGCTGTTAACGTATGTTTCGCACAATAGGCCATAAGCAGAGAGCCTAATTGCTTACCACGATGTTGTTTTGATATCGCCATACCAGTAAGTAAGCGATTATCTTCAATGGTGCGAAAACGCACGACACCACAAAGCTCGTTATCTAGTAATAACGAATAGATCAGTTCACTCTTGTTCGCTTTTCCCGTTGGATAATGTTCCTTATAGAAACGTTTAACTAGGGGAACCTTTACTGGGTCTAATTGAGTAATGATGACATTGTTCATTCAGTCACTGCGCCATTGGTTTATCTGCTGTAGAATGATGGCAGTGTAAGTTAATTGAATATCGCCATGCAATTCCATCTCAATGCTAGTTTAAAAAATGTTCATACTTTTTCTATCGATCAGACCTGTGATGCGTTGGTTGAAGTAACTACGATCGACGAACTGATTTCGGTTTATAGGAATCCTAAATGGTCAACTTCACCTAAGTTAATTCTGGGTAAGGGCAGCAATATGCTTTTTACCAAGCATTTCGCTGGTTTGATCATTGTGAATAAATTAGCTGGGATTGAGCTGACCGAGACGGACCGTCATCACCTTCTGCATGTGAGTGGTGGTGAGGATTGGCCAAGCTTGGTTGAGTGGAGTGTTGATAAAGGTCTGGGTGGTCTAGAAAACCTCGCAATGATACCGGGTTGTTCAGGTTCTGCTCCGATTCAGAATATTGGTGCGTATGGTGTTGAACTGCAAGACGTATGCGAATATGTTGATATTCTGTATCTGGATACATATACAGTTAAGCGGTTAAGCAAAGAGGAATGTCTCTTTGGCTACCGAGATTCTATTTTTAAGCACGCTCTCTATGGCAAAGCGATTGTTGTTGCGATTGGTTTGACCCTACCTAAAGAGTGGAAACCATGTAATCACTATGGTCCGTTAAAAAGCCTACCAGCTGAAACTCTCTCACCTCGTACTATATTTGATGAAGTATGCGCTATCCGTTCAAGTAAGTTGCCAGATCCTAGAGTCCAAGGCAATGCGGGTAGCTTCTTCAAAAACCCTGTGATCATCAAAGATCATTTTGATCGCCTGTTAGCTCTATATCCCAACATTGTCGGCTATGAGAGTAATGGCATGATCAAAGTAGCTGCAGGTTGGCTGATTGATCAATGCCAGTTCAAAGGCGTGACTGAAGGTGGGGCTCAAGTTCACCCAAACCAAGCATTAGTTATCATCAATTATGATGAGGCTTCTGCTGTGGATATCCTTAAGCTTGCAGAGCGAGTGCGCCAATCAGTCTTGAATAAATTCGATATTCGATTGGAACATGAAGTGCGTTTTATGGGACGAGACTGCGAGACAAACCTTGATAAAGCTTTGGAGTCATTGGCATGAGAGAGCACAGTACTAAGCTTGCACTATTGAGATGTCTTGCCGATGGTGAGTTTCATTCTGGTGAATACTTAGGTGAAATGATCGGTGTATCACGAGCGGCTATCAGTAAGCACATTAAAGGTATCCAAGAGTGGGGGTTAGATATCTACCGAGTACAAGGCAAAGGTTATAAGCTAGCCAGTCGTTTAGATATGCTTGACCAAGAAAAATTGTCTTCTGTCAGTCGTGATGCTTCTCTTGAACTCATTCCAATCATAGGTTCAACAAACCAGCACCTATTAGAGCGTACTAATACCCTCGAATCGGGTTCGGTCTGTATTGCTGAATATCAAGCTGCAGGTCGCGGACGTCGTGGAAGAGAGTGGGTATCGCCATTTGGTGCAAATCTCTACCTTTCAATGTATTGGAGGCTCGATGCAGGTATGGCTGCCGCTATGGGGTTAAGCCTTGTCGTTGGCGTTGCTGTTGTTGAAGCCTTGGAAGAGATGGGTGTTGAAGGTGTTAAACTGAAATGGCCGAATGATCTTTACCATAATGATAAGAAACTCGCGGGTATTTTAGTCGAGTTGTCAGGACAGTCTGGTGGCGCTGCTCATATTGTTATTGGTTTGGGACTAAACCTGTCCATGGACCCGACAACATCAGGTATTGGTCAGCCGTGGACGTCTCTCAAAGAGGTCTGTGATGGAAAAGTGCCCGACCGTAACCAGTTAGCACAGGCTCTGATCAATGCTTGGGACAAGTCACTTGCCGACTATGAGTTGAAAGGAATGTCTAATTTTGTCGAACGGTGGAATCGTTTAGATAACTTCTTAGGTCGCAACGTTAGACTGATCATTGGACCTAGAGAAATTGAAGGTGTTGTACAGGGTATCGATGAACAAGGTGCCGTGTTACTCAAAACTGAGAACGGTGTTGAGAGCTATATCGGTGGAGAGATATCTCTAAGAAAAGGGGACTAAGAGGTTATTATTTTCTTAGTAACACTTCCTCAACCATATGATCTGCGCCTTTGCGTAAAATCAGGTGAGCCCTTTCTCTGGTCGGAAGGATATTCTGCTCTAGGTTTAAACCATTGATTGATTGCCAAATACCTTCTGCTTTTTCCTTAGCGGCAAGATCTGATAATTTAGTGTAGTGCCCGAAATATGAACCAGGTTTAGCGAAGGCACCTTCACGGAACTTCATAAAACGATTTACATACCATTGTTGAATTTGAGCGCTTTCAGCATCGACATACAATGAGAAGTCGAGGAAGTCTGAAATGAAGACTCTATGAGGCTCATGTGGGTAATTCATACCGCTTTGTAAAACGTTGAGCCCTTCGATAATGAGCACATCGGGTAAGTCGACCTCTTTTACTTCCTTGGTAATGTTGTAGGTGAGATGAGAGTACACAGGTGCAGTCACATTACGCTTACATGCCTTTACGTCTGAAACAAAATTGACTAGAGCTTTGATATCATAGGACTCAGGGAACCCTTTCTTACTCATTAATCCTTTTTCTTCTAATATTTGATTTGGATATAAGAAGCCATCTGTCGTAACTAACTCAACTTTAGGGTGGTTTTCCCAACGAGATAGCAAAGCTTTCAATAGACGAGCTGTTGTACTTTTCCCTACTGCTACACTGCCAGCAATACCAATGATGAATGGTGGCGCAGTTTCTTTCTTATCCAGAAATTGATGAAGCACTGAGTTTCTATTTTGTCGAGCGGCCACATAGAGGTTTAACAGGCGCGATAACGGTAGATAAATCTCTACTGCTTCTTCCATTGTCAGCTTTTCATTGATGCCTTGAAGCTCTTTCAAATCGCTCTCAGAAAGTGTCATTGGAACTAAATTCCTTAGTTCAGACCACTGCGCGCGGTCAAATGACATAAATGGGCTCATACAAAACTCTATAGTGGATAACAAAACAAGTGCATGGAAAATACATCAAGCGATAGATAAATTAAATATCTTCCTTTACTAGATGCGGATTAAAGGCAGAAACCTTGAGCTAAATAACCGTATATAGGAATTTGATAAGAGAATTTTGCACTTTTTTGCAATTTACTATTGCAAGGTGGAAAATCATTCAATAAAATGCGCCCCACTTGTGCCGACTTAGCTCAGTAGGTAGAGCAACTGACTTGTAATCAGTAGGTCACCAGTTCGACTCCGGTAGTCGGCACCACTTTCTCCCTTCTATTTATAGAGAGCGAGAGAAAGATCAAAATTTGGAGGGGTTCCCGAGTGGCCAAAGGGAGCAGACTGTAAATCTGCCGGCACTGCCTTCGATGGTTCGAATCCGTCTCCCTCCACCATATTCTAAAGGTTAAATAGCTCAAAAGAGTTACGTGTTGCGTGCATCGTATAATGGCTATTACCTCAGCCTTCCAAGCTGATGATGCGGGTTCGATTCCCGCTGCACGCTCCAACTCATTTTTGTGTGCTGATATAGCTCAGTCGGTAGAGCGCACCCTTGGTAAGGGTGAGGCCCCCAGTTCGACTCTGGGTATTAGCACCAGTCTAAAGCTTCTTCTCCTTTAATAAAGAAAACCATTTTTTTTGGTTGCGTGGTCTTATTTTAAGCCACCTAATCCGTACCTAGAGGGACACCCCATGTCTAAAGAAAAATTTGAACGTACGAAACCGCACGTAAACGTTGGTACTATCGGCCACGTTGACCACGGTAAAACAACTCTAACTGCTGCTATCTGTACTACACTTGCAAAAGTGTACGGCGGTGTTGCTAAAGATTTCGCATCTATCGATAACGCTCCAGAAGAGCGCGAGCGCGGTATCACAATCGCAACTTCTCACGTTGAGTACGATACTCCTGAACGTCACTACGCACACGTAGACTGTCCTGGACACGCCGATTATGTTAAAAACATGATCACTGGTGCTGCTCAAATGGACGGCGGTATCCTAGTTGTTGCTGCTACAGATGGCCCTATGCCACAAACACGTGAGCACATCCTACTTGGTCGTCAAGTTGGTATCCCTTACATCATCGTATTCATGAACAAATGTGACATGGTTGATGACGAAGAGCTACTTGAGCTAGTAGAAATGGAAGTACGTGAACTTCTTTCTGAGTACGAGTACCCAGGAGACGACCTTCCAGTAATTCAAGGTTCTGCACTTGGCGCTCTAAACGGCGAAAAGCAGTGGGAAGACAAGATCGTTGAGCTTGCAGAAGCACTAGATTCTTACATTCCACTTCCAGAGCGTGCTGTTGATCTACCGTTCCTACTTCCTATTGAAGATGTATTCTCAATCCAAGGTCGTGGTACAGTAGTTACTGGTCGTATCGAGCGCGGTATCCTACGTGTAGGTGACGAAGTAGAAATCGTTGGTATCAAAGAAACTACTCTTACTACTTGTACTGGTGTTGAAATGTTCCGTAAACTGCTTGACGAAGGTCGTGCAGGTGAGAACGTTGGTGCACTTCTACGTGGTACTAAGCGTGATGACGTTGAACGTGGCCAAGTACTTTCTGCTAAAGGTTCAATCAACCCACACACTAAGTTTGAGTCTGAAGTATACGTACTTTCTAAAGACGAAGGCGGCCGTCACACTCCTTTCTTCAAGGGTTACCGTCCACAGTTCTACTTCCGTACAACTGACGTAACAGGCGACATCACTCTACCAGAAGGCGTAGAAATGGTAATGCCAGGTGACAACGTTCAAATGACTGTTGAGCTAATCGCTCCAATCGCAATGGACGAAGGTCTACGTTTCGCAATCCGCGAAGGTGGCCGTACAGTTGGTGCTGGTGTTGTAGCTAAAATCTTTGCATAAGATTTGACGAACCACTAGTAAAAAGGGCATCATTTGATGCCCTTTTTCTTCGCTGAAAAAAGAGTTGGATGTTTTGGCATCAATTTTAGCTCTTAGCAAAGAATTAAACGGTCTTTTTGACTAAAATGACTGTTAGATGTGTTGTTTTGCAACGCAAAGGAATGTGCCCTGCAACAGCGGGGTTATTGTCGTCTATATTTAAGACTTATCACAGGTTGGTTTTATGAAAGCAAACGCTGAAACTCCTGATAGCTCAGGTGCAGCAGATACAATGAAGTGGGTAGTCGCTTTTGTACTGTTGGCTGCTGCTGTTGTGGGTAATTACCTGTATGGTGAATTGTCTGTTGTAATTCGCGCTGCAGGTGTAGTTGTGCTGATTGCTGCCGCACTAGGCGTTGCAGCAACAACAGTTAAAGGTAAAGCTGCGATCGATTTTGCAAAAGAATCTCGTATGGAGATTCGTAAAGTTGTTTGGCCTACTCGCCAAGAAACTATGCAAACTACATTGATCGTTTTAGCTGTATGTATTGTTATGTCTCTAGTGCTTTGGGGAATTGACGGCATTATGGTCCGTTTAGTTTCTCTAGCGACTGGGGTGTAGAGGGTTCTGATTCATGAGTGAAGCTCCAAAAAAACGTTGGTATGTAGTTCAAGCCTTTTCTGGCTATGAAGGTCGTGTATCTCAATCGCTACGCGAACATATTAAAATGCACGACATGGAAGAGTTCTTTGGTGACGTTTTAGTACCTACTGAAGAAGTAGTGGAAATGCGTGCAGGTCAACGCCGTAAAAGCGAACGTAAGTTCTTCCCTGGCTACGTATTAGTGCAAATGATCATGAATGATGAATCATGGCACTTAGTGCGCAGTATCCCTCGTGTTATGGGCTTCATTGGTGGTACCTCTGATCGTCCTGCACCAATCACTGACAAAGAAGCTGATGCTATCTTGAACCGTCTAGAGAAAGCGAGCGAGTCTCCACGTCCTAAGACAATGTTCGAAGCGGGTGAAGTGGTTCGTGTGAACGATGGTCCGTTTGCTGATTTCAACGGTACAGTTGAAGAAGTAGATTACGAGAAAAGCCGCATTAAGGTATCTGTATCGATCTTTGGTCGTGCAACACCGGTTGAGCTTGAATTTGGTCAAGTTGAAAAGCTAGACTAAAACTCTAACTTTTGAACAAGCTGTGGATAAATGCTTCATAAGTTGTTCAAAATAAAAGAGTATAAAAAACCACCTTTTTAGGGTTGTTAAAGGCGCGAATTATGATTATAATTTCGCGCCTTTTTGCTTCTATCGAAGTAAGAAAGAGTTAATTGAAATTAAGGGGAGCTTGCCTTAGGGCTAGCGCATGTACCCAAAAATTAGGAAATATCATGGCTAAGAAAGTTGAAGCTTATATCAAACTGCAAGTTGCAGCTGGTATGGCAAACCCAAGTCCACCGGTTGGTCCTGCTCTAGGTCAACACGGCGTGAACATCATGGAATTCTGTAAAGCGTTCAACGCAAAAACAGAATCTGTTGAGAAAGGTCTACCTACTCCAGTAGTAATTACTGTTTACAACGACCGTTCTTTCACGTTCGTAACTAAGACTCCACCTGCTGCTGTTCTTCTTAAGAAAGCTGCTGGCGTTAAGTCTGGTTCAGGTCGTCCAAACACTGAGAAAGTTGGTACTGTAACTGACGCTCAAGTTCAGGAAATCGCAGAAACTAAAGCTGCTGATATGACTGGTGCTGACATCGAAGCAATGAAGCGTTCTATTGCTGGTACTGCTCGTTCAATGGGCCTAGTGGTAGAGGGATAAGATCATGGCAAAACTTACTAAGCGTATGCGCGTAATCCGCGACAAAGTTGAAGTAACTAAAGAATACGAAATCAACGAAGCTGTTGCTCTTCTTAAAGAACTAGCGACTGCTAAATTCGTTGAGTCTGTAGATGTTGCTGTTAACCTAGGCATCGATGCTCGTAAATCTGACCAAAACGTACGTGGCGCAACTGTGCTACCTCACGGTACTGGCCGTGAAATCCGCGTTGCTGTGTTCACTCAAGGTGCAAACGCAGAAGCAGCTAAAGCAGCTGGCGCAGATATCGTTGGTATGGAAGATCTTGCTGAGCAAGTGAAAAAAGGCGTAATGGACTTTGACGTTGTTGTTGCTTCTCCTGATGCAATGCGCGTTGTTGGTCAACTAGGTACAATCCTAGGTCCACGCGGTCTAATGCCAAACCCTAAAGTTGGTACTGTAACTCCTAACGTTGCTGAAGCGGTTAAGAACGCTAAAGCTGGTCAGGTTCGTTACCGTAACGACAAGAACGGTATCATCCACACTACTATCGGCAAAGCATCTTTCGAAGCTAACCAGCTTCAAGAGAACCTAGAAGCACTTCTAGTTGCTCTTAAGAAAGCTAAGCCTTCTTCAGCGAAAGGTACTTTCCTGAAGAAAGTAAGCATCTCTACTACGATGGGTGCTGGTGTTACTGTTGATCAAGCTAGTCTTGACACTCAAGCAAACTAATTTGCTTTGGCGCAGATTTAGTGTATACTTCTGCGCCTAATATTTGTGGTTGGGTGGTTTTTGAAGCAATTCATAACCGTCTATCCCAAGACCGTAGGCGCTAAACCTTTTTAAGGTGAAGCTTAATAAAACCTACGTAGGCGATGTTGTCGTTTGAAATGAATTTATTCATTTTTGAATAACATCGTAAACGCTCAATGTATTTTATATTGAGTGCTGTAATCACAACCAGAGGTTAATCCAAATGGCTTTAAATCTTCAAGACAAAAAAGCAATTGTTGCTGAAGTCAACGAAGCAGCCAGTGGTGCACTTTCTGCAGTTGTAGCTGACTCTCGTGGCGTTACTGTTGGCGCGATGACTTCTCTACGTAAACAAGCTCGCGAAGCGGGTGTTTACATGAGAGTTGTTCGTAACACACTAGCACGCCGTGCAGTAGAAGGTACTGAGTATGAGTGTCTACAAGACACATTTACTGGTCCTAGCCTACTTGCGTTCTCTAACGAGCACCCTGGTGCTGCAGCACGTCTTTTCAAAGACTTCGCTAAAGAGAACAAAACATTCGAGATCAAAGCTGCTGCATTTGAAGGCGCAGTTACTGATGCTGATGTACTAGCGACACTACCAACTTACGACGAAGCTATCGCACGCCTAATGATGTGCATGAAAGAAGCTTCTGCTGGCAAGCTGGTTCGTACTATCGCTGCTGTTCGCGACCAAAAAGAAGAAGCTGCGGCATAAGCCTTGCTTTTCACTGGTTGCTATTTAAACTTATTGTTGACTTAAAAGAGAATTGTTATGTCTATTACTAACGAGCAAATCCTAGACGCAGTTGCAGAAATGTCTGTAATGCAAGTTGTTGAGCTTATCGAAGCTATGGAAGAAAAATTCGGTGTTACTGCTGCTGCTGCAGTTGTAGCTGGTGGTGCTTCTGCTGAAGCTGCTGCTGAGCAAACTGAATTCGACGTTATCCTTACTGCTGCTGGCGCTAACAAAGTACAAGTTATCAAAGCTGTACGTGGCGCAACTGGCCTAGGTCTTAAAGAAGCTAAAGGTCTTGTAGACTCAGCTCCTGCAGCGCTTAAAGAAGGCGTTGACAAAGCTGAAGCTGAAGCTCTTAAAGCACAGCTAGAAGAAGTTGGCGCTTCTGTTGAAATCAAGTAATTATTACTTAATTTCCTAGCCGCAAGGCTATTGGCTGGTGGTTTATTAACCACCGGCCTTTTTGCGCTGTAGGGCTATGACGAATTTCCCGCTGTTTAACCGTCATAATCCGAGCAAAAAAACGGTCATTTTTTCGAAATGACTGTTCAACTACAGTAAACAGCTGTTTGTCACCGCCCCCTCTGAAGAGTGTTTTGGGTGGTTTGGGTCACTTATCAGCGAGCTGAGGAACCCCATGGTTTACTCTTATACCGAGAAAAAGCGCATCCGTAAGGATTTTGGTACTCGTCCACAAGTTTTGGACATTCCATACCTGTTATCGATCCAGCTTGATTCTTTCGATAAATTCATCGAACAGGATCCTGAAGGTCAATACGGTCTTGAAGCTGCTTTCCGTTCTGTATTTCCAATTCAGAGCTACAACGGCAATTCTGAGCTGCAATACGTTAGCTACCGTCTTGGTGAGCCAGTTTTTGACGTTAAAGAATGTCAAATCCGCGGTGTAACTTACTCAAAGCCACTACGCGTAAAACTACGTCTAGTTATCTTTGATCGAGACGCACCAGCAGGCACTGTAAAAGACATTAAAGAACAAGAAGTCTACATGGGCGAAATTCCGCTTATGACAGACAATGGTACTTTCGTAATTAATGGTACCGAGAGGGTTATCGTATCCCAGCTGCACCGAAGCCCAGGCGTGTTCTTCGACAGTGATAAGGGTAAGACCCACTCATCAGGTAAAGTTCTTTATAACGCACGTGTAATTCCTTACCGTGGCTCATGGTTAGACTTTGAGTTCGATCCTAAGGATAACTTATTCGTACGTATCGACCGTCGTCGTAAGCTACCAGCATCGATTATTCTTCGTGCACTTGGTAAATCGACTGAAGAGATCCTAGATCTGTTCTTCGACAAGGTGAACTTCGAAGTTAAAGACCAAACTCTACTTATGGAGTTGGTTCCTGATCGTCTACGTGGTGAAACTGCGTCATTCGACATCGAATCAAACGGTAAAACTTACGTTGAGACTGGTCGTCGTGTTACTGCTCGCCATATCCGTCAACTTGAAAAAGATGGCGTTGAGCACATCGAAGTACCAGTAGAGTACATCGTTGAAAAGATTGCTGCGAAAGATTACATCAACGAAGCAACTGGCGAGATCATCGTTGGCGCAAACCAAGAGATTAGCCTAGAAGCACTTGCTAACCTGTCTCAAGCAGGTCACAAGACTCTAGAAGTGCTGTTCACGAATGACCTAGACCATGGTCCATTCATGTCAGACACTCTACGTGCGGATAGCACAGTAGATCGCATCTCTGCATTGGTAGAAATCTACCGCATGATGCGCCCTGGCGAGCCACCAACGAAAGAAGCTGCAGAATCATTGTTCGAAAGCCTATTCTTCTCTGAAGATCGTTACGACCTATCAACTGTAGGCCGTATGAAATTCAACAGCTCTATCGAGCGTGAAGAAGAAGAAGAGCGCGGTACTCTGGATGAATCAGACATCATCGAAGTGATGAAGAAACTGATCGGCATCCGTAACGGTATTGGTGAAGTGGACGATATCGACCACCTTGGCAACCGTCGTATCCGTTCTGTAGGTGAAATGGCAGAAAACCAATTCCGTGTTGGTCTAGTTCGTGTAGAACGTGCCGTTAAAGAGCGCCTAAGCCTTGGTGACCTTGATGCAATCATGCCTCAAGATCTTATCAATGCTAAGCCGATCTCTGCTGCAGTTAAAGAATTCTTTGGCTCTTCACAGCTTTCACAGTTTATGGACCAAAACAACCCATTGTCAGAAGTTACGCACAAACGTCGTATCTCTGCTTTAGGTCCTGGTGGTCTTACTCGTGAGCGCGCAGGCTTCGAAGTACGTGACGTTCACGTAACTCACTACGGTCGTCTATGTCCGATCGAAACGCCTGAAGGTCCAAACATCGGTCTAATTAACTCGCTATCTGCGTTTGCACGTTGTAACGATTACGGTTTCCTAGAAACTCCGTACCGTCGTGTAGTAGATGGTGTAGTAACAGAAGAAGTTGATTACCTGTCTGCAATCCAGGAAGGTCAATTCGTAATCGCGCAAGCAAACACTATTCTTACAGAAGAAGGTACGTTTGCAGATGAGCTAATCACAGCTCGTCAAAAAGGTGAATCTGGTCTTCACCCACGCGAGCACGTTGACTACATGGACGTTGCGACAAACCAAGTAGTATCTATCGCTGCTTCGCTTATCCCGTTCCTAGAACACGATGATGCGAACCGTGCATTGATGGGTGCCAACATGCAACGTCAAGCGGTACCAACACTTAGAGCTGATAAGCCTCTAGTCGGTACTGGTATTGAACGTAACATCGCAGTTGACTCTGGTGTTACAGCGGTTGCTAAACGTGGTGGTCAAGTTCAGTCTGTAGACGCTTCTCGTATCGTAGTTAAGGTTAACGAAGATGAATTGGTACCTGGCGAAGCTGGTATCGATATCTACAACCTAACTAAGTACACGCGTTCGAACCAAAACACATGTATTAACCAACGTCCAACTGTACTTCCTGGTGAACCAGTTGCACGCGGTGATGTTCTTGCTGATGGTCCTTCAACTGACCTTGGTGAACTTGCTCTTGGCCAAAACATGCGTATCGCATTCATGCCTTGGAACGGTTACAACTTCGAAGACTCGATCTTAGTATCTGAGCGCGTAGTTCAAGAAGATCGTTTCACGACAATCCACATTCAAGAACTATCTTGTGTGGCTCGTGATACTAAGTTGGGTTCTGAAGAGATCACAGCTGATATTCCAAACGTAGGTGAGTCTGCTCTGTCTAAACTAGACGAGTCAGGTATCGTTTACATTGGTGCTGAAGTTAAGGGTGGCGACATCCTAGTTGGTAAAGTAACCCCTAAAGGTGAAACTCAACTGACTCCTGAAGAGAAGCTACTACGTGCTATCTTCGGTGAGAAAGCATCTGATGTTAAAGATACTTCTCTACGTGTACCAAACTCTGTTTCGGGTACTATCATCGATGTACAAGTCTTCACTCGCGATGGCGTAGAGAAAGACAAACGTGCACTTGAAATCGAACAGATGCAGCTTAAAGAAGCTAAGAAAGATCTAACTGAAGAGTTCCAAATTCTTGAGGGTGGCCTTCTTAACCGTGTTAAAGCTGTACTTCTGTCTGGTGGTTACTCTGAAGCTAAGCTTGATACTATTGGTCGTAAGCAATGGCTAGAGCAAGTTCTAGAAGACGATGCGCTACAAACACAGCTTGAGCAACTTGCTGAGCAGTGGGATGAGCTAAAAGCAGACTTCGATAAGAAGTTTGAAACTAAGCGTCGTAAAATCACTCAAGGTGATGATCTAGCGCCTGGCGTTCTTAAGATTGTTAAAGTTTACCTAGCGGTTAAACGTCGTATCCAGCCTGGTGATAAGATGGCCGGTCGTCACGGTAACAAAGGTGTAATCTCTAAGATTAACCCTGTTGAAGACATGCCATACGATGAGAAAGGTCAGCCTGTAGACATCGTACTTAACCCGCTGGGTGTACCATCGCGTATGAACATCGGTCAGATCCTAGAAGTTCACTTAGGTTTGGCTGCGAAAGGTATCGGTGACAAGATCAACCAAATGGTTAAGGAACAACAAGAACTGCATAAGTTCCGTGAGTTCCTACAGAAGGTTTATGATCTTGGTGATACTCGTCAGAAAGTTGATATTGCTGAACTGTCTGATGATCAAGTTCGTACACTGATTAAGAACCTACGTGGCGGTCTACCGATTGCTACTCCTGTGTTCGACGGTGCTTCTGAGTCTCTAATCAAAGAACTACTTAAACTGGGTGA
Organism: Vibrio sp. J383; assembly: GCF_023503985.1. Lineage (NCBI taxonomy): Bacteria > Pseudomonadati > Pseudomonadota > Gammaproteobacteria > Vibrionales > Vibrionaceae > Vibrio > Vibrio sp. J383. Next base: position 81,914 of record NZ_CP097293.1, on the reverse strand, counting down.
TCTGCCAGAATCTGGTCAGCTTAAACTGTTTGATGGTCGTACTGGTGATTCGTTTGAGCGTCCTGTAACTGTTGGTTACATGTACATGCTGAAACTGAACCACTTGGTTGATGACAAGATGCATGCTCGTTCAACGGGTTCTTACAGCCTAGTAACTCAGCAACCACTTGGTGGTAAAGCTCAGTTCGGTGGTCAGCGTTTCGGTGAGATGGAAGTATGGGCACTAGAAGCATACGGTGCTGCATATACTCTACAAGAAATGCTAACAGTTAAGTCGGATGACGTTAACGGCCGTACTAAGATGTATAAGAACATCGTAGATGGCAACCATAGCATGGAACCTGGCATGCCAGAGTCGTTCAACGTACTGTTGAAAGAGATTCGCTCGCTAGGTATCAACATCGAGCTAGAAGACGAAGAGTAATCCCTCTTTTTTATAAAGAAGATTGGATTACTTGGTAAAGGGGGCTCACTTTAGTCGGTGAGCTCCTTTAACTCCTTACAGGAGCTGAACGTGAAAGACTTATTAAACTTTCTAAAAGCACAGCATAAGACCGAAGAATTTGATGCAATCAAAATCGGTCTATCTTCACCAGACACGATCCGTTCGTGGTCTTTTGGTGAAGTTAAAAAGCCAGAAACAATTAACTATCGTACGTTCAAACCTGAACGTGATGGTCTGTTCTGTGCACGTATTTTTGGTCCAGTTAAAGACTACGAATGTCTTTGTGGCAAATACAAGCGCCTGAAGCACCGTGGTGTTATCTGTGAGAAGTGTGGCGTTGAAGTTACACAAACTAAAGTTCGTCGTGACCGTATGGGCCACATCGAGCTTGCTTCACCAGTTGCTCACATCTGGTTCCTAAAATCACTACCGTCTCGTATCGGTCTACTAATGGATATCCCTCTGCGTGATATCGAACGTGTTCTTTACTTCGAAATGTACGTAGTAACTGAACCGGGTATGACTGATCTAGAAAAATCTCAGATGCTTACTGAAGAAGAGTATCTGGATCGTCTAGAAGAGTGGGGTGACGAATTCACTGCTAAGATGGGTGCTGAAGCGATCAAAGATCTGCTTTCAACAATGGACCTTCATCAAGAAGTGGAAGAAATGCGCGAAGAGTTGGAAACAACTAACTCTGAAACTAAGCGTAAGAAAGTTACTAAGCGTTTGAAGCTAGTTGAAGCGTTTATCTCGTCAGGCAACAAGCCTGAGTGGATGATCCTAACTGTACTTCCAGTGCTACCGCCAGATCTTCGTCCTCTAGTACCTCTAGATGGCGGTCGTTTTGCGACTTCAGATCTGAACGACCTTTACCGTCGTGTGATCAACCGTAACAACCGTTTGAAGCGTCTTCTAGAGCTAGCGGCTCCAGACATCATCGTACGTAACGAAAAGCGTATGTTGCAAGAGTCTGTTGATGCCCTTCTAGATAACGGTCGTCGCGGTCGTGCGATCACGGGTTCTAACAAGCGTCCTCTGAAATCTCTTGCTGATATGATCAAGGGTAAACAAGGTCGTTTCCGTCAGAACCTTCTAGGTAAACGTGTAGACTACTCTGGCCGTTCTGTAATCACAGTAGGTCCATACCTTCGTCTACATCAGTGTGGTCTTCCTAAGAAGATGGCACTTGAGCTATTTAAGCCGTTCATCTACAGCAAGCTAGAGACTCGTGGCATGGCTACGACAATCAAAGCTGCTAAGAAAATGGTAGAGCGTGAAGAAGCGATTGTTTGGGATATCCTAGACGAAGTTATCCGTGAACACCCAGTACTGCTTAACCGTGCGCCTACACTTCACCGTCTAGGTATCCAAGCGTTTGAACCAGTACTAATCGAAGGTAAAGCGATTCAGCTTCACCCACTAGTGTGTGCGGCATACAACGCCGACTTCGATGGTGACCAAATGGCTGTACACGTGCCTCTAACTCTAGAAGCACAGCTTGAAGCTCGTACCCTAATGATGTCGACGAATAACATTCTGTCGCCAGCATCAGGTGATCCGATCATCGTACCTTCTCAGGACGTTGTATTGGGTCTTTACTACATGACACGTGACAAGATCAACGTGAAAGGTGAAGGTATGTACCTTGCTGGCCCTGCTGAGGCTGAAAAGGCATACCGTACTAAGACTGCTGAGCTACATGCTCGCGTTAAAGTACGTATCACTGAAACAGTAGTAGACGAAGACGGCAATAGCACAACGAATACTGGCCTAGTAGATACGACTGTAGGTCGTGCAATGCTATGGCAGATCGTTCCTAAAGGCCTTCCGTACAGCATCGTTAACCAAAAGTTAGGTAAGAAGCAGATCTCTACTCTTCTTAACGAGTGTTACCGTAAGCTTGGTCTAAAAGATACAGTAGTATTTGCTGACCAAATCATGTACGCAGGTTTCGCATACGCGGCTCTTTCTGGTGTTTCTGTAGGTATCAACGATATGGTTGTTCCTCAAGCGAAATACGACGAGATTGAATCTGCTGAAGAAGAAGTTCGTGAAATCCAAGAGCAATTCCAATCTGGTCTTGTTACTGCGGGTGAGCGTTACAACAAAGTTATCGATATCTGGGCATCTACGAATGACCGCGTTGCGAAAGCAATGATGGATAACCTATCTTCTGAAACAGTTATTAACCGTGACGGCGAAGAAGAACAGCAAGAATCGTTCAACAGCATCTACATGATGGCCGACTCGGGCGCACGTGGTTCTGCAGCTCAGATTCGTCAGCTAGCAGGTATGCGTGGTCTGATGGCGCGTCCAGATGGTTCAATCATCGAAACGCCGATCACAGCGAACTTTAAAGAAGGTCTAAACGTCCTTCAGTACTTTATCTCAACGCACGGTGCTCGTAAGGGTCTTGCGGATACAGCACTGAAAACAGCAAACTCGGGTTACCTAACTCGTCGTCTAGTAGACGTTGCTCAAGACGTTGTAGTACACGAACATGACTGTGGCACGCATGAAGGTATCGACATGATGCCTCACATCGAAGGTGGTGACGTTAAAGTTGCACTTTCTGAGCTTGCTCTTGGTCGTGTTGTTGCTGAAGATGTTCTTAAGCCTGGTACTGAAGATGTACTGATTCCACGTAATACTCTGATTGATGAGAAGTGGTGTCAAATCATGGAAGACAACTCAGTAGATAGCATGAAAGTGCGCTCTGTTGTTACCTGTGATGCAGACTTCGGTTGTTGTGCACAGTGTTACGGTCGTGACCTAGCACGTGGTCACCTAGTGAACCAAGGTGAAGCAGTTGGTGTTATCGCTGCACAATCTATCGGTGAACCGGGTACACAGCTAACGATGCGTACGTTCCACATCGGTGGTGCGGCATCTACTGCAGCAGCAGAGAACAGCATCCAAGCTAAGACAACTGGTACTGTGAAGCTTCACAATGCTAAGTTCGTAACTAACAAAGATAAGAAACTGGTTATCACTTCTCGTGCATCTGAGATGACGATTATTGATGAGTTCGGCCGTACTAAAGAGAAGCACAAACTTCCTTACGGTTCGATGCTAACCAAAGGCGACAACGCAGCAGTTACTGCTGGTGAAGTTGTAGCTAACTGGGAAGCGCATACCATGCCAATCATCACTGAAGTGGCAGGTCGTATCCAATTCGTAGATATGATCGATGGTATTACAGTTTCTCGTAACACTGACGATCTAACGGGTCTTTCTTCAAGTGAAGTTACAGACGCAGCAGCTCGCCCAGCAGCAGGTAAAGATATGCGTCCAGCTATCAAACTTGTTGATGAGCAAGGTAACGACGTAATGATCCCTGGTACTGATATGCCAGCTCACTACTTCCTACCTGGCAAAGCGATTGTAAACATCGAAGATGGCGCTGAAGTTGGCATTGGTGACACACTATCTCGTATCCCTCAAAAATCGAGCGGAAACAAAGATATCACCGGTGGTCTACCACGCGTAGCTGACCTATTCGAAGCTCGTAAGCCTAAAGAGCCTGCGATCCTTGCTGAGCACACAGGTACTGTGTCTTTCGGTAAAGAAACGAAAGGTAAGCGTCGTCTAGTAATCACTCGTGAAGGCGGTGACGCTTACGAAGAGATGATTCCTAAGCATCGTCAATTGAACGTGTTCGAAGGTGAGAAGATTGAACGTGGTGATGTAATCGCCGACGGTCCTGAAACTCCACACGATATCCTGCGTCTACGTGGTATCCACGCAGTAACTCAGTACATCGCGAACGAAGTTCAAGAAGTTTACCGCTTACAAGGCGTAAAGATTAACGATAAGCACATTGAGACTATCGTTCGTCAAATGCTACGTAAGTGTACAATCACTCATTCTGGTGACTCTCCGTTCCTACCTGGCGAACAAGTTGAGTACCACAATGTTAAGATTGCTAACCGTAAGCTAGAAGCTGAAGGTAAAGAACTAGTACGTTTTGAGCGTGATCTACTAGGTATTACTAAAGCATCTCTTGCAACTGAGTCATTCATCTCAGCTGCATCGTTCCAAGAAACGACTCGCGTACTAACAGAAGCTGCGGTTTCTGGTAAGCGTGATGACCTTCGCGGTCTGAAAGAGAACGTAATTGTTGGTCGTCTGATCCCAGCTGGTACTGGTTTCGCATACCACCAAGAGCGTCAAAAGCAACGTGAAGAAGAGCAAGAAGGTCCTTCAGCTGAACAAGCTACTGACAATCTAGCAGCACTTCTAAACGCTGGTTTCTCTTCAGAAGAGTAAGCTCTACGAGTAGTCTCTAAGAGGTAAGAAAAGGCACCTTCGGGTGCCTTTTTTGTATCTGGCGTATAGGTGTTTAATGAGAGGTGTATAGATTAGAAGTTGATAAGTATGCTTGTCGATTGCTTGGCTGGTGGACTTAGTCGATAGTACTTTCTCGAAGGCAGCTTGCGTGTTTACAGGGAGGCGCTGAGGATGAAACCAGTGAGAAGTGTTACGTCGGGTTATCGCAAAACATCAGGGTAGGGACGAACCAATAGGCTCTGGTAGAAGAATTGGGTGTGTTAGGTAACGCTACAGACAAAACAAAAAGCTTGCACAGAGGCAAGCTTAGAAGATGTTAAGCCATTAAGCTCCTGGTGGAACCGCTAGGCTGTCGGCAATTTGTTGGATCAGCTGGTCTTCAACCGCAAACCTAGCCTCAAGAATCTCACCTACGAGTGACAGTTCACTATCAAAGCTTTCTAATGTATCACTAGCTTCAATGGCGGCATACTTGTCGGTGAAGTTGAGCAGAGGGTCCGTGGTAAGGACGATATGACCATAAGACTGGTTGATTTCGTCTGTTGCTTTGAAGCCAGTAGACTGCCATTTGTCCATCACCATGTCATAGATTTTGAAATGACCTTCGGAGATGTAATCAACAAGATGTTGGCTGAATTTTTGGAGTTCTTCTGGAGAAGGCAGTTCGGTGATTGCAGTTGCTTTCGACGATGAAGGCTGTAGAGCGGCAAGCTTACAATACTCAACGATTAGAGACTGTCGAGTTTCGAGCCAATGATCGATGACCTCATTAGAGCCACCCCATTGTTCTTGTATTTGTTTGAATTTATTTAGCATGACCATGTCCTCATGATCTGATCACAACCTTGTGATCAAGTAATTGCCTAAGTAAGGTCCATTTATTGGTATCTACTAAAAGTAATAGTTTGAATTATTCTCTGCTACAACTCTAGTATGAAATTAGATTGCCAGTAAAATGAACGAACTGCAAGCAATGAGGCATAGGGATGTTAAAAAAAAGTGATAACAAAATGACAGAGCAAGCTTATTGGTGCGTCGTTTCAGGTAGTGATATTTGGGTTAATAATGATCAGTTTCCTTATGGCTCAGCTGAAGAGCTAGGGCTGAGCGTCGAGCATGCAATCTGTATTGGTCAGCATCAAGGTCGTAAGGTGTATTGGCTCAACGACTGTGATGTTGAGAGTGAGCTGACCATGATGAACCTACGTGAGTTATTGCACTGGCCTGAATCGAGTTTTCTGACAGCAAGCAAAGCCATCCAGTATGGGCACATGACGCAAAGTATGCGTTTTTGTCCTCAGTGTGGCGGTCGTAATCACCTCAACCATAATCAGGTGGCGATGCAATGCGGAGACTGTCGAACACTTCATTATCCTCGCATCTTCCCGTGCATCATTGTCGCTGTACGAAACGACAACAAGATATTGCTTGCACAGCATCCAAGACATAAAACAGGTATGTATACCGTGATAGCGGGCTTCCTAGAGGTTGGAGAGACCTTAGAGCAGTGCGTGGCAAGAGAAGTCAAAGAAGAGACAGGCATCGATGTCAGTAATATTCGTTACTTTGGCAGCCAGCCATGGGCGTTTCCGTCGAGTATGATGGTGGCCTTTCTGGCTGACTATGCTGGTGGAACGCTTAAACCAGATTACAGTGAACTGTCGGATGCCCAATGGTTTGATGTAACAAGCCTGCCTGATGTTGCTCCTGTTGGAACGATTGCGAGACAATTGATTGATAAAACTGTGGGTGACGTGATGAATGATGGTGTGACGGAGCAGACGATAGAGTACTAATTTACCTATGATAGTATTTGGCCTATAGGTGGTCAAAAGCTAAAAAAAACCCTCCACAAGTGGAGGGGGTAAGTAAGATGTCGTTATGAGATGCTGAGTAGTGACTACTCAGATGTTATAATTGTAATTTTCGCTAGCGAACAAATTTTTAACATGCTCCCGTAATTGGGTGCAAACTAAGCATTGATTTAAAAGTTAATAACTTGATCTAGGTTGCAAAGCACACAGCTTTTACCCTTCAATCAGTGTTAGAATGCTTGCCATCAAAACTAGACAAGATTGAATTGGAATTTAACGGAATGACCGAATTAAAAAACGATCGCTATTTACGCGCACTTTTAAAACAGCCTGTTGATTACACACCAGTATGGATGATGCGCCAAGCTGGCCGCTATCTTCCAGAGTACAAAGCAACGCGCGCTGAAGCGGGCGATTTCATGTCTTTGTGCAAAAACGCTGAACTGGCATCAGAAGTAACACTTCAACCTTTACGTCGTTTCCCGCTTGATGCGGCAATCTTGTTCTCTGACATCCTAACTATCCCTGATGCAATGGGCTTAGGCTTGTACTTTGAAACTGGTGAAGGTCCTAAGTTTGAACGTCCTATCACATGTAAAGCTGACGTAGAGAAGATTGGCCTACCTGATCCAGAAGGCGAGCTTCAATACGTAATGAATGCTGTTCGTCAGATCCGTAAAGATCTGAAAGGCGAAGTGCCATTGATTGGTTTCTCTGGTAGCCCTTGGACACTGGCAACTTATATGGTTGAAGGCAGCAGCTCGAAGGCGTTTACTAAGATCAAGAAGATGATGTACGCAGAGCCACAAACACTGCATTTACTTCTAGATAAGCTGGCTGACACCGTTATTGAATACCTGAACGCGCAAATTAAAGCGGGTGCACAATCGGTAATGGTATTCGACACATGGGGTGGTGTACTTACTCCGCGTGACTACAACCTGTTCTCACTACAGTACATGCACAAAATTGTAGATGGCCTAATCCGTGAAAACGAAGGTCGCCGTGTACCGGTTACTCTGTTCACTAAGAACGGTGGCATGTGGCTAGAATCTATCGCAGCGACTGGCTGTGATGCGGTGGGCCTAGACTGGACAATCAATATTGCGGATGCAAAAGCGCGTATTGGCGATAAAGTGGCTCTACAAGGCAACATGGACCCATCAGTGCTTTACGCACAACCTGAGCGTATTCGTGAAGAAGTCGGCACTATCCTTGAAGGTTTTGGTGACGGCGGTACTGGTCACGTATTTAACCTTGGCCATGGTATTCACCTAGATGTGCCACCAGAGAATGCTGGTGTATTTGTGGACGCAGTTCATGACCTATCTAAGCCATACCATAAGTAATTAAGTATGTGTTTTTAGAAAAAGCGCTGTCGAGAAATCGGCAGCGCTTTTTTATTACCTTTTTATCCGCATCCAACATCGGCTTCATCATCGTGGATGTGCAGCTAATTAGGTATTTGGATCATGGTAGGCCAAATGCTCCGAGATGTGCTTTTGGATGTAAGGAATGACTTCACTTTCAAACCAAGGGTTCTTCTTGAGCCAGATATTATTGCGTGGCGAAGGGTGAGGTAGCGGCAAAAACTCAGGCGCCCATCTTTGCCAATTACGCACGGTTTCGGTTAGTGTGCTGGTGGTTTTATGTGTTAGGTAATAGTTTTGCGCGTATTGGCCAATCAGCAGTGTCATTTGAATGTTTGGTAGCGATTGCAGCACTTTGTTATGCCAAAGCTCCGCACACTCTTTACGTGGTGGGAGATCGCCACTCTTTCCCTTTCCCGGATAACAAAACCCCATAGGAACAATCGCGACTTTTTGTTCGTCATAAAACGTATCGCTATCTATCCCTAACCATTCTCTTAATCGTTCGCCACTGGCGTCGTTCCAAGGGATCGATGACTCATGAACCTTGATGCCGGGTGCCTGCCCAATAATAAGCAAGCGCGCGTTTGGGTGCGCTTGAATCACCGGGTTAGCACCGTGTGATAGGTGAGGCTCACAAGCTCGGCATTGTCGAATCTCTTTGAGTAACGATGAGGACATCAGTAGCCTTTATCAAAATCGATGACATGGTTCAGTTTAAAGCCATCTCGCCATTGTTGGTAATTCTCGGCGAAGATCTCTACCACCTGCCTTGGTTCACTTAGCGCTGCAATGTGCGGGGTGATGGTCACTTGCGGCAGTGTCCAGAAAGGGTGCTCCTGCGAGAGGGGCTCACTTTCAAACACATCCAAGAAAGCATGCTCAACCCACTTATTCTTAATCGCAAGCAGCAAGGCTTTTTTATCTAAGCTCTCTCCTCTGCCAACATTAAACAGCAGTACACTCGAGCAGTAACTTAAGGTCGTTTGATTGAGTAATTGATAGGTTTCAGCTGTTGATGGCAAGGTGTTGACCACAATATCCGCTTGCTTAAGGGCTGCCTCTATCTCATTGATGTGGAAAGTGTCTTTAAAGGTCTCTTGCTTTGATGGGATGCCGGTACGGTTGACTCCAATGGTATGAATACCAAAGGCAGCTGCGGTTTTCGCTAAATGACTTCCGATTGAACCTGTTCCTAAAATCACCATGGTTTTGTCAGTTAGGCTAGTATATAGCTGTGGCTGCCAGCTTCGTTGTGCTTGTTGTTGGTGGTAGTGAGGGAAGTGTCTACAGTGGCTGATCGTGTAACCTAACACGTATTCAGCAATCGCAGGGCCGAAGATGCCTTTGATGTTGGTCAGCGTATAATCTTGACGAAGATCCGGCTGAGTGAGTTTATTGATTCCTGCGTAGGTACTTTGCACCCAGTCTAGATGTTTAAACTCATTAAGTCGCTCTGCGATTAAAGGAGGAGAAGCCAGCACGATCTCAGCCAATTCGGGGTTTTGAGTGATTTCGAGGTCAGGTAACCCTTGGTTTAGAATCAGTTGCGTATAAGTATCGTCATGCTCAGTAAGAATATAGAGCTTATTCGTAAAATTGTTCATCGGCCTACCTTTTCCATCCTAGGTTTATCAAGTACACTTTCGCTGTCTTTTTCTGCAATTATTGAGTGACTATGCTTCAGAATCCACTGCAGGTTCGTCTAGAAAAGTTAGAACCTTGGCAACAAATTACCTTTATGGCGTGTCTATGTGAGCGTATGTACCCTAACTATGCCATGTTTTGTGAGAATACAGAATTTGCGGAAGCTCGAATCTATCGTGATGTTTTGGATAGCATTTGGGAAATCTTAACCGTTAAAACGGCAAAGGTGAATTTTGAGCGTCAGCTTGAGAAAGTCGAAGAGCTATTCCCAAGTGGAGATGATTTTGATTTCTACGGTGTTTACCCTGCGATGGACGCGTGCCAAGGCTTAGCAACGTTAATCCATGGCTTACTTGACCGTGAGCATCTGCTTGAAACTGTCATTAAAGTGAGTCAACAATCGGTGAAGACGGTTGCTGAGCTTGAGTTTGCTCAAGGCGCTGAAGAAGTGACAAACGAAAACCAGAAAGAAAACGAAGCGGTGTGTGAAGAGTGGGACGTTCAGTGGGCCATCTTCCGACCTCTACGTGAAACGACTGAGCGTGACCTAGAGCTGATCAAAGATCTACGCCACGAACTGCGTGAAGACCCAGTAAGTAACATTGGTGTAGCGTTATAATTCGCTATCGCATCAAAGTACGAATAAAAACAAAGGCTCCCTAGGGAGCCTTTGTTGTATCTGACGGTATCAAATTGAGATTAAGCGTCTTTTTTGTCTTCTTTTTGAACCTTGTCTTCATCCGCTGACTTTGAGTCTGAGGTGTCGTTGTCTGTTAGAGTTTTTTCCTCTAGCTCGTCCTCTTCATCGCGGTTTTCGATAACACCGTGTGTTTCTTTCCACTGTTCCCAACGCTGAAATGCCAGTTCTTGCATGTCAGTCGTCTTATCTGCCTCGTCGACAATCTCTTCGCCCACTAGGTGCTCAAAGATATCTTCTAGGGTGATGATGCCCTGAATCGTACCGTACTCGTCAACTACTAAGGAAAGCTGCAGGCGGTTTGCCATCATTTGGTCAAAGGCTTTAGCCAAGCCCATGTTGTTCAGCAACACGTGGATAGGGCGCATTACTTCACCCAGAGCTTTCTCGCCACAACCCGCCTGTTGCAATCTAAACAGCTCCAGACGGTGTACAAAACCAATGATGTTGTCAGTTTGCTCGCTGTAAACTAATGGGCGCGAGAATGGTGTGTCTTTGTGCTGCTCTAGGAACGTATTCACGCTCATTTCGGCATCGACGCGGAATACAACAGGGCGCGGTGTCATCACTTGCGTCACGGGCACATCTTGAATGCCTAATAGATTGCTCAGAATTTTTGATTCGCCTTCAGCAAACTCACCACTTTCTTTTGCCAAAATAGCCATTGCAGACAGCTCATCACGCATTTTTGGTGCTTGGTGGCCACGAGCAAGACGTTTGGTGATCTGTTCTGAGAACCAGACAAACGGTGTTAGAAAGAAAACCATCCAGCGAAGTACGTTTGATGATGCTGGAGCAAGTTGACGCCAGTAGGTTGCACCAATGGTTTTTGGAACAATCTCAGACAAAACCAAAATACCCAAAGTCAGTACGGCAGAGAATACACCTAACCATTGGCTACCAAAAACCACAGCCGCTTGTGCACCTGCCGTCGCAGCACCGATTGTGTGCGCGATGGTGTTGAGCGTTAAAATTGACGCGAGCGGGCGGTCAATGTCTGTTTTCAGTTTGTCTAAAGACTCTGCTGCCGGGTGCCCATTTTGTTTTAGTTGAGCAATATAGCTCGGACTAATACTCAAAAGTACAGCTTCTAAAACAGAACAAATGAAAGAAACTCCAATAGCAATGGAGACGTAAATAGTTAGCAGCAGCATGTTTGCCCTTAAATTAAATTGTACGCTTTAGCAGCGATTCAGCGTGGATTATAGAGATAAAGTAGTGGCTAGGTCATCATTAATTTGCCTCTCAGCCCCTTTTAAACAAGGGCTTGCTCAATAAAATCAGTAACAAATTGTGAGTTATTACTCATATTATGGCTAAAACTACGGCATTAGAGCTAAAGATCGACGACAAACCTTTGCCAGATGGGGCATTTATGTTTTAGAGTAAATTGAATTCAAAAATACAAAGAAGGGAAACCTAAAATGAACAAGACTCAATTAATCGACTTTATTGCTGAAAAAGCGGACCTTTCTAAAGCACAAGCTAAAGCTGCTCTAGAAGCGACTCTTGGTGGTGTTACAGATGCTCTTAAAGATGGCGATCAAGTTCAGCTAATTGGTTTTGGTACTTTTAAAGTAAACCACCGTGCAGCTCGCACTGGTCGTAACCCAAAAACTGGTGATGAGATCCAAATCGCTGCTGCAAATGTTCCAGCATTTGTTGCAGGTAAAGCGCTGAAAGATTCAGTGAAATAATCTAAACTGTACCGAGGTAGTCGTATTCCACCTCGGTACAGGTTTTTATGAAAAAAGCATTTCTTCTCGTTTCACTATTATCTACATTCCTCATTGGCTGTTCATCGACCAGCCCCAGCAAAAACCTAGAGCAATTTGAAACTCACACCGGCGGCCAAGTCATGGGCGACGCGACAAGTTTTTACTGGGTTACTAATAAACTAACACAACCTCATTCTTCAGCTGACTATGTCGCTGTCGGCGATTACGGCTGGTACCAAACTGACTATGCTTGGTCGGAAGGTATACTTCGTGAATTCGTTCGTGAAGGCGAACAGCGTAATTCATCGAATAAGCTGGTGCCTTATCGTGTTCATGTGCGTTTCAACAAGTCAGGCGAGGCTGTGTATCAGCAGTATCGTATTGACAGCAAAATCTTACCTATCCAAGCCAAGCAGCTTGAAAACTATCAGAAAGAAGCGACGTCGGTTCTAGAGACCACAACGAAGCAGCATGATGAAGGGCTTAGGCTGATTCAGGGTTACTGGAATGGCAGCTCTTTTAAAACGTGCGCTGGTGGTGAGTTTGAACGCATTGAATTTAACCAGACCTTGCCAGGCTTCGTGATTGACCGATTGGCGTCTGTGGAAAGCTATGCGGCGTTTCTTGGCAGTGACTTACTCGGTAAGATGAGCGTAGAAGAGTTACTGATGCTGGCTGAAGACAGTCATGATTGTGTCGTAAGGCCATCGTTGCTGAAAGAATAGAAAGCAATCAAAGAATTAAGAGTATTTGGCCTACTGTAGGCTAAGTGCTTATTTGCCTGTACAAATACAGTTTCTTGTATAGATGAGTGATAATAAAAAGGCGCCTATTGAGGCGCCTTTTTCTGTTATTCACTTGCTGTCATTTGCTTACTGTTATTGGAAAGTAAGCGAGCAACAAGATTGTTTACTGCTCTTGTTCGCGCGCAATCGCACGGTAACCAATGTCATTGCGGTGGAACATACCATTCCAGCTAACTTGCTTCGTCAACGCGTAAGCACGCTCTTGAGCCTCAGAAACCGTATTACCCAGTGCTGTTGCACAAAGTACACGACCGCCGTTTGTCACAACGTCGCCAGCTTCATTATTTGTCGTACCCGCGTGGAAAACCTTTTGGCCTTCAACTTCGCTTGTTGGTAGTGAAATAACGTCACCTTTTGCGTAGTCAGCAGGGTAACCGCCAGCCGCAAGAACAACACCGATAGAAGCGCGTGGATCCCACTTCGATTCTGCTTCGTCGAGCTTCTCGTCGATAGCCATTAGGCAAAGTTCAACAAGGTCTGACTCCATACGCATCATGATAGGTTGCGTTTCAGGGTCGCCGAAGCGGCAGTTGTATTCGATAACTTTAGGTGTGCCGTCAGCATCGATCATTAGGCCAGCGTAAAGGAAACCTGTGTAAGGTGCGCCTTCTGCGTCCATACCACGTACCGTTGGGTAGATAACTTCCTCAAGGATACGGTTGTGGATTTCTGGAGTTACAACCGGCGCAGGAGAGTAAGCACCCATGCCACCGGTGTTAGGACCAGTGTCTTTGTCGCCCACACGTTTGTGATCTTGGCTGGTGGCCATAGGAAGCACGCTAGAGCCGTCAACCATTACGATGAAGCTTGCTTCTTCGCCTTCGAGGAACTCTTCGATAACAACGCGGCTGCCTGCTTCGCCAAAGGCGTTGCCCGCTAGCATGTCTTTGATTGCGTCTTCTGCTTCTTCAAGGGTCATCGCAACGATAACGCCTTTACCCGCGGCAAGACCGTCAGCTTTCACTACGATTGGAGCACCTTGCTCGCGAACGTAAGCGATAGCGGGCTCAATCTCAGTGAAGTTTGAGTAGTAACCTGTTGGGATATCATGACGAGCTAGGAAGTCTTTGGTGAATGCTTTAGAGCCTTCAAGCTGTGCTGCCGCTTGAGTTGGGCCAAAGATTGGTAGGCCAACTTCACGGAATGCATCAACCACACCGATAACCAATGGTGCTTCAGGGCCCACGATAGTCAGTTCGATTTTTTTATCTTGAGCAAACGTGACTAAACCAGCGATGTCTTCAACGCCGATGTTTACGTTCTCTAGTTTCGGCTCAAGTGCAGTGCCTGCGTTGCCTGGAGCAATGAATACTGTTTCAACGTTTGGGTTTTGTGCCGCTTTCCAACCAAGTGCATGCTCACGACCGCCGGCACCGATAATCAATACATTCATGTTTTAAAATCCTTATAGCTGCTTCAGAGCCTTTATTTCTGTGTCAAACATGCTCACTTATGGTCATAAGCTCCGCGTGTTTTCCTTGAACTAAAGTCACTGACTTGCTCTACGTATTTCAAATATCGGAATATTTAAAAAAACAAAATTATAAGTTTTGCTCAAAGTAGTTGGTGATGTGGCTAGGCAGCAATTGAGCCCATCCCCGGGAGCATAGTCCGCTATGTGACCGGGGTGGGCGAAAGCAGCTAACGACGCCACAGTGCCAAATACGAGGAGGAAATTAGTGGCGGAAGTGACGCATGCCCGTAAAGATCATCGCCATGCCGTGTTCGTCTGCTGCAGCGATAACTTCGTCATCACGCATAGAGCCGCCCGGTTGGATAACACACTTGATGCCAGCTTCTGCTGCCGCGTCGATACCGTCACGGAATGGGAAGAATGCATCTGATGCCATCACACAACCTTCAACCTGTAGACCTTCGTCTGCAGCTTTGATGCCTGCGATTTTCGCAGAGTAAACGCGGCTCATTTGGCCAGCGCCCACACCAACCGTCATGTCACCCTTAGAGTAAACGATCGCGTTAGATTTAACGTACTTCGCTACTTTCCAGCAGAATAGAGCATCTTTTAGCTCTTCAGCCGTTGGTTGACGCTTAGAAACTACTTTTAGGTCGTCTTCAGAAACCATGCCTTGGTCGCGGTCTTGAACTAGCAGGCCGCCGTTAACGCGTTTCACGTCAAAACCAGTTGTCTTCGTTGTCCACTCACCACACTCAAGTAGGCGAAGGTTTTTCTTAGCTGCTACGATTGCTACTGCTTCAGCAGAAACAGACGGTGCAATGATAACCTCAACAAATTGACGCTCAGTGATAGCTGTTGCTGTTGCAGCGTCTAGCTCACGGTTGAAAGCAATGATGCCGCCAAATGCAGACGTTGGGTCTGTTTTGAATGCACGGTCGTAGGCTTCTAGGATGTCTTCACCCAGTGCAACACCACATGGGTTAGCGTGCTTAACAATTACACATGCTGGCTGGTCGAACTCTTTCACACATTCAAGTGCTGCGTCAGTGTCAGCGATGTTGTTGTAAGAAAGCGCTTTGCCTTGGATTTGGCGAGCTGTAGAAACTGATGCCTCTTCAGGGTTTGCTTCAACGTAGAAAGCTGCTGCTTGGTGGCTGTTTTCACCGTAGCGCATGTCTTGCTTCTTCTCGAACTGCTGGTTGAACGTGCGAGGGAATTTGCTCTCTTCATCGCCTTCCTTGTTCGCGCCGTAGCTAGGAACCATAGTGCCGAAGTAGTTAGCGATCATGCCGTCGTAAGAAGCCGTGTGCTCAAATGCCGCAATAGCGAGGTCGAAGCGAGTCTCTAGAGTTAGAGATTGCTCGTTAGCGTCCATTTCAGTGACAACGCGCTCGTAGTCGTGTGCGTTTACAACGATCGTTACGTCTTTGTGGTTTTTCGCTGCAGAGCGAACCATTGTAGGACCACCGATGTCGATATTCTCAACAGCGTCAGCAAGGGTACAACCTTCTTTAGCAACGGTTTCTGCGAATGGGTATAGGTTTACAACAACCATATCGATAGGGTTGATACCGTGAGTTTCCATCACGTCATCATCTTGGCCACGACGGCCTAGAACACCACCATGAACTTTTGGGTGCAGAGTCTTAACACGGCCATCCATCATTTCTGGGAAACCAGTGTAGTCAGATACTTCTGTAACAGAGATGCCTTTTTCAGCAAG
Source organism: Vibrio sp. J383 (assembly GCF_023503985.1). Taxonomy (NCBI): domain Bacteria; kingdom Pseudomonadati; phylum Pseudomonadota; class Gammaproteobacteria; order Vibrionales; family Vibrionaceae; genus Vibrio; species Vibrio sp. J383. The sequence goes on along the minus strand of NZ_CP097293.1, from coordinate 65,984 downwards.
CAGGCGAGCAGTGCCACCGGTAGATAGGATATCTACACCACGGTTAGCAAGAGCTTGTGCAAATTCAACGATACCAGTTTTGTCTGATACGCTGATGAGAGCGCGGCGAATTGGACGAGCGTTATTCATGCTTCCATCTTCCTCAAATTCATGGGGTTAAAATAAAGATATTTGCCAAAAAAGAACTTGTTTCTATCTTCTTAGCGTGGATTATCTTAGATACCAGTAAGAGATAAAATATTGGCCAGTTTTGGTAAAGACCTTTTGGGTTAGTCTTATGATTAAGCTATAAGATAACCAACTCCAAATTTGATGGCGCAGATTCTAACTAATTTATTACAAAAAAGCTCGCGCAATCGTTTGGCATCTCAAAATTAATTATGAAAAGTGCCATTTCAGCCTAAAAAGTAACGATAAGGTTAATTGTGGAATGGACGGAACAGTAGGAAAAAACATGTTTCAGATCGGTGAATTAGCGAAACGATGCGGTGTGACAACCGATACCTTACGATTTTATGAGAAGAATAACCTGATCGCGCCAGCCAGTCGCAGTGAGTCGGGTTATCGCCTATATGATGAAAATAACCAGAAACAGGTGACGTTTATTCTCAAATCTAAAGCGTTGGGACTGAGTCTGGACGAGATTAAAGAATTGCTTGAGATTCGTCTCGAAGCCACACAGCACAGTTGCGCCGAAGTGAAATCAATTACCTCAGCAAAACTAGAGATGATCGATGAGAAGATTACCGAGTTAACCAAGATTCGCACTGCACTTAAAAAGATCAATGATGCGTGTTGTGGCCACGTAGACGACGATGCAAGCCATTGTTCTATTCTGGCAGCCTTGGATTCAGCAAACGTTGATAAAGAGCGCTGCTGTCGCACTGGAGAGTAATCAGCCATCTATTACGGTTCGACAAGCCAAAAAAAAGCCAAACTCAAAAAATGAGCTTGGCTTTCCATTCAATAAATTACGAAAGAACGATTAGTTCATGCCGTATTTTTTAAGTTTCTTGCGAAGAGTACCGCGGTTAATACCCATCATGGTTGCTGCGCGAGTTTGGTTACCGCGAGTGTACTGCATGATAGTGTCTAGTAGTGGCTGTTCAACTTCAGCTAATACTAATTCGTATAACTCGCTGACTTCTTGACCGTTTAATTGAGCAAGGTAATTTTTCAATGATGCTTTAACTGAGTCACGTAGTGGTTTCTGCGTGATTTGGTCTTGTGATGTAACTGTAGTTACTGTCAATGCTTCTGAAGTCAGATTTTGTTCGAACATATTCGGTCTAGCTCTTCTCGTAATTATGGTGCAACGTTATCAAAAAAACCTTCTAGCGCTTCAAGCTGCAGATCACCTGCTTCGAATGCGTTGAAGGTACGGCGAAACTCACTCGCTTGTTCATGTTCTTTTAGGTACCAACCCACATGCTTACGAGCAATTCGGGGGCCTAAAAACTCGCCATAAAACTCATGTAGAGCGTTCACATGACCAAGCATGATGTCTTTCACTTCCGAAATCGGGAGCGGGTCCATCGTGGTGCCGTTTTCCAAATAGTGTAGGATTTCGTTAAAAATCCAAGGGCGTCCTTGGGCAGGTCGACCTATCATTAAAGCATCAGCACCGGTGTACTCCAGCACAAACTTCGCTTTTTCCGGACTATCGATATCACCGTTAGCGATAACCGGAATAGATACTGCTTGTTTCGCTGCTTTAATGTGTTTGTATTCTGCCTCACCTTTGTACATACAAGCGCGAGTTCTCCCGTGAAGGGCAAGAGCTTGTATGCCGCAGTCTTCGGCTATTTTCGCGATTTGGACACAGTTTCTATTGTCTGTATCCCAGCCTGTGCGCGTTTTCAACGTTACTGGAACGTCGACAGCATTTACCACAGCCTTCAGAATATCTTCAATGAGTTCTGGATGCTGAAGTAGGGCTGAGCCCGCAAGCTTCTTATTCACTTTTTTGGCTGGGCAACCCATATTGATATCGATGATTTGCGCACCGTTAGCAACATTGAATTGAGCAGCCTCGGCCATAAGCTGTGGATCTGCACCAGCGATTTGTACTGAACGAATGCCCGATTCGCCTTCATGTACCATACGCTGCTGAGATTTTGACGTTTTCCAAACTTTAGGATTGGAGGACATCATTTCACTGACTGCCATCCCCGCACCGTAACGAAGACACAACTCACGGAATGGTCTATCCGTTACGCCAGCCATAGGAGCGACGATTAGATTGTTCTTAAGTTGATAATTTCCGATTTTCAAAAATGTCATCACAGTTCTGTACCAGCAAGGGCGCGCATTTTACGCATTTTTTCGCTGCGTGAAAAGACTAATATTTGAGCATTTACAATTTGTTTTTGTAATTTGTTTAAATTTCAGTCAATTAGCGCTCAAAGTCTTACCTAGCCTTGCTTCTGACCTGAGATTCGACACCATTCTTGTTGTTCAATGATCGGATCAATGTGAAGCTCATCACGATAATAAGTCGCAACATCTTCCGCTTGTGTATCTAAAACACCCGACATCGCAAGTACACCATTTGGCTTAACTAGGCCTTTAATGATGCCAGAAAGGTCGCGTAATGGGCCTGCAAGGATGTTGGCAACAACAACGTCAGCAAGTAAACCTTCCGGTTGATCTTGTGGTAAGAAGACTTCTAGTTGCTCTGCCACGCCATTGCGTTGTGCGTTGTCTTTTGATGCAAGCAGGGCTTGAGGATCAATGTCGATCCCGATAACTTTTGCCGCGCCAAGTTTGATCGCAGCGATCGCTAGGATGCCTGAACCACAACCGAAATCGATCACGGTTTTGCCTGTAAGGTCTAAGCCTTCAAGCCACTCAAGACACAATGCCGTTGTCGGGTGAGTACCTGTACCAAATGCAAGACCGGGATCCAGCATTACGTTTACAGCGTCAGGTTCAGGGATATCGCGCCAGCTAGGGCAGATCCATAAACGCTCACCAAACTTCATTGGGTGGAAGTTGTCCATCCATTCACGTTCCCAATCCTTGTCTTCAATTTGCTCTACTTTATGAGCAAAGTCTGCAGGGAACATGTTGCTTGCTTTAATCTGCGCTAGAACGACACCAGTATCAGTCTCAGCGTCGTAAAGCGCGAGAATGTCAGTATCACCCCAAAGGCGAGTTTCACCCGGCAGAGGCTCAAATACAGGAGTATCTTGTGCATCCAGGAAAGTTACGGAAAGAGCACCAGTCTCTTCCATTAACATGTCGCCGATTTGTTCGGCATTTTCATTGGTCGCATTAAGCTTGATTTGAATCCAAGGCATGGCTGCATCTTCTATATGAGAAAAATTGGATGGGGAGTCTAGCAGAAAATATGAGCAAATTCATCAAAACCCCACGCATTATCATGGGGATTTTAGCTTGCCTTTTCCGGAGCACTAAAAACAAAAATGCTCACCGAAGTGAGCATTTTTTAGTGTTCTATAGAGAACTCATTACGGAAGGCTAGCTTCTATTGTAGACCAAGCTTCTTCTCAAGATAGTGGATGTTTGCACCACCGTGTTGGAAGTTTTCGTCGTTCATAATCGCTAATTGCAGCTCAGTATTGACGTTGATACCTTCAACAATCATTTCTGCTAGTGCGTTCTTCATACGTGCAATCGCTACGTCACGGTTCTCACCGTAAGTGATCAGCTTGCCGATCATTGAATCGTAGTGTGGTGGTACTGTGTAGCCAGTATAGATGTGAGATTCCCAACGAACACCCATACCACCTGGAGCATGGAAGCGCGTGATCTTACCTGGAGATGGTAAGAAACGAACTGGATCTTCCGCGTTGATACGACATTCGATTGAGTGGCCGCGCAGCTTAATATCATCCTGTGTGAATGATAGAGGCTGACCAGCAGCAATGCGAAGTTGCTCTTTCACTAGGTCGATACCCGTTACCATTTCAGTAATCGTGTGCTCAACCTGGATACGAGTGTTCATTTCGATGAAGTAGAACTCACCGTTCTCGTATAGGAATTCAAATGTACCTGCGCCGCGGTAACCAATCTCAAGACATGCACGAGTACAACGGTCACCGATGTACTTACGCATCTCTTCAGTGATACCCGGTGCTGGCGCTTCTTCCACAACTTTCTGGTGACGACGCTGCATTGAACAGTCACGCTCACCTAGGTGGATAGCATTGCCTTGACCATCTGCAAGCACTTGTACTTCAATGTGACGTGGGTTTTCTAGGAATTTTTCCATGTAAACCATGTCGTTATTGAAACATGCTTTTGCTTCAGCACGAGTCATTGCGATAGCTTCTGTTAGTTCTTTTTCAGTACGAACAACACGCATACCACGACCGCCGCCGCCGCCAGATGCCTTGATGATTACAGGGAAACCAATGCGCTTAGCGTGCGCTTTGTTTTTCACTTCATCATCATCAAGAGGGCCGTCAGAACCCGGTACACAAGGTACGCCAGCTTTCTTCATTGACGTGATAGCTGACACTTTGTCACCCATCATGCGAATGGTTTCAGCTTTAGGGCCAACGAAGATAAAACCACTGCGCTCTACCTGTTCTGCAAAATCTGCATTTTCAGATAGGAAGCCGTAGCCAGGGTGAACAGCTACTGCACCTGTAACTTCAGCTGCGCTGATGATACGAGGGATGTTTAGGTAGCTATCGATACCACGAGCTGGACCGATACAAATGGTTTCGTCAGCAAGCAGTACGTGCTTAAGATCGCGGTCAGCTGTTGAGTGAACCGCTACCGTTTTGATGCCAAGCTCTTTACATGCTCGCAGAATACGCAGTGCAATTTCACCACGGTTCGCGATTACTAATTTATCTAACATAATGAGTGCTCTCTATTATTCGATAATTACTAGAGCTTGGTCGAATTCTACTGGTTGACCGTCTTCAACTAGGATAGCCGTTACAACACCAGATTTATCAGCTTCGATTTGGTTCATCATTTTCATTGCTTCAACGATACATAGCGTTTCGCCAGCAGTTACAGATTGACCAACCTTAACGAATGGTTTTGCATCTGGGCTTGGAGCGCCGTAGAAAGTACCAACCATTGGAGAAAGAACTTGGTGACCAGCTGGAACTGCAGGAGCTGCTGCTTCTGCTGCTACAGGTGCCGCCGCAGGTGCTGCCGCTACAGGAGCTGGAGCCGCTGCATATTGAATCGGTGCTGCAGATATAGGGCTGTTACGACTGATTCGTACTGACTCTTCACCTTCAGAGATTTCTAGCTCAGAAATACCAGACTCTTCAACCAATTCGATTAGCTTTTTGATTTTGCGAATATCCATTGTTTCTTTCTCTTTATCTGTTGATTGAACTTACTCTTTGACTGAGTAGGTTAGTAATAGTTCGTTGTTTTTATTTACTTTGCGTTGAGCTTGTTGAGCGCAGCCGTCAAAGCAAATTGATAACCTTGGGCACCTAAGCCACAAATCACACCTTCTGCTTTATCAGATAGGTAAGAGTGGTGACGGAATGGTTCACGTGCGTGAACATTCGATAGGTGAACCTCAATAAATGGGATAGCAACACCAAGTAGTGCATCACGCAACGCCACACTGGTATGTGTAAAGGCCGCTGGGTTGATAATAATGAAATCAACATTTTGATAAGCACTATGGATAGCTTCAATCAGTTCATACTCACGATTTGACTGTAAGTGAGACAGCTCAACATCTTGTGTTTTCGCTTGCTCGGTCAATGAGCTAATAATCTGGTCAAGTGTTTGAGAACCGTAGTGTGCAGGCTCTCTAAGGCCTAACAGGTTAAGGTTTGGGCCATTTAAAACTAGAATGCGAAACTTTGTAGACATTGTGGGGCTATCTTCCTTTATCGTGTTTACGAATGTGAATGTTGCCATTTTATTGAAAATTTGGGGTTAATTTCCAGTAAGAAAAACCCAAATTTAAAAATTAGAACCAGATTATAGCTAATTCAGCGCAAATCGCAGCAATTTACTGGTCTAATCTCCTATAAGTGCAGCATGGAATTGTTATCAACTTAACAAAAAAACACGATTGCTTTAATTTTATCGAAGATATTTGAGATCAAGATCGGCCATAAAAAAACCGCCACATAGGTGACGGTTTCGTTATGGTCTGTTTTAAACAGTGATTAGCTAATGTGACGGGTTGCTTATGCCAGTTCAGCTTTCTCTGCAATCAGCTTATCAACCACACTTGGGTCGGCCAGTGTCGACGTATCGCCTAGGTTGCCAGTATCGCCTGTGGCAATCTTACGTAGGATACGACGCATGATTTTACCTGAACGAGTTTTCGGTAAAGAATCTGTCCAATGCAGCACGTCTGGTGTTGCGATTGGACCAATCTCTTTACGTACCCAGTCTTTCACTTCTTTATGAAGTTCTGCGGTTGGGAATTCACCATCATTCAACGTGATGTAAGCGTAAATGGCTTGGCCTTTAATATCATGAGGAATACCGACAATCGCTGCCTCAGCAATCTTATCGAACGCCACTAGAGCCGATTCAATCTCAGCGGTACCCATACGGTGACCTGATACGTTCAACACATCATCGACACGACCAGTAATCCAGTAGTAACCGTCTTCATCACGGCGAGCACCATCACTAGTAAAGTACATGCCTTTAAAGGTTGAGAAGTAAGTCTGCTCAAAACGGTCATGATCGCCGTGAACGGTACGCATTTGTCCCGGCCAAGAGTCAAGAATTACAAGGTTGCCGTCTGTTGCACCCTCAATGATGTTGCCCATGTTGTCGACAAGTGCGGGTTGCACACCGAAGAATGGACGTGTCGCTGAGCCCGGTTTTAGGTCTGTTGCGCCCGGTAGTGGTGCGATTAAGATACCGCCCGTTTCTGTTTGCCACCATGTATCTACAATCGGAGACTGCTCATTACCAATTGTTTTGTAGTACCACTCCCACGCCTCAGGGTTAATTGGTTCGCCTACAGAGCCCATGACTCTTAGGCTATCACGAGAAGTCCCTTCAACCGCTTCATTGCCTTTCGCCATCAAAGCACGAATCGCTGTTGGTGCAGTATAAAGAATATTCACTTGATGCTTATCGACTACTTCACTCATGCGGCTTGTATTCGGGTAATTCGGCACGCCTTCAAACAGGATGGTTTTCGCACCATTGGCAAGCGGACCGTAAACAAGGTAAGTGTGACCGGTAATCCAGCCCACATCCGCAGTACACCAGAAGGTTTCCCCTTCTTGGTAATCGAATACGTATTTGAAGGTCATGGCTGCATAAACTAGGTAGCCACCTGTGGTGTGCATAACACCCTTAGGTTTACCTGTTGAGCCTGACGTATAAAGGATGAATAGCGGATCTTCTGCATTCATCTCTTCTGGTGGGCAATCTGCCGATACGTTTGCGATAGCATCATGCCACCACACATCACGGTGTTCGTGCCACGCAACATCGCCGCCAGTACGTTTGAATACCACAACCTTCTCGATGTTCTTCACTTCAGGGTTAGTCAGTGCTTCATCGACATTCTTCTTCAATGGAACAGCACGACCGCCACGCACGCCTTCATCGGCAGTGATTACGACTTTAGAATTTGAATCGATAATACGACCAGACAGTGCTTCTGGTGAGAAACCGCCAAATACCACAGTGTGAACCGCACCGATACGGGTACATGCCAGCATGGCAACAGCAGCTTCTGGCACCATCGGCATGTATAAACAAACCACATCGCCTTTGCGTACACCTTGCTCTTTTAGAGCATTTGAAAACAGGCACACTTCTTTATGTAGTTCATTAAAAGTTAGAGTTTTGTCATCCGCTGGGTCATCGCCTTCCCAGATGATAGCGACTTCATCACCGCGCTCAGCAAGGTGGCGGTCGATACAGTTAGCCGAAACGTTAAGCGTACCATCTTCAAACCAACGAATATCAATGTGGCCAGGGTCGAAAGAGGTGTTTTTTACCTGTGTGAAAGGTTTAATCCAATCAACGATTTTTCCGTGTTCACCCCAAAAGCCTTCAGGGTCAGAAACAGATTGCTGGTACATGGCTAGGTAAGTGTCATTATCCGCGTGCGTGGTTGATTTAATATTTTCTTTTACCGGATAAACGTGGGCTTCACTCATTGCATCTCTCCTTGTGCCAACATTCTTAATGAACTGGCAACTTCCTTTGTGTTCAGTTTCTAAGTCTTTTACAGGACCGTCGTTGTGCTATCACTCTCGGCTAGGACGGTGATTTCCACAATTAGACTTTAGGATGAGACGCCGCTTTTCACTTACAAAATAGCGAGTTAAGTTCATTTTTGCGATGTTGCTCTCTATGTCGAGAGGCAAAGGTTGAATTAAGAATAAGAAGAGTTGAAACGGGGTAAATCACCGTGTTTAAGGCGTACAAAAATTAGCGCAGCGGAGATAGCGTCTTGTAATGCATCATGTTTATTGACCGGTATAGGCAAATCCAACTGGCGACATATGGCGTCCATACTGAGATCAAAATAGGCATTGGGCAGCTGTCTTTCGAGTTTTTCTTGATAGAGCAGGCTCACTTCGACTAATCGGTTAGGCAGTGGAAATCCGAGTTGTTTTAAACAGGCGCGGTCGAGAATTTTCTTGTCATAGCGGATGTGGTAGCCGACTAAAGGACGGTTACCAATAAAGTCGAGCAGCTCGATCAAAGCCTGTTTTTCTTCAATGCCGTGCTTTAGATCTTGATGGCGAATACGATGGATTTTTATTGAATTGCAATCGAGCGATTGAGGAGCTCGTAGTTGGACTTCAAAAGGCTGACTGGTAATGATTCGGTTACCGATGATCTTGGTTGCGGCAATAGTGACTAACTCCGCTTGATTAGGGTCGAGGCTGGTGGTTTCACAATCGAGCGATATATATTCATTATGCGTAGGTGTAGTAAACAGAGGCTGATAAGCAGAGCCTTTGAGCTTGTGATGCCAGTAATAACGAACCAATCTATTCATCGTTGAGCCGCCTAATCTCTGATTTGATAGTGGTAGCCGAGCCATTGCTTGAATTTTTTGACCACATGTAGGCTATGACGAAGTAAGTCTCGGTCTGCCCGCTCCATCAGTTTGACGTTGATCTTATTGCTGCTGTGTTGTTGTGAAAGTCGCTGAGCTAAACGCCATTTTAAAAACTGTTTGAGCGCTTCACTGAGGTTGTCCGCGGTACTTTGCTCTAAGACCTTTTTACTAACGAGCTGTTCAATGCGTTCAAAGGTGTTGTTCACCGTCACACCATGTTCAAGACAAAGTGCTCTCACACCGTGCACGATTGGGAAAATACCGCCTTGTTTGATATCGAGCCCTGATTTGGATTTTTTTACATTACCAAATAGGGTGAGGGGAACCGAGAAGTTCAGAGCAGGGCGGCAGAATTCAGTCAGAATCAATTCCTGTCCGAGCATCAAATCACTGAGGTGTTGTTTTACTGGTTTTAATAACTCTCTGTTACCCGCAACGGCGTGTGCATCCGCCATGATAGCAATATCCATTACGGTTTCTGGCGTGGCTTTTTTTACCCAACGGGTGAGGGTTTGTTTCCACTCTTTTTCTGAATGTACCCATTTAGGGTTGTTGACCATCACGTTGCCTGGGCAGAGAGGGTAGCCCAATTGCTGCAGTGTATGGGTGAGATCGCTCATGGCACTTTGGCATTGATGCCATTCTAAGCCGTCTTGAATTATCAGTGCGTTGTCTTGATCGGTTTTGAGGATTTGCTCTCCCCGACCTTCAGATCCCAATACGATCAGGCAGCAATGATTATGCAGTGCAGGTGGGATAACCAACTCAAACGCTTTCTCTATGATTTGTTCATTAACGGCAGAAATCAGCTCCATGATGAAGCGTGTACGAATGCCGTTACTGAGCAGGCTTTCGACTAATTGACGCTGTTTGTTGGAGGCTAATGCCAGTTCTTCAATGCTGGTGGCGCGAGCAATACGCAAAGTGAGAACGTGAGAATGAGTAGAGAATGCACTCAGAATCTGCGTCATATCCACCATACCAACAGCATTTGGACCATCACAAACCATCAGCCTTTTTACTCGATTTCTGGTCATGGTAATCATGGCGTTAAATAAGAAGTCGCCCTGGTTTACGTGCATCACTGGAAACGTTGCTATCTCGCCGACAGGCGCATCCAATGGTAAGTTATCGAGCATCACAGCATGCAATAAATTGGTTCGAGTGACGATTCCATACGGTAGGGAACATGATGATCCAAAAGCTTTTTGATCATCATGTTCCAAATGAACTAGAGCCGAGTCCAACCCTTGTTCTTTAAGGGTTTGAGTGACTTGATTGATAGGTTGGTAGGGTTCCAGTATCAATGGAGGGTGATAGATTGATTCGTCCACTTTAGTCAGTATGAACTCGGCAAGATTCTGCTGCTGTTGAGCGGCTTCAATTAGCGCTTTTCGTGTCGAAAGGTTGCTATCAAAGTAAGCTGCAAACTGGCCATTGGCGTGGTAAAGCTCGAGAAAGATGTCTGTGGGTAGTAGATAACTTAATGTATCTTCGAGCGCGATGTACTGGTGTTTGGTGTGAGGTTCAAACTGGCTTCTGACATCAAAAATATCGTCATTGGCATAGTGTGCGTAAATCTCGCCATCACTGCTCGCGCGCTCTTCAACAGCCCCTTTGATCAAAATGTGCAGGTGTCGGCTCGGCCTATCGGCTTCCAGTATGACTTCTTGAGAGCGGTAATACACCACGTCTAATGAAGAGCGCAGCTTCAACTGTTCGGTGTCGGACAGGCTATCGAAGGGTGGGTGCTGCATATTAAATTTGTCAGGCATAAGCATCACAAGAATAAATGGGAGTCTTTAATCAGTCTGACAAAATACCAGCGAAGCTCCAGACGACTTTAGTCTATATGCGAGTATGGGTATCGATGAGCGTGAAATCTTTCATTGAAATGCGATATCCAAACCAATTGAATATGGGAATACTATCCCAGTAATAATTCCCTTTTTCATCGTATGCGAGATAGGCATAATTGGTGCTGCCTTTTTCCGGACACTTTTTATAGGTTATTTATGTTTAGCCCTTCCCCTTATGGCTGGATCTCCCAGTATTTTCTTGGTTTCTTTTTTGCCTATGGTGTTTATTTACCATTTTGGGCGCTGTGGTTTGAAGAGCAAGGCGTTTCTGCGGGTGACATTGGTGTCCTAATTGGTATTGGTTTTGCGACGCGTTGTGTTGCTAACCTAGTGATTACGCCACGTATCCATAAAGTTGAACACTTGATGCCAGCTTTACGCTGTTTGAGTTTTGCCGCGCTGTTGTTTGTAGGTTTCCACTTTTTCACGGGTGGCAGTTTTTTATTGATGCTGCTTGCTACTGTGCTGTTCAACCTGTGTTGTGGGCCAATCATTCCATTGTCTGATGCGATGGCTAATCACTATAGTCGTCTTAATATGCTCGACTATGGCCGAACTCGTTTGTGGGGGTCGATTGCCTTTATTGCAGGTTCAACTGTCGTTGGTTACTTGGTTGCGAAATTCGGTACTGAAATGATTTTGTACACGGCCTTTGCTGGTGTACTGATGTCATTAGTATTGGCGATGAGAAACCCTAACGTGATGCCGGTGACACACTCTGAGCAACAAGCGGTACGACCAAGATTAGGTGAGTTGCTGCGTGAATCGTCAGTCGTTAAATTTTTAGCCTTGATGGCGCTGCTGCAAGGTAGCCATGCGGCTTACTACAGCTTTAGTGCAATTTATTGGAAAGAGGCGGGTCACTCAGAAGCGATCATCGGTTATTTGTGGAGCCTTGGTGTTGTCGCTGAGGTGGCCGTATTTGCGTTAAGTAAGCGCTTATTCTCTGGTTGGTCACTGCGTACTCTGTTCGTGGTAGCGGCAATTGGGGTGATGGCTCGTTGGGGGATTACCGCTTCTACCACAGCGATTTTCGCACTGGTTATGGTGCAACTGCTGCATGGTGTGACGTTTGCTATGGCACACATCGCAGCGATTCAATACATCCAATCTGAAGAACAGAACAAGATGGTGGCGCTACAAGCTCTGTATAATGCGATTCCATTGGGTGCATTTATCGCACTAATGACCACCTTAAGTGGTTGGGGATATGAGCTTTGGGGTGCCAATATCTTCTGGGGTATGGCCGCAATGGGAGCACTTGCCTTGTTTATTAAGGTCGATGAAAGAAGCTCAGTGGTTGAGGTTAATCAAACAGCCTCAGCTCAATCTGATGCTCAGAATTAAAGCCTAAAGCACAGAATTTAAGCGATGCGATTGAGTTAAACGCACTTCCCTAGTTAAATGAAACCTCTCCCTTATGGAGAGGTTTTTTTATGGATGAAAAAGGGTTTTTAATGCAAGGATGGATAGTAATTCCAGTCTCTTTAGCCTATTTGGGCGTGTTGTTTTTGATTGCTTGGTATGGAGACAGGCAAGTTCGTTGGCTATCACGCTGGCGTCCATGGATCTATAGCCTTTCGATTGCGGTGTATTGTACCTCTTGGACCTTTTATGGAACGGTCGGACAGGCGAGCAATAACCCATGGTCCTTCTTGCCTATCTACCTTGCCCCTATTTTGGTTTTCACGTTGGGGTGGCGGATCTTAGCTCGGCTGATCCTCATCGCGAAGCGTGAACACATCACCTCTATTGCCGACTTTATCGCGGCTCGTTATGGAAAATCTCAAGGCTTAGCGGTGGCGGTGACCATTATCGCTGTGGTTGGTATTCTTCCGTATATCGCGCTGCAGTTGCGCGGTATTACCATGGGGTTGGATATTGTTGCGCCAAACCTAGCCACTGATTTTGGTTATCAGGACTATCACGTCTCTTGGTTTGTGGTCGGTGCATTGGCCATTTTTACGATGTTGTTTGGCACGCGACACATCGATAACACTGAACACCACCGTGGCATGATGATGGCTGTAGCGTTTGAATCCATTGTTAAGCTCGCGGCATTTTTGATTGTTGGCTTGTTCATCATGTACCTGGCGGTGAGTAGTGACAAAATCGACCTGCTTGATGTGGCGGCTTCCACCTATGAATCGCCGAATATTCCGACCTTAATTATTCATACCGTTTTAACCATGTTGGCGATTGTCTGTCTGCCGCGCCAATTCCACACCATGGTGGTTGAGAACGAACGTCCTCAAGATTTGCATACTGCTCGCTGGCTGTTTCCGCTTTATCTGATTTTGATGGGACTGTTCGTGCTGCCAATTGCTTGGGCAGGACAAGGGTTGCTCACTGACATGCCGGCTGATACTTACGTTATCAGTGTGCCAATGGCAGAAGGTGCGAATCACATTGCTTTGTTAGCTTTCCTCGGAGGTACTTCGGCGGCGAGTGGCATGGTGATTGTATCGACCATAGCATTAGCGATCATGGTATCGAATGATTTAGTGATGCCATTGCTGCTGCGTCGTATGCGTCTAACCCAAAGAACACATCGACATTTTTCTGGCCTGTTACTGGTGATTCGACGTGGGTTAATTTTGCTGCTGTTACTTGGTGCTTGGTTGTTTTATCAGGCCCTCGATACTATCCATTCATTGTCGGCGATTGGCTTTCTTTCTTTTGCTGCGATTGCTCAGTTCGCTCCTGCATTAATTGGTGGATTGTACTGGCGTCCCGGAAACCGTAAGGGTGTCTATGTCGGTTTGCTTGTCGGTTCGGTGATCTGGCTGATTACCCTGATGAGTCAAACCAGCATGCTAGCGGGCGATAGCGAAAGTAACTTACTGCTGTGGATTATCACGCCGCCGGAACTGCTGAGAAGTTGGGATGTTAGCAGCTCAAATTGGGGCATAGTGCTGAGTATTTTACTCAATACCTTGTGCTATGCCGTGGTCTCGATGACGACCAGACCAAGCCTAAGTGAGCGCTTACAATCGGCAGCATTTGTTGGTACACCATTGCCTGAAAATGAGAATATCAGCCTCTATCAAAACCGTGTGACAGTCGCAGAATTAGAGATGTTGGCATCGCGTTTTGTGGGTCGCAAGCGAGCGAAAAGCGCCTTACACAGCTATTGGCAGCAGCACGGTCAGCCGTTACTTCCCAATCAACAGGCGCCCGCAAGCCTGATTAGACACGCAGAGCGTGTGCTTGCTGGTGTGTTCGGTGCTTCGTCTGCTAAGTTAGTACTCACTTCTGCTTTGCAAGGCAGAAACATGCAGCTTGAAGAAGTGGCGACCATCGTTGATGAAGCCTCGGAATTGTACGACTTTAGCCGTGGTTTACTGCAAGGCGCGATTGAACATATTGGCCAAGGCATTGCAGTAATCGACAAACAAATGAGGCTGGTGGCGTGGAATCAACGTTACTTAGAACTGTTTGAGTTCCCTGCTGGCTTGATTCAGGTTGGTCGACCCATTTCAGATGTGATTCGTCACAATGCTGAGCAAGGTTTGTGTGGTCCGGGTGACCCGGAAGATCACGTTCGCCGCCGTGTTTATCATCTTGAACAAGGCACTCGACACACCTCTTCTCGCATTCGTCCCGATGGTCGAGTGATTGAAGTGCAAGGTAACCCGATGCCAAGCGGTGGCTTTGTGATGAGCTTTACCGACATCACGGTATTCAGACAAGCAGAGCAAGCGCTAAAAGATGCTAACGAAAGCTTGGAATCGAGAGTGCATGAGCGAACTCAAGAGCTCGAAAAACTGAATCATCGCTTGGTAAAAGCAACTCAGATTTCGGATCAAGAATCACAATCCAAGAGTCGTTTTCTTGCGGCTGTGAGTCACGATTTGATGCAGCCATTGAATGCTGCTCGCTTGTTTGCTTCTTCGCTATCTGAGGTCGCAAAAGAACAAGAGGTCAAACAGCTTTCATCCCACATCGAAAGTGCGCTTGGTGCGGCCGAAGATCTGATTGGTGATTTGTTGGATATCTCGCGCTTGGAATCCGGCAAGTTAGAAACCAACATTCATGCGATTGCCGTGCATGATGTACTAACCAATTTGAATGCGGAATTTAGCGCTTTAGCGATACAACAAAAAATCCAGTTTCAAATGATCCCATCGTCATTGTTCATTCATTCTGACCCTAAATTATTAAGACGAGTGATTCAGAACTTTTTGACTAATGCGTTCCGCTATAACCCAGAGGGCAAAGTGGTCCTCGGTGCGAGACGAGTGAATGGTCAGGTGCGAATCGATGTGTGGGATAACGGAACCGGTATCGATGAAGACAAGCAACAAGAGATCTTTGAAGAATTTACTCGTGGTAGCCAAGTGCGTGCTGATCAGGGGTTAGGGCTAGGATTAGCCATCTCCAAAGGTATTGCCCATGTGCTTGGTCATCAAATATCGATGCGTTCATGGCCGGGTCAAGGCAGTGTCTTTTCCATCACCTTAGCGAGAGCTGAAAAGGTGGCTCCGGTTGTACAAGCTTCGACGCCAATGGCGACCAGTGATATCGAGCATCTGAAAATACTGTGTGTCGATAATGAACGAGAGATTTTAGTCGGTATGGAGAACTTGATTGGTCGTTGGGGTTGTGAGGTTAAGACAGCCGTTGATCTAGTTGAAAGCTTGAAGTGCCTAGATGATGGTTGGCAGCCGGATGTGATTTTCTCTGATTACCGTTTGGATAATGGTCGAACCGGACTCGAAGTCCTGCAGCAGTGTCGTTTACGCCTTGGGGACTCTTTTGAGGGTGTCATTATCAGTGCTGATAGAACCGATGACATGTTGGCAGCGATAAAGGCCAATAGTTTTAGTTTTATAGCCAAGCCAGTGAAACCGCTAAAACTTAGAGCGGTATTGAATCGAGTGAGTTAACTTGAATTAACAGGTTCGGATTAGCACGTTCGGACTTGTGAGCGGATAGTGGAAAGGCCTCGTATGAGGCCTTTTTTGTTTCGGTAAGGAGCGTTAATTCTTGTTCATTGATTAACTAACTGGCAATACCACCCTGCGTCAGTGTGGTTGGATCAAGTAGCTTGCTGAGTTCTTCTCGGCTGAGATCAGTTTCTCTTTCTGCAACATCAAGAATCGGTAAGCCCTCTTTATAAGCTTTCTTGGCAATATCTGCTGCCTTTAGATAGCCAATCACAGGGTTGAGCGCTGTCACTAGAATTGGGTTCTTTGACAGTGCTAAATCGAGATTGTCTTGGCGCACGGTGAAGGTAGCTATCGCTTTATCAGCCAGTGCGACTGAGCTGTTTGCCAACAACTCTATGCTTTCTAGAACGTTATGAGCAATAACCGGCAGCATCACATTCAATTGGAAGTTACCCGATTGGCCAGCAATCGTGATTGTGGTGTCATTACCAATCACTTGCGCCGCCGCCATAGCAGCTGCTTCTGGAATTACAGGGTTGACCTTTCCTGGCATGATAGACGAGCCCGGTTGCAGCGCTTGTAACTCAATTTCCCCTAAGCCAGCCAACGGCCCTGAGTTCATCCAGCGAAGATCGTTTGAGATCTTGAGGATCGCAACTGCTGCAGTTTTAAGCTGACCAGAAAACGCAACGATCGCGTCTTGGCTGCTGAGGTTAAAAAAGAAGTTTTCACTCGAGGTAAAACTGATCTTTGTTGATTGAGACAGGTTACTTGCAAATTTATCGGCAAAGCGTGGGTCGGCATTGATCTCCGTACCTACTGCTGTGCCACCTTGAGCAAGCGCCTTGATTGCTGGCAAGCTGCTTTTAATGGCTTGCTTAGCGTGTTCAATCTGGAACTTCCAACCACCAAGCTCTTGAGCAAAGGTAATCGGCATCGCATCCATTAGGTGAGTACGACCTGTTTTTACTACCTCAGCAAGCTCTTGCTGTTTAACGGTAAGTGCTGCGGAAAGGTGAGTTAATGCAGGCAACAATTTGTTTTCTGTCATCAAAGCAACGCTTACTTGGATCGCCGTTGGCACTACATCGTTACTGCTTTGACCCATGTTGACGTGATCATTGGGGGTCACGTCGCCTTGCAGGCTTCTTGAAGCGAGTGTCGCAATCACTTCGTTAGCATTCATGTTAGAGCTGGTGCCAGAGCCCGTCTGATAGACATCAATAGGGAATTGCTCGAGGTGTTTACCCTCAATGATCTCTTGGCTGGCTTCGGCTATCGCGTTGGCAATATCACCTTCTAATAAGCCTAATTGAGCGTTGGTATCGGCGGCGGCTTGCTTAATTAACGCCAGTGCTTGAATAAAGCTGGTTGGCATCTTGTGCGAGCTAAACGCGAAGTTATCCGCGGCACGTTGAGTTTGTGCCTGGTATAGCGCATCGGCAGGGACTTTAACTTCGCCCATGCTGTCTTTCTCAATCCGAAATTCTTGGGTCATGTTCTATCCTTGTTAGCCAAGTGGGGCTTGGACTTGTTGTAGTGTCTGGCTGATATTCAAAAAACGCGCTTGGCCGTGCGGTTGCTGGCGGTAGTGGCGTTTTAAATAAAATAGTGGCGAGTGAATAGAGTCTAGGCAGATATGACGAAAGGCGAAACTGTGGTCAGGAGACTCAATCGCTTCAATTAAATGAAAGAAAACTTGGCGCAGGTACAGTTCACACAACAAGATATTTTCTTGAGCGGCATGCTTTTCATAGTAAGCCGACAGCGTGAGTGCGCATTCGATATAGTCTCGAATCACAAACGGTTCGTTACCTTGAACTTGCTCTAATGAAGCAAAGCGATCTTGTGCTTTGTAAAATCTTGAATAGAGAACCTGCTGCTCTTTCATCATCATTTGCATCTCTCTAATGGATGTTAATGATAATTATTATCAAATGAGAGTTTAAAAACAACCCTTTCTTTAGTCTTTTTATAAAATGGCAGGGAAAAAGAAAAAGCCGATACATAAAGTATCGGCTTTCTTGAATCAGTACCTAATCCCTACAATGTAAGTACTGATTCATTTTCTAAGTGCTTATTATCCTAGTCACTAAGTCGCGAGCTTCTTAGTGGTCGTGAGCTTCACCAGCACCTTTAGGATAACGGATAGACTCAACCATCTCTTGTACATCTTCTGGAACTTCAGCGGTCACTTTGTTCACTGCAATTGATACTACAAAGTTTAGACACATACCTAGCGTACCGATGCCTTCTGGGCTGATACCAAACCACCAATTTTCCGGTGTGCTTGCTGCTGGGTTAATGAACTTGAAGTAGATGATGTAGCTTGCTGTGAAGGCAATACCTGACAACATACCTGCAATTGCGCCTTCCTTGTTCATCTTCTTGTAGAAGATACCTAGGATGATAGCAGGGAAGAAGGATGCTGCGGCTAAGCCGAAGGCAAACGCTACTACCTGAGCTACGAAACCTGGTGGATTAATACCTAAGTAACCAGCACCGACAATCGCGACCATGGCGGCCAAACGAGCGGCTAATAGCTCCTGTTTGTCGGTCATGTTTGGTCTAAAGCCTTTCTTCAACAAGTCATGTGAAATCGACGTTGAGATTACCAATAGTAGACCCGCGGCTGTTGATAGTGCGGCTGCTAGGCCACCGGCTGCAAGTAGTGCTACAACCCAGTTAGGTAGTTTTGCTAGCTCTGGAGAAGCCAGTACGATGATGTCACGGTTAATCTTCATCTCGTTGCGTTCATCGCCCGAGTAGAACATTTTGCCATCGCCGTTCTTATCTTCCCAACCTACTAGGCCAGTGCTTTCCCAGTTTTTATACCAGCTTGGTGCGTCTACTGCTGCGACACCTTGCATGTCAGGACCGTTAATCGTTTCAATCATGTTTACACGAGCGAACGCTGCAACGCCGGGTGCTGTTGTGTATAGCAATGAGATGAACAGTAGTGCCCAACCCGCTGAGATACGAGCATCACGTACTTTTGGTACTGTGAAGAAGCGAATGATTACGTGTGGAAGACCCGCAGTACCGACCATTAGAGCTGCACAGATGAAGAATACATCCACCATGCTCTTGTTACCTTCGGTATAGGCGGTAAATCCGAGCTCTTCGGTTAGGCCATCCAGTTTATCAAGAAGGTAAACATCCGTGCCAGATAGCGTTGAACCCATACCAACTTGTGGAAGTGGGTTACCCGTCATCATGATTGAGGTAAAGATTGCTGGAACAAGAAAGGCGAAAATGAGGACACAGAATTGAGCTACCTGCGTATAAGTGATGCCTTTCATGCCACCAAGCACTGCGTAGAAGAACACAATACCCATACCAATGATGATGCCTAGGTTAATATCAACTTCTAGGAAACGAGAGAATACAACGCCAACACCACGCATCTGGCCTGCAACGTACGTAAATGATACGAAGATTGCACAGAATACCGCTACCATACGTGCTGTTTTCGAGTAGTAACGTTCACCGATGAAATCAGGAACCGTAAACTGACCGAACTTACGTAGGTAAGGTGCTAAACATAGCGCAAGTAGTACGTAACCACCTGTCCAACCCATTAGGTAAACCGCACCGTCGTAACCAACGAATGAGATGATACCTGCCATTGAGATGAATGATGCTGCCGACATCCAGTCAGCGGCTGTTGCCATGCCGTTTGCTACTGGGTGTACGCCGCCGCCAGCAACGTAGAATTCACTGGTTGTTCCAGCGCGAGCCCAGATTGCGATGCCGATATAGACTGCGAAAGTAATACCGACGAGAATAAACGTCCAAGTTTGAATATCCATGTTCTAGCCTCTAGTCTTCCTGTACGTTGTATTTTTTGTCCAGCTTATTCATGCGAACAACGTAAATAAATATCAACGCCACGAAGGTATAAATTGAACCTTGTTGAGCGAACCAAAAACCTAGCTTAAATCCGCCAAATTGAATGGTATTGAGGACATCCACAAATAAGATGCCTGCGCCGTAAGACACCACAAACCATATTGCGAGTAGTGTTCCCATTATTCCCAAGTTTTCCTTCCAGTAGGCTTGAGCATGTTCCGTAGATTCGAACGCCATTGCCTTCTCCTTTATTCCGTTTTCGTAGAAACCGTTTTTGTGAAACCGTTTTGTAAAATAGCGTGTTAACGTAATGTTACGATTTAGAATGTAGCAAGGATAAGTCAAGGGATCTGTGCAACTTTAGTCGGGATGGTATTAGCGCTAATGTACTGAAATATGGGAGC
The DNA here is from genome assembly GCF_023503985.1 of Vibrio sp. J383. Taxonomy (NCBI): domain Bacteria; kingdom Pseudomonadati; phylum Pseudomonadota; class Gammaproteobacteria; order Vibrionales; family Vibrionaceae; genus Vibrio; species Vibrio sp. J383. Next base: position 45,967 of record NZ_CP097293.1, on the reverse strand, counting down.
TAGGAGACATAACCATAGAGAAATGTGATGTTACGGTATTGTTAAATTAGCCAAAGGTCTAACAAAAAGGGATGAATTAGACTGCGAGTCATAAAATTTAACAACTAAATGACCGAGAAACGGTATTTAGCCCTGCTTATGACACGAAGCGAAACATAAGTTTGTTATAGTAACTACGGCACTTTCACCGACCGTGCCTTGCTAAACGGCAGAAGATCAACAAGCTAGTGGCAAAAGAACAACAGGCTTAAAGCTCGGATTTTATTCTTTGGGGGAACGAATTGGACGCAATAACCATTAACCACTTATTCTTGACTGGTGCCGTACTCATCGCCATCAGCGTGCTTTTCTCACAAGTGTCCTCTCGATTGGGCGTTCCTATTCTTTTGATCTTTTTGTTCGTTGGTATGTTAGCGGGTGAAGATGGACCCGGTAATATTCATTTCGATGATTACTCACTGACCTACTTGGTGAGTAACCTTGCGCTTGCCGTGATTCTGTTGGATGGCGGTATGCGAACCAAGGTGGCGAGCTTCAAGGTCGCCTTCTGGCCTTCGCTCTCGCTGGCGACGATAGGTGTCGCATGTACAGCAACCTTAACCGGATTAATGGCGGCTTGGCTGTTTGACTTGTCATTAATGCAGGGCATCTTGGTCGGGGCGATTGTTGGTTCAACCGATGCGGCAGCGGTATTCTCTTTGCTGAAAGGACAGAGTCTCAATGAGCGTGTGGGTTCAACTCTAGAGATCGAATCGGGCACTAACGACCCAATGGCGGTCTTCCTGACGGTGACCTTAATTGCGCTGTTAGGTAACCCTGACGCTGAGATGGGAATGAACTTCCTACTGCAAAGTTTTGCGATGCAGTTTGGTATCGGTACCCTTGTTGGCATTGGCGGCGGCTGGGTTCTATGGAGCTTAATCAATCGAGTACAACTGGCTGATGGCCTTTATTCCATTCTGGTACTCAGTGGGGGCGTGGCTCTGTTTGCGTTCTCTAACATGCTTGGCGGCAGCGGCATCTTATCGATTTACCTCGTAGGTCTGTTCATTGGTAATCGTCCAACGCGTTCTCGACACTCTATTCTTAATGTCCTAGACGGTATGACGTGGCTAAGTCAGATCGTGATGTTCTTGGTGTTGGGTTTATTGGTGACACCATCGACCTTAATGGACATTGCACTTCCTGCGTTAGCACTGGCTTTCGGTATGATTTTGTTTGCTCGTCCAGTGTCGGTTTGGTTGGGTTTGCTGCCGTTCAGAAGCTTTACCACCAAGGAGCGCTGGTTTGTCTCTTGGGTCGGTTTACGTGGTGCAGTTCCGATCATTTTGGCGGTTTTCCCGATGATGGCTGGCCTGCCAAATGCTCAGCTGTATTTCAATATCGCCTTCTTCGTGGTTATGGTTTCGTTGATTGTTCAAGGCGGCAGCTTAATGAAAGTCGCAAGACTCGCTAAAGTGACTCTACCGCCAACGCCAACACCGATTTCTCGTACCGGTATCGAGATTTATCCGACCAGTGAATGGGAGATGTTTGTCTACAAGCTGAAAGAGGAAAAGTGGTGTGTCGGTGAGCCGCTCAAGCGTTTATCGATGCCTGAAGGGACGCGCATTACCGCACTGTTTCGACAAGATGCCTTGCTTCACCCATCGGGCAGTACCATATTAGAGGCGAACGATATTCTCTGTGTACTTGGTCAAGATAAAGATCTAGATAGCCTAAGTGAGCTATTCAGTGAGGCACCTTTGGCAGAAGAAGCCGCTCGATTCTTTGGTGACTTCTTCTTAGATGTTGGGTTATCGGTCGCTGCGGTAAGCGATTGTTATGGTATTGAACTTGGCTCGGAAGAAGAGCGAGAAATGACGCTAAAACAATTGGTTGATCAAGAGCTTGGGGCACACCCGGTATTAGGTGACAGCTTTGAGTGGCATGACATCACTTGGGTGGTTGCAGATATAGATGATCATAAAGTCGTCAAGCTGGGTTTATGTTTGCCTAAGACGACTTTAGAAGAGGATGTAAACGAAGCTTAATTGTGGATTTCTTGTAGCAAGATAACTGCTTGAGTTCGGTTTTTCACATCCAGTTTACGGAAGATGGCTGTCATATGCGCCTTGATGGTCGCTTCCGAAACATTCAATTCATACGCGATTTGCTTGTTCAGCAGGCCGTCCGATAGCATTCCTAACACCTTGTATTGTTGAGGCGTCAATGTGGAAAGCTTTTCTGCCAGGTCGCTACAGGCTGCATTGTTGGTGATCAGCCCTTCAGGGAAGAACGGGTCGCCATTCAGCACTTGATTGAGTGCGCTGACCAATTCACGCATATCACTCGACTTAGGAATAAAGCCAAAGGCACCGTGGCTCTTCACTTGAGTGACAACGCTGGCATCCTCGCTGGCAGAGATCACCACAATCGGTAAATCTGGGTATTCAGCACGCAGTTGAATTAAGCCAGACATCCCATTAGCACCCGGCATCTTAAGGTCGAGAAGCAACAGGTCTGGTTCATCTTCTTTCTTTAGCAGAGTCAGTAAGGCATCGAGGGAATCAGCCTCAAGCAGGTTCGCACCACTGATCGCCATATGAACTGACTGAAACAGGGCGTTGCGAAAAAGAGGATGGTCATCAGCAATGATGATGGTATAGGTCGAGTCCATGACGTTCATACTTTTAACAATTTAGTTAATATTTATTATCATCCTGATTGAGTATGTGGACAATATCTATGCATTAAAAGTCTGAACCATATCGACTTTTATCCCCGGAATAAGAAAGCGTTACTCTGAATAGCAAAAAAGCCGCACTGCCATCTCGTTACTGAGGGGCAGTGCGGCTTTCGTTTAGGCGGATATTCCGGTGAATATTGCCCTTATAGCTGGTGGTCTTGCATGTGTTTCAAGAATACATCGGCAGCCATAAAACCCGTTACACGCGCATTTGGAACATGGTTACCCTCGCCATCCCAGAACTCTATGGTTGGTAAGCCAAGTACCTGTAATTGTTTAAGCAGCTCAATGTCTTGAGGCATGTTTTTCGTCACATCAGCTTGAAGAAGAACAAAGTCAGAAAGCTTGTTTTCAACATTGGCTTGATGGAAGGTGTACTTCTCAAACTCTTTACAGGCTACACACCAATCAGCGTAGAAGTCGAGCATCACTGGCTTACCGAGTTTCTTCGCTTCGATGAGCTGGATTTCTAGTTCTTCAACCGTGTTGATGCGTGCAAATTGGATTTGCTGTTCAACCACCACGCTCTTTTCTGCAAACCAGTAGTTCAATGCAGGTTGCGCAGAAGCGAATAGGCCGAGCATCGCGATGATACCAACAGCGCTTTGCTTCCAGCCGCCGAATGGCAGTGCATTCTTGCTGTGGTAAAGCCAACCAAAGGCGATGAAGCCTAATCCAGACCAAAGCACAGTTGCCCACAGTTCAGGAATGATACGTTCTAGCAGGAAGATAGGCGCTGCCAGCAAGATAAAGCCAAATACGATCTTCACCTTGTCCATCCAGCTGCCCGCTTTCGGCAGTAGTTTGTTGCCAAATACCGCAACTAAGATCAGCGGAATACCCATACCCATCGCTAACGCATACAGAGCAATTGCACCCGTTAATAGGTCACCACTTTGAGCGACATACAGCAGCGCACCTGACAGTGGAGCAGTAGTACAAGGTGAGCACACCAAGCCCGAGATAGCACCCATCGCAAACACGCCCAAGGTATTGCCACCTTGTTGCTTGTTGCTTTGGTTGTTGAGCCAAGTTTGAATGCTGCTTGGTAGTTGTAGGTTATAAACGCCGAACATCGACATCGCCAACGTCACGAACAGAACACTCAGTGCGATTAGTACGTAAGGGTGCTGCATCGCAGCTTGGAACTGCATGCCTGCTGAAGCAACCACTAAACCCAATAAGGTGTAGGTCAGCGCCATGCCTTGCACGTAGATGAAGGACAGCATCAGCGCACGACCTTGGCTGAGCTTGCCGCCACCCAATACGATACCCGTTAGAATCGGATACATAGGCAGAACACACGGCGTAAAGGCTAAGCCAACACCGAGTGCGAGGAATAATAATGGAGTCCACCAACTGTCACCCAGCTTATCGGCTAAGCCTGCTTCTTTTGAAACGGGAGCATTGGTTTGTTGAGTGGTATTGCTTGCTGCGTCAGCGGTAGGAGAAGAGGCTTGTACTGAATTGTCAGCTTCACCAGCTGCAGCAGATGAACCTTGTGAGACACTGCTATTTTGGGCATCACCACTGTTTTGCACATCACTGCTTTTTATATCCCCAGGATTCGTCGAAGTAAACGGTTCAATGTCGATTACTCGAGTTTCTGGTGGGTAGCAGAAACCAGCATCTGCACAACCTTGATACTTAACGATCAGCTGTGAGCCATCTTGGTAACTCTGTAGTGGAACTTGCACGAATAACGGCTGAGTATAAATGCTCACCTCACCGAAGAATTCATCTTGGTGTGGTTGGCCATCTTCCATTTCAACATTGCCGATAGCGAGATTTTGGCCAGTGAACGAGAGGCTATGTTGATAGAGGTAGTAGCCCTCTTTTACTTGCCAGTCGAGAAGGACCTTGCCGTCTTGCTGGTAGTAATTGAAAGGGAAAGCTTGGTCTACAGGGACAAAACCGTTGTTATTGCCTCCGAAGCTTGGCTCGGCGTTGTCGTTTCCAAAAAGCGCCCACGCAGGCTGGGTGAACAAGGAAACACAAACAAAAAGTAATGTGGCAAGTCGTCGCATACTATTTAGTCATCAAAATGGAGTTGAAGGTATCTTAACTCAATCAGACCGTAATAGTTTGTGATTAGTTTCATCGACCAGCAAATATCCGCTAGGGCGGGTGAGCCACTTTCTTAGGCAGTCGAGAGAGGGTTAGCAGCGCAACTGCAGTGAACTGCCCTTGCCAATAAGACATTTAGGCAACACCCAAGCGTGCTCTTACTACTTGTTCGCAAGCATCAATGTTCATCGTGTCTTTCGGGATAATTAGCACGGTGTCATTGCCGCCAACCGTACCGATAATCTCGGTATGTGGGTCGATATCGACTAATCTTGCGACCAACTGTGCACAACCAGGGTTTGTTTTTACGATCACCATCGCTTGGTTGTGAGTAATTAATTCGATTTGTGATGAGATTGAGGCATCGACACGCACAGGCGCGCTTTCAACCGTGATGCAGTAAACCTTTTTACCACAGGCATTCTGAATTTTGACAACGCCAAGCTGTGACAAAATGCGAGAGACGGTCGATTGGCTGATACCTGTATAGCCAATGTCGACGAGTTTCTCGCGCAGTTGATTCTGGGTCGAGAAGCTTTGTTGTTGTAGTAAGCGTTTGCACGCGGCAGTCAGTGTTTTATCTTCAGCTGAATACAAGCAACCGTGCTCAGTGATTTGGTTCATGAACAACTCCTTAAGGTCAACGTGTTGATATCGCTTGTCCATAGCGCAGAACGCACTCCCAAAGCCGTAGAGTACGATTGTTAATTAGGGCTTACCGATGAACCCCGAAATAAGAGGGAGGGTATGCGAGATGTATGATCATCTATTCATTGAGTCTAACACTAAAGGATAGTTATCTTTTTGAAGGCGATCACCAAACAAAATTCTGGTTAATTGCTTTTATTGCGGAGTTTTATTCTTTGGTTAAGTGGATATTTATTCCGTGTTGGGAATAAATATCCATAAATTGTTAAGGGTTTTTGTTGCGGAGGTAATAGCGCTAAGGGTTAGCGAATTTCACTCATGATCTCGCGAGAGAATACTTTTTCACAGTAGTGACATTTAAGCTGTACGTTTTCGTGTTTTAGCTGCACTTTAAAGCTACTTTCAACGGGTTCACCGTGCGAAATACAGTTGCTATTTGGGCAAGCGAACACACTGTTGATTTGTTCTGGCAGCACAAGTGTTAGCTTGTTGACCACTTTGTACTCTTCAATTTGATTCACTGTCGCTTGTGGAGCGTATAGAGCCAATTGGTTGGCTTGTTCCTTGGTCAGAAAGATGTTCTCAATCTTGATTAGGTCTTTGTTGCCGAGCGCTGATGATGGCAGGTTTAACCCCATCGTGATGCGTTGTTCTGTTTTATGCAGCTTGAACAGTTTGAGAATTTTAATCCCAAGATGAGCAGGGATGTGGTCAATGACGCTGCCATTACGGATCGCTTCTACTTGTAGCTGAGTTTGTTTAACCATGACTGTATCTCCTGCTTATAAAGTGTCGTTTAGAACTAGGGCTAATAAAGCTTCACGTGCATACACACCGTTTTCAGCTTGTTCGAAGTAGTAAGCGTGTGGCGTTTTATCGACGTCAGTTGTGATTTCGTCGACGCGTGGCAGTGGGTGAAGTACCTTCATGTTTTGGCGAGCGTCTTTCAGCGTATCGGCCGTCAGAATGTAAGCTGATTTCATGTGTGCGTATTCTGACGCATCAAAGCGCTCTTTCTGTACGCGAGTCATGTACAGCACATCCAGTTCAGGCACCACTTCTTCAATGCTGCTGTGGGTGCTGTATTGGATCCCCATCTCTTCCAGTTCTTCACAGATGTAATCTGGCATCTCTAACACTTCTGGCGCGATAAAGAAGAAACGCACGTTATTGAATTTTGAGAGTGCTTGCGTCAATGAGTGCACGGTGCGGCCATATTTTAGGTCACCGACGAATGCCACATTGAGGTTATCGAGCGTGCCTTGCGTTTCGTAAATCGAGAATAGGTCCAACAAGGTCTGCGTTGGGTGTTGGTTCGCACCGTCGCCACCATTCACAATTGGCACACCGTTAGAGAATTCAGAGGCTAAACGTGCTGCGCCTTCTTGTGGGTGACGCATCACAAAGGCATCAACGTAAGAAGAAATGACCTGCACCGAATCGGCAAGTGTTTCGCCTTTCTTAGCCAGTGATGTGTTTCCGCCATTATCAAAGCCGATGACGGTGCCGCCAAGGCGTTGAACTGCGGTTTCAAATGAAAGGCGAGTTCGAGTTGAAGGTTCAAAGAAGCAGCTCGCGACAACCTTATTTTTCAGCAGCTCTGGATTTGGCTCTGCTTTGAGTCTTGCGGCAGTATCGACGATAAGCTCCAGTTCATCACGAGAGAGCTCAGGAATGGAGATGATGTGCTTGTTAAATAACGAATGCGCCATAACGGGTCTTCCTTTTTCTATGCATACAGTCAAATTGCGGACAAAAAAAAGCCCCCTAAAAATAGGAGGCTTCGAAACGATCAATAGAGCAAAATAAAAATGACACCAACGCCATTCTAAGGCGTATTGGTTGACAATTATGTGCGACAAAATTGCGGTTCATTTTTTGCTCTCTTAAGACAAATTGCGGAGGATTATACTCAGATAAAAAGGCCATGCAATACTTTCTGTAAAGTATTCATTTAATGGATTTTTATGCGAAATAACGTCCGTTTTAATCTTCCATTTAAGCCTTTGTTGGAACTGATAATCTCAGGCTTTTTTAGGTAATAATCTATTTAACTACATGAAAAAAAATGCGAGCTTTATCCAAGGTCAAAATCCCAAGAACGCCCCCCGCATTTCCCTGTCATTGCACTTAACTTATTAACGTCTTGCGAACAAGTGAGTGCTTAACTGCTTAATTTTTTTACTTCTTAACTGCTTAATTTCTTAATTTCTTAATTGCTTAGCTGCCTAATGTCGCAACCATTACTGCTTTGATGGTGTGCATGCGGTTCTCTGCTTCATCGAACACGATAGAGTATTCAGACTCGACCACTTCATCTGTCACTTCTACGCCATCTTTAAGCTGCGGATATTCAGCAGCAAGCTGTTTGCCTACTGTGGTATCTTCGCCGTGGAAAGCCGGTAGGCAGTGCATGAATTTCACATGTGGGTTGCCTGTTGCCTTGATCATGTCCATATTGACTTGGTAAGGCATCATTAGGTTGATGCGCTCAGCCCATGCTTCTTTCGCTTCGCCCATCGATACCCAAACGTCGGTGTATAGGAAGTCACAACCTTGTACGCCTTCTTGAACATCTTCTGTTAGCGTGATTTTGCCGCCTGTGTGCTCTGCAATTTCACGACATTGAACTAATAGCTCTTCTTGTGGCCAGAATTGTTTTGGAGCAACAAGACGAATGTCCATACCCATTTTCGCTGCACCAACCATTAGAGAGTTGCCCATGTTGTTGCGAGCATCACCTAGGTAAGCAAACTTGATTTCATGCAGTTGTTTACCACGGCCGTATTCCGTCATAGTTAGGAAGTCAGCCAGGATTTGAGTTGGGTGGAACTCGTCTGTCAGACCATTCCATACCGGAACACCAGCGTATGCGCCTAGCTCTTCAACGATTTCTTGACCGAAGCCACGGTATTCGATGCCATCGTACATACGGCCAAGAACGCGAGCCGTATCTTTCATTGATTCTTTGTGGCCAATTTGAGAACCCGATGGGCCTAAGTAAGAGACGCGAGCACCTTGGTCGAATGCTGCAACTTCGAATGCACAGCGAGTACGAGTTGAGGTTTTCTCAAAGATAAGCGCAATGTTTTTGCCAGTCAGTGTTGGCTGTTCGTAACCGTTGTACTTCGCTTTTTTTAGCTCCATAGAAAGATCTAACAAGTGTTGAATTTCGCGTGGAGTGAAATCTAGTAGTTTTAGGAAGTTACGATTGCGTAGGTTGAAAGCCATGATGTATTCCTTCTTAGATTTAGGCGCTTTCTTGCTACAGGGAAAGAAAATTCAAGAAAGCGCGATTCAATTTTTTAGTTAAATTTGTTTGGTTCTGTTTGGTTCTGTTTGGTTCTGTTTGGTTCTGTTTGGTTCTGTTTGGTTCTGTTTGTTTCGTTTAATTCTGTTTTCGCAAGCTTTAAAATCTCTCAAAGTTTAAGGTTCTCAAGCTTTAAGTTTTTCAAGATGATAAAGCTCGCTAATACGTTAACCTTTGGTGATATTGGTGCCCGCTTGGCCTTGCAGGATTTGCAAACCATCTTCGAGTGCGCCGATACCAACCACTTTGCCGCCTTGTTGAATGAATTCACATGACGCTTCAATTTTTGGCCCCATTGAGCCTGCATCAAATGTGAACTTCGCCAATTCGCTTGGCGTGGTGCTGCGCAGTGCGTGTTGAGTTGGTTTGCCCCAGTCAAGGTACACAGCGTCCGCGTCGGTCAGAATAAGCAGCGCATCCGCATCCAATTGCTTCGCCAAGAAAGCCGCTGACATGTCTTTGTCGATAACCGCTTCAACACCAATTAATTTGCCATTTTCTTTTTTCACTGGGATGCCACCACCACCAGTACAAATCACTAAGTGACCCGCATCGATAAGTTGGGTGATCGCTTCGTGTTCAACAATGCCAGTAGGTCGTGGGCTTGGTACTACGCGACGGAAATGTTGGCCGTCGGGTTTTACGATCCAGTGGAACTTCTCTGCCAATTCACGCGCTTCTGCTTCTTCGTAGATCGGGCCAATCGGTTTGGTTGGATCCGCGAATGCAGGATCGTTTGGATCGACTGTCATTTGCGTCAACATGCATGAGATGTTGCGGTCAGGCAGATAGTTCTTGAACTCTTGCATCAGCATGTAGCCGATCATGCCTTGAGTTTCACTGCCCAATACATCTAGCGGATATGGGTTTACTTTTTTGTATTCCAAACCTTGCAGAGCAAGCAAGCCAACTTGCGGGCCATTACCGTGCACTAACACCACGTTGTACACTTTCGCGATCTCAGAGATGGTTTTAACCGCTGTTTCAATATTGCGGCGTTGAACATCGGCTTCTAATGGCTCACCGCGACGAAGTAGGGCATTACCGCCGAGTGCAACAACAACAGTTTGCTTAGTCATAATTGTGTTCTCTCATTTTGGCCAAGCTGAGAGTATTCAAGATTGTTCAACTTGGCCGTTTTCGTCTTAGTGATTAGATACCATCACGCTCAATTGGGCAGCTCATGCAGCGTGCGCCACCGCGACCACGGCCAAGTTCGTCTCCTGGAATCGGAAGAACCGTGATGCCTGCTTTGTCGTATTTTTCGTTGGTGTAGGTGTTGCCTTCGTAACCAATCACGACACCCGGTTTAACGGTAAGAACGTTGTTTGCGTCGTTCCACTGTTCACGTTCTGCATGGAAGTTGTCACCACCTGTCGTGATTAGGTTTAGCTTGTCCACGCCAAGTGCTTTTTCGATAGCGGTAACGAAGTAGCCTTCTTCTTTCACTTTTACAGCGCCAGATTCATCGCCAGTTAGGTTCCAGCACTGCACATCTTTACTCACCACTTCAGGGTAAACAGAGAACGTATCTTCACGCATGTGAGTCATCACGGTGTCTAAGTGCATGCAAGAGCGGTGTTTTGGTAGCTGCATTGCGATAACTTGTTTCGCTTGGCCGTGTTTGAATAGGCTAGATGCTAAGTGCTCAACACCTTGTGCTGTTGTACGCTCAGACATGCCGATAAGCACCGCGCCACGACCGAGCACAAGAACGTCACCACCTTCAATCGTAGAGTTGTCGTAATTGATTTTTTCTTCATCGCCGAAGTATTTAATGAAGTCTTGGCCTGCGAATGTTGGGTGCCAGCGGTAAATAGCGCGAACGTGGTTTGTTTCACGTTGACGAGCAGGTTTCGCCATTGGGTTGATAGATACACCGCCGTATACCCAGCAAGACGTGTCGCGAGTAAATAGGTGGTTTGGTAGAGGCTCGATAATGAAGTCGGTTGGTGCGTGCATGCCTTGCATCATTGAAGATGATTTCATTGGCATCTCAGCGTAAGACAAACCGCCCGTTAGAATTTTTGCTAGCTCTAGGTTTGGTAAGTCGCCCAAGTAGCAGCGCACATCATTGGCGAATGTTTTACCCAAACGGTAATCAGATACTTGGCAGCTTAGTAGCCAATCTTTCGCTTCTGACACCGCTAGTGTGTCGGCTAGCAAGTCAGTAAGAAGAAGAACCTCAACACCTTGATCTCGTAGCGTTTGAGTAAATGCGTCATGCTCTTTACCTGCACGCTCAACAGCCAGTACGTCATCAAACAGCAAATCGTGACAGTTAGAGGGTGTTAGGTGAGTCAGTGCGCGTCTTGGACGGTGAACTAGAACGCGGCGTAATTGACCTATTTCAGAACCTACATAGAACTTACTCATGATCGTCTCTCTCTTATATATTTGAATTACTTTTATCGCTAAGAGTAATTATTTATTTTCAGTTGAGAAGAATGAATTATTTTATTCATATCTCTTGTCTGGAATTAATATTACGCCTGCTAGTCAGGTATTCTTAGAGATCTATCACAAATCGTTTTTTGTCCCTCAGCCCTTTAAAAATAAGGGTTTTAACAAACTTTATGCACTTTATGTTTTTACTCACCCCTTCTAAAAAACTAGCTATTGGGGAAATTTATGCATGCTTTATTTGTTAACCTGCCTAGAATCTAATTTTTTAGGGATTATATGCAAAGTGGGTTTATTGATAAGAATGAGCTTAGGTTGGAAGTATGCAATGTTAGTATTTATATATTTAATTTTTGATGTGAAATTAATTATTTTTTAACAAAGTAAATGCGAATAAAGCTGTTGCGATCACATTTTATAATGGGGTGTTTTAAGTTCATTTTCTATGAAAATGACTGTTATTTTTTATTTTACAGTAATAAAGGTTATGACTTTAAATATAATTAACGCTAATAAATGACTAAATATTTTCCCAAATATAATGGAGACGAATGGATGGTTATTTATTAGCTTTAACATCAATATTGAAACGTTAATTTAGTCTTTGGTGAAGATGTCATTGGAGCGTTTAAGCTTTGCTACTGAAGTCGGCCATGGAGAGGCTTTAAATGGAGAGTGTGCAGCTTGTGAGGTTGTTTCGGGGCTGGCATTGGATTCGATAGCGATAAACCAAAAAAAAGCCGCTAAGAAAGCGGCTTTGGACGAGAAGGTTTAAGTGAATCGTATATAGGTAAGGTTTGTTTAGATCAGTGCACCAATACTTAGCGCAATAATGCAGAACACCATTAAGATACCGATTAATGGCATTACCCATTTAACCCAACGCACATAAGGGACACGAGCAATAGCCAAGCCACCCATTACTACCGCAGAGGTCGGTGTGATTAAGTTCACCAAGCCTGATGCGGATTGGTAAGCGGTGATAACAAGGTCACGACCAACGCCAGCAAAGTCAGCCAACGGTGCCATGATCGGCATAGTCAGTACCGCTAAACCAGAGGTCGAAGGTACCAAGAATGACAAGAGAATCTCTAAGAAGAACATCACGTTAATAAAGATAACCGAAGAAAGCCCGGTAACCATTTGTTCTGCTGAGAAAAGGATTGTATCAGTGATCATACCGCGGTCCATTACGACCACGATACCACGTGCGATCCCTATGATAAGCGCTACGCCCAGTAGATCTCGAGCACCGTCAATGAAGCTAGTCGTAAACTCTTCCTCACTCATACGAGCCACAATACCGACAATGATTGTCGCGGCTAAGAACATAGCTGAGATCTCTGCCATCCACCAGCCAGCAACCGATACACCGTAAATCATCACAGCGAAAGAGCCACCGAAAATAGTGAGGATTAATTTACGCGTTGTGGTGAAATCAAGTTTTTCGTCGCTCGCGTTGCCAAGGAAATGCGCTTTGTTCTCTTCGTATTTGTCGAACACAATTGATTTTGATGGATCTGCTTGAACCATTCTTGCGTAACGCATGACGTAGGCGACACAGATGATCCAACCAATGACGAGCATGGCAATACGCAACACAATACCGTCAGTAAATGGAATACCAGAGGCGTTGGCGGCGATAACTGTTGCGAATGGGTTAATGGTAGAACCTAGCACCCCAATCCCCGCGCCAAGCAATACGGTTGCAGCTGCAACAAGAGGGTCAAAGCGAGCAGCCATCATGACAGGTACTAGTAGCGTGTAGAATGGCAGTGATTCTTCCGCCATGCCGTAGACAGTACCGCCAGCGGCAAACAATGCCATCAATATCGGTATCATCAACTCTTCTCGCCCCTCTAACCGGGCGGTTACGCGTTCGATACCCGCGTCAATTGCGCCGGTTTTGGTCACTAAGCCTAAGAAGCCACCAATGATTAAGATGAACAACGAAACGTCGATTGCTGCTGCTTCGTAGCTATTGTGGTCGTAGAAGCCGTCAATAGGCGCTAGCAGTACGTCAATCACACCTTGAGGATTACCTTCTACCGCTTGATAGGTTCCGGTAACAGGTACTTCTCGGCCCAGTTCTTCATTCATCGCTCGGTCGTATTGGCCCGCTGGAACAATCCAGGTAAGTAGGGCTACTAACGCGATAAGAATAAATAAAATGGTGTAGGCAGAAGGGAACTTAAAATTGGCAAAGAAGCCACCTTTTTTGTTCTCGGTTGGTATAGTCTGAGTCGTCATGGCTATCTCCTTGCTTCTATCTTAAATAGAATTGATGTTAATCAGCGACTAATAATTTTTAGATCATAAATACAATTAAATTATAAAATTTCAACTCAATACATTTGTCGAATTAAAATTAAAGATCTTTTTATATTTTCAAATCCGAATAGAGTTATATTTAATTTAGCTGCGGTTATTTTATTCCTTACGCAGTTATTTAAGTTAGGTGTTGTTCACAAAAATAACGGACAGTGAGTTAGTCGGAAATTGGCATAAAAACAACAAGGTTTTTTGGTTAGTTAGCTTGGATTAATATTCGAAGAAGAATCAGTAGCGATGAAGGGAAGTCGGGTTGGTAGGCACTCTATATGGTTGGGTAGAATAATCGTGGAATTTTATTCAAACTTTATTTTTATTCAGGTTTAAAAGTTTCTAATGTTAACTTGATACGCATCAAAAAACACATTATGAGTAATATAAAAAAAGGAAGCCGAAGCTTCCTTTTAGACTTTAGAATATCAATGAGAGCTAGATGAATAGACCACCAAATGCAAAGCCTAGAGCAACAGCCGTACTGATAGTCGCCACGCCAGGAATGAAGAATGGGTGGTTAAATACGTATTTACCAATACGAGTAGAGCCTGTGTCATCCATCTCAACCGCTGCCAGTAGCGTAGGGTAAGTTGGAAGAACGAACAGTGCACTTACCGCAGCAAAAGATGCAACAGCCGTTAATGGTGCTACGCCAATTGCTAGTGCTGCAGGCATTAGTGCAACCGTTGTTGCGCCTTGAGAATAAAGTAGCATTGAAGCGAAGAATAATACTAGAGCTAGCATCCATGGGTAGTCAGCCAGTAGAGCGCCCGCTACGTCCTTGATCTCTGCTACGTGTGCATTTACAAATGTAGAACCTAACCAAGCCACACCAAGCACACACACACATGCTGTCATACCAGAGCGGAATGTTGGAGCCGAAGAAATCTTCGCTGCATCAATCTTAGTGAACATCACGATTGCCGCTGCTGCTGCCAGCATCACAGACATGATCGCTTCGTTACGGCCCAGTGCTGGGTTTTCAATTAGGCCAACAGAGCTAGAGATAGCGGCTGCGTAGCAAACAACAAAACCAATCGCCGCAAGGAAGATGTAAGTCGCTTTCTTCGCTGTTGGTAGAATTTCGCGTTTCTCTTCTGTTGCTAGCTTGATTAGACCTTTCTCTAGACGTTCTTGGTAAATAGGATCGTCTTTCAGTTCGCTGCCCATGTAGTTCGCGACAACCGCACCAACCATACAAGCGATGAAGGTTGTTGGAATACAAACCATCAATAGCGTTAGGTAATCGACACCAAAGGGTGCCAGCATCGCTGCGAAAGCCACAACTGCTGCCGAAATAGGCGAAGCTGTGATCGCAATTTGAGAGGCTACAACTGCGATAGACAGTGGGCGAGAAGGACGAACACCTTGGCCTTTTGCTACTTCTGCAATAACAGGCAACGTAGAGAATGCTGTGTGACCAGTACCCGCCATCAGTGTCATTACAAAGGTCACAATCGGCGCGTAAAAGGTGATGCGTTCAGGGTGTTTACGCAAAAAGTTTTCTGCAATTTGTACCAACCAGTCCATACCGCCAGCAACCTGCATTGCTGCAATTGCGGTGATAACCGACATGATGATCAAAATTACATCGACCGGGATAAAAGATTGGCTTGTTGGAACACCAAGAATTAATGAAAGGGCAATAACACCAGCACCACCGGCAAAACCAATACCGATACCGCCAATTCTGGCCCCCAAAAAGATAAAGAGCAGGACGACAAATAGTTCTACTGCAATCATAAGTAACACCTCATTTTAGATTTTATTATGTGAACATTCGCCACTGGAATGTTCACATAATAGTTCTATGGTTTAGGTTTAATTAAGCAAAAACGCAACTAACGGAAATCCACAAGATCAGCAGGGTTAACCGTATTGGAGCCTAAAAAAGGCTCCGTTTGGAGCCCTTTCTCGCTACCGTTATTCGTAGCGTTTAGCTTTATACTGAGGATGCATCAGATTTTCAACAGAGAAAATGTCATCAAGTTCTTCTTCGCTCAATAAACCGCGCTCTAGAACTACATCACGAACACTCTTACCTGTTTCAGCACAAATCTTACCTACAATGTCACCCTCGTGGTGGCCAATGTATGGGTTTAGATAAGTAACGATACCGATAGAGTTAAATACGTGAGATTCACATACTTCTTTGTTTACAGTAATGCCGTCTACACACTTGTCGCGTAGGTTTACACATGCGTTTGTCAGGATGTCTAAAGACTCAAACATGCTTTGTGCGATGACGGGTTCCATTACGTTCAGTTGAAGTTGACCGCCTTCTGCTGCGAAAGAAACCGTGTTGTCGTTACCTAGAACTTTAAAGCAAACTTGGTTTACTACTTCAGGTACAACTGGGTTTACTTTAGCAGGCATGATTGAAGAACCTGCTTGCAGTTCCGGTAGGTTTAGCTCGTTGAAGCCAGTACGTGGACCTGAAGAAAGAAGACGTAAGTCGTTACAGATCTTAGACAGTTTAACGGCTAGACGTTTAAGTGCGCCGTGCGTCATTACGTATGCGCCACAGTCAGACGTTGCTTCGATTAAATCTTCAGCCGCTACACACTCTAAGCCAGTTACTTCTGCTAGGTGCTTAACTGCTAGGCCTTGGTAACCGGGTGCTGCGTTCAGACCAG
The DNA here is from genome assembly GCF_023503985.1 of Vibrio sp. J383. Classification (NCBI taxonomy): domain Bacteria; kingdom Pseudomonadati; phylum Pseudomonadota; class Gammaproteobacteria; order Vibrionales; family Vibrionaceae; genus Vibrio; species Vibrio sp. J383. The sequence goes on along the minus strand of NZ_CP097293.1, from coordinate 29,850 downwards.
TACCGATAGCTGTTGCGCCTAGGTTAACTTCAAGTAGAAGCTTTGAAGTGTATTCTAGGTTTTTGATTTCTTCATTGATGGTTACAGCCCAAGCGTGGAACTCTTGGCCAACCGTCATAGGCACAGCATCTTGAAGTTGAGTACGACCCATCTTCAAAATTGTGTTGAATTCTTGGCTCTTAAGCTCAAATGCACCTTTTAGGTATTCGATAGCATCGATCAGTTTACGAACGCTGTTGTAAACAGAGATACGGAAGCCAGTTGGGTAAGCACAGTTTGTAGATTGGCTGCGGTTTACATGGTCATTTGGGTTGATGAACTCGTATTGGCCTTTTTCTTTGCCCATAAGCTCAAGTGCCACGTTCGCAACGACTTCGTTCGCGTTCATGTTTACAGAAGTACCAGCACCACCTTGGAATACATCCGATGGGAACTGATCCATGCACTTGCCAGTGTCTAGAATGAGGTCACAAGCTTCGATGATGTATTTAGCCACTTCGCTTGGAATTACACCTAACTCTTTGTTTGCTAAAGCCGCTGCTTTCTTTGTCATCACCATACCGCGAACGAATTCAGGTACATCTGAGATCGTTACATTTGAGATGTTGAAGTTTTCAACTGCGCGTAGAGTGTGGATGCCGTAGTAAGCATCAGCCGGAACATGACGTTGACCTAATAGATCTTCTTCGAGACGAGTAGCTTGAGGAGCTTCAACTTGAGCTTCTGATTGAGTAGCCATAACAGGATCCTTAGAGAATTATTCTGATTATATAGTTAGTTATTAGCCTATTCTGTGTGCAAATACTCCGTTCGCTAGAATATTGGGCTGATAAATCCGTCCTGACTTATGTGGCACATGATACTGTACTTAGCGCATAAAAATATTAAGTTGATCACCTTTTTCGTTTTTGTTTCGTCAATATTTAGCAAACTTATTCCGGGTCAATAAACACGCTTATTTACAGGATAAATTTGAGATTGGTAGGGCTTTCAGCGTAAACTGGACGTAACAAAGGAGGGCGTGTGTTTCCTATCTTATTATTACTCTTTATCTTCGTACCCATCATTGAGATTGGGCTATTTATTCAAGTTGGTGGCTTCTTAGGATTGTGGCCAACTATCGCGTTGGTTCTGATCACTGCATTTGTGGGTGCATCGCTGGTTCGTAGCCAAGGCATTCAGACACTTATGTCTGTTCAAGGTCGGTTGCAACAAGGCGAAATGCCAGCACAACAGATTCTTGAAGGCGTGATGCTTGCGGTTGCAGGCGTATTGCTGCTGACTCCGGGTTTTATGACGGACGCACTCGGTATGTTGATATTGTTACCAGCACCAAGAGCGATGATTGCCAAGAAAATGATGGAAAAAATGGTGGTGACCAATATGTCTGGTGGTTTCCATGCGGGTGGACAAGCTGGTTTTGGCCAGAGCCCATTTGGACAAGACCCATTCAATTCAGGCCCATCTGACCAATCAAAAGACGGCAACACCTTTGAGGGTGAGTTTGAGAAGAAAGACGACGACAACGATCGTAATCGCTTAAATTAATGGTTTGTCTCTTTATATAGAGAGACAAACAGAAAAGGCTCTTACCGTTATCCTTCGCAAGAAAGTGATAATGGTAAGAGCCTTTTTTATTGCGTGTCGCCGACGGTTACTTACTGTTACTTAATGTTTATTATTGATAACAGATAAGCTTGAGCGTTCGGTTATACCGCGCCTTCAAATCCCATTTGTCGCCACGCTTCGAACGCAATAATGGCAACTGCGTTAGACAGGTTCAAGCTGCGTGCTTCTGGCATCATTGGAATACGAATACGTTGCTCCATTGGCATACTTTCGATGAACTCAGCAGGCAGACCGCGAGACTCAGGGCCAAACATCAGTACATCACCTTGTTGGAATTTCGCATCAACGTGGTGGCCTGTGGTCTTGGTCGTACAAGCAAAAATACGGTAGTCACCCTCACGTTCATTGTCTAGATACTCAAGGAAGGCTTCTAGATTCTTGTGACGCTTAACTCGTGCGAGGTCGTGATAATCTAAACCCGCACGACGAACCTTCTTCTCTTCGAAATCAAAACCAAGCGGCTCGATAAGGTGCAGGTTTGCGCCGCAGTTAGCTGATAGGCGGATGATGTTACCCGTATTGGGCGCGATTTCTGGTTCGTATAGAGCGATATCAAACATGTTGGTTCACAAGAATAATCAAAGATAGCCAGAGTATACGGTGGCAAGCTGAGTGAGTACAGTTCGCCACCCTCAGCTTACGCTTGGTTCGCTAGTGCCTGCGCGTAGTTTTCAGATACCGCATTCCAATTCACTACGTTCCACCATGCATTGATGTAATTAGGACGACGGTTTTGGTAGCTGATGTAGTAGGCGTGTTCCCAAACATCGAGTGCAAGAATAGGCTCGCCATTACTGGCAACGGTATCCATCCACGGATTGTCTTGATTTGAGGTCGAGATGATCTTCAGTTGTCCTTCTTCAACCACTAGCCAAGCGAAGCCTGAACCAAAGGTATTGATTGCCGCCTGAGCGAACTGATCTTGGAATGTCTCGAAATCTCCGAAAGTACTTTTGATAGCTTCGCCAAGCTCGCCCGTGGGTTCACCCCCACCGTCTTGCGACATGCAGTTCCAATACAAGATGTGATTGTAGTAACCGCCACCATTGTTACGAACCGCTGGGCTGTGCTGAGAAATGTTAGCGAAGATCTCGGTCAGAGACTGTTGCTCTAGCTCGCTGCCAGAAACAGCCGCAACAAACTTATCGTAGTAGGTTCTATGGTGCTTGCTGTAATGCACTTCCATCGTCTTAGCATCAATGTAAGGTTCTAGGGCGTCGTAAGCGTAGGGTAAAGCAGGGAAAGTGTGTGACATGGTAAATCCTCCTTAATTAGAGGATTTACCATAATGATAATAACAATCATTATCAACTGTGATCTTTGTGGGGGTATTATACCGGCAAGATTGGCAGGGTGATTTCGAGTTGTAATCCACCGAGCTGGCTACGGCTTGCAGTGATGGTTCCGCTGTGTTGGCGAATCGCACTTTCTGTAATGGTGAGGCCAAGCCCAGTGCCACCTGAATTACGATCGCGTGCCGTTGAAACGCGGTAGAAAGGTCTGAAGATAGAATCCAGTTCATCCTCCGGTACACCATCACCGTTGTCATTGACGCAAATCGTCAGCTGATCTTGGACAACATGGAATTGCACATCCACTTGGTCTTTGCCGTAGTAGATAGCATTGCGCGTAATATTGTCTAAGGCACTCATCAGCAGCTTAGGATTACCCGAAATAGAACGCTCTGGGATCTCTGAAAACGTCAGTAATTTACCCATCTGTTCAGCTTCAAACTCTGCATCTTTTAAGATCTCCTCCCATAAGCTCGAGATAGGTTGAACCTCACGAGTAATGTGGCTGTCGACCTGCATACGAGATAGCGTCAGTAGCTCACTGATCATTTGTTCCAAACGCTGCGCTTCGGTATCAATACGTTCTAATTCTTGGCTCTCACCTTGCTTACGAATTGCCAGTGCATTAGCCATGCGTAGACGAGTCAATGGCGAGCGCAGTTCGTGTGAGATATCAGAAAGTAGGCGCTGTTGCCCCGAAATCATCTGGTTTACCGCTTCCACCATTTGGTTAAAGCTTTCACCCGCTTGTCTGAATTCTGAGGTGCCTTTTTCGAGCTGAGGGTCGACCTCAAATTGACCTTTTGCTACGCGTTGCGCTGCGCGCTCTAGCCTACGTGCGGGTTGGCTCAATGCCCAAGCTAGCCATAGCAATAGCGGGGTACTTGCTAGCATTACCGCAAGCAACAGTTGTAAAGGTCTATCAAACAGTCGTAGCAAAAATGGCGGTGGTTGGTTCCATTTTACTCCGGCATACATCAGTAATTCTTCACCAGCGAGTGTGATAGGTACTGGCCCTGCCACCATGTAGTGTCCGTATAGTTTCTGTTTTGGTACTTCAGGGTTATCAATCGAGGTAACAAAGTTGCGAATCGCCTTAAGCTTATAGTCCGAATGTCTTTTTGACGTAAGGACAGCACCTTCTAGGTCGGTTAAATAGATGCGAGCACGAGAATCCTTGCGGCTACGTGGTGCCTCAAGTTGGAACACAATTTTGCCTAGATTAGGTTCTTTGGCGTAGCGTTTCTCTGTAATTTTAGCGATACGCTCGAGTTTATCTAGGTGATCTGCGGGCACATCTCGCGCCACTCGAGGGTCTAAATGGGGAAGTGACAGCACCGACAAAAGCACCAGTAACATGGTGAACCAAAAGATAGCAAAGATACGTCCATATAAGCTGGTGATTTTAGGTATACGCATTAATCTTCCTCTACCAATAAGTAGCCACGGCCTCGTAAGGTTTTGATGCGAGACTTACCGTCAGTACGTTCTGGAATCTTCTTGCGTAGATTGGAGATGTGCATGTCTATCGCACGGTCAAACGCCGCCAGCCTTTTGCCTAAAACATCCAAGCTCAGTGCTTCCTTGGTGATCACTTGTCCTGGGTTTTGGATGAGATGGCTCAGTAAAGCGAATTCTGTGGTGGTGAGATCGATAATCTGTCCATTACAGTAAGCCTCTTGCTTGCCAGGGAATACTTCGATGTCTTGGTATTGAATGATGTCGCTGGCTGATTTAGGCGCGGTGTTAGTCTGTGTTCTACGCAAGATGGCACGAATACGAGCGAGCAGTTCTCGGTCACTGAACGGCTTTGGCAAGTAATCATCTGCGCCAAGTTCAAGGCCAATAACACGGTCGATCTCTTCGCCTTTGGCAGTCAGCATCAATACTGGTGTTTCCCAGTTTTCTCTCAGCTTCTTAAGGGTTTCCATACCGTTAAGGCGCGGCATCATCACATCCAAAAGAATCAGATCAATCTCATCATTGATAGCGTCAAGCCCCGCATAGCCATCATTGGCTTCGGAAACAGTGAAGCCCTCAAAGCTCAGGATGTCTTTAAGTAAGCTGGTTAGTTCTGTGTCGTCATCAATAAGAAGAATGTTCGCCATTGGGAAGCCTTAATCGGTTATCTACTATTTACAGGTTAATAATACTGCTAATTATTCGTCAACTTTCACTCTTTACGATTCTTTACGCTTTCTAAACGTCACTTTACGAGGGAAAGACTAATCTATATCTAAGCGCTGAGAAACAGACGCAATACATGACTTATTATACCGAATCGAGGCAACAATTATGAAAATGACTAAGAAACTTGTACTAGTAGCTGCGGCACTTCCACTTATGTTAGGTACAGCGAGTGCGTTTGCATACGGCGGCGGTGATAAAGGTGATCACAAAGGTATGCACGGTAAGTGTGGTGGCTTCGATAAGAAAGTGATGCGCCAACTAGACCTGACGGATGCTCAAAAAACAGAACTAAAAGAGATGCGCGAAGCGAACCGCGCTGAGATGAAAGCAAAACACTCAGGCAACAAAGCAGATAAAATGGCGCAAATGAAAGCGCATCACGAGAAAGTTCAAGATCTAGTTCTAGCTGATACTTTTGATGAAGCTGCAGCAAACGACCTAGCAAGCCAAATGGTTGAGAAGCAAACAGAGCGTCGCGTAGCAATGCTTAAGAAGCAACACCAAATGATGAGCGTACTAACGCCTGAGCAAAAGACTCAGCTGAAAGAAATCCAACAAGAGCGCATGGCGAAGTGTGCTGACAAAATGGAAAAACGCATGAACAAAGACAAGTAATTCATGGCTTGAGAAAGCTGAATTGATTGAAAGCGTTTAGAAAGAAGCGGCCTAGTGCCGCTTTTTTGATCTTTAAAAATGAATGTATTACATCATGGCTGTCATATTCAATCGGTTGTTTGCGGGTTATACTTTGTGCTATCAGTCACTTTATAGCCAATTTATGAAACAAGAATACGCACGTTTAGTTACGCTCGCCGCTTGGGCTGCCACCATCATTGCCTCCATATTATTGGTTGTGAAGGTTGCTGCGTGGTGGGTGACAGGTTCAGTCAGTTTATTAGCTTCTGTGGTTGATTCGCTGTTGGATATCGCCGCTTCTGTCGTCAACCTAGTGGTGGTTCGCTACTCTCTTCAGCCTGCCGATAAAGAACATACCTTTGGTCATGGTAAGGCAGAATCTCTTGCTGCATTAGCACAAGCGATGTTTATTTCCGGTTCCGCTTGTTTCCTTATTCTTAATGGTATTGAGCGTTTCTTCCGACCGCATGAGCTGAACTCTCCTGAAATTGGTATTTATGTCAGCTTGTTCGCGATCGTAATGACCTTTGGTTTGGTTCGATTCCAAAAACATGTTGTCAGCAAAACGGGCAGCCAAGCGATAGCCGCCGATTCACTGCATTATCAATCAGACCTTTATATGAATGCAGCGATCATGCTCGCGTTAGCACTGAGCTGGTTTGGCATTGGTCAAGCGGACTCGGTATTCGCGATTGGTATCGGTATCTACATTCTTTACAGTGCCTACCAAATGGCAACAGAAGCCATTCAATCTTTGCTTGATAGAAAGCTGCCAGATGAAGAATTAAAACAGATAAAAGAGACATCGCTGAGTGTGGAAGGTGTGCTTGGTGTGCATCAACTAAGAACGCGTCGTTCAGGGCCTGTTCGGTTCATTCAATTGCATTTAGAACTCGAAGATAATATCCCACTTATTGAAGCGCACCGCATTTCTGACGAAGTAGAAGACAAGCTTATCTCCGTTTTCCCTGATGCTGATGTATTAATTCATCAAGACCCGTATTCGGTCGTATTTGGACCCGAGAAGCAGCAGAAATTTCACTCATGGTAAGCGGGCTAAAAAAGGGTTGGCAAATGGTAAGTAGGTGGCTTTTGAACTAAAGTGAGTAAAAATTACTAATTCTTCGGTGATTCAAAAACCACCTTAGTAACAATTAATGTTGATTCTGATGTGAATCAACAAAGTTACTGAGTAAAACTGTAATACTCTTACAGAAGTAGAAATGTTACATAATTTTACGCGATTTAAGTGCTATTCCTGTTGAGGAAATGTAACATAACGCACAAATATAGATTTAAAATCTTGTTGATATACAATCAGCAAGAATAAGAATTGAATAATAGATTCCCAAAAATCGAGGGTGAGCATGATTAAGAAGATCGGTGTTTTGACCAGTGGTGGTGACGCTCCAGGCATGAACGCAGCAGTTCGTGGTGTAGTTCGTACTGCGCTATCAGTTGGCATTGAAGTTTACGGCATTTTCGATGGCTACCAAGGCCTTGTTGAAGACCGTATCGAAAAGCTTGACCGTTCAAGCGTATCTGACGTGATCAACCGTGGTGGTACTTTCTTAGGTTCTGCACGTTTCCCTGAGTTCAAAGACGTTGCGGTTCGTGAGAAAGGCATCGAGAACCTTAAGAAGCACGGTATCGAAGCACTCGTTGTTATCGGTGGGGACGGTTCTTACATGGGTGCTAAGAAACTGACTGAGATGGGTTACCCATGTATCGGTCTTCCAGGCACAATCGATAACGATATCGCGGGTACTGACTACACAATCGGCTACCTAACAGCGCTTAACACTGTTATTGATTCAATCGACCGTCTACGTGACACGTCTTCTTCTCACCAACGTATTTCTATTGTTGAAATCATGGGCCGTCACTGTGGTGACCTTACGCTTATGTCAGCAATCGCGGGTGGTTGTGAGTACATCATCACACCTGAGACTGGCCTAGATAAAGATCAGCTTATCAGCAATATCCAAGATGGTATTGCGAAAGGTAAGAAGCACGCAATCATCGCTCTAACTGAGTTAATGATGGATGCGAATGAACTAGCGAAAGAAATCGAAGCTTCAACAGGTCGTGAAACTCGTGCAACGGTTCTTGGTCACATCCAACGTGGTGGTCGCCCGACTGCATTTGACCGTGTACTGGCTTCTCGCATGGGTAACTACGCTGTTCACCTTCTTCAAGAAGGCCACGGTGGTCGTTGTGTTGGTATCGAGAAAGAAGCACTTGTTCACCACGACATCATCGACTGTATCGAGAACATGCAGAACCCAGACCGTTCTGAGTTGTTCCGCGTTGCAGAAGAGTTGTTCTAAGCCACGTTTAGCGTTCGCTTAAAAGTATTAAGAACCGCTGATTTATCAGCGGTTTTTTTGTGCCTGTTGTTCTTTGGATTCATTGTGAAATCCCCTCCTAGCCTCCCCTTAAGTCAGGTTCACAGATACCTTTAGCTTTCTTTGGAAAGGGGAGGAACAGTTCCGTATTTTTTGGAACATATACCGACTACAACAAATTTTAGCTATTAATGTAAGTTTTCCAAATAGCGATTCATTGAACACTTTATGGTTTCAGTTAGCCTAGAAATCTAAGTGCACAAAGAAAGTTCTCCCCCTTTATCTTAGATCGGCAGGGTAATCGAGAATGTTGAAATAAGGGGGAGTTAGAGGGGGATATGTACATAGAAGTTTATTTGGGAATTGAATTCATGATCTTTACCAAAACTTCTTCAAGATTCTGATTAACCTCATTATTGGTAAAGCGAAGCACCTTGATTCCAATTTTGTTTAAGTCTCGTGTGCGCTGGTGATCGTAAGCCTGAGCTTGTTCTGTAAAGTGGCTATTACCATCGATCTCAATAGCCAGTTTTAGTTCACAGCAGAAGAAATCCACGACGTACTTTCCGATGCTATGTTGTCTGCGAAACTTAATACCAAGCTGCTTGTTCCGTATATAAAACCATAGCTTGCGTTCTGGTTGAGGCATGTTGTTTCTGAGATGTTTTCGAAATGTGTTTAGATGAGCTTGTGTATAAATTTTCATAACGCAGTCCAATAAACCGGAATGTTATTAAGTTACAAAGAGCTCAGTACAAAAAAGAGGTTGGGGGTGGTGGTTTTCGAGCGAGATCAAAAAAGGCCAACCTAAGTTGACCTTTTATTTAATCTAAACCGTGAAGTTTAAATTAAGCTTTTGCTTCAGCTGCTGCTTTAGCGATAGCTGCGAAGCTTTTCGCGTCTAGAGCTGCGCCGCCAACTAGAGCACCGTCGATGTCTGGTTGTGCGAAGTAAGCTGCTGCGTTTTCTGGCTTAACAGAACCGCCGTATTGGATAACAACTTTCTTAGCAACGTCTTCAGATTTCTCTGCGATGTGTGCACGGATTTGAGCGTGGATGCGTTGTGCATCTTCAGCTGTAGCTGCTTTACCAGTACCGATAGCCCAGATTGGTTCGTAAGCGATGATAGCGCCTTCAAGAGCTTCAACACCTTGAGTGTTGATAACAGCGTCAAGTTGACGAGCACATACAGCAACAGTTTCGCCTGCTTCGTTTTGTGCATCAGACTCACCGATACAAAGAACTGGAGTTAGGCCGTTCTCTTTTAGGAATGCGAATTTCTTAGCAACGAATTCGTCAGACTCAGCGTGGTATTCACGACGCTCAGAGTGACCGATGATGATGTGAGATGCGCCGAACTCTTTAAGCATTGCTGGAGACATGTCGCCAGTGAATGCACCGCTGTTGTTTAGGTCAGAGTTTTGAGCACCTAGGATGATCGCGCTGCCCGCTTCAGTAAGCGTACGCTCAGCAAGATCAACGAAAAGTGCTGGTGGAGCAACTGCTACGTCTACGCCTGTTACGCCTTCAAGTTCAGCGTTAAGACCGTTTAGTAGATCAACAACCATTTCTTTGCTGCCGTTTAGTTTCCAGTTACCCATAACTACAGGATGACGCATAGGAATATCTCCAAAGTATTTAAATAAATCGAATGTAAAAAAGTAAACTTTATTACGAAATAATATAACAGAATAATATCAACAGATCATGACTGTGGTCATGACTTTCTTGGATCTTACTCAATGGTCAGAGTAGATTTTGAGCATATATCAGTGATCCGGCAGACAGAATAATAGCTAACTTCTCGGATTTTTCATCGTTAGTTGCTATTAAGGGACAAACGATTGCGTTAACAATAGGAAGTAATAATGCCGAATCTAGTTCTAGAGTACTCAAATTCAGTGGATGAGCGAGTGAATATCCAAGGTTTACTGGAAGACCTTCATCAAGTTACATTAAACTGTGGTTTGTTTGATGTACCTTCTGTGAAGTCTCGTTCACTGCGCTGTCATAACTGGCTGGTCGGTGATGAAGAGGACAATGTGGATTTTGTTCATATTAGCTTCGAGTTACTTTCAGGGCGTACCGAAGAACAGAAAAGAGAATTGTCGCGTTTGTTGATGCAAACCTTACAAGAACAGGCAAGCCATATCCGCAGCCTAACGGTCAACATAAGGGATATGGATAAAAGTTGCTTTCAGAAAGTGATTAACTAGCTAAAAATAATCAACGAACTGAAAGTGATTAACTGACTATTTGCTGCTAACTTTTTGGTAGCGTATTAATTTTTTGAGTATTTAAGATGTCGATGAAAGATTTACTGCTCTCTTTCAAAGGGAGAATTGGTCGTAAGACTTACTGGATTTGGAATATTTTCTACTATATCGCGATTACTGGTTTTGCCACCGGTATCTCGGTTTTGTTCCCAGCATACTCCTATCTCCTGTTACCAATCTTCCTTCTATTACTTGTTATTCCAGATCTTGCTGTTACCGCTAAGCGCTGGCATGACCGCAACAAGTCTAACTACTGGCTATTGCTGAATGTACCGCTTGTACTCGGGCGACTTGCATCACCTATGGCTGCGACTACGACAGAGCCAGTATCGCCTATTCACATGGTGGCAACGGTTGCTGCACTAGTGTGTGGTTTGTGGATCTTGGTAGAATGCGGTTTGATGAAAGGCACTGAAGGCCGTAATGATTACGGTGAAGATCCCGTTTAAAGATTGGATGATTCATCAGTAAAAAGGGAGCATTGCGCTCCCTTTTTTGTTCTAAGGCATTTTGTTTTTAATGCGTTTTTTTTACTAATACATTTTAGCTTTCAGTACATTTTTGGTTCTGTATTGGGTCTAAAAGGCACGACATTTTCAGGCAGAGATTCTTCAAAATCGCAGCGGCCTTTGAGTGCATCTTGGAATTTACAGACCTGACAGCGCAGCTCTTGCATCAGAACAACATTAGCGTGATGTGGATTCTTGCAGCGGCTGACGACTAAATCGATATGACTTTGTTGAGCGCGAAGCCTGTTTTGCATGGTCTCTGAGGCTGAGCAAATCATCTGTTCGCACATCTCGTGTTTGAATTGATCGAATGCTTTCGGATCGCTTTTCGCGAGTTGGACCAGTTCATCAAAAGGGGGCAGTTTTTGATTGGGCTGTGGATGTGCCATGATTCCTTCCTTAGCATTAAGCATGTTTCATATGCTTTAAGCTTAAGAAAGAAATTTGTACAAAATTTAATCTATTGGTATTTTCTCAATATTGAGACAGGATCAGTAACTTGGCGTTAGGGTATAAGTACAACGACGCTCGCCAGTAATGATGTGTTCAGTGCGGCTCACATGACATTCATCTTTGAGTAATTCTTTGAAAACATTGAGCTCAGATTGGCACAGGCTAGGGCAGCGAGTCGCAGCCTTGCAGATAGGGCAGTGGTTCTCGATCAAGATGTAGTGATCGTCATGCTCTTGAAGTTCAGCCATGTAGCCTTCGTCTTCACGCAGCTGGGTGAGTTTTTTAAGCTTGCTGATCAGCGAGTCACAATCAGACAGCGCGGTTTGATATTGCTTAAGGGTGTGTTGTTCACGCTCGGCCGCAACCTTAGCTAACCCCTCTTTACCAAACAGATTCTCGACAGCATCGATCACTTGAATGGTGAGCTCACCGTGTCGATCTGAAAATTGACCATGGCCTTGTTGAGTCAGGGACCAGTGGCGAGTCGGGCGACCCACTTTTACTTTAACATCATGAAACGCAAGAATACCGTCATCTTCCAAACTTTGTAGGTGCTGTCTGGCACCCATTGTCGTCATGCCAAATTCTTCTGACAGTTGTTTCGCGGTTACCGCGCCTTGACGCTTAATGGTCTGTAAGATTTTGTCGCTTGTTTTCATACTATCTCTACCTAATGAACCTTACTATTATGAGGCAAGGTGTTTATAAAGCAAACCATTTACTATGGCGTAGGTGAAATGCACAGGTTATTGATGGCCAATAAAACAAAAGGCTGATACTTGGTATCAGCCTTCGCGTGTTCTGTTGAACCTAGTTTAGGTTTACAGGATGTGACCAATCACTTCTGGGTCTTTACGTTCTAGATAGTGAATAGACTTGATGCGACGAATTGTACGGCAGCGACCACGGATAAGCAGTGTTTCTGTAGTTGCGATATTGCCTGTACGAGTGATGCCTTCTAGTAGGTCACCCTTAGTAATACCGGTTGCAGAGAATACAACGTTGTCGCTACGAGCCATGTCTTCCATCTTCAACACGATACCCGCCGTTACGCCCATTTCAGCACAACGCTCTAGTTCAAGCTCACCGTGCTTGCGGTTCTCTTCTGTATCGCCTTTTACTTCATGACGAGGAAGCAGACGAGCGTGCATGTCGCCGTCGAGTGCGCGAATAACCGCAGCCGAAACCACGCCTTCAGGCGCGCCGCCGATGCAGTACATTACGTCGACTTCGCTGTCTGGCATACACGTGAGGATAGAAGCTGCAACATCACCGTCTGGCACTGCGAATACACGAACACCCATTGCTTGCATGTCGGCAATCACTTGATCATGACGTGGCTTAGCCAGTGTGGTTACTACCAGTGTATCGAGTGTTTTACCTAGTGCTTTCGCAATGTTTTCTAGGTTTTCTGTCAGTGGCAGTTCTAGGTCAATCACGCCTTTTGCGCCAGGACCAACAACCAATTTTTCCATGTACATGTCAGGTGCTTTTAGGAAGCTACCTTTTTCGCCTGCAGCCAATACAGCCAATGCATTTGATTGCCCCATTGCTGTCATGCGTGTCCCTTCAATTGGGTCAACGGCGATATCTACTGCATCACCGCCAATACCGACGTTTTCGCCGATGTATAGCATAGGTGCATCATCGATTTCACCTTCGCCGATAACGATCTCGCCGCTAATTTCGGTTTTGTTCAGTAGGCTACGCATTACTTCTACAGCAGCGCCATCTGCAGCGTTTTTATCGCCGCGGCCAAGCCACTTGTAACCAGCTAGTGCTGCACCTTCAGTGACACGAGAGAATGACATTGCTAAATCGCGTTTCATGCGGACTCCAAAATTTTCAAAAGGGGAATAGAAATTTCGCGGCGAATTTTATCATATCCCAAAGGAAACGTTTGCCTTTTTGTTTTTTAGGGATTGCTCTTGATCAATTTGCGGGTGAAAACAGGTAATATTCATCAAAATAATCAGTCTGTTGTCGCGGTAGTAATAATTCACGTCAATATTCGGTAAAAAGCGCTGTTTTTTTCATCGAATGGCGCAAAATATCGAATATATTGAGTGTTTATCCTTGCTCTGCTGAGTAGAATGGGGAAATAAGTGGAGTAGACCTTCACCATCAAACGGATAACTTAAAGGTAGGCCAGAATGTCTTTTGAAGTACTAGAGCAGCTAGAAGCAAAAATTCAAACAGCAGTAGATACAATTGCACTTCTTCAAATGGAAGTGGAAGAGCTTAAAGAAGAGAAACAAGCACTAGCAACAGAAGCTGGTGAGCTTAAAGAAAGCCGTCACGAGCTAGAGCAAAAAACTCAGCAAATGCAGGAAGAGCATTCAGCGTGGCAAGATCGCATCCGTAACCTTCTTGGTAAAATGGATGACGTAGAGTAATTGACTCTTCAGATTTAAAAAAACGCCCGCTACTGAGTAGCGGGCGTTTTTGTTTGTATTCTTATGCTTCGTGTTCTTATGGTTTGTTTTATTATTTGAAGCTGAGTGAGAGTTACTCGATCTCTTCTTCTTCAACATCCAGATCAAGTTCTACATCTAGAGGCTCTGCCGAAAGAATAATACCGGTGTTGTCTGCGTAGAGGTAATCTTCCGGTAAGAAGGTCACGCTGCCAAAGTTGACCGGTACGTCCAATTCGCCGACACCTTCTTGGCTCGCACCAACAGGGATAGAAGCCAAAGCCTGAATACCAATGTTCATGTCTTCTAGCTCATCGACTTCACGAACACAGCCGTAAACCACAATACCTTCCCACTCATTGTCTTCGGCAAGTAGGGCAATCTCAGCATCGATCAGCGCTTTGCGTAGTGAGCCGCCACCATCGATTAACAACACACGTCCCAGACCATCTTGCTCTAATACGGAGCGAATCAAAGCATTGTCTTCAAAACACTTTAATGTCGTGATCTGTCCTGCGAAGGATGCACGTCCACCGAAGTTGCTGAACATGGGCTCCACGACATCAACTTGATCCAAATATATGTCGCACAGTGCTGAAGTGTTGTATTCCATTAGTATACCTTTTGAACAATGAGCTTACTTTGAGTATATCGGTGCTTGATCCCTTTGCAATGATTAGTCTCATTTAACTCAATAGAGTTTGAGCTACGACAACCCCTGCAAACAATAGGTTAGTGACCAGTGAGCATTTCACAATCACTGGCATCATTGGTGCAATCTGCGCTGGTTTTTCGGTTTCCCAAACGGCCTTGCCATGTTTGTAAACAATAACAATGCTCAATAAAAACGGCAGGCTGATCCAGACCGGTTTTTCTTGAATCAGTAGGTAGATAGCGAAAGAAGCAAGGGCGAGACCAAGCAGTGCAAAATGATAGTGCTTGGCTTTGCGTTGCCCTAGGCGAACCGCCATGGTGCGCTTACCACATTCGCTGTCGTTCTCTATATCACGCATGTTGTTGATGTTGAGTACTGCAACCGCCATTAATCCACAGCCTAGCGCTGGAAGGAATAGGCTTGGTTCTACATGACCTGTATGTAAGAAGTATGTGCCTGAAACGCCTAACAAACCGAAGAAGATAAATACCGATAAGTCGCCAAGGCCAATATAACCATAAGGTTTATTGCCCACGGTGTAAGCGATGGCAGCCATTATGGCTAATACGCCTAACGCGATGAAAGATAAGATGCTTTCAATCGAGGTTAAGGCATGAAAAATAAGAATCAGCCCAGCGAGCATGGTAAACACGATGTTGAGGATGATGGCTTGCTTCATAGTTTTCGCGGTCACCGCGCCGGATTGCATTGCGCGTGTTGGCCCCAGACGGTTTTCGTTGTCTGTGCCTTTTACTGCGTCACCATAGTCATTGGCTAGGTTCGATAAAATTTGTAATAAGGTGGCAGTTAAAAAAGCCAGTAGGGCTATTGATAGAGAAAACTGACCGCCGGCGAACGCTAAACTACTTCCTGTAAGAATAGAGACGAGTGCGAGAGGCAGAGTTTTTGGTCGTGCGGCATCAAGCCAAATCAGTAGAGATTGTTTCATCGTAGGTCTATTTCTTTGTAAGTCTTCGTTTCAAACTGTGATTTGAGTATACGCCCATTTTTCGGGTAATAAAAAGCCCACTCGAAAGTGGGCCTTGAATTCGCTTATTAGCTGCTATTTCTTTGAGATAGAGCAATAAGTTGGAGTTTTGTGTGCTACAGGATGAAGCGACTTAGGTCTTCGTCTTCCACGAGCTCGCCAAGCTTAGATATTACATAAGCTTCATCAATCAGCAATTTACTGCCTGCTCGGTCTGTTGCGTCAAATGAGATTTCATCCATTAGGCGCTCCATGACTGTGTGTAGACGACGCGCACCGATGTTTTCAGTGGTTTCGTTCACACGCCATGCTGCGTCTGCAATCTGGTTGATGCCATCTTCAGTGAACTCAATGCCGACATCTTCTGTTTTCATCAGGGCAATGTACTGCTCGGTCAGTGATGCCTTTGGCTCAGTAAGAATACGTTTGAAGTCATGTGCTGATAGTGCTTCAAGTTCTACGCGGATTGGCAGACGACCTTGCAGTTCAGGGATCAGATCTGATGGCTTAGCCACTTGGAATGCACCTGATGTGATAAACAAGATGTGGTCAGTTTTAACCATGCCGTGCTTCGTTGATACTGTGCTGCCTTCGATTAGAGGCAGTAGGTCGCGCTGAACACCTTCGCGAGATACGTCTGGGCCTGAGCTGTCGCCACGCTTACAGATTTTGTCGATCTCATCGATGAATACGATGCCGTTGTTTTCAGCGTTGAAGATCGCGCTCTCTTTTAGCTCTTCTTGGTTCACAAGCTTCGCAGCTTCTTCTTCCGTCAGTGCTTTGAATGCATCTTTGATTTTCATCTTACGCTTTTTCTTGGTGTCGCCCGCTAGGTTTTGGAACATGCCTTGCAGCTGGTTGGTCATCTCTTCCATACCTGGAGGTGACATGATTTCAACGCCCATTTGCGGTGCGGCTACATCGACTTCGATCTCTTTGTCGTCTAGCTTACCTTCACGCAGTTTCTTGCGGAAAATCTGACGAGTGTTTGAAGAGGTGGTGTCTTCAGTTGATTGCTCGTTCTGACCCCAAGCATCACGTGCTGGTGGTAGAAGGGCATCAAGAATGCGTTCTTCAGCTTGTTCTTCAGCGCGGTACTGTACTTTTTCCATCGCTTGTTGATGTGTCATCTTGATCGCAACGTCCGTTAGATCACGGATGATGGTCTCAACTTCTTTACCAACGTAGCCCACTTCGGTGAACTTAGTTGCTTCTACCTTGATGAACGGCGCATTAGCGAGTTTCGCTAGACGGCGAGCAATTTCAGTTTTACCCACACCCGTTGGGCCAATCATCAGGATGTTTTTTGGCGAAACTTCAACACGCAGGCTTTCTTCAAGCTGCATACGACGCCAGCGGTTACGTAGAGCGATAGCCACTGAACGCTTAGCGTTGTCTTGGCCGATAATGTGGCGATTGAGTTCGTGAACAATTTCGCGAGGAGTCATTTCAGACATGGTTTTTCCTTAATTCTTTAATCACTGTTGAATACAACGTTATTGATGGAAGCGGTCGTTACTCTGGCTTTGGCAGCTCAACGGTGCTTTCTAGTTCTTCAATAGTGTGGTGATGGTTGGTGAATACACAGATATCGCCAGCAATGTTCAGCGACTTTTCTGCGATTTCACGCGCATCTAAATCAGTATTTTCTAATAGTGCAGTCGCTGCTGCTTGAGCGAAGTTACCGCCCGAACCGATCGCAATCAGGTCGTTTTCTGGTTGAACGACGTCACCGTTACCAGTAATGATCAGTGAAGCGGTTTCATCCGCGACTGCTAGCAGTGCTTCTAATTTACGTAGAGCACGATCGCTACGCCAATCCTTCGCCAGCTCAACGGCAGCTTTGGTTAGGTGGCCTTGGTGCATTTGCAGCTTGCTTTCAAATTTTTCGAATAGCGTGAAAGCATCTGCCGTACCGCCAGCAAAACCTGCCAGTACTTTATTGTTGTATAGGCGACGTACTTTACGGGCATTGCCCTTCATTACAGTATTGCCTAGAGATACTTGTCCATCACCCGCGATGACGACTTTATTATTACGACGTACAGATACAATGGTAGTCACGAGTAGGGCCTCTTAATATTTCTTATCTTTGGGTATAAAAAGTATATGAGGATGGTGCTCGGATAATTCAAGGAAGGGCGAGTGATGTCGCGCAACTTATCGGCGGAAGTTGTAAGGAAAACTGACTAAAGGGAGTAAATAAAAGAAAACCTCCACAATGGGAGGCTTTCGGAGTTTGGTTTTAGGCTTTTGCTAAGATTAAGACTGCGACTATCGCTAAATCTAATCGGTGTCTTTCCAAATAGCGCAAGGTTCGATTTTCGCCCGTTGCAGCTTATGGCGATCGCGTTCGGCGTCACGCTTCAACTTGTATGGCCCTAGAACCACACGGTACCAGCTACTGCCGTCTTTTTTACGGATTTCACTCGAGATACCTTGGAACGCAATATCTAACTTGCGCGTTTCTGCCTGTGCTGACGTTTTGTAAGCGCCACACTGCATCACGTAAGGGATCTTAGAGATCTCTTGCTCTTTGGCTTTAACTTCAATCTCGCGGCTTGGCAGCGTTTCAACGTAGTCCCACTTCTCTTCTGGAGGCGGTGGAATCACTTTCGCTGGTTTTGGCTTAGGTTTTGGTTTGGTAGCCACAGGTGTTGGTGCTGGCGGCTCAGGATCATTACTCAATAAGTAAAGTCCATAACCAAAACCACCGGCAAGGAGGATCGCCAAAAGACCACTGCGCCAAGGTTTACGGCGAGGGGCTTGTTTCTTGGTCGGTTTTTTCGTGCCACGACCACGCTTTACATAATCTCTATTAGCCACAAGACAATTCAATAGTTGCTGATTCTGTCCTCATGGTAATCCAGATTGCGCGAGGATAATAGTGCAGAAATGGAAGCGGCACATCAAAATGTGCCGCAGATTTATAAGGGTATTTCTGAGGGTTACATTCGAGGTGGTGCGGTGCTGCCTCTAACGACTAATTTAGCTTCAAGCAGACGCGAACCTGCTTGCACATCGTTGCCCTTCAATAGATCAAGCATCATCAACATCGCTTGGCGTCCAATCTCATAACGAGGCTGAGAAATAGTGGTTAGCGGTGGATCGCAGTATTGAGCGAATTGGATGTCATCGAAGCCAACAATCGATAGGTCTTGAGGAACGCGTAAACCTAGCTTCTTCGCTTCTTGAATCGCACCAATCGCCATCGCATCGTTATGACAGAAGATCGCTGTAGGTTGTTCAGGAAGTGCTAGTAATTGACGAACCGCTTGCGCACCCGCTTCAAAGGTGAAATCGCCCACAGTGCTGTAAGCTGGGTTCATTGATACTCCAGCGCGGCGCAATGCTTGTTGGTAGCCTTGTTGACGGAACTTACACAGGGTTGCAGTCGTTGGCCCAGAGATCTGAGCGATGCGCTTATGACCTAACTGAGCGAGGTAATTCACGGCTTCAAATGCAGAGGTTAGGTTGTCGATGTGAACCGTTGGCAGTTCAAGCTCAGGTGCGAATTCACACGCCATAACCATTGGCGGTAAATTCTTTTGCTCAGGCTTACTGACATCAAACGGATGATCAGTGCCAAGCAGTAGCATACCGTCTGCTTGTTTTGTGAAGACCAAGTTAACAAATGAAGACTCACGCTTCTTTTGTTGGCCACTGTCACCCAGTAGAACGAGGTAGTCATTCTCTACAGCGGCATCTTCGATACCACGAATGATTTCGGCGAAGTAAGGGTCACAGATATCAGGAACGATAGTGATGATGGTTTTTGATTCGTTGCGACGTAAATTTCTAGCTAATGTATTGGGTGAGTATCCAGCTTCAAGTACTGCTGTCTCAACTCGTTTACGAGTAGAAACCGAGACTTTTTCAGGGTTCATCAATGCACGTGATACCGTTGCCGTTGAGACGCCTGCTAGCTGGGCAACATCCTTCATTGTCGCCATAAATTAAACCCTCTTTTAAGTTCCTTTGTCGCCTAAGTATTTAAGGCGTGAATAATTAATACAATCGGATAGATATTATGAAAGTGTTGCTAACACTTTTTTTATTGCAATATTTTATTCGTTTCATCCGTGTAAAGTTACGGCTAGATTAACAAAAATCACATGACTAGTGTGAGGTTGCTCACGAGAAATATGAAATATTTGTGAACAAACTTATCATTAGTTTTAACCCAAGTAGGTTTAGGTCAAATCTTGCGGCTCAATATCGAGTGACCAACGGACTTTTTTCGCAGCAGGTAACATATTAATTGCCGGCTTCGCACTCATTAATAACTTCTGCATTAACGAACGAGTCTGAGTTTGTAGAATCAACTGCCAGCGTGATTTTCCCGCTCGCTTGGCCAGTGGCGCTGGGGTGGGACCTAGAACCATGCAATATTGGTCAAACAAGGGGTGCGATTCTAATGTATGACGAACCTGACGCAAGAACTCTTCCACCAAACGTGTGTCATTGGCTTCCGCTCTAAACAGAGTCATAAAGGTATAAGGTGGCAGCATCGCTTGTTTACGCTCGGCCAATGCGGTTTGGGCAAAGTGGTTATAGTCTTTGTGCAGCAACGCTTGTAACAAGCCATGTTCTGGATGGTGAGTTTGTAAGATAACCTCACCCGGCTTACTGGCACGGCCTGCTCGACCGGCGACTTGAGTAAACAGTTGAGCCAACCGTTCAGAGGCGCGGAAGTCACTACTATATAAAGAGGCGTCAACATCCAATAACGCCACAAGTGTCACGTCAGGAAAGTGGTGACCTTTAGCAAGCATCTGTGTACCGATAAGAATTTGGTATTCACCTTTACGAATCGACTCTAGCGCGCTTTCTAAGCTGCCTTTGCGGCGGGTGCTGTCTCGGTCAATACGAATGGTTTTGTATTCAGGGAATAGCTGACCAAGTTGAGCCTCTAACTGTTCGGTACCTACACCCACCGTCACCAAGTTAGCTGAACCACAGCCTTGGCAATTGTGTACGATATGCTGTTGCGAACCACAATGGTGGCAGCGCATTTCATTACTGTACTGGTGATAGGTGTAGTAGGCATCACAACGCTTACATTCTGCTGTCCAACCACAATCGTGACACATCAGTGCGGGAGAGAACCCACGACGGTTGAGAAACAACATCACTTGGTTGCCTGCTTTGAGGTGTCTTTGCATTTCAGCAATCAACGACGCAGACAAGCCACTTTCTAGATATTCACCCTTCACATCCAACACTTTATTGGTGGTCGGCAGCGCGACACCCGCACGTGAAGTAAGGGTGAGATAACTGTATTTACCGATCTGAGCGTTGTGCAGCGTTTCAAAGGCCGGAGTCGCCGAGCCTAACACAACCGGGATCTGCGCTTTATGAGCACGCATGATGGCTACATCACGAGCGTGGTAGCGTAGGCTATCTTGCTGCTTATAAGAGGCGTCGTGCTCTTCATCGACAATGATAATTCCCAGATCAGCGAAGGGAGTGAACAGAGCCGAGCGCGTACCAATCACAATGCCCGCTATTTTATCGCGCGCCGATAGCCAAGCATTCAGTCGTTCAGAATCGTTTAATCCAGAGTGAATCACCTCAACAGGCACATTAAAACGACGCTTAAAGCGATTAATCGTTTGTGGAAGCGATTAATCGCTTTAAGCGTCGTTTTAATGTGCCTGTTGAGGTGATTCACTCTGGATTAAACGATTCTGAACGACTGAATGCTTGGCTATCGGCGCGCGATAAAATAGCGGGCATTGTGATTGGTACGCGCTCGGCTCTGTTCACTCCCTTCGCTGATCTGGGAATTATCATTGTCGATGAAGAGCACGACGCCTCTTATAAGGCAAGATAGCCTACGCTACCACGCTCGTGATGTAGCCATCATGCGTGCTCATAAAGCGCAGATCCCGGTTGTTTAGGCTCGGCGACTCCGGCCTTTGAAACGCTGCACAACGCTCAGATCGGTAATACAGTTATCTCACCCTTACTTCACGTGCGGGTGTCGCGCTGCCGACCACCAATAAAGTGTTGGATGTGAAGGGTGAATATCTAGAAAGTGGCTTGTCTGCGTCGTTGATTGCTGAAATGCAAAGACACCTCAAAGCAGGCAACCAAGTGATGTTGTTTCTCAACCGTCGTGGGTTCTCTCCCGCACTGATGTGTCACGATTGTGGTTGGACAGCAGAATGTAAGCGTTGTGATGCCTACTACACCTATCACCAGTACAGTAATGAAATGCGCTGCCACCATTGTGGTTCGCAACAGCATATCGTACACAATTGCCAAGGCTGTGGTTCAGCTAACTTGGTGACGGTGGGTGTAGGTACCGAACAGTTAGAGGCTCAACTTGGTCAGCTATTCCCTGAATACAAAACCATTCGTATTGACCGAGACAGCACCCGCCGCAAAGGCAGCTTAGAAAGCGCGCTAGAGTCGATTCGTAAAGGTGAATACCAAATTCTTATCGGTACACAGATGCTTGCTAAAGGTCACCACTTTCCTGACGTGACACTTGTGGCGTTATTGGATGTTGACGCCTCTTTATATAGTAGTGACTTCCGCGCCTCTGAACGGTTGGCTCAACTGTTTACTCAAGTCGCCGGTCGAGCAGGCCGTGCCAGTAAGCCGGGTGAGGTTATCTTACAAACTCACCATCCAGAACATGGCTTGTTACAAGCGTTGCTGCACAAAGACTATAACCACTTTGCCCAAACCGCATTGGCCGAGCGTAAACAAGCGATGCTGCCACCTTATACCTTTATGACTCTGTTTAGAGCGGAAGCCAATGACACACGTTTGGTGGAAGAGTTCTTGCGTCAGGTTCGTCATACATTAGAATCGCACCCCTTGTTTGACCAATATTGCATGGTTCTAGGTCCCACCCCAGCGCCACTGGCCAAGCGAGCGGGAAAATCACGCTGGCAGTTGATTCTACAAACTCAGACTCGTTCGTTAATGCAGAAGTTATTAATGAGTGCGAAGCCGGCAATTAATATGTTACCTGCTGCGAAAAAAGTCCGTTGGTCACTCGATATTGAGCCGCAAGATTTGACCTAAACCTACTTGGGTTAAAACTAATGATAAGTTTGTTCACAAATATTTCATATTTCTCGTGAGCAACCTCACACTAGTCATGTGATTTTTGTTAATCTAGCCGTAACTTTACACGGATGAAACGAATAAAATATTGCAATAAAAAAAGTGTTAGCAACACTTTCATAATATCTATCCGATTGTATTAATTATTCACGCCTTAAATACTTAGGCGACAAAGGAACTTAAAAGAGGGTTTAATTTATGGCGACAATGAAGGATGTTGCCCAGCTAGCAGGCGTCTCAACGGCAACGGTATCACGTGCATTGATGAACCCTGAAAAAGTCTCGGTTTCTACTCGTAAACGAGTTGAGACAGCAGTACTTGAAGCTGGATACTCACCCAATACATTAGCTAGAAATTTACGTCGCAACGAATCAAAAACCATCATCACTATCGTTCCTGATATCTGTGACCCTTACTTCGCCGAAATCATTCGTGGTATCGAAGATGCCGCTGTAGAGAATGACTACCTCGTTCTACTGGGTGACAGTGGCCAACAAAAGAAGCGTGAGTCTTCATTTGTTAACTTGGTCTTCACAAAACAAGCAGACGGTATGCTACTGCTTGGCACTGATCATCCGTTTGATGTCAGTAAGCCTGAGCAAAGAATTTACCGCCAATGGTTATGGCGTGTGAATTCGCACCTGAGCTTGAACTGCCAACGGTTCACATCGACAACCTAACCTCTGCATTTGAAGCCGTGAATTACCTCGCTCAGTTAGGTCATAAGCGCATCGCTCAGATCTCTGGGCCAACGACTGCAACCCTGTGTAAGTTCCGTCAACAAGGCTACCAACAAGCATTGCGCCGCGCTGGAGTATCAATGAACCCAGCTTACAGCACTGTGGGCGATTTCACCTTTGAAGCGGGTGCGCAAGCGGTTCGTCAATTACTAGCACTTCCTGAACAACCTACAGCGATCTTCTGTCATAACGATGCGATGGCGATTGGTGCGATTCAAGAAGCGAAGAAGCTAGGTTTACGCGTTCCTCAAGACCTATCGATTGTTGGCTTCGATGACATCCAATTCGCTCAATACTGCGATCCACCGCTAACCACTATTTCTCAGCCTCGTTATGAGATTGGACGCCAAGCGATGTTGATGATGCTTGATCTATTGAAGGGCAACGATGTGCAAGCAGGTTCGCGTCTGCTTGAAGCTAAATTAGTCGTTAGAGGCAGCACCGCACCACCTCGAATGTAACCCTCAGAAATACCCTTATAAATCTGCGGCACATTTTGATGTGCCGCTTCCATTTCTGCACTATTATCCTCGCGCAATCTGGATTACCATGAGGACAGAATCAGCAACTATTGAATTGTCTTGTGGCTAATAGAGATTATGTAAAGCGTGGTCGTGGCACGAAAAAACCGACCAAGAAACAAGCCCCTCGCCGTAAACCTTGGCGCAGTGGTCTTTTGGCGATCCTCCTTGCCGGTGGTTTTGGTTATGGACTTTACTTATTGAGTAATGATCCTGAGCCGCCAGCACCAACACCTGTGGCTACCAAACCAAAACCTAAGCCAAAACCAGCGAAAGTGATTCCACCGCCTCCAGAAGAGAAGTGGGACTACGTTGAAACGCTGCCAAGCCGCGAGATTGAAGTTAAAGCCAAAGAGCAAGAGATCTCTAAGATCCCTTACGTGATGCAGTGTGGCGCTTACAAAACGTCAGCACAGGCAGAAACGCGCAAGTTAGATATTGCGTTCCAAGGTATCTCGAGTGAAATCCGTAAAAAAGACGGCAGTAGCTGGTACCGTGTGGTTCTAGGGCCATACAAGTTGAAGCGTGACGCCGAACGCGATCGCCATAAGCTGCAACGGGCGAAAATCGAACCTTGCGCTATTTGGAAAGACACCGATTAGATTTAGCGATAGTCGCAGTCTTAATCTTAGCAAAAGCCTAAAACCAAACTCCGAAAGCCTCCCATTGTGGAGGTTTTCTTTTTTTACTCCCTTTAGTCAGTTTTCCTTACAACTTCCGCCGATAAGTTGCGCGACATCACTCGCCCTTCCTTGAATTATCCGAGCACCATCCTCATATACTTTTTATACCCAAAGATAAGAAATATTAAGAGGCCCTACTCGTGACTACCATTGTATCTGTACGTCGTAATAATAAAGTCGTCATCGCGGGTGATGGACAAGTATCTCTAGGCAATACTGTAATGAAGGGCAATGCCCGTAAAGTACGTCGCCTATACAACAATAAAGTACTGGCAGGTTTTGCTGGCGGTACGGCAGATGCTTTCACGCTATTCGAAAAATTTGAAAGCAAGCTGCAAATGCACCAAGGCCACCTAACAAAGCTGCCGTTGAGCTGGCGAAGGATTGGCGTAGCGATCGTGCTCTACGTAAATTAGAAGCACTGCTAGCAGTCGCGGATGAAACCGCTTCACTGATCATTACTGGTAACGGTGACGTCGTTCAACCAGAAAACGACCTGATTGCGATCGGTTCGGGCGGTAACTTCGCTCAAGCAGCAGCGACTGCACTATTAGAAAATACTGATTTAGATGCGCGTGAAATCGCAGAAAAGTCGCTGAACATTGCTGGCGATATCTGTGTATTCACCAACCATCACCACACTATTGAAGAACTAGAAAGCACCGTTGAGCTGCCAAAGCCAGAGTAACGACCGCTTCCATCAATAACGTTGTATTCAACAGTGATTAAAGAATTAAGGAAAAACCATGTCTGAAATGACTCCTCGCGAAATTGTTCACGAACTCAATCGCCACATTATCGGCCAAGACAACGCTAAGCGTTCAGTGGCTATCGCTCTACGTAACCGCTGGCGTCGTATGCAGCTTGAAGAAAGCCTGCGTGTTGAAGTTTCGCCAAAAAACATCCTGATGATTGGCCCAACGGGTGTGGGTAAAACTGAAATTGCTCGCCGTCTAGCGAAACTCGCTAATGCGCCGTTCATCAAGGTAGAAGCAACTAAGTTCACCGAAGTGGGCTACGTTGGTAAAGAAGTTGAGACCATCATCCGTGATCTAACGGACGTTGCGATCAAGATGACACATCAACAAGCGATGGAAAAAGTACAGTACCGCGCTGAAGAACAAGCTGAAGAACGCATTCTTGATGCCCTTCTACCACCAGCACGTGATGCTTGGGGTCAGAACGAGCAATCAACTGAAGACCCACCTCTTCAAACACTCGTCAGATTTTCCGCAAGAAACTGCGTGAAGGTAAGCTAGACGACAAAGAGATCGAAGTCGATGTAGCCGCACCGCAAATGGGCGTTGAAATCATGTCACCTCCAGGTATGGAAGAGATGACCAACCAGCTGCAAGGCATGTTCCAAAACCTAGCGGGCGACACCAAGAAAAAGCGTAAGATGAAAATCAAAGATGCATTCAAAGCACTGACGGAAGAAGAAGCTGCGAAGCTTGTGAACCAAGAAGAGCTAAAAGAGAGCGCGATCTTCAACGCTGAAAACAACGGCATCGTATTCATCGATGAGATCGACAAAATCTGTAAGCGTGGCGACAGCTCAGGCCCAGACGTATCTCGCGAAGGTGTTCAGCGCGACCTACTGCCTCTAATCGAAGGCAGCACAGTATCAACGAAGCACGGCATGGTTAAAACTGACCACATCTTGTTTATCACATCAGGTGCATTCCAAGTGGCTAAGCCATCAGATCTGATCCCTGAACTGCAAGGTCGTCTGCCAATCCGCGTAGAACTTGAAGCACTATCAGCACATGACTTCAAACGTATTCTTACTGAGCCAAAGGCATCACTGACCGAGCAGTACATTGCCCTGATGAAAACAGAAGATGTCGGCATTGAGTTCACTGAAGATGGCATCAACCAGATTGCAGACGCAGCATGGCGTGTGAACGAAACCACTGAAAACATCGGTGCGCGTCGTCTACACACAGTCATGGAGCGCCTAATGGATGAAATCTCATTTGACGCAACAGACCGAGCAGGCAGTAAATTGCTGATTGATGAAGCTTATGTAATATCTAAGCTTGGCGAGCTCGTGGAAGACGAAGACCTAAGTCGCTTCATCCTGTAGCACACAAAACTCCAACTTATTGCTCTATCTCAAAGAAATAGCAGCTAATAAGCGAATTCAAGGCCCACTTTCGAGTGGGCTTTTTATTACCCGAAAAAATGGGCGTATACTCAAATCACAGTTTGAAACGAAGACTTACAAAGAAATAGACCTACGATGAAACAATCTCTACTGATTTGGCTTGATGCCGCACGACCAAAAACTCTGCCTCTCGCACTCGTCTCTATTCTTACAGGAAGTAGTTTAGCGTTCGCCGGCGGTCAGTTTTCTCTATCAATAGCCCTACTGGCTTTTTTAACTGCCACCTTATTACAAATTTTATCGAACCTAGCCAATGACTATGGTGACGCAGTAAAAGGCACAGACAACGAAAACCGTCTGGGGCCAACACGCGCAATGCAATCCGGCGCGGTGACCGCGAAAACTATGAAGCAAGCCATCCTCAACATCGTGTTTACCATGCTCGCTGGGCTGATTTTTTTTTCATGCCTTAACCTCGATTGAAAGCATCTTATCTTTCATCGCGTTAGGCGTATTAGCCATAATGGCTGCCATCGCTTACACCGTGGGCAATAAACCTTATGGTTATATTGGCCTTGGCGACTTATCGGTATTTATCTTCTTCGGTTGTTAGGCGTTTCAGGCACATACTTACATACAGGTCATGTAGAACCAAGCCTATTCCTTCCAGCGCTAGGCTGTGGATTAATGGCGGTTGCAGTACTCAACATCAACAACATGCGTGATATAGAGAACGACAGCGAATGTGGTAAGCGCACCATGGCGGTTCGCCTAGGGCAACGCAAAGCCAAGCACTATCATTTTGCACTGCTTGGTCTCGCCCTTGCTTCTTTCGCTATCTACCTACTGATTCAAGAAAAACCGGTCTGGATCAGCCTGCCGTTTTTATTGAGCATTGTTATTGTTTAAAACATGGCAAGGCCGTTTGGGAAACCGAAAAACCAGCGCAGATTGCACCAATGATGCCAGTGATTGTGAAATGCTCACTGGTCACTAACCTATTGTTTGCAGGGGTTGTCGTAGCTCAAACTCTATTGAGTTAAATGAGACTAATCATTGCAAAGGGATCAAGCACCGATATACTCAAAGTAAGCTCATTGTTCAAAAGGTATACTAATGGAATACAACACTTCAGCACTGTGCGACATATATTTGGATCAAGTTGATGTCGTGGAGCCCATGTTCAGCAACTTCGGTGGACGTGCATCCTTCGCAGGACAGATCACGACATTAAAGTGTTTTGAAGACAATGCTTTGATTCGCTCCGTATTAGAGCAAGATGGTCTGGGACGTGTGTTGTTAATCGATGGTGGCGGCTCACTACGCAAAGCGCTGATCGATGCTGAGATTGCCCTACTTGCCGAAGACAATGAGTGGGAAGGTATTGTGGTTTACGGCTGTGTTCGTGAAGTCGATGAGCTAGAAGACATGAACATTGGTATTCAGGCTTTGGCTTCTATCCCTGTTGGTGCGAGCCAAGAAGGTGTCGGCGAATTGGACGTACCGGTCAACTTTGGCAGCGTGACCTTCTTACCGGAAGATTACCTCTACGCAGACAACACCGGTATTATTCTTTCGGCAGAGCCTCTAGATGTAGAACTTGATCTGGATGTTGAGAAGAAGAGATCGAGTAACTCTCACTCAGCTTCAAATAATAAACAAACCATAAGAACACGAAGCATAAGAATACAAACAAAAACGCCCGCTACTCAGTAGCGGGCGTTTTTTTAAATCTGAAGAGTCAATTACTCTACGTCATCCATTTTACCAAGAAGGTTACGGATGCGATCTTGCCACGCTGAATGCTCTTCCTGCTTTTGCTGAGCTGTTTTTTGCTCTAGCTCGTGACGGCTTTCTTTAAGCTCACCAGCTTCTGTTGCTAGTCGTGTTTTCTCTTCTTTATGCTCTTCCAACTTCCATTTGAAAAGAAGTGCAATTGTATCTACTGCTGTTTGAATTTTTGCTTCTAGCTGCTCTAGTACTTCAAAAGACATTACTGGCCCTACCTTTATGTTATCCGTTTGATGGTGAAGGTCTACTCACTTATTTCCCCATTCTACTCAGCAGAGCAAGAATAACACTCAATATATTCGATATTTTGCTGCCGTTCGATGAAAAAAAACAGCGCTTTTTACCGAATATTGACGTGAATTATTACTACCGCGGACAACAGGCCTGATTATTTAGATGGAATATTACCTGTTTTCACCCGCAAACTTGATACAAGAGCAATCCTAAAAAACCCAAAAAGGCCAACGTTCCTTTGGGATATGTAAAATTCGCCGCGAAATTTCTATTCCCCTTTTGACAATTTTGGAGTCCGCATGAAACGCGATTTAGCAATGTCATTCTCTCGTGTCACTGAAGGTGCAGCACTAGCTGGTTACAAGTGGCTTGGCCGCGGCGATAAAAACGCTGCAGATGGCGCTGCTGTAGAAGTAATGCGTAGCCTACTGAACAAAACCGAAATTAGCGGCGAGATCGTTATCGGCGAAGGTGAAATCGATGATGCACCTATGCTATACATCGGCGAAAACGTCGGTATTGGCGGTGATGCAGTAGATATCGCCGTTGACCAATTGAAGGGACACGCATGACAGCAATGGGGCAATCAAATGCATTGGCTGTATTGGCTGCAGGCGAAAAAGGTAGCTTCCTAAAGCACCTGACATGTACATGGAAAAATTGGTTGTTGGTCCTGGCGCAAAAGGCGTGATTGACCTAGAACTGCCACTGACAGAAAACCTAGAAAACATTGCGAAAGCACTAGGTAAAACACTCGATACACTGGTAGTAACCACACTGGCTAAGCCACGTCATGATCAAGTGATTGCCGACATGCAAGCAATGGGTGTTCGTGTATTCGCAGTGCCAGACGGTGATGTTGCAGCTTCTATCCTCACGTGTATGCCAGACAGCGAAGTCGACGTAATGTACTGCATCGGCGGCGCGCCTGAAGGCGTGGTTTCGGCTGCGGTTATTCGCGCACTCGACGGCGACATGCACGCTCGTCTGCTTCCTCGTCATGAAGTAAAAGGCGATACAGAAGAGAACCGCAAGCACGGTGAGCTTGAACTAGAGCGTTGTGCTGAAATGGGCGTAACGGCGGGTATCGTGTTGAAGATGGAAGACATGGCTCGTAGCGACAACGTTGTATTCTCTGCAACCGGTATTACTAAGGGTGACCTACTAGAAGGCATCACTCGTACAGGCAATATCGCAACTACAGAAACACTGCTTATCCGTGGTCGCTGCCGTACAATTCGTCGCATCATAGCTATTCACTATCTAGAACGTAAAGACCCAGAAGTGATTGGTCACATCC